>NZ_JBDGIY010000001.1:0-726671 GCF_057657195.1 Devosia sp. Soil_C_22
GTGATCTTCACCCACAGATGCATGCAATGGCCGGTCGAGGCGGCCGTCTTCACAGACGTGATCTTCACGTTCCAAGTCCCTCCACAATGGGCCTCCTCCGGCCCGAAGCGACCGTATCGGCATGATGCACGTACGTCGAGCCGGCAGGTGTTCGAAATAGGTCGAAGGGTGTGGACGTGGGGCGCCGGCGTCTCGCGGCTTGACCCGCGGACCCATAGTACCCGCGGTTATGTATGGGTGCCCGGGTCGAGCCCGGGCATGACGGTGGGTGGGGAGGAAACCTGCCTCCGCTGAGGGCTGTTCAACCGGCCTTCGACAGCGGCCAAAATGCATTTGCAAATCCATTTGCAAATGCATTCACACGTAGCTACGGTCCCGCCCGATGAGTACGATCGCCAAGGTTGCAGAGCGGGCAGGGGTGTCGCGGACGACAGTGTCGCACGTGCTGAACCATGCCGACCGGGTGTCGCGGCCCCTGCGCGAAAAGGTCGAGGCAGCGATTGCCGAACTCGGCTATGTGCCCAACCCGCAGGCCCAGTCGTTGCGCACCGGGCGCACCAACCTGATCGCGGTGCTGATCCCCGATATTCAGAACCCATTCTACCCCGAGCTGGTGAAGGTCATTCAGTCCGGGCTCGAGCAATCCGGGCTCGACACGCTGGTGTTCAACACCGATGTGCCGGGCGGCCATTCGGTGGAGCATGGGCGCGAATACCTGCGGCAGATCCGCCACAAGCGGGTCGACGGGGTGATCATCGCCGACTTCGCCACCCACCGCATGCAGGAAGACCTGCTGAGCCTCGATATGCCGGCCGTGTTCATGGGCCACCTGCCCAATCGGGCCATCGACTCGGTCGGCTTCGATGACGATGGCGGCTGCTACGCCATGGGCAAGTACTTGGCCGAGCAGGGCCATCGCCGGGTTGCCCATATCACCGGGCCGGGTTTCTTCGAGCAGGCCGAGATCCGCCGGCTCGGCTTCGAGCGCGGTTTTGTCGAGCATGGCGGCAGCATCGATCCGGCGCTGTGTCACGAGGGCAGCTACCTCGTGCCCTCCGGCTACGAGAGTATCGAGTGGCTGCTGCGCACGCACCGCGATAACCTGCCGACGGCGGTGTTCTTCGCCAACTCGCTGATGGCGCGCGGCGGCCTCGCGGCGCTGCACGACAACGGCATCAGCTCGCCGGCCGATATTGCGGTCGCCACCTTCGACGATTTCGACCATCTCGATTATGTGCGGCCAAAGCTCACCCGCGTCGGCGGCAAGCCGGCCCTGCTCGCCACCAAGGCGCTGGAGCTGCTGCGCGATCGGCTGGATGGCCGCTGGACCGGTGCGGTCCGTTCCGAAACCCTGCCCTGCGCGCTGAGGAGGTTCGATACCGCCTGACGGCACGGGCATGCGGGACCCTTGGCCGGGAGGGCCGGGGTCATTTTTGTTCGAGAGAAAACTCGATTGGGAGGAGTAGTACCATGAGTTTGAAGACCAACCTGCCGGCGGGCTGGAACCGCCGGTCCATCCTCAAGGGCGGCGCCGCGCTTGGCGCCGGCCTCGCCACGGCGCCGCTATTCGGCCGTTCGGCCTTCGCCCAGGACGATGCGCTGAGCTTCTGGCAGTTCTACGCGCCGGACGGCGAGGTGAAGACCCAGGTCGACTGGTTCATCAAGATGGTGGACGACTACAATGCCAGCCACGACCCCAAGGTGAACCTCAACTATGTGGTCAACACCGAGTACATGAACGGCACTACGCTGCCGACCGCCTTCGCTTCGGGACAGGGGCCGGACATCTTCATCATCTCGCCGGGCGATTTCCTGCGCTACTATAATGGCGGCGTGCTGGCCGACCTGACGCCCCATATCGAGGACGCGGCCAAGGCGGATTTCCCCGAAAGCGTGATCGCCAACCGCATGGTGGACGGCAAGATCTACGGTATTCCGATGGAAGTGGAGCCGATGGCCTTCTACTACTCGGTCAAGGCCTTCGAGGATGCCGGGCTCAACGAGAACGACGTGCCTGAGAGCTGGGACCAGCTGCTCGAACTCGGCCAGAAGCTGACCAATAACGAGCGCTATGGGCTCCTGTTCGAGACCAACCCCGGCTACTACCAGAACTTCACCTGGTACCCGTTCATGTGGCAGGGCGGCGGTGAGTTCCAGACCGCCGAGGGCAAGTCGGCCTACGACTCGCCGGCGACGGTCGCGGCGCTGAAGCTGTGGCAGGATGCGGTAAACCTGGGTGCGGCCCCGCGCCAGGTGCTCGGCGGTGGCGGCGGCGACATCGTCGCCAATCTCGGCTCGGGCTATTGCGCCATCCAGAATGTCGGCATCTGGGGCATTTCGGCGATGGACAACAACGCGCCGGACGTCCCCTACGGCATCTTCAAGCTGCCCGTGCCGACCGGCGGCAAGTATGTGACCGTGGGCGGCGGCTGGGCCTTTGTAGCCAACTCCAAGGGCAAGAACCCGGAAGCGGCGGCGAAATTCATCGCCTGGGCGCTGGCGTCGATGGCGCCGGACTCGGTGCAGCGCGTGGTCGACTGGTGCACGGTGGCCAAGTCCGACATGCCGCCGCGCAATTCGGCGCTCGAAGCCGGCAAGGCCGCCTTCAACCAGGGCAATCTCGCCAAGTTCGCCACCGAGATCCATCCGGGCACCCGCGCCGAGCCGCGCGTGCCGCCCGAGGTCTACAAGATCATCTCGGACTCGATCCAGGCGACCATGCTGGGCGGCACCGACCCGCAGCAGGCGGCGACCGCGGCGAGCCAGCAGCTCGATGCCTTCCTCGCCAGCTATAGCGGCGCGCCGCTGCTCTGATGGCGATGGTCGACACGCAATCCAAGGTGGCGGGTGCAAAACCCGCCGCCAGGGGCCTCACCACCCGCCAGCGCGAGATGCTGGCGGGCTACCTGTTCGTTGCGCCCGACGCGATCGGGCTGCTGCTGTTCATCGGCCTGCCCATGGTGCTGGCGCTCGGCATCTCGGTGTTCGAGGTCGACGGCTTCGGCGGCTTCAAGTTCGTCGGGTTGGGCAACTACAGTAAGATGTGGGTCGACCCGCTATTCTGGTCGTCGCTGCGGGTGACGATCACCTTCGCGGTGATGCTGGTGCCGGTGCTCTATGTGGTCGGCCTCGGGCTCGCGCTGCTGGTGCAGCGGACGAGCCGGGTGAACACCGTGCTGCGGGCCATGTTCTTTGCGCCGCAGATGGTGAGCCTCGTCGTGGTCGGGCTGGTGTTCCAGCTCATGGTGGTCGACAAGCTCGGCGTGCTGCCGCGCTCGCTGTCCATGCTCGGCGTCGGCGGGCTGTCGCTGCTCGGTAACCCCAACCTCGCCCTCTTCACCGTCACCGCGGCGGCGGTGTGGTTCCTGATGGGCTTTTACATGCTGATCTTTTTGGGCGGCTTGCAGGACATTCCGCGCGAGTATTACGAGGCGGCAAAGATCGACGGCGCCAGCCGCACGCAGAGCTTCTGGTTCATCACCCTGCCGCTGCTCAGGCCGACCAGCTTCTTCGTGCTGATCGTCTCGACCGTCGCGGCCGTGACCGGCGCGCAGGCCTTCGACCTCGTCTACGTGATGACCAAGGGCGGGCCGGCCAACTCGACCTCGCTCCTGATCAGCTACATCTACCAGCAGGCCTTCCAGTATTCGGCCTTCGGCTATGCCTCGGCCATCGCGACGCTGCTCGTCGTGCTGCTGATGGTGCTGACGGTGGTCTTCTTTCTCATGACCCGCGGCGGGAGGTTCCAGTATGACTGATACTGCCGCTCCCAGCCTGCCGCCCTCGCGGCTCAGGCTCGATACCGTCGGCGTCGTCTGGATGCTGGTCGCGTGCATCCTCGCGCTGATGGCGATCTTTCCGCTGCTCTACATGCTGTCGATTGCCTTCAAGGGCCCGACCGACGTGTTCAAGCCCGACCTGATCCCCCCGCGGCCCACGCTCGACAACTTCGTCTACGTGCTGACCGAGGTGCCGTTCTGGCGCTACCTCATCAACACCTTCGTCGTCTCGGCGGTGGTGACGGTGCTGGCGCTGTTCTTCCACACCATGGCCGGCTACGCGCTGGCGCGGCTGCGCTTTCCGGGGCGCGAGACGATCTTCCTTGCGATGTTCTCGACCTTCCTCGTGTCGCTGCCGGTGATCATCGTGCCGCTCTTCGTCCTGGTGCAGGCGCTCGGCATGCTGAACTCGTGGCAGGGGCTGATCATCCCCGCCATCTTCAACGCCTTCGGCATATTCCTGCTGCGTCAGTACTACCTGTCGCTGCCGCGCGAGCTCGAGGAAGCGGCGGTGATCGACGGGGCGGGCTACTGGCGCATCTACTGGAGCGTGATCCTGCCGATGAGCCGGCCGATCATCGCGGCCTTGGCTATCCTGTTCTTCCTCGCCAACTGGAACGGCTTCCTGTGGCCGCTGACGGTGGCGAACGACCAGCAGTTCTGGCTGGTGCAGGTGGCGATCGCCAACTTCAAGAACCAGTATTCGGCGTCGTGGAACTACACCATGGCCGCGTCCACCATCGTGGCGCTGCCCATGCTGATCCTCTTCCTCGTCTTCCAGCGCCAGATCATGGACTCGATCAAGACATCCGGCCTCAAGGGCTGACGACACTCACTCTACGGAACCACAAGATGACTGTATTCAACGGCCTCGGCGTCAACCTCTCCAACCTCTATCGGCTGAGCCCGGCCAAGACGCGCTCCATCTCGCCCGAGAATTTTACCGGGGAGAAGGGCAAGGGCGGCATGGCCACCGAAGGCACCGGCAAGGTGCACGCGCGCGGGCTCGGTCCGGACGGCTCGGGGCAGGGCTGGAAGATGTCGCCCTCGATCCGCATCGAGCCGGGCGAGACGCGCGTGCTCGCCGATATCGAGGGCATGGGCGCCATCCAGCAGATCTGGCTGACCACCGCGAACCTGCGCTGGCGCGACCTGATCCTCAGGATCTGGTGGGACGACCAGGAGCATCCGTCGGTCGAGGCGCCGGTGGGCGACTTCTTCTGCTCGGGCTGGAACCAGTTCGCGCAGGTCACCTCGCTGGCGGTGTGCGTGAACCCCGGCCGGGCCTTCAACTGCTACTGGGAGATGCCGTTCCGCAAGGCGGCGCGCATCGAGATCGAGAACCGCGATCCCGACAATTTCGGCATCATCTACTACCAGATTAACTACACCCTGACCGAGGTGCCCGAGGACGCGGCTTACTTCCACGCCCAGTTCCGCCGCACCAATCCGCTGCCCTTCGGCACCGACTACACCATCGTCGACGGTATCAGGGGCCGCGGCCACTACGTCGGCACGTACATGGCCTGGGGCGTCAACAATTCCGGCTGGTGGGGCGAGGGCGAGATCAAGTTCTTCATGGACGGGGACAAGGACTTCCCAACCATCTGCGGCACCGGCACCGAGGACTATTTCTGCGGCGCCTACAACTTTGATGGCGGCGTGGTCGACGACACCATGGACAGCCGCTACCGCGAGTTCACCACCCCCTACTCCGGCCTGCCGCAGGTATTGCGGCCCGACGGGACCTATCGCAGCCAGCAGCGCTTCGGCATGTATCGCTGGCACCTCAACGACCCGATCCGCTTCGAGAGCGACCTGCGCGTGACGATCCAGGCGCTGGGCTGGCGGACGGAGAAGACCGATCGCCGCTATCTGCCGCTGCAGGACGACATCGCCTCGGTGGCGTTCTGGTATCAGGAGCTGTCGGCGACGCCGTTCCCGCAACTGCCGGATCGGGATTATCTGGAGGTGATTTGAGGGGGGCTGGGGGCAATCACCGCCCACAATCACGATGTCATTCCGGCGTAGGCCGGAATCCATCCTGAGAGGGTAAGGGTTCGGCGCAGGGGCCGCGACGACCTCGGGATGGGCCCCGGCCTGCGCCGGGGTGACCCGGTGGGTGGTGGGGGCATTGAGTTCCCCAAGCACTATCATGCCCGGACTTGACCCGAGCACCCATGCATAGCTGCGACTGACTATGGGTCCGCGGGTCAAGCCCGCGGATGACGACTGAGAGGGCGGTGGCGCGGGGGGAGTGGCGGTGCACGGATACCGGCGAGCTGGCGTTGCGATGATGCTCGCCCCAACCACCTGGCAATTCCCGCGAAAGCGGGAATCTCCGTTCTCCCCCGCACCACCGCAAACGGAGATCCCCGCTTTCGCGGGGATGACACCGTGGGTGTGGGTGAGGCGAGGCGCCGCTTAGCGCCAGCCCAGCCCCGGCGCGACGTGCTTCAGCACACTCTCGATAACGTGCGCGTTGTATTCGACGCCGAGCTGGTTCGGCACCGTCAGCAGCAGCGTGTCGGCGGCCTTGATGGCTTCGTCTTCGCGCAGCTGCTCGATCAGCACGTCCGGCTCGGCCGCATAGGAGCGGCCGAACACGGCCTGCTTGCCGGGCTCGATATAACCAAAGTGGTCCTGGCTCTCGTCGCCGCCGAAATACATGCGGTCGGTGTCGTTGACGAGGGCGAAGATTGAGCGGCTGACCGAGACACGCGGCGTGCGCGTGTGGCCCGCGGCCTTCCACGCCTCGCGATAGGCGGCGATCTGCTCGGCCTGCTGGATGTGGAACGGCTTGTCGGACTCGGCCATCACCAGCGTCGAGCTCTGCAGATTCACCCCGAGCTTGCCGGCCCATTCCGCTGTCGGCGTCGTCGCCGCGCCCCACCAGATGCGGTCGCGCAGCCCTTCCGAATAGGGCTCGAGCCGGAGCAGGCCGGGCGGGTTGGGGAACATCGGGCGCGGATTGGGCTGGGCAAAGCCCTTGCCCTGGATCACGTCGAGGAACACCTCGGCATGGCGGCGGGCCATATCGGCCTCGGTCTCGCCCTCGGCCGGGGCGTAACCGAAATGGCGCCAGCCATCAATCACCTGCTCGGGCGAGCCGCGCGAGATGCCTAGCTGCAGCCGGCCACCGGCGATGAGGTCGGCGGCGCCGGCATCCTCGGCCATGTAGAGCGGGTTCTCGTAGCGCATGTCGATCACGGCGGTCCCGATCTCGATCTTCCTGGTGCGCGCGCCCGTGGCGGCGAGCAGCGGGAAGGGCGAGCCGAGCTGGCGGGCGAAGTGGTGCACGCGGAAATAGGCGCCGTCGGCCCCGATTTCCTCGGCGGCCACGGCGAGTTCGATCGACTGCAGCAGCGTGTCCGAGGCCGAGCGCGTCTGCGAATGCTGCGAGGCGCTCCAGTGCCCGAACGAGAGGAAACCGATCTTCTTCATGGCCGTATGTCCTGTGCCGTAGCGTTGCGCCCTACTTGCGCAAGGGCAGGGGACTCTTCAAGCAGGCACAGCGGTGATCCTGACGCGGGCCGAGCGTTTCTAAGTCTGGTTGAACCAGCCCCGGGCTCAGCCGGTGGATAGGGTAGGTCGACTGCAGACCGCCCTAGTAGTCCTTCTCGTAGAACACGCCAACGCTCGTATCGCCGTCGGTGCCGGCGGAGGCCTTGGCGCGGATGTCGTTGGTGATGTCGAGGTTGACCGTGACGCGCGAGTTGCCGTCGGCGCCGGCCTGGACGCCGAGATAGACATTGTCCTGCAGGTAGGCGCCCGCCTGCACGGCGAGGTTGCCGTCCTCGCCGGTGACGACGTCGAGATCGGCAAGGCCGGCCTTGGCGCGCAGCGAGTCGACCAGCGAACCACCACCGCCACCGGCGAGTTCGGCCGCCGCGCCGGCGAGGCGTGCCAGCTGCAGCGGGGTCAACTCGCCCATCGAGCGGTTGAACAGCAGCCGGGCCAGCACCTCGTCCTCGGGCAGGGCCGGGTTGGACGAAAAGCCGATATCGAGCTCGGAGACGCGGCCGGTGACATCGACGAACACGGTGATGCCGTCGCCCTCGGTGCGGGCGCGGAAATCGAGGAAGGGGTCGAGATCGCCGATCAGGGTCACCGAGCCTTCCTCGAAGGTGATGCGCTGGCCCAGGATCGCCATGCGGCCACGGTTGAGCTGGAAGCTGCCGACCGGGTGGATGTCGTTGATCGAACCGGTGAGCCGGACGTTGCCGCCAACTTCGGCATCCAGGCCACGGCCGCGCACGAAAATCTGGTTGGGGGCCGAGACGTTGATATCGAGCTGCACCGCCGAGGGGCGCGCCGCGCCAGTGCGGGCCGGGCGTTGGTCGACCTTGGCGCGGGCGAGCGTTGCCGCGGCGCGAGGCGGGATATGGATATGCTCGGCCTCGACAAAGGCTGCCGAACCACCGAACGTCTCGGGAATGGTGATATCGGCCTGTTCGATGCGCAGGTTGCCCGACAGCAGCGGATCGCGCGCCAACTGGCCGGAGAGGCGCAGGTCGCCGGCCACGGTAGCGACGAACATGGTGCCGTCGGCATAGCGCGCATTGTTCAGCCGCAGCGTGATATCGGCGGCGTTGGTGCCGGTGAGGCCGACCGAGCCGGCGGCGCTGATCGAGCCGCCGGTGGAGAGGCGGGCCGAGAGGCTGTCGATCACCAGCCGCTGGCCGGACAGTGTGGCGCTGCCGCCGATATCGACGAGCCTCAGGTTCAGCGCCGGATCGACATAGCCGGCGCCGCCGGTCGAAACCGTGCCGGAAAATTGCGGCGAGGCGAGCGAGCCGGTGACGCGGGCCCGTAGGTTGGCGGTACCACTGAGCTGGCCGCCGCGATCGGCGACGAAGCGGTTGCCGAGCGCCAGCGGGGCCGAGCCGGTGATGTCGATGGCAAGGCCATTGCCGTCGAGTGGCACCCGGCCGCTACCGCTCACTTGCAGGCCGCCGCGACCGGTGGCCGAGAGGCCGGCGAGGGTGACGGTGCGGCCGGTGAGGCTGCCGCGCGCTGTCGCCTGCACCGGAGTCAGCCCGGCATTGGCGAGGGTGCGGTCGCTCTCGGTCGAAGCGCTGACGGTGAAGTTGGTGGTAGCGCCCGACTGCGCCGCCTCGGCGTCGAGCCGGTCTACGGTGAAGCCGCCGGCGGTCAGCGTGCGGGCCGCGACGGTGCCGTTGATGGCGGGCGTGCCGAACAGGTCGGTCAGCGTGGCGCGGATATCGGCGGCGCCGATCCGCACATCGTTGGCGCTGAGGCCTTCGATACGGCCGGTGACGTCGGCGGCCTGCTGACCATTGGCGGCGCTGAGCGCGATGCGCGCATTGGCGCTGCCGCTGGCGCGGATGGCGGCGAGCGCGGCGGCGGTGGAAACATCGGGCGAGGTCAGTACCAGCTGGCCGGTGACGAGGCCCTGCGCGTCCTGCGTCAGGTCGCCCTCGAGCAGCGTCGGGCCGGCCGAGAAGCGCAACCCGCTGAGGCGGCGGCCGGTGTCGCTGCTGCTGAGATCACCGGCGAGGGTGACCGATGTGCCGTCGAGGCTGGCATTGCCGTCGAGCGAGCCGGTCAGCCCGCCCGTCTGCGCCAGCGTGCTGGTGAAGCCGAAGCGGGCACCATTCAGCGCCTTGCCCGCGAGGCGGCCCTGCGGCACTTCGCCGGTAAGGGCAAGCGCGATATCGCCGCTGCCGCGCGCCGAGCCGGTGATGGCGAGCGGGCCGCTGGCATTGTCGGAGACCAGCGACAGGTCTGTGAGGTTGGCGCCGAAGGTGAAGTCGGCCACGCCGGTGGCAAAGCTGCCATCGGCGGTGATGGCCACCTTGTCGTTGCCGAGCTTGAAACCCTGCGCGGTGAAGCCTGTCTCGTTGCGTGCGACACGCCCGGCCAGCGAGACGCGGCCGGCGAGCACGTTGTCGAGCGCCGGCTCGGAGAGCTGCAGGTTGTCGGCGGTGCCGTCGAGATTGAGGTCGAAGCCACCGCTGAGCGGGGTCAGGGTGCCGGTGGCGATGAGCGACATGGCGCCGCCGAGGTCGCGGCCGGCAAGGCCGGAGAACGGCGCGATCGAGCTCGTCTCGATGCCGATCGAACCATCGAAGACGTTATTGTCGATCTTGCCGGCCAGCGCCATGGTCAGCGCCTTGCCGACCAGCCGCAGCTCGGCGATCTGCACCGGCTCGCCGGCATTCCACAGGCCCGCGAGGCCGAAGCCGGCGCCGTCGCCGAGCGCTGCGGTGATGTCGGGATCTGCGCTGGTGATGCCGGCGATATTGCCGTCGGCATTGAAGGTCACCCGACGCTGGGTCGGGTCGGTGAGATTGGCGGCAACGCCGCTTGCCGCGATGGTCAGCTCGCGCGCGGCGAGATTACCATTGGTGAAGCTCTGCGCGTTGACGTTGGCAGTCCAGTCGTCGCTGCCGGCGCTGCCGAAATCGACATTGAGGTCGGCGCGCTGGATGCTGGTCGCGCCGCCCGGCACCGGCAGCACCACGGGTGCGCCGGCCGGATCGGCGATGACGCCGTCGATGGCCAGCAGGCTCAGGAAGCCGTCGCTGGTGGTGGTCAGCTGGCCGTTGAGCGCGAGCTGGCCGCCGCTCAGCGCGAAATCGGAAACCTCGATGCCACCTTCGCTCTTCACCAGCGCCGCCGCCGTCAGGTGCGTCTCGGCGCCGAAGAAGGGGCGATAGGTCGGCGCGATCAGCGTCCCGATCGGACCGCCGAGATCGGCATTGATGGCGAGCCCGCCCGGCGCGCCGGCAATGGTCGCGGTGCCGGCGAGGGCGCGTGTGCCACCGGCATCGAGCGTCATCGCGGTGGTGAGATTGTCGACCGGGCCCTGGCCGGTGATGCTGAGCGCGATCTCGGGCCGGTTCTCGATGTTGAGCAGGTTCGCGACGATGCCGTTGGGCGGCTCGGTCAGCGTCACCGCGAGGTCGACGGTATTGTCGGCTCGGGCAAACTTCACATCGGCCGTGAGCTTGCCGCCGGGGCCATCGAGGCGGGTGATATTCAGCGCGGAATCGAGCGAGCCGCCCTCGAGCAGCAGCCGGCCCTCGAGGGAGATCTCAGAGCCGAGGCCGAACACGCCTTCGCCGAAGGTGACCGACGGCACCGACAGCTTGTCGAGCTGGATCGCCACCGGGAATTCCGGGATCTGCAGCGGCTGCGCTTCGGGCGCCGGTAGGTTGACATCGCCGCTCGGCACGGCGTTGCGGACATACTCGATGCTGTCGGCCTTGAGCTCGCGCACCAGCAGCCGCCCGCCGAACAGCGCACCCTGGTCCCAGTCGATCGCGGCATTGTTGATGCGGAGCCAGACGCCCTCGCCGTCCGAGATCGTCACCTCGCGCACCGAGGCCTGGCTCGAGAGGATGCCGTCGATATTGGAAAGCCGGATCTGCCGCTCGGGAGTGGAGAGCTGGCCTTCGACGAACTGCACGAACCAGTCGCGCTGCTGCTCGGGCGATTGCTGGTCCTGCGCGACGAGCGGCACCGCCATCGCCAGTGCGCCGCCGACCACGGCTATCGCAACGAGCTGCCGCATCAGAAGGCCTGCCCGATGCCGATATAGAGCGCGTAGTCCGGATCGCCCGACTGCTTGTTGATCGGGATGGCGATATCGGCCCGCAGCGGGCCGAGGCTGGTGTAGTAGCGCAGGCCAATGCCGGCGCCGATGCGCAGCTGGTCGATGCTGGGGAAGGTGTCGGCCGCGACATAGCCGCCATCGACGAAGCCGACCACGCCGATTTCGTCGGTGACGCGGTAGCGCGCTTCGACCGAGCCTTCGAGCAGGTAGCGGCCGCCGCTGATCGTATCGTCGGGGTTGCGCACGCCGATGCCGCGATAGGGGTAGCCGCGCACCGAACCGCCGCCGCCGGCAAAGAACAGCCGATCGGGCGGGATGTCCTCGATATCGGGACCGAGCAGCACGCCGACCTTGCCGCGCGCCGCGAGGATAAAGCTGTCGTCGGGCACGAAGCTCCAGTAACCGCGCGCCTCGGCGGTGGCGCGGAAGCCGAGATAGCCGTGCTCGAACTCGTAGAACGGCTCGGCGGTACCGGCGAGGTAAAAACCCTCGGTCGCATCCTGCTCGTTGTCGCGCCCGTCCCAGATGACGCCCGCGTTGAAGCCGGCGAGCGAGAAGTCGCGGGTGCCGAAGTCGTCGTCGAACTGCGAGCGCTCGTAGTAGAGGCTGCCGTCGAGGGTAATGTCGTCGGTGAGATACTGCGTCATGCCCAGCCGCGCCAGCGCCGACGTCTCGGTATAGGCGGGCAGCACGGTGCGCTCGGCCGCGATGGCGGCGACGAGGTCGTTGTCCGGGTTGAGGAAGCCTGGCTTGGTGAAGGTGGCCCCGAATGCGTAGTCGAACTCGGCGGTATCGACCGGCCAGTTGATGCCGGCGACCTTGGCATCGAGCCGCAGCCGCTCGGCCCGGCCGAACAGGTTGCGCCACAGGTGGAAAGCCTCGAGCCCGAGCCCGTCAATGCTGGAATAGGTGGCGCCGACGCCGAAGCGGCGCTGCGCCTGCTCCTCGACGATGACGTTCATCGGCAGGATGCCGTCGCTGCCGATGGCGCCGGCCGCTTCGACCCGCATGGCGCGGAACACATCGAGCCGGGCGAGCCGCTTTTCGGCACGCGAGATGTCGTCGGGGTCGTACTCGGCGCCGGTCTGCAGCCCGGTCTGCTGGGCGACGAAGACAGGATCCATCCGCTCGGTGCCGCGCACCTCGACCGGGCCGATGAAGCCCTGCCGGCCCGGTTCGACGAGGATCGCGACATCGACGGCGTCGGTCGCATGGTCGGCGACCACCTGCCGGTCGGCGACGCGGGCATCGGCGTATCCGAGCTGCCGCCAGGCTTCGACGGCAAGCGTCTCGGCCCGCACGATCAGGGTCGAACGCGCGACTTCGCCCGAGGCAAAGCCGATCTCCTCGGGTGGCTCGACGAAATCGTCGGCGGCAACGCCCGAAGGGGCGCGGTTGGCTATCCCGATGCGGCCGAAGTGAAACAGCGGGCCGGGATCGACCTTGAGCTGCACGGCGACCGGCTTGGGCAGCGTCGCGTCGGGGGGAATCTTTGCCGCCTCCTGGCCGCCGACCAGGATGCTGATCGTGCCGCCGTAATAGCCCTGGTCGTAGAGGGCGCCGAGGATGCGCTTGTAGTCGCCACGCGCGCGGGCGAGGAGGCCGGCGGCGCCGGACGCAGGCTCGCCCTGCTCCGCCAACAAGCTCGAGGCGTTGCGTATGGCGGATTCGAGGGGACCGGTGGCGCCGGTGGTGAGTTCGGCCGTATAGGGTTGCGGATCGGCTATCACCGAATCCGCATCGATTTCGCTCTGCTCTTCGAAGAACTTGATGCCGAGGAACTCGAACGCCTGCGCGTTTCCCGCCGACATCAGGGCCAGCATGGCCAGCCCCAATCTAACCCGCCGCAATACTACTTCCGTTCCTTGCCCAGCACCGTCACCCAACGCGGCGCTCCCTACGGAATGCCGCCCCATGGCCGGGCCGGCGTTTTACTCACCATAGCACGGACACGTATGCGGCAGGTTTATGACCCGAAAGTAAAAATGCAAAGCTTCGATAAGGCACTGTGCCCTGCGAGCATCGGTGCTCGAAACGCGCTAGGCCGCCAGCTTTGAATCGCCGACACGAGCCACGGCATGTAGGGCCGGAGGTCCGACAGTCCCGCCGTCCAACTCTGGCTCATAGCCTCGGATCTCGCGGCCGCTCCACGCCACCGTGGGTTTCCGTCGCCGCCTCGACGACGACGGCATAACCGAGCGTGCCGGTCAGCGCGACATGACAGGACACAGTCACGCCACGCCCGGCAGTGACCGATCGCAGTCGGTGTCAGGCGGCAGCCGGGGTCGGTTCGCCGATCGACAGCATCAGGCGGTTGGCCCAGTTGAAGAAAGCGGCGGCCTGGATCAGGTCGGCGATGGCGAAGTCGTCGAGGCCCTGCTCGCGGAGCGCCGCGATCTCGGTGGCGCCGAACTCGGACGGGGTGGCGGTGAGCTTGACTGAGGCGGCGACGAGCGCGTTCCAGCGCGGACCGAGATCGGCATCGACGCCTTCATCGAGCAGCTTGTCCACGTCGGCCGTGCGCTTCGAATAGGTGGAGGCGAAGCGAGCGTGTACCGAGGCGCAGAAGATGCAGCCGTTGGACCGTGAGGTGGCGGCAGCGGCGAGCTCGCGCTCGGCGCGCGGCAGGCCGGCGTCGGGGTTGTAGAAGATGTCTTTGTCGGTCAGCGTGCGGGCACGCAGCGTGTCGGGGTCACGGGCCAGCAGCATGAAATAGGGCGATTTGGCGCGGCTGGCTTCGGTGAGGCCGTCCCAATGACGCTGGGTCAGGTCCTCTTCCTTCAGCGGCTCGAGCCAGGGGGCCCAGCCGATATTGGCCTGGGTGAAGGCGACCGGACGGTTCGGATCGTCGTAAGTGATGGAATGTGTAGCGCTTTGGGTCATGGTTGTTACTCGGCGGCGACGGACTGGGTGTCGGCGGCGGCAAGCGCGCGCAAGCCCGTGACGACGCGGATCTGGAAGGAGAGGAAGGCGACGAGCTGACTGAGCGTGACGATATCGTCCGTCGACCAGCCGGCATTGAGCAGGGCCTGCAGCGCTGCCGAGCTCGCATCGCGCGGGCGGAAGACGAGCAGGTGGGCGTGGGTGAGCGCGGCGCCGAGGCGGCCGAGTACTTCACGGCCAGCCGGGTCGGGCGCGTAGATCAGTCCGGCCTTGTCCTCGGCACTGAGCGGGCCGGCGGGGTAGCTGCCATAGGGGCCGGCAGTCTCGCCGCGGCGGATTTCGGCGCTGATGGCGCCGACGAGGCCGGGGCGGTCATAGTGGCCGAGGCCCTCGCGGTAGAAGCTCGCAATGGCCTCGTCGTGATGTAGGCCAGCAACGAAATAGGCGATGGCGAAGCGTTCCTCGATCAGCACCGTGCCGGGTGTCTTGGGCGCGAACAACGCCTCGTAGCTCAGCTGGGCGTTATCGCGGGCCTGGATGCGGTTGCGGCGCACGGCATCGAGGGTGGAGCCGGGCGTGATGCCGACCAGCCGGTCGATGACGTCGATCTGGGTCTGGGTCATTGGAGTCCTCCTATATGGGTCAGCGCACGACGGTCAGGCGGGGAGCCGGCTTGTCGGGTTTGCTCCAGCCCAGCTGCGGCGCGACCTTGGTCGCGATCAGCTCGATGGAGCGCAGGATGAGTTCGTGTGGCGGGTCCACTGAGTGGACCTGGAACACGAGGTCGGTGACGCGCGGCAGCGTGGTGTCGCAGTGCAGGCTCTCGAGCACGTCGTCGACGGTGCCGACATGGGTGTCGGTGGCTGCGATCAGGGCATCGAGGCTGTGGTCCTCGAACACGTGCCCGCCGCGCTTGAGGCCGGCGATGGATTTGCGCAGCCCGATCTCGGCATGGCGCCGCGCTTCCTCGCGGCTATCGGCCACGAACAGCGTGCGCGAGGCGACGATGCGCGGCGCGATTTCGCGCGGCAGGTGCTCGAAATAGCCATCGATGATCGGATGCTGGATATCGGGCAGGGTGGCCCTGGGGTTGTCGGCCGGCCGCGGCTGGGTGCGCGACAGCATCAGCCCGTCGCCAGCCTTACCGGCGCGGATGCCGCCGGCGACCGAGAACGTCGCCTGCCAGAACCGCTCGAGCAGATGCGGGGCCGCCGGATAGAGCCGGGTGTCGTCGACGATAGGCGAGCCCGAAAGCGCGGTTCGGAAGATCGCCAGATGCTGCTCGTAAATGGCGTTCTTGTCCTTCACGTCATAGCCGAAGGCGGTGAAGGACGAGGGCGTGCCGCCCGACCCGGTGCCGAGCTCGAGTCGGCCGCCCGACAGCAGGTCGAGCACGGCCGCATCTTCGGCGGCGCGGATCGGGTTTTCGAGCGGCAGCGTGATGATGCCGGTGCCAAGCCGGATGCGCGTGGTGCGCGCCGCGACATAGGCGAGGAACACCAGCGGGGCGGGCAGGCCGCCTTCGTCGCGGTGGAAATGGTGCTGCGCGACCCAGGCGCTGTCGAAGCCGTGCTGCTCGGCATGGACGATCGCCTCGGCCGCATTGGCGTAGCGCTCGCCGGGTGTGGTGTCGTCGAGGACGCGGGTGAAAAAGCCGAGGCGCTTGGGGAGAGGTGTATCAGGCATTGGCGTGGGTCCGCTTTCCGGGAATGGCGTCGATCAGTTCGCGCGTGTAGTCGCTTTGAGGACGGAGGAAGACATCCTCCACCCGGCCGGCCTCGACCTGCCGGCCATTGTGCAGCACCGACACCGTATCGGAAATCTGCCGCACCACCGCGAGGTCGTGCGAAACAAAGAGGTAGGTGAGCCCGCGCTCGCGCTGCAGCTCGTCGAGCAGCTTCAGGATCTGGGCCTGCACGGTGACATCGAGGGCGGAGACCGCTTCGTCGAGCACCAGCACCTTCGGATCGAGGATGAGCGCGCGGGCGATGGCGACGCGCTGCCGCTGGCCGCCAGAGAGAGCGCGGGGCCGCCGGGCGCGCAGCGCTTCGGGCAGGCCGACGCGCTCGAGCAGGGCATTGACCTTCTGGGCCCGCACGGTGGCGTCGCGCTCGCCGAAATTGATCAGCGGCTCCTCGACGATTCCGAACACCGTCTGGCGCGGATCGAGCGAGGAGAACGGGTTCTGGTAGACGAGCTGGATGGTCTGCCGGAACTTTCGCAAGGCTTCGCCTTTCAGCGAGGCGATGTCGGTGCCCTCGATGCGGATGGCGCCGGCGGTAGGGCGACCGAAGCCGACGACGTCGCGTACGGTCGTGGTCTTGCCTGAGCCGCTTTCGCCGACAATCGCGTGCGTGGTGCCGCGGCGGACGGTGAAGGAGACGCCGTCCACGGCGCGAAAACTCTTGCGGCCGTCGGTGTGGAACTCGTGGACCAGATTGTCCACCGATATGGCTATTTCACTGGATGTCGCAATCTCGCTCGGTGTCATCCCGGGCGAAGACCCGGGATCCAACTCTCCGCCGGCACGGGGGGATAGATGGATCCCTGCTTTCGCAGGGATGACAGCTGGTGGGGAGGAGGGCGTAATGGCTCTCCTGAAACCGGAAGACAGCGAGGGCGCGTCGGCGAGCAGGCGCTGGGCGTACGGGCTGCGCGGGGCGGCGAGCAGCGACTTCGTGTCGCCGGTCTCCTGGATGCGGCCGCCCTGCAGCACGACGATGCGATCGGCGCGGTCGGCGGCGACGCCGAGATCGTGCGTCACCAGCAGCACGGCGGTGCCGTTCTCGCGACGCAGGTCGTCGATCAAATCGAGGATGCGGCGCTGCACGGTGACATCAAGCGCGCTGGTCGGCTCGTCGGCGATGATCAGCTGCGGCTTCAGCGCGATGGCGATGGCGATCAACACGCGCTGCTTCATGCCGCCCGACAGCTCGTGCGGATATTGCTTGGCGCGCAGTGCCGGGTCGGAGAGGCCGACGCGGGCGAGGAGCTCGACGACGCGGGCGTCGATGGCCTTGCTGTCGCGCTCGCCGTGGATGCGGAGGATTTCGCCGACCTGTGCGCCGATGGTCTTGACCGGGTTCAGCGAGCTGGTCGGGTCCTGCGGGATTAGGCTGATCTGGCTGCCGCGGATGGCGTCAAAACGCTTGCCAGACCAGCGCGAGATGTCCTCGCCGTTGAGGCGGATGGCGCCAGTTTCGATGCGGCCGTTATCGGGCAGGAGTCCGATCACGGCCTGCGCGGTGGTGGTCTTGCCCGAGCCGGATTCACCGACGAGCGCCACGACTTCACCGGCCGCGATAGCGAAGCTGACCTCGTGCGTGACGCGGGCGGTGTGGCCGGCCTCGTGATAGGCGACGGAGAGGTTTTCGACCGAGAGCAGGGGCATGGTCATCAGCGGTTCCCCCCGAGCGAGCGGCTGATGCGGTTGGCCGCGAGCACCACCAGCACGACGACGATGCCGGGCGCCGTGGTCAGCCACCAGGCGGTCGAGATGTAGTTGCGGCCTTCGGCGATCAAGAGGCCCCATTCGGGCGTCGGCGGCGGCGCGCCGTAGCCGAGGAAGCCGAGCGTGGAGATGGCGAGGATGGCACTGCCGAACTGCAGCGCGGCGAAAGCCAACACCGAGACCAGTGAGTTGGGCAGTACGTGCCGCCGCAGCACGGCAAAGAAGGTGCCGCCCGAGCCGAACGCCGCCTCGACATAGTCGGAGCGCCTGACCCGCACCACTTCGGAGCGCGCGAGGCGGGCGAAGGCGGCGACGGAGGTGATGCCGACCGCGATGGCGGCGTTCACCGTGCCGAAGCCGAGCAGGATGATGATCGAGAGCATCAGCAGCAGGCCCGGGATCGACAGCAGCACGTCGACGAGCCGCATGATGGCCTCCTCGACCAGCCCGCCAGTCGAGCCGGCGAGGACGCCGAGCGCGGTGCCGACGACGAGGCCGACGGCGACCGCGACGAAAGCGCCGGTGAGCGAATGCACCGCGCCATAGACGATGCGGGCGAAGAGGTCGCGGCCGAGCGAATCCGTGCCGAGGATATGCAGCGCACTCGGCGCCTTGAGCTTTTCGGCCGGTACGCCCTGCACCGGGTTGAAGCTGGTGAAGAGCTGCGGGAACAGCGCGAACAGGATGACGCTGGCGATGACGATCCAGGCGATCACCAGCCCGGGCGACACGTTCTTCATCCGCGCCGTCAGCCCGGCAGCGAGGGTGTTACGCTTGTGCGAGACGAGCCCGTCCACGGAACCGATGCTGCTCATGCCAAAACTCCCTTGGCCTTCCTCAGGCGCGGATCGAACACGGGGTAGAGGAGGTCGACGACGAGGTTGACCAGCACGAAAGCGGCGGCCGAGAACACCACCACGGCCTGGATCACCGAAGTGTCCTGGAAGCGCACCGAGCGCTCGGTCAGCCCGCCAATGCCGTTGAGGCCGAACACCGTCTCGGTGATCACCGCGCCCGCCAGCAGCTCGCCGAACAGGATACCCGCGATGGTGAGGGTGGGCAGCAGGGCGTTCTTGGCGATGTGCTTCCACAGCACCCAGCTCGGCGAAGCGCCCTTCGCGCGTGCCACGGCGACGAAGGGCTGGGTCGAGGCTTCGTCGATATTGCGCATCAGGATCTGCGCCAGCGGCGCCGAGATCGGCACGGCGAGGGTGATGACGGGCAGGATCAGCCCCTCGATCTCGCCCGGGTTGATGACCGAGATCCATTTCAGCCGGAACGAGAAGATCTGGATCAGCATGATGCCGAGCCAGAACACCGGCACGGAGACGAAGACGGCGGGGATGGCCTGGATGGCGGCGCGCAGCCACTTGAACGGGGCGAGCGTCGCGAGGAAGGCGAGCGCAAAGGCGAGGATCACGGCGAGGAGAAAGCCGAAGGTCGCAAGCCGGGCAGTGGCCGGCAGATTCGACAGCAATTCGTGCGCCACCGGCACCGAGCCGACGACCGAATAGCCGAACTGGCCGGTAAGGAAGTTGCCGAGCGCCTGCAGGTACTGCTGCCAGAGCGGGCTGTCGACGCCGTAGGCCTCGCGCAGTGCGGCGATCTGCTCCGGCCCGAGGCCGAGCTCGGGGTTCTGGAACTTGATCAGGATGGCATCGCCGGGCAGCGCCTGCAGCAGCAGGTAGGACGCGGTGAAGGCAACCCACAAAACGAACAGGGCCTGGCCGATCCGGCTCAGAATATAGCGCGACATGGCGGCGCTCCGGCTGAAATGGTCAATGGCCCCGGACGTTTTGCCCGGGGCCGAAGGCGTTGGCGCGATCAGTGTGCGGCGAGCCAGACGTTGTAGAAGCTCGGCCGGCCCACGGCTTCGAAGCCGATCCCGTTGACATAGGGCGCGGTGGCGAAGGCCTGCGGCTCCTCGAAGAACGGGATGGTGTAGGCCTGATCGACGACGTAGTTCTGGATCTCACCGGCAATGGCGAGCCGCTTTTCACGGTCGGTCTCGGCGGCGAGGCCTTCGAGGAGGGCGTTGAGCTTTTCGTCGGTGAACGCGGTCTTGTCGCTCGAGCCGCCGGCCTGCAGCAGCCAGTCGCGGTTCTTGGGATGGTAGCCGGACTTGATCACGTCCGGATCGGCGCGGCCGACCATGGTGACGTTGACCGGGGTCTTGAGCGGATCGAGCAGATCGAGCGTCCGGCTACCGGCATCACCGGCGAGCACGTTGAGCTTGACGCCGACCTGGGCCCACTGCTGGGCCAGGAGCTGCAGCACGCCCTCGTTCTGCGGCTGCGGCAGCGACACGTAGACGGTGAGGTCGAGCTTCTGGCCGTCCTTTTTCAGCGTGCCATCGGCGCCTGGGGTCCAGCCGGCTTCGGCGAACAGCGCCTTGGCCCTTTCCTGGTCGTAGATCAGCTTCGAGGAGAGATCGACATAGCCGGCGGCCTGCGACGACAGGATCGAGGTCGCGAGCGGATAGTTGGCCGAGAACAGGGTGTCGACGATTTCCTTGCGGTTGGTCGCGTAGAGCAGCGCCTGGCGCACCTTCACGTCGGCGACCAGCGGATTGTCCGGCCGGAACGAGATGGCGTCGTTGATGCCGCGCGTGCCGGGGGCGAAGATCGAGTAACCGGCATCGATCACCTGGGCTTCGTCATAGGCCTGGATCTGGCGGATGAGGTCGGCCTGGCCAGCGAGAAGAGCGCCGATGCGGACGCTGTCCTCGGGGGTGATGATGTACTTGATGGCGTCGAGGTAAGCGCGGCCCTGGTGCGCGAAGTTCACCGGACCCCAGTTGTAGTCCTCACGGACCTTGAGGTTCAGTTCCTTACCCAGGTTCTCGCTCTCGACCACGAACGGGCCCGAGCCGATGATCTTGGTGGCGTCGCCCAGTTCGTCATAGGGACGGGCGAGCGTCGAGGCCGAGACGATGCCCGAGCCGATCACCGAGGTGCCCTGCAGGAAGCCGGGCGAGGGGGCCTTGAAATAGAATTTCACAGTCAGGTCGTCGATGACCTCGGAGTGGTCGTAGTTGTTGATGACTTCCGAGACCGGGTATTTCAGGTCGGGCTTGCCGAGGCCGAAGATGTCGTAGTTGAGCGCCACGGCCTTGGCGTCGAGCGGCGTGCCGTCCGAGAAGGTGATGCCGGGGCGGAGCTTGAAGGTGTACTCGGTGGCGGTGTCGTTCACCTCCCACGACTCGGCCAGCCACGGCTCGATCTCGAGCGTCTCGGGGTTCTGGTAGGTCAGTTTGTCGGTGATCTGGTTGAGCACGCCGCCGTTCGGGTAGAAGCCGCCCGCCGGGGGATAGAGATTGGTGTGCGCCTGCTGCTCCAGGTAGATCAGGGTGCCGCCGGTGACAGGCGCATCCTGGGCCAGGGCGGGCGACATGGCCATGCCGGCGAGCAGCGCTCCGGCAAGACCCTTCAGCGCCGAGCGGCGGGTGAGTGAGAAAATGGAGCGAACCAACGCTGCCTCCTTGAACATGCGTCCAGCCTGTGCCGGAACATGCGCAAGGGTAGTCTCATCCCGATCGTTATCAACTAAGTCTATAGAAACAGTCGTCTATGTAGCGAGGCGATCTGGGTTGGCTATTCCGCGGCGCGACGCTGTCCAAGGATACCGTCCCGCGGTCATAACCGACAAAGGCCAAGGCCCCGGGGCGTAGAACGCACGCCCCGGGGCCTTACTCTTCTCATGTAGAACTGGCGCCGACCTGACGCCTAGATGTCGATGCCCAGTTCCTTGCCGGTTCGCTTCAGGTGATCGCGAGCCTCCGGGTAGTCCGTATCGGGCAGGTGCTCGAGCATGATCGGGATACCGCGGCCGTCGAGCAGGCTGAGATAGGTGCGGTAGTCGAGACCGCCAAGGCCCGGGATGACTTCGCTCAGGTGCAGCGACAGCTTGTCGCCCAGTGTGAGGTCCTTGGCGTGGGCGCTGATGATGTAGGGCCCCAGGAGTTCGAAGCAGCGCTTGATGAGGCTGGTGGTGTCGTAATACTGCCGCGGCGAGACGATCAGGTTCACCGGATCGAGATGTGCCGCAAAGGCCGGCCGGTCGATGGCCTTGATCAGCTCGAGCAGCACTTCAGGGCTATCGGGCAGCTCCCACTGCATCATCTCGAGGCAGAACTTGGCGCGCTTGGGCTTAACGTCGTCGATGATCTCGCGTGCGCATTCGACGAACTCGTCGAAGCCCTTTTGCGTGAGATTGTCGGGATGGGGCTGGTACTCCGCCCCCTCGGCCAGCGAGCCGATATAGGTGATGGCGCAGCGCGCGCCGACCTCGTCGGCGAGCGCCAGCCGATCCTTCACATAGGCCCGGTTCTTCTTGCGCTTGACCGGCTCGGGCGCCGAGACGTTGCACCACGCGGCGACCTCGGCGATCTCGACGTCGGCCGCCGCGAAGGCGTCGCGGATCGCGTTGATCCGCGTCTTGTCCTTGAGCTCGACCTTGGGGCAGTAGGCTGCCCGGTAGCCGTAGTCCACATGTGCCTTGGCGATGTCGCGCGGATCGTCGAGATCGAGCGGAACGCCGTATCCTCCAAGCCTGATCATTGTCCTTGATACTCGTCGCTGGTGGGAAGTTCCTGGCCCAGGCGTTCGATCAGCGAGCCCGGGGGGATGTCCTTGAGGGGAAGGTCGACCTTCTTGTGGTCGAGGGCCGACATGTAGAGCGCCATCACCGCCTCGAAGCCGTGATAGCTGATCTCGCCGTCGCAGGGGTGCACGGCCAGCTTGCCGTCGAGCCAGTCGGCCAGGTCGCGGATGTAGAGCGGCTGCTCGTAGGACGGGTTGAAGAACCCGTCGCCGCTCAGCATCTCGCCCTTGCTCGATTTGGTGACGGCCTGCCAGCCATTGCCGGTGGTGACGCGGGCATAGCCATGCGTACCGTGGATGGTCAGCGCGCTGTCGGTCCAGAACTTGATGTCGCGCAGCGGGTTGTCGCCCGGCACGAAATGCGGGGCGTGGGCGCCGCACTCGATGATGCCGCGCACGCCGTTCTCGAACTCCATGCTGCCGATCACGTAGTCGGCCGAGGGGTGCGAGTCGGTCAGCATGCCGGTGCCGATGGCTTGGCCGACCACCCACTTCACCTTGGAGCGGTTATTGAACCACAGCATGTAATCCATGATGTGCGTGCCCAGCTGGCTGAGCCATGCGCGGGCGGTGGCGTGGATCTTGGTGACCTCGCCGATCTCGCCGGAATCGACGAGCTGCTTCACCACATGCCAGGCCTTGCCGTATTTCTGCTGGTGCGAGACGATCAGCTTGATGCCGGCGGCGCGGCAGCGGTCGAAGATCTCCCTGGCCTCGGGCAGCTCGGTGGCGACCGGCTTCTCGAAGGCGATCACCTTCACCTTGTGCTTGATGCCGAGTTCGATGAGCGACAGGCGGACGTGGGGCAGGGTGGCGAAGCAGAAGACGTCCGGCTTGTGGGCGGCCAGCATGGCGTCGGCGTCGTTATAGACATTCTCGACGTTGAAGCGCTTGGCCATGGCCTGCGCGCGACCATCGTCGAGATCGGCCACCGCCTGCAGGTCGAAGCGATCGGCATTGGCTGTAAATCCTTCGGCGTGGAATGCGCCGCGTGGTCCGCAGCCGGCAATGACCACCGAGTATTTCGACATGACTACCTCCCAGTATGGTGTGTGCGGCGTCGAGACCGCTGGATGAGCGCCGACCGTCGCCGGGCGGCTATTTCACGCTGCCGGAGGTGACCCCGGCCACAAAGAAGCGCTGCAGCGCCAGGAACAGGACGAGCGGCACGAAGACGGCGATGGCTGCGCCGGCCATGACCAGCTGCGGGCTCGAGGCGCTGATGCCGATCATCTGCGCCAGCAGCACCGGCAGCGTCTGGTTGGCGGAGCCGCCCGAGACCAGCAGCGGCCAGAGCAGGCTGTTCCAGTAGAAGACGAAGCAGAGCGCCCCGAGCGTTGCGAGCCCGGCCGGGGCGAGCGGCAGGTAGACCTGCCACCAGATGCGGAAATAGGACGCGCCATCGACCCGCGCCGCCTCGAAGATCTCGCGCGGCACGCCCTTGAAATACTGGGTCAGCAAGAAGGTGCCGTAGGCGGTGAAGGCGAAGGGCAGGATCATGCCCCAGAGCGACCCCACCAGCCCCAGATACTGCACCACCTGGAACATCGGCACGAGCACCACCGCCACCGGCAGCATGGTCTGGGTCAGCAGTGCCAGAAAGGTGAAGCGGCTGCCGCGGAAGCGCAGCGTCGCGAAGGCAAAGCCGGCCATCGAGGCCGTGACCAGCTGGATCAGCGTCACTGCCACGGCGACGATCAGGCTGTTAATCGCCGCCGGTATGATCGGATAGTTGGCGATGATCTTGGTGTAGTTGTCCCAGCGGATGCGATCGGGAATGAGTTCGGGCGGCAGCCGGTAGTAGTCGCCCAGCCCCTTGATGGACTGCGAGGCCATCCACACGAAGGGCAGCAGGAATATCGCGGCGAGGACGATGGTGAAGGCGTAGCGCAGCAGCTCGACGGACTTCTTCCTAGACATGATCCATCCTCCTCTGGGCGCGCAGCTGGATGATGGTCACCACCAGCATCAGGGCGAAAAGCGCCATCGACGCGGTTGCCCCGCTGCCGACCTCGAAGCGCCGGAAGGTGGCCTTGTAGATGTACATGCCGATAGTGGTGGTGGCGTCGCCCGGACCGCCATCGGTCAGCACGAACACCGCCTCGAAGGTCTGCAGCGCGTGGATGGTCTGGGTGATGGCGAGAAAGACGGTGGAGCGGAACAGCAGCGGGCGCACGACGTGGAAGAAGAGCTGCCAGCGGCTGGCGCCGTCGAGCTGCGCGGCCTCGATCAGCGAGTGATCGATCTGCTGCAGACCGGCCAGGTAGATGAGCATGCACAAGCCGGTCATCGACCAGATCATCATGATGCTGACCGAGATCATCGCCTGCGTGGAATAGGTGAGCCACGCCACCGAGGGCAGGCCGAAGAGGCCGATGACGTAGTTGATGAGCCCCGTCTCGGTGGCGAACATGTTGCCGAAGACGAAGGAAATCGCCACCAGCGAGGTCACGATCGGCATGAAGAAGATCGAGCGGAACAACAGCTTCGCAAACGGCATGCGGTCGAGCGCAATGGCCAGGGCCAAGCCCATCGCCATCGAGATCGGCACGGTGATGACGCCGAGGATCAGCGTGGTGACCACGCTTTTGCCCGCCGGTCCGCCGGAAAACAGGCTGACCCAGTTGGCGAGGCCGACGAATCGCGGGGCCGAGATGAAGTCCCAGCGATAAAAGCTCAGCGCGAAGGTCGCGACCGCCGGAACGAGCGTGAAGATCAGGAAGGGGATGACCGAGGGCAGGAGAAACAGCCAGGCGGCGATTTCCTCCCGGATGGGACGGCGGCGCGCGCCGGACGACGAGAGGCTCGAGGCCTCCTCTGCTGTTGAAGCTACTGCCATTGGATCAATGACCTTCTGCCCGAAGGGTCGCCGCGCAAGGCAGCCAGTTGGAAAGACGTGGTGCCGCCGGGGGCGGCGGCACCGATCTCGCAGTCGTCAGTTCGCGGCGGCGTCGGCGAGGGCGGCGTTGGCCTCGGCCTCGATCTCGGCCTGGGCGGTGGGCACGTCCTTGGTACCGTTCCAGACCTCGCTCATGATGCGCTTCTGGATATCCATCACCTGGAACGAGCCCTTGACCGCGTTGAACGGCTCGAAGCCCTGCACCTTCTCGGCGAACTCGGTCATGTGGTCCGAGAGCTGGCCCCAGGCCGAATTGCGCGCCGGCACACCGGTGGTGACCACCTTGGCCAGAACCGGGCCGCTGGTGATGTAGGACAGGAACTTGTAGGCGGCATCGGGATGCGGGGTGCTGGCAGTGATCACGTAGGCGCCACCGAGACCGGTACCGACCTGCGCCACCGGACCAGCGGGCAGGCGGGCAATGTTGAAGTCGACGCCGGCGTCGTCGAGGATGTAGGTGGTATGGCCGACGCCCAGGATCATGGCGGCATTGCCACCGATGAACAGCGACTGCGCCTGGCCGTTGGGATCCTTGGGATCGGGGATCGGCATGAAGCCGTCATGGATAAGGTCGGCGAAGAACTGGATCGCCTGAATGCCGCCCTCGTTGTTGGCGCCATACTTGCCGTCGTCGGTGATCATCCGCGAGCCGAAGCCGCGATACCAGCCCTCAAGCACCCAATCGGTACCGCCCCCGGCAAGGCCCCAGACCTTCCGGCTGCCCGTGCTCAGCTTTTCGCTGATCGTGCGGGCGGCTGCGTTGAGGTCGTCCGTGGTCCAGCCCTCAGCGGGGTGAGGCACGCCGGCTTCATCGAACAGCTCGGGGTTGTAGTAGATCACCTGGCCGTTGAAGTCGTAGCCGATGCCGTAGAGCTTGTCGTTCAATGTCAGATATTTCAGCATCGTCTGGTTGGCGTCGGCCAGATCGATAGTGGGGTCGGCATCGGTGTAGGAGTTGAGCGGCAGCAGCTGGTCGCCATAGAGCCACTGGGCCCCGAAGCCCGGGACGAACAGCCAGACGTCGGGAAGCTTGCCCGAGGCGGTGTCGACCTGGCGCTGCTGCCAGTATTCCGACCACGGCGCGTTGATCATCGTCACCTTGATATCGGGATTGGCGGCGTTGAACTCGTCGACGGCCTTCTGATAGGGCTCGACCTGCGGCAGCGACAGCGCATTGGCGAAAGTGAGCTCGATCGGCTGCGCCTGAGCGGCGCCCAGGCCGAGTCCCAGCGCTGCCAGCGCAGCGCCGGCCAGATGATACATTGTCATGCGATTTCCTCCCTTGGCGCCGGACCGACCGACCTCCTCGGTGTGTGATCCGGCATTGTGAACGGGGCGCCGCCTTCATCGAGCAGCATTGCCGGACGCTACGTTATATTAGTGCAATGAGTCAATCAGACGTTGGTTGGTAGTCGCGCTACTGGCGAGAAAAGACGATGATATACAAAGACTTACTAGCGCGCGCCGCCAGCGTGGCCGGCTGGTCGCGTTCTATGGACGCCAGGAGCACGGCGCGGACTGTCGTTGTGACCGCGCGATGGCAGACTCGTCCCCGTCAACCGTTCACGAGGCCAGCACCTTGTTCGCCTCGATGCGCCTGAGCAGGTTGACCGTGTTGTCCAGCGACGTCGCCAGATGGGCTGTGATGGCCCGGTCGGCTGCCTCGGGATCGCGTGCTGCCAGCGCCTCGACGACGGCGCGATGCTGGGCGATCGTCGTCTCTCCGGCTCCGGGGGAAGGCAGCGACAGCAGCCGGCAGCGATCCATCTGCGCCTTGCTCATGTCGACCACCCGCCACAGCATGCGATAGCCGTTCACCTCGGCGATGAGCCGGTGGAAGGTATCGTCGTGGTCGATGGCTTCCTCGAAGCGCGCCCGCCTGAGCGACAGCGCATGGATGTCGATGTTGTCGTAGAGGCGCTGGACCTGGTCGTCGGTGATGACCTCGGCGGCGAGGCGGGTGCTTTCGCGCTCGAGCGCCGTGCGGATGATATAGGCCTCGCGGACCTGCGCGCTGCTGATCGGCGTCACGAACGTGCCGGCCTGCGCCCGCACGTCGATGAGTCCCTCGTCCTCGACCTTCTTGACCGCTTCGCGCACCGGTGTGCGCGACGTGCCGAGGCGTTCGGCGATCTCGATCTCGTTGACGGGAGAACCCGGCGCCAGCTTGCCGGTGACGATGGCCCGGCGCACCAGCAGATAGATCTGGTCGCGCAGCGGCATGCCGCGATTCAGGGTTACGCCCCGCAGAAACTCGGTCAGGCTTGCCTTGTCATTCATCGGCCGTACAGACCTTTGCCCCGCCCCTCAGCCATTGCTCCCCCTACCGCACCTCTGGTGTGCCCGGTAGGGTGGCACGGAGGAAGCACAAAAAGCCAACGCTCCGCTTGCGCGTTATTACACTAATATAATAAGCAGGCAAGAGCGCTCACGGGAGGTATGGATGCGTCGTTTGAGAGTTGGACTGGTGGGCACCGGCTTCATGGGGCGCACGCACAGCAATGCCTTCCGGCAGGCGCCGGTCTTCTTTCCCGGCAACACCGCGGTGGAACTGGCTGCGGTCTGCGCCCGCAATCCCGAGAGCACCGAAAACTTTGCGCGGACATGGGGTTACGAAAGCTTCGAGACCGACTGGCGCAAGCTCGTGGAACGCGAGGACATCGACCTGATCGACATCGCGACGCCCAACCATCTGCATGCCGAGATTGCCATAGCGGCGGCGCAGGCCGGCAAGATGGTGAGTTGCGAAAAGCCGCTCGGCACGTCGCTGCAGCAGTCGCAGCGTATGGCAGGCGCAGTGGTGGAGGCCGGCGTCGCCAGCATGGTCTGGTACAATTACCGCCGCATTCCGGCGGTGACCCTCGCCAAGCGCATGGTCGAGTCGGGTGTGCTCGGCCGCATCTTCCACTACCGCTCGAAATTCCTGCAGGACTGGACCATATCGTCCGACCTGCCGCAGGGCGGCAACGCCACCTGGCGCCTCGATGCCGCCGCCGCCGGCAGTGGCGTGACCGGCGATCTGCTGGCCCATTGCGTCGACACCGCGATGTGGCTCAATGGGCCGATCACGCAGGTCTGCGGCATGACCGAGACGTTCATCAAGGAGCGCACGCATGTCGAGTCCAACACCCGCCAGCCGGTGACCATCGACGACGCCAGCGCCTTCCTTGCCCGCTTCGAGAATGGATCGCTCGCGACCTTCGAAGCGACCCGCTACGCGCGTGGCCACAAGGCGCAATTCACCTTCGAGATCAACGGCGAGCGGGGTTCCCTCGCCTGGGACCTGCATGACCTGCATCGCCTGAGCTATTTCGACAGCGCCGACGAGGGCACGACCCGCGGCTGGCGCTCGATCCATGTGACCGACGGGGACCATCCATATATGGAAGCCTGGTGGGTGCCGGGCCTGCAGATCGGCTACGAACACAGCTTCGTCCACCAGTTCGCCGACTTCCTGCGCGGGCTGGAGACCGGAGAGCGGATTGTCCCCGACTTCAACGACGCTCTCGTTACGGACGCCGTCACCGACGCGGTACTTGCGTCTGCCTCGAGCGGCAGATGGCAGTCAATCGGCGCCGAGGCGTAGTGTTGTCGGCGCCGACATGCGTCGACCAGGCAGTTCGCCGAAACGCCGCTGCACGCATGTGGGCGTTGTGGATTGTGCCCCGCGAGTGCTTTCCGTCACGACATGCTCACTCAGACGAGAGGCTCAGTCCGGCAGCAGCGGTCTCCGCTTTGGGGAGAGAGAGGCGGAAGGTGGAGCCGCGGTCGTCGCTGGCGGCCAGGATGAGGTCGCCGCCATGTTGGCGGGCAACCTCCCTGGCAATGTAGAGGCCCAGCCCGGAGCCATTCACGCGCTGGCCGGCCGTCCGGTAGTACTTCATGAAGATGAGCTCGCGCTCGTCGGGCTGGATGCCGAAGCCCCGGTCGGTCACGTCGACGAACACCGTGCCTTCCTGCTCCGATAACCGCACTGTCACCTTGTTGGGCGCCGGTGAGTATTTCAGGGCGTTCTGAAGCAGGTTCAGTACGATGATCTCGAGTAGGGTGCGGTCGCCCTTCACCGGCGCCTTCCCACCGTGAGCAAAGCTCACGCGTGCCGCGCCGTCGCCATCCAGCCCTGCCTCGATGGTATCGAGAACCTCATTGAGGTCGAGCGTCTCTATTGTGCTGAACGCCGCGTGTCCGGCGTCCAGACGCTCCCCGACGAGGACGTTGTCAATCAGCATGGTCATCCGGCTGACCGTCTGACGAATCTTGGCGGTCCGCAGCTTGAAATCCTGAGTTCCCACGGCCGCCGACATCGACAGGTTGCCGGCGGCCGCATCGATGACCGCCAGCGGGGCGCGAAACTCATGCGAGACGAAGGCGATGAGGTTCCGTTGCTGGGCGAGCGCTTCGTTGACCGAGTCGAGCGACTGCCTGAGCTTCACCTCGAGCAGTTGGCGTTGCTCCATCTCTTCCTTGAGCGAGGCGTTGGCCGTCGCCAGCTCCGCCGTTCGCTCATGCACCTTGAGAGTCAGCTCCTGCTCGGCCGACCGGGAGAGGGCAATGGTACGGTCCTTCTCCTGGCTCAGGCTGACCTCGGCCGCGCGTGCGCGCAAGGCGATGGCGGCGCTCAGCAGGATCAGGTGGATGACCGTTCCGCCTGCCAGCAAGCGGGACAGGGAGCCATCGAGCAGGAAGGGGTTGGCGCCGGTATACATCATCTGCATCACCAGCAGCACGCCGATCACGCCCAGAAAGGCGATCGCAGACAGCACATACTGATACTGTCGCCGCACGATGAGCAGGTAGAGCACGAACGCGGCGATGAAGATCAGCGACAGCTGCTGCAGCCGCGACACATAGAAGCCGACGTCGCCGTAGCGCCCGACGAGGGCAAATCCCAGGCAGACAACATTGAGCGCGACGATCAGCTGGGAGGCACGAGCCGCCCAGATCCAGTTGCGGCGGAACTCGAACAACCGATCGAGGAACAGCATCATCACGATGCTGTAGAAGCATACGATGATGCCCCAGGCGCGGTGGATGGTCGCAGCGTCCCAGAATTGCAGAACTTCCGACGCATAGCCCATGTGGAACAGGCTGATCAGGCCCGAGATGAAGAGCAGCGCAGTATAGACGACATACAGCGAGTCCTTCAGCCAGGCCGCGTAGAGCAGGTTGGTGAAGATCATCACGAAGATGGATCCGACCACCATGGCCATGATCCAGTCGTCCAGCCGGCGATAGTCGGCATAGGCCTCTCGCTGCCATACGTTCAGCGAGGTGGTTATCGAGGTCGATGACTGGAGCCGGACATAGTAGGCGGCCTCGGTCGGCGGCACGGCGATGGGGAAGATGGTGGGATAGGCATCGGCACCCTCGCCGGTTCCACGGTGGATCCGGCCCGGTGTCGCAGTCGAGAACTGCCCTGTCCCATCGGGAACATAGACCGTGACCTGTTCGATCAGCGGGCGTTCGATCTGCAGCAGCCACCCATCATCGGGGGGCGGTGCGGACAGGAAGAAGCGGACCCAGATTGCACCGCTCCGATAGCCCTCGGTGAGCATGGCGGGGATAGGCCGGAACTGCGCCGCGTTACCCGCGGCAGCAACGTCGTCGATGGTGAGCGCGCCACTCGGATCATACAGCACGGCGAGATGACCACCGAGCGAGACAGGACCCTCCACTGCATCTTTTTCCTGCAACGAAAGTGCAAGGGCGCTGTGCGCCGTTACGCATCCGAACAGAATGGACAAGACCAACATTAGGTGAAATCGAATGGATCGGTTATGCGGCATAGGTGGGGGTTAATGTTCGGAGAGGAATTTAAGCAAGCTGGCGGTGCGACGTCGCCGCTGGTCTATCTTGTTGATGACGACAGCGATTTTCGCGAAGAAATGATTTTTGGCTTATCGAAGTTGGGCCTCGACGTGCATGGTTTCCACAGTGCCGCGGCGCTTTATCGTGCCTACGCGGCGAGGCCGTCTGACATCGTTATCCTCGACATTGGACTCGAGGACGAAGATGGGCTTTCGATCGCGGCTCATCTGCGCGCCTCCAGGTCCGTGGGCATCATCATGGCGACGGCTCGGAGCTCGATCGACGACCGGGTGAAGGGCCTGGAGACAGGTGCGGACGCATATCTGGTGAAGCCGGTCGATGTCCGAGAACTGGCCGCGACGGTGGCGGCGCTCAACCAGCGTCTGACGCGGGAGCATCCGCCCGAGCCGCCCAGCGCACCGCGATGGACGCTGGAGGAGGGCGGCTGGGTGCTGTCCGACGGCAAGGGCCATCGGCTTCGCCTCACCACTTCGGAACAGCGTTTCCTGGGGCGGCTGTTCAGCGAGCGCGGCAAGATCGTTGACCGGCGCTCCATTGTCGAAGCCATGGGCGCTGACGTCTATGACTTCAACTACGCCCATCTGGACACGATCGCGAGCCGGCTGCGTCGAAGGGCCGAAAAGTCCAGCATGCCAATCCCTCTTCACGCCATTCGCGGCCAAGGCTTCGCGTTCGCCGACTAGCGGATACCAGGCCGCGCTCCAGGGAGCGCGGCAAATCAATTCTCACGCCGTCCGCCGATGCGACGTCGTGATGGGTTGTGACCGCGCATCACTGCCACATCGTTCCGTTACCGCTTGCGGTCCGAGCTGGTCGCGGGAGCGGGATCGGCTGCTCAATTGCTGCGGGGCAAATATGCAACACAATACCGGATTATCACTCGATCATTAAACGTCGATCCGATCAAGTAGAGAGGAAGTGAAGGGAACCGACAGATTGTGACAGGAAGCGAAAGAAACTGACGTTGTTGTGAATCTGAGGGTTACATACTGATTGTGTTCAGATGGGGCTCGAAACGAAACCGATCTAATCGCACGTCAGGCCCGGCGCGGACGGGATGGCCATGATCCGGAACGTTGGTAATTTAAGGAAATGAACTCATGAGGCCGAAAACGCTCTTGTTGGGTCTGAACGCGGCGCTGCTGCTTTCGACCTCCGTGATGGCAGCGGACGCTATCGCTCCGATCGAGCCCATTGTGATCGAAGACGAGGAGCCCATGTTCTCGCTGTCGATCGACGGCGGCGTGAGGGTGTTCGGCCTCCCCGATACTGATACCATCGGCGTCATCAACGATGGCCTTCTTGACGTGCCCCTGGAAGCGGTGGACGAGACCACGCTGTTCGACGGTCTCGACGAGGTGCTACTCGGTGGTGGTCTGCGTGTGCAGGCGAGCGCGCCGCTCAACGCCGATGGCGCCGCAGTCAACTTCTCGGCGTTTGGCGCCTGGGCTACGCGCAGCGAGAGCGATTCCCGCACCCTGCAGGACGAGACCTATCTCGCCATTCGGGGCCCCTCGCTGCCCGCCGGCACTATCGATCTGGACACCATCGATCTGGACATTCAGGCCACGGGTACGAACATCACCGATTGGGGTGACGCCACCTCTGTCGTCACGCCGGTGGATACGGCAAACTCGGTTGGGGTTCCGGGCGCTGCTACGGCTCCGATTGGGGGGCCGTACTATCAAGTCAATGCCGGTGCCGATGGCTTCTCGTACGCCGGTGCTGCTGCGGACTACCAGACCTATGCCTTTGGCGTGCTGGCGACCAAGGATGGCGTGATTTTCCTTGGCGCGGGTGAGCTGGCAGGGACCGAGATCTGGACCGACGTCACCCAGAACCTGACCTATGCCGGTGGTGACATCACCTTCTCCCAGTCGACCGTGCCTGATGGCAGCGGCGTGACCTTTACCGGGTATGTCGGTCCCAGCTTCCGCTACCTGGGCACCGAGACGACCACTGACGTCACGGTTCAGATGAACCAGCACTACGAAGCGCCGAACAACTTCCAGTTTCCGACCTTCGACATGAGCACGGTCGAGAATATCGACACCTACTATGGTGGTGCGGTGATCGGCGGCAATGTCGACGTCGAACTCTGGACTGGCGCGACGCTGTCCCTGGGGCTTGGTGGCGGCGCCTACTACGCTTCGACTTCGTATGAATCGGAGACGGACGCGTCTATCTCCGGGGGCAACCTGTACGGGACGCCGACCGACGGGGCCAGTGTTCAGAGCAATTTCGACCTCGATGCGGAAGAAGGCTTCGCCTACACGATCCAGGCCGACAGCACTTTCTCGGCCGATATCGGAGAGAATCTGCAGCTCAACTTCGGCATCGGAGCCGAGTACATGTCGCGCGTGGCGACCGCTCGGTTCGTAGGTGAAGATGGGGCCACTGGCACCGCCAACGGCCCTGGCAACGATGACGCAGACGCCGACTACAACAGCGCCAACGCTACCGGCGGTACTGTGCTCTCCTTTGGCGACGCCTGGTCGTACAAGGCGACAATAGGCCTGACCGGCCAGTTCTGATCGGTCGCTACGACCACTCAAAACTCTCAAAGGAGGCGCCCGCCCGCGCCTCCTTTTCTTCTTGGTGCGGCCCTCTCGTCCGACGCCGCAGCCAAAGCGCAGAACGCAAGGCCGAGGGAGAAACGCATCATAAGTATTATCGCTATACTGATGCAGTAGTCTCCGTTACTAGACAGCGCATAAGTACGATCAAGTGTCAGGAAGTGATATATTCTGCCGTTGTCGTAGGACAGACAACGACTTAGCTTCGATGCTGCGAGAGGATTTGCTGTCCAGTTGCGGGCGAATGGGAACGGTTCGCGCGTTGGCAGACTGGCAGCCAGATCTTCCGGAGGTGGGGGCGTCGCCGAGATGGGGAATCGGCTGGATGAGAGCGCAGGGGGTGAGCGGCTGAGCAGGCTGTCATTCCCGGAGTTCAGCAGCGCGACGCCGCATAAGGCGTTCGGCAAACGCCAGAGCCTCCCCGCGGCTCCCGACCTCGCAAGTGCCGAGGCCGGGGCGGGCTCGCGTCCCTCCTCGCCCCCCGTGGGCTACCGGCTGAGGCGCTACTTCGCGGCCTTCGCACTGATCCTCACCCGTTTCAGGTCGCCGCGCAGTAAATGGGCCGCGCGCCTGCTGCTCGACGCAGCTCCCAGACCCCTTGGCAGGTCCCCGCAGTCTTCAACCGTGCAGGCATCAAATGACAATTATCGGACCTATCACGATCCCCGCCGCCCTTGATTCCAGCCTGCGATCTGCACACGGTGGATGGCGTCGGCTGATGCTGCGCGGCGGGCGCATCGCGAAGCATCGCGGGATTGCCGGCGGCGTTGCGCCGCGCAGCGGGCTCGTTTCGACCGTACTCGGTGCTGCGGCGACCTTCATCGCGGTGCTCGGCGGCTTCAGCTTTTCGGTACTCGCAGCCTTTGCCGGCGACTGCAGTCCGGCCCCCACCGTGGTCTGCACGCTGCCGGCGGCGCCTGGTGACGTCGAGCAGTCGTATGACGTCACGGATCAAACGCTGACGATCACGACGGAGAACGGCTTCGGGCTCGACAGCCCCAACTACGGTATTACGGTGAACGCTTCGGGCACCGGCGACCTCACGTTCATCGATGAGTTCGGCTCGACGATTCGAGCGGATGGCCGTGCGCTGGACCTCAATGCCATCGGGCTCGTCGGCGAGGTCGAGGTAAAATCGACTGGCTCGCTGATCGGCGCCGGAAACTATGGTCTGTATCTGGCAGCCGGCGCGGATATCTCCAGTTCGACCCTCGACCTGAGCCGAGTCGAGAGCCAGACCTATATCGGCATGTGGGTCGAGAACATGGGCGGCACGCTCTCCATCGAGTCGAGCGACTCCATCACTGGCGGGTCAATCTCGGGTAGCTACGACGGCCTGGTCGTCAGCAACTACGGCACAGCCACAGGCGGCGTCCTGATCGACGTGAATGACGTCAGCGGCAGCCGCAACGGCATCACCGTCTCGCAGGAGGGCATGGGGCTCGTATCGATCAAGGCATCGGGCATGATCGAAGGCGATGAGAAGGGTATGGACATCGACACGGCAGCCGGTTCCGCCGGAGGCGTCGATATCGATGTCGTCGATGTCAGCGGGGCCTCGGATGCCGGCATCGACGTCAACCATCAGGGCAGCGGCGATGCGAGCATCACCGCCACCGGTCTGGTCGAGGGCGGTGATACTGGCATCTATTTCGAAGATTCCACGGCCGGGGGGGCACTCGATATCTCGACCAATAATGTTGCCGCCACCAGTATCGGCATACAGGTCCTCCAGAACTCGACCGGAGCGGTGAATGTCGCCTCTACCGGAAAAATCACGTCGGAAACGAACAGCGGTATCGACATCACTGCCTTCGGCCCAGTGGACCCTGCGGATGATGCCAACGCCGATATCATCGTCAACGTGAACGATATCGAGGGTGCCTATACGGCCATTCGGATCGAGGATCAGACCGGCGGCGACGTTCGCGTGACGACGACCGGAACCGTCGTGGCGACGGCTGCCGGCAACACCGCCGCGGACGCCATTGCCGTCACCAAGAACGGCGCCGCCCCCAGCGGCGATATCCATATCGACGTTGTCGACGTCACCGGCGACTTCCGTGGTATCCAGGCGCGGAACGAAGGCGCCGGCGATATCCACGTTGTTGCGACGGGCACGGTCACCGGCATCAATGTGGCGGGTATCAACACGCAAAGCTTCGCCGGCTCCGGGGCAGTTTCCATCGACGTCAGGGACACCCAGGGTCTGCAGGCGGGCATCTGGGCGGACCATAATGGCGAGGGCAAGCTCGAGATCATTTCGAGCGGCGATGCAACCGCCACCGGTAGTGGCGCGGGGCTGCAGGCCGGCATCCGGGCAAATGCCGCGGGCGACGGGCTGGTCATCAACGCGAACAATGCGACCGGCGAAGACTATGGTGTCTACGTGTTCGGGACCGGTACCGGCACAGTCGATGTCGACGTGACCGGTACGGCGAAAGCGACGTCCACTGCTGGCGACGCTGTCTATGTCGATGCGGGATCAAATCCAGCCGGCGCCATGGACATCGCCGTCAACAACGCCAGCGGCGGTCGCAACGGCATTTTCGTCAACAACACCTGGGCCAGCACGGGCGCCGACGACATCACCATCACGGTGACCGGCGATATCCAGGGTGGCAATGCCGCCGACAACTGGGGGATCTGGGCCAACGCCTACCAGGTCTTTACCCAGATCAACGTCAGACAGGGAGCGACTGTCGGGTCGGGCGGTGGCAACGCCATCATGAATGTCGACGGCGACAGCCATGTCGTGGTCGAGGCCGGGGCCACGGTCAACGGCCGCGTGTGGCTCGGAGGGGGCGACGACCAGCTCGACCTCCATGGCGGGCTCTCCGGCATGACCAGCCTCGACGGTGACGCCGGCTTCGATACGCTGAACCTGTTCGATGCAACCAACGCCACCCATGAAGGCACCGATATTGCCAACTGGGAGGTCTTCAACCTCGACAACAGCCAGCTGGCGATCACCGGTGGCTATCTCCAGGTGGGCACGCCGGGCAATGCGACGACCGGCGTGTTCCTCACCAGTGGATCGCTTCTCGACATCAGTTCGCAGAGCTTCTTTCTCGCTGGCAATGTCGATCTGGCGGCCGGAACGACGCTCGCCACGGTCGGCATCGGCACCGGGGCGAGCATCGTCGACGGCGATGTTGCCAACGCCGGCACGATATCCCTGACCACCGCGATTGGTGCCGATGCAGGCGACAATCTCGCGGTGAGGAACTATCACGGCGACGACGGCGTGATCGTGCTCGATACGGCGCTGGGTGACGATCTCTCCCGCACCGACCGGTTCCGCATCGACGGCGACACCTCCGGCAGCAGCTTCGTTCGGGTAAATAACGTCGGCGGCCTCGGTGCGCAGACGGTCGAGGGCATCAAGATCATCGAAGTGATCGGCGCCTCCGATGGCGCCTTCCTGCTCGCTGGCGACTACGTCATCGAGGGTCAGCAGGCAGTGATCGCGGGCGCCTACGGGTACACGCTGTGGAAGAACGGCGTGACCGACCCGACCGACGGCGACTGGTACCTGCGTTCGCAACTGCTGCCGCCGGGCGGTCCGACCGATCCGTCGGATCCGCTCTTCCAGCCGGGCGTGCCGCTCTACGAGAGCTATGGCCAGGTGCTGCTCGGCCTCAACGAACTGCCCACCCTGCAGCAGCGCGTCGGCAATCGTTACTGGAACGAGGCTCAGGAACCGGTAGCGGCCGAAGACGGCAGCGATCCGCTCACGATCGAGGAAAATGGTGTCTGGGGCGTTGTCGAGGCTTCGCACGCCCGGCTCAATCCGAATCTATCGACCAGCGGCACCGACTACGACCTCAATATCTGGAAACTGCGCGCCGGCATCGACAGGGTGGTGTCGGAGGGCGAGGACGGCAAGTTCGTTGCTGGCCTCACCGGCTTTTACGGCCACGGCTCTGCCGATATCAGCTCGGAATTCGGTACGGGCAGCATCGGTAGCGACACCTGGGGCATTGGCGTCACCGGCACCTGGTACGCCGCCAGCGGCTTCTATCTCGACGGGCAGGCACAGCTCGCCTGGTACAGCAGCGACCTCAATTCGGACTGGGTCGGCAATCTGGTCAGCGACAATGGCGGCATCGGCTATGCACTGTCGCTCGAGGCCGGCCAGCGGCTCGGCCTTGCCGAGAACTGGACGGTGATCCCGCAGGCGCAACTGATCTACTCCAATGTCAGCTACAACATGTTCACCGACCCCTTCGATGCCACGGTCTCGGCCGACGGTGTGGACAGCCTGCGCGCCCGGCTGGGCATCGCAATCGAGCATCAGGACAGCTGGATCAACGAGGCGGGCAGGACCGAGCGCGTTGCCGTGCACGGTATCGTCAATCTCCACTACGAGTTCCTCGGCGGCACTTCGACGGATGTCTCGGGTACCGAACTGGTTTCCGAGAACGATGCCCTGGCGGGCGAGATCGGGGTGGGCGGTTCCTACAACTGGGACGACGACAAATACTCGGTCTACGGCCAGGTCTCGGCCAGCAGCAGTCTCGAGAATCTTGGCGACAGCTATGGCCTGGGCGGCAAGGCGGGCCTTCGGGTGACGTGGTAGGAAGCGCTCGCATGACCACCAGGTTTCGTACCGCGGCAGCCGGCTTGGCCTTGTCCCTGCTGGCGGGCAGCGGTGTGGCCCAGGAAGCCGCTCCCGCCGCGCCGCCAGCCGCCTGGACGCTCGAATGTGCCAGTTCCAATGCAGCGAGCGGTCCGCTCAACTGCCAGATCGCCCAGCGTTTCCTCCAGCAGGGATCGGGCGCGGTAGTGATGGTCGTGACCATCGAACGGATGGCTATGGATGGCCAGATGACCATGCGGCTGTTGCTGCCACATGGTCTCTACCTGCCGGCCGGTGTGTCCTACCAGATTGATGCCGGCGCCCAGGCGATGGCCCCGATCACCAGCAGCAGCCAGGCCGGTGCCCTTGCCACCGTCGCGCTGTCCCCCGAACTGCTCGCAGCGCTGAAGAGCGGCACGACCCTGACGGTGAGCATGGAAACGGCAAGCCGCAACGCGCTCGGCATCCCCGTGTCGCTGGCGGGCTTCACCGCGGCCGTGGACCGGCTGACCAGTATCAACTGAGACGCCGGCCACGATGACCGGCACTGGCCCGGCCGCCCTTTCGTCCCGGGTGCCTTCAGATGAAACCGCCTCGCGAGAAGATCTCGCGTGCCCTGGCCCGGGCCAGCTTGCCCGAGGAGGTGAATGGCAGGCTATGCGGCGGCACCAGCTGCACCTCGCAGCTCATTCCCGCCGTCTCCGCCACTACCCCGCTCACCCGAGTGCGTAGCGCATCCCGCGCTGCCTCGTCGCGCAATCCCGTTTGTACCAGCACCACGGCACGGTCCGCCTCGGCATCCTCCACCGCAAAGGCCGCGACGTCCCCCGGTCTCAGCGGCGCGATCCGCTCGACCGCCCACTCGATATCCTGTGGCCAGACATTGCGGCCATTGTGGAGGATCAGGTCCTTGTGCCGGCCCGTCACCACGATCGCCCCGCTCGCCACATAGCCGAGGTCGCCGGTAGCCAGGAACCCGTCCTCGCGCAGCGGCGATACCGACGGATCGTCGGCATAATGCGTCATCACGCTCGGCCCGCGGATCCAGATCCGGCCGATCTCGCCCTCTGGCAGCCGGACGCCGTCGGGCCCCTCCACCACCAGCTCGTGCCCCGGCAGTGCCGGCCCGCATGCCACGAAGCGCCGGCCCGTATCCGACGCCAAGGCCTCAAACCGCCGCCCGGGATCGGCAAACGAGATGGCGAGCGTCGATTCTGCCATGCCATAGCTGGGGAGAAACGCCTCGGCCCGGAAACCCGTCGGCGCCAGCTGAGCGCTGAACTCCTCCAGCACCTCGGCCCGCACCATGTCGCCCCCCACACCGCACACCCGCAGCCGCGACAGGTCAATCAGCTGCTCGCCCTGCCGATAGCGTTGCGCCGCCAGTCGGTAGCCGAACGAAGGTGAATAGCAGATCGTAGAGCCGAGCTTTGCCATCAGCTCCAGCCACAGCGCCGGCCGGCGCGCAAAGGTCGAGGGCGAGATGTAGTCGACGCTGCATTGCCCGAACATCGGCGCGATGGAGAACCCGACCAGCCCCATGTCGTGGTAGAGCGGCAGCCACGAGAAAGCCCGGTCGTCCGGCTGCAGCCGCAGCCCATGCGAGAGGATGCCGGTGGCGTTGGCCGCCACCATGCGTTGCGTCACCAGTACCCCCTTGGGGTCCGAGGTCGAGCCTGACGAATACTGGACATAAGCCGGATCACCCGCCTCGAACGGCACCAGGTCGCCACGCGTCGGCTGGGCGAATATCTCCTCGGTCGCCAGTCGCCGCACCTCGACCCCTTCCAGCAGCCCGAGCATGGCAGCCGGTGCCGCGATCGCCGCCACGCCGCTGGTGCGCAGCATGCGACCGATCTGCTCGACATAGGCCGCCCGGCCGGCAGCGAAGGTCCGGAACGGTACCGGGCAGGCAATGATGGAGGCATACTGGCAACCATAGAACACCGTCAGGAAGTCCATGTCCGTGGTCGCCACCAGCGCCAGCCGGCTGCCGGGCCGCAGCCCCGCCGTCGAGAGCTGCAGCGCCGCACGCCGCGCCGCCGCGTCGAGCTCGGCATAGGTGAGCCCCGCTTCGCGCGTCCCCTGCGCCGAATAGAGGGCGATCTCCCCGGCGCCGCGGGCTGCGAACTGCAGCGCTTCGACTAATGTCGTAAAGCCGCCCAGGCGCGATCTAGTACTCATTGGTATTGTCTCTCCTTCCGGCTTCACGCTACAAACTCAACTGGCCACGCTTGCGGTGGACGTTTGGGTTTATTTTAAGCATTTTCAAGCCGTTGCACGCCGATGCGGGCTACTGCGCACTTATATCCCCGACGACATTGATGCTGGCCGAGCGTCGATTATACTTTTGGGGGAATTTCAATGAGATTTGCCGCGTCCGTGCTGGGCATCACCGCCTTGATGAGCACGTCTGCCCTTGCCGCTGATCTGGTGCTCTATGATCCGGTCGATACCGTTCCCGAAGTCGCCTACGATCCGAGCTACGACTGGACCGGCTTTTATGCCGGCGTCAGCGGCGGCCTTGTCGTCGGTGATTCTGCCCTCGAGCAGGAGGCGCTTGTCCCGACGCCCGCCACCTACGCCAAGACCTACGATCCGTCGGGCGGCTTCCTCGGTGTGCATGCGGGCTACCTGTTTGCCCTCGACAACGGCATCGTCTTTGGCCTCGAGGGCGACTGGCAGTGGATGGAGGCTGAAGGCGAGCTGGCGCTGGATGGTCCTGGCCCGGTCGGCGTGAGCTTCACCGGCACCTCGACGCTCAATTCCATGGGCTCGATTCGCGGACGCCTCGGCTATGCGGCGGACCGGACCCTGTTCTACGTCACGGGCGGCTTCGCCGTCGCCGACTATGATTACTCCTACGGCCCCAATATCGTCGGCGTTTCCAACACCGCCGGCAATTTCGACGCCAAGGGCTACACCGCCGGCGTTGGCGTGGCGCAGGCTTTCACCGACACCATCATCGGCCATGTCGAATATCGTTATTCCGATTTCGGCACGCTCGACATCGACGGTGATCCGATGAACCCGGCCGATCCGGCCGGTACCCTCGATCTGAAGACACACGATATCCGGGCCGGCATCAGCCTGAAGTTCTGAGCTCGCACGGCATCAGCAACATTGGGCGCCTCTCCGAGCGGGGGGCGCCACGGCTTTTGGGAGACGCCGGAGAATGAGCGAAATCGAAGCGGTCAAGCAGGTCCTCTCCACCGCCTTCTTCATTCCTGTCGCATCGATTGGGGACGACGACCTGATCAGCTCGCTCAAGGGCATGGACAGCCTCTCCTTCGAAGGCCTGATCCTCGAGCTCGAAAATCTCGCCGGGCGCGAGCCCGATCCGGTCAAGTTGCTGGAGGTCCGCACCGTCGCCGACCTCGCCGACCTCCTGCGAGACATGAAGCAGCAGTCGGCCGCGTGAGCCGGCTACCGCGGCTAGGGGGGAGCGGGGATTGATCGGCTCCGAGATCGCCAACCTGCTCTATCGCCTGGCCGACGAGCAGAGCGGTCGCAACGTCGAGATCGCGTTGGGGGGGCAGCGCTACGTCGTCATCCAGCATGCCGGCGACGCCGAGCACCTGCTGCGCACCAATGTCGCCAACTACGAGAAATCCATCGCCTGGCTGAGCCAGGCAATCGGACCGTCGCGGCTGACGGAGAATGGCGAGGCGTGGGAATCGCGCCGCAAGCTCACTCAGCGCCATATCGCCAAATGCGACCTGGAGCGGCTGTTCGCGTTGGGTAGCAAACATGGCAAACACGGCATCGCCGCCTTGCTCGAGCAGAGCGAGGCCGGCGGGCAGCGCATGGATGACGGGCTGTTTCGCCTCGTCACCAGCGGCGTGATGGTCGAAACCCTGCTCGGCCGGACCTGGGCCGATTTCGGCTTCACCACCTACGAGGAGATTTCGCAGGTCCTGCAATATGCCGTCGACTATTCCTTTTCGACCGCCGGCTACGCGTTCGATCCCACCGGGACGCGGTTGCCGATGAGCCGGGAGCGCACGAGCGATTTCTTTGCCACCCGACGCTTCATCATGGAGCGGCTGAGTTCGATACGGCCGACCATCACCGCCGACGATCCGGTGCTGTGGGACCTGCTGCAGCACGAGGCGGTCGATCCGACCTTTCGGCTCGAGCATGAGATCCTGATGCTGCTGACGGCCGGCTCGGAAACCTCGGCCGCGGCGATCGGGTGGGGCTGCTACCTGCTGGCGCGCGAGCCGGAACTGCAGGAAGAGTTGCGCGCCGACGTGCAGTCCTTCTGGCGGTCCTCCAACCCCAACCTCGCCGGATTGCAGCAGCTGCACCGCTTCCGCGGCTTCGTCGCCGATGCGCTGCGAATGTTCCCACCGGCTCCGGTCACCGCGATCCGCGCGCTCGGCGAAGACAGGATCAGCGATCGCCCGGTTGCTCAGGGCGACACCATGTTCATTTCGCTGGTTGGCCTCAACCACGATCGGGCGGTCCGGCCGGACCCCTGGCGCATCGAGATCGAACCGCCAGCCGGCGCCGGTCGCGGCGAGACGATGACCTTCTCGCTCGGCCCGCGCATGTGCAGCGGCCGGCATTTTGCCACCACCGAGGTCATCACCGCGCTGGCGGTCTTCCTCGACCGGGCGCGGTTCGAGCTGACTTCGACGGCGTCGCCCGACTTTCTCTGGTGCTTCAGCCTCAACCCCCGCAATGGCCACCCGGTGCGGGCAATCCGGCTTTGAAGAGGACAGCGACATGCAGCCCAAGAATCGCAGCCTGAAGCTGCCGCCCGGCCCGATGCCTGCCGCTTTCCGCCGCCAGTCGCCGGCGGCGCGGCCGATCCTGATCGACACGCCGAATTACCGCCTGCGCAGCCTGACCGTCGACGACGCCGGACCGGAGCTGCAACGCTGGCTCGGCGACGACGACATGCTGCGTGGCGCCAACTTGCCCAAGGTCGACTGGACAATGGAGCGGCTGCGCGGCTTCCTCGCGGCCTACGACAACCGGGCGCGCTACGCCATCGGCGTCTATCCCAGAGACCGCAATGAGCTGATCGGCATGTTCACCATCGACGTGAACCTGCAGCACCGCCGCGGCATGCTCACCACCGCGCTGATCGACCGGGCGCACTGGGGCACCGACGTCGTGCACGAAACCATACTCGCCCTGATGCAGCATATGCTGCAGCACCGCGGCCTCGACAAACTCTCGGTCGGCATCCTCGCCACCAACCGGCGCATGATCTATCACCTCATGCGCGCCCCGCTCTTCCCCTTCGAAGGCCGCCTGCGCCAGGAAGTCCTCACCCCCCAAGGTAAGCGCGTCGATCTCCTCATCTTTGCCGCGTACAAGACTGAAGCCGGCTAAAACAGCCGCCGTATCCCCGCTCAATCAATCGATGCCAGGTCCCCTGCGCCAACCTGAGCGTCCACGAGCCGCCTTCCTGCGGCGATGATCCGGCACGTGCGACGGACTGCGTTCGGTACCCCTGCTTCGGCGGGCACATTCCACATCGTGGAATTTGTGCACGCAAGTTTTTACAAATTACCCGACTTAGGCTTTGTCTCGCGCCGATCGACAAGGAGCGAACGATGCCTGATGCAATCCGCCTGGTGGAAGCCTTTCAGCTAGCGTGGAAACCAGACAGCCCGCGGACCGCCAACAGCGCCTGGGTGCGTGTCGAGCTGGAGTCCGGCCTGGTTGGCTATGGCGAGGCGTCGCCGATGATGGGTGGCGAGCACTCCATAGACATCATCAATCGCTATGTCGCGCCCAACCTGATCGGCGCCGATCCGCTGGATCATGCGGTCATCTACGACAGGGCCCTGCACCGGCTGGTGAAGCTCGGGCCGGAAGGCGCGCTGACCGGCGCCTTGGCGGCGGTCGACCTCGCGCTGTGGGACTTGAAGGGCAAGCTGCTCGGCCAACCCATCTACAAGCTGCTCGGTGGCGCCTGGCGCACCGAGCTGCCCTTCTATTCCTCGGTCGGCGGCAACCAGGATACCACCGTCGAAGAGACCGTGGCGCGCGTGGAGCGGCGCTGGCGCACCGAGCAGCCCGCCGCCATCAAGGTGCGGCTCGACGGTGACCGGACGCGGCAGGACCATGACCTGCCCACCGACATCGCCAAGGTGCGTGCGGTGCGCAAGCTGGTGGGCGACGACCTGCCGCTCGCCTTCGATGCCAACAACCAGTACTCGATCAGCGGCGCCATGCGCATGGGCCGCGTCCTCGAGGATCTTGGATACGCCTGGTTCGAGGAGCCCGTGCAGCACTATGACGTGCGCGCCATGGGCGAGGTGGCCCAGCGGCTGGATATCACCGTCTCCGCCGGCGAGCAGAGCTACACCACGCAGGCCCTCGTCGATCTGATCCTTGCCGGCGTGCGGATGGTTCAGCCCGACATCATCAAGATGGGCGGCATCACCGGGCTGATGCAGTGCGCAGCGATCTGCTTCGCGCACGGCGTGGAATTCGTTCCGCACCAGACCCAGCCGGGGATCGGGCACATGGCCAACCTGCACGTGCTCTCGAGCGTGATGCACATGACCAAGCCGGCTGAGTACGCCGACGCCTCAGGCCGCTCGGACGTCGCATTCACCCACCCGATCGGGCCCGTCGACGGCAAGTTCAAGCTGTCCGAGCGGCCCGGCCTCGGCTTCGAATTCAATGAAGCAGAGATCGCGAAGCGTCGGGTCTGATCCTGACGCTTCGCGGATAACCAGCGCATGGAGGAACCAATGGCGCTCACTAGACGTGCATTTCTGGCAACCGCCGGTGCCATGGGGGCCGCCGCAGGCCTCGGCATCACTTCGTCCGCCGGACAGGACGCCAATGTTATTCGCATGGCCCTGGCCGTGAACGGGCTGAACGGCCTCAGCCCGCAGCAGCCGGGCACGGTCGGCGCGGACAACTGGGTCATGTTCCAGATGTACAACATGCTCGTGAAGCCGCCGGATGGGAACTACGCCAACCGGCCGGAAGACTTCCAGCCCTCACTGGCCGAAAGCTGGGAAAGCACCGAGGACGCGCTCACCTGGACCTACAAACTGCGCCAGGGCGTGCAGTTCCATAAGGGCTATGGGGAGATGACGGCCGAGGACGTGCTGTTCTGCTACAACCGCCAGCTGAACCCGAACCTCGTCACGGTCAACAAGCTCTATTTCCAGAACATCGAGACGATCGAGGCGCCCGACCCGTACACCGTAGTGATCAAGCTGAAGCGCCCGGATCCGATGTTCAACGGCTCCGTGGCCTCTACCCTGTCGGCCGGCATCATGAGCAAGAAGGCATTCGAGGAGAAAGGCGACAGCTTCAACTTCGACCCCATCGGCACCGGCGCCTACCAGCTCGAGAGCTATAGCGAAGAAGGCGGCGCCATGCTGACCGCCTTCGCCGATCACTTCGGCGACAAGGCCGTGACCGAAAAGCTGAACATCAGCTTCATCGCCGACACCACCGCCCGCACGCTGGCCTTCGCTTCGGGCCAGATCGACATGATTGACGGCGTGCGCTCGCCGGGCTGGATCGAGTCGATGCAGCAGCGCTCCGCCGACACGGTGTTCGACGTGACCTCGCCGGGCTCGTTCAACTTCCTGCACCTCAACCTGACGCGTAAGCCGCTCGACGACATCCGCGTCCGCCAGGCTATCCGCTACGCCATCGACAGCTCTGCCATCGCGCAGGCTTATGGCGCCGTGGCCAAGCCCATGGTCGGCCTCATCGCCAGCCAGTTCGAGGGTTCGGTGACCCGCGAGGAACTGCCGCCCGAGCTGCAGTACAACTACGACCCGGAGAAGGCCAAGGCCCTGCTGGCCGAAGCCGGCCTGTCTGGTGGCGTGACCATCCCCTGCTATGTCAGCCAGCGCGAAGACTACCAGACGATCATGCTGATCGTGCAGGAGCAGCTGCGCAATGTCGGCATTACGCTCGAGATGCCGATCATCGACCACAACACGTTCCACGCGGACAATCGCAACGACAAGAACGCGATGCCGCTGAATTCGACCAGCTATCCGCCGCTGCCGATCAACGTGTTCACCCAGCAGACTTCGGCGGCCGCCTGCGTCAAGCCAGATGGCACCGGCGGTGGCAATTACAGCCACTACGGCGTCGTCATCCCGGGCATCGACGACCTGCTGGCCAAGGCGCAGAACGAGCCGAGCTTCGAGGCCCGGGTGGAGACGTTCAAGGAGATCGAAAAGAAGATCCTGACCGACCTGCCATGCCTTGGGATGATCACCCTGGGCTACGTGGTGGCCCGCAATCCGCGCGTCGACCTTGGCTACGACGTCGTCTCGGGCGGAGCGGCGTGGCCGCTCTATCGCGCCCGCCGCGTGAGCTGAGGCACTGCCGCGCGTCGCCAGCGACGCGCGGCTTCCCCCTCACGCGCGATGTCCGGAACGGATCAATGACCTATGGCACGTAATCTCCTGATGAGGCTGCTGGACGCGGTTCCGACAGTGTTCCTCGTCCTGCTTCTCGTTTTCTTTGCCATGCGCATCCTGCCCGGCGACCCGGCGCTGGCGGCGCTGGGCGACATGGCGACGCCGCAGCAGCTGGCGATCCTGCGCGAGCAGATGGGGCTGAACGATCCCCTCTGGCTGCAGTTCATCAACTTCGTCACAGGCGTGCTCACCCTCGATTTCGGTACGTCCACCTCCAATGGCCGCGCCGTCATCGATCTCATCGCCTACAACCTGCCCTTCACCATCGAGCTGACTATCGTCGCCATGCTGATGGGCATCGTCGCCGGCGTGCCGCTGGGCGTGGTCGCGGCCACCAACCGCAACAAGTGGCCCGACGCCAGCGTCCGCGTCTTCTCGCTGATCGGCTATGCCATTCCCGACTTCTATCTCGGCGCGCTGCTGCTCATCGTCTTCGCGCTGAACCTCGGCTGGTTCCCCATCAACGGCGGTGGCGTCGGCTTTGCCGATCGCATGTACCACGTGTTCCTGCCCGCAGTGACGCTGGCGCTGGTCAAGGCCGCCTTCATCGGCCGGCTGACCCGAACCTCGCTGCTCGAGGTGCTCGGCAAGGACTTCATCCGCACCGCCAAGGCCAAGGGCGCCAAGGATAGTCGCATCATCTACCGGCATGGGCTCAGGAACGCGCTGCTGCCGATCACGACGGGTCTCGGGCTGAGCCTGTTGGCGACGCTCTCCGGCTCGGTTGCCATCGAAATGGTCTTCAACCGGCCCGGCGTGGGCAAGCTCCTCGTCAATGCTATCGCCGAGCGCGACTACGCCGTGATCCAGGGCGGCGTGGTCGTGTTCGCCATGTTCGTGGTGGTGATCAACCTGATCATGGACCTCGTCTACATCGTGGTTGATCCACGCATCCGGGTGCAATGATGACACTAGTGACCGAAACCGGCCCCGCGCTCCCCGCGCGTCCGACCCCTCTGCGGCAACTGCTCAGCATCGTCACGGCCCGGCCCGGCACCATGGTGGCGTGCTTCATCATCCTGGCCTTCGCGCTAGTCGCGGCATTTGCGCCGCTGCTTGCGCCGTATGATCCGCTGGCCCAGTCGATGCTGAAGATCAACGGGCTGCCGAGCGCCCAGCACTGGCTGGGCACCGACCAGTTCGGGCGCGACGTGCTGTCGCGCATGCTCTACGGCTCGCGCAACTCACTGCTGTTCGGCCTGATCTCGCCCTTCTGCGCCGCGATCATCGGAACCGCGCTGGGCGTCGTCGCCGGCTACTTCGGCGGTGTTCTCGACCGCATCATCTCCCGCGTCGTCGACCTGCTGCTCGCTTTCCCCGAACTGCTGCTGGCCATCCTGATCGCCGCCGTTCTCGGCGGTGGGTTCTGGAACGTCATCTTCGTGATCACCGTGGCGTTCGTGCCCGGCTTTGCCCGCGTCGCCCGTGCGCAAACCCTGGCAGTGAAGCAGGAAGCCTATGTGGAAGCGGCGATCTCGGTCGGCGTGCCGACGCCCGTCATCATCTTCAAGCACATCGTGCCCAACATCGTGGCGCCTATCGTGGTTCTCGCCATGCTCTGGGTCGCCTCCGCCATCCGCCTCGAGGCCTCGCTGAGCTTTCTCGGCATCGGCACGCAGGCGCCGAACCCGAGCTGGGGCAATATCATCCGCGATGGGCTGAACAACATCTTCGGTTCGTCCTGGCCGATCATCGGCGCGGGCGCCGCGATCACGCTGGTCGTCCTCGCCTTCAACCTCATCGGCGATGCCGTGCGCGATGCGCTCGATCCGTCCACGAGCTCGGAATAGGAGGGCGGGAAATGAACGATATCAATGCCGGCGCCGCACAGGGCGCATCCGCTTCTGTCCCCGTGCTGAAGGTCACCAACCTCAAGACCGCATTCCGGACTTCGACCGGATGGACCCAGATCGTGAAGGGCCTGTCCTTCGACATCGACCGGCGGCAGACGCTGGCCGTGGTCGGTGAATCCGGCTCGGGCAAGAGCGTTACGGCGCTCTCGATCATGCGGCTGCTCGATCCCGCATCGAGCCGTATCGAAGGCTCGGTGCAGCTCGACGGCCAGGAACTCATCGGCCTGCCGGAAGCGCAGATGCGCCACATTCGCGGCCGCCAGATCGGCATGGTGTTCCAGGAAGCGCTGACAAGCCTCAATCCACTGGTCAGCGTCGGCAACCAGATCGCCGAGGTGCTGACCATCCATGGCCAGATGTCGCAGGATGCGGCCAAGGCTGAAGCCATACGACTGCTCGACCGGGTCCGCATTCCCGCTGCCGCGATAAGGGCGCGGGACCTGCCGATCTCGCTGTCGGGCGGCATGAGGCAGCGCGTGATGATCGCGATGGCGCTTGCCTGTCGCCCCAAGCTGCTGATTGCCGATGAGCCGACCACGGCGCTCGATGTGACCATCCAGGCGCAGATCCTGCAGCTGATCAAGGAACTGCAGCAGGACGAGGGGATGGGCGTCCTCTTCATCACCCACGACATGGGCGTGGTGGCCGAGATCGCCGATCGCACCGTCGTCATGCTGGGTGGCGAGGTGGTCGAGCAAGGAAGCACGGATGATATCTTCGCCGCGCCGGCAAACCCCTATACGCGCAGCCTGATCGCGGCCGTGCCGCGGCTCGGCAGCAAGCCGGCCAGCCAGCCCCAGCATTTCCCGATGATGAACCGGACGACCGGCGAGCTCGAGATAGCGCCCGTCCGCAGCAACAGCGTGGTGCACGATGCCGAGCCGGTTCTGTCGGTTCGGAACCTCGTCAAGCGCTACGATGTCTCCAACGACTTGTTCGGCGGCGTCAAGGGCCGCGTGCATGCGGTCGAGAATGTCAGCTTCGAGATCAAGCCGGGCGAGACGCTGTCGTTGGTCGGCGAATCCGGCTGCGGCAAGTCGACCACCGGACGCGCCATCATGCGTCTGGTCGAACCGCAAAGCGGCACGGTTTCGCTGGAGGGGAGTGACATCCTCGGGCTCGACAAGGCCCGCATGCGGGACATGCGCCGGCATATCCAGATGATCTTCCAGGATCCGTTCGCGAGCCTCAATCCGCGCCTGCGGGTGGGCGAGGCCATCGCCGAGCCGTTCCTCACCCATAAGCTCGGGACTACCGAGCAGGCGCGCGCCATGGTGGCCGACCTGCTGCAGCGCGTCGGTCTCGATCCGCAGGTCGCCAGCCGCTATCCGCAGCAGTTCTCCGGCGGCCAGCGCCAGCGCATCTGCATTGCGCGCGCCCTCTCGCTCTCGCCCAAGGTGATCGTGGCGGACGAGTCGGTGTCAGGGCTGGATGTGTCGATCAAGGCGCAGGTGGTGAACCTGCTGCTCGACCTGCAGGCCCAGCTCGGGTTGAGCTACCTGTTCATCTCGCACGACATGGCCGTGGTCGAGCGCGTCAGCCACCGCGTCGCCGTGATGTATCTTGGCGAGATCGTCGAGATCGGGCCGGCCGGCGCCGTGTTCGGTAGCCCGCAGCATCCCTACACCAAGCGGCTGATTGCGGCCGTCCCGATTCCTGATCCGGCGCGGCGGCATCAGATCCGCACGGCCGACAATTCCGAGATCAAGAGCCCGATCCGCAGCCCCGATTACGTCGTGCCCGAGCGCAGCTATCGTGATCTCGGGCAGGGTCATCTCGTGCAGGAATGGGGCACCGACTGGGCCATGGAACAACCACTGGCTGCCTTGCCCGCTTAGCTCGAGCAAGCCGCGGCGCTTGCCGGTAGGAGACGAAATGTCCGATGACAGCGACACTACACCTGAAGTGCGAACGGAGCGGGACCGGTCGGGCAATGTCCAGTCGGTAGAGCGGGCCCTGCGGCTGCTCGAAGCCATTGGCGAGGATGAGGACGGCTGCCGGCTGGTCTACCTCGCCGAGCGGACGCAGCTGTCGCCCTCGACCGCCCACCGCCTGCTGACGACGCTGCAGCGCCGTCAGTTCGTGCAGTTCGATTCATCGAGCGGGACCTGGCATATCGGGCGCCAGAGCTTCCTCGTCGGCTCGCGTTTCGTGCGGCACCGCAACTTCGTCTCGGCGGCATCGCCGTTCCTCCGCCGCCTGCGCGACGTGACGCGCGAGACCGCAAACCTCGGCATCATCGACGATGGCGACGTCGTGGTGCTGTCCCAGGTTGAGAGCCGCGAGGTCATGCGGGCGATCACCAGGGTCGGCGGGCGCGTGCCCATGGCCAATTCCGGCATGGGCAAGGCAATACTCGCGACCTTCTCGCCCGACGAGACAGCCAGCAACGTGGCTGTGCGTGGCATGCACCGCTATACGCACCGCTCGATCGTCCGCATGGCCGACCTGCGCGCCGACCTCGAGCAGGTGCGGCTGCGTGGCTACGCCGTGGACGACGAGGAATACCAGGTCGGTCTGCGTTGCATCGCCGCCCCGGTCTACAACGCGCACGCCGAAGTCCTGTGTGCGATCTCGGTGTCCGGGCTGGCTGTGCGCCTGACAGAGGACCGGGTGGAGCCCGTCGGGGAGATCGTGGCGCGGGTAGCGCGCGACCTCACTATCGCTGTCGGCGGGCACCTGCCGGCGGATCAGCCGGGCTGAGACGGCGGTCAGGTTTCCGCATCGTGGAAGCGTGTCATAGCGCGAAATAGTCCGCCGCCTCGAAAGCCCGCGCTTCGCGCGTCCCCTAGAGTGCCGGCCGTCCTGTTCGCAGTTGGACACATCAGGGAGGATGGGCGACATGAAGCGCCGTACATTTCTAGCAATCAGCGCCGCCGCGGGCACCGCCCTGGCGGCCGGTCAGGTCACTCGCGCGTGGGCGCAGGATCAGTCGGATACGCTGCGGGTGGCCTTCGCCGCCGGCGGTCCGCGCAACTTCGACGCGGCCAAGATCAACCAGGGCGCCGACGCCTGGACCATCAACCACATTCACGACCGCCTGGTGGCCGCCCCGCTCGGCCGCTACCCCAAGAGCCTCGACGAGCTGCAGCCCGCGCTGGCTACCTCCTGGCAGAGTTCGGAGGACGCCCGCACCTGGACCTTCCAGCTGCGCGAGGGCGTGCAGTTCCACAAGGGCTATGGCGAGATGACGTCGGAAGACGTCAAGTACTCGCTCGATCGCATGCTCGATCCCGAGCGTTCCGGCACTACCCGTGCGGTCTACGAGAACATCGAGGCTATCGAGCAGGACGGTCCGTATACCATCGTCTTCAAGCTCCAGCGGCCCGATCCGTTGTTCCCGGTCAGCTCGCTGCTCGGCTATCCGACCAACGTGATGTCCAAGAAGGCGATCGAGGAAAAGGGCGAGACCGCCATCGAGTTCGATCCCATCGGCACCGGGCCCTACATGTCCGAGAAGGTGCACGAGAATCCGGCGGATGGCATCACCGTCGCCGCGAATCCGGATTACTGGGGCGACAAGCCGGTGATGCCGCGCATCCACTTCAGCTATGTCGCCGACACCACGGCCCGCACGCTGGCGCTGCTCTCGGGCGATCTCGACATCGTCGAAGGCGTTCGCGCCCCCGGCTGGGTCCCCTCGCTGCAGAAGCAGGAACCCCGGCTCGGCTTCGACGTCTCGAGCCCGGGCAGCTTCTTTTCGATGCACGTCAACCTGCGCATCAAGCCGTTCGAGGACGTGCGCGTCCGCCAGGCCATCTTCTACGCCATCGACCGCAAGGAAATCGCCCAGGCGATGGCCCCGTTCGGTGCCGAGACCTATGGCGTCAACCCGCCGAGCTTCCTCGGCGCTTTCACTGCCGAGACGATCCCCGACGATATCCGCTACGATCTCGACATCGAAAAGTCGAAGGCGCTGCTGGCCGAGGCCGGCATCGAGAACTTCACCTTCGACGCCTACACCTCGCAGCGTGAGGATTATTCCTCGATCGCCCTGATGATCCAGGAGCAGCTGCGCCGCGCCGGCATCACCATGAACCTGGCGGTCAAGGAGCACACGACATTCCACGCCGATCAGGTGGCCGGCACCAACTCGCTGTCAATGCTCTCGGCGGCCTTTGCTCCGGTGCCGACGGTGCCGCTGCTACAGTACCTGTCCAAGACCAGTGCCGCCGATGGCGGGCAGAATCTCAGCCGCTATGGCCTCGAAATGCCGGGCATCGACGACAAGATCGAGGCCGCGCTGTCCGAGCCGAACCTCGACAAGCGTCTCGAATTGGTGCGCGAGGCAGAGGCCCAGGTGCTGCGTGACGCGGTCTACCTGCCGATTTGCACGAACGGCTTCCTCATGGTCCGCGGCGTCGGCTGTGAACTCGGCTACGAAGTCGAGTCCGGCGGGTCCGACTGGGACCTGAGCAAGGCCACCCGCGCCTGATCCAGAGCCGCTCCGGCCCGGCTGGGTTGGGGCGGCTTTTCTCGTCCGCGCCAGCGCACCGAACCCCTATCGTATCTGGAGTAACTACATGGCGTGGCCCACCACCGTCAGCCTTCCCCCGTCTCATGCGAGCGAGACCCAGTCGTGGGCGTTCGCCGAACTGGCGCGTGCGCTGAGCCGGCATGGCATCGCCATATCGGAAGATGCCGACTTCGGCATCTCGATCGTCCCGACGCCGCCGGCCGGGATCGAGGTCGAGCAACGGGCCGAGGCGTTCGCCATCGCCGAGACTGGATCGGGCCTCGCCATCTGGGCCTATGACGAGCGCGCGCTGGTCTATGCGGTCACCGAGCTCGCCGACCGGGCGAGCCACGCGAACCGGCAGGACAGTCTGTTCGGATCGCTCCCACTCTGCGAGGCGCCCTCCGCGGCGATCCGCTCAATGGCGCGACTGTTCTGCAGTGAGGAAGAGGACAAGGTCTGGTTCTATGACAGGAACCAGTGGCGCGCCTATCTCGACATGTTGGCCTCGAACCGGTTCAACCGGTTCTCGCTGACGCTGGGGATGGGCTACAACTATCCGGGCCACAATCTGTGGATCAACGACGTCTATTTCTACTTTCCCTACCCCTATCTGGTTGCGCTGCCCGGCTATGACATCGCTGTGTCGGGCGTCGATGCAGAAGAGCGTCGCCGCAACCTCGAGATGCTGCAATTCATCGGCGAGGAGACCGCCCGCCGCGGCATGGACTTCCAGCTCGCGCTCTGGACGCAGCGCTACGATTTCGACGATGTGCCGCGGGCCCGCCAGAGCGTGACCGGGGTCACCGACGAGAACCTCGCCCCCTATTGCCGCGACGCGATCACCGAGATCCTGCAGCAGGTGCCGCAGATCACCGGCATTACTTTCCGCGTGCACGTAGAGGGCGGCATTTCGGAAGGCGACTATGATTTCTGGCGTGTCGCGTTCTCGGGCGTCAGCGCCGTCGGCCGGCCGGTCGAGATCGACATGCACGGCAAGGGTCTCGATTTCGAAATGCTGCAGGTCGCCAAGCAGAGCGGCATGCCGGTCACGGCTTCGCCCAAGTACCTGGCCGAGCACATGGGGCTGCCCTACCACCAGTCCTCGATCCGCAACCGCGAGTACCCCAAGAACCCCAACCGTAGCGACCGCGAGCGCATCAGCAGCGGCTCGCGCAGCTTCCTGCGTTACAGCTATGGCGACCTGCTACGGCGCGACAAGGACTACAAGGTCCTGTTCCGCATCTGGCCGGGCACCCAGCGCATCCTGCTCTGGGGCGATCCGGTGCTCGCTGCCGGCTATGGCCGCAGCTCGATGTATGCCGGCGCCGATGGTGTGGAGTGGTGTGAGCCGCTGAGCTTCAAGGGCCGCATGGGCACCGGTATTCCGGGCGGCCGCTTCAACTACCAGCGGCAGGAACTCGCTCCCCGCTACGACTGGGAGAAATACACCTATCAATATCGCGTCTGGGGCCGGCTGCTGTTCAATCCCGAGGCGCCGCGCGACAGCTGGATGCGGCAGCTGCGGGCCGAATGCGGCGATGGGGCGGATGAGTGCGAGCGGGCTCTGTCGCTCGCCAGCCGTATCCTGCCGCTGATCACCCTGGCGCACGGGCCGTCCGCCTCCAACAATCACTACTGGCCGGAAATCTACAGCAATATCAGCCTGATACCGGGCAATAACGGCCGTGCCTATGCCTTCGACATCGAGGGCGAGGCGAGGTTCGGCAATGTCGTACCGTTCGACTCCGAGCTCTTCTCGAGCCCGCGCGAATATGCCGAGATGCTGCTGGCGGGGGCGGTCGACCATCGTTACTCGCCGCTCGACGTAGCGGACTGGCTCGAAGATCTGGCCGGCGGGGCCGAACATGCCCTGGTCGACCTCAAGGCGACCCGCGACTACGGCCGGCCGGCGGTGCAGCGGCTGGCCATCGATGCGGCGATCTCCGCCGGCCTCGGCCGGTTCTTCGCCGAGCGGTTCCGTGCCGCGGTCTACGCCGAGCTGTGGCTCGCAACGCACGTGACATCGCTGATCGAAACGGTGCTCGACTACGCCCGGCGCTCCGTCTCGGCTTGGGGAACCATCGCGGCGCTCAGCCGCGAGGTCTACCACACCGACCTGACCTATGGTCCGCAGAGCTGGATGCGGGGCTCCTGGCACTCGCGGCTCGAGGAGATACGGGCCGAGATACTAGACATCGAGGCCTCGCGCGGTGCGTTGAAGAACTATACCGGCGCGGGGCAGGGCAACACCACCGCCCCCACTGCCGAGGTGGAGCGGGCGCTGGAACTGCTGGCCCACCGCAGCCCGGTGGAGAGCCGAAAGCTCGAGACGGCCACGTCCGCCCGGCTCGTCGCCGGTGAGACGTTCGAGGTTCGCGTGGAGGGCAAGTTCGACGCGGCGCCGACGCTGCATTTCCGGCACGTGAACCAGGCCGAACGCTGGTCGCACGCGGTGATGGAGCCGGATGGTGAGGGCTACAAGGCCAGCGTCCCGGCCGCCTACACCGACAGCGACTACCACTTGCAGTACTTCGTCAGTGCCAGGGCCGGTGGCCTGTCCGTCATCTCACCGGGGCTCGATGCCGACCTCGCCAATGAGCCGTACCACACGGCGCTACACGGCTAGCCGAACTGTCGCCGGGTCCCTTCCTCTCGGGAGGGTTTTTTACGACTGCGGCCGCTTGACAGGACCCGAGGGGCCACCTGACGTGCTGCCGCGCTGCAATCGGTTGCGGCTGCGCACCAGGTGCGTGCGCATCGCCTCACGGGCTCCCTCTGCATCGGCGCCGGCGATGAACTCGACAATCGCCGCATGATCGGCGCGGACCTGATCCGGGAGGTCGTCCCCGTCGCCCGAAAAACTCCAGATCATCTCCAAGGTCATCAGGATGTGCTGCTGCAGGGAAAGCACGGTATTGAGGTAGAACGGGTTCCGCGATGCCTCCGCCACCGCCAGGTGGAACCCGAAATCCTCCTCCGGGGTGAGCGGGGCCTTGCGCTCTATCCTGCCGGTCGAGACGAGGGCGCGCAGCCGTGCGACATCCTGTTCGGTGCGGCTGGCTGCTGCGGCTGCCGCCACTTCGCTCTCGATCCCCTCGCGAAAGTGCAGAAAGGTCTCGATATCGCCGAGGCTGCGAATTTGCGGGAAGTGCAGGGCCGGCAACGCCGCGGCTTCCGGCTCCGCCAGCACGTAGCTGCCCGATCCCTGGCGCGACGAGATCAGTCCCTCGTCCCTGAGCTTTGCCAGCGCCTGCCGGACGACTGGCCGCGAGGCACCGAAGCGTTGCGAGAGCTCGCTCTCGGTCGGCAGCCGGGAGCCGCCCGGCCACTCGCCGCTCCTGATCAACTCGCGCATCTCGCGGTGCAGGACATCACCGAGCGTGGGCGCGCGCACGAGGCCGCGCAAGTCAGCAACATCAGTCCACTTCGGCAACGTCTGCCCCGGTCAGCTAGCAACTTCACGTCGCTTCGACCTCTAGCATGGTTCGGGCCGCCAGGGCTGCAAAAGTCGTCGCGGCACCTCACTCATGCGGCCGGACAGGGCCCGCAGGAGCCTCGGAAGATAATCTCGTTGGCGATATGGAGGCGCACTGACACGTTTGGGCTGATGCGCATGTTCAGCCGGTCATCGAGCAGCCGCATGCACGCCGCCCCGACCTGCTCGCCGTCCATGCCGACGGTGGTCAGCTGGGGGACGACCTGCACGGCAACCTCGTCGTTGCCGAACCCCACCACCGACACGTCGCGTGGGATCTTGTAGCCGAGGCGCAGCAGCTCGGAGACGACGGTCAGCGCCAGCCCGTCGCGCGCGCAGAAGAACGCGGTGGGCTTGAAGCCGGTCTTGAGCAGCGCCGCGAAATGGTCCGCAAAGTCCGCCTCGGGCTCGAAGATCAGCTCGCGGAGTTCGGCGTCGGGCACCTGCTCGAGCACTTCGCGCATGCCGTTGGAGCGCTCGACCCGCCCGCGATATCCGGGCTGCCCGTGGACGTAGACGATGCGCCGATGGTTCAGCGATAACAGGTATTCGGCCACGGCAGCCCCGGCCTCGTGGTCGGTGCCGCTGACATTGTCGGCTTTTTCGAGCGACGACACCCGGCCCTGCCGCACGACGGGTTTGTTGAGGGCACGGGCAGCGGCGAAGACGGATGGCTCGTGGGGTCCGACCAGAATGAGTCCGGACGTCTCCTTGAGCGCGCGATCGATGTCGGCGGCGCTGTGCGTCCAGTTGATCGTGGTGCGATAGCCCCGAGACAGTGCCTCGCGCTCGATGCCCTGGTGCAGCTTCAGGTAGAAGCGGCTGTTGATGTAGTCCGTGTCGTGAAAGATCACGCCAATCCGAGGGATGTCCCGTTCCGGCGCCGGAATGTATCCGAGATCCTCGGCGATGGATTTTACGCGGGCGCGTGTTTCCTCGCTGACCCCGCTCTTGTCGGCCAGAGACCGCGAGACGGAGTACTTACTGAGACCGGTCACCTGCGCGATCGTGGAAATTGTTACTTTTTTCGACGCTGCCACCTAACGCACCTAACCTCCCTTGTCTCCCGATACCCGCTCGATTCCGCACGGGGTCAGCCATTGCTAGCCCACATTAGGTCTTAGTGTCCCGCGGAATCTGAGTGTAGCCGGTCCTTCAAACCTAACACTTTACCTAACATTTCTTGCTTGAAAGGCTTAGAAAAAGCAAGCGAGCAGGCATAGCCCGAGAGGAGGAAATGTGGTCAGGCTGAGTAGAAGGTCGTTTATTGCCGGAGCGTCGACGCTAGCGGCGGGCGCGTATCTCACCCGAGGCGCCGTGGCTCAGGAGCTGGAGGCCAAGGTGTTTGCCGATCAGGTGGCGTCGGGTGCTCTGCCGCCCCTGGCCGAGCGGCTACCGGTCAACCCACTGGTCATCACCCCGCTCGAGCGCCCGGCCGCCTATGGTGGCACCTGGAACAACGCGCTGGTCGGCGGCGGGGGCTCGCATGTCATCGTGCGCTGCCAAGGCTACGAGCCGCTGGTGCGCTACAATCAGGATTGGACCGGCCTCGTCGAGAACACGGCTGAGCATTTCGAAGCCAATGCCGACGCCACCGAATTCACTTTCCAGCTGCGCAAGGGTCACAAGTGGTCGGATGGCGTCCCGTTCACCACGGCAGACGTGCAGTTCTGGTACGACGCCTGTTTCGCCGATCCCGAAAGCATGACCGGAGGAAACTCGTGGTGGTTCGTGAACGGTGAGCCGGGCACGGTCGAAGTCATCGACGAGCAGGTCTTCAAGGTCAAGTTCCCCGGCCCGAACGGCTTCTTTGCCCACCAGCTCGCCTGGGCGCAGCAGGACCAGATCACCCGCACACCCAAGCACTATCTCGAAAAATTCCACATCCGCTACAACCCGGATGCCGACAAGCTGGCCAAGGATGCCGGCCTCGAGGGCTGGGTTGCGCTGTTCCAGCGTGAAGTGGGCTTCGCCGACGACACGGTGTTCTACCAGAACCCGAACCGGCCGACGCTCAATGCCTGGTCGTTCGCCAATGAAGGTGGCAGTGCGCCGGGCCAGAATACCGAGCAGGCGGTCGCCGTTCGCAACCCTTACTATTTCAAGGTCGATACCGAGGGCAGACAGCTGCCCTACATGGATCGCGTCGTCTACCAGCTGGTGGCCGATCCGCAGGTGCTGCTGCTGAAGACGCTGCAGGGCGACATCGACGTGATGGACCAGTACATCGCCACGCCGACGAACAAGCCGGTGCTGTTCGATGGCAAACAAGCGGGCAACTACGACTTCTACACGCTGACCGAGACCGCGGCCAACGTGATGGCCTTCCAGCTGAACCTGAACCACCCCGATCCGATCAAGAACAAGCTCTTCAACACCAAGGAATTCCGCCAGGCCCTGTCCGTCTCCATCGACCGGCAGGCGCTGATCGACGCGGTGTTCGTGAGCCAGGGCACGCCGGCGCAGGCTTCGATCCGCGAGGGCGATCCGCTCTATAACGAGCGGCTGGCCAAGGAGTGGACCGAGTACGATCCGGACAAGGCCAGTACGATGCTCGATACGCTGCTGCCCAACCGGGACGGCGATGGCTGGCGCCTCGATGAAAGCGGCAAGCGCTTCACCCTCGTGTTCGAACTCGACCAGACGCGCACCACCTTCGTCGACATGTTCCAGCTGGTCATTCCGATGTTCCAGGCCGTGGGTATCGATGCGCAGGTGCGCTCGATGGACCGCTCGCTGTGGGAAACGCGGGTTCGCCAGAGCCTCGATTTCGACGCGACCGCCCACCAGTTCGGTGCCAATAGCGGCGTCGCGGCAATGCTCGACGCCCGCTATTTCGTGCCGACCATTGCCACGAGCTCGCTGTTCGCCCGAGGCTGGTCGCTCTACTACTCCGACCCCACCGATCCGGAAGCGATTGAACCGCCGGCCGACGTGAAGGCCCAGCAGGACCTCTACCGGAAGCTGCTCGCTTCGGCCGACCCGGCCGAGCAGAACACGCTGATGGCCCAGCTGCTGGAGAACGCCGCCGACCTGTTCTTCACCTTCGGCGTCAGCCTGCCGCCCGACAGCTACGGCGTGGTGCGGAACAACATGGTCAACGTCCCGACCACCATGCCCAACTCCTACGGCTGGCCGACCCCCGGGCCGGCACGCCCCGAGCAGTTCGCCAAGGCCTGAGTTGAGCACCTCGCCTGGCCGGCATTCGATCCGGCCAGGCGGTCCCGAACCGACGAACGCGAGCCATGCTTCGATACATTCTCAGGCGCATCGCCTACATGGTGCCGACCTTGATCGGCATGTCGATCATATCGTTCCTGATCATCCAGCTGCCGCCGGGCGACTACCTGACGTCCATGCTGGCCACGATGGCCGATAGCGGTGTGTCGGTCGATCAGGCGCTGGTCGCTCGCTATCGCGAAATCTACGGCTTCGATGACCCGATCTGGATCCAGTACTGGAAATGGATCAGCGGCATCCTGTTCCGCGGCGATTTCGGCTATTCGTTCGAGTGGAATCGCCCGGTCCGCGATCTGATCGGGGAGCGCATGGGCGCGACCCTCGGCGTTTCGGTGCTCGCCCTGCTGTTCGTCTGGGCCGTGTCCCTGCCGATCGGCATCTATTCGGCGGTTCGCCGCCACACCTTCGGCGACCACTTCTTCACGCTGCTGGGGTTCCTGGGCCTCGCCATCCCCCACTTCATTCTCGCGCTCGTGCTGATGTACGTAGCCTACCGCTACCTCGGCATGACGGTCGGTGGCCTGTTCTCGCAACAATACATCGACGCGCCGTGGAGCTGGGACAAGTTCGTTGACCTGCTGAGCCACATCTGGATCCCGGTCATCATCATCGGAACCGGCGGCACGGCGGCGCTGATCCGCATCCTCAGGGCCAATCTCACTGACGAGCTGTCCAAGCCCTATGTCGTGACCGCCCGGGCCAAGGGACTGCCCGAGCATCACGTCATCCTCAAGTATCCGCTGCGTATAGCCCTCAACCCGTTCGTGTCCTCGATCGGCTGGGTGCTGCCCGAGCTCGTCTCCGGCGTCACCATCACGGCGATCGTTCTCAACCTGCCGCTGGTCGGACCGCTGCTGTTCCGCGCGCTGACCGTGCAGGACATGTACCTCGCCGGCAGCATCATCCTGATGCTGGGCGTGCTGACCCTCATCGGCATGCTGATCTCGGACCTGCTGCTGATGGTCATCGACCCCCGGATTCGTTTCGCATGACCGCCCACACCTTCATCGACAACGACATCGACACCGCGCCATCCTTCACGCAGCTGCGCAGCGATCGCGGAGCCGCCAAGGATGCGATCGCCGGCCCGTGGAAGCTGTTCTGGTACAAGCTGTCGAAGAACCGCGTCGCCCTGGCGGCGGGCGTCGTCGTCCTGCTGTTCTATTTCGTGGCGCTGTTCGCCGAGTTCCTGGCGCCCGGTCTGCCCGATGCGGCAAAGCCCCAGTACACCTATGCGCCGCCTCAGCCGCTGCACTTCTTCCTGACCGATGCCGATGGGTCGACGCGCTTTGCTCCGCATGTCGCCGGCTACTCGATGGAGATCGACAAGGAGTCGCTGAAGCGCAACTACGTCGTCGATGAAAGCAAGATCGTGCCGGTCGGCTTCTTCGTCGAGGGTCCGGGCTATCGGCTCTGGGGCCTGATCCCGATGACGACGCATCTCATCGGGCCGCTCGACCCGCGCGATACGATGTACCTGTTGGGTAGCGACAAGCTCGGCCGGGACCTGCTGACGCGGCTGATCTATGGAACACGCGTGTCGATGTCGATCGGCCTCGTCGGCGTCGGCATCAGCCTGCTGCTGGGCATCGCGCTCGGCAGTATCGCGGGCTTTTATGGCGGCTGGATCGATACTTCCATCCAGCGGCTGATCGAGATCATCTCGTCGATGCCGACCATCCCGCTGTGGCTTGGCCTCGCCGCGGCCGTGCCGACCTCATGGTCGCCGCTCCAGGTCTATTTCGTCATCACGCTCATCATCTCGCTGCTGGCCTGGACCGGATTGGCGCGAGAGGTTCGCGGCCGCTTCTTCGCTCTGCGTCAGGAGGACTTCGTCACCGCCGCGCGGCTGGATGGCTCCAGCGAGGCCCGGCTGATCACGCGGCATATCCTGCCCTCGCTCACCAGTCACATCCTTGCCGTCGTGACCCTGGCGCTGCCCACCATGATCGTCGCCGAGACGGCGCTGAGCTTCCTCGGCATCGGCCTCAAGCCGCCAGTGGTGAGCTGGGGCGTGCTGCTGCAGGACGCGCAGAACATTCGCGCCGTCGCGACGGCTCCGTGGCTGCTCGCCTGGCCGGTGAGCGCCGTAGTGGCGACTGTCCTCGCCTACAATTTCCTCGGCGACGGCCTGCGCGATGCCGCGGACCCGTACGAGTCGTGACCATGACCAGCCCCGCCACCCCCGCGGTCGATGCCGCCGCACCGAACGCCGTCCTCGAGGTCAACGACCTGAGCATCGACTTCCGCCTGCGCACGCAGATCCTGCATGCGGTACGCAATGTCAGCTTCACACTTGAGCGCGGCAAGACACTGAGCCTCGTTGGCGAGAGTGGCTCGGGTAAGAGCGTCACCGCCCGCTCGCTGCTGCGGCTGGTCGACCATAACGGCACGATCACCGGCGGCAGCATCCTGCTGTCGCGCCCGGGCGAGGCGCCGCTCGATCTGGTTTCGCTGCCGTCGGGCGGACCCCAGATGCGCCGGGTTCGGGGTGGCCAGATCGGCCTGATCTTCCAGGAGCCGATGAGCTCGCTGTCGCCGGTCCATACGATCGGCAGCCAGCTCATCGAGGTGCTGCGGCTGCACAAGGGCATGACCCCGGCCGAGGCGCGCCAGCGTGGCATCGAGCTGCTCGACAGCGTGGAGATCCCGCGCGCCGGCGAGATGATCGACCGCTACACCTTCGAGTTCTCCGGTGGCATGCGGCAGCGCGCGCTGATCGCCATGGCGCTGGCGGCCGATCCCCAGATCCTGATCGCCGACGAGCCGACCACCGCGCTCGACGTCACCACGCAGGCCGAGATCCTCGATCTCATCAAGCGCATCCAGACCGAGCGCGGCATGGCCATGCTGCTGATCACCCACGATCTCGGCGTGGTGGCGGAGGTGGCCGACGACGTGGCGGTGATGCGCTTCGGCCGCATCGTCGAACAGGCGGACGTCGACACCATCTTCCACGGCAGCCGCCATCCCTATACGCGCCGGTTGCTCGACGCGACGCTCAAGCTCGAGAAGACCCGCGTTGTAGAGGAGGTGGTCGCCGAACCCGCCCCGCCGCTGCTCACAGTGCGCAACCTGTCCAAGGTCTACGGCGGGCGCTCAAGACTGTTCGGCAAGGCCGGAACCGGTCTCAAGGCCGTCGATGACGTGAGCTTCGAGCTGCGGCGCGGCGAAAATCTCGGCATTGTCGGCGAGAGCGGTTCGGGCAAGACCACGCTCGGTCGCATGCTGCTCCGGGTCGTGGAACCGACCGCCGGAGAGATCGAGTATCGCGATCGGACTGGTCGAAGCGTCGATGTTCGCAGCCTCGACCGCAAGCAGCTGCGGACGTTCCATCGCGACGCGCGCCTCGTCTTCCAGGATCCGTTCGCCTCGTTGAACCCTCGCCTGACCGTCCGCGAGATCGTTGGCGATCCGCTCGTAGTGGATGGCGTGAAGTCGGCGAGCGAGCGCGAGGCCCGCGTCGCCGAACTGCTGGAGCTCGTCGGCCTCGATCCGGCATCGGCCGAGCGCTATCCGCACGCCTTTTCCGGTGGGCAGCGCCAGCGCATCGGCATCGCCCGGGCACTCGCCCTCGATCCGCGGCTGATCGTGGCGGACGAAGCCACCGCCGCGCTGGACGTATCGATCCGGGCCCAGATTCTGGACCTGCTGCTGTCGCTGCAGCAAAAGCTCGATCTCAGCTTCGTCTTCATTTCGCACGATATCTCGGTCGTCCGGTATTTCTGCACCCGGGTCGCGGTGATGCACCGGGGCAAGATCGTTGAGATCGGCGATGCCGAGCAGATCTGCTCGGCCCCGCGCGAGGCCTACACCAAGCGGTTGATCTCGGCCGTTCCGCACGCCGACCCGCGTGAAAAGCGCATGCTGCATCGTGCGCGGGAGGCCGTGTGATGCGGCTCACGACGACGGAGAGCGCCATGCGGTAAATCGCGGCGCGCCAACCACCACCAACAGTCGAACACGACGCGCGTCGCGAGACGCCACGGATACGCATTGCCTTAGGGAGTTAGACAGATGGCAACGGACAAGGTTTCGCAGGTACCTTTTGGGGCGGTGTATTTCCGCAAGGCGCACCCGCCCAAGGAGGACTGGAACCGGGACTATGGCGTTGCCAGAGAGGACGGCCTGAACACCTTCCGTCACTGGTTCATGTGGAGCGCGATCGAACGTCGGCCCGGCCATTATGACTGGTCGGACTACGACCGGCAGATGGACCTGGCGGCCGAGAACGGCATCAAGACCATCATCGCCGAACTGATCCACGCCGCTCCCGATTGGGCTTACCGAAAGTACGCTCACGCCCGGCAGATCAAGATGGATGGCAGCGAGTTGCGCTCCATCATGACCCCCAGCGCACCGGTCGGCGGCTTTGGCTACAATGTCGGCGGCGCCGGGACGCTGACGCTCAACTGCCCCGAGGTCAAGGAAGCCGCAGGCGCGTTCCTGACCGAGATGGCCAAGCGATACAAAGGCCATCCGGGCCTGCTCGGCTACGATATCTGGAACGAGGTGAATTACTCGTCCGAGGTCGACTACTCGTCCTACACCAAGGCCGAATACCGCCGCTGGCTCGAAAAGAAGCATGGCTCGCTCGACGCCCTGGCCGAGGCCTGGCACCGGTACTCCTATGCGGAGTGGGACGATATCGAGCCGCCGCCCGAGCTGGGCGCCTATCCCGAAAACCTCGACTGGCTCGAGTTCAAGCGGGAGATGTTCTACGGCCAGATGCAGTGGCGCATCGATACCATCCGCGCCATCGACAAGGACTGCCTTATTGCCGCGCACGGTGTCGGCGGCGCCATCCAGCACATGGTCTCCCATGGCAGCGACGACTGGCTGGCGGCCAGCAAGGTCGAGATCTACGGGCTGACCTGGGTCCCCGGCCGTCGCGGCTTCAAGCCCTGGCAGAACTTCTTCGGGCCCGATCTCACCCGCAGCGCGGCGCGCGGCAAGAAGTGGTGGCACGCCGAGCGTCCGGGTGGTCCGCTCTGGCTGCAGCCGCAGGTGCTTGGCCGCGACAAGGAAGATGCCCGCATCATGGACGCGGCGGACGTCCGCGTGCTGACCATGACCTCGTTCGCCGCTGGCGCCACGGGCGTGCTCAACCTGCGCTACCGGCCGCTGCTCGAAGGTCCGCTGTTCGGCGCCTTCGGCTCCTACGGCATGGACGGATCCCGGACGCCGCGTTCGGACATGGCGAGCGACATGGCCAAGTGGGCCAATGCGCCCGAGCAGAAGGAGCTGTTCGAGGCGACGCCAGTGAGCGGCGACATCGGTCTGCTGGTCATTCCCGAGGCGCAGGCCTGGGACTATCTACTGACGCACAAGAATGCGCCCGACACCTACACCTCGGCCATGTGGGGCGCCTACCGGGCTTTCTTCGACAATGGGCTGCAGGCCGACTGGGTCCATCTCGACGATATCGAGCGCTATCGCGAGATCTACGCCCCGTATCCGATCATGCTGACATCGGCGAACGCCGCGAAGCTGGCGCGCTGGGTCGAGAACGGCGGCACGCTGATCAGCGAAGGCTGCGTCGGCTATTTCGGCGATCGCGGCAAGGTCGGGACGGTGCAGCCGAACAATGGGCTCGATGCCGTGTTTGGGGCGCGCGAGGCCGATGTGGAGTTCATGCCCGATATCGCCGATCGCATCCGCTTCGACTATGGCGGGCGCACCATTATCGGCGGCGGTTTCCTGCAGGCATACAAGCCTGAGGGCGGAGTACCCAAGGGGCGCTACGCCGATGGTCGCATCGCGGTCGTCGAGCACAGCTTCGGCAAGGGCCGGACGCTGCTCGTCGGCACCAACCCGGGCATTGCGTACTTCAAGCAGTCGAACGACGCCAATCGGCAGTTCTTCCAGAGCGTGTTCGACTGGACCGGCAAGACGCCGCTGGTCCAGCTCTCCAGCAACGCCATGCAGGCACGCCTGCACGAGGGCCCCAAGGGCAGGTTTCTGTGGCTGCTCAACCAGACCCGGCAAGCGCAGACTGCCAATGTCACCATCGGGGGCAAGCCGGCCAAGTTCGGCAAGACCTACTGGGCCGACAGCCAGGCCGAACTGACCGGCGGCATCGCCACCGTGCCCGCACGCGACATCGTCATCGTCGCGCTCGAAGGGTGACCGGCGATGCTGGCGGGCAACCCAACCGGAGCGGGCAGGCCATGACGCATGATCCTGCCGTGCGGGCCGCGCCGTCGGCCCTCGACGAGGCGTTGCTCGCCTATCGCCTGTGCGTGGAACCGGAAGCCGCGGCCTTAGCTGCGGCTCACCGGACGGCCGAGGACCTGCATCGCCTCGAGCGGTGCGTTGCGCGCATCGACCGCCTCCACGAGGCCGAAGAGCGCGATGCCGCCGTCTTCGATTTCCATCTGAACGTAGCGATTGCGTCCGGCAGCCTGTACCTCGCGGCCGCCGTGGCCGGGCTTCGACGCCAAGTCCGCAGCGCCTTGCCGACGGGCGCCGGCGGCCCGCGATCGCCCTACGCCCGGATACTGGAGCACGTCAGGCGAGGGGACGGCGCCGCTGCCCGACGCGCCGTCTACGACCATCTTCGGAGCCGAGGCGATGGTGAGGAGGGGAGGTGCGTAGCCAGGGCAAGACCATCCGGGCGCGCGTAAGCCGGATGCGGCCTACAACGCAGTCCGCGTTCTCCTCGACAATGCCGACGTCGACGTTCGGGCCGCGCTTGCGAAGTAGCGATCGGCCGCGTCAGCGATCACAGGTTGCCGATCCGCAGCCGTTCCGCCCACGCGTCGAGGATGTGCGTTCGCATCGCTTCGCCGGCGGCAAGAGCATCCCGTGCCTGAATCGCTTCGTGAATACGGCGATGGCCTGCCAGCGACACTGCGACTTCGCGCAGATCGTAGCCCAGCGGTCGGGGGGCGGCCCGCGACCATGCCGACACCTTGCGTACGATAACGCGGCCAAAGGGATTATTCGAGCAGCGCATGATGTGGTCGTGAAACGCGCGATCGGTCGGCTGATACCGGGCGATGTCATTTTGATAAGCTTCCAGCTCACCGAACAGGGTTCGCAATTGTCCTCGATCGGCGTCGGACATGTTGGCGGTGGCCGCCCGTGCCAGTTCCGCCTCCACCGCCGCCCGCACGTGCACGAGCTGGGATAGAACCTCGGGCGAACGGTCCTGGGCGACGAGCGCCGACAGCACCTCGGGATCGACGAGGTCCCAATCTTCCCGCTCGTTGACCACCGTGCCGCGCCCGTGCCGGATGGTGATCAGTCCTTTATCGGCCAGGGTGCGGAGTGCTTCGCGGATAACCGGGCGGCTCACTCCATAGTCTTGGCCGAGCTTGGTTTCAGCGACCAAAGGCTCGGCGGATTGGAACTCGCCGCGCGCCACACGATGAATGAGGTCGCCGACCACGGCAGACACGAGGCTGAGTGGGCGGGTCAGCCGACGCGCCCCGTCAGCCTCACCCTGCGACTTGTCCGGGCCATCCGAGTCGCTCATCGGGAACTCAGCCCCGTCCAGGCCGGCAAGGCGCCGGTGACAGCCGAACCCGACGCGGGGAGGGCCAACGCAATCATCCCTTTACTGCTCCACCGGTGGTGTTTTCCATGACGGTCCGCCTGAAAACCAGAAAGATCACGAGCAGCGGTATGGTGGCAACCAGCGTTCCCGCCATGACGATGCTGTAGTCGTAGTCGTCATAGAGGCTCTTGAGCTGAGCCAACGACACCGGGACCGTATAAAGCTGGGGATCGTTCAGGACCAGCAGCGGCCAAAGATACTCGTTCCAATTCCACATGAGCTGGAAAATGGAGAGAGCCGTGATGCCGGGGAGCATGCAGGGCAACGCCACGTACCAGTATTGCTGCACGAAGTTGGCGCCATCAATCTGGGACGCCTGGATCAGCTCGCCCGGAATGGCGTCCATTGCCACCTGGCGCATCCAGAACACGCCGAAGGCCGAGACGGCGCCGGGGACGATCAGCGGCAGATAGGTATTGATCCAGCCCAGGTCGGCATAGATCTGGAAACTGGTCACCAGCGTCACTCCGCTGGGCAGGATCATGGTGAACAGCAGCAGCCGAAACAGCGTATCGCGGAACAGGAAGGAGAACTTGGCGAACACGAATCCGGCAAGAGAGGCGAGGAATACGTAGATCGCCGTGTTGAGCACCGCGAGGCCAGCCGAATTGAGGAGCGCGCGTCCGAACGGACTGCCTTCGAAGACACGCGCCAGGTTGTTGAGCAACTGGTCTCCCGGCACCAGGCGCGGCGTTGCGGAGAACATCTCGGCCGTAGTGGACGTGGCCACCACGATCATCCAGTAAAACGGCAACGCGAACAGGATCGCGAGCAGGCTCAGCGCAACATGCAGCAGCCAGCTCGACCTCGGCCGGATCAGCCGTACGAGCGGCAATCGCCGCATCGCAGAGGCGGGAGTGTGAGGTTCTTCCATCCGATTACTCCGAGACCTGAAGCGAGCGTCGCAGTACGCGGGCCTGCGCCAGCGACACCACGAGGAGGATGACGAAGGTGGCGATGCTGATGGTTGTGGCGTATCCCAGATCGGGCAAGCTGGCAGACCCCAGCGTGCTCCCCAGGTATTGGTACTGGAGCAGCATGATCGTGCGGCCGGCATTGTTGGGGCCACCAAGACCGTTGAACAGCACCTGTGGCTCGGTGAACAACTGCAGCCCGCCGATACTGGAGATGATGACGACGAAGACGATGGTCGGCCGCAGTAAGGGCAGGGTGATCGACCAGAACGTGCGGAATGCACCGGCACCATCGATCTTGGCGGCGTCGTAAAGGCTTGGCGGAATCGCAGCGAGACCGGCAAGAAAGATCACCATGAAATATCCAAATCCGCGCCAGATGACCATCAAGGCGATTACCCACTTGATGCCCCACCAGTCGGCCAGCCAGTCGATGATGGGGAAACCCAAAGCGCCGAGTGCCCGGTTCACGATGCCGTATGAGCCGCTGAACAGGGACTGGAACACCACCGCGACCATGACCAGCGAAGTGATCTGCGGCACGAAGAGAGCGGTCTGATAGAACGCCCGGGCGCGGCCCTTGAGTTGGGCCAAGGTCGCCGCAGCTGCCAGTGCCCCGATGACCAGCGGAATCTGCGCCATGATGAAGATCAGGATCGTGGTGAGCAGGGCATCAAGAAACGCGCCGTCGCGGACCAGGCGCAGGAATTGGTCGAAGCCCACGAAGACCGGAGCCGACAGGCCGTTCCAGCGGTGCAGCGACAGCCAGCCGGCATAAAACAGAGGTCCGATGCCGAAGATGCCGAACAGTATGAAGAAGGGCGAGATCGCCAGGTAGAGGTGCCAGTTGCTTTTCCTGAGGCGTTTGTGCCGCACCGTCATCTCGCCCTCCCGAGGTGGTTGTTCTTCGCGGCGGGAGGACGACAACACGAGTCGCCCTCCCAGCCGATGCGCTATTGTCCCAGCGCGCTTTTGGCGTCCTGCACCGCCCGGGCATAGGTCTGCTCGGGGTCGCCACCGCCAGCTGCAGCAAGATTGGTCAGCGCATCGCGGAAGATGGCACTGACATTGTCCCCGAACGGTCCGACGATGACGCGCGGCGCGCCCTCAAGCACCGGCTGCAGCACCTCGACCAGTATCTGCCCGCCATAGAAAGTATCCGGCGTCTGGAAGATCTCATCCGCGAGCGAGGCAGGGGTGGACGGATAGGGACCGACGTCTCGATAGGTGATCGTCTGGTTTTCCGGATTGGTCAGCCAATAGACGATCTGCGCTGCCTCAGCCGGGTGGCTCGAGGCCGCCGTCACGGCAATGAAGGAACCCTTGGCCGATGCCATGCCGCCGGGCGTATAGGTGACGCGCCACTGCCCGGCCGAGTCGGTCACCGCGCGCTTCAAGCCATTCTGGTTGTAGATCGGGCCAGTGAAGCCGACGAGATTTCCCTGTGCCGCCGCGGCGCTCCATTCGGGGCTGCCGGGAACGACATTGGCACACAGGTCGGCGTTGACGAAGTCGATGGCCCGGATGAAGTTTTCCTTGAGTTCCGGGGTATCAACGGCGGGAACGACCTGATCTCCGCTGCGCTCGAAGTAGGCGAAGCCGTCCTGGTTGTTTCCAAGTGTCAGCACGCTGGAGGCGGCATCACATGCGAACTTGCCGGCCTTTGCCGCCGCGGTTGCCACCTCGATATAGCCTTCCCATGAAGACACCTTCTCGCCCATCGCAGCGGGATCGGTGGGGAAGCCCAGTTCGCCCATGACATCGGCGCGATAGAAGAAGACATAGGGTCCGGTATCGAGTGGGGCGGCGATGACCCGGCCGGTTGTGCTGGTACCCAGGCCGACCTTCCAATCGAGGTAGCTCGAGGCTACGTCATTGAAGCCGTAGTCGCGCAGATCGACGAACATGTCCTCGGCGGCATAGTAGTCCGGCACGTTGCCGCCGAGCATGACGATGTCGGGGATGCCGGAGCGGGCGCGCAAGGCAGCTCGCAGCTTGGGCTCGACGTCGGGGCTCTCCTGGATGTCGACCTTCAGGTTGGGGAACTGTTGCTGCAGGCCGGCCAGCTGCTGGGGCGTGAACAGGTTCGGGCGAATCCACAACGAAATGGTGGCCTCCTGGCCAACGGCATAAGTGGCGGCTCCCGCTATCATCGCAAACGCGAGGGTGGCGGTCGCGAGTGACCGCCTGCAGAGTTGAGAGTTCATTCTGGGTTACCTCCTGAGTGAATGGTAGCGACACGGGCGCTCCTCCGCGCCTCGTACTGCGCGGCCTAGTTGCCCGCCTGCGGCAATGCGAATTCGCCCTTCCAGGTTTGTCCTGCGATGAGGCGCACCGGCATTACTTCAGCCGGATGCTGCGGGTAGGCGACGCGATGCTCGCCATCGCGATCCGCAGTCAGCTCCACTGTCGCTCTACCGTCCTGCCAAGCCACGGCGACGGTGATGCCACCACGCGCCCTGAAGCCCGCGAACCGACCAGAGGCCCAGTCGCGCGGCAGCGCCGGCAGTGGACGAATGACGCCACGGTGACTTTGCAGCAGCATCTCAGAGACGGCGTTTCCGATGCCGAAATTGGCGTCGATCTGATGAATTCCACGCCAGGACTGATAGCTCAGCCCAGGACCGATCTGACCGGACTGGATGAAATGCTGAATGACCCAGTTCGTTTTCTCGGCATCGTGCAACCTGGCAAAAAGCGCTGCCATCCAGCAGTGCGTCCAACCGCCGACCGGCGCTCCGCCCGCTATTCGCGCTTCGAGGCTCTGCCTGGCGGCTGCGGCAAGTTCCGGAGTGCTGACCGGATCGATATGGTTGCCGGGGAAAAGGCCGTAGAGGTGGGACAGGTGACGGTGCCCGGGCTCAGGTTCCTCGAATTGCTCGGACCACTCCTGGAGGCGGCCATCCGTTCCTATGGGCGGTTCTTCCAACTCGGCGCGGGCCGTGGCGATGCGGCGGGTCGTTTCGCTCTCGACGCCCAGTCGGCGAGCGTATGCGAGGTAGGTGTCGAATGTTTCGCGGACCAGCCACAAGTCGAAAGTCGTTTGCAGATCGAGATCGACAACGTCGCCGCGACTGTCCTTGTAGTTGTTCTCCGGAGAGGTGGAGGGCACGACGATCAGGCCGCGATCCGTCCGCACAAGCAGGTTGAGCCCGAAAAGGGCGGCTCCCTCGTAGAGAGGCAGCGCCCGGTTCCGAATGAAGTCGTCGTCTGGGCGGAAATTGTCGCGCTCGGCAAAGGCGGCGGCCAGCCACATGCCGCAGGTCGGCTCAAAAGACCAGGTAGGCCGGTGAATGCCGCCGCCGGATGGCCAACTGGCCCGCCATATGTCCGCATTGTGGTTGGCGCACCAACCCTCAAAGCCGAACACCTCGCGAGCAGTGGTAGTCCCCGCCTCGGCCAACGACTCGATATAGCCAAGATAGGGGTCGGCGCATTCGGACAGATTGGCCGGCTCGGCCAACCAGTAGTTCATCTGGACGTTGATATTCGTCGTGAAACTGCAGAACCACGGCGGATTGCGGTTATCATTCCAAAGGCCTTGCAGGTTGGCGGGCAGTGCGTTGCCGGGACGCGACGAGCAGATCAGCAGGTAGCGGGCGAAATCGTACAGCGAGGCGAACAGGCTCGGATCATGTCCGCCCTCGCGTACCAGCCGTACCCGCTCGTCGATGGATAGCTTCGCTGCGTCAACGGGGGAGCCGAGCGTAAGGCGGGCCCGGTTGTACAGTGCGCCATGCTCGGCCGCCTGCACCTCGAAAAGATCATCCAGTCCGCCACGCCGGGCCGCGTCGGCCTCGGCCATTGCGGTGCTGAGCGCACCCGCGACATCGCGCGAGGCCGGCGCTCGCCAGTCGTCAAACGTGGTTGCGGCAGTGACCCACAGGACGATACGACGTCCCTCGACCGTCAACTCGCCTCCTTGGCTTCGCGTAGTGGCATCGCCCCCGACCTGCAGCACGGCGGCAAACCCGACCCCTGAATCGTCGGCATAGGTCATGCCCGGTGTCGGCACGACCTGACCGGCAGAATGGCAGGCCTTGCGGTCGACGGTCGCCGGTGCGAATCCGGTGAGGGACATGGTGCCGTCGGTCAGAACTTTGTCGGCAGGGTGCTGCGTTTCGAGACGAACACGCAGCGTGACCGCAGCGTCCGCCTCGACAACTACGGCCAGGGCGCGCCGGGCTGCTGAAACCAAGGCCCGCCGCCGCACCTTGACGCCGTTGCGAGTGAAGCTGGCAGAGGCCACGCCCGTCGCCATGTCCAGTTCGGCCCGGTAGTCCGTCGGGATACCCCCACTCTCGCCGTCCGCGAAGTCGATCAACAGGTCGCCCAACGGTTGGTAGGCATTGTTGAAAGGGCCTTGCAACTGGTGGTCCAGCGCATCGGCAGCCGCACGCTCGCCCGCGAGCAGCTTGTCACGCATGGTCGCCAGGGTCGCGGGACCATTCGTGATTCCATGGGACAGCGGGCGTCCGGACCACAGGGTCTCGACGTTTAGCGCCAGGCGTTCGGTATCGACGTTTCCGAACACGCGAGCGCCGATGCGTCCGTCGCCAATCGGCAGTGCCTGTATCCAGTTTTCGGCTGGAGCCCTCCACCACAGCACCGACGCACTCTGCCGCTCCGTCACAGCTCACCCTCAACTTCGTTTTGTTATCTGACGTCAACTTGTCATACGTCTTAAAGTAAGGCAAGCGTAAGTGAATGCGACGACGTCTGCGGCGACCGCGCAAGCGCCATCCGCACTCGGTCGCCGTCCGGCTGACATCGACCAACACAACAGAGGGAAATCTCGTGACCAGTATCCGTAAGATCGAAATCCTGGAGTTCTCGTACCCGGTGACAAACGTGGGACCGGGCGAAAATGGCTACGATACGGTCTACGTCCCAAACACGACCGGTCGGCTCTCGACGCTTGCTACTCGCGTGGAGACCAGCGATGGCGTGGCCGGAGAATATGTAGGCGGACTACCGCTCGCTTTCCGCCAGGCGGCGTATCTTGCGCCCAAGATTCTCGGGCGCAACGCGTTCCACCGCCTTGAGTTCTACGAGGAGTTCAAGCGCGCTTTGCGCAAGTTCGACAAGATGGGAGCGGGTCCGCTCGATATCGCGTTGTGGGACTGGGCCGGCAAACGTCTCGAGACGTCAGTTGCCTCACTGCTGGGCGCGAGTCGCAATCGGCTGCCGGCCTATGCCAGCACTTATCACGGTGACCGAAGCGGAGGACTTTCCAGCCCCCAGGACTTTGCGGACTTCGCTGAGCACTGTCGTAGCCTGGGCTACCGGGCGTTCAAGATGCATGGCTGGGGAGAGGCCGATGTTGCCGAAGAGGCGGCCGCGGTGCTGATGCTGCGGGACAGGATGGGGCCCGGATATGCGCTCATGCTCGATCCCGCTTCACACCTGCGGACTTTCGCCGACGCGCTTGCGGTCGGCCGAGCCTGCGACGAGGCGTCCTTTTTCTGGCTGGAGGATCCCTTCCGGGACACGGGCGTGTCGCAATCTGCGCACAAGCTGCTGCGCGAGCGGGTGAGAACCCCGCTGTTGCTGGGCGAGCATATCCGCGGACTCGAGAACAAGGCGGACTTTGCCACCTCGGGTGCAACCGATTTCGTTCGCGTCAATCCCGACTACGACATGGGCATTACCGGTGCGATGAAGGTCGCAAACATGGCTGAGTCGCTCGGCCTAGACGTGGAGGTTCACTCGTCGGGTCCTGCGCATCGCCATTGCATGGCCGCGATCCGCAATACGAACTACTATGAACTGGCGCTGGTCGGGCCAAAATCCGGGGCATCCAAGCCGGCGATCTATACATGCGGCTATTCCGATGCGCTCGAGGCGGTTGGCGAGGACGGGCAGTTCCCCGTACCGACGGGCCATGGACTCGGCGTTAGCTACGATTGGGATTTCATTCGCAGCAACGCGACGAATGTCGCGGTGTTCGAGTGACTGGCGCAGGCCTCCGGCAAGGGTCGATGGAGGCGCCAACCCCATTGGAGCGTCGCAGCATCGGCAAGACCGGATACGCGGTCAGCCTGCTGGGTCTCGGTTGCGCCCCCCTCGGCGGGCTCTACCGGGCGTCCTCGATGGCCGATGCACAGGCGACCGTGCATGCTGCGGTCGTTGCGGGAGTGAACTACTTCGACGTGGCGCCGCACTATGGGCGCGGCCTCGCTGAGCACAGACTCGGGAGATCGCTCTCGGCGTTCGCCCCCGATGATATCGTGTTGTCGACCAAGGCGGGTCGTTTGCTCCAGCCTCAGCCGGAAGGTGTCGAGTTGGACATTTGGCCGGAAGCACTTCCATACGGCGAGATCTATGACGTTTCCGACGAGGGTATCCGGCGGTCGCTGCGCGACAGCCGCGAGCGGCTCGGCCGTGACCGGATCGATTTCCTCCTTTTGCACGATCCCGATCGATACGGCAGCGGCGAAACGTTGCGACAGCTGATCGCACAAGCGTATCGCGCGCTCGCACGGCTGCGGGACGAGGGTGAGGTCGGAGCCATAGGTCTGGGAGTCAACGCGCCGACACCGTGTCACATGGCCCTGGATGCCGGCAGTTGGGACTGCCTCCTGCTGGCCGGGAGCTATTCCGTGCTGCGGCAGGACGACGAGGGCGTGCTCGACCGTTGCGCGCGCGAAGGCGTCTCGGTGATGGTTGGTGGACCCTACATGTCGGGTGCGCTGGCCGGCGGAACGACCTGGCGATATCGGCCGATGTCCGATGAGATAGCCGGGCACATCGCGTCGCTGCGGCGAATATGCATCGAGCATGACATTCCGATCGAGGCGGCAGCGCTGCAGTTCCCGCTGTTGCATCCTGCAGTGGCTTCGGTGGTAGTGGGTATGCGCACGCCCGACGAGGTGCAGAAGAATCGGGCGTTCCTGGACACGAAAATTCCGGTCGAGTTCTGGCGGACGGCGGTTGCGGCCGGATACGTGGGCAGTGCCGTGATCGAGGGAACGGTATGATCATCGACGCGCACCAGCATTTCTGGACGCTTGGTCGAGGCGATTATCGCTTTCCAGCACCTAGTGACCCGGTGCTTTATCGCGATTTCCAGCCCGATGATCTGGCGGGACACCTGCGAACTACCGGCGTGGCACAGACGATCCTGGTGCAGGCCACCGACACCATCGCCGAGACCGCCTTCCTGCTGGCCCAGGCCTCGTCAACGCCCTTCGTCGCCGGCGTGGTTGGCTGGTGGGATCCACGCGAGCCCGACTGCCTCGAACAGCTGCTGCGGCTGCCTCACCGGGAGCGACTGGTCGGTGTCCGACCGATGCTTCAACGGCACCAGGAGATCGATTGGCTTCTCGACCCCTTGGCCACAGCCGAGATCGACCGCATGGCAGGGCTTGGTCTGGTGTTCGAGGCCTTAGTCGATGCCCGGCACCTGCAAACACTGGTCCGGCTCTGCCGGCGTCACCAGGACCTGCTGGTTGTCGTCAATCACTTCGCCAAGCCCTGGCGACATCCGGAGCTTTTCGGCGAATGGCAGTCAAACATGCGGCAGCTTGCCGAAATGCCCAACTGCAGCGTGAAGATTTCGGGATATCCCTTTCAATCGGGCAGCCGTGATCAGTTCGCGGATCTGGTGGTCAATCTGCGGCATCTGTTTGGCGACGACCGACTCCTGTGGGGCAGTGACTGGCCGGTTGCGGAAAGGGAAGGAGGCTATGAGGCGGTGCTCAGGACCGCTGCTGCAGCCTTACCTCCATCCACGCACCGGCTGATCTTCTGCGAGAACGCCGTGCGCATATACAAGATCGGCGACAGGGAGGCATAGCACCCGATAGCGCCGATCCAGCTATGGCTGTTGTTTGGCCGGCTCTGCCGTGCGTGCCGTAGAGCGACCTAGTCGTCGTTGCGTTCGATGTGGCCGAGCACGCGGGTGCCGACAGGTGGCAGTTCCACCGGTTCTCGGGTGCGGATGCCAAAGATGGCTTCGTCGAAATGCTTGGCCATGCAGGCGGCGGTGCCGGCAACATCCTGCCGCCTGATCAGGTCGACCAGCGTCACGTGGTTGGCCTGGATATTTTGCCAGGACTTGCGGTCCATGTGTCGCATCAGGCCTTCATTCATGGTGTCGCGCATGGCGGCCCGGATCGACTCGGCCAAGTGGTAGAGCATGCGATTCTTCGAGGCGCCGACAATGGCGAGGTGGAGCTCGATGTCCACCGCAGTGAAGGCGTGTGGATCGCCGATATTGCTCTCCATACCATCCAGCAGGCTCGCCATAGACTCGAGATCGTCATCGGTGCGCCGCTCTGCCGCGAGCAGGGCGCCCTGCACCTCGATGCCGCGGCGAACCTCCAGCATCTCGATCACAGCACCCTGACCGGGCTGGCTGAACCGGTCGAAGAAATCGACCAGGACGCTGCCGGTGATCGGTTGCACACGGGCCCGTTTGCCGTTGGTGATCTCGATCAGCCCCTTGGCCTGCAGTGACTTCATCGCCTCGCGCACGATGGTGCGGCTGACGCCGAATTCGGCTGCCAGATCGATGGACGAGGGGAGGACTTCGCCCGCTTCCATCTTGTCCGAGACGATGAGCTCGCGGATGTGCTCCTCGATCTGTTCGGCCAGCGTCGATCGCTGAATTCTGTGCGCCGGTCTCTGCATCAGGCCTCCCATTCCGCAGTTTCGCGGCCCTCGATGGTGACCGCATACAACCAAGATAGCATCCACTCAACCTGTTGGACAGCTAGACAGCCCTACAGGAGGATGTTAGCGATTGGATATCAGGTGAGCCAGCACGACGGTTCACGTCGCAGCGACCTGATGGAGGAGAGAGCGCGTCGAGCCGCGGCCGGGAGAGCCGCAGCGTCGGACGCGCATGTGGAGGGTTTGCCGAAGATGACTAGATTTACTCGCCGCCAGGCCATGCAGCTGGGCCTGGGCGCTGCCGGTGCGGCCTTCGCACCGGGCCTGCTCTCGTCACGGGCGTTCGGCCAGGACGTGGTCAAGCTCGTCAATGTCGAGCACGATACGCGACCGCTGGACAATGCCGCATACCAAGCCGTGTACGAGGCATTCCGGGCCAAGAACCCCGGCATCGAGATCGAGTTCCAGCAACTGCCCTGGGAGCAGGCGCGTCCCAAGCTGCTGACGCAGGCGCAGGGCAACACGCTGCCCGACATGGGCCGTGTCGTCTGGGTCTCCGACTTCGCCGCCGCCGACATGATCGTACCGATCGAGGACCGCGTCCCCGCCGCCAGCCTCGAGCGCTTCGATCCGCTGTTTGTCGAGCAGGCCTACGGCATCGGTCCGGACGGGCAGAAGCACCTTTATGGCGTGCCGTGGTTCGTCGGTACGCACTCGATCCTCGTCAACAAGACGCTGTTCGACAAGGCCGGGCTCGAACTCAAGGACGACTGGACCACCGACGAGTTCGCCGAATACTGCAAGGCACTGACCATCGAGGGCCAGCAGTGGGGTGTCGCCATGAATGCCTCGGGCATCGGCGATCCGGTGCAGATCTTCCTGATGGCCATTTACGCTTATGGCGGCAAGTGGGTGAACGGCGATCCGCGTTCGGAAACCCCGGAGCCGATCGTCTTCGACAGCGAGGAAACTGCGGCCGGCATCGAGTGGTACACGAACCTTTATCTCAACGGCTATGCGGTGCCGTCGACGCCGACCGACACTTACAAGGAGCGTGACGCGAACTTCCAGTCGGGCAAGGCCGCCATCGAATGGCAGGGCCCGTGGTCGCTACGCGAAACTCGCGAGAACTTCGAAAAGGGCGGTTGGGAACTCGCATCCATGCCGCTTCCCAAGGGCCCGGCCGGCGCCTTCCCGACCTCGATCGGCGGCGGCATGACCGGTCTCTTCCGTGGCGCCCGCACCAGCGGTCACGAGGACCAGGCCTTCGCCTGGGTCGACTTCCTGTCGAGCGACGAGGGGCAGCGCATTTACTGCATGACCAACGGCATGATCCCGGCTTCAAAGGCCGTGCAGGCCGATCCGTTCTGGGCCGATGACCCGCTCTACAAGGGCTACATCGGCACCATGGCCACGACCAAAGTGCTGGCGCCGATCTGGGCCACAGGGTTCGATGCGCTGCTCGACGATATCGTGCCGCCGCTGCTCCAGGGCGTGCTGCTGGGCCAGCTCAAGCCGCGCGACGCGGCCAGCCAGATTCAGCAGGAACTGATCCAGGGACTGCAGATGAACGGCGTCGACGTTCCGAACAGCTGACGGACTCCCACGTCTTCGGGGAGCGGCGAGAGGCCGCTCCCCGGGGATGTCCGTTCCCAGCCATCCTCGCCCAAGGCCCGACCACGCCATGACTTTCGTCTCGACCGACAAGCCCGCCGCACGCCGGTGGTGGCCAAGCCGCCGCATGCTGCGGCGCCACATGACCGCCTACCTGTTCCTGCTGCCGGCACTGATCTGCCTCGTGATCGTCAGCTTCGTGCCGATGTTCCAGGGCATCATCACGAGTTTCGAGGCCTTCAGCCTGTTCCGGCCAGGCCGACGCCTCGCCGTCGGTTTCGATCAGTACGAGATGCTGTTCAACGACCCGATCTTCTGGCGCTCGTTCTGGCAGAGCTGGTACTTCGCCATCGCCTCGGTGGTGCTGCAATGCGTGCTCGGGCTCGCCGCGGCGCTGCTGCTCAACCAGAACATCCATTTCCGCGGTTTCTTCCGCGGGCTAGTGCTGATCCCATGGGTGGTGCCGGGCTCGCTCGCCGCCATGATGTTCGGACTGCTGTTCACCAGCACCGGGCTCGTCAACACCCTGCTGGCCAATCTGGGGCTGGTGCAGCTGGGCGTGATCGACGCCTTCCACCCATGGCTATCCGATCCGGCCACCTCGATGCCGACCATCATCATCACCAACACCTGGAAGGGCTTTCCCTTCTTTGCCGTGATGTTCCTCGCCGCGCTCCAGGGCATTCCGAAGGACTACTATGAAGCCGCCACGATCGATGGCGCGACCCGGTGGCAGGCCTTCGCGAACATTACCCTGCCGAGCCTTGCGCCGACGATAATGATCACCACGCTGCTCGGCACGATCTGGACCTTCAACTCGATCGAGCTGATCTACATCCTGACCTCGGGTGGCCCGTATTTCTCGACCATGACGCTCGCCATGTTCGCCTACAACCAGGGCTTCGGGCGCGGCAATATCGGCTACGCCTCGGCCGCCGGTGTCGTGATCCTCGTGCTGATGGCGATCATCACCGTCATCTACCTCGCCTCCTACCGCAAATCCGGACGTTGAGGAGGTATCGATGACCGTCACGCTTCCGCGCGAAGACAAGCTGCCTGCCCGCTCGGGCATCGACTGGAAACGGTTCTTTCGCGACCAGGCGATCGGCACGCATGTGCTCGTGATCCTGCTCGCCCTGCTGATCGTCACGCCGTTCCTGTGGATGCTGCTGGGCTCGTTCAAGTCGAACTTCGAGCTGATGCAGCGCCAAGGCCAGACGCTGTGGATCGAGAACCCCACGCTCGAGAACTACACGCGGCTGTTCCAGGAATACGACTTCGCCCGCTACTTCATCAACAGCACCATCGTTGCCGGCGTCACCGCCATCTTTGCGACCTCGATCTCGGCCTTTGCCGGCTATTCGCTGGCGCGCTTCGCCTTTCCGGGCCGCGGGCTGATCGGCTTCCTCATCCTGCTTACCCAGATGATCCCGGCCATTGCCACCATCATCCCGCTGTTCCTGTGGTTCCAGGCGCTGCATCTGCTCGACACCTACTGGGCCCTGATCATTGCCTACAACGCCTTCGCGATCCCCTTCTGTACCTGGCTGCTGCGCGGCTTTTTCATGGACATTCCGGTGGAGCTCGAGGAAGCAGCGATGATCGATGGCGCGAGCCAGATCGGCACGTTCTTCCGCATCGTGCTGCCGCTCAGCCTGCCCGGGCTGATGGCGACGCTGATCTTCTCGTTCATCCTCGCCTGGCAGGAATTCCTGTTCGCCGTGACCTTCACCAACAGCGCCGAGCTCAGGACGCTGACGGTCGGCGTCGCGGCGATGCGTGGCAAGGATCTCGTCGACTGGGGGCTGCTCAATGCCGGCGTGGTGGTCACCACCGTGCCGCTCGCCATCCTCTTCGCATTCGTCCAGCGCTACCTCGTCAAGGGCCTCACGGCCGGCGCTGTCAAAGGTTGATCCACACTCATTGTCTTAGGAGGGACTACACATGGATCTGGGGCTCGGCGGCAAGACCGCCATCGTGACCGGGGGCGCATCCGGCATGGGCAAGGCGACGGCCAAGATACTCGCGGCGGAAGGGGTCGAAGTCTGGATCGCCGACTTCAACGGCCACGGCGCCGAAATCACCGCGGGTGAGATCAACGCTGCCGAAGGCAAGGCGCACGCGGTGACCCACGATGTCACCTCGCGCCAGCAGTGGAACGATCTCGTCGCCCGCGTCATCAAGGAAAGCGGCAAGGTCGACATTATCTGCAACGTCGCCGGACCCGGCGCCAAGACCGGCCATCTCGACACCGACGACACCGAGTGGAACCGGCAGATCAGCGGTCACCTCAACGGGGTGTTCCTCGGCTGCCAGACGGTGCTGCCGCACATGATCGAGCGCAAGTACGGCAAGATCATCAACATGTGCTCGTTCACCGCGCACGGTATCGCCGGGCACATCCCGGGCTACGGCGCGGCCTTTGGTGGCATTCTTGCCTACACCAAGGATCTCGCGCGCTTCGCGGCCAAGCACAACATCAACGTCAACTGTGTCTCGCCCGGCAATATCGTGACGCCGATGACCATGGATGGCTGGCTCGAAAAGCCCGGCGCCATCGACAAGCTGCGCGAGGGCACGCCCATCGGCCGCGTCGGGCAGCCCGATGACGTCGCCTATTGGCTTGCGATCCTTGCCTCCGACAAGGCGCAGCACGCAGTCGGCATCGAGATCAACGTCTCCGGCGGCCAGCTGCTAAACTGACGGTCGATCACGCCAATTAGAAAGCTGAACACACTATGCGTGGACTTCTGTTTCCGGGCGACCGGCAGGTGAAGATTGCCAATTTCGACGACCCCGTCGCCGGGCCAGGCGAGGTCGTGGTCGCGGTGAAGGCAGCTGCCATCTGCGGCAGCGACCTGCACGGCTATCGCGCCACTGCGGCCGAGCGCTTGGCCAACGGCTCGGCGGGCACCATCCCCGGGCACGAGCCGAGCGGGGTGGTGCACGCGGTGGGCGATGGCGTCACCAATGTGAAGGTCGGCGACCGTGTCGCCGTCTATCACTTCCGCAGCTGCGGCCATTGCGAGGAATGCCGGTCCGGCAAGATGCAGTGGTGCGACGACCGGCGCGGCTATGGCGGTCCGATCCATGGCTCGGACGCCGACTTCCTGCTTACCGACGCCCGCAACTGCCTGCCGCTGCCCGATGATGCCTCGTTTGCCCTCGGCGCGATTATGATGTGCGTGGGCGGCACGGCCTTCGAGGCGATGAAGAAGCTCGAGGCCAAGCCCGGGCACCGGGTGGCCGTGTTCGGCCTCGGCCCGGTCGGGCTGGCCGGCATGCTGTTTGCCCGGGCGATGGGGGCCGAGGTCATCGGCATCGACACCAGCCCCGACCGGCTGGCGCTGGCGAGCTCACTCGGCGCCGAGGCGGTGGTCAACGCCCAGGATGAGGATGTGCGCGAGGCGGTGAAGCGCTGGTCGGGCAAGGACGGTGTGTCGTCGAGCTTCGAGACCTCCGGCGTCGGCGTGGCGCAGGCCAACACCGTGGCGGTAACCGGGCGGGGCGGCCGTATCGCCTTCGTCGGCTTCGGCTCGGGCGCACCCTCGATCACGCCGTCTGAGTACATCGTCAAGGAACTGAAGTTGATGGGTTCCTTCGTGTTTCCGATCGATGCCTATTTCCGCATCATGGAGTTCGTGCGCCGCTTCAACATCCCGCTCGAAGCGACCATCACCCATACCGTGCCCCTGATCGACGCGCCGGAAATCTTTCCGGCGTTCGATCGTGGCCAGACGGGTAAGGTGATCCTGACGCCCTGAGTCGACAAGCTGAGGGACCATTGCGAAGTAAGTGGTTCCTCGGTCCACCAATGGGCATGCCGCCGGCAACGACGGCATTTCATCGCGAGCTGGGACCCGTACGCGTTACGCAGGTCATGGCGGTGCGGATGGGGCGGAGGTCGGGGGCGGCCAGGCGGTGGATCCAGCCAAGGTCGGATGGGAGTTGGCTCGTGGCGGCGTAGAGGTCCGGGACTTCCGACAGTCCGGGGTTGGGGACGCCGAGCAACAGGGCACTGGCGAAGGCCCGATAGGTCTGGAAATTCAACGGATTGCGCAAATGCTGGCGGTCGAGCAGGACGATCTCGCCGGCCCGACGGATGGTGAGGGTGTTGTCCAGTTCGCGGAAGGGACGCGCCGTACCGTCTGGGTCGTGCAGGGTGAAAGCGTCAGTGAAAAGCAAGCTACTGGAAGGACTTATCTCGATGTCGCTGATCTGATGGTGGGCGGCATCGGGGAACAGGATGCGCGGGGCGGGCAGGTAGGCGAGGTGGCTGTCGGGCTCGAGGGTGATCGACAGGCGTTCACGGCTCATCTCACCAGGGCGGGCGCGGTGGATGGCGGTAGCGCCCTGGTAGAGGATGCGAACCGAGGTACCTTCGCCCAGCAACAGGCGTGTCGAGAGGTCGTCGCGATCGTGAATCGGGCCGCCGCTATTCTGGACGATAAGGGTCAGTGGCGCTGACCTGGTTGTGGTGTCATCCTGAACCGGTGATGACGGCTCGCTGAACGTGCGCATGAGCACATAGGGATAGCGGAACAGTCGACGGTCGAGCACGGTCCGGCCGTTGCGGACGACAAAGCTCAGGTCGAGGTGCGCGTGGTCGGGCTCTTTGGGCTGTCGCGCTTCCGAACCGGCAAAGTCTGCAACTTCTGCGGGAAGCGCTTCGGTGAGGGTGACGTGCTTCACGCGCGGAACAGGACCTCGCGCTCGATCAGGTCGACGACGGCCTCGATGCCTTCGCCCCTGCGGCAGTTGGTGAGCAGCACCGGGCGACCGGAGCGGACGGACTTCGCTTCCTCGTGCATGCGCTCGAGATTGACCCCGACATGGGGGGCGAGGTCGGTCTTGTTGATAACGAGCAGGTCGGAGCGGATGACGCCGGGCCCGCGCTTGCGCGGAATATCGTCGCCGCCGGCCACATCTATGACGAACATCCAGAAATCCGTGAGGTCGCGCGAGAAGGTGGAGGCGAGGTTATCGCCGCCGGATTCGAGGAGGATAAGTTCCACACCCGGGAAGCGGCGCTCGAGTTCGTCGGCGGCCTCGATGTTGAGGGTGGGGTCCTCGCGGATGACAGTGTGGGGGCAGGCGCCGGCCTCGACGGCGGAGACGCGGGCGGGGTCGATGAGGCCGGAGCGGCGGACGCGCTCGGCGTCCTCGGCGGTGACGAGGTCGTTGGTGATGACGGCGATGTCGATGCCGCGCGCCAGCAGCGCCGGGATCAGGCGTTCGACCATGGCGGTCTTGCCCGAGCCGACCGGGCCGCCGATGCCGACGCGGGCGGCGGCGATGGGCTTGGTCCGCTCGGCGGCGACGTGGGGGGAGAGCTGGTTCATCTGAGCATGTACCTCCGCATCAGCGGGACTTTCTTGACCGGCTCGCACATCAGCAGCCGGCCGTCGGCGCGGACTTCGAAGGTTTGCGGGTCGACTTCGATCCAGGGCAGGGCGTCGTTGCGGACCATGTGCTGCTTGCGCAAATGCCGGACCGACTTGATGGGCAGCGTGGTCTTTGCCAGCCCGAGCGTCTGGGTGACGCCGGCATCGATGGCGAGCTTGCTCATGAAGTTGAAGCTGACCGCCTGCGTGGCGCGGCCAAGGCCGCCCCACATGTGCTTTTGCACCTGCGGTTCGGCAAGGCCGAGCGAGCCGTTGCCATCGCCCATGGCCTGCCAGGTGATCGAGCCGTTCTTCATCACTATCCACGGCTTCACGCCGAACGAGGCGCGCGGCCAGAGCACAAGATCGGCGATCTTGCCGACTTCGATCGAGCCGACATGGTCGTCGATGCCGACGGCGATGGCCGGGTTGATGGTGAGTTTTGCGACATAGCGCTTCACCCGCTCGTTGTCGGCGCGGGCGGTGGCCTCTTCGGGCAGGCGGCCGATGCGCTCCTTCATCACCGAAGCGAGCTGCCAGCATTTGGCGACGTTCTCGGCGAGGCGGCCCATACCTTGCGTGTCGGTGCCGAAGATCGAGATGGCGCCCATGTCGTGGAGGAAATCCTCCGCCGCGACGGTGCCGGCGCGGACGCGGGCCTCGCCGAACAGCAGGTCCTCGGGCGTGTTGTAGTTGAGGTTGTGGGCGATCATCGCCATCGGCAGCCCCTCTTCCATCGCGTACTGGGTGTACGGGTTGGTGGGGTTGGTCGAGGACGGGATGACGTTCTCGTAGGAGCAGACCTTCAGCAGGTCCGGGGCGTGGCCGCCGCCGGCGCCCTCGACGTGGTACATGTGGATCGTGCGGCCTTCGCAGGCGGCCATGGTGTCTTCGGCGAAGAGGAACTCGTTGATGGTGTCGGTGTGCAGGTGCACCGCGAAATCGTTGCGGTCGGCGGCGATCAGCGAGCCGTCGATGACGGTGGGCGCGGCACCCCAATCCTCGTGGATCTTGATGGCGGCGGCGCCACCGGCGACGGATTCCTCGACCGCCTCGGGGCTGGTGCTGCCGCGGCCGAACAGGGCATAGTTGACCGGCGAGCTCTCCATGCCCTGCAGCAATAGGCCGAAGGAGCGCGTGGTGCCGGAGCCGACATCGAGCGGGCCGGAGCCGACGAGCGTCGTGGTGCCGCCGGCCAGCGCGTGCTCGGACTGCTCGGGCGAGCCGATATGGGCGTGGCTTTCAATGGCGCCGGCCGTGACGATGAAATTGGTGCCGCTCATCTGCTGGGTGGTCGAACCAACCAGCATGCCAGGGGTGATGCCGGGCATGGTCGCCGGGTTGCCGGCCTTGCCGATGCCGGCGATGCGCCCGTCCTTCAAGCCGATATCGGCCTTGATGATGCCGGTGACCGCATCGACGATGGTGGCGCCATAGATGACGATGTCGAGGATGCCGTCGCTTGGCTTGGCGAAGGGATCGATGCCCTCTCCGTCGCGCAGGTTCTTGCCGGCGCCCAGCACCAGTTCGTGGCCGTAGATGGCGTAGTCGTGCTCGATCTCGACGAGTAGCTCCGTGTCGCCGAGGCGAATGACGTCGCCCTTGGTGGGGCCGTAGAGCCGGGCATAGGCTTCGCGGGAAAGTTTGGACACTGTTCTCAGGCTCCCTTGTAGCCGCGGGCGCGGGCGAGCTCGACACCGCGCGCCTTGGCGCCTTCGGCCTCGAGCGGACCATTGACGAGGCCGGCCTGGCCCTGGACGATCCGCTGGCCCGCGATGGGCACGAGACGGACCGATTGCGGCACACCGGGCTCGAAGCGGATGCCCATGCCGGCGGGACGATCGAGCTTCATGCCCCAGGTCGCGGCGCGGTCGAATTCGAGGGCGCGGTTGGCCTCGAAGAAATGGGTGTGGCTGCGCACCTGGATGTCGCGATCGCCGGTGTTGACCACCTCGATGGTGACGCTCTCGCCCGCCTCGAAGAACTCGATGTCGCCTTTGGGGGTGAAGATCTGGCCGGGATAGGTCGGCTCGAGCAGCGGCTGGTGGCCGATGGCGATGGGCTCGAACAGCGCCATGAGCTTGGTGCCCTCGGCGAAGGCGAGTTCCATGTAGATCATCGGGATCATCTCGGCGACGCCGGGCTCGACATCATCGGTGGTGAGCAGGCGGCTCGCCATGTCGCGGATCTGCGCATAGGGCATGTCGCGGCGGGCCGCGAGCATGACTTCGTCGGTGATCAGCGCCACGGCTTCCGGGTGGCTGAGGCGGATGCCGAGCTGCTTGTTGCGGCGCGCCATCTCGGCGGCGGTGAAGATGGTCAGGCGGTCCATCTCGGTGGGCGTGAGGTTCACGATGGGCTCCTCAGGTGGCGAACATGCGGACGTGGCGGGTGGGGCCGCGGGCGACGGCGATGTCGATCAGCGGGGTGAAGCTGGAGGGGACGACATCGGCGGCCGGCGGGTCGGCGAGCAGTTCGGAGAGCACGACGCGGGCATTCGTAAGCGCGCGCTGGCCCTCGATGTGACCGATGATGCCGAGGCGGGTGGCGGCGGAGACGAGGCCGGTGACGAGGGTCCAGCTCGAGACGAGTTCGGCGGCCTCGAGGTCGAGCCCGGCGTCGCGCCAGGCGACGGCCTGCACGATGGGCAGGTGGCCGAGGCGCGGGTCGGCCGAGACCATCTGGCGGTAGGTGGTGCTCAGCGGGCCGCCAAGCTTTACGGCGACGCCGAGCAGGGCTTTGCCGGCCCGGTGGGAGCCCTCGCGCATTTCCGCCGAGAGCGTGGCCGCTTCGGCGAGACGGTCGGTGGCCGCGACCAGCTCGAGGTCGGGAGCGAGGAAGGCACGACGCAGCAGCACGCGGTCCATGGTCTGCCAGCGGCGGCTGAGGTGATCAGCGATGAAGCCGTCGAGCTGGTCCGTGGTGTCGAGCATGCCGTCGGCGGCAAGGCCTTCGATGCCCCAGGAAAATGCGAAACCGCCGGCCGGGTAGGCGCTGTCGCCGTATTGCAGGAGGGCGAGGGCGGTGGCGGCGTCAAACATCGGGCAGCTCTTCGACCTCGCCTCTCTCGAGCAGCGGCAGGATGCGGGCGCGGTAGGTGTGCAGCGGGGCGTCGAGGAGGATGTGGAGCACGTCGCCTTCGAAGCGGACGCGCCAGTGGAGGTTGCCGGCGTTCCAGCCGAGCTTCAGGGAGGCGGCCTGATCTACCGGGCGCAACCGCCAGATCTCCTGTTCGCCGAAGCGGGCGATGATGGCGCGTTCGGGGTCGAGGAAGAGCAGGGCGCCGTCGACCAGGTCCTCGTCGCGGTCGAGGCTGACGGCGCAGTCGGTGCCGCGGTCGGTGACGAGGCGGAAGCGCTTGCGGCCGGCATCGGAGGGCGGGACGAACAGAAGCTCGATACCGCCCGAATGCTCGAGCTCGTGGATCAGGCCGGCATAGGCCGCATCCTGAGCCGTGCCGATGATGCCGTGGAGCCGCAGCATGCTCGCCTCCGTCAGTGGGTGTGGAACACGGACTGGTACTTCGCCAGCGCGTCCCTGAGTGCGGCGATCTCCGCCTCTGTCGGGTTCTTCGGATCGGCTGCCAGGGGAAGGGCGCCGAACTTCATCAGGCAGGCCATCAGCAGCAGCCGGGCCTTGGTCGATGTGAGGTTGCTGCCCGAGATCATCCATGGGTCGGGATCGGCAAAGCCCTCCGGGTAGCCGCGACCGACCTTGACCACGGGCAGGCCCATGAAGCTCGCGGTACGCAGCATGCTGCCGCGCAGCTCGGAGGTGATGTTGCCGTAGGGGACGAGGCCTTCGACAACGAAGCCGCCCAGGCGCTTGCCGCTCAGCTTGTGCTTGATCAGGAAATCGAGATCGCCCTCGGGGGACGGATCGTCGCCGAAGGTGTCGGCGTAGTAGCCGCCTTCCTTGATGATCGAGACCGAGGGAATGGCGTCGGCAAGCAGCTTGCCGGTGCCGTTCTTGATCGAGACGGTCCAGGTGGTGGCCGTGCCGTCGACCAGCTTGGTACCGGTGACGGAGTTCGGCAGCTTGCTGATATTCACGTCGGAGCCGGACGTGTGCTTGTAGGCCGGCACGTACATCATGTACGGCGCACCCATGTGGGTGACCTGGCCGAGGATGCCGCCATGGCCGCCGGTCGCGACATAGCCGCCGGGGCGGGCGTCGACCTTGGCGACTTCGCGGGCGGCGAAGAATTGCTGCTCCTGGATGACGACGGTGCCGGCGCGGTTGCCGCCCTTACCGTCCTTCCAGATGCCGCTCTCGATATAGGTGACGCTGTCGACGATGTTGGCCGGACCGTCATTGGAGATCTGGCCCTGCGGGCGCTGCGCGGCGTTGCAGGCGATGGGCAGGTCGGTATCGATCAGCAGGTTGAACCAGTAGGCGGTTTCCTCGACCTGTGGCGATCCCTGCGTCCAGATGGCGCCATCGTACTTGCCCGAGGACAGGATGGCCTGCACGTCGTTGGTGATCTTGGCCAGCACCGGACGCGGCGGCGACTTGGCCATGTGGAAGGGCTTGTAGGCGAAGAAGTCGTAACCCAGCCGTTCGGCCGGGGTATCGCCGTCGCCCTCGTCAGCGCGCTGGGCATTGGTCAGGCCCTTGGTGAAGCCGCCCGGAGGGGCGGGGCGATAGAAATCGACCTCGGCGCGGCCGCCGATCAGGTTCACCTTGCCGTCGGCACCGATGGAGAGCCGGTCGATCTCCTCGAACGAGCGCGAGCCGTCGGGGAAGAAGCCCTGGCGGGTGATGGTGCCGAAGGGTTTTGTGGTCTCCTCCTCCCAGGGCGTGCCGTCGGCCTGGAGCGCCATGTAGGGCAGGGGGTAGAGACCGTCCTCGGGCTTCAGTTCGATCTCGTAGACCGGCTTATCGGCGTCGGAGGTCTTCGTTTTGGAGAAGCTGCCATCGGCGCCGATATAGCCATCGGGGGCGGCGTAGAGCTCGGCGGTATCTGCCTCGAGCGGATGGGCGGAAAACTGCTCGACATAGACTTTTACCGGCGCGGCGAGACGCTGGGCGCGCAGCGGGTCGAAGTCGCCGGCGATGGGCTCGAGGCCGGCTTTGGCGCGGGCCTTGTTCGAGGTCACCAGCGGCGGGGTATTCTGGATGGTGGCCGTCGGGCCGGCCATGTGGGCGATGCGGATCTTGCTCATCTGTCAGAAGTTTCTCTTGTCCATCATCATGTGGACGCCCTTGTTGCCGTTGACCGTCTGGGTGACGTGGAGGTCGCCGGCGAGGCTGCACAGCATGTAGGCGTCGGCATGCGAGAGGCCGGATTTCTCGCCGAGCAGGCCGATCATTTCGCGCAGGGCGGTGATGGCGCACTGGTCGAGATCGGGGTCCATGCCCATGGTGATGTGGTGGGTCGGGGTCTCGGCGCGCGGCCAGGTGAAGCTGAGGTCATCGCGGACGATGAACTCGAAGGTGCCGCGCAGCGCGGTCTCGATGGCGGTGACGTTGACCTCGCCATCGCCCTGGCAGCCATGGCCGTCGCCGCAGGAGAACAGGCCGCCTTCGGCGAAGACCGGGATGTACAGGGTGGAGCCGGCGATCAACTCCTTGTTGTCGAGGTTGCCGCACATCGATTGCGGGGCGATCGAGGAGATGCGGCCCCAGCCTTTGGGCGGGGCGAGGCCCATGACGCCGAAGAACGGCTTGAGCGGCAGCTCGAGGCCCCAGGGCATGATGCCGACATTGCGGCCGAGGTCGATCGGGATGTTGTTGTGCACGAACTCGTCGTAGTCGTGCGGGAGCGTGCCGAGCTTGGGCACGATGATGTTGAAGCCCCAGTCCTGGATCACCGAGACGTCCTTGATGCGGACCTCCAGCACGTTTCCGGGCTTGGCGCCCTCGACATAGACCGGACCGGTGAGGATATGCGGGCCCTCGGGCTTCAGCCCCGCAAAGACAGCGTCGAGCGCCGCGGGGACGTGGAATTTCTCGCGGTCGGGGACGACGTTGGGGGTGCCGGTGACGGTGTCGATGATGACGGTGTCGCCGCTTTTCACGACCAGCGCGGGCGCCTGCGTCGCGTCGAAATAGCCCCAGTGGCAGGTTTCTACACTGGGGAGAAGGTGGTGTTCGGCCATGGTGGTGCCTCGTGGGGCTCTGCCGGCCCCTGTTGCGACTATCGCGGCGTGATCCACGATAGTCAATATTTCAACTAATGAAAATGAAAAGAAATCTGCGAGGAACGCCCGGCGTCCGGGCGTCCGGGCAGGGTCAGGCGGGGACTGGTGCCGCGATGCCGGGGTCGAAGGCGAGGAGGCAGCGGACGACGCTGACCTTGGCGCAGCGGGCCATGTGGCCGCGGCCGTCGGTGACTTCGTCGGGCATGGTCTCGAAGCAGTCGGGGCCTGCATATTTGCAGCGCGGCGCGAAGCTGCAGCCGTCCGGCAAGGCCCGCAGGTCGGGTGGGGTGCCCGCGATGGTCTCGAGCTGGCTGCCGCGGGCCTGATCCTTGATGGTCGAGGACAGCATGGCCCGGGTGTAGGGGTGCTCGGGGTGCATCAGCACGTCGCGGGCGTTGCCGTATTCGATGATGCGGCCGGCATACATGACGGCGACCTTGTCGGCGATCTGGGCGGCGACGCCGAGATCGTGGGTGACGAAGATCATCGACATGCCCATTTCGCGCTGTAGCTTGCGCAGCAGCACGAGGACCTGGATCTGCACCGAGGCGTCGAGCGCGGTGGTCGGCTCGTCCGCCAACAGCAGCGAGGGACGGCAGCTGAGCGCCACGGCGATCATGGCGCGCTGGCGCAGGCCACCGGAGAGCTCGTGCGGATAGGCCCTGAGGCGGCGCTCGGGGGAGGGGACGCGGACCAGTTCGAGCAGCTCGAGGGCGCGCTTCCAGCCGGCATCGCGGTCGACCTTCTCGTGCCGCATTACGGTTTCGGCGATCTGGTCGCCGATGGTGTAGAGCGGATCGAGCGCGGTCATCGGCTCCTGGAAGATCATCGACACGGTCGAGCCGCGCAGCTCCGACATCTGCCTGTCGGTGGCGGTCATGATGTCGTGCTCGCCGATGCGCATCTCGCCCTCGATGCGGGTGCGCTTTTTGGGATGGAGCTGCATGAGCGAGCGCATCATCACCGACTTGCCCGAGCCGGACTCGCCGATGACGCAGAGGACTTCGCCCTTCTTGAGCTCGAAGGAAACGCCGTTGACGGCTTTCACGGTGGCCTCGCGCGAGACGAAGCGGACCTGCAGGTCCTTCACCTTCACATAGGCGTCGGGCTTTTCGGACTGGGCTTCGACCAAAGAGAGGTCGGGGGAGCGCATCTCGTTCATTTCATCTCTCCTTGCCAGAGCGGGAGGGTTCGGCTGTCGGGGTCGGGCGCCTTGGAGTGGCCGGAGCCGGCATGCACCATGTGGCAGGCGGCGAGGTGCTCGCCGGGATCGGCACGAACGGCGTCGCCGAGCCCGGGCGCCTTGCTCATGCAGACGTCCTCGACATAGGGGCAGCGGGTGTGGAAGCGGCAGCCCGAGGGCGGGTTGACTGGGTTGGGCGGGTCGCCGGCGAGGGGGGCGCTGTCGACGCGCTCGTCGGGATCCATCGAGAGCCGGCAGGCCAGCAGGGCCTGGGTGTAGGGGTGGAGCGGGTTGTCGTAGATCTTGTCGACGGGGCCGATCTCGACGACCTGGCCCAGATACATCACCAGCACGCGGTCGGAGATGTATTTCACCACGTGCAGGTCGTGCGAGATGAAGATGTAGGTGAGGTTCAGCTGCTCCTTCAGATCGCCGAGCAGGTTCAGCACCTGGGCCTCGACGGATTTGTCGAGGGCGGAAACGGCTTCGTCGAGGATCAGCAGGCGCGGATCGAGCGCGAGGGCGCGCGCGATGTTGACGCGTTGCTTCTGGCCGCCCGAGAGCTCGTGCGGGTAGCGCTGGCCGAAGCGCTCGGCCTTGAGCCCGACCTGTTCGAGCAGCGCGCGGGCCTGTTCCTTGGCGGTCTTGGGGCTGGCGCCCTGCACCTTGGGGCCGTAGGCGATGGAACTTTCGATCGGGAGGCGCGGATTCAGCGACGAATAGCTGTCCTGGAACACCATCTGCAGCGATCGGCGCAGGCCGTCGAGCGAGGTGCCGGTCTTCTCCCCGACCGGATCGCCGTCGAGCACGAGGTTCCCCTCGTCCTTTTCGATCAGGTACATCAGGAGGCGCGCCAGAGTGGACTTACCGCAGCCGGATTCCCCCACAATGCCGAGCGTTTCGCCCTTCAGCACATAGAAGGAGATGTCGTCGACGGCCTTCACCTCGGCGACCTTCTTGTTGAGCAGCCCCGCCCGGATTGGGAAGTATTTCTTGATGTTCTCGACGATGAGCATCGGCTGGGCCGGCCCGCCGCGATCGCGGGGGTCGGGGCCGGTGGCGCTGGTGGTTTCGATGATGTCGGTCATGGCGGCTGCCTCCGTTTACGCTTTGACGTCCATGGCCTGGCGCAGGCCATCGGAGACGAGGTTGAAGGCGATCGAGGTGATGAGGATGCAGACGCCCGGCAGCGCAGCAACGAAGGGCTGCACGTAGATCGACTGGCGGAGCGTCGCGAGCATCAGGCCCCAGTCGGCGGTCGGCGGGGAGACGCCGAGGCCGAGGAAGCTCAGGCCCGAGGCGAGGATGATCGAGATCGAAACCAGGGTGGAGGAATAGACCAGTACCGGCGAGAGCACGTTGATGAGCACGTGGCCGGTGAGGATCGAGAAGGTCGAGGCGCCGCTGGCGCGCGCCGCATCCACGAAATCGAGCGAGCGTACCTGGGCTGTGGCGGTTTCGGCGACGCGGCAGATCGGCGGGATGAGGACGACCGTGAGCGTGATCATCTGGTTGCCGATGCCGCCGCCGAGGCTGCCGGCGATGGCGACAGCGAGCAGGACGGAGGGAAAGGCGAAGAACACGTCCATGGTGCGCATGATCACCATGTTGACCTTGCCGCCGTAGTAGCCGGCGATGACGCCGAAAGTGCCGCCGATCAGGGTGGCGAAGACGACCGGGACGATGCCCATGAGCAGCGAGACGCGTCCGCCCCAGAGCAGGCGGGAGAGCATGTCGCGGCCCTGCTCGTCGGTACCGAGCACGAACTTGGCGTGGCCGATGGGGCGCAGCCGGTTGGCCATCGAGGACTTTTCGGGATCCATCGGCGACAGCCACGGCGCGAACACGGCGAGCAGCACGATGACGGCGATGAGCGCGAGGCAGAACAGGGTCACGTAATCGTAGCGCAGCCGGTTCCAGACGCTGCCCCAGTAGCCGCGCACCTTGGTGGCGGGCGCGGATTGCGACTTGTCTATGGACAGGTTGCCGGCGGGAATATCGGTCATTGCTCTGGCCTCAGCTGCGTTTGATGCGCGGATCGACCAGCGACTGGGCGAGGTCGACGACGAGGTTGATGAGGACGAAGGCGCCGGCCAGCACGAGGATGGTGCCCTGCAGCAGCGGGATATCGCGGGACAGGATCGCCTTGTTGAGGAGGAACCCGGTGCCGGGCCAGGTGAACACGGTCTCGACCAGCACCGAGCCGCCGATCAGATAGCCCAACTGCAGGCCGAGCATGGCGACGGCCGAGGGCATGATGTTGCGGATGGCGTGGGTGATGATGGCGAATTCGCTGAGGCCCTTGGCGCGGAGCGTCTGGATGAAGTCCTGGTTGAGGATTTCGCTGAGCGAGGCACGGGTGGTGCGCGTCATGATGGCGAGCGGCGGCAGGGCCAGCGCGATGATCGGCATCACGGCGAACTTGAAGTCGTTCCAGTCGAGATAGTTGAAGCTGTCCGAACCGGACGAGCCCATGCCGGTGGCGGGGAGCCAGTTGAGTTCGACGGCAAAAAAGATGACCAGCACCACGGCCAGCCAGAAGGTCGGCACCGAAATGCCGAACACGGCGAGCGCAGTGACGAAGCGATCGACCACGCCCCCCTGGCGGATGGCGGCGATGGTGCCCAGCACCAGCGAGGCGACAAAGGCGACAACGACCGAGATGAGCGCGATGACGATGGTGTTGGCGAAGGCACGGAGCACTTCGACCGCGACGGGCAGGTTGGTGGAGATCGAGGTGCCGAAGTCACCGCCGATGACGCGCCACAGCCAGAGGAAGTACTGCACCACCACCGGCTGATCGAGCCCGTAATGCGCACGCAGCATGGCGATCTGCTCGGGCGGCGTGTCGGGCCTGATGAGGTTGGTGATCGGATCGCCGGGGGCGATCTGGACCAGGGCGAAGCAGATCACCGTGACGCCCAGGAGGATCGGGATCGTCAGGATCAGGCGGCGGAGGGCATACATCCACATCTTTGGCTACCCGCAGTTGGCGTGGTGGACGAGGACCGCGGGCGCCGAGTTGCGCCCGCGGCAATCATGCGGAGATCAGGGAGCGACCATGATGGGCGTCAGGTCCTGGAACCAGCTCTGGGCCTGCACGAAGCCAGTGAGCTTCGGCGACAGGGCGCGCGGGTTGAGGTCGTGCACGATGAACAGCTCGGGCGCGTCGGCCATGATGGCGTTGTTCATCTCGGTCAGCAGCGCGTCGCGCTTGGCCTGGTCGAACTCGGCAAGGGCGGCCTTGCCGAGCTCGTCGACCTTGGCGCTCGAGTAGGTGCCCCAGTTGCAGCAGCTCGGCGCGGCATACTCGGTCATCCACTTCTTGATGATGCCCTGGCTGGCATCGATCGGAGCCATGGAGAAGTTGATGCCGTCAAAGCCGGATGCCGTGGCGCCCTGGAAGAACACGCCGATCAGGGCGTTCCAGTCCATGGGAACCAGTTCGACCTCGAAGCCGACCTCGTCCATCTGCTCCTTGACCAGTTCGTTCATGGGCAGCGGCTGCATCTGGCCCGAGCCGGAAGTGGAGATGCCGATGCGGACCTTGCAGGGGACGCAGCCGGCTTCCTCGAGCAGCGCCTTGGCGCCCTCGGGGTCATACTCGTAGATCGGCGGCGAGCCGTACCAGGGCTGGGACTCGATGAGGGTGTTGTAGCCGGCGACGGCGACGCCCTGCAGCATGTCGACCATGTCCTGCCGGTTGATCGCCATGTTGGCGGCCTGGCGGACGCGGATATCGGAGAACGGGCCGCTATCGACCTTGAGCAGATAGTCCCAGTTGTGCGGATAAGGCACGGTGATGATCTGCATGCCCGCGCCCTGCAGGGCCGGGATGGTGTCGGGCGAGGGCGCCTCGACGAAATCGACCTGGCCCGACATCAGCGCGGCGGCGCGGGTCGAGGCTTCCGGCATGGGGAGCAGCACGACGCGGTCCTGCTTGGGCACGCGGTCCGGGTTCCAGTATTCGGCGTTCTTGACCAGCTCGAGGCGCTCGTGCGGGACGAGCTTGTCGAACTTGTACGGGCCGGTGCCGGCTGGCTTCTCGCCGAACTTGGCGTAGTCGTTGCCGACCGCTTCGACGCCGCAGTTCGAGATCATCAGGAACATGGCGAGGTCGTAGGGGAGGAGCGACGCTGGCGTCTTGGTGGTGATCTGGATGGTGTAGTCGTCGACCTTGGCGACCGACGCGACGTTGACGACGCCCGAGCCCTGCTGGGTGGCATGGCGCGCGTTGAACTGCGGCGCCGACTGATCCATGACGCGGGCGAAATTCCAGATGGCGGAATCGGCGTTCCAGTCGCAGCCGTCGTGGAACTTCACGCCCTCGCGCAGATGATAGGTCCAGAGCAGGTTGTTGGCGGGATCGACTTCCCAGCTGGTGGCGAGACCGGGAACGACATCGGCGGCCTTGTCGGAGGACGTGAGGTCCCACAGGCCGAGCGCGTCGTACATGGTGTAGCCGGCAAACCGCATGCCCTCGTAGCCCTGGTCCGGTGCTCCGGTCCAGTCGGGGATGTCGGCAGCGGTCATGGCGACGCGCAGCACGGATTCCTGCGCAATGGCAGAGCTGCCCATTCCGGTCGCGATGGCCAAGGCGGCTGCCGCTAGCACGCCCCGCAGTTTGATTGAATTCATGATGCATCCTTCCTGCATGCGGTCACCCCCTGTGTCGGGCGTTACGCCAAGGACGCTGCAAAGGGTGTGCCAGCCCCGCCCAGAGAGGGGTGCGGCACACGACCGCTGAGGCGCAAATAGTAGAAAATCCAAGCATTTCGGTGGACGGGATGGCAGCTATGCAGATTCCGAATGCTTCGCAGGAAGGAGCGGTGTTCGCATACAAGCCGGTCGAACCAGATGATAACGCCCAACAAACGGGCAGCCTGAGCAATCTTTCTACTTTTGATATTATCGTTTGAAAATATCAGAAAGGCTTGTATATGGGTGAAGCAGGCACCGGCTCGCGCCGGCCGCCGCGCCCGCCATCTCTCCAGAGGCTCCGATGTCCCCACCCGCCGACCTTCATTACGCCTCGCTGCTCGAGGTCTCGGGGATGATCGCCAGCCGCGCCCTGTCGCCGGTGGAGCTCACCGAGATGATGCTCGACCGGATCGGCAAGGTGGATGCCGCGCTCCACTCGTACCTGGCGGTCACCGGGCAGAGCGCGCTCGACGAGGCCAAGGTCGCCGAGAGCGAGATCGCGGCCGGCCGGCATCGCGGGCCGCTGCACGGCGTGCCGATCGCCATCAAGGATCTGTTCTGGACCAAGGGTGTGCCGTCGACCTTCGGCTCGGTGGCCTACAGGGATTTCATCTCCAACCAGGATGCGACCATCGTCCACCGGCTGAAGATGGCCGGCGCGGTGATCCTGGGCCGGCTGCACCTGCACGAAGGGGCGTTCGGCGAGCACCATCCGGCGCTCGACAAATGCCTCAACCCCTGGAACGCCGATTACTGGCCGGGCGGTTCGTCATCCGGCTCCGGCGCGGCGACCGCCGCCGGCCTCTGCTTTGCCTCGCTGGGCACCGATACCGGCGGCTCGATCCGCTTTCCGTCGGCGGCCAACGGGGTCACCGGGCTCAAGGTCACGTGGGGGCGGACCAGCCGCTATGGCGTGTTCCCGCTGGCGGATTCGCTCGACACGATCGGGCCGATGGCGCGCGATGCGGCCGACGCCGCTGCGATGCTGGCAGCCTTCGCCGGACCCGACCCCAACGATCCGACGGCGCTGACGGCGCCGGTGCCGGATTATCTCGCGGGGCTCGATGGGATCCTCGGGGCGCGGGGGTTCCGCATCGGGGTCGACGAGGCCTATCTCGAGAGCGGCGTCGATGCCGAGACGGTGGCGGCGATCCGTGCCGCGATCGCGATGTTCGCGGACCTCGGCGCGGTCATCGTGCCGGTGAAGGTGCCGGAGCGGCGCGCGGCGATCGAAGCGCAGATGGTGATCACCGACACCGAGAGCTTTGCCTTCCACAAGCCGGTCTATGAGGCCGACCCCGGAAAATTCGGGCCGCAGCTGGCCAAGGCGATGGAGCGGGGCAGGGGCTATGACGCGCTGACGCTCAGCAAGGCCTACATCACGCGCGACCGGTTCAAGGGCGAGCTGCTGCGGGCCTTTGACGGCATCGATGCGATCGCCTCGCCGGTCTATCCGATGGTTGGCGCGCGCTACGACGACATGGATGCGCACCTGAGCGACCTCGTCGGGTTCCTCGGCTTCACCTCGCCGTTCAACGTCTCCGGCAGCCCCTCGATCACCTTCCCGGTCGGCCTCGCCAAGGTCGGGATGCCGATCGGCATGCAGCTGATCGGGCCGCATCTGAGCGAGCCCGGCCTGCTGCGCGCCGCCCACGCCTTCCAGCAGGCGACCGATTGGCACCTCAAGCGCCCACCGCTTCTCCACTGAAAGACCGACCATGCTCGATACCAGCGACATTCCCTTCATGGCCCTGACCGACGTCGCGGCCGGCATCCGATCCGGCGAGCTGTCGCCGGTGACGCTGGCCGAGACCATGCTGGCGCGCATCGCCGCGGTGGATCCGGAGCTGCATACTTCCTCTCGGTCACCGGCGAGATGGCGCTGGCGCAGGCGCGGCAGGCCGAGGCGGAAATTCGCTCCGGCCGCTATCGCGGGCCGCTGCACGGTGTGCCGATTGCGATCAAGGATCTGTTCTTCATCAAGGGCGTGCCGGCGACTTTCGGCTCGGGTGCGTACAAGGATTTCGTCGCCGATTACTCCGCCACGGTGGTCGATCGGCTGGTGGCGGCGGGAGCGGTGATCCTCGGGCGTCTGGCGCTGCATGAAGGCGCCCTGGCCGAGCACCATCCGCATTTCGGCGCGCCGCCCCGGCATCCCTATGTTGCGGGCTACTGGCCGGGCGGCTCGTCGTCGGGCTCGGGCGTCGCCACGGCAGCGGGGCTGTGCTTTGCCGCGCTGGGCTCGGATACCGGCGGCTCGATCCGCTTCCCCTCGGCGACAAACGGATTGACGGGGCTGAAGCCGACATGGGGGCGGGTATCGCGTTATGGCGTGTTCACGCTGGCCGATACGCTCGATTCCGTCGGGCCGATGGCGCGCTCGGCGGCGGATGCCGCGGCGGTGTTCGATGCGATTGCCGGGCACGATGTGAACGATCCGACCAGCCTGCGCGCGCCGGTACCGGGGTATGTCGCGGGTCTGGAAGGCGTGTTCGGAGCGCGGGATCTCAAGATCGGCATCGACTGGGCCTATGTGACCGAGGGCGTTGACGCCGAGCTGGTGCAGGGACTGCACGACGCGCTCGAGATGTTCGAGGCGATCGGCGCCAGGATCGTGCCGATCACGGTGCCGGTGACCGAGCAGCTGGTGCGCGGCCAGCGCATCATCATGGAGTCCGAGTGCGCCCGCTACCACGAGGCGCATTACCGGGCGAACCCGTCGGGCTTCGGCAAGCTTGCCGAGGTGATCGAGCGCGGCTTCAACTACCGGCCGGTCGATCTCGCCGCCGCCTATATCGAGAAGGACCGCTTCCGCGGCGCCCTCAGTGAGATTTTCGAGCAGATCGACGTGATCGCGGCGCCGATCATGCCGTGGGCCGGCGTCAAATATGACGAGCTCGACGGCGTGTTCGAGAAGCACCCGACCTTCAACCGGTTCTCCGGCCCCTACAACATGGCGGGCGTGCCGACCATCACCTTCCCGGTGGGGTCGAACAGCATCGGCCTGCCGCTCGCCATGCAGCTGGTCGGGGCGCAGCTCAGCGAAGCCAGCTTGTTCAAGGCCGCGCATGCCTACCAGCAGGCGACCGACTGGCACCTGCGCCGGCCCACTCTTTCCTGACCAAGCGATAGGAGCCGACAATGGCGTTGGACGACATCCATTTCCAGCCGCTGACCAAGGTGGCGAAGCACATCGAGAACCGCGACATCTCGCCGGTGGAGGTGACCGAGGCGATCCTCACGCGCATCGAGAACTACGACCAGGGGCTGCACAGCTACACTACGGTCACCGCCGATGTGGCGATGGACCAGGCGCGCAAAGCCGAGGTCGAGATCATGAAGGGGATCTATCGCGGGGTGATGCACGGCATCCCGATCGCGGTGAAGGACCTCTGCTACACCAAGGGAATCACCACTACCGGCGGCATGTCGATCTATCGCGACTTCAAGCCCGACCACGATGCGACGGTGGTGACCAAGCTCGCCGATGCCGGCTCGGTGCTGCTCGGCAAGCTGCACATGACCGAGGGCGCGATGCTGGAGCATCACCCGGAATTCCCTGAGCCGGTGAACCCGTGGAAGAAGGACCTGTGGACCGGCGTTTCCTCGTCGGGCTCGGGCGTTTCGGCCGCGGCGGGGCTCGCCTATGCCACGATCGGCTCGGACACCGGCGGCTCGATCCGCTTCCCCTCGGCCTGCAACGGGCTGACCGGGGTGAAGCCGACCTGGGGGCTGATCAGCCGCTATGGCATTTTCGATCTCGCCGCGACCTTCGACCATCTCGGTCCGATGGCGCGCTCGGCGGCTGACGCGGCGGCGATGCTGCAGACGCTGGCCGGCTGGGATCCGAAGGACACCACTTCGCTATCGGCGCCGATCCCGGACTATCTGGGCGAACTCTCGGCCGGCGTGTGGGGCGCGCGTGGCGTGAAGGTCGGGCTCGACTGGGACTATATGGCCGACGATGCCGACCCGGTGACCATCGGCTTCATCAAGGATGCCGTAGCGGTGCTGGAGGAGATCGGCGCGCTGACCACGCCGGTGAGCTTCCCCTCGCAGGACGAGCTGCTCAAGATGAACATGGCCGCCACCATGGCCGAGACGGCGGCGCATCACGACGCGACCTATCCGAGCCAGGCCGACAAATACGGGCCGAGCGTCAAGCAGATGATCGAGCTCGGCCGCGCCGCCAATCCGGTCGATATCGGCAAGGGCATCATCGAGCGGCGGAAGTTCCGCGGCGCGGTGATCCGCATGTTCGACGACATCGATGTGTTCGTGATGCCGGTGTTCAAATACGGCACGCCGACCTGGAGCGAGATGCGCGCGCTGGTGGCGGAAAGCTTCGACAAGATCGGCAAGTTCACCTCGCCGTTCAACGCCACCGGCACGCCGACGGTGACGCTGCCGGTCGGCTACACCGAGGACGGCCGCCCGGTCGCCATGCAGCTCGCCGGCGCCCCCGGCTCGGAAGCGCTGCTGCTCAAGGTGGCGCATGCCTACCAGATGGCTACCGACTGGCACACCCGCCGTCCTCCCGGTTTCTGAGCGCGCCGGCACCGCGCGCCCAGGATGAAGCGGACGCCGGCCCCGAGTGGGTCCGGCGTCCGTCTTGCGCTCACGCGCGGGCTACCGTCTCGGCTCGTAGCGCAGCGCAACTGCGCCGGAGCTGAGTTCCTTGCGGGCGATGAGCTTCAGTTCGACATAGCTGGAGAGGCCGGCGAGCAGGGTGGGGCCGTGGCCGGCGATGCGGGGCTGCAGGACGAACTCGTACTCGTCGATCAGGCCCAGTTCCGCCAGCGCCAGCGGCAACTGCACGCCGCCGGTGAGGATCGGCCCGCCGGGCTGCTGCTTGAGCTTCTCCACCGCCTCGCCCAGGTTGTCGCGGATGAGTTCCGAGTTCCATTCGACATGGTCGAGCGTGCTCGAAACGACGTATTTCTTCATCGCATCGATCGTGCGCGCGAATGGCTCGGTCCAGTCGGGCGGGGTGCTGGTGCGCGTATCCAGCCGCCACGCGCCTTCCATCATGCCGTAGGTGACGCGACCGAAGAGCAGGGCATCGCACCGGCCGAGGCTTTCGGTGGCGTGGCGGTGCGTCGCGCGCAGTTGCTCGTCCATCAGGGTCGGATCGGTCGGAATGGCGTTATGGTGGACGCAGCCGTCGAGCGTCACGTTGATGGAGTAGAGAAGGGGGCGCATCGGGGTCATTGCTCCTTGGTCGCTCGGGCCGCGACGGCGAGGTCGAAGCGGTGCAATTGGCTGGTGAGTCCGAGGATGGCGCCGCGCGTCATCTCGGCGTCCGGGTGACGATCGGCGGTCAGGACCATGCGCACGCGGCCGGCCTCGGCGTGGAGCTCGACCAGCATGTGGTAGGGGTAGGCCTCGACCCCGGGGACGAAGTCGATGTCGAAGCGGATGTGCAGCCTGCGGTGGCGCACGACCTCGATGAACCGGCCGCTCACCCATGCCGACGGCGGGCGATCGAGCCTCGCCAGATACGCGACCTGCTCAGGGCCCACCGCAGTCATCACATGATCAAACGCACCGCCGTCCCACGGCTCGAGCACTGACACCTCGAAGCGCATGCCTTCGGGCGCGAACCACTCTTCGAGCCCTTCCCTGGTGGTCCACAGGGCCCAGACGTCCTCGACGGATGCGTCATAGACCCGCTCGAACCTGATGGCGTCCGCGCCCAGCGCGCCGGCATGCTCCATCACGGCTTCTCCTCGCGTTGCCGCCGCCGCGCCATAGCGGCATCGAAGCGATCGAGCCGGCCCTCCCACAGTTTGCGATAGCTCGCCACCCAATCGTCGATGGCGCGGAACGGTTCCGGGCGGAGCGCATAGAGGCGCTTCGCGCCATCGGGCCGCATCGTGACGAAGCCGGCCTCACCGAGAATGCGCAGGTGCCGCGAAACGCCGGACTGGTCGATGTCGACGGCCCGAACGAGGTCGCCCACGGCCTGCTCGCCGCGAGCCAACGCCTCGACGATGCGCAGCCGGGTCGGATCGGCCAGCATCTGGAATATACTTTGTTGCATCATGATGCATATGTATGTGCATGCATATTTAAAGTCAAGCTATCGCGGCACGCAGGGGCCGCCCGCCCGAACGGGGCAGTGTGCCAAGCGGGTGTAGAGGGCAGGCTTGCCCTACTGGATCAGTTCTTTCAGCAGGCTCCTGAGCGCCGCCGCCTTGTCGCCTTCGAGCAGCTCGACGATGCGCTGTTCCTGGGCGGTTGAGACGCCGCGCAGGCGCTTGAACAGAGCCTTGCCGCCGGGGGCGGTCAGGATCAGGACGCGGCGGCGGTCATTGGGATCGGGCGCGCGGTAGACGAGGCCCTCGGCCACCATCTTGTCGATGATCTTGGTGAGGGTGGGCGCCTCGATCAGCGATTGCTGGGCGATCTCGCCCATGGCCGCCGGTTCGTTGGCATCGAGCACCTCGAGGATGCGGTATTGCTCGATCGGCACGCCGCCGGGACGCAGCCTTTCCTCGAGCTCGGCTTCAAGCTGACGGTTGATGCTGGCGATCATGTAGGCCAGCTGATCCTTCATGCGCGTCTGAGTCACCGTCCCCTCCCGTCTTCAATAGTACATATTTCAACTAACGCCGTATGGGGCGCTCCCGGTTCCGGCCAGCGGCGGGTATTTTGCGGGAGTGCATCCCATCCGGCGCAGCGGAATCGCTGCGACCGTCATTGGCGCGTGGATAGCACTACGACTTCAGTCTGACAATATTGCCGATGCAACTAATTTTGGCCACGGCCGGAATGCCTGAACGGCCTGGGGCTCAGTGGGCGAGCTGGCCGATCACCTGCAGCGTCACTCCTTCGGCTTCGCCCAGATAGGCGAGCGGGGAGACGCCGATCGGCTTGTCCTCGAGCATGTGGCGCACGATGGGACGGGCGATCGGCCGGGTGAGATGCCGGGCGAGGGCGCGGCTGTCGAGGGTCTTGAGGTCGCGCACGAGGCCGGCGAGCACGTGCAGGCCCTCGTAGAAGCCCACGCTGGCGGCCGAGACGGGCGGCGCCAGCTCGCCGAAGGCATCGTGATAACGCTCGAGGAAGTGGTCGTTGCGGCGCGAATGCTGGTGCGCGAAGTAGTTGGAAGCGGTGAAGAGGTTGGTGGTGGCGTCGGCGCCGATATTGCAGATCACCGTTTCGTCGACGATCAACCCGAAGCGCAGCATCTTCTGGTCGAGCCCCTTCTTGGCGAAGGCGCGGTTGAACTCGACCGAGCACTGCCCGACCAAGGCCTGTACCACCACCTGCGCACCGGAATGCGCGATCTGGCGCAGCACCTCGGTGAAATCCTGGGGCTGGGTCGGCACGAGCGCGACGCCCACGAGTTCGGAGCCCTGCTGGCGCAGCACGCGCTTGGTGGTGCCGAGCGCCATGTGTGGCCAGATGTAATCATTGCCCACGAAGAAGTAGCGGTCGGCGCGCCGGGCCGATTTCAGCCAGTTGAGCGCCGGGCCGAGCAGTTCCCCGTCAGTCGAGCCGATGGCGACGGTGGATGGGCCGACGGCGATGCCCTCGTATTGCGACGTGTAGATATAGGGCAGGCGTGCGCTCACCTGCCGGCTGATCGCGTCGCGCAGGTTGGAGGTGTGGCTGCCGATGATGGCATCGACCTCATCGATGTCGATCAACTGGTCGACCGCGCCCAGCGCCTCGCCGATGGTGAGGCCGGAATCGCCGAACACGATCTCCACGTCCTCGCCCAGGATCCCGCCCACCTCGTTGATCTCGGCGGCGCCGAGCAAGGCCGCGGCGTCCATGGCGGGGGCCCACATTCCCGCGATTCCGCTCCGTGGATGCAGCATGCCGACTTTCACGCCGTAACCTCCGCCCGAGAAGCGCCGCAACATTTCTAGGACGAAGGATCGTCCCATGCGGCGGACGGGGCACACTGACCGCTCTCGGCGCGGATGTCAAACAAATGCTGACTTTTTAGTCCGATACGTGAAATGCCTATATTTTAGGCGAACGGATGAGAAGAGTCCACTTGCGCTTTTGATATTTTCATATTTGACTATCGCCTAGGACATCAACTGAAGGACTCGCGGGAATGGATGCCAAGGCGCCGCACACCCTCGTCGCCAGCGAGGAGCTGCACTACCTGAGCCTCACCGCGGTATCCGAGCTGATCCGCACCGGCTTTGTCAGCCCGGTGGAAGTGGCGCGGACACTGCTCGACCGGATCGAGAAATTCGACGGCAGGCTGCAGAGCTACACCACCGTGACGGCAGAACATGCGCTCGAGAGCGCGAGAAGGGCCGAGGGGGAACTGGCGGCGGGGATCTGGCGCGGGCCGCTGCACGGCGTGCCGGTAGCGGTGAAGGACCTGTGCGATACGAGCTTTGCGCCGACCAGTGCGGGGACCCACATCCACCGCGAGCACATGGCAGCGGCGAATGCCACGGTAGTCGACCGGCTGGAAGGCGCGGGCGCGGTGATCCTGGGCAAGCTCACCATGACCGAGGGCGCCTGGGCCGGGCACCATCCGAAGATGAAGACGCCGGAGAGCCCCTGGCTCGAGGGCGTGTGGACCGGCGCCTCCTCGTCCGGTTCGGGCGTCGCGACCGCGGCCGGGCTCTGCTACGGCTCGCTCGGTTCGGATACCGGCGGCTCGATCCGGCTGCCATCGACGGCCTGCGGGCTCACCGGCATGAAGCCGACCTGGGGGCGGGTAAGCCGCGCCGGGGTGTGGGCGCTGGCGGACTCACTCGATCATGTCGGCCCGATCACCCGCAGCGTCGGCGATGCGGCGGTGATGTTGACGGCCATTGCCGGCCATGATGGGCGCGACCCGACGACGCTGAACGCGCCGGTGCCGAACTATCTCGCCGGGCTCGGCGGCGCCATCGCCGGCCTGCGAATCGGCCTCGACGAGGACTATGTCTTCGCCAGGAGCTCATCCGAGGTGTCGGCGATGATGCGCGAGACGATCGCGGTCTTCGAGGCGCTCGGTGCTCGCATCGTGCCGGTGAAGTTCCCGTCTGTGGCAGATGTCGGCGAGCACTGGATGGCGATCTGCTCGACCGAGTGTGCGGCGGCGCATGCCGCGACCTTCCCGAGCCGGCGCGACGAATATGGTCCGGTGCTGACGGCGCTCATCGACCAGGGCCTCGCGACCAGCGGCAAGCAGCTGGCCGAGGCGCTGCAGTACCGGCTGAAGCTCAACGGCGCCATCGCCAAGACCATGCTCGATTGCGACCTGCTGCTGGTGCCGGCCATCCCGACGCCGGCCCCGATGGCCGAGATGTTCAGCCGCTCGATGACCGGCGACGAGTTCGATGGGCTGACCCGCTTCACCGCCGTGTTCGACATGACCGGCCAGCCGACGCTGTCGCTGAGTGGCGGGTTCGACGCGCGCGGCGTGCCGATGGGCTTCCAGCTCGCCGGCAAGCACCTCGACGAGGCGCTGCTGTTCCAGGCGGGCCACGCCTTCCAGGCCGCTACCAACTGGCACGCCCGGCACCCCAAGCTTTCCTGACAGAGAAGAGGACCGACCATGCATCAGGTGACCATCCCGGCCCATATCGTCGAGCGCGTGCGAAAAGTGCGCGGCGGCGACCACATTTATTCGGCGCTCGACATGAGCAAGGTGGCGCATGTGTGCGTCGACATGCAGGTCGGCTTCGTCGCCGAAGGGGCGCCCATCGAGGTGCCGATGACGCGCGAGATCTACGGCACGATCAACACGATTTCCGAGGCGGTGCGCCAGGCGGGGGGCGTGAACGTCTTCACCCGCTACACTTTCGATCCGACCGAGAAGCACTCCTGGGCCTATTGGGTTGAAACGCTCGGCAAGGCACAGCAGGAGGGGCAGAAGAAGATGGGCCCGGGCCAGCCGGACTGGGAGATCGATCCGCGGATGGAGCTCAAGGCCGACGATATCATCGTCGACAAGACGCGCTTTTCGGCGCTGATCCCCGAGACCTGCGACATGGATGCGATCCTCAAGCAGAAGGGCATCGATACGCTGATCATCACCGGCACGCTGACCAATTGCTGCTGCGAGAGCACGGCGCGGGACGCGCTGCAGATGGGCTACAAGGTGATCTTCATGTCCGACGCCAACGCGACGCTGTCGGACGAGGAGCACCTGGGCACGCTGCTCTCGATGTACACCATCTTCGCCGACGTGATGGATACGCCCCATCTGCTCGAGCTGATCGAGAAGTCGAGCCTGACCAAGGCCGCAGCCTGACCCCTTGGCGCCCCAAAGGCCGCCCTCCCGAGGCCGGCTACCCTTCCCCTATCCTGACGGAGCATCAGCATGAACGCCCTGGTCCAGCCGGTTGTCACCGGCCAAATCGATGTCGCCGAACTGACGATTGCCGACGTGCAGGCGGGGTTCAGGGAGGGCCGGTTCAGCTCCGAGGAGCTGACGCTGGCCCATCTCGCCCGGATCGAGAAATACGAGCCTTACTACAACGCCTTCACTTTCATGAACCCGGACGCGTTGGCCGATGCACGTGCCATCGATGCGCGGCGGGCGGCAGGCGAGGTGCTGGGACCGCTGGCCGGGGTGCCGGTGGTGATCAAGGAGGCGATGGATTTCGTCGGCCTGCCCTCGACTGCTGGCTGGGCGCCGCTCTCGAGCCTTGCCGGCGGTTTCGACCTGATGCCGGCTGTCGATGCGCCGGTGGTGGCGCGGCTCAAGGCGGCTGGCGCGGTGATCCTGGGCAAGACCAATATCCCGGCCTTCAGCCACGATGGCGCGCGCGCCAATACCAGCTGGGATGGGCCGACCTACAATGCGGTGAACCGCGATATCTGCCCGGGCGCGAGCTCGTCGGGCACAGCCACGGCCATCGCGGCGAGCTTTGCGGTGGTGGGGCTGGCCGAGGAAACCGGCGGCTCGATCCAGAACCCCGGCGCGGCGCAGAGCCTTGTGTCGGTGAAGCCGACCTTTGCGCTGATCCCCAATACCGGCGTTGCCCCGCTCGCCGGCTCGACCCGCGACGTGGTGGGGCCGCATGCGCGCACCGTCCGCGACGCGGCGCTGCTGATGGATGTGCTGGCGGGCTACACGCCGGCCGACCCCAAGACGGTGGCCGCGATCGGCAACGTCCCGCCGGGCGGCTATACCAGCAAGCTCAGCGACACGGCGCTGAAGGGCAAGCGTCTGGGGCTCTATGGCGCCGGCTGGCGCAAGAAGCCCATCGCCGATGAGACCGCAAAGCTTTACGGCGCGGCGCAGGCCGAGCTGCAACTGCGCGGCGCGGTGCTGGTAGAGGACCCGTTCCTCGGTACCGAGTTCGCGTCGCTGGCGCTGGGGGAGGGCTTCGATCCGCGCGGCATGGAGTCGATAGCGCATGATTTCGAGAATTTCCTGCGCCGCCTCGGCAGCCCGCTGGCCAGCTCCTTCCTCGGGCTGAAGGCGTTGCTACCGTCCGACCCGTTCGCCGAAGACGGCATCCTGGGTATGCACGCCAAGCGTCCGGTGCTGGCAGAGTCGCTCAAGGACCCCACGGTTCCCCCCGACCTCAGCGAGTTCGTCTCAGCGCGGACGGCCTACCTCGACGTCGTCAACCGGGTGATGGACGACAACGAACTTGATGCCCTCGTATTCCCGCAGTCGGAGGCCCCCCTGCCGGGGATCTTCAGCAAGGAAGAGTATCCTGCGACCACGGTTTCCGAAATCAACATCGCCGGGCTGCCAGGCGTGACGGTCCCCGCCGGGCAGTACGCCAGCGGTGCGCCGTTTGCTCTGATCCTGGTGGGCCGGATGTGGAGCGAGGCCGAGCTGCTGGCGTTCGCCTATGACTACGAGCAGGCCACCCGGCACCGGATCGTGCCGAAGCTCGTGGAGACCTCGTATTCCGGATGAAATCATGCCGGAACCCGGTTCGTGGTCTGGTTCAGCCTGCAAGAGCTGCTTGCGATGATCGCAGGCACCGACGGCAAGGCGTCCGGCCCCACGGCGCGGCCCAATTGAGACCCCTGCCCCAACCTCGTTGCTGCCGGTGGCCTGTCGCGCTGATAACCTACAGCCGTCGGCGGATTCCGACCAAACGCCTCACATCGCATTCAGCGGCGCCCCGAGAAGAACCTCGGCTTAGCGCTGGGCCTTGATCCGTGTGAACTGACGTATCTGATCGCGGATCGCGACTTCTGTCGGCAGGCGTTCCATCGAACTTGCACCATAAAAGCCATGGCAGTTTCGGGTGCGCTTCAGCACATGAGCTGCATCATCCGGCATGGAGATCGGGCCGCCATGGCAGAGGACGATAATGTCTTTGCGCACCGCGAGGGCGGCCGCCGACCAGGCGTCGATGCGAACCACGCAGTCGTCGAGCGAAAGCGCGGTCTGGGCGCCGATGGTGCCGCCGGTCGTCAGGCCGAGGTGGCAGACGATGATGTCGGCGCCGGCCTTGGCCATGGCGATGGCATCGGCCTCGGAGAACACGTACGGCGTGGTCAGCATGTCCTTCTGAGCGGCGCGGGCGATCACGTCGACCTCGAGGGCGTAACCCATGCCGGTCTCCTCGAGATTGGCGCGGAACACGCCGTCGATCAGTCCGACCGTCGGGAAGTTCTGAATGCCGGCAAAGCCCAGCGCCTTGAGTTGGTCGAGGAATTGATCGGGCAGCATGAACGGATCGGTGCCGTTGACGCCTGCCAGCACCGGAGTGTGCTGCACCACTGGCAGCACTTCGCGTGCCATCTCGACGACAATGTCGTTGGCATTGCCGTAAGCCATAAGTCCAGCGAGCGAGCCGCGCCCGGCCATGCGGTAGCGACCGGAATTGTATATGACCATAAGGTCGATGCCACCTGCCTCTTCGGATTTTGCCGAAAGGCCGGTGCCAGCGCCGCCGCCGATGATCGGGGTGCCGTCGGCGATCTTCTTGTGCAGGCGCTCGACAATGGCGGTGCGGTCGGTGCGGCTCATGCGGAAACCCTCGGAGAACTGATGGCCCGGAAATTGTCGACAAGTGCGGCGGCGAATTCCGGATCGTTGATGTGGAAGTCGAGTTCGACAAGCTGGCGGTTGCCGGCTTGCCGCCAGCCGGAGCGGATGGCGTCGAACAGCGCGCGATCGGCTTCGGGATCGTGGAACGGCTGGCCAGGAGCGTCGATGGCGGAGACACCGCGTAGCGGCAGAAGGAACCGCACCGGTCCCTCCATGCGGTTGAGCCGCTCGACGATGAACTTGCCGATCGCCACGTTCTCTTCAGGTGTCGTTCGCATCAGCGTCACCTGGGCGTTGTGGACGTGCAGTCGGCGGTTGGCGAACTTCGTCGGCACGGTTTCCTTTGCGCCAAAGTTGACCATATCGACCGCACCCACCGAACCTACATAGGGCAGCTTTGTGCGCATGACCGACCCGAAGCGGTCTTCGGTCGCGGCGAACACGCCGCCGACGAGGAGATCCGGCACCTCGGTCGTGGTGATGTCCATGAGCCCCGCCACCAGCCGGGAGTCGGCGAGCTTTTCCATCGACTGGCCGCCGACCCCGGTAGCATGGAAGATGTAGACCTCGTGGCTCTGCTCCATTGCCTCGCGCACCATGGTGACGCAGGCGGTGGTGACGCCGAACATGGTCATGCCGACACCGGGCTTGTCGGATTCCGAGGCCGGTACAAAACTAAGCGCCATGCCTGCGGCCGCATGGGCCGCATTGCCGATCACCTTGCGTGAGATGGCGTTGAGGCCGGCGACGTCGACCACCGAATACATCATGGCGAGGTCGTTGGGGCCGACATAGGCGGCCGTGTTGCCCGAGGCTACGGTCGAGACCATCAGCTTGGGCACGCCGATCGGCAGCGTACGCATCGCCTCCGTGACGAGCGCCGTGTTGCCGGTGCCGCCGAGCCCGAGCACGGCGCCGATATCGCTGCGGGAAGCGAGGAAGTTGGTCAGCGCCTTCGCCATGGCCGAGACGGCCTGGCCGCGATCATTGCGGCCGAGTACGGCCTCGGCGCCCTGCGGATGGTGGCTGGCGACCTCCCTTGCGGTGACGGTAGCGCTTTCACCTTGCCCGACAGTACCAACATCGACCAGTACCGGCTCCGCTCCGGCGCCACGCACCATATCGGCGGCGTAGCGCAGTTCGGGGCCCTTCGTATCCATCGTTCCGATGACGTAGACCTTGGCCATGTCGAAAAATCTCCTCCTTCGGCCGACCCCGTGGGTACCGCCGTTATGGCTAGCTGACGGTGAGGCGAGGCTGGCTAGATGTCGACGATCCGGATGGGCTTGCCCTCCGAGAGCAGCACCGCCTCCCATACGCGGGTAAGCTTCAGTGCGAATTCGAGGTTGCTGATCGTCGCGGGCGTGTTGGTGATGATCGACTGGAAGAAATGCTCCAGCCCGCCAAACAGGCCCTGCGTCATCACCGCCATGTTCTCGGGCGAGTTGAGGTGGTTTTGCGCTTCCCAAACGGTCGCGCCTTCGCCGCCCACATAGTTGGTGCCATACGCGTAGCTGAAGTCGATGCCGCGCTGGTAGACGAGCTTGCGCGAGTTGATGACCTCGATGCTGTGCTGGCCGGCGGCGATCAGGTAGCGCTCGACCGGCTGCGAGGCCGGCGCGCCATAGGGCATATGCAGCGTCGTCATTGAGCCGTTGGCATTGTCGAGGATGGCTGCTCCACCGCCATGCTGGCCGCGATGGTAGGTCACCTCGTTCACATCCCCGCCGAGTTCGAGCAGGATCGACAACGGGTGGCAGCCATTGGCGAGCCAGGGGTTGGGCTGGCCGCCCTCGAGCACGGCCGGCCCGTTCTCCGGGACGGTATTGGGATAGACGCCGAGCAGGCTGCGCAGTGGCTGGTTGGCCGGATCGGCGAGCAAGTCCGCCGCCTTGCGCGTGGCCGGCATGAAGCACTTCTTGTGCCCCACGACGCTAATCTGGCTGCCGCGAGCCGCGATCATCTCCTCGATGAAGCGGGCGCGGGTGGCGGCCGGCTTCTCCATGTAGACGTGAAGGCCGGCCTTGAATGCCTCGATGGCGAGGCGCGGATGCATCTGTGGGCCGACCACCAGCAGCACCGCCTCGAGATCCTCCTTGGCGTACATCTCGGCGGCGCTCGAGTAGGAGCTTTTGGCACCGAATACCTTGGCGACGGTTGCGGCCCGCTCGCCATCGACGTCGGCGATAGCGACGAGCTCGACCGGCAGGTAGATCAGCGCCGGCAGGATATTGCGATAGGCATGCGAGCCCGCGCCGACCAGGCCGATCCGGACGCGGCGCTTGGCTTCGATCTGATATTCCATCTCAAACGATCCCCTCGAATTCACGGCGCAGAAAATCGATGTCCCGCTTGGTGACGGTGTCGTAGTCGTAGTCGTAGGAAGCCTTGAGCTCGCCATGCGACGGGTTGAGGCAGATGACCGGCGACACACCGTCATCGAGCACGGCCTGGACGATGTCCTTCACCGGCCAGCTGGCCTCGGGGAGGCCGGCGCGCCAGGCAAGTTCCTTGCTGTCGGGGTCGGCGTACTGACCACCCTTCAGGTGCACATACTGGATGAGCGAGGACATCCGCCGGTACTCGGCCACGGTCGGGAAGAAGCCCGAGGTCCACTGGTTCTGGACGTCCCAGGTGTAGCCGACGACGCCCTTCCGATCGACGGCGTCGAAAAACGCATGCGCGTCATCGGCCGTAGTGATGATGCAGTTGCGCCATTCATTCTCGATGGTGACTGCGACCCCCAGCTCGGCGACCCGGTCGATCGCCTCCTGGTAGGCCGGGATCACCCATGGGTGCTCGCGCTGCAGCGTTTCGGTGGTCGTCTCGCCGGGGCGGCGGCCTTCGAACTCGGCGGCCAACAGGCGGAAATACTTCGGGCGGAGGATGCGCACCGTGTCGGCCATCGCCGCGATGCGATCGATGTGGTTGGCGCGGAAATGCGCCTCACCCTTTTCGACATGGTCGTTCATGATCGGGCTCGACAGGCAGTAGACCTCGAGCCCTGCGGCATCGATTGCCGCCCTGGCGCGCTCGGCGGTCGCGATGTCGAGATCGGCGACGCCCTTGTCGTAGATGCCGTCGCGCAGGTCCATCCAGTGGAGGCCCCACTCGACATGCCGTGCCACGGCGCGGTCGAAATCCGGATCGGCCATTCGGTTGAGTACGGTCAATTCAGTCATAAGCGCTTCCTCCCCGAAGCGTTCGTTCGTGCTTGTGATGCACGTTCCGTGGGCCTTACGGGTTCTGTCGCCGCCGCGTCGGGCGGTCGCGGTCGTTCGCGGCCGGCGGGGTCTGGTCGAGGTTGAGCAGCACCGTCTTTTGGGCGTGGGCAATATGCGCGTCGAGCAGCTCGGCGGCTCGGTCGGCATCGCGATCGCGCAGCGCGCGCAGGATCTGGTCGCGTTCCTGCGCCGCTTCCTGCGCGAATGTTGCGCTGCGGTTGGCGAGCACGCGGCACATCTGGATTTGCAGCGACAGCCGCTCCAGTGTCGTGATCAGGGGCGAGCTGTCGGAAAGCTCGGCGATCATGGCGTGGAAGGCTGTGTCGTGCACGGCGTAGGCGGCCAGGTCGTCACGCTCGAGCGCGGCGACACTCTCGTCGAGGATAGCCTCGAGCCGGGTGATATCGGCGTTCGAGATGTTCTCCACCGCAAGCCGGACCGCGAAGCATTCGAGCGTACGCCGCAGCTGGTAGAGATCGTCGATCTCCTTGCGAGTGAAGCTGCGGACCGAGAAGCCTCGATAGGGGCGCACTTCCACCAGCCCGTCACTGGCAAGGATCGCCACTGCCTCCCGGAACGGCGTGCGGCTGACCCCCAGCGCTTCGGTGAGCGCTTTCTCGTCGAGCGGAGTGCCGGGCAGCAGCTCACCCTTGGTGATCATGCGCACCAACTCGTCGTAAATCCTGCTCCGAAGGGTCAGCGACCTCGCGTCCGTCACCACTCGTTCCTCCTTCGGAGCGAATACATGTGATCTCAATCGTATGGGATACGTACGTCAAGGATACGAGTGTGACAATAGGAATTTTCTGATTGACGATTGTATACATATATCCCTACCGTATACCCAAGCTGCCGCAAGCAACGAGCGGCGGATGGGCACTTAGGGAGTGGTGGATGGCCGGACCGAGCCAGGAAGTAGCAATCGAGTTTGTGGCGCGGCTGCAGGACACAAAGCTCAACCAGGAGAGCTGGGGCACGCTGGCCTGGATGGTCGGCGCCAAGGAGATGCCCGGCGCCGAGCAGACCTTCGGCATCGTCACGATCCAGCCCGGCCAGCGCAATCCGCTGCACTCGCATCCCAACTGCGAGGAGCTGCTCTACGTCGTGTCGGGCGAGTGCGATCACCTGCTCGGCGATCAGCTCTATCACCTCTCGCCGGGGGCGGTGATCCGCATCCCGCGCGGTGTTCGCCACTGGGCCCGGTGCACCAGCGCCGAGCCACTGACCGCCGTCATCTGCTTTTCGTCGGCCGAACGCCGGGCGGAGAACCACGAGGGAGTGGGCGCCGCCTAGCGCATCAGATTTTCGCCGCGCCGGCCATGGCTGGCGCGAGCGAGGACCGGCCACCGGCATAGGGGAGGACCTTCGCCGGGTCGCCGGAACGACCAACAAGTGAGGAGGAAAACATGGACAGCTCTAGAATTTCGCGCCGTGTGTTTATGGTCGCCAGCGGCGCGCTTGCCGCCACTGGCCTGCTCGGCAAGGTCGCATTCGCCCAGGGTGGGCGGCTGGTCTGGTGGACCGGCACCGGCCTGCCCGACCAGCAGGCGGCGCTTGAGGAATACCTGATCAATCCCTACCGTGCGGCCAATCCCGACATCGACCTGCAGGTCGACTATCGCGGCGACGACATGGCCGACACCCTGATGGTGGCGCTCGCCGCCAATGGTGGTCCGGACATCGTGATGACCAATGGCCCGTCCTGGACCGACCAGATGGTAGCGTCCAATAAGCTCGCGCCGCTCAATGCCTATGCCGAACAGTTCGGCTGGCGGGAGAAGCTGCCGGCCTTCATGCTCGATCTCGGCACCACCAACGGCGAACTCTACGCCTTGCCGACCTCGGCCGAAACGCAGGTCCTGTTCTACAACAAGAGCCTGTTCGACAAGAACGGCTATACCGCGCCCAAGACCCGCGCCGAGTTCGAGGCCATCGCCGACGATTGCCTCGCCAAGCGCATCACCCCGCTCGCGGCCGGCAATTCCGGCGCCCGCTTCGTCAACCGCCAGTATGTTTCGATCATCTGGAACTCCTTCGTCGGTGGCGGCGCCATCCACGAGGCCCTGTCGGGCAAGCGGGCGTGGAACTCACCGGATTTCGTGGAAGGCATCCAGCTGCTCAAGGACTGGTGGGACAAGGGCTATTTCGGTGGCCAAAACTACTTCTCGATGACGCAGGAGCAGTCCTTCACCTTCATGTCCACCGGCCGTTCCGCCATGTGCCCGATGGGCACCTGGGCGCTGTCGTGGATACCGAACTCGTTCGGCAAGACCGGTCAAGAATTGGGCTGGGCCCCGATGCCGCAGCTCGCCGACGGTGTTGACTATCCGGTCTTCGCGCTGGGCGTTGGCGGGCATATCGCCGTCAATGCCGCCGCAGCCAACAAGGATGCCGCGGCGCGCTTGCTGAACATGCTGACCGATCCTGCCGTCATCGGGCCGCTGTCGCAGCGCTGGCCCGGCGGCTGGGATGTTCCGCTGCTGCAGACTGCCACGGTCGACGGTGACCAGTATGCCCAAATGGCGCAAGACATCCGCGCCCAGACGGCAGCCGCTACGGCCAACAACACCTACGGCTACCTGCCCTGGTCGTTCTGGCCGCCTAAGACCGACGAATATATGAAGGCCTCGGTCGAGGAGGTGTGGCTTGGTTCGATCACACCGCAGCAGTTCTGCGACAACGTCAACAGCGTGTTCCAGCAAGAGCTTGCCGCCGGCACGGTGAAGCCGCTGCCGCCGCGCGCTGTCTGAACCAAACGGGGTGCCGGCTGCGCAAGCGTGGTCGGCACTTTTCCCCATTTTGAGCCGCGCCCAGCGGTCCGGGATCATTCGCGCCCCGATGCACCTCGCCGGCTCATTACGTGAAGGAAGAACAATGACGGCCATTGCAGCCACCTCGGCGATTCCGCGCACGCGAAAACGGTCGCGCCGCTACCCGACCGGTTCGTGGACGCGCCTGCTCTTTGCCTTGCCGGCGCTGCTGATCAGCTTGTCGGTCGTACTCGTCCCGGTGATCGCGACCACCGGCTTCGCCTTCACGGACTGGAATGGGCTCGGCATCCCGCGCTTCGTCGGCCTCGACAACTTTGCCGTCGTCTTCCACGAGGCGCGCTTCTGGCAGGCGCTAGTCAACAACCTGATCTATTCGACGCTCTATGTGACCCTGCCGATGATCGGCGGCCTACTCTTTGCCGTGCTTTTGCTGGTGACGCCGCGCGGCCGCAACTTCTTCCAGCTTGTTTTCTTCCTGCCCGTCACCATCACCACCGCGGTGCTGGCACAGGTGTGGATGGGCATGATCTACAGCTCCAATACCGGCCTCGTCGCGTGGTTGAACCTGATCGGCGTGCCGATCTCTAACCCGCTGTCCGATCCGGCGACTTCGCTCTACGGCGTGCTACTCGTCGATATGTGGCAGTGGTGGGGCTACCTCACGGTCATCTATCTCGCTGCTCTCCGCCAGGTGGATCGCTCGCTCATTGAGACAGCCACTATCGACGGTGCCACGCGCCTCCAAATCTTCAGGCATGTACTGGTGCCGCAGATTCTGCCGACCGTGCTGTTCATGCTGCTCATGACCACGATCTGGTCGTTCAAGGTGTTCGACTGGATTTTCATCATGACCGACGGCGGTCCGGGCTTTTCGAGCGAGGTGCTCGGCACGCTCGCCTACAAGACCGCCTTCCAGCAATTCGCCGTCGGCCACGCCTCGGCCTACTCGCTGGTCATGAGCCTGGTCGGGCTGGGCGCGATCGTCGTCTACATGCGAATTCAAGTGAAAGCGGAGCGCGCCTAATGGAACTGCGCAACGAGCCGATCGCCAAGCTCATCACCTATCTCGTCCTGGGCGTCGCTGCCTTCGTCATCGTGTTCCCGCTCACCCTGATGGTAGTGAACAGTTTTCGCGACAATTTCGCGCTGTTCCAGAGCCCGATAGGGCTGCCCGAGCAGCTCGATTTCAACGTCTATGTCGAGGCCTGGAACACCGGGCAGCTCGGCAGAGCGATGTTGAACTCGCTGGTGATCTCCGGCCTCACCGTCGTCTCGGTTTGTCTCGTCACCTCAATGGCGGCCTGGGTGATCGGGCGGCGCAGCTGCCCCGGCTGGCTGATCATGAGCCTCTATTTCCTCGCCTCGACCACCATCCCGCTGCAGATGTTCATCTTCCCGCTCTATTTCCTGTTCGCGCAATTGGGGCTGATCAACCATCCGGCCGTGGTGATCCTCATCTACACAGCGATCTTCACGCCTTTCTCCCTTTTCCTGCTTCGGACTTACGTACTCCAGATTCCGGTGGAGCTGGAGGAAGCGGCGCGTATCGATGGGGCGTCAGAACTCGACATCTTCCTCAAGGTCATCCTGCCTATGCTGACCCCCGGCCTGGTCACCGTGGCATTGATCACGGGCCTCAACGTGTGGAACGAGTTTCTGATCGCCATCACCTTTCTGCAGGACTCAGGCGCCGCGACCGCCACAGTCCGGTTCAGCCAGCTCGGATCGCGCTATGCCAGCGACGTACCTCAGCAGATGGCCACGGCGACGATGATCGCCATCCCGACCGTCGTGTTCTTCGTGCTGCTGCAACGCCGCTTCATCGAGGGTATCTCGAGTGGAGCGCTCAAAGGGTAGCCTGCCACCACTTGGCGCACTGATTGAGTCGAAAGAAATGCTGCAGGTGCAACCACATTTTGGAGGCGGCGGCCTGCGAAGGGCGCGCTCTCGGAGTCGCATCATTGTCAGCTATGATGCAGCTCCGTTCGCCTAGTAGTCAAACGCCTCGCGCCAGGTGCGCTGGAGCACCTGTTGTTCGCCTTCATAGGCAGCGAAGCGGGCGTTCAGCACATCCCCCGCCCAGAGCCAAATACGCTACGCAACTTCCCTTTCGCACCCGCAGGGCCTCTCGCCTCATACGACGGACTTGCCACCAGTTACCCGACGGACTTGACGGAGGTTGGCGATTGCGTCGTCGAAGCTATGGCGGACCACTTCAGTCATAGCGCTCTGGGCCTCCGTCGCCTGTCGAGCAACGATCCGATCCAGCACACGAGAATGCCCGGCTACCAGCTTCTCCAGCGAGGAGTGCACCGGAAGCATCCGTTGGAGCCTCGCGGACCATCTCAGTGTCAATTGGATCGCCGACCAGAGCGCTCCCAACGCTTCGTTCTTGCTGGAGAGCAATACGCGCATGTGAAAGTCGGCCTCTGCCTGGAAGGAGGCCGGAGATCCCGGGCTACTGCCCGCAAGTCGTGCCATCGCATCTGAAAGATAACCCAGATCCTGATCGTCACGACGCTGCGCTGCCATCGCGGCCGCCGTCGGCTCGACGGTGTTTCGCAATTCGAACAGGTCGCGAATGAACTTCTCATCGGGCTCGGCCTCAAAGCTCCACGAAAGCAGATCAGGGTCGAGGATGTTCCAATCGCGCCGCGGCGCGATTTTGGTCCCTACCTTTGGCAATGAAGTGATGAGACCCTTAGCTGAAAGCGTCCGCATGGCCTCGCGGTACGCGCTGCGGGAAATTCCAAGCGCAGAGCTGGCATCTTCCTCCGTGGGAAGTACGTCGCCCGATTTCATGTCCCCGCGCAAAATCTGGATGCCAAGTCGATGTGCCACGGAGTTGTGGCGCCGCTTGATCGTGCGACTTGGCTCGAGTTGATCTTCTCCGGTCGGTTGTTGCGATGCGCTTGCAGTCCTTCTCGGCGTCTCAATGCCTTCCGTTTGGGGATGCGGACGCGCCGCGTCATTGATGAAGGGGAGCATTGAAAGCGCAGCTCGGGTGACACTCTCGACAGCACCGACATAGTGCAGGCAGCCGTGCGTGAGGCCGGACCATAGCGACAGCGAGACATCGACCTGCGCCGCCGCCAGTTCGCTATAGAGAGCGAGTGTGTCGTCGAGCAGCACATCGTACTCTGCTCCGATGCAAAGCGTGGCCGGGAAACCGCTGAGATCCTGGCCGATAGGGGTCAGTTCGCCCGCCCGATCCGGCAGCATGGCCGAGCCATAACGCATCCAGCATGACTGCATTTCCGCCGCCGAGAGGCCGAAGCTGCCATCGCCGTAGAGACGGTGCGAGGACAGGTCCATGGCCGGAGCATAGGGGCCGTAAAGGGACACAAAACCATTGACCCGTTGGCGTTTCTCTGGCGCCAACCTCAACAGCGCCATCGCCGCAATATTGGCGCCTGACGAGTCGCCAAGGACAACGAGACGACGAGATTTATCGAGCGCCCCAAGCCATTCAATAACGGAGGCAACTTCGATGATGCTGTGGGGGAAAGGATGCTCCGGGGCGAGGCTGTATTCAACGACGGCAACTGACGCGCCGGCCTCGTCGGCCAGCCAGCGAGCGATCGAGTCATGGGTGTCGATTCCTCCCGCCACCCAGCCGCCGCCATGGATCAGGACGATCATCGTTCCGGAACTGTCCGGCGCGTAGGTACGCACCAGCACGTCTCCGACTGGCGTCTGCACGTGTCCCTCGGAGATCGCCATGTCGGGACGTTTGTAATGGCTGGCCGCCAGCGTCGCGAGCGCCCGCATCTGGCGCCGCGACTGATCGAGCTCGAGCACCTTGCCGGACGCCTCGCCAATATTCAGCTCGCGGTCGACGCGCGCCGTTTCCTTCATCAAGTCGTCGGCGACGCCGCGGGCTCGTCCGTCGGGGTGCGCGTTGATGAGTAGTGCCATATAGCGAGTCCTCTAGTCAGGCTGCACAGCCCGGCCGTCCCGGAAAGTCTCAACAAGCCCGATGGGCGAAGCCGCCGTCATTGTGCATGATCGGCAAGTTCGCGGCGCACCAGCCGTCCACCGGTGCTTTCCACAAGCTGGCCAGGTTGCACGGTAGTTGGAGCGTCGACGCTTGCACTGCGCGTCAGGTTGCCTGGCGCCCCATCCACCGACAGCACAGCCCCCTTGAGCAGCCGCGAATAGGCATGTTCGGGGGCGTCCAGGATCGGACGGGCGGGGCCCATCTCGACGACCTTGCCCTTCTGCATGATCATCAGGCGGTCGGAAATGTAGTAGGCGGTGGCAAGGTCGTGAGTGATGTAAACCACAGACACGCCGAGCTCGTCGCGCAGCTGCTTCAGCAGGTTGACGATGGCCATGCGCAGGGACGCGTCGACCATCGATACCGGCTCGTCCGCGATGAGCAGAGCCGGATTGGGGATGAGCGCACGGGCGATGGCGGCGCGCTGCAACTGGCCACCCGACAGCTCGTGCGGGAAGCGTCCGCGGATTTCGGCCAGGGACAGGCCGACCTTCTGGAGCGCTTCGTCCATTGCCCGGTCAATGTCCTCGCGGCGCTTGAGGCCACGGAACCGCCGGGCCGTTGACTGCAGGTAGCGCTCGATGGGCCGCAGCGGATTGAACGCTTCAAACGGGTTCTGGAAAACCGGCTGCACCTTGGCCATGAACGCGAGCCGGTGCGCCCGGTCCAGACGGCCGATCGGCTGGCCCATGAAGACGATTTCGCCGGAGGTGGGGTATTCGAGCCCCAGGATCATGCGGGACAGCGTGGTCTTGCCCGATCCGCTTTCGCCGATGATGGTGAAAATCTCCGGCCCTGTCTCTCCTAGGGAAAATGACACATCGCTGACGGCATGGGTCAGGCGGCGGGACAAGGCGCCACCGACCGAAAACGACTTCGTGATGGCGCTGACTTCGAGTACGGCGGTCATGCCGGAACTCCTCGCTGGGCGGGATGTGCCGCGATCGGTTCGACATCACGCCAGCGCCAGCAGGCAGTGCGCCGGCCCGGCTCCACCGTCTCAAGGGGCGGTGCTTCGGTCCTGCACTTGTCGATGGCCAGGGGGCAGCGTGGATGGAACCTGCAGCCCTCGGGCGGGGCCGAAAGGTTTGGCGGGCGGCCTTCCAGGGCGGGCCGCGGCGCTGTGTCTCCGATCCTTGGAAGGCTGCCGATGAGATGGGCGGTGTACGGATGTCTCGGCGCCTGGAACAGAGCGCGAGTTGGCGCTTCTTCCACGAGGCGGCCCGCGTAGAAGATACCGACACGGTCTGCCATGTTGGCGTGGACTGCCATGTCATGAGTGACGAAGACGATCGATGACCCCATCTGCCCCTTGAGATCCTTGATCAGGGCCAGCACGTCCTTTTGCACCACGACATCCAGCGCGGTCGTGGGCTCGTCCGCGATGACGAACTCGGGGTTGCAGACGGTGGCGAGGCCGATCGTCACGCGCTGTCGCATGCCGCCCGACAGTTCGTGCGGATACGCATCGAGCACGGAGGCACCGAGCTTCAACCGGTCGAGATGCCCAGCGACGCGCTCACGGAAGGCTGTTCCGTCCAGCCCCAGCGGACGACTGGCAAAGTCCTCGAATATCCGGCCGATGCGGCGTAGCGGATTGAGGACGCTCATCGAGCCCTGCATGATGTAGCTGAGGCTCTTCCATCGAGCGGCCTCAATCTCCCTGGGCGTTGCCGAGGCGACATCGAGATCGCCAGTGGCGAAGCTGTAGGTGGCGCTACCCTCCATGACGCGCAAGGGGGGCCGAACGGCTGCCGCCAGTACTTTGATGAGGCTGGTTTTGCCAGACGAACTCTCGCCGGCGATGCCGTAGATCTCGTTCCGGCCGATGCTCAGTGTGACGTCATCGACAGCCTTGACATAACGAGCCTGAGCCTTGGGCCCGATCTGGTAATAGGCCTTCAGGCCCGACACGGTGAGGATGTCGCTCATCTCACAATCCCATGCGACGCAGCCTGCTGCGCGGATCGATATATTCGTTGAGGGAGACGGCAAGCAGGTACAGCCCGATGAAGAGCGCCACCACCAGCGCCACCGGGATCAGGATCCACCACCAGACTCCGACCAGCATGGCTGAGTGATTGTTGGCCCAGTAGAGGGTTGTCCCTACGGTGGGCACGTTCAGGTTGGTGAAGCCGAGTACTGCGAGCGTCACCTCCAGACCCATCGACCAGATCATGTTGTTGATGGTGCTGGCAAAGACGATGGGCATCACATAGGGCAGATGCTCTTGCACCATCGTTTCGACCGGTGACATGCCGGCGAAGACCGCATGCCGAGTGAACTCGCGATTGCGCAGGCCGAGCGCGATCGATCGGATCAGGCGCGCGTCGAATGCCCACCCGAAGCTCGCCATCATGATCGCCAGGTAGAAGGCGTTCATGTTGGCGCGCATGACGAAGTAGAACAGGATCAGTATCGGGAACAGCGGAATGGCGACAAGGATGTCGGTGACGAACATCAGCGTTCGGTCGACCCGGCCGCCGATATATCCGGCGACCAGACCCACCACGAGTGCGATGATGCGGGAAAGGACCGCAACGGTCAGGCCGAAGACCAGCGTGTTGCGAAAGGCGAAGCTGAGCTGCCAGAAAAGGTCCTGGCCGCGCGAATTGGTGCCGAACCAGTATTGCAGGCTGGGAGGCTGGTCCGGGGGCGCGCGATAGACGAGCGTCGGGTCGATGGGCGACAGGAAGCTCAGAAGAGTGAAAGCCACGATGATGCCGACGAGGATCAGCCCGATTGCGAACTCGGAGTTATGCCGCAGCAGGTCACGGAAGATGCTGAACATCGCTATTCCGCTCGTACGCGAGGGTCGATGAGCGGCTGCAGCAGATCGACGATGAAGATCGCGCAAGCCACGGCGACGATGGAAATGCAGGAGATCGCGAGCACGACGCCGGTATCACCGCCATTCACTGCGGTGACGAGGAGTGAGCCTAGACCGGGATAGGAGAACACTTGCTCGGTGATAATCGTCCCCGAAAAGATGCTTCCCAGGACCATCGCGAGGGCGGTCAACTGGGGCACCAGCGCGTTGCGAAACACGTAGCTGTAGACGATGCGGCCCGGCCGTACGGCGGCAAGCTCGGCGAAGGTCACGTAGTCCTCGGTCACGATGTTGGAGGCCAGCGACCGCATGGCGAGAAACCAGCCACCAAGACCTGCGATGATCAGCGATCCCGCCGGCAGAATGGCGTGCTGCGCAATCGACAGCGCAAACTGCCAGGTCCAGCCGGGGCGCACGTTCATCGCAAAGCCGCCGCTGATCGGCAGCACCGGCCAGAGGAACCCGAAGACGATGACCATCAGGAAGGCGACGATGTAGTAAGGAATCGGCTGGATGCCGATGAACACGACGCCAAGCGCCTTGAGGATGCGAGAATTCGGGTAGTAGCCCGCGAGCGCACCACCAAGGTTTCCCAGCACCCAGGTGATAAGGACGGCGACCGTGAGCAGGCCGACGGTCCAGGGCAGCGCCAATGCGACAAGCGACGTTGCAGGTGTGGGAAATGCCATCAGTGACGGCCCGAAGTCGAAGAACGGCAACCGGCTCAGGAAGTGCAGGTACTGCTCGTGCAGCGGCACATCGAGGCCGAACAGTTCGGTGAGCACCCGGCGCAGTTCGATGATCGAGTCAGGATCGAAATTCGACTTGCCGGTGACTCGCGCCAGGATCTGGTCGACCGGGCTGATCGGCGAGAGGTGCGCGATGAGGAACGCGATCGAACACCCACAGACGATGACCGCCAGCAGTTGAACGAGCCGCTTCAGCGCGAAGAGTGCATAACTTTGCATGAAGGTCCCCAAGTCGGCGCCCAGCACAGGCCGGGCGCCGCAATGTCCAAGTCGATCGTCAGTTGGCCGCAGGCTTCAACTGGGTGAGGATGTATTTCGAGTTCGCCCAGTTGTTGACGATGTTGGCGTAGGGATTGGCCTCGCCCGTCGGGAAGCCGGTCCAGTAGCGGGTGCTGTAGGCCGAGAACACGTTGAACGACATCAGCGGGATGATCGGCATCTCGTCGACCATGAGCTCGATGAACTCCTTGCCGATGGCCACGTTGGCGTCGTGATCGGTGAACTCGGTCGTCCGCATCTTTTCGATGATCGCATCGAGACGCGGATCGGCCCAGCGCTGGAAGTTGCGGTCGGGCTGGCGGTCGCCCGGCTTGGCCAGGTATTCCGAATGCCAGCTGTCGAGGAAGAAGCTGAGATCCGGGTTACCGCCCCAGGTGGCAATGGTCCAGGCCGTGGCGGCCTCATACTGACCGCTCTGCAGCGTGCCACCGAACACGTTCGGATCGACCAGCGCCGTCACCTCAACGCCGGCAAGCGACCACTGCTGGGCGATGTCGGTGCCGAGGCGATTGATGACACCGTCCGGGAACGTGTTGATGGTGAACTTGAACGGTGTGCCGTCCGGCTTGAACCACTTACCGCCCTGGTTGGTGAAACCCGCGGACTCCAGCAGCTCACCGGCCGCCTGCAGGTTCTTCTTCCACCAGCCGAAACCGAAGGCCTTCTTGATCAGCTCGGGATCACTCGGTACCGCATCGCCGAACTGCGGACGCAGCTGTGCCGTGATGGCATCGCCGAAGGTCGGATCGTACGGTTTGATCTTGGACTTGCCGGTATCGAGCTCGTAGTTGGTCAGCCAATCCTGCATCGGGGCGAAGTAGTCATCCGTGTGCGTGCCGGTCGGCGGGATCGCGATGGCCGACATCGTCGCCGCACCGCGATAGGACGCCATCGAGATTTCGACAGGATCGAGCATCAGGGCCAAGGCCCACCGTACGCGTTTGTCGGCGAACATCGGATTCTGGTCGTTGAGAATGATGCTGACCAGCGTCGGATCGGGATGCGCATAGGGGAAGGTGGGGAACCAGCCGCGGGCGAATTTGTCCTGTGCCGGCAGGCTGAACATGCCCTCGGGCGACAGGTCATGGATCAGGTCGAGATTGCCGTTGACCATCTCGATGAGCCGCTTGTCGTTCGACGGGATCGACTCGTAGATTATGTATTTCGGCCCCGGCTCGCCCCACTCGGCCATGCCGGTGTTCTTCCAGTCCTCGCGGCGCTGCCAGATGTACCAGGCCCCGTTGGGATCGTAGGAGTGCAGGGTATACGGTCCCAGACCCACCGGCGGGTTGAAATCGTAGGACTTGATGTCTGCGACCTTCTCGAACACGTGCTTGGGCATGATCCAGGCGCCGTTCCAGAAGGTCATGAAGATGGTGTGGAACCGAGCGTTGGGCTTCTTGAGCTTGAAGTGCACCGTGTAGTCGTCCGGAGTATCGACGCTGTCCACCTGCGCCGACAGCGGCGCCGACCACGTCAGCCCCGGGGTCGCGATCTGGGTATCCACGGTGTACTTGACGTCGGCGGACGTGAAATCGACGCCGTCGCTCCACTTGATGCCCTGCTTCAGTTTCGCCGTCATCTCGGTGAAGTCGGCATTGTACTGCCACGGCTCGGCTGCCAGCTCATTGTAGAGCGAGCCGTTGAGCCCCTTCTCCGGGTCCATGAACCACAAGGTGTCCATCACGAGCTGATGGAGGCCGGTGGAGTTGCCGGCGCCATTGCCGGCGACCCAGAGGTTGAAGTTACCCGGACTGGACGCTGGGCTCTCCGGATTGTTGATGATCAGCGTTTCGTTGCGCGGCAGATCTGTGATCGGCGCCGTGGCAGGTTCCTGCGCAATTGCAGGGGCAACCGCCAAGGCTAGGGCAAGACTCATCCCACCTAGCAGGCCACCGAGGCCTGCCAGGGTAGTGCGGACAACTTTCATGGTTTCCTCCTTCGCCGACGCTAGGCCGACTGAAAGGATGCGTAACCTAATCCTCAGACTATTACAATAATTGCACGAGATTACTCATACCAAAGTGCCATTTCGACGCGTCGACTTCCGGTCTCGACGCCGCAAGGCCGCTTTTGGCGCAAGCGGGAGCTGAGGGCGGACCGCTGCTGGCACGATGAGTGGTGATCGTGGGGCGAACCGAGCCGTTTACCTGAGCAGTCAATTGTTCGCGGCCGAAGCCTAACGCGATCTGTCATCACCGAACGCCGGCGGGATCGAGCGCCAGGAACTGTGATGCCGCCCCCAGGGGCGTCGGCAGAGCGACGGCACACCCCGGTGGGTGCCGTCGCTTTTCGCTTCGTCGGCCTTCAGCCCTGCTTCGCCGAGTAGTCCCTCTCTCTCAAATCCTCGAGCAAATTCGGCCCTGTTGGCAGCCAACCAAGCTTTTGTCGGGTCAGTGCGCTCGAAGCCGTCAAGTTTGCCGCGGCGAACATGGCGAACCAGCCGAAATGAGACTTGGCTTCTTCTTTCGAAAGCGAGGTGGTGGGTAGCCCAAGGCCGATAGCGACTGCTTCGGCGATGTCGCGCGCGGCAACCCCCTCTTCGGCCACCGCATTGTAGCGGGCACCGGTCTCCCCCCGGCCGAGTGCGAGAACGTAAAGTTTCGCCACATCGCTCACGTGGCCTGCCGCCCAGCGGTTGGCGCCCTCATCTACGTAGGCAACGACGCCCTTCTCGCAGGCCATATCGACATAGGAAGAGATCAGGCCCTGCTTGACAGTGTCGTGCACCTGCGGAAGTCGAACGACGCCGAGATTGATGCCCGCTTCAAGCAGTTCTTGGCCCGCCAGTTCTGAGGCTATTCGTGGATTGAAATGATGGGTGTCGAAAACATCCTCGCGAGCGGGTTCGCCGTTGCCCGGATCGCCGATGCCGACGCCCGATGTAATGAGCAGCGGCCGGTCCGATCCCCGCAGGACGGATCCAAGCGCGGCAATGACACGGCGATCCTTTTCGCAGTTGGCCTCGAAATTCGAGAACTCATGATCGAACGCTGTGTGGATGACTGCGTCGGCGTTCTCGGCTCCCCGTGCCAAGCCAGAGGGATCCTCCAGCGTACCGAGATGCGCGGACGCGCCCGCGCCGGCCAGTACTTTTGCTCCTGAGTCAGATCGAGTGAGGCCGATTACCTCATGGCCGGCGGCCAATAACTCGCGAAGCACATTGGACCCGACGAACCCGGTGGCACCTGTCAGAAAAACGCGCATATGAAATCTCCAGCATTGACGCTCCGGTTGATCTCATTGAAAATGATCCTGTTAAAGTAGTGACTTTATCCCAGTATAACCTACAACAGGCTCACATGGGTGACAGTGCTCTTGGTACATTCCTGCGCGACCGGCGCATGCGTCTTGATCCGGCTGCATTCGGCTTCCAGGCGGGTCGCCGACGCACGCCCGGCCTGCGTCGCGAGGAGGTCGCACAGCGTGCCAACATAAGCCCGACCTGGTACACCTGGCTGGAGCAGGGGCGGGGTGGCTCACCGTCCTCCGACGTGCTCGATCGCATCGCAAGAGGGCTGATGCTGACCGAGCCTGAGCGTGATCACCTGCACGTTCTCGCTTTTGGGCATCCGCCTGAGCCACACTACCGCCACCACGAAGGCATCACGCCAGTGCTGCAGACAGTGCTGGACTCAATGCCGCTCAGCCCGGCCATCATCAGGACGGCGACATGGGATGTGGTGGCGTGGAACAAGGCGGCGGCTGTGATCCTGACAGATTATGCCCAGTTGCCCAGGGAACGTCGCAACATTCTTCGCATGATGTTCTCCGATGAGCGCATGCGCGCTGCGCAGGACGACTGGCGCGATGTTGCTCGTTATGTCGTTGGCGCATTCCGCGCCGATGCGGCGCGCGCGGGGGCGGGCGTGGAAATCCGGCATCTGGTCGAAGAACTTTCCGCCAGCAGCCCGGAATTCAAGGCAATGTGGACAGATAACGAGGTCACGGGGGCGCGCGAAGGCATCAAGCGCTTTCACCATCCCGTCCTCGGACCGATCGAAATGGAGTTCTCCACCTTCGCAGTCGAAGGTCGGTCTGACCTCAAGATGATGGTCTACAGTCCGGCAAGCATGGACGTGATGAAGCAATTTCGCTCGCTCATCACCGACGCCTGTTGAGCCGCCAGCCGGATCAAGCGAATGGGCCCCGGGGCGTCGTGCAAGCGCTGCAGGCTCGCTTGTTGTGATGGCGACGACGATAGCCGCATGCTCCACGGCACCTGGTTCGATTTTCAACGATAGGCGAAAGCCCATCGGCGGGATGTCCGTTTCGGCCGAGATTCTCCAATAGCGGCCCATCCGCGCTCGCCCCCTTGTACGTGCGATCGATACCGGCCCGATCGGCCAGTTCCTCCTGTGAGACACCCACTCGCCGACGGGCGAGGCGAAGGTTTTTCGCGAGTGTGTCCTGGATGGTGGCCATGACCAGACGAGGCCACGGGGCAGACGATACTCCCACGGACTATCGTCCACATTCATCCGCTGTGAACGATGTCGACTATAGTCTGCAGGCTCCATGGAGAGCCTGTCAGTGTCAGAGAGCCCTAACCAGCCAGCCGGCCGCACCATTCGCCTGTTCCTTGTTGACGGAACGGCCGAGGGCCTGGTGTCCGTGGAGATGGGCAATTGGGCGGGTAAGGTGTTGAGCGCTCCACGGGCACGTGTGGCCGACCTGCTGCGCCGCCCCGAGTGCGCCCGCACCGGCATCTACATCATGATGGGCCCCGATCCCGAGCGGGTGAACGGGACCGCCGCCTACGTCGGCGAGGCCGACGATGTGCCGCGCGGATGCGCTTTCACGTGAGTTCAGGCGATCAGGATTTCTTCGACCGGGTCGCGGTCATCGTCTCGGCTGACGACAACCTCACCAAGACTCACGTGCGCTACCTTGAGAGCCAGTTGATCCGTGCCGTGGGGAGCGCTGGCTCGGTGAGGCTCACCAATACGCGCGAACCGGATTTCCGCCGTCTGCCGGAGTCGGATCGTGCCGACATGGACTTCTTCCTCGCCCAGCTCAGAATCGTGCTCCCGTTCGTCAGCCAGGATCTTTTGAGGCCAGCGCCGGCTGCGATCGTCGCCGGCCAGTCACGGACGGTATCTGAGGACGGGAAGGTGTTTGTCTTCGAGGCCGGTGGGCGCGCGTGCGCGGGGCATGGAGACCGAAGCGGGCTTTGTCGTTCTCGCCGGCTCGACGGCACGCAGCGGCGAGACTGGCACCTTCCCGGCTGGCTATCGGACGCTACGGGACGGACTGCTTGCCAATGGGAGCCTCTCCGCAGACGGCGATCACCTTCGTTTCACTCGGGATGTTGCATTCAGCAGTCCGAGTGCGGCAGCCGCGATTGTCGCTGGTCGAAGTGCAAGCGGGCCAAGGGAATGGCGAACTTCCGAAGGGGTCAGCTATCGAGACGTCAAGGCGGCTGAAGTGGTGTAATGCGGCTGCGGCCTGCTTGCTGTCGAAGCATCTATGTCCGCGCGCCCCTTGAGCGCGCAAGATGGCGCATAGCAGCGGTCAGAAGGGCCATTACTCCCTATTAGCTCGGACTTTTCCGGGGCTTGTCGGCAGTTGCCGAACCAAGTGCGGCGGCAATGCCGCAGCAACGACAAGAGACGTAACTTCAATGGGTTAAGTCGGGCCAAAGCTGGCAATTGCAGCGGTCGGGCTAACTGCCGGTGCCAACTTCGGCGGTGATATCCGGAGGTTGATGCCACTTCTGGAAGGTCCGGCAGCAGCAATCGGAAAAAAACACCGTGGCTGCTCTCTACATGCGCTGCGGCTGCCCCTCATTGCACTCACAGGCAGGGAGGACCCATCGATCTGCGAGAGCACCATGGCGACGGCGACCGCCTGCGTGTCCGGAGAGATGTGATCGCGCAACGGCTATTCGTCGCGAGCCTACAAGATGTCTTGGTAGATCGGTGAGCCGACGAAGCAGATAGATCGTGTCGCCCGATGGTACGGCGCCGCCAAGTCCTTCCAACCGCACACTACGTTTCTGCACGCAATCGCAGCGGAGCTTACGGACATCCGTCTTGCAGGGCGTTGTCCTTCAGCCCCGCAGGCGGTCGCCGTCGCCATGGTGCTCTCGCAGATCGATGGGTCCTCCCTGCCTGTGAGTGCAATGAGGGGCAGCCGCAGCGCACATAGGGAGCAGCTGTCCGCTTGGCGGCGACAAGGTGCTCACCGGAAATTCCGCGGGCCCTACCACTTGGGCCCGCGGTCTCCGATGACTTCCGTGTACTTGCCGTCCTCCGCATTCTCGATGGCCCGTTCGTCGACGAGGCGTGACGCATGCTTGCGTCGAACAGACGACATCCACGGCACCTAATGCGTATGTTCGGTTTGGCAAAGACTGTGGTCGGCTAGGGCTTCGATTATTCGGCAGTCGCACACCCTGCCGTGGCCGCACTCTTCCACCATGCGGGACAGCTCGCTACGGAGCGCCTGCAAGCTGGCGATGCGTCTGTCCACCTCAAGCAAGTGCGCTTGCGCTATACTGTCGGCCTGGTGGCATGACTCCTGCGGCTGCTCGTTCATCGCGAGAAGTTCGCGGATGTCCTCGACCTCAAATCCCAGTTCGCGGGCATGCCGGATAAAGTTCAGACGGTCGACTTCCCTCTTGCTGTACCTGCGCTGCCCACCCTCGCTGCGCGGCGGAGCCGCTAGCAGCCCTATCTGCTCATAGTAGCGGATGGTCGGAACCTTAACGCTGGTTCGCGCAGACAGCTCGCCTATCGGTAAATCCATGCATCGATCCTCTTGACCCTATAGTGGCTAGAGAAATTACCTTCATCCATTCTCGCTTGGAAGGATGAAGCATGGAGCGCGACAACCTGACCGTTTTGGTTGCCGTCGGGATGACCATAGCCATCCTCGCGCTCGGCTATTTCAGTTTCGGCATATGGACGATGCTGATCTTCAGTTCGGGCTTCGGCGTTGGGTTGGTCCTCTGGTTGGCCTTTCCACGCCAACCGGACTTCCAGGTGATCAAGTGGCCGTTCCTCATCGCGTTCGCGCTCTTCATAGCGCACCGAGTTGAGGAATACGGCACGGGCTTCTTCACCGAACTCGCGCGGATAACCGGCACTGCAACGCCGGCCATCCTTTCGTGGCAAGTCATGCTTCTTGTCCTTCTCTCGGTTGGTGGATGGATCGCAATGCCCTTCCTCGTGATCCATCGGCTAGCTTTCGGCTACTACCTGGCATGGACCGCCTTCGCCGCCATGGGCGTGACCGAACTGGCGCATTTCCTGATCTTCCCGTTCCTGACGGGCGAGCCCTACGGCTACTTCCCTGGAATGGCGACAGTTATCGTTCTGGCTCCCATTTCCTGGTGGGGAATGACGCGTCTAGCTCGAGGGAGGCGCGACTAGCCGCGAGACTCGCGCTCTCTTGCGGCATTTCATCCCAAATGCTATTGCGAATGAATTGCAACTGCGAGAAGCGATCATGGACGATACCCTCAATCGGGGTCTCAACGGGTGGAAGACCGAGCGAGGCGATGCTTCGCTGGCCGACGTCCATCGAAGTGTACCGGTCAAGGGGTCGTTCTTTCGAAGGGCCGCAGCCTTCGCCGGGCCGGGCTATCTGGTGGCCGTCGGCTACATGGATCCCGGCAACTGGGCGACCTCGATCGCTGGAGGTTCGCGCTTCGGCTACACGCTGCTCGTTGTCGCGCTCGTCTCCAACATCATGGCGATCATCCTGCAATCGCTGTGCGCACGGCTCGCCATCGCGTCGGGTCGCGATCTGGCTCAGGCCTGCCGCGACGCGTTCCCGAAGCCCGTGGGTTGGGTGTTGTGGTTGCTGGCGGAGATCGCGATCATCGCCACCGACATCGCCGAGGTGATCGGCACTGCCATCGGTCTCAACCTGCTCTTCGGCATCCCGCTCGAGATCGGCGTCGTCATCACCGCGCTCGACGTGTTCCTCATCCTCTACCTGCAGCGCTTGGGCTTCCGCTGGATCGAGGCTCTGGTCGTCGCGCTGCTGGGCATCATCGCGGTCTGCTTCCTCGTCCAGATCGTCCTTGCCGATCCGAACTGGGGCGATGTCATCCGCGGTTTCGCGCCCACCACCGAGATCGTCACCAATCCCGATATGCTCTACCTGGCGCTGGGCATTCTCGGCGCCACGGTCATGCCCCACAATCTCTACCTGCACTCGGGCATCGTGCAGACCCGCGCCTATGGCGGCAGCCTTGCCGAAAAGCGCGAGGCGCTGAAGTTCGCAACGATCGACTCGACGCTTGCGCTCATGTTCGCCCTGCTGGTGAACGCCTCGATCCTCATCCTCGCCGCCGCCACTTTCTATGCCGGCGGCAGGCCCGAGATCGCCGAACTGGGCGAGGCGCACAGCCTGCTCGCACCGATGCTCGGCGCCGCCATCGCGCCGACCCTGTTCGGCATCGCGCTGCTCTGTTGCGGTATCAACTCGACGGTGACCGCAACGCTCGCCGGCCAGATCGTGATGGAGGGTTTCCTGCGTATCCGGCTCGCGCCATGGCTGCGGCGCCTGATAACGCGCGCCATCGCCATCATTCCCGCCGCCGGCGTCACCATCTGGTTCGGCCAGTCGGGCACGGCGCAACTGCTCATCCTGACCCAGGTCGTGCTGAGCCTGCAGCTGTCCTTCGCAGTGTTCCCGCTGGTCATGTTCACCGCCGACAGGAAGAAGATGGGAGACCTTGTCGCGCCGCTGTGGTTGATCGGCCTGGCCGGCCTTGTTGCCGTGGTCATCGCAGTCCTCAACGTCAAGCTGCTCTATGACTTCCTCATGTGACGCGGCACCTCCGTCGATCGAGCAGCTTTGCCTTAAGAAGGGCGTGAGGCTGACGCCGCAACGCCGGGCTGTCGCACAGGCACTTGCGGTCGCACATCATCATCCGGGTGCACAAGACCTGCTCGACTTGGTGCGACAGACCCAGCCTCGCATCTCGATGGCAACCGTCTATAGGACGCTTAGGCAATTCGAAGCGGCCGGCGTTATCGAACGTCAGACCTTCGGTGGCCGCGTCGGCAAGTATGACGTCGGGACCGGCCACCACGATCACCTCGTCGACGCAGACACCGGCGAGATGGTCGAGTTCTCAGACGAAACGCTGGAAAAGCTGCAGCAGATCATCGCTCGGCGGCTTGGCTATCGCCTGGTCGATCACCGCCTGACGCTCGTAGGGCGGCGAGTTCCGGAGCTGTCCTCGCCCGGCGGCACCGAGGATCAGTCGGCTGGTGAGCCGCCCTCCTCTTCGTCGAGCAGAACGGCGTTTGCGCCGGTCGCTGATAGACGGACGACGTCGCCCTCTACACCCACTACCAAGCCACCGGGTATGTAGTGGCTATGCTCGGAGTGCTGTCCCATCCCGACAGGCTCCAGCTTGATGCGGTCGTCTGAAATCGACGCGACTTTGCCGATCGGCGCGTCGTCGGCGCCCACAACAGTCATACCAGGTCGAACACCGGACAGATCATACATCTCGTTAGGTCTCCTGAGTTGAGATCGACTGAACCGCATGTCGGCGCTGTAACCGAGCGGTGGCGTCCAAGCTACCGGCAGCAGCGCCGGGTCAGCCTGCGACAAAGACGCCCACGTAACTAGATTACGTCTTGAACCTCTAGTGGCCAGAGGTTGTATCGGGGTGGCTCTAATTCGTTTGGAGCCCGTCGCCATGGCCGACAACAGCATCGACACTCGCTTCCGCGTAGCAGGCATGGATTGCGCTGCCTGCGCCACCAAGGTCGAGGCAGCGACGCGACGTGTCTCAGGCGTGGAAACAGTCTCCGTTTCGGTGACGGCCGGGACGATGACGGTTCGGCATGCTCCCGCCACTGATCTGGCGCAGATTGCAAAGAAGGTCGGAGACGTCGGCTATAGCGCCGCGGTTCTGTCCGCTGGGGCTACTAGCCGGAGCAAGGCAGACCCCCAGCAGAAGCACGACCACGATCACGATCACAAAGGGCACGACCACAGCGCCCACGATCACAACCACGATCACCATGACCATAACCATAACCATGATCACTCCGGTCACGAGCATGGTGGTGGTGAGGAAAGGGACAAACTCGCAGGATTGCACGGCCATGATCACGCCCTCGAAGAGGGGCCGTGGTGGGCGACACGCAAGGCGAGGCTGACCTTCATCTGCGGTGCAGCGATCGCTGCAGCATTCGTGATCACCTGGCTGATCCCCGCGTTCGATTACTGGATCTTCACGGCCGCCATGTTGGTCGGCCTGATCCCCATTGCGCGCCGTGCTTACATGGGTGCGATCAACGGCGCTCCGTTCACCATCGAGACGCTGATGACGGTGGCCGCGATCGGCGCTGTGGTCATCGGCGCGAGTGAGGAGGCCGCCGTTGTAGTGATCCTCTTCCTTGTCGGCGAGTTGCTGGAAGGCATTGCCACCGGCCGTGCCCGTGCCAGCATCAAGGCGCTGGCTACCCTCGTGCCCAAGACTGCGCTTGTGGAGGCCAACGGCACCACGAAGGAAGTGCCGGCCGAGGCACTCGCGGTCGACAGCATCATTCTTGTGCGGCCGGGCGATCGCATCGCAGCGGACGGCGTGATTGCGTCGGGCGAAAGCTCGATCGACGAAGCCCCGGTCACCGGAGAGTCCGTCCCCAAGCGAAAAGTCGACGGCGACGATGTATTCGCTGGCACCATCAACCAGGAAGGCACGCTGCGCGTACGGGTCACGGCGGCGGCCGAAGACAATACGATCTCTCGCATCATCAAGCTGGTCGAGGAAGCGCAGGAGTCCAAGGCGCCTACCGAACGGTTCATCGAACGCTTCTCGCGCTACTACACGCCTGCCGTCATGGTCGTCGCCGCGCTGATCGCCGTGCTTCCTCCGCTCGTTGCCGGAGGAGTCTGGTCGGAGTGGATCTACAAGGGCTTAGCAGTGCTGCTGATTGGCTGCCCGTGTGCGCTGGTCATTTCCACCCCCGCGGCCATTGCCGCGGCCCTCTCTGCCGGCGCTCGACGTGGTCTGCTGATGAAGGGCGGCGCAGTGCTCGAGCAACTCGGCAAGGTCAATCAGGTCGCGCTCGACAAGACTGGCACGCTGACTGAAGGCAAGCCCAAGGTCACCGATATCGTCGGCGTTGGACGGAGCGAAGATGACGTGCTTCGGCTCGCCGCCGCATTGGAGATCGGCTCCAGCCATCCGTTGGCCACCGCCATCCTTGGGGCCGCTGAAGATCGCAAGCTGCAGGTCGCCGGCGCCGTCGCCGGCGGTGCGGTGGGTGGCAAGGGCGTGACCGGACGGGTGGGGAGCGAGGAGCTTTTCCTCGGTTCGCCGAACGCAGTTGCCGAAAAGACCAGGCTGACTGAAGAACTGAATTCAAGGATCGCCGACCTCAATGACGAGGGGAAGACGGTGTCCGTGCTGCTCGTCAATGGCTCCGTTGCCGGCGCCATCGCCATGCGTGACGAACCTCGAGAAGACGCCAAGGCTGGCCTCGATGCCCTGAGGCGCATAGGCGCTGAAACTGTGATGCTGACCGGCGACAACAGCCGGACTGCAGCCGCGATTGGCAAGCAGCTCGGGATCAAGCCGCGCGCTGAGTTGTTGCCGGAGGACAAGCAGCGGATCGTCGGCGACCTCAAGTCGCAAGGCAAGATCGTCGCCAAGGTCGGTGACGGTATCAACGATGCGCCCGCGCTGGCGGCAGCCGATGTTGGCATTGCCATGGGCGGAGGTACTGACGTCGCCCTTGAAACGGCAGATGCTGCCGTGCTGCACGGCCGAGTGATGGACATCGCCAACATGATCGTCTTGTCGCGTGCGACCACGGCGAACATCATGCAGAACATCACGATCTCGCTTGGGCTGAAGGCCTTCTTCCTCGTCACCACCGTGATGGGCATCACCGGGCTGTGGCCGGCCATCCTCGCCGATACCGGTGCCACCGTGCTGGTCACCGCCAACGCCATGCGACTGCTAGTCTGGAAGGGGATGGAGAAATGAAGCTCCACCACGTGACGGTGCTCGCCTTTGCGCTGGGCCTGTTGTCGGGCAATGCATCGGCGCACGGCTTCAATGCCGGCACTATCGAAATCGTCCACCCGTTCGTTCGTGCCACTCCCCCCGGCGCGAAAACCGGGGCCGGCTACCTGATCCTGCGCAATACAGGCACCGATCCCGATCGCCTAATCGGCATCGAAACCGGCATAGCGGAACGAGTGACCTTCCATCGCACCGTTGTGGAAGGCGGAATGGCCAAGATGCTGCCTATCGAGGGCGGGCTAGAAATTCCAGGCGGCGGTGAATATCAGCTTGGCCTCGATGGTTCGCATGCCATGCTCGAAGGTCTGTCCGCGCCAATTGGTCTAGGTCAGCTCATTGAAGGCACGCTGATATTCGAGAAGGCAGGGCGGGTCGAGATCACCTTCGAAGTCGAACCTGCCGGCACAACGCAGAACGACGCGATGACGGAGCATGGCAGTGGCCACTAAGGCTCCGCGGTGGTTCGTAGTCTTTCAGATCATCCTGTGGGGTTCGCTGCTCGCTGCAGTGGCATATATGGCGCTTCCGCGGTTTCTGCCGAGGAACGCAGTGGTCACGCAGGCACCATCAGGTGTGTCGGTCGAAATGCCATCCCTTGGGCCGGGGGTCGCGATGAATGGCCCGTTCCAGCTCGTGAATGAGGATGGCAAGGCCGTAACTGAGGCCGATTTCGCCGGCAAGCCCGGTGCCTGGTTCTACGGCTTCACCAACTGCCCCGACGTATGCCCGACAGCACTTGCAGAGATGGCCGCTTTGCTTACTCAGCTCGGTCCCGAGGCGGATAAGCTGAATGCCGTGTTCGTCACGGTCGACCCCGAGCGGGACACGGTTGAGGTCATGAAGAGTTATGTCGACTTTTTTAGCCCAAGGATCGCGGGACTGACAGGCGAACTCGGCGCTATCGAAGCGATGGCCAAGTCGCGCTTCGTGTCGTTCGCAAAGCTGCCAGACGATCAAGGTGGCTACGCCATGCAGCATCCTGCCAGCATCTACCTCGTCGATGCCAATGGTGAGTTCGCCGGTACCCTCGACGACAAGGAGTCGCTCGAGGTCAAGCTCGGCAAACTCAAGAAGCTGATCGAGGGCTGATATGGGAGCGGGCCACAGTCACGGACCTTCGCGACCAGCTACCGGCAGCGCCGGCGCCCGGCATCGAAAGAGCCTGGTGTGGGCGCTGGCGCTGACGACCACTTTCCTCGTTGTCGAGTTCATCGGAGCCTTTCTTTCGGGCAGCCTGGCGCTACTGGCGGATGCAGCGCACATGCTCACCGACGCGGGCGGGCTGGCGCTGGCGCTGTTTGCGATCTGGTTCGCCGCCCGCCCGCCATCTCCTTCAAAAACCTACGGATATCTCCGGGCAGAGGTGCTTGCAGCGCTCGCCAACGCCGTCGTGCTGCTGCTGCTCACCGTCTACATCCTCTACGAAGCCTATGAGCGCTTCTTTGCTTCGCCCGAGGTGCTGTCGCTACCGATGCTGCTGGTCGCTGTCGTCGGTTTGGTCGTCAACCTCATCAGCATGCGCCTGTTAGCGGCCGGCGCCGGAGAGAGCCTCAATCTGAAGGGTGCCTATTTTGAGGTGCTCGCCGACATGCTGGGTTCCATCGGCGTCATCATCTCGGCGCTGATCATCATGTTCACAGGCTGGACTTTGGCTGATCCGATTGTCGGTGCCGCCATAGGCCTCTTCATTGTCCCGCGCACATGGACCCTGCTGAAGGGGGCAGTGAACATTCTGCTCGAAGCGGTCCCTGCGGGGTTCGACCTGCAGCGGCTTGAAAACGCGCTGCTCGGCATCGACGGTGTCGAGGGCGTGCACGACCTCCACGTGTGGACGATTACTTCAGGCATCGATGCCATGAGCGGCCACTTGGTCGTAGGCGACAACACTGATGAGCAGATGGTGCTCCGAACGGCCCGCGAGCAATTGCACGAGCAATTCGGCATCGACCACATCACCATCCAGATCGAAACCGCGGCAACCCGGCAGGGTGAAGCCGATCAAACGATATGAGGAGAGCATGGCGACAACGACTGCTGCCCCCACGCCGGTGGAGCTGAACCTGAGAGACGGTGCGCATTATGCGCTGGCGACTGCCTGGGCATTGGCCTTCGCCGCCTCGCTCGCCGTGCTCTTCATCGGCGAGGTTATGGGACAGGCGCCATGCGTTCTGTGCTGGTACCAGCGCGCCGCGATGTTCCCGCTCGCCATTATCCTCGGCGTGGCGGTTTGGCGGGGCGACCTGGGCGTGTGGCGCTACGGCCTGCCCTTCGCTGCGGCCGGCTTGCTCGTCGCGGCCTATCACACGCTGCTCTATTACGGAGTCGTTCCCGAAGGGATCGTGCCATGCGGCGCGGGTCCCTCCTGCACCGATGCGGAAATGACCGTGCTCGGCCTCGCGATCCCGGTTCTCTCGCTCGCTTCTTTCGTCGCTCTCGCCGGCTTCATGCTTCGCATCCGCAAGGGAGACGCCAAATGAAGCGTCGTGACTTCGTCCTGGGCGTAACGGCACTCGGCATTGTGGCCTTTACCGGTGGGACTTTCGCCTATCGCGAGGCGGTTGCTGCAGCGACGCGCGAAGCGGCTGCCAAGGTGCAGGCGGCGCTCTTTCGCGACCATGCGCCCATCATCGGGCCGGCGGATGCGCCGGTGACGATCACCGAGTTCTTCGACCCGTCATGCGAGGCGTGCCGGGCCTTCTACCCCATCGTCAAACAGATCATGGGCATGCACGAGGGCAAGGTCAGGCTGGTGCTACGCTATGCGGCGCTGCATCAAGGCTCTGACATAGCCGTCGGCATCATCGAGGCTGCTCGTAGGCAGGACAAGTTCCTCCCGGTCCTCGATGCCTTAATGGAGAAACAGCCTGAATGGGCGCAGGACGGCGCTCCCAATCTCGAACGCGCTTGGGAAATTGCTGGCGAGGCGGGCCTCGACTTGACAAAGGCGCGCGCTGACGCTGCTCTACCGGAAGTCGCGGCCTTACTGGCACAGGATACGCAGGACGTGCAGGCGATCGACCTGCGTGGAACGCCAACCTTCTTCGTCAACGGGAAGCCGCTGACCGAGTTCGGTCCACAGCAACTCTATGAGCTTGTCACCAGCGAGGTCGCCGCTGCCGGTGCATAGGGGTGTTGCCCGGCGGGTGTCCTCAGGCTTTCCCAATTGCTAGCGGCCTTCGAAAGGCGGCGAGCAGCAGGAGTCCTACGCCGATCGCAATTGCAGCGTCAGCCAAGTTGAAGGTTGGGAAGTGCCAACTCGCTACACGCAGGTCTAGAAAGTCGGTGACGGCGCCATCGGGTAAACGATCGATGAGATTGCCAAACGCACCTCCCACGATCGCGCCATATCCCGCTCGTTCGAGTGCCCTTGTCGCTACCCAAGCGCGGGAAAAGAAAAAGGTCGAGATCGCGAGTGCAAGCACAATGAGCACGATGTAGCCCTCCGGGCCGTCCGCCGCCAGGAGGCCGAAGCTGACCCCTGTGTTGAAGCCAAGGCGCAAGGCGAAGAAGGGAAAAACCGTCAGACCCGCGTCCGGCAAAGTCGCAGCCCAAGTCTTGGTTATGTAGTCGATCGCGATAATCGCTGCGATCATGACTATGAGCCCTATCCGGACGCTCATGGTGTCTCGTGGGCAGTTTTAAGGTCCGACCGGGCATCTCGAATGATGGACCATGCGGACTGCAAGAATAGCCCAGCCACGGCAAACGCGACGATCAGGTCGGGCCAGGGTGAGTTCAAAGCCCAGACAAGCCCGGCTGCAAAAACCACGGCGAGATTTCCGATCGCGTCGTTGCGCGAGAACAGCCACACGGCACGCATGTTGGCGTCGCCCTTGCGATGCGGGATCAGGACGACTGCGGCGACCACGTTCACGATGAAGGCGACGATCGCAAACCCCGCCATCAACAGGGTTTGTGGTTCGTGTTCGACAAACACACGGTACAGCGTTGACCCAATCACGCCGAAGCCGAGCAGGGCCAGAAAAATACCTTGTAGCAGGGCTGCACGGGCGCGGGCAGCTAGACCCCAACCCACCGCAATCAGACCGAGGAAAGAGATCAAGCCGTCGCCAATGAAGTCGAGTGAATCCGCTTGCAGGGCTTGCGAACCGGACAGGAAACTACCGCCGATCTCAATCACACCGTACCCGACATTGAGCAGCACAACGATCCATAGCGCCTGCTTGTAGGCCGGGGTGACATGCGACAGGTCTGGGATACGGTCATCATCACCATCCTCGTCGTGATCGTGTTCTGACCCATGCTCCCTCGACCTGTCCATGCGATCGAGTTGGTAGCCGAGTTCAGTGACTGCGCTTTCGACAGCCGGCAGGCTGGCAGCCGGATCGTCGACCTCCAGTGTCATGATCTGTGACGCGATCGAAACTTTCACATCAGAGACGCCGGGAACCTTTCGTGTAGCTCCCTCGATCTTGGCAGCGCACGAGGCGCAGTCCATACCCGTTACGTGATAGCGGGCAGTTGCGGCAGCACTCATGAGTTGGTCCCTTCCGTTCGAGGCCGGTGGAGAAGCATGCGAGGTGACCGTTTGAACCACGCTTGCGACGAGTTGCTGCATCACGCTACAACCTGTAGCGACTACAGGAGCAAGGTCAAAATTGCAGATCGGCGATCTATCGCGCGTCACTTCGGTGAACATTGAAACCATCCGATACTATGAGCGGATCGGCGTCCTCCCCATTGCGGCGCGCCTGGCTAATGGCCGGCGGGCCTACTCAGAGGGTGATGCTCACCGTCTGGGGTTCATTCGCCATGCGCGCGACCTCGGTTTCGACCTCGTCGACGTACGCGCGCTGTTGGCCCTGCAGGAGCGGCCGGAAGCCTCATGCGCCGATGCGAGTCGGATCGCTGAGGCGCAACTCGAGGCCGTCGAGAGCCGCATCGTTAAGCTGGAGAGTCTTCGCACCGAACTCAAGCATATGATTGCCGAGTGCGGGAAGGGCGTCGTCGCCGAGTGCCGCGTCATCGAAGCGCTCAGTGGGTGATCCATCCAGCCTCCTGCTAACTTCGCCTTAGCCGAAGCTGACTAGCCCCTGTGCATCGAACTGGTAGACGTCGTCCCGGAAGCTCACCGTTCCTTGCCTGTTGGCCCAGGCGGTGATGTAGGTCGTGTGGATCGGCACCTGTACCTCGAGCGCGACGTTGTCCTGCACGCCCGAGGCAAAGGCCGTCAGCACGGCGTCGATGTCCCAGTTGCCATTATCGCGCAGCAACCAGGCAATCAGCGTCTCCACCTGCTCAACACGGACACAACCGGAGGAGTAGAAACGGGAGTTCTCGCCGAAAAGCGCCTGTTGCGGGGTATCATGCAGGTAGACGTCGTGCTTGTTATAGAAATCGATCTTGCAGCGCCCGAGCGAATTGTCGGGTCCGGGGTCCTGCCGAAAGGTGTACTGCACGGCCTCGGTGGTCGACCAGTCGATGTCGGTCGGCTGTAGCTCGGCACCCTTACCGTCGAAGATGCGAATGCGGTACTTGGTGAGATACTCCGGATCCTCGTTCATATAGCGGATCATGTCCTTCTCGATGATGCTCTTGGGCACCGTCCAGTAAGGGTTGAACTTCACCTGATGGACCTTGGAGTTGAGGATCGGCGTAGCGCGATCGACCTTTCCAACGACAGCGACATGCCGTTGCACGACCTGCGCGGTCTCGACCGCCTCAATGCTGGCGGCCGGAATGTTCACGACCACGTAGCGGTCCGTGAGTGAGGGGGCCCAGTTCTCGATACGCTGCGCGTTGAGACGGAGTTGGTTCAACCTGTAGTCAGTTGGCACCGACAGTGCATAGAACGTGACCTCATCGATCATGCCGTTTAACGTCAGACCATGCCGCGCCTGGAACAGACGGACGGCAGCATCGAGTGGGGCGTCGAAGTCGTTGTTGACCCGCTGCTGCAGCGGCATGTCACCATTGATCATCAGCCGCCGTTTTAGCAGGCCCACCGCCTTTCGATTGTCCCCCAGCTTCAGCCCGTACGTGTCTCGACCCGGCAGCTCCCAACTCCCGTTCGCCGCGACGAACGCCTCGTAGTTCTGGATGGCGCGCTGCAGATTGTAGGAGGTGTCGTAGCTCAGTATGGGCTCGATGGTGTCGACCAGGCTTCTGGCCGTCGCAATGTTGCTTTCGACATTGGCGGACTGGTCCTGCCCATAGGCCGGCAGAGCGGCCAATGCGGCGGCCCCCGCAATAAACGACCTGCGGGACAGCTGATTTGGGCGATTGCGGATCATCGATGAACTCCCCGAACTCTCGTCAAACGGATGTGAGCGACTGGTGACTGGCGGTGTTCTTCGCCGTGTGCCCTACATCGAGCGACAGAGGACGACACATGGCTTTGAACAGGTGGATGGTCGCCGCGATATTCGTGGCGGCGGCTATGGCGGCGTTCTACGCGGCCATGGTGCTGGCGATTCACATATGCTGAACCGGTCACAGCTCGACCCCATCTGAAAGGGCGGCGGCGATCCGCTCGTCGTGTCCGTAAACGTCCGCAAACGTTCGAGCCTTGCCGGAGTCGTCGATCCGAACGGTGAAGTAGGTCAGGAACACCGGCACCTTGACCTCCATGTTGAACCAACGCTCCCGTGGTCCAAACGCGGCTTCAAGCGTGCTGCGCCCGAAGCCGGGCTCGTCAGCCAGCAGTGTCTCGGCGAAGTCGAAGGGGTTCTCCACACGCACGCAGCCATGGCTGTAAGCTCGGAGGTCTCTACCGAAGAGCGACTTTTCGGGAGTGTCGTGCAGGTAGACATCGTGCTTGTTGGGGAACAGGAACTTCACTTGGCCCAAGGCATTCAACGCACCTGGCTTCTGGCGTAGCAGGAAGGGGAATGTCCCGGGTGCAACGGCTGCCCAGTTCACGGTCCACGGGTCGAGCACTGTTCCATCACCGCCGAGAAGCTCGAACTCGCGCCTCGCCAGATAGCCGGGATCCCGGATGGCCTGCGGGCCCACTTCGCCCCGCGCGATCGAAGAGGGGACGTTCCAGTAAGGGTTCACGACCACATGCCTGATCTGGTCGTAGAAGATCGGCGTCTGGTTCTTTGGCGTGCCTACGACCACCTTGGTTTCGTGAACCACCTCGCCGTTACGTCGAACCCACAAGCGGTATTCCGGAATGTTCACTTCCACTCGGTAGGTGCCACGATTGCGCGGCAACCAGCGCCACTTCTCCAGATTGACCAAGAGCAGTTCGCGCGTGATCGCATTGCCTCGGTTGAGCGCTTGCCTGGTCGCGTTACCCAAGATGCCATCCGCTACGAGACCGCTTTCCGCCTGAAAGACTTCAACCGCCTCGACCAGTGCATCATCGTAGATCGTCGAGCCATCATCACTAGCGGGCAACAACAAGCGTTCGCGCAAAGCAGGGACACGTGGATCGACCATGCCGGGCTTGATGCTAGGCCCTTCGCCCAGCTGGACGGTTGCAGCAGGCTCCTCGTAGTCCCGAAGCATGCCCAGAAGAGTCTGGAACTCACGTTCCTCTGGCGCTAGTCCGATGAGCAACGAGGCTGCCTCATCCTCCTGCAGCAATGCGAAGATGTCACGCATCGCCATCTGCGGCCGAGGCATATCGAGATTGCTGGACAGCGAACGCGGTTCGAGCCGACCGCCGTAATTGTCCTGAGCGAAGTGGACGGCCACGGAAGTGACGGCGAGGTCATAGGTCGCCGCCTGTTCCGGCGATGAAAGGTCTGCCGGCGGAAGAGCGTAGTCGCTGGGATCGAGGCCAAGATCGGCGGCTCCCCCTAGCGCGTCCCGTAACGACCGACCGGCCTGATTGACCGACCACCCGTCATCCGATCCATTGAGCCAAAGCGGCTCAAAGCCGCGCCCACCGTAGAAAAAATACGTGTCCTGCGCACCCTGGAGCTCGGATGCTCGCCGTTTGCTCAGCTCGGCTTTCACAGCCTTGGCGGTAGCAGAGAGTGCAGGAGCGATGACGATGCGCGTTACGGCCACCGCGGTCACTTGGGCCGCGACCTGCGGGATAGCTGCGAACAGGGCGATGAGTAGCAAGACGGGCAGCTTCATAGGGCCGAGGCCTCCGACGGATTACGTTCCATGAGTTGTTTGATCTGTGCCGTGGCCCGCGCGAACGCGGCTTCGGCCTGCGCCGGCAATTCCTTGTCACGCGGCAGCTTGACGCTGAGCGGATCGACCGTTCGACCGTTGATCAGGATCTCGTAGTGAAGATGGTTGCCGGTAGAGTTGCCGGTTGATCCGACATAGCCGATCAATTGACCCTGCTTGACGCGGTCCCCCGGCTTCAGGCCGTCGGCGATCCGGCTCATGTGTGCGTAGGTGGTCCGGAAGCCGTTGACGTGATCGAGCGCGACATAGCGCCCATAGCCACCGGTCCAGCCCGCAATATCCACCTGACCATCGCCGCCGGCATAGATCGGCGTGCCGCGCGGCGCCGCGAGATCGACGCCGGAGTGCAGTCGCCGCGTTTTGAAGATCGGATGCGTTCTGTAGCCGTATCGGCTCGACAGCCGCCCGCCACTTTCTACCGGCCGCCGGACCAGGAAGCGCTTACCTGAGGTGCCGTCCGGGCTGTAGTAGTCAACGCTCCCGTCGGGGTTCTGGAAGCGGAACAGCTCACGTGTCGTGCTGCCGGTGGTGAGCGCGGCATAGATAAGTTCTGTCTCGCCGGACGCTCCCGCAGTGGTCAGCAGCTTGATCCCGTCGCCGGGCGTCACCTTCTGGGTGAGATCAACCTCGTAGGCGAACATGGCCGCCACTTGCGTGGCGGTCTCGTCATTCAACTCGTGACGGCGAGCAGTCTCCCAGATCGAGCGATAGATGCTGGGGAGTGCCGTGACATCGGCGGCTTCGGTATCCTCCTCTGGAAACTGAATGGCGCTAGGAGCCTGTCCGACCACGTAGCCGCCACGGTCGGTCATTGCCGCCGTCGCCGCGTGCCGAACCTCCCCGGTAGCTCGGTCATGGAAATAGATGCTGAGGCGATACGGCACGGGCACCGGCGACGACCGCGACGGTCCCATGAGGATGCGCAATTTGGTGTCTGCTGGCAGCGTTCCCTGCGGCAGCACATTTGCCAGCGTTCGGCTGATCCTCGCGGCGGCGTCTTCGCCTAAGCCATTCCTTTGCAGCACGTCTGCGAGCGAACTGGCCTCTCGAACCGTGACGATACGCTCGGTGCGACCGCCTCCCAACAACGCGGGCGGTGTCCTTGGAACGATAGTGACATTCTCGGCAACACCCATTGCATTGGGCGATCTCGCCAGATCGAGCACAGCGGCGGGCTGACCGGCATACGCCATGACCGGGTTGACCGATGTTTCAAAGAATGCGTCCTGCAACGAGGCACGGACGAACTCTGCCGCCGCACCATCATCGATCGATGAGACGGGAGTGAACGAGGGCATCAGTTTCGCCATGCGAATGGCGACTTCGCCCTCGACGCTTGCCGAGTATATTTGCGCGGGGGCGCCAGTATCCGGCTCCGTAGCCTCGTCGGCCGCGGCTGCAAGCGCGAGTGGATCAAACTCCGGAATGTCTTCGGCCAACGGCGTAGCTGACAGCGCAAGGGTTGCGTCGACCCGTGTGAACTGTTGGCTACGAATGATGGTTCGTCCACCCTCCAAGGCCTGGATCGAGGCCTCGAGCACCTCGACGTCGGACCGTGTTCGCGCGATCGGCCGCAGCCGGTCACCCTTTGCGGCGGTCACCAACGGCACTTGCACATCTCGCCGAACCGTCAACGCCTTCGATGCCGTCGAGAAATTGCCTTGGCCATCGAACGACACGTAAAGCGCCGCACCCATCAGCAGCACCGAGGTAAGCCCGGTCATCACAGTGCCTGTTAGCCAGGCGAGGCTGAGTTCACGCCCACGCGGGTGTTCACCCTCCATCGCCTGGAGCGTAAGCGGCGGCGCATCCTCGAAGCCGCTGTAGTCAAATCCTCGCTGGACGCGCCTTCGCCCGCGCGAGGAGTGGCGGCCGAGGGCCGCATTCAAGGCAGTCATGAGGTGATATCCCGTCCGGCGCCAACGCGACCGGAAAACACATCAAGCCCGCACGCTAGAACGTGGGACGTCTGGATGGTGGGCGGACTCTCGCCCCAGTGGGATCAGGCTATCGGCGGTCCAAGTAGCGGCTCGGGCGGCTTGCCCGCCCGCATGCTGTCGCGCGGCGGCGGATCGATACTGAGCGCACCAGTACCCAGTGCAGAAATCTCGGGCTCAACTGCATCCAGCGATGCGAAGCATGATTGCGCGCAGACCCGCAAGCGATGCGAGCCGCAGTCCGCACAAGGCAGCTCGCTGGCGACTGTGTCGGTATGATAGCCAGCCTCATCGATAACGACAGCGCCGTGAGCCGAAGCAGCCAGACTAACCGAAGCCATAGCGACGGCCAGAACCAGGCAAGCAAGAGTGCGAAGCAGCTTCATCATCGACGATGAGTCTACCGCGCGAATGCTCTTCCGCAACCGTGGCCAAACGCCACCGGCACACAACTTCGTCAACGCGCAGGCGGAGGACCGTCTACTCTTCGCTTTCGAACACCAGTGTCATGGTCCCATCTTCGACGCCTGAGTAAGGCCCGCAACGCTGGACCGCGCGACTGGCAGCATCACCGATGGACTGCCCGATCCTGCCTGGCGGATCGATCTCCGCGACGCGGATCTCGGCAGCGATGCCACTCTCGAAGATCACCGCCAGTTCAGCGCGATACGAACCCCGACTGGCCGCGCCTGAAAGGGTCAGGCAGCTTTTCGCCTGTGCCACAACCTGTTCAGTGATTGGAGGCACAAATGACTGGTGCATCGAGACGGTGCGGAAGTCACCGCCCGGCGACGCGTGGACGACCTCCACACCATGCGCCCAGACACCCTGGCTCATCATTGCAGTCGCGCAAGCAGCAATCAGAGCGCTGAAAGGCAAGCGAAGCAGCTGGTTCATGAGCGAAGTCTAGAACACACACCCCAGATGCCAACCGTGACACGGTGTCTCGACAATCCAGCTTCAGGCGTTGGAGGCCACAGTGACCGGGCACGCGCCCATGCCATCTGTCGGCATGCCCTCGGCACTCGCATTGAACACGTAGCGGCCGCCACAGACATCTACAGTGGGTGGTCGCATTGTCTTGCCGAGGGTGTCGTAGCCCTGCTTGAGGTTGCGCCAGAACTCGATATTGGGGTTGGCGCTGTGCCTCGCCATGTTCTCTTCGGTCATCCGGAATGGGTAGAGTTCGAGCTTGAAGCTGGCATTGCCACCCGCAAAGCTCTCACGTGCCAAAGCGTAGATTTCCTTTATCTGGTCATCCGTCATCGCGTAGCAGCCCACCGACTTGCAGTCGCCATGGATCATCAGATTGGTGCCTGTCCGGCCGTAGGCACGATCAAACTTGTTCGGGAAGCCGGTATTGAACGACAGGTAGTAGCCCGACTTCGGGTTCATCATGCCCGGCGTCACATTGTAGAAGCCCTCGGGCGACTGGTAGTCCCCCTCCTTGATCTTGGGGCCCAACTGACCGGACCACTTACAGATCGCATAGGTCTTGAGCAGCCGATACTGACCGCGACTATCCGGCTTCCAGACCTCGAGCTCCGAGCTTTCCTTGAACACGCGTACCAGCATCGGCGCCGCCGCCGTTGTGTCGATAGCCGCCAGCACCTTCGCGGTCTGCGAAGATAGTGGCTGCTTGTCCTTCGGCAGACCGAGAGATGAGCAGGCTGTGAGCAAAGCACAGACGAGAAGCAAGCCGATGCCCCCAGCGATTTGATGAACGCGCATTACTGCCCCGTCTCGAGTGTCCCGACAGCGTATGGACCGTTGGTTAATCGATCATTTCGCTCGGGCTAGGAACGCGACAGTCCATTGCGCGGTGGTCGAGGGATCAAGCAGTAGATATTTCGCGTTGCCGTGTTGCGTTGCCCTCGCGCAGCCTCTGGCCGTGGTCGCGGGCCGGGCGGGCGCCCTGACCCCACCGCCGCGGGTGGATCCAGACGCCGGCAAGCTGAGACGCAATTGGCGATGTTCCATACTTGCCGACTGACGAGCTAGCGGCTCGGCGGCTCGGCCTTAAGCATGCGGACGAGGGAATTGGTGCGGAAGACGAAGTGTTCGGCCAATGCGCCGAGGGCGTGCAGCAAGATCAGGGGGATGAGGATCAGGCGACCGAGTTCGTGGAGTTCGGCGCTGAGCTCGAGGCCCGTGAACCACGCTATGGCGCCGGTGAGGGGCATAGCGAAGAGGAAGCCATAGAGCAGGAGATGGGCGGCGTGGCCGGCGAAATTGATGACCCAGGGGTTGGTCGAGTGCGCCTCGGGAGCGCCGCGCCACAGGCGGACGGCGAGGCGGACTAGGGCAAGCGTGAAGATCGTCAGGCCGACAAGGATATGCAGGGCTGCCCCAATTTCATCGTCGGTCTGCTTGCCGTCTGAACGGTCCTTGAAGGCATCCTGAACGCCTTCGTTGACCGCCAGCTGGAAAACGACCAGTACCGCGACGGTCCAGTGCAGGATGATCTGAACCAGCGAGTAGCCCTCGGGGGCTGAGCGAGGCGCCATGCATGCTCCTGGGTGCGGCGTTCTTGCACTGCAACTCGGACGTCGCCAGTCACGTTCCAGCCCCATCGCAGGACGTTGGGGTTTAGTTGGCGCGTCGGATATCTCGAGCGAGATGGAGCTTTCTACCGATGGCGGGCGTGTGCCTGCTGCTGGCCGGCTGTGCTTACAACCAGAGCGCCCTGCATCCAGCCGGTCGCGATGCCGAGGCACTTTCGGGGCTGACCTGGTTTATGTTCAGCGGCGCGGTGGTTGTCTGGGCCATCGTCATGGGGATCACGGTCTACGCGGTCCTCGGTCGGAAGCGGCCACGCACCGAGAAATTTGCCGACGCTTTCATCATTGGCGGCGGCGTGGCTTTTCCGACGATCGGGCTCGCAGTCCTTCTTGTCTACGGCCTGTCGCTGTTGCCGAACTGGACCTCCGCCGAGGAGCCAGGACTGCGGGTGCATGTGCGCGCAGAACAGTTCTGGTGGCGGTTTGGCTACGAGCTCCCCGATGGGACGGTTCTGGAGACGGCAAACGAACTTCACATCCCGAACGATGCGACGGTCGAGTTCGTGCTAACCAGCACCGACGTCATCCACTCATTCTGGATACCGGCGCTGGGTGGCAAGATGGATGCCATCCCCGGACGGACCAATGTGCTGCGGCTGACGCCGACCAAGGTGGGGACGTATCGGGGCGTCTGCGCCGAATTTTGCGGGCCGTCGCACACCTTCATGGCCTTCCCGGTAGTCGTGCATGAGCCGGCGGACTTCCCCATCTGGCTAGAGGCCGAGGGCTCGCCGGCGTCGGCCGCCAGCGAGTTGTTCGTGTCGACCGGATGCGGCGCCTGCCACACCGTCCGCGGCGTGGCAGAGGTTGGGAAGGTCGGTCCGGACCTTACGCATTTCGGCAGTCGAACAACCCTGGGCGCAGCCACGCTGCCCAATACGCGCGACAACCTGCTGGCCTGGTTGGCCGATCCGCAGACCGTAAAACCGGGCGCGGCGATGCCGGGTTATGCGTCGCTGCCCGCCATCGATCGCGAGGCGCTGGCGGACTATCTCATGGGGCTCAGATGACCGTCGACGATAAAGCCGCGGAAACCGCCCAGTTGGAGCGAACCTGGGCCCGACCAAAGGGCTGGGCCTACTGGTCGGATGTCAACAACTCGACGGTCGGGCTCTGGTACGTCGCGACTGCTTTCGCCTTCATGCTGTTTGCCGGCGCGCTGGCGCTGATCATCCGGCTGCAGCTAGCTGTGCCCGACAACACGCTGGTTTCGGCCGAGACCTACAACCAGATGTTCACCCTGCATGGCACGGTGATGATGTTCCTGTTCGCCGTGCCGATCTTCGAGGCGGTGGCGATCCTGATCTTGCCAGCAATGCTCGGCGCGCGAGACTTGCCGTTCCCGCGGCTGTCGGCGTTCGGCTACTGGTGCTTCCTGATCGGAGGCGTATTCGTTTCCAGCTCGATCTTCTTTGGGCAGGCACCTGATGCCGGCTGGTTCATGTACCCGCCGCTCTCAACCGAGCAATCAGGGATCGGCGCCGACATCTGGCTACTCGGCCTCAGCTTTATCGAGGTCGCGTCCATCGCTGCTGCTGTCGAGCTGATCGTCGGCGTGCTGAAATGCCGTGCGCCGGGCATGCATATCAACCTGACGCCGCTCTACGGCTGGTATGTGCTGATCGTCGGGGCGATGATCCTGTTCGCGTTTCCGCCGCTGATCGCGGGAGACTTGCTGTTCGAACTCGAGCGGTTGCTGGACTGGCCGTTCTTCGACGTAACGCGGGGCGGCGACCCGATCCTGTGGCAGCACCTGTTCTGGATCTTCGGCCATCCCGAGGTCTACATCATCTTCCTGCCGGCCATTGCGCTGCTGGCGATGATCGTGCCGACCTTCGCGCAGCGACCAATCGCGGGCTATTCGTGGATCGTCCTGTCAGCGCTCGGCACCGGCTTCCTGAGCTTCGGGCTCTGGGTGCATCACATGTTCACCACCGGGCTGCCCTCTATCTCGCTCGGATTTTTCTCGGCGGCGTCGGAGGCCGTCGCGATCCCCACCGGCATCCAGATCTTCGCCTTCATCGCCACGGTGATGCTGGGCACGGTCGTTCGCTCCGTGCCGATGCTGTACTGCCTCGGAGCGCTGGCGGTGTTCATCGTCGGCGGGCTGACCGGCGTGATGGTGGCGGTCGCACCGTTCGATTTCCAGGCGCATGACAGCTACTTCGTCGTCGCACACCTGCACTACACGCTGATCGGCGGCATGCTGTTCCCGGTGATGGCCGGGGTGCAGTACTACTATCCCTTCGCGATGGGGAAGACGCTGTCGCGCAAGCTCGGCATCTGGTCGTTCTGGTTGATGTTCCTGGGCTTCAACGTCGCCTTCCTGCCCATGCACCTCACCGGCCTGCTGGGCATGCCGCGACGCGTATTCACCTACAGCGCCGAGATGGGCTGGACCTGGCTGAACCTCGTCTCGACAATTGGCGCCTTCGTTTTCGCCGCCGGCTTTCTGGTGTTCGCGTGGGATTGCGTGCGATCGAAATGCCGGGCGCCGGATGCAAAACGGAACATCTGGAACGCGGGCACGCTGGAATGGGCGACGCCAGTGCCGGCGCCGGCCTATGGCATGCGTTCAATCCCAACGGTACAGACACGCTACCCACTTTGGGAGCAAGACGGCTTCCTCGAGACCTTGGACGAGGGTCGAGGGATGCTTGCGAGCGCTAAGGAGGGGAAACGCGAAACCCTGGTGACCAGCGTGCTCGACGCGAGGCCGGTGCAGGTGTTGCGCGTCGGTGGCCCGACATGGCTGCCGATGATCGCCGCCATCGGTCTGGGTGCCCTGTTCATCTTCTCCACCTACAAGCTGTGGTGGCCAACGGCGGCTGGCGGCTTGGTGTTTATCGTCGCTGTGCTGCGCTGGCTGTGGACCGGCTCGGCGGTGATCCCGGAAAAGCAGACCAAGGAGGTCGGCGAAGGCCTGCGCCTGCCGCTCTATGTGTCGGGCGTACAGTCTACTGGGTGGTGGGCGATGTTCATCACCATGACGGGCGACCTGACCGCCTTCCTGTCGCTGATCTTCGGATATTTCTTCTTCTGGACGGTGCATCCGCAGTTTCCCCCCGATGGCGTCGATGGTCCGGGCTGGGCCTGGCCCGCGGTCTCAGCGGTGCTGGCCGTCGCCGCGTGGGGGCTGACGCTGGCAGCTCGGCTGTTGAACTCGAGCGAGCGAGTGCAGCAAGCCCGCCTCGCGCTGGTTGGAGGATTCATCGCGGCGGCCGCGGCAGCGGCGGCGCTGGTCGCCGGCCCAGTGACCACAGGGCTCGATCCGACCACGAACTCTTACCCGGCGATCGTCTGGGCGCTGGTTGTGTGGACGGTGCTCCACCTCGCCACCGGCATGCTGATGCAGGGCTACTGTCTTGCTCGCTCGCTCTACGGCAAGATGACCCCGCGCTACGACGCGGACCTGTGGAACGTCACGCTCTACTGGCACTTCGCCGGGTTCGGCGCGTTGCTGACGGCAATGGTGATCGGAGGCTTTCCGCTGCTGACATGACCGGCAAGCTCACACGAGAAGTCCAACGCGAGACCGGCTCCGGCACCGACCTGTGGCGGGTTATTGCGGCGCCGATCGTTTGGGCGCTGCACTTCCTGTTCTGCTATGTCTACGGGGCGATCTACTGCGCCAAGGCGGGACGCGACGCCTCGCTCGCGGGACCCACGCTGGTGATCGTGATCGCTACGGCGGTGGCACTGGCGCTGATCGCCGCCTCGACCTGGCACCTTTGGCAGGTGCGGGGGCGCAGCCTCACCGACAACGACTTCGAGTTCGAGCACAACACGCCCGAAGAGCGGCACCGCTTCCTCAGCCACGTGGCCTTGATGCTATGCGTGCTGTCGGCCGTCGCGGTGGTCTACGTGGCGATCCCCATGCTCTACCTCACGAGCTGCCGATGAGCCCGCGCGTGATGGGAATCGCGGGAGTGCTGATCCTCCTCTTCGCATGGGCTGGCCCGCTGCCGCAGCTCGTGCCGCGGAGCTTTGCCGCGCATATGTTGCTGCATATGCTGGTCGTCGGCGTAGCGGTGCCGTTGATCGCGACCTGGCTGGCGCCCCGCCTCGCCTTTACCTCGGCTCTGGCGCTTCCGATCGTGGTCAGCCTGCTGGATTTCGTCGTCGTCTGGGGCTGGCATGCCCCGGCGCTGCATCATGCTTCGCGTAGCCTGCCTTGGGCGCTGGCGCTGGAGCAGGCGAGCTTCTTCGGCACCTCGCTGCTCGTGTGGCTGGTGGCGCTGGGTGGGCGCGACCAGGGCAATGCGGCACTGGGCGGAGCCATGGCGCTGTTCTTCACCTCGATGCACATGACGCTGCTGGGGGCGCTGCTCGGACTGTCACCGCGCCCCCTATACGCCGGCCATCATGATGGAGCCGCAGGCTGGCTTGACCTGTCGCCGCTGGCCGATCAGCAACTGGGCGGCGTGGTGATGCTGGCCATTGGCGGCGTGGTCTATCTGGCCGGCGGTTTGATCCTGATGGCGCGGGTCTTGCGGCGCAGGCCGGCATGAAGAAGTACCGGCCCTACATCGTCGGCGCCGTCGGTGCGGTAATGGCAGCCGCCATCCTGCCGCTGACCGGCCTTCTCGACTACGACGCGAGCCGCGGACAATGGGGCGTCACCGACTGGTACTTTGGCACTGCGGCGCAGCAATCGATCACGCTGCGATCGGCTGGCCTGACGGTACCTGACCTTGACGACGAGGGCGCGGCGGCACGTGCTGCAGGGCACTACGAGATGGTCTGCGCCGATTGTCACGGCAGCCCGGCCGGACCGCCGGAGCAGTTCGCCGACGATCTGGTCCCGCGGCCACCTCGGCTGATGCAACAGATGGATAACTGGCACCCGGGCGCACGTGTGTTCTGGACGGTGAAGCACGGCATCAAGCACACGGCCATGCCGGCCTGGCCCACGCAGATGCGCGACGACGAGGTGTGGGACATGGTCGCATTCCTCGACCAGATGGCGGCGATGCCTGCGGGCGAGTACTCCCAGTTGGCTGGACTTGATCGTGAAGGCTGCGCCAGTTGCCATGGCGAGACCGGCGAGGGAACGCCGGCGGCACCCAGGCTCAACATTCAGTCGCCGGCCTATCTTGCCGCGTCGCTCCTGGCCTATCGGGATGGCACCCGACCCAGCGGTACGATGATGACGGCGGCAGCTCGACTGACCGATGCGGAGATTGACGAGCTTTCCAAGTATTTTGGACGGCAGGTCGCCGAGCTGGCGGAGCCTGCGGCTAGCTTAGGAGCCGAAATTGCGGCGAAGGGCATCCCCGATCGAGACGTCGCCGCCTGCGATTCCTGTCACGGTACCGCCCGCGCCGAGTACCCGCGGCTGATGGGGCAGAGCCGGGACTATCTTGTCCGGCAGCTCGAGCTGTTCAACGAGCACGGCGCTAAACGGGGCGGCGCTCACGCCGACATCATGGCGCAGGCGCTTCGTCTCCTGCCAAATGCCGAGGAAGGGCCGCTGACGCACGAGGAGATCGAGGCGCTTGCGGGCCACTATGGTCGGGCGGTGGATTGACGAGGAGGCCGTCGCCGCCTCTTGCGCCGTGAGGCTAACCGGTCGAGTTTTCCGCACGCGTCAGCCCGCTTTTTCGACCGGCGATAGGGCGCCCAGATGCAGGAGATAATTGCCCATGGATGGATGCATCATCGTCACCGGTACGCCCGGTGCCGGGAAGACCACCGTGTCAAGGCTCGTCGCTGAGCGGCTGGAGCGGTCAGCACGTATCGACGGCGACGTCATGCAGCAACTGATGGTCCGAGGCAAAGCGACGTTGCTCGACGAGGCCGGCAACTGGGCGCCTGGACCTGACGGCAGGCGTGAACTGCGGTTGCGAATGATTAATGCCTGTTCTGTGGCAAACAATTTTGCCAACGCCGGGTTCACACCTGTGCTCGACACAGTTGTGGAGACGCGAGAAGAGCTGGAGTTCATTGCCGGCCTCGTAACGGCGCGGCCGCTAATGTTGATCGTCCTCGCCCCGCCATTGGACGTTGCTCGACACCGCAACGCCACAAGGCCTGAGCGCGATCGCGTTAGTTATGATTTTGCCCATACCGCTGCCAACATGCAGAGAGAGATCGGCAACATGGGATGGTGGTTGGACACCGGTATGCTGACCGCGGACGAAACCGCCGACCTCATCGTGAGTGAGGCCTCACAGCGTGCTGTGGTGCAGTGCTAGCAGCTCCCCCAACCATGCGGTCTCTGCTTAACGCGACTGCAACCGTTGTCGCCGCAGCCCTTCGTAGAGCTGACTTTGGACGGTCGGCTACGAGCCGAAGCGTCATCTCCGGAAGGATGGCCGCGCGCCAGGCCTGAAACCACGCAAATCGGAGGTCAACGCGCTCTCGATACGCCAGTCCAGCACTGAGGAAAAAAATCTCACGGCCATCTCGGCGCACTGACATCGTGATGACGTGGGAAGGCTTGCGCCCGCCTGCTCCGGCGCCATCTCTGTTGCGGCAATTGAGGCTTGCACGGCAGCGTGGTCGTCGGGCAACTCAAGGCCCTCTTCGTCGATGACCTGAGTACCGTCCTCATCCACGTCGAAGAAGCATCTCGGCATGGTGCCCTGATAAGTTTGGGCCGATCCTTGCTCGGATCGGCCCTTGGGGGGTTACCACCCCTGCCGGTTGTACCAGTCGTCGACGTCCTTCTTGACCTCGTCCTTGGCCTTGCCGTAGCGCTCCTGAAGCTTGCCCTCAAGCTGCTCTCGGCTGCCATTGATCTGGGCGAGATCGTCATCAGTGAGCTTGCCCCATTGCTCTTTGACCTTGCCGGTAAGCTGCTTCCAGCTGCCTTCGACGCGATTCCAGTCCATGATATCACTCCTCGATTGGGGTAAGTGCACAACCCCCGCGTCATGGCTTCGTTCCGACGTGGACAGGCGAAGCGAGGTTTGGGGCAGCCGTCGGCCATGGACGGCTGCCCGGTGCATCAGCTTCGTCCCCAACTCGTCGGCCTGAGGTGAACTCAGTCGGGCAGCGCGTAGGCGATGAAGTAGTCACCGATCGGCGTCTGCATGAAGTTGTGGCCGGCCGCGTTGATGACGAGGAACTGCCGGCCCTCGGCCTCGTACACCATCGGCCCCGCTTGACCGCCGGCCGGCAGTTCGTCGGTCCAGATGGTTTCGCCGGTGTCGATGTCGATGGCGCGGATCAGGTCGTCGGTGGCCGAGGCGATGAAGATAAGGCCGCTCGCCGTGACCACGGAGCCGCCATTGTTGGGTGTCCCGATGTCGAAGGGTAGCATCGAAGGGATGCGGAACGGCCCGTTCTTACGCGCCGTGCCGAACGGTCGATCCCACAACACCTGACGCGTGTTGAGGTCGATGGCTGCGATGCCGCCATAGGGAGGCTCCTTGCACAGCATACCGGTGAGCGGCACACGCCAGCCGGCATTCACATGGATGCCGAACGGTGTTTCGGCCTGCGGGCTGATGCCCGTGCCTTGCGGGTTGTTGGCATAGCCGGGGTCGCCGCGCGGCACGATGCCGATACGGTCGACCTCCTCGCGCGGCACCAGCCGGTTATAGTTGGGGGTGTCGTTGTAGTTGGTGACGAGGATGTTGCGCTGCGTGTCGATCGCGACGCCACCCCAATCTACGCCGCCATTATAGCCAGGATACTGGATCCAGTAGGTATCGGTGGTGGGAGGAGTGTAGCGGCCCTCGTAGCTCGCCTCGTGGAACTGGATGCGGCAGAACAGCTGGTCGAGCGGGGTGATGCCCCACATATTCGCCTCGGTCAGTTCGGGCTTCAGCAGGTTGGGGAAATCGGTGACGAAAGGCTGCGTCGGCGAGAGGCGTTCGGGTTCAACGCCACCTTGCGGAACAGAACGCTCCTCGACATTCACCAGCAGTTCGCCGGTAGCGCGATTGAAGACGTAGAACTCGGCCTGCTTGGTGGGCAGCAGCAGCGCTGCTACCGGGCCATCGGCGGTGGGGAAATCGAGCAGCGTGCCCTGAGAGCCGAGATCGTAGTCCCAGATGTCGTAGTGCACCGTCTGGTAGGACCAGTGCACTGTGCCGTTGGTGACGTCGAGCGCGACGAGTGCAGTTGAGAACTGGTTCTCCTCGGCGCTGCGGTCACCGCCCCAGTAGTCGACGGCCGAGTTGCCCAGCGGCATGTAGACGAGGCCGAGTTCGTTATCACCGGACGCGATGGTCCAGACGTTCGGGGTTCCCGGCGTATAGATGTCACCCTCGGGCAGCGGTCCGGTCTGACCCGGGCGACCCATGTCCCACGCCCAGAGCAAATCACCGGTCAGCACGTCCCAGCCGCGCACGACGCCCGAGGGCGCTTCGCGCGTCTGCCCGTCGCTGACCTGGCTGGCGGTCACCACGACATTGCGCACGATGGTGGGCGGGGAGGTGGGGGAGTAGAAGCCCGGCGCTGTGTCGCCGATACCTTCGAGCAGGTTGACGCTACCGCCATTGCCGAAATCACTGCAGAGCTGGCCGGTTTCCAGGTCGAGCGCGATGAGGCGGGCGTCGAGCGTGTTCATGACCACGCGCTCCGCACAGAGGTCGGTCGCAGCAGCGGCGGTGTTCGCGTAGTAGGCGAGGCCGCGGCAGGTGGCGTTGTAGCCAATGGCGTCGGTCGACACCTGCGGATCATAGGTCCAGAACACCTTGCCGCTGGCAGCGTCGAGGGCGCTGACCTTATTCAGCGCCGAGCAGACGAACAGCCGGTCGCCGACCTTGATCGGGGTATTCTGGTTGCCGAATTTCTCGTTGCCCTCCGGCAGATCGCCGGTGCGGAACTCCCATACCTTCTCGAGCTGGGTGACGTTCTCGGTGGTGATCTGGTCGAGCGGGGAATAGCGGGTGGCGAAGTTCGATCCGCCATAGGCCGGCCAGTCAGCGCCGATCTCGGGCATGGGGAAGTTCGCGTTCGCCGCTGCAGGAGCGGCGGCCGCCGGCTGCTCAACGGGCGTGCCGGGTGCCGCCTCCTGTGCCACCAGTTCGCGATCGGAACTGTTGAGGGTGATGCCGAGGGCGAAAACGCCCACCAACGCCGCCAAGCTTGCGGCGACCGTAGTACGGCCCACTCGCGGTCCGCGTTTCAGTCCCGGCAGGCAGGCGAGCACAAGCAACAGCAGGACGAACGGCGTGAAGATGCGGGGTATTTGGGCCCACCCATTGAGGCCGGACTCCCACAACGCCCAAGCCACTGTCGCTGCGAACAGCGCCAAGTACACCCAGACGGCGAGACGCGAGCGCCGGAACAGCAGGATCGCGGTAGCCAGAAGCGCAGATCCGGCGAGGGCGTAGTACCACGACCCGCCCAGCACGATCAGGTAGATGCCGCCGCCCAGCAGTGCCAGCCCGGCGAGTGCGAGGATCGCCGCAAATACCATGATCAGCCAGAAGCCAATCCCACGCCCAGTGCTTCCGGCCATACCCATCCTCCCAATGTTCTTGTTGCAACGCGAACGTAGGGATTGGGGAGTTGTTCCGTCATTCGCCGCACCGGTCGTGCGGCAAATTCGACCTACTGACCTGACACGACGCGTTGAGCGTCTCCGCAGCGCCAGAACCTATTGGGCCGCCAAGCTGACCAGGGGGATGACGAGGCGAAGTCGGAGACCTTCCGGACGCCATTCCCTTACGAGTTCGCCGTTCAGTCCCTGCAATGCCGCGCGTTCCAAAGTCGTGCCGAAGCCTTCCCGAGGGACCCCGGATGGCGATGCGGAGGCCGATTGCTCCTCCCAGACAAGATTGAGGACTTCGTTGTCGTTCGACAGTTGAACGTCCAACTGGCCATGGGGAGTCGCTAAGGCTCCGTACTTCACTGCATTCGTTGCCAACTCGTGCAGGAGCAGTGCCAGCGATGTCAGGGCCGAACCACGAAGCACAGCGTCGTCGCCGGAAACGTTGATATGTGCGCCGCCCGGCTGTCGATGGGGATCAAAAATGGCGTCCAGGAGCTGAGTGACAGTGGTGCTGGCCGCCACAGGATCAGCCGAGCGGGACAGATCAGGCAGCGTCAGGTCGTGGGCTCGCGCCAGCGCGTTCATGCGAGACCTGAGATCGGATTCCAAGTCGGAAACCGAGGTCGCCGAACGTGCGCTGATTGAGATTAGGCCCGCGGTCAGGCTGAAGAGATTCTTGATCCGGTGGTTGATCTCGCGCAGCAGGATATCCTTGCCTCTAGCGGCATCTTCCAGTGCCGCGGCGCGAACAGCGAGTTCGTCGCGCTGGACCGCGAGCAGCTGCCTCTGGAGATAAAGTTCGACGAAGACGTCGACCTTGCTGCGGAGAATGTCAGGCTCGATAGGCTTCTGGATAAAGTCGACGGCACCGGCCTCGTAGCCGCGGAAGCGCCTTGCCCCATCCGCGGTGCCCGCAGTCACGAAAATGATCGGCACGCGTCTGGTGCGCTCGTTGCCACGCATCAGTTCCGCGAGTTCGTAGCCACTGAGACCGGGCATCTGGACGTCGATAAGCGCCAGCGCGACATCATGCTCGAGTAGTAACTCCAGCGCCTCGTCGCCCGAGCGCGCCTTGAGGAGCAGCACGTCGCTGCGCTTTAGCAGCGCTTCGAGCGACAGCAGGTTCTCCGCGAGGTCATCGACCAGAAGAAGCGGAACCGGGGACGGGTTTGGCTCAAAGGTGGTCAAGGTATTCTGCAATCGCTTCGAGGGTCATGGATTTCGCCGACGGGTTCAACGTCAGGGCTGCCTCGGGCATGGCAGAAGCAAAGGCGGAGGCAGGGGTCTGAATTATTCCTTGGCCGCCTGCGTCGATGATCGACCTCAGTCCCTGGGCGCCATCCCCATTGGCGCCGGTCAGGACGATCCCGATCAATGCAGGCCCATAAGCATCAGCGGCGCTTTCGAACAGGACGTCAATCGAAGGGCGGGAAAACAGTACAGGCGCATCGCACGACAGGGAAAACGTCCGGTCGGATTCCACCAGCATATGGTAGTCCGGCGGCGCAAAGTAGATCGTCCCAGCTGCGATGGCCTCCTTGTCCTCGGCTTCGTGCACGTCGAGCTTGCATTTGGCACGAAAGAGATCCGCCATCGCGCTCCGTCGATCGGCCGGCAGGTGCACGACGATCATGATCGGCAGCGGGAAGTCGAGGCTCAGAGAAGGCAAGAGCCTGGTCAAAGCCTCAACCGCCCCCGCGGAGGCGCCGATGGCGATCGCTTCGATCTCAGCCGGCATCGGTAGATCGCTTCTGATAGATCTTCTCTTCCCTCACGAAGTCGGCAAACGCCGCACCATGGCTGGAAAAGCGAAGGCTTTCCTTCGAGCCGATGCCAAGGAATCCCTTTCGGGCCAGTGAGTCGCTGAACAGGCCGATGGCGCGGTCCTGCAGGGCGCGGTCGAAATAGATCATCACGTTCCGGCAGGAAATGAGGTTCATCTCTCCGAACACGGCATCGCTGACGAGGCTGTGGTCGGAGAAGACGACGTTGCGGCGGAGTGTCCGGTCGAAGGACGCTCGCCCGTAAGCCGCTTGATAGTAGTCGGACAGAGAGGACTTGCCCCCCGACTTGCGGTGGTTCTCTGTGTAAAGCTGCATGCGCTCGAGCGGAAAGACGCCGCCTTGCGCTGCCTCGAGCGCCTGATGGTTGATATCCGTGGCGTAGAAGATCGTGCGATCCTCGAGACCTTCCTCTCGGAACAGGATGACGAGCGAATAGAGCTCCTCGCCTTCGCTGCAGCCGGCGACCCAGACCTTAAGAGAGGGGTAGGTCCGCAAGTGCGGCACCACCTGTTCGCGGATCGCTTTGAAGTAGCCCGGGTCGCGGAACATCTCGCTCACCTGGATGGTCAGGTAGCTGAGAAGGCGCGGCAGAATTTCCGGGTCGTGCAACAACCGATCCTGCATTGCCGAGAAAGTTGGCAGTCCAAACTGCACTCGCGCCTGCCTCAGGCGACGCTTGATCGAGGCCATGGCATAGTTGCGGAAGTCGTAGTGGTACTTGAGGAAGAGCGCCTCAAGCAGCAACCGGATCTCGATGTCCTCGACCTTATCGGAATGCGACAGCTCGCTCACTTCGGCATCCAGACACGAACCAACGACAGCAATTTTTCGACGTCCAGCGGCTTGGCCATATAGTCGTTGGCGCCGGCCTCAATGCACCGCTGCTGGTCGTCCGGCATTGCCTTGGCAGTGAGTGCGATAATCGGCAGCTTCTTCCAGGCCGGATTCTTGCGGATTTCGCGAGTGGCGGTCAGCCCGTCCATGACGGGCATCATCACGTCCATCAGCACGAGGTCGATGCCGCTGTCGGCGATGGCCAGCGCGTCCAGGGCTTCCTGACCGTTACGCGCAATCTGGATCGCTGCGCCACGCGGCTCGAGGATGTTGGTCAGGGCATAGACGTTGCGAACGTCGTCTTCGACCACGAGGATGCGCCGACCCTCGAGCAGGGCGTCCCGGTTGCGCGCCTTGCGGATCATCTTTTGCTGCTCGTCGGGCAGATCGGAGATGACTTGATGGAGGAACAAACTCACCTCATCGAGCAGCCTCTCCGGCGATTTTGCGCCCTTGATGATGATCGAGCGGGAGTACTTGCGGAGCCGTTCTTCGTCCACGCCCGACAACTCGCGCCCGGTGTAGACGATGACCGGCGGGAACGAGTAGGCGTCCTCGGCGCTCAGGGTTTCGAGCAGTGAGTAGCCGGAGGCATCCGGCAGCGACAGATCGAGGACCATGCAGTCGAACGTCTGTTCCTTTAGCAGCGCAAGGCACTCGGCGGCCGTGCTCGCCGTAACAGTCTCCACATCGCTGGAGCCAAGCAACCGCGCGACCGCGTCACGCTGGACGGCATCGTCTTCGACCACCAACACGCGATGCATGCGCTGCGAGAGCTTGGTCTCGAGCTTCTGCAGCACATCGACCAATTGCTCGCGGGTCACCGGCTTGTTGGCAAAGCCGACCGCTCCGAGCGAATAGGCGCTCTCGGTGTGGTCGCCAGCCGATACGACGTGAATCGGAATGTGCCGGGTCCGCACGTCCTGCTTGAGACGGTCGAGCACGGCCAACCCAGATTGGTCGGGCAGGCCAACGTCGAGCACGATGGCGCTGGGCATATGGTCTTTCGCCAGCCGCAGAGCCTCCTCGGCGGTGCCGGCGACGATCGACTTGAAGCCCATCTCGCGCGACAGATCACGAACGATGGACGCAAAGGTCGTGTCGTCCTCGATCACCAGGAGAATGCGTCGTCCGTCAGCTGCGGCCGCGTCCCGGTCGTCCTCGATCGTCCGCGGCACTGGCCGTTCGGTTGAGCTCGATTGCGCGACCGCCGTCGCGAGCGCCGGTGAAACCGTCATCGCTGCGGGTTCGCGCGGCGCCACTTTGGCGGGATCGTAGGTCACCGGGACAGTTACGGTGAAAGTGCTTCCACGACCAGGCTCGCTCTGCAGGCCGATGCTCCCGCCCAGCAGGCGGACCAGTTGGCGCGAGATCGAAAGTCCGAGGCCGGTACCGCCATATCGCCGGCTGATCGTGCCGTCAGCCTGCTGGAAGGCGTCGAAGACGCTTTGCTGGTGGTCCTTGGCAATGCCAATGCCGGTGTCGGAAACAGCGAGCTGGATGGCGCCGCCGCTGCCGGCGCTGATGGATAGCCGGACGCTGCCCGTCTCGGTGAACTTGATGGCGTTGGACAGCAGGTTCTTGAGGACCTGCTCCAGCCGCTGCGGATCGGTCTCGATCGTGCGCGGCACGTCGGCAGCCACTTCGACCGAGAAGTCCAGCTTCTTGTCCTGAGCTAGCGGCTGGAAGACCTGCCGAAGGTTGCCGGTGACGCGCTCCACGACGACCGTTTCGGGGCGGATCTCAACGTGACCAGCCTCGATCTTGGACAGGTCCAGGATGTCGTTGATGAGGTTCAGCAGGTCGTTGCCGGAGGACTGGATCGTCTTCGCATACTTCACCTGCTCGTCGGTCAGGTTGTCCTCGGGATTGTCGGCGAGCAGCTTGGCTAGGATGAGCGAGGAGTTCAGGGGTGTCCGAAGCTCATGCGACATGTTGGCGAGGAAATCGGACTTGTACTGGCTCGCCTGCTCGAGTTCCCTTGCCTTCAGCTCGACCGAGATATTGACGCGCTCGAGATCGTCCCGCTGGGTTTCCAGTTGCTGGGCCTGCTCCTCGAGCTGAGCATTTGTTTGCTCCAACTCAACCTGCTGCTGCTCCAGGCGCACCTGCGATTCCTTCAGCGCGCGGCTCTGCTCTTCAAGTTCTTCGTTGGAGACGCGTAGCTCCTCGCTCTGGGTCTGCAGCTCCTCGGCCTGGCGTTGGGTCTCTTCGAGCAGGTTTTGCAGCTCACCCCGATAGGCCGCCGATCGCACCGCGATCGCTACCGCCTCAGAAGCGCGGTCGAGCAGGGCGATGATCCGCTCGTCGACCGGGCGCAGGAAGCCAAGCTCGACAACCGAATTGACTTGTTCGTCGACCAGACCGGGCACGATCGCAAGATGCCTGGGCTTGTCCTGCCCAAGTGCGGAACCGAAGGCCAGATATCCTTCCGGAACGTCCTCGACAACGATCGACCGGCGTTCGCCGACGGCCCGACCAAGCAGACCCTCCCGCGGGCCGAACTTGGATGGGATGACCGCGTCCTGTGGAACGCCATGCACGGCGGCCCGCAGGAAGTTCTCGCCACTGCTCACGAACATCGCGCCGGCCACCGCGCCCGTGTACCGGGAGAGGTAGTCGAGGATGCTCTCGCCCAATTGTTCGATCGGACGATCGCCCATCATGGCAACGCTCAGGCCGACTTCACCGGACTGAAGCCATTCCTCGCGTCTGCGCGCATCGGTCGCCCGGCGCACAAGGTATGCGATCACGGCTGTCAACAGTATGCCGAGCAAGGCGGACAAAAGGGTGCCGAGGAAAGCACGCTGCTGCGCACCGTCCATCTCGGCTAGGCGAATGCCGCGAACCCGCGTCTCCTCCTGCGCCATCGAGGCGATCTGCGCTCGGATGGCATCCATCTCCTGCTTGCCCGTATCCGACCTGACCACAGCGAGCGCGGCATCGGTCTGGCCGGTGCGCATCAGTTCGATCGTCTGCGCCAACTCTGCGAGCTTGGCATCGACGCGTTGGCCCAACACCACGAGCGCTTCGTCCTGCCCGGCATTGATCGAGGTAATTCGCCCGATCTCGCCCAGCTGACCCGGAATGGCGCGAAGAGCTGCAGAGTACGGCGCGAGGTACGTCTCCTCACCGGTCAGCAAGAAGCCCCGCTGACCGGTTTCGGCGTCCTGCACGAGTGACAGGAGGACGTCCAGCGACACGATTGCCTGGTGTGTCTGGACGATCCTCTGGTTGCCTATCCGAAGCGCGTCGAAGTTGAGGTACGCGATCACGCCGCTCGCGACGAAAAACAGAAACGCGGCGACGAGGCCCAACGCTACGCTCAGGTCCAGACCGAGTATCTGGGTCGATGTCTTGGGGTCTTGCCGACGGTTCATTGGAAAGTCTGCCTGTGAGGGGCGCGTTGTGTACGCAGATACACGGGGATCGTGCTCCACGATAGCCAGCGGGGGTAGGACGTCGGTATCGCATTCCAGCGATCCCGGGACTGTCATATGTTAGTCTAACGCTGAGCAAAACAGCGGCGCGCCGAGCTTTTACGCAACCGGCTCGCGGAATGGACGTTCGGATGCCCACGGAGGGCCTCCGGATCACTGCAGACTAACTTCGAATGGACTAACCGTGGCCGTTGCTAGCTCCGTACTCGTTGTTGAAGATGAACCCTTCATTCGGCTGGATCTGGCCGACTTTCTGAGGAGCGAAGGCTTCAACGTGCGTGAGGCCTCGAACGCCGACGAGGCAATCGGCTTCCTTGAGCGCTACGACGACATCAGGCTGATCATCACCGATGTCGATATGCCCGGAAGCATGGACGGGCTGAAGCTCGCCCGGGCCGTGGCTGATCGATGGCCGCCGGTCAAGATAATCGTGGTTTCAGGCCATCGACTCGTCGAGATCACAGATATCCCGGACGGGAGCGTATTTTTCGCCAAGCCCTTCCATCAGCCCCACTTGGTCACCTCAATGCGCGAACTTCTGAGCTGAGAAAACGGACGTTCGGCTGGACTAAACGCTACCGCAACCGAGGGCCGCGTTCGCACGCGTCAAGGCTTTGACGTGCACAAAAACTGCGCGGCGCGACCGGTGTTTAGGCGCTGGTGATCGTTCGAAGTGCACGCTAGGGTTGGCATTCAATCCTCGTACGGACTTGTATCAAGAGACGGCTGGTGTAGCACTGCCGCAACAACAAGCAGCAGGCAGGACGTTTCCATTGTCCAGAAAGCAGCGCGACAAGGCGCTCAGCATCTATGACATTGCCCGGGATCTTGGGATTTCATCGGGGACGGTATCGCGTGCCTTCAACAACCACCCCGAAGTCAGCCGGGCGACGCGCGAGCGCATCCTCGCCAAGGCGCGTGAGCTCGGATACACGCCGAGCCCGCTGGCGCGGGGCCTCGCCCGCAACGTGACCTCCGCCATCGGCATCGTCATCCCGACCGTCTACGATCCATTCTTCCTCGATTTCGCGCAGGGCGTGCAGCAGGCGGCGGCCGAGGCCGGCGTGGCGGTGATGATGTCGTTCACCGACCATGCCGAGGAATCGCTGCACTCCGCGGTGCGCTCGTTCGAGCAGTTCCGCGTCGCTGGCGTGCTGCTGCTGGGCGGCAGCGGCCAGCACGATGTCGAGCTCCGGGCACAGTTCCCGCAACTGCCCGTCGTGGTCGCGCTCCGGCGTTCGCAGGAGTCGACCTTTCCTGCGGTGTTCATCGACCACAAGCGGGGCGCGCTCGACATGATGCGGTTTCTCGCCTCACGCGGGCATGATCGCGTCGGCTATGTCGGCCTGCCGCCCGTCACCCAGGCGGCGCTCGAGCGGCTTGCCGGCTATCGCGAGGCGATCGGGGCGCTCGGTTCGGGATCCGGCAGCGAGCTCGTAGCCGAAGGCAATGCCTTTGCCGACGGGATTTCGGCGACCAACCGGCTGCTGGCCGAAGCCAGGCCCAGCGCTATCTTTTTCGCCAGTGATGCGTTGGCTACCGGCGGGCTGCACGCGCTGGCACATCGCGGGCTGCGCATACCCGACGAGATCGCGGTTGCCGGTTTCGGCGACATCATCTCGTCCCCGGTGACAGTGCCTGCCCTGACCACGGTACATGTGCCGATGCGCGAGATTGGCGCCCGTTCGGTGGCGCTGCTGTTGCAGATCCTCGCCGGCGGCGAAGACGTCACCCCCGATGTGCAGCTCGAGACCACGCTGGTGGTGAGGGAATCCGCCTGAGGGGCCGCCGAACGGCCAATTGTCAGGTCACTTTCCGGCATCTGAAATGAAGTGATTGACACGGAAATCGATCGGCTTTAGCAATCTCCGTAACCGGTTACGGAAACGACCGGCACAGGAGGAGAGTTGCGTCGCATGCTGGTGCGCGAAGTTGTTTTTGTTGGCCAAAATCAGGTCGAGGTGCGGGCACGCGAGGCTGAGGTGAACCCCGGCCCGCGGCAGGTCCTGCTCAGGACGCTATACTCGTTCGTCTCGACCGGCACCGAGCGCGCCAAGCTCACCGGGCTGCAGAAGATCGCCTATCCATGGGTGGCCGGAAACCGTGCTGTGGCCGAGGTGGTGTCGGTCGGCAGCGACGTGACCGACGTGAAGCCGGGCGACCGGGTGCTGGCGCACACACCGCACACCAGCCACGTGCTGACCGATGCATTCCGCGTCGCCGTGCCCGAGGCAGTGTCCTCGCAGCAGGCCGCGGCGACGGCGCTGGCGCTGGTGGCCATGACGGCTTTGCGGGTGAGCCCGCCGGAGCTGGGCGACAGCGTCGTGGTGGTAGGGCTCGGTCCGGTGGGGATGATCGCGGCGCAGCTCTACGAAGCGGCCGGGGTGACCGTGGTCGGGATCGATCGGGACCCGGGCCGGCTGGCGCTCGCCAAGACCCTGGGCATCAGCCACGGCGTACTGGCCGGGACCGCTGACACACTGGCTGCGGTGCGGGCGGTGACCGGCGAGGACGGAGCGCACATCGTGATCGAGGCGACCGGCATCCCATCCGTGGTGGCGCAGTGTTTCGACTTCGCCCGGCAGGGCGGCGACCTGGTGCTGCTCGGTTCGCCGCGCGGCGCCGAGGTGGTGGACATCACCCCGATCCTCGAGCGCATGCATCTATGGCGGCCGCACAGTTCGGTGACTGTGAAGGGCGCCCACGAGTGGCAGTTCCCCTCGTACCGCACCCCGTTCAATCGCCACTCGATGGAAGAAAACGCGCACGCCATTTTCGGGCTGATCGCGCGTGGCCGGCTCGATCTGTCGCGGGTGATCGACCATGTCGTGCCCGCCGCCGAGGCGCCGCGCGCCTATGAAGGGCTGCGCACCAATCCCGGCCAGTGGTCGGGCATCCTGTTCGATTGGACCGCGAAATGATCCCGCTCGCCTACGGCACATACGGGCTGGGTGCAGTCGCATTGGATGTTGCCATTCCTGCCATCGCGGCGGCTGGCTATGAGGCTGTGGAGCTGACCCTGGCCGATGGCTATCCCGATGTATCGCGACGGATCGCGGTGCAGGACGGCGCGGTCATTCGCCAAGGTATCGCCGACGCGGGACTTGAGCTAACCGCGTTCCTCGCCAAGGACACGGTGCTGCCCGGTGCCGATCGCGCCGGCATGGACGATGACACGCTCGGCGCGCTGATCCAGTCCGCGCACCACTGCGGCGCAGGCGACGACGCGATCATCACCTTCACCATGGGTGGCGCGCGCGCCGAATGGCCGGCACGCAACGAGGAACTGGTCGAGCGGCTGCGCCAGCTCGGCGATATCGCGGTGCGCGAGGGCGCGGTGCTCGCCGTCGAACCGCATGTGAAGGGCCTGATCGACGCGGTCGACCGCGCCGTCTGGCTCATGCAGACCGTGGACCACCCGGCCATCCGGCTCAATTTCGATATCAGCCACTACGCGCTGCCCGGGGTCGAGTTCGACCTCGAGGACGCCGCGACCCGGCTGCTGCCCTATGCGGTGCACGCGCACATCAAGGACAGCGTGCCCACCGAGAGCGGCTTCTGCTTCGTCCTGCCCGGCGCCGGTTCGCTGGATCTGGCCCGGTATTTCGCGGTGCTCGGCCGCCATGGCTGGAGCCGGCCGGTGACGGTGGAGGTGAGCGCGATGGTGTTCAACGCGGCGGGCTACGACCCGCTCGATGCGATCAGAACCAGTTTTTCGGCCCTCGATGCCGCTCGGCGCGAGGGAATTTCGGCAGGGCAGCGCGCCCGCGCCTGAGACTTTATCTGGGAGGAGAAGACATGACCTTGGATTTCCTGAACCGCCGCCGGTTCCTCGCACTATCGGCCGCCAGCGCCACCGTTGCCGCCACCTTCGGCCACAGTACGTCGTCGCTCGCCGCGTCCGACCCGGCCTCGTGGACCGGCACGCTGAAGATCAACGAGCGCGCCACGCCCAACAAGATCGCCTACTGGGAGCAGTTGGGCGCGCGCTTTATCGACGAGGCGCCAAACCTGCAGGTCGTGGTCGAGTCGAGCGATACCGGTACCAATTACGACACCAAGCTGCTCACTGGCTCGATCTCCAAGACCGTCGGCGACCTCGCCTGGCTGGTGACGACGCAGAACTTTAACCTGTTCCAGTCCAAGGGGCTGGTGCTGCCGGTGGACGAATTCGTCGCCGCCGACGGGCATGACCTGTCGCCGTACCTCAAGGCCGCGCTCGATGCGGTGACCATTGACGGCAAGCTCTACATGATCCCGACCGGCTTTCATGGCGGGCCGATCTCGATGTTCTACAACAAGAAGCTCTTCGACGAGGCCGGTGTGGCCTACCCGACGCCGGAATGGACACTGGCCGAGTTCGAGGCTGCGGCGGCGGCGCTGACCAAGCCGGAGAACGACCAGTTCGGTGTGGTGCTGCCGCTCGATAACCCCGAGGCACTGGTGGTGCTGGCGCGTTCGTTCGGCGGCGACGTGCTCAAGAACAACGGCACCGAGAGCGCGCTGAAGGACGATGGCATACGCGCCGCCTTCGAGTGGATCGCCGGGCTGATCAACGACAAGAAGGTGATGAAGCAGCCGGCCGAGCTGCCGCGCCTTGCCTCGGGCTCAATTGACTACAATGGCTTCTTCGGCTCCAACAAGGTGGCGATGTGGCAGGCCTCGCCCTGGCACGCAAACATGCTGCGCACCGCGCTCGGCCCCGAGGCGTTCGCCGAGACCTACGACATCGCGCTGATCCCGCAGGGCCCTGCCGGTCGCGTCGGCCAGCTCGTGGTCGAGGGCTATCCGATCTTTTCGACCACCAAGAATCCGGATGCCGCCTGGGCTTTCACCAAGCTGGCGACGAGCAAGGAGGAGGGTATCGCGCGCATCGCGCATGGCTTCGTCGCCGCACCGCGCGAGGATGCCATCAACGACGCCGAGATGGTGGCGAACGACCCGATCTACGCCTTTTACAACCGCGCCGTGATGGACAATCCGCCGCCGCCCGCCTCGGTGCCGGCCAACAACAAGATCACCGAGATGTACGCCATGATGAAGCTCGCCTTCGACGGCGTGTGGAGCGGCGACCAGACCGCCGCCGACGCGCTTGCTGCCGCCGACCAGCAGCTCGCCGATCTGTTGAGCCAGGCATGAGCGAGATGACGGCATCTGCCGGCGCCACCCCGGCGGCCCGTCATCGCCTCGCGGATCGCAAGCCCATGCGGGCAGGCGTCCGCGAGGCCCTGTGGGGCTTCTGTTTCATCAGCCCCTGGCTGGTCGGCACCTTGTGCCTGACGCTCATCCCGATGGTACTGTCGCTCTATTACTCGTTCACCAAGTACGACGTATTTTCCTCGCCGCAGTGGATCGGGCTCGCCAACTACGCGCGGCTGACATCGCAGCCGATCTTCTGGCGGGCGCTCACTACCACGCTGGCCTACACCGCCATGCTGGTGCCGCTGTCGGTCGGGCTGTCGCTGCTCTGCGCCGTGCTGCTCAATGCCCGGGTCAAGGGCCGGGCCTTCTTCCGTGGCGTGTTCTTCTTCCCCTCGCTCGTGCCGTCGGTCGCCGCGGCTTATCTGTGGCTGTGGATGCTGAGCCCGGAATTCGGGCTGGTGAACAGCGCTCTCGAGCTGGTCGGCATCCACGGTCCGAACTGGCTCGGCTCGACCGATACGGCGCTGATCTCGGTGGTGATCATTGCGATCTGGGGCGCCATTGGCGGCACCATGATGATCACCTTCCTCGCCGCGCTGCAGAGCGTGCCCAAGGAGCTCTACGAGGCGGCCGAGATCGATGGCGCCAGCCGCTTCGTGCAGTTCGTTTCGATTACTGTTCCACTGATAAGCCCGACCATCTTCTTCAACCTGATCATCGCCACCATCGGCTCGTTCACGGTGTTCGACATCGTCTACGTGACCACTGGCGGCGGGCCGCAATATTCGACCTACACCTACTTCATGCACATCTACACGACGGGCTTTCACAGCTTCGATTTCGGGTCGGCCTCGGCCATGACCTGGGTGCTGACGCTGATCCTGTTCGTGCTTACGGCGATCCAGTTCCGACTGCAGCGCAAGTGGGTCTACTACGGAACGGAGGTCTGAGATGAGCGCGGATGTGAGCCATGCGCGCCCGCACCGGGCCGGCGGCAAGGTGCTGCTCTACGGCATGCTCGGGCTGTTCACGCTGTTCTTCCTGACCCCGCTGGTCTGGGCTGTGCTGGCCTCGCTGAAGTCGCCGGCCGAGCTTCAGCAATATCCGCAGCCGCTGTTCCCCAGGGAGTGGCTGTGGTCAAACTGGATCGACGTGTGGACGCTGCTGCCGCTCGGCACTTTCTTTGCCAACACGATGATCGTCACCGTATTGGCGCTGGCCGGCCAGCTGCTCAGCTGCTCGCTCGTCGCCTATGGCTTTGCGCGCTTCCGCTTTCCGCTGCGCCGTATCCTGTTCGGCGTGGTGATCGCGGTGCTGATCCTGCCCGGGATCAGCTACCTGATCCCGCAATACGTGATCTACACGCAGCTGGGCTGGCTTGACACCTTCCTGCCGCTGGTGGTGCCGTGGTGGGTGGCGGCGGGCTCGGGCAGCGCCTTCTCGATTTTTCTGTTGCGGCAGTTCTACGCCAACATCCCGCGCGAGTTGGAAGAGGCGGCGCTGCTCGATGGCGCGAGCTACCTCAGGATCTGGTGGTCGATCATCCTGCCCCTGTCCAAGCCGGCGCTCGGCGCGGTGGCCGTGCTCGGCTTCATCTGGCACTGGACCGAGTTCCTGCAGCCGCTGATCTATTTGCAGTCGCAGAGCAACTTCACGCTCACGCTGGGCCTGAGGTTCCTGCAGACGGGCGCCGCCGACACCACGGTCACCTCGCAGAGTACTGACCAGTACCTGATGGTCGCAACCCTGCTCGCCTGTCTGCCGCCTCTGCTGCTGTTCCTGTTCGCGCAGCGCCAGTTCATCCAGGGCATCAACCTCAGCGGCGGCAAGGGCTGACGCTTTTCTCTCTCCATGCGGAAGTTCGACAAAATGCATAGCAACAAAGTCCTGATCATCGTCGGCGATGCGACCGAGACGGTCGACACGCTGTACCCCTACCTGCGCCTGCAGGAGGATGGTTTCGAACCCGTCGTCGCCGGCCCGGAAAAGCGCCAGTTCCAGATGGTGCTGCACGAGATCAAGCCAGGCTGGACCATCACCCGCGAGTGGGAGGGCTACACGATCGACGCCGACATCGCCTTCAGCGAGATCGACGAGACCGAGTATGCCGGCATCTTCTTTTCCGGTGGCCGGGCGCCCGAATATATCCGCGACAACCCGGACCTGATCCGGATCACGCAGCATTTCATCGATAGCGGCAAACCGGTGGCCAGCATCTGCCACGGTGTCGAGATCCCGGCCCGCGCCGACCGCGTCCGCGGCCGCCGCATGGCCTGCGTGCCAAAATGCCAGTTCGACCTCGAAGTGTGCGGCGGCATCTTCGTCAACGAGCCCTGCGTCGTCGACGGCAATATCGTCTCGGGCCGCACCTGGCACGACCACGGGCCGGTCATCGGCGAATGGATGCGCATGCTGAAGCGCGAGAACGAGCGCCGGCCAGATCAAGTAGAGGTGGCGTGACCAATCCCGCACGCCGGTTCACGGAGGGGAGCATCTATTTCAGATTGAACTGCGTCCTCGAGACCATCGAATTGTCCCTGAACGACGCCGTCATGCTGCCGAACCGGGTGTTCTGGGCGTCCCACTGGACGGTGATGTGGTTGCTGCCCATCAGGGCCATCTGGGAGATGACTTCGCCCTCGCAGCCGACAATGTCGCGGACCTCGCGATAGGACATGCCGGGCCGCATTTCGTAGAACTCGGCCAGTGTCGCACCACACTTGGTCTGTACCGGCGGCTTGGTGGCAGGGGCAGTCTGCGCCGCCTCGCCATTGTTGGTCGTGCGGATGAGCACCACGGCAAGGAAGGCGACCGCAGCGAGCGCAGCGTACCTGCTCCAGTCGAGCAGCAGCTTTCTGTCCATCGGCGCGGGTTCATCGGTCTCGGTCCTGGGAGCAACCGCCCGGGCCGAAGGCGATGGCGGGCGGGTTGCATTGCGGCGGCCGAAGGCTTTTGTCTGTGTCATGGGATGCCTCGTTGGTGTTCTCAAGACAGTACAATCCGTTCCTGTCGAAGTCCGTAACGTACGTGTGCAATTTGACGTCTATCGAGAACAATCCGTTCTCATGGACATCTTCGCCAACCGATTGCGTGAACGGGCAGCCCAGCTCGGAATCTCCAATGCCGAGGCGGCTCGCCGGAGCGGCCTCGACGAGCGCCGGTATGCCCACTACGTGACTGGCCGCCGGGAACCGGACCTGGAAACGCTGGTCCGCATCGCGCGGGCATTGGGCACCTCGCCGAGCTGGTTGCTCGGTGAGCCGTCAGCCGAGTCATCGCGTGGCGGGCTGCTGGAGCGGCTGGTCATGGCCGCCGAAGCCATGTCCGAGGCAGAGCTGGCCATCACCATTGTCCAAGCCGAGGCCGTTGCCAGGAGAGGCAGCTAGGCTCCTGTCCTATCGCAAAGGCCACACTGGCTGGCGGATCGCTAGCTGCACGTTCCGGCACCCGCCGGCGCTCCGACGCGGCACACGCAATTGTGTCCGCCGCGCAACTTTACCCCGCCCCTCATGTGGCCGACGATACTCTCGATGTCGGGAGCTGCCTTGGCTTCCAGTTGCCGGTATCGACCCGTTGGGAGGGTTCGGACCAAGCCCTCTTAGCCGCCTTGTATGGGCGATTCCGGAGTGTCTACGGCCGGGATTGGCGAGGCGGTGCGTGGAATGCATCTGTCTTTCCACGAACTGATGGAGACGTCCGCGCATCGCTCGCTGCGGGTGTCTCCATCGCCTCTATGCGGATCTGCCTACCTGGCGCGTTGGTCAACACCGGAGAGCTGAGTAATGACTGACGGCCACGTTTATTTGACCATCACCGTGGTCGAACTCGTGCCGACCGTCACGGTATGAGCTGGCTGCGTCGACGACGCCGGTCGTCCGATCCGCCGCCAGCTGCGACGTACTACCTTACTTACCGCATGCAAACCGGAATGGGACGCCTTGAGGCACGTTCCAGCGAAGAGCTAGGGCGCGTACTTGCCGAGATCCGCTTCGCCGGTGGCTCCGACATCACTGTCGTCGACGCCGTGGGGCGCTTGGTGATCTTCGATCCAGGTGGCAACAAGTAGGACTGCCTTACACCCTTTGGGCATGGCGAGCGTTGTCGCTTGAAATGTGGACGGCACTTCAGGGTTTCTGCCCGAAGTCGCCTCGCGCGTAATTTTCGCGCAACGAACGCGTCTCGCGTGACGCCGTCGTGCCTCGCCCGCCGAGCATAAGAAATCCTTGAAATCGCTGGACTGGCTGCGCGATCGGAGCATGAGTACTGCACGTGAAGTGCACCAGCACCTCTCTGCCCGGCAGGTCTGGCCGGGCCTGTGTCAGTGCATCGGGAGCAATGTCGCTCCGGGTGAACTGAGGAGAGAGCTGATGGCCTCGAAACTTAACGATACGAAGCGAACGATCCTTGCCGGCGCGGCGTCCCGCACCGACCTGCATGTGCTTCCCCTGCCGGAGACCCTGAAGGTGTCTGAAGCGATGGCGAATAGGATGGTGACGGAGCTGATCGGCGCCGGGCTGGTTGCCGAAACGCCGGCTGCAGATCAGGCAGTCGTGTGGCGCGAGGCCGACGAAGCTCGAGTGACGCTGGTCGTCACCGAGGCTGGCCTGAAGGCCATCGGCCTCGAGCCTGGATCTGCTTCAGAGGAGCAGTCTGGCGCCGACGAGAAGGTCTCCAAGCAGGATGTCATATTGGCTTTGCTGCGCCGGCAGCAGGGCGCCTCGATCGCGGAGATGACCACGGCCACCGGCTGGCTGCCGCACTCGGTGCGCGGCTGGATGTCGGGCACGGCGAAGAAGCGGTTGGGGCTGGAGTTCATCTCCGAGAAGGGCCCTGACGGCATCCGCTATTATCATATCGCGCCGCTCAAGAGCACGAAGGCGGCCTGAGCATGATGGACGACCTGCGCGACGAGGATTCTGCACGGCTCGATGACGTCGAGCCATCCGCAGGCCGTCCACTGGGCAAGAATGAAGCGCTGCGGTCCGAGATCGCAGCGCTTCAACACCTTGACCTTGGCGAGCTGCGCCAGCGCTGGCGAACGCTCTATCGCACCTCTGCCCCTCAGGGTTTTCGGCGTGACCTGCTGATCCGGGCCATTGCCTACAAGCTGCAGGAGAAAGCACTCGGTGGTCTCGCACCAGCCACGCGGCGAAAACTGCTGCGGATCGCCAAAGAGGCGGAGGCCGGAGGTGGCTTCACCACTGCTGATGCACCGCGGACTCTTCGGCCCGGCACCCGGCTGATCCGCGACTGGAAGGGGGTTACGCACTCCGTCGAGGTCCTCGCCGACGGCTTCGAGTGGAATGGCCGCCGCTTCACCTCGCTGTCGGCCGTTGCCAAGGAGATCACCGGCACCAGCTGGAACGGCCACACCTTCTTCGGGGTCGGCAAGACCGGGAGCAAGATCAATGGCTGATGGTTCTGCAAAACGGCTGCGCTGCGCCATCTACACCCGGAAATCCAGCGAGGAAGGGCTCGAGCAGGAGTTTAACTCGCTCGAAGCCCAGCGCGAGGCCTGCGAGGCCTACATCAAGTCGCAGGCCCATGAGGGCTGGGTGCTGGTCCCCGACCATTTTGATGATGGCGGCTTTTCCGGCGGCAACACCGAACGGCCCGGCCTCACCGCGCTGATGGACAAGGTCAGGGCCGGCGAGATCGACGTCATCGTCTTTTACAAGATCGACAGGTTTACCCGTTCACTGACCGATTTTGCAAAACTCAACGAGGTGCTGGAGCAGCACAACGTCTCCTTCGTCTCGATCACCCAGCACATCAACTCGACCAGCTCTATGGGCCGGCTGATGCTCAACGTGCTGCTCAGCTTTGCCCAGTATGAGCGTGAGCTGACCGGCGAGCGCATCCGCGACAAGGTGGCGGCCAGCAAGAAACGCGGCATGTGGATGGGTGGGCCGATCCCCCTCGGCTATGACGTGAAAGACCGGAGCCTCGTTATCAACGAAGCGGAAGCCGCAACGGTTAGGCGCATCTTCGCGCTCTACCTCGATCTCGGCAGCGTCCGGCTGGTCGAGGAAGAGCTGCGCACGCTCGGGCTCACCACCAAATCCTATGTCGCAAAGTCCGGGCGGCAGATGGGTGGGATGCATTTTACCCGCGGGAATCTCTACAAGATCCTCGGTAATCCGCTCTATGCCGGCGCCGTCTCGCACAAGGGCAAAAACCACAAGGGACTGCACCAGGCGATCATCGACCGGCCGACATGGAACCGGGTGCAGCAGATGCTGCGGCTCAATCAGCAGGGGGTTCGCAAGCGCTCCAATGCGAAGCATCCCGGGCTGCTGAGCGGGCTGATCGTCGATGAGTTCGGCAACAAGCTGACCTCGACCCATACGGTCAAGGCTGGCCGGCGCTATCGGTACTATGCCAGCAGAGCATCGACCGCGCGGGGCGCCCACAACCGGCCGGTGAGCAGCTATCGGCTGGCGGCGGCCGACATCGAGCCAGCGGTCATTGCCGGCATCGTGGCGCTGTTCGCTGACCAGCCGCGGCTGGTGTCGGCGCTGGGGCTGGATGCCGCGTCGCCAAACGAGATCGCGATCGCGCTCGAGATGGCGGCTGCTCTTTCGACGGAGCTGCAGCAAGGTCTACCGACCCAGCAGCGTGCGCTGATCGAGCAGCTGGTCGACAAGGTGCAGGTGGGCAAGGACCGGTTGCGCATCGAGCTGCGGCCGGCAGAACTGCGCTGGCGGCTGCTCGGAGATGACGGTGAGGCTCACGACGACCCGCTGGTGATCGAGGTGCCCACCTCAGCACCGAGGCATGGGGTTGAGAGGCGGCTCGTGGTCGAGGCTTCGCACCACGTCGGTGGCCCCATCAAGGACGCTGCTCTCATCAGGGCTGTGGCCTGCGGGCGAGCCTGGTTCGAGGAGCTGGCCAGCGGCAAGGCCACCTCGTTCAGAGAGATCGCCGAGCGGGTCGGCGTCACCGACCGCTATGTCAGCCGGGTAGTGAACCTGGCCTTCCTTGCGCCGGATGTGGTGGAGGCGATCCTGCGGGGCGAGCAGCCGGCGGGGATGTCGGTCAAGGCGCTGACCGTTGATGGTGACGTGCCGCTGGGGTGGCGTGGATAAGCCAGAATATGCCGGCCACTCGGCTCGTGTCGCCTTCTGCGCGTCATGAAGTCGTATGGTCGGCGATCGTGTCGCCGTCGGGGTAGCGACATATCAATGGGTTAGCGGCGCCTAATACCAGATACCGCCGGCAACATCAGTCCTGCCGAAGCCCTTTCATCGCGACTATTCCGCGACATGCCTCGACTTCCGCGCCGGTCGGCGGCGGCGATCCACAAAACCTTCGTAGCTGCTCCCTTCATGCGCTGCAGCTGCCCCTCATTGCACTCCACGGCGGGGAGGACCCATCGGCCTGCGCGATCCAGGCGGCACCGCGATGGGGCGGTGGAGGATGAGCAGAACCGACTGCAAGTCATTCGTTCGAGCGCTGACAGGGCAATGGTAGACCGCACAGTCGATCCGCGTGCAAAGACGTGCAAAGAACTGAATGCGCGAGGAGGCCTGCCAACAGTCTCAGTGCCCACATGGCAGACTGCAGGGCTCGGATGCTTCCGTTGTCGGCCGGACGCTGCCACTCCAATCATCAAGGGCGATGTGCCTCCACTGCCCCATCGCGGTGCCGCCTGGATCGCGCGGGCCGATGGGTCCTCCCCGCCGTGGAGTGCAATGAGGGGCAGCTGCAGCGCATAGAGAGAGCAGCTATCACATCTATGGGCAGCATGGGGCGGAGCATTACCGCCGGCCCTCTATCTAGGGCCGGCGGTCTTCCACAAATTCCCAGCGATGTAGAGGCCTTTGTAGAGCGGCGCCTCGAGCCACCGATCGAGTGTGAGAGGATCGCACCACGGCGGTTGAAACATCGTGTTCATGGCATCCGCATTGTCTAGATATCCCTCGCGTGCCAAGGCGCGACGCTGATGCTGTGCGGTTCGCGAACAACCGAAAGCACCTCGGCGGCTTCGAGAACATCAATTCTCGCGGCCCACCGGTCGCCTATGTCGTTGAGCCCAATGCCGATGCGATGGACGATTTGCTCGCCGCCGAGCATCTCTCCATAGGAGTAGTCGTTCTCCCCGATTGGGAGCAGGCATTCTCCATCGAGCGGTTCATCGTCGTAGATAAGAGCGTCGTCGTCCTCGCTCTCGACGATCGTGATGCCTCTGGCCCAGATCGGATTGCCGTCAAAATCTTCGTCGTCGATCCAGTTCGAGATTTTGGCGCGTCGCTCAGGGATGAACGTGAGGTAGGGAAAAGCGACGTTGATATCGCCCATCATGTATTGCCAATGCTCGCGAAATCTTTGCCATTCGCCGTCGGCGTCCTGACTCTCGAAGTACGCCTCGGTACGGGTTTTCGACATGTATTTGTATACTGTCAGCCGCGTCGGTAACCGGTTCTTCCGGCACTCGGCGAGCCATTTGATGACGCCAGAGTCACGAAGAAAGCGCCCGATGTCCGCATCGCTCTCATCGGCCAGTGTCGCCTTCAATACCGGCGTCAGGTTCTTCTGGATGATGATCCGGAAGAAGTCATCATCGAGAATATTGCGTTTTCCCACGCGCACTTGAACGGATTTTTGCTTGAGCGTCAGGATTGCTTGCCCGAATTTTTTCCGCACCCAATCCTGAATATCGATGACCAGAAATCGGTCTACGCTTTCTACGTAAAGGGCCAGGTAGGTCGGCTGCGGGTTCATGTACCAAAACCGCAGGTGCTCAGTTCTGAGGCCAACAGGGACGTCAGTGGCAGCGTCAAATTTGGCCTTGGTGAGGGTGGACTTCATAAGGCCCTTCATCTGGAACCAGATAAGGGCGGGCGTCATGATGTGACCCATTTTCTTCGGGTGCGGCTGCGTTAGGTGGACGCCGATGTCGCGACCGGCTCGATCACGCTCGTACTCAACAAACACGCCATATGGCGCCACGAGCTGGCGGAACCGGCCCATGTACCTGTTTTCGAAATCGTCCTTGGCGCCGACCTTCATGCTTCACCCTTAGTGCGTCACTTCGAGGTCGGCATTGATCGTAGCGTTTTCGACGTAACTGCCGAGGTCGGTGAACACCTGACCGTAAACATCGTCCTCGGGATCGCCGGTGCCAATCGAGAGCACGAACTGGACATCCATCTCGGGTGTCTCGTCCGGGTGGGAGTAGCCGTAGAGGAAGAGGTCGCGGGTGTAGACGCGGCCATAGACGCGCAGATTGTCGCCGTCAAAATCGTGGGAGCTCAATCCCGCGTGATGGTGACGAACCGGGCTCCACTTGTGGTCGTTGGCGCGCGCCTCTTCCTCGGTGATCTTTTTAGTGTCGATGGAGCCGAGGAAGTTGTGAAACTTGTTGCCGCGCTCGTATTGGAGCGCCGTCGCAAGACGGACGCTAAAATAGTTGGCGCCGCCGTATTCGCTGACGAGCGGGTGCGGATTTAGGATAGCTGTGAGAGTGCCTTGTCCACGGAGCTTGCCGGTCTTGCGCATGGCGAGTGGGATCGGCAGCTCCCAATAATAGGCGGCCCCCGCCTTCAGAGATGCGGACCACTGCAGCGTGACCATGCCGGGTGCGCAGTTCCAGGGCATCGTTTCGCTTGGTGAGCCGAAGCCGATGGCCGGGTCGAAGCCGTGACCATCGCACTGGTTCAGCAAAAGCGCCTTGACAAGATCCGGGTTGGGGTCGCGCAACTGAGCCATTGTGTGGGCGGCCAAGGGTGAGGTCAACGCCGCGGAAAAGCTGGAGCCCGGCACGGTCGCACCGCCGATGGCGCGAACGTGGGAGAAATGCGCGAGCTCTGGCTTAAGCATGCTCGAGGGGCCGGGGCCGGAAGTCGAAACCGTGCAGTACCGACCGGGCTTGCCGTTCGATGTGTGCAAACGCCCGCCAACCGTCAGCGCCGCTTCGCAGTCGGCTGGTGGCTGCATGCGGTCGCCCGGCTTGTTGCCGATGGAGATGATCGGCAGCACCTTGTGCTTGCGAGCGAGCATCGCGATCGCATGGCCAAGCTCGCTTACCTGATCGAACTCGCAGTCGATCTTCTGGTTGAGCGAAAAATTCCACACCTTTGTTTCGGGCCGGGCGGTCATCACAGCATCGAGATAGGTAATGAAGTCGGTGGTGCTGACGAACTGTTTGGTCTTCTCGCGCGCAACAGCCTGAACCACGCCGACCTGACAATAGAGCGCGGGCAGGGTGAGGTTGTTGTTCCAGTCGTGGCCCTGCACGATCAGCGAGGCGACACGGTTGCCGTGCTTTGCGTCTGCGAACGCGTCCTTGATGAGCGCAGGCGCGCGCCAGGCCTCGGCGGACTTGTAGGAGGCTGCCGTCAGACCGCCGTCGACCACGCCCACGATTGGCATGGACGACAAATCTTGTGGAAGTGGCCGGTTCGGCTCCGCACCTTCACCAGGCGAGGTCGAGGTAATGGGCACGACCGGGTCGAGGCGGAAGACACCACCGGATGCCATCAGCTGTATGAGGGCATCCTGATTTGGAACGACGATCGTAGCTTTGCCGCGCCCGCGCAGCCGATAGTCGCGCATCAACGTCGCGATGCTGTCTGCGGATTGAATGGCGAGGCGGCTGCTCAGCGTGGCAGGCAGCGTGCTGTTCGCGCTATCGAACGCAACGTTGGGCGCAGGCAGGAGGATATTGCCACGCAGGCGCTCGACGTCGCGCAGCACGCTATCGACGGCCTCGGTATGCGAGAAGGGCATGAGCCAGACCACGAAGGCCCGGCCGTCATCTACTTGGGGCGCTTCTTCCCAGAGGTCGTCAAAATCCACACCATGCGACGCATCATCGGTGTCGAACGGGCGAACTTCTTCAACGCGGGAGATATCGACCATCTCACGGGCGGTCGTGGCGGTCGCCATTAGGCCGGAAAGGTATTGCAGTCGGTTGGCCTGCACCTCGAGGAGATAGCCCGCGCGGAATGGCGCGATGAGCGTCGCACCGTGATCGGCATTGAAGATATCGCCCGGCGTCCAGGTCGGTGCGTGTGAATCCGCGAACATCGATGCATAGAGGACCACGCGCTTGCCGTGCTGGGGCAGGCTGCTGCGTTGCGCATGGATACTGGCAAATGCGTCGCGCAGGGCTTTTCGCTGTTCCGTAAGGCGCTCGGTGCGGATGCCGCCGGCATTCTTGCCGCCGCCAGCAATGCCCTCGGGCCTCGGGTCCCTCGTGAACCTAAGAACGGGATTGAGCAGTGGCCGTTTGACCGGTTCGTCAGCCATCGTCGCCCTCCACTTCATTTTTCAAATAGCGATGCGCCATCTGTCGGCTGGTACCGATTACGCGGGCAATTTCGCTGACTGTGATTTGCGCACGATCGCGGAGCACGAGAGCGAGGGCGCGCTTGTCGTCGCTGCTGAGTGGACGCGTATCGGGAAGCGTCGGACTCCCCGTGCGTGAGGTTGAAATCGCGAGCAGCACCGATGGCATGTTGATTGCGGTCTTATCGAGAATTGCGCGCCGACGAGCACTAAGGGCGATGTTCTCGATGTCCGCACCACTCAGCTGCTCGGACAATCTCGCAAGCACGAGCGCATCGGACGCGCTGCTTTCCTGACCGCCGAGTAAGAATTCCTGCCACATCGCCTGTCGAACGGATTCGCCGGGAAGCTCAAGTTCGATCTTGTAGGGGAAGCGACGCCAAATCGCCTGATCGAGTAATTGTGGATGATTGGTGGCGCCGATAATGACGACGCCATCACTCAGGGAGTCGATTCCTTGTAGCACAGCATTGACGACGCGCTTCAGCTCGCCAAGTTCTTGGCGGTCATCGCGGAGTTTTGCAATAGCGTCCATTTCGTCAAGAAACAGAACTGCGCCGGTGGCGGGAACAAAGTCGAAAATGCCGCGGATGTTTTTGGCCGTTTCACCAAGTCGCGCTGAAATCAGGGAGTCGAGCCGGACGATATAGAAGGGTCGCTCGAGCTTTGCAGCAATGTGTGAAGCAAGAAGCGATTTGCCAGTACCCGGCTTGCCGTAGAGCAGGAGGCCTAGCCTCGAGGTCAGGCCCATCTCTTCGAGCAGATTGAAGTTCGCGGCGTCCTCGAGGAACTGCCTTACGATTTTGCCTGGGGCTTCGTCGAGCAGGATAGGCGACGATGGTGCGGGGCCCTCCTCTAAGAGGGGCAAGCGGGACCCGGCATCGAGCGGCAGTGCCTGCGCGTAGCCGGAGGTCTGCAGGGGCACGCCCTTCTTGCGGACGATCGTCTGAATCTGCTTGGCGGTGTCGCTGTCCTTAAGCTCCAGAAACTGTTTCGAAAGCATATTCGCCGTCCGACGGACTCGCGTGTAATCGGCGGACATGGCCGCTTCAATCAGCGCGATGAGGATTTTCTTGTCAACTTCCATGGCCTACGTGTCCCTTATTCCGTCGTGAGTGTCAACCAAAAACACAATAGTGTAAACTTTCTCTTGCACTTTTGGCCGAAGCCTGCCTACCATGTAAACAAGCTGGACGATCTGGTGCCGGCGCAACATCAAGCAGGAGCTCGGTTATGAGCGATTCTGAAAAGCGCCCGACGGTGCGCATCCATATCGACGGTCAGCAGTACGATTCCCCCGATCCGACCACGGGCGGGGCGCTTTACGAGCTGGCCGACATCGGCCGGAAGCGGGAGCTGTTCCGCGATCTGCCGGCCGACGATGAGGATGAATTCATCCCAAACGACGACACCCCGGTCGATCTCCGCAAGGGCGACCATTTCTACACGGAGAAGGAGATCACGATCTTCGTGAACGCCGAACCGAAGACGACGACGCAGCCGCGGCTGAGCTTCGATGACTTGGTGAAGCTCGCGTTCAACCCTGTGCCGGCGGGCGAAAACATCATGTTCACGATCGTCTACAGCCGTGGCCCGCGGAAGAATCCGAAGGGCTCGCTGCTCGAAGGCGACACGGTGCGGATCAAGAAGGGGATGGTCTTCGATGTCACAACGACCGATCGCTCGTAGTCCCGACCTCAAGCGCTTGCGCGACGAGGGCTTCGACCTGCGCGTCATCAATGGGTACCTGACCGTGCGTCAGGTACCCTACGTGACGAGCAAGCGCGAAGTTGCCCGCGGCACCATCATCATCTCGCTCGGCGATGTCGCCGATGACGTGGCCAAGATGCCCCGAGATCACACCATCCTCTTCGATGGGGAATTTCCGTGTCACGTCGATGGCCGTCGCATCGAGCGCATGAATGCCGGCAATCCCAATACCGAGATTGGCGAGGGGGTTGTTGGTCGCCACTACTTTTCGGCCAAGCCCAAGCCGCTCGATCACTATGACGGCTTCTACCATCAGGTGACGAGCTACATCGCCATCCTTGGTGGCCCGGCGGCTGCCATCGACCCGAAGGCGACGGCGGCGGTGTTCCCGCTCGTTTCCGGCGACGATGTCGAAGCGGACGACGTGTTCGAATATGTGGATACGGCGTCGAGCCGCGCCGACATCGTGGCGCTTTCGCAGAAGCTCGCTTTGCCGCGCGTCGGCATCGTGGGCTTGGGCGGGACGGGCGGATATGTTCTCGACCTGGTCGCCAAGACGCCGGTGCGGGAGATCCACACCTACGATGGCGACCGCATGTATCAGCACAATGCGTTCCGCGCGCCTGGTGCTGCGTCCCGCGCTCAGCTCGCCGAGGCGCCGCATAAAGTCGACTACTACTACGGCATTTACCGGAACATGCGGCGTGGGATCGTACCGCATGCCTACTTCATCACGCCCGAGACGGTCGACGAGCTGGCAGGGATGGATTTCGTGTTCCTGTGCATGGAGGGCGAGGGCAAGCGCGCCGTCGTCGCCCGGCTCGAGGAACTCGGCGTTCCGTTCATCGATGTCGGCATGGGCGTCTACATGACCGCCAGTGGCAGCCTCGGTGGTGTGGTGCGCGCCACGTTGTCGACGCCCGCTATGCGCCAGCATGTGCATGAATACGACCGCATTGGGTTCAATGCCGCCAACGACCGAAACGAGTACGACCGGAACATTCAGATCGCCGATCTGAACATGGCGAACGCGTTCATGGCGGTGATGCGGTGGAAGAAGCTCTTCGGGTTTTATGCCGACCTGCAGCATGAGCATCACACGACGCTGCAGATCGTCACCAACGAGCTCAGCAACGAAGACGCGGCATGAACACGAACTTTCGCATCAGGCACGAGTTCGTCGAGACGATGCCGCCGCAGCGCGAGGAGGGGGTCCTCTATGTGTCGATTCCCTTCGCGACCGCCGTGCATAATTGCTTTTGCGGCTGCGGCACCAAAGTCGTGACGCCGATTAAGCCGGCTGGATGGGAACTCACCTATGACGGCGACACGGTGAGTCTATGGCCGTCAGTCGGGAGCTGGGGTTTGCCCTGTCGATCGCACTACATCGTCCGCAAGGATACGGTGGTGTGGGCCGGCGACATGACCCAGGAGCGCATCGATCAGGGACGGGTGCACGACCGCAAAATGCGCGACCGGTACTATGAGACGAGAGTACTCGAGCCGACCGCGCCTTGCCCAGGCAATCTCGCTAGACCGGTTGTCGAGCAGCTGCCTGCCAAATCGTTTGGCGATGGTATGAAGGCCCTGCTTAAGGCAATTTCGGAACTTGGCCGCCCCAAGAACTCAAAATAGTAGACCACCGTTCCACACAGGTGGAGCGAAGGTATCGTGTGGCGATCGAGGATTGTCTATCTTGGTCGCCGATATGGGACGCGGGATGGACGAGAGCGAACTGTCTGCCGCCACTGGCAGGCTCTACCCAGGCAAAGTGGGTGCGAACTGGGCAAACGGTCTGGCCTCTGGATCGTCGAAACCGCCATGGGCGTAAGTTGTGCGGCGCTCTTCGGCTAGAGAACCAGCCGGGAGGCGGTCTGCTCGTCATTTCGACGACCACCATTAGGTCCGCTCTTGGCGCGGAGCGGTCGCTGACCAACCGTATCGGCCAAATCTCGATCTCAGAATCGGGCCCGTTGCACACCTAGAGATGCGGGTGAGTGGTACGGAATCAGGGCTATGAGGCAGCCTAACCATTTGAAAGTTTGAAGTTTTTTCCGCGACAGGCATTCTGCACCTTCGCGGGCGCCTGCATGGCGGAGAGAAAGGGATTCGAACCCTTGAGACGGTTCCCCGCCTACACACTTTCCAGGCGTGCGCCTTCGACCACTCGGCCATCTCTCCGCTGCTGCAGCGGCCGGGTCGGGCCCGGGGTCTGCTCGTCCGCCGGGAGACCCGGCCGGAGCGGGCGCAATATACTCATCGAAGCCCCGACCGCAAGGATAATGAATGGCCTGTGACGCTATCGTCCCGCCGGGGGCTTCGGCTTGTGCGGTCCCTCCCTGCATGCCACAAGAACCATGGTCATCCGGCGCGCCGGTTGGCCATACCTGGACGCGACGGGCAGAGAGATGCGGCTCTTTCTCAGGATTATCGGCACCTGGCTGCTGGGTGTGGCGCTGATCCTCTTGATCATCGACGGCACGCGCTCGCTGGGCGCCAACCAGTTGCTGTTCACATCCTTTGCCGAGGACTGGGCCTGGCTGCATGCCGACAGCCTCGGGATCGTGCGCGAGTTCTTCGCCTCGCGCTTCTTCGGCCTCGTGCTGGAGCCGACCTTCGAGGCCGTGCTCGGCTTTCCCGGCTGGGCCGTGCTGGCGGTTCCGGGCGTATTGCTCGCCTGGTTGGGCCGCTCGCGCCGCACCCGGCTGTTCGTGCGCCACGACCAGATCTAGCGCGCCATGAGTCTCCACGATCGCGCCGCCTTCACCGCCTTCGTCGCAACGCTGCCGGCGGCGACGCTGCACGAGCAGTGGGAAGCGCTGGTCGGCAAGGTCGGCGGCAAGGTGTTCTGCCTGCTCGGTGATGCGAGCCGCGACATCGTATTCAAGGTCAGCGAGATCGCCTTTGACGGCCTGATCGAGCTCGATGGCATCGGGCAGGCGGCCTATTTCGCCAAGCGTCAGTGGGTACAGGTGAGCCCGGATGCGCTCGAAGCGGAGCTCCTGGCTGGCTATATCGCCGCGTCACATCGCATGATCGCGGCCAAGCTGACGCGCAAGCTCAAGGCCGAGCTTGGATTGTCGCAGTCGGTGCGTTGACTTCAACGTTAAGGCCTCCTTAACCTGCAAGCCTTGCCGAGCCTGAGGGGGCACACATGGTTGCAGCACTGCTCTATCTCGTTGGTCTGGTCACAACGTTGGTGACCGTAGTGGTCGTGGGCTTTTCCGGGCCTGCGCTATTCGACAGCTATACGGCCGCGGCTGCCGACAACGGCATCCTCCCGGCCATCATTTCGACGGCGCGCTTCCTCGAATGGGCGGTGCTGCCCTTCGTCGGCGGCCTGGTGCTGATGGCGCTGGCACGGATCGTGGTGCTGCTCGCCTCCATCGACCGGTCGCTGCACGGCAACCCGTGATGCGAAACGGGCGGCCCGCTGGGACCGCCCGTTGACCAATCGCTGCGACGCCGTGCGTGTCAGGCACGCGGCTGCGGCACGAGGCGCAGATAGGGTTTCAGCGTCTTCCAGCCCTCGGGGTATTTTTCGCGCGCCGCCTCGTCCGAGACGGCCGGCACGATGATCACGTCCTCGCCGTGCTTCCAGTTCACCGGCGTCGCCACCTGGTGGCGCGCCGTGAGTTGCAGGCTGTCGATGACGCGCAGGATCTCGTCGAAGTTGCGACCGGTGGAGGCCGGATACTCGATCTTAAGCTTCACCTTCTTGTCCGGCCCGATCACGAACAGCGACCGCACGGTCAGGCTGTCGTTGGCGTTCGGGTGGATCATGTCGTACTTGGTGGCGACCTCCCGCTCGGCATCCGAGATCAGCGGGAAATTGAGCGTCGCGCCCTGCGTCTCGGCGATATCGGCGGCCCAACCGGCATGGTTCTCGAGCTTGTCGACCGACAGGCCGAGCACCTTGACGCCGCGCTTGTCGAACTCGGGCTTCAGCTTGGCGGTGTAGCCGAGCTCGGTGGTGCAGACCGGGGTGAAATTCTTCGGGTGCGAAAACAGTACGGCCCAGCTGCCGTCGATGTAATCGTGGAAGCGGATGCGACCTTCGGTGGTCTCCGCCTCGAAATCGGGGGCGGTATCGCCGATGAGAATTGCCATGACTTACTCCTTCTACGGTCGAGCCGTACATGCGCCGCACGCGCACGCGGCCACACTATCCGATGGCTGCCGCGACAATGCGACCGCAAGGGTTGGAATGTTTTTGTATTTTGCCGTCAAGCCGGGGACATCGCTTTCGCGTCCCCGGCGTTGCTCGAAATGCGTGCACGACGAGGGATTTAGCTGTCGCGGCCAGAGCGATGGCTAAATTCCACCCGAGGCCGTGCCGGTCGGAGCCGCAGTGGCGGCTGCGCTGCCGGCCGGCGGACCGTTCGTCCAGGTGACATTCTCGCCGGTGAGCGGCACGACCGAGAGCGACATCTTGCCCGAGCCGAGCTGCAACTCGCGCGCATGGGCGAGATAGACCAGCACATTGTTCGGCGCATCGTAGATGCGCGACACGCGCAGGCTCTTCCAGATCAGTGAGCGCGACTGCTGGAAGATCTCCTCGCCGCCCTTGTTGGTGTTGATGTTGCCCACGGTGATCGGGCCAGCGGCCGAGCAATCGACCGCGGAATAGGACGGGTCCTCGAACCAGTTGCCCTGTTGCAGCCGGTCGATCAGCGAGCGGTTGAAATAGGCGACATGGCAGACGACGCCCTTGACCTCGGGATCGGCCACGGCCTCGACAGTGATGTCGTTTCCGGTCCAGTCGACGCCGACGCTGCCCACATTAGTGGAGTTATCGTTGTTGCCGCACGCGGCAACAAGGCTCGTCAGCAGCAGGACGGAGGTAATCGAAGCGAGGCGCTTGAGCATTGATGAGGATCCCGAGCCAGTGGTGAAACCAGAACGGCTGACACATGGGAAACGCCTGCGCCTCACGCAAGCGTTATCGGCCCGATTATCGAGGCAGGCCGCTGTGCTCCCCGGAAAGACTGCGCCGGCGAAGTTTCGCCGGCGCATGAAGACTCGAGGCTGGTATACGCGGAGACGGTCGCGCCGTCAGGCGGCGGCGGTCTTCTTCCGGCGCCAGCCCATGACGCCGAGCAGCCCGAGGGCGCTCGCGCCCAGCGCGATGCCTGCCGGCACCGGCACGGCCGCGACATTGAGCGTGATGTCATCGATACGAACGTTCGCCTGATTGTCGGACGTAAACTTGATCCAGGTCACACCGGTGAAGTACGAGACCAGGTTCGCCGCCAGGTTATACGTGTGTATCGCCGTATCCGGGAACACCAGTGCGATGAAATCCGTCGCCGTGGTTTTGTCGGACGTAACAGTCAAGGTGCCGTCGCTGCCCTGGAACTTGTAGAGGAAGCTCGCAAAGTCAAAAGTGCCGGAGAGCGCCGTAATTGTCAGCGTCGCCCCTGCATTGTTGACATGATCGCAGGGCGGCGCGCTGGGGCAGTTGCCATTGGTCGTATTGAGGCCATCGAACGTAAATCCAGCAACGCTCGCCGTGCTGAAGTCGATGGTGATGGCATAGGCGGGGGCGGAAAGCATGGCGCCGCCCGCAAAAGTGAGGAATGCTCCAAACGCTACGGCCATTACGCGCCTCACGCCGGGCGCCGCCAGCTTGAGGATTGTCGCGAATACCGCCTGGGAGCGGCCCAAAACTGATTTCATGTTCCTACTCCGAATTTACCCAGCCGCATTTACCGGTTAATCACCAGTTAAACGCGGAGTCAACTCACGAAATACAGTATATCGCGACGGAAAGCGAATTGTGGTCAAGCATTTAGAGTTGAGCGGCTTCGTCAGGAATTAACGTCGGGACGTGAACGTAACGGTCAGGGATGTCCCGTACGGGCCGCCGGGCCATGGGGGCGATCAATGTGACCGAGGTCGCGGCCGGGGTCGATCCTGTCGCGCACCAGTTGCTTGATCTGTTTGGCGTCAGGGAAGCCGCCATCGCGCTTGCGCTCCCACACCAGTTCGCCATCGAGATGGATTTCGAAGATGCCGCCGGTGCCGGGGATGAGGCTCACCTCGCCCATCTCGAGGCTGAAGGTGGAAAGCACCTCCTGTTGCATCCAGGCGGCGCGCAGCAACCAGTTGCACTGCGTGCAGTAGGTGATGGCGAGTTTGGGCTTGCCGGTCATATCTGCGGGTCCGCCCATGAAGCAAAGACGTTGGTGGGCAAGACGAGCACTTCGTCGTCCTCGCCTTCGACCCGCTGCTGCTTGAGCGCCACGAGCTGCGCCGTGGTGGCGTTGACCCGCTGCGCCAGCAGCCGCGCGATCTGCAGCAGCCAGGCCGGGTGCGATTCCAGCACCTTGAGTGCATCGTCGACGACGAAGAGCTGTACGTCGGTGACGGCGCGGACGGTAGCCGAATGCGGCCGCTCGAGCAGCACGCTCATCTCGCCGAAGATGGCGCCCGGCTGCTTGATCGTCGACACATACTTGCCGTCACGCAGGACTTCGACCTCGCCTTCCTTGAGCACCATGATGCTGCCGCCGGCTTCCGAGCCCTGGCTGATGAGCTCCGCTCCGGCCGGAAAGAAATCGAATCTCAGCCAATCCTGATCTGCCACGCGCGCACTCCCGCCCGGATCGCGATTGGCCAATGGTAGCCGAGCTTTACGACATTGCGAAGCGGGCGCGTCAGCTCCGCACAGCCCAAATGGAGAACCGCCCGAACGGGGGAGTTCGAGCGGCTCATGGGGTCGGCGGTGGGGGCGCACACGCCGACAGGGGCGTCCAAGCAATGCTTGAGAGGTGATCCGGTTCCACTATTGTCGGGCATGAGTCGCCCGGAGGCCTGAGTTTGAGTTCGGATGAGATGAGCATCGCGCCGCGCCCGCGCTGGCAGCTGCTCGACATACTGCGCGCCGTCGCCATCCTCGCGATGATCGTCTTCCATGTGGCGTGGGACCTCTACTATTTCGGCTACTCCAACGTCGACGTCACCAGCGAGCTCGGCTGGGTGGTGTTCCAGAAGTCGATCCTGACGAGTTTTCTGCTGCTGGTCGGCGCCGGGCTGGTGCTCGGCCATGGCGACGGCATCCGCTGGCGCAGCTTCTGGCGCCGCTGGGTGTTGATCGCCGCCGGCGCGCTGGCAACGACGGCCGGCACCTATTGGATGTTCCCCGACTACTTCGTGTTCTTCGGCGTGCTGCACGCCATCGCATTATTCTCGCTGCTCGGCCTTGCCTTCCTGCGGCTCAATCCATGGCTGGTCGCAGCGATCGGCGTCGCCGTCATCGCGGCGAACTTCGCCTGGAACGATCCGATATTCTCGAGCCGCGAACTCGGCTGGATCGGCTTCTGGCCGGTTTCGCCGCCAACCAGCGACGTGGTGCCGATCTTTCCCTGGTTCGGCGTGACGCTGCTCGGCATTGCCGGCATGCGGCTGCTGCGGGCCAGTCCGCTGGCATCAAAGGTCGCGGCATGGCGTTCCGATGAGCCGGTGGCGCGCGGGCTGGCTTTCGCCGGCCGCTGGAGCCTGTTGATCTACCTGCTGCACCAGCCGGCGATCATCGGCATCCTGTTCGGGCTCAGCCAGCTGCAGTCGCCGGTGATCATGCCGCCGGTGCTCACCACGTCCGAGCGGTTCCTCAATTCCTGCTCGCAAAGCTGCGGTACTGGTGGCAACGACGCCGGCTACTGCCAGCGCCTCTGCCAGTGCGCGCTCGAGCAGGCCGAGCCGGAGGGGCTCGTCGACATTGCCGACATGGCCCAGCTGACGGCCGAGCAAAGCAGACGGCTGAGTGAGATCAGCACGCTGTGCCAGGCCATGGCGGCGACGCCCTAGCTTTCCTTGTGGCCGCCGAAACCGAGGCGCATGGCCGAGAGCATCTTTTCGGCGAACGTGTTGTCGGTGCGCGAGCGGAAGCGGGTGAACAGAGCCGCCGTCAGTACCTCGGCCGGCACCGCTTCCTCAATCGCCGCTTCAACCGTCCAGCGGCCTTCGCCGGAATCGGCGACCTGTCCGGTGAAGTCGTCGAGCCGCGGATCCCTGGCGAGCGCGATGGCGCTCAGGTCGAGCAGCCACGAGGTCACCACCGAACCACGCCGCCATACCTCGGCGATGTCGGCGATGTTCAGGTCGAACCGTTCGCCTGGCGGCAGCATCTCGCCGCCCTTGCTGGCGAGGATATGGAAGCCTTCGGCATAAGCCTGCATCATCCCGTACTCGATGCCGTTATGGACCATCTTGACGAAATGGCCGGCACCGGCGGGGCCGGCGTGGATGTAGCCGAACTCCGCCCTGGGATCGAGATGTTCGCGGCCGGGCGTGACCTCGATCTCGCCGCGGCCCGGGGCGAGGGCGGCAAAGATCGGGTCGAGATGATCGACCGCTTCGGTGTCGCCACCGATCATCAGGCAGAAGCCACGCTCCAGCCCCCAGACGCCGCCCGAGGTGCCGACATCGACATAGCGGACGCCGATTTTGGCGAACTCGGCGGCGCGGCGGACATCGTCCTTGTAGTAGCTGTTGCCGCCGTCGATCAGGATGTCGCCGGGCGCGAGGCACGAGGCGAGGTGGGCGAGCGTACCTTCGGTCACCTTGCCGGCCGGCAGCATCACCCAGATGGCGCGCGGCGATTCCGTCAGCGAGTCGACGAGCGCTTCGAGCGTTTCGGCCGGGCGGGCACCGGCTTCGCCGAGCGCGGCGCGGGCGGCGGCGTCGATGTCGTAGACGGCGCAATCATGTCCGGCGCGCATCAGCCGTTTGGCGATATTGCCGCCCATCCGACCTAACCCGACAATACCGATCTGCATAACATGATCTCCATCGTGCCGACTGGCGCGCTGGGTGTTATAGGCAAGTTCAGTGTCACGGGCGAGAAGCCCGCGTGGAGGATAAGCATGCGCGTAGTGGTGACCGGCGGCGCCGGCAATCTGGGGACCAAACTTCGCTTGGCCCTCGAAAAGGCCGATTGGGTCAGCGACATCGTGGGTATCGACGTTCATCCCTTCGAGGCTTCGGGCAAGTCCCGGTCCGTGGTCGCCGATCTCGCCGATCCGCATGATGTGCGCTGGCTCGAGCCGGTGCGCGCCGCGGATGGCATCGTTCACTACGCGTCGGCCAATCCCGCCCCAACCTCGAGCTGGGAGGAATCGGCCAAGTCGTTCGACATGACCGCCAACCTGCTCGAGCAGGCGGGGGGCGGCACCAAGCCCTGCCGGTTCGTCTTCGCCTCGTCCAACCACGCCATGGGTGGCTACAAGGACGAGCCGCTGACCGATGGCGGCAAGCTCCGGATGTCGACGCCGCAAAAGAGCGGCACCCGCTACTGGGACGGCGACATGTATCGCTGGGGCGCGGCCTATGGCGCGACCAAGATGCTGGGCGAGCGGCTATGCATCGCACGCGCCAATGCCACCGACGGCCGCATCACCGCGGTCGCGACCCGCATCGGCTGGTGCCAGCGCGCCGAGAACCTCGCCACCACGCTCTCCAATGGCGGCGGCGACCGGGCCGAGCCGAACGATGAGGTCAGCGCGCGCAACCTCAAGTGGTATCGCGACATGTGGCTTTCGAACGACGACCACGACCGGTTGATGCTTGCCGCGCTCACCGCCGATGCCGGCAAGTGGCCGGGGCCGGCCATCGTCGTCAACGGTATGTCGGCCAACTCGGGCATGCCCTGGGACCTCGAGGATGGCCGCAAGTGGATCGGCTACGATCCCAAGGATGACGTCTGGGCCGACCTGAAGGCGGCCGGCTTGGTCTGATCCGGCATGGCGGGTGTTGCCTTCGCGCTGCCCGCCACGTATGCGCACAACAGATGTGGGGCAGTCGTGCCCCACTGCATGGACTTGGGGACCGATAGATGAATATCACCGACATGTTTGCGCGCGTCGTCGCCTGGATTGGCGGCGCCGCCATTCTTGCGCGTCAGTTCAATGAGCCCAGGCGCTCCCCCATCTACGGCAAGACGCCGGACATTCCGGAAGCGCGCCCGCAGTCCATCCCGACCCTCAAGATGCCGACCGCGCGCGGCTGGCAGGGCGACGAGAAGCCGACCGCTGCTGCTGGCCTCAAGGTCAATGCCTTTGCCCGTGGCCTGAAGCACCCGCGCTGGATGCACGTGCTGCCCAATGGCGACGTCCTCGTCGCCGAAGCGCTGAGCACGCCGGGCGGCGTCAAGAACGCCTTCGACTACGCCATGTTCGCCACCATGAAGCGGGCCAAGGCGACGGGCGTCTCGGCCAACCGCATCACGCTGCTGCGCGATGCCGATGGCGACGGCGTGGCCGAAGAGCAGCACACGCTGCTCGACAACCTCAACCAGCCCTTCGGCATGCAGCTGATCGGCGAGACGCTCTATGTTGGCAACACCGACGGTGTCTACGCCTTCCCGTTCAAGGTCGGCGAGACCCGCATCACCGCGCCCGGCAAGAAGCTGATGGATACCAAGCCGCACGGCCACTGGACCCGGAGTCTCCTGGCGAGTGCTGACAAGACCAAGCTCTATGTCGGCGTCGGTTCTAAGAGCAATATCGGCGACGACGGCATGCAGGTCGAGGAAGGCCGCGCCTGCATCTTCGAACTCGACCTCGCGACCGGCAAAAGCCGCATCTTCGCCGGTGGCCTGCGCAACCCGGTCGGCCTCGCCTTCGAGCCGACCACCGGCGAGCTCTGGACCGTGGTCAACGAGCGCGACGGTATCGGCGACGAGACCCCGCCCGACTACCTGACCTCGGTCAAGGATGGCGGCTTCTACGGCTGGCCCTACTCCTACTGGGGTAACATCGTCGACCACCGCGTCGAGCAGGATCCGGCGCTGGTCGCCCGCGCCACGGCGCCCGACTATGCGCTTGGCGGCCATACCGCCTCGCTCGGCCTCGCCTGGCTGCCGGCCGGCCAACTGCCGGGCTTCCCCGAAGGCATGGCCATCGGCCAGCACGGTTCGTGGAATCGCTCGACGCTGTCGGGCTACAAGCTGACCTTCGTTGCCTTCGCCAACGGCAAGCCGGATGGCTCGACCCCGCGCGACATACTCACCGGGTTCCTATCGGCCGACGAGTCCTTCTCCTACGGCCGGCCGGTCGGCGTGGTCATCGCGGCCGATGGCGCGCTGCTGCTCGCCGACGACGTCGGCGACGTGATCTGGCGCGTCACCGGGGCCTGAGCTTAGGTCGCCGCCAACACCACGACCGTCATTCCCGCGTAGGCGGGAATCCAGTCGGGGCACAGTGCTGGCCACAACTGGTTCCCCGCCTGCGCGGGGATGACGCCGGAGTCTAGAACATGCCGTCCGGCGTGAGGCCCCTGACCTACTCATGATCAACTTTGCCGCCGCGCGAAAACTTCGGCGCGGCGGTGAGTGCCCCGAGGATGCGCTGCATCAGCGCCTTCTCGCGCGGCTGGTCCTCGGACTGGTTCTGCATCTCGACCAGCAGCGCCGAAGTCGTGTTGAGCCGCGCACAGGCGAGCGTTGCGATATGCAGCGCGAAATCGGCATTCTGGCTCAGCACGTCGATGGCATTGGCCATGACCCGAATCTTCACCTCGGTCTCGGCGACCACCGTGGCGCTGTGCGGCGTGCCGAGCAGCACCGCCATCTCCCCCACGATCGAGCCGGGTTCCTCGATGCTGGCGAGCGTCACGCCGCCCCGCGTCACCTTGAGCCGCCCCGATTCCAGCACGTAGAGCTGGCCGGACCGCGTGCCCTCGGTGGTGAGATGCGTGCCTGGAGACAGCGTTTCGAGCGGCAGCGAGACGGAGAGCGCGGCTATGCTGGGCATGGAAGAACTCCCTGATCGACGGCCAGACTTGCACGACGCGGCCGCCGGAGAAAGGGGCCGGGCCGCCGCCCGTAATGCTCCATTAAGGCTACCGGCAAGGAAACCAAGCCTGTTCACCAATCGTAACACGGGCCTCGCTAGCGTGATCCTTGGTTACATCCGCATTGCGACGCGGAATGGGGGCAGTTTCGATGTTTCGGTCTTCGCTCAGGATGAGTGCGCTTGCCGTCGCCCTGGTGACGGGTGGTGTGGCCCTGTCGGCCTGCAGCTCGGCGGGGCTGTCCTCGTTCGGCAACAACAAGCTCGCCGTGGCGGAAGTCTCCGATATCGGCAGCTACACCGCCGACCGCGCGCTGCTGCAGGGTCGGGCGCATTTCCGTAACAATGATTTCGGGCATTCGGCCGCCTTCTACAAGCGCGCCGCCGAGCTGCAGCCCGCCAATGCCGAGGCCTATATCGGCCTTGGCGCCTCATACGACCGCCTCGGCCGTTTCGACCTCGCCGACCGCGTCTACGCCTCGCTGTTCAAGCTCAGCGGCGGCACGGCGCAGTACTACAACAATGTCGGCTATTCCCAGATGCTGCGCGGCGACTTCCGCCAGGCGATGGCCAACTTCCGCAAGGCCCAGGCGATCGATCCCGAAAACGTCGTCGTCGCCAACAATATCCAGCTGCTGCGCGACGCCGCAGCCGCCTCGCAGGCCTGATCCCGACACTGAAACAATAGCGCGGTTACAGCGGCGCGGGGACTACTCGGTGGCCTCGCCGGCCGCCTTGGACGGCTCGCCGACCACGTTGCTGTTCTTGCCCAGGCCGGTGGTCGAATACTGCGAAGCCTTGGACGGGTTGGTCGTCTGGATCGCCATGTTCGCCCTCACCGCATCGCCGGCATTGTAGGACACCCGGTCGGTGCGCTGGATGTAGTCGTAGGCGCAGCCGCCCAGCACCAGCAATGCTGCGGCACACGCCAGCAGCCCGGCGAGTTTCATGCTGCGCCCGCTCAACTGCCGCTCCCCAGGTCGATGATGTAGCCATAGGGGCCGACGATACCGGCGCCGCTCTGGATGTTCTTGAGCACCCGGGGCTTCACTTCCATCTGCCCGACGGCGAAGAATTCGAGATCGTTCGGCGGCGCGGTCTTGTCGAGCGGGGTGGCCAGCACCTGTCCCGGCGTTGCCGGCTGCACCAGCCGTGGCGTCACGATCACGACGAGTTCGGTATCGTGCTTCTTGTAGCTCGAGGACTTGAACAGCGAGCCCAGGATCGGCACGTCGCCCAGCCAGGGCAACTGCGTCTGGTCGAGCTGTGTGTCGTTCTGCAGCAGGCCGGCCACGGCGAAGCTCTGCCCGTCGCGCAGCTCCACCGTCGCATCGAGATTGCGCGTGTTGAACACCGGGTCGCCGGTGCCGGTAAAGCCGTTGATGCCGCTGACCTCGGGCGCGAGGTGGATCTGGATGCGGTCGCCTTCCATCACCACCGGGGTGAACTGCAGGCGCACGCCGAAATCGCGATAGTTGAGCGCGACATTGCCGTCGTTGTCGACCGTGCGGACGGGTATCTGCCCGCCGGCGAGAAAGCTCGCCGGGATGCCCGACAGCGTCGTCAGATTCGGTTCGGCCAGCGTGCGCACCAGCGCCTTGCCCTCGAGCGCATTGATGGTGGCGCTGAGATTGATGCCCATGCCCGACGAGATGACCTGCGTGACGAAGCTCGAGAACGACGCCGAGGCACCGCCAATGGTTACGCCGGTATCGCCGACGCTGCCGTTCCAGCTGATGCCCAGCTCGCGCCCTGCATCGCGTTGCGCTTCGAGAATGCGCACCTCGAGATTGACCTGCTGGCCGCCGGTCAGGGTCATGGTGTTGATGATGGCCGGGCTGCCATATTGCTCGACCACAGCGAGAACCTGGTCCATCGCCTGCCGGTCGCTGACCGTGCCGCCCAGCCGGATGCGGCCATTGACGCTCGACACCGTCACCTTGGAATTGGGCACCGCGTCGCGGATCGAACTGCGGATATCGGCGAGATCGGCGCCCACTTCGACTGCCAGTAGCCCGACCGGCGCGCCGGCTTCGGAGTAAAGGTTCACGGTGGTCGTGCCAAAACCCTTGCCGACGAGGTAGAGCGAGCGATCGGTGATCGGCTGCGCATCGGCAATGCCCGGATCGGCCGAGACAATCTTGCCCACGGCATCCGAGATCACCACGGTGACCGCCTGCGACATGGGCAGGTTGATGCGCATCACCGAGGTGGTGCTGAGATCATAGGTGACGGTCTGCGCCATGGCCGGCGCCGCGCCGAGCGCTGCGAGCCCGCTCATCGCGGCCGCGCACAAGGCCGCCCGCACCGCCTGGGCCAATGCCCGAAAATGCCCCCGCATCATCTGTCCGTCCAGTCCAACCAAGCCCACTGCAAAATCTACCGACCTTCGGTCAACACCGGCTTAATGCCGTGCTCAATTGGCCCAGAACGGGCTCGACAGCCGGATGGCTTCGTTGGCCGCCTGGCTGCGATCCGCCGTCTGCGCTTCAGCCACGTCGGCCGTCGGTCGCAGCACCAGCGACAGCTGACCCGAGCCGGTCGCCGAGATCACCAGCTCGGCCTGGCGCGGATCGAGCGACAGCGTCGCGAGCGCATTGGCGAAGGTGCGCGACTTGGGCTTGTCCTCGCCCTCGCTTTCCGCCTCGCGATCGGCCTTGCCCAGCGAGCTGTTGATGGCAATGACCCGGATATTGGAGAGGATGGTGGTCGAGACCCGTCGTTCGTTGATGCTCACGGTGTGCACTATATCGACCCGGTCGTTGGGGAGGATAAATCCGCCCGAACCGGATTCGGCCGAGACCGATACGGCGACGGCGCGGGTGCCGGGATCGAGCACGGCCGACAGGAAGCCCTCGGCGGCGCGGGTAAGCTTGGTCTCGAGGATGGGCTCGCCGGCGACGAACTCGAAGCGGGCGACCGCATCGGCGATGCCGGTATCGGCATCGGCGGCTTCGGTGGTCATGAACTCGGGCCGCAGATTGGCCTGGGGCCAGTCGATCCACTCGACGCTCTTGTCGCTGAGCCGTTCGCCGATGCCGATATTGGCCTTGGCCACCAGCACCTTGGCCATCGGCTCGGGCACCACCACGGGCGTCGGTTCGGGCACCGGGGCCGGCGCGACCTCGGCCGTCACCGTGGCGCTTTGCGGCTGGGTGGCGAGGAAGGCCGCACCGCCGCCGGCGAGGAGCGCCACGGCGAGCAGCGCGATGTTGGCGGGCTTGAGGAAGCGCGACAGCCGCCCGGCCTCGCCGTCATCGGCATTGGCCGAGACCGACTGCAGCACCTCGGCGCGCCAGCGCTCGATATTGCGCTTCTGCTCGGGCGACAGCTCGACCACCGGCTCTTCCATGCGGCGGACATTCTCGAGATCGGCGATCGGCTGGGGCGCGGCGTCCGGCTCGGCCGGCACATCGCTCGACCGCTGCGGACGGAGCGCGCTGAGGCCGCGGCGCACATGGGCGAAGCTGTCGGCCTCGGGCTCTTCGCCATCTTCGCGCAGAACGATCTTTTCGGTACGCCGCAGCAAACCTGCCTCCCGGTCACGTCGAGGCAGCCGGCGGAATGACCCGTCTTGCCCCCATCGCGAGTTCTACGGGAAAGCCGTCACCGCCCGGTTTCGGCGGCTGCAGGTTTTGCAGCGGCGCGGCAAGGCGGCGTTAACCGTGGGCGGGCGGCGGACATGCCGAAGCATCCGGCCGCCCTGGGGCGCCGGAGTATTGCGGCAAGGTGGGACGTGGCCGGCGAGGCGTTTGCCCCAGCGGTAGTCCGCAGTGATAGACGAGGCGCACGCCTCGCCGGCCGACCGGGATTTTGGGCTTATGGCACGAGGGCCCGGGCGCATCCCGTGCCGCATCGCTTCAAGTCGCGCAGGCCGTGAACGGCTGGCATCCGCCACACCGCCACGACGTTGCGGCCACCTTATGCATGGCGGCCTCGACCCTGGCGCCGCCCTGCATCGGGCGACCCCTCGCGTTTTGAGCGGCGTCCCCGGCGAACCGGATCCTGCCGTCGTGCTTTCGGCCTGGACCGGCACGACTGCCGATCCACCCGTTCCGCTCCCCGCCGCCGTTCGTCTCGGCTCCGCCCCGTGCGGGAAAGGTGCCGGTACTATGTGGGCGGGTGGAGGGGAGGGGGATAAGATTTTCGACGGCGCGCCTCAGCGGGCGGCGGCGCCTTGTGCGGCGGCGACGATGGTGTCGGCGACGACGGCGGCCTGGGAGATGTAGAGCGCGTGGCTGGCCGAAACCCGGGTGATTTTGGCGCCGGCGCGTTCGGCCATGTGGACAAGCATCGCCTGATCGAAGGACTGGTCCTCGGTGGCGATCACGGCCCAGCTGGGCTTCGTCCGCCAGGCGGCATTGGTCAGGGCCGTGCCGAACACCGCCATGTTGATGGGCACCTGCGTATCGCGGAGGAACGCGGCGTCGGCGTCGCTGAGGTCGTGGGCGAAGCCGGCCTTGAACTTTGCCGGGTTGAGATAGCCGAAACCGTCGGCCTGCACGTCGATGACGAAGTTGGGGGTGGCGGCAAAGCCGACATACTGGTCGGCCGTGGTCTGGCCGGCATCCGGGGCGAGGGCCGAGACATAGACGAGGCCGGCGACGCGGGGGTGGAGGCCCGCTTCGGTGATCACCGTGCCGCCCCAGGAATGGCCGACGAGGATGGTCGGGCCATCCTGCCGCTCGAGCGCCCGCGTGGTGGCGGCGACATCGTCGGCCAGCGAGGTCAGCGGGTTCTGGACGATGGTGACGGCAAAGCCGCGCCCGGTCAGGTCGTCATAGACCTTGCGCCAGCCCGACCCATCGGCGAAGGCGCCGTGCACCAGCACCACATTCTTCACGGAGTTGGCATGCGACGTGTCAACCATAGGAGACTCCTCTCGTAACCATGACTTCGTTTCAGCGATTCCGCAGTTCGACGGGGGTTCGCGACTGTGCATCGATGGGGAAATCATAGCTTTGGACGGGAGGAAGGTGCTTTCTAACTTGGGCTGAGAAGTGCGTCATATCTCGCGGCAGTGCGCGATAATCTGATTACACCGCTTAGCCTTTGCCGCCAGAACAGAAGATTCTTTCGCCGACTGTGAGCGCCTGCCGGAAGTGCGGACGCCTCAGACGGTTTCGAATTCGTCGAGCGGCTCGCGCGGCGGCTTGCCGGCCTGCGCATCGCGGTAGCCGCGCAGGTAGATGACATTCTCGCGCTCGATGAACCGCCGCGCGATGCGCTTGCGATCGAGTTCGTTGAACGGGCGTTCCTCGGCGGCCCAGGCCGTGGCCCCCTTGGGCGGGGTCGCCGGCAGGTGGCGGACGACCGGCTGGCGCTGGCCATCGGGCAGCAGCCAGCAGATGGCCTGGTGCTTGTGCGACAGCATGGCGTGCTCGCCCTCGAACGCCTCGAGCCCGGCCAGCGCCTGGCCGAGCGCCACGGCGAGCGCGGCATGATCGAGCGTTCCGGCCCTGGCCGTACGCGGCAGGCCGATGCCACGCCCGTCCTTGCCGAGCAGGCCGGCCGCCTCCCGGCAGAGCTCCCGGGCGAGCTTCACGCTCTCCTCCGGCACCCCCATCCCCGGCCGCCGCCCCGCCACCCGCTCCACCTGCTTCAGCAGCGACGCCACCCGCGGATAAAGCCGCTCATGGGTGGCAATGAGGGCTTTGGTCAGAGTGATGGGCATGCGTGGTCCTCCGTGACGATGTTTGGGCGGAGGATACGGTGGGTGGGAGGGGGCGGGGATAAGGTCCGATCCTCAGTTTACCCAGTCAACATCAACTAGTAATCACGAGAGCACTGGAGCGCCAATATGCCACAAAAAGAGCTATTCATTAACAGCATCCGGCAGGTGAGGATTGCAGGTCACACCTCAATTCCGACAGCAGTTCTATATCGAGAGAAGGGCTATCTGGTTGGTTTTGAAGCGATCGAGGCCTGCAATGATCCGTCTGAGATTAGGGAGGACTTTAAGGTCGAGTTGGGCCGAGATGACCCCGTGCGCACCACCCAGCAACGCGACAAGTCTGGCTGGACCCCATCTCGATCCGTTCTGGGCATTGCGAAGGACTTCATAGATCACGTCACCGATCGGGCGGCTCAGGCAATCGAAAATTACGGTCTTCCGACCCCATCAAAAATACTAGTGGCAGAGCCACTTACGTTGGTCGATGATGAATTGGCTCGAGATGACTGGTTGCGAAACTATCGTGCAGCACTTAAACGCATCCTCAGTGGAAAATTCAAGCAGATAGACTATCTGCCTGAGCCGTTCGCGGTCTTTCAATATTATAGATATGGCGTGAAGCACCCGCTAGTTGCGCAAAAGACTAAGCACATTGCGTTAGTTTTCGACTTCGGCGGTGGCACTTTTGACGCATCCGTCATTGAGACAACCGCCGCCGGAGACATAAGCAACGGAGGCCGTAACTCAAGGCCATTGGCAGCCAAATCGATCCCCGTCGGTGGCTACTTCATCAACCGAATGATTGCTGAGCATTTGCTGTTCAAAGGTATCGAAAAGAGCGTTGAGAAATCATCCGTCCGAAAAGCGCTTGAGGCATTTACGCAGCTAAAGAATGCTGACGATGAAACTCTCGCAAACCATCGGGTAGATTACGCTGCCTTTGTTCGGCACTATCGACGGGTGCTGCAGGCTGTAGAGCAAGCCAAATTGTCGATCTGCTCGGGGATCGTAGATTGGCGTCTTAGTGCCGACTTGCGATCCGCCCCGGCGGCGCGTATCGACGTTCCAAAGACGCCCCTCTCTGAGCAGTCGCCTATGGCATCCGTTCGACTCGAGGCGGGCGACATTCGCCAGATATTTGAGGAGCGGGTTTGGAAGCAGAAGCTGCTCCCTGCTATACAGGAAACACTTCGCCGAGCTGAGACTGAGCTCGGCGGTAAGCCCATTTCCATCGTGCTTCTGTCGGGTGGCAGTTCGAATATCCGCTGGCTTCGCCCCCTGATCGAACGAGACATTGGGGCTGCCCTGCGTCGCGCTGAAGTGCTTGAGCTTAGCGAAAACTTCCAGGAAATCGTGTCGAAGGGGTTGGCAGTTGAGTGCGCCCGGCGGTTCTACAATGCGGGCGAAGGCGACTTTCGTGCGGTCACATATAATCGACTTTGCTTGCTGCTGGACCCCAACCAAACCGGTACAGAACTTAAGAAGTTCGTGCCGGACAGCGAAACCCTCGAGACTGCCGAGGTTGAGGCTGGCGTATTGCTGCCATCGTCAACGAGCCTTCGGAATTTTGTAGGGAAGCCACTGCGCTGGAAAGTCCGACTATCCCGAGCGCCAACGCAAAGTCTGGACTACTTCTTTATGCGCTCATCCTTCGACCATGAGGACATGAAGGCCAGGCACAACATTGAAAGCCGCACGCAGACGCCCCGAGATGCCACCTTCGGTGGGAGTATTGGAGTCGAGCTTGTTGTGCGTGAAGACGGCACGGCCGAACCGTTCTTCCTTTACGGAAAGGGAGGGCAGGACCGCATCAAGACGGTCCCTGGAAAGCCATTTTATCTCGACATGACATACGCGACGGAAGAGCACTCGGGCGATGCCTATATCGGTCTAGATTTTGGCACCAGCACGTCTTCGGTCTGCTACGTCGATGCAAACGACGTGCGAGTGTATGCAGAGAGGGCTGCCGATAAGACTTGGCTGAGCTTGAGCAACCTAGTTGACGAGTTGCCATATCCGATCGCCTACCCTCTCGCCCGATATCTGTCAGAGACCATGCCTGATCATATGGACTCTCGCGGACGCGAGGCGCTGGAGGCGATGCTCACGTTTTGTGCCTATGTCTGCTACGCAGAGCACTGTGCGTCTGGTGGTGCGGGTGGAAGCGTGCTTCGAACGATGCGCCAAAGATCGGCAGGGCCCCTATGGGCGATGCTGAAGCAATGTGTGGCAGCGACAGGTAAGAGCTGGGGCTTCGGTGCAGCTCTTTCGGAGTTGACGGCGGCGCCTCTTGTTCAGGAGATTGACGCGGCCGTATCGAAGATAGCTCTGTCTAAACATGGAAAGCTTGCAGCAGACATTCCATACACACGATTATTGGAAATGGTCGGAAATATCATCGTAAGATCAATGGAGGGGAGAGCCTTCGGGTATTTTGATGAAGGGCGAAAGAAGCCGTTCAGTATGAATAGATTTACAGGAATATTCCGAAATGCTGTTGGTTCGTCCAGTACATTCATAGATATTATGGAGTACGAAGGAAGCGACGCCTATCCATCTGAGTTTCTTTTTATCGTCGATATAGAGAGGGGTCTGGCGCTTCCGCTTTTTCCCCTAATGGTTCGCGGATTGGACGGATCCTCGTCGCGGTCGGCCGATGCTGATATGTTCTACTTCGATATCGCCAGGGGCAGGGACGGCGTTGGCTATCGAGCAGTTCAGGAGAGGGAAGAAGTGGCGGTGTCAGAGTCCGGCTTGTTTGGGGAACTATTCCAACGTGTTAGCACAGTGATAGCTGCGGACGAGCTAGTCACTCCTGTGGCTGGTCTCGCATTTCGATCACGATCGACCGATGCCTAGCGACACAGTCATCGTCGGCGTCGCGAGGTTAATCTGACGGGCACCAGCTTACTGATCGGATGCTCAGTACGCCTGACGGGCGCCTAAATGAGCCACGATTAAGTGAGGGATAATGCGCTGAGTTACCCCTCACTCATCCCCCATCTTCAGCGCCTGAATGAACGCTTCCTGCGGGATCTCCACGGACCCAAACTGCCGCATGCGCTTCTTGCCCTTCTTCTGGGCTTCGAGCAGCTTGCGTTTACGCGTCGCGTCGCCGCCGTAGCATTTCGCCGTCACGTCCTTGCGCAGGGCGCGGATCGTTTCTCGGGCGATGATCTTGCCGCCGATGGCGGCCTGGATCGGGATGACGAAGAGGTGCGGGGGGATCAGTTCCTTGAGCTTTTCGCACATCTGCCGGCCGCGTGACTCGGCCGCGTTGCGGTGGACGAGCATGCTGAGCGCGTCGACGGGCTCGGAATTGACCAGGATCGAGAGTTTGACGAGGTCGCCCTCGCGGTAATCGGCGAGGGTGTAGTCGAAGCTGGCATAGCCCTTCGACATGGATTTCAGCCGATCGTAGAAATCGAACACCACCTCGTTGAGCGGCAGGTCGTATTCGATCATGGCGCGGTTGCCGACATAGGTCATGTTGCGCTGGATGCCGCGCCGGTCCTGGCACAGCTTCAGGATGGAGCCGAGATATTCGTCGGGCGTCAGGATCGTCGCCTTGATCCAGGGCTCGCGGATTTCCTTGATGCGCGTGACTTCGGGCAGGTCGGCCGGGTTGTGGAGGTCGATCGTCTCGCCGGTGGTGAGCTCGACCTGGTAGACCACGCTCGGCGCGGTGGCGATGAGATCGAGGTCGAACTCGCGGGCGAGCCGCTCCTGGATGATCTCGAGGTGGAGGAGGCCGAGGAAGCCGCAGCGGAAGCCGAAGCCGAGCGCGGCGGAGGTTTCCATCTCGAACGAGAAGCTGGCATCGTTGAGGCGGAGCTTGCCCATCGCCTCGCGCAGCTCCTCGAAATCGGAGGCATCGACCGGGAACAGGCCGCAGAACACCACCGGCTGGGCCGGACGGAAGCCGGGCAGCGCGTGCTCGGTGGGCTTCCTGTCATCGGTGATGGTGTCGCCGACATTGGTGTCGGCCACTTCCTTGATCGAGGCGGTGAACATGCCGATCTCGCCGGGGCCGAGGCTATCGACCACCACCAGCTTGGGCGTGAACACGCCGACGCGGTCGAGCTCGTAGGTGGCGCCCGAGGCCATCATGCGGATCTTCTGGCCTTTTCGGATCGTGCCATCCACCACACGGATGAGGACGACGACGCCGAGATAGGTGTCGTACCAGCTGTCGACGAGCAGCGCCTTGAGCGGGGCATCGAGCTTGCCTTCGGGGGCGGGCAGGCGGTGGACGATGGCTTCGAGCACGAGGTCGATGCCGAGCCCGGTTTTGGCCGAGATCTCGACGGCGTCGGAGGCGTCGAGCCCGATCACATCCTCGATCTGCTGTTTTACGCGCGGGATATCGGCGGCGGGCAGGTCGACCTTGTTGAGGACGGGCACGATCTCGTGGTTGGCATCGAGCGCGTGGTAGACGTTGGCAAGCGTCTGCGCCTCGACGCCCTGGGATGCATCGACCACGAGCAGGCTGCCCTCGACGGCCGACATCGAGCGGCTGACTTCATAGGCGAAGTCGACGTGGCCCGGGGTGTCGATGAGGTTGAGGATATAGGTCTCGCCATTCTGCGCCTTGTAGGCGAGGCGCACGGTCTGCGCCTTGATGGTGATGCCGCGCTCGCGCTCGATCTCCATCGAATCGAGCACCTGCTCCTTCATCTCCCGCGCCTCGAGGCCGCCGGTGAGCTGGATCAGCCGGTCGGCAAGGGTCGACTTTCCATGGTCGATATGGGCGACGATGGAGAAATTGCGGATATGGTCGAGGGGCACGCTCATGCTCGGCTGATAGCAGAGCCGTGTGGCCGGGCAAAGATGGTTTATCCGGTGTTAACCGTGCGGCGAGTGCAGGGTTAATGTGCGGGTTCGGCGCCAGTGGCCGCCCGGAACCGCCGGGGACGTGCTTTACGGACGTTAACCCTTGTCGGCTAGGGTCGCCGTCCTGTTTCCGAGGATCCGCATGCCCCGAATTTCAGCCATCGCTCTCGCCCTCCTGCTCGCCACCACCGCCCAGGCGGAAGAATGGTCCTACGAGGGCGGCGATACCCCCATCGCCTGGTTCGACAATGGCGACGCGCAGTTCCAGTTCGCCTGCCGGGGCGGCGATCTCGCCATGGGCTTCTGGGTGAGAAAGCCGCACAAGCAGGTGGCGGGTGCTGCTTCGATGAACCTGTCGATCGCGCCCGACGGCGGCGGCGCCAGCTTTGCCCAGGACATGCCGCTGATCCATGCCGACGGCAGCTCGGTGATCGTGCGCGGGCCGGTCGCCCGGCAATGGGCCAGGATCGCCCAACAGGCCAGGGTTACGCTGCGCGTCGCCTATGTGCGGACGGGCGGGGAGAGCTTCGATGCGAACGAGTTCGGGGCCAAGGGCTCGTCGGCGGCGATCAATCGGGTGCTCGAGCGCTGCGGGTGATGCGCGGCAACCCGAGCGGGCCCTGAGGCGTTGCGGCGCCATGCGGATCGCAGCGGCGTTACTGATCACCCTCCTCACCCTGCCGGCCCTGGCGCAGGAGGCCGATCCTCCCTTGCCGCGGACGCGGCCGGAAGCGGCTGACGCGCAACCGGCTGTGCCGCTGCCGCGACAGCGGCCGGATGCTGCGTCGGCCGGGCAAACCGAGGAGGACGAGCCTGGACCCGCCGGTGAGGTCTATGGCCCGCCAAAGCCCGAGGATCACGTCGCCGAGCCGGCGGCGCCGAAGGAGCCGCGCATCTACCAGACGGCTTGTCCGGCGGTGCTGCTCGGGCGAGTCGAGGCCGAGGCGCTGCCGCCGATCGCCGACGGACAGTGCAGGGCGCAATCGCCGCTATCGCTCACCGGCGTGCTCGCCAATGGCCGCATGGTGCCGGTTTCGGGCGGGGTCGAGACCGATTGCGGCGTGGCGAGCGCGCTACCGGCCTGGCTGGAGGCGGTCGACAGCTACTTGATCTCCCGCGAGGACACGCGCATCGCCGAGCTGGTGGTCGGCACCAGCTACATGTGCCGCAACGTCAACAACGGAGCGGCCGGCAATCTCAGCTTCCATGCCTTCGCCGATGCGCTCGATGTGGTCGGCTTCAAGCTCGAGGATGGACGCTTCGTCACGGTGGAAGAGGGGTGGCCGGACGCCGTGTCGCCGGAAGGCCGGCTGCTGCGCTTCGCCCATGGCGCCGCCTGCGCCAACTTCACCACCGTGCTCGGGCCGGAGGCGAACGCGCTGCATCGCGACCACCTGCATCTCGACCTCGGCTGCCACGGTAAGACCTGCACCGCGCGCATCTGCGAGTGACGGCGCATAGCGTTGTGCTATGAGCCGCGCATGGATAGCCCCGCCGACGATCTCGAAATCTTCCTCGTTGCGACGCCCGGCCTCGAGGCTGCGGTGGCGGAAGAAGCGCGCGAGCGTGGCTTTGCCGGGGTGAACCTGGTCGAGGGTGGGGTGACGCTGAGCGGCGGCTGGCCCGAGGTGTGGCGCGCCAATCTCGAGCTGCGCGGGCCGACGCGGGTGCTGGTGCGGATCGCGAGTTTTCGGGCCATGCATCTGGCCCAGCTCGACAAGCGCTCGCGCAAGGTGGCGTGGAGCGAGTTCCTGCGTGCCGACATGCCGGTAAGCGTCGAGGCGACCTGTCGCAAGTCGAAGATCTACCACGCCGGAGCGGCGGCGCAGCGCGTCGCGACCGCCATTCGCGAGGAGCTCGGTGCGCCGGTCCGCAACGATGCCGATCTGCGGGTGATGGCGCGGATCGAGGACGACCTCGTCACCATCAGCATCGATACGACCGGCGCCTCGTTGCACAAGCGCGGCCACAAGGAAGCGGTGAACCGCGCGCCGATGCGCGAGACCATGGCCGCGATGTTCCTGCGCCAGATGGGCTATGAAGGCACCGAGCCGGTGCTCGACCCGATGTGCGGCTCGGGCACTTTCGTGATCGAGGCGGCCGAGATCGCGGCCGGGCTGAAACCGGGGCGGACGCGGAGTTTTGCCTTCGAGCAGCTGAAGGGGTTCGATGCGGCGGCCTGGCAGGCGATGCGGAGCGACGCGCCGGGGGCCACGCCCGACCTGCTGTTCCACGGTTCCGACCGCGACGCGGGCGCGGTGGCGATGAGCCGCGAGAATGCGGGCCGAGCCGGCGTTGCGGCGCTGACACGCTTTTCCGAGCAGGCGATCGCCGATCTGGTCCGGCCGGATGGGCCGCCGGGGCTGGTCATCGTCAACCCGCCCTATGGCGCGCGCATCGGTGATCGGGGCGGGCTGGCGCCGCTCTATCGGACTATGGGGCAGGTGCTGCTGAGCCGGTTCACCGGCTGGCGCGTCGGCATTGTCGCGACCGACAAGGCGCTGGTGAACGCCACCGGCCTGCCCTTCCTGCCTCCGGGCCCGCCGGTGCTGCATGGCGGCCTGCGGGTGACGCTGTGGCGGACGGGGGTGCTGCGCTAGTCAGTCCTCGTCGCGGCGCGGATGGTAGGTGGGCAGGTCGGCCCAGTCGCGCGGGGTGAGCGTATTGGTCCAGTCGCGCGCCGGCTTGCGCTGGGGCGGGCGGCGGCGGGCGAAGATATCCTTGAGAGCCATCGTGGCCTCCTTCTTTCATTCGGGGCCCGGACTAAGGCCGGAGCGCTGAACCGCCGCTGAACCGGGCTGTCAGCTCAGCGCGGGTGGTGCGCCGGCAGGTCGGCGAGTTCGCGGACGCTCATGCCGGCCAGCGGATCATCGACGACTTCCGTGGCGAGGAAGCCCTCGAGCCAGGCGCGGATCGATGTGAAGATTTTGTGCATTTGGAAGTCTCCTTTCTCTCGGCTGCGTGTTGAATATGCGCGCGACAGGGAGGCGCAACAATCGACAAGAACTCGGCCCCGATGTAGAAAATCTATATGCCAAGCGCGTTTCCCATCCCGCTCAACGCCATTCGCGCCATCGAGATCGTGGCGCGCCGCGGGGCGCTCGCACCGGCCGCCGAGGAACTCGGCGTGACGCCGGGGGCGGTGAGCCAGCATCTGCGCCGGGCCGAGGAGAGGCTGGGGCTGGAGCTGTTCGAGCGCACCCCGCAGGGGCTGCGGCCCACGCCGGCGCTGAAGGCGGTGCTGCCGCAGCTGAGCGCCGGCTTCAACGCGCTGGCCGACGGACTGGCGGGGCTCAAGGCGAGCGACGAGCGCGTACTGACGCTCACCGTGGGCAGCGTGTTCGCCTCGCGCTGGCTGATCTGGCGTATCGCCAAGTTCAACAGGCTGCATCCGGAGATCGAGGTTCGGCTGGTGGTGACCGGCACCATGATCGACCTCGCCCATTCCGATATCGATGCCGGCATCCGCTTCGGCCGCGGCTCGTGGCCCGGCGTCACGGCGGAGCTGGTGGGGGGATCGCGCTACAGCCCGGTGGCTTCGCCGACGGTCGCGAAACTGCTGCAGTCGCCGGCCGACCTCGCGAAGGTGCCGCTGATCCGCGACACCGCCTCGATGCTGCCCTGGGCGCCGTGGTTCGCGCTCGCGGGCATCGATCCGATTCCGCAGAGCGGACCGCTCTACGACGATCCGACGTTGGCCTTCGATGCCGCGATTTCCGAGCAGGGCGTGCTGATGGCGGTGGACATGATGTCCGCCGACGCGGTGAGCGACGGCCGGCTGGCGCGGCCGTTCGCGCAGGCCGTGGACAGTGACGTCGGCTACTGGCTGATTGTCGCCGAGGGCCGCCGCGTGCCCAAAAAGGTAAAACTGTTCCGCAAGTGGCTGCGCACCGAGGTGCCGGACTCGGCCGAGGGGTATGTGGCGCAGGTGCGGCGCGGCACCGGCCCGCAGCCGGGAGGATGACGATGACGGCGCCACTGACCCCGCCCTGCTATGGCGATCTGCTGGGTCGTCGGGAGGAGGGCATCCCGCCGGCCGAGGGCGCATGCCGGGCACTGGCCGGAGCTGGGCTGGAGGATCGGTATTTCAGCTTTGCGGTGAAAGAGTAGGGGCGGAGCGTGTGGCCACCCCCACCCACCCGCTACGCGGGTCCCCCCTCCCCACAAGGGGGAGGGAGTCCTGACTGCAGGCTTCGGTGTTTCGGTTCCAGCACGATCTCCCTCCCCTTGATGGGGAGGGTAGTGGAGCTTGGCCGCCTGCGGCCTAGCGGAACTGGGTGGGGTGGAGCCGCGCGCACTGGTCGGACTGTTCCATACCTTGCCTCAAGCCCTCTCAAAGTTTAGAACTATTCTAAACTGTTGACGGACCAGCCCCATGTTTGCACGCCTGCTCCAGCCCAACCGGCGCGATTTTTCCACGCTCGACGAGCGCGAGATCCTGTCCCTTGCGGTGGCCGCCGAAGAGGAGGATGGGGCGATCTATGCCGAGATCGCCGAGCGGCTGGCGGGAAAATATCCGGCGACGGCGAAGGTGTTTGCCGGCATGGCGGTGGAGGAGGACGGCCATCGCCGGCGACTGCTCGATCTCTATGTCGAAAAGTTCGGGCCGCGGCTGGTGCCGATCCGGCGCGAGCATGTGCGCGGCTTCCTGACGAGGAAGCCCGTATGGCTGATGGAGACCATGGGCCTCGACCAGGTGCGCCAGCTCGCCTTCGAGATGGAAGAGGCGGCGGTGCATTTCTACACCGAGGCCGCGGCGCGCACGACCGACACCGCGGTGCGCAAGCTGCTCGGCGATCTCGCGGTCGAGGAGCGCCAGCACGCGACGCGTGCCGATGAGCTGACCGACGACGCGCTCGGGCCCGAGGAGCGGGCATCCGAGAAATCGGAGGAGCACCGGCAGTTCGTGCTGACCTATGTGCAGCCGGGTCTCGCCGGACTGATGGATGGTTCGGTGTCGACCCTGGCGCCGGTGTTCGCGGCGGCCTTCGCCACCGGCGATACGTGGTCGACCTTCCTCGTGGGTGTGGCGGCGGCAGTCGGCGCCGGCATTTCGATGGGCTTTACCGAGGCGGCGGCCGATGACGGCAAGCTCACCGGGCGCGGCTCGCCGATCACGCGCGGCGTCGTCACCGGCATCATGACCACGCTGGGCGGGCTCGGGCACGCACTGCCTTATCTCATCCCGCATTTCTGGCTGGCGACGGGCGTTGCGGCCTTCGTGGTGCTGATCGAGCTGTGGGCCATTGCCTTCATCCAGAACCGCTACATGCACACCTCGTTCTGGCGCGCGGTGCTGCAGGTGGTGCTGGGCGGCTCGCTGGTCTTTGCCGCAGGCATTCTCATCGGCAGCGCGTAGGCTGCCGTCACTTCACCCCGGCCGGCCTCACGGGGCCGGCTGCTATGGCCGGCGCCTCAGTTGGCGACGACGAAGAACACCACCAGAAAGAGCACGATGAACAGCACGGTCAGGAACGGCCATGGCAGCAGGTGCAGCTCTTTCTGAGGCTCGAGGGCGTGGTCCAGACGTTCGTGGCGGATCACTTCCATAGAAGTCCTCCCAGTCTTCTCCCACCCGGGCCGAAGCCCGGTCACCGATTTTAGCGCGGAACGGCGCACGGCGGAAGCCGGCGGCCGCAGCCAGCCGTCCGCGGCCTTGCGCGGAGTTTTCAGGCCTCGGCGGGGGCCGGGCCTATTCGACCATCATCGCGACGCCGAGCGCGGCGAGCAAAGCCAGCAGCGCGGCCTGGAATGGCCACGGCATGAACTTTCCGCGCGGCTTGGGAGTGGTGGTCTTGGAGTCACTGTCGTGCGTCCGCATGGGAGCCTCCAGTCTGCCGGATCCTCCTCCGGCCGATGGAAGCTTACACCCTAGACGCCGCCGCGTGACTTCACGAGTTCGCGCATGGGTTGCGCGTGCGGATCGACCTCGCCGAGCAGGCCTTCGGCGACGCCGGCACGATCGGCCTCCGGCCGGTTCTGGCTGGCCTTGAACTTACCCTCGAGCGCCGTGATCGGAATTTCGAGGCCGACAATGCCCTTGAGCTGGCTGGCGATGAAGCTTTCGGGCGCATCGCTCACCGCCCACGGCTTTGGCCGGCGCCCCTCCTGCTGATCGGTCAGCGCGCTGACATTGGCGAGCAGCCAGGCGGCATCGTCGATCACCCGGGCGGCGCCGCGGGCCTGCACGACGGCAAAATTCCAGGTCGGCACGACTTTGCCATCCACCGCCTTCTGCGGATACCAGCTGGGCGTGATGTAGTGCTCGGCGCCCTGGAACACGACCAGCACCTCTGCCGCTTCGACCAGCGCCCGCCACTGCGGATTGCCGCGCGACAGGTGAGCGCGCAGCGTGCCGAACGGCCCTTCCTCCGGATAGAGCACGAAGGGGATCGGGTTGGCGATCAGCCCGGCCGCGCCGCCCGAGATCAGCAGCCCGAGCGGGTGCGCGGTTATGAAGACCTGCTGCGTAGCAAGATCGGTCTCGCGGAAGGCGGGCGGCTGGTACATGGTCTACTCCTCGTCTCCCAAATATGCCTGCTCCGGTGGAGACCGGATACCCTCAGCCCGGCTGAACGAGCGCTGAATCCTGGTCCTCGGCGATCATCTGCGCGGCCTTGCTCCCGATCGCCATGGCGATGGCATTGGTGTTGGCCGATGGAATGGCGGGGATGATCGAACAATCGATGACCCGCAGGTTCTCCACCCCGCGTACCCTGAGCCGCGCATCGACCACCGCCATCGGGTCGTCGTCGCGGCCCATCTTGAGGCTGCCCGAGGGGTGGTAGTTGGTCTTCACCGTCTCCTGGGCGAAGCGGGTCATGCCGGCGAGGTCGGTGACGCCCGGTCCGGGCAGTATCTCTTCCTTGATCTTGCTCAGGAACGGCTCGGTTTCGAGCAGTTTTCGCGCATGGCGCATCGAGGCGAGGGTGAGCCGCAGGTCCTCGGAGTCGCCGAAGAAGTTGGGATCGACCAGCGGCTGGGCCGCCGGATCGGCCGAACGCAGCCGCACCGTGCCGCGCGCCTTGGGGCGGAGCAGGCACGAGGTGAAGGTGACGCCCCAGGTGGGCTTGGCCTTCGAGACGTCGCGGTCCTGGTAGACGATGGGCGCGCAGTAGAGCTGGATGGTCGGCCGGTCGCCGCCATCGGGATCGTAGAACAGGCAGGCCTCGATGCCTGTGGTGGTCACCGGTCCGGAGTTGAACAGCAGGTATTGCAAGCCATTGCGGAGCATCGGCCAGCCGCGATCCTGCCCGAAATAGCCCGACTTGCCCTTGGTCGTGGCGATGATCGGCACCTCGTGGTGGTCCATGAGGTTGGAGCCGACCCCGGGCAGATCGGCGACCACCGGGATCTGGAAATCGTCGAGATGATCGGCCGGGCCGATGCCGCTCAGCATCATCAGCTTGGCCGAGTTGTAGGTGCCGGCCGCCACCAGCACCTCGCGCCCGGCGCGCACCTCGTGCGGGTCGCCGTCACGCGAATAGGCGACGCCGACCGCCTTGCCGTTCTCGATCAGGATGCGGTCGACCCGCGCCTCGGTGACGATGGTCAGCTTGCGGTTGCGGCGCAGCGGATCGAGGAAGGCGCGCTTGCCGTCCGAGCGCTGCTTGTAGCGGCCCCACAGCCCGTAGGTGTGCTGCATGATGCCCACCCCGTTCTGCCGTTCGCCGTTGAAATCGGGGTTCCAGGCATGGCCGAGCCCCTGCGCGGCGAGCAGGAAATCCTCGGTGCTGTCGGAGATGTGGCCCGGATCGGAGACGCGCAAATTGCCGCCGATGCCGTGGTAGGCGTTGTTGAAGCGGCGGTTGGCCTCGAGGCCTTTGAAATGCGGGAGCAGGTCGTCATAGCTCCATTCGCCGGCATTGCCGCCCAGCCCGGCGGCCCAGCCGTCATAGTCTTCCTTCTGGCCGCGCATGTAGACCATGGCGTTGACGGCGCTGCCGCCACCGAGCGCCTTGGCCACGGGCACGATCGGCGCGCGGCCGCCCAGCTGCGGCTGCGGCACGGTCTTGTGCATCTCGAGATAGGTGTCCTTGGCGAGATACTTCATGTAGCCCGCCGGCATGGCCATGATCCGGTTGGTGTGGCGCGGCCCGCGCTCGATGATCAGCACCGAATAGCCGAAATCGCGGACCAGCCGCATGGCCGCCACCGACGCCGCCGAGCCGCCGCCCACGATGATGAAGTCGAATATGCGCTCGGCCATCAGTCACTCCCGCTGTGCTTTGCATAGCGGGCAAAGCGGCGATTGGGTAGCGGGCCGGGGCAAGGCTTCGGGGCATCTCGGGGCACGACAGCGAATGTTGCGGCAATTGGGCAACGGCGTGGCCGTCATGTGGAGCGGATGTGGCGTTCTGCCTTGATCAACTTGCGGCCCGATGCGATCATCCAAGTCGTCGTTGAGGGAATGCGCGATGTCGATAGTAAAGATCAGCAAGGCGACGCTGCTCGCCTCGGTATTTTCTACGCCCCTGGCCTTCGCTGCCCACGCAGCTGACTTGATCATCTACGATCCGGCGCCGGTGGCTGAGCAATATGTCGACCTGACCTTGCCGGCCGTCTCCGGCCCGAACGGCAAGATCGAGTTCGCGCTGGGCGGGATCACCGATCTGGACGCGGCCATCTTCCGCGCCGGCGGTTCCTTCTCGATGCCGCTGGGCAACCTGTTCGGCCTGCAGGCCGACGTCGGCTTCGACAATACCGATGGCGACTGGGCCGCCGGCGGCGCGCTGCACCTGTTCATGCGCGATCCCTCGTTCTACCTGCTCGGCGTTACCGCCGGCGTGGTGGTGGCGGATGGCGTGACGCTGTCGGCGATCGGCCCGGAAGCCGAACTCTATCTCGACCGCATGAGCCTCGAGGCCTGGGCCGGCTGGGCCAATGTCGACTACGACATCGACGCCTTCGACGATGACGGCTTCTTCGCCTTCGGCGATATCGCCTATTACGTGACCGACGACTGGCGTCTCAGCGTCGGCGCCTCGACCATCCTCGGGGAGGGCTCGCTGAACCTTGCCACCGAGTACCAGTTCGCCGATATCGGCTTCCCGCTCTCGGCGACGGGCGAGATCCGGGCCTATGAGGATCGCTGGTCGGCCAAGATCGGGCTCAAGGGCTACTTCGGCGACGAGGGCAAGAGCCTGATCGACCGCCACCGCCAGGACGATCCGCGCAACCGCGTGCTGGATCTGTTCGCGGCCGCTGGGTCGCTCGAGGTAGATGAACCTAACGAGGAAGAGATCGTTTGTCCCGATGGCGAAGTCCTGATCGACGGCGAGTGCGTCTTCGAAGCGAGTTGATGATGACGACGGTCGTAATTGGCCGTCATGTCATCTATGCGCCTTGGTCCACTCGTTGACGTATTCGAGGTATTTTCCAGCGGCAGTGAACGGAATGTCACGCACTGGCACGAAGCGCACTGCGGCGTCAGCAAAGAAACTCGCCCGGAACATTGCCGTGGCGACCTCATGGTCGCCTGGCACATTCCAGTCGCGGGGCACATAGCGGACCTCGAACTGCAGCGGGCCGACCTGCGCGATCTGCCAGAACGTACAGCCGAGCACTTGTCGCGCCTCGTCGCTGAACATCGTTACGATGCTGCGCCCATCGGGATGCGTGAACATGGCGAGGGTGCGACCTTCCACTCCGGCAAGTACCGGCAGATGGCGTCCACAGGCGCAGGGTGGCCCGAAACTCGCAATGTCACCCTGATCGTAGCGGATCAGCGGTTGTGCGGTGCTGACGAAGGGCGTAACGACCACGCGACCACTGACGCCGGTCGGAACGGCGCGCCCGCTAGCGTCGACGATCTCCACAAGCACGCTCTCGGCATTGACATGTAGACCCTCGCCGAGCTCACAGGGATAGGCGATTTGCCCACCCTCCTTGGAACTGTAGTGCTCGAGCGTTTTGGCGCCGAACACACGGGCGCAGGCGGCCTTGTCTGTCTCATCCATACGCTCGCCATGTGAGAGCACGTAGTGCAGCTTCAGGTCGATGCCGCGCCGCTCGACTTCCAGCGCCAGGACATGCAGCGTCTTCGGGCCGGTGGAGTAGTAGCGCGAACCCGTGCGTTGCAAGAATTCGGCGTTCTCGGCCATCGAGGCATCGCTGTGTAGTTCGATGACGCGCCCGCGCTGCGCGGAGGCATCCCACGACGGCCCCCAATGACCGCGCTCGAAACCATGCGGATATCCGGCGCGCGGATCGGCGCCGTAGCGGGCCGTATAGGTGGCCGACCAGTCAAAGTCGTGCCAGCGGTGTGCCCGCCACCGATTGGCGTTGCCGGCGAGGGTCGTGAGACGATTGCTGGTGATCTGGATCGGTTGGCCGGTCGAGCCGGAACTCGAAATTGAGCCGACGGCGCCGTGTCCCTTGGGGCGTTCCGTTGCCAGCATTTCATCGCGGCGGTCGACCATGTCAAGGCGTGTAACGATCGGAATCTCTTCCCAGCGGCTCCAGTCGATATCGCCGCTGGGGGTAAACACCGGATCGAGGCGGCCGGCATAGAAGGGCACATTCGCTCGTGCGTGCCGCAGCAGTTGTTCGAGCTGGCTGCGCTGGTAGTCTTCAAGCTGCGATGAGGACCAATACTGGCTCTCCATCAGCATCTCATAGAAGGCGCGCTGCAATTCTGCCGGTTTCATGGATGCAATAGAGCCGAGCGCCGCCGCCGCGGCAAGCCGCCAGAGTGGGGGCAGCGCACTAAGCCGCGTTCGCGGCCTTCCGCTCCAGTACGGTCTCGAGGATGGCGCCGGACTTGCGGCATTCCTCGGCGATCTCGACGGCAAAATCCTTGAGCATGTCGCGGTCAAGCACCGACGAGTTGCGCACCACCATGGCGATGTCGCGGTGCACGGCGTCGACATCGGACGGGGTGATCTCGGCGAGGCGGCCGGCGGCGATGTCGTCGGCGACCGCCGAGTGGACGAAGAAGCCGACGCCTTCGCCGCGGATGGCGATGCGGCGGGCGGGACCGGTGGGCAGCTCCACCGATACGGGCGCGCGGCGGAACAGCGCCAGCGCGGCGTCCGGATAGACCTGCCACCAGTTGATCGAGATGAGCCGGGGGACGCGCTTCAGCACCTCCTCCATCTTCGGGCTGGGGCCGAGCTCGGCCGCGATCTCCGGCGTCGTCATCATCGGCACGCGCTCGCGCAGCACCAGCAGCGGTACGAGATCGGTGATGATCGGATCGAGGTTCGGCCAGCACAGGATCCCGAGCTCGATCTCGCGCTCGCGCAGCATAGCGGCGATCTGGCTCTGCCGGCCCTCGTGGATGACCACGTCGACCGCCGGATATTTCTGCTGGAAGCGCAGCAGCGATTCCGTGATCAGCGGCGACACGAGGCTGCGCAGCGAGCCAATGGAGACGCGCCCGCGCTCGACCCGGCGCAAGGCTTCCCTGGCCTCCTGCGCCGCCTGCAGGATACGGCGGGCGTAGGGCAGGAAGGTCATGCCCTGGTCGGTGAGCTGGATGTTGCGGCCGCGATGGAACAGCGGCACCCCGAGCAGATCCTCGAGCGCGCGCATACGCATGGACACCGTCGCCTGCGTGACGTTGAGTTTCGCCGCGGCCTTGGTGAAGCTCAAATCCTGCGCGATGCGGTCGAAAGTGCGGATCTGATCGAGGTCCATGGATCGGCTCGGCTTATGTGACGGACGGACATGCGGCGCGCGGGGCGCTGTCACATTGGATAGGCTGATGGGTGGGGTTTGAGCAAGGGGGAGTGCTGACTGAAGCAGACGACCCCCTCCCGACCTCCCCCATGAAGGGGGAGGTGCCCTGCCGGTGCTCGAGGCACAATAGAAGCCAGAGCCTCGACTCTTCACCTCCCCCTTTATGGGGGAGGCTGGGAGGGGGCCGTCTCTATCGGCCGTGCACCTTCCGCGCCGCCTCTTTCCGAGCCAGCTTGGCCGCCTTGTTCCGCGCCGCGACTTCCGCCGCATCGTCGCCCAAGTGCGCTTCGCCGCGCGCGCGGGCCAACTCCATCTGCCGTTCGCGCTCAGCGGCGCCATCGGGCGCGGCTTCGGCGCAGTCCGGGCACAGCGAACCGACCGCTTCGTGCGGCAGCATCGGGTTGCGGCAGGCGCGGCAGAGGATGGCTTCGCCTTCGGCGAGGCCGTGCGTAACCGAGACGCGCTCGTCGAACACGAAGCATTCGCCGTTGAAGCGCGACTGCTCGGCCGGCACGCTTTCGAGATACTTGAGGATGCCGCCCTTGAGGTGGAATACCTCCGAGAACCCCTGCGACAGCATGTAGGCCGAAGCCTTCTCGCAGCGAATGCCGCCGGTGCAGAACATCGCGACCTTGGGGTGCCGCTTCGGGTCGAGCGTGGCGACGTAGTCCTTGAACTCGGTGAAGCTTTTCGTCGCCGGATCCTGCGCGCGCGCAAAGGTGCCGAGCTTCACTTCGTAATCGTTGCGCGTATCGATGACGGTGACGTCGTTGCGGTCGATCAGCCCGTTCCAGTCGCGCGCTTCGACATAGGTGCCGACGCGCTGTGACGGATCGGCCTCGGGTGCGCGCAGCGTCACGATCTCGGGCTTGAGCCGCACCTTCATGCGCAGGAACGGCATCTCCTCGGCAGTGGAGAATTTCGCTTCGGCGCCGGCCAGCCGTCCGGCCCAGCTAGGCGAGGTTTCGAACCACGCCAGCAGCGCGTCGATGGCCTCCGGCGTGCCGGCGACAGTGCCGTTTATGCCTTCCGGCGCCAGGATGAAGGTGCCGCGAATCTTTCGCGCACAACAGTAGTGCGCCAGTTCCGGCTTCAGCGCCTCTGCATCGGGGAGTGCGACGAACTTATAGAGCGCCAGCACCTTGAACCGGTTCAGGCTTTCGGGCAGGTTCGCGGCGATTTCTTGAAGCTCGGACATGTCTTGCGCGGTGTATCATCGACCGCCGTCTCCGGGCAAATCGCGACATGGAGGATGAAATGACCTATCGGGCCAGCGACGCTCGTTATGGCAGCATGCAGTATCGCAACTCTGGCCGCTCGGGCCTGAAGCTGCCGATGATCAGCCTCGGGCTGTGGCAGAATTTCGGGGGCACGCGCGACTATCCGTCGGCCTTCGAGATTCTGAGCTACGCCTTCGACAAGGGCATCACCCATTTCGATCTCGCCAACAATTACGGTCCGCCCCCGGGGTCGGCCGAGGAGCTGTTCGGCGACGTGATGGCGCGCGATTTCCGCCCCTACCGCGACGAGATGATCATCTCCAGTAAGGCCGGCTACCTGATGTGGCCCGGCCCGTATGGCGAGTGGGGCAGCAAGAAATACGTGATCGCCTCGGCCGAGCAGAGCCTGAAGCGCCTCGGGCTCGAGTATGTCGATATCTTCTACTCGCACCGGTTCGATCCGAACACGCCGCTCGAGGAGACCATGGAGGCGCTGGCCCAGCTCGTGCGGCAGGGCAAGACGCTCTATGTCGGCATCTCGTCCTATCCCGAGCAGCAGACGCGCGATGCGCATCGCATCCTCGCTGAGATGGGCGTGCCCTGCATCATCCACCAGCCGAGCTACTCGATCCTCAACCGCTGGATCGAGGACGACAAGACCATCGATGCCTGCGGCGAGCTCGGCATTGGCGTCATCGCCTTCTCCCCGCTGATGCAGGGCATCCTGTCGGGCAAATACAACAAGCTGGCCGGCAAGCTCGAGGGCACGCGCGCTTCGGAGAATTACTCGCTCAACGCCAACCGGCTCGAGCCGCGCATTCTCGATGCGGTGCAGAAGCTCGGCGCCATTGCGGAAAAGCGCAAGCAGTCCATGGTGCAGCTGGCGCTCGCCTGGGTGCTGCGGCGCAAGGAAATGACCTCGGCGCTGATCGGTGTGCGCACGCTCGATCAGCTCAAGGATTGCCTCGGCGTGCTCGACAATATCGAGCTGTCGGATGAGGAGATCGCGGCGATCGACGAGGCCGCCAAGGGCGGATTAGTGGATAGCCGGCCGTTGAAGTAAGGGGCGGGCCGATCGAGACGGCCCCCTCCCGGCCTCCCCCATAAAGGGGGAGGTGAAGCGTCGAGCTTGGCCTTCGATCGAGCCCAACGCACCGGCAGAACACCTCCCCCTTTATGGGGGAGGATGGGAGGGGGTTGTCTGCCGCGGTTCTAGCTCCGCCGCCCCACCGCCGCCGCCACCAGCACGACATAGACCGTCAGCGTCATCGGCGCGGCAAGATAGGTGTCGGGGAAACCCAGCACGGCCGCGCCGATCACCAGCACCAGCAGCGCATGCCGCCGCTGCGACGTGCGCTCGTCGCGGGGCAGCCGGAACCAGCCGACCACTGGCGCGATCAGCATCAATGCCCAGGCGATCAGTCCCAGCAGCCCGCCCGACACCGCGAACTGCGCGATGTCGTTGTGCAGGTGCACGACCTGGCCCCAGCTCAACTGCTCGGGCGTGAGGCGCTTGAGCACGAGCGGCATGGTCGCGCCACCCCAGCCATGGCCGGCGAGTGGCGATTGCGCGAACAGCTCGGCTGCGGCGCGATAGAGGCCGAGCCGGATATCGATCGCCGCATCCGCCACCTGCCCGCCACGGGCGACGGTGGCGAGCACATCCCACAGGCGGATGCGGGCGGTGCCCGGCAGCTCCAGGAACAGCGCGGCGATGACGACGGCAGCGGTCGCGACCAGCACGGCGGCTATGGTCGTCGGGCGCTTCACGAGGGTGAGGCCGGTGACGAGCAGCAGCACCGGTAGGGCGATGAGCGCGGTGCGCGAGCCGGTGAGGACGATCACGACTAGGGCGGCGGCGAGGCCGAGCAGGCTCAGCCACCGCCTCCCTCCCCCTTGCAGGGAGGGATCGAGGGTGGGGGTAGTGCGGTGATCACCGATGGACCCCCACCCCCCACCCCTCCCCGCAAGGGGGAGGGGAGCAGGCGGGAACAGCGCGCCGAGGCCAAGGGTCGCGGCGAGCAGCGTGGTGACGGCGAGGCGGTAGGGGTCGGTGAGCCAGAACCCTTCGGCGGCGCGGGGAATGTTGAGGCCGAAGCGAAGGAGCAGGGTGGTCGCGAGGCCGACGCCGGCGCCGATCAGGGCGTAGCGCGTGAGGTCGGCGCCGCCGAGCAGTCTGGCGAGCGGAGCGTGGAAGAGCAGGGCGGAGAAGCCGAACAGGGGAAGGAGATCGGCGGGGGTGCGGAGGGTGAGGAGGGCGCTGAGGGTCAGGAGGAGGAAGGCGGCGAGGAGGAGGAGGGTTGGTGCACTTGGCCGCCCCCTCCACCATCCTTCGGATGGTCCCCCTCCCCCGCCCCGCGGGGGAGGATCAAGGCGAGATCGTGCCCCCATCGGATCCTCCCCCGCGGGGCGGGGGAGGGGGACCGGCGTAGCCGGTGGAGGGGGCGACCAAAGCCACCAGACGGTCGCCAAGGCGCAAAGCCCCAGCACCACGAACGTCGTGCCATATCCCAGCGCCGGGGCCAGCCCCAGCGCAACGAGCAGAACCGCCGTACCGAGCAGCCCTGCCTCGCGCTCCATCAGCCGCGCAAAGTCCCGCCGGTGGCCTTGGTGACCGCGGCGACCACGCTTCCGGCGACGGCCTCGATCTCCTCGTCGGTCAGCGTCTTCTCGGTCGGCTGCAGCGTCACCGCGATGCCGATCGATTTCTTGTCGTCGGCAATGCCCTTGCCCTCGAACACGTCGAACACCGTCACGTCGGTGATCAGCGCCTTGTCGGCATTGCGGGCGGCGCGGATGATATTGGCCGCCGGCACGTCGCGATCGACGAGGAAGGCGAAGTCGCGGCTGACGGCGTGGAGGTCGGAAAGCTTCAGCGCCGGTTTGGCGCGCGTCGCCTTCTTGCGCGGCTCCGGGATGGCGTCGAGATCGAGCTCGAATGCCGCCACGGGGCCGGTGAGGTCGTAGGCTTCGAGCACGCTCGGATGCACTTCGCCGAACCAGCCGATGATCACCTTTGGCCCCAGCTGGATACGCCCGCCGCGGCCCGGATGGCTCCAGCTCGCCGGCTCGGCGACAAGCTGCAGCTTGTCGATATCGTGCCCGAGCGCATCGAGCAGCGCGGCGATGTCGGCCTTGGCGTCGAACACCGACACGTTGCCCGCCTGCGCCTGCCAGTGCCTGGCACTGCCGAGCCGGATGCCGGTGGCGTAGGTGCGCTGGCCCTCGGGCGTGATCGAGTGGAACACCTGGCCCACCTCGAACAGTTTTAGGTCCGCAAAGCCGCGATTGGTGTTGCGTTCCGCGGCCGCGAGCAGCCCCGGCAGCAGCGAGGGCCGCATGTCGGTGAGCTCGGACGCGATCGGGTTGGCGAGCTTCAGCTCGGGCTTCCCGCCACCGAATTGCTGCGCTGCCGCCTCAGTGATGAACGACCAGGTCACCGCTTCGTCGAGGCCACGGGCTGCGAGCGTGCGGCGCGCGAGGCGGCGGCGGTTCTGCAGCGTGGTCAGCATGCGCGGGGCGACATGATTGAGGCGCGGCAGCGGATCGACCGGCACGTTGTCGACGCCGACCATGCGCATCACTTCCTCGGCGAGGTCGGCCTTCATGGTCACGTCCGGCCGCCACGATGGGACATGCACCTTGCGGCTTTCGCCGGCGCCCGGCTCGAGCTTGAAACCGAGACGGCTCAGGATCGCTTCGATCTCATGCGCGCTGGTCTCGAGGCCAGTGAGGCGCTCGACTTCCGAGAGTGGGAAATCGACCACGGTGTTGGGGAACACGTCCTCGCCCGAAATCACCGGCTCCATGGCTTCGCCGCCGACCAGCTCCAGCATCAGCCGGGTGGCGAGCTCGAGGCCAGGCTCGGTGAGTGCGGGATCGACCGAACGCTCGAGGCGATAGCGCGCATCCGACACGATGCCGGTCTTGCGGCCGGTCTGGGCGATGAGGTCGGGGTCCCAGCTGGCGCATTCCATCAGCACGTTGACCGTGTCCTCGGTGGTGCCCGAGCGGATGCCGCCCATGACGCCGCCGAGGCAGAGCGGGCCGGCGTCGTCGGCGATGACGGTCATGGTCTCGTCGAGCGCATAGATCTTGTTGTCGAGCGCATCGAACTCCTCGCCGGGCTTGGCGACGCGCAGCACCGCCTGGCCGACGATCTTGTCGGCGTCATAGGCGTGCAGCGGCCGGCCCCAGCCGAGCGAGACGAGGTTCGTGATATCGACCACGGCGTTGATCGGACGGAGGCCCGCGGCGCGCAGGCGCTGCTGCAGCCAGTCGGGCGACGGGCCGTTCTTGATGCCCTTGAAATAACGGCCCGCAAACTTGCGGATGGCCTTGGGCTCGCCGGCGGCGAAGTTGTGCGGCAGCGGCGGAATGGGCGAGGGCCCCTTGGAGGGCACCGGCGACATATCGGTGGCCTTGAGCGTCCCGAGGCCGAAGGCGGCGAGATCGCGCGCCACGCCGTAGACGCCGGTGGCGTCGCCGCGGTTGGGGGTGATCGAGATGTCGATCACCGTGTTGCCGAGTTTGGCGTACTCGACATAGGGCACGCCGACCGGCGCATCGGCCGGCAGCTCGATGATGCCGTCATGGTCGTTCGAAAGCTCGAGCTCGGCCGCCGAGCACAGCATGCCGTCCGACTTTTCGCCGCGAATGACGACGCCGGCCTTGAGCGTGAAATCCTTGCCCGGGATATAGACGCCCGGCGCGGCGAACACCGACTTGAGGCCCGTTCGCGCGTTGGGCGCGCCGCACACGACATCGATCAGCGAGCCGGTGCCGGCATCGACCTTGCAGAGGTTGAGGTGGTCCGAATTGGGGTGCGGCTTGGCCTCGACGATCAGCGCGGTAACGAAGGGCCGCAGCTTTTCGGCCGGATCGACGATCTCCTCGACCTCGAGGCCGACCATGGTCAGCGCCTTGCCGATCTCGTCGGCCGAGGCAGTGGTGTCGAGGTGCTCTTTCAGCCAGTCGAGGGTGAACTTCATTTGTAGATGCTTTCGGTCGCTTCGATCTTGGGCAGGGACCCGCTGATCTCGAAAAGTTTGGCAAGGACGTTGGCGAAGCCGCGCGCATCGTCGATGGCGCGGTGGGTGTGCTCGATATGGCCGTACCAGGCGGGCGGCACGCGCTGCATGCCCCACTTGAGATACTCGGCCCCGCGCAGCGCCCCGGCCATGGTGTAGAGGCACACGCCGCCGCCGCGGAAAATCTGCCGGCTCTTGTACGGGCCGCCGAGCACGCGCGTGCCGGCGTAGGTCCACAAATAATGGTCGATCCACGGACCGTCGAAGATCATCGGCGCCGCCGCGAACACGCGGAAGCCGGGGAGCTGCTCCACCCAGTCGGCGTAGCGCGGCATCACCACGGCCGGATCTTCCGGGTTGGTGGTTGCCCACTTGTAGGCCTCGGGCTGCGTCGCCCACCACGCCATGGTGTTGTCGTCGGGCTTGCGGTCGGTGCGCGGGATCAGCACGGCCTCGAACTCGGCGAGCACCTTGCCGGTGACGTCGACCGCCACCGAGGCAAAGCTCAGCATCGAGGACTCGAGCGGGTTATGCCCGTCGGACTCTATATCGGTGACGACGAAGGTGGTCACCGGCTGTTCGTCGGGCTGAAGCGGGGGCTGCAGGCTCATCGGAGCGTCTCCGCGGCGCCGAAAGGCCCCCTCACCCGGCCTTCGGCCGACCTCTCCCCCCAGGGAGAGGTGAAGAGGTGGCGAGATCGGGCGGCAGCCTCACCTCTCCCCTTGGGGGAGAGGTCGCCGCGCAGCGGCGGGTGAGGGGGCCTTTGCACCGGGCAAGGCATCAGCTGCTCAACCCCCCGAACAGCGTCGGCAGGTCCAGCGGGCGGAAGCCGTAGTGATCGAGCCAGCGCTTGTCCGCGTCGAAGAAGGCACGCAGGTCGTTCATGCCGTATTTCAGCATGGCGATGCGGTCGATGCCCATGCCCCAGGCAAAGCCCTGGTAGACATCGGGGTCGAGCCCGCAATTGCGCAGCACGTTCGGGTGGACCATGCCGCAGCCGAGGATCTCGAGCCAGTCATTGCCCTCGCCGATCTTCACTTCCGAACCCGAGCGGTCGCATTGCACGTCGACTTCCATCGATGGCTCGGTGAAGGGAAAGAAGCTCGGGCGGAAGCGCAGGGTGACGTTGTCGACCTCGAAGAAGGCCTTGAGGAATTCCTCCAGCACCCAGCGCAGCTGGCCGATATGCGAGCTCTTGTCGATGACGAGGCCTTCGACCTGATGGAACATCGGCGTGTGCGTCTGGTCGCTGTCGTGGCGATAGGTGCGGCCCGGCATCACTACGCGGATCGGTGGATCGATGGCCGGGGTGAGATAGGGCGCCGAGGGTGCTTCGTTCGACTTCAGCATGGTGCGGATCTGCACCGGCGAGGTGTGGGTGCGCAGCACGCGCTTCACCCCGTCGGGCGAGGGCGCCATGAAGAAGGTGTCGTGCATCTCGCGCGCCGGATGCCCCTCGGGGAAGTTCAGCGCGGTGAAATTGTACCAGTCGGTCTCGATGTCCGGCCCTTCGGCGATCGAAAAGCCCATGTCGGAGAAGATCGCGGTGATCTCGTCGATCACCTGGCTGACCGGGTGGATGCGGCCCTCGGTGGTCGGCGCCGGCTGGATCGGCAGGGTCACATCGACGCGCTCGGCGGCGAGGCGGGCATCGAGGGCCGATTTGGCGAGCTCGGCGGCCTTGGCCTCGATCAGCGCCGTGACTTCGGTCTTCAGCCCGTTGATGGCGGCACCGGCTGACTTGCGCTCTTCCGGCGCGATGCCGCCGAGCGTCGCCAGCAGGGCCGACACCGAGCCCTTCTTGCCGAGCGCGGAAACGCGTACCGCTTCGATGGCGCCTGCATCGGCGGCCGCGGCGGTGGACGCGGCGATTTCGGCGCGGAGGGAGGCGATCTGGGCGTCGAGAGACATTTTTCTATCCGTTTACCGTCGTTTGCTTCCTTGTTGCCTCACCCACCGGGTCATACCGGCGAAGGCCGGTATCCATCCTGAGGTCTCGCCACCGTCGCGGAGGGAGGAAATATCTCAGGATGGATCCCGGCCTGCGCCGGGATGACATCGTGGCTATGACAACGTCGCGGCAGAAACACAAAAGCCCCGCGCCATCCCCGGTTTCGGGGCGGCGCAAGGCTTAGCTTGTGGCCTCAGAAAAGGCGAGTGCTGATCAGGCAGTAACGCGCTGATGCGTGGTCGCCTCGAGGGTCTCGAGGTAGCCAAGAGCAGTCTTGGCCTGGGCGACCAGGGCGGCGAACGCTGCGGGCTCGGTGATCGCGAGATCGGAGAGCACCTTGCGGTCGACGGCAATCTCGGCCTTGCTGAGGCCGTCGATAAATCGACCGTAGGTCAGGCCGTGATCGCGCACGGCAGCGTTGATGCGCTGGATCCACAGGGCGCGGAAGTTGCGCTTCTTGGCGCGGCGATCGCGATACGCATACTGGCCGGCCTTGTCGACGGCGGCCTTGGCGGTACGGATGGTGTTCTTGCGGCGACCGTAGAAACCGGAGGCGGCCTTCAGAACCTTCTTGTGGCGGGCGTGGGCGGTAACGCCTCTCTTGACGCGGCTCATCAGCTATCTCCTTAGCGGTTGTACGGCATGTACCACTTGACCAGACCTTCATCGCCCTTCTTGAGGATCTTGGTCCCCCGGTGAGAGCGGATGTAGTCGGCATCGTGGCTGAGGAGACGGTGACGCTTGCCAGCAACGCCGGTCTTGACGCGGCCGCTGGCAGTCATCTTGAAGCGCTTCTTGGCGCCCGATTTGGTCTTCATCTTTGGCATTTTGCGTTCCTGGTTAGAGGCGGCTCGTCAGAGCCTGCATTCGGAACCGCCACGGCATGCCTTTTGGCCGGGCGGCCCGTCGAAGAAGCCGGGTGTATAGGGGCAAAGCTCCGGCCGCGCAAGGGGACAAAGCCACCCTCGTCACACGCGTGCAATCACTATGCGCTCTACCCGCGCCCGAGGGCAAGCAGTCTGGGCCGGATAGGGGCGCTTGCCCTAGGCACGATGCCCTCTCTCCCCTTGCGGGAGAGACGCGAGACTTGTGAGCGACAGCGAACTAGTCGCAGCAGAGAGGGGGTATGGCTGGCATGGTGCCTCCCAAAGCCCCCCTCTCTTGCGAAAACTAAGGACTTAGCTGCGCTAAGCCCAAGTTTTCGCTTTCTCCCCCGCCAAGGGGGAGATGACGACCGCAAGCTGCGGTGGCTATGTCCGGTTCGCCGCCGCCAGTTCCTGCAGCCCGTCGATCAGCAGCGCCGCCTCCGTCCGGCTCAGCGAGGCCAGCGCCAGCCGATCGGCTTCCTCCGCCGCCTGCGTTGCTGCCGGCAACACCGTCCGCGCCTTGTCGCTGAGATACAGTCCCTGCGCCCGGCCTTTGCCGAGCGAGCTCTTTTCGATCCAGCCCTCGGCTTCGAGCCCGGTGAGCGTGCGCGCGACGCCCGGCTGTTCGAGATCGAGCCGTTGCACCAGCTCCGCCTGCGTCAATCCCTCGCGCTGGCCAATCTCGCTGAGCGCCGTGAACTGCGCCGGGTGCAACTGGTACGGCGCCAGCGCCTCGCGCAATCCGTTCTGCAACTGCCGCGCCAGCAGGCTCGCAGCGTGGAGCAAGGTTTCCTTGTGGTCGAACATCATGCCCTCCTCCCTGGAGGAAGCCACAGCATAGCGCGTTATGATTTGAGCCGGAAGTTGCTCGCAGGCGTGCGCAGTTACCGCACGATCTCCGACCACGGCCGCCCGGTGCGGGCCTCGGCTGCCGCTGCCGCCACCGCCCGCTTCTGCGGCGAGGTCATTTCGTCCGACACGATATTGGCGGCGTTGGCCGGGTCGAGCATGGCGCGCGGCAGCAGCAGACGTTCGATGAAGCCGAGCACGACCCACACATTCTCCGCCAGCGCGCCCGCTGGGCGGCGGCGCAGGGCTGCGACGGTCGCGAGTTCGAGATAGAAGGACGGGAAATCGAGCGCGTTCTGGTCGCGCCACAGCTTCAGGATGCGGATCTCGTGCTGCCAGGCTGCGGCCTGCGCGTTGAGCACGTGCTGGCCGAGATTGGTGGTGAGCGGCCGGCCGCGCCGGGTCGAGTAGAGCTCGTGGATTTCCGACATCATCGACAGCTTCTTGGCCGGTAGCAGGTCGATCACCGCGCCGCCGATATCGAGCCCGATCGAAACATCGCGCCGGATCGGCGCCAGCCCCAGCCGCGCGATGCCGTCGAAGAGCTGGGTATAGAGCTCGGCGATGCGTTTGCCCGAGCGGGTGTGGAACCAGATCACGTAGTCGGCGCTGATGCCCGAACGGTTGGCGAGACCCTTCTCGTAGCCGCCGCCCAGCGTGACCTGGATCACGTCCTTGCCGCACAGTCCGTTGCAGAGGGCTGCGATCTTCTCGCCCGTCTGCATGATCATCGCGGCGTGCTCGCGATCGACGGTTTCCCGCGCGAGGATGGAATGCAGATATTCTGACGCGGATACGCTGCTGACTACCGTACTCATGCTCATATTTTAGGCGAATGCCTTCGGTTCCGCCAGTATTCAGCCAACTACGTAGTAAACGTGCTGCTGACTCAAGTTGATTGCAGCGGGGCGGCAGTCGTCTGGGTCTTGAGCCCGGCGGCGATCGCCTCGACGAAGGCGGTCAGCCGCCGCGGCAGCAGCCGGCGCGACGGGTAGAGGGCGTGGATGGGCAGCGTCATCGTCCCCCATTGCGGCAGCACCGGCACCAGCTTGCCTTCGGCGAGCGGCGTCTCCACCAGTTCCGATGGCAGGTAGACGATGCCGGCGCCGGCCAGCGCCGCCACCAGCTGCGCCTCGCCATTGTCGATCTGCAGCCCGCCATCGACCTCGGCCACCACCGTCACGCCGCCCGGTCCGATGAACGGCCAGCGGTTGCGCGGGCTCATGTTGAGGTTGAGCAGACACCGATGCTGCTTCAGCTCCTCCGGGGTCGCCGGCAGCCCATGCGCGGCGACGTAAGACGGTGCCGCGACGCACTTCAGTTGATAGGTGCCGAGCCGTCGAGCGATCATCGCCGACGGCTGCAGCTCGCCGATGCGGATCGCCACGTCGTAGCCTTCGGCGATGAGATCGGCGCGCCGGTCGTTGAGGCTCATCTCCAGCGTGATGCCGGGATTGTCGGCGCAGAAGCGCGCGACGATGGCGGCGAGGCGGTGAACGCCCAGCGTCGCCGGCCCGGTGGCGCGGATCCGGCCCGACAGCTGTCCCGGCTCGGTGCGGGTCAGGTCCTCGAGCTCGCTGACCGCTTCGAGCACAGCCTGTGCCTGCGCGTAAAAGCTCTCGCCCAGTTCGGTGAGGCGCTGGGCGCGGGTGGTGCGTTCGATCAGCCGCGCCCCGTGATGCTCCTCCAGCGCCTGGATGCGGCGCCCGACCATGGCCGGGGAGATGCCGAGCTGCCGGGCGGCGGCGGCGAAACTCCCCGATTTCACTGCGACGGCAAACGTCTCGAGATTGATGAGCTCGGCCATTCGATATCCCAATGCAACTTTGAAGCGCGATCGGCAGTAATTCTAAACCTGACTGGCGACCCGTAGATAGAGGTCATCGCAACCCGCTTTTGAGAGGGAGACCTCAAATGACCATCGCAATCCTCGGCCTCGGCAACATGGGCAAGGGCCTCGCCAAGCGCCTCGCCGGCAAGGCCGATCTCGTGCTCGGCGCTTCAAACACCGCTGCCGCGGCGGATTTCGCCGCCTCGGTCGGCGCCAAGGTCACCGACTACAAGACCGCCGCCGCTGCCGCCGACACCGTGATCCTGGCCGTGCCCTATGCCGTGGCGCTCGAACTCGCCAAGTCGCTGCCGCTTGCCGGCAAGACCGTTGTCGACATCACCAACCCGATCAAGGCCGACTTCTCGGGCCTCTCGATCGGTCACACGACCTCGGCCGCCGAGGAACTGCAGGCCGCCGCACCCGGCGCCAAGGTGGTGAAGGGTTTCAACACGATCTTTGCGAGCCTGTTCGACACGCCGGCTGCTTCGACGGCCAATGTCCCGGTGTTCCTCGCCGGCAATGATGCGGCCGCGGTCGATGCCGTCGCCGCGCTGGTGACCGCCGCCGGCTTCGCCGTCGAAAAGGTCGGCGGCCTCGATGGCGCTCGCCTCGTCGAGCCGGTCGGCATGCTCAACATCCGCTTCGGCTACGGGCTGGGGCAGGGCACGGCGATCGCGCCGGCCTGGCTGAAGCTGGCGGCGTAAGCATCGGCTTAGCCATCAACCACAAGGTCATCCCCGCGAAAGCGGGGATTTCCGTTTAGGGAGGCATCCGGGCTCGGGCCCCCCCCACCCTGTCCCTCCTCCGCGAGGGGGGAGGTGACCAAAACATTGGCGTCGGTGAAAGCGTCTCCCTCCCCCTTGCGGGGAGGGGACAGGGGTGGGGGTATCTCCCCACACCAGCGTCAGCCGCTCGTCTGACTAGCCTTTCCGCCCCCGATCGGGCATGCATCGCTCATGCCTACGCTCTCCGCCCGCCTGCTCCTCGTCCTTGCCGGTATTGCCGGTGCGCTTGGTGTGGCCGCAGCGGCCCGCGCCAGCCACATGGGCGACGACAATCTCGGCATCGCGGCGAACTTCCTGCTGCTGCATGCGCCGGTGCTGATCGGGCTGAGCCTTTTCGCCGCGAGCCGCATGGCCTTTGCGGCCGGCATCGTGCTGGCGCTCGGACTTGCGATCTTCGCGGGCGATCTCGCCATGCGCGCGTTCACCGGCAATGCGCTGTTTCCGATGGCGGCGCCGATCGGCGGGGGCGCGCTAATCCTCGGCTGGGTTCTGGTGATCGCCACCGGCCTCTGGGGCCGCCGGCTGTGAGCCAAAACCTCGGCACCTACGACTACATCATTGTCGGGGCCGGCTCCGCCGGCTGCGTGCTGGCCAATCGGCTGAGCGCCGATCCGCGCAACCGCGTCTTGCTGCTCGAGGCGGGTGGCAGCGATCGCTATCATTGGGTCGATATCCCGATCGGCTATCTGTTCACCATGGGCAACCCGCGCACCGACTGGCTGCTGCGGACAGAGCCCGAGGCTGGGCTGAACGGTCGCTCGCTGCCCTATCCGCGCGGAAAAGTGCTGGGCGGCTGCTCCTCGATCAACGGCATGATCTACATGCGCGGCCAGGCCGCGGACTATGATGGCTGGCGCCAGATGGGCAATCCCGGCTGGGGCTGGGACGACGTGCTGCCCGCGTTCCTCAAGTCCGAGCGCCACCACGGCGGCACCTCCGACAGCCATGGCGGCGACGGCGAGTGGCGGGTGGAAAAGCAGCGCCTCAGTTGGCCCATTCTCGATGCCTTCCAGGCTGCGGCGGAAGAGCTCGGCATCCCGCGCGTCGGTGATTTCAACACCGGCGACAATTTTGGCTCCGGCTATTTCGAGGTGAACCAGAAGGCCGGCGTGCGCTGGAACACCTCGAAGGCCTTCCTCCGTCCAGTGCTGCACCGCCCCAACCTGCGCGTCCTCACCAATGCCGAGGCCCAGACGCTGCTGTTCGAAGGCACGTGCGTGACAGGTGTACGGCTGAAATATCAAGGCAGGGTGGTCGACGCCTTTGCCGGCCGCGAGGTGCTACTGTCGGCGGGCGCGGTGCACTCCCCAAAACTGCTGGAGCTGTCGGGTATCGGCCGGCCGGACGTGCTGGGCGGGCTCGGCATTGCCGTGCGGCATCGGCTCGATGGGGTCGGCGAGAACCTGCAGGACCACCTGCAGATCCGCACCGTGTTCAAGGTCAGGAACGCCGAGACGCTGAACGGCCGCTACCACAACCTCGCCCGCCGCGCCGGCATGGGGGTGGAATACGCGCTACGCCGCACCGGTCCGCTATCGATGGCGCCAAGCCAGCTCGGCATCTTCGCCCGCTCCGGACCGCAGGTGGCGACGCCCGACCTCGAATATCACGTGCAGCCGCTCTCCACCGACCGGCTGGGCGAACCGCTGCATCGCTTCGAGGCCGTGACGGTGTCGGTGTGCAACCTCCGGCCGCAAAGCCGCGGCACCATTCACATGGAAAGCCCGGATGCGAGCGCCGCACCGAAGATCCGGCCGCACTATCTGAGCGCGGAGGCTGACAAGCTCATTGCCGCCGCCTCAATCCAGCACGCGCGAAAACTGATGCAGACGCGGGCGGTGGCCCGGTTCGAGCCCGAGGAATTCCTGCCGGGGCCGCAATTCGTGTCGGACGAGGATCTGGCCCGTCGTGCCGGCGACATCGCGACGACGATTTTTCACCCGGTCGGGACCTGCCGGATGGGCGTCGACGACATGGCGGTGGTCGATCCGCAGCTGCGGGTGCGTGGGTTGTCTGGGCTGCGGGTCGTGGATGCCTCAATCATGCCGGCGATTACCTCGGGTAACACGAACTCGCCGGTGATCATGATCGCCGAGAAGGCGGCGGAGCTGGTGCTGGCCGGCCATTGAGGCTGGTGCGCGTGGCCACCCCCACCCACCGGCTTCGCCGGTCCTCCCTCCCCACAAGGGGGAGGGAGTGACGACTGCTAACGCTGAGTTTGAGGTTGCCCGCCGATTTCCCTCCCCCTTGTGGGGAGGGGGGACCATGCGGAGCATGGTGGGTGGGGGTGGCCAAGTGCGCCGGCCTCCGCCCAACCCCAAAAAAACAAAGGGCGCCTCGCGGCGCCCCTCATCTTACAATCGTGCCACGCCTCACTTGGGCGCCAGCACCATCACCATCTGGCGGCCTTCCGAGCGCGGGGCCGATTCGACCTTCACCTTGTCGCCGAGATCGGCCTGGACCTTCTGCAGCAGCTGCGCGCCCAGTTCCTGGTGCGCCATCTCGCGGCCGCGGAAGCGCATCGTCACCTTCACGCGGTCACCCTCGTCGAGGAACCGGTTGGCGGCCTTCATCTTGGTCTCGTAATCGTGCGTGTCGATATTCGGACGCAGCTGGATTTCCTTGACCTCGATGACCTTCTGCTTCTTGCGCGCCTCAGCAGCTTTTTTCTGCGCGGCATACTTGAAGCGGCCCAGGTCGAGCATCTTGGCGACCGGCGGCGTCGAGTTCGGGGAAATGATGACGAGATCGAGTCCCTGCTCCTGCGCCTCGGCAATCGCTTCGCGCGTGCGCACGACACCGCGATTGGTGCCCTCGGCATCGATCAGCTGGACGTCGGGGGAGGAGATGTCTTCGTTGGATTGCGGCCCATCCTTCTGGGGCGCTACGGGTCTCATGGGACGACGAATGGCAGGCGATCCTTCAGTTGTTACCGGGAACGGTCGGGAAATCGGCGCTAAAATCGTGCCGGCTCGACCATAAGTCAACAGCACCGGCCCCAAGAATCACGCCTGTTGGGCGGATTGGTGACGAACTGTTGCCCCAATGGTTGATCCCGCACCACACGCAGGGCAAAAGCGACCGGCAGTTACGGCAAGGAACACGGATATGGTGCCCGAAACCACGTTTGTCGAGGTCGGCGAAGGCGTTGAGTCGCGTTCGATCGCCATGTTGGCCCGCTCCGGCAAGGCGCCGGGCATCTTCTGGCTGAGCGGCTACCGTTCCGACATGCTCGGCTCCAAGGCCAGCGTGCTCGACGAACTGGGCGCCGAGCTCGGCCTCGCCGTCACCCGCTTCGATTACTCCGGCCACGGCCAGTCCGGAGGCGATTTCCTCGATGGCACGATCTCGCGCTGGCTCGAGGAGGCACTCGCCGTCTTCGCACTGACCACGGGGCCGCAGATCGTCGTCGGCTCCTCGATGGGCGGCTGGATCGCCGTGCTGCTCGCCCGCGCCATGGCGCTGCGCGAGCCCGGGCGGGTCAAGGCGCTGGTGCTGATCGCGCCGGCCGTCGACATGACCACGGAGCTCTTGCCCAAGAAGCTGAGCAAGAAGGAGCAGAAGACGCTGCGCGAGACCGGCATCGTGCTCCGCCCCTCGCAATACTCGGCCGAGCCCTATCCCTACACGCTGAAGCTGCTCGAGGACGGCAATCGCCATTTGCTGTTCGGCCGCGGTATCGATGTCGGCTGTCCGGTGACGATCCTGCAGGGCGGCAAGGACCCGGACGTGCCGCGCGACCACGCGCTGAAGCTGGTTCAGCACCTGCTGACCGACCCAGTGACCTTCACGCTGATCCCCGATGGCGACCATCGCCTGAGCCGGCCGGAAGACCTGGAATTGCTTAAGGCGGCGGTGCGGCGCGAGGCGGTGGTGCTGCCCGAACAGCTGAAGTTGGAGCTCTAACGGCATAACTCAGGGCTTGTGACCGCCCCCTCCACCGGCTTCGCCGGTCCCCCTCCCCCGCTGCGCAGGGGAGGATAAGGGAGGCGAGATCGCGCCACAGCAATCCTCCACCGTTTACGGGGGAGGGGGACCAGCGAAGCTGGTGGAGGGGGCGGCCACACGCACCGGAGCTAGCCCCGCCCCACCGCGTTGCGCATCCGGATCATCGAGAAGTCGAGGCCGGATGCCTTCACCCGGTCGTGCAGCACCCACAGCGACGGCAGCACGACGAGCCTCGCGCCGCCCTCCGCGATCCGCGTCGGCAGGTCGGTCAGCGTCTCGACCGCCCGCGGCACGACCGCGCTGCCGCTGGTCCAGTAGCCGGCAATCCGGTCCTCGAGCGCGAAGCTCTCGTCCGGCATGTCGTAGCGATAGAGCGCGATGCTCTCGACCCGTTCGCGCCAGCCCGCTTCGATCGCGACCACCACTGGAGCGCCCTCTAGCAGCGAGATGTCGCCACCGCCATCGGCCGCCGGGCGGAAGCAGACGCGCGGGCAATCCCGTGGCAAGAGGTAGTTGCACAGCGTGCGCTGTTCGATCGCCCACACCTTCGGCGCGCCGTCGGCGATGACCCGCGGCTCGAACCGTGCGATGCCCGGCTCCTCGCTGATGTGGAAGAGCTTCACCCGATCCTCAGCGGCGACTTCTGCATGCCGTCGGGCGCAAAATTCTCCGGCGCCAGCCAGCGCTCGTACTCGGCCCGGATCGCCGGCCATTCGCTGTCGAGCATCGAAAACCATGCCGTGTCGCGGTTCTCGCCCTTGAAGATCATATGCTGGCGGAACAGCCCTTCGTAGGTGAAGCCGAAGCGGATGGCGGCCCGCTTGGAGGGTTCATTGAGGTTGTTGCATTTCCATTCGAACCGACGGTTGCCCAGCGTCTCGAAGATGTGGCGCGCGGTCAGGTAGAACGCCTCTGTGGCGCTGCGCGTCCGGGCAATCTTCGGCCCCCAGTAGACGGCGCCGAACTCGATGACGCCATTCTCGGGCACCAGCCCCATCAGCGCAAAGCGGCCCTCGGCACACCCCGTCTCGCGGTCGATGACAGCGTGGTAGAGCCGGTCCGATGAGGCCGCGACCTCGTCGACCCAGCGGGCGACCTCCGCGGCGTCGGTTGGCGCCTGCTGCAGGTAGCGGAAACGCTCCGGTTCGGCGGCGGCAAAGAGGTCTGCCGCGTGCTGCGGCCCGATCGGTTCGATCCGCACATAGCGCCCCTCGAGCACGGTGCGCTCAGGGCGTTTGGCCGGTTGTGGCTGGCTCATGCGTGCGCCTTCCAGATCGCGTCGAGCCCTTCCCGATAGGTCGGGTAGAGCAGGTCGGTGCCGAGCGCGGCGAGCACGCGCCGCGACGACACCCGCTTGTTGTCGGAATAGAAGCTGCGCGCCATCGGCGTCATCTCGGCGGTGGCGAACGGCGTTTCCGGCGGCGGCGGCACGCCCATCACTCCGGCGGCGTAGGTCACGAGGTCCTGCGGCGGTGCCGGTTCGCGGTCGGCGAGGTTGAATGTGCCCTCGAGCCTGGCGAGCGCCGCCAGCGCCGTGACCCGGCCGATATCCTCGACATGGATGCGGTTGAACACCTGGCCCGGCTTGACGATGCGCCGCGCCGTACCCTCGCGCAGCTTGTCGAAAGCCGAGCGGCCCGGCCCGTAAATGCCGGCCAGCCGCTCGATGAACAGCGGTACGCCGCGCGACGCCGCGTAGTCGCGCCAGGCCTGTTCGGCCTCGACGCGCTGGCGCGAGCGGATATTCACCGGGCGGGTCGGCGCGTCCTCGTCGATCCACTCGCCGCCGAAATCGCCATAGACGCCGACGGTGGAGAAATAGCCTATCCATTCGAGGGTTTTGGCCGCGTCGAGGTCGGCGCGGTGGTGCAGCAGCGCCGGGTCGCCACGCTCGTCGGGCGGGATCGACAGGATCACGTGCGTCGCCTCGCTGAGGTCGGTCGCCAGCGTTGCGCCCGGCACTTCGCCATCGAACACGTGGATGCGGTAATTGCTGTCGGCAAACGCCTCGGCGCCCTCGGCGCTACGCGTGGTGCCGGAAATGGGGATGGTCGGGTCACCCAGCTCGTGCAGTGCCCGCGCCGTGGCGCGCGACGAGTAACCCATTCCGAAAAAGAAGACGCCCATCTGGTCGGTGGTCTCTAGTTTGCACGCACCGGCTGGACGGCCGCGCTCCACTCTGCCTGGACGCTCATGTCGCCTTCATCGGGCAAAAAGGCAAGTTTTAACGCATCGGCGCGCTGTTCGGTCACAAGCCGCCGCACCGCCCACACAGCCGCGCCCCGGACCAGTGGCGACGGGTCGCTAAGCCGAGCCTCGACCAGCGGCAGCAAGAGCTCGTCGCCCGAGTTGCCGGCCGCGATCAGCACGTTACGCAGGAACCGCGCATGCCCGATGCGCTTCACCGGCGAGCCGGCGAACAGCGCACGGAAAGCAGCATCGTCGAGCGCCAGCAGGTCGGCGAGGGAGGGCGCCTTCAGCTCGTCGCGGGCGCGGAGCTTGGCCTCATGCGTTTCCGAGGCGAACTTGTTCCATGGGCAGACGGCAAGGCAATCGTCGCAGCCATAGACCCGATTGCCCATGGCGACGCGATACTCGTGCGGGATCGGGCCGGGATGCTCGATATTGAGATAGCTCAGGCATTTGCGGGCATCGAGCTGGAACGGGGCCGGGAACGCATTGGTCGGGCAGATATCGAGGCAGCGCCGGCAATTGCCGCAGCTTTCGGCATGCGGCGCGTCCGCTGGCAATTCGGCCGAGGTCATGATCGCGCCGAGGAACAGCCATGAGCCGAACTCGCGCGACACGAGCACAGTGTGCTTGCCCTGCCACCCGATCCCCGCCGCCTCGGCCAGCGGCTTTTCCATCAGCGGCGCGGTGTCGACGAACACCTTTACGTCCGCCCCGGTCCGCCGGCTGAGCAGCCCGGCCAGTTCCTTCAGCTTGCCCTTGATGATGTCGTGATAGTCGCGATTGCGGGCATAGACCGAGATGTTGCCGATCCCGGGTCGCGTGAGGGCCGTCATCGGGTCGGTATCCGGCCCGTAGTTCATGCCCAGCATGATCACCGAGCGCGCCTCGCCCCACAGCGCTTCGGGCGCCGCGCGGCGCTCGGCCGTGTCGGCCATCCACTCCATCTCGCCATGCCACTCGCGTTCGAGCGCCACCGCGAGCTTTTCCGGCAGATCCGGCCGCGCATCGGCGCGCGCAATGCCGAAGGCGTCAAAGCCGAGGGCCTTGGCGCGCTCCTTGAGGTCGGCGATGAGCTTGTCGGTCGATCCAGTCACAGGGTCATCCCCGCGAAAGCGGGGATCTCCGTTTGCGGCGCCGGAACAGGGATCCCCGCTTTCGCGGGAATGACACCGTGGCTGAACGATAGCACGTGGAACAGGCTAAAAATCGAGGTCGGCATACCCGGATGCCGCCGGCAGGCCCGCCACGCGGTCGTTGAGCAGCGTACGGAAGGCCGGGCGCGACTTGATACGGGCATACCAGTCGCGCGTTTCGACCGAAGAATCCCACAGCACGTCGCCCATGTAATCGAGGCTCGACAGGTGCGAGGCGAGGGCGAAATCGGCGAGCGTCATGCTCTCGCCGGCGATCCACTGGCGCGTCGCGAACAGCCAGTTGAAATAGTGCAGGTGCTCGACGAGGTTGGCTTTGGCGACGCGCAGCACGCCGGGCTCGGGGGTCATGCCGCGCTGGTCGCGCTTCACGATCTTTTCCTCGAGGATGTAGCGCGTCACCTCGTCGTTGAGCTTGACCAGCACCCAGTCGAGCAGCCGCCACATCTCGTGCCGCAGCGCCGGCTGCGCCGGGATCAGCCCCGCAACCGAACTGGGTGCGTAGCGCTCCTCGATGGCGTGGATCACTGCCAGCGTGCCCACGATCGGCGGCTCGCCGGTATCGAGCAGGATCGGCACCGTGCCCGCCGGATTGAGCTCGAGCAGGCCGGGATCGCGCGTCCACGGCTTGATGTCTTCGAGGTCGATGGCCACGCCATATTCGGCGAACATCAGGCGGGCGAGACGGGAGGCGGGGTCGAGCCGGTGCTGCAGCAACCTTGGCATGCTTTTGAGCGATCCTTGGCGGGTTCACGCAAATCGGGCTAGAAGCGGCCCGGCGCCCCGATGGGCAAGTTTGTTGGCTGAATAAGTTAGGTAGGGGATCACATGAACGGCGATCAAGGAATTTTTGTGCCCCTGATCCTCGGGATCATCGAAGGCCTTACCGAATTCCTACCGGTCTCCTCCACCGCCCACATCCTCCTCGTCGGTCACTTCCTGGGCTTCAACAGCCCTGGCCGGGTGTTCGAGGTGCTGATCCAGTTCGGCGCGATCCTCGCCATCCTGGTGGTGTATTTCAGCCGGCTGGTGGCCATCGCCAAGGATGCGATTGCCCGTAAGCCAGGGGCTTTGCGCTTCATTCTCGGCGTCGTGCTGGCCTCGTTCCCGGCCGCCATCGCCGGCGTGCTGCTGCACGATTTCATCAAGACGGTGATCTACGAGACGCCCGTCGTCTTCTGCGTCACGCTGATCCTGGGCGGCATCGTGCTGCTCTATGTCGATCAGCTCAAGCTCACGCCGAAATACACCGATATCTACAACTTCCCGCCGCTGCTCTGCCTCTATATCGGCCTGTTCCAGATGCTGGCGCTGATCCCCGGCGTGTCGCGTTCTGGCGCCACCATTGTCGGCTCGCTCCTCCTCGGCACCGACAAGCGCTCGGCGGCGGAGTTCACCTTCTTCATCGCCATGCCGATCATGGGCGGCGCCTTCCTCTACGATCTGTGGAAGAGCCGCGAGTTCATCACCGCCGAGCTCGGCGCCGCGGTGATCATCGGCTTTGCCGCCGCCTTCGTCGTCGCCTTCTTCGTGGTGCGCTACCTGCTCGACTACATCTCGCGGCACGGCTTCGCGATCTTCGCTTACTGGCGCATTTTCGTCGGCGCTGTCGGCCTGTGGGGCATCCTACTGTTCGGCTGACCATCCGGGCGGGGTGACAAATCCGTTTCGCCACACCATTATCGCGCTCCCGGAATCGGCGGTGGGGATGTCCGTGGCGAAGGCCAATATCGATGCCTGGTTCGAACGCATCGGCTTTGCCGGCTCGATCGCGCCATCCCTGGAAACGCTGAGCCAGCTGGTGCAGGCGCACTCGGCTGCCATTCCGTTCGAGAACCTCGATCCGCTGATGGGCGTGCCCGTCCGGCTCGAGCTCGCCAACCTCCAGCAGAAGCTGCTGTTCGACAAGCGCGGCGGCTATTGCCTCGAGCACAACCTGCTCGTCAAAGCTATGCTCGAAGAGCTCGACTACGCGGTGAAGATCCACCCCGCAGTGGTGCTCTGGGGCCTCGAGGAGCCGGTCGAGCAGCCACCCACCCATGTGGTGCTGACAGTCGAGATCGCCGGTAGCCGCTACCTCGTCGATGCCGGCTTCGGCCGGCAATCGCCCACCGCGCCGCTGCGCCTGCGCGCCGATGTCGAGCAGCCGACCCCGCACGAGACCTACCGTCTCACCGACACCGATGGCGTCTGGCGACTTGAGGTGCAGATCGGCGAGGACTGGCGCGCCTGCTTCCGCATGACGCTGGACGAGATCGATGCCGCGGGGATCGACCAGATCAACGAGCTTGTCTCCTCGAGCCCGCAGTTCCGCGATCGGCTCGTTGCAGCCCGCGCCGACAAGACCCGGCGTATCGCGCTGCTCAACAAACGCCTGACCATCCGTCCGCTCGAAGGCGAACCCGAGGTGCGCGAGCTCGCCTCGACCGCCGAGCTGCGTGACGTGCTCACCGGCACCTTCGGCATCGAGCTGCCCAACGACGAACGCCTGGAGCCGGCGCTCGAGAAGGCGCTGGCCTCGGAAATCGGCGAATGGCGCCCGTAAAGGTCGATCCGAACAAGGTCCGCGAGTTCGAGGACTTCCAGGCCTTCTACGATTGGCTGGCTCAGCACCACGACCAGGCCGACGAGGTCTGGATCAAGATGCACAAGGTTGGCTCCGGCCTGCCCTCGATCAACGCCAAGCAGGCGATCGATGCGGTGCTGTGCTGGGGCTGGATCGACGCCATCCGCAAGGGCCTCGACGACAAGAGCTTCCTGCAGCGCTACACGCCGCGCGGCAAGAAGAGCGTATGGAGCAAGATCAATGTCGACAACGTCGCCCGGCTGAAGGACGCCGGGCTGATGACCGAGCATGGGCTGAAGCATGTCGAGGCCGCCAAGGCCGACGGCCGCTGGGACCGCGCCTATGGCAGCGGCAAGGACCTGAAGATCCCCCACGACCTGCAGGCAGCAATCGATGCCGAGCCGGCGGCAAAGGAGATGCTCGGCAAGCTGACCGAGCAGAACCGCTTCGCGCTTGCCTTCCGCATCCACAATCTCAAGACCCCGGCCGGCCGCGAGAAGAAGATCAGGGCCTTCGTCGAGATGCTGAAGAACGGCGAGACCATCTACCCCCAGAAGGCGAAGTGATCCGCCGATGACCGTCTGGGTGGCCTTTCTTCGCGCCGTCAATGTCGGCAAGCGCCAGATGAAGATGGCCGAGCTCAAGGCGCTCTGCGAGGAGCTGGGTTACACGAAGGTCAAGACCATCCTCGCCAGCGGCAACGTACGCTTCGAATGCGAGACCGATCCCAAGGCCGAACTGGAAGCGGCGATCGAAAAGCGCTGGGGCTGGTTCTCGGAAGCGGTGATGCGCTCGGGTCCCGAGATCGAGCACATGCTGAGCTCCGACCCCTTCGCCGCCTGGCCCGCGGCCGACAATTACCACCGCTATGTCCTGATGTTCGACAAGCCCCTGCCCAAGGGCGCGAACTACAATGGCCTGCCGGGTGATTACGACATCGCCGGCGTCGGCGAACGCGACATCTTCCTCGTCGGTCACCGCCAGCCCGACGGCCGTCACGGTCCGGGGCTGGACAAGTTCGACCGCCAGTTGGAAAAGGGCGCCATCGCCACCATGCGCAACTGGAACACCATACCCAAGGTGCTCGGATGATTACGGTTTTCGGCTCCACCAATCTCGATTTGATCGGCACCGTCAGCCGCATCCCCAAGCCCGGCGAAACCGTGCCGGGCGGTGCCTTCTCGATGGCCGCCGGCGGCAAGGGCGCCAACCAGGCGCTTGCCGCCCGCCGCGCCGGCGCCGAAGTCCGGCTGTTCGCCGCCGCCGGCACTGACGCTTTCGCCGAGGAAGCGCTGAAGCTGCTGCGCGCTGATGGCGTCGATCTTGCCCATGTCCGCGCCGCCGAGGGACCGACCGGCATCGCCATGATCTTCGTCGACGAAGCGGGCGAGAACGTCATCGCCATCCTTCCCGGCGCCAACGGCACCATGAGCCCCGCCGACGCCGATGCGGCGCTCGCCGGCCTTGGTATCGGTTCGGTGCTGATGCTGCAGCAGGAAATCCCGCAGGCGGCGACGGTCCGTGCCCTCGAACTGGCGCGAGAGCAGGGCGTCATCTCCATCCTCAACACCGCGCCGTTCCTGCCGACCACCCGGGAGGTGGCCGAGAAGGCCTCGATCGTCATCGCCAACGAGACCGAGTTCGAGTTGCTGACCGGCGCCGGCCTTGACCGCCTCGATGCCGCGATGGCCGATTGGGCCCGCGCGCAGAACCAGACCATCATCGTCACCCTCGGCGGCGAAGGCGCCCGCGCCGCCACCCCGACCGGCAGTTTCCGCGTCCCGGCGCTGCAGGTTGATCCGGTCGACACCGTTGGCGCCGGCGATACGTTCTGTGGCTACCTCGCGGCCGGCCTCGATGCCGGCCTCGACCTCGAAACAGCCATGCGCCGTGCCGCTACCGCTGCCAGCCTCGCCGTGCTCAAGCCCGGCGCGCAGCCGGCCGTGCCGAATGTCGGAGAGGTGGATAAGGCCATGGCTGGCTGACCGCGCCATTGCATTGTCGTCCACGTCCTCCAATCTCTGCGGGAGGAATCGGAGGGCATCGCGATGCGGGCGGCGGTCTATCGCAGGTTCGGCGGGCCGGAAGTTGTTTCCGTTGAGGACGTGCCCAAGCCCGTGCCGAGGCCCGGCGATGTGCTCGTTCGCGTCGCCACCTCCACGGTTTCGGTTGCCGATCACCGCATGCGCGCCCGCGACCTGCCCAAAGGGCTGGGACTGATCGCCTGGGCCGTGGTCGGCATCTTCGGGCCGCGCCGGCAAATCCTCGGCATGGATTTCTCGGGCACGGTGGAGGCGGTGGGCGAGGGCGTCACCCGCTTCCGGCCGGGCGACGAGGTGGCGGGCCTGACGGGGGCTGCCTTTGGTGGCCACGCCGAGTACGTGCTGTTGCCCGAAGTGTCGCCGATGGTGAAAAAGCCCGAAGCGATGAGCCATGACGAGGCGGTGGCGCTGGTCTTCGGCGGCCATACCGTCGCCGAATGCATCTTCCGTTGCCCGATCAGGCCGGGTGACCGCGTGCTGGTGAACGGCGCGTCCGGCGCGGTCGGCACCGTCGCGGTGCAGGCTGCGAAATCCTGTGGCGCCGTAGTCACGGCGGTGACCAGCACACCAAACATCGAGCTGGTCCGTTCGCTCGGCGCCGATCATGTCATCGACTATACGAGCGAGGACTTCGCCGCCGGCGACCAGAGCTACGACGTCATCTTCGAATGCGTCGGCAATGCCCCGTTCGAGCGCGTCGATCGCGTGTTGAAGCCGGGCGGCGCGCTGCTGCTGGTGATTACCGACCTCAAGGGCATGCTCGGCGCACGCGGCAATACCCGCCGCTCCGGCAAGCGCGTGCTGCAGATCGACCCGCGCGCCACGCCCGAGCACGTCGCCTTCGCCTTCGATCTTGCCGCCAAGGGCGAGATGCGTCCGGTGATCGACCGCAGCTTCACCCTCGACGAGATCGTTGCTGCCCACGCCTATGTCGATACCGGACGCAAGCGGGGCGCCGTCGTGCTGCGCGTCAATTCGTGAGTTGCCACAAAAGGCTGCAAACTTTTCCGCCTTGGCCGCGCGAACACCTTGAGAACTGTCGCTTGCCACGGGATTGCCCCATTTGCGTCCATTTCGAGTCAGACTTTCCCCACGCTTGTCGGACAGTTTGCGAGCTATGAGCGGGGTATTTCGAATGGGGGCGAGCAAGGCCGGGCTCCCGAAGATTGGCCGACCCGGCCCTTATCTGGGCGCTATCGGTATCTGCGTGATCGCCGTTGCCGGCCTGGTCGGTGTCGTCAGCGTGCTGATCGGCGTCCAGTGCGGCGGCCTCGACAAGTGCTTTGCCGGCAAGGCGACCGAAACGCTCGCCGTGGTCGAGCCGGCTGAAGCGGCCGAATCCGCCGTGGTCGAGGAGCGCCTGACGCCCGATCCGGTGGTTGCCGTCGCCACCGCGCCCGAGCCCGTAGCATCGCCCGAGCAGCAGCAGGCCGAGCAGATCGCCGCAGTCATCGGCGGCAGCTTCGATGCGGTGAAGGCCAACGACGAAGGCTGGCTGGCGAGTGCTCGTGCCGCCGAGACCGCCGTGGCCGTGGCCGAGGCGCCCGCCCCCATCGTCGAGGAAGGCGATGGCGACGGCCCGGTTGCCGTGGCCGTCGTTGGGACGCCTTCGCGTGCTACCGCGGCCGAAGCGGCCATCACGGTGGCCACGGCCCCCGTCGTACCGCTCGACCGGCCTGAGCCGCTCGAGGTCAGCGCCTATGCCACCACCCCGCGCACCGCGCCCGCCGTTTCCGCCGAAGCCAGGGCCAAGCTCGATGCCGTTGCCGAAGCTGCCCAGCCCAAGGCGGAGCCCGAACCGGCGGCGGAGCCCGAACCGGCGGCCGAACCCGAACCGACCAGGGTCGCCGAGGCGGCCGAGCCCGCCGATAGCGGCGATCTGCGCACCGTAGGCGGCTCCGGCGTCAGCGTCCGTTCCGGGCCGGGCAAGTCGCATGGCCGGCTCTTCGCCCTGCGCGCCGGCGAACAGGTCAAGGTCCTGGAGAACCAGCGCGGCTGGCTCAAGGTCACCGACGACCAGAACCGCACCGGCTGGCTCTACCAGAGCTATCTGCGCTAGATCGTTTCACGTTCGAAGCGGTCCACAAACTCCGGCGTCATCCCCGCGAAGGCGGGGATCCAGCGGCCGCACGCCCGGGTGGTCCCATCGTGAAATGCGCGGGCTCAGCCCAGCAGGCGCAGCACCTCCTCGTCGCCCAGCTGCCCGAACTGCCGGTAGTGCAGCCCGACCGCGATGAACGGCTCGGGCGTCCTGAGGCACACGAAGCGGTCGACCTCCTGCGCCAGGCTCTCGACCATGTCGGCCGGCGCCACCGGCACCGCCAGCACGATGCTTGCCGCGCCATCGAGCTTCAGGCTGCGCACCGCCGCCCGCGCCGTGTTGCCGGTTGCCACCCCGTCATCCACCACCACGCAGGTCCGGCCCTTGACCGGCATCGGCGGTCGCCCGCCGCGCCAGTCGAGGCGACGCCGCGCGATCTCCGCCAACTGCCGCTCTTGCTCGGCCTCGATATAGCCGGCCGGAGCGTCCATCTGCGCCATCACCTCGGGGCTCGCCACCATCTGCGGCTTGCCCTGGCTCTCGGCCACCGCGCCGATGGCATATTCCTCGTGCCCCGGCGCGCCGATCTTGCGCACCAGCAGCAGGTCGAGTTCGGCGCCCAGCGCCGTGGCAACCTCGCGGGCCACCGGCACGCCGCCACGCGGCAGCGCCAGGATCAGTGGGTGGTCGAGATGCAGTTGCCGCAGCTCGCCGGCCAGCATCCGTCCCGCCTCGTGCCGGTCGGCGAAGCTCGGTTCGATGCCGTAGCGTGTGGACATGGCGACGCGCTCCCCTGCTGCGGTCCATCGCCGTAAACGCGCCGGCGGCCACTTCGGCTGCAGCGAGCGGGCAAAAGAAAAGGGCCGGCGAACCGGCCCCTTCCTGTCGTTTGCCGCGGTCGCTACTCGACCTGGCCGATATTGGCGGGGCTCTCGCCGGGCGACAGCACGTATTTCCAGATCGCCGCGCCGATCGCGGCACCGATCAGCGGCGCCACGATGAACAGCCACACCTGTGCCAGCGCCCCGTTCTGGGCGAAGATCGCCGCCGCGATCGAGCGGGCCGGGTTGACCGAAGTGTTGGTCACCGGGATCGAGATCAGGTGGATCAGGGTCAGTGATAGCCCGATCGCGATTGGGGCAAAGCCGGCGGGCGCCGCCTTGCTGGTCGAGCCCAGGATCACGATCAGGAAGAACGCTGTCAGCACGATCTCAGCCACCAGCGCCGCCAGCATGCTGTAGCCGCCCGGCGACAACGCGTCGTAACCATTGGAGGCGAAGCCGCCCGGCATGAAGCCGGCGGCGCCGGAGGCGATGATCCACAGCACCGCCGCACCGGCGACGCCGCCTACCAGTTGCGCCACCCAGTACGGGACGAGATCGCGATAGGCAAAGCGCCCCGCAATGGCGAGACCGAGCGATACGGCCGGATTGAAATGCCCGCCCGAAATCCCGCCCACCGCATAGGCCATTGTCAGCACCGTCAGGCCGAAGGCCAGCGATACGCCGACGAACCCGATCCCCACCTCGGGGAATCCCGCTGCAAGCACGGCCGCGCCGCACCCGCCGAATACAAGCCAGAATGTGCCGAAAGCTTCGGCCGACAATCGCCTAAACATCTTGGATATGCGCTCCTGACGCGTTCCACTCACTGCGTCAGGTTAAGGCGGCAGCACGAATCGGTGAATCGGGTGCGTGATGTTATGCACCGCTCTGGCGCAATACCAATTGATAACCAGTGGCCTGTGCTTGCCGTCAAAGTAGGACAATTTGTCTGACACTTCAGCATAAGTGTACCATTCGGGTACAGATAATTGTCATACAATGACAGGAGCCGTCAGCTTGGCGGCTGCGTATTTTGCATTAGCCGGAATGTAAAACATCGGTTACCGACCATTGTCAGCCGTCTGTCAGCCGTGGTCTTCTACTTATGTGGATGCGATTCGTGGTTATGGGGGTCCGTAGGGCCTCTCGGTCGTCGGGCTGGTGTAAGCCGGCGCGAAACGCAGAAACAGGTGGCAAAAAGTGGATAGAGTTGCGGAATCCATCCCTTACCGGCCCTACCTCAATAGGGACCGTCTGATTTATCTTACCCATGCGGATGCCAAGGTGGCCAAGGGCTTGTGCGATGAGTTCATCGCCCAGGGCTTTCAGGTCTCCATGGTGCCCGACAGCATGGCAATGACGCGGCTGATCGCGTTGCGCCGGCCCGATCTGGTCATCCTGCCGCTTTGCGAAGCGGACATGGACCTGACGGCTGCGCTCGAGGCGCTCGATGCCATTCGCGGCCAGCATCTGGGCATCCATACCTTCCTGCTCGCGCCCGAGGGTACGCGCGCCGAACTCGTCTGCGCGGTCATGCGGCGCGGCGCCAGCTCGGTATTCTCCCCGCCTTATGCCCCGGTGGAACTGGCTGTGGCGGCCCAGGAGATGTTCCGCGGCGACATCCATGTCGAGCACACCAAGGATGGCGCAGGGGGCGTCACGGTGCGCGGCTTCGGCACCCTCACCTATCGCGAGCGGCAGATCCTGCAATTCGTCGTCGACGGACGCACCAACAAGGAGATCGCCGTCGATCTCGGCCTCTCCTATCGCACCGTGGAGGTGCATCGCCGGCACATCATGGAAAAGATCGGCGCCCGCAACACGGCCGAACTGGTCCGTCTCGCCATCGAAAGCTGATTTCTTCGACTTGTCCCCGGCACCTTAACCGGGGACTCTGGCGCCCCCCTCCGGCGCACGGCCCACCGGCTTCATCATCCGCGCGCCCGGCTCCGGCGCCGGCGGGCGATGATGCCGGTGGCGTCGTTTGCGGCAGGGTTGGCAAGCGCCGTTGCCCCATACGCTTGGCCGCAGCGCGCCTTGGAGCATTTCACGTTCGAAGCGGTCCCCAAACTCCCGCGTCATTCCCGCGAAGGCGGGAATCCAGCGGCCGCACGCTCGGTACCCCGACTGGGTACCCGCCTTCGCGGGAATGACACTTTGGGTGGGAGCGCCGCCTCAGCGTAACCGAGGTGCTGCGCCATTGAGTACGGACTCTAGCGCAGCCCGACTTCCTCGAGCAGGCCCATGCGCTTGGCGTCGTAATAGTAGCCGCTGGCATAGAAGCGTACGGCCCGGTCGGGATTGGCCTGCGCCACCAGGTAGGCGCCGCGCAGATATTTCACCGCATATTTGAGGTTGGTCTCGGCATCGAGCAGGCCCGACGCTTCGCCCCGGTAGCCCATGCTGCGGGCGGTATCATGGCGGATCTGCATCAGGCCGTAATAGGGCCCGTTGCGCGCGCCCGGGTTGAAGCCGCTCTCGCGCGCCACCACCCGCCGCACCAGCGATTCCGGCACGCCGTAAGCTGCGGCATATTTGCCGATCAGTCCATCGACGCTGCCGGACGAACGGGCCGGCGCCTCGACGAAGCCGAAGGGTTCGAACGGGGCGGCATCGGCATCGGGGCGCGTCGCCGGCACCGGCGCCGGACTGGCCGCAGCCACCTGCACGCCGGTCGGCTTGAACGCCGGAATGCCCGCCATCGAGCAGCCGGCAACCAATGCGGCAAGCACCGGCACGGCAACGCCGGCACGCAGGATCCGCAGCTGGAAGGTGGTCAGGCCCATGATCCCTCATAACAGAAGCTTTTGCGGCGGGGAACCCGGTGCGACTCCTCGGTTAGCGAGCTGCTCGCACATAGCGGCCATCGGCGAGCCGATCCACTTCGCCCTGTCGCGCCAGTATGCCGAGAACCTCATCGACAACGGGCCGCAAACGGCTGCCATGTTCTAGTCCGGCCGCAATCTCGCCTGCCGATATCGGAGCCGCCCCGGTCGGAAACAGGCGCAGGATGGTAGCTGTCTGACCGGCCATGTCGTCCGGCATTCTCGCCAGCGTTCTGCGTGACGGCTCAGACGCGATGGCCTTCACGCGATCGGCACGGTGGGCCAATGGTCCCAGTCTTTCGACCTGATAGCTCTCGCGCAGCCAGTAGAATGTACCCCGCCGCTCGAGCTCGGACCGCTCCTTGTTCAGATCGACGAGCGCCTGCAGCAACGTCTGGTCGTCCATCTGCTCAGGCCAGCCATAGGCGCGCGCAACCTCCGCATCGATGCGCTCATGCAATTCCTTGATGATCAGCACATGCCCGCGCGCCTTGACGTCCTGCGCCTTGCGCGAAAGCTCTCGCCCCGCGCGGACATCCTCGAGTGTGTTGTAGAGGCCCGTCAGCGTCAGATCTTCATGCTCGGCGAGCACCCGCTTGCGCAGCGCATCCAGTTCTTCGGCCAGGTCGGCGATCGCGGCACGCTGTCGGGTGGTGACAATCGGAAATGGGAACGGGTCGAAGCAGCGGGATTTGGAATAGCGGGGATCGTTGCCGACTCCAAGATGGCCGCCAGAGCTCAATGCCCAGGCGACATGGCTTCGGGATGACAGCACGCCCAGGTGAAAGGCGTCATCAGTGGCAATGGCCACAAGCATGTTGTCCGGCAAGATGTCGCCCGACAGAAATTGGAAAACGCGGTGCTTCGTCGTTTCAACTGTCACGATATAGCGTGCCAGGCCCTGCAGCGCGGGTCTTAGTTCCTGCCGGGGTTTGCCGAACAGCCACCATGTAGCCAGGTACGAAGCAGCATCCTTCGTCGCGGATCTGTTGAAGGCTGTTTGCCTGACTGGCCTCACTGTCTCCAGAAGGTGTTGATAGACCTCAGGATATCGGTCCCTCACCTCCCTTTCTCCGAGCCCAAAGAGATCTATCACTTTGACGGCCCGTGATCGCGAGGCTAGATCGCGGCCATTGCGGTAGTCCCTGATGTGGTGCTCGAGCCCTGGGCGAAAGCTGACGCCCAGCCCCGCAAGCTGAGCCTCTTTCACGACGAAGCCACTACCATGCAGCTTCATCCCAGGAGAGCAGATGCCATCGTTCGCTACGAGTGCTGTCGTACTGCCCACATCCGCCCCGATCGTCAGGTCCGCATTGATCCGGCCCCGCTGCCGCGAAAGCTCCACCTTCGGCTCGTCGGTATCCAGGTCGGCCGTGCCGGTTACCTTCCGCAAGATACCGTCCCGCTCTCCCGCTTCGGCGACCGTGATCGCGATCCGCACCGCCGCCGAGTCGGCGCTGGCCTTGGTCCAGGGATGATCCGGGATGGCAAGCACTAGCGAGATCGGCTTGTCACCCCTGAGCCGATTCTCGACCACGCGCCGCTGAAAGACCTGTGTGATCGAGTTGGTCGTCACGAAACCGAAGCGCCGCAGGCGCGAACCCGGTTTAACCAGCAATTCGGCCGCCCGATCCCACCAGTACATGACGAAGTCGGCCGACGGATTGATGTGCGGATGTACCGCCCACAGCGCCTCGACCTCGCCCTCGTCCAGCCGGCTGCGGAGATCCTTGCCACCGATGAACGGCGGATTGCCGACGATGAAGTCGGCAGCCGGCCAGTCCGGCCGCGACGGATTGGGGTAGACATAGACCTCCCGCCCCTGCGCTGTCTGGGCCGGCACGCCCATGACCCGTTTCAGCGCTCGCTCGGGGGCACCGTCCCAGGTCAGCACCGCATTGCCCTGGCGCACATGATCATTGCTGCCGAGCACCGGCTCCCGCGGCGGCGTGGAGCGCGTCTTGAGGTGCCATTGCAGGTACCCGATCCACAGCACGAGCTCGGAAATCTCGACGGCTCGCGTGTTGAGTTCGAGTCCGAAAAACTGCTCGGGCTTTACCGAGGTGTCGCTGACATCCTCCAGCGCGCGTCCCCCACCCAGATCCTCGATCTGCCGCAGCACTTCACCTTCGAGCTGCTTCATCCGGCGTAGCGCGACATAGAGGAAGTTACCGGTCCCGCAGGCGGGGTCGAGGACGCGCACCATCGACAGGCGCTTGAGGAACGCAGTCAGTTCCGCAAGCGCCCCGGCCTTGGATCCGGCACGCAGCTCCCGCTCGGCAGCGTTCTGTGCGTTGACCCAGTCCTGCGTCAGTGGCTCCATGATCGTGCTGTCGATGACGCGGTCGACGTAAGGACGCGGCGTGTAGTGTGCGCCCAGCTGCTTGCGTTCGGCTGCATCGAGCGCCTGCTCGAACAGGGTCCCGAAGATCGCCGGCTCGAGGTCACGCCAGTCGGCGCCGGCGGCGTCCCGCAGCATCTCGATCTCATCGGGCGTGAGCGGGATCGCCGAAGCCTGCTTGAACAGCTTGCCGTTGAAGCGCAGCAGCTTCTCGCCGATGGCCGGCGAATAGTCGCCGACATCCATCCGGCGCCATAGATCGGCGAGTTCGTAGACAAGCCGATGCGGTTCCGCCGCACAGCGCTCAAGGATCGCCTGGAAGCTGCCTTTGCGGATCAGCTCGGCATCCTCGACGAACATCGTGAACAGGCAGCGCATCAGGAAGATCGCAACAGTGCGCGGTTCGTGGCCGCGACGCTCCAGCGCGGTCGAGACCTTCGCCAGTTGCCCGGCGATCGTTCGCGTCACCTTGGCCGATTTCCTCGTGGGGTCGAGGCTATGCGGCTCCAGCCAGACCTTGCGCAGCAAGCCCCGCATCTCGCTGTCGGCAAGCTGCGGCAGCGAGACGCGAAAGCTCCGCGCGTCCGGGAACTGGTGGTAGTGGCGCCCATAGCTGGAAAAGTCGGCGAACAGCTCGATGCTGCGGCCCACGTCGCACACCAGCAGAAAGGGCGGTGCGGCATGGTCTGCCGGCAGCAGCGCGGCGTAGGCTTCTGCTTGCCGCCGGGCGTTGTTCATCAGCTGGTCGATACCAGCTATCGCCTCGTCAACGGGTGCGGCGAACAAGTCTCCCTGCGGCGCAATTCCCGTATGGAGTGCCTTGCGGCCGCCGCGCAGGCGGCTTTGCTTGGCCTCAAGAATGAAGGCATCGCGCCGATACAGGTCTATTCGCTTTGTCTCGACGCTTCCATTGTCGAGACGTCGCTCGATCCTGCGCTCGAAAACATAGTCGTTGAGCTCGTGCCGCGAACCTGCTGGATCGGGGTGCGGGACATCAAGGATGTCGCAAAGCTCGGTGAGAAATAAGGAATAGTTCGACCGTTCCTGCCCGCCTTCATGGCCGGACCAGCGGTCGATGAACGCATCGACACTATACAACTTGCCCTCTCCCTTCTGGGATCGGGCGAGAATAATTGTTGAATACCTATAATATTGTCTTGACAGCGAAATCTAATGATTCGCTCCGCCTCAGTGTCACGTTTGTCAGCCTTCATCCCCCGCACCAGTTCCGCTAAGGTCGCGCCCCGACCATTCGGAATCGTTTCATGCATCTTGTCCTCGTCGATGGCTCCGGCTTCATCTTCCGCGCCTTTCATGCCCTGCCGCAGCTGACCCGCAAGACTGACCGGTTGCCGGTTGGGTCGGTGATCGGGTTCTGCAACATGATCTGGAAGCTGGGTGAGGACCTGGCGGGCGATGATGCGCCGACCCACATGGCGGTCGTGTTCGACTATTCGAGCAAGACCTTTCGCGACGAGATTTATTCCGAGTACAAGACGCACCGGCCGCCGGCGCCTGAGGAGCTGGTGCCGCAGTTTCCATTAACGCGTGCGGCGACAAAGGCTTACGGGCTGCCGTCGATCGAGATGGAGGGGTTCGAGGCCGACGATATCATTGCGACCTACACCACGCTCGCCCGCGATGCCGGGGGCAAGGTGACGATCGTCAGCTCCGACAAGGACCTGATGCAGCTGGTGCAGCCGGATGGTTCGGTGCGCCTGCTCGACACCATTCCGCGGCCTGGACAACCCCCGTTGCGGTGGATTGGTTCGGATGAAGTCTTCGAAAAGTTTGGCGTTGGTCCGGACAAAGTCATAGAAGTTCAGGCCTTGTGCGGCGACGCGGTGGACAATGTGCCCGGCGTGCCCGGCATCGGCGTGAAGACGGCCGCCGAGCTGATCAACACCTATGGCACCATCGAGAACCTGCTCGCCAACACCGCCTCGATCAAGCAGCCGAAGCGCCGGCAGGCGCTCGAGGACAATGCCGACCTCGCCCGGATTTCCAAGCAGCTGGTGACGCTGAAGCACGATGCGCCGGTGGAGCTGCCGCTCGAGGACCTGATCCGCGAGCCGGTCGAGCCGGGGAAGCTCTTTCCGTTCCTGAAGGCGATGGAATTCTTCGCCATTTCAAAACGCCTCGGCACGCTGCTCGATGTCGATCCCGAGGCCTGGCCGGCCGATCCGGAGCTGGCGGCCAAGACCCCCGAGCCGGTCGGCTTCGATAACAATGCCCGCGCCAATGCCCGCGCTGCGCGGCAGGAGGCCGAGGGCCGCGCCGACAGCGCGCCGGTGGTGCACGCCAAGCTCGAGCACGAAAAGATCAAGGCGATCCCGCTCGATCATTCCAAATACGAGATCATCCGCGACGCCGCGCACTTGCAGCGCTGGATCGATGCCATCTACGAAGCCGGCATCGTCGCCACCGACACCGAGACCACCGGGCTCGACAACCAGATGGCCGATCTCGTCGGCATCAGCTTCTCGACGGCCCCCGGCAACGGCGCCTACCTGCCGCTCGGCCATACGGTGGGCGCCAACGATCTGCTCGGCGGCGGCAATGCCGAAGGCCAGATGGATCTGCGGCAGGCGCTCGAGCTGATCAAGCCGGTGTTCGCCGATCGATCGATCCTGAAAATCTTCCACAACGTGAAGTACGATCTGGGCGTGCTCAGCCGCTACGGCATCGAGGTCCAGTCCTTCGACGATAACCTGCTGATGAGCTATTCGCTCGATGGTCCGCAGTTCAACACCATGGGTGAGCTGTCCGATCACTGGCTCGGCCACAAGGGCATTGCCATCAAGGAGCTGCTCGGCTCGGGCAAGACGCAGCGTACCTTTGCCGAGGTATCGATCGAGGATGCGGCGAAATACGCGGCGGAGGATGCCGATCTCACCATGCGGCTGTGGTGCGTGCTGAAGCCGCGCCTGCCGGCCGAGAACATGACGACGCTCTACGAAACCATCGAGCGCCCGCTGGCCCCGGTGCTGGCGCGCATGGAAGGCCGCGGCATCACGGTGGATCGCGGCATCCTCTCGCGGCTGTCGGGCGATTTCGCCCAGCGCGCCGCCGCGCTCGAGGCCGAGGCCTATGAGCTGGCCGGCTCGAGCTTCAACCTCGGGTCCCCCAAGCAACTGGGCGAAATCCTGTTCGATCGCATGGGCCTGCCCGGCGGCACCAAGACCAAGACCGGCGCCTGGTCCACCGGCGCCGACGTGCTCGAGGATCTTGCCGCGCAAGGCGTCGGCATCGCCCGCACCATTGTCGATTGGCGCCAGCTGACCAAGCTGATCGGCACCTATACCGATGCGCTGCCCGCCTATATCAACCCGCGCACCGGGCGCGTGCACACCACCTACTCGCAGCACTCGGTGCTGACCGGGCGGCTGAGCTCGAACGATCCGAACCTGCAGAACATCCCGGTGCGCACCGAGGATGGCCGCAAGATCCGCACCGCCTTCGTCGCCCCGGCCGGAAAAACCCTGATCAGTGCCGATTATTCGCAGATCGAGCTGCGCATCCTCGCCCACATCGCCGATATCCAGGCGCTGAAGGATGCGTTCGAGGAGGGGCTCGACATTCACGCCATGACGGCGTCCGAAATGTTCAACACCCCCATCGAGGGCATGCCCTCGGAAGTGCGCCGGCGCGCCAAGGCCATCAATTTCGGCATCATCTACGGCATCTCGGCCTTTGGTCTCGCCAACCAGCTCGGCATCGAGCGCTCCGAGGCGGGCGAGTACATCAAGACCTACTTCGCCCGCTTCCCCGGCATCCAGGACTACATGGCCGAGCAGCGCCGCAAGGTGAAGCAGGATGGCTTTGTCGAAACCATTTTTGGCCGCAAGGTCAACTTCCCCAACGCCAACAGCACCCACCCGGCCGAGCGCAGCTTCGTCGAACGCGCCTCGATCAACGCCCCCATCCAGGGTTCTGCGGCCGACATCATCCGCCGCGCCATGATCCGCATGGAACCGGCCCTCAAGGCCGCCGGCTCGGATGCCCTGATGCTGCTACAGGTCCACGACGAACTGATCTTCGAGGTGGACGAGGGCAAGGAGGCTGAGGTGATGCCGGTGATCGTGCGCACCATGGAGACGGCCAGCGAGCCGGCGGTACGGCTGACGGTGCCCATCAAGGTAGATGCGCATGCGGCGAGGGATTGGGACGGGGCGCATTAGGTGGTGACACTTCGCGGTGATCGACCACTCGGAGAATCAGATCCCGACCGGCTAGGATTTCGTCCGATTGCGGCAAGGCTTGCGAAGGCCCTCGCAAGCGAGGGCATCGCAGATGGCATTGTGATCGGCATCGAAGGGAGATGGGGGTCTGGAAAGTCTAGCCTGCTATCACTGGTTACGACCGAGATTGGGGCCGCTAGTCCCGAGACCAGAATTGTCGACTACAAGCCTTGGCTTGTTCATGATCGGGACGCCCTCCTCACCGCTCTATTCGATGAACTTGCCTTGGCTGTCGAAGCAACGCAGTCGGCGGAGGGCAATCCATCTCCCGCGATGCTAAGCAAGGCTAAGCGCGCCGCGGGAGACCTGCGAGAGTTTGCCAAAAAGGTTTCAAAGCTTGGGCCTCTAGCCAGTTTCTTAGCAGGGTCGCTTCCCTTCGCTGGACCGACCGTTGACGCCGTGCGGCAGGGCATTGAAGCGGTCGCTGCTGCGGATGGTTCAGCCTCGTTGGCAGAGAGCAAGAAGTCGTTGGCAAGAGCTCTGGGAGAGCTGGGGACTCGAGTCGTTGTCACCATCGACGATGTTGACCGCCTGGAGCCGCTCGAGGCAGTTGAGCTCCTTCGTCTGGTACGGGCTGTAGCGGATTTTCCCAACGTTACTTACGTGCTTTGCTACGACTCGGACGTCTTGTCTCGCAATGTGCAGACCGCGCTTGGCGTGAAGGACGGCCAAGCCTTTGTCGAGAAAATCGTCCAGGTAGTAGTTCCGGTTCCCACGCCGGAAGCGTTCGACTTAAGGAGGTGGTTCTCGGACGAGCTAGCTCAACTGACAGGTTCTCTCGATCGTCAGTCCCGAAAAAGCATCGATAGTGCGGTTGATGTTGAGGGCGGGAGACGCCTGACCACACCGAGGGCGGTAGTTCGCACACTAGACGCGTTACGCCTGAAGGTACCTGCTCTGAAAGGGGAGGTTGACCTTGGAGACTTGGTCTGGCTCGAACTGGTCAAGGTTGGAAACTTACGGCTGTATCGCTGGATAGAAGCCTACTGTGCAGCGTATAGCGCGATGTGGCCGGGTAGGGTCCAAGTATCAGAAGAATCATCGAAGGCAGAATTCGCCACGCTGCAGAAAATACTCGCTCGCGACGGGAATTCATTCAAGAAGGTCGAGTGGGAATTGGACGCCCGTCTCCCTGGTATCGGCCACGGCGATCAAGGGAGGATTTTCACGCAAGAGGGTACGAGGAAAAGAGCCGCCAATATTCGAGGTCGTCGTCTTTCGAGTCCAGATCATCAGCGGCTTTACTTTGCGTTATCGCCGCCGCGCAACGCAGTGAACTCCGCAGACCTAGAGGCCTTTGAGGCTGCAGCGCAGAAGTCTTCGAAAGCGATCAGCCAGCTTTTGGAGGGCTGGCTCAAACTCCCCCAGACAAGTGGCGTAACAAAGGCCGAGGTTGTTCTCGGTAGGCTAGACTCTGACACCCTCGCAGAGCTTGGTGAGAGCGTTCATAGCAACCTGCTGCTTGGCATCGCCGATGTCTTGGACGTCGCGGCGACTACCGTACCGCCAAGTCCATTCGGCTCGTTCGCCCTCTGGCACTCGGCCGACAGCCTCTGGCAGAAGCTTCTTCCTGACCGCGATGACGCTATCCCACGCCCCATCGTCCTAGCGCTCTTCGAGAAGGGGCGATCGACGGGATGGTTGTCGGAATTGTTCCGCGGCGAGTGGTTTGCTTATGGTCGGGCTGGAGAGGCTCCCCGCGGCGGCTCAATCATCACTGAGTTGGAACTCGATGCCATCACTCCACTGATGATCGCTCGATATCGCGATCTCGGAGTCAAAGGGGTGCTGGCTTTGCCGGAATCAATAAGCGCGCTGTGGGGCTGGTATCAGGCTGGTGATCAAGAGTTCGTTCGTTCAGCAGTTGCTAACTTTACAAAGTTAGATAGGGGCCTGCTTACCTTTCTCGCTCACTTCACAGGAATAGCCACGTCCTCGGAGGACGGAGAGCGGAAGGTTATCTCCAGATCGAGTCTGGACAGGATCGTTGATTTCGATGCCGTGGTAACGCGGTTGGAGCAGCTTGCGGGAAAGAAGTCGCCGAACGCTCAGCGCGCAACCCAGCTGCTCGGCTACATGAAGTCTGCTGTGCGGTTCTAGGGCAGAGTTCGCTGCAGCAACCCCTCCCCACTCCCGCACGTTCCTCCTGCTCCAATCCCCCAACAACGGAGCAGTGCCATGTCGATCCTCTCTGATATTCGTGAGCATATGGAAGTCATCGGCGCCGATGGCGTGCGGGTCGGCACGGTGGATCGGGTCGAGGGGACGCGCATCAAGCTGACGCGCGACGAGGTGGGGAGCCATGAGGGCCACCACCATTATGTGCCGGGCGATCTCGTCGCCGGCATCGAGGGCGACAGGGTGCGCCTGTCGGCCGATGCGGCCAATGCCGAACTGTTCGAACAGGAAGAAGACGGCAAGACCCGTCACTGACGCTTACCCGATCCACCGGGTCATCCCCGCGAAAGCGGGGATCTTCGTTTGCTGCGCCCTCCACAAACAGGGATTCCCGCGTGCGCGGGAATGACCCGGTGATGGCGGCGGCATAGCCGTCACTGAGGCCCTGCAACGGCGCTCCCCTGCGCCGCGTTATGCGCGGCAAAAGGAGAGCGCCATGACCGAGCGCCATTTCATCGTCTTCCACCGCCATTCCGCCTGGCAATACACCTATCGCGGCTCGATCACCGCGCCCTTCGCCAGCCGCGACGACGCCATCGCCGCCGCCATCGAGGCGGCGCGCGACACCGGCGAGCGCGATATCGAGGTGATCGTCCAGGATCACGACATGCAGGAAGAGACGGTGTGGCGGCACGGGGAGTAGGGGCGGCGGGTACGATGTTCACGCATCCACTGGGTCACGCCGGCGCGGGCCGGGGCCCATCCTGAGATTGGCCGGACCATAGCGGGGGGCGGCGACTGCGCCGGAATGACATTGTGGGTGGATTGGGTTGATGCTTGACGGATAGAGACGGCCCCCTCCCGGCCTCCCCCACAAGGGGGGAGGTGAAGAGTCGAGGTTGTAGCTTCAATCGTGCCCAACACACCGGCCGTGCACCTCCCCCTTTATGGGGGAGGCCGGGAGGGGGTTCTCTGCTTCAGCAACGCACCGATCCCCCTCACACCGGCGGGACCGGGTCGCCTTCGGGGAACGGCTCGCGTCCGGGCGGAAGGTCGGGTTCCTCGCCCGGATCGTCCGGATCGATCGGCACGTCGTCATCGGGAAGATCGGGGATCGTTCCCGGCCCGAACGGCGGCACCTCGGGCTCGGGCCGCGAGCCGGGGATTGGATCGGGATTGAACGGGGGGATGTCGGTAGCCATGGCGGATCTCCTTGGTGGAGAGTCAACCAGCGCGGCTCGGCGGGGTTCCGCCTGATCCTCCCCTGCGCAGCGGGGGAGGGGGACCAGCGAAGCTGGTGGAGGGGGCGAGTCTGACTCGATGCGTGTGGTCGCCCCCTCCACCGCCTTCGGCGGTCCCCCTCCCCCGTGAACGGGGGAGGATCAGGACGCGCTACCGGTAATCCTCCCGCACCGGGCTGAACGCATCCATCACGTCGCAATCGGTGATCGCCCGGCCCGAGTGCCTCGCGTGCGGCGGGATGGTCAGCACCGTGCCGGCGGTGAGCCGGTGGGTGACGCCGTCGACGGTGAGCTCGAGCTCGCCCGAATAGACGTGCACCACCTGCTCGTGCAGGTGGCTGTGCTCGGGTAGGGTGGCGCCGGCATCGATGCGCCAGCGCGCGAAGGTCATCTGCCCCGAATGGATGAAGCGGCCGTGAAAACCGGGGAACACCGTCCGCTCCGGCAGCTCGTCCCAGCGTTCGATCGTCGTCATCGAAATCCTCCCATTGCCTCGACTGTGGCAATCCGGGGCAGCCGAGGCAAGCGGCTAAGCGAATCGACAGCCACCGCGAGGGGACTTCATCGCCTCCCTCCCCCTTGCGGGGAGGGATCGAGGGAGGGGTAGTGCGGCGATCGCCGATGGACCCCCACCCCCACCCCCTCCCCGCAAGGGGGAGGGGAGCCCCCGCCCCTCAGGCCGGCCCCAGCCGCCCGTCGCGCACGCCGATCCGCTGCGCGTCCTCGCCCAGCGCTTCGAACAGCATCGGGTCGGTGCCGGTCATGAAGCACTGCGTGCCCAGCGTATCGAGCGCGGCAAACAGCGCGGCGCGGCGGCCGGGGTCGAGATGGGCGGCGATCTCGTCGAGCAGCAGGAACGGGGCGATGCCGGTGGCGCGCTTGGTCAGCCGCGCATGGGCGAGGATCAGCCCGATCAGCAGCGCCTTCTGCTCGCCGGTGGAGCCGAGCGCCGCCGGCATGTCCTTTTGCGCGTGCCGCACCTCGAGATCGACCCGGTGCGGACCGACGAGCGTGCGGCCGGCGGCCCGATCCTGCCCGCGCGAGGCGGCCCAGGTGTCCCGCAGTTCGGCTTCGAGGCCGGAGGCGCTCTGCGCCTCGTGCCGGTCGGCGAACAGCGGGGTCAGCGCGAGGAGGGCGGCGGGGAAACTGGCTGCATCGACGCCGGCGGTGCTGAGCGCCTGCAGGTCCGCGAGGCTGTCGGTGCGGGAGAAATGCAGCGCCGCGCCGGCGGCGGCCATCTGCGCTTCCACCGCGTCGATCCACAGCGGGTCGGCATTCTCCTCGAGCAGGCGGTTGCGCTGGCGCATGGCCTTGTCGAAATCACTGACGGCAGCGGCGTGGCCCGGGATCAGCGTCGTCACCAGCCGGTCGAGGAAGCGGCGGCGGTCACCGGCCGGGCCGGTGAACAGGCCATCCATCGCCGGGGTGAGCCAGAGCACGCGCAGGTAGGCGCTCATTTCCTCGATGGTGCGGGCGTTCGCCCCGTTGATCCGCACCCGCCGCCCGCCATCGGGGCTGGCGCCGGTGCCGATATCGGCCGGCCCCTCGGGGGTCTCGACGGTCGCGGCCACCGCCCACATGCCGTCCGAGCCCTGCGCCGCCACGTCCTCGAACGGCGCGCCGCGCAGTCCGCGGCCGGGCGAGAGCAGCGAGATGGCCTCAAGCAGGTTGGTCTTGCCGGCCCCGTTCGGCCCCACCAGCACCACGTGCCGCCCGTCGAGATCGAGGGCGGCCGCGACATAGTTCCGGAACTGGCTCAGGCGGAGCCGGGAGATGGAGCGGGAGGGATGCATCGCGGTTGAGGAAGGCCCCCTCACCCGCCGCTAACGCGGCGACCTCTCCCCCAAGGGAGAGGTAATCGGTGGCACGATCTTGCCCCATCGCCACCTCTCCCTTGGGGGAGAGGTCGGCCCAACGGGCCGGGTGAGGGGGCCTTGGCGGTCGGCGCGGGAGCTACACCCGCATCGGCATCAGCACGTAGAGCGCCTTGGCCTCGCCGTCCTCTTTCACCAGCGTGGGCGAGCCCGCGTCGTTGAACAGGAACACGGCGTTGTCCGAGCGAATCTGGGCGATGATGTCGAGCAGGTACCGGGCGTTGAAGCCGATCTCGAAATTCTCGGGCTCGAACTCCACCGCCAGCTCCTCGCTGGCCGTGCCGTGATCCGGGTTGGTGACCGAGAGCTCGAGCTGGCCTTCGCGCATGGCGAGCTTCACCGCCTTGCCGCCGCGATCCGACGCGATGGTCGAGACGCGGTCGACGGCGGTGGCGAAGGACGCCTTGTCGACATTCATCTGCTTGTCGTTGTTCTTGGGCGTCACCCGATCGTAGTCGGGGAAGGTGCCCTCGATGAGCTTGGACAGCAGCACCACGCCGCCCAGCGAGAAGCGGATCTTGGTGTCGGAGATTTCCACCGCCACGTCGCCCTCGGCGCCATCGAGCAGCTTCTGCACTTCCGACACGGTCTTTTTCGGCACGATGATGCCCGGCATGCCCTTGGCCCCATCCGGCGCCTCGGTCTCGGCCCGCGCCATGCGGTGCCCGTCGGTGGCGACGGCGCGCAGGGTGGTCACCCCGTTCACGTCGAGCACGTGCATGTAGATGCCGTTGAGATAGTAGCGCGTCTCCTCGTTGGAGATGGCGAACTGGGTGCGCTCGATCAGCTCGCGCAGGGTCGCGGCCGGCATCGAGAAGCTGTGCGTGAAGGTGCCGGATTTCAGATCCGGGAAGCTGTCGGGCGACAGGCACGCGAGGTGGAAGCGCGAGCGGCCGGAGGTGACAGAGAGCTGCTCGGAGCCGTCATTTTCGAGCTTCACTTCGGCGCCGTCGGCGAGTTTGCGCACGATCTCGTAGAGCGTGTGCGCCGGTACGGTGGTCGAGCCGGCCTGGCCGACCATGGCGGGCACGCTCTCCGTCACCTCGATATCGAGGTCGGTAGCGCGCAGGGCCAGCGCCCCGTCGGCGGCCTTCAGCAGCACGTTGGCGAGGATGGGGTAGGTGTTGCGGCGCTCCACCACGCGATGAACGTGGCTCAGCGACCTGAGCAGATGGTTGCGTTCCAGCGTGACTTTCATAGACCCAAAATCCCTGCGGCAAACGGCCAAAACCCCGGCGAAACCGGGCTGCGACATTTGCAAGCGTCCACGCAAAAGGCAAGGGCGCGTGCCGCCGCAGGGCCGGAATTACTTGGGATAATCGCGTTTGGCTTAACGCCGGGCGCGCTCATCTAGCGCCGCCGCCATGGCATCGAGCCGGCGCTCGGCTTCCTCGGCATCGAGCCGGGCCAGCATCTCGTGCCAGGCCCGGTCGGGCTCGGCCTCGCGTATCACGGCCCTGGGCCGCCTCAATCTCTTGCTCAGCCGCAGCAACAGGTGCGGCGTACGTCCGGAAGAAAGCAACGCAACTACTCACTACACGGGCCCTACTGGGCCGGGAACACGGTCCGGGCGGCCGTCGCCGCCCGGACCGGCATCCGCCTTATTCTTCGAGCATGCGCTTCAGCAGCTCGATCTCCTGGGCCAACTCACCATCGTCCTTGATCATCTGCTCCACCTTGCGCACCGAGTGCAGCACCGTGGTGTGGTCGCGACCGCCGAACCGCCGGCCGATCTCGGGCAGCGAGCGCGAGGTCAGCGACTTGGCGAGATACATCGCGATCTGGCGCGGCCGCACCACATCGCGCGAGCGGCGCGACGAGAGCAGGTCGTTGCGCGGCACCTTGTAGTGACGCGACACGATCCGAAGAATGTCCTCGATCCGCACCCGGCGCGTATCGCGCTGCCGCACGAGGTCGGCCAGCGTGCGCTCGGCGAGCGCGACGGTGATCGGCTCCTTGGTCAGCTGGTTGGCGGCGAGCAGCCGGTTCACCGCGCCGTCGAGGTCGCGGCCGTGGCTCACCACCACGCGAGCGACATAGTCGATCACCGGGGCAGGGAAGTGCGCATCGGCAAAGCGCAGTGCAGCTTGTTCGGCGCGGCGCGTCACGATGGCGCGGCGCAGGTCGAGATCGAACGTGCTGATCGGCACCACGAGGCCGCCGGAGAGACGCGAACGGACGCGCTCATCCAGCATTTCGAGGTCGCGCGGGGCGCTGTCGCCGGCCACCACTACCTGCTTGGCGCCGGTGAGGAGGGTGCCGAGCGTGTGGCCGAATTCGGTGGCCGACTTGCCCTGCAGGAACTGCATGTCGTCGATCAGCAGCAGGTCGACCCGCCGCAGCCACTCCTTGAAGCCGAGCGCCGACTGGCGCTGCACGGCGGTGATGAAGTGGTACATGAAATGGTCGGCGGTCAGGTAGACGATGTTCCGCCCCGGCTCGGCGGCGCCGGCCGCCCAGGCAATGGCGTTGAGCAGGTGCGATTTGCCCAGCCCCACGCTCGAGTGGATATAGATCGGGTTGAAGCTGACCGTGTTGTTGAGCGCGGCGTGCGCCACCTGGCGCGCCACCTGCAGGGCCATCTCGTTGGCCGAACCGACGACGAAGCTGTCGAAGGTCATCTTGGGATCGAGCGCCGAGCCTGACAGTGCGTCCGCACTGCGTGTTGCCGGCACCAGCGTCTGCGGCTCACGGAGAATACTGCGCGGCGTGGCGGGCGCTGCCGTCGGCTCGCTGGCGATCGGCTCGGGCGCCGGCTCGCTGGGGCCGAGGCGCGGGCGGGCCTGGCCATTGACGCGCACGGTGAAGTGGAGGCGGGTCAGCCCGCTCACCTCTGCCTTGAACGCGTCGAGGATTTTCTCGGCATAGTTCGACTGCACCCAGGAGCACAGGAATCGCGTCGGCACGCTCAGATGCGCGAGATCGTCGACGATCTCTTCGAGCTCGAGGCGGGCAAACCAGGAATTGAACACGTCTTCGCCGACAGCGGCCTTGAGGCGGGCGCGAACGCGCGGGAACAGCTCGTTGACACCCATCGGCTGGCCGTCATTGCCGCTCATCGTCAATCCCCCCTGCGCGCTTTGCTCCTTTGTGTTGTTCAAACCCCAGTCTGCACGACTCGCCGCCGCGTTCATCGCCATCGTGTTTGCAACCCCAATTGTTCTACTGCCAGTCCGTTTTCGGCCCTGGCGCCGCCAACCTGCTGCCCGGAACCGGGCAAAGTTCTACCGTCCGCGAACTTTGCCGCGGTTCAGTCTACGTAACTATTTCTCGTGATCCGGCTGACTGATCGTCCCCGGCTACTGAAATCATCCCGCGCTACAGCACGGGAACACCCTAATACTTACCAATACTGAACACGCGTACTGCCCTAAGATCACCTGGCCGAAACTTTATCCGCCCTTCAGCCATCATCTCTCAAGTCACCATTCGTGTGCACTGCTACTGGTCCGCTACCGGTTCTGGCGCCGTCTGTCTGATCCAGCGAGGGCATCTTAGAGGCGCGATTTTTTCCAATCAACGGGGGTTTTTTGCCGAAGGGGGGTTGACTCGCACCTCAGGCAAAAACCTTTCCGAGGCGTTAAGACGGAGGCGCCCGGCAAGACCCTGTGACTCCTTACGGAATCGCCCCTTCATGGAAGGATTCCAGCTTTCGCCGATCGGGGTAACGACTGTCGGATTGTGACAATTCATTTCAAACGCCCGCATGAAATTTCGATGACAGTGCCCCGCAAAGCCCCGGAAATGCTGGGGTTTGGGGAGGGGATAACTCTGCCATGTAACTGTCGCAAAGTCGCCACACTCGACAAGACCAATCTGAGACCAGCTTAAAACCGGCAGCCGAAACGAACAAGGCCCCCGAGCGGGGGCCCTGTGCCAGATTGGGTCAGTTCAGGCGAGTTGGATCAGGCCTGCAGGGCCTTCACGCGGCTGTTCAGGCGGCTCACCTTGCGGGCCGCAACATTGGCATGGACGATGCCCTTCTGAGCAGCGCGCACGATCTCCGGCTCGGCCGCCTTGAGTGCCTCGACGGCGATCTTGTGGTCACCGGCGGTGATGGCTTCCTCGACCTTGCGGACGAAGGTGCGCATGCGCGAGCGGCGCGACTTGTTGACCGCGGTGCGGGCTTCGATCTTGCGGGTGGCCTTCTTCGCCGACGTCGTATTGGCCATGAAATCCTCTTGGCGCTTCAACCCGCTGGCGCAGCTAAAAGCCGCAAAACCCAGGGGCGATGAAATGAAATCGGCGGCACCGGGCCGCCAAGTTGGGCGCTGTATAGTCACGCGAGCCCGGCGCGTCAACTGGATTCGGGGTGGTGCGGCTACGACACGCCGGTGCACATGGGTAGGTCACACGCCTAGCCCGCTCAGTGCTGGCACACCGGGCAGTAGAAGGTCGAGCGCCCCGACTGCACGATGCGCTTGATCGTGCCGCGGCAGCCTGGAGTGGGGCAGGGCTCGCCTTCGCGGTCATATACAGCAAACCGGTGCTGGAAATAGCCCGAGCCGCCATCGGCGGCGCGGAAATCGCGCAAGGTCGACCCGCCGGCATCGATTGCCTCGATCAGGACGGTGCGCACGGCGTCCGCGAGGTCGTCGAGGCGCTTGCTCGGCTTGCCCGACTTCAGCACCAGCGTGCCGGCGGCGATGTCGGGACGGATATGGGCGCGGTGCAGGGCCTCGCTGACATAGATATTGCCCAGCCCCGCCACCACGCGCTGGTCGAGCAGGGCCGCCTTCATCGGCGCCTTCTTGCCTTTGAAGCGCTCGGCCATCTCGCCGGCATTGAACGCATTGCTGAGCGGCTCGGGCCCGAGCCCGGCGAGCCATGGGCTCTGCTCCTCGTCCTCGAACAGGTCGACGAAGCCGAAGCGCCGTGCGTCATTATAGATGAGCTTCATCGCGCCGTGCTCGGGATGGGTCAGCTCCAGCACCAGGTGGTCGTGCTTCTTGTCCTCGCTCGGCTCGTAGTACCGCGAGGGATCCTTGTACTTGAAATCCTCGAACCGGTAGGTCCCGGTCATGCCCAGATGGCTGAGCCAGGTCTTGCCCGAGCTCAGGCGAAACAGCAGGTACTTTGCCCGCCGCGCCGTGCTGGTGATGGTCTGGCCTTCGAGGGCGGCCTTGAAGCCTTCGGGAAAGGGAAAGCGCAGGTCCTTGCGCTTCAGCGTCACTTTGTCGATGCGTGCGCCCGCCACGTAAGGGTCGAGCCCGTGGCGCACGGTTTCCACTTCGGGCAGTTCGGGCATGGGAGATCCTTTCGAGGCGCCAGTATGTGGCGGCTGACACTAGCCGACGCAAGCGGCACCGCCTGTCAGGTTTTGCGGCCCGAACCACACCTTCAACCATGCGCTGGTTTGCGTCATGGTCATGCCCCTGGGCTTTCGCTATAACCCCGGCGATTTCCGGAGAGCTCTGATGAGCGAAACCACGCACTTTGGCGAGCAGACCGTTCCGCTCAAGGACAAGCAGGGCATGGTCAACGACGTGTTCCACCGCGTCGCCGACCGCTACGACCTGATGAACGACCTGATGAGCGGCGGCGTCCATCGGCTGTGGAAGGACGCCATGGTCGCCCGGCTGGCCCCGCCCAAGGGTGGCACGCTGCCCTATCGCGTGCTCGACATGGCCGGCGGCACTGGAGATATCGCCGAGCGCATCGTCAACGCCTCGGTCGGCTATGCCGAAGTCACCGTGTCCGACATCAATGCCGACATGCTGCGCGTCGGCGCCGAACGGGCGAAGAAGTGGCGCTTCCCGGCCCAGGCCAAATTCGTCGAAGCCAATGCCGAGGCGCTGCCGTTCGAGGACGAGAGCTTCGATGCCTACACCATCGCCTTCGGCATAAGGAATGTGCCGCGCATCGAACTGGCGCTGACCGAAGCCCATCGCGTGCTGAAGCGCGGAGGCCGGCTGCTGGTGCTCGAGTTCAGCCAGGTCGACGCCCCGGTGCTGTCCGAGGTCTACAAGCTGTTCTCCGACAATTTCATCCCGCCCATCGGCCGCGCCGTCACCGGCGATGCGCAGCCCTACCAGTATCTGGTGGAATCGATCCGCAAGTTTCCCAACCCGGAAAAGTTCAGCCGCATGATCGCCGATGCCGGGTTCAAGCGTGTGACCCACACCGCCTTCACCGGCAACATCGCCGCCCTCCACGCCGCCTGGAGGCTCTGACCCGATGGGGGGGCTCGGTGCTTATTTCCGCCTGATCCGGGCCGGCTACGTGCTGGCGCGTGAAGGCGCCCTGTCGATCGCCGACAATGACGCACTGCCGCCGGTGATGCAGGCCGGCGTCCGCGTCGGCCGCCTGTTCGAGCGCGGCGAGGTGAAGCGCACCGGCCGCGTCGAGCGCCTGACCCGCGCGCTGAACCGGCTCGGCCCGACCTATGTGAAGCTCGGCCAGACCCTCGCCACCCGTCCCGATATCGTCGGCCCCGACGTCGCCGCCGACCTCTCGGTGCTGCAGGACGCCATGGAGCCGTTCGATCCCGCGCTGGTCCCGGGCCTGCTCAAGGATGCACTCGGCGAGCGCGCCGCCGAGCTCACCGAGATTTCGCCGCCGGTTGCCGCCGCTTCGATCGCGCAGGTGCACCACGCGCGCCTCGCCGATGGCACCAAGGTGGCGGTGAAGATCCTGCGCCCCGGCATCCGCCGCCGCTTCGCCGCCGATATCGACAGCCAGTATGCCGGCGCCAAGCTCGCCGAGACCTTCGTACCCAAGCTCAGGCGCTTGCGGCCCTACGATGTGGTGGCGACGCTCGATCGCTCGTCCCGCATCGAGCTCGACCTGCGCATGGAAGCGGCCTCGATTTCGGAATTCTCCGACAATCTCAAGGACGATACCGGCTTCGTCATCCCGCGCGTGCTGTGGGACTACACTTCGGACACGGTGCTCACCACCACCTGGGTGGAAGGCATCCCGATCCGCGACACCGCGGCGCTCGATGCCGCCGGCGCCGACCGGAAGCTCCTCGCCAGGAACCTGCTGCAGTCCTTCCTGCGCCATACCGTGCGCGACGGCTTCTTCCACGCCGACCTGCACCCGGGCAATCTGTTCGCCGATCCGAAGACTAATGACATCGTCGCGGTCGACTTTGGCATCATGGGCCGCATCAACCGGCGCGAGCGCCGGTTCCTCGCCGAGATCCTCTACGGCTTCATCACCCGCAACTACCGCCTGATCGCGCAGCGCCATTTCGATATCGGCTACGTGCCCAAGAACCAGTCGGTTGATGAGTTCGCGCTCGCGCTGCGCGCCATCGGCGAGCCGCAGCACGGCCGGCGCGTCTCCGAAATTTCCATGGCCAAGGTGCTCGGCCAGCTGTTCTCGACCACGGAGCTGTTCGACATGCAGACCCGGCCCGAGCTGATCCTGCTGCAGAAGTCGATGGTGCTGGTCGAAGGCGTCGCCCGCGCGCTCGATCCCGAGCTCGACATCTGGACCATCTCCGAGCCCATCGTCGGCGACTGGGTGCGCCGCGAGGCCGGCCCGCTCGGCCGGCTCGAGGACCTGAAGGACCATTTCGACACCGTGGTCACGACGCTCGGCCGGCTGCCCGCCATCGTCGACAAGGCCGAGGCGGCGCTCGACGACTACGAGAGCGACAAGCACTCGCCGCATCGGCGCTTCAACCGCTTCATGATCCTCACCGGCTTCTGGGTCGGGCTCGCCGTGCTGCTGCTCGCACTCTGGCGATTGCTCGGCTTTTGATGGTTATTTCCGGTTCATTCGCCGTTCATCATCAGGCCCATACCGAGGCGGCACGAGCTTGCGGCCCTTGGGACGCGACCCTAATGTCCGGGTCGGATGGCAGCGGCCGAATTGGGAGACTTTTATGACCTTCAACACCATCGCCCGGCTCGCCGGCGTGCTGCTCCTTGGCGCCAGCCTCGCCGGCTGCATGGACGTGACCGCCGAGATCGACGTCACTTCCGAGACTACGGGCAAGGCCACCACCATCATGACCGTGGGCGCCGACTTCTACCCGATGATCAAGCAGGCGCAGGAAGCCAGCACCGAGGATGATTCCAGCGACGCATTCTGCAAGGAAGAGGGCGACGTGCTGACCGAGAATGCCGACGGCAGCGCCACCTGCACCTCGGTCAAGGAAGGCGACCTCACCGCCATCACCACCGCCGATGGCCCGAACGAGGACACCACCTTCACCGTCGTGAGCCCGGGCGTCGTCCGCGTCGCCTTCAAGACCAGCGACATGTCGGACTCGGTCACCGAAGGTCAGGACGAGCAGACCGCGCAGATGATGAAGGCCTATTTCGAAGGCCACAACGCCACTATCCGCATCAAGGGCAAGAGGATCGTCGAGACCAACATGGACACGGCCGCCGACGGCGCTGCCGAAAAGGTCATCCCTTTCACCTCGCTGTTCGACGGCACCGCCAACCTGCCCGACGAGCTCTTCGCCGTCGTCGATACGCGCTGACCATGACTGATCGGGTCGCTGTTTCCTTCGTGTGGCTCGATCATGGGCGGGGGCTCGAGCCCCCGCGCCAGCAAACTGCGGGCGCGGCCGGAGTCGACCTCCTCGCCGCGCTTGATGCTGCCGAGGTGATGACCATCGCCCCGGCGCAGCGAGCGCTTGTGCCCACCGGCATGATGGTCGCCCTGCCGAGGGGCTACGAGGCGCAGATCCGACCGCGCTCGGGCCTCGCCGCCAAGCACGGCGTCACCGTGCTCAACTCGCCCGGCACCGTCGATGCCGACTACCGCGGCGAGATCAAGGTGATCCTGATCAACTACGGCGACGCCCCGTTCGAGATCCGGCGCGGCGACCGCATCGCGCAGATGGTGGTCGCGCCGGTTTCCTCCGTTACCTTCGAACTCGTGGAGACACTCGATGCGACGGCTCGCGGTGCGGGCGGCTTCGGCTCTACTGGCCGCTAGCCTGCTTGCTGGACCTGCACTCGCCGGTGACGCGGCGAGCTTTAATCCGCTCGGTTTCTCCGCGGATGGGCGCTATTTCGCGTTCGAGGAATTCGGCATCCAGGATGGTTCGGGCTTCCCCTACGCCAACCTCACCATCCTGGACATGGACGCGGATGCCTGGGTCGGCACGCCCAGCCGCATCCAGCTGGACGCCGATGGCGCCACCTTGGCTCAGGCCCGCTCGGACGCCCTCGCACAGGCCGGGCCTCAGCTCGACAAGCTCGCGATCGATACGCCCGCGACCATCGTCGCGCTTATCGGCGATGGTGCGCCGGGCAGCGACGGCAGCATGTTGGAGTTCGGCATGCCGGGCTACGGCATGGACCCGCCGCACGACGTCGCTACGCTGAGGCTGTCGACGAACAGCCCGGCCTATGCCGGTCCCTGCGTCGCCGACTACGGCTTCGAGGCGCCGCTCGGCTATGAACTGAGCCTCGAAGCCCCGTCCGGCAATGCCGTCCTTCATATCGACGAAAGCGTCCCCGCATCGCGCGGTTGCGCCGTCGGCTATCGCATCCATGGCGTCTTCGCGCCCTTCGAGTGGGCGGGACGCAACCTGCAGCCGGTCGCCGTGCTGTCGGTGTTCACGCATGGCTTCGAGGGACCGGACCGCCGCTTCCTCGCCGTTCCCATCACAGGCTATCCATGAGTGCCCTCAGCCCCGAAGAGATCAAGCGCTACGCCCGCCACATCGTGCTGCGCGGCGTCGGTGGCGACGGCCAGCAGAAGCTGAAGGGCGCTCGTGTGCTGGTGGTCGGCGCGGGCGGGCTCGGCAGCCCGGCCATCGCCTATCTCGCCGCGGCCGGTATCGGTACCCTTGGCGTCGTCGACCACGATACGGTGTCGATCTCCAACCTGCAGCGCCAGATGATCCACCAGAGCGCCGGCGTCGGCCTCAGCAAGGCCGAGAGCGCCGCCGCCTTCGTCGCCGCATTGAACGCCCATGTCGAGTTCGTGCCGCATATCGAGCGGGTCGAGGCCGGCAACGTCGCCCGCCTGCTCGCCGGCTACGACTATGTGCTCGACGGCACCGACAATTTCGGCACCCGCGCCATCGTCGCGGACGCCGCGCAGGCCGCGAAGATCCCGCTCGTGTCGGGCGCCGTCTCGATGTTCGATGGCCAGGTGACGGTATTCATGCCCGGCGGCCGGACGTTCCGCGATCTCTACCCCGACACCCCGGACGAGGCCGACCTGCCGGCATGCGAGGTCGTGGGCGTGCTCGGCGCCGTCACCGGCGTCATCGGCACGCTGATGGCCATGGAAGCGATCAAGCTGATCACCGGCATCGGCGAGCCGCTGGTCGGCCGGCTACTGCTCTATGACGGGCGCTCGGCGCGGTTCACCGAACTGCAATACTAGACAGACCGCGAAGTGCGAGCAGCGACGTTTTCATTGGCCTCAAAGCCTTGCAAAACGGGCACAAAATAGCCATTTCCCTTGGGTAACCCGCCGTCATCCGCTAGACCCGGTCGAGCGGACCTGCAGACCTGATTCGGGAATTCCTTGAGCACCTCCGACACCCCCATCGAACCCAACGACTACGGCGCCGATTCCATCAAGGTCCTCAAGGGCCTGGACGCGGTGCGCAAACGCCCAGGCATGTATATCGGCGACACCGATGACGGCTCGGGCCTGCACCACATGGTCTATGAGGTGGTCGACAACGCCATCGACGAGGCCCTGGCCGGTCACGCCGATCTCGTCACCGTGCAGTTGAACGCCGACGGCTCCTGCTCGGTGAACGATAACGGCCGCGGTATCCCCACCGGCATCCATGCCGAGGAGGGCGTGTCGGCGGCCGAGGTCATCATGACCCAGTTGCATGCCGGCGGTAAGTTCGACCAGAACAGCTACAAGGTGTCGGGCGGCCTGCATGGCGTGGGCGTCTCGGTGGTCAACGCGCTGTCGGTGTCGCTGAAGCTCAACATCCGCCGCGACGGCGAAATCCATGAGATGAGCTTCACGCACGGCGATGCCGATGCGCCGCTCAAGCAGGTGGGCACCTACGTGCCCGTGATGCGGCCTGGCACCTACGAGGGCCGCTCGGGCACCGAGGTGACTTTCCTGCCGTCGCCGGCGACCTTCACCATGGTCGAGTTCGACTTCAAGACGCTCGAGCATCGCCTGCGCGAACTCGCCTTCCTCAACTCGGGCGTGCGCATCATCCTGCGCGATCTGCGCCATCCCGAGCCGGTGGAAGTGGAGTTGCACTATGAGGGCGGCCTCGAGGCTTTCGTGCGCTATCTCGACCAGGCCAAGTCGCCGCTCATCGCTGCGCCGATCCTGCTGCAATCCGAGCGTGACGGCATCACCGTCGAGGTCGCGATGTGGTGGAACGACAGCTACCACGAGAACGTGCTGTGCTTCACCAACAACATCCCGCAGCGCGATGGCGGCACGCACCTTGCGGGCCTGCGCGCCGCGCTGACGCGTCAGGTCACCAAATATGCCGACGAGAGCGGCATCCTGAAGCGCGAGAAGGTCGAGGTCACGGGTGACGACATCCGCGAGGGCCTGACCTGCGTGCTGTCGGTGAAGGTGCCCGACCCGAAATTCTCGTCGCAGACCAAGGACAAGCTGGTCTCGTCCGAAGTCCGTCCGGTGGTCGAGAACGGCGTCAACGACAAGCTGCAGCAGTGGCTCGAGGAGCATCCGGCCGAGGCGAAGTCCGTCGTCGGCAAGGTGGCCGAAGCCGCGGCCGCGCGTGAAGCCGCCCGCAAGGCGCGCGAGCTCACCCGGCGCAAGTCGGCGCTCGACATCAACTTCCTCGCCGGCAAGCTCAAGGATTGCTCCGAGAAGGACCCGGCGCTTTCGGAAATCTTCATCGTCGAGGGCGACTCGGCAGGTGGCTCGGCGACTCAGGGGCGCGACCGGCGCAACCAGGCAGTGCTGCCGCTGCGCGGCAAGATCCTGAACGTCGAGCGTGCGCGCTTCGATCGCATGCTGAGCTCGGAGACCATCGGCAACCTGGTGATGGCCCTGGGCACCTCGATCGGTCGCGAAGAGTTCAACATCGACAAGCTGCGCTACCACAAGATCATCATCATGACGGACGCCGACGTCGACGGCGCCCATATCCGCACGCTGCTGCTCACCTTCTTCTACCGACAGATGCGGGAGCTGATCGAGCGCGGGCACATCTATATCGCCCAGCCGCCGCTCTATAAGATCAAGCGCGGCTCGTCCGAACAGTATCTGAAGAACGAGCGCAGCCTCGAGGATTACCTGATCGGCGCCGGCACCGAGGACGCGGTGCTGACCACCCGCGATGGCGTCGCCCATGCCGGCGAGGACCTGCTGTCCATCGTCCGGCAGGCGCGCGAGATCGTGCATGCGATCGAGGGTCTGAACACCAAGTACAACCGCTCGCTCATCGAGCAGGCCGCCATTGTCGGCGGGCTCGACCCCGACGCGCTGCTCGATCCGGCGCGCACCGCGACCGTGATCGAACGCGTCGTCCGCCGGCTCGACCGGCTGGCCGATGAGGTCGAGCGTGGCTGGGAGGGCCGCAGCGACGGGCAGGGCGGGCTGATCTTCTCGCGCACCATCCGCGGCGTGACCGAGAGCCACGCCATCGATGCGCAACTGCTCGCCTCGACCGATGTGCGCCGGATCCGTGCGACCGTCGACAAGCTTGGCGACCTCTATGGTGGCGTCGCCAAGTTCGTGCGCAAGGACGTCACCACCGACATCTACGGCCCGTTCTCGCTGTTCGCGACCATCTCCGCCACCGGGCGCAAGGGCATCTCGCTGCAGCGCTATAAGGGCCTGGGCGAAATGAACCCTGAGCAGTTGTGGGAGACGACGCTCGACCCCAATGCCCGCACCCTGCTCAAGGTCGAGCAGCGCGAGGACGACAGTGAAGTGGGCATGCTGTTCTCCGAACTGATGGGCGACATCGTCGAACCCCGGCGCATCTTCATCCAGGACAACGCGCTGAGCGTTGCGAACCTGGACGTGTAGATCGAGCGGAGTTTGCGGCTCACGCACCAATGAAAAAGGCCCGCATCGCGCGGGCCTTTTTCGTTCTCGTCGGGCTCACAGGCCCATCGTTATGCCGGCCACCAGTGCCAGTGCGGTCACGAGGACTGCGCCGGCGAGGAGGGTGGCGACTCCGCTGTGCTTAGCCATTCATGCTGCGCCGCTGGCGGCGCGGCCGCTGCTGGTCCATCCGCTTCAACAGCTTGCTGACGTTGGCGAGGACCGCGGTGGGCTGCAACTGCCGGGCAATGAGTGAAAGATTGATCGTCATTTTATGTCCTCGCTATCTCCCGGCGGCATCATTCCGTCGGTGACGCCTATATGGCTGACGCAAGCGCCAAGGCGGTAGACCGATCCTCCGCGATTATTGCACGATCCTACAAAGCTGCGTGAGACCACGTGACTCACGCACATGAGCTGCTATCTATGCAGCGAACAGAAACGAAGGATTTCAGCCATGGATCGGTTGGAAGAACTCAAGCAGGCAATTGCACGTTTGGCGTCCAAGGACGGTGTTCATGCAACCGCGATAGAGGGCCTTACTTTGGCCCGGCTGACCCGGCCGTCCGAACCCATGCACGGCCTGCAGCAGCCGGCGCTCTGCATCATCGCGCAGGGCAAGAAGCGGGTGATCTCGGGCGATCGCGTAGTCACCTATGATGAGGCGAAGTTCCTGGTCGCGACGGTCGACACGCCCGTTGTCGGCCAAGTCGTCGAGGCTTCCGAGCAGGAGCCCTACCTCTCGCTGAAGCTCGATCTCGACCCCGCCGAGATCACCGCGCTGCTGATCGAAGCCGGCGGCGTTCGCGCGGCCGCCATCGAGGCCGAGCCCTCCATCGCTACGAGCCCGGTCACCGACCAACTGCTCGACGCTGCCATCCGTCTTGTCCGGCTGCTCGAGACGCCCGATGACATTTTCGTGCTCGCTCCGATGATCAAGCGCGAGCTGCTCTATCGCGTGCTGCGCTCCGACCAGGGCACCAAGCTGCAGCAGATCGCCATCGCCGAGAGCCGGCTGCAGCAGGTCAACCGCGCCATCGGCTGGATCAAGTCCAACTACCGCGAGACCTTCGCCATCGAGTCGGTGGCGGCTGAAGCGCGCATGAGTCCTTCGGCGCTGCATGTGCATTTCAAGGCCGTCACGGCCATGAGCCCGCTGCAATACCAGAAGCAGCTGCGGCTGCAGGAGGCGCGCCGGCTGATGCTGTCCGAGGCGGTCGATGCGGCGACCGCCGGGCATCGGGTGGGCTATGACAGCCCCAGCCAGTTCAGCCGCGAGTATGCACGCACCTTCGGCGCCCCGCCGCTGCGCGACGTGGCCCGGCTGAAGGCTGGCGATCTGCTGGCGGCGGGCTAGCATTCCGCTTGGTCGCGCCCCCGAACCGGAAAAGTCGGCAACTTTTCCTGGCGGCGCTCCGAAACCCGTGACCAGCGCGCAACAGCGCTGGACTCGGCCCCTTAAGCCCACATAAACCGGCCACATTTACCTTCGATAGGCGAGGGGACCGCGCTGGTTGAGCGTCTGGGCTGATCCAGGCGACGACGCCGGGCGTGACGGTCGGATGCCCGATGGCTTCCGCATGCCGGTCCCATGAACAAGGGACCGCGTCCGGACATCGCCATGCGCAAGAAGAACGCCGGGGCCCTGTTCATGGATTTTCACGTTTCGCCGGACGATCGCGTTGGCGCCACGCCCAGGAAGGGCAGCCGCAACGCACGTCAGGCGCCGGCCAAGAAGGTTGCGCGCGGCTCGCGCGTCGAGCCGGGTTTCGACGACAGCGCCGTCTTCGTCGAGGACGAGCGGTCGACCCGCGGTCGCGGTAACTCCAGCAAGCCGCCGCGCGGCAAGGCGAGGAAGACTCGGTCCGGCCGTCGCGAACGCAAGCCCGCTTCGGCCTTCGGCTTCATCTTCAAGCTGTTCTCGTGGATCTTCACCCTCGGCATCCTGGGCGCGATGGCCGTCGGTGCCGTGGTGGTCTACTACTATATCCAGCTGCCATCGGCCGACACCTGGAAGGTGCCCGACCGCGCCGCCAATATCCGCATTGTCGCCGCCAACGGCCAACTGATCTCCAACCGCGGTAAATCCGGCGGCGAGGCGGTGTCGCTGCGCGAGTTGCCCTACTATGTGCCGGCCGCCTTCGTCGCGATCGAGGACCGGCGCTTCTACACCCATTTCGGCATCGACGTGGTCGGCCTGGCGTCTGTGGCGCTCGAGAGCGTGCAGGCGGGTGAAGTCACCCGCGGCGCCTCGACCATCACCCAGCAGGTCGCCAAGAATCTGTTCCTCACGCCCGACCAGACGCTCGGCCGCAAGGTCCAGGAAGCGCTGCTCGCCGTATGGCTGGAGCAGAATTACTCCAAGGACGATATCCTCGACCTCTACCTCAACCGCATGTATTTCGGCCACGAGCGCTACGGCGTCGAGGCGGCGGCACAGTTCTATTTCGGCAAGTCGGCCCGCAACCTGTCGCTGAGCGAGGCGGCCATTCTCGCGGGCTCGCTGCAGGCCCCGTCGCGGCTCAATCCGCGCGGGAAACCGGAACTGATCCAGGCGCGTCAGCAGCTCGTGCTGAGCGCCATGGCCAAGGAAGGCTATATCAGCGACGCCGAGGCCAAGGCCGCGACGATCAGCGCCGACCAGACCGTGCGCACCAAGGTGGTGGGCGGCGAGTCCTATGTCGCCGACTGGGTCGAGAGCCTGATGACCGCCTATCTCGGTGAAGTGAACCAGGATGTGATCGTCCACACCACCATCAACTGGGACCTGCAGAAGGAAGCCGAGTTCGTGGTGCGCGAGGCAGTCGCCAATACCGGCAAGGAGCGTGGCTTCAGCCAGGGCGCGCTGGTCGCCATGGATGTCGACGGTTCGGTGCGGGCGCTGGTCGGCGGTGTCGACTACCAGCAGAGCCAGTTCAACCGTGCCGTGACCGCGCGGCGCCAGCCCGGCTCCTCGTTCAAGCCCTTCGTCTATCTGGCCGGCATGGAGAAGGGCTATACGCCCGACACCATCGCCAATGACGGTCCGATCGACATCAATGGCTGGCAGCCGCAGAACGCCGACGGCAAGTATGGTGGCGAGATGACCCTGCGCACCGCGCTGGCGCTCTCCCGCAACACCATCTCGGCGCTGCTCGCCAACGATGTCGGTCCCGACAAGGTGGTGGAAGCGGCGATGCGCATGGGTATTTCCTCGCCCCTTCAGGCTGTGCCTTCGATCGCGCTCGGCACGCAGGAAGTCTCGCTGCTTGAGCTGACCGCGGCCTACGCGCCCTTCGCCAATGGCGGCATCGGCGTCATCGCCAATGTCATCACCCGCATCGAAACGCCCGATGGCAAGGTGCTGTACGACGCAACGCCGGCCGGTCCGGGCCGCGTGATCGAGCCCAACATCGTCGCCGAGATGAACGACATGCTGCATGCCGCCGTCGAAATCGGCACCGGCAAGCGCGCCCAGCTCAACGGCTGGCCGATGGCCGGCAAGACCGGCACGTCGCAGAAGGCCCGTGACGCGCTGTTCGTCGGCTACACCGCCCGCATGGTCACCGGCGTCTGGCTCGGCAACGATAACGACGTGGCGACCAACCTTTCGGGCGGCAACGTGCCCGTAGATATCTGGAGCCAGTTCATGGCCAAGGCCCACGAGGGCATGGCGGTGGCCGAGCTGCCGGGCGCGGTCTCGAGCCAGCCGGGCATCGATCAGGCGGCGCTCGCGCCCATGGAGCAGCCCGTGCAGGAGCGGCCCAAGCGCACGCTGGTCGATCTGCTGGGCGACATTTTCGGCGGCGACTGACGCCGTCGCGACGACGGAGGCTCGGTATGCGGTATGCAGGGCTGGTTGCGTTCGCAACGCTGGCGCTGTCGCTGGGCAGCGTAATGGCGGCCAACGCCTACACCGCACTCGCCATCTCCGAGAGCCGCGCCTTCGGCTATTGCAGCAACGAGCAGTCGATCGGCGCCGCGACCGACTGCGCCATGCAATATTGCCGGCAAAGCGCCCCCGATCCGCAGACCTGCGCGGTAGGGCTGCAGAGCGAGCCCACCGGACATTACTCGCTCGCCATTGGCGGTACGAGCTGGGGCGTCGCGTCGGGCGACGACCAGGCGGCTGCCGATCGCTCGGCGCTCGAGTATTGTAAGGACGCCCTGTGCGCCATCGTCGCGCGCTGGACCGAGGGCATCGTTCGGGGGCAGTAGGCGACGGTGCTTGTGGCCGCCCCCTCCACCGCCTCCGGCGGTCCCCCTCCCCCGTAAACGGGGGAGGATCGGCCGTGGCGCGATAGTGCCTCCCTCATCCTCCCCTGCGCAGCGGGGGAGGGGGACCAGCGAAGCTGGTGGAGGGGGCGGCCAAGCACACCGGCCCTATGGGACGATCAGCTCCCCAGCCCATACCCCATCAGCACCTTGCCATGCGCCTTGAGCCAGGCCTTGCCGCGGTTCATGTCGGGCAGGGCACGCTCCACCGCTTTCCAGAAGCTGGGCGAATGGTTCATGTGGACCAGATGCGCCACTTCGTGGGCTGCGACATAGTCGAGCACGAAGGGGGGGGCGAGGATCAGCCGCCAGTTGTAGTTGAGCCGGCCGGTCGACGAGCACGAGCCCCAGCGCGTCGCCTGGCTGCGCATGGCCACTGAGACCACCTTCACCCCCAGTGCCTCGGCGTAGACGTCGGAGCGCTCGGTGAGGTCGCGCTGCGCCTCTGCCTTCAACCACTCGGTCAGCCGGCGCGGAATGTGTGCCGCTTCGCCCGGTACCAGCACGCAGGGTTCGCCGTCGATCTCGGCCACCTCGACCCGGCCGCGCAGTCGCCCGGTGGCGTGGATACGGTGGGGCACGCCGCGCAGTGGCACCAGTTCGCCATCGGCGAACAGCGTCTTGGGGGCAGTGCGCTTCAGCCGGGCCGCGAGCCAGCCGCGATGGCGCTCGAGAAAGCCCAGCGCCTCGCTCCACCGGCCATTGGCCGGCAACGTCAGCACCGGACCACCCGTGTGCGGCACGCTCAGCCGGTAGCTGCGCGCCCGCTGGCTGACCTTGACCGTAACCTCCACCTGCTCGTCATCGACCAATAGCGCCGTCGAGGCAGGGATCGGTTCGCGCTTGCGGGGCAGCAGGAAATTCATGGACCGATCATCTCAGATTCGCGCGACAAAAGAAAAAGGCGCTCCCAAGGGAGCGCCAGTCGTCAGGAGACGTCATTGGGAGGAACGTCAGACGTTGGTGCCGTTAGTGTCGCCACCATAGTTCGGGCGGTTGCCGTTCTTCTCGCGCATGAAGCGGTCGAACTCCTCGCGGTCCTTGGCCATGCGGAGGTTCTGCATGTATTCGTGGAACGCGTTGACTTCCTCGTCGAGGCGCTTGCGCTCCTCTTCGAGCCGCCGCATCTGCTCGGCACGGTAGTCGTCGAAAGCGGCATTGCCGCTGGAGCCGCCAAAACCGTGGCGGAAGGCATGGCCGCGCGGACCGCAGTTCTTCGTCCATTCACGCGAGCGATTGACGAAGCCCTGGGCCTTCTCGGCCGAGCCACCGAACATCTCGCCCCACAGGATGTAGGCGAGCATGGCAAGGCCGATCGGCCACCAGACGACGAAGCCGAGCACCATCAGGGCGATGGTGAGCGGCCCCCATTGTGGTTTGATGATTGCAGTGTTCATTTCCATAGTCTCCCCAGTCACGAACCCTCCCGATGTGGTCCCACGAGGGTCGGGGTCAACCGTCGCCGTCACGGATTCTTGCCCTTGAAATCCATGCTAGGCTTCCCATGGAACGGGAAAATTTCATCCCGGAAAGGACTTCTCGATGGCAATTGCTGAGGCTTCAGCCCTCGTCGCCGGCACCTGGCGGCCCCTGCGGCTCGGCACGCTGGTGGGCCTGCGCTGGCTCGCGGTGGTCGGCCAGACCATCGGCGTCCTGTTCGTCTATTTCGGTCTCGGCTACCCGCTGCCGCTCACCGAATGCCTGATGCTGGTCGCGCTGAGCGTGCTGCTCAATCTCTATCTCGTCTTCCAGCTCGGCGAGGGCTATCGCCCGACGCCCACCGCTGCGACCGTGCACCTAGGCTGGGACCTGTGCCAGCTCTCGGCGTTGCTGGCGCTGACCGGCGGGCTGCAGAACCCGTTCTCGCTGCTGCTCATCGCCCCGGTTTCGGTGTCGGCGACGACGCTGCCGCAGCGCGCCACGACCATCCTCGCCGGCCTCGCCATCAGCCTCGCCTCGCTGCTCGCCATCTATCACTACGACCTGCCCTGGGATCCCGATAGCCGCATCGTCTTCGACCGCATCTATGTCATCGGCATCTGGGTTTCGATTCTGTGCGGTACCATCTTCATTGCCGCCTACACCAACCGGGTGGCGCACGAAGCGCGCCAGCTCGCCGATGCGCTGGCCGCCACCGAACTGGCGCTCTCCCGCCATGAGCAGCTGAGCGCGCTCGATGGTCTCGCGGCTGCCGCCGCGCACGAACTCGGCACGCCGCTCTCGACCATTGCGCTGGTGGCGCGGGAAATGCGCGATGAGCTGCCGGCCGGCGACGTGCGCGACGATGCCGAACTGATCATGTCGCAGGCCAAGCGCTGCCGCGAAATCCTCGGCAAGCTGAGGAGCCTGCGCGAAACCCCGGGCGATCCGTTCGCCGCGGTTACGCTCAGCGATCTGCTGGCGGAGGTGGTGAAGCCGCTGGAGGGTGGCGGCAAGGTGATTTCCATCCGCACCGGCAAGGTGGCCGATCCCGATCCGGTGGTGCGGCGCAGCGCGGCCCTGCTTTATGGGCTGGGCAACCTGATCGACAACGCCGCCCAGTTCGCGCGCCGTGCCGTATTGATCGAGGTGAGCTGGGACAAGGCCTCGCTCATCGTCACCATCACCGACGATGGACCGGGCTTTCCGACCGAGCTGATCGCCCGGCTCGGCGAGCCCTATCTGACGACGCGCCCGCGCGATTCCGACAGCTCCGAGCCCGGCGGGCTGGGGCTCGGCATCTTCATTTCCAAGACGTTGCTGGAGCGTACCGGCGCCCGCATCAGCTTCGAGAACGAAGCCTCGGACGGTCACGCGCGCGTCAGGCTGGTGTGGCCGCGTCAGGCTCTTGAGGCGGCCTGATCCGCGGGTCAGGCCCCGCGGATGACGACCGTGAGATTTGCGAGTGTAACCTAGTGCAGCGTGACGATGCCGAACGACTTGTCGGCGAGCCAGTCGGCCACCGCGTCCTCGCTGTCACCCACCATCAGCGGCTGGCCATCGGCCGACACCACGATGTGGAACTCGGAATCCTCGTCGAATTCGGCGCCGGGCAGGATGGGGCCCATATCCGTGCCCCTGACATGCTTGACGTAGACCACCGCGTTGCCGCCGAGCGCCATGAACTGGTCCGCGGTCAGGTTCCGCAAGGGATTGTCGGCGTTATGTTCTCTGTTCTCTTGCATTCTTGTTCCCCTTCCTAGGCAGAACGGATCTCGATCCGGCGTGCAGTCTTTTCGACCTTTGGACGAACAACCGAAATGAACAGCAGTCCGTTCCTCAACATCGCGTCTTTCACCACCATGCCGTCAGCGAGCAGGAAGTTGCGCTGGAACTGGCGAGCAGCAATGCCGCGGTGCAGGTAGTCGCGTTCGGTCTCGTCCTTCTGCCGGCCCCGCACGAGCAGCTGATTGTCTTCCACGCTCACCTCGAGGTCGGTCGGCGCAAAGCCGGCCACCGCGATGGAGATGAGGAAGCTCTCGTCTCCCGCCTGATCGAGCGAACGCTCGATATTGTAGGGCGGGTAGCCGTCAGCTGCCTTGCTGAGCCGGTCGACTCGTTCCTCGAAGGCATCGAAGCCTAAAAGAAACGGTGCCGAAAACACCGAGACTCGCGACATCCTATCGTCCTTGTTCCAAGCAACGGTTAGCGGAACGGCCCGAGTTTCAGTGGCACCGTTCCATGCCCGTGATATGGGTCTGGCGCGGCCGGCGATCAAGGCCGCTTCGGGGGCAGGAGGCCGGTTTGGCGGCGGGCACGGTGGCGGTGGTTATCCCCGCCTACAAGGCGACGGATCTGATCGGGGAGGCGGTGCGCAGCGTCCTTGCCCAGACTGTCGAGGACTGGGAGATCTGGGTCATCGCCGACGATGGCGACGACTACGAGGAGTTGCTGGGCCGGGCGGGGCTGGCCGACGGCCGCTTCCGGTTCCTCAGCTCCGGCCGTGTCGGCGCCGGCGCCTCGCGTGCCCGCAACCTGGCGCTCGACCGAATTACCGCGCCCTACGTGGCCATCCTCGATGCCGATGACCGCATGAAGCCCGACAAGCTGGCGCTGGCGCTGAAGGCGCTCGATGATCACCCGATCGTGTCCTCGGCGCTCGACGTGATGAACGCCCGCTACGAGCACCTGCGCTTCGTCGGCAACGGTCCCGACCGCATCCTCACGCCCGGCCGCTACAAGTTCGTCTCGCTGTCGATGGATTCGATGATCGTGTGGGACCGTCGCCGCTGCGATGCGCGCTACGATCTCAACCTGACCAACATGACCGACCTCGAGCTCCTGATGCAGCTCTGGCGCACCGCCGGCACCACCTTCCACCTCGGCCAGCCGCAGCACGACTACGTCAAGCTCGACAAATCGATGAGCAACGGGCTGGGCGTCACCGAGAAGATGATCGCCTCGAAGAAAACCCTGCTCGAACGGTTGGAGCAGGGCAAATATCGCTTCGCCTCCAACGAGGCGGCGGACGGCCTGATCGCCTTCCTCGGCCTGTCCCTCGCCGCCGAAGCCGCCTACCCGCTGGCTCTCGAGGAGCAGCCGGGCCTGCTTTTCGAGGATCACCTCGAGCCGATGCTGCGGAAATACGAAGTGGGGCTCAAGCGGGCGTGACGACGCCGGTCACCGGCCTCTCCAATCCTCCCCTGTGCAGCGGGGGAGGGGGGCGAAGCTGGTGGAGGGGGCGACCACACCTGCGATGTCATGCCGGCGCAGGCCGGCATCCATCCTGAGATGCTTCAGCTGGTATTGCAGGTGCAGAGACCTCAGGATGGACCCCGGCCTGCGCCGGGGTGACACCGAGTATTTGGTAGCCTCAACGCTCCCCACCCACAGGGTCATCCCCGCGAAAGCGGGGATCTCCGTTTCCCCATCCTCAGGCCTTGGCGATCACCGACTCGCTCAGCGGCGCCGGCCGCTCCACCGGCCTCGTGATCTTCACCGGCTGGCCCGACTTGGCCGCTGTCTCGAAGGCTTCCATCACCTCGAGCACGTGCAGCGCCAGATCGCCCGAGGCGCGATGCGGCCGGCCCTCGATGATGGCGTGCGCCATGTCGGCAACGCCGAGCGAGCGATAATTGCCGTCGGCATAGGGCAGATCGACCGTGACCTCGGTCCATTCCTTGTCGGTCGCCGGGCGGGTCTTCACCTCGCCGCCGAACCGGTTGGGATCGGGCACGATCAGGCTGAGATTGCGGCCATAGAGTTCGAACGGCAGGTGCTGGTGGCCCGGCACGTCAAAGCTCATCGTTATCTGGATGATGGCGCCGGACTTGAACTTCAACAGGCCCGCCACATGCGTGAACACCTTCACCGGCATGGTCTGGCCCTTCTTGGGCTCGGAGTAGATCGGCCGCTCGGTCTGCGGCGTCGCCGCCATCGCCTGCACGCTCTCCACCGGGCCGAGGAGGTTCACGAGATCGGTGATGTAGTATGGCCCCATATCCAGCATCGGGCCGCCGCCGATATCGTAGTAAAAGGCCGGATCGGGGTGCCAGCGCTCATGGCCCGGCCCGCCCATGAAGGCGGTGCCGCCCACGATGTCGCCGACCGCGCCGGAATCGACCAGCGCGCGCGCCTGCTGGTGCCCGCCGCCGAGGAACGTGTCCGGCGCCGAGCCGACCCGCACGCCCTTTGCCTTGGCGGCGTCGATCAGCGTCTTGCCCTCGGCATAGGTGATGCCGAGGGGCTTTTCGCCATAGACGTGCTTGCCGGCCGCGATCGCGCGCAGGCCGACCTCGACATGCGCGCGCGGAATGGTGAGGTTGAGGATGATCTCGACGCGCGGGTCGGCCAGCAGCGCATCGACGCTCACCGCGGTGAGGCCGAACTCGGCGGCCTTCTTCTCGGCCACCTCGGGCCGCATGTCGGCGATGGCGATGATCTCCAGCACGGCAAAATCCTGCATCGCCTTGAGATACTGGCTCGAGATATTGCCGCAGCCGATAATGCCGATGCCAACGCGGCGCGAAACGCCCATTTCAGTCTCCATCCCTGTGTGCTTGAGCGTCGCCGCTTGCCGGGCGCGCCGTGAGAGGCGTGCACCATCGCGCCAAACGGCGACGATTTCCAGTAGACTGAGGTACGTAACGCAGGGTTTCTCTCAGGGCGTCCGGCTGATATGAGCGCGGCCATGCTCAACCCCGTCCCCGAGAGTTTCGACTACCGGCCGCCCACCGATCCGTGGCTGACCGTGGTGCATGCCGACGACGACATCGTCGTGCTCGACAAGCCCTCGGGCCTCCTTTCGGTGGCCGGCAAGGATCCGGCGCTGGCCGATTGCCTCGAGGCCCGGGTGAAGCAGCGCTGGCCGACCGCCGCCATGGCGCACCGCCTCGACAAGGACACCTCGGGTATTCTCGTCATGTGCCTCAACAAGAAGGCGCTCGGCCATGTCGGCCAGGAATTCGAGCAGCGGCGGGCCAGGAAATCCTACGTGGCGCGCGTCTGGGGCGATGTTACCGGCGATTCCGGCCGCATCGAGCTGCCGCTCGCTACCGACTGGGAGAACAAGCCGCGCCAGCGGGTCGACTGGGAGCGCGGCCGCATGAGCATCACCGAATGGCGGGTCGAAACCCGCGAGGGCGGCATCACCCGCGTGCGCCTCAATCCGCTCACCGGCCGCACCCACCAGTTGCGCGTCCACATGCTGGAACTGGGCTACCCCATCCTCGGCGACCCCTTCTATGCGACAGGGGAAGCACTCGCGGCGGCTGACCGGTTGCAGCTTCATGCCGAGGAGCTTGCCTTCAACCACCCGCGGGGCCATTGGGTCGATTTTCGCGTGGCGGCTCCATTCTGAGGGCTGCAAGGCCTGCAGTGCCTGGGATTTGCCGTCATGAAATGGTCATGGAGCGGTCCAATTCCCGTCTGAAACGGGCCATCTGGCCTTTCTAGCGTCCGAGTCGGGCGCGGGAGTTCTGCCGCGCCGTCCGACCATCGGATCCCGGAGAACACGCATGACCGAGACCACGGACAGGCAGGATGCCGTCCCGGCCCACATCGAAGCCCTCACCTCCATCGTTGAGCATGAAGCCGCTGCTGCCGTGGCGACCGATGCGACTGACGGCAGCGCCGCCGCCGCCCAGCCCGAAGCGGTGGTGGCGACCGCCGTGCTGGTCGCCGAAGAGGAGCTCGTAGCGCTGCCACCGGCCCAGCCGGAAGCCGATGCGCCTCCCGAGGTCGAGGCCTACCGCGCCGACGAAGCCCCGCTCCTCGACAGTGAGCTCGAGGAAGGTATCGCCAACATCTTTGCCACCCTCCATTCCGCCACCGAGGGCGAAGTCGAAGACACCGAGGCCGATATCGATCCCGACGCCGACGATGAAATTGCTGCCGCCGACACGAGCACCTTCCGCCTGCTCGGCGAGCTCGACCGCCTCTGGCACCGCGCCGCCTGACGGGTGCTGAAACGGGTCGAGCGGCCCGGCTTGCGCTCGCCCCGCCAATCGCCTATTGCCTTATCCCGCTGCACCCGTAGCTCAGCTGGATAGAGCGCTGCCCTCCGAAGGCAGAGGTCACAGATTCGAATTCTGTCGGGTGCGCCAGGATTTTCCGGGCCTCTGCGCGAGCCGCAGGGGCCCGATCGCTTTCCGCGGTACAGCTTTGGTACAGCTTCACGGCTTCCCCCCTTTCGTCATGCGGGCGATCTCGTCGCAGGCGGAGGTCTGGCCTTTGCGGTTCGATCCTTGCTAAGGCATCCTTCTCGAACTTCAGACTGACCCGAAAGAACCAGCACGGCCGTGGCCGCGACAGGCTTTCATTCTTGCGACCAAGGTGGCGAAGATGAAGAGGCCGTTTGTTTCTTTGCGTCCGGAAATCACGCGGACACACGCATTGCTCCTGATGGAGTGGCTCGAGGATGAACGCGTCACCCGCTACCTCAGCGATTCACGCAGTGTGTCTCGGTTCATCGCCCAGGCCATAGACCGGGCTCAGATGCCGATCCTGACGCATCTGTTCAATCAGGGCGGCCGCTTCTTCATGGCCCACGATCGAGATGACACGCCGGTCGGCTTCGTTCGTCTGGTCAAGACCGGCCCTGACTGTGAGATTGTCCTGGTCATCGGGGACCATGACAACTGGGGTCGCAGGATCGGCTCGAGCGCCATCCGCGAAGGTTTGAAGCTCGCGTTCCTCGAAATGCGGGCACAGACCGTGATCGCGAAAATCCACCCTGACAACACGCGCTCGCTGAACGCCTTCGAGCGCTGCGGTTTCGTTGCCGGGAGCGAGACCTCGACGCTCAGGTCGCTATCCATGACCGCTGGCCGGTATCGCCGGCTTCTGCGTGAAGGCGCCATGACAGCGGCTACGGACATCTACATCACCGAAATGGACCAGTCCCGGCTTCAGGAATTGATCGTGTTCGAACCAGGGCCCGCGCGCGTCGAACTTGAATACGAGATCGAACGCGCCATCGTCGTTGCTCCCGAGCGCATCGCACAGGATGTCGTGACGATGAACTCCAGGGTCGTGCTGCATCTGGACGACGAAGAAACGGAAGTGTCCCTCGTATATCCGCAGGATGCCGACGAACGCTCCGGAAAGCTGTCGGTGCTGTCCGACGTGGGCGCCGCGATCCTGGGCTATCGGAAAGGCGACGCCATCGACTGGGTCGTTTCAAACCGCACCCGACGCATCCTGATCGACAGGTTGCTCTACCAACCGGAATCCGCCGGGGATTTTCACCTCTAGCACCTCGAAAAACCCTGCCCTGTGCCGCGGGCCCCTTCCGGCCTACCGGGGAACGTTCGGATTGTCTTCGGACCGGTCGCGGTAGAGCGCCGCCCGCGCCAGCAGCATCAGCGTCACCGGCGTCGAGATCAGGATGAAGATCATGATCAGCACTTCATGCAGCACCGGCCGGCCCGAGCCGAGGCTCGCGTGGAGCGACGAGCCGAGCAGGATCAGCGCCGCGCCGAGGCTGCTGCCCAGGGTCGGCGCGTGGATGCGCTGGTAGAAGCTGCCCCAGCGCACGAGGCCGACGGTGCCCACGAAGGTGACGAACGCGCCGGCGAGCACGATGAGGGCGATCGTCAGTTGCAGCCATTCCGGCATCGGGTTCATTCGATCACCTCACCGCGCATGAGGAACTTGGCGAGCGCCACCGTCGACACGAAGCTGAGCGCGCCCAGAACCAGCGCAACCTCGAAATAGAGGGTCGTTCCGGAGCGGATGCCGAAGGTGACGAGCAGCAGCGTGGCAGTGAGATAGACACTGTCAAGCGAGAGCACCCGGTCCTGAGCCCGCGGGCCCCGCACTACGCGCCAGCCGCCGGCCAGCATGGCGAGCCCGAGAAGGAATTGTGCCGCAAAGTAAATCCAGTCGATCATGGAAGCCATCAGTGCAGGATCTCCACCAGTCGTCGCTCATAAGTCTGCTTGAACTCTGCCGCCCATGCGTCCGGATCGTCGGTGTCGAGGACATGGATGGTGACGATGCGGCGCGCCGAGTCGTGCTGCACCCAGGCACTGCCGGGCGTCGCCGTGACGATGGCCGCAAGGATCGCGAGGCCGTTCTCGTCGGTGAGCTCGAGCGGAATGTTCACGAAGGCCGAGCGCGGCGTGCCGCCCCCGAGAATGAGCCTCAGCACCGCGATGTTTGACGTCACCACATCCCGTGCCACTGCCCCGATCAGGGCAGCGATGGTCGTCACGTTGCTGACCCGCGACTTGGGCGGCCAGACCGCCGAGGCCATCCAGCACGCGCATGTCGCAACGATCATCCCGAGGAGGATTTGTCCGATTGCGAGGCTGCCGTTGAGCAGCAGCCACATGGCCAGCAGGCCAAACCAGACCAGAGGACGGCCGCGGGTCATCGGCCCCCTCCCGCGGCCTGATCGGCGAGCACCGCTTCGACATATCCGCCTTGAGCGTAGAGCGTGTCCGCCGCCGTGCCCATGAAGCTCATGACCGGTTGCGCGTACACCGTCATGACGAGGGCGAGGGCGAGAAACAGCATGATCGGCGCAATCTCGACGCCGTGGACGGCCGGGATCACGCGCTCCAGCGAGACCCAGAAGGTGTTGATCCCGATGCGCATGAGGGCAACGGTCGCGGCGAGGCCCGAAACGATCAGGACGGCAATGGTGATCCAGACGCCCGCCGGCACTGGCCCCCCCTGGGCGCCGCCGAGGTCGAGCATCGCGTCGATCATCAGGACCTTCCCGATGAAGCCGGAGAGCGGCGGCATGCCCGCCACCAGGATGGCGCAGCAGAGGAAGGCGATTCCAAGCGCAGCGAAGGTTCCGGGCGTCGCGGCGTTGGCTTCCGGCGCTTGTTCGGCCTCCTCATCGTCGCCATAGGCTTCGAGCGTGACGGCGAGCACGTCGTCACCCGGGGTGCGGCCGCGCTCCACCAGCTCGACGAGCAGGAAGAGGCAGGCGAGCCCCAGCGTCGAGCTGACGAGGTAGTAGAGCGCCCCCGCCGTGATTCCCGCATCCTCGTAACCCACTATCGCCAGCAGCGTGCCCGACGAAACCATCACGCTGAAGCATGCGATCCGCACGACGCCCTGCGAGGCGAGGACGCCGATGGCGCCGAAAAGCATCGTCGCGATCCCGCCATATTGCAGCACCGCCGCAGCCAGTTGCCCCGCTGCGCCCGACCCTTCGCCGAACAGCAGCGAGGTGAGCCGCAGGATGACATAGACGCCCAGCTTGCTGAGAACGGCGAACATCGCGGCGACAGGTGGCGCGGCCGCGGCATAGGTGGTCGGCAGCCACATGCCGAGCGGCCAGATCCCCGCCTTCACCAGGAACGCGACGCCGAGAATGGCGGTGCCGGCGTGCAGCAGCGTCTGGTCGTCCGGCGACAGCAGCGGCGCGCGCACGGCAAGGTCCGCCATGTTGAGCGTTCCGGCCACTCCATAGATAGCCGCGGCCCCGATCAGGAACAGCGACGAGCTCGCGAGGTTGACCGCCACGTAATGCAGGCTCGCCTTGACGCGCGACTTGCCCGAGCCGTGCAGCGCCAGCCCGTAGGAAGCAGCGAGCAGCACTTCGAAGAACACGAACAGGTTGAACAGGTCACCAGTCAGGAAGGCGCCGTTCAGCCCCATGAGCAACAGCTGGAACAGGCTGTTGAAATGCTGTCCCGCCTGGTGCCAGCGTGCCGCCGAGAAGATGACGGCGCCCAGCGCCAGCACCGAGGTGAGCGCGACCATCAGCGCCGAGAGTGGATCGAGCACCAGCACGATGCCGTAGGGCATTGGCCAGTTGCCGAGCTGGTAGGTGGTGATCCGTGCAGCACCGCTTTGCACTTCGGCCAGCAGCAGCAGGGTCACGGCGACCAGCGCCAGCGTCGCGACGATGTTGATCGCAAGCTTCGCCGTGTGATGCCGGTCCTCGATCAGCACCAATGCAGCGCCCGCAAAGAGCGGCAGGAGGATCGGAAGAATGACGAGATGGTCCATTACCGCTCCTGTCCGTCGACATGATCGGTGCCGGTCAGCCCGCGCGCTGCGAGGAGAACGACGAGGAACAGGGCGGTCATGGCAAAGCCGATCACGATCGCCGTCAGGACCAGCGATTGCGGTAGCGGATCGGCGTAGGTGGCGACGTCGCGGGCGCCATCGAGCACCGGCGCGGCGTTGCTGCGCAACCGCCCCATCGCGAAGATGAACAGGTTGACCGCATAGGACAGCAGCGACAGCCCGATGATGACCTGGAACGTGCGTGGTCGCAGGATGAGCCACACCCCCGATGCGGCCAACACGCCGATGCTGATGGCAATGATGGCTTCCATCAGCGCTCTCCCACGGGTTTTACCACCGGCTTGGCGTTGCGGATGGATTGGTGAGCCAGCGCCACGAGGATCAGCACCGTGGCGCCGACCACGAGCACGAAGACGCCGAGGTCGAAAGCCAGCGCGCTGGCCATGGGAACACGGCCGAGCAACGGTAGTTCGAGATACTGAAAGCTGGAGGTGAGGAAGGGCCGGCCGAACAGCCATGCGCCGGCGCCGGTGAGAAGCGCGATCAGCAGTCCGGCGCCGATCCACAGGGTCGGCCTGATGCGCAGCCGGTCCTCCACCCACCTTGTGCCGCCCGCCAGATACTGGAGCAGGAAACCGGTCGACAGCGTGATGCCGGCGATGAACCCGCCCCCCGGTGCATCGTGCCCGCGCAGGAACAGGTAGATCGAGAGGACGACGATCACCGGGAACAGCCAGCGCATCGCCACCGCGGGCACGCGCAGGAAGTCCGAGGCGATGCTGCCAACCACATCGGCGGGCGCGGCAGCCTCGTATTCGCTCTGTAGCCTCTGTTGCTCCGGGCGCTCGATGCTGTCGGCGGCAGGACGGAAGCGGCGAAGCAGTGCGAAGGTCGTCAGGGCCACGATGCCGAGCACCGTAATTTCCCCCAGCGTGTCGAAGCCGCGGAAATCCACGAGGATTACGTTGACCACGTTGCGGCCGCCGCCGAGCTCATAGGCGTTCTCGAGGAAGTACCTGGCGACGCTGTCGGGGGCGTCGCGGGTCAGGATGGTGTAGGACAGGAAGGCCATGCCCAGACCCGCGAGGCAGGCCATGGCGAGGTCGCGGGCCCGCCGGAAGCGGGCGCCGCGGGTGGCCACAACGTCGATCCGCGCCTCCTCGAGCCGCTTCGGCAGCCAGCGCAGGCCGAGCAGGATGAGGATGGTCGTCACCACCTCGACCAGAACCTGGGTCAATGCGAGGTCGGGGGCAGAGAACCAGACGAAGGTGATGCTGGTCGCAAGGCCGGCCCCTCCCATCAGGATGAGAGCCATGAGGCGGTGATACTTCGCCTGGAACGCGGCGCCGACGGCGCAAATGTTCCCGATCAGCCAGACCAGCACGAGGACGGGATCGGCGGGGCCGAGCGATGAGCCGGAAGCAACCGGATGTGCGAGCAGCGGGATCGCGCCGGCGATGAGGGCAGCTCCCACCAGCAGCGCCAGCTGCGGCTGCAGGCGGCGCGTGCCGAGCAGACGCTCGAGGGCCGGCGCCCACTTGACCGAGAGCAGCAGCATGATGCGCTCGAAGATGCGCGGCCCCACCAGGTGCCGGATGATCGGCGGTCCATCGGCGCGCGCCAGCCGACGGTGAATGAGAACATAGAGCACGATGCCGCCGACCAGCGCCAGCAAGCTCATGGCCAGCGGAATGTTGAAGCCGTGCCATACTGCGAGGCTGTAGTAGGGCGTGCTCTCGCCGAGCACCGATCGCACCGCGGTTTCGAGGTAGGGGCCGACGGTCAGCCCCGGAAAGATGCCGACCACAAGACAGACGAGCACCAGAATCTCGATGGGCCGGCGCATGAGTGCGGGTGGCTCGTGCGGCACGCGCTCGAGCTCCGTCGGCGGGCCGAAGAACACGTCGTGGATGAAGCGCACCGAGTAGGTCACCGCGAGCAGGCTGGCGATCACCGCGCCCAGCGGCAGCGACACATCCACGAACGGGTTCGCGTTCTTGATGGCCGTTTCGGCGAAGAACATTTCCTTGGACAGGAAGCCGTTAAGCAGCGGCACGCCGGCCATCGCCGCCGCGGCCACCATCGCCAGAGTTCCCGTGAACGGCATGTAGCGGAACAGGCCGCTGAGCTTGCGGAACTCGCGCGTGCCGGTTTCGTGGTCGATGATCCCGGCGGCCATGAACAGCGACGCCTTGAACGTCGCATGGTTGGCGACATGGAAGATCGCCGCGACCAGAGCAAGCGGCGAGCTCATGCCGATCAGGGTCACGATCAGCCCCAGGTGGCTGATCGTCGAGTAGGCGAGGAGCCCCTTGAGATCGCTCTGGAACACGGCCGAATAGGCGCCGATCAGCAACGTGGCGAGGCCCGTATAGGTCACGATCCAGACCCACGGGGCGGTGCCCGACATGACCGGCGAGAGCAGCAGCAGCACGTAGACCCCGGCCTTCACCATAGTCGCCGAATGGAGATAGGCCGACACCGGTGTCGGGGCGGCCATCGCGCGCGGGAGCCAGAACTGGAACGGAAACTGTGCGCTCTTGGTGAAGGCGCCGATCAGCACCAGGAGCAGGGCCGTGAGATAGAGCGGGTGTTCGCGGATCGTCTCGCCCGAAGCCAGCACGGTGTCGATGTCGTAGCTGCCGACGATATGTCCGATCACGAGAACGCCAAGGAACAGAGCCAGCCCCCCGGTCCCGGTGATCACCAGGGCCATGCGCGCACCATCGCGCGCGCTTGCCGAACCGTGCCAATAGCCGATCAGCAGGAAGGAGAAGATGCTGGTGAGCTCCCAGAACAGCACCATCTGTATGAGGTTGCCGGACATGACGATGCCCAGCATCGAGCCCATGAATCCCAGGAACAGCGCGAAGAACCGGGCCACCGGTTCGTCCGGCTGCATGTAGTAGCGGGCATAGAGCACGACGAGGAAGCCGATGCCCGTGATCATGACTGCGAACATCCATGACAGCCCGTTGAGGCGCAGCACGATGTCGAGGCCTAGGTCGGGCAGCCAGGCGATCTCATACCTCACCGCCCCGCCGGCGGCGATGCCGGGATACATCACCAGCACGATCGCCAGGCCGACCAGCGCAACCAGCCCTGCCAGCACTGCCGCTCCGTTCCGGGCCTGCTGCCGCGGAATGAAGGGCGCGGCAAGCATCCCCAGCAGGGGCAGTACGCTCAAGGTGGTCAGCAATAAGCCGTCTGGCATCAATCCATCCCGTTGTCCCGCCTAGCGATAACATCCCGAGGCAACAACGGGGTAGGGCAAGTTCCGGTGCGCGGCAATCTGCCCGTGTGTCTGGATTGTGGACATTGCTCGAAGCTATCGGCGCACTGTTTCGCACGAGCTCAACGGTGCGCTGCTCCGCGCCGGCTCCGCGGGCCTCAACCCTCGTACACCACCACCATCAGCGCTTTCGCTGCCGTCTGGTCGTGGTTGGCGATCTCGTGCTCCACGTCGGCGCGGTAGCGGGCGGTTTCGCCACTTTGCAGGGTTTGGTGACCGAGTGTGGTCCTGACGGAGAGACCGGCAGTCTGCGCCGTCAGGTGCTCATAGGTGCCGGCGGCATGGGGAGCGCTGGTCAGCCTGCCGCCCGGCGCAATCTCCACCTCGTACCACTCCATCCGCCCCGCCATCGCCGGCGGGCTGAGGATGCGCAGCCGCCACTGGCCGTCCGGGCTCTTGATCTCGGGCGTATGCGCCACTGTCACGACGTCCACCGGGTTGGCCTGCCGATGCGCGACGCCCCCGTTGATCAGGTCGCTGAGGTCGATCTTCAGCGCCTGCGTCAGGCCCCACAGCACTGCGAAGGTCGGGTTCGATTCGCCGCGTTCGATCTGGCTCAGCATCGAGCGCGACACGCCCGACAGTGCCGCCAGCCGCTCGAGTGTCAGATGCCGCGCCTTGCGCTCGCGCTGGATGATCGGGCCGATATCTGGTGCGTCCGCCAATGCGGTCTCCATGCTGCCGCCACGCCTCGTTCCTAGCGTGACGTCGGCGCAGAGGCAATTCCGTCATCACTTGACAACAAGTCCGTTATAACGGAATTTCCTCCATGTCGGAGGAATTGCCATGCAGACTGCCTTTCTGGATCACATCCGTACCACCCTGACCGAGATTGAAGCCGCGGGCCTGTACAAGCGCGAGCGCGAGATCACCGGGCCGCAGGGCGGTCGCGTCACCGTCGGCGGCCGGCAGATGGTCAACCTCTGCGCCAACAACTATCTCGGCCTCGCCGACCATCCAGAAATCGTTCAGGCATCGTTGGAAGCCGTTCAGCAATACGGCTTCGGCATGGCCTCCGTGCGATTCATTTGTGGCACCCTCGACCTCCACCGCGAGCTCGAGCGCGCCGTGGCGCGCTACCTCGGCAAGGACGATTCCATCCTCTTCGCCGCCTGCTTCGACGCCAATGGCGGCCTGTTCGAGACGCTGCTCGGCCCCGAGGACGCCATCATCTCCGACGCGCTGAACCACGCCTCGATCATCGATGGGGTTCGGCTCAGCAAGGCCAAGCGCTACCGCTACGCCACCAGTAACATGGATGAGCTGGAAACCCAGCTGAAACAAGCGGTTAGCGACGGTGTTCGCTTCAAGCTGATCGTTACCGACGGCGTGTTCTCGATGGACGGCTACGTCGCCAAACTCCCCGAGATCCGGGCGCTGGCCGACAAGTACGACGCCATCATCGCCGTCGATGATTGCCACGCTACCGGCCATCTCGGGCCCAAGGGCAAGGGCACCGGCGCCCTCACCGGCGCCGAAGTCGACATCGTCACCGGCACCTTCGGCAAGACCCTCGGCGGCGCCATGGGCGGCTTCATCACTGGCCCCCAGCCGGTCATCGACCTCCTGCGCCAGCGCGCCCGGCCCTACCTGTTCTCCAACGCGCTCGCCCCTTCGGTCACCGCCGGTTCGCTCAAGGCGATCGAGATCGCCGAAGCCGCTGAGGACCGGCGCGACAAGCTGATGCGGCACACGCGGCGCTTCCGCGATGGCCTGACCAGGGCCGGCTTCGAGCTGCTGCCCGGCGAAACCCCGATCATCCCGGTGATGCTGGGCGAGGCGACACGCGCACAGGACTTCGCCAAGGCGCTCGACAAGCGCGGTGTCTATGTCGCTGGCTTCTTCTTTCCTGTCGTGCCGCAGGGCAAGGCCCGCATCCGCACCCAGATGTCGGCGGCGCTCGACGATGCCGACATCGACTTCGCCATCGGCGCCTTCGAGGACGCCGGGCGTGAATTGGGGATCATCGGAGCGTGAGCGGGAAAAGTTGCAGACTTTTCCGGTTCGCGAACGCGACAACTAAAGGACGCTGACTATGAGAGCGCTCGTCAAAGCCAAGGCCGAACCCGGCATCTGGATGGAGGACCGTCCGGTGCCCGAGATCGGGCCCGAAGACGTGCTGGTGAAGGTGCACAAGACCGGCATCTGCGGCACCGATATCCACATCTACAAGTGGGATGAGTGGGCGGCCAAGACCGTGCCCGTGCCGATGATTACCGGCCACGAATATTCCGGCGAGATCGTCGCACTCGGTGACGAAGTTCGTAACCTGCAGATCGGCCAGCGCGTCTCGGGCGAGGGCCATGTCGTCGGCATGAAGAGCCGCGCCAGCCGTGCTGGAAAGTTCCATCTCGACCCTGATACGAAAGGCATCGGCGTCAACCTGCCCGGCGCTTTTGCCGAGTATGTGAAGATCCCGGCCTTCAACATCATCCCGCTGCCCGATGCGATCGATGACGAGATGGGCGCCATCCTCGATCCGCTCGGCAATGCCGTGCACACCGCCCTTGCCTTCGACATCGTCGGCGAGGATGTGCTGGTGACCGGCGCCGGCCCGATCGGCATCATGGGCGCGGCCGTCGCTCGCCATGTCGGCGCGCGCCATGTGGTCATCACCGACATGAATCCCGAGCGATTGAAACTCGCGGCCGAGGTGGCCGATGTCGTGCCGGTCAACATCGCCGAGCAGGACCTGCGCGAAGTGATGGGCAAGCTCGGCATGAAGGAAGGCTTCGACGTCGGGCTCGAAATGTCGGGCGCCCCGGCGGCGCTCGACCAGATGATCGACCACATGGTGATGGGCGGCCGGATCGCGCTGCTCGGCGTGCCGGCGCGGCCCTTCATCTTCGACCTCGGCAAGATCGTGTTCCGCATGATCACGCTGCGCGGGATCTACGGCCGCGAGATGTTCGAGACCTGGCACAAGATGCTGGCCATGCTCGAGTCCGGCCTCGACGTGCGCAAGGTCATCACCCGTCGCATGAAGGCCGACGACTATGCCGAGGCCTTCAAGCTGGCCGCCGAGGGCGAGAAAGGCAAGATCGTCCTCGAGTGGTGAGCCGCCGACACTAGATCGGCAGCAGCGCGGTGAGCGTGCTGACGCTCCACAGCACGCGGCGCGGGATGTACGAGATGTCCGCCTGCGTGATTGGTTTGCCGTCCTCGGGTAGCCGCACGGCCGCGATCACCACCCATGGATCATCGGGGCAGGGCGGGCACGGCGGCACCGGAATAGCGCGACGCTTCGGCAACCGCGCCGCGGCCGCCTCGCTGGCGGGGAACATCGTGGCGGCGGCGTAAGCCACCGCTGCAGCCGGCGGGGCCTCAGCGGCCTCGACCACTCCGCCCGCCGCCGCGCCGATCAGCAGGCCGCCACCGGTGTCGCCGGAGCGCCACTCGTGCACCAGTTCGCGCCAGTGCTGGTCGTGCTCGTAGGCATCGATGTGCGACTGCGGCAGCTCCCAGAGTGCCTTGACCTCGAAGCTCTCGCGGATGCGGGAATGCTCGCATCCATTGCTGCCGCAGCCACAGCCGCAACCGGCCGGATGCACATGTACCGGCCGTGACAGGCATTCGGCATAGCGGACGGCGAGGAAGATGACGCTCAAGCCGCGCTCGCCCGGCATCTGGCCGCGCGGCGGACAGGGCCAGGGCTCGCAGGTCGGCTCGGGTACCTGCGCGCCGAGCGCGACGTCGAAGGTGACGGCATCGTGAAGGTGCACGTCGTCGCCCTGCGGAGTCACCAGATAGCCGGGGCAGATGGTCACCTGCGTGATCGGATCGGACTTGCCCGGCGGGGTCACGTCGAGCCCGCAGACGACGCCCCAGCCGTGCAGGTGCCGGTTGTGCCGCCGCATCTTGTCGACGAAATAGTCCTGCTCGGCCCGCATGTCCTCGGCCTTGATCAGCTGGCGCGGGAAGTAGCGCACGCGCTCCAGTGTCCCGGCGCAGCTCGTGCAATTGCAGTCGCTCATGGTCGTTCTCCTGTTCCGGGATTGGCCGCACGGAGGCTCGTGGGATTCATCGCGTCACCTCCTCACGACGATGGGGAAGCGGAACGTGCCGCCTTCGGCGCCGTTGCCCGAGGGCAGCGCGTCAGGCTCGCCATCGAGCGGAGAGCCGGTGTCCCGCGCCATGATCGGCCGGTAGCGCTCGCCGAGGTCGGCCCGCAGCAGGACGACATAGCGGCCGGTGCGAAACACGCCCTGGTGGGTCTCGATCAGGATGGTCTTCTCATCCTCGGGCGTGACCTTGCATGGGACGACCCCGTCGAGGCTGATGCCGTCGCGGGACTTGGCCACGACGATGTTCGACTGCTCGATCTCCTGGTCCTCGAGCGCGACGACGAGGCCCTCGACATCAACCGGCATGTTGAAGCGCACACGCACGCCGCGGGGCTCCCAGAACGGCTGCCAGACCAAACCGTCGGACGGCTTTTCGAGATGCGGCTGCGACGGATCGTCGACACGCAGCGTCTCGACCTCTGTCACCCGCAGGGTCTCGACCGCCTCTGCTTCCAGTGTGACCCAGAACGAGAAGAGGCCGCCGTCGTCGCCGCGTCCGGACGGCAGCTTATCGGGCTCGCCATCGAGCCCGCGGTGCTCGGCGGCATCGACGATCGCCGGGCGTTCGAGAATCGGGTCGGCATCGCCGTAGAGGCGGCCGAGAAAGTTTCCTGGTTGCATCGCGCCACGCTCGAGCTTGAGCGTGACAACGGTGTCGCCATCGGAATGGTCGAGGTAGCCGGAAATGACCTGTTCATAGTCGAAGCCTTCATCGGGGGCCGGATGGAGCTTCACGCGGTCGAACTGGAAACTGTGCCGCTCGCGATCGGACGGATCGTGGTTGAGCGTGATGCTGTGGAGATCGAGCGGCTTGTTGAAGGTGATCTTCAGCCCCACCGGATAGAAGTTCGCCGGTAGCACCATGCCCGTGCGCCCGTTGGCCAGATCGGCATCGGTAAGGCGTTGTGGCGAGAACTGCCCGGCGGGCTGGAACTCGAGCCCCATTACCCGCAGCGTCTCGGTCTGCGGCTCACCCTCGACGGTGAAGAAGAAGTCGAACGAGCCGCCCTCGGTGCCGTCGCCGGAGGGAAAGGCGGCGGACTCGGCATCGAGTTCGAGCGCATGGGTCGCATCGGTGATGGCCGGCCGTTCGTGATCCGGATCCGGGCTGCCGTTGAGCTGGCCGAAATAGAGGCCGGGCTTCAGGGCGCCATGGTCGAACTTCAGCGTGATGTCCTTGTCGCCGTTCTCGAAACCGAGCGAGCCGGTAATGACGTCGGTGATGTCGTAGCCGACGGGATTGAGCTTGATCTTCTCGACGATGAAGCTGGCTTTGACTATGTCCTGCGGGTCCGTCCCCATCGTCACGCTCTCGCGCAGGATGGGCTTGTTGAAGGACACCGTCATGCCGACAGGCTTGAAGTCGGCCGGCAGCACCATGCCGATGAGGTCATTGTGGAGGTCGGCGGTGCTCATCGTCAGCGCCACGCCGCCATTGTTGAAGCTGATGCCGGTGACCTTCAGCATCTCGTCCACGGCCGGCCCCTTGCCGCAGCATTCTTCGACGCGGGCCATCAGGCACAGGATCAGCTCGAGCAGGACCTGGTTGGAATAGACCCGGTTGCGTGCCTCGCAGACCTTGAGGTCGCCGATTTCCGCCTCGCCCGAATAGTTGAAGGTGGCGATGGGCACACAGATCGGGCCATCCACCACGCCGCAGTCATTGCCGAGCAGCGCGCAGAGCGCGGCATGCGGATCGACGGGCGTCTGGCCGCCATTGTCGCCTTCACCGCCCTGGGGCGGCTTCTTGAATATCTCGTGGATCGGGGCGCAGAACGCGTTGTCGAAGGCTGGCCCGGCAACCGCACCCTCGGTGATGCGGAACTTGAAGCTCTCGACGATCGTGCCAGCGTCGCACCGCTGCTGCCCGTGGCAATCGGAGATCGCCGACGGGACTTGGTCAGTCAGGCACTCATTGTAGCAGACCCATAGTGTTGCCGGCCCCTTGGGCAGGGCGGCGGGATCGTGCGCGGGGCCCTTCCAGCCACGCTCGCACGGCGCCTTGGGCGCGAACGGGTCGATGGTGAAGCTGCCGGGCACGATGATCTCGCGGCCAAGCGGGTCGATCGCGACACCCTGGTCGACCCGCAGCTTGCCGTGCTCCAGCGCCACTCCCAGGCCGCACAGCACTCCGGTGCCGAGAGACAGCCGGTTCATCAGCCACTGCTTCTTCTTGCCGTAGTCCTGCTCCAGCCGAAGCTGGGGCACGTCGAGCATCTTGCCGTAGAAATAGTTGTTCCGTCGTGGCTCGGTGAGCGTGCGGAGCAGCATTTCGGGGCTGGTTTGGTAGCTCATGACGAGGCTCCGTGTTTGGTGGCCTTGGAACTGTGAGGGGAAGCGGCTGGGCGGAAGCGGTGCTCGCGCTCGGCCGAACCGCCCAGGATGAAGCCGCTGTCGAGCAGACTGTCGCCGAGGCTGGCCGGCTCCGGCGGTGGCGCGACGATGGTCTCGATGCCGACGCGATGCCCCATACCCACCCGCAGGCCATTGGGGGCCGCGCTCAGCACATATTCGGTGTGCGCCGGCTTCTCGCGATCGAGCTGCGTCATGATCGCCTCGGCGATCTCGGGCTCGCATCTGAGGCTGCCGGGCAAGGTCACGCAGAACAGGTGCGCCGTGTCGTCGAACAGGCCACGGCCCCACATGACGGCAGACTGCGGCACGCTCTCGCCGGGGATGTAGGAGCCGATGGCACGATCCCCCGCTCCCGCTTCGATGGCTTGCGGCGGGTCGGCGACGATGATGCCGTCGGGCTCGACCGGCGGCAGGCCGGTATCGAAGCCCAGTCGCGACCCCTCTTCGGCATCCAGCATCCAGATGCGCCGGTCGCGGAACGCTTCGTGCAGGCTCGGCCGCACGCCGGTATGGAGCTCGATCAGGGATACCAGCGAGGCCGGTGTGCCTCGCCGATCCTGCAGGGCCACGATCTTCGGCAGCAATCGCCTGCGCTCCGCGGCGTTCAGCGATTGCGGCAGCTCGAATGCCATCCACGCGGCCAGCCAGTCGAGCGTTCCGGTCGGAGCGAAATCGGCTGCGAACAGCGAGGCGATGCTGTCGATCTGCGCCTCGAGACCGGCGAGTTGGTCCTGCGTATGCGCGAGTAATCTGGCCAGAAGTCCGCTCGCAGTATCGGACTTTCCATAGGTCATGGGCAGGTAGTCGAGATAGTGCTCGCCGGGGGTTTCGAGCTGCACCTGGTCGAGCGTCGGCCCGTCGGCACCGGCATCGCCGTGCAGCGTCGCCCGCACCTTGATCCAGCGGCGCGAGGTGAGGTTCGGGTCGGCCAGCCCGGCGAGCAACGTGCTGTCGGCCGGGGCCGGTATCCACGCGCCGGTCGCGAGTCCGGCATCGTCGCTCTGCCACACCTCCAGCGTCACCGCGCCATCGGCTGTGTCGGCATCGATGACGGCGCGCCACCACTCCTGCTCCTCACCGGCGTCGATGGGACCGCAGGTGACGGTGCCGACCGGTAGGCGCGCCGCTTGCGGGGTGAGTGTCACGATCGCAGCGTCCGGGCCGGTCTTGACCAGCACACCGGCTTCACCTGCGGCGAGGCCAGAGATCGGCACATGCAGTCCCGGCACGGTGCCGATCAGGGCTCCGGTCCCTGGGTCGAGCATCGTCAGCCGCCCGGTGGCGGTATCAGCGGCGTAGAGCACATCGGCAAGAGCCAGCGCCCCGGCCGGGCCATCCGGCAAGGCGAACGGCTCGAGCCAGCCGCCATCGGCATCGAAGCGCAGGATCTTCCCGCTGGAGCGTTCTGAGACATGGAGGATTCCGTTGGACCCAAGCGCGAGGAAAAGCGGCTCGAACGGGCCCGGTATCCGGCCCGGTGCGGCAGCTTCTGCAAGCACGGCCGTGTCAAAACCTTCGTCGGCGGCGAGCCACGGATCGAAGCTTCGCACGGCCCCGGAGCCGGATTCGATGACATGCAGCCGTCCGCCGGTATCGACGGCAAGGCTGGTCGGCGCCGCGATGTCGTCGATCGTAGCGATCACCTCGCGCGTCGCGATGCTGAAGCAGACCAGCCGGTCATGACCTTTGTCGGCGACCCAAAGCTGGTCGCCGTGAATCGCAAGGCCAGCCGGCGCGGCCAGCTTGGCGAGCCCGCCTGGGCCGCCGCTCCCCAGCACGTATTCCGCCGCGCAGCTGTTATCGAACAGCCGCACGACGTCATGCCCTGTGTCGGCCACCGCGTGGAACTGGCCGGCGACAGCAACGCCCGACGGCGCCACCTGATACGGCCCCGGCAGGTCGACTGCCGCCCCGACAAGACCCGGCACGCGTCGCCGGGACAGCCGGCCGTCGGCATCCACCTCGAGGCCATCGAGCGTGCAGTCCGGCCAGTCGCGCCGGTCGCGCAGCAGGGCATATCGCGTCGGGTAGCGGTTCACCGTCTCACTCGATGTAAAGGTTGTAGCGGATCTGGCCGCCGCCGCTGCCGGGCACGAACTCGAGCGTGTGCGCGCGTGGGCTGAGGTCGAGCCCGAGTTGCATCAGGTCGATCTCGCCGGTGCCGCCGATGACGAGCGGATGGCCCTGCAGACCACTGCCGAACCGGTTCCAGTCTTCCCCGGCCGGCCGTCGGGCCTTGATCTGGGCCAGCACCCTGTCGGTGATGTCCTCGTCGTCGAACCTGATCTTCAGGTCGCTGAAGTAGCGGTATTGCGACCCGCCGGGGCGGGCGGTGGTGCTGCCGCCCTGCCCATGCGCGCCCGTAGTGCCGTTGACGCCATGTGCGTGATTGCCCGCGTCGCCCGCCGGCTCGGTCTGCAGTGGAGGGACGGCCAGCGTGTGGTCATGCCAACCCGAAACCAGCACCTCCATGTTGGCATTGCCGCCCAGCACGCCACCCGGACCGGTGAGCGCGACATTGGTATCGTCGGCGCCCTGCAACTCGAGGGCGCCACCATGGTCCTCGGTATTGGCGCGGATCTCGTGGCGGTGTTCGCCGCCGCCGCTCGTCCGAATCTCCCCGATGTGGATGTCGTGCCGATGGCCGCCAGCGGCGCCGGCATTGCCAGTGATGAGATTTATGCCGTGCGTATGCTCGGCGATCTCGGAGTAGAACAGCGTCGAGAACCGGTCGGCCTGCAGGTACAGCGTCGCGCTTTCCGGATTGCTGCCCGAGATGTGGAAGCTGAACCGCTTGGAGTTCTGCGGATTGATATCCTTCTCGCCCTCCAGACTGAGCGCCCGCACTTTCTGCGGCTTGCTCGAGGTGGCGTAGCGCCGGATGCCGATATGCACGTCGGTGACCGCACAGGCACCGTCGAGTTCGATCTGGGCCAGCGGGATCTTTCCCGATTCCGGCCCCGGCCAGGCATCCTGCATGGTAATCTTGGGTACGGCACGGATACGGGTCGGGGCGGTGACTCCGTCGCTGCACTCTACGGCGCCCGGCGCGCCGCGTTCCTCGGCATACTCGATCACCAGATAGTTGCCGAACACCACGCCCTTGGCCGTCCTGGGCGCGCCCTTGGCGAGCACTTCGGTTGCCGTGGTGAGGATGATCTCGCGGCCCCACTGGTCGAAGGCCAGGCCCGGCATGACGGTGACCATGTGCGGGTTGGCGTGTGGCTTGACCTCCAGCCCCTTGGCGATGCCAGCCGTATAGAGCGAGCGGTTTAGCCAGCGCCGCACGCCGATGTGGTAGGCCTGCTCGACCCGGAGGTCGACCGCCTCGATGCGCTGGCCATTGCGATAGTTGAGTCGCTCGGTGGCGGCGTCTGCGAGTGGGCTAACAGCGGTCATAACGGTCGCTCCTCGTGGCCGCCCGCAGCGCGGGGATGGCGTCGATGGTGATCTGGTGGTTGCCTGAAACCGGCAGGCAGTCGGCGCAAAGCTCGAAGTTGTCGCAGCCGGGCATCTCGTCCCCCTCGCCGCTGAGCCCGAGATCGGTCACCGCCTCGACCATCGGCAGGCTCGCGAGCAGGGCCATGATCTCGCTGCGATAGACCGGCCGGCCGATCGGCCAGCCTTGCCCGTCCGGGCCGCCATGCAGCGGATCGAGGAAGCTCGCGAGTGCTGCCTGGGCACGCGCTTCAGCGAGTGGGGCATCGGCGCGCCGGGAAAGATGCAGTCTCGCCGAGACGGCGACCTCGGTGTAGCAGGGAGCAACGACCCGCACGTCCGCCGTGACCAGCCGGCGCCGGTCGAGCCAGGCTGCGACCGCAGCAAGAAAGCCCGGCTGTGGCGTCGGCCGCCTGCCTTGGCAGCGTGGCACCACGATCACGGTGATGCAGCCGCTGGCTGTCACCGCCGGCAGCAAGGGATGGTGTCGCGACAGGGCGCGGGCACGCGCCACCTCGATACCGGGTACCCGCAACGCCAGTTCCTCGTAGTCGGCCACGGTGACGGCGCGGGCGGTGCGCTGCACGCGGTCGATGGCGCGCGCCTTGGCCTCGGTCAGCGTCTCGGCCTCCCGGCCACCGAACAGCGCGAAGGGTTGCTCGATCGCCAGCCCGTCGACGGACAATGTGGGCGCGAGCAGCGTGTTTCGCTCGGTCGGCGGCATGCTCTGCAACGCGCCGGCCGCCAGGTTGCCCGCGAGGCCACCGCCGACATCATACTCGGCGGTGAGCATCCAGCCCGCGCCCGGTACGCGCCCCTGCCGGCCGTTGCCGAAGGTCAGCGCCTCCCGCTCCAGCACGAAACGCCGATCGTTCGAGCCGACGAGGTCCCAGGTCGGGGCCTCCCGCCAGTCCGTGTGCGCCGTGGCGCCATCGTGCCAGGCGATGCGTGTGCTGCCCGCCACCACCGGCGTTTGCGCCGTGACGAAGCGTTCGCCGGCCCGGCCGTGGCTGCGGCCCATCTGTTCCGGCTGCTGGATGCGCGCCGCGTGGCGCACGGCCACCGCGTTGAGCCGCAGGCCGCGGATGGTTGGCGCGCAGCTATATGTGCCGGACACCAATCGGGCGCGGATCGGGTACAGCCCATCGGCATCGGGGGCGTGATCGGTCGGCACGGCAAAGCGCAGCCAGCCTGAAAGCGAGAAGCCTCGTGTCGTGTCCCTGGCGTTCGGCAGCGGCTGCCAGTCGCCGCCTACATCGAGGTACTCCCAGGCGACTTCGACATCGTCGTGCGCTCGCAGCGGTCGCTCGGCGCAGCCCCGCCGGCCGAGCAGGCGCGCATCTCGCCGTGCACCCTGCCACTCGGCGATCACGGCTGCCCAGGTCGTCGCGTCGGCCTCCGGATCGCGCCGCCAGATGGCGATGGAGATCGGGATATCCGGCTCGCCGAGCGGAGCATCGAAGGCGATGGTCAGCGCGTCGCCGGCCTTCGGCTCGCGGCCGAGCGGGAAGCTGTCGCGATCGGCCGCCTGCAGGGCCGCGGTGAGATCCTCTCCACCCCCGACGATGGACGCGATCGCCGCCGCCGTGATCGCAACTGGCCGCGACGTCTCGACCAGCACTGTCCCGGCGGCGATCTGCAGTCCGCGCGGCAAATGAGGCTGTGGCACCGCCGAGGCCAGTGCCACGATTCCGGTCGCGACGCCCGCCGGCCGCTGTTCGATGCCGACTAGCCGCAGATAGGCGCGCATCTGCCGGTCGGGCACGCGATCGAGGCGGTAGAGATCCTGCTCCACCAGCCCCGCAACCAGCTCGGTCAGCGTAATGCCCGGGTCCGACGCGTTGTGGTCCGTCCATTTCGGTGCGAGGAGCGGAACGGTGCGCCGGCTCTCGGTGACGAGCTGGTCGAAGCTGCGCGTGTCGAGGCTGGGGCGATCAAGCGGCATCGCCGAGCCCTCCCACCTTCAGGCGCAGCTGATGCTCGCCGCTCGAGACCAGCATGTCCCCCGGAATGTGGATCGCGTCGCCGGCCAGCGCTCCGTCGATCTCGAGCCGGATCCAGCCGGCATAGTCGACGCCGAGCGCTGCCTCGATCATCCTTGTCACCGTCGACAGGTAGATGGTCGCGCCATAGTCCCAGCCGAGGCCTTCGGGGCCACCGGTCAGCGGATGCAGCCAGGCGTCGAGCATTTCACGCACGCGCGCCTCCACCGCGGCGGCCCCATCGCGTGCCAGCGGCGTGATCTCGGCCTGGATCGACAGCGACGCGTAACGGCTGCCGACAATGCGCAGGCCGTCCGCGATGCCGGCCGGCAGGCGCTGGTCGAGATGCTGGCGCACCCGCGAGATCAGCTCGGCATCCGGCTGCGGCTGGGCTTCGAGGCTCCAGGGCACGATGACCAGCGTCACCTCGCCGCGCTGGATGCGGCCGCTTTCCCCCGTGGTGGCAAGGCAGCGAGCCCTCGCCACCTCCGGCGTCGCTTCACGTGCCAACCACTCATAATCCTCGGGCGCCATGGCGCGATCGCGATGCCGGAAACGTTGCGGCGCCCGCCGACCGGCGACCTGCAGCAGTTCGACGCTGGTGCCGCCGCGTGCCGCGATCGGGTTGGTCACCGACTGCACGTAGCCCACGCCGGTCCGGAGTTCCGTGATGGTATCAGCCGCAACGTCGCCGGCTACCGATCCGCCCACCGTGTAGGTCGCCCGGATGCGCGCGCCCGCCGGTGGAATCCGGCCGTTGGGTGGACCGCCGAAGCGCACGGTGCCATGCGTGCGTTCGATGAGGTAATGCCGGTCGTCCGGGTGCGAATCCCACAGGTGCGGTCGCTCCTGCCACAATACCCAGACGCCGGTAACCTCGTTGGTGGCGGGGTCGGTGTCGAAGCGCAGCAGGGCCGGGTCGACCCCGTCGAGCGCCTCGGTCCACGCATTGCCGCGCCCTGTCCACTCGCGTATTTCGATCTGCTCGCCCGGCAGCACCGGCACGCGCAGCACGGGCAGCGCGAAGATCTGGTCGGCTTCGCCCGTGCTGATGCCGAGCGTGTCGTTCTGCACGCTCTCGCCCTGGATGCCCCAGAGCGTGTTCGCCCAGAGGCCTGCGACGCTTCGCGCCGGCAACGCCTGCTCCGCCTTGAGCCGGGCGCGCAGCCAGTAGAGCTCACCATGCAGCCCGGCGCGCGGGAGTGCGTCGGCGGGTCCGACGAACTGGATGGTGCCGTTGACCCTGAAGCCATCGGTCTCGTCGACGACGGCCAGCTCGGTCCAGCCATGCTCGCCGAAATATTCCCAGCGGAACGGCGAGGGCTCGGGCGTCTCGCCGCCGAGGTCGGCGCTGGCGAGGAACAGGCTGACCAGCCCGCTCGGCAGCTTGTGGGTGAAGCCGAGGTGTAGCGCCGGCAGCCGGTCATCCACCGGCCGGAACGGCTCGAAGAAATCGTTGGGCCAGCGCGCGTTCTCGCTATGGTCGATGAAGCTGAGATCATTCTCGGCGAGCACGTGGCCCGGCAGCACGGGCTGGGTGAAATAGGTGTAGCTCAGGCGGATGCTCTGAATGGCGGGCGGTGCCAGCGTCGCCTCGACCGCAGTCACCTTGTAGGTGTCGCCGTCGGGCTCCACCGAGAGCTTCATCGGGTGCCCGTAATTGCCCTCGACGATCCGTACGCGCAGCCAGAACTTTTCCTCTCCGTTGACCGTCGCCTTCTTCCAGCCGGCCGGCGGGACGAAGCCCACCACCCCGCTCCTGGTCAGGGCGTCTGTCTCGTCGAAGAACTCGTCGGTGCTCCTGAACGGCAACCAGCGGTCGCCGTCATAATACTCGTAGTCGAGGCCGGGCGGCGGCGAGATCGCCGCGACATTGGGCGGTACGGTGACGTTGAGCTGCACCTTGGCGTTGGCGCGCGAGAACACGTCGTCGCCGGCAATGTACATGGTCGAGAACAGGACCGGCTGCGGGCCGAATGGCTGGAACACGTTCTCGCCATCGAGCGTGCCGATGTCGTTCAGCAACATGTCGGGCTTCAGCCCGGCCTTGGAGAACCCGACCTTCAGCCGGATCTGGTCGAGCTTGGGCAATGCCCCTTCGGCGTCGGTACCTTCGGGGCGCAGTGGCGGCAGGCTGTCCGCCAGCCGCAGCACGTCCTGCGGCGCTCGCCCGCCCAGCGCCGTCATCAGGCCGATGGTGTTGCCGGTGACGACCTCGATGCGTGCGCTCGAAACGCCGTCGATCGTGACATCCTGGCCGGCTGTGAAGCCGGTCGCGTCATCGACGGTCAGCACCCGATCGGCCGCAGCGCCGACGATTCTTGCCTGCGGCCCGCTACCCGAGCCGATCAGCCGCAGCGTATCGGGCGGGGTGAGCCCGCCGAGCGGCGGCGACAGCGTCACGTTTGCGCCGGCCATCGAAGCGATCCGGCTGCGCGAGGAGCCGTCGACGGTAACGACGTCGCCGGTGAGGAAGTCGCGAACATCGGCGAGGGTCACCGCCGTGGCGCTGGCGGCCCCGACAATGGGTGACGTCGGCCGGCGGGTCGAGACCTCGGCGCGGATCCAGTAGCTCTCGCGCCCGCCGATCGTCTCCTCTTGGGCATCGGGCCCGAAATCCTTGATCAGGCGCACGAGGCCGCTCTCGGTGAAGCGGCGGGTCGAGTCGAGCGCGATCTTGAGCGGCAACCAGCCGTTCTGGCTGAGATAGGACCAGTCGAGCAGGATCGGCCGGTAGGCGCTCGAGACGGTACCGCCGAAATCGAATTGCAGCGTGATCTCGGACGGCCCGGCCAGCTTCAGGAAGACGTCGTGGCCGATATAGAGCCGGTGCGGCATCGGGGCGGCAGGTTCGAACAGCCGGAAGCCCGTCGTGGCGCTGTCCGTGTGATCCGCAAAGGCGTCCGATGCCGGATCGACCGTGTAGATGGCGGCGAGCTTGCCGCGCGTCAGGGTGACCGTCGTGTCGGTGAAGAAAACCGGGGCGGGCGGCGCCTCGGCAGCGCTCTTGGTCAGCACCGAGGGGGGAGGCGGTGGCACCTTGGCCGCCACCTGGCTGCGCGCCGGCAGGGTGACATCCTGCTGCGCGGTCTCGAGCAGTGAGAAAGTCAGCGGCGCCCGGGCCGATTGCGAGGGGAGTTGTCCGTTGCCGAACAGCTCGAGGAAGGACAGGCGGTTGCGCTCGGGCAGGCCGTTGACCCCTTGGCGCAGGATGTCGGCCTGGCGCGCCACGATATCGAGCCAGGCATGCGCCGCCCCACCCGGCACCGGCTTCAGCTCCGGCACGTAGCCCGGCAGCCGGCGCCGCATCTCGGCGAGGATCGTCTCGCGATCGCGGCCATCGAGGATAGGCGGCGCCTCGCTCATTCCTGCGCCTCCCGTACGTAGAACGGGTAGACGTAGTTGTAGAACGAGTTGGTCGAGCGCACCCGGTAGCCGATCGCAATATCGAGCCGCCCGGCGGCGTGCGTCGGCACGGTCTCGATGGTGATCGTGTCGATGCGCGGTTCCCACTCGATCAGCGCCTGCTCCACCTGGTGGCGGATCAGCGCCATGGTGGTCGTATTCATCGGCTCGAACACGAAGGCGCCGAGGCCGGCCCCGAAGTCGGGCCGCATCATTCGCTCGCGCTTCTCGGTGCTGAGGATGATGCGGATCGCCTGCTGGATATCCTCCTCGTAGGCGGCCGTGGCGATCTCGCCGCTTGCATCGAGCGCGATCGGAAAGGCCCAGCCGCGTCCGAGAAATGCCTTCGCGTCGACGTCCGGCATGGCGCGCTCCTATCCGATGATCACGGTGGGCAGGCCGGCAAGGATCGGCGCGCCGCAGCCGGTCATGTCGCCTTGCCGGGCCGCGGGCATGCCACCGATCAGCACCGTTGCGCTGCCGGAGACGATTGCGTTCGGCGGGTGCGGCCCGGCGAGCGGCGGCATCAGGCATGTGTGCACGTCGCCAACCCGAGCGGCCGGCATGCCGCCGATGAGGACGTTCGGCGCACCCGAATTGACGATGCCGGGATGGCCGGTTGGGTCGAGCATGCGGGCGGCGAAGGGCATGGCCGGGCTCCCTAGTTGATCATCACGGTGGTGCCCTTGATCGAGCACGTACCGCCGCTGGTCATGGTGGTGGCGCCGGTCGAGTTGATGCTGACCTTGCCGCCGTTGATGTTGATGGTGTTGCTTTGCAGCGTCAGGCTCTTGAGCGCCGTGATGGTCACGTTGCCGAGCGGATCGAGCGTGATCGAGGTGAGGCCGGCGCTGATCGTCGCATTCACCGGGCCGAGCTCCACGCTCATCCTGGTCGTGTTGCTGACGGTGACCGTGCCGAGCTTGTCGTCGAACTCGATCTTCTGCCCGGTCCGCGTCTGGATCGCCGATTTGGTCACCGGATCGGTCGGCAGCACGGCCGGTGGCCGGCCGAGCGTGCTCCACAGGCAACCGAGGATGAACGGCTCGTGGATGTCGCCCTGATTGAAGGCGACCAGCACCTCGTCGCCGATCTGCGGGATGAAGTAAGTGCCGCGCATCATGCCGGCGGCCAGTGTCGAGACGCGCGCCCAGGGCTCGACCCCGGGCAGCCATGGCAGCGCGACCTGAACCCGGCCCTCGCCGAGCAGATCGAGGTTGTTGATCACGGTCGCCAGCGCGACACCCTGGATGCGCTGGTCCGGTGCTTCGCTGGCATCGAGGCCGAAATCGAACAGCACGCTCATGCGTCTACTCCTCAGATCGCCACGCGGACGGGGATGGCCCCCTGGTCCGCCAGCGGGATGGACCCGAACCAGATTTCCTTGCGCAGCTCGAAGCGCGACTGGTAGCCGGCGTTGCCGAAAGCATGCTGCACGGAGGTCACGCGGTAGAGCCCGCCGAATTGCTCCCCTACGCCCTCGACGCGGATGACGCCGCCCGGCTTGATGCGCGGGTTGCCGACGGCCGTGCCGCTCGCCGTCAGGCGGCGGTTGAGCTTGGGGATGATCTCGCTGATCAGCCGTCGCGCCGCCGAAGCCGGAGTCAGTGGGTCCTTGATGAAGTTCTCGCCGGCCGATTTGCCGAGCGGCACCACGCCCGGATAGACCAGCAGCGTCAGCGCCATCCGGTCCCAGTCGAAGCCGACGGTGATGTTGAACACGGTGCGGATCTGCGGCACCCAGACATAGCCCGTCACCGAGACGATCTGGCCGACCGAGGTGATGCGGGGCGCGAAATCGACGAGGTCGCGCCCGTATTTCAGCGTCACATCCGGCTCGAGATGGTCGAGCGAAGACTGGAAGCGCAGCATGTGGCCGCCGAGGGAACCGGAATGCTCGACATACATGTCCCAGCCATTCTCGCGCGCGATCTTGGCGAGGAAATCGTAGTCGCTCTCGTTGGCTTCCTTGCGGATGAACTTCTGCGCGCTGCCCGGATCGGCGATCGAGGAGACCATCTCAATGCCGCCGATCAGCACCGCGATCGCCGCCCCGACGGGATCGATGATGGGCAGCATCAGATTCTCGAGCGTCACGAGGCTGGCGGTCGCGAGGTCGGGCAGGGGGAAGTTGCCGACGCTGGGGACGGGGATGGCGAACCATCGCACTTTCTTGCCGGCCTTGAGCTTCTGGCGCCGATCCTGCGCGGTTACCGTCATCGCCGGCCCGCCGCTTTGCGGGAAGGTCGCCGACACCGCCACGATATTGCCCACGAACATCTGCGTCAGCGGCTGCGGCGAGTAGCCGAGCGACAGCACGAAGTCCTTGTCCATGCGGAGCATCGGGTTGTCGAGCCAGCGCAGGTTCGAGTTGGCGATGCTCATCTCGACCCGGTCGGCCCCATCAAAACCCTGGTCGAGCGTCACTGCCGACATCGAGGCGCGCAGCGCGGCCGGGATGCGCTCGCCGTCGATCTCGATCCTGCATTCAGGGGCAAAGACCGGTCCGTTCATCAGGAATAGACCTCCCCGGTATCCGGATCGCGATAGGGCAGGTGCGGCAGCACGAGCTCGGTGCCGGGGGTCAGCCGGCGTGGATTGTCGATGCGGTTCTTGAGCGCCACGACGCGCCACAGGCGCGGATCGCCATACTCCTCGGCCGTGATGCCGGCGAGCGTATCGCCCTGATGCACCAGCCGGCGCTTAGTGAAGTCCGACGTCTCGCGCTTGACCTCCTTGGCCTCGAGATCGAGGTCGGAGAACTCGCTGAACACCACCGACAGCAGCGCCCGCACGGGAGTGCCATCATCGAGGAACATCACGAAGCGCTGGTGGACGCGCGACAGTACGCAGCGGAAGGCGAGCGACGCCCAGGTGAAGATCAGCACCGGCGGGGCGTGCGTCGATGGCTCGATATTCATCAGGTTGGTGACCTGGTTGGTCAGCCGCCGCACATCCTCCTGCGCCCGCGTCAGGATGCGGGAGCCCGAGCTGTGTGCCTCGTAGCTGTCGAGGAAGAGCTCCATCTCCAGCGTCTGCAGGCTCCCCGCCACGAACTGCAGCAGCGGGCTCGACAGCCCGGGGATCGTCACCTGCGCGTAGTTGATCTCGCGGTTGAGTTCGTAGTCCGCCGGGTTGAACAGCACCTGCACGGCTTCGCGGGTGACGGTGTTGGTGATTGTCGCTTTCTCGAGTGCCATCAGCCCCTCCCGAACCGCTCACGCCACGCAACCGACTGGCGGTTGAGGACGGCGATCACCTCGTCGGCGACCCGGCTCACCTCGCGCGGCGAGATCGCCTTGTCGGCGGGCCGCGCCTCGAACCGGGGCAGATCGCGCCGGATCTCCACCGGTTGCACCGGGGCTGGCGCTGGCGGCGGAGGGCGGTGATACACCATCGGCTCGGTCGCCGGCCGCGGCATCGCTTCGGTCGCGCGTGATGGTGCCTCGACGGACGGTCGTGCGGACTGGTCGAGCGCCGGCATCATGCGCACGTCGCGCTCGACCCGCTCGAAACGCTGCACCAGCCGCTCATGCATGGCGAGCGGGGTCTCGACCACGCGGGTCGTCTCGGTGTGTCGCTCGACCGAACGCACGGTCTCGCGCCGACCAGCCTCGCGATGCACTTCCATGCGCGCCGGCGAAACGGGCGCGGGCCGCGAGGCATCGACCTCGACGCTGAGGTTCACCTGCGGCGTGACCGAGACCACCGATCCATCCGCTGCGAGCGTCTGCTCGACCGGTCGCACCCGCGCATTGGCCGACATGAACCGACCGCCGACCGCCGCCGCGAAAGCGGCAGGGCCTCCGAACCCGCTATCGATCGGGGACAGGAGCGGGCCGGCGCTGAACGGCGCCATGAAGCCCTTTCCTATCGGCGAGTCGGTCATCCGCTTACTCCTCGTTGCGCCGCCGGTTGATCGACGAAATCTCGTCGACCCAGGCCCGGCGATCGACATGTTCCATTTCCATGATGTCCCCGTGCGGCCAGTGGAAATGGTAGGCAATGAAGGCTACCTCCTCCTTCAGGCGAGGGAGGGGGTAGCCCTCGATCCCCCCGATGGGGGAGGTCCCTCCATGACCTCGAACTGGTGCTGGCAATGCGGGCACTCGGCGGCGATGCTGCGCCGCCCGCCGCGATGGTTGAGGTCGTTGTAGAGACCCTGCAGGAACAGCAGGTCCTCCATGAACATCGACTCGATGACCTTGGGGGTGACGTCGTCGCTGGTGAGCGAACCCAGTTGCGTCACCACGCGCGAGAGCACGACGCAGACGAGGTAGGACGAGTTGCTGACGACCCGCGGGTCGCGGATCGGATGGATTTCGTCGGCGCCGGTGGCGAGCCGGATCACGCCGTCGCGATGGACGACGCCATCGTTGTCGACGAAACCGACGGGCAGGGTGAAATCGAACTCGGTGCGGAACATGGTCATGCCCGCTTCAGGCCTTCGTGGACGAACTCCACGGACTCGATGGCGATGTCTGAGGCCTCGGCGCTCAGCGACGGGCCGCTCCATTTGGTCGGCCAGGCCTCCTTGAAGTTCCAGCGCAGCTTCTCCTCACCGCGCCGATCCAGCAGCAGGATCGAGCCGGAGCGACGGGTCGCGGCGGGATCGCCCTCCAGCCACTGCATGTGCCAGTCATAGAGGTCGCGGTCCGACGCCATGCCCCAGCGCAGCACGATGTTGGCGAATTTAGCCTGGCCCGGATACTTGTGCGGCGTGGTGTTCCAGCCGCCCTCGCGGTGCTCGACGACGTCGATGCTGGACTCGAGGCCGGACACTTCGTGAAAGGCGGCGCGGATGATGCCGTCGATCTCGACGAGGAAGTTGAAATTGACAAAGGGGTCGATGCGTTCGGCGGTTGCCATGCCGGATCTCCTCAGCTTTCCGAGACGTCCGAGCCGCCCGACCAGATGCCGATGCGGACGATGATGAATTCGGTCGCATAGACCGGCCAGACGCCGATCTCGATGTTGAGCCGGCCCAGCTGCTGCTCCGAGAAGGGGTTCAGCACCTCGTCGATGCGAACGTAGTAGGCGTCCTCGGCCTTGGCTCCGAACAGCGCGCCGTCGCGCCAGGCCCGGTTGAGGAAATCGCCGATCGAGCGCCGGAGCTTTTGCCACAGCTGCAGGTTGTTGGGCTCGAACACCGCCCAGCGGATGCCTTCCTGGATCGACTCCTCGAGGAACATGAAGAGCCGCCGGATATTGACCTGCTGCCAGTTCTTGTCGGTGGCGGTAGTGCGCGCTCCATAGAGCATGGGCCGCCCGCCATCCTTGAAGACGCGGATGACGTTGATGCCCTGCAGGTTGAGTTCGCCGTGCTCGACTTCGCTGATCGGCATGGCGACGCCGAAGGCGCCGCTCACCGCCTCGTTGGCTGGCGCCTTGTGCACGCCGCGCTGCTGGTCGCTGCGCGAGATGATGCCGCAGATATGGCCTGACGGCGGGACCTCGAGCGGATCGCCGCGGAAGGCCGGCGCCACGCGCAGCCATGGGTAGTACAGCCCGGCATAGCCGCGCGCCGAGTCGACCTGCCTGCGGTGCTGCTCGATGCTGTTGCCCGTGCCGAACAGCTCGGCGCCGGCTGGCCCGTCGAGCACGGCGAAGCGGTCCATCAACTGGGTGCATTGGTCGATCATCGCCCCCTGCACCGTCGCCGAGCTGTTGTCGGGGATCGCGATCAGGTTGACGTCATCGACACTGCGTAGCGTATCGAGGGCGCGGACATAGTCCCCGTCGTTGAGGGTTGAGAGATTCTCGGCATTGCCGGCCGTGAGGGCTGTCTCGGCCAATGCCTGCGGCAGGTTGAGCGGAGGCGCGACCGCCGGCGGCGGATTGGCAGGAATGACCGTGATGATCGCACTGGGATCGTCATTGATTTTGCGCAGCACGTAATTGGGGTGCGACGGAACCATGCTGAGCCATTGCAGGGGAGGATTGCCGGTAGGCTCGGTGATGGAGAGACTGAATTCCTCCGATTGCACGGCTACATCGGCAGTCATGTCGAAGCCGCGCCGCAGCGGGCTGCGGAAAGTGACACGATAGGTGATGGTCGGCGGCTCCTGCTCCTCGCCTTCCGCGGCGAGTGCAGCCGGGATGAATTCGGTCTGCACGCTGTCGACGATCTGGGTGTCGGTGACGTCTCCCTGGGTCAGGGTCAGCATCGTGCCTTCCACCAGCGCGCCTTCCGGCAACGCACCTGTCAGCACCAGCCGAACCGTCCGCATGCCGGGCGTGATGTCGGCGAGACGCACATCAGCATCGTCTGAGGCGGTCACTCGCGCTGCGACGGTCAGCGTGTCGCCGCTCACGCGCGTGACCAGCACCGGGCTACCGCCATCTCCAACGATGATCGTGTCGCCCGGCCTGAATGTCTTCGCCGCTCCGTTCTTGAGCTTGATGGTCCGGTCGGTTGCGGCGCCGTCGAGATTGCCGGTGGACCGGTAAAGCTTGGTCGCGTCCCCGGCAAGTCGGTGTTGGTCGTCGACCTTCAACTTGATCGCGACATCGCCGGGCTGGCGCGCCCGCACGGTCAGCAGCGGCAAGCCCTCGCCACCCTCCTCACGCGGCCGGCTGTTCAGCACGATATGAGAGTAGGTGCCGTTGGAGACACGGACGATGTACGCCACGGTGCCGCCATTCTCGAAGAAGCCGCGCGCCGCGTACCAGAGGTGGAAGCCGGGCACCGGCTCAGCCCCGAATTCGGCCCGGAAGCGGTCCCAGCTGGTGATCTTGGTCGGCAGCTCGATATCGCCGCGCTCGGTCGGGCCGATCAGCGCCGCGGTACTCGTCCCCACGCCCTCGATCGGCGCACCGGGCGCGAATTCCTCGATGTAGACGCCGGGATAGGACACTTGCACGGCCATAGGTCTGCCTCCTGTCAGGCGAAGGTGAGCGTGTATTCGCCGCTCGGCGAGGGCACGCTCACGTCGCGGGTGAGAACGTCGAGTCCGAGTGCGGCGGCGCGCAGCTGGTAGGCGCCGCCCCTGATGTTGGAGAAGGTGAAGCGCCCGGCCGTATCGCTCTGGGTGAGTTGCAGCCGCACGTCGTTGTCGTCGAGCAATTCGACCCACACGTCGGCGACGAGCGGCAGGGTGCCGTCGGGAAGCGGAGTGGTGCTGTCGAAGACGAAGCCGCCGATCTCGAACAGCGGCTCGCCCGGCGACGGCTCGCCGACAAAGCGGAAGGTCAGCGACCGGGTGGTCACGATCGGCCCCGAACGATAGGCGTCGAGCTCGAGCGGCAAGGTCACGACGACGTGCAGCACAGGCTTCAGCGCCTGCTTCTCGCCCATTGTGCCCCAGAACTCGGGCAGCTTGGCATAGCCCTCGGGCGCCATCAGGCTGACCGGCAGCGGCAGGTCGACGAGCGAGGGCGGAAAGAGCGGCGGCAAAGGGGTCGTCGCGAAAATCTCGTGCGCTACCAGCGGCTCGCGGTTGGCGAATACGCTCGCCACCCGGTGCAGCAGCGCGTGCTCGTCGAGCGTCGGCTCGATCGTCTGGCTGACCCGCGCCGGGCTCCAGGCGCTGATGAGATAATGGCAATCCACCCGCCTCGGCGCCGGCTGCTCGATGACGTCGCCCTCGAACAGGCTCTGCGACCGGTCGTTGCGGCGCAGCCGCCGGTTCTCGACGAGTTGCACGAGGTAGATGTTGAGCGCGTTGCGATCCGGCTGCATCGCCTGTGTGCGCCACGTCTCGTCGGGCGGCTGGAACCCGATCGTCAGCGAGGCATCGACATTGTCGAGCAGCAGTTGGCGCAGCATGCGGTCGAGGTGGTCGATCATGGTCGCCACCTGCGCCAGCTGAATGCGCGATTGATGCTGGTCTTGGCGTTCTCGTAGCTCTGCGTCGCCTCCGCCTTGATCTCGGAGGCCTTGTTCTCGATGGCAGCCTTGGCGTCCTGAGCCACCTCGATCGTGGCCAGCACGCCGGCGGCAGGGCCGCCGAAATTGTTGGACTCGGGAAGGACAGCGTTGTTGAGCGCCTGCTTCACGTCCTTGCCCAGGATCAGGTCCGTGCCGACGGATGAGACCTGAGCCCAGCCTTGCGCCATGAAGCCATACTTGCCGGACTTTGCTTCGTTGGACTGGCCGAGTTTGTAGAACGCGTCGCCGCCGGCCGAGCCGATCTTCTCGGTCGTCGAGCCCTTGCCCTTCTCGAGGGTCTTGTCGAGGGCACGACCGGCGCCCTCGCCGCTCCCGAGATTACCGACGAAATCTGCGGCCATGCCCAAAGGTTGGAGCACCATGCCGAGCTTGCCGCGCACGGCGTCGTCGCCGAACTTGTCGACGCCTGAGGTGTCGCCGCCGATGAACTTGCCGATATCGTAGTAGGAGCGCGCACCGGCGCCGATCGTCTGCGAGAACATCTTGGACGGCGTCATGCCGGCCACGAAATCGGTCACCGTCTTGGCGGAAGCTTTTCTGGATTTCTCGTGCCTTTCCGGATCGTCCCGGAGCGCATGATCCTCGGCAGCACCGACGAGGTTGTCGATGCCATTGATGGCCTGGTCGACGCCGCCGCCGGGAACGACGAATCCCGCCCCGGTCTCGCCGATCGTCGAGATCCAGGCCTCGACGGGATCCTGCCCGTCCTCCCGCTTGGCGCGCGCGTTGGCGATCGCGCCCCCGACGATGTTGCTGTTCTCGAAATAGGCGACGGCGCCAGCAAGCGCGGCTGCAGCCGGTCCGTCCTTCCGGTGTTCGTCGTAGGCGTCGTGGGCGCGGATCAGCGCCGCCGCCTGGTTAGCGGCGTGTGCCACCTTGCCCCCGGCTGCGTCGGCTTTCTCGCCTGGCGTCGGCTTCCTGGGGCTTGGCTTCTTGCCACCCCCTTCGTTGTCGCCCGGTGCCGGCCGCTTGCCCTCGCCCGGTGCTTCGCCATCGGCGGGTGCCGGTGCCTTTGGGGCGGTCTCAACTGCCGGTGTGTCGCCGGTGGGAGTCTTGGCAGGCTCTGTCTGCGTCGGCGTCGGGCCGTCTCCTGCGCCGCCATCGGCCAGCTTCTTCGGCCGGGGCTTCGCCTTAGCTGCTTTTTTTGCCGTAGGTTGCGATTTCGCGGCTGGAGTCTTTGCTGCCTTTTCCGGCGCAGGAGACTCGGGCGCGGGCTTCGGTGCCACTTCTGCGGGGGGCGTGGCCTCTACGGGTGGTGATGTCCCTGCCGCGGTTGCGGGAGCCCTTGCAGGTGCCTTCTTGCCCCGGGGAACGGGTTTGCTCTTCGCATCGCCTTCGGGTGCCTTCGCCGGAGTGCGCTTACCCGCCTTGGCCTTATTCTGCTTCTTTTCGGCCGCCGCCTGCCTTCTCCGCTCCTCGGAAGCGAGCTTCCTCTGACGTTTCCGTTCCTCCGATTCCTGCTTTCTGACCCGCTTCTTCTCTTCGTTCCGTGCCTTGGTGGCAGCCTTCTTTTCCTCCTTGATGCGAAGCTTCTCGGCCTTCTCCGCGGCCAGTTTTTCGGCCTTCTGGACCTTCTTTTCGTTCTTCCACTGCTTCTCCGTCTTGCCTTGGCGGATGCGTTCCAGTGTGTCCTGGGCATCGGGGGTGAGGATGTCGGTAGCAGGTATGATGTCCGGGTCGGCGTCGGTGCCTTTCTTGCCGGCTGGATCCCGTCCGCTCTTTTTTGCGAGATCAGGGTCGCGAACGAACGTACGCGACAGTAGGTGTTCCAGGAACGCCGGGTTCTTCTCGTATCTCCTGGCCAGATTATCGATGTGGTTCTTTCCGATCTTCTCGCCTTTGCCGCTGAGATTGGTGAGCTCGAAGACGACGCCCTCGGGCAGGTCGGTCTGGTTCTTCACCGCCTGTTGCGTGGCCTTCAGCCGGGCAATGGTGCCCTCGAGGCTCTTGACGCCCTCGGGGTGGGTCACGTCGCCGGAGGCAAGTTTTTTCTCGAGAGTGCCGATCGCATGTTCGAGATTGGTCTCGAGATTGACCGTCGTGGCCGTCGCGTTATCGAATGTGGCCTTCGCGACGGCCTTCTGCTCGCCAATGACCAGGCGGCCGGTTTCGACGTTCTCGACGATGAAGTCGATGCCTGCCGAGGGGTCCTTCGAATAAGGCGTCTGCCGTGCCAGGCTTGTCCGCGACGAGCCCGTCTCGAAACCGCCACCGACATGGTTCCAGTCCCACCCGGAATAGAGCGCATGGGGTACGGTGACTTCCGCCAGCGTGCCCTTGCCTTTGCTCTCCCAGTTGTCGATGTAGTGGGTGTCGTCCGCTTGGCTTGGCGGGACGCCGGCCGCCTTTCGCTGCTTGTGCAACTGCACGAGCGTGTTCATGTCGGCGACGTCTTTTTCCTTCTCGTCGTCGTCCTCCTCGCGGGCGACGCCGACGCCCGAGGCGCCTGCTACGGCCACGGGCTCGCTGCCGCTCACCGCGGCATCGGCTGCCGACCGCGCCGAAATTTCCAGCGAACTTCCAGGGTCGAGCGTCGGCGCTGCTCCGCCTCGCCCCTGTTGCACCACATGGGCCAACTCGTGCGCCAGCAGCCTCTTTCCGGTTGGTGTGTCCGGGGCATGCCTGCCCTGGGCGAAATAGATGTCCTTGCCAACCGTGAAGGCCTTTGCCGCCAACGCCTTCGCCGAAGCGGCGGCATCAGGATCGTCGTGCACGCGGACGCCCGAGAAATCGTGCCGGAAGCTCCGCTCCATGTCGCGGCGGAGCAGCGGATCGAGCGGTCGGCCGCCACCGGCAGGAGTCCAGCTGCGCGCCTCGGTCCGGCCGCGCTCGTGGTCGTCGGCGTGGCTTCCGTCGCGCTTGCGGCCTTGTTGCAGCCGGGCGATCCGAGTGTGGGTCGAGCCGGTCATGACGCGGCCCTCCAGCCCTCGGCGAACGAGACGATCTCGCTCTTCTGCAAGGGCCGGCCCAGCTTCTGGAATTCGCGTTCGATGCCACGCATGACGTGCGCATGCGACACCGCTGTGCCCTCGGAAGCAGCATAGAAAGCCGCGCTCAGCGCCGCCTGCTTGATGTTGCCGCCGCTCAGCTTGAACGCCGCGGCGAGGGGAGCGAAGTCGATCGGCGCGATTGGCAGGCCAGCCGGCCACACCACGCGCCACAGCCGCTCCCGCTCCGCCATTTCGGGGAACGGGAAGTAGGTGATGAACGACAGCCGGCGCATGAAGGCGTCGTCGAGATTGCTGTGCAGGTTCGTGGTGAGGATGGCGATGCCGTCGAACTCCTCCATCTTCTGCAGCAGGTAGGAGATTTCGAGATTGGCATAGCGGTCGCGCGCGTCGCGAACCTCCGAGCGCTTGCCGAACAGCGCATCGGCCTCATCGAACTGCAGGATGCCGTTGACCCGCACCGCCGCGCGGAAGATGCGGTCGAGGTTCTGCTCGGTCTCGCCGATATATTTGCTGACCACGGTGGCAAGGTTGACCCTGAACAGGTCCAGCCCCAGCGCGTTGGCGACGACTTCTGCCGCCATGGTCTTGCCGGTGCCGGATGGGCCGGCGAACAGCGCCGTGATGCCTCGCCCGAGCGCAAGCTTGCCGGCAAAGCCCCACTCCTCGAGCACCGTGGGAGCGTGAACGGCGCGGTCACACAATTCGCGCAGCTGGGCCTCTACCGGTTCGGTGAGCACGATATCGGCCCAGCCAAAGCGCGGGGCGATGCGCGTTGCGAGCTCGGCAAGCTCATGTCCCGTCTGCTCGCGAGCGGCGGCCGACAGGGTGGAGAGCGCGGTCAGCCCTGCATCGGCCCGGAGCTCTGCAGCACCTTGGGTCACCGCTCGCGCGATTTCGGCAGGCAGCAGGCGGTAGCGCGTTGCCAGCAGCGCAACGGCGTCCGCATCAAGGGAGATTTTCTCCGCGGCGAGCGCACGTGTCCACAATACCCCGCGCTCGTCGGCATCGGGTGCTTCGACCGTGATGACGGTATAACCACAGCCTGCGGCAACGCGTGAAGCGCCGCCATGAGCGCCGGTGGCGATCACCAGTGGTCCGAATTGGGCAAGCAATGCGCCGACGGCTCCGGCTCCGGCAGTCATCGCCGCATCAACACGTTCGAGCTCTACGACCGCGCCGAGCAGCACGCACTCGCGCAGCAGCAGGCCACCAAGCTCGTCCGCATTGCTGCTGCCGAGGAGGCTCGAGAGGTCGACACGCAGCAGCGGCCGCTTCAACAGTGTCGCCAGTGCTTCCGCCGTCATTTCGGCACCGCTGCCGGCTTCACCGACAAGGAACAGGCGAAGCTGCGCCACACCGTCCTCGACATACTGCCCCACCGCGCGCATCAGCGCGGCGAGCGCCGCCTCCGGCAATGGCAGCCTGTCTGGTGTGAGCGTTGGCGTGATGAGCGTGCAACAACTCTGCAGCCGTGGATCTATGCCCGGCTCCCCCAGCAGCAGCTGCCTGATCTGGCCGTCCGCAGCGATGCCACGATACGCTTCGTGCACGCTCTCCCCGGTGACGTGCAGGATACGCTCCTGCAGCAGCTGGCCGCCGGGCGAAAGCAGTCGCCCCGCGACCGCACGCTCGTCCGTCGTCCGACAGCACAGGTCGAGCAACAGGCCGCGCGTCGGTACGCAACCGTCCAGACGGCCGTTCAGGCTGGCGAACAGTTCGCCATAGCGGCGGTCCACGTCAGGCGCGAGCGCGAGCGCAACGATGACCAGGGCGAGGTCGGTGAGGTCATAGAGAGCAGCGAGGCCGATGAACGGTCCACTCTGCAGGGCTGCTGCAGCCAGCTTGCCGACGTCCAGCGCAGTGGGCTGTGTGCCATCAGTAGCGCCGGTCAGCCCGGCGCGGGCTATCTCGTCGTCCAGCGTTGCATAGAACAAGTGCAGGTCGGACGAGACCGCAGGCATGTGCTCGCTTGCATCAGACGCATAGCTGATAGAATACAAGGCCGCATTCTCCGAAACGATAAGTTTCCGAGCCAACAGTTCATCTTGCAGGTAAGTCATATGGATGCGGGGAGAGTGGCATTCCTCGCATTCATCGCGCAAAGTGACGCTACTACAGGAAAAATATGCCGACAATCGGCGTTGTCGTTGTGTGGAAATCTGCCAGTTGCAATGCAATCAAGGAGTTATGTTTTCGCTGAACTTCAGGTGCTTGCGATGCGTCAAATCAATTTTGATGAAGAAATGCCGACAGTGGAAAAGCCGGAGAGCAGCTGCTGATTGGCCGGGCAACCGCTACAGTGATGAACCAGACGAACGGGGCCGGAATTTGCCCTCGCGATGAACGGCGCCAGATAATCTGGCCGCGCCGGTCTTTCGTGAACGGCTTCAAAGGCGCCAGTCGACAAACTGTATTTGTGGAAGCTATAGGTGCGCTTTGCTGACCGAGCGTCTCGTTGCCTGCATCAGGCATGGCGCCGCAAGGCTGGGTAGCAAATAATGGGGGAGCCCGCGTGGCCAGAAAGCAGGGTGTGGAAGGGGACGGGCCGACGTCCGGGCCGCGCCGACGCGGCAACGGCGTGCAGAAGGTCTACGACAAGCTGCGCCAGTCCATCCTCGAACTCAGCCTGCCGCCCGGCAGCCCGCTCGACGAGATGAAGCTGTCCGAGGAGTTCAACCTCTCGCGCACCCCCATTCGCGAGGCCATGGTGCGGCTGGCGGCCGAGGGGCTGCTGACCACGCTGCCCAACCGCAACACCATCGTCGCGCCGATCGATTTCATCAACCTGCCGGTCTATTTCGAGGCGCTGACGCTGATGTACCGGGTGACCACTCGCTCGGCGGCGGTCCATCGGCGCCCCGAACATCTGGTGCGTATCCATACTCTGGAAGCGGCCTATGCCGATGCGGTCGAGCGCAAGGACGCGCTTGCGATGATCGCCACCAACCGTGATTTCCACGTCGCGGTCGCCGAGGCTGGCGGCAATATCTATTTCACCCAGCTGTTCTCGCGGCTGCTCGATGAGGGGCGACGCGTGCTGCGGCTCTACTACCACTCGTTCGACGACGTGCTGCCGCGCCAGTATGTCGATGAGCACGGCGACATGGTCGCGGCCGTCGAAGCCGGCGATGCGGACGAGGCCGATCGCCTGGCGACGGCCCATGCGGGTCAGATCGTGCGGCAGATCCAGGCCTATATGGCGCGGGATACGGCGAGCGGCATCGATCTCACCGGAAAGGGCAAGTAGAGCGAGTGCCTTTTTCCCGATCAGGCGGCGGCCTGCCAGCTCGAGTACCAGCTGCGGAAGCGTCGAAGCGCCTGCTCGGCGAAGGCCTGCTGCGACGGGCTGAGCGCATCGGTCTCGTTGAAGTGCAGCTCGTACTCTTTCTCGCCATTGAGGACGAGCAGGTACTTGAAGAACAGCACCAGGTCCGGCCCGGCATCCCAGGTCGAGAGCGTGATCAGCGCTTCCTCGAGCTCTTTGGCGCGGCGGCGGGCGACGGCATCGCCGGCCTGCGCCTTGGTGCAGAGGTCGACCAGTTGCAGCACTTCGCGCGGCAGGCAGTTGCCGATGCCAGTGATGGCGCCGGCAGCGCCGCACTGCACGAAACCGTGGTAGACGGCGGTATCGACGCCGACCATCAGCGTCAGGTCAGGATCGGCCGAAGTTATGTGCTCGGCGGCATAGGAGAGATCGGCCTCGCCGCCGAATTCCTTGAAGCCGACGAGATTCGGATGGTCGGCGCGTAGCGCGAAGAACAGGTCGGCGCGCGTTGCAAAGCCGTAATAGGGGCTGTTGTAGATCACTGCCGGCAGCTCGGGGGCGGCCGCCAGCAACGCCTTGAAATGGGCTTTCTGCGCCACTGCCGACGAGCCGCGCGAGAGGACGCGCGGAATCAGCATCAGGCCGGCCGCACCGACCTTCTGGGCGTGCGCGGCATGCGTCGCAGCGGTCTGCGTATTCACCGCGCCTGTGCCCACGATCACCGGAATGCCGGCCGCGATGAGGCGCTCGACGCCTTCCATGCGCTGCGCGTCGGTCAGCAGCGGCCAGTCGCCCATCGAGCCGCAATAGACCACGCCAGACATCCCCAGCGCGATCAGTTCCTTGCCCTTGCGCACCAGCGCATCGAAATCCGGCGTCCGGTCGGGACGGCACGGTGTCATGAGCGCCGGAATGCACCCGGTGAATGGGCTCTTTTTCATGCAATAGGTCCAGATAGCCAGAGACGGTTGAGGTGACCCAAAAGCCGAGGGCGCTTGGGTTTCGATCTTCCTACAGCTCTAGCGTACAATTTGTCGACAAGATTTCGTTGCCGAGGTCTTCCAAACCTTCGCCAGTGGCGCCCACCCGACGTGCACATCGGTCTCGCGCCGGTCCTATTCGGCGACGGTGTGGCCGACCCGACAGGCGACGCCCGGGACTTTGGGCAGTCCGGCGACGCCCTGAGCACTGCCCGTCTGGACATCGCCCGTAAGGAGGAATTCGGTCGGCGGCAAAACGTGTTATGACGCTTCGGAGTTGGAAGGCAGGGCCTGGGGAGGATCCGATGTCTGATACCGAAGGTCCGTTTGCCTCGCGCCACTGGGTCACCAGCCGGCACAATTTCGACCCGGCCATCGCGGTGGCGCCGCGGCCGGTCGAGATCCACGACCTGACGCTGCGCGACGGCGAGGAAGCGGCCGACCTCGCCTTCACCACCGCCGACAAGCTGCGGCTGGCCGAGGGCCTGGCGCGGCTCGGCATCAAGCGCACTGAAGTCTTTCTCACCGTGCCCGGCTGGCCCGAGGTGATCCGTGGCATCCTCGAGCGTCAGCTCGGGATGGACCTGTGGGTCACCTGGCAGCCCGGCCGGGTCGAGCGCGCCCTCGATCTGGGGGTCAGGCACGTCATGGTCTGGTATCGCATCGGCGGTGCCTATCAGGACCACGTGCTCGGCAAGCCGCGGGCGCAGCTCTTTGACGAGATGCTGTCGCAGGTGCGGGCCGCCAAGGCCGCCGGCGCGACGATCAACCTGTTCATGCCCGAAGCCACCCGGGCCGATCTCGAGCATGTCACCGAGGCGGCGAAGGCGGCGGAGGCCGAGGGCGCCACCTACGCCACCGTCGTCGACAGCATGGGCGTGATCCGCCCGGCCGCGATGACCCATCTGGTGCGGCATCTGAAGACCCACACGGGCCTCAAGATCGAGGTGCACTGCCACAACGATTTCGGTCTCGCCGTCGCCAATGTGCTCGGCGGCTACGAGGGCGGCGCCGACGTGCTGCAGGTCTCGCTCAACGGCATCGGCTATCGCGCCGGCAATGCCGCCATGGAGGCGGTGGTGATGGCGCTCGAAGCCATCTATGGGGTGCGCACCGGGCTGCGCCTCGATCTGTTCGACGAGCTCTGCCGCACGGTCGAACAGATGACCGGCCTCTCCAACGGCTACTTCAAGCCGATCGTGGGAGAGGGCGCGCACCGCTATGAGCAATGGGGCCCGATCGGCGCCTTCACCAAGGCCGGCGAGCGACGCCATGCCTTTGCCTATGCCCCCGAACTGGTCGGCCGGAAGCCCGAGCTGGTCATCGGCAAGTGGAGCGACAGGGCAGCGGTGGTCCAGAAACTCATCGAGTACGGGCTGAAGACGAGCCCGGACAAGGCTGAACGCATCCTCATCCGCTCGCAGCGCATGGGCGCCGCCAAGGGGCGACCGCTGCATGACGACGAGTTCCTGGCCATCGCGGAGAGCGAAGGCGTCGAGGACGTTTAGGCCGTCGTCGCGACCCGGTATGGCGCCAGCGCGATTTCGATAGCCGCAAGGCAGAGCTCGCGCGGCGCTGCCTTCAGCGCGCCCGTGACCACGGCGGGATAGCTCCGCGTCAGGTACTGGCTCACCAGCGTCTCGGGGATCGTCACCTCGCGCAGCCTTAGCAGCAGCCGGTCGACGGCAGTCACTGCTTCCGGATGGGTCCAGTAGTAGCGGATGCGGTCGGAATAGCTGAAATGCCGCTGCAGGTATTGCTGCTCGGCCGTGCCGGGATAGTGCGACTGCCAGTTCTTGCGATCGAGCAGCATCAGCCGCTCCATCGTCGCCTGCACGGAGTCCTCATTGGGCCCAAGCAGTTCCTCGGCAATCGCATCGAGACCGTAGAGTGCTTCGCGCAGCGCGAAGGTGAGGCCGGGGCCAACCTTGAGAATGGCAAAGCCATCGTCGACCAGTGCACTCAGCGCCTCGGTCGGCTGATAGTCGGTCGAATGTGCTTCGAACACGAGGCCGGGAAGATCGTCGAGCGCGCCGATAAGGGCGCGGGCCGGAGCCGGATCGTAGATCACCACATTGGCGTTGCCGAACTCGACGCCCGGCTGCACCACGAGCGCGATGACGCGCGTGAGTGATGCTTCTACGCCGGCCTCGGCGAACGCAGCACGGTGCACTTCCCATGTCTGCTTCACCGCAGCGGGAGAGGTCGGTTCGATGGTTGAAATCTCATGCGTCGCGCCACCCGGTGGTGGCACTTCGGTGCCGATCACGTAGATCGGCAGCGGCAGGCCGGCGGCCCTGGCGGATGCCTCCGCGACCCGCGCCAGGCGCGCCGCGCGCTCGGCGACGATCGCGTCGGCGAGCGCTTCGGGCTCGCCCTTGCAACCCATCGAGCAATCGAGGTGGATCTTGCGGAAGCCGGCTCCGACATAGGCCGCGACCATGGCCTCGGCCTTGGCCATCGCTTCCTCGGCCGGGAGCGACTTCCACGGGTTGGGCCCGAGATGGTCGCCGCCAAGCACCAGCTGCGCCGGCTTCAGCCCGGCCGCCGCGGCGATGCGCGCGGCGAAATCGCGGAAATCGGCCGGCGTCATGCCGGTATAGCCACCGTCCTGGTTCACCTGGTTGCAGGTGGCCTCGATCAGCACCGCCGTGCCGGCGCGCCTGGCCTCGCGACAGGCTGCTTCCAGCACCAGCGAATGGGCCGAGCAGACCGAGGTGATCCCGGTCTGCGCGGCGTCGCGGGTATCTCCGAGCAGCAGCGAAAGGACGCGATCGCGCGCCGCGGCGGCACCACTCATGTGAGGGTCACCACCTTGGTCAGGTGCCGCGGCGCGGCAGTATCGAGCTTGCGCGACTGGGCGACGCGCTCGCCGAGCAGCTGCAGCGCCGGCAGGTAGACGAGACCGGCCAGCGCCGGTTCGGCCGGCACGGCAAAGCTGATATTGCCCTCGCCGCCGATACCGACGACGAGCGCGCCCTTGTCGATCAATTCGCCCGCGAGCTTCGCTTCAGCGGCGCGCTGGTCGGCGCTGTAGAGCAGCACTGCGACCGTGCGCTCGTCGACGAGGCTGATCGGGCCGTGGCGATATTCGAGCGGATGGAAGGACTGGGTGAACACCTGGCTCATTTCCATGAGCTTCAGCGCGCCCTCGACCGCGACGCCATACTGCGCGCCACCACCGAGATAGACGAAGTGCGAGCGGTTGCCGAGCCGGCTCGGCACCTTGGCATCGACATCGTGCAGCAACGCATCGGCGAGCGCGATGGTCTCGGCCGAAATGTGGTGGCCGAGCAGGCGCGCGCCGAGCAACAGCATCAGGCTGGCCGAGGTGGTCATCACGATGCCTTCGCGCGGATCGGTCTCGGCCGTCACCAGCCGGTCGCTATTGGCCGCGAGCGAGCTCTGCGGCTCGACCGTGATGCCGGTGACGAACATGCCTGCCGCCCGGCTGGCATTGGCCGCCGCCACCGTTTCGGTGGTCTCGCCGCTACGCGACAGGGCGACGACATGCGCCTTGCCCGGGTTGGCGAGGTAGTGCTGCGGGCGGGCCGCCCACTCGCCGCCCGGCACGGCGATCGACCGGCGCCCGGAGGCGTTGCCGAGCGCGGCGAGCGACATGGCGAGGTTGTAGGATGTGCCGCAGCCGACAAACACCAGCACTTCCGCCTCTCCCAGCGGAGCCAGCGGCCCGGAGGCCTTCTGCCAGTACGGGAACTGCTCGAAAATGGTCTGCTCTGTAGGGCCCATGGGCTTTCCCTTCTTGCGGGTAATTGCTGGGCCGAGCCTGCAAGCAGGCCGGCGACGGCGTTAGTGGGTGCGAACGATCACGGCGAAGGCCGCCCGGTCGTTTGCGATGAAATAGCTTCGTTGGTGCGGGTCGGCACGGAACTGAGCGAGGCGGCAAGCCGCGCGACCCAGGCTTCGTCCGTCTGCCAGCCCAGATGCTGTGCGGCGGCCAGCAGCGCGCCGCCGACCGGTGGCAGGCGCGGCGCCTGCGGATCGCGGCCGATGCGTCGCGTCAGCGCCGATAGCAGCGCCGGGCTCGAGAACATGCCGCCAGCATAGCTCCAGGCGAGGTCGGGCGCGCTCAGCTGCCGCTCGAGCGTGTGGATATGGAGCGCCAGCTCGTCGGCCGCCGCCTCGATGATCTCGACCGCCGCTGCATCGCCGGCTTCCGCGAGCCGGGTGGCGAGTGGCGCGAGCGAGGCGATGCCGGAGCGCTGGTTGTCGAGGCTGGAAGCCCAACTCTCGAGCTCGCTTACCGCCTGCGTGGCGTCGAGCTTGAGGAAACCGAACACCGCCTCGACGAGGCCGGTCTCGCCGGCCCGCCCATCAAGGCTATGGCTCACCGCGCGCAGCACGCGCCGGCCGATCCAGTAGCCGCTGCCTTCGTCGCCGATGACTTCGCCCCAGCCGCCGGTGCGGTGCGACGTGCCCGCGGCATCGCGGGCCCAGGCCATGGAACCGGTTCCAGCCAGAATAAGAATGCCGGCCCCGCCGGCAAAGGCGCCGAGGTGGGCCGCATCGACATCGTTGAGCACGCGCTGCGGCACGCGGCCGAACAGCCTGGCAATCACTTCGCGCTGCTCGGCCGAGACATGCTCGACCTCGCCATACGCCGGCAATGCCGCAGCCACCGCGCTCAGCGCCGGATCGCGGGCCACACCCTCGACCTGCGCCGCGAGCGCCGTGGCCCAGCCGGCCGCCTCGAGCGGGCTTGTCGCCATGCCGCGCGCCAGGGCCTGCACCATGCCGCTGCGATCGGCCGTGGCCACCAGCGTCTTGCTGCCGCCGCCATCAATGCCGACGATCACTCCGTCATTCATCGGCGGGCTCGTCTTCCGCGATCGTGGCATCGACGCCCATATCGGCGAGCCGGGCGCGCCAGTCCGAGCTCAGCCGCCAGTCGGTGATGACGCGCGAGGCGGCGAGCGGGGCGACGCGATAGGTCGCCGTAGTGCCGAACTTGCTGGAATCGGTGAGCAGGTACGCCACCGCCGAGCGCGCCAGCATGCGGCGGTTGAGGCTCGCCTCGGCGCTGTCGACGCTATAGAGCGCGCCATCTTCGGAAACGGCGCTCATGCCGAGGAACAGCTGATCAAACCACAGTGTATCGAGCATCTGCTCGGCCTCGGGGCCGACCAGCGAGACGTTCTCGCTGCGCAACTGGCCGCCGATCACCGAGACGCTCAGATGCGGCACGTTGAGGAATTCCTGCGCCACCGTCAGCCCGTTGGTGAAGATGCGCAGCGGCAGTGGATTGAGCCGGATGAGGCGGGCGAGCTGCAGCACGGTGGTGCCGGCATCGAGAAAGATCGTCGCGTGCGGCACCAGCACCTGGTAGGCCGCCCGCGCGATGGCGCGCTTGGCGACGAGGTTGCGCTTGGCCCGCTCCTGGAAGGCGACTTCGACGGACGAGCCTTCGGCGATGCGCGCGCCGCCATGCACGCGGTCGATCGCGCCCTCGCGCTCGAGGATCTGCAGATCGCGCCGGATGGTTGCGAGCGATGCACCCACCGCATCGGCCAGCGCCTGAACGGTGGTATAACCGTGGGCATAGAGATAGCCACGGATGGCGTCGAGCCGCTCCACCTTTACCCCTTCGCCTTGCGACATGGCCTCCCCACTAACGCAAAACGCGCCCTTGCGCGCAGATTTCTACCGTGAACGATCAAAAGTCAATCATGATGGTGATTGATTGTGACGTGAATGCCGAAAAACACGCCATATAACAGCGCACGAATCTCGCGGCAGCATGCGCCGCTGAACGCAATCGGAGGAGAGAGCTCGGTGCAGTCGGTTGTGACCGTCGGCGAGATACTTGTGGAGATCATGGCCGTGCGGCCCGGCGAGGGCTTTCGCGAGCCGATCGAGCTCGTCGGTCCGTTCCCGTCCGGGGCTCCGGCAATCTTCATCGATCAGGTGGCGCGCCAGGGCGTGCCCTGCGCCATGGTCGGCGCGGTGGGCGACGATGATTTCGGCTGGCTCAATATCGAGCGTCTGCGCCGGGACGGTGTCGACGTCAGCGCTATCGCCGTGCATCCTGGCGCGGCTACGGGGAGCGCCTTCGTACGCTATCGGCAGAGCGGCGCGCGCGACTTCGTCTTCAACCTGCGCGACAGCGCCAATCGCCATATCCGCATCGATGCGGCCGCGACTGGGGTGCTGGCCAAGGCCGGGCACCTCCACGTCGTCGGCTCGTCGCTCGGCGCCGAGCCGGTAGCTGCGGCCGCGCTCGGGGCGATAGAAGTGATCAAGCGGCAGGGCGGCACGGTCTCGTTCGATCCCAATATCCGCAAGGAGATGCTGGCCGCGCCGGGATTTCGCGATGCGATGCAGCGCATCATTGCCGCCACCGACCTGTTCCTGCCCAGCGGCGACGAGTTGCAGCTGTTCTCCGACCAGCCCGACCCGATCCGCGACCTGCTCGACCGCGGTATCCGCGCGGTGGTGCTCAAGCACGGGGCCGAGGGCGCCCGCTATGTCGATCGCGACACCGACATCACTCAGCCCGCCTTCGCGGTGGAAGAGCTCGACCCCACCGGCGCCGGCGACATCTTCGGCGGCACCTTCGTGGCGGGATGGCTGCGTGGTCTCGCACCGGCGGAGAACCTGCGCCTCGCCTGTGCCGCCGGCGCGCTTGCGGTGACCCGCAAGGGGCCGATGGAGGGCGTGTCGTCTCATGCCGAGCTTGTTCATTTCCTTGGGCGTTCGGCGGGCCGCTGAGGGCCCGCCACGCCTTCAGCCCTTGCTGCCCGTGGTGGCGATGCCCTGGATCAGCTGCTTCTGGAAGATGATGAAGCCGATGATCAGCGGCAGGCTGGCCATCAGCGAGCCGGCCATCAGGATGGGATAGTTGGTCAGGTGCTCGCCACGCAGGTTCGCAAGGCCGGCCGAGAGCGGCATCTTCTCGGGATCGGTATTGACCACCAGCGGCCACAGCAGGTCGTTCCACGACCAGATGGCGACGAGCAGGCCCAGCGCCAGCATGCCGGGCGCCGCCAGCGGCAGCATGATCTTCCAGTAGATCTGCCACGTGTTGGCGCCGTCGAGCCGTGCCGCTTCCTCGATCTCCATCGGCAGTTGCATGAAGAATTGCCGCATCAGGAACGTGCCGAAGGCGCTGAACATGCCCGGCAGGAACAGCGCCGGTATGGTGTTGAGCAGCCCCCAGCTCTGCATCAGCTGATACTGCGGGATGAGGAACATCTGCCCCGGCACCATCATCACGGCGAGGAACAGCATGAAGATGTAGTTCCGGCCCGGAAAGTTCAGCCGCGCGAAGGCATAGCCGGCGAGCGAACAGAAGATCACCTGGCCTGCCGTCCGCGCCGCCGTCATCAGCACCGTGTTGAGAAACAGGATGTCGAACGGCAGCGATTTGAACACCGCGGCGAAGTTATCGAAGTTGAACTGCGCCGGAATGAACACCGGCGGCACCTGGATGGATTCGGCGAAGGTCTTGAACGCCGTCAGCACTTCCCACACGAACGGGCCGACCATGATGAAGGCGCCGATCGACAGCCAGATGTGGGGCAGGACGTTGCTGTGACCCTTGAGTTTCTTAGCCATAGTGCACCCAGCGCTTCTGCAGACGGAACTGGATGGCCGTGAGCACCAGGATCACGATCATCAGGAGGAAGGCGATGGCCGCGGCATAGCCGCCATTGTGCTCGATGAAGCCCTTCTCGAAGAACAGGTAAACGACGGTCTGCGTTCTCGGCAGCGCCGGGTTCTCTGCGGCAATCATCAGGAACACGAGATCGAAGGCCTGTAGTGCGTTGATCACTGTGATCACGCACACAAAGAAGATCGAGGGGGTGAGCAGCGGGATGGTGATCGAAAAGAACTGGCGGATGCCGCCGGCGCCATCGATCTCGGCCGCTTCGTAGTACTCGCGCGGAATGGTCTGCATGCCGGCGAGCAGGATCACCATGTTGTAGCCGACCGAGCTCCAGATCGAGACGAGCCCGATGGCGTAGATCGCAGTGTTGGGATCGGACAGCCAGTACGGCCCGTCAATGCCGACAAAGCTGAGCAGCCAGTTCACGATGCCGTAGTCGCCTGAATAAAGCAGCTTCCACATCAGCGCGACGGCGGAAGGCAGCGTCACCACCGGCAGGAAGTAGAGCGTGCGGTAAAAGCCGAGCGCCTTCATGCCCGGCCTGTTCAAGAGCGCCGCGATGATCACCGCCAGCGGCACGCTGAGCAGCGACATGGCGGTGAACACCAGCGTGTTGATCGAGGACTGGAACAGCTCGGCGTCCTTGAGGACGTTCTGGTAGTTCTTCAGCCCGCTCCATTTGTGGCCGCCAAACGCGCCCCAGGTGGTGAACGAGTAGTAGAAGGTCTCGAAGATCGGCCAGAGCGAGAACACGCCCAGGCCGATCGTGGTGGGCAATATGAAGATGATGGCCCAGGCCCACTCGGCCCGCTGCGCCCGGCTCAAGCGAGCGCGGCGGGCCTTGTTTGCGGCGACCGGTCTCGCCGACGAGTTGAAGGTTTCAGGTCGGGAGACGTAGGTCATTGGCGGCTTACTCGGCAGCCAGAGCTTCGTTCATCTGCGCGGCGACACGCGCAGCGACGGCTTCCACCGTTTCCTCGCCGGTCCAGGCCTTGGCGAACTCGGCAGTGGCGTTGCGGCGCCACACCGGGGTGTTCTCCGAAACCGGGAAGGGCTTGGCGTTGGGAAGCTGGTCGATCAGCGCCTGCGCGTTCATCCACGACAGCGCCTCGACATAACCGCCGGCCTGGCCGTTGAAGGCCGGGATCACGGTGCCGGTGGTCGACTGGATCTCGTTGGCGCGCTTGGAGCCGAGGAACTTGACGAACTCCCAGGCTTCTTCCGGGTGCGGCGTGTTGGCGAAGATCGAGTAGGCGAGGCCGTTGCTGTAATAGGTGCCGGTGCCATCCGGACCCTTGGGCAGCGGAGCAACGTCGGTGAACGCCTTGGCCGCCGGCACGCCGGCGATCGCCACCGGGTCCCAGGAGCCGCCGTAATACATGGCGATCTTGCCCGAGGTGTAGAGCGACAGCGCCTCGGTATCGGTGAGCTGCTGCAGGGTCGGCGAGACCTTGTATTTGTTGACGAGGTCGACCCAGAACTGGATGCCGGCAATAGTCTCGGGCTTGTCGTAGCCCGACGTCTTGCCGTCCTCGCTGATCACATAGCCGCCGCCGGTCTGCGGCACGGTAAGGTACCAGGCGAGTTCGTCGCCTTCCTGCGCCGCAACGCCGTAAACGCCAGTAGCCGGGTCGGTGAGCTTCTGCGCGGCGTCGATGACGCTCTGCCAGGTCCAGGTCGCATCGGGGAACGGCACGCCGGCGGCGGTGAACAGGTCCTTATTGTAGAACAGGCCGAACGCGTTCACGTCCTTGGGGATGCCATACTGCACGCCGTCATATTTGTAGGCTTCGGCGATGGCCGGCACGTAGTCGGACATGTTGACGCCATCGGCGCCGATCTTTTCGTCGAGCGGCAGCAGGATGCCGTTGCTGGCATAGAGCTTGAAGTAGGCCAGCGTCATCCACATCACGTCGGCCGCGCTGCCGCCGGTCGCGGCGGTCTGGAGCTTGGTCCAGTAGTCGCTCCACGGCGTCACCTGGATCTTGACGTCGATATTCGGATGCTCCTGCTTGAACTCGGCGATGATCTGCTCCATCGCCGGCACCTGTGCGGCGTCCCAGAGCGCGTAGGACAGCGTTACCGTCTCCTGCGCCATCGCGGCGCCGCCCAGTGCGGTGCTGGCCAGCGCGGCGAGGCCGAGCTGCCGGATCACGCTGCGGCGCGTGAACTTCATGTGCATGTTAGTCCCTCTCCTGTTGGTCGTCGGCATAGTCGTTCCCTCACGATACGAACTATTGGACGCTGGCCGCCGCACCTCGCGGCGGCCAATCTCACTTGATGTTTGGCGACAGCACAGCGGGTTCGGTGATGTCGGCGCGGTCGGGTCCGAGGAATCCGGCCTCGTAAGTCGGCGTGAGCTCGAGCGCCTGCTCGGCGGCGATCTCGCCGATCATCGGCCCCAGCGTGAGCCCCCAGGCCCCAAGCCCGGTAGCCACGACTGCGTTGGATGTGCTGCGCGGTCGGCCCACGATCGGATAGCCGTCGCGGCTGCGCGGCCTGAGGCCGACGCGCGTTTCGAGCAGCGTGCCCGCGCCGAGGCCGGGCGCGATGCGGAGGGTCTTGTCGAGCACCGAATGAACGCCGCCCGCCGTGACGCGCACCTCGAACCCAGCCTCGGGCTCATGGGTGCCGCCCACGACCACGCGGCCATCGGGAAAGCCGAGGAAATAGTGGCCTTCGAACGTGTTGATCACCGGCCGCCGATCGGTGGCCTTGTCGGCAAGCTGCAGGTGGACGATCTGCCCGCGCACTGGCTGCACCGACATGGCAACGCCAAGCTGCTCGAGCAGCGGCTGCGACCAGGAGCCGGTGGCGAGGATGACCTTGCCGGCCTCGAGCGGTGTGCCGTCGACATTGAGCGAAATTGAGCGATTGTCGTTGAGCCGGATATCGCCCCTGCCGGCGACAACGCTCACGCCCTTCATTTCGGCCAGCTTGCCGATCGCTGCGCACATGCGCCGCCCGTCCATGCGAGCGATGTTCTCGATATGGATGCCCTGGAGGTCGCGCCGGAACTCGGGCCAGGCCTTGCCGAGCACCTCGCCATCGACGCGCCTGACTTCGCCGAGCTCGATCCCTGCCGCGGCGAAGGCCTCGAGGCGGTCGAACAGCTCGCCGAGCCGCGGCACATCCTGCTCGCGGGTGGCGAGGACGATCTCGCCGACCTTGCCGAAGCCGACATCTGTCATGCCGGCGTCACCCAAGAGGCCTAGGATGCGCGCATAGTGAGAGATGGCCGAGGCGACAAGCCGTGACCACTCGGGGCTGGCCTCGTTGCCGCCGAGGCCGACGGGCGAAACGATGCCCGCGCCGGCGGCGCTCGCCTTGCCTTCGAGGCCGGCGTCGATCAGCGCAACCCTGGCGCCCGCCTGCACGCAACGCAATGCGGCGCTGACCCCCACGATGCCGCCACCCAGGACAGCAACATCGTATGTGGTGTCGTCCCGGATAGCTGCGGCCATTACTTCGGCCCTCGGCTGAAGGCCGGAATGATCCGCTGCGCGTTGGTCGCGATCACCTTGGTGAGCACGTCTTCGGGCAGGTCGATCGCCGAGATGGTCCAGCGGCCGGTCGGGGGCGGGTTATGGTCGGAATAGGGGAAGCACTCGTCGTCGGTGGCGAGGAAGCGCAGGTAACGGTGGTAGTCGGCCGCCTTGGGCGGGAAGATGTCGGTGCCGAACAACACCTTGTCCGGGTGCTTCAGGAACAGCTTTCGCGTCGCGCGCGGCTGGCGGCCGAGCTCGGCGACACGGGCCGAGATGTCGACGTTGAAATTCGGATAGGTCGAGATCATCCGGTCGACCCAGGCGAGATCCTCGGCGAGGCAGCCGACATGGGCGCCGATGAACTGGATGCGCGGATTGGCGGCGACGGTCTTTTCCAGCGACTCCAGCAGCCGCTCGAGGCTGGGGAATTCCGGGCCGTAGAAGTGCCAGTCCGGATGCCGCACCAGCTCCTCGAAGCGCTCGTTGGTGGCATCGAGCGGCCGGAAGAAGGCAACCGGGTCGGCGATGTGGACGAGGATCGGAATGCCGGCATCGGCGACCTCGGCCCATACCGGCGCAAGGCGCGGATCGTCGAGGAAGAACAGCTCGCCCTTCTCGTCCTTGTTACGGAGGCCAATGTCCTTCCAGAGCTTCAGCCCGCTGGCGCCCGCCTTGGCGGCGTTGCGGACCGAGAGCGCAATGCGCTCGCCCCAGCCGGCCGTCGCCGTCTCGGCCCAGTTGGGGCGGACGAAGGTGGCAAAGCGGCCCGGATAGGCGCGGTCATAGCGATCAAGCGTGACTTCGAGCTCGTCGCCCCACGGGCCATCGAGATTGACCACGCCACGGATATTGACCTCGTCGAGCATGGCGACGAAGGCCGGTACATCGGGGATCACCCAATCCTTGGTGAACCAGCGGCCGAGATGGTTATGGGCATCGTAGGCCGGGATGGGGAAGCGCTTCGGATGGTGCTCGGGAAGCTTCACCATCTGCTCGGGAAGGAACTCACTCAGCAGTAGATCCTGCGATACCTTCTCGTCCGTCATTCGCCCTCCTGCCGGCGTCTTGCCTTACGTCGGGGCAGAGTTTTCCCGTGCTCCGCCACGGCCTTCAGCCGCGGTGAGCGCCCTCTCGGGAAGTGTCATCTGCCTGTCAATCAAACCGATATGACCCAGATTGTAAGTGGATTAGATCAATGTCAATCATGGATATGAGCGAATTTGAGCCATATACGCGCATGTCGGGTTCGACATAGGTTGTAGATGCCGACGGCAGTCGGCCTGTCGCGAAGGAGGTGGCGTTGAAGTTTGGAGTCATGGGTACCGGGATGGTCGGCTCGGCCATTGCCGGCAAGCTGGTGGCACTCGGCCATTCCGTCATGCTCGGCTCGCGCGAGCCCAATGGCGGCAAGGCTGAGGCCGTGGCCAAGTCGACCGGCGCCAGCGTCGGTACGCACGCCGAGGCGGCCGCGCATGGCGAGTGGATCGTCAACGCGCTGCCGGGCGAGGAGACCGTGCCGCTGCTCAAGGGCTGCGACATCGGCGGCAAGATCCTGATCGATATCGGGAACTACAACAGCGCCGTCGACCAGCCGATCGTTACGCCGCTCGGCAACCTGATCCAGCAGACTTTTCCGACCGTGCGGCTGGTGAAGACACTCAACAATATCAGCGCCCACCTGATGGTCGATCCGGCCCACCTGGCCGGTGGCCACAGCGTCTTCATCGCCAGCAACGATGCCGACGCCAAGGCGCAGGTGACGGAGCTACTGAAGAGCTTCGGCTGGCGCGACATCGTCGATCTCGGCGACCTGACCCATGTCCGCGCCATGGAACAGCTTGTCCCGCTGTGGATGAGCCTCGAGGCCCTGTTCGGCCACCCGAACTTCCAGCTGCAGGTGGTGAGGGCGTAGCACAGCGCACTTGGCCGCCCCCTCCACCGCCTCCGGCTGTCCCCCTCCCCCGTAAACGGGGGAGGATCGCGGAGAGACCATGCCTTCTCCATATCAGGGCACTGACGGTGCGGAAAATCCTCCCCTGCGCAGCGGGGAAGGGGGACCGCCGTAGGCGGTGGAGGGGGCGACCGCTGGCACCGACCTAGCGAAACAAACTCGCGCGCTCCGCGTCGAACCCCAGATGCACGCGCTCGCCGGGCGTGACCGCAGTCCGGCCCGGCAGCGCAGCGCAGATTTCGGTGCCGCCCGAGCATTCGATGGTGATGATCGTTTCGGTGCCGACGCGCTCCACGAGGCCAGCCGTGCCGCTGAACTGGGCGTCCTTTTCGTCTGCGATGTAGAGATCGTGCGGCCGTACGCCCAGCGTCGCGGCTTCGCCCGGCTGCCAGTCGCCGCCGGCAGGGAGGGTGGCATTGCGGTTACCGGCATGGGCGAGGGTGACGAGATCGCCCTCGCGGCTGCCGACCTTGGCGTCGACGAAATTCATGCGCGGCGAGCCGATGAAGCCGGCGACGAACTTGTTGGCCGGCCGCTCGTAGAGATCGAGCGGCGAGCCTACCTGCTGCACCACGCCCTCGTTCATCACCACGATCCGGTCGGCGAGCGTCATCGCCTCGGTCTGGTCGTGGGTGACGTAAATCATGGTCGCACCGAGCGCGCGGTGGAGCTTGGCGAGCTCCATCCGCATGTCGACGCGCAGGGCCGCATCGAGGTTGGAAAGCGGCTCGTCGAACAGGAACACTTTCGGCTGCCGCACGATGGCGCGGCCGATGGCGACGCGCTGGCGCTGACCGCCCGATAGCTGCCCCGGCTTGCGCTTCAGCAGCTCGTCGATGTGGAGAATCTTTGCCGCCGCCCCGACCCGCTCGGCGATTTCGGCCTTGGGCCGGCGCTCGACCTGGAGGCCGAAGGCCATGTTGTCGAACACCGTCTTGTGCGGATAGAGCGCGTAGGACTGGAACACCATGGCGATGCCGCGCCGCGATGGCTCGACATTGTTGACCACCGCCCCGTCGATGGCAATATCGCCGCTGGTGGCAGCATCGAGGCCGGCGATCATGCGCAGCAGCGTGGACTTGCCGCAGCCCGAGGGGCCGACAAACACCACGAACTCGCCCTTCTTGATCTCGAGGTCGACGCCCTTGATCACATCGACCGAACCGAACGATTTCTTGACGTTACGCAGCGACAGCGCGGCCATGCTGGTCCCTCCTGGGTGCGACAGTCCCCGCCGCCCGGCCTAGCGAACCGGACGGCGGGGCCTTGGTCAATGATAGGCCGGCAGCAGGTTGCCGTGGGCCTCGATAAGACGATCGCAGAGCGCCCAGATCTCGTCGAGCGACAGTTCGGCAGCGGTGTGCGGGTCGAACATGGCGGCATGATAGATATGCTCGCGCTTGCCGGTCACTGCCGCTTCCACCGTCTGCCGCTGCACGTTGATCGACAGCTGCATGATCGAGGCGAGGTGCGACGGGATCGAGCCCACCGCGGTCGGCTGAATGCCGTTGCGATCGACGAGGCAGGGCACTTCCACCACCGCGTCGGAGGGCAGGTTGGCGATCAGGCCCTTGTTGTTGGGCACGTTGCCGTAGATCAGGCCCTTCTCGCCCGTCACCACCGAGCGGATGATGCCGGCGGCATATTCGTTCGACTGCTCGACTTCGATCGGTGCGGCGCCTTCGAGGTCGTGGCGGAGCTGGTGCCAGCGGTCGATCTGGCGCTCGCAGCGGTAGAGGTACTCGCCGAGGCGCAGGTTGTACTTGTCGAGCAGGTCCTGGCGGCCGCGCTTGATGAACCAGGAATTGTACTCCGAGAAGTGCACGCTGGATTCAGTCACGAAGTGGCCGACGCGACGCAGCATCTCGAAGCGAACCCGATCGTCGTCCGGCACCGGGCCGTTCTCGGCAATGGCCTTGAGGCGCGGATAGAGGTCCTCCCGGCTGCCATCAGCCAGCACCTTCTCGAACTTCAGGTAGAAGGCGACGTGGTTGATGCCGGCGCAGAGATAATTGAGGTCTTCCGGCTTCTCGCCGAGGATTTCGGCGAGCTGGTGCGAGGTTTCCTGCACCGAATGGCAGAGGCCGACCGTCCTGATGTGCGGGAACTTCTCCTTGATGGCCCAGCAGTTGATGGCCATCGGGTTGACGTACTGCAGCAGTAGTGCGTCGGGGCAGAGTTCCTCCATGTCGCGGCAGATGTCGAACAGCACCGGGATGGTGCGGAGGCCACGGAAGATGCCGCCAATGCCGAGCGTGTCGCCGATGGTCTGGTTGACGCCAAAACTGTCCGGTACCTCGAAATCGGTAACGGTCGCCGGCTTGTAGCCGCCCACCTGCATCATCAGGATCACGAAATCGGCGTCCTTCAGCATGGCGCGGCGGTCCTGCGAGGCTTCGACGCGGAGCTTGGTGAGGCCCAGCGTCTCGCCGATCCGGCGGGTCACGACCTCCGAGGTCTTGAGCCGTTCGGCATCGATGTCGTGGAGCGCGATCGTCATGTCCTGCAACGCAGGATTGGACAGCACGTCGCCGATGATCGATTGCGCGAACACGGTGCTGCCGGCACCGATGAGTGTGATTTTGGGCATGAGTCTATCCTTCACCACGCCGTGTGGTGTTGCTTGCTGTGGAGCCGGCCCGGGGGGCCGACAGGTGGAGTGAGAGGGGCTACTTCAGGCCGGCCGTGGCGATCCCCTGGATGAATTGCTTCTGGGCAAAGAAGAAGGCGACGACGATGGGCGAGATCGAGATGACGACGGCCGCCATCATGATCGCCCATTGCGCGGTGTAGAGCCGCTGGAACAGCGACAGCCCTACCGGCAGGGTCGTGGTTTCGAGATTGGCGGGCAGGTAGATCATGGCCGAGAACAGGTCGTTCCACGAGCTCATGAACGAGAACAGGGCGAGCGCCGCGAGCGCGGGTTTGGCGAGCGGCAGGTAGATGTCCCAGTAGACCCGGAAGAGGCTCGCGCCATCGAGGCGGGCCGCTTCGAGCAGGTCCATCGGGATGGTGAGGAAATACTGGCGCAGCAGGAATACGCCGAACGCACCGCCGAGGAAGTTCGGCAACCAGAGCGGTACATCGGTGCCGTAGAGCCCGAGCGTGCGGAAGATCACGAATTGCGGGATCACCGTCATCTGGTACGGCACCATCAGTGTGGCGAGCAGCAGCAGGAACAGAAAGTCCCGGCCCTTGAACTTCACCACCGCGAAGACGAACGCCCCCATCGAGCAGGTGATGAGCTGGCCGACGGTCGAGAGCAGTGCGATGCGGAAGGAGTTCCACAGCAAATGCGGGAACTGCATCAGCTCCCAGGCATTGGCGAAATTCTCGAGGGTCGGGTTCTGCGGAATGAAGTCCCGGTTGAACTGGTCGGCCGGTGGCTTCAGCGCCGTCGACAGCATCCACAGGAACGGCGCCAGCATCAGGAAGCCGCCCACGATCAGCAGCGCGTAGGTGGCGATATTGGCCGGCAGATGCCGCCGCACGGCTTCTCGCGTCAGCGGGATCGCGGGCATGGTGGTATCGGCGCTCAATGCTGCCCCCAGCGCTTCTGCAGCTGCGAGTAGACGAGGGTCAGCACCATCACGATGGCGGTGAGCACAACGGCCTGCGCCGTGGCGTTGCCCATGCGGAAGAAGCTGAAGCCTTCGCGGTAGATGTTGAACACCATGGTCGGCACGGTGGAGTTGTTGTTGCCGGTCTGGGTCAGGATGTAGACGTAGTCGAAGGCCTGGAACGCGTAGATCGTGCTTAGCACCGTCTGAAAGAAGATCGACGGCAGCAGCAGCGGCACGGTGATTTCGAGGAACTGCCGCAGGGGCTTCGCGCCCTCGATCGAGGCGGCTTCGTAGAGGTCGCGCGGAATAGCCTGCAGCCCGGCAAGGAAGATGATCATGCCCTGGCCAATGGCGCCCCAGACATTGACCACCACCACCGAGTAGAGCGCGAGGCTCGAACCCAGCCAGTGCTGCGGCTCGCCGCCGAAGAAGGAGATGACAGCGTTAAGGACGCCCCGGTCCTTGGAGTAGATCCAGGTCCAGACAAGACCGACGGCGGTCGGCGAGGTGACGACCGGGAGGAAGAAGATGAGGCGGAAAAAGCTCTTGCCGCGCACGTGCCGGTTGAGCAGCACGGCGACGCCCAGCGAGAGGGCGACCGTTGTCGGCACATAGATGGCCGAGAACACGGTGGTGTTCGTCAAGGCCTTGAGGAAATTGCGGTTGCCGGGCAGCGCCAGGTAGTTGTCGAGGCCGACCCATTCGGGCGCCGACAGCAGGTCCCAGGCGAAAAAGCTGATGCCGATGGTCGCAGCGATCGAACCGAGCGCGCCCACGGCGAGGCCGAGCAGGGTTGGCGCGAGCAGAAGCGCGACCCACAGCCGCTCGCCTCCCCTTGCACTTATGCCCTCATGCGCCATCGCTTCTGTCCCGTATGGAGTGGCGGGCGCCGGGGCGCCCGCCGGAGGTAGCTTACTGGTTGGCTTCGAGCACGGCGTCGGCCGCAGGCGGGATCTCGGCCAGAGCGTCATCGATGCTCTTTTCGCCGGTCCAGACGAGGTTCAACTCTTCGCCGACAATGCCGGACCACTCTTCATAGCCCTTGAAGCTCGGCTTGGTGCGCGCGTACTCGAGGGCGTCGATGAAGACCTTATGGTTCCCCTTGGCCGCCTGCTCGAGATAGACCGGGCTGGTCGCGACCTTCTCGAGCACCGGGATGGCAAAGCCGAGCTCGGTGAGCTTGCTCTGACCGGCCTCGCTGATCACGAACTTCACGAATTCCCAGGCTTCGTCTGGATGCTCGGTGGTTTCGGAGATCACGATGCCGGCGCTGTTGACCAGCGTGGCGCGGCCAGCGGGGCCAGCCGGGAACGGCGCGACATCCCAGTTGAACGCGTTTTCCTGGTACTGCGGGATCACCCAGTGGCCCGAGAAGGTCATCGCGGCCACATTGGCGAAAAAGCCGTCATCGCCATAGCTCTCGAGATCCTCGGCGGTCATCACCGAGCCGTCCTCGAGGTAGAGGCCGGCAAGATACTTCCACGCATCGACGGCGGGGCCTTCGGCCAGCAGCGTCTTGGTGTGGTCCTCGCTGATCGGCGCGCCACCATAGCCATAGACCACGCCGGCCCAGGTCGGCTCCATGTCGAGCAGTTCGGTCGAAATGCCCCACTGGTCGGTGTTGCCGTCGCCGTCCTTGTCGATGGTCAGCGCCTTGGCGGCGGTGCGCAGGTCCTCGAGCGTCCAGTTCTCGTCCGGATACGAGATGCCGGCGGCGTCGAACATGTCCTTGTTGTAGTAGAGGACGATGGTCTGGAAATCGCGCGGCAGGCCGAACGTGCCCTCAGCCAGCTGGTACGCCGCGAGCGGGCCTGGATAGACGCCTTCGAGCGCGGTCGGCTCGGCGGTCAGGTACGGCGTCAGGTCCTTCAGCACGCCACGGGACTGCCAGTCGGGGTAGATCGGCGCGTCCATGGCGAAGATGTCGGGCGCATTGCCGCCGGCCGTGGTGATGCGCAGGCGATCCCAGTAGCTCTCCCAGTCCGAGACTTCCACGCTCACCTTGATATCGGGGTGTGCGGCTTCGAACTCGTCCACGATCTTCTGCCAGACGGCGAGTTCCGGCGGATCGCCCCACATCATGTAGGTCAGTTCGGTCTGCGCGGCGGCGGGGGTGGCAAGCAGCGCCAGCCCGGCCAGTGCGGTGGTCGTCAAAAGCGTTCTCATCGGCGTCCCTCTCGATCGCTGGTTGGGCGAATGCGCCCCCGGCTGGCGCAGTCTCCCACTCCTCGCGCACCATCCGTCAGAAGTAGCGTCCACCTTATCCGGACAGAATTCTTCCCTGTTCAAAGCCGGGTTTTTCCGGAAAAGTAGCGATGTGACGGTTTCGTCTTGCTGGAGGCGCGAGCGACGGGCGATGCAGCCGATGTCAGGTTCTTCGAGTACGGGGCTGGCCATGCCCGAAATGGATGTCGACCTCCTCAGCCACGAGTTCTGCATCGAAACCCACATGGCCGATGCCATGCCGGTCTCGCACTGGCACGATCACATCGAGGTCAACTACCTGTGGTCCGGCACACTGCGCTACCTGATCAACGGCCGGCTGCTGACCCTGAACGCCGGCGATCTCTGCGTCTTCTGGGCCGCCTCGCCGCACCAGGTGATCTCGGTCGAGCCCGAGCAGCGGCTGAGCTGTGCCTATGTCCCGCTCTCGATGTTCCTCGCCCTCAACATGGCGCCGCAGTTTCGCCGCTCGCTGCTGCATGGTGGCGTGTTCTTCGGCCGGGGCGACGACGAGGGCGACCGCTACACTTTCGCGCGCTGGACGCGTGAGTGGTTCGACGCCGACGAGCCGCGCCGCCGGCTGCTCGAGGAGGAGGTCGGCCTCAGGCTGAAGCGGCTCTCCTGGTCGGCTACTTTTGCGGAAAGCGAGCCGCCGGCTACGCGAGGCGCCGGCCATCGCGCCGTCCGCCACACCGAGGTGATGACCCGGTTCATCCACGAGCGGCTGAGTGGCCGGCTGACCGTCGCCGACGTGGTCGCGGCTTCCGGCCTCCACCCCACCAACGCACACGCCGCCTTCGCCCGCGTGCTCGGCATGACCATCGGCGAATATATTCGCCGCCAGCGCCTGCGCCACGCCATGCGCCTGCTCGTCGACACCGACGTCGAGATTGCGCAGATCGCCTTCGATTGCGGCTACAGCTCGGTCGGCCGCCTCTATGACGCCTTCCAGCAGCGCCTCAAGAAGACGCCGCGGGCATATCGTCTCGAGTTTCGCGGTTATGCGTCGGGCAACGCGGCGCGCCGCTAGACGGCGAGCGCGAGCCCGTCCTTGCGAGGATCCGAGCCTGCGAACAGCACGCCGTTCACCGGCATGATCGCCTGTGCCCCGCCATAGGAAATGCCCGCCTCCACGACCGGATGCCCGCGCCGCACCAGCTCTTCGACCGTCGCGGCCGGGATCGAGCGTTCCGCTTCGAAGGCCTTGCCGGTCCGAAGCCCACGCGGCGCGTCGATGGCTTCCTGCACGTCCATGCCGAAATCGACGATGTTCTGCAGCACCTGCACCTGGCCGACGGGTTGGTAGAAACCCTGCATCACACCATAGGAAAGGAAGGGCGCAGCGCCCCTGGTGACGAAGCCGGGGATGATGGTGTGCAGCGAACGCTTGCGCGGTTCCACCACATTGGGATGACCCGCCTTGGTCGAGAAGCCCGAGCCTCGATTCTGGAACAGCACGCCCGTGCGCGAGCAGGTGATGGCCGAGCCGAAGGCGCCGGAGATCGAGCTGATGAACGAGCAGAAATTGCCCTCGGCATCGGCGGTGGTCAGGTAGATCGTGTCGTTCGGGCCGATCGGCTCGACCACGGCGTCGGCCATCGCCTTCCTGAGGTCGATGCGCTCGCGCATGCGCTCGGCGTAGCGCTCCGAGATCATCTCCTCGGTCGGCACATGCGCGCGCTCGGGGTCGGCGATATACGCATCCCGCGCGGCCGCCGCCAGGCGATAGGCCTCGATCTGCAGGTGGAAGCGGTCCGCCCCGCGCGGATCGAGGTTCTGGTGCTCGAAACCCTTGAGGATGTTGAGCATCATGGCCGCCACCAGCCCCTGCCCATTGGGCGGGATCTGGTAGACGTCGTGACCGCGATAGTTGATCCGCACCGGCTCGACCATCTTGGGCCGCCACTCGGCGAAATCAGCCAGCGTATGCCGCCCGCCCGCTTCGTTGAGGCTCGCGACCATACCGGCCGCGATCGGCCCGGTATAGAACGCATCCGCGCCGCCTTCGGCAATCGCCTCGAGGGTTTTGGCCAGTAGCGGGTGTCGCAGCACGTCGCCGGTTCTGGGCGCCTTGCCATCGAGCAGGAACTGATCGCGCGAAGCTGCGACTGCCCCGAGCCGCGTCACATGCCCAGGCCAATCCGAGGCGATGCGCTCGGCCACCGGCCAGCCATCTCGCGCCGCAACGATGGCGGGCTGCAGCAATTCGCCCAGCTTGCGCGAGCCGAAGGCGCCGAGCAGCATTTCCCACGAGCGCACCGCGCCCGGAACGGTGACCGAATGCGCGCTGTCGCCGCTGATGCTGTCGATCCCCTGCGCTTTCAGCCAGTCGAGCGACAGGCCTTCCGGCGCCCAGCCGGAGCCGTTGAGCCCGTGCAGCTTCCTGTCCCGCGCCGACCAGTAGAGCACGAAGGTGTCGCCGCCGATGCCGACGCTGTGCGGCTCCACCACTCCCAGCAGCGCCGATGCCGCCACCGCTGCGTCCACCGCATTGCCACCGCTGCGCAGCACCTCCATCGCCACCAGTGTTGCCTGCTGGTGCGAGGTCGCGGCTGCGTAGCGCGTCCCGATCGAAACGGAGCGCCCGGGGAAGTGGAAGTCTCTCATGCTGGTTCCGTGGGTTGCGCGGCCCCTCGGCCGCCATAGGTCGTGTGTCGCATCGACAAGACGCGCACCCTGCGACAGCGGTCGGCATGATTTCAAGTTCGGCTAAAGTCGTGTCGGTCGCCTACTTCGGCGTCGGAGCCCCGGCGTCGATCAGCCCCTCGCTACGTAGTTCCGCCCACAGGGCGGCCGGGATCGCCTCGTTGAGATAGCCGATATTGGACACGACTTCCTCGGGTCGGGCCCCGCCCGGGATCACGGCCACGACGGCTGGATGCGCCAGCGGAAACTGCAGCGCCGCCGCCGGCAGCGAGGTGCTGTGCCGCTTGCACACTTCCGAGATTCGTCGGGTCTTTTCCTGGATGTCCTCGGGCGCGATCTGGTAGCGATAGCGCGCCGTCGGCCCTGGCCCGGTGACCAGAATCCCCGAAGCATAGGGTGCCCCGATGATCACCGAGATGTTGTTCTCGGTGCAGTAGCGCAGGCCGGAATGCAGGCCCGACTGGTCGAGCAGCGTGTAAGGCATCGCGACGATGCAGAAATCGAGCGGCACCCGCCGCGCGAAGGTGTCGAGCGAGGCAGTCGCGTTGAGCCCCATGCCGACCGCTTTTATGTGCCCAGAACGCTTCAGTTCCTCGAGCGCCTTGATGCCGGAACGGGCGAGATCGTCGATGCTGGGCCCCCCTTCGTTGAGCGACTGCTCAGGGTCGTGGATCAACAGCGCGTCGACCGTATCGAGCCCGAGCCGCAGCAGGCTCTGCTCATAGGAACGCATGATGCCGTCATAGGAATAGTCCCAGACGATCTCCATATTCAGCCCGCCGCCCCAGGGAGTGCGGTCGAAGCTGCGCGGGTTGCCCGGCCGTCGGAAATAGCGTCCGACCTTGGTCGTGAGGATGAATTCCTCGCGCGGCTTGTCGATCAGAAAGCTGCCGACCCGGTGCTCGCTCAGCCCGCGCCCGTAGTAGGGCGCCGTGTCGAAGAAGCGCACGCCCTGGTCCCAGGCTGCCGTCAGCGTGTCATGGGCCACCTCGCCTGACACACGGTGGTACATGCCGCCCAGATGCGCGGCCCCGAAGCCGAAGGCCGGAACGGAAAAGCTGGTGCCGCCAACCTGACGGGTATGCGCAAGATCGATCTGCATGATTTTGTCCTAGAGTGCCATTTTTTCGATGGCCTTGAGGTCGAGGCCGTGGCCGAAGCCGGGCTCGTCGCTGACCACGACATAACCGTCCTTGGGCACCGCCATGCCCGGATAGCCGCTGGCCTGTTCGAGCGGCTGGCCGGGGGCCGCGCCGACGAAATACTCGCCCCAGCGCGTATTGGTCGACGAGAAGGTGAAGTGCTGACCATAGGGTGTATTCATGCCCGCATGGCAGATCACCTCGAGCCCCGCCGCATCGGCGATGGCAGCGATCTTCTGCACCGCCGTGAAGCCGCCGACCCAGTGGATATCGGGCTGGAAGATGTCGGCCACGCGATCCTTGGCCGCCTCGAAGAAGGTGTAGGGCGTATACCAATGCTCGCCGGTGGCCAGCGTCATCCACGGCAGCCGCTCGCGCAGCGCCTTGTGCGATGTGTGGTCCTCAGGGATCAGGCAGTCCTCGATCCACTTGAGGTTGAAGGGCTTCAGCCGATGCGCCAGCCGCACCGCGAATTCTACATCGAACGCCATCCAGCAATCGAGCATCAGCTCGACATGCGGCCCGATCAGTTCGCGCGCCCTGCCGACAAAGGCCTCGTTCTTGTCCAGCGCCTCGAGCCCGTCGGCCGTGCCATAAGGGCAGGCGAGCTTGGTCGCCTTGAAGCCCAGTTCCATGTGCCAATCGGTATCGTTGCCCGTGGCGTAGCAGAACTGCCTGTCGCGCGCCGCGCCGCCCGCCAGCTCGTAGACCGGCAGCTTCAACACGCGACCCTTCAGGTCCCACAGAGCGAGGTCGACACCGCTGATCGCATAGGAGGCAAGACCCGACGCCGAGTAGGGCGAGGCGATGCGCATCATCATGTCGTAGAGCTTTTCGGTGCCCAGCGCGCCCTCGCCCACCAGCAGCGGTCCGATATGGTCGTTGATCAGGCTGATCGTCGGCTGGCCGAAACCGGTCGTGCCGAAACCCCACGAGCCGTCATCGGCCGTCACCAGCACGCCGACGGTGGGAAAGTTGGAAAGCCAGCTCGCCCGCAATGCCTTGTAGCGCGGGTAGCGCGACATCGGGTTGGCCACCTCGGCATCTTTGGTCCAGGGAGGGCGGCGTACCGTGTCCTGCTGCTGGGCCGCCTCGTAGGTGCCGCCCGCGACCGGATTGGCGATGGCAAAGGCTTCGATGGATTTGATCTTCAAGCTGCCCACTCCTCCGCTGCGCCAGCACTTAGCTACGCGTGCCGCGTTGAGGCGATGCAACTTTAGAGTGAAATACGTGGAACACCTGGCATCTCGGTTCGGCCGGCTAGAACTCGATCGGTTCCTGCATCAACCCGACGCCGAATCTGTCGAGCACGGTCCGCTTCACCCTGTCAGCCAGCGTCGACACGTCGCGATAGGTCGCCCCGCCGTGGTTGACGATGATCAGCGCATGCTTGTCGTAGATGCCCGCGCCGCCCTCGCGAACGCCCTTGAGCCCACAGGCATCGATCAGCCAGGCGGCCGACAGCTTGATCGCACCACCCGGCTGCGGGTAGCGCGGCCCGCCCGCGATGCGCTGTGCCACCTCCACCGGCACCACCGGGTTGTGGAAGAACGAGCCGGCATTGCCGATCCTGCGCCAGTCCGGAAGTTTCTCTGCCCGGATCGCAGCGACGCGCGCATGTATGGTTGGCGCATCGACATCGGCTGGCAGCGTGTCGAGCCCGGCGTAGCTGAGCACCGGCCGCCATTCGGCGGGTAGCGCGAATGTAACATCCAGCACGATGTAGCGATTGCCGGTCTGCTTCAGCAGGCTGTTGCGGTAGGCGAACTTCAACTCGTCCCGCGTGAACGTGCGGCGCATCCGGCTCGCCGTGTCGAACGCCGTGAGCGAGTGAAACCGATCGGCCAGCTCGATCCCGTAGGCCCCGATATTCTGCACGGGCGCCGCGCCGACCGTGCCCGGAATGCTGGCGAGGTTTTCGAGCCCCCACAGCCCCTCCGCCAGGGTCCAGGCGACGAACTCGGCCCAGTCCTCGCCCGCCGCCGCTCGTACCAGTACGTGTTCACTGTTGCGCTCGACTACCTCGCGGCCCTTGCTCGTCATCACTCCGACCACGGCATCGAGCCGGTCGCGCAGCACCAGGTTGCTGCCGCCGCCGATGATGCGCAGCGGCAGGCCGGCGAGCCGGGCCTGCGCCGCGAGATCCTCGAGTTGTTCGGCAGAACCGACGAGCCCGCCCAGTTGCGCCTGTGAGGGCAAGCCCAGCGTATTGCGCGCGGTCAGGTCGAAATCGGAGGTGAGCTTCATGCCGCCGGAGTAGCAGGCGTATCACGCGGCGCGCAACACCTGCGTCAGCCGAGCATCCCGTCGAGCTTGGCGTCGATCAACTGCGCGACTGTGACCACCTCGACCTGCATGCCGAAGCGGTTGTGATAGACCTCGAGCGCGGCGTCATGCGTCTGGTCCGCCGATGAGCACACCGCGTCTGTGGCGATGATCACGCGATAGCCAAGGTCCATCGCCCCGATGACCGCGGCCAGCACGCAGACTTCCGTCTCCGCGCCGGAGATCACCACCGTATCGACGCCTAACGCGCGTAGCAGCCGGTGCAGCCGTCCATCGACCCAGGGGCTATAGACCGGCTTGTCGAACAGCCGCGCCGGCGGTACGTGCCGTGTCAGTTCGGGCACCAGTTCGAGCAGGTCCAGGTCGAGCCGCTCGAGCGTCATGTTCGGCCAACGCTCGTAGTACCGCTGCCACGCTCCCGGCGCTTCGGCCGCGCTCATCGGCGGCACGAACCTGGTGAACAGCGTCCGCTCCGGCGCCAGCTCGACCAGCTGGATCACCTTGGGCAGCACGATCGGCAGCCATGGTGTCTGCCAATCTGTTGGTTCGGCGAACATACGCTGCATGTCGATGCACAAATGTACCCAGCTCTCGCCGAGCGGGCCGAAAGCGAGGCCGTTCTTATCGACCGGGCCGGGCGTATTGCCCGATGTGGTGGAGGATTGCAGCATCCCCATCAATGGCGCCGCCACGCTACGGTTCCGCGACGTCTCTCAACGGTTGGCGAACACATCGACGCGAGGCCAGATCGGCCGCGTCATCTTGCGGTACTTGGTGACCCGCGGATCGTCGGGGTAAGGTCCTGCGACGCGGGCATACAGCACCTCGCGCGCGATCGGCTTGAACCCGGCGAAGAAGTGGTTGGTCGACTTGACCAGCAGCAGGGTCTTGCTCGAAAAATCGACGCCGAGATTGGTGAAGATGTCGGGCTCGAACGTCTGCGTGCGGTTGGTGTTGAGGATTACATCGATCTCCGTGCCGACGATGCGAACCACTGCCGCCACGCCCAGCGGCACCTGGCTTTTTCCGAACGACTGCCAGCCGGCTTCGGTCGTCCTGAGCACTTCCACGCGCGCGTCGATCGGTTTGCCGGAAGTGTTGCCCGCCTTGCCGCCGAAGCGCAGGTCCATCACCGCACCTTCGCCCGCCGCGAGGCAGAACGCCGCCGCCTGCGGGTCCCAGATGGTCGCGACCCCGACCTTGTCGACGCCCGCCGCGATGATTGCCCGCAGCGCCACGGTATTGTCGCCGGCGACCCCACCGCCCGGATTGTCCCAAACATCGGCAACGACGAACGGCCGGTCTCCCGGCCCAGCCGCCGCAACATGCCTGAGCGTCTCCTCGATGCTCGCCATGGGCATCGCCGTCCTGCCGCGCATTGCCTGCAGCTCGCGTCCTAGCTTCTCAGCCAGCGCTGCGCCTTTTTCGGGCGCGTTGTCGGTCACCACCATCACGCGTGAGCCCATTTCTGGCACGTCGCCGGCCATGAAGCCGTGGATGAACGACACCGAGAGGATGTCATCCTTGCCCTGCAGCGCCATCATCCTGTCGACGAACGAACGCATCGGCTCCTGGCTGGTCGGATAGACCCCGATCATTTCGCAATCGAAGGTCGAGATCACCGGCCTGATTTCGCCGCGCACGGCGCGTAACGCGAGATCCACGACGTGCTCGCCGCGCTCGTAGAAATCGGTGTGCGGGAACTCGAGGAAGCTCGCGAGGATATTCGAGGCCTCGACGCGCTTCGGCGTCAGGTGGCTGTGCGGATCGAGCTCGGCGGCGATCACCACGTCCGGTCCAACCATCTCTCGCACGCGAGCCAGCAGATCCCCCTCCGGGTCGTCATAGCCATTGGCGACCATCGCACCATGCAGGCCCAACACCACGCCATCGACCGGTAGCGCCGCCTCCAACTGCCCCAGGATCTCGTCGCGCAGCGTCTCGTACACGTCCTTGCGGATCAGCCCGCCCGGCTCCGCCCAGGCCGAGGTCCCCTCGATCACCGTGAAACCTTCCGCCTTGCCGCGCTGGCGCAGCACGACGACCGGCGACGAGCAGAGCGTCGGCGTTTCCGGATGGTCGCCCGGCCCGGCGTAGAAGGTGTTCTTGAACGAGGCCATATCGGTCGGCACCGGCGAGAACGTATTGGTTTCGGTAGCGAGCGACGCAGTAAAGACGCGCATGGGCGAGGCCGTTCCAGGGATAGGTTTGGGCGAGCAGAACCGGATTGCGATCAGACTGATAAGTTCGCTGCGAGCGCCTGTTCAAGCGAAATATGTCGCCCCGGCCGCGACCGGTTACCGTGCGCTGACCCGCTCACTTCCCACCGCCACGGCCGGACGCGCGATATAACGCTCATACGGCGTGCTCGGCAGCGGTACGTCCAGGCGTTCCCGCACCAGCCGGCGCGCCGAGGCGGCCAGCTCCGCCTGCAGCTTGGCATCGCCGCGAATGCGCCGCATCGCTTCGGCCGCCGCCTCGAGGTCAGGCTCGGCCCAGCGCGCACCCTTCTGCGCATAGCGTCCCGAAGTATCCTCTGTAGGCACCAGCGTATAGGGCACCCCGATCACGCCGCCGCGCGCGAAATCGACATTGCCCGACCAGTCGGTCGCGATCACGGGTGTTCCCACCTCCATGGCCTCGGCAATGGTGAGCCCGAACCCCTCTGAACGATGCAGCGTCACGAGGCAATCGGCTGAGGCGATCAACTGCACCGCCTCGGCATCCCCGACATGTTCGGTCATGATCCGTACATTCGGCCAGCCGCTCGCCCGCTGTCGGATAGCCCTGAGTGCTGCCGGCTCCGCATCGGCCGCCACCACCTTGATCACCAGAGCTACCCTGGCATCGTCACGGGCGAACGCCCCCTGGAACGCCTGCAGCGTGCCCATCGGGTTCTTGCGGCCAAAGCTCGAGCGCATATCGAACATGGTAAGAAAGACGAAGCGATCGGCAAAGCCTGTCATCGTCCGGTCGGACGAGATTCCGCTCAGGTGGGGCAGGGGATGTGGCACTACGCGTATGGTCACTCCCCTGGCGTATGGCGAGCGGCGTATGGCGTCCGCCACGAAGGCACTCGGCGCCCAGATCTCGTGAAAATAGGCGATGGTCGGCTGCCAGTCGCTGGGCAGGATTTCGAGCTCATAGGCCCAGTATCCGATGCGATAGCGCCCCGCCCACACCTGGTCGGCTCCGTGAGCCAGCATTTCCAGCACCTGCGGTGGGTTGCAGTGGCACACCCACACTCCGCCGGGCTCCACTTCGCGCAGCGCTCGTGCTCCGGGGTCGAGACGGATGTCGTGCGTGATCAGCGGCACATCCCATTCGCCGAGCTTGTCCACCGTCAGCCGTCCGGCCCGGCCGATGCCGGTGACGTCGGAGAAAAAGCCGGAAACGATCACCGGGCCCCGCTCGATCCTGCCGGGCGCCGCCGGCGCGGTGCGCAGGAACTGGGTCAGCTTGTCGAGAAGGCTGCCGTAAACGCCATGCATGCGCGCCCTGATCGCATGTGGAACCGGAAGCCGCCGCCATAGCGTGCGCAGTCTGCCAACCATCAACTCGTCCATGCGCCCCAGTGCACCGGCATGCTAGCATTTGGCCATTGCACCGGCCAACACAATGTCCGGAGCCGCAGGGGGCAAGCATGACTGATCCAGACGGAGCCGCGCTGTTTGCGCGGCTTATGGGCCGCGCTCCCACTGCGGCCGAGCAGCTCACCTCTCTCGATCCGATTCGGCTCACCGACCTGCCCGAGTTCCGCAACCGCTACCGCGAGGCGGTCGCGAGCGACGCCGAGGTGGTTGAAGCGGTACGCCTATGGCCGGTTGCCTGCCGGGATCTGGAACTGCAGATCATGCTGGTCAGTTCCGAGGGCCTCTCCAAATGCCGGCCGGGCATCGACGCACTCCTGCCACAACTGAGGCCGCGCACGCTGCTGACCGTGATCTGCGGCGAGGATGAGGGCGTGCGCCTCGATGCCGAGCACACCGAACTGATCGTCCTCCCCGGCGCCAGTGTCTTCGAGATCCGCGCCCGGATTCCAACCCTGGCGCACGAGGCCGGCTGGATCGCGCTCATCGAGGACCATGCGACGGTCTGCTCCGGCTGGGTCGACGCTGCCCTCGCCGCCATCCGCAACGCGCCTGACGACCAACTGGTATTTACCGGCGTCGTCAGCAACGATCGCTCGACCTCCCCGTGGTCCTGGGCCAGCTTCCTGTTCAACTTCGCCTATCACTGGGCACCGAGCGCGTCGCGGATGCTGACGGGCACCGTCACCAGCCTCATGTTCCGCCGCGACCTGGTGGGCGGGCGCGCCCTGCCCGTCCACCGCTTCGAAACCGAGTTCCTTGGGCGGACGGGGCCGGTGTTCAACACGTTGCTCGTCGATCACGACCAGCCCGTTACCTGGTGGGGGGCGACCTTGCGCTCTATCGATAACGGTATCGTCACCGGCAGCGCCCTGCGCCGCCATCACTTGGCCCCGCGCCGCGCGGTGAGCGAATTGATTCGCTCAGTGAACGGCGACCGTATGGCTCATATTGCCGCCCTGCTGCGTCGGCACCCGCGCCGCGCCGAACTGCCCGTCGGCACGGCCGCGCGCATACGCTGGATCGGCTTCTGCCACAGCCTCGGCGTCGTCTGGGGCGCGGTACTTGGAGCCGGCAACGCCCATCATCGGCTCGAATGAGCGGCTGGCCCGCGCTAACCTTCCAAACCCAAGTCTTTCGAAATGACGCCGCCTACGTGCTCCGGCTGTGGCCTTGCTGCATCCTTTGCAGAGCGAAGCAACGCCACAGGTGATCTGGCCTTCGCTGCTCTATGGAACTGCGGGCCGAATTGTGTCACGAGTTCTACTTAGCGGGGATCGTGCATTTCCACTTGGAAGTGCACGTCGGGAGAAAATCGAGCCGATGGCCAGGGCGCGGGCTGCAGGCAATGTTCAAAACTTCCGGTCAGCAGAGCCGGCGGGGTAGATGCGCGTCCTACATTTCTTCAAGAGCTATGCGCCGGACAGTTTCGGTGGCACGCAGACGGTCATAGGCGATCTGGCCAAGGTGACGGCCTCGCTCGGCATCCAGACCGAGGTGTTGTCGCTGAGCCGTGAGCCGGAGCGCAACACTGTCGTCATTGATGGTCACCTTGCCCGCAAGGCGAGGCTCGATTTCGAGCTCGCGTCCACCGGCTTCTCGTGGTCGGCGCCGCGGATCTTCCGCGAGATGGCCGAGCGCGCCGATGTCATCCACTACCATTTCCCATGGCCCGTCGCCGATGCCGTGCACTTCATGGCCCGGGTGAAAAAACCCACGCTGGTCACCTATCACTCCGATATCGTGCGCCAGCGCCTGCTCCGGGCCATGTATCAGCCGCTGATGCGCCGCTTCCTCGACGATGTCGACGCGGTGGTCGCGACGTCGCCGAACTACGTGGCGACCAGCCCGGTCCTGAAGGACTACAGCACCAAGCTCTCGGTAATTCCGCTCGGCGCCCGCGACATCGCCCGCACGATCATGCCGGCCGAGGCGGTCGCCGCCTGGCGCCGCCGGCTGGGCGAGCGCTATTTCGTCTTCGTCGGCGCGCTGCGCTACTACAAGGGCCTGCGCTATCTGCTCGACGCGGCGGCGCGCACCCAATTGCCGGTGGTCATTGTCGGTACCGGCGAGGAGCAGGCGGGTCTCGCCGCCGAGGTGGCGGCGCGCGGCCTTGGCAACGTCAAGCTGCTCGGCCAGATCAGCGATCGTGACAAGGCCATCGTCCTCCGCCTTGCGACCGGCTTCGTTTTCCCCTCGCATCTGCGTTCCGAGGCCTTCGGCGTGGCGCTGGTGGAGGCGGCGGCGTCCGGCCTGCCCATGATCTGCTGCGAGCTCGGCACCGGCACGAGCTTCGTCAACCAGCACGGCGTCACCGGCTATGTCGTTCCCCCCGCCGACGCGGGCGCCCTTGCCGACGCGATGCAGGCCCTGTGGCGCGATCCGGCGCGCGCCGCCCACATGGGCACCGCCGCCCGCCGCCGCTACGACCAGCTCTTCACCGCCGAGGCGATGGGCGAGGCCTACGCCGAACTTTACCGCCAGCTCGCTACAGAGCGACATGCAAGTACGGGCCGGCGATACGAGCCCACGCGCCCCGCAACCCGCCCGGTGGCGTCGGTGAGCACGGTCGCAACGCGTCGGACGGGGACGTGAGGCTGCAGGCTCTCGCTCGAGGTGCCCGACTGAAGGCTCTTCCCGAAGGTTCTAATGGCTAGAATTGTCCTGATCGGCCCCGTTCGGCCATACCGAGGCGGAATTGCTCAGTATACCGAGCAGCTACATGAAGCGCTCTCTAAGACTGATGAGGTCTTGACGGTATCCTACACTCGGCAATACCCCTCGTTCATGTATCCTGGTGGCAGTGACAAGGAGCCGGGACCATATCGACATATTCCCCAAGTCGAGTATCTGATCGACGCGGCAAATCCGCTTTCGTGGCCTTCTGTTGGGCGGCGCATCGAGCAGTTTCGTCCAGACATGATTGTCGTTCAGTGGTGGCATGTCTATTGGGCGCCTATCTCCATCTGGGCTCGGCGACTAGCCAACCAGCTCGGCGCGCGTATTGTGATGATTTGCCACAATGTCGATGATCATGAGACGTCAGGATGGAAAGGACGGGTTCGGGACGCCGTATTTCGCCGGTATCGCGAGTTCATTGTGCATTCCAGTGCGCATCGCAAGTTGCTGCAGGATAAGTTACCCGCCGCAGATGTTCGAATGCATCCGATCCCCGCGTATGGCGTCTTCCCTGACCCCGACACGACGCTACCGCGTCGCGCGGGCACCGAGTTCTTGTTCTTTGGCTTGATCAGGCCGTACAAGGGACTCGACATTCTCCTTCGTGCGCTGGCCTCGCTAAAGGGTAGAGACTTCCACCTGACCATAGCCGGCGAGGCTTGGAACGGTGCCGAGATTTATCACCAGCTCATCGACGAAGGTGGTATCTCGGGCCAAGTAGAGGTGTTGAACACCTATCTGTCGGACCAGCAGGCGGCAAATTACTTCGCACGGTCAGACGCAGTTGTACTTCCGTACCGTTCGGCATCCGGAAGCGCAGTTGCTTCGCTTGCGTTCCGTTATGGCAAGCCGGTGATTGCCAGTGACGTAGGAGGTCTTTCGGACTTTGTTCGTCCCGGCTCCGGACGCCTGGTGGTGCCAGGCGAGGTGGGTGCGCTTGCATCCGCGCTAGAAACGGCGATGACAATTTCCGATTGGTTCGATCCTGCCGCGATAGAGAATGTCAACCGGCAACTGACCTGGGCAGGCCTTGCCGCCCAAATAACGAAGGTCTAGCACGACTCATGCGCGATTCTCCCCGCTCTCATGCCATCCTCGATTCTGAGAGCCGATCAGTGAAAGCTCGTAAGATCGCCGTTCTTGCCGGGATGGAGAACCCCGCTCGGAACATGCGAATGCTCGAAGTTGGAACGGGATCCGGGTTTATCGCGGACTATTTTTCACGGCTAGGATTTGGCGCAGACGGTACATTTGCAGTCGACGTCAATGACGAACGCCAAGTGTTTGGCACCTATCTTTTTAAGCGAGTAGGCGATACACATCTGCCGTTTCCGGATGACAATTTCGATTTCATTATTACCAATCATGTGATTGAACACGTCGGTGCCTTGACCGAACAAAGGCACCACCTGTCCGAAATCTACAGGTGCCTCAAGCCGGGTGGCACGCTCTACTTCGCGGTTCCCAACAAATGGCGGCTGTTCGAAGCTCATTTCAGGCTTCCGTTGCTCAGTTGGCTGCCGCAATCAATGGCCGATAGCTACGTCAAACTGGCGCGCGGGGCGACGTGGTACGATTGCCGTCCGCTGTCTCGTTCCCAGACCGCAAAAATGCTCGAGGAGGCTGGGTTCTCAGCTATGGATCGAACGATGGACGCGATCCGCCTGGTTCGTCGCACGGAACAATCTGCGATAGTCAAGATCGGCTCTATCGTTCCGATCAGCGTGCTCAGCGCCGCTCGAGCTATCGTGCCGACCCTCGTATTCACCGGGCGAAAACCGGCGTGAGGTTCGTCAAGTACCTGGGCGCGATTCTATCGATCGCCGGTATCCTCTACGTCTTTTACGTGCTGCTACGTCCGGGCTCGAACGTCTATGATCTGGCCGTCGAGCCTCGGTTCCTCGCTGCCCTTGCGGCGGCAGCGACAGCCATCGCGACCTCCCTATTTTTGGGTTCGATCGGTTGGTATTTGCTGCTCTCGGTATTCGCGCCTGGCCGTGCCTTTCGCTTGGTCGTCTCGATATTCTTGACGACGCAGATCGCCAAATACCTGCCCGGAAATGTCGGCCACTTCATCGGCCGGGCAGCGATGCTCAAATCGCATGACGTGCCGGTGGGGGCGTCCACCAAGGCGATAGTGCTCGAGATGCTCGTGCTGCTCTTAGTCGGCGGTACGATGTCGCTTATCTTCATGTCGCAATGGCTTCTCCCTGCGTTGCGCCATATGCCGATCTGGCTGCCGCTCGTCGTGACATGTCTGGCAGTTGCAGCGCTGCTGGCATTCTGGACAAGCCCGCGCATCCGTTCGATTGCCATGAAAACTGCAGCAGACATGCCGGCGTCGTGGTCGCGATTTCCGGCTGTTGCGATCATCAACGTTATCAACTTTGGGCTGAACGGCGCGGCTATGTGGGTCGCGGCAAGCATTCTGTTTCCAGAGCAAACAATTGGACTGCCACTTTGCATCGGTATCGCATCGGCATCGTTCCTGGCCGGCTACCTTACACCTGGTTCACCGGCCGGCATCGGCGTTCGTGAAGCGGTTTCGATGCTGCTGCTTGCCCCCGTCTTCGCACCTGACCAAGCTGCCGCGATATCGCTAGCGCTTAGGCTGAGTGCCGTACTGGTGGATATACTTGGCTTCCTGGTGGGGGCTGGCCTGGTCAGACAACTGGCTAGCAGGGGCTGACTAGCCGCAACTCTCGGCGCACGAGCATTTCGCACACGGACGGCGCAACGTATGGCGCGTTGGTAACCAGCACACCATCCGGAGGAATTGGACTACCTGGCGTTAACGTTTCAAACGGGCGTCCAGCGACGAATTGTAGCTGATACAGCCAAAGGACGTTTCGATCCGCTGGCGTCCAGAATGTCGCTTTTCCGGTAGCAATCTTGGAGGCGTCCGCTCGAAGCAAATTTTCCACAGTGGCCGATTGAGCAATGAGCTTCGGTGTCAGGAGAATGTGTTCCGCGGTCATTGCCACAAACAGCATCGTCACCAGGGCCAAGGGAGCCCTCACGATCACGAGGATAGCCGCCGCCGCGAGAGCAATTACGACGCTCGGTCCCACAACCTGCCACACTGTATTCGGATGCCAGAAGAATGCCGCCAACCCGGCAACGTTGTTTGGATGGGCCGCCTGCAATTCCGCCAGAAGCCCTGACTGGAGGAACGCAAAACCCGTTAGCAACGCCATGACTGCGACGGCACTCGCGATCCAAACCCTTTCAGTCTTGGTCAAGCCGACGATAATGGCGACCATGCCAAACCAAAAAAGCAGCATGGTCGCGCCATCCGCATAGCGTCCATATAGAACGTGATCCAGACGGTTAGCTCCAATCATCTGGCCGACGGACGCGGCGAACACGCCGCCGACTGACAACAGAGCAAAGGCGATCCCTAGGCGCTGTCGCTTGTCTCGCGTGAGATATCCGGTCTTCAGCAAAAACCAGATGCCAATGACTACCAGGCCAAGTGATGACGAGATCTGATACCACGTCTGCCCTATCAATACGTCCAGGGCGAGTAGCCCACGCATGGGCTGGGTCAGTGCGGCTTGCACGGCGGTGAAGAGGTATCCTCGTCCCGTAGCCGCCCCGCCTTCCCATACTGTATCAATGAGAACATTGTCTAATGCGCCAGCGCCAACGAGAAGGCTCACGAGCAGGGTTGTCGATATCGCCGCGTCCTTCTTCGAAAGTAATTTGGCGAAACAGAGCGTACCCAGAAAGACAAATGTCAATGGAATGATCAAGAGCGCACGTGGGTGCGTCTCGTAGAGAAGCACGGCCGATATCGCAAGGGCCATGGCCCAACCCAGCCGACCGGTCGCCGCCGTACGAAGACCTGCCAGGATGCCAAGCAAGAACAACGTTCTGAACAGCGCTTCCGGCCAAGTGTATCCGGCCGGGACGGTGTGTGACGGCCAAAGGACTACAATCGCGGCCGCTACTGGGAATATCCAGTGATCTCTGCCCGTAACCTCTCTGGCAATAGATATGAGCAGCGGAACGCACAGTGCCAATATACCGGCGTTGAGCAGCATCATACCTCGATATGCCAACCAAGGATCTTCAACCAGGCCAATGATCGGTGCGTAGAGAACGCCTGCCAATGAGGAATAAAATGGTGCCGCCCCCATTTGGACGAAAGGCTTACCGGCCAGAAACTGCGCAATGGCGATAGGACCGATTTCGTCGGGTGAAACGATCGGCGAGGTTCTGAAACTGACAAGGCCGACCACAACTGCAAAGACAATGATCGGTGCCAGTGTTGATCGATAGGAAGGCAATTCGTTTCCTGTGCAAGCAAATCTCGCGCCCGCTCAAGGCGATGTACTGGTAAGCTGCGCGTCGATCTCGTTGAAGTATACGGCTCAAAAAGACATCCGGGCCTGCTCAGCCGCCGCGATCTTCATGCGCCGTCTCGCCCCCGTGGTCCCGACCCCGCAGATACGTTCCATTTTTGTTCGAGCCGAATCTCCTCGAGCAACTTTCGGTTGGCGGCGAGGAGGTCGGCGAGGAAAGCGATGAGGACGGTCTGGAAGCCCATGCCCAATAACAGGCCGGCGAGGATCAGCGACTGGACGTTGCCTTCGCCCTGGCCCATGAGCCAAAGGATCAGGAACCTCAGCCCGATCAGGAACCCCGCTCCGAACAGGACTATGCCCATAGTGCCGAAGAAGCGGAACGGGCGGTAGATGACGAAGATGCGGATGATCGTGCCAATCGAGCGCCACAGGTAGGAGGGAATGCTCCGCACCAGTCGCGACGGTCTGAGGTCGCCATTCACCCGCACGGGTACCGAGGCGACGGCGAGGTTCTTCTGCCCCGCTTGGATGATGGTCTCGAGGGTATAAGTGTAGGTGTTGAACACCAGCATCTGCTGAGCGCAGGCGCGCGTCAGCGCGCGAAAGCCGCTCGGCGCGTCGGGCACGTCGGTACGGCTCGCCACCCGTACGACCCAGCTGCCCAGCTTTTGCAGCATTTTCTTGACTGGCGAGAAATGCTCGATCTCGGTGATCGGCCGCGCGCCGACTACCATGTCGACACTGCTCGCGAAGATCGGAGCGACCAGCGCCGGTATGTCGGCGGCGTTGTATTGGTTGTCGGCATCGGTGTTGACGATGACATCGGCTCCGCGCCGGAGGCACGCGTCGAGCCCGGTCATGAAGGCCTGCGCCAGCCCTCGGTTCCGATGGTGTCGGATCACGTGATCGACACCGTGAGCCTTTGCGACTTCGCTTGTCCCATCCCTGCTTCCATCGTCGATGACGAGCCACTCGACCGTGTCGAACCCTGGGACCGCGCGCGGGAGTGCGGCCAACGCGACCGGCAGCGTCGCGGCCTCGTTGAAGCAGGGAATTTGAATGATAAGCTTCATCGGCGACGGAACTGCTCGAACATCATGAATGGGTGGGTTCCGCCATCAGGTGCGCCGGGAATGCATGCACTCAGGGGAGCCAAGTCAGGATAGCAGCAACCGGTCGCCGGGTGGCAAGGCATTTCTCGCGGCGGTGGAACTTGTACACGGCCTTCGCAAATTCCGGCCCTGACGGTCCCGACCGGCTGGACGCGTGTTCCTCTTCCTAATCCCCTCGCGCCACCACGCCCTCAAGCTTCCCGAGGAACTCCTTCCACCCGGCGCGGGCGCCGCCATAGGCCTGCTTTTGGTCGGGCCGGAAGCCGGTCTGCTCGACTCGCAACTGCGTGCCCCTGGCAGTCGGCGTCAGCGTGAAGGTGACGACGCTCTTGAGCGCATAGGCTGCGTCGTCATTGTCGAAGTCCCAGGTGTAGCTGAGCGAGCGGTTGGGCTCGAGTTCCAGCACCTCGCACTTCATCACGCCGCCCCAGGCGGTGTTGAAGGTAAAGCGGTGGCCGACGACCGGCGCGAAATCGTTGCGCAGCAGCCATTCGGCGATCAGATGCGGCTGCGTCAGCGCACGCCAGATCTTTTCGGCCGGGTAGGGGATTTCGCGCTCGACCGTGGCCGTGCGCAACTCGGTGGTCCGATCGGTCACGCGTCTATTTCTTCGCCGTGTTGAGAGCCACTGCGGCGCGGATCAGCGTCTTGAACGCTTCGGCGTCGATCGGCTCATCTTTACGGAAGTCGATCGCCCGCCGGGTGCCGCCCCCCAGGCTCGAGTTGAACAACCCGGACGGGTCATCAAGCGATGCGCCCTTGGCGAAGGTGGTCTTCACCGCCGCCTTATAGCTTTCGCCGGTGCAGATGATCCCGTCATGGGACCACACCGGGTTGTCCCATTTCCACTCCTCGATCACGCCCGGGTCGGCTGCCTTGATCAGCGCGCGGATCTGCTTCAGCGTTTCGCCACGCCAATCGGCGAGTTCGGCGATGCGTTTGTCGATCTGCGCCGCGGCGCTGGCTTCCGTGCTCATGGCCTTACTCCTCACAATTTCTCGCCGGGCAACTGGCTCGCCTGCTTCACCCAGTCGCTGAACTGCGCCTCGTCGAACGTGTCGTCCTCGCGGATATCGAGGTAACGCACATTCGCCTGCTTCGATGTTCCCGGCGGCATGGGCGTGAGCTTGGCGCCGAGGTTGAACGACACCTTCACGTATCTGTCGAACATGTGGAAGCCGAGGAAGTAGTGGTCCGGCTCCATGCCGTACATCGGCGTGTTCCATTTCACGGCCTTCTGCACGCCCGGCACGGCCCTTTCGATCAGCTTGTCGATGCGCCGCGACACGTCTTGCTTCCACTTGACCGGGATGGCGTCGAGATAGGCCTGCACGGGCCCGTCGCCATAGCCCTTGGGGATCTGTGGGTTGCCGCCCGAAAGCAGCACGACGCCATTTTCCAGCCTGGTGATCGACATCAGGTCCTCCTCAGCTCCGACGCCGCGCCATGTAGGGCATGGCGAACAGGTAGAGCCCAGAGAACATCAGCAGAAAGAGGGGCGGCAGCGGCAGGTAGTATAGCCATTCGGCCTGGTAGCCGACGCCCAGCGCCGCGAAATTGGCGATCACCACCAGAACGAAGGCGATGGCGATCCAGCGATGCGCCTGCCGTATGAACTTGCTCATTGATCCATCCTCTTCAAAAGGTCTTCCAGGTCGTCGAACCGGTCTTCCCAAAAGCCGGTCATTTCGCTCGTCCAGTCGAGCAGCGGCGACAGGGCCGCCGGCCGCGCGCTGTAGTGGGTCTGCCGCCCTTCGTGCCGGTCCTTCACTAGCCCGGCCTGCTTCAGCACCGCGAGGTGCTTGGACACCGCCGGCTGCGAGATGCCGGCCTTGTCCGTCAGCGCCCGCACCGTCTGCTCGCCCTCGCGGCACAGCCGTTCGAAGATGGCTCGCCGGGTCGGGTCGGCCAGGGACCGGAACAGCACATCGTGGGCGTCAGGCAACATGATCAATAACCCGTCAGCTATTGGTCGCAATTCATAATCGTGCAGTTATGGGTTGTCAACCGGGGCGGGGATTACCCGCCGGCCGCGTCCGTGCGGAACTGACTCGGGGAGCTTCCGGTTTGCCGCCGAAAGGCCTTGGCGAAGTAGTTGCCATTGGCAAATCCGGTCGCTTCGGCGATCGCGCTCACCGGCTGGTCGGTAGCGATCAGCAGGCGCTTGGCCAGTTCGATGCGGGCCGCGAGCGCGTACTCAAATGGACTGGTCCCGGCTTCGGCGCTGAATTTCCGGGTGAAATGCGCGGGGCTCAGGCCGGCCACCGAGGCCAGCCGTTCGATCCCGAGCGGTCCGTTCAGGTGTGTGCCCACATACTCCATCGCCCGTGCGATCGGGGTGGAGACGCGGGTGGGCAGCGGCGCATCGCCGAACAGTCCGTCATGCAGCGCCATCAGGGCATCATAGGCTGCGGCCGAGACTTCGCCACTCAGGGCCGGCGCGGAGAGGAGCTTCAGGCACGCGCCGGCCATCCGGTCGACGGCGGCGGGTGTCGGGGTCACCACCGGCCCCTTCAGGTCGATCACCGAGCGCATCAGCCGCAGCGCCTCGCGCCCGTTCACGCCGATCCAGAAATACTCCCATGTCCGGCCGCGATCGAGCCAGTAGCGGTTGGCATGGGGGAAGCTCAGCACCATGGTCTGGCCCGGTAGCAGCACGTGCCGGGCGCCGGCGAAATCGAGCTCGCCGCGCCCCGCGATCGTGTGCTGCAGGATGACGAACGGCGCGTCGCCGCGCTTCAGGCCTTCCCAGTTGTAGACCTCGTTGACGCGCTTCTCGTATCCCGCGCCGGTCGCCATCACGTGGAAGCCGAGCGGGCCGCGCTGGGGCGCCAGCGCTTGCACTTTGTGCCCGTGCGCGATCAGCTCGGACAGCATGAAATTACCCTGGACCACATGACTTTGCTCTACCTCTAATCCGGCCGGGCGGCTAGGAAAGTCCACGGTATTCCAGTGGAGGAAGGGTCTATGTCTTTCAAAGTCGCGATCATCGGCGCGGGCTCGGTAGGGTTCACAAAGACCCTTGTGTCCGACCTGCTGAAGGTCCCCGAATTCGCCGCCGTCGAGTTCGCGCTCACCGACATCAACCCGCACAACCTCGACATGATTACGCAGATCATCTCGTCGATTATCGAGGTCAACAAGCTGCCAGCCAAGGTCACCGCGACCACCAACCGTCGCGAGGCGCTCACCGGCGCACGCTACATCATGAGCTGCGTCCGCGTGGGCGGGCTCGAGGCCTTCGCCACCGACGTGAACATCCCGCTGAAATACGGCGTCGATCAGTGCGTGGGCGACACCATCTGCGCCGGCGGCATCCTCTATGGCCAGCGCAACATCCCGGTCATCCTCGATTTCTGCAAGGATGTCCGCGAGGTCGCCGAGCCCGGCGCGCTGTTCCTCAACTATGCCAACCCGATGGCGATGAACACCTGGGCCGCCGATCTCTATGGCGGTGTGAACATTGTCGGCCTCTGCCACGGCGTGCAGCACGGCGCCCACCAGATCGCCCAGGTGCTCGGCGTTCGCGACGACGAGCTCGACTATGTCTGCTCCGGCATCAACCACCAGACCTGGTACATCGACCTGCGCGTCAATGGCCGCAAGATCGAGAAGGACGAGCTGATCGCCGGCTTCGAGAGGCACCCGGTCTACAGCCAGCAGGAGAAGGTCCGCATCGACGTGCTGAAGCGCTTCGGCGTCTACTCCACCGAGAGCAACGGCCACCTGTCCGAGTACCTGCCCTGGTACCGCAAGCGCCCCGAGGAGATCGGCCGCTGGATCGACATGAGCGACTGGATCCACGGCGAGACCGGCGGCTACCTGCGCTATTCGACCGAACGCCGGAACTGGTTCGAGACCGATTTCCCCAAGTTCAAGGCCGATGCCACCAAGCCGCTCAGCGAGCACAAGCGCACATCCGAGCATGCCAGCCACATTATCGAGGCGCTCGAGACCGGCCGCGTCTATCGGGGCCACTTCAACATGCGCAATAACGGCGTGATCAAGAACCTGCCGGCCGACGCGATCATCGAAAGCCCCGGCTTCGTCGATCGCTTCGGCATCAACATGGTCGAAGGCATCGAGCTGCCGCTCGCCTGCGCCGCCACCTGCTCGGTGTCGATCTCGGTGCAGCGCATGAGCGTCGAGGCGGCCATCAAGGGCGACATCGATCTGCTGAAGCTCGCCGTGCTGCACGATCCGCTGGTCGGCGCCATCTGCACGCCCGACGAGGTCTGGCAGATGGTCGACGAGATGGTCGTCGCCCAGGCCCAGTGGCTGCCGCAATATGCCGACGCCGTTCCTGCCGCCAAGGCGCGGCTCGAAAGGGGCACCGTGAAGACCCGCGACTGGGCCGGCGCCGCCCGCAAGACCGTCCGCTCGGTCGAGGAACTGCGCGAGATGAAGGGCGCCCACCACTGAGCCGTAGAGGTTGCTCCGCTCCCCCTTGCGGGGAGGGGCTGGGGGCGGGGGTCCATCGGTGATCACTGCACCACCCCCACCCTCGTTCCGTCCCCCGCAAGGGGGAGGGAGGCGAACGGCGTCTCCGTATCCGTCCCCGATCTCTTCCGCTGGCATAGCGCCCTTGCCCGGCGCCCCTTGCAATCCCATCAAGGCTGGCGCCAATTGGCGTCAGCCTTTCGGGATTCCGCCATGACCAGCTTTGCCGACATCGACACGCCAGCCGTCCTCATCGACATCGATCGGGTGGAAGCCAACCTGCAGCGCGCCCAGGCGCATGCCAACAAGGAAGGCTATGCGCTGCGTCCGCATACCAAGACGCACAAGCTGCCGCGCTTCGCCAAGCGCCAGGTCGAAGTCGGCGCCGTTGGCATCACCGTGCAGAAGCTGGGCGAAGCCGAAGTCATGGCCGATGCAGGGCTCACCGATATCTTCCTGCCCTACAACATCCTCGGGGCGCGCAAGCTGGCCCGCCTCAAGGCCGTCAACGACCGCGTGACGCTCGCCGTCACCGCGGACAGCCCGGACACGGTTGCCGGCTATGCCGCGACCTTCGCCGAAGGCAAGCCGCTGACCGTGCTGATCGAGTGCGATAGCGGCGGCGGCCGCTGCGGCGTGCAGACGCCGGCCCAGGCGCTGGCGCTCGCCCGCCACATTCAGCAGTCGCCGGGCCTGCGCTTTGGCGGTCTGATGACCTATCCGCCGCTGCACGGCGTAGAAAAATCCAATGCCTGGATCAACGATGCGCTTGCCGTGTTCAAGCAAGCGGGGATCGAGGTGCCAAAAGTCACGTCCGGCAATAGCCCCGACATGTGGGCGCCCGGCGGCGGCCCGGTGACCGAGCGCCGCCCCGGCACGTACATTTATTACGACCGCTTCCAGGTCCGCGAGAAGGCCGCCAGCCTCGACGATTGCGCGCTCACCGTGCTCGCCACCGTCGTCAGCCGGCCCACCCCGACCCGCGTCGTTATCGATGCCGGCTCGAAGTCGCTGACCTCGGACCTGCTCGGCATGGAAGGCTTCGGTCTCGTCATGGGCACCGAGCTGACGGTCAAGGCGCTCTCCGAGGAGCACGGCGTCATCGAGATGCCGGTGGCGTCGGACTGGCCGCGCGTCGGCGAGCGTCTGCGCATCATTCCCAATCATGCCTGCGTTGTTTCAAACCTCTTCGACACCGTCACCTTGATTTCGGGCGATCAAGTCATGGAGACGGTTCCGGTGGCTGCACGCGGCCGCGTCGACTGACGACGACTACGATGTTAGTTCGCGCAATTGTGGCGGACTAACCGTCTCTTTACGCCAGAGCTTTAGCTTGGCCCGATCTCCACGAGGATAAGGCCGGTTTGCGGTGGCCAGATCGACACGCAGATCGAGCCCAGCCAACGTCGAGAACGGGATTCCTGTCGGCGCTGCTGCCGATTCCGACGAGCTGCAGAAGCTGCTAGAGAGCCTGCGCGGCAAGCTCGACGCCAACGAGCTGCGCACTCGCGCCATCCTCGACAATCTCGCCCACGGGCTATCGCTCTACGACCGGCAGGGCCGGCTGGTCGCCTGCAACCAGCAATTCCTGGATGTCTACCGGCTGCCGTCCGAACTCGGCCGGCCCGGCACCAGCTTTCGCCAAGTGCTGGAAGCACGCATCGCCAGCAACACCCATGTCGGGGACGACAACGACGCCTATCTGGCCGACCGGCTGAGTGCGGTAGGCGAGGGCCGGACCCTGGGCGGCATCCACCGGTTGAACTCGGGGCAGGTCATCTCGATGACTCACCAGCCAATGGCGGATGGCGGCTGGATCTCGACCCACAAGGATGTCACCGAGCTCCACAATATGCAGGCCGAGCTCGCGCATCTCGCCTATCACGATGCGCTGACCGGCCTGCCCAATCGCACCATGTTCTACCGCCGCATCGGCTATGCCTTCGAGAACATGGTGGCGAGTGGCGGCTTTGCCGTGCTCTGCCTCGATCTCGATGGCTTCAAGCCGATCAACGACATGCTCGGTCACGCTGCCGGCGACGCGTTGCTGCGCCAGTTCGCCACCCGCCTTACCGACTGTCTCGGCCCCGACGACACTGCGGCCCGCATGGGCGGCGACGAGTTCGTGGTGCTGCACCGCCAGGGCATCGCCGAGACCGCCGAGGCGCTGGCCCGGCGCATCTCGACCGCAACCTCGAAGCCGTACGATCTCGACGGGCAGATCGTCACCATTGCGGTGGGCATCGGCATTGCGCTTGCCGGTCGAGACGGCGAGGATGTCGATGCACTGCTGCACAGCGCCGATCTCGCCCTCTACGCCGCAAAGCGCGATCGCCGGGGCGGCCTGCGACTCTACGATGCGGATATGGGGCGCGCCGAAGCCCAGCGCCGCGGGCTGGAGGTCGATCTGCGTGGCGCCGTCGAGCGTGACGAACTCGAGTTGCATTTCCAGCCCATCCTGAACCTTGCCACCGAGTCCTTTGCCGGCTTCGAGGCGCTGCTGCGCTGGCAGCATCCCGAGCGCGGCATGATCTCGCCGGCCGAGTTCATCCCCATCGCCGAGGATACCGGGCTGATCGTCCCCATCGGCGATTGGGTCCTGCGCGAAGCCATCGCCGAGGCGGCGCGCTGGCCCGGCGATCTGCGCGTGGCGGTCAACGTCTCCTCGGTGCAGCTGGTGCGCGGGAGCCTCCTCACCACGCTAACCCAGGCGCTGGCCGCCTCGGGCCTCGCCCATAACCGGGTCGAGATCGAGATCACCGAGTCGGTGTTCCTCGAGAACTCCGCCGAGAGCCTGGAAACCTTGCGCCAGCTGCGCGCGCTTGGCGTGCGTATCGCGCTGGACGATTTCGGCACCGGCTTTTCGGCGCTCGGCTACCTGCTCGCTTTCCCCTTCGACAAGATCAAGATCGACGGCACCTTCGTGCGCGCGCTCTCCAACACCGATGGCGCCAGCACCATCGTCGCCGCCGTCGCCGATATCGGCCGCCGCCTCAACATGGCGACCACGGCTGAGGGCATCGAGACCGCCGAGCAACTGCGCCACGTGCACGCCGCCGGCTATGCCGAAGCGCAGGGGTTCCTGGTTTCGCGCCCCATCCCGCGTGACCAGGTGCGCCGTCTGCTCAACCTCGCCTATGACGAAATGCCGGACGTCCCGCTCGACCAGCTCGCCGGCTGAGCCAGTATTTCTGGCTTGAAGCTTATATTTCTCGTTCATATGTGTGACACGCAATTGTCACGTCAGCGTCGTCAGTCAGGCGCAGGCAACGCCCCGTAATACTGGGAGCGTCCACGATGACTGATCGTTTGAAGACTCGCGCGCGTCCGACGCGCCGCCAATCCTTCGGCACGAAATACTCTGAACTGATGGTTGAAGGCTATTCACGCCGCACCATCCTCAAGGGCCTGCTGGCCACCACGGCGATTGCCGGCGCGGGCGCCGGCTTTGCCGGCCGCGCCGCCGCGCAGTCGAACTCGCCGTCGAGCCTCACCTTCCCCGAGCTGACCCGCGTCACCGACACCACCGACCACTGGCCCGAGGGCTACTCGCGCCAGATCCTGCTCAAGTGGGGCGACAAGCTGTTCGCCGATGCGCCCGAGTTCGATCTCGCGACGCTCAATGGCGACGCTGCCGCCAGGCAGTTCGGCTATAACAACGACTTCACCGCCTTCCTGCCGCTGCCGCAGGGGTCGCAGTCGAACGATCACGGCCTCCTCGTCGTGAACCACGAATATGCCGCGCCCTACCTGATGTTCCCGGGCGTGACCTACGAGGACTACAAGGAAAAGCTGAGCGACGACCAGCTCAAGGCTGTTGCTGCCTCGACCGGCATCTCCGTGGTTGAAGTGAAAAAGAACGGCGCCGAGTGGCAGGTTGTCACCGATGGCGCGTTCAACCGCCGCGTGCACCTCGGCACCGAGATGCGCCTTTCCGGCCCGGCCGCCGGCGACGATCGGCTCAAGACCTCGATCGACCCGACCGGCACCGTGGTGTTCGGCTCGATCTCGAACTGCTCGGGCGGCATGACCCCGTGGGGCACGATCCTGTCGGGTGAAGAAGGCGGCATGGACGTGTTCGCCGGCGACTACACCACGCTGGCCGACCAGGACCTGGTCGAACGCCAGGGCTGGGACGAGGACGAGAATGACGGCTACGGCCTCGGCCGTCTCGAAGATCGCCTGAACTTCGAGAAAGAGCCCAACGAGTGGCTGAAGTTCGACTGGGTCGTGGAGATCGACCCGTTCGATCCGACCGCCAAGCCGGTCAAGCGCACCGCGCTCGGCCGCTTCACCCATGAAGGTGCCCAGGTCGCCGTCGCTCCCGATGGCCGCGTCGTGCTCTACATGGGCGACGATGACGACTTCGAGTACCTCTACAAGTTCGTCACCGCCAAGCCGTGGAACCCGACCGACCGCGCCGCGAACAAGGATCTGCTCGACGAGGGCACGCTCTACACCGCCCGCTTCGACGCGGAAGGCAAGATGACCTGGCTGCCGCTGATCCAGGGCGAAGGCCCGCTGACGCCGGAGAATGGCTTCCATACCCAGGCCGACGTCGTGCTGCGCACCCGCATGGCCGCCGACCTGCTCGGCGCCACCCCGATGGACGGTCCGGAAGGCTTTACACCCCACCCCAAGACCGGCCGCATCTACATCGCCATGACCGAGAACGAGGATCGTCTCCCGGCCGGCGAGGGCGACGAGGCCGAGCAGGTAAACGCTGCCAACCCGCGTTCGCCCAATCCCGATGGGCACATTCTCGAGCTCAGCCCGCCGGGCGCTCCCGACGCGCCAGACCACGCCGCGACCGACTACACCTGGGACGCCTTCATCCTCTGCGGTGACCCGAAGGACCCGGCCGCCGACGCCATGTGCCACCCCGAGACTTCGGACAATGGCTGGTTCACCGACCCGGACAACCTCTCGGTCGATCCCGAAGGGCGCCTGTGGATCACCACCGACGGCCCGCCGGATGCCGGCTTCAACGACGCGCTCTACGTCGCCGACACCGAAGGCGCCGGCAAGGCGCTGCCGAAACTGTTCTACTCGCCGCCGGTTGGCTCGGAAGTCTGCTCGCCGGCCTTCACCCCCGATGGCAGGACCGTGTTCCTCTCGATCCAGCACCCCGGCGAGCTCCGCCTCACCGACGGCGAAGATGCCGAGAGCCTGGCCGACGCCGGCACCAACTGGCCGGACTTCAAGGACGGCATGGGCCCGCGCCCCTCGCTGGTGGTGATTACCAAGGACGATGGCGGCGTAGTGGGTTCGTAAGGGCTTTCAGAGGGGCCGACTGACAGAGCCGGCCCCCTCCCATCCTCCCCCATAAAGGGGGGGGTGCCTTGCCGGTGAGCGGGGCACAGTCGAAGCCAAAGCCTCTACTCTTCACCTCCCCCTTTATGGGGGAGGCTGGGAGGGGGGCGTCTGCCAGAGAAGAAATGCAGAAGACGGGGATCGCTCCCCGCCTTCCTCGTTCGCGTTCGAACCCGCCTACTTCAGCGCGTCGGTCACGACCGTCGTGAACGCGCCTTCCGGGGCCTTGGAGATGATCTTCTGGTCGATCAGCGCCTTGATCGTGCGATCATAGGCGGCCTGGTCGAGCGCCGGATCGCTGGCATCCACCAGCTTGCTGACTTCACCTACCATGTATTTCTGGTGCGCCAGTTCGGCAGCGCCGGTGTCGTCCGAGTCGACCACGATCTGCGCTGCCTCGTCCGGGTTGTCGAGCGCGTATTGCCAGCCCTTCATCGAGGCCTTCACGAAGCGGGTGTAGGCGTCGACCTTGGCGGCATCGGCAAGGGTCGGCTCCATCACGTAGAGGCCATCCTCGAGCAGGTCGTTGCCCATCTCGGTATAGTTGAAGATGGTCAGGTTGTCCGGGCCGTAGCCGGCATCGAGCGCCTGACCGTACTCGTTATAGGTCATGACCGAGATGCAGTCGGCCTGCTTCTGGATCATCGGCTGGATGTCGAAGGACTGCTGCAGCACCTTCACGTCGCCGCCCTCGGCGGTCGACAGGCCTTCCTTGTTCATCCAGGCGAAGAACGGATACTCGTTGCCGAAGAACCAGACGCCCAGCGTCTTGCCCTTGAAGTCGGCGACGGTGTTGATCTTGTTCTCCTTGGGGCAGATCATCATCAGGCCCGAGCGCTTGAACGGCTGGGCGATGTTGACGAGCGGCACGCCCTTGTCGCGTGCGGCCGCCGCGCCACCCATCCAGTCGACGATGATGTCGGCGCCGCCGCCGGCGATCACCTGCTCCGGCGCCACGTTCGGGCCGCCCGGCAGGATGGTCACATCGAGGTTCTCCTCGGTGTAGAACCCCTTCGCCTTGGCCACGATGTAGCCGGCGAACTGCGCCTGGGTCACCCACTTCAGTTGCAGCGTCAGCTTGTCCTGCGCCAATGCGGCGGTCGCAGTCAGCGCCATGGCGCCTGCGGCCAGTGCCAGTAGAAGCTTCTTCATTTGCGTTTCGTCCCTTACCCCTGTTACGCCCGACCACCACGGCCAGGCGGACGTTATGTCCGTCCACCTCGAATGGACGGATGCCAGAAGGTCACCGCGCGCTCGATGAGCGCGATGACCCCGTAGAAAGCAGAGCCCGCAATCGCCGCCACGGCGATCTCTGCCCAGACCAGGTCGATGTTGAGTTTTCCGACCTCGGTCGATATCCGGAAGCCCATTCCCACGATGGGCGTCCCGAAGAATTCGGCTACGATTGCGCCGATCAGCGCCAGAGTCGAGTTGATCTTGAGCGCGTTGAAGATGAAGGGCGCGGCCGCCGGCAGCCGCAGCTTGAACAGCGTCTCCCAGTAATTGGCGGCATAGGTGCGCATCAGGTCGCGCTCGATCATCGACGATGCGTTGAGCCCGGCGACCGTGTTCACCAGCATGGGAAAGAAGGTCATCGCGACGACGACCGCCGCTTTGGACGGCCAGTCGAAGCCGAACCACATCACCATGATCGGCGCGATGCCGATGATCGGCAGCGCCGAGACGAAATTGCCGATCGGCAGCAGCCCGCTTTTGAGGAACGGCGAGCGATCGACGAGGATGGCGACGACGAAGCCGGCGCCGCAGCCGATGGCAAAGCCCGCCAGCACCGCCTTGAAGGTCTGCACGAAATCGGCGGCCAGCATCGGGATCGACGAGATCAGCCGAGCCCAGATCTGGCTCGGGGCCGGCAGCAGCACCTGCGGCACGTTGGCGCCACGCGTCACGATCTCCCAGGCGAACAGCAGCGCCAGCCCGAACAGCACCGGGATCAGCACGCCGAACACGCTGCCGGGCAGGGCGCCCGACCGGATCGCCTGCGACAGCCGCTCGACGAACAGCCAGGCGAACAGCCAGCACGCGACGAGCGCCAGCCAGAACCACACCGGCTCGACATCGTAGAGGGCCAGCGCGTCGAGCAGCGCCCACGCACCGAGACCCATCACGGCCGCATCGACCCATAGCGAGACCGGCAGGCGGACGCGTGCCAGCGTCAGCACGCCAGCCGCGCCGGCCAGCAGCACCAGCACCGGCGCACCACCGATGAGGCCAAGCACCAGCGCCAGTCCGGCAAAACCGGAGGCTGCCACGGCGAGGATGGTCTGCAGCCGGCTCACGCCCGCGCCCCCATGGCCCGGTTCACCACCTTCTCGCTCGCGCCCACTGCGATCACCAGCACCGCCGCCAGCGCCGCGGCGAGGAACAGGGCCGCCCAGATCTGGATCGTCTGCCCGTTATAGGACCCGGTGAGCAGCCGCACGCCCAGCCCGCCACCGGCATTGTTGGAGAGCTCGCCCACCACCGCACCGATCAGCGAAATGGCGATGCCCACCTTCATCGAGGCGAACAGGAACGGGATCGAGGCCGGCCAGCGGAGCTTGGCGAACACGTCCCACGCGCCGGCATTGTAGGTGCGCATCAGATCGAGCTGGATCTGCTCGGGCGTGCGCAGCCCCTTCACCATACCGACGACGACCGGGAAAAAGCTCAGGTACATCGAGATCAGCGCCTTGGGCACCATGCCGGTGACGCCGACCGCGCCCAGCCCGACCACCACCATCGGCGCAATCGCGAGGATCGGCACGGTCTGGCTGGCAATGATCCACGGCATCAGCGAGCGGTCCGACGCATCATTGTGGACGATCACCACCGCGAGCCCGATGCCGAGCAGCGTGCCGAGCGCGAAGCCGAGCAGCGTCGCGCCGAGCGTGATCCCGGCGTGGTAGGCCAGCGAACGCCGCGAAGCGATATCGGTGCCGATGGTGGCGTTCCAGATCTCGGAGAACACCTGGTGCGGCGCCGGCAGGATCGGCTTGTCCTGCGCCCAGGTCTGCTGCGCGAACTCGATCAGCGGCACATCGGTGAGGTTGGCGCGCCCGTTCATCGTATTCTGCCACGGCGCATTCATCACCACCGCCATGACGTACCAGAACAGCACGATGACCAGCAGCACGATGAGGATGGGAGCGACCTTGCCCTCTGTCAGCCCGCGCACGCGCTACTCCTCATAGCTGTGCCCGGCCCGGAGGCCGTCGCGGACGCGGGCTGCGAGGCGCAGGAATTCCGGCGTCTCGCGGATGTCGAGCGGGCGCTCGGCCGGCAGGTCGGATTCGATGATGTCGGTCACCCGACCCGGGCGCGGGCTCATCACCACGATCTTGGTCGAGAGGTACACCGCCTCGGGGATCGAGTGGGTGACGAAGGCGATGGTCTTCTGCGTACGGGCCCAGAGCTTCAAGAGCTCGGAGTTGAGATGGTCGCGAACGATCTCGTCGAGTGCGCCGAACGGCTCGTCCATCAGCAGCAGGTCGGCATCGAAGCTGAGCGCGCGAGCAATGGAAGCGCGCTGCTGCATGCCGCCCGATAGCTGCCAGGGATGCTTCTTTTCGAAGCCGGTGAGGTTGACCAGTTCCAGCACACGCTTCACGCGCTCGGCGCTGTCGCCATAGCCCATGATCTCGAGCGGCAGCGCGATGTTCTTCTCGATCGTGCGCCATGGAAACAGTGCCGGCGCCTGGAACACATAGCCATAGGCGCGGTTCACCCGCGCGTCGCTGGGCGAGGTGCCGTTGATGGTGATCGTCCCCGAAGTCGGCTGCTCGAGATCGGCCATGACGCGCAGGAAAGTCGTCTTGCCGCAGCCCGATGGGCCGATGAACGAGACGAACTCGCCCTTGCCGATGCTGAGATTGACGTCCGACAGCGCCGTCACGTCGCCATCAGCCGTCCTGTAGATGAGGCCGAGACCCTTGGCCTCGACCACGCTTTGCCTGCCCCCGTCTGCCAACCCTTAGACCCCGCTCGCCGGAATGCCGCTGCGTTCGATCTTGCGCGGCGCGGTGATCTCTTTCCACTGGCTCAGCGCGCGGTTCACAGGGTTCGTCGCCTCGCGGGCCACGAACTGGCCGTGCCCTTGCTGCGTCTTGATCTCGTCCTCGACGATAGCCACCTGCCCGCGCGTCAGCGTGAAGCGCGGCAGGCCGGTGACCTCAAAACCTTCGAACACGTTGTAGTCGATCGCCGACTGCTGCTTGGCCGCCGAGATCGTCTTCTTGCGCTTGGGGTCCCACACGACGAGATCGGCGTCGGCGCCGACGAGGATCGCGCCCTTTTTGGGGTACATGTTGAGGATCTTGGCGATGTTGGTCGAGGTCACCGCCACGAACTCGTTCGGCGTCAGCCGCCCCGTGCCCACGCCGAAGGTCCAGAGCAGCGGCATGCGGTCCTCGAGCCCGCCGGTGCCGTTCGGGATCTTGGCGAAGTTGCCGATCCCGTTGCGCTTCTGCGCCGTGGTGAAGGCGCAGTGGTCGGTCGCCACCACCTGCAGCGAGCCGGCCTGCAGCCCGGCCCACAGCGAGTCCTGGTGCTGCTTGTTGCGGAAGGGCGGGCTCATCACCCGACGCGCCGCATAGTCCCAGTCCTTGTTGAAATACTCGGTCTCGTCGAGCACGAGGTGCTGGATCAGCGGCTCGCCGAACACGCGCATGCCCTTCTGCCGGGCTCGGCGGATCGCCTCATGCGCCTGCTCGCACGAGGTGTGGACGACATAGAGCGGCACCCCGGCCATGTCGGCGATCATGATCGCCCGGTTGGTCGCCTCGCCCTCCACCTCGGGCGGCCGCGAGTAGGCGTGCCCCTCGGGTCCGTTGTTGCCGGCGGCGAGGAGTTTTTCGGTCATCGCCAGCACCACGTCGCCGTTCTCGGCATGGACGAGGGGCAGGGCGCCCAGTTCGGCGCAGCGCTGGAACGAGGCGAACATCTCGTCGTCGTTCACCATCAGCGCGCCCTTGTAGGCCATGAAGTGCTTGAACGAGGTGATGCCGCGGTCGACGACATCCTGCATCTCGTTGAACACCTGCTCGCCCCACCAGGTGATCGCCATGTGGAACGAGTAGTCGCAGCTCGCCTTGCCGGTCTTGTTATCCCACATCTGGAGCGCTTCGAGCAGCGACTGGTTCGGGCCGGGCAGGCAGAAATCGACCACCATGGTAGTGCCACCCGACAGCGCCGCTCGCGTGCCGGACTCGAAATCGTCGGTCGAATAGGTGCCCATGAACGGCATTTCGAGATGCGTATGCGGGTCGATCCCGCCCGGCATCACGTAGCAGCCGGTGGCATCGAGGCTTTCGCCGCCAGTGAGGTTCGGCCCGATCTCGGTGATCTTGCCGCCTTCGACGCGGATATCCGCTTTGTAGGTCAGGTCGGCCGTGACGATCGTGCCGTTCTTGATGATGGTCATGTCGTTCCCCTGTGTTCCGGTCACGCCTCAGGCGGTGCGTTTCTTGGCGCGGCGCTTGTCGCGCCACTTGCGATAGTCGGCGATGAAGGCGTCGGCTGTCCCATAGACCGGCATCAGTATCTTGAAATGCGCCGGCCGCAGTTCGCTGACCTGCGCGCTGGCATCCAGCATGCGCTGCTGGTGCGTCTCGGGCAGCCACACGGCAGCAAAGCCGAGCAACTGATGGGTCACCTCGCCGCGCAGCTCGAGGATGCGCTCGTGGTGGCCGCGATAGATCGCGATGGTGGTGTAGAGTGCCGCGCAGGCCGCGAGCGACAGCGCCACGAGGATGAAGATCGGATCCCCGGTGTAGCGCCCCGACACCATGGCCCAGATCCAGGCGAGCGCCATGAACAGGATCAGCGTCTTGGAGACGCGGAACACGTTGTAGGGCCCGGCCAGCTTTTCCTTGTATTCGAGCTCGTTGGCCGCATCGATCGCCTCGAGCTTGCGCCGGAACTCGAACAGCCGCTGGTTTTCTTCCTCGGTGTGCCGGGTGCCGCGCGCATCGCGCAGGATCTCGAAGCTGGCGCTGGTCAGATCCTCGATCGCCGTCCAGCTCGGCAGTGGCACGATGGCCGGCGGGATGTAGTCGCCCACCCGCTCGAACGCGATATAGGTGAGGTGGATGGCCGTGATGAACAGAAAGAAGATCAGCAGCAGGGCGAAATCCGACACGCCCAGGATATCGAAGATGTTCTGGTAGTTCTGGATGACGTTGTTCATCAGGTCGAGATTGGGCAGGAACCCCTCGGTGGTGCTGCCGATATCGGTGAAGCCGGAGAGGACGTAGAACACGAGGCCCGAGACGATCAGTCTCGCCGTCATGAAGTTCGAGAACCGAACGACGCTTTGGAGCAGCCCGTCAACGTCCATGCGCCGGCCCTTCCTTCACCTCTCCCTTGGGGGAGAGGTCGGACTTCGCGAAGCGAAGGCCGGGTGAGGGGGCCTTCTGCAGCCTGTCGGCAATGACCTGAAGGACGCCATCGATGTCGGTTAGGACATCGCTGTTCCAGAAGCGAACGACGCGATAGCCGTGCCGGGTGAGGATATCGGTTCGTTCCGCGTCGGCAAAACTACCGGCCGTGGTCGCGTGTTGGCCACCATCGATTTCGATGATCAGGTCCCTCTCGCGGCAGGCAAAGTCGGCGATGTAGGGTCCTGCCGCCTGCTGGCGGACGAATTTGCACCCGAGCAGCTGTCGATTGCGAAGCCGGGACCAGAGTTTCGCTTCGGCATCGGTTGAGTTGGCCCTCAACCGCTTAGCTGCCTCAGTCGCAAATCTGGTCTTGGACGTGCTCAAGGAAGGCCCCCCCTCACCCGCCGCTGCGCGGCGACCTCTCCCCCAAGGGAGAGGTGAAGGGGTGACGAGGCCGCGCCACAGCGTCCCGTCTCCCTTGGGGGAGAGGGACAGGGTGAGGGGGCCTTGTGGGAGACATAATCCTCACCCCACGATCTCCGCTGTCTCCAGCACCGCGTGCAGCAGCACGTCCGCGCCGGCCGCTGCCCATTCCTTCGATATGTTCTCCGCCTCGTTGTGGCTGAGCCCGCCCACGCAGGGGCACATGATCATCGTTGCCGGCGCGACCTTGGCGGCCCAGCAGGCATCGTGCCCGGCGCCGGAGATGACGTTCATGTGGCTGTAGCCGAGATCCTCGGCGGCCTTGCGGACGCGGTCGACCAGCACAGGATCGAACGTCACCGGATCGAAATGCCCGACCGCCTCGACCGCGCAACCGACGCCAAGCGCCTCGCAGATCTTGGCCGCCTCGGCCTCGATCGTTGCCCGCATGCGATCGAGCTTGGCCTGCTCGGGCGTGCGGATATCGACCGTGAACACCACCGTGCCGGGCAGCACGTTGCGCGAGTTGGGGGAGAATTTGACCTGCCCCACGCCACCCACGGCGCCCGGCTGCTCGCCCATCGCCACGGACTGCACCATCTCCATGATGCGGGCCATCGCCAGCCCGGCATTGACGCGCATGGTCATCGGCGTCGAGCCGGTATGCGCCTCGCGGCCGATGAGCGTGAACTCCAGCCACCAGAGGCCCTGGCAGTGCGTTACGACGCCGATCTGCTTGTCCTCGGCCTCGAGGATCGGACCCTGCTCGATGTGATACTCGAAATAGGCGTGCATCTTGCGCCCGCCGACTTCTTCGTCGCCGACCCAGCCGATGCGCTTCAGCTCGTCGCCGAACGACAGGCCCTCGAGGTCCTTGCGGCCATAGGCGTAGTCGAGGCTGAACTGGCCGGCGAACACGCCCGAGGCCATCATCGCGGGCGCGAAGCGCGCACCTTCCTCGTTGGTCCAGTTGGTGACGACGATCGGGTGTTTTGTCCGGATGCCGAGGTCGTTCATCGAACGCACCACCTCGAGCCCGGCCAGCACGCCCAGCACGCCATCATAGCGCCCGCCGGTCGGCTGCGTGTCCAGGTGGCTGCCGATATAGACGGGCAGGGCGTCCGGATCGGTGCCCGGGCGGGTCATGAACATGGTGCCCATCTTGTCGACGCCCATGCTCATGCCCGCTGCCTCGCTCCATTTCTGGAACAGGCGCCGGCCCTCGGCGTCGGCATCGGTCAGGGTCTGGCGGTTCGAGCCGCCGGCGATGCCGGGGCCGATCTCCGCCAGTTCATGAATGCTGCTCCACAGGCGGTCGGGGTTGATCCGAAGGTTTTCGCCGGGAGCGGGCATGGTCAGAGGTCTTTCACGGAAGTTGCGGTCAGGTCCCCTCGCCCCTCTGGGGAGAGGGTGGCTGGCGCGAAGCGCCAGTCGGGTGAGGGGGTGCCAAGCAAGGTCAGCAGCAATGCATCCAGAACGCCATCGGTATTGCCGAGCACGTCGTTGTTCCAGAATCGGAGCACCGAAAATCCCTGCTCGTTCAGGTATCGCGTGCGCTTCTGGTCCCGCACGGAATCGGCGTGCTGCCCACCATCGAGCTCGACGACGAGCATCGCCTCACGGCAGACGAAATCCGCAAAATAGGGACCGATGGCGAACTGGCGGACGAACTTGAAGCCTTCAAACCGCCGATCCCGGAGACGCGACCACAGTCGCTTCTCCGCATCGGTCGGCTCGGAACGCAGAGATCGCGCGCGATTGCGAATACGCAGATCGCCATGACTGCCCCTCACCCTGACCCTCTCCCCGGAGGGGAGAGGGGACGCACTTGGCACTGCCGGTGCCCCATCGCCCCCTCTCCCCTCTGGGGAGAGGGCTGGGGTGAGGGGCAGTCCAGCAATACCGCCGCTTGTCCGCATAGGTCTTATTTCATGCTCGGGAAGGTGAATTCCGCGCCGCCCTTGATGCCAGCGGGCCAGCGGGTGGTGACGGTTTTGAGCCGGGTGTAGAAGTGCACGCCTTCCGGCCCGTAGATCGAGTGATCGCCGAACAGCGAGCGCTTCCAGCCGCCGAACGAGTGATAGGCCACCGGCACCGGGATCGGCACGTTGATGCCCACCATGCCCACTTCGATCTTGTCGGCGAACTCGCGCGCCGCATCGCCGTCGCGGGTGAAGATCGCCGTACCATTGGCGTATTCGTGGCCGTGGATCAGGTCGACCGCGTCCTTGTAGGTCTGGGCGCGCACGACGGAGAGCACCGGCCCGAAGATCTCCTCGCGGTAAATCTTCATGTCCGGCTTCACGTGGTCGAACAGCGTGCCGCCGACGAAGAAACCATTCTCGTAGCCCTGCAGCGAGAAGCCGCGGCCATCGACCACGAGCTCGGCGCCGGCTTCGACGCCGGCATCGATGTAGCCGACGATCTTGTCGCGCTGCGCTTTGGAGACGATCGGGCCCATCTGGGCGTCCTTGTCGCTCGCCGGGCCGATCTTCAGCGCTTCGACGCGCGGCTTCAGCTTGGCGATCAGCGCGTCGGCGGTCTTGTCGCCGACCGGCACGGCGACCGAAATCGCCATGCAGCGCTCTCCGGCCGAGCCGTACCCCGCGCCCATCAGCGCGTCGGCCGCCTGGTCCATGTCGGCGTCGGGCATCACCACCATGTGGTTCTTGGCGCCGCCCAGTGCCTGCACCCGCTTACCCGCTTGGGTGCCGCGCCGGTACACATACTCGGCGATCGGGGTCGAGCCCACGAAGCTCACCGCTTTGACGTCCGGATGGTCGAGCAGCGTGTCGACCGCTTGCTTGTCGCCGTGGACGACGTTCAGCACGCCCTCGGGCAGCCCGGCATCCATGAACAGCTGCCAGGCGAACATCGGCGCCGACGGGTCGCGCTCGGACGGCTTGAGGATGAAGGTGTTTCCGCACGCGATGGCCAGCGGATACATCCACATCGGTACCATGGCCGGGAAGTTGAACGGGGTGATGCCGGCGACGACGCCGAGCGGCTGCCGGTCGGAATAGCTGTCGATCGAGGGGCCGACATTGCGGCTGAACTCGCCCTTCAGCAGATGCGGGATGCCGCAGGCGAAGTCGACGCAGTCAATGCCGCGGGCCAGCTCGCCCAGCGCATCGTCATGCACCTTGCCGTGCTCGAGGCTGATCAGCCGCGCCAGTTCGTCGGCGTTCTTTTCGAGCAGTTCCTTGAACTTGAATAATACCCGTGCGCGCTTCATGGGCGTATTATTGGCCCACGCTGGCAGTGCCGCCTTCGCAGCCGCCACCGCGCTGTTGATTTCGTCGACGCTCGACAGCGGCAGCGTTGCGATCGCCTCGCCGGTCGCCGGGTTGTAAACCGGCTGGGTGCGCGTGCTCGTCGAGGTGATGAGCTTGCCGCCGATGGCATTCTGGATCGTCTGCATCACTGGTCTCCGCCCTTACAATATGGAACGTTCATTCTATCATTCGCGATATAGAACAATCGTTCCATGCTACTCAAGCGTCTTCAGGATGCCGCCAAGGGTGCCGATCAGCTCGTCGATCTGCGCCTTGGTGATGATCAGCGGCGGGCTCATGGCGATGATGTCGCCGGTGGTGCGGATCAGGATGCCGGTCTCGAAGGCCTTCACGAAGGCGGCGAAGGCGCGCTTGGTGGGCTGGCCGGCGATCGGCTCGAGCTCGACTGCGCCGATCAGGCCGAGATTGCGGATGTCGATGACGTGCGGCAGGCCCTTGAGCGAGTGCAGCGCATCTTCCCAGTACGAGGCGAGTTCGGCCCCGCGGGTGAGGAGGCCCTCGTCCTTGTAGGTCTCGAGCGTGGCGAGACCGGCAGCCGAGGCGACCGGGTTACCCGAATAGGTGTAACCGTGCATGAACTCGATGACGTGCTCGGGCCCCTGCATGAACGCGTCGTGGATCTCGGAAGTGACCAGCACCGCGCCCATCGGGATGGTGCCGTTGGTGAGGCCCTTGGCGCACACGATCATGTCCGGCGTGACGCCGAAATAGTCGGCCGCGAACGGGGTGCCGACGCGGCCGAAGCCGGTGATGACCTCGTCGAAGATGAGCAGGATGCCGTGCTTCTTGGTGATCTCGCGCAGCTTCTTGAGATAGCCCTTGGGCGGGATCAGCACGCCGGTCGAACCGGCCACCGGCTCGACGATTACCGCCGCGATGGTGGAGGGGTCGTGCAGCGTCACGATGCGCTCGAGCTCGCTAGCGAGATCCTCGCCGCCGCCTTCGCGCTCGCCGCGGGTGAACTGGTTCTTGCCCGGTGTGTGGGTGTGCGGCATGTGGTCGACGCCGGTGAGGAGCGTGCCGAACATCTTGCGGTTGGTGACGATGCCGCCCACCGAGATACCGCCGAAATTGACGCCGTGATAGCCGCGTTCGCGCCCGATCAGCCGGAAGCGCGAACCGTCGCCCTTGGTCCGGTGATAGGCCAGCGCCACCTTCAACGCCGTCTCCACCGATTCCGAACCGGAATTGGTGTAGAGCACGTGGTTCATGCCTTCGGGCGCGATCGAGACCAGCGCGTTGGCGAGCTCGAACGCCTTGGGGTGGCCCATCTGGAAGGCGGGCGCGTAGTCCATCTCGGCCGCCTGCGTCGCGATCGCCTCGACGATCTTGGGGCGGCAATGGCCAGCGTTCACGCACCACAGGCCCGCCGTGCCATCGAGCACCTGACGCCCGTCGGAAGTCGTATAGTGCATGTCCTTGGCGCCGACGAACATGCGCGGCGCCTTCTTGAACTGCCGGTTGGCCGTGAAAGGCATCCAGAACGCGCTGAGATCGTTCGGCGTGACGTTGCGACGGTCGGACACCTTGGCACTCCCCATCAGGTCATTTGTTGAGCTTTTCGGTCAAGTTTGATTGTCGCTTGACCTTTGGATGTGTTATCCAGAAATTTGACCAGTTGGAAAAAACGTTATCACTCCCATGCCGCCGATCAAGGTGAAAATGCTGGAGACCGAGGGTCGCCCCGGCACGTCGAAACCGCCCGCCGCCAAGCGCCCGCGGGCGCAGACGCGCATCCAGCGCGAGAAGCAGGAAGTGATCCTCGAAGCGGCGCTCGACGTCTTCTCGCGCGAGGGTTTCCGGGGCGCCACCATCGACCAGATCGCCGAGGCGGCGGGGATGAGCAAGCCGAACCTGCTCTACTATTTCCCCCGCAAGGAGGAGATCTATAAGCGCCTGATGACCTCGATGCTCGACATCTGGCTAGCGCCGCTGCGCGAGATCGATTCGGATGGCGATCCGGTGCCGGAGCTGCGCTCGTACCTGCGCCGCAAGCTCGAGATGAGCCGCGACTACCCGCGCCAGAGCCGGCTGTTCGCCAATGAAATGCTGCAGGGCGCCCCGCGCGTGCTCGATGTGCTCGAGACCGACCTCAGGGCGCTGGTCGACGAGAAGGCGGCGATCCTCGAGGGCTGGATGCAGGCCGGCAAGATCCGCCGCACCGACCCATATCACCTAATCTTCTCGATCTGGGCCACCACTCAGCACTACGCCGATTTCGACGTGCAGGTCCGTGCCGTGCTCGGCAAGGATCGCGGCGGCGACGGACGCTTCGAGGATGCGGCGCGCTATCTCGAGAACCTGTTCCTGTTCGGGCTGCTGCCCAAGGACAAGGCCTGAGCGGTGCGACGACGCACGATAGTCTGGCCTAGTTCCTACCTTATACCGGCCCTAGGTCATGAAAATCTGCCAGGCGAAGCCCTTCGTCCGGAGATGGTGCGCCCATCCAAACGGAACGGCCATTCCATCGGCATGGAACGCGGAACGGCGTCAGACCCCGCCTGCGATCAGCAGCAGGAAGGCGCCGCACAGCGAAGTGTTCATGATCGTGGCGATGGTGTGCGGCGCACGGTCGGCGCCTGAGAATTTCCACATCGGGTGAAAGAGCAGCGTCGCCAGCACCAGGAACACGATCATCAGCACGCCGCCGAGCGCCTGCCACGGTCCGATCGCCGCCAGCAGCCCGCCCACGAATTGCAGCGCGATGCCGAACAGCACGACATTGCGCGGCATCGGCACCTTGTTCTCGATGATACCGCTGAGCCGCGGCACGTTCACGATCAGGTTGCGGATGGCAAAGACCACGAAGGCGCCGCCCAGCAGCAGGCGCGCGATGGCATAGAGTGTCGACGGCAGGTCGGTTGGCATGAATTTCCCCCCTCAGGCAGCGCGCACCCTATGTGCTCGCGACCTGAGTCGGAAATCCCGACTTTGGCGGAGTGATCAAGCGGCGTCGGCGAACACGAAGGTGTGCCCGGGCAATGTCTTGGCGCGGTAAAGCGCCTCGTCGGCCCTGGCGAGCAGTTGCGGGTCGTCGGGCCGGCCGAGCGCCGCGCCCAGGCTCGAACCGGGCATCATCTCGAGCGCGCCGATCCGGACCGGTTCGCTCAGCCGCGTGCCGACATCGGCCGCCAGCTCGGACAGCATGCTGCGATCGATCGGACCGGGACGCACGAAGGCGAACTCGTCGCCTCCCATGCGCACGACGAGGTCGTCGGGGCCGCTGAGGCTGGAGATGCGCCGCGCCACGGCCTTCAGCAACTCGTCGCCGGCGCCGTGGCCGTAACGGTCGTTGACCGCCTTGAAGTCATCGAGATCGAGATAGAGCAGGCCGACATGGCTGATGCCGCGTGCCGTCGCATCGGCGACCCACCGCTCGAAGGCGAGCCGGTTGCCCAATCCGGTCAGCGGATCGCGATGGGCCAGCTCCTGCGCCCGCCCGCGCCGCCGCTCGAGCTCGCGCGTCATCCGGTAGAGCCGGCGCAGCACGAGGCCGATGCCGACGAGGAAGACCAGCGAGGCGGCCACGCGGAGCGGAGCGAGGTGGACGAACATATCGGTGCCGAGCCGCCGCGGCACCCAGGCGAGAACAAGCCCGTCGGCAGCGGGCACGGAGACTTCGGCGCTGTCCAACGTATCGGGGGTGGTGAAGCGGGCCCTGTCGAGCACGAAATCGCGCTGCAGCCGCTGTTCGGCGCCCGCATCTGCGCCGACCACGGTCAGTGCCGCACGCGCACGCTCGATTTCGTCGGCCACCGAAACCTGGTCCAGCCGGTTGACCGCGTAGGTGCTGGCGACGACGACGCTCACCGCCAGCAGGACCATGGCAACGATGCCGCCCAGCAGCATCCCGCGAGGATCGGGCAGGGGGCCGTCGTCATGTTCGGTTGGCCTGTGCAGGCGGAAACGCGCGTCGCTCATTCCTGGGCTCCTGGCGCGAGATTAGCGAGCTACGTGTTTGCCAATCCTTAGCGCCCCTCCCGGCTAAGGCCAGATAGTTGACGACGCGCTAACGCGTGGTGCGTGCGGGACTTATTCCGCCGGCTCGAGCGCCTTGGCCATCGGGTTGTTCGGGTGCGTGGTCCAGTTGGCGTAGTCCGGCGCGACCTTCTTATTGGTCCGCTCGTCCAGCATGCCGGGCTCGAGCGCGATCATCGAGATGCAGTCCTCGACCGGGCAGACATTGACGCACAGGTTACAGCCCACGCACTCGTCTTCCATCACCTCGAACCAGCGCTTGCCGTCCTTGGACTTGGTGATCGCCTGGTGCGAGGTGTCCTCGCAGGCAATATGGCAGCGCCCGCACTTGATGCACTTGTCCTGGTCGATCTTGGCCTTGGCGACGTAGTTGAGGTTGAGATACTGCCAGTCGGTGACATTGCGCACAGCGCGGCCGGCGAAATCGTCGAGGCTGGCGTGCCCCTTCTCGTCCATCCAGTTGGAGAGGCCCGAGATCATCTCCTCGACGATCTTGAAGCCATAGGTCATCACCGCCGTGCACACCTGCACATTGCCGGCGCCAAGCGCCAGGAACTCGGCCGCGTCGCGCCAGGTGGTGACGCCACCGATGCCCGAGATCGGCAGCCCGTAGGTCTCGGGATCGCGGGCGATTTCGCTGACCATGGACAGCGCGATCGGCTTCACCGCCGGGCCGCAATAGCCGCCATGGCTGCCCTTGCCGTCGATCGAGGGTTCTGGCGAGAAGGTGTCGAGGTTGACCGAGGTGATCGAGTTGATCGTGTTGATCAGGCTCACCGCATCGGTGCCTCCGTTCTTCGCGGCACGCGCCGGGCGGCGGATGTCGGAGATGTTCGGCGTCAGCTTGGTGATCACCGGCATGCGCGAATACTGCTTGCACCAGCGCACGACCATTTCGACATATTCGGGCACCTGGCCCACGGCCGAGCCCATGCCGCGCTCGCTCATGCCGTGCGGGCAGCCGAAATTGAGCTCGATGCCGTCGGCCTCGGTCTCCTCGACCAGCGGCAGGATGGCCTTCCAGCTCTCCTCCTCGCACGGTACCATGATCGATACGACCACGGCGCGATCGGGCCAGTTCTTCTTGACCTGCTTGATCTCCTGCAGGTTCAACTGCAGCGCCCGGTCGGTGATCAGTTCGATATTGTTGAGCCCGAGCAGGCGCCGGTCGGCGCCCCAGATCGCGCCGTAGCGCGGCCCGTTGACGTTGACGACGGGCGGGCCTTCCTCGCCCAGCGTCTTCCACACCACGCCGCCCCAGCCCGCCTTGAAGGCGCGCTCGACATTATAGGCCTTGTCGGTCGGCGGCGCTGACGCCAGCCAGAACGGGTTCGGCGATTTGATCCCGACGAAGGTGTTGCGGATGTCAGCCATGGTGATCCTCCTTCCATTCCGGCCCGAAGGCCCCCTCACCCGGCCCTGCGGGCCGACCTCTCCCCCGGAGGGAGAGGTGATGCTGTGGCGCCGCCGCTGCCTCCCACCTCTCCCTCTGGGGGAGAGGTCGCCGCGAAGCGGCGGGTGAGGGGGCCTTGCCAAGCATCTGCTACTTCCCGCTCAGGTAGCGGTGAATGCTCTCGGCCGCGTCGCGGCCCTGCGCCACCGCAGTCACGGTCAGGTCGTCGCCCTTGTCGATGCAGTCGCCGCCGGCCCAGACGCGGTCGTTCGAGGTGCGGCCCTCGGCATTGACCTCGATGCGGCCGTTGGCGAGCGCGAGGCCGCCGGCGGTTTCATCCTCGAGCTGCTGGCCGATGGCCTTGAACACCTGGTCGGCGGGGAGGGTCAGCGTGTGACCCAGGCCCTGCAGGCGGCCGTCCTTCAGTGCGGTGTATTCGAGTTCGATGCCGGTCACGCGGCCATTCTCGCTGATCACACGCTTGGGCTGCAGCCAGTGCCGGATGCTTACGCCCTTGGAGGCCGCAAGATCCTGCTCGAAGGCGCTGGCATTCATGTGCTCCTGCCCGCGCCGGTAGCAGATCGTCACTTCCTCGGCGCCCAGCAGCTTCGACTGCACGGCGGCGTCGATGGCGGTCATACCGCCGCCGATCACCACTACGCGCCGGCCTACCGGCAGGGCAGAGAGATCGTTGGCCTGTCGCAGTTCGGCAATGAAATCCACCGCGTCCGCCAGCCCGTCGCCGGCCGTGTGCTCGCCCTCGGCGCGCAGCGCGTTGACGCCGCCCAACCCGATGCCGAGAAACACCGCGTCATGGGTTTCGAGCAGCCGCTCCAGTGTCAGGTCGGTGCCAAGCCGCTGGCCGAGCAGGATATCGATGCCGCCGATGGCGGTGACATACTCGACTTCCGCCTGGGCGAAGCCGTCCGGGGTCTTGTAGCTGGCGATGCCGTATTCGTTGAGCCCACCGGCCTTGGGCTTGGCGTCGTAGACGACGACGTCGTGCCCGTGCAGCGACAACCGATGGGCGGCGGCGAGCCCGGCCGGGCCGGCACCGACGACCGCGACGGTCTTGCCCGTCGAGGGTGCGCGCTCGAAGAACTGCGCATTCTCGGCCATGGCGATATCGGTGGCGTAGCGCTGCAGCTGGCCGATCTTGACCGGCTTGCCCTCGGCCTCCTCGCGCACGCAGGCTTCTTCGCATAGCTGCTCGGTGGGGCAGACGCGGGCGCACATGCCGCCCAGGATGTTCTGCTCGAAGATGGTCTCGGCCGCGCCCAGCGGATTGTCCGTCGCGATCTCGCGGATGAACATCGGAATGTCGATCGAGGTCGGGCAGGCATTCATGCACGGCGCATCGAAGCAGAAATAACAGCGGTCGGCCTCGACGAAGGCCTCATGCCGGTCGAGTGGCGGGTGCAGGTCGGAAAAGTTGCGCGCGTACTGGTCCGGGTCAAGTCGCCCCGGTGCGATGCCTTGCTTGAGCATCCCCTCGCTCATCGGCCGCTCCCTCTCCTTTAGAGCCATTCCAGAGTGGGACGCTAACGCAGCTCAAAACTTTTATCAATTGGTCAAAAATGCTCGAACGAAGGGACTCGCGGTGGCCACTCTTTCGTCGTAGCGGAAGAAATTGCAGCCTCGCGCCAAGGAGCGCCGGGCATATTCGTGCGCCGGCTAAATGCTGGATATTTCAAAAGGAAATCGCATGCCAGCGCGACAATACAGGTGAGGCATATGCGCAACAGTTCCAGTTGCGAGAGGCTTGTTCATCTGGCGTTCATATTCTCGCCACAGGTCCAAAGCCTTTTCGCGCCCATCTGTAACAAGCGTGAGTAGTCTACGGTTGAATAGGAAAATCGTTGTGGTTGCCACTGCGGTGACGGCGTTGATGTTGTCGGTCACCGGCTCCATGGCCCAATGCGGCGGAGCGTCCTGGTACGGTCCAGGATTCAACGGCAAGAAAACAGCCTCGGGGCAGCGGTTCAACGAGAATGCGATGACCGCCGCCCACAAGACCCTTCCCTTCGGCACTGTCGTAAAGGTCACGGATCAGCGCACCGGGAAATCGATAAAGGTAACGATCAACGACCGCGGTCCGTTCCACAAGGGCCGCATCATCGATCTGAGCAAGGCAGCCGCCGCCAAGTTGGGCACCAAGGCTGCCGGCACCGGCAAGGTGTGCATCGCTACGCTCTGAGCGACCACGGCTCGGCGAGAAAAATCAGGAGCCGCCCGGCCGCAAGCGGGCGGCTCCTTTCATTTGACGTGACCCGCTAGACGTCGTTGGCCGCGTTGATCTCGTTGGTCCTGAGCCCGTCGCCCTCGGGGTCCAGCGGGTTGGACGCGGCACCGATCACCGCCTCGATATCGACGGCGAGCTTGGTGAGATCGAGATCGGCGACCTTCTCTACGCCTTGCCGGTCAAGGGCGTGGCGCAGGGCGTCCTCGATTTGGCTGGTGCGCAGTTCTTCATCCATTGCCATCGACGCTGATCCCCTGTTCATCGACCCGGATTTCGAGCGCCGGCTGCTGCGACTGCTGGTAGGCCATGTAGGCGCCAAGCGCGACGACGATCGCGACCAGTGCCGCAATGACGAAATAGAGTGAACTTCGGCTCATCGGTTGCCCCGTTGTAAGTGACGCTGTCACCCGCAACGCACAACCTCGCCCAGAGGTTCAACCGGCGATCTGACGCAAGGCTCCGACGAAGCGGTCGACGCCTTCGACCAGTGCTCCGGAATTGTCGATCACCACCGGTGCGATCCCCTCCGGCACCGCCGCGCCTTCGCGCGCCAGCCGTGCCACCACGTCGTCGGCGCTCTCGCGGCCGCGGGACGAGAGGCGCTGTGCGCGGACGTCAGGGCGCGCTGTCACCAGCATCACGTGCGTGTTGGGATATTTTTCCACCGCGCGCTCGATCACCTTGCGCGAGGTGTTCACCACCACCGTCCGGCCGGCGACCATGGCGGCGTCGATCGCGGCGGGAATGCCATAGCTCAGCCCGTGGGCTTCCCAATCGAGCGCATAGGCGCCGCGCAGCTTCTGGCGGCTGAACTCGGCCGGCTCGATGCTGTCATGATCCTCGAGCTCGACCATGGCCGTGCGGGTCACCACGCGGCGCGGGAAGTTGAAGCGGCCATCTGTCGCCAGTGCGGTTTTGGCCGCGCCAATCAGCGTATCCTTGCCGGCGCCCGAGGGGCCCACGACGAGTATGAGTGCCCCCGGAGCCATCAGCTTACCCGCTTGCCTTCGCGCCACACGCCGCGCACCACCGGCACCGGATCGGTGCGGCGGACGCGCACGATATCGGCGCGTTTGCCGATGGCGATCGTGCCGCGATCGTTGAGGCGCGCTGCCTCGGCCGGGCGCGAGGTCACCTTGGCAATGGCCTCGGGCAGGGTGATGTTGTCGGCCACCTCCGGCAGCAGAAACGCCGCGTAGATCAAGGCGAACGGCACATAGTCCGAGCTCAGCACGTCGAGCACGCCGGCCTGCGCCAGCTCGGCGGCCGAGATATTGCCGTTATGCGACTTGCCGCGCACCACGTTGGGCGCACCCATCAGCACCGCGAGGCCGGCGGAATGGCAGGCCTGCGCCGCCGCCATGGTGGTGGGGAACTCGGCAATGGTCATGCCGTCGCGCACTGCCTCGTCGACATGCTCGACCGTCGCGTCGTCGTGGCTGGCGAAGGCGAGCCCGATCTCGCGTCCGCGCTTCAGGATTGCGGCGCGGTTATTGTCGGCATACTTCTCGCGCTCTGCCTGCCGGTCGGAGATGTATCTGGCCATCTCGGCGTCGGAGAGGCGAAGCTTCTTCTGGTAGTAGGCCGTGTAGTGCTCGAGCGTGGTGTACTGCCGCGCGCCCGGCGTGTGGTCCATCAGCGAAGCGAGCCCGACGATCGGGTTGGCGCAATGCGCCTCGAACTGCGCTGCCACGTCCGGTGTCGCCAACTCGCAGCGCAGATGCAGGTGATGGTCGGCGCGCAGCCGGTCGGTCGCGTCGGCTTCGGCCACCGCCTCGACCATGGCCTTCACGTCGGCGGTGATATCGCCGGTCTCGGGATCCGAGCCGATGCGCACCGCGTCGAACACGGTGGTGATGCCGGCGCCGGCGATCTGCGCGTCATGGCTCTGCAGGGCCGCGATGGCGTTCCAGGTCACGCTTGGGCGCGGCCGGTAGTGGTTCTCGAAATGGTCGGTATGGAGCTCGACGAGACCGGGGATGACATAGTCGCCCTCGACATCCTCGCCGTGCTGCACCGTGCCGGCATCGATCGCGGCGATCACCCCGTCGCGCACCAGCACCGAGCCGGTGATCACCTCGTCGGCCAGCACGATCCTCGCGTTAGCGAGCGCGAATTCGCTCATTGGCGGCCTCCCCGGTGAGAATGTAGTCGTCGAGCCGCACGAACGGTGCGCCCGCTTCCGGCTCATGGAACAGCACCAGCCGGTCGAGCACCATCTCGGCAGTAGCCAGCGGCCCGAAGAACTCGGCGGCGATGTTGCGATAAGTCTCGCGCTCTTCCGCCGGCAGCCGGTCGGTGAGCGTCATGTGCATCTGGAACTGCTCGAACACATAGGGGTAGCCATACTGGTCGATGAGCGCGATCTGGCGCTCGCTCAACCCACCACCCTTCAATCGGCGCGCCCGCTCGTCCACAGAAAGCGGTGCGCGGAACGGCTCGAAGCTCTCGACCACGTCGGCGGCGAACTCGGTGAGGTCTTGCGACTGCACGGCCGGGATCAGCGCGAGAAACCCGCCGCCGATCACCTGAAGGCTCAGCGGCCCGATCGCGACCGGCTCGGCCGATTCGGCATAGCTGGCCAGCGCGTCCTCAAGCTCGGCGCGCGAGGTACCTTCGGCCAGCGCCATCGGCGCCTTGATCGTGGCGTGGAAAGCGTAGCGGTTGGCCGAAATGCTGCGCGCCACAAGGTCGGCGCGCGTGACGCCCGCCAGGGCGCCGTCGAACGTCTCGCCGGTCAGCGGGTCGCGACCCAGCCACTCCGCAGCCTTGCGCCACAGGGGATGCTGCGCCTCGGGCGCGTAGTAGATGGCAAAGCGTTCGGACATTTCACGGGGAATTATGACAGCGGACGCGGCGGTGGTTAGTCGCGTTCGATGTCAGTTTTTTGTCAGCCCCGCAAGCGCTCCACAGGTCGGGTCAGATCACCCGGGCAATGCAGTTGGCGCCGCTGTTCACCTGCTGGCGCAGCACGTTGTCGGCCACCAGGGTTGCCCCGCCCTCAAGCGTGCCGAGCAGGCGGAAGAAGCCCTGCACACCCTCGGCCTTGAGCTGCCACTTGATGCGCGTGCCCGGCGGCAGCGGCTCGCTGGAATGGTTGACGACAACGATGGCGTCCGGCCGGTCGGCGACGGCGCAGCTGAGCTCCACCATCGAGCCGAAGTGCCGGGTCTGCAGCGGCGGCTCGGAGGAGGGAGAGCTCGAATCGGACTCCTTGTCGCGGCGCGGCTTCGAGCTCTCGCGCGGCGGCTTGGGATCGGCCGGCACGGTCCGGTCGGGCTCGTCGGGCTTACCCTTGGGCGGCGCCAGCTCGGTGCTGCCGCTGCTGCCGGGGGTATCGATGATGCCGACTTCGGCGGCATTGACCGACGTCAAAAGAACAAGTGTCGCGAGCAACGCGCCCGCGAGGGGACGAAGACTTTTCATTCGTGTTTCCTGGCATGCGGAGCCAACGGCCGCGTCCACGACCGTTCTCTGATTATCTGGTGCTTATGTTTGCCCGCAACTACTTCAAATCGGTTGAACTCGATGTGAGGGGCCTGTTTAGCTGTTGTTCAGGCTTTCGCCCTGACAACGTTGCCGATAGGGCACAGCCTTCCGTCCAGCTTGCGCCGGCGGCTGGCGTCTCCAACAATGGGCGCCAATCAGGGAACTCCGCACGCCATGGATCGCGAACACCTCGAACGGCTTTTCCACCTCGCCGTGGATGCCGCCCAGCCGCAGCACGCGATCGCGGCCAACCTGCCCGAGCCACCCAAGGGGCGGACCATCGTCATCGGCGCCGGCAAGGCCTCGGCCCAGATGGCGCGGGCGTTCGAACAGACGTGGCCGCACCGGATCGACCGCGGCCTCGTCGTTACCCGCTACGGCTACGCCGTGCCGTGTGAGCGCATCGAGATCGTCGAGGCGGCGCACCCGGTGCCCGATGTGGCCGGCTTCCTCGCCGCCCGCCGCATCATGGAAACCGTCGCCGGCCTCAGCCACGACGACCTCGTCGTGGCGTTGATCTCCGGCGGCGGCTCGGCGCTGTTGCCGCAGCCCGCGACCGGCCTCAGCTTCGAGGACGAGCAGGCGGTCAACGAAGTGCTGCTGGCCTCCGGTGCACCGATCTCGGTAATGAACGTCATCCGCAACGAACTCAGCGCCATCAAGGGCGGCCGTCTTGCCGCGCTCGCCGCTCCGGCGCGGGTCGCGACACTGATCGTTTCCGACATCCCGGGCGACGAGCCGGCGCTGGTCGCCTCCGGCCCCACCGTGCCGCTCAAATCGAGCCGTGCCGAAGCCCGCCACCTCGCCTCGCTGTATCGGCTAAAGCTCCCCGCCGCTGCCGAAGCGCTGTTGGCGTCGGAGGAGAACCTCTCGCCCCAGCCGGCCGATCCGCGCTTTGCGGCCAACAGCGTTCGCATTATTGCCTCGGCCGCCATCTCGCTCGATGCGGCGGCGAAGGAGGCGGCCGCAGCGGGCCTGACGCCGCACATTCTCTCGGATGCCATCGAGGGTGAGGCACGCGACGTGGCCGGCGTGCTCGCCGCGCTGGCGCGTGAGGTGAAGACGCGCAACCGGCCTTTCGCCAGGCCGACGGTGCTGCTGTCGGGCGGTGAGACCACCGTCACCATTCGCGGCACCGGCCGCGGTGGCCGCAATGCCGAGTTCCTGCTGGCCTTCGCGCTCGCCATCGACGGTATCGAGGGCATCACGGCGCTTGCCGCGGATACCGACGGCATCGATGGAGCGGGCGACAATGCCGGCGCGGTCTGCGACGGCACGACCGCCGCCCGCATGCGCGCCGCCGGCGTCGACCCCCGCCGCGCTTTGGCCGACAACGACGCCTACAACGCCTTCCGCGCCGTCGACGGGCTGTTCATCACCAATCCCACCGGCACCAACGTCAACGACTTCCGCGCCATCATCGTGAGGTAGGAAAACACAGCATGGCCAGGGCACTCGGCATCGGCGGTTTCTTCTTCCGCTCCCGCGACATCAAGGCGCTGGCCGAGTGGTACTCCACGCATTTGGGTGTCACCGATTTCTGGACGCAGGAAGGCGGGCTGACGATCTTTGCGCCCTTCAAACAGGAGACGACGTATTTCCCGGCTGACAAGCAGTGGATGATCAATTTCCGCGTCGATGACCTCGATGCGCTGATGGCGCAGCTCAAGGAAGCCGGTATTGCCATCGAGACCCGGCCGAACGAGTGGGACACGCCCGAGACCGGGCGCTTTGCTCGCATCCACGATCCCGAGGGCAACCAGATCGAGCTGTGGCAGCCACCGGCCGAATAGATCGCCGAACTTTCAACGACGCACCAGGTCATCCCCGCGAAAGCGGGGACCTCCGTTTGGCTGCACGCTCCGTAAACAGAGATTCCCGCTTTCGCGGGAATGACTCCGTGGTTGGGATCGATCAGAGGCCTATTCCTCGACCCAGCTGTCGAACTCGCCGTCCTTCCTGAGCCGCGCCACCATGTAGCCGCCACGCTCGCGCGGCCGGACCTCGTAGTCGTACTGGTGCCCGTCCATGGCGCGCTGGATATTGGCGGCGCTCTCGGCGCTTTCCGCGCTGGCATAGACCTGCGGCACGCTGCCGCCTTCGGAAACGAATGCTCGCGACATCTGGGCCTCCTCGGGTCTACTCTATACCACCTTAGTCACCCGGACGAATTTCCGTTCCCGGGGAACTTCCCTTCCGGTGCCATTTCCCCTTAAGTGCCGCCCGGTTTCAGGGAGGCGCCGCAATGGCCAAAAAGAAGATCGCCGTCATCGGTATCGGCAAGATCGCACAGGACCAGCACCTGCCGGTGATCGACAAGAGCCCGGATTTCGAGCTCGCCGCCTGCGTCTCGACGCGCAGCCTCGGCCATGGCGGCGTACCGGTGTTCAAGACCCCGGCCGAGCTCTACAAGGCCATGCCCGAAGTGAAGCTGGTTGCCATCTGCACCCCGCCCAATGTGCGCCACGCCTATGTCCGCGAGGCGATCGACGCCGGCAAGGATGTGCTGCTCGAAAAGCCGCCGACCCCGACCATCACCGAGTTCGAGGACCTCGTCACCTACGGTGAAAAGAAGGGCCGCGTACTGTTCCAGACCTGGCACTCCCGCTACAACGCCGCCGTCGAGGCCGCCCGCCTGATCCTCAAGGACGAGGGCGTCGAGACTGTGCGCATCGACTGGCGCGAGAGCGTGCGCAAGTGGCACCCAGGACAGGAATGGGTGTGGGAGCCGGGCGGGTTCGGGGTGTGCGATCCGGGCATCAACGCCATGTCGATCTTCACCCGCATCATGCCGTTTCCCGTTTTTGTCGACAAAGCCACGCTGAAATTCCCGGCCAACCGGCAGACGCCGGTCGATGTCGAGATCGTATTCAAGTCGGCCCAGAAGCATGCGCCGAAGCTGTCGGCCGGCTTCAACTGGCTCGAGGAATCGGGTGAGATCTGGACCATCGCGATCGCCACGCGGAAGGGCACTGAGTTGAAGCTCGAAAAGGGTGGCACCGTACTCAAGGTCGGCGGCAAGGAAACCGTCGCCAACCCGTCCGAGGAGTACGAGGCGATCTACGAGCGCTTCGCCAAGCTGCTGAAGAAGGGCAAGTCGGAGATGGACGGCTCGCCGCTGCGCCTGATCGGCGACGCCTTCCTGCTTGGCGCGCGCGAGAATGTCGAAGAGTTTCACTGGTAACGGCCGCTGGCCCGGAGACGGCGATGTACGGATTGATCGGCAGCTTCACCGCCCATCCGGGCAAGCGCGACGAACTCATCGCGCTGATGACGGCCAGCGTCGGCGACATGCCGGGCTGCCTCAGCTACATCGTCGCCCGCGACCCCAGGGACGCCGACAAGCTCTGGGTCACCGAGGTCTGGGATTCGGCGGAAAGCCACAAGGCCTCGCTCGGCATTCCCGCCGTCGCCGAGACGATCAAAAAGGCGATGCCGTTGATCGCTGGGTTCGGCGAACACACCGAAACCGAGCCGGTTGGTGGGTACGGGATTTAGTCGCCGGGTCTGGTGGGTGGGCCACCCCCACCCACCCGCTTCGCGGGTCCCCCCTCCCCACAAGGGGGAGGGAAATCCCGACTACCAGCAAAGCGCACTGATTTCCCTCCCCTTGATGGGGAGGGCTCGTGGAGCTTGGCAGCTTGCTGCCTAGCGGAGCAGGGTGGGGTGGGGCCCACGCACCGATGTGAGTGAAAGTCTCTCACGCCAAAAGTCCACTAGCCCACTCGCGCTCCCGCCGCTAAAACTACCATACTAGTTCGAGGAGGACCCCCATGTACGAGACCTTCAACGGCTCCGCCCACCCGCTGGCGCCCAAGGAAATCGCCATCACCGCGCTGCCCGACGACGAGCGCGTCTGGGTGCCGCAGGCGGAAGGCGTGTGGTTTCGCCCGCTTTTCCTCAACACGCTGCAGGGACAGTGGTGCAACCTGCTGCGCGTCCGCCGCGCCGGCATTCTGTCGCGGCACCTGCATCCGCAGCCGGTCCACGGCTATGTCATCAAGGGCCGCTGGCACTATCTCGAGCATGACTGGGTGGCCGAGACCGGCTCCTACGTGTTCGAGCCGCCTGGGGAGATCCACACCCTCACCGTGCCGGAAGACACGCCCGAGATGATCACCTTCTTCAACATCTCCGGCTGCATGGTCTATCTCGACAAGGACAACAAGCAGATCGGCTTCGAGGACGTGTTCACCAAGATCGACATGTGCAGGAAGCACTACGAGAAAGTGGGGCTCGGCGCGGATTATGTGGAGCAGTTCGTGCGTTGAACTGAAGGCCCCCTCACCCGGTCCTTCGGACCGACCTCTCCCCCAAGGGGAGAGGTGAACCAGTGGCAAGATGGTGCCGCCCCACCACCTCTCCCTTGGGGGAGAGGTCGCCGCAAAGCGGCGGGTGAGGGGGCCTTTCTCGAGCGAGAGCGAATATGACCTGGGCATCCGAATTCTTCACCGGCAAGACCGTCGTCATTGCCGGCGGCACTTCTGGCATCGGGCAGGGGATCGGCCGCGCCTTCGCCGATGCCGGCGCGATTGTCCACGCCACCGGCGCGACGCAGGCTGAGGTGGAAGCCGCCGTCACCGCCGAGCCGCGTTTTCGCTACACCCAGGTCGATGTTCGCAACACCGAGCAGGTACAGGAGTACGCCGCCGCCTTCGGTCCGGTCGCGGCGTTGGTGAACTGCGCCGGCGTGAACCTGCGCGCCGCCGAGCACACGGTCGAAGGGTTCGAGACCGTCATCGACATCAACCTCAACGGCTCGATGCGAACCGCCTATGCTTTTCGCGACAAGCTCGGCGGTGGCGCCATCGTCAATATCGGCTCGATGTTCTCCTTCTTCGGTGCCCCGCACGCACCCGCTTACGCGGCGAGCAAGCATGCCGTCGCCGGGCTGACCAAGTCGCTGGCCACTGCGCTTGCCAAGGAAGGCATCCGCGTCAACGCGCTGGCGCCGGGCTGGATCGAGACTGCGATGACGGCGGTGCCGCGCGCCAACGAGACACGCAATGCCGAGCTGATGGCGCGCACCCCGATGGGCCGTTGGGGCACCCCGGCCGACCTCGCACCGGCCGCGCTGTTCCTTTGCTCGCCGCTCGCCGGCTTCATCACCGGCGCCATTCTGCCGATCGACGGCGGCTACATGGTCAACTGACGGCTAGTTGGCCGTCGATGCCTCACCGGGGCTCTCCGGCACGACGCGCGGGGCGCAGAAGAACAGCGCCTGGTTGATTGCTGTGAGCGAATTGCTCAGCGAAATCTGGGCCGACACCTCGCTGTCGGCGCTGTCGAGATAGACCAGCCCGCCATTCCTCAGGCTGTCGATCAGTTCCGCCACGTCGCCGGCCACCCGGCCGCCGTAGGGGGTGCTCGAAGCTTCCGCCTCCACCTCGAGCCCGAACTCGCGGTCGATGGTCAGCTGCCAGCGCCCGACGTCGCCGCCGGGCCGGCTGGTGTGGATGTGGAGGCCAACCGAATAGTCATCCTCGCAGCGCACCGCGAGGCAGGCGAAATCCTGTGGCGTCGCTTCGCGATTGCAGCCGAGGGTCGCCCGGTCGCCTTCGCCGGGGAGCGGGGAATAGTGCCAGCCCGGCTCCTGTGCGACGGCAGCCGATACTCCGAACGCCAATGCCAACCCCACCCACGGTGTCATTCCGGCGAAAGCCGGAATCCATTTCACAGCCCGCGCGGTTGGCGACATGAACCCCGGCTTTCGCCGGGGTGACATCGGTGGGTAGCAAGCCGCGGTGCCCAAGCCTCAGGCGCCCGCGTCGGTCAGCAGCTTGATGTCCTCGGCACTCAGCGTCAGTTGCGCGCCGCGCATCAGGCTCTGCACCTGCTCGACCGAAGTCGCCGAGGCGATCGGCGCGCCGACGCCGGGCTGGGCCGCGATCCAGGCCAGCGTCACCTCGGCGGGGAGCGCACCGGTGCGCTTGCTCACCACGTCGAGTGCTTCGAGGATGCGGAAACCCTTGGGGTTCAGGTATTTCTCCACCACGGCCTGTCCACGCGGACTGATACTGGCGTCGGCGGCGGTGCGGTACTTGCCGGCAAGGAAGCCGCGGGCGAGGCTGAAATAGCCGATGCCCGAAACCTCCTCGGCCACACAGGTCGGCTGCACTTCTTCGAACTTGGCGCGGTCGTAGAGGTTGAACTCGTTCTGGATCGTCTCGTAGCGGGCAAAGCCGTTGGCCTTCGAGATCGCTAGCGCCTCGGTCAAGAGCGCGGTGTCCTGGTTGGACGAGCCGATATAGCGGACCTTGCCGGCCTTCACGATCTTGTCGAGCGCTGCCAGTGTTTCTTCCTGCGGGGTGTCGGGATCGGGCCAGTGCGTCTGGTAAAGGTCGATATAGTCAGTCTGCAGCCGTTTCAGCGACGCATCGACTTCCTCTTCGATCCACTTGGCGCTGAGGTCGCGGTGACCCTGGCCCATGTCGGAGCCGACCTTGGTGAACACCAGCACCTTGTCGCGATTGCCGCGCGCTTTCATCCAGTTGCCGATGATGGTCTCGGATTTGCCCTTGCCGTAGCTGTCGGCGGTATCGAGCGCAGCGAACCCGCCATCAATGAAGGCGTCGAGCACGGGGTAGGCGGCCTGTTCCTCCAACGTCCAGCCCAGCACGTTGCAGCCGAAAACCAGGGGGTCGATGAAAAGTTCGGTGCGGCCGAGGCGGCGCTTGCTCATGGAAGTCTCCGATGGATAGGTGGTCGGGCGGGAAGGCGTGCGAGCCTAGCCGTCCCATCCATCGGCGACAAGCGATGGAAGGGGCAGATATTTGGAGGGCGCGATAGGCAGGGAGTCATTCCCGCGAAAGCGGGAACCTTTGTTTTCGGTGTTCGCGGCCAAACGGAGATCCCCGCTTTCGCGGGGATGACCCGTGGGAGGGGGATGACCCGGTGGGGAAAGCGAGCCGGCGCCGGTGGGGCGGACTACCCCTTCGGCTCGATCAGGTCCCACTTGTTCCCATACAGGTCCACGAACACCGCTACCGAGCCATAGGCTTCGTGCCTCGGCGGCTCGAGGAAGTTCACGCCGCGCGCGGTGAACGCCGCATGGTCGCGGGCGAAGTCGTCGGTTTCGAGGAAGAAGCCGACCCGGCCGCCGGTCTGGTCGCCGATCCGCGCCTGCTGTGCCGGGCCATCGGCTTTCGCCAGCAGCAGCCGTGCACCGTCTCCGGCCGGCGCCACCAACACCCAGCGCTTGCCGTCGCCGAGCGGGGTATCGGCCACGAGCGCGAATCCCAACTTCTCGCGATAGAAGGCGATAGCTTCGTCATAGTCGGCGACGACCAGGGCAACGGTGGCGATCGAGGGCTTCATCCAGAGGATTCTTCGTTAGGCTTTGAACGATTGGCGCGGGCAGTTGCCGTTGGCGATGCGTGCCTATCTGGCCGGATTCTGGCCCGCATTGCAGATTTTTCGTGTCACCACGATGTCATAGAAATCCATTCCCCTAGGGAAGCAGAGTTGACCAATTGGTCAACTCCCCATTGCGCACCCCGAGAAAACGCGCTTTGTTGGCGCCCAAGCTCCGGCCGGCGGGAGGGACCCCGCCGATGAATGCCGGAGCGCAATGTTATTTCGGGAGACAACATCATGAAATTGATGAGCACCCTGCTCGCTGCGACCGCACTCGTGGCGGTCATGGGCGGCAGTGCAATGGCCAAGCAGCTGGTTTACTGCTCCGAGGCTTCGCCTGCGCATTTCGACCCCGGTCCGACGACCGGCGGCAATGACTTCGACGCCTCGTCGCGCACCGTCTACAACCGCCTGGTCGAGTTCGAGCACGGCAGCACCAGCGTGGTCCCCGGCCTCGCCGAGAGCTGGGAAGTGTCCGAGGACGGCCTCACCTACACTTTCAAGCTGCGCCCGGGCGTCAAGTTCCAGACCACCCCGTACTTCACCCCCACCCGCGACTTCAACGCTGACGACGTGATCTTCTCGTTCGAGCGCCAGTGGAAGCAGGATAATCCCTGGTACACCTACCTCGAGGGCCTGAGCTGGGATTACTTCCAGGGCATGGACATGCCCAAGTTCCTCGCGTCGATCGAGAAGGTCGACGACCTGACCGTCAAGATGACGCTCACCGAGCCCAACGCTCCGATGATCGCCAACCTCGGCATGGACTTCGCCTCGATCGTATCGAAGGAATATGCCGACCAGGTGCTGGCTTCGGGCAACCTCGCCGACTTCGCCAACAAGCCCGTCGGCACCGGCCCGTTCACCTTCGTCGACTACCAGACCGACGCCGTCATCCGCTATCAGGCCTTCGCCGACTACTGGGGCGGCAAGGTTGCGATCGACGACCTGATCTTCGCCATCACCACCGATCCGGCGGTGCGCGCGCAGAAGCTCAAGGCCGGCGAATGCGATATCATGTCGTACCCGGCCCCGGCCGATCTCGCCGACCTGCAGGCTGACCCGAACCTGACCGTCATGGAGCAGGAAGGCCTTAACATCGGCTACATGTCCTACAACACGACGATCGCGCCGATGGACAACGCGAATGTCCGCAAGGCGCTCACCATGGCCATCAACAAGCCGGCCATCATCCAGGCCGTCTATGAGGGTGCCGGACAGGACGCCAAGAACCTGATCCCGCCGACCATGTGGTCGTATGACGACGCCATCCCGGCCGACACCTACGATCCGGAAAAGGCCAAGCAGATGCTGGCTGACGCCGGCGTCACCGACCTGACGCTCGACCTGTGGGCCATGCCCGTCTCGCGCCCGTACAACCCGAACGCGCAGCGCGTTGCCGAGCTCATCCAGGCCGACTGGGCCGCCGTCGGCGTCACCGCCAACATCGTGACCTACGAGTGGACCGAGTATCGCGAGCGCGGCAAGGCTCCGGACCGTCCGGGCGCCTTCCAGATCGGCTGGACCGGCGACAACGGCGATCCGGACAACTTCTTCGCTACCTTGTTCTCGTGCTCGGCCATTGGCGTGTCCAACTACTCGAGCTGGTGCAACGACGACTTCGAGAAGGCCATCCAGGACGCCAAGAAGGTTTCCGACCAGGCCGAGCGCACCGCGCTCTACACCAAGGCCCAGGAAATCTTCAAGGCCGAGGAGCCGGCGATGACCCTGGCGCACTCCAAGGTGTTCATGCCCATGAACAAGCGCGTTCAGGGCTTCACCATGGATCCCCTTGGCATCCATCGCTTCGATAACGTCGACGTGACCGAATAACCCGCTAGACGTCGAAGGGCGGCACCCGTAAATGGGGCCGCCCTTCGGCATACCCAGATGTTCCGCTTCATCCTCAATAAACTCGTCCTGATCGTGCCGACCGTCATCGGCATCACGATCGCGGCTTTCGCCTTCATCCGCCTGCTTCCCGGCGACCCCATCCTCGCGATGGCCGGCCAGCACGGCGTCACGCCCGAACGCTACGAGATCCTGCGCGAGCAGTTCGGCTACAACCTGCCCATCTGGCAGCAATACTTCAATTATGTCGGAGGCGTGCTGCAGGGCGATTTCGGCATCTCGCTCGCCACCAAGCGCCCGGTCATCCAGGAGTTCCTGACGCTGTTCCCGGCGACGGTCGAGCTCTCGCTGTTCGCCATGCTGATCGCCGTGGCGCTCGGCATTCCGGCCGGCATCTTCGCCGCCATCAAGCGCGGCTCGTGGTTCGACCAGGTCACCATGGGCGTGGCGCTCACCGGCTACTCGATGCCGATCTTCTGGTGGGGCCTGCTGCTCATCATCTTCTTTTCCGGCTATCTCGGCTGGACCCCGGTTTCCGGCCGCATCGCGCTGCAATATTTCTTTCCGCGCGTGACGGGTTTCATGCTCATCGACAGCCTGATCGCCGGCAAGCCCGATGCCTTCATCTCGGCCATCCGTCACCTGATCCTGCCCTCGATCGTGCTCGGCACGATCCCGCTCGCCGTGATTGCGCGCCAGACCCGTTCGGCCATGCTCGAAGTGCTGGGCGAGGACTATGTCCGCACCGCGCGGGCCAAGGGCCTCGAGCCGGGCCGTGTCGTCGGCGTCCATGCCTTCCGCAACGCGCTGATCCCTGTGGTTACCACCATCGGCCTCCAGATCGGCCTGTTGATGGCCGGCGCCATCCTCACGGAGACGATCTTTTCCTGGCCAGGCATCGGCAAGTGGATGATCGATTCCATTTCCAAGCGCGACTATGTCTCGGTCCAGTCAGGCCTGCTGCTGATCGCGCTGATCGTCATGGCGGTGAACCTGCTCGTCGACATTCTCTATGCGGTCATCAACCCGCGCATCCGGGTGCACTGATGAGCGCTGAAGCTTCGACCGCCAAGGACCCCGCCACCTCCCGCTTCGCCGGCCTGCGCGAGTTCTGGTACTATTTCGCGATGAACAAGGGGGCTGTGATCGGCCTCGGCGTGTTCCTTGCGCTCATCATCGTCGCCATTGTCGCGCCGCTGATCGCGCCTTTCCCGCCCGACCAGCAGTTTCGCGAGTTCATCCGCATGCCGCCGCCCTGGGCCGGCGGCACGCAGCCGCAATTCGTGCTCGGCACCGACGAGGTCGGCCGCGATATTCTTTCGCGCCTGATCCACGGCTCCCGCTACTCGCTGATGATCGGCTTCGTCGTCGTGATCGGTGCGATGGTCGTCGGCGTGACACTCGGCCTGCTCGCCGGCTATTTCCGCGGCTGGGTCGATGCGCTGATCATGCGGGTGATGGACATCATCCTCGCGTTCCCGTCGCTGCTGCTGGCGCTGGTACTGGTCGCCATTCTCGGGCCAGGCCTGTTCAACGCCATGATCGCTATCGCGCTGGTGCTGCAGCCGCACTTCGCGCGCCTGACGCGCGCCGCGGTGCTGGCCGAAAAGAGCCGCGAATACGTGACCTCCGCCAAGGTCGCAGGCGCCGGCAACCTGCGGCTGATGTTCATCACCATCCTGCCCAACTGCCTCGGCCCGCTGATCGTCCAGGCGACGCTGAGCTTCTCCAACGCCATTCTCGAGGCCGCCGCACTCGGCTTTCTCGGCATGGGCGCACAGCCGCCGACGCCCGAATGGGGCACCATGCTGGCGCGAGCCCGCGAGTTCATCACTTCGGCCTGGTGGATCGTCACCATGCCCGGCCTCGCCATCCTGATCACCGTGCTCGCCATCAACCTCATCGGTGACGGCCTGCGCGACGCGCTCGACCCCAAGCTCAAGCGGAGCTGAGCGAGATGTCCCTGCTCGAAGTCAAAAATCTCACCGTCTCGTTCGATACCTCGATCGGCCTGTTCAATGCCGTCAAAGGCATCGATATCCGGGTCGACCCGCGCGAAGTGCTGGCCATCGTGGGCGAAAGCGGCTCCGGCAAGTCGGTGTCGATGCTGGCCGTGATGGGGCTGTTGCCGCCTACGGCCAAGGTCGCTGCCGACAGCATGACCTTCGACGGCCGTGACCTGCTCAAGCTGTCGCCGGCCGAGCGCCGCAAGATCATTGGCAAGGAGATCGCCATGATCTTCCAGGAGCCGATGACCAGCCTCAACCCGTGCTTCACCATCGGCTTCCAGATCGAGGAAGTGCTGCGCTTCCATCTCGGCATGGACAAGACGGCACGCCGCGCCCGCGCCATCCAGTTGCTCGAGCAGGTCGGTATCCCGAACCCCAAGGAGCGGCTCAATTCCTATCCGCACCAGATGTCGGGCGGCCAGAACCAGCGCGTCATGATCGCCATGGCGATCGCCTGCAACCCCAAGCTGCTGATCGCCGACGAGCCGACGACCGCGCTCGACGTCACCATCCAGAAGCAGATCCTCGACCTCCTGATGCAACTCCAGGCCGAGCACGGCATGGCGCTGATCATGATCACCCACAATATCGGCGTCGTCGCCGAAACCGCTGACCGCGTCGTCGTGCAGTACAAGGGCAAGAAGATGGAGGAGGCGGGCGTGCTCGAGCTCTTCACCGCGCCCAAGAGCGCCTATACCCGCGCGCTGCTCGCCGCCCTGCCGGAGAACGCCACCGGCGACCGCCTGCCCACCGTCACCGGCTTCAGCGTCGAGGAGGCCATCTGATGGCGCCCGTCCTCGAAGCCAGGAATATCGTACGCGACTACCATGTCGGTGGCTCGCTGTTCGGCGCCGCCCGCACCGTGCACGCCGTGCGCGGCATCAGCTTTTCGCTCGAGCGCGGCAAGACGCTCGCCATCGTCGGCGAAAGCGGCTCGGGCAAGTCGACGCTCGCGCGCATCCTGACCCTCATCGATCGGCAGACCGATGGCGAGCTGAAGATCGATGGCGAGACCATCGATATCGGCAAAACCGGGGTCACCAAGGACATGCGCCGCAAGGTGCAGATGGTGTTCCAGAACCCCTATGGTTCGCTGAACCCGCGCCAGAAGATCGGCGACGTGCTGATGGAGCCGCTGCTGCTCAATACCGCCATGTCGCCGGCCGAGCGCCGCGCCAAGGCCATGGACATGCTGCAGAAAGTCGGCCTGCAGCCCGAGCACTTCAACCGCTATCCGCACATGTTCTCGGGCGGGCAGCGCCAGCGCATTGCCATCGCCCGCGCCATCATCCTGCAACCCTCGCTGCTCGTGCTCGACGAGCCGGTCTCGGCGCTCGACCTGTCGGTGCAGGCGCAGATCCTGAACCTGCTGTCCGACCTGCAGGATGAGTTCGGGCTCACCTACGTGTTCATCAGCCACGACCTCAGCGTGGTGAAGTACATCGCCGACGAGGTGATGGTGATGTACCTGGGCGAGGCGGTGGAGCAGGGCAGCCGCGACAAGGTGTTCGCCAACCCCGAGCACCCCTACACCCGCACCCTGTTCGCCGCGACGCCGCGCGCCGATATCGAGAGCATCAAGGCCCGTCTCGCCAGGAAGGCCGCTACGGCCGCCTGACGTATCGCGGAAAAAATTGCAGCCTTCGGCCGTGTGCCGGTGGCTTAGCTTAAACCGCTGTTAAGCGCGAAGCCCGTAGTTTTCCGGCAGTTTCCACGCCGGTAACAATCGACTTGCCCAGAGCCGCTGCACAGTTGAGGGCCACGGCCGCGGCGCTTCGTGCCCGGCGCGTCCGGCCGGCCAAGCCGCGTGCCTCGCTCGCGGGCTTCACCTTCTCGGTCGCCCTGCCCACCGTCGCGGTTTATGTCGGCGTCTGCGCGCTCGTCTTCCTCGCCATGCATGTGATGAGCTCGGAGATGAACGCCATCGACTCCGATCGTGGGCGCAAGGCCATCGCCGCCGCCATCGAGTCGCAGGTGGTGAGCCTGGGCGAGAGCGCCGCCGACGAGGCGACCTGGACCGAGGCCTACATCAACACCTATATCGAGCCCAATCCGGCCTGGCTCGATTCCACCTGGGGCTCCACCGCCCGCATTTCCGAGACCTACGACACCGCGATCCTCACCGATGTCGACGGCGAGATCAGCTTTGGCGAATCGAGCCGCGGCCCGGTCTCCGGTAACCTCGCCGATATCGTCACGGGCACCCCGGAGCTGCTCAAGGAACTCGAGTCCGGCATCTCCTTCCTCGGCGACGATGCCACGGTCGCCAATCTGGCGGGCAGCCCGCAGGGACCGGTAGCGATCGCGGCCGCCATCGTGCATGGCAACTCGGGGCAGGCGAGCATCCCGCGCGAGCAGCGCCGCATCCTGTGGCTGGCACGCAAACTCGATGACAACGTGCTCGCCGCCGTCGCCAGCCGCTTCCAGCTGCCCAAGCCGGAACTCGTCGATGTCGCCATTCCGGGCCACGACACCATGAAGCTCGTCGACGCCGCCGGCACCCACATCGCCACCATCAGCTGGCAGCCGCGCCGTCCCGGCGATCCCGCCTTCGCGCACGCTGCCGCCGTCGCCTCGGTGGTGATGCTGGTCATCGGCGCCTTGGTCTTCATCGTGCTCGCGGCCTTCCGCCACGCCATCAAGCTGCGCGCCGCGGCCGATCAGCGCGACTGGCTTAACGCCCGCTACGACACGATCTCGGGTGAGCTCAACCGTTTCGGCTTCGAGGAGCATCTCGCCGCCCAGGTGCCGCGCAAGCGTGGCGAACTGCCCGCCGCCTTCTGTCAGCTCTTCGTCGAAGACTCGGCCGCGGTCGTCGGCCTCTATGGCCGCGAGGTCACCAACCAACTGCTCGTGGCGCTTGCTACCCGCTTTCGAGCTGTCGCCGGCGACGATGTCGTCGTGTCACGCACCGGCCCGGCCGAATATACCCTCGCCTGGCTGCGCGAGGGGGCCGCGGCCGCCGCGCACGGCTTTGCCGACCGCGTCCTTGTTGGCCTCTCCCACCCCGTGCCGGTGGGCGAACTCAAGCTCAAGGTCGCGCTCTCCATCGGCATCGTCGAGGCCGAGATTACGCGTGACAACGTGGCCAGCATCCTCCGCCGCGCTGAGACGGCCGTGGCCCGCGCCCGCGAGACCGGTGGCAGCCAGGCGGTGGACTACGATCCGCGCTTCGAGGACGAGCGCCGGCGCCGCATCGAGATGCAGGCCGATATTCGCCGCGGCCTCGATGCCGGCGAGTTCGACCTCGTCTATCAGCCCATTATCGATTTCCGCGCCGAGGCGATCATCGGGGTCGAGGCCCTGATGCGCTGGACCCGCCGCGCTGCCGGTCCGATGGGGCCGGGCGAGTTCATCCCCGCCGCCGAAGCTTCCGGCCTCATCGACGATCTCGGCATGTTCGCGTTGCGCCGCGCCGTCGAGGAGATCGGGCCGCTCGGCAACATCAAGATTTCGGTCAACGTCTCGACCGCCCAGCTCAAGAACCCGGCGCTGCCGCAGACCGTGTTCACCGCGCTCGAGGAGTGGGGCGTCGACGCCGCCCGCCTGCAGCTCGAGGTGACCGAGTCGTTCCTCGTCTCCCACCCGGATCGGGCCATCCGGCTGATCGAGCAGTTGCGCCAGGCTGGCATCCTCATCGCGCTCGATGATTTCGGCACCGGCTATTCGTCCATCGGCTATCTGCGCCAGTTCAAGTTCGACCGGGTGAAGCTCGACCGTTCGCTCATCGACCATATCGACGCTGATCCGGTGCAGGCCGCGCTGGTCGAATCCACCATGGTCTACGCCTACGCGATGGGGCTGGCCGTCACCGCCGAAGGCATAGAGCGCCGCGAGGAAGCGGCTCTGCTGTCGCGGCTGGGTTGCAAGGAGTTCCAAGGCTACCTGTTTGCGCGACCGCTGCCGATCGACCAACTGAAGCGGCTGCTGGGGGAAGCCGAGCCGCTGCGCCAGGCTTCTTGATCCGCCCCAGCAGGGAAGTTTGCGGAAGGGCGAGCGTCGCTCAAAGGTTGATGAAAACCACCGGGTCACCCCGGCGGAGGCCGGGGCCCATCCTGAGGTCTCTCCCCTCTCAGTGATAGAGGAGATATCTCAGGATGGATCCCGGCCTGCGCCGGGATGACACCGAGTATGGGGCTTCACTCCGTCTCAACTCAACCCGCCGCCCGGCACTCGGCGCAGCGGCCGCGCAGTTCGATCGTGGTGCGCTCGAGCGCAAAGCCGTTGTCGCGGGCCCAGCCGCCCAGCCGCTCGACCACCGCCGGCTCGGCGAACTCGTCGACCCGGCCGCAGTCCGAGCAGATGGCGAAAGCGGCGGTGCTGGCGCCTTGGTGGCATCCGGCGTCGGCGCAGCACACGAAGGCGTTGAGCGATTCCAGCCGGTGCGCGAGGCCGTGCTCGATCAGCTTGTCGAGTGCGCGATAGACCTGCAGCGGCGCGCGCAGGCCGTCGTCGCGCAGCTTGTCGAGAATGTCATAGGCCGAGAGCGGGCCTTCGGCATGGTTCAGCGTCTTCAGCACCAGGTCCTGGTTGCGCGTCAGGTCGCGCGGGCGCTCGTGGTGATGGTCGTCGTGACTATGCGCCATGATCGGGGGCCTTTCGTCTCTGCCGCCACAACTGCACGGGCAGCACGGCGGCAACAATGAACAGCAGCAACGCGGCAACCACGATGGAAGGTCCGCTCGGGGTATCGAAGCGCAGCGAGGCGAACAGCCCGGCCACCACCGCGATCACCCCGGCGACGCCGGCGATCACCGCCATTTGCTCGGGCGAGGTGCTGAGCCGCCGTGCCGTCGCCGGCGGAATGATCAGCATCGCGGTGATAAGCAGCACGCCCACGATCTTCATCGCGATGGCGATGACGCAGGCGAGCAGCAGCATCAGCACGATGCGGGTGAGCTCCGGCCGCATGCCCTCGGCCTCGGCAAGTTCGGCATTCACCGTGCCGGCGAGCAGTGGACGCCACAGCGCGATGACCAGGCCGAAGATCACCGCGCCACCGAGGTAGATGATGAAGATGTCGGTGACCGACACGGCGAGGATGTCACCGAACAGGAACCCCATCAGGTCGACGCGAATGCCGCTCAGGAAGGCGACGACGAGGCCGATCGCCAGTGCCGAATGGCTGAGGATGCCGAGCAGCGCATCGGTCGAGAGCGTCGCCCGGCGCTGCAACAGCAGCAGGATTCCGGCCACCGCCGCCGCGACGACGAATACGCCGAGCGTGACATTCACCGAGAACATCAGGCTGAGCGCCACGCCGAGCAGCGCCGAATGCGCCATGGTGTCGCCGAAATAGGACATGCGCCGCCAGACGATGAAGCAGCCCAGCGGCCCGGTGACGAGCGCCAGCCCGATGCCGGCGATGAGGGCGCGGGTGAAGAAGTCGTCAAGCATGGGCGGCCCCACTCGGGTCGGTGTGGGTTGCCACCCCCCTCCCGGCCTCCCCCACAAGGGGGGAGGTGCCTGCCAGTGAGTGGGGCACGATCGTGACACACGCTCCGCCCTGCACCTCCCCCCTTGTGGGGGAGGATGGGAGGGGGGCGCCCCACGCGCCGAACATCGAACGATCACCCATGCCGATGCCCCTCATGCGAATGCCCATGATCGTGCTCATGCGCCTCGACCACGCGGCCACCCGCCTCCAGCACCCGGCCATCCGGCAGATGCGTGTGGTCGTGATGGTGCTGGTAGAAGGCCAGCGCATTGGCGGCCCGGGCGCCGAACAGGCTGAGATATTCCGGGCTGTTGGCCACCGATTCCGGCGTGCCGCGGCAGCACACGTGGCCGTTGAGGCAGATCACCGTGTCGGTCGCCGCCATCACCACGTGCAGGTCGTGGCTGATCAGGAGAATGCCGCAGCCGGTTTCGTCGCGGATGTGCCCGATCAGGTCGTAGAGCGCCACCTCGCCGGAGAAGTCGACGCCCTGCACCGGCTCGTCGAGCACCAGCAGGTCGGGCTTCCGGATCATCGCCCGCGCCAGCAGCGCGCGCTGGAACTCGCCGCCAGAGAGATTCTGCACCTCTGCTTCGGCGAGATGCGCGACCCCCGTCGCCTCGAGCGCCCGGGTGATCTCGTCGCGGCCATAGGTGCCGGTCAGCGTCATCAGCCGGCGTACCGTCAGCGGCATGGTCCAGTCGATGGAGAGCTTTTGCGGCACGTAGCCGACGCGCAGCCCCGCCTTGCGCGAAACGCTGCCGACGCTCGGCTTCAGCACCCCGGTGACGAGCTTCGCCGTGGTCGATTTTCCCGAGCCGTTCGGCCCGATCATCGTCACGATCTCGCCGCGCCTGATCGAGAGGTCCACCCCTTCGACCAGCCAGCGGCCGTCGCGCTGCACGCCGGCGCCGGCCACATCGACCAGCACTTCGTGCCCCAGCTCGTGCTTCTTGAGCGCATCCATAAATTCACGCAGTCCGTCTCTTGCTGACGTTACATCATTACGTTATAGCGTAACGCGGCGATAGCGTTATGTCATAACATTTCGTTCATTCGCCGCCGTTTTCAACGAGGGCCTGATCCATGCTGAAATCCATGCTCGCCGCGCTTGCCGCGTCCCTGGTGCTGACCACTGCCGCGCTGGCCGAAGTGCCGCGCGTCGTCGCCAGCGTAAAGCCAATCCACGCGCTGGTGGCCCAGGTGATGGGCGATCTCGGCACGCCGGACTTGATCGTCGATGGCGCGGCCTCGCCCCACACCTACAGCCTCAAACCGTCGGATGCCGCCGCGCTGCAGCAGGCCGACCTGGTGTTCTGGACCGGCCATGGGCTCGAGCTGTTCCTCGAGGATTCGATCGGCACGCTGGCGCCCAATGCCACGGTGGTTGAGTTGAGCGACGTCCCCGGCATCGAGCTGCTGCCGCCGCGCGAGAGTGGCACCTTCGAGCCGCACGATCACGGCGACGAGGGGCACGATCCCGATCATGCCCACGAGGGCGAGGATCACGATCATGCCGAGGAGCATGTGCATGAGCGCGAGGGCGAGCGCGACATGCACTTCTTCCTCGATCCAGCCAACGCCAAGGCCATGGTGGCGGTGATCGCCGAAAGCCTCGCCACTGCCGATCCAGAGCATGCCGCCACCTACGAGGCGAACGCTGCTTCGGCTGCCGCCGACCTCGATGCGTTGATCGCCGAAACCGAAGCCAAGCTCGCGCCGGTGCAGGATCGGCCGTTCGTCGTGTTCCACGACGCCTACCAGTACTTTGAGCACCGCTTCGACCTCAACGTCGCGGGCTCAATCACCATCAGCCCCGAGCTCAGCCCTGGTGCCGACCGCATCAACGCCATCCGCGACAAGCTGAAAACCCTCGACGCCGCCTGCGTGTTCGCCGAGCCCAACTTCGACACGCGCGTCGTCGATGTGCTGATCGAAGGTACCGGCGCCAAATCCGCCGTGCTCGACCCCGAAGGCGCCAGCCTCGAGGCCGGTCGGGGCCTCTATCGCCAGCTCATCGGCAATCTCGCCGACAGCCTGGTGGCCTGCCTGCAGTAACCGGGCAATCCGGGGCTATGGCTCCGGATTTTTTGCAACGCCTGCTCGTAACTAAATATCATAACAGGAGCTCTCATGCGCGGCCTGACCGTAGCCTTCTCCATGCTCGCCCTTGCGGCGCCCCTCTCATTGCCGGCCTCAGCCGATGAGCACACGCACTTCCGCCTGTTCGTCGCCGACCATGCCGATCCGGTGGTGACAGCCATCGATCTCGAGACAGGCGAGGTCGCCGGCAGGTTCGATCTCGCGGGCCCGGCGAGCCTCTACACAACCTCCAGCCGCGCGGCCGTTTATGCCGTGCAGGGCGCCGCCAACCGCGTCTCGGCCATCGTGTCGGGCATCACCATTTCCGACCACGGCGACCATGGCGACATCGAGGTCGGCGCGCCGCAGTTGCTCGAGCCGGTCGTTGAAGGCGAGCGGCCGGTGCATTTCGTCGAGCATGATGGCCAGATCGCCATCTTCCTCGATGGTTCAGGCGTCGCCCGGATCGTCGGGGAGACATCCTGGCTCGCCGGCACGCCCGAGGCGCGCGACCGCGCTTCCTCCGCGCCGCATCACGGCGTGGCGGCGCAGGTCGGCGAATACACCCTGCTGACGCGCCCCGACGCCAACGATCCGGACGCGCTGCCAATCGGCATCGATGTGCTGGATGCAGACGGCAAGCCCGTCGGCGATCTGTATGCCTGCCCCGATCTTCACGGCGAGGCCAGCTCGGGTGATACGCTGGCCATCGCCTGCGCCACCGGCCTGCTCCTGGTGCAGGAGAGCGCCGAGGGGCCGCGGATCACGCATCTGCCCTATTCGGACGACCTGCCGGAGGGCAAGTCGACCACCTTGCTCGGCGGCGTTGCCATGCAGTACTGGCTCGGCAACTACGGCGCCGATCGCGTCGCCATCATCGACCCGTCCGCCGATTCGACCTTCCGGCTTGTCGACCTGCCGACCCGCCGTGTGCATTTCGCCATCGATCCGGTCGCCGTGAAATACGCCTACATCTTCACCGAGGACGGCAAGCTGCATCGGCTCGATATCGTGGCAGGCGCGATCGACAAGAGCCTGACCGTCACCGGGCCCTATTCGATGGACGGCGAGTGGAGCCTGCCGCGACCGCGCATCGCCGTGGCCGGCGGCGAGATCGCCGTCACCGATCCCCTGGCCGGCAAGCTGCATATCGTCGATGCCGCCACCTTCGCTCTCGAGCGTGAGATTCCCGTCGCCGGCAAGCCGTACAATATCGTTGCCGTCGGTGGTTCCGGCCAGTCGCACTGATACGCATCCAACCTGCTGTCGGGCCGCGGGGAACATCCGCGGCTCCGGCTCATTCCGATCCTGAGGATCCATCATGCATGACGTCATCATCATCGGCGGCGCCTTTGCCGGCCTTGCCGCCGCCACCCAGCTCGGTCGCGCCCGGCGCAAGGTACTGGTGCTCGACACCGGCGCGCCGCGTAACCGCTTCGCCGCGCATTCACACGGCTTCTTCACCCGCGACGGCAGCCCGCCGCTCGAACTCGTCGCCGAAGCCCGCCGCCAGCTCGCCATCTACAAGACCGTTGAGATCCGCAACGCCCGGGCCACCGGCGCCAGCCAGGACGGCGATAGCTTCGTCGTCGAGCTGGAGGGCGGCGACAGGCTGCCGACCCGCCGCATCATCCTCGCGCACGGCATGAGCGACGATCTCAGCGTCCTGCCCAAGGGTGCCGATGCCTGCTGGGGCAACACCGTCTTCACCTGCCCCTATTGCCACGGCTACGAGTTCGCGGATCACAAGCTCGGCCTGCTGCTGCGCCACGGCGACGTGCTCGACCTCGCCCGCTTCTACAAGGAGTGGACCAGCACCTTCACCCTGTTCACCAACGGCAATCCGGTGGACGACATCGCTCGCAAGGCGCTGGCCGACATGAACGTGCCGATCATCGACGACACGGTGCTGAGCCTCGAGCACGACAGCGGCCAGCTGCGGGCCATCGTCACCGCCAATGGCAAGGTGCCGCTCGATGCCATGTTCGCCCATCCGCCGGCGCGGCTATCGACCAATATCGGGGTCGAGCTCGGCTGCGAGACCAAGGACGGCCATCTCGGCCCATTCTACGCCGTCGACCAGACGCAGATGACCACCGTGCCGGGCGTCTATGCCGCCGGCGATGTGGCGTTCCCGATGCCCTCGATCAGCTATGCGGTCGCTGGCGGCGTCGCGGCGGGCACCTTCGCCCACCGCTCGCTGCTCACTTAGCTTCTGTCACCGGCCTTTCGGGCCTCCCTCCCCCTTGCGGGGAGGGAACGAGGGTAGGGGTGGTGCAGTGATCCTCGATGGACCCCCACCCCCCACCCCTCCCCGCAAGGGGAGGGGAGCGAGGCCACTACTTGAGCGGGCCGCGGAAGATGAAGAAGGCGCCGAGGCAAATGAGGCCGAAGCCGACGGCATGGTTCCAGGTCAGCTTTTCGCCGAGCACGAACACCGCGAAGGCGACGAACACCGTGAGGCTGATCACCTCCTGGATGGTCTTGAGCTCGGCCGCCGTATAGGTGCCATAGCCGATGCGGTTGGCGGGCACCGCCAGCCAGTATTCGACCAGCGCGATGCCCCAGCTCGCCATGACTACCACCCACAGGGCGGCGCTGGGGAATTTGAGGTGTCCGTACCAGGCGATGGTCATGAAGACGTTGGAGCCGATCAGCAGCACGATCGGCATCACGGTCTGGAAGGTGAAGGGCATGGAGCACCGGCGAATCGGGAGCGGATGCCCATTCATCCTCGCGCCCTGATCTCGCCGCAAGCCCTGCACAGAGTTGTGGCCTGTCCGTCCCCCGGGCGAGTCGGAGGTCCTGATCCCATGCGCACCCTGCTGCTGCTTCCCATCCTGTTCGTCGCGACTCCCGTCTTCGCCGAGGAGATAAAGTGCGAGGGGCCCTACGCCGCCGACAGCTCGGAGGCACGGCTCATCGAGACCTTCGGCAAGGATAACGTGATCACCGGCGACGTTCCCGGTCCCGAGGGCACGACGCTGCTCGCCACCACGATCTTTTCCGGCGACGAGGCGAAACGCCAGGAGTTCGGCTGGTGGAACGAGGAGGCGCGCGAGCAGCTCTCCTATGTCACCGTACCGGCCGGCGTCACCACGCCGGGCGGACTCGCCGTCGGCATGACGGTGAAGGAGGTCGAAGCGCTGAATGGCGGCCCGTTCGAGCTTTACGGCTTCTTCTGGGATTATGGCGGTACCGCCGTGACCACTGGCGGCAAGTTCGAGAACCTGCCGGGCGGCTGCACCGTGTCGTTCCGCTTCGCCGTCGGCGACTATCCGGCCGATCTCGACGTGGGTCCGATCTCGGGCGATACGCTGATCCAGTCGACTGAGCCGCTGCTCGAACAGGTGGATGCCCGTATCCAGAGCCTAACCATCGGCTACCCGGATCCGAACGCCGCGGAAGATTGACCGCACCCCACCGCTCGGCGTAACGATACAGCCACGTTGGTTCCGCAACCCCGCTTGGGCGCGCGGATCAAAAGGGAACACGGTGCGGCGTACCCATCAGGGACCAAATCCGTGGCTGCCCCCGCAACTGTAAGCGGCGAGTGCCTCCGACTAGCCACTGTCGTCCTTGGGACGGCGGGAAGGCCGGAGATTACGATGACCCGTGAGCCAGGAGACCTGCCGACGTGCAACCGGGCGCAGAGCCCAAATCAACGTGCACACGGAGGGTGTCCGCACATGACCACCGCGACTCAAACGTCGACTGCTTCTCTCTCGATCTCGCACCGTCTCATCGCAGGCGTGCTGGCACTGTTCATCGGCCTCGTCCTCGTCGGCGGCGTCGGCTTTGCCAGCGACATGGCCATCCACAATGGCGCGCACGACACGCGCCATGCGCTCGGCTTCCCCTGCCACTGAGCCGCCAACCAGCGAATCCGCGAGACATCGATGAAACTCTTCCAGCGAATCTTCTTCGCTGCCGTCCTCACTGGACTGGCAGCCGGCTTGGCCATGAGTGCCGCCCAGCAATGGCGCGTCACGCCCCTGATCCTCGAAGCCGAAACCTACGAGAACGTCGACCCGGCCGAAGCGCATGAGCATCCGGCCGGCACTCCCGAGCATAGCCACGAAGCGGCCGCGCCCGCCGGGGCACATGAACATGACGAGGATGCCTGGGCCCCCCAAGACGGCTTCGAGCGCACCGCCTACACGGTGCTCGCCAACGTGTTGGGCGGCATCGGCTTCGTCTTTGTGCTGGCCGCTGTGAGCGTGCTCGCCGGCCTCGAGATCAATGCACGGAACGGCGTCGTCTGGGGCATTGGCGGCTTCCTCGCCCTGCAACTCGCCCCGGCCCTCGGCCTGCCGCCGGAACTGCCCGGCATGCCGGCCGCCGATCTCGTCGTCCGCCAGGCCTGGTGGATCGGCACGGCCATTGCCACCGGCGCGGCGCTGATCACTGTCGCCAAGCTGCGCAACCCGCTCGGCCTCGCCATTGCGGCGGTGCTGCTGATTGCGCCGCATCTCATCGGGGCGCCCGCCGCTCCGCATGAGCCGAGCGTCGTTCCCGCCCACCTCGCCACCAGCTTTGCCGCCAATGCCCTGGGCGTCGGCGCGCTGTTCTGGCTGATCGCCGGCCCGCTGTTCGGCTGGCTCAACGAGCGCTTCGCCAGGAGCGAAGGCCTCGCCCTCAAGGGAGCCCACGCATGACCGAGAAGATCCCCGTCACCGTCGTCACCGGCTTCCTCGGCGCCGGCAAGACCACGCTGGTCCGCCACGTGCTCGCCCATGCCAGGGGCAAGCGCATCGCGCTGATCATCAACGAGTTCGGCGAACTCGGCGTCGACAAGGAAATCCTCGCCGGCTGCGGCGACGAGACCTGCCGCGAGGAGGACATGATCGAATTGAGCAATGGCTGCATCTGCTGCACCGTCGCCGACGAGTTCATCCCCACCATGCAGCAGCTGCTGGCCCGGCCGGATCGGCCCGACCACATCGTCATCGAGACCTCCGGCCTGGCGCTGCCGCAGCCGCTGATCCGGGCCTTCAACTGGCCCGAGATCAAGTCGGAAGTGACCATCGACGGCGTCGTCACCGTGGCCGATGCCGCGGCGCTCGCCGCCGGGCGCTTCGCCAATGACGAGGCGGCCGTCGATGCGCTGCGTTCGGCCGACGACATGCTCGATCACGAGACGCCGCTCGGCGAGCTGTTCGAGGATCAGCTGATCGCCGCCGACATGGTGATCCTCAACAAGTCCGACCTCGTCGACGCGCGCGACCTCGACACGGTCGAGGCGCACCTCAAGGCCGAGATGCGCCCGGGCACCGGCATCGTCCGCGCCCATAACGGCCATGTCGATGTCGCGGCGCTGCTCGGCATGGGCTTGTCGACCGAGGACAACCTGGCTGGGCGCGAGAGCCACCATGAGCTCGAGCATGGTGGCGAGGGGCATGAGCACGACGATTTCGACTCGTTCTCGGTCACCCTCGACGGCGTCACCAGCAAGGACCGGCTCCTTGGCATCATCGAGGAGACAATCCGCACCCACGATGTGCTGCGCCTCAAGGGCTTTGCAGCGCTACCCGGCGCTTCGGCCCGGCTCGCCATCCAGGCGGTCGGCCCGCGCGTGAACGCCTATTTCGACCGGCCGTGGAAGCCGGGCGAGGCGCGCCAGACCGCGCTGGTGGTGATCGGCGAGAGTCCGCTCGATCGCGCGGCGATCACCGCGAGCCTGCAGCAGGCGGCGGCGGTCGTGGCTTAACACCATGCAGCCCGACACACCCGGTGGAAGGCATTCCTGATGCATCTTCTCGCGGCGCAGGCCGGGGCATTGCAGCAGGATGGCGAGGCCATCGATCTCGGCCAGACCCCGGCCGACATCGTCTTCGCCTCCGCCGCCGACAGCGAGCTGATGATGCTGGCGGCGGCGGCCGACCGGGCAGGGGCGGCCGATCTCCGCCTCGCCAACATCCTCCGCCTCGGCCACAACCTGTCGGTCGATATGTGGATCGAGCAGACGGTGCAGCATGCCAAGCTGGTTGTCGTGCGCCTGCTCGGCGGCCCGGCCTATTGGCAGTATGGCGTCGACGAGCTGACCGGGCTTGCCCTGCAGGGGCGGTTCAAGCTGGCGCTGCTGCCGGGCGACGCCACACCCGACCCGATCCTGCAGCAGCGCTCGACCGTTGCTCCCGGGGACTGGTCGCGGCTGCACGCGCTGTTCACGGCCGGCGGGCCGGACAATGCCGATGGATTGTTGGCGGTGTTTCGCCTGCTGGCGGCGTCATCGCCTCCCTCCCCCTTGCGGGGAAAGACCGAGGGTGGGGGTGGCGGCGAGGCTCACAGCGCCACCCCCACCCCCCACCCCTCCCCGCAAGGGGGAGGGGAGCTCGCCCCGCGCCCCTTCGCGCGCTTCGGTCTCTGGCATCCAGCGCAGGGCATGATCGAGGACCTCCCGCCCTCGCCTCACCCAAACGTGCCGCTGCTGTTCTACCGTGCCGCGCTCGAGGGCGCGGGCACCGCGACGCTCGAGGCGATCATCGCCGAGCTTGAGGCGCAACAGCTGAACCCCGTCCCCATCGTCGTCTCGACGCTGAAAGAGGGGGCCTGCATCCGCTTCGTGCAGGCGGTATTCGCGGCGTATCCGCCGCAGGTCGTCCTCAACCTCACAGGCTTCGCCTTGGGGCTCGATGGCCTCGACGACAGGCAGAACCCCTTCGCTGGCATCGACGCCCCGGTCATCCAGCTGATCCAGGCCGGCCGGCCGGAAGCGCAGTGGGCGGCCGATCCACAGGGGCTGTCGGCCAAGGACCTCGCCATGCAGGTGGTGCTGCCCGAGCTCGACGGCCGCCACGGCATGATCCTCGTCGGCCACAAGCAGGAAGCGGTATGGCACGAGCGCACGCAGTGTCCGCTCTCGGCCTACGCGCCGGATGCGGAAGGTATCAGCCGGGCGGTGACGTTGGCGAAGAACTGGATCGTGCTGCGGGGCACGCCGGTGGCGGGGCGCAAGGTGGCGATCGTGCTGGCCAACTACCCGATCCGCGACGGGCGGCTGGCCAACGGTGTGGGGTACGACGCGCCCCAATCGACGGTGGAGATTCTGAAATCACTGCAGGCCGCCGGCTATGGTCTCTCAGCTCCTTCGCCTCCCTCCCCCTTGCGGGGAGGGATTGAGGGTGGGGGTGGTACTGAGGATCACCGACCGACCCCCACCCCCAGCCCCTCCCCGCAAGGGGGAGGGGAGCAGTTCGGTGTGCTCACTACAGGCAACGCCCTGATTGAAGCCCTCCAATCCGGCCCCACCAACGCCCATCCCGAGCGCGGCACCGGCATCACGTTACCCATGAATCGCTACCGCGCGCTGTTTGCAGCGCTGCCCGCGAAAATACAGGCCGAGGTCACAGCGCGTTGGGGTGAACCCTCCGCCGATCCCTTCGCACGGGGTGAGAATTTCCATCTCCCCGCCCTCGACCTCGGCAACGTCACCATCCTGCTGCAGCCCGCCCGCGGCTATCATCTCGATGAGACCGCCAGCTATCACGATCCGGACCTCGTGCCACCGCACGGCTATCTCGCGGCCTATCTCTGGCTGCGGCACGAATTCGGCGCGCATGCCGTCATCCACAACGGCAAGCACGGCAATCTCGAATGGCTGCCCGGCAAGGCCACCGCGCTCGACATAACCAGTTATCCCGCTGCGCTGTGGGCCGAGCTGCCGCAGCTCTATCCCTTTATCGTCAACGATCCCGGCGAGGGTACGCAGGCCAAGCGTCGCACCGGCGCGGTGATCATCGACCACCTCGTGCCGCCGCTGACCCGCGCCGAGACCTACGGCCCGCTGAAGGACCTCGAGGCGCTGCTCGACGAATACTATGCCGCTTCCGGCATGGACCGCCGCCGCCTCGCCGGGCTCAGGAAGCGCATCCTCGATTTCACCCGCGACGCGCGGCTGGACCGCGACATCGGGCTGGTGCCGGACGAGACGGAGTCGCTGCGCCGGATCGACACCTTCCTGTGCGACCTCAAGGAAGCGCAGATCCGCGATGGCCTCCACATCTTCGGCCAATCCCCGACCGGCCGGCTGGAGCGCGACCTGGTCGTGGCGCTCGCGCGCGTGCCACGCGGAGAGGGGGCAGGGGAGGCGTCGCTGATCCGTGCGCTGGCCGATGACCTGAGACTGGGGTTCGATCCGCTAACGGCGGACTTGGGCGTGGAGTGGACCGGGCCTTTCGTGCCCGACCGCGCGACCCCCACCCCCAACCCCTCCCCGCAAGAGGGAGGGGGGCACGCTGGCCTCGCCGACCATGCTCCCCGAAGTATCGCGAACGCGCGGCGATTGCGAAATGCAGCGACCGCGCCCGAGCGGGTGATGTGGTCGATGCTGCGGACGTTCAAGGAGGGCGGGGTCCACTTCCGCCGGCAGGTGCCGATCGGGAGATTTGTCGCCGACTTTGCGTCACACCATCCGAAGCTGGTTGTCGAACTCGATGGCGAAACGCACTTCACCGATTCGGCACAGCAGAGCGACGCTGCGCGCACCGACTTCCTGAGATCGCGTGGCTATCGGGTCATCCGTTTCACAAATCGAGACGTTGCGACCAACCTGGACGGCGTTTGGCAAGGCCTGACGGCAGTCCTCGCAGAACTTGCGGAGTCGCCCCCCTCCCCCTTGCGGGGAGGGGCCGGGGGTGGGGGTGGTGCGATGCGCACCGTCGGTGACGTCGTCGAGTACCTCGAACAGCTCGCCGCCGAACTAGTAGATGGCCGCGCCCCCAACCCCGACTGGCCCGCCACCGCCGCCGTGCTCGCCACCATCGAGACCATCATCCGCCCCCGTCTCCGCGCCTCGGGCCCCTCCGAGACCGCCGCGCTGCTCGCCGGCCTCGATGGCAAGTTCATCGCCCCCGGTCCCTCCGGCGCGCCGTCGCGCGGCCGCCTCGACGTGCTACCCACCGGCCGCAACTTCTACTCCGTCGACAACCGTGCCGTGCCCACCCCCACCGCCTGGGAGCTGGGCCGGAAATCGGCCGAGAACCTGCTGCTCCGCCATTTCCAGGATCACGGCGTCCCGCTGCGCTCGCTCGCGCTTTCCGTCTGGGGCACGGCCAACATGCGCACCGGCGGCGATGATATCGCGCAGGCCCTCGCCTTTATCGGGGCCAAACCCACATGGGACCCCGGCTCCCTCCGTGTCTCCGGCTACGAGATCATCCCGCTCGCAAGACTCGGCCGTCCGCGCGCCGATGTCACGCTGCGCATTTCCGGCTTCTTCCGCGATGCCTTCCCCGCGCAGATCGCCCTGTTCGACAAGGCCATCCGCGCCATCGGGGCGCTCGATGAGCCCGAGGGCGACAATCCAATCGCCACCCGCATGCGCACCGACGCGCTCGAGCTGATGAAATCCGGTGCGTCCGAGCGCGAGGCCGCCCTCAGGGCAGGCCACCGCATCTTCGGATCGAAGCCCGGAGCCTACGGCGCGGGGCTGCAGGGCCTGATGGATTCGGGCTCGTGGGAGACCAAGGCCGATCTCGCCGACGCATTCCTCAATTGGGGCCAATACGCTTATGGCGCGCATGCGTCAGGTACGCCCGAGCGCGACCGGTTCGTTGCCAGGCTCACCAATATCGATGCCATTGTCCACAATCAGGACAACCGGGAGCACGACCTGCTGGACAGCGACGACTACTACCAGTTCGAGGGCGGCCTCGCCGTCACGGCCGAGACGCTGACCGGCCGCAAGCCCGCCGCCTATCACAACGACCATTCGCGCCCCGAGCGCCCGCTCGCCCGCACGCTGGAGGAGGAGATCTCCCGCGTCGTCCGCTCGCGCGTCGTGAACCCCAAGTGGATCGATGGCGTGAAGCGGCACGGCTACAAGGGCGCCTTCGAGATCATCGCCACCCTCGACTACATGTTCGCCTTCGCCGCCACCACAGGCGCGGTGAAGACGCACCATTTCGATCTCGCCTTCGAAGCCTTCGTCGAGGACGATGTGACGCGCGAATTCATCCGCGCCAATAACCGCTTCGGCTACGATGAGCTGATCGCCAAATTCAACGAAGCCCGCCGCCGCGGCTTCTGGGCACCGAGGTCGAATTCGGCGTTCCAATGGTTGGATAGCCCCGATTTGCTCCCCTCCCCCTTGCGGGGAGGGGCTGGGGGCGGGGGTCGATCGGAGACCACCGCACCACCCCCACCCTCAATCCCTCCCCGCAAGGGGGAGGGAAGCGACCGAGAGCCCGGAGACCACCGATGACCGACAAGGCCCCCAAAAAGACCGACCTCATGACCGAGGCGGAGCGCGACGCCTACCACGCCGAAAAGATGAAGAAGAAGAAGGAGGCGCGGAACAAGATCCTCGCCACCAAGACCGAGGAGCGCGGCCTGCTCATCGTTCACACCGGCAAGGGCAAGGGCAAATCAACGGCCGCCTTCGGCATGGTGTTCCGCGCCATCGGGCACGGCTTCAAGGTCGGCGTGGTGCAGTTCGTCAAGGGCGCCTGGTCCACCGGCGAACGTGACGTGCTCGACAAATTCCCCGAGCAGGTGACCATCAAGGCCATGGGTGAGGGCTTCACCTGGGATGTCGCCGACCGCCAGCGCGACCTCGCCGCCGCCCGCGGCGCGTGGGAGATGGCCAAGGCCCTGATCGCGGATCCCGCCTATAAGCTGATCCTGCTCGACGAGCTCAACATCGTGCTGCGCTACGATTACCTGCCGCTCGACGAGGTCCTGGACGTGCTGCGGAACAAGCCGCGCGACACCCACGTCATCGTCACCGGCCGCAACGCCAAGGACGAGCTGATCGAGATCGCCGACCTCGTGACGGAAATGACGGAGATCAAGCACCCGTTCCGCAGCGGGGTGAAGGCGCAGGCGGGGATCGAGTTCTAAGGCGAAGCCCCTCACCCGTCTCGGCCTTCGGCCGATCCACCCTCTCCCCGACGGGGAGAGGAATAAGAGGTGATCACCGGCCTCTCGGTATTCTTCTCCCCGTCGGGGAGAAGGTGGTGCGTAGCGCCGGATGAGGGGTGCCCGCTCACTCCAGCCAGTGCGTCTCAAACCGCGGGTTGGCGTGGTGGATGCTCTTGAGCGGCCCCAGCGTCACGAACTTATGCGGCGTGTGGGCCGGCACGATGATGATCTGCCCGGCCCGGCCTTCGATTTCCTCGTCGCCTACCGTGAACAGCGCGCTGCCTTCCTCGATGATGAAGGTCTCGGGGTAGGGGTGCGTGTGCAGCCGTGGCCCGCGCCCCGGCTCGATGCTTTCGTGCAGGATCACGGTGACATTAGCGGCCTCGCCGCCTTCCCACTCGCCCATCCGGCGGGTGGGGTGCTCGGCCCAGTCGCTCCGCTCGAATACCTGTGCCATCAGCAGCCTCCCGTCAGCGTCTCCACCAGCCGTTCCACAACCGGGTTCATCCGCCCGATGTCGAACGCCGGGTATTCCAGCCGGAACGCGGCATACTGCCCGTCGCACAGCGCCACCATGCGCTCGTAGCGCACCCGCATGCCCTGCGTCGCCGAATAGCTCAGCCAGTCCGGCGCCACGGACTCGTAGGTGATCCCCCAGCCCTCGCCGGTGGCGTAGCCGATCGCCGCGCGGGCAGCGCCCTCGAAGTCGCCCTCGACGATATTGCCGCCCCACACGCTCAGCCGCCTTGCGCCATCGCGGAAGCTGCGGCCGTCGCCATTGTCGCTTTCGCGCCCCCAGGTGAACGTCGGCGGCACGTCGATGCCATAGCCGAAGCGGCCGTTGTCATAGCGCTTCCAGTCGTCGGCAAAGGCCGGTGCGGCGAACAGCAGGGCGAGCATGACGAGAACGAGGCGCATGGTTGAAACCATCGCCGCATTTGCCGTGATGCGCAACTCGCGGGCCTACAGCACCACGATGCCGGAGTGCTTGGCCTTGTTCTCGGGCTCGACATGGATGGTGATCTGGGCCCGCTCGACTTCCTCGCGCAGCCTGGCCTCGATCGCGTCGCAGATGGCATGCGCATCGGCGACGCTCATCGCGCCGGGCACCACGAGGTGGAAATCGATGAAGGTCATCTGCCCCGCCTGCCGCGTGCGGATGTCGTGCGCCTCGATGGCGCCCTCGGCGCTGGTCGAGATGATGTCGCGGATGCGGTTGAGCTGTTTGGGTTCCACCGCCACGTCCATCAGCCCGATCACGCTCTCCTTCACCAGCTCCCAGCCCGACCACAGGATGGTGAGGCCGACGAGCGCGGCGAGCACCGCGTCGAGCTGCTTCCAGCCGGTCGCGGCGGCCAGCAGCACGCCGATCAGCACCCCCAGCGTCGAAACCACGTCGGTCGCGAGGTGCCGGCCGTCGGCCTGCAGCGCCGGCGATTGCTCGCGCCGCCCGATCTGCACCAGCCGCCACGCCCAGGCGGCGTTGATCGCCGTCGCCAAGACGCTCACCGCAATACCCACCGGATCGAGCGTGAACCCGCGCGGCGCGATGAAGCCGAAATAGGCCTCGCGAAAGATCAGCAGCGCCGTCACCGCGATGAAGATGCCGATGATCACCGCCGAGAAATACTCGGCCTTGTGATAGCCATAGGGCAGGGTGGCATCGGCGGGCCGGGCCGCCAGCCGCACCGCGACCAGCGCCACGACGGCCGTCACCACGTTGACGATGCTTTCGAGTGCATCGGCATAGAGAGCGATCGAGCCGGTGGCGTAGGCGGCAAAGCCCTTGAGCGCCAGCACGACCACGCCCACGGCAAGGCTGCCATAGGCGACGCGGACGGTGATGCTGGTGGTGGGTGCGCTCATTGGCGGCTCCTAGACCGCCCCGCGTGCGCTGGCAAGTGCCTGAATTTGCTCCTGATTTTGAGAAGCGTTCGCATCTGGCCGGGAATCGTTTGACCCATTCTAAACCGGCCAATACAACCCCTTGATAGTGCAGCGTTCCTTGACGGGCTGAAACTCATGCCCGGTGCGGTCGACCCAAATCGGGGACCAATTCCGGGGCTGCGATTGGTCGACAAGAACTCTGCCTCACGAAAGGCAGGCACCCGAAAAGTGGCGACGGTTTTCGGACGAGTGCCTGCCCAGACAACGAGGCGAGAAAATGGATAAATCCCTGGTCCTGCCGGCCGGCACCGGCGTGATGCTGTGCGGCCATGGCAGCCGCAACACCCGCGCCGTCGACGAGTTTGCGCACCTCGCCGATGCCCTTCACGCCCGGTTGCCCGGCGTCCCCGTCGAATACGGCTATCTCGAGTTCGCCAACCCGGTGATCCACCAGGGCCTCGATCGCCTGCGGGAGTCCGGTGTCGAGCGTATCCTCGCTGTGCCCGGCATGCTGTTCGCCGCGGGCCACGCCAAGAACGACATCCCCTCTGTGCTCAACACCTATGCCGCTAAAACCGGCGTCGAGCTCAGCTATGGCCGCGAGCTCGGCGTGGACTTGAAGATGCTTCGCGCCGCCGGCGACCGCATCCAGGAAGCGATTGCCGCCGCCCCCAGCGATGTGCCGCGCCACGAAACCCTGCTCGTCGTCGTCGGCCGCGGCGCTTCCGACCCCGATGCCAATTCCAACGTGGCCAAGGTGATGCGCCTCCTCTGGGAGGGCATGGGCTTTGGCTGGGGCGAGGTGGCCTATTCCGGCGTCACCTTCCCGCTCGTCGCGCCGGCGCTGCAGCATGCGACGCGGCTGGGCTACCGTCGCATCATCGTGTTCCCGTATTTCCTGTTCACCGGCGTGCTGGTGAAGCGCATCTATGACGCCGTCGACGACGCCGCCGCGCAGTATCCGGAAATCGAGTTCCTCAAGGCGCCCTATCTCAACGACCACCCGCTGGTGATCGACACCTTCGTCGATCGCATCCAGGAAATGCTGGTCGGCCAGAACCTGATGAACTGCGCCATGTGCAAATATCGCGAGCAGGTGCTGGGCTTCGAGGCCGAGGTCGGCCTGAAGCAGGAAAGCCACCACCACCATGTCGAGGGCATCGGTGGCGGGATGGAGAACTGCCCCTGCGGCGGCGATTGCGACAGCTCCTGCCGCGACGAGGCGTTCTGCAGGAAGCACGGCCTGCCCTGGACGCCGCTGCATACGCACGATCATGGTCATGACCACGCCCATCCGCATGTGCACCCGCACGCTCCGGCCACGCACGCGCTGCTGGCCGATCCGGCCGTGCCGCTGATCCGCCTCGGCATGAGCCACGATCATGGTCACCCGCACGATCACGGCCATCACCACGATCACGGCGACCACCATCACCACCCCTATCCGCATGCCGATCACCCGCTCGGCCCGGTGACCCTGCCCAAGGTCCCCGGTCGCCTCGCCCGCGAGGACCAGGAGCGCTGATGCCGCTGTTCGATCGCTACATCGCGGTGGATTGGTCGGCGGCGAACAGCCCCAAGCGCGGCAAGGATTCGATCTGGATCGGCGATCTCGGCCCCACCGGTCGCGTGCCGAGCGAGAACCCGCCGACGCGCCATGTCGCGATGGACGAGATCGTCCGCCGGCTGCTCGCAGCGCTCGAGCGCGGCGAGCGCGTCATGCTCGGCTTCGATTTCGTCTTCGGCTATCCGCGCGGTGCCGCGAAAGCCATCGCGGGCGCGGCCGACTGGCGCGCGGTCTGGCGCTACCTGCACGCCGAGCTGACCGACGATCCGGACAACCGCTCCAACCGCTTCCAGGTCGCCGAATCGATCAACCGCCGGTTCGCCGATGGCCCGCATTTCTGGGGCCATCCGCACCAGCACAGCTACGACGCGCTTGGGCCCCGCCGCCCGGTCGCGGCCTATGCCAACATCCCCGAGCGCCGCATTGCCGAAGGCTTCGTGCCGCGCGTTCAGCCCATCTGGAAGCTGACCGGCGTCGGTTCGGTCGGCAGCCAGTCGATGCTCGGCATCGCCCGGCTCGAGGCGCTACGCCATCATACGGAGCTTGGCGACCATATCGCCATCTGGCCGTTCGAAACCGGCTTTGCGACCGAGATGAGCAAGCTCATCACCGTCGTCGAAATCTACCCCTCGATGTTCCCGGTCACCGAGGCTGACGGCCTGCCGCGCGACCGGGCTCAGGTCGAAGTCGCCAGCACCCGCTTCTTCCAGCTCGACCGCGACGATCTGCTCGCGCCGTTTCTTTCCGCGCCATCCAGCCTGACGGCCGAACAGCGCCTCCTCGCGCTCGCCGAGGAAGGCTGGATCGCCGGCGCCGGCCAGCAGGCGCTGCTCGCCAACCTGCGGAGCGCGGCATGACCTACCTGCGCGATCCCGACGCCATCTATGAGGCCTCCTTCGCCACCATCCGGGCCGAGGCTGATCTCGCGCATCTCCCGTCCGCGCTGCACGCCGCCGCGATCCGCATGATCCACGCCTGCGGCATGGTCGATCTGGCGGACGATATCCTCGGCGATCCCGCGGTGGCCGAGGCCACGCAGGTCGCGCTCGCCACCGGTGCGCCCGTGCTCTGCGATTGCGAGATGGTGCGCTCCGGCGTGATCCGCCGCAGTTTGCCTGCGCACACCGAGCTCGTCCTGACGCTCAACGATCCTGCCGCGCCTGAACTGGCCAAAACACTCGGCACCACCCGCTCCGCCGCCGCGGTCGAGCTCTGGCGTCCGCGCCTTGCCGGCGCCATCGTGCTCATCGGCAACGCGCCCACCGCGCTGTTCCATCTGCTCGAGCTGATCGATGCCGGCGCGCCACACCCGGCCGCCATCATCGCCGCGCCGGTCGGCTTCGTGGGGGCATCGGAGAGCAAGGCCTTGCTCGCCGCGCACCCCGCTTCTATCCCGTTCATCACCGTACGCGGCCGCCGGGGTGGCTCCGCCATCGCCAGCGCCGCCTTCAACGCAATGGCCAAACCGCAATGACCGCCTGGCTGCACATCATCGGAGTGGGCGAACGCGGGCCCCGCGAGCTGCCCAGCACCTACAAGCTGCTGCTGAGCTATGCCGATGCCATCCTTGGCCCCGCCCGCTTCCTCGCCGATATCGAGCCGGTGACCCGGCCGAACGCCGCTGCCGATTTGTTCGATGGCGATCTCGTCGCCCAGCGCGGCTTCGACGCCATCGCCCGCGCGCTCGCCGGTGAGGAGCCCGATCTGTCGCCCGCCGCCACCTATGCCGACGGCCGCCGCATGATCGAGTGGGAGCCGCCGCTCGATCGCATGGTCGAGCAGGTGCTGGCGCTACGCGACCGGCCCACCGTCATTCTCGCCTCCGGCGATCCGATGTGGTTCGGCATGGGCGCCACGCTGACGCGGCACCTGCTGCCCTCCGAGTTTGTCATCCACGCTCACCCCTCGGCCTTCCAGCTCGCCGCGGCGCGGCTGCATTGGCCGTTGCAATCGGCGAGCACCATCTCGCTGCACGCCCGTCCGGTGGAAATGCTCCACCCCCATTTGCTCCCCGGCAACAAGGTGCTGGCCCTGACCTCCGACCATTCGACCATCGATCTGGCGCTCGAGCTGCTGGTCAATCGCGGCTATGGCCGCTCCATCGTCACCGCACTCGAAAATCTCGGCGGTCCCGAGGAGCGGCTGACCACGGCCGAGGCCGAGAACTTCGACACCCGCAATATCGAGGATTTTTACGTCCTCGCCATCGATTGCGTGCCCGATTTCACCTCGCCGCTGCTGCCGCAGGTGCCCGGCCTGCCCGACGAGGCGTTTCTCAACGATGGCCAGTTGACCAAGCGCGAGGTGCGCGCCGCGACCCTCGCCAAGCTCGCCCCTTTCCCCGGCGCGCTGCTCTGGGATGTCGGCGCCGGCTCGGGCTCTGTCGCCATCGAATGGATGCGCGCCGCCCGCGACACCAAGGCCGTCGCCTTCGAGCGTGAGGGTGAGCGGCTGCAAATGATCGCTGTCAACGCCGCGGCGCTCGGCGTGCCCAACCTGGAGATCGCCGCCGGCGACGCGCCTGCCGGCTTCGGCAAGCGCACACCGCCCGATGCCGTGTTCCTCGGCGGCGATGTTGGCAATGACGAGTTGTTCGATGCCTGCTGGAGTGCGCTGAAGCCCGGCGGCCGGCTCGTCGCCAACGCCGTGACGCTTGATGCCGAGCACGCGCTCTATTCGCGTCACCTGCAGCTGGGCGGCGAACTCACCCGCATCGAAATCTCCGCGCTCGACCGCATCGGCGGCCACCGCGCCTTCAAGCCGCGCATGGCGGTGACCCAGTGGGTGGTCACCAAGGCCATCCACGGTTTTGCGACCACGCCATGAGTGGAACATTGCACCTCGTCGGCGTCGGTCCCGGCGATCCGGACCTCTTGACGCTGAAGGCCGCAAAGCTGCTCGCCGCCGTGCCGGTCGTCGCCTATCCGACCACCGGCGAGGATTCCGCGCTGGCGCTCGAAATCGCCACGCCGCACCTGAACCCGGCCGCCGAGCGTCTGCCCATCGCCATCCCGATGACGGTGGAGCGCGGCCCGGCCCAGGCCGCTTACGACCAGGCGGCCGAAGCCATCCTCGCCCATCTCGAAGCCGGCCGCGACGTCGCCTGGCTGTGCGAGGGCGATCCGCTGTTCTACGGCTCGGCCATGTACCTCGTCACCCGTGTTGGCGCCCGCGCCCCGGTCGCGACCATCCCCGGCGTTACCTCGCTGACCGCCGCCGCTGCCGCGATCGGCCGTCCGCTCGCCGCCCGCAACGAGATGCTGAAAGTACTGCCGGCCCCGCTCGACGACGCCACGCTCCGAGCCGAACTCGAAGCGACGCCCGCAGCCGCCATCATCAAGGTCGGCCGCCATTTCGATCGCGTCCGCACCCTGCTCGCCGAAACCGGCCACGCCGAGGGCGCTGTGGTCGTCGAGCATGCCACCAGCGCCCGCCAGCGCATCACCCGTCTCGCCGATTTCGGCCACGACGAGCGGCCCTATTTCTCGACCATTCTCTGCTATCGCGGCGGCGAAGCCTGGGGCCGCTCATGACCACGCCTGCCGTCATCCTGTTCGCCGATACCGGCCTCGACACCGCCAAGCGCGTCGCCGAGGCCGTCGGTGGAGAAATGTACAGTTGTGGGCAGGGCGGCGCCGATGCGCTGAAACTGCTGCCGCGCCTGTTCGTCGAGGGCCGCCCGATCATCGGCATCTGCGCCGCCGGCATCCTGATCCGCCTGCTCGCGCCGAGCCTCGAGGACAAGCTTAGGGAACCGCCCGTCATCGCCGTCTCACAGGATGGCAGCTCGGTCGTGCCGCTGCTCGGCGGCCATCGCGGCGCCAACCGCATGGCGCGCGAGCTGGCCGAAAAACTCGGCGGCCACGCCGCCATCACCACCGCATCGGACAGCCGCTTCGCCCACAGCCTCGACGAGCCGCCGGACGGCTGGGTGCTCGGCACACCGCGCGAGGCCAAGCCCGCCATGATGGCCGTGCTCGCCGGCGCCAAGCTGCAGATCGAGGGCGAAGCGCCGTTCCTCGCCGAAGCCGGCTATCCGGTCTCCTCCTCCGGCGCAGTGAAGGTGCTTGTCACCGAGCACCGCACCAGGGTCGAGCGCGGCATCGTCTATCACCCCAAGACCCTGGTAGCCGGCGTGGGCTGCGAGCGCGGCGCCGACGCCGAGGAGGTGATCGCGCTGATCGGCTTTGCGCTGTCGAAGCATGATCTCGCGGCCGAGAGCCTCGCCGCCATCGCTTCCATCGACATCAAGGCCGACGAGCCGGCGCTGCTCGCCGCGGCGCGCCACTTCAACGTGCCGCTCCGCCTGTTCTCGGCCGGCGAACTGGCGCAGGAGCGCTATCGCCTGAAGCAGCCCTCCGACTATGTCGAGGACACGGTCGGCACCCCGAGCGTCGCCGAGGCTTCGGCGCTCAAGGCCGGCGTGCTGGTGGTCGAGAAGCTGAAATCCGAACGCGCCACCTGCGCCATCGGCAAGGCGCCGAAGCCGATCGATACCCAGCAATTCGGCCGCCGGCCCGGTGTGCTGCATCTCGTCGGCATCGGCCCGGGCGAAGCCATCTCGCGCACCGCCTCCGCTGTCGCGGCGCTGGAGGAAAGCACCGACTGGGTCGGCTACGGCCTCTATCTCGATCTCGTTTCCGATCTCCGTCGCGGCCAGGCCGAGCATCGCTATGGCCTCGGCGAGGAAGAGCCGCGCGTCCGCCATGCGCTCGAACTCGCCGCCGAGGGCCGGGTGGTGGCGCTGGTCTGTTCCGGCGACGCCCAGATCTACGCCATGGCCGCGCTGGCCTACGAGCTGCTCGACGCCACCGGCGAGCGCGCCGTCTCCGATGTCGCCCGTCGCGTCAATGTCGCCACCCATCCCGGCGTCTCCGCGTTTCAGGCGGCCTCGGCCGCAGCCGGCGCGCTGATTGGCCACGATTTCTGCTGCGTCTCGCTGAGCGACCTCCTCACCCCACGCGAGGATATCCTGAAGCGCCTTGACGGCGCCGCCCGCGCCGATTTCGTCACCGCGCTCTACAACCCGCGCTCGCAGCGCCGCACCGACCTGATCGTCGAGACCAAGCGCATCTTCCTCGAGCACCGCCGGGCCGATACGCCGGTGGTGATCGGCTCCAATCTCGGCCGTCCCAACCAGCGCGTGCGCGTGGTTGAGCTCGCCGAGTTCGAGCCAACCGAGATCGACATGCTGACCATCGTCCTCATTGGCTCCAGCACCTCCAAGGCGCTCGCCCGTGGCGATGGCCTCAAGGCCTACACGCCGCGTGGCTACGCGAAAAAGGCGGCCGGCAATGCAAGCTAGCTTCTCGGAGCAGCTCCCCTCCCCCTTGCGGGGAGGGGCAGGGGGTGGGGGTCTATCGGCGATCGCTGCAACTACCCCCACCCTCAATCCCTCCCCGCAAGGGGGAGGGAGGCGACGAACCGCGAGCCTGTGCCAATGACCGTCTATTTCATCGGCGCCGGCCCTGGCGCGCCCGACCTCATCACCGTCCGTGGCCAGCGCCTCATCGAGCGCTGCGAAGTCTGCCTCTATGCCGGCTCGCTCGTCCCTGCCGAGATCGTCGCCGCCGCTCCCGCCGGCGCGCTGGTGCGCGACACCGCGCCCATGCATCTCGACGAGATCATGGACGAAATCAACAAAGCCCATGCCGAAGGCAAGGATATTGCGCGGGTCCACTCCGGTGACCCGTCGATTTACGGCGCAGTCGCCGAACAGATGCGCCGCCTAGATGCGCTCGGCATTCCCTACGAAGTCGTCCCGGGCGTCCCCGCCTTTGCCGGCGCCGCAGCGCGCCTCGCCGCCGAGCTGACCCTGCCCGAGATTTCGCAGACCATCATCCTCACCCGCACCTCCGGCAAGGCCTCGGCCATGCCGGAATCCGAAAGCCTCGAGATCCTCGGGCAATCCAAGGCGACGCTCTGCATCCACCTGTCGATCCGCAACCTCGGCTATGTCGAAACCGCGCTCACCCCGCACTACGGCGCCGATTGCCCGGTGGTGATCATCTACCGCGCCACCTGGCCGGACGAGGAAGTGATCTACACGACGCTGAGCGAGATGAAGGCGCGCGTGCGCGAGGAAAAGATCACCCGCACCGCCCTGATCCTCGTCGGCCACGTCCTCGGCGAAACCCGCTTCCGCGAGTCAAAGCTCTACGACCAGAGCTTTTCCCACGTGCTGCGCAACGCCGGGAAAAAGAAGAGCAGGGCGGGATGAGCGCCGCACGGCAGGCGGGGCAAGAATACCCCCCACCCTGTCCCTCCCCCGCAAGGGGGGAGGTGATGCCAATAGCCAGATCGGTGCCAGTGGGACGAAGGTCTGGGAGCGCAGGTCACCTCCCCCCATGCGGGGGAGGGACAGGGTGGGGGGGAGCCCGGCGCACCGGCGTCTCGTTTGAACTAACCCAGCCGCAGGGCCGCAATCGCCTGACCCACGGTAGGCACCTCGTGCGCCGGCGGCAGCGCCGGCCGGGCGATCATGAACACCGGCAGCCGCAGCCGCAGCGCTGCCTGCAACTTTGCCTCGGTCTGCGCGCCGCCGGAGTTCTTGCAGACGAGATGTGTGATCCCCTGCTCCTGCAGCAGCTCGAGCTCGCCGTTGAAAAAGAAGGGTGGCCGCGCGATCACCGCCGTAGCGTTGATCGGCAGCTCCTCGGCGGGCGGCTCGATCGAGCGCACCACGAAGCTGCAATCGGTGCGCTGGAAGAACAGCGCGTTGCTGCCGCTCCCTACCGTCAGGAAAGCCCGCGCGCCGCGGGGCAGGGCCGTCGCCGCCTCCTCGGCCGAGGCCATGTGCTTCCAGAATGCATATTGCGGCTCGCTCCAGGGCGGCCGCACCAGCCGCACCAGCCGCTGTCCGGTCAGCTCGGCGGCACGCACGGCGTTGACCTTGATCGTCGCGGCATAGGGGTGGGTCGCGTCGACCAACCGGTCGAAACCCTCGGCCCGCAGGTATTGCGCCAGCCCCTCGCCGCCGCCGAACCCGCCGGTGTGCAGGTTGCCGGCCGGCCGCAGCGGCTCGCTTGTGCGCCCGGCCAGCGACGTGGTCACGTCATGGCCGAGCCTGACGAGCTGGGCGGCAAGCAGCCGCGCTTCCTCAGTGCCACCGAGGATAAGAATCTTCATCGAAACGCATTCCCCAACCGCGTGACTATAGGTGCTAGCGCGCGGATAATGCAGTACTTTCATTGGAACCCACGATGAACGGGCTAGTCATCGCCGCGCCACGTTCCGGTTCGGGCAAGACCACGGTGACCCTAGGTCTCCTCGCGGCGCTACGTCGGCGCGGTATCGGCGTTGCCCCGGCCAAGACCGGCCCCGACTATATCGACACCACTATCCTTGCTCGCGCTGCCGGCCGCGATGCCATCAATCTCGATCCCTGGGCCATGGGACCGAACCGCCTGCGCGCGCTCGCGACAGCGCATGCCACGGCTGCTGATTTGCTGCTCGTCGAAGGCGTGATGGGCCTGTTCGACGGCGCCGCGGATGGGCGCGGCTCCACCGCCGGCCTCGCCGCCACCCTCGGCCTGCCGGTGATCCTCGTCCTCGACGCCGAGCGCCAGAGCCAGTCCATCGCCGCCCTCGCCCACGGCTTTGCGACCTGGCGTTCGGACATCACCGTCGCCGGGCTGATCGTCAACCGCGCCGCCTCCGCCCGTCACGAAGCCATGCTGCGCAGCGCTTTGGCAGCACTGTCGATCCCGTTGCTCGGCGTCCTGCCGAGACGCGAAAACCTGGCGCTGCCGGACCGCCATCTCGGCCTGGTGCTGCCTGATGAAGTCGCGCGTTTCGATGAAGTCGTGTCCGCTGCTGCAGAGGCTGTGGAGGACTTTGTCGACCTCAATCACCTGCTAGCGCTGTCGGCTCTATCGCCCCCCTCCCCCTTGAGGGGAGGGGCCGGGGGAGGGGGTGGCGCAGTCCGCACCGAGGTCCCCCCCGCGACCCCCACCCCCCACCCCTCCCCTCAAGGGGGAGGGGAGCCCATCGCTGCCGTGTTCAGCAATGCGAGGCACCTGCGGAACCGAAATATCGAGGGAGCTCGGTCCCTCCGGAACGATGCCACCCCCCCAGAACGCCACATGTGGCAATTGCTCCACGCGTTCGAAGGCCACAAATTCCGGCGCCAGGTCCCGATCGGCCCCTACATCGCTGATTTTGCCTGTCACGGCTCCAGGCTAATTGTCGAACTGGATGGAGAGACGCACTTCGCCCCCGGCGCTGAGGAGCGAGATGCTCATCGTTCATTGGCGCTGCGACAGATGGGCTACCAAGTTCTTCGTTTCACCAATAGCGATATCATCACCAATACAGATGGGGTTTGGGCCGTAGTCGCCGCCGCTCTTTCGGCCAGCGCGGTCGGCTCACCCCTCCACCTTCCACCCCTCGGCCAACGCATCGCCATCGCCCGGGACGACGCCTTCGCCTTCCTCTACCCGCATTGGCTGAACGACTGGCGCACCGCCGGCGCCGAACTCAGCTTCTTCTCCCCGCTCGCCGACGAGGCCCCCGATCCCAGCGCGGATGCGGTGTTCCTCCCCGGCGGCTATCCCGAGCTCCACGCCGCCCGACTCAGCGCTGCGAGCACCTTCCTTGCCGGCCTCCACGCGGCCGCGACCCGAGGCGCGCTGGTCTATGGCGAGTGCGGTGGCTTCATGGTGCTGGGCACGACGCTCACCGACAAATCCGGCACGTCCCATCCGATGTCGGGCCTGCTGCGGCACGAGACGCGGATCGATCGGCCCAAGCGTATCCTCGGCTACCGGCGGCTGATGCACGCGAGCCCGCTACCGTTCCCCGCCCAGCTCACCGGCCACGAGTTCCACTATTCCAGTGCCCGCCGCACGCACGGCACACCGCTCTTCACCGCCACAGACGCGCTGGGCGAGGAACTGCCGGCTATGGGCATCGTGCAGGGCCGCGTGATGGGCTCCTACGCCCACGTGATCGACGTCGCCTAGTCTGCCTGCGGCTTGCGGATCATGTAGGTGTCCATGATCCAGCCGTTACGGGCCTGCGCTTCGGTGCGCACGCGATCGATCTCGTCCATCACCTCGGCCACCGGCCCCGCGACCAGAATTTCGTCCGCCGTCCCGAGATAAGCGCCCCAGAAAATCTCCGCTTCATCGCCAGCGAAGCGCCGGAACACCTGGTGATTGTCCAGCATCACCACGGCGCTCGACAGCGCGTCCGCCTCCCCTTCGCCGACGCGTCGCCCGGTGGTGATCGTCACTGCTTCGCCGACCCGGTTCAGCGTCACCTGATGCTGCGCCGCCAGGGCCTGCGGCGCCGAGATCCCGGGGATCACCTCGATGGCGAGCGCCCAGCCGGCGGCCTGCATATCCTTGAGGATGCGCAACGTGCCGTCGTAGAGCGCCGGATCGCCCCAGACGAGGAACGCCCCAACACCGTCCTCCGGCAGCGTCGCAAACATCCGTTCGTAGGCCGCTTCGACCTTGCCCCGCCATTCGTCGATGCTTTCGCGATACTCGGGAGTCTCAGCCTTGCGTCGCGAGGGGATGGCGAACTCCACCAGCTGGTAGCTCGGCTGCTCGACGAACTGCTCGAGCATGGCCAGCCGGATGGCGTTGAGGCCGGCCTTTTCCTCGCCCTTGTCGGGCATGAAGAACACCTGGGCCCGGTTCATGGCCTTTATCGCCTGCACCGTCAGGTAGTCCGGGTTGCCGGCCCCGATGCCGATCACGAGGATGGTTCGCATATCCCATCCCTATCGGATCGGCGCGCTGCTCGCTACAACGCCAAGAATGACCGCCAAATCGATCATGTTCATGGGCACCGGCTCCGATGTCGGCAAGTCGCTGCTGGTGGCGGGGCTGGCCCGTGCCTATGCCAATCGCGGGCTGCGGGTGGCGCCGTTCAAGCCGCAGAACATGTCGAACAACGCCGCTGTCACGGCCGATGGCGGCGAGATTGGGCGGGCGCAGGCGCTGCAGGCGCGGGCGGCGCGGCGCGAGCCGGTGACGGCGATGAACCCGGTGCTGCTGAAACCGGAAGGCGAGATGGGCTCGCAATTGGTCCTGCGGGGTGCACGGGTTGGTTCGTACAAAGCCCGGGACTACTGGGCGAAAAGACATGAACTTCTGCCAGCAGTCCTGTTGGCGCACAGCGAGCTGGCCGCCGATGCCGATCTGGTGCTGGTCGAGGGGGCGGGGAGCGCGTCGGAGGTGAACCTGCGTCCCGGTGATATTGCAAATTTCGGCTTTGCCCGTGCCGCTGACGCGCCGGTGGTGCTGGTGGGCGACATTCAGCGCGGAGGGGTGATCGCGGCGCTGGTGGGAACATTCGCGGCGATTGATCCTGCCGATGCGGCGCTTATCGTTGCGACGCTGGTGAACAAGTTCCAGGGCGATCCGGAATTATTTGACAACGGCAAGCAATTCATTGCCGAACGCACAAATGTGCCATGCCTCGGTCCGATCCCGTGGTTCGCCGATGCCGGCAAGCTGCCCGCCGAGGATGTGCTCGCACTCGAGGCGCCGGCCCGCACGCAGGGCGAGTATCGCATCGTCGTGCCGCGCCTGCCGCGCATTGCCAATTTCGACGATCTCGATCCGCTGCGGCTCGCATCCGGCGTCACGGTGACCCTCGCCGAGCCCGGCCGTCCGCTGCCGCCGGCCGACCTCATCATCCTGCCGGGCAGCAAATCCACCCGCGCCGACCTGCGGGCGCTACGCGAGCAGGGCTGGGATATCGATATTCTCGCCCAGCACCGCACCGGCACGAAAGTGCTCGGCATCTGCGGCGGCTACCAGATGCTCGGCACCACCGTGTTCGACCGCGATGGCGTCGAGGGCCCTGCTGGAACTTCCGCGGGTCTCGGGCTGCTGGATGTGGCGACGGTCCTCAGCCCGGTGAAGGAACTGCGGGTCGAGCAGGCCACGAGCGCACTCACCGGCGACCCGCTCACCGGCTACCACATGCATATGGGGGTGACGACGGGGCGGGGCCTCGATCATCCGTTCGCCCGCGTCGGCAACGAAGCCGATGGCGCGGTGAGCCCCGATGGCACGGTGATGGGCACCTATCTGCACGGGCTGTTTGCCGCCGACGCGTTCCGCCGCAACTTCCTCGGCAAGGCAGCCGAGGGCTCGACCCTCGCCTACGAGCACGAGATCGAGGCCACGCTCGATGCGCTGGCGGCGCACCTCGAACGGCATCTCGATCTGGATGTGTTGCTGGGGCTGGCGCGATGACCTGCGCTCGGAGCTCTGCACCTCCCTCCCCCTTGCGGGGAGGGATCGAGGGAGGGGGTAGGGCTGGGACCACCGATGGACCCCCACCCCCCACCCCTCCCCGCAAGGGGGAGGGGAGCTCCTGATGCACGCCCTCGTTCCGCCCCTCGCCCTGATCGTCGAGCGCCTCGTCGGCTACCCCGACGCGCTGGTGCGCCGCGTCGGCCATCCGGTGATGTGGATGGGGGCGCTGATCGGCCGTCTCGATACGGAGCTGAACCGCGGAGACAACCGCCGCGCGAAGGGTGTTGTCGCGCAACTCCTGCTGCTCGCCGTCGTGGGCCTCGTCGCCGGAGCGATCACGTGGCTGTGCCGCCAACTCCCGTTCGGCTGGCTTATCGAAACCCTGCTGGCGTCGAGCCTGCTTGCGCAAAAATCCCTCGGCGATGCTGTGGCGCAGGTCTCCGCCGCGCTGCGTCGTTCGTTGGTCGAGGGCCGCGCTGCCGTCAGCCACATCGTCGGCCGTGATCCCGAAGCGCTGGATGAGGCGGGTGTCTCGCGCGCCGCGATCGAGAGCCTCGCCGAGTCGACCTCCGACGCCGTGATTGCCCCGCTATTCTGGCTGGTGCTGCTCGGGCTCCCCGGCATCGCGCTCTACAAGGCGGCCAACACCGCCGACTCCATGATCGGCCACAAGACCGAGCGGCATCTCGACTATGGCTGGGCCGCTGCCCGCTTCGACGATCTCGTCAACCTCGTCCCGGCGCGCCTCTCGGCATTGTTCATCGCCGGAGCCGCTCGCTATTTTCCGGGCGGCGATCACAGCGCCGCTCTGGTGACGGCGTGGCGCGACGCGAAGAAGCATGAGAGCCCGAATGCCGGCTGGCCCGAAGCCGCTTTCGCCGGCGCATTGGGCTTCGCGCTGGGTGGGCCACGGTCCTATGATGGCGAGTTGGTCGATCTGCCGAGCTTCGGCGCCGGCCGCACCGACTTGGGTCCGGACGACATCGACCGGGCGCTGAGGCTCTATCGGGCCGTGCTGAACCTCGTGCTCGCAGCCACTGCGGTCATCGCGGTCGCTGTGTGGATGGTGGTCTAAACCCCTCATCCGGCGCTACGCGCCACCTTCTCCCCGACGGGGAGAAGAATTCCGAGGCCTCGGTGCAGGGCACCATTCCTCTCCCCGTCGGGGAGAGGGTGGATCGGCCGAAGGCCGAGACGGGTGAGGGGTCTAAGCCTCGTGCACCCGCCGGCTCACCACCTCCGGTTCGGGCGCCGCGCCCTTCAGCACCATCGGCAGCCCGGCGACCACGAAATACACGTCCTCGCAGATTTCGGCGATGCGCTGGTGGGCCGAGCCGGCGAGGTCGCGGAACATGCGGGCCATGGCGTTGTCCGGCACGATGCCCAGCCCCACCTCGTTGGTGACGAGGATCACCCGCGAAGTCGTCGTCGCATTCAGCGTCTCGATCAGCTCGTCGACGGCGCCGGCCACGTTCTGGTTGGCGACGATCATGTTGGTGATCCACAGTGTCAGGCAGTCGACGAGGATCGCGTCATGCGCCTTGGCGGCCCGGATGATGGCCGCGCTCAAATTCAACGGCTCCTCGAGTGTCGCAAAAGTCTTGGCGCGCTGCTGCTGGTGGGTGCGCACCCGCTCGCGCATCTCGTCGTCCAGCGCCTCGGCCGTGGCGAGGTAGGCGGGCTTGTCACCCACCCGCATGGCGATCCGCTCGGCGAGGCTCGTCTTGCCCGAGCGGGCGCCGCCCAGCACCAGTATGTGACCCATTGCAAAACCCTCCCGCGACGCGGTGTTCTACCGCAAAATGCCCGGCCGGTGCATTCGATCCGTTTTACGCCGGCAATCTGGCGCATGCTTGCCATGCAACAGGCAGGCTTTCCCGGCGCAACTGGGCGCTTATTGTACTTTCGTACGAAACCCTTTGGCATTATGGTCCGCGCCGGACTCGGGGGGCCACCCGGGTGTTTCATGCCAATTCCCGGGGGAGACCGCGTTCCGTGCCTAGGTACTATCTCGGGGTGGATGGTGGCGGAACCAACTGCCGCATCCGCCTCGCCGACGAGAACCTGAACACCCTGGCCGATGCGGCCGGTGGTCGTTCCAACCTGCAGATCGAAGCCGGCGAGCCGGCCTATCGCTCGATCATGGAGGGCACCAAGGAAGCGTTCGCGAAAGCCGGCATCGACTATGCGGAAACCGCCAGCACCTTTGCCTGTTTCGGCATGGCCGGCGGCCGGCTGCCTTCGGCCCGCGAGGCCTTCGAGAAGCGCTCCTGGCCCTTCGCCGGCGTCAAGGTCTACGACGATATCGACATCGCCCGTGCCGGCGCCCATGGCGGTGAAGATGGCGCGGTGATCATCGTCGGCACCGGTTCGGCCGCCCTCGCCATGGTCGATGGCCAGCGCCACCAGTGCGGTGGCTGGGGTTTCCAGATCGGCGACCAGATGAGTGGCGCGATCCTCGGTCGCGAACTCGTGCGCTATGCGGTTGAAGCGGCGGATGGCCTCGTTGAGGGCTCCCCGCTCACCCATGCGGTGATCGCCAAGCTCGGCGGCACCGTCGATGCGGTGATGGACTGGTCCTTCCCCAAGGACCCGCGCGGCCCCATGCCCGCCGGCAACGGCGCACCCTCGACGCTGCTGGGTCGCGCCCCGGCCGAGTTCGGCGCCCTGATCCCGCTGTTCTTCGACCACTACGAGCAGGGCGATCTGGTCGCCAAGAAGCTCATGGACATCCAGCTGGGCTACATCGACAGCTATGTCCGATGGTTCAAGGCGCGCGGCGTCACCCGCATGGCCGCCGTCGGCGGCTTCGGTACTCGCCTCTATCCCCTCATGATGGAACGCTACGGCGATTTCATCGTCCGTCCGGTCGATGAGCCGCTCCACGGCGCCGTTATCCTCGCCAAGCAGAATTTTACCTGAGTACAATGACTTATCACGACAGGAGTCTTGGAAGAGTGTCCAGCCGTATCATCCCGGTCCAGCCGTTCGACTACGTGGTGTTCGGCGCGACGGGCGACCTCACCAAGCGCAAGCTCATCCCCGCTCTCTACCACCGCTTCAAGGACGGCCAGTTCGACGAACACAGCCGCATCATCGGCGTGTCGCGCTCGAAGCTGTCGGACGCCGATTTCCAGAAGCTCGCCCGCGAGTCGATCGAGGCCTTCGTCGAAAAGTCCTACCAGGACAAAAAGACCATCGATCGTTTCGTCGGCGCCTTCTCGTATGTCGCCAACGACGTGACCGACGAGGCCAACTGGGGCGATCTCAGCAAGAACCTGCGCGACGATCCCAAGGTGGTGCGCGCCTTCTATCTCGCCATCGCCCCCGACCTGTTCGGACCGACCTGCGAGTACATCGCCAAGAAGGGCTATTACCGGCGCGACGCCCGCGTGGTCATCGAAAAGCCGCTCGGCCACGACCTCGCCTCGTCCATGGCCATCAACGACGAAGTGAGCCGCATCTTCAAGGAAGATCAGGTCTATCGCATCGACCATTATCTCGGCAAAGAGACGGTGCAGAACCTGCTCGCCCTGCGCTTTGCCAACATCCTGTTCGAGCCGATCTGGAACGCCAGCCACATCGACCACGTGCAGATCACGGTGTCGGAGTCGGTCGGCGCCGGCACGCGCGGGTACTATGACGAGTCCGGCGCGCTGCGCGACATGGTGCAGAACCACATCATCCAGCTGCTCTGCCTCGTCGCCATGGAGCCGCCGGCCTCCGACGACGCCAATGCGCTGCGCGACGAAAAGCTGAAGGTGCTCCGGTCGCTGAAGCCGATCGTCGGGCCCGATGTCGCGCGCTCGACCGTGCGCGGCCAGTATCGCGGCGGGTCGGTCGAAGGCGGCACCGTCGCCAGCTACCAGGACGAGCTGCCGGAAGAAAAGAAGGGCTCGCGTACCGAGACCTTCGTCGCCATCAAGGCCGAGATCGAGAACTGGCGCTGGTCGGGTGTGCCCTTCTACATCCGCACCGGCAAGCGCCTGCCCAATCGCGCCTCCGAGATCGTCATCCAGTTCCGCAACATCCCGCACTCGATGTTCGATCACGCCGAGGGCGCCCCCAAGCCGAACCGGCTGGTCATCCGCATCCAGCCCGACGAGGGCGTGAAGCTGTTCCTGATGATCAAGGACCCGGGCCCGGGCGGCATGCGCCTGCGCGAGGTGCCGCTGAACCTGAGCTTCGCCGAAGCCTTCCACGAGCGCACGCCGGAGGCTTATGAGCGCCTGCTGCTCGACGTCATCCGCGGCCAGCAGACCCTGTTCATGCGCCGCGACGAGCTCGAGGCCGCCTGGTCGTGGGTCGATCCCATCCGCAATGGCTGGGACGCTGCCTCCGATGCCCCGCAGCCCTACACGGCCGGCACCTGGGGCCCCACCGGCGCCATCGCGCTGATCGAGCGCGACGGCCGCACCTGGCATGAGGATGGCCATTGAGCGGGACAAGGCGCAGCTTCGGCACCAAGGAAGACCTCGCGGTCGCGCTGGCCGAGACGGTTGCCGAACACCTCAATGACGGCATCGCCAATCGTGGCCGCGCCGTTCTGGCGGTCTCGGGCGGTTCGACGCCCGGCCGGTTCTTTGCCGTGCTCGGACGCCGCAAGGACATCGAGTGGGACAAGGTGACCGTCACGCTCGTCGATGAGCGCTGGGTGTCGGAAGTCTCGCCGCGCTCCAATGCCGGGCTGGTCAACGAGAAGCTGCTGCAGGGCCCTGCCGCCACCGCGCATTTCGTGCCGCTCTGGTCGGGCGGCGATGAGCCGACCGACGCCGCCATCGCCCACACCAACATGGCCATCCGGGCCCTGCCCACCCCGTTCGACGCGGTCATCCTCGGCATGGGTAATGACGGCCACACCGCCTCGTTCTTTCCAGGCGGCGACAATCTCGCAGCGGCGCTGACGGGCGAGGGACCCGCCATCGCCATCCGCGCGCCGGGGGCAGGGGAGCCCCGCGTGACGCTGACCCTGCCGCGTCTGCTCGATACGGCCGGGCTCTATTTGCATATCGAGGGGGAGGAGAAGCTGGCGACGCTGGACAAGGCCGGTGAGGACGGTCCCATCGAGGACATGCCCATCCGCGCCGTGCTGCGGCAGACCCAGACCCCGTTGACGATTTTCTGGAGCCCGTGAGCCGTTTTCTTGAGTGTTGAAGCCGATCGATCGTTGGCCACTGAGTGTCATCCCTGCGAAAGCAGGGATCCAAGCCTCCGCCAGCGCCAGCCGTGAGTTGGATCCCTGCTTTCGCAGGGATGACAGCCGGTGGGATGATCAAAACCGCGCTCTAGCTGAAGCGACCGCTGGGTTTCCGCCCCATAGGAGCCAAAAATGTCTGTCGTTAAGGCCGTTCAGGACGTCACCGACCGTATTGCGGCGCGGAGCGCCGGTACGCGACGCGATTATCTCGATCGCCTCGAGGGCGCCCGCGTCCAGGGCGTGCATCGCGCCGGCCTCGCCTGCGGCAACCTCGCCCACGGCTTCGCCGCCTGCTCGCCGGCCGACAAGGCCAGGCTCGCCGGCACCAGGACGCTCAACCTCGGCATCGTCACCTCCTACAACGACATGCTGAGCGCCCATCAGCCCTATGGCGTCTATCCCGACATCATCAAGGATGCCGCCCGCCAGATCGGCGCCACCGCCCAGGTTGCGGGCGGCGTGCCCGCCATGTGCGATGGCGTGACCCAGGGCCAGCCGGGCATGGACCTGTCGCTGTTCAGCCGCGACGTCATCGCCATGTCGACGGCCATCGCGCTCAGCCACAACATGTTCGATGCCGCCGTCTATCTAGGCATCTGCGACAAGATCGTCCCCGGCCTGATGATCGGCGCGCTCGCCTTCGGGCACCTGCCCGCCGTGTTCGTGCCCGCCGGCCCGATGCCCACCGGCATTTCCAACGATGAGAAGGCCAAGGTCCGCCAGCTCTATGCCGAAGGCAAGGTCGGCCGCGCCGAACTGCTCGAAAGCGAGGCCAAGTCCTACCACTCGGCCGGCACCTGCACCTTCTACGGCACGGCGAACTCCAACCAGATGCTCATGGAGATCATGGGCCTGCATCTGCCGGGCGCGAGCTTCGTCAACCCCAACACGCCGCTGCGCGAGGCGCTGACCCGCGAGGCGACCAAGCGCGCGTTGTCGCTCAGCGCCGAGGGCAACGACTATACCCCCATCGGCCACATCGTCGACGAGCGCGCCATCGTCAACGGCATGGTGGGCCTCCTCGCCACGGGCGGCTCGACCAACCACACCATGCACCTCGTCGCCATCGCCGCGGCGGCGGGCCTGCAGATCACCTGGGAGGACATGTCCGAGCTCTCGGCCGCCGTGCCGCTGCTCGCCCGCGTCTATCCCAACGGCATCGCCGACGTGAACCACTTCCACGCTGCAGGCGGCATGGGCTTCCTGATCCGCGAACTGCTCGAAGCCGGCTACCTGCACGAAGAGGTCAAGACGGTCTGGGGGCAGGGGCTCTCGGGCTACACGGTCGAGGCGAAGCTCCTCGAGGACAAGCTCAGCTTCGAGCCCGCGCCGGCGGTGTCGGGCGCGCCGAAAGTGCTCGCTCCGGTCAAGGATGCGTTCAGCCAGAATGGCGGGCTGAAGGTGCTGTCGGGCAATCTCGGCAAGTCGGTGATCAAGGTTTCGGCGGTGAAGCCGGAGAACCGCGTCATCGAAGCCCGCGCCCGCGTCTTCCACACCCAGGATGGGCTGCAGGCCGCGTTCAAGAACGGTGAGCTCAACGGCGACGTCATCGCCGTGGTGCGCTTCCAGGGCCCGAAATCGGTCGGCATGCCGGAGCTGCACAAGCTCACCCCGCAGCTCGGCATTTTGCAGGATCGCGGCCACAAGGTGGCGCTGGTCACCGACGGCCGCATGTCCGGCGCCTCGGGCAAGATCCCGGCCGCCATCCACATGACCCCGGAAGCTTCGGATGGCGGCGCGATTGCCAAGATCCGCGACGGTGACCTGATCCGCCTCGATGCCAACGAGGGCACACTCACCTTCCTCGGCGACGAACGCGAGTTCTTCTCCCGCACCCCGGCCACCGAGGACCTGCGGCGCGAGCACTACGGCATGGGCCGCGAACTGTTCGCCGGCTTCCGCGCGCTGGTGGGCACGGCGGATCGCGGTGCGAGCGTGTTCGGCTGAGGCGCGATCCTCGCCCACAGCGCGGGAGAGGATGGGGAACCACTCGTTGTCACCATCTCGTCTCAACCGCGCGCTACCCCAGATGCATCCAACCGCATCGGGGCTCGCCATGTCGCTCACTTCCCTTTCCCGCCGCCACCTCCTGCAGCTGCTCGCCTCCACTGCCGTGCTGCCGCTGCTCGGCGCGCCGGCCTTCGCCCAGTCCGCCCCTGCCGCGCGGCTGATCGTCCTTTCCGATCTTCACTCGGCCTATGAGCGCAGCGCCCAGCTGCTCGCTGCCGTCGCCGCCGAGATTGCCGCCAATCCGGCACCGGCCGCGATCCTCATCAATGGCGACGTATTCGAGCTCGGCAATGTCGTCGCCACCCGCTCGGCCGGTGCGGTCGACTGGCGGCTGCTCGAGAAGCTGAGCCGGCTGGCGCCGACCATCGTCAACATCGGCAACCACGAACCCGACCTGATCACCGATCTCGCCGAGGTCATTGTCCGCGCGCGCAAGGCCGGCGTCACCGTGGTGAGCAACATCACCGACACCCGCACCGGCGCGCTCTACACCCAGCCCGGCTTCCAGCTCGATCTGGGCAGCGTCCCGGTGGCGCTGGTCGGCCTCGCCACGCCCGCCATCAACACCTATCCCAAGCCCTCGCGCGATCTGCTGAACATCCCCGATCCGGTCGAATGGGCTAGCGCCAACCTCGAGGCCAGCCTGCCCGCAGGGAGCCTCCACGTCGTCCTCAGCCATGCCGGCGTCGTCGCCGATCGTGGCATACTGCCGTTGCTCGCCGATGGCAGCCTGTTGATCGGCGGCCACGACCACCTGATCCTCGAGCATGCCGAGGGCGCGACCCGCTACCTCCACACCGGCTCGTGGAGCAGCCTGTTCACCGTGGTCGACATCGCCGCCGATCGCGCCCTGTCCCTCCGGCAGGTCAACGTCGCGCTCGATGGCGCGGCCGACGAGGAGCTGGCCGCGCTGGTCGCTTCGACCTTCGCCGAGCATCTCACCGCCGAGGAGCTTGCCGTCGTCGGCATCAGCTCCAGGGCGCAGCGCCTGGGCGAGAGCGCCCGCTTCGCCGCCGCCGCGCTTGCGACCGCCACCGGCGCCGATGTCGGCTTCATCGGCCACACCACCTTCGGCACTGGCCTGCCCTCGGGCGAGGTGACCAGGTTCGTGTTCGATTCCGTCGTCCGCTTCGATGGCAAGCTCGTCACCACCGAGGTGGATCGCGCCACCCTCGACCAGATCCTCGCCATCACCAACCAGGATGGCGACATCCCGCTTGCCGCCCGCACCGGCGATTTCCTCTATGCCTCGCCGCTGGAACTGGCCGACAAGCCGATCTACAAGCTCGTCACCAACGACTGGTCGGCGACAAACCAGAAGTCCTATTTCGGCCGCGAGGACCTCGCCTTCACCGAAGTGACCCCGACCGTGCCGGTGAAGGGCACGGTCCTGAAAGCGCTGAACTAGGCACCCGGCCAGGGCACCACCGTAATCTCCGGCCACACCGATTTCGCCCGCGCGGCCTTGGCCTCGTGTGCCGCCCGGTTGGGCAGCACCGGGTTGGGCACGATCCGGAAGGCAAAAATGTCGTCGAGCCCGAATGGCGCCAGCACCGTCATTTGCCCGTCGGCCTCGAGCCGTGCCCCGACCGCATGCGTCTTGGACGCGTAACGCCCCAGCATCTCGCCGGCCGAGGTCAGTGGCGCGAAGTCGGTAACCCCGAACTTCTGCCCGAACCACAGGTGTACCCGCGCCTGGTTGCGCGCCTGCACCGGCAGCGGCAGATGCGCGAACCGCTCCGTCAGTCGCCGGATCACCGCATCCTCGGCCTCCCAGCTGGTGTCGGGATCGAAGTAGAACACGTCGATATCGTTGATGCCCGAAAGCGCCGGGCGTCCCGTCAGCCGGTTCCACACGAGGTTGTAGATCGCGCCGGCCACCAGCAGCTGGTCCGGCAGCCCGTCGGCGCGCAGCCCCTCCAGCACCTCCATCAGCACCGGCTCGTCGCGGATGAACCGCTCGATCGCCGCCGCCTGCTCGGCCACCGGCCGGCCCGCATATTTCAGATGCACGCTCATGGCATGACGCTGCGCCGATTCCGCCTCGTCCGAAAGCGGCTTTGCGCCCGAAGCCAACTCGCGCTACCGCTTGACCGTAGGGGATGCGACTCGGGAGGTTTGCCATGCGGATCGGTTTGCGGCTCGGCGCGCTCGCCTCGGCTCTGACCCTTGCCGCCTGCTCGTCCATTCCCATGGGCACGGCCAGCAAGCTGCGCGGGCTCGACTATCTCAACGATGATGTCGCGAGCCTGCTCATCGCCCTCGACCTGCCGCAGAGCCTCGAGCCGCTTCCGGACGGCTCGACCCTCACCTTCGATGCCAGGAGTCCGAGCGGCGAGCGCCACATCAAGGCGACCCTCGTTCCCGCCGATGCCGGCGAGCTCGCCGGCACGCTGCCGCCGCCGGCCGACAACCGCAACTATTACCTCTTCGGCTTCTCCGATGCCGACCAGCGGGCCATCCGCGAGGCCCAGGCCTGGGCGAGAACCCTGCCGCCCGGCGCCGGCAACCTCTCCATCTCGCTCGACCCCGGCCTCTGCCGCACCGGGGCGCTCGATCCCGCTCGGACCATGGTCTCCGCGCTGATCGCGCTGCCGGGCGCAACGGGATTGGCGCCCTTCCTCAGCAACATCCCGCTGAGCACCGCGAGTGCAGGCAAGGATGTGCCGGCCTGTGCCGGGCATTCGGGTTAACAGTTGGAAGGCACGCATTCCATGGACGGATGCCTCATCGTCACCGGTACGCCCGGGGCGGGCAAGACCACCGTATCGCGGCTAGTTGCCGAGCGGCTGGAGCGTTCGGCGCGCATCGACGGAGACGTCATGCAGCAGCTGATGGTCAACGGGAAGGCGAAGCTGCTCGACGCGGGCGGCAACTGGAATCCCGGGGCTGACGGCAAGCGCGAGTTGCGGCTGCGCATGATCAACGCCTGCTCGGTCGCAAACAACTTTGCCGAGGCCGGCTTCACGCCTGTTCTCGACACCGTGGTGGAGACGCGCGAGGAACTGGAGTTCCTCGCCGGACGCCTGTCGGTGCGCCCGCTCATGCTGGTTGTCCTCGCCCCGCCCCTCGACGTCGCGCGGCACCGCAACGCGACGCGTCCGGAACGCCAGCGGGTCAGCTACGACTTTTCCCACACGGCCGCGAACATGCGGCGCGAGATTGGCGACGTTGGCTGGTGGTTGGATTCCGGCGCCCTGACGCCGGCCGAGACCGCTGATCTCGTCGTCGCGGAAGCCCTGAAGCGGGCCGTCGTCGACCTGTGACGCCGCTCAGCGCGGCACGAGATACTGGAACGCCCGGAACAGATGGTGCCGCGCCACGGCGAGGCGCGAGTGCGGGAAGGCCAGGGCTGTGTGCGGCGTGATGAGCCCGCGGTAAGGGCGTTGCGCCGGGTCGACGCGCCGGGCGAGCTCGGCAGCCGCCGGCACGTCGAAGAGCTGTGCCACGAGATCGAGGCAGAGGCCGGCCTCCAGTGTCAGCCGCAGCTCGCGCGACATGGCCGGCAGCGCGGCGATGTCCGTTGCACCGAGACGGCGGAACGTCTGCAGCACGTCGACCAGCATCTTGAGCTGGTGCAGCTTGTGGCCGAGCGTGGCGTGGACGACCACGGTGAAGAAGCGCATCAATTGGGGCGACACCACCGCGCAGCGCTGCAGCTCCGCATACCCGAAGCTGACCCGCCGGCGTAGCGCGGCGTAATGCACGAGATTGCCGTGCACCTCGACCAGCACCGAAGGGATGTCGGGATGCACCCACTTCTGCTCCTGGTTGGAAACGGTGTGATCGAAGGCACGCTTGATGTGGAGACGATAGCCGAGCGCGGCGAGCAGTTCGGCCAGTGCCGGATATGCCGCTGGCTCGGCGACGATATCGAGATCGGTGAAGGGCCGGTCCGCGCGCGCGGGATAGACCGCATCGGCGAGATCGGGACCTTTGACCACCATCGCCGCCAGCCCGCCGGCGACGAGCCCGTTCACCTGCGCCCAGATGGTGCGCAGGTGCAGCATGGGGCCGATCCGCTCATTCACCTCGGCGCGCAGCGCCGAGCGCTGGGGCTCGGGGACACGCTCGCCCAGCTTGCGCAGCACCACTGCCATGACGCCATGCGCCCCGGCCAGCTCGAGGATCTGGTCCACCTCCTGCGCCTCGACCGGAACGGCGGCGCGCTCGGGATCCGCCAGGCGGCAGAGCTTCATCTCCAACGCCGTCGTCATTGCTGCAACTCGGCCAGCGCTGACGCGCGGGCCAGCAGCGGACCCAGGTCGGTGGGATCGGCGCCGGCCATGATGCGGTGTACCGGCACGCGGCGCAGGATCGCTGCCAGCGCCCCGAGGCGGCTGGCCTGGCCGGGCATAACGCCCCTCAGGCTGGTGCGCACGTGATCGGCAGCGAGAGCCGCAAGCATCTCCGCCTGTCCGATGCGGCCGATTGCGCTGTGGTTGCTGCCGGTGCGTTCGAGCAGGCCGATGGCGGCAACCGGCCGGGGCCGGCTGTCTTCCACGCGCGCTGCGGCACGCAGCGCAGCGAGGGGCAACGACTTTTCGTCTTCATCGCTCCACTCGCCGACGAGCAGCGGCGCCGTCCACGGCAGCATGGCGGCCGAGTGGCGGTGCACCTTCAGGTTGCGCGGCAGCCCCCAGGCGGTCACGCCGTCTCCAGCGGCGCGGCAGATCATGAGATCGTCGGAGCACAGGCTGAAGCCGGCGCCGCATAGCGCGAGCGCAGTCGTTGTCTTGCCCGCGCCGCTCTGGCCGATCACCATGACGATCCGGTCGCCGATGGTCAGGCCCGCCGCGTGCATGGGCACCTGGCCCGAGGCCCGCAGCGCCGCTTCGAGCACGATCATGCCGAGGTTCATCGCCACGCGGCGGCGCTCGTCGGCCACAACGATCAGCGTTGCGCGCCGGTCCTGCGCGGACAGCCGCAGCGAAGCCTTGCCCGGAAACAGCTGCATGAGTTCGCCGTCGATATCGGCGACGACGCAACGGCCCTCGTCGAGCACCGGGCCATCGTAGAGAAGCGCGGCCCCCGTCGGCATGGCGTCCGGCTCGCCCACCACCAGTTGCAGCTGGAAGCAGACCGGCGCTGGCGGAGTCGTGAAGCTGACGCCGTCGAGCAGGCGTGCGTACATGTCGAGCAACGCCGGCTCGGATGCCGAAATGCCGAGCGACGCGCCCTGAAGGTCGAGATACCGCTCCATCAGCCGGCCGGCCGCTGCTGTTGCGGGTAGCTGAACAGCAGGACGTGCCCGGCGTTGGGCGCGTTCACCACCGGGCGGCCGTCGATCGATACCCAGCAATGCGCTTCCACCCGAACGGAGTTCGCGGCTCCGCGATCGACCGAAAAATGCAGCTGCGGTGCGTAGCCGGCCTGGCGCAATACCTCGTAGCCGAGCAGGCCCGAGCGCAGGCAGCGACGGTTGCGCATCAGCAGCGGCGCCCGAACGGCCCAATGTACGGACCGTCCGACATAGTCGAGCGGAAAGCGCGGTAGCGCGCTGCTGTCGCGCGGCTCGAACATCGCAAGCATCTGGTCGAGGGTCTTGCCGGCTATCCGTAGCGGGACGAGGCGGGCCTCGCACCACAGGCGGGCGCGGAACCACCTCCGCGTCCAGCCGGTGTCAGCCGGGTGGGCCGGCATTCACGTCACGCTCACGATGATGCCCTCGGCCACCATCTCGTCGGCGAGAGCCCCGAGATCGCCCGTGATCGCCTCGATGGGCGCGTCGAACTCGGCGGCCATCAATGCGGCCACCTCGGCCAGGCTGCGCCGACCATCGAGAAAGCTCAGGAACGCTGCCGAAGTGTCGTTGCAGGAATAAAGCTGGCCGTTGCCGAACACGAGAATGACGGCCCCGTCGTCGACCGTTTCGAAAGTCGCGCCGTCTGCCAGCCTGTAGATATCTGCCATCGTAGGTCTCGAAAGAGATCGAGCGGCCGGCCGGCCGCTCGAATTGTGCAAGAACTGATTCCTGGGATCAGCCGACCTGGGCGCCGCTGGACGCATCCGCGGCCGTGACGGCCGACAGCTTCTCGCGCTTCACCAGTGTCGGCTTGGCGTAAGGCCTGCGCTCATTGGTCGTCATTGTGTCAGGTCTCAGGGGCTTCTTTGCTGCTGTCGGATGCAGCAGTCACGGCCGACAGCTTTTCACGCTTGGTCAGAACGGGTTTGGCATAAGGCTTCTTGCTCAAAATAGGTCTCCATTATTCGAGCCAGTCGACATGACCGGTCGCCATCGAGGCCGTGAGGACAACTCCTCCGCTGCTTCCCGACGCCGGTTGGGGCTGTCTACTGTCTTGCTGATCTCCCCTATGCCTTTGATACTAACAGGACATCCGGCGACAAGGCCAGCCGGTACTATGCAGTTTTCGTGGATGTGAACGGGGCAAATTGTGGCATTCGCCGAGAAACGGCAGCCTGGCGACATCTCCGTTGGCAGTCGGCGCGCCGCCGCCCGAGCGACCTGGAAGGCATCAGCCGCCGCAAGGAATGCCTCTGATATCGGACCGTCACCCAGGGCGCTGTCTATCGCCCGGCTTTACCACCGGTCGGACGAACGCCGATGATTGTCTTCCCGGTGCGTCGCTCGGTCGGGTTGAAGGCGGCGACAGCGTCGTCGAGGGACGCGACGGCCCCGATATTCGGGCGTAGCCGTCCGTCCCGCACGCGCTGAACGATCTCGCCCAGCTGGGCCCGGTCGGACTCGACGACGAAGTCGACCGCCGTGCAATTCGCCGGCCTGGTCTCAACTGGTCCGACGACTGACACCAGCGTTCCGCCGGCGCGGAGGAGGCCCGCCGATCGCTTGCCGATGTCGCCGCCGATGAGGTCGAACACCAGATCGACGCTGCCGACGTCTTCGAGGACGTCGTGCTCGAGATCGACGAACTCCTGCGCCTCGAAGTCGAGTGTCTTCTGCCGGTCGGCCGCGCGTCCGGTGCCGATGACATAGGCCCCGAACTCGTGGGCGAGTTGCGTCACCATGGAACCGACCGCCCCCGCGGCCCCATGTACGAGCACGCTCTGCCCCGCTCGCAGGCGGCCGTGATCAAACAATCCCTGCCACGCGGTCAGGCCGGAGATCGGCAGGCTGGCGCCCACCGTGAAGTCGACGTCTCCCGGCAGCGGCGCGAGGTTGCGCGCCTCGACCGCCGCATACTCCGCCAGGGTGCCGTCGCGATGCCAGTCCGTGAGGCCGAAGACCCGCTGTCCCACCGATAGCCCCGTCGTGCCGTAACCGAGGCTTGTGACCACCCCGGCCAGTTCGTGCCCCGGGATCGATGGGGTCCGGTCGCGATTGACGCGATCGGTCCAGGTCGAGGGCCATGCCAGCTCGGTGGGCACGAAACCCGAAGCGTGCACCTCGACCAGTACGTCGTTGATCGCTGCCTGCGGCTCCGGACGTTCTACCAGCGTCATCCCGGCCGTGCCCGCGGCCTCATCCGTCACCACGATCGCCCGCATGGGATATCTCCTCGTCGCCTCTGTGATGGTCCCGTTCGAGACCGGCGCTCAGGGGTGCTCCGATTCTTCGGCGGCAGCAACGTGATGAGGCACAGGGCCTCGTCACACTGCGGCGATCAGCGCGATCGAAATCCTGAGCCCGGGCACACGGACCGGCAGTTTCGCGCCCTGCGGGCGGGTCGACGGGAAACCAGCGCAACCACTCCTCGTTCATGGCGGCGAAGTCGTCTTCGTCGGCGAGGATCACCGTCGCGCTCACCGCTTTGTCGAGGCTGGTGCCTGCCGCCGCGAGGATGGCGGCGATGTTGCGCAGCGCCTGCGCCGTCTGCTCCTGGATCGTCTCGCCCACGAGCTTGCCGGTCTCGGGCGAGTAGGGCGCCGTACCCGACACGAACACCAGCCCGGCGCTCTTCACCGCATGGCTGAAATAGGGTGACGCCTTTGGCAGTCCCGAAGAGACGATGGTGCGTGACATCCTTGACCTCCCTTGATCAGGGACGCGCAATAGCGGACCGGTCCTGAAGCGCGGCTGAATGCAGTGGGCCTAAAACCCGCCGCCGGTCTTGAACCCGCCGCTGGTGCGGTTGCCGCTCGAGCCCGTGCGCGGCCGCGAAAACCCGCCGCCGCCACTCGAGCCGCCACCACCGAAGCCGCCGCCACCGCCGCCCGGCAGTCGGCCCCAGCCGCCGCCGAACCCGCCCGAACTGCCGGTGCGCCGGCCGCCGCCGAAGCTCGAATCCGGCCAGGTAAAGCCGCCGCCCGAACTGCCGCCCCAGGGGTTGGGCGCCTGCTGCTGGCGTGGCGCCGAATAGCCGCCGCCCTGCCAGTTCTGGCTGCGCCGCCATTGTCCCCAGTAGTCGGCGGCCGTGATCGTGCCGCGCAGGAAATCGGTGAGCATGTCGCCCACCAGCTTGTCCTCGCCGAAGGTCGAGCGCGGGCTGTCGAAACCCTGCTTCTTGAACTCGTACTGGATGTCCTCGAGCTCGCGCCGCCGCGCCGCCAGCGTCTTCAGCCGGCTGCGCTGGTCGCGGCTCTCGCTGTCTTCCTCGGCGGCCCGTTGCCGCGACTCGTCGATCTGCTTGACGATGGTGTCGTCCTGTCCGGTCTCGGTGGCGCGCGCCTGCGCCAAGAGCGTCTTGATGTCCTCGCGCCCGAGGGCCTCGGCCAGCGAGCCGACCGCCGAGGTGAAAGCCGGATCGCTTCCTTGCGCCAGCTCGCGCTGCGCCCGGGCGCGCTCGTCGCGCTTGTCCTCGGCCGCCACCATCTCGGCGTCGATCGCCTGGATGCGCGCGTCGGCGCGCTCCATCGCCTCGCGCGTCGGCTTGCCGCCGGCTGCGTCCACCGCCGCCTTCTCGAGCTTTTCGACCTCGTCGTCGGCCGCCGCCGCGATCTGCTGCTGCCGCTCGGCATGCTCGCGCAGGCGCATCGGGATCTCGTTCAGCGTCGCGAAATTGACCCGCGCCTCGGGGAAGCCGACGAGGCCGGCGACGAGGCTGTCGAGATACTGGATCAGGTTGTTGTGCCGGTAGTTCCGGGTGCCGAAGCCGCGCTCCCACAGGTACATGAACAGCGGATCGTCGCGGTAGGGCTTGCCCTTCTCCTCGCGGTCGGCCTCGGCCTGCTCGGTCTTGCGCAGGCTTTCCGCCGCCACCTGCGCGAGGTTCTCGGCCGCCCGGCGCTTCTCGACATATTCGGGGTTCTGCGTCGCGTCCGCCGCGATCCGGTCGGCCAGCGCCTTCAGTTCGTTGCGCGCCGCCGTCGCCTGCGCGGCGACCTCGGTGCGCTCCTTGGCGAGGCTCGCGATCTGCGTGTCGAGCGCCTTCAGCTCGCCCTCGGTCGCCTCGAGCTCGCTGCCATGCCTGCTCAGCATGTCGCGCGCTTTCACTTCGGCCTGGCTGAGATGGCCGGTCAGCGCTGCCTGCGTGGCGGGGTCGAGCCGCACCTGCGCCAGCTGCTTCAGCAGCTCGCTTTCGGTCTGCTTGAACTTGGTGACGAGCTCGGCCGAACGCGCCAGGCGCTTGGCGATCTCGTCCTCCTCGCGGCGGATGTCGCGCAGCGCGTCGTCGAGCGAACGCAGGGCCTCGGGTCCGGACAGGCTCATTGCGTCATCACCACCGTGTCACCGCGCCGTTCAGGACCGGCATGACGTAGTCGACGTCGAGGAAGCCGTATTCCTTGAGGCCCAGGATGTTGCGCTGCAGGATGCCGTCATCGCGCTTGTCGGCCTCCACGGCACGGTACGTCGCCTCGGGCACGCGTACGCCCCAGATCGCGACATTCTCGGTCTGCCCGTTTTCCTCGTTGGTGATCGGCAGCGTCAGCGCCTTGCCGCTGTCGTCCAGCGCCTCCACCACGACATAATAGTTGGTCGCCGCCGTGTTGATCTCCGGAAAGGTCCAGAATCCGGTCTTCTGCCCCTCGCGGTTGACGATCCTGAGCTGGTATTCCTGCCGCAACTGGTCGCGCAGCGCGGTCAGGTCGGCCACCGCCTTCTCGGCCCCGGCCCGGTCGCCTTCCGCCGCCGCGGTATGCCCGCGCGTCCGGATCGTCTCGGCGTCGGTCGCCGCCTGCGTGACCTTGGTTTCCTCGAAGATCGACTGGTACAGCGCATCCATCTGCGCCGGGAGCTTTTCCGCGAGCTCCACGCGGGCCGCCTCGGCCTGTGCCGCCTGGAACGGGCGGTAGGCAAGGAAATAGCCGCCCAGCCCGACCACCAGCACCAGCGCGATGGCGAGGGCCGCCGGCCCCCACTTCTTGCGGCTCACATAGAGCTTTGCGAGGCTCACGCCGAAGCTCGGCTTGGGCGGGCTGTAGCTGAACCGGCTTTCCTGCAGGGCCTTCACGCCCTCCATCAGCACCGCATCGGTCACCTCGATGCCCTGCTGGTGGTAGATTTCGCGCAGCTTGTCGATCAGCTGCTTCTCGCGGTCCTCGCCGGCCAGTTCGCGCTCGACAAGATCCTGCCGGTGGCGGAGCGTGTCGACCACGTCCATTGCCAGCATCACCTCGTCGAGCGGCGCCTTTTCAGCTGTCGTCGTGCTCATCTGGGAGCCCGCCTCGCGTCCCGCACTCCCGCTTACGACTTCGTCTCGAGCAGCAGCGCGTTACCTTCGCTGGCGAGCTGTGCCAGGCGGCGCTTGCCGTCCTCCACCGCGTCGCGGATCTCGGCCGAGTTCTTGGTCGCCGCGTCGCGCATCTCGTTGATGATGACGCGCGATTTCTCCTGGAAGTTCACCACCGAGTCGACCAGCTTCTTGACCGCGTCGGCGCGGATGGTCGGACCATAGCCGGCGCGCACCGCCGCTTCGCCCACCTGGTCGCCGATCTCGCTCAGCGTCTCGAGGCTCTTGGACATGCCTTCCTTCATGGCGTTCAGCGTCTCGGTCGATTCATGCAGCCCGAACAGGCCGGTGAACGAGGCCGACAGCGCGGTGAACACCGTCTCGTTGGTCGAGAAGAACGAAATCGCCTGCTGGTACACGCGCTCCTTGGCCTGCGTGGTCTGCATCAGGCGCGCCATCACCACTTCCGAGGTGGAGTAGGAGATGGTGAGGTTGTCCGAAAGATCCTTGGTGATCTGGTAGCGGCGCTCTTCGTTCTGCAGCGCGCGCAGCTTCTCGTCGCGATCCATCTCGAGCTTGGCGCGATCGGCCGGCGTGCCGGTGGTGAACGCCGCCACGGAGTCGGAGGCGGCCTTGAGCGTCGCCTTCTTCTCGTCGAGCTTGCCGGTCGCGGTATCGAGCAGTTCGAGCGCCATCACCTCGGCCTGCTTCAGCGCGCCGCGGAAGTCGCGATAGGCCTCGAGGATGGTGTGCTCGCGATCGACCTGGTTCTTGGTTTCCTTGCTCACGTCGAGATAGACGTTGCGGATCTTGTCGAAGCGCGACGCGATATCGCCGCGCGACACCTTCATCCAGACGTTCGAGACGCGCTCCATCAGGTCGAGCTTGCCGTCGTCGAGCTGGTCGACCATGTTCTTGGCATCGTCGCGGATCGAGTTGAAGCCGTTGGTGATCTCTTCGTAGCGCTCGCCCACGTTCATCTGGGCGACCTGGCTGCGCACCACTTCGTTGAACGCGCTCGCCTGGGTCAGCGTCCGGCCGATCAGGATGACCTTGTTCTCGTCGAGGTCGGTGATCTCGTTGAGCAGCCCGGTGATGGGCTGTTCCGCCGGCTGCTCCGGCCAGATGCCGAGCTCCTTGATCGAGCTCATCGCCTTGTCGAGATACTGCAGCGGCTTTTCCAGAACTTCAGTGGCCATTGAACGCTCTTCCCTGTGTTGGTCACCTTGGGACGACATGATTCCCGGTTGCGGTGACACTTGCCAACATTGCGTGAACCGATGTCGTCTATTTTGCGGCATATGGTGCGAAAAAGCCTCACGAAAAAGGGCCGCCGCTGCCATTCTGTCGGGCGTTGCGCGATTGTGCCTCCCGGCGCAAGTCACTAGCTTTCACTCCCTGTCGGAAAGGAAGGGCCCTTCATGCAGTTCGGCGGCAGCTACCTCGTCTCGGCGCCCCGCGCGACCGTATGGAAGGCGCTCAACGATACGGCGGTGCTGCAGGCGGTGATTCCGGGCTGCAAGCGCATCGAGTGGACCAGCGGGACGACGCTGGAACTGGAGATCGAGGTCGGCCTGGGGCTGATGTCGCCCACCTTCACCGGCGACCTCGAGCTGCGCAACGTCGTGCCAGCCGAAAGCTACACCCTGGCCGGCCGCGGCCGCGGCGGCCTGCTCGGCAAGGCCGAAGCCGCCGCCGATATCACGCTGACCGATGCCGGCCACGACACCCACCTTGTGTTCACCGCCTCGGGCGGCGCCGACGGCGGCATCATGAAGCTGGGCAAGGCGCTGATCGGCAACTCCGCGCAAAAGCTCATCGACGGCTTCTTCCACCGCTTCGGCGACGCCATGGGCGTCGAGGTCAAGCCGCTGTCGGAGTGAGCCACCGATATCCTCCCCCGCGGGGCGGGGGAGTAGGACCAGCGTAGCTGGTGGAGGGGGCGGCCAATGCCGCGTTACTTCCCCATTCGCCCCACGTGACAGTAATCCGCACCAATTTTGCCCACTTGGTCAAAATTTTGCGTAGTCCCCCCTTGCAGAGCGCCGGTTTGCGCTATTCTATTCCCGCCAACGCGCCGGTTGTCAGGGCGGCATGAGCCGTTGCCGACGCGAGACAGGGAGACCTTCCAATGACCTTCTTCAGCAAGCACCTCGGTGCCCTCGCCGCCGGCGTTGCCGCGTCCGTGCTCGTCGCCGGTGCTGCGTTCGCCGATCCCGCCGTCATCTACGATCTGGGTGGCAAGTTCGATAAGTCCTTCAACGAGGCCGCCTATACTGGCGCCGAGACCTGGAAGAAGGAAAGCGGCGGCAATTACGTCGACTTCGAGCTGCAGAACGATGCCCAGCGCGAGCAGGTGCTCCGCCGCTTCGCTTCGCAGGGCAACAACCCGATCGTGATGGCCGGCTTCTCGCAGGCGACCGCCCTTGGCGTTGTCGCGGCAGAATTCCCGGACACCAACTTCGTCATCATCGACGCGGTGGTCGACGCCCCGAACGTGCAGTCGATTCTGTTCGACGAGCACACCGGTTCGTTCCTCGTCGGCGCCATCGCCGCGCTGAAGTCTGAAACGGGCACCGTCGGCTTCGTCGGCGGCATGGACGTGCCGCTGATCCACAAGTTCTTCTGCGGCTATGCGCAGGGCGTGAAGGCGGCCAAGCCCGATGCCAAGGTGATCGAGAACTATACCGGCACCACCCCGACTGCCTGGAACGATCCGGTCACCGCCGGCGAGCTCGCCAAGGCGCAGTTCGATGCCGGCGCCGATGTGTCCTTCGCCGCTGCCGGCGCCTCGGGTCTCGGCGTGCTGCAGGCCGCCGCCGATGGTGGCAAGTTCTCGATCGGCGTCGATGCCAACCAGAACTACCTGCACCCCGGTTCCGTTCTGACCTCGATGATCAAGCGTGTCGATATCGCCGTCACCACGGCTCTCAAGGAAGCGGGTGACGACGCGACCTTCAAGCCGGGCCTCACCATCCTCGGCCTCGGCGAGGATGCGGTCGGCTATGCGCTCGACGAGAACAACGCCTCGCTGATCACCGACGACATCAAGACCGCCGTCGAGGACTACAAGGCGAAGATCATGTCGGGTGAGATCGCCGTACACGACTACACCACCGACAATGCCTGCCCGGGCATCTGAGCCGGACGGTGGCAATGGACACCCCATCGGGTGATACTTCGGCGCAGCGGCCCCACGGGGCCGCTGCGTCTTCGTCCGCCGCATCCGATCTTGCGATCGAGCTGATCAAGATCAACAAGCGCTTCGGCCCGGTGCACGCCAACCGCGACATCGATCTCGCCGTGCGGCGCGGCTCGGTGCACGGCATCGTCGGCGAGAACGGCGCCGGCAAGTCGACCCTGATGTCGATCCTCTATGGCTTTTACACCGCCGACAGCGGCGAAATCCGCGTCAACGGCACGCCACAGAACATCACCGATTCCCGCCATGCCCTCGCCCTCGGCATCGGCATGGTCCACCAGCATTTCATGCTGGTCGACAATTTCTCCATCCTCGAGAACATCGTGCTCGGCGCCGAGGACTCGGCGCTGCTCGGCCCAAGCCTGGCGCGGGCGCGAAGCGAGTTGCAGCGGCTGGCGCGCGACTACCGCCTCGACGTGAACCCCGATGCCATCATCGAGGATGTCTCCGTCGGCACCCAGCAGCGCGTCGAGATCCTCAAGGCCCTCTATCGCGGCGCCGACGTGCTCATCCTCGACGAGCCGACCGGTGTGCTGACGCCGGCCGAGGCCGATGACCTGTTCCGCGTGCTGCGCGAGCTGCGCGACCAGGGCAAGACCATCATCCTCATCACGCACAAGCTGCGCGAGATCATGGCCATCACCGACTATGTCTCGGTCATGCGGCAGGGCCAGATGGTCGAGACGCTCAAGACTTCCGACACCAACCCCGAGCAGCTCGCCGAGCTGATGGTCGGCCGCCGCGTACTGCTGCGCGTCGAAAAGGGGCCCGCCAATCCGGGTGAGACCTATCTCTCGGTCGAGAACCTCGTGGTGAAGGACGATCTCGGCGTCACCCGCGTCAAGGATGTGAGCTTTGCCGTCCGCGCCGGTGAGATCGTCGGCATCGCGGGCGTCGCCGGTAACGGCCAGACCGAGCTGCTCGAGTCCGTTTCCGGCATGCGCGATCAGTCCTCAGGCACGGTGCGCCTCAAGGGCACGCCGCTCTCGCTCGAGGGCGACGACGGCGCCCATCGCGCTCGCAAGGCCGGCCTCGCCCACGTGCCCGAGGATCGCCAGCGCATGGGGCTCATCACCGCTTTCGAGGAATGGGAAAACAACATGCTCGGCTACCAGGACGACAGGTCCTACGGCCAGGGCGTCATCCTCGATATCAAGGCCGCCAGGGCCCAGGCCGTCGAGCGCATCAGGAAATTCGACGTGCGCCCGGCCAACGAGCGGCTGAAGACCTCGCTGTTCTCGGGCGGCAACCAGCAGAAGATCGTGCTGGCGCGCGAGATGGAATCCAATCCGGATGTGCTGATCGTCGGCCAGCCGACGCGCGGCGTCGATATCGGCGCCATCGAGTTCATCCACAACCAGATCATCAAGATGCGCGACGCGGGCAAGGCGATCCTGCTGGTCTCGGTGGAGCTCGACGAGATCCGCTCCCTGAGCGACCGCATTCTTGTGATGTTCGACGGCCACATCGTCGGCGAAGCTGATCCGGCCACCGCATCAGAAAGCGAACTCGGCCTGATGATGGCCGGCGCGCATGACACGCGGGAGGGATCGGCGCCATGAGTACGGTGACCTTGCGGCCGCTGCCGCGCTGGGCCGACGTGCTGTTGCTGCCGTTGGTCAATCTGGCGCTCGCGCTGGTCGTCTCCGGCCTCGTCGTGCTGGCCATCGGCCAGGATCCGCTGGCGGCGTTGAACGCCATCGTCACCGGCGCCTTCGGCAACGGCTATAATCTGGGCTACACGCTCTACTATTCCACCAACTTCATATTCACCGGCCTTGCCGTGGCCGTGGCCGCTCATGCCGGCCTGTTCAATATCGGCGGCAACGGCCAGGCCTATATCGCCGGGCTCGGCGTCATCCTTGTCGCCCTGCCGCTGCAGGGCCTGCCCTGGTGGCTGGCCTTTCCCGCGGTGATTGTCGCCGGCGCGGCCGTAGGCGGCTTCTGGGCCTTCATCCCGGGCTGGTTGCAGGCCAAGCGCGGCAGCCACGTCGTCATCACCACCATCATGTTCAACTTCATCGCCTCGGCGATCATGGTCTACATGGTGGTCAACGTGCTGCGGCCCATTGGCGTCACCGCGCCGGAATCGGCGATGATCGCTGCCGAGGGCCGCATGCCCAAGCTCGGCACCTTCCTGCCCTGGTTCCGCAACACCGACGTGAATTTCACCTTCGTCCTGGCGCTGTTCTGCCTCGTCGGAGTCTACATCCTCGTCTGGCACACGCGTTTCGGCTACGCCATGCGGGCGCTCGGCTTCAATTCGACCGCCACCACCTATGCCGGCATCTCCAACTCACGCGTCATCATGATCGTGATGACGCTTTCGGGTGCGCTGGCCGGCCTCGTCGCCGTCAACCAGGTGTTCGGGGTGCAGTATCGCCTCGTGCTGGACTATGTCGCGGATGCGGGTTTCGTGGGCATCGCCGTGGCGCTGATGGGGCGCAACCACCCGATCGGCATCCTGTTCGCCGCGCTGCTGTTCGGCGCGCTCTACCAGGGCGGCAATGAGCTGCAATACGTGATTCCCGGTCTGAGCAAGGAAATGGTCGTGGTGATCCAGGCTCTGGTGATCCTGTTCACCGGCGCCATGGAAGGGCTGTTCCGCCCGGGCCTGCAGCGCGCATTCGCCCTGTTCACGCCGGCCCAGAAGGCCGAGGCCGTGGCGCGCAACACCGCCGCGGGGAGCTGAGCATGGACCTCACGCTTATCCTGTCGACGCTCGACGCCACCATCCGCCTGTCCACCCCGCTGCTGCTCGCCTGCCTCGCCGGCCTTTACTCCGAGCGCGCCGGCGTGTTCGACATCGGGCTCGAGGGCAAGATGCTGGCCGCCGCCTTTGCTGCCGCCGCTGCCGCCGCCGTCACCGGCAATGTCTGGATGGGACTGCTGGCCGGTATAGTCGTTTCAATCGGCACCTCTGCGTTGCAGGGCGTTGCAGCCATCACGCTCAAGGGCAACCAGCTCATCGCCGGCGTCGCCATCAACATGCTGGCGGCCGGGCTCACCACCTTCCTCGGCATCCAGTGGTTCTCGCAGGGCGGCCGCACGCCGCCGCTGACCGCCGATGGTCGCTTCGGCAACATCACCCTGCCGCTGGCCAATGAACTGGCCGGCGTACCGGTGATCGGGCAGCTCTATTCCGAGCTCATCTCCGGCCACAACCTGATCGTCTATGTCGCCTTCCTCGCCGTGCCGATCACCTGGTGGGTGCTCTATCGCACCCGCTTCGGCCTGCGCCTGCGTGCCGTCGGCGAAAATCCCAAGGCGGTCGATACGGCCGGCATCTCGGTCATCCGCCTGCGCTATCAGGCTGTGCTGGTGACCGGCCTGCTGTGCGGCTTCGCCGGAGCGTTCTTCTCGATCGCGCAGGGCTCGGGCTTCGGCAACAACATGACCGCCGGCAAGGGCTTCATCGCCCTCGCGGCGCTGATCTTTGCCAAGTGGAAGCCGGTGCCGGCCATGTTCACCTGCCTGCTGTTCGGCTTCCTCGATGCGCTGCAGATTCGCCTGCAGGGCGTCGAACTGTTCGGCGTGCAGGTGCCGATCCAGGCCATCCAGGCATTGCCCTACGTGCTGACCGTGGTGATGCTCGCCGGCTTCATCGGCAAGGCCGTCGGACCCAAGGCCGGCGGCGTCGCCTACACCAAGGAACGCTGATGCGCTTGATATCGTGGCTAACGCCTCCCTCCCCCTTGCGGGGAGGGAACGAGGGAGGGGGTGGTCCGGTGGCGCACCGATGGACCCCCACCCCCCACCCCTCCCCGCAAGGGGGAGGGGAGCTTCTGCCTCCAATGGAACACCGCCATGCCCCATCCCCGTGACGCCGAGCTTTTCGCCGCCGCCGAGGCCGTGCGCGCCAGGGCCTACGCGCCCTACAGCAATTTCCAGGTCGGCACCGCCATCCTCGCCGACGACGGCAAGATCTATGTCGGCTGCAACGTCGAGAACGCCGCCTATCCGGTCGGCAACTGCGCCGAGCCCTCGGCCATCGCGGCGATGCTCGCCGGCGGCGCGCGCCGCATCAAGCGCGTCTACACCACCGGCCCCGGCGCCACGCCCGTAACCCCGTGCGGCGGCTGCCGCCAGCGCATCCGCGAATTCGCCGATCAGGACGTGGTTGTCGTCTCGCACGGCATCGACGGCGTCCCGCTCGAGCAGACCATCGCGCAGCTCTTGCCGCACTCTTTCGGGCCCGAGTTTTTGGGCCGATAATGGCAAGCAGAAGAACTGCCGCAAAGCGGTCGTAGAACCGCCGCGGCAAGGAGGCCATGCATGGAACTTCGCGTCGTTGATCCCGCTGCCGCAAAGCCCACGAGGTCAAAGCCCGTGGAGCCAGCTGCCACGCACCGCCGCAACCCCGGCTATCCGCTCGATCTCGATTGGGTGGAACGCGTCCGCATGAACCGCTCGGCGCTGGAGCGCCGTGCGTCGACACTGCCTGCCCGCCGCACGGTCAAGAAGGACTGGCAGGCTGCCTGGCTGCTGAAGGCCATCACGCTGATGGACCTGACGACGCTCAATTCCGACGACACCGCCGGCCGCGTCGAACGCCTGTGCGCCAAGGCCCGCCACCCGGTCCGGCAGGATATCCTCGATGGCCTCGGCGCCTCCGGCCTCGACATCAAGCCCGCCGCCGTCTGCGTCTACCACAGCTTCGTCGGCACCGCCGTGAAGGCGCTGGCCGGCACCGGCATCAACGTCGCCGCGGTCAGCACCGCCTTTCCACACGGCCTCGCCCCGCTCTCGACCCGCCTCGCCGAGATCGAAGCCTCGGTCGCCGACGGCGCCAACGAGATCGACATCGTCATCGAGCGTGGCATGGTGCTGCGCGGCGACTGGCAGGCGCTCTACGACGAAGTGAAGGCCATGCGGAAGGCCTGCGGCGACGCCCACATCAAGACCATCTTGGGCACCGGCGAACTCGCCACGCAGACCAATGTGGCAAAAGCCTCGCTGGTCTGCATGCTGGCCGGCGCCGACTTCATCAAGACCTCGACCGGCAAGGAAAAGGTCAATGCCAACCTCCAGACTTCGCTGGCCATGGTCCGCATGATCCGCTGGTTCCACGAGGAAACCGGCATCGAGATTGGCTACAAGCCCGCCGGCGGCATCGGCTCGGCCAAGCTGGCGCTCGACTACATGGCGCTGATGAAGGAAGAGCTCGGCACCCACTGGCTGCAGCCGCATCTGTTCCGGTTTGGGGCGAGCTCGCTGCTCACGGATATCGAGCGGCAACTGGAGCATACGCTGACCGGGCACTACGCGGCGGATTATCGGCAGCCGATGGTTTAGGGGCTTCCACCCCTCATCCGGCGCTGCGCGCCACCTTCTCCCCGACGGGGAGAAGAATACCGAGAGTGCGCTGGCCACCACTATTCCTCTCCCCGTCGGGGAGAGGGTGGATCGGCCGAAGGCCGAGACGGGTGAGGGGCTGAGCCCCGATCGAAGGAGGAACCAATGAACAAAATCGCTGAAATCTTCACCTCCCTCGACTACGGCCCGGCCCCCGAGAGCCCCGACGTCGCGCTCGCCTGGCTCGCCGCCCACGAGAACCGCTTCGGCCACTTCATCAACGGCGCCTGGACCAAGCCCGGCAAGACCTTCGCCAGCGACAACCCCGCCACCGGCAAGCCGCTGGCGCAGATCACCGATGGCACCGCCGAGGACGTGAACGCCGCGGTGAAGGCCGCCCGCTCCGCCTTCCCGAAATGGTCGGCGCTCTCCGGCTACGAGCGCGGCAAGTATCTCTACGCTATCGCCCGCCTGATCCAGAAGCACAGCCGCCTGTTTGCCGTGCTCGAGACCATGGATAACGGCAAGCCGATCCGCGAGAGCCGCGACGTCGATATCCCGCTGGTGGCCCGCCATTTCTACCACCACGCCGGCTGGGCCCAGCACCTCGAGCGCGAGTTCCCCGACCACGTGCCCTATGGCGTGTGCGGCCAGATCATCCCGTGGAATTTCCCGCTGCTGATGCTGGCCTGGAAGATCGCGCCGGCGCTCGCAGCCGGCAACACCGTGGTGCTGAAGCCGGCCGAATTCACCTCGCTCACCGCGCTGCTCTTCGCCGAAATCTGCGAGAAGGCGAAGCTGCCCAGGGGCGTCGTCAACATCGTCACCGGCGAGGGTGACACCGGCGCCGCCATCACCAGCCACCCCGATATCGACAAGATCGCCTTCACCGGCTCGACCGAGGTCGGCAAGATCATCCGCAAGGCCACGGCCGGCACCGGCAAGGGCCTCAGCCTCGAACTCGGCGGCAAGTCGCCCTACATCGTCTTCGACGATGCCGACATGGATTCGGCCATCGAAGGCCTCGTCGATGCCATCTGGTTCAACCAGGGCCAGGTCTGCTGCGCCGGCTCGCGGCTTCTTGTCCAGGAGTCCATAGAAGCTCGCTTCCTCGAAAAGCTGAAGAAGCGCATGACCACCCTCCGCGTCGGCGACCCGCTCGACAAGGCCGTCGATATCGGCGCGCTGGTGGCGCAGGTGCAGGTCGAGCGCGTCACCGACCTGGTGAAGAAAGGCGTCGCCGAGGGCGGCCAGCTCTACGAGCCCGACATCGATCTGCCGGGGCAGGGCTGCTTCCTCCGCCCCGCACTGATCACCGGCGTCTCCCCCGCCAACACCGTCGCATCCGAAGAAATCTTCGGGCCGGTGCTGGTCGAAATGAGCTTCCGCACGCCCGAGGAAGCCGTCGCCCTCGCCAACAACACCCGCTACGGCCTCGCCGCCACCATCTGGACCGAGAACGTCAACCTGGCGCTCGACATCGCCCCGAAGATCAAGTCCGGCGTCGTCTGGATCAACTCCACCAACAACTTCGACGCCGCCGTCGGCTTCGGCGGCTACAAGGAGTCGGGCTTCGGTCGCGAGGGCGGCAAGGAAGGCATGACGTCGTACCTCAAGCCGCGCTGGGAGAAGGAACTGAAGCCCTTCAAGCCCACCGCCGCTGCGACAGCTTCCAGCAAGCCGCGCAACCCGCTTGAAGACAGCACCCCGCCGGGTGTCGACCAGACTGCCAAGATGTATATCGGCGGCAAGCAGGCCCGCCCCGACAGCGGGTATTCGCGCCCGGTCCACGGCTCTGCGGGCCTCGTCGGCGAAGTCGGCGACGGCAACCGCAAGGATATCCGCAACGCCGTCGAAGCCGCCCGTTCTGCGCTCGGCTGGGCCACCACCTCGGCCCACAACCGCGCGCAGATCCTCTATTTCCTCGCCGAAAACCTCGAATACCGCGCCGACGAGTTTGCCGCCCGCATCAAGGCGCAGACCGGCGAGGATGGGGCGTCCGAAGTCGCCGCCAGCGTCGAGCGCCTCTTCGCCTTCGCCGGCTGGGCCGACAAATATGATGGCGCCGTGCACAACCCGCCGCAGCGCATGGTAGCCACCGCCATGGTCGAAGCGCTCGGCGCCATGGCCATCCTCGCCCCGCCATCCCGCCCGCTGCTCGGCTCCATCGCACTCATCGCCCCGGCCCTCGCCATGGGCAATACCGTGGTGCTGGTCCCGAGCGAGAAGTCGCCGTTGTCGATGACCGATTTCTACCAGGTGCTCGAGACTTCCGACGTGCCCTCGGGCGTCCTCAACATCGTCACCGGCGAGAGCAAGGCGCTGGCCAAAACCCTGGCCGAGCACGACGGCATCGACGCCATCTGGTTCGCCGGCGATGCCGAGACGTCGAAGATGGTTGAGGCCGCCAGTGCCGGCAACGTCAAGCAGACCTGGACCAGCCGCGGCCTCTACTACGACCTCGCCGACAAGCAGAAATTCGAAGGCGACTACTTCCTCCGCCGCGCCACCCAGGTGAAGAACGTCTGGATTCCGTACGGGGCGTAGTCGCGCAAAAGCCGCTTGACCTTCCTATGATGGGAAGGTCGACAAGGTCATCCGACAGAACCGGCAGCGCCCTCGTGCATTGCCCTACTGAAGGAGAGACCTCATGCGTGTTCGCACCTTCGTCCTCGGCGGCATCGCCGCCCTTCTCCTCGTCGCCGCCGTCGCGGCCCCCATCCTGCTCGCGCCCGGCGCTCCCGCCGCGGCCCGCCCATTGCCCGGCCCGGTCGCGGCCGACGAGCAGGCCGCGCTGATCGACGGCCTGCGCCCACCCAAGCGCGAGCGCCCGGTCATCGCCATCGCGACGCTCAACGCCGGCACGGAAGTGTCCGACTTCCTCTCCGCCTATGGCGTGCTCAGCCGCTCCGGCGTCGCCGATGTCACGGTGGTGGCCGAAAAGCCCGAGCGCGTAAAACTCTACCCCGGCCTCAGCGTCGATCCGCAGTCGACTATCGCCGATTTCGACGCGCGCTATCCCGATGGCGCCGATTATGTCGTGGTGCCGGCGATGGAGCCGGGCACCGACGCGTTCATGGCCACTTGGCTCAAGGCCCAGCGCGAAAAGGGCGCCACCATTGTCGGCATCTGTATCGGCTCGCGCATGCTGGCCACCGCCGGCCTGCTCGATGGCCGCCGCGCCACCTCGCACTGGTCCATCGTCAACGAGCTGCGCCAGCAACATCCCACCATGACCTTCGTGCCCGATCGCCGCTACACCGTGGACAACGGCGTCGCCACCTCCACCGGCATCACGGCCAATATCCCGATCATGCTGGCGCTGGTCGAAGCCATCGGCGGCCCCGCGGCCGCACAGCGCACCGCCGCCGACCTCGGCGTCGAGCATTGGGACGCCCGGCACGATTCCGCAGCGTTCGAGCTCACGACCGAGCACAAGAAGACCTTCATCCGCAACACGCTCAGCTTCTGGCGTCGCGACACGGTGGGCGTGCCGCTGGAAAATGGCGTCGATGAAGTCGCGCTCGGCCTCCTGGTCGATGCCTGGTCGCGCACCAACCTCGTCACCCTCACCAGCATCTCGGCCGGCGGCCAGCACGTCACCACCGAAAACGGCCTCACCATCTACCCGGACCAGGCGGCGGAAACGGCGAAGCTCGATCTCGTCCTGCCCGCCCCGCCCACCGAAGCGCCGGCGCAGCTGCTGGAATCGACGTTGCCCGAAATCGAGGCCCGCTACGATCGCCCCACAGCCGGTATCGTCGCGCTGGTGATGGAATACCCGTGGTCGGCGAATGCGCTGTAGCACAGCACGTCAGCCGCCCACCCACCGGGTCATCCCCGCGAACGCGGGGATTTCCGTTTGCCGCCCGCACCGTGAACAGAGGTTCCCGCTTTCGCGGGAGTTGCGGCGCGGCCGATAGGCACCTCTAGCCCTTGGCCAATCCCGCCAGCCGCTCGCTCAGCGCCTTCATCTCCCACGCCGCCGCCAGTTCCGAGGCTTTGCCCCAGGTCGGCGTTATGTCGGGCACCGCCCCGAGCGGCGCGTCCGTCACCATCGTCGCGATCCGCTTGTAGAGCTTCAGGTCGTCCACTTGCGTCTCGAACTTGCCGTCCGCCAGCATCGCCTCGAGGTCAGGATAGCGCTTCAGCAGGCTGGCCGCCGTCACCGCCCCGATGCCACGCGCCCCGGGGATCTTGTCCGACGGATCGCCGCGCAGCGCGATGAAATCCGGCACCTGCCTGGGCTCCACGCCATAACGTTCGCGCACGCCCGCGATATCGACGCGCGCGATCTCGCCGCCCTTGATCGGGTGGAGCACCGTGGTCTTGTCCGACACCAGCTGGAACGCATCGCGGTCCCCGCTCGCCACCAGCACCGTGCCGCCGCGCTTCTCCTCCGCTGCGGCGGCGGTCGAGAGAAAGTCGTCCGCCTCGAAGCGGGCCGCCTTGCCGTTCATGAAGCCGCAGGCCGAGACGAACTCGGGCAACACGCTCAGCTGCTCGACGATCTCGTCGTCGAACTCGCGCCCGCCCTGGTAACCGTCGAGTTCCAGCGCCCGCCAGTTCGGCGTTTCCAGCGTGTCCCAGCCCACGACCACGGCGCGCGGTTTTTCCGCCTCCCACAACCGGATCAGCGTGTTGGCGAAACCGACGATCGCCCCGCCGCCCTTGTTGCCGGCCCGCCGCACCGATTTCGGCACGGCGTGATAGGCGCGGTGCGCAAAGCTGTCGCCGTCGATGACCAGCAGCGGCGCGCTCACGCGATCAGCCCGCGCACGCGCAGCCAGCGCTCCAGCAGCACCGTCCAGATGTCGGACAGAAAGCCCGGCGCCAGCATGCCCCAGCCATGCGCGCCATTGCCGAACACATGCAGCTCGGCCGGCGCGCCCGAGGCGTGCCAGGCTTCGTAGAGCCGGCTCGACGAAATCGGCGCCACCGACTTGTCGTCGTCCGAGATCACGAGGAACAGCGGCGGTGCATTGGCCGGCACGCTCAATTCCGGCCGCCACGCCGGGTAGACGCCCACTGCGAAATCCGGCCGGCTCGCCGCGTCATGCTCCATCGCTGCGCCCATGGCCACGCCGCCGCCGGCCGAGAAGCCGGCGATGCCGATGCGGGCAGGGTCGAGCCCCCACTCGGCGGCATGCTCGCGCGCAAAGCGCACCGCCTGCCGGCCGTCCTCTTCGCCCATGACGCGAATGTCGCGCAGGAACTCGCGCCGGGGCGGCGAGGTCTCGTCCTGCGCCGGCGAGCCTAGCTTCTTCTGCAGCTCATTGCGGAACGCCTCGACCTCCTCGTCGGCGTCGGGTGTGCGCGCCAGCCGGTATTTCAGTACCAGCACGGTGACGCCGAACCCGTTCAGCCAGCGCGCCACGTCATGTCCTTCGTGGTCGATCATCTGGAAGTGGAAGGCGCCGCCCGGCGCCACCACGAGCGTCGTGCCGTTCGGGTTGGTCGGCCGATGGACGGTCACCGTGGGAATCACGACGTTCCGGGTGTAGCGCGGCAGCGTCGTGCTCCACGGCACTTTCGCCGTGCGCTCCTGCCAGTCCCAGCCTTCCGACCCGGGTGGCACGCCGTCGCCGGGCCAGATGCGATAGGTCTCGGTCGGGTCCGCCGGCCGTCCGCCGCCCACGCTGCTGCCGTCTGCCGATGCCATGCCGTCTCTCCTCAAATCTATGCCGTCACTAGGCCACGCCGACTCGGCGCCGCGCAACCCTCACTGGTTCAGGCTTGGCGCCACGTCCCGGGCGGCTTCACGCACCACCGCGATGGTCTCGTCGATAACCGCGTCGTCATGCGCCGCGCTGACGAACCACGCGCCGCGCTCCAGCACCCGCACACCGCGCTTCAGCAGCGCCAGTGCCAGCGCCGAGTATCCGGCCTTGTCGGCCAGCGCGATCTCCCGGTAATTCCGCGGCGGCTGCTTCAGCCCCAGCGACACATGGAACATCAGCGGAAAGCCCATCACCTGCGCCGTGATCCCGGCCTCGGCCAGCGCCGCGCGCACCCCATCCTGCAGCCGCTGCCCACGCGCGCCGGTCGACGCGAAATGCTCGGCGGTCAGCCCCTGCTGCGTCGCCAGCATCGCCGCCAGCGCCACCGGTTGCGCGTTGAAGGTGCCGCCGTGCAGCACCCCGCCGGTGGCAAACTGATCGATCAGATCGGCCCGACCCACCACCGCCGCTACCGGGAAGCCGTTGGCAATCGCCTTGGCGAAAATCGAAATGTCCGGCGTCACCCCGAGCAGCTCCTGCGCCCCGCCCGCCGCGAGCCGGAAGCCGGTGATCACCTCGTCGAAGCAGAGGATCGTGCCGTTCGCCCGGCACGCCGCCAGCGCGCCTTCGAGATAGCCGTCGGCCGGCCGCATCGCGCCCTGGTTGCACATCGCCGGCTCCATCAGCACGCCCGCGACATCACCACGGCTGAGCCGCGCCTCGAGCCGGCCGAGATCGTTCCAGCCCATCACCTCGATGCCCTCGGCCTCCGCCGGATGCTGCCCCACGCTTCCGGCCACCGGCACCGGCGCATCCTCAGGCCCGGCCGCATTCAGCGCCGGCGCCGTCGACCACAGGATGTTGTCGAACCAGCCGTGGTAGTGCCCCTCGAACTTGATGATCGTCCGCCGGCCCGTCGCCGCCCGCATCAGCCGCATCGCCGCCTGCGCGACTTCCGAGCCCGACGAGCCGAACCGCACCCGCTCGGCGCACGGAATGCGCTCGCACAGCAGCCGCGCCGCCTCCACCTCGATCGGCGATTGCCCCGCGAACAGGATGCCCCGGTCGACCTGGGCCTTCACCGCGTCGCGCACGCTCACCGGGTTGTGTCCCAGCACCATCGCGCCCATGCCGCCATAATAGTCGATCAGCCGGTTGCCATCGGCATCGAACAGGTACGGTCCATCGCCATGCGTGAACACCAGCGGCCCCGGCTGCATGCCGGTGCGGAAATGGCTGTTCACCCCACCCGCGATCCACTGCCGCGCCTCGGCAATCGCTGTCGCCGACGTCTCGAACGAAAGCTCCCCCATCCCGGCCTCCCAACCGTGTTTTGGCCAACAGACCAGCCCCGGTCCCACAAGGCAACCGGCTACGAAGGTCGTATGGCGTGGTGGCATGCACCGGCCCGATCCTCCACCGTGAAACGGGGGAGGGGGACCGCCGTAGGCGGTGGAGGGGGCGGCCCCAAACTCTGTTCGATGAATGTCGCACCAGAGGAAGGGAGACCTCATGCGCGTATTCCTGGCCACGCTCGGCACCGAGACCAACACATTAGCCTCGTTTCCGACCGGCATCGACGATTTCCGTCGCGGCGTCTGGTTCGAGGGCGACATTGCCGGAGCGCCGCCGAGCCCCTGGGCCATGCCGGCCAAGCGTTGGCTCGCCCGGTCCGAGGAACTGGGCTGGGAGGTGGTCCAGAGCCTCTACGCCTTCGCCGAGCCCGCCGGCCCCACTGTCCGCTCGGCCTACGAACTGATGCGCGACCGCATCCTTGCCGATCTCGCCGCCGCCGGCCCCGTCGATGCCGTGCTGATGTTCCTCCACGGCGCCATGGTCGCCGACGGCTACGACGACTGCGAAGCCGATTTCGTCACCCGCATGCGCGCCCAGGTTGGCGATGGCGTCCGCATCGGCCTCGAACTCGACCTGCACGCCCACATCGACGACACGCTGGTCAACGCCGCCGACCTCATCGTCTTCTACAAGGCCTATCCGCATATCGACTACGCCGAGCGCGCCGACGACCTGTTCACGCTGATGCAGCGCACGCTCGCCGGCGAGATCGAGCCGGTGATGGCCCTGTTCGACTGCAAGTCCATGGGCCTCTTTCCCACCACCCGCGAAGGCCCGATGCCAGCCTATATCGACGAGCTCTTCGCCGCCGAGGGCAGGGATGGCATCCTCTCGCTCTCGCTCAACCACGGCTTTCCGTGGGCCGATGTCCCCAATGCCGGCGCGAAGATGCTCGCCGTCGCCGACCGTGACCCCGAGATCGCCCGCGCCGCCGCCGAAAAATATGGCCGCCGCTTCTACGATATCCGCGCCGAAGCAACGCTGCCCTTCGTCCCGCTCGCCGATGCCATCGCCGAAGCCAGGAAGCCCGGCGCAAAACCGCTGCTTCTCGCCGACACCTCCGACCAGACCGGCGGCGGCGCCCCCGGCGACACCACCTACATGCTGCACGCGCTGATCGAGGCCGGCATCACCAACGCCGTCTACGGCCCGCTCTGGGACCCGCTCGCTGTCGGCATCTGCTTTTCGGTCGGCGTCGGCACGAAGCTGACGCTCCGCCTCGGCGGCAAGTACGAGCCATACTCCGGCCCCTGCCTCGATGCCGAAGCCGAAGTCCTGCACCTCGCCCGCGGCTCCTGGCAGGATCAGCTCAGCAACGAGCGCGTACCGATGGGCGATGTCGCCGTGGTGCGCGTCGCCGGCATCGAAATCCTGCTCAACACCCGTCGCGTCGGCGTCTTCTCGCCCACGATGTTCACCCGCCACGGCATCGCGCTCGAAGGCAAGCAGGTCATCGCGCTGAAGAACCTCTACAAGCACAAGGACGTCTTCGCCCCGCTCGTCCGCGACCAGCTCTTCGTCGCCACCCCCGGCGCCTGCCCGCCGGACTGGGGGAACATCCCCTTCAAGCGCATCCCAAGGCCGATGTGGCCGATGGATGCCGATCCATTGAACCTGGAGTAGGGCACCAACCTCCCCCTGGATGGGGCGGTGTTTACCTTCGGACGTAATTATCCACCGGGTCATCCCCGCGGAAGCGGGGATCTCCGTTTGACGGCACCCGCCGAACAGAGGTTCCCGCGTTCGCGGGAATGACTCCGCGCGAAACGGCATCGCCGAAGGGAAGTCCAAGCCAAGGGCTACCGCACCCAGAACTGCTCCCACAACGCCATCGCGTCCGGGCCCGCCGGGAAGCGCAGTTGCGCCGTCTCGTCCTGCGCGGCGCGCCACACCGCCTCGGCGACCTCGATTTCCCTGGTCGTCAGCGCCGGCTTGGCGAAAGCCGCAAAGATCGGCCCGGCGGCCTCGGCATAGGCGGCGGGGATCAGGTCTTCGACGCGCACGTCGGTATTGTGGGTAAAGCGGGTCGTCGGTCCATAGCCTGGCTCGACCAGCTTCACGCGCACGCCGAACGGCTGCATCTCCACCGCTAGCGCGCCCGAAAACCCCTCGATGGCGGTCTTGCTCGCTGTATAGGCCGCCGCATATGGCGACGGCGCCAGCGCCACGCTGGAGGTGACATTCACCACCACCCCGCCGCGGCGTTCGCGCATTCCCGGCAGCACCGCCTGCGTCATGGCCAGCACCCCGAACGTGTTGGTCTCGAACACCTTGCGGATATGCGCCAATGGCGTCGCTTCGAATGCTCCGACCACGCCGATGCCGGCATTGTTGACCAGCACGTCGATCGGGCCCGCCGCTGCCACGCAGGCCGCGATGCTCGCGGCATCGGTTACATCGAGCGGCAGCACTGCCACGCGATCGGAAGCGGGCAGCAGCTCCGGCCGCGGCTTGCGCATCGTTGCCAGCACGCGAAAACCCTGCTGGTGGAAGTAATGCGCCGTCTCGAGTCCGTAGCCCGAGGAAGCGCCGGTGATCAGTACCGTCTTGGTCATGGTGGTCTCCTGTCCGTGAGGGTGGCCCCGTTGGCTCACCGCTGCCCGGATATGACCATTTTCAGCATCCGCAGCGTTAGGCGCGGACTCGCGACGTCTTGCACGATCCTACCATTCACGGGAGAATTGTTTGCCGACACGCAGCGACCGTTGTTATTCAGACTTACCGATCCCGCGAGGCCTCTCATGCCGGTCATCGAAGAACTGCGCGACCTGATCGCCCGTCACGCTCGCCCGGATATGTCGACGCCGGTCGAAGGCGTCATGATCGCCCGCAACGAGGTGTCCGAGCTCGAAGCCTCGATGTCCGGCAGCGTCCTCGCGCTCGTGGTGCAGGGCAGGAAGCGCCTCGCGCTGGGCGATCGCGTCTACGAATACGGCCCCGGCCAGTATCTCGTGTCCTCGCTCGATCTGCCTGTTACCGGCCAGTTCCTCGGCGCCAGCCCCGGCGAGCCGGCGCTCGGCTTCGGCATGCTGCTCGATCCTGCCATGATCGCCGAGCTGCTGCTGCAAGCCGGCTCAGCCAGCATCCCAGATAGCCGCGGCACGCCGCCATCCGGCATGACGGTCAGCGCCGCGCCAGCGCAACTGCTCGACGCCGTCCTGCGCCTCCTCCGCCTGTTCGACAGCCCGCGCGACCTTGCCGTGCTCGCCCCGCTGCTCAGGCGCGAGATCCTGTGGTGGCTGATCGTCGGCGAGCAGGGCGCCGCCGTTCGCCAGCTCGGCCTTGCCGATTCCAACCTCAGCCGTATCGGGCAGGCCGTGCGCTGGATTCGCCAGAACTACGACAGGGCCATCCGCGTCGAGGATGTCGCCGACGTCTGCGGCATGAGCGCCTCGGCCTTCTATCGCAATTTCCAGGCCGCGACCGCGATGAGCCCGATCCAGTTCCAGAAGCAGATGCGGCTGCAGGAAGCGCGCCTGCTGCTCGCCGCTGCGCCGAACGATGTCGCGGGCGTCGGCTACCGGGTCGGCTATGACAGCCCGTCGCAGTTCAGCCGCGAGTATCGCCGCCAGTTCGGCGCCCCACCCAGCCAGGATGCCCTGCGGCTGCGCGGCGGAGATTTCACCCTGCGGAATTGAGCGCGAGCGGGCTGCCACCGCCACCGTTGCCGTGTAGCATGCACCTGCTTCGGCACTGGCTCAGGGGGAGGGCCCATGGCGGATGAGGAAAGCGAGTTTCTCGATCGTCTCTACGAGGCGGCGGCGATCCCGGAGCTGTGGCCCGACGTGCTCGATCGCCTGAACCGTGTCACCGGCCTCGCGGCCTCCGTCCTGCTCGGCATCCGCGGCGCCGATGTGCGCTGGGCCGGCTCGGCGAGCTTCCTCGAGACCGGCAAGGCCTACATGGCCGGCGGCTATATCGGCCATGACGAGCGTACCGTCCGCCTGATGCGGGCCGATCATGCCGGCTTCCTGCGCGATCTCGATGTCTTCACGCTGGAAGAGTGGGAGGCCGATCCCATCCGCCGGAATCTGCTCGTGCCCGCCGGCTTCGGCTGGGGCATCGCCACCAACATCGCGCCGCCCACCGGCGAAATCCTCATCGTCCACGGCGAGCGGCGGCTCGAGGATGGCCCGCCCGGCGACGATATCGTCCGCCAGCTCGATGCGCTGCGCCCGCATCTGGCGCGTGCCGCGCTGCTGTCGCGCCGGCTGTCCTTCGAGCGCATGTCGGCCGCCGCCATGGCGCTCGAAGTGGTCGGTATTCCCGCCGCCATACTCGATGCGCAAGGCCGCACCCTGGCCGCCAACGGCCTGCTCGAAGCTCTCGCTCCGGCCATGGTGCAGTTCCGCTCGGCCCGCATCGCGCTCGCCAATGCGCAGGCCGACGCACGGCTCGAAACGGTTCTCGGCGCGCTTGCCGCCGGACCGGCAACCAGTGCCATCCAGTCCATGCCGGTACCGGCCATGCTCGGCCATCCCGCGGCGGTCATGCATTTCTATCCGATCCGTCGGCAGGCTCGCGACATCTTCGGCACCGCCTCCACCATCCTGCTCGTCACCCCGGTCGGCCCACGCGACGTACCGCAGCCCGGCATCATCCAGGGCCTGTTTGATCTTACGGCGGCCGAAGCCCGCGTGGCCCGCGCCATCGGGCAGGGGATGACCGCCGAGGATGTGTCGCGCGCCAATGGCGTCAGCCTCGCCACGGTGCGCACCCAGCTGCGCGCCGTGTTCGACAAGACCGGCCTCAACCGCCAGGTCGAGCTCGCCGCCCTGCTGCAGGGCCTTGCGCCCAACCCGTCCCGGGACTGAACCGGACCTTCGCATCATCCATGTGGATGATGCGGTGCTGGCACTGGCTGTGCAAAATTTGCGTGCTGGGTCAGTCGGGTCCGCATCGCAGACCCAGCCTGTGGCACGAGCTCGCGCGTCGTCGGACGCAAGGCATTGGGGTGCCTGGCTCTTCCGGGGGGTGGTGGCACATTTCCCCCGGAGGAGCCATCCTTGCCTTCCGGGCATCGGCGTACGACATCCTCCACACCCGCCCGGGGCCGTTGGCTCCCTTATCTGCGAGATTGCGAGGATAACCCGCCATGCCTGCCTCGACCGGCCCCGTTTCGCTGCTCCACACCTCACAGCTCGCCCCGGCGACCCTGCAGGCCATCCGCGACATGCTCGATGTCGCCTATGAGGGGGATTTCGCCGAAGCCGATTGGGAGCACGCGCTTGGCGGCATGCACGCGCTGGTCTGGGATGGCGACGAACTCGTCGGCCACGGCTCGGTCGTGCAGCGCCGCATGCTCCACGCCGCGCGCGACATGAGCACGAGCGCTGAGGCCCGCGCGCTGAGCTGCGGCTATATCGAGGCTGTCGCCGTGCACGCCGATCGCCGCCGCCAGGGCATCGGCCGGGCCATCATGGCCAGCCTGGGCGATGTCGTCACCCGCGCCTATGCCATGGGCGCCCTCAGCGCCTCCGACGAGGGCAGGGCGCTTTACGACGCCCTCGGCTGGCAGGCCTGGCGCGGCCGCACCTTCGCCTTCACGCCAACCGGCATCGAGCGCACCGCCGACGAGGACGAGGGCATCCTCGTTCTGCCCGTCGTCGCGCTCGACCTCGACGGCGACCTGACCTGCGATTGGCGCGACGGCGACGTCTGGTGACGGCACCTTGCCTTCGCCACGCCGCCAGCGCACAACAACGCCATGACCCTGCTGCCTCAGGAAACCATCATCCGCAAGCGTGACGGCGATGCCCTCACGCCCGGCGAAATCAAGGCCTTCATCGGCGGGCTCACCGATGGTTCGGTCAGCCCCGCCCAGGCTGCTGCCTTCGCCATGGCGGTGTTTTTCCGCGATATGTCGACGCCCGAGCGCGTCGCCCTCACCGAGGCGATGCGCGATAGCGGCAGCGTGCTCGATTGGTCCGATCTCGATGGTGCGGTGGTCGACAAGCACTCGACCGGTGGCGTCGGCGACAACGTCTCGCTCATGCTCGCGCCGATCCTTGCTGCCTGCGGCGCCTACGTGCCGATGATCTCGGGCCGCGGCCTCGGCCATACCGGCGGCACGCTCGACAAGTTCGACTCGATCCCCGGCTACACCACCCAGCCCGACAACGCCCTGTTCCGCAAGGTGGTGCAGGATGCCGGCTGCGCCATCATCGGCCAGACCGCCGATCTCGCGCCCGCCGACAAGATGCTCTACGCCATCCGCGACGTCACCGGCACGGTCGAATCCATCCCGCTGATCACCGCGTCGATCCTGTCGAAGAAACTCGCCGCCGGCCTCGATGCGCTCATCCTCGACGTCAAGACCGGCTCCGGCGCGTTCATGCCGACACTGGAGAAGTCGCGCGCCCTGGCCGAAAGCCTCGTCTCCGTCGCCAACGGCGCCGGTTTGAAGACCGCGGCCCTGATCACCGACATGAACGAGCCGCTGGCCACTGCCGCCGGCAACGCACTCGAGATCCGCAACGCCGTCGATTTCCTCACCGGCGCGCACCAGGATTCGCGCCTGCGCGAAGTCACCCTCGCGCTCTGCGCCGCTGCGCTCGAGCTCACCGGCTACGACGGCGATGCCGGCGCGGCCGTCGAGCGCGCCCTCGATAGCGGCAAGGCCACCGAGCATTTCGCCAGGATGGTCACTGGCCTTGGTGGTCCGGCCGATTTCGTCGAGCGCATGGACGCCCACCTGTCCCCGGCGCCGATCGTACGTGATATTCTTGCCCCGGCCGCCGGCTATGTCACCGTCATCGACACGCGTGGCGTCGGCATGGGCGTCGTCGCCCTCGGCGGCGGCCGCCGCCTCCCCACGGACAATATCGACCACCGCGTTGGTTTCGACCAACTGCTTGGGCTTGGGGCAAAAACCGACGTTCATACTGTGTTGTGCCGCGTTCATGCAGCCACTGAAGATATGGCAGCAGATGCGACCCAACGCCTGCTCACCGCCTACACCATCTCCGACGCGCTCGCGCCGACCCACCCCCTCATCGCCGACCGGATCGGAGCCCCCTGATGCCCCGCGCAATACTCTGTATCCTCGACAGTTTCGGCATTGGCGGCGCGCCCGATGCCGCCGACTATGGCGATGCCGGCTCCGACACCTTCGGGCACATCGCCGCTAACTATCAGCTTTCATTGCCGAATCTGGACGCGCTCGGCCTCGGCGCCGCCGCCCATCTCTCCACCGGCACCGTCCCACGCGGCTTCTCCGAAGTCCCCCGCGGCGGCCGCTTCGGCGTCGGCCGCGAGGTCAGCAAAGGCAAGGACACCCCCTCCGGCCACTGGGAAATTGCCGGCGTCCCCGTTCCCTTCGACTGGGGCTACTTCCCCAAGACCGAGCCGACCTTCCCGCCCGAACTCATCGCGCAACTGATTGAAAAATCAGGCATTCCCGGCATCCTCGGCGACAAGCACGCCTCCGGCACGACCATCATCGCCGAGCTCGGCGAGGAGTCGATCCGCACCGGCAAGCCGATCTGCTACACCTCGATCGACAGCGTTTTCCAGATGGCCGCGCACGAAACGCATTTCGGCCTCGATCGCCTCTACAAGCTCTGCGAAACCGCCTTCGAGCTGACCGCACCTCTGATGATTGGCCGCGTCATCGCCCGCCCCTTCGTTGGCGAAAACGCCAATGATTTCAAGCGCACCGGCAACCGCCGCGACTTCGCCATCGCCCCGCCCGAGCCGACTTTGCTCGATCGCGCCAAGGATGCCGGCCGGCAGGTCTACGCCATCGGCAAGATCTCGGACATCTACGCGGGCCACGGCGTCACCCATAAGATGAAGGCGACGGGCAACATGGCCCTGTTCGACCGCACCCTCGAAGCCATGGAAATGGCCGCCGACGGGGCCTTCATCATGGTCAACTTCGTCGATTTCGACCAGGAATACGGCCATCGCCGCGACGTCCCCGGCTACGCCCAGGCGCTCGAAGCCTTCGACGCCCGCATCCCCGAGCTGATCAGCAAGATGCGGCCCGACGACCTCGTCGTCTTCACTGCCGACCACGGCAACGATCCGACCTGGCGCGGCAACGACCACACCCGCGAACAGGTGCCGATCCTGTGCTTTTCCCCAACGCTGGGTCCCGGAACCATTGGCATCCGCCCAACCTTCGCGGATATAGGTGAAAGCGTCGCTCGTTGGCTCGGCCTGGCCCCCGGCAAGCACGGCAAATCCTTCCTCTAGCTCCTCCGAGGTCTCCCATGCGCGGTGTAACGGTGATCGACCACCCGATGGTGCAGCACAAGCTCACCATCATGCGCGACAAGGACACCTCGATCGCCGGCTTCCGGCGCCTCCTGCGCGAGATCGCCCACCTCATGTGCTACGAGGTCACCCGCGACCTCGAGCTCGAGATGATCCCGATCGAAACGCCGCTGACCACGATGGAGTCGCCCTCGATCAAGGGCAAGAAGCTGGTGTTTGCGTCCATCCTTCGCGCCGGCAATGGCCTGCTCGACGGCATGCTCGACCTCGTCCCAGCCGCCCGCGTCGCTCATATCGGCATCTACCGCGACCACGAGACGCTGCAGCCGGTCGAGTATTACTACAAGGCCCCGTCCGAGCTGGATAACCGGCTGATCATCGTCGTCGACCCGATGCTGGCGACCGGTAATTCTTCGATCGCCGCCATCGACAAGCTCAAGGAGCGCGGCGCCAACAATATCCGCTTCCTCTGCCTGCTCGCCGCCCCCGAAGGCATCGAGAAGTTCACCACCTCTCACCCGGACGTGCCGATCTTCACTGCCGCCATCGACAGCCATCTCAACGAGAAGGGCTATATCGTCCCCGGCCTCGGCGACGCCGGCGACCGCATGTACGGCACGAAGTAGAAGGTAGAAGGTAGAAGGCAGGAAGTAGAAGGTAGAAATTAGAAGTTGGAAGGTAGAAGTTGGGTGAGGCCGGAGCACCGGCTCCCTACCTTCTAATTTCTACCTTCTACCTTCTCTCTCACTTCTTCTTCAGCGGCAGCCCCAGCTCGATCAGCTCCTTGCGCAGCGCCTTGCTGTCGCCGGTGAAGTGGATCGCCTGCATGCCGAACTTGCGCGCCGAAACCACGTTCGGCTCGCTGTCGTCGATGAACACGCAGGCTTCCGGCGCCAGCCCGTAGCGCTCGCAGAACACGCGGTAGAGGCGCGGATCGGGCTTCACCAACCCTTCGAGCCCCGACACCACCACGCCGTCGAACTTTTCGAGGAACGGCCATTCGCCGAGGCAGCTCACCCACTTCTCCCACGAGAAATTGGTGATCGCGAAGGTCGGGACCTCGGCCGCGATCAGTTCCTCATGGATGGCGATCGTGCCCGGAATGAACTCGCCCAGCGTCTCTTTCCAGCGCAGGTCGAAGGCCTGGATCTCGCGCCAGTAGCGCGGATAGCGCGTGATCAGCTTGGCCACGCCCTCGGCGAAAATGTCGCCGGCGTCGAACTCGAGGTTCCAGTCCTTGGTGCAGATATTGTCCCAGAACCACTGCGCCTCCTCCTCGGTCTCAAAGAGCTTGCGGAACAGGTACATCGGGTTCCAGTCGACGAACACCCCGCCGAGATCGAACACAGGGATCAGGGTGTCTTGCATGGCCGGCCTCGATTTGGGGATGCCGGCTAATGGCACGCCCCGTGGCCGGGGGCAAGCTCACGCGTTTGGATCATATATGATCTCGCGTTCGCGCCGCGGCAGGAAGTATTCGACATGCCGCAGGTTCACCGTAGCGGGGATGCCGAGGCCAGTCATCGGGACATAGGGATAGCTCGCTTCGCCCACCACCAGGAAGCCGCTGGCGTTGCGCGCCATCTGGCTGATCTCGCTGTCGGCAGCGAGCGGGAACTCGTCGTCGGGCTCGCGCTCGGCGCCGTCGGAGCTGGCTGCGCTCCAAACCACGGTGGCGACGCCATCCGCGTCGATGCTGATCAGCGACACGACCTGCGTGAGATCCTCGGTCGCGCCGGGCTTCAGCACGTTCGTCGCGGCGAGGAAGTAATCGTCGAGATTGCTCTTGTTCACGGTGGTCTTGGAGCGCGCAACCAGATCGGCCACGGTGCTGGCAATCGTCGCTACGCCGCGGTCGGTAGTATAGAGCAGCGTGGCTTCGACCGACCCGATATAGAGCAGCAGCAATAGCGGCAGGATCAGCGCGAACTCCACCGCCGCGACACCGCGGGTGTCTCGCGACAGCCGGCCGATCCTGTGCAGCAGCCAGCTTCGCATCAGAACGGCTCGTTCATGAAGATGCGAACCGCGCCGAGCAGCCGAGAGCCATCGGGCAGGTTCCTGAAGTTGAAGCCGGGGAAGTTGATGAGGGTCGGCCATTTATAGTAGGCGCGCACCATGACGACGTCGTTCTCTCCCGGCGTGCCGCCGTTGAAGTCGTCCGACATCAACCACCCACACTGGCTGTTGATGCAGGCCGCGCCGGTCTGCACCGGTGAGGGCATCGGTGACGACGAAGCAAAGTCGTTGATGACCTCGACGTTGATCCGTAGCCGCTCGTTCGGGCCGGAGGTGCAGTCGAACATCCCATAAAGCCGGCCGCAGAGCTGCTCCCGGAACGCCTCGGCATCATAGGTGAGGGCGCGGCCGGTGCGGATGACGCGCGACGTATCCTGCACGGCGCTGTCGAGGATCGCCCCGGCCAGCAGGATGACCGAAGTCTCCATGATCGCGACGATGATGGAGAAGAAGGGCAGGGCCAGGATGGCGAACTCGACCGCCGTCACGCCGGTCTCGTCGCGCATGAACAGCCGCCACCGGCGCATTGCCGGCGACGCGAGCCGTCCCAACAGACTCGGGCGCTTCTGCATGAAAGTCCGTAATTCGCACCAGTTTCGGCGCGAACCTACCGTCTTCCACCTATCGATTGGTTAGTACGACGACCGCATTTGCATGTGACGCGGGCCGATGGTTAAGCCGCGGTTACTGCGCCGCGCTCTCGACGGCCTTGGCCGCACTGATGGTCTGGCCGGTATATCCGGCATCGTCGCCGAGCATGATGATGGGCTGGCACACGGGCTCGCAGGCCATGCTGGTGCGCGTGCCGCCCACATACACGGTAACGAGGTCCGCTGTGTCCTGCACCACTTCGATCATGGTGTCGGCAATCGGCTCGCCGCGGCCGTCCAGCACGATCAGGTTGGTTTGCCCGAAGCTCTTGCCGGTCAGCACCAGCGTCTGCGGATCCTGGATGGTCACATCCGCGATGCCCGGGTTGCCGACGATCACCGTGGAAGCCGGTGCGCTGATCCTCAGGATGCGGGCCATATTGGGCTTCACGGTCACCGGCTCGGCCTGCGCCAGCACGGGGCCGGTGGCCAGCACCGTCGCAACGATTGCGGCGACTAGTCTCGAAGAGAGCGGCATGGAAGACCCTGAATAGGCGGCGCGAAGACAAACAGAGTGTTGCGCGGAATGGTGAACAATTCGCAAATGCCCGCTTCGCCAGGGGTGTTCGCCTTGGTTGCAGTATTATGCGGGCGTCGCGGATGAACGAATACTTGCGGACCTGGAGCGACTTGTAACGAGCACTGTAACGCGGCGTTCATCATGCCAAAAAGCCTTGCATTCCGGGGGTTTCCGGGCTCTGCAATTAACTCAATGTCAAGACAGCCCGAATAGCGTTCGGTCATGTTCGATGTGTGACGTATCGAACGGTGCAGACGCATCCAGCCGATGCGACCAAATAGAATGACGTGTGCAAGGAGCCAAATACAAATGAAGACTTTCGCTCGTTTCGTGAACGACGAATCCGGCGCCACCGCGATCGAGTACGGCCTGATTGCCGCGCTCATCGCCGTCGGTATCATCCTCGCTGCCACCGCGCTTGGCGGCAACCTCAGTGGCCTGTTCGCTGGTATCTCGAACCAGCTCGGTGGCACGATCACCACCAATCAGCTCGATCCGACCGTGAACGACCCCGTGACCGCTCCGGCCGGCGACTAAGAATATGGCGTCCTCAACCGAGGACCGTAGGTAAGCGAAAGGGGCCGGCAGTGGCCCCTTTCTGCTTTCTTAACCATCGCCAGCCGAGACTGGGGCCGATCCATCCCTCGCGCAGATTCATCATGCCCAGCTTCGTGACGATTCCCGTATTGTTCGTCTTCCCGGCTTTCATGCTCGCCGCCGCAGGCTCGGACCTGATGAGCCTGAAGATTACCAACAAGCTGGTGCTTGGCCTGGTCGTGAGCTTCTTCGTCGTCGCGCTGGTCGCCGGCCTGCCGTTTGAGGCCATCGGCTGGCACGTCGCCGCTGCCGTCCTCGCGCTGGCGGTGTGCTTCGGCCTGTTCGCGCTGAACTGGATAGGCGGTGGCGATGCGAAGTTGATCGCAGGCATCGCCCTCTGGTTCGGTCTTGGCCAGGTTCTGCCTTTCCTGCTCTTCGCTTCGCTGCTGGGCGGCGTGCTTACCATCGTGCTGGTCGTCGTTCGCCGGCGGCCGCTCTCCGCCACCCTGAAGACGGTACCCTGGATCGGCCGCCTGCACGATGCCAAGACCGGCGTGCCGTACGGCATCGCGCTCGCCGCAGGTGCCCTCATCGTCTATCCGATGAGCACGGTTTTTCAGCTTCTCATCAGCTGAAGACTTTCGGATACGAGTTCTTAACCGTATTCGACAAGCATCGATTAACCAAACTTTGACCCTTTGTCCGGATAGTCGGCCCACGCTGTAGCAGAGGCTCAGAAGAGCCTCGTTGTGGAGTTCGGGCGATGAATGCCTCGCGCATAATCCTCTTGGTCGTGGCGCTGGTGGCTGGCGGTCTTGCCGCCTTTCTCGCCACGCGCGGATCGACACCGCCTCAGGTTCAGACCCGCACCGAGGTCGTCGAGGAACAAAAGGTCAAGGTTCTCGTCGCCAAGGACTCGATCGGCGTCGCCCAGCGCCTCAACCGCAATCTGATGCAGTGGCAGGATTGGCCCGAGCTCGCCGTCCGCCCCGAATACATCACGCAAGCGGCGGCGCCCGACGCGCTGACCGAGATGAACGACGCGGTGGCTCGCTTCGAAATCTTCGCCGGCGAGCCGATCACCGGGCTGAAACTTGTCCGTTCCAACCAGGGATATCTCTCGGCAGTGCTGACCAAGGGCATGCGCGGCGTCTCCGTGCCGGTCAAGTCCGACTCTGCCGCTGGCGGTTTTGTCGTCCCCAACGACCGCGTCGACGTTGTGCTGACCCGCGATGGGATCAGCCAGACTATCCTCGCCAACGTCAAAATACTGGCCCTTGGCACCCGGTTGGGCCAGGTCAACACCGGCAGCAAGGATGACGACAACGGCAACAAGGATGCGCCCGAGGTGAAGACCTTCTCGGGCTCTACGGTAGCCACGCTCGAACTGACCCCCGCCCAGGGTGAGCTCATCATCAACGCCACGCGACTCGGCACGCTTTCACTGGCCCTGCGGTCCATCGCCGACTTCGCTCAGACCAGCCCCGAAGTGTCCCGCAACGAGACCAGCCGCGCCATCAAGATGATCCGCTTCGGCAGCTCTGCCAGCGTGATGCCGTCCGGCAACAGCACGCCGGATGTCGCGGTGACTGATGCCTCCTTCGACGATCAGCCGGTCGAAGATCTGCCGCCCGAAGAGATCGTCGATGGGGCCGATGCCGGCTCAGAAGAGCCCACAGAATGAAGCGTGAGGACAACGTGATGTTTCCGGCCCCGAACGCCCCCACCGGGCGGAGCCTTCTCGGTGAGACCCTGCGCTTGACGGCAGTGGCCACCGCCCTTGCACTGGTTCTCGGACTGACGCCGCTGGCGTTGCAGCCGGCCCACGCCGCCGACACGAACCACCTCAAGGTCAGCGGCAGCTACGGGCGCACCCAGAACGTGACGCTCGACGTCAACAAGTCGATGCTTGTCGACCTGCCTGCCGACGTGCACGAGGTCATCGTTTCGCAACCCGGTGTCGCGAACGCCATCCTTCGCTCCAAGCGCCGCGCCATCATCCAGGCCACCGGCTCGGGCGAAACCAACATCTTCTTCCTCGATGCCGCCGGGCGCACCATCGTCGTGCTCGACGTCGGCACCAAGGGCAGCGCCAGCACGACCGGCGTCAGCGTCGCGTCGGTCCTGCGCGACACCTTCGCCAAGGTGATCCCGAACTCGCCGATCGAGGTCGAGGCCGTCACCATGTCCGATGCCGATGGCAAGACGGTCAACCGGATCGTGCTGTCGGGCCGCGCGACCAGCGCCGACGACGCCGACAAAGCGTTGACCATCGCCCAGCAGTTCGCCGGCTCGCCGGAAAACGTCACCAGCGTGATGAGCATCTCGGGCAGCCAGCAGGTCATGCTGAAGGTGACCGTGGCGGAAGTGAAGCGCGAGGTCGCCAAGCAGCTCGGCATCAACCTCACCAGCACCTTCTCGATCGGCGGGGTGAGCGGCCAGTTCAACAACCCGATGACCGAATTGCCCAATGGCGTGCAGGCCGGGCTGCCGATCGAAATGCCGTTCGGTAGCGCCAACATCGATGTGGCAGTGCGTGCCCTCGAAACCAAGGGCGCCGTGCGCCTGCTGGCCGAGCCGGTCCTGGTTGCGATGTCGGGGCAGGAAGCCACCTTCCATGCCGGCGGCGAACTGCCCTACCGCACCTTCGATTCCGACGGCAATCCGGTCACTTCCTTCAAGCCCTACGGTATCGACCTCGCCTTCACCCCGACCATCAAGTCGGGTGGCGTCGTCGCCCTGCAGGTGGCGAGCAATGTCTCCGAGCCGACCGGTTCCGAGGGCGCGCTCAATACACGCGACGTCTCGACCAATGTCGAGCTCGGCGTCGGCCAGACCCTGTCGATCGCCGGCCTGCTCGACGAGCGCACCAGCCAGGAAATCAGCCGCATGCCCGGCATCGGCGACATTCCGATCCTGGGGGCGCTGTTCCGCTCGCGCGACTTCACCACGCTCAAGACCGAGCTGGTCTTCCTCGTCACCCCGTATCTGGCCAAGCCGGCCACCGGTCAGCCCGAATTGCCAACCGATCGTACGGCATTTGCTAACGATGCAGAGGCTATCTTCCTGGGACACATAGAGTCGATCTACGGGGTCGGCCCGGCTGGAACCCGCGGGAGCTACGACGGCTCGGTCGGTTTCCTGCTGGATTGATGGAGTGAGTTGGTCATGAGTTTCCTCTCCCGCGACACCGCCAAGGCTGCCGAGGAGCCGGCCCTGGATGTGGCCTCCGGCGCGCGCCTGATCCCGCGCATCACCGTCCAGGCCTTCTGCGAGCACAGCCAGACCGCCGAGCTGGTCGAGTCGACCGTGCATGACCGGCGCATGTCCAAGGTGGCGCTCACCACCCATAATGGCGGCATCGAAGGCGCCATCGAGACCTACAAGACCAACCCGACGCCCAACCTCATCATGGTCGAGACCTCGCAGTCTCCCGATGAGATCCTGCCGGCGCTGGAGCGGCTGGCCGAAGTCTGCGACGCCACCACCCGTATCATCGTGCTGGGCCACGCCAACGACGTGCTGCTCTATCGCGAGCTGATCCGCTCCGGCGTTTCCGAGTACATCGTACTGCCGGCTGGCGCGCAGGCTATCGTCTCGGCCATCACCGATCTCTTCGCTGCCGAGGGCGCCGCGCCCATCGGCCGTACCATCGGCTTCATTGCCGCCAAGGGTGGCGCCGGCGCCTCCACCGTGGCGCACAATGTCGCCTGGGCCATCAGCCAGAACCTGCGCCAGGATACGCTGATCCTCGACCTCGACTTCCCCTTCGGCACCGCCGGCCTGGACTTCAACCAGGATCCGCCGCACGGCATCGCCGACGCCATCGCCCCGAACGCCAAGCTCGACCAGACCATGCTGGACCGCCTGATGAGCAAGGCGGCAAACCACGTGAATCTGCTGACCGCGCCGGCCATGCTCGACCGCACCTTCGATTTCGAGGAGCGCGAGTTCGAGCACATCATCGAGCTCAGCCAGAAGTCGACGCCCGTCGTCATCCTCGACATTCCGCATGTCTGGAACGCCTGGGTGCGCTACACCCTGTCGATGATCGACGAGGTTATCATCGTCGCCGAGCCGGACCTGGCCAACCTGAGGAACGCCAAGAACCTCTCCGACACCATCAAGGCGTTGCGCCCCACCGAGAGCGAGCCGCTGCTGGTCATCAACAAGCTCGGCGTGCCGCGCCGCCCCGAGATCGCGGCCAACGAGTTCGCCGCCTCGGTGGAATGCCGGCTGCTCGGCCAGATCGGCTTCGACGCCCAGACCTTCGGTACCGCCGCCAACAACGGCCAGATGATCGCCGAGGTTGCCGCCAACAACAAGGCGAACGAGGGTTTCCGTGCCATCGGGCTGCATGTCACCGGCCGCAGCGCGCCCGAGCGTTCGGCTGCCAGGGCATCCGGCCTGAAGCTGCCCTCGTTCATGATGAAGAAGAAGCGCGCCTGAAAGGCTGGCTGAATGTTCGGTAAGCGTACCAGTTTCGGCGGTAACACACCGGGGGCCGCGACCCCGCCCCGTCCGGTCGCACCGGTCGTCCCGGCCTCCCGCCTCGAACCCGCGCGTGCGCTCGACACCGCCAAGCGCCCCGACGAGATCATCGACGTGCGCAGCCCCGAGGCCGCCACGCGCGACAAGGAATATTTCCAGACCAAGTCGGCGATCTTCAACGCGCTGATCGACTCGATCGACCTGTCTCAGCTCGCCACCATGGAGCAGGAGACGGCGCGCGAGGAAATCCGCGACATCGTCGCCGAGATCATCGCACTCAAGTCGATCATCATGTCCATCTCCGAGCAGGAAGACCTGCTCGAGGACATCTGCAACGATGTGCTCGGCTACGGCCCGCTCGAGCCGCTGCTCGCCCGCGACGACATCGCCGACATCATGGTCAATGGCAGCCAGCGCTGCTACATCGAGGTCGGCGGCAAGGTGAAGCTCACCAATGTCCGTTTCCGCGACGACGCCCACCTGATGAACGTGTGCCAGCGCATCGTCAGCCAGGTCGGCCGCCGTGTCGACGAAAGCTCGCCCATCTGCGACGCCCGCCTGCCGGACGGCTCGCGCGTCAACGTGATCGCCCCGCCGCTTTCCATCGACGGCGCCGCGCTCACCATCCGCAAGTTCAAAAAGGACAAGCTGACCCTCAGCCAGCTTGTCAAGTACAACTCCATCTCGCCCGAGGGCGCCGAGGTGCTGCGCATCCTCGGCCGCGTGCGCGCCAACATCCTGATCTCCGGCGGTACCGGCTCGGGCAAGACGACCCTGCTCAATTGCTTGACCGGGTTCATCGAAAAGGATGAGCGAGTCATCACCTGCGAGGACTCGGCCGAACTGCAGCTGCAGCAGCCGCACGTGGTGCGTCTCGAAACCCGGCCGCCCAACCTCGAGGGCGAGGGCGAGATCACCATGCGTGACCTCGTCAAGAACTGCCTGCGCATGCGTCCCGAACGCATCATCGTGGGCGAAGTGCGCGGACCCGAGGCGTTCGACCTGCTGCAGGCCATGAACACCGGCCACGACGGCTCGATGGGCACGCTCCATGCCAACTCGCCGCGCGAGGCGCTGTCGCGTCTTGAATCAATGATCACCATGGGCGGCTACTCGCTGCCCAGCCGCACCATCCGCGAGATGATCGTCTCCTCGATCGACGTGGTCGTCCAGGCCGCCCGCCTGCGCGACGGTTCGCGCCGCATTACCCACATCTCCGAGGTGCTGGGCATGGAAGGCGACGTCATCGTCACCCAGGATATCTTCCTCTACGACATCCTCGGCGAAGACGGGAACGGCAGCCTGATCGGCCGCCACCGCTCGACCGGTATCACCAAGCCGCAGTTCACCGAGCGCGCCCGTTACTTCAACGAGGAAGCCAACCTCGTCGATGCGCTCGAGAAGTCCAACATCGAGCACAACGAGATGATCGGCAGGCAGGTATAGCCATGACCCCGATCATCCTCGCCGTGCTTGCAGCCCTCGCCGTCGGCGCCGCCGGCCTCGCCTTCGTTCCTGCGCTCATGGGCGGTGGGCGTGCCGACAAGCGCATGAAGGCGCTGCAGACCGAGACGCGCGCCACCCGCGCCAATACCGACGCGTCGCGGGCGCGCGAGAGCCGCCGCAAGGAGCTGCAGCAGACGCTCAAGGCGCAGAGCGAGGCGCTCGAGAAAAAGAAGAAGGCGAACCTTCGCGACAAGATCTACCAGGCCGGCATGAAGATCAAACCGGTGGCGTTCATCCGCAACTCGGTGATCGTCGGCCTCATCGTCTTCGCCTTCTGCTTCGTGCTGCAGCTCGGTCTGCTCTACTGCCTCGTCTTCGGCGTCGCGGGCGGCTACCTGCTGCCCCAGATGTATCTGGGCCATCGGCGCAAGCGCTATCGCAACCAGTTCCTCGACGAGCTGCCCAATGCGGTGGAAGCCATCGTGCGCGGCGTCAAGGCCGGCATGCCGCTCAACGATTCGATGCGCCTCGTCGCCAAGGAGGCCAAGGAGCCGATCAAGTCCGACTTCCAGCGCGTCATCGACCAGCAGGCTGTCGGCATGACCATCCAGGAAGCGATCACCACACTCTACGACCGCGTGCCGGTGTCCGAGGTGAATTTCTTCATCGTGGTCATCACCGTGCAGGCGCAGGCTGGTGGCAACCTCTCCGAAGCGCTCACCAACCTCAGCCGCGTGTTGCGCAACCGCAAGAAGATGAAGGCCAAGGTGAAGGCCATGTCGTCCGAAGCCAAGGCCTCGGCCGGCATCATCGGCTCGCTGCCCATCATCGTCGCCATCCTCGTGTCGCTGACGACGCCGGGCTACCTGCTGCCCATGATCGAGACGCCGATCGGCAATGTGATGCTCGGCGTCGCCGCGTTGCTGATGTTCCTGGGCGGCTTCATCATGAACCGCATGATCCAGTTCGAGGTCTAGGAGCCAGCCTTGGACATCGTCGCCACCCTCACCAATACCCAGTTCCTCACCGCCGCGCTCGCCGCCATTGCTGCGGCCGCGGTGGTGTTCTCGCTGGGCGCCACCTTTTTTTCCGGCGGCTCCAAGGTCCGCCAGCGCATCAAGCGCGTCGCCCTCGAGCGCGAGAAGATGCGCGCCCAGGAGATGGCGCGCCTGCGCGGCTCGGCCAATGCTGGCGCCGATCAGCCGACGCGCACCATCCGCCAGGCCACCGGCAGGGAGTACATGAAGAACGTCGTCGAGCGCTTCTCGCTCGAAAAGGCGTTCATGGACGAGAACACCGTCGAAAAGCTGTCGCGCGCCGGCTATCGCAGCCCCTCGGCCGTGACCACCTGGCTGTTCCTGCGTTTCGTGACGCCGATCATCCTCGGCTTCCTCGTCTTCGCCTACCTCGCGATCGGTCCCTTCTCGGACAAGCCGCTTTGGCTCAATGCGCTCTACGCGCTGTTCGCGGGCCTCATCGGCTCGTTCCTGCCGGCCATCCTGCTCAAGAATCAGACGGTGAAGCGCCAGCAATCCATCCGCCGCTCCTGGCCCGATGCGCTCGACCTGGTGCTGCTCTGCGTCGAATCCGGCATGTCGGTGGAACACGCGATCAAGCGCGTCGCCAAGGAGATCGGCAACCAGTCGGTGGAGCTCGCAGAAGAGCTGACGCTGACGACGGCCGAGCTGAGCTTCCTCGAGGATCGCACCAAGGCCTACGACAATTTGGGTCGACGCACCGGCCTCGACAACGTCAAGGCGGTGATGCAGGCCCTGATCCAGGCCGAACGCCACGGCACCTCTGTTGGCACCGCGTTGCGCGTGATGGCGGAGGAAGGCCGTGAGCAGCGCATGATGGAGGCCGAGAAGAAGGCCGCCGCGCTGCCGCCCAAGCTGACCGTGCCGCTGATCGTGTTCTTCCTGCCGGTGCTGTTCATCGTCATCATCTCGCCCGCGATCATCCGGGTGTTCTCGATGTCGTATTTCAACGGCGGCGGCTGAGTGGGAAGTAGAAGGTAGGAATTAGAAATTAGAAATTAGAAATTAGAAATTAGAAAGGCGCCTCGTCGGCGCCTTTGTTCTTCTACCTTCTACCTTCTACCTTCTACCTTCTATTCCCACTTCCTATCCTGCCGCCTTCACCCGATCCCAGCGGTTCTGCTGGGTCAGCACCGAGCGGATATAGGCCATGTTGGCCTCGACCTGGTCGGCCGGCAGCTCGGCCGCGAACAGCGCGCGGCTCTCCTCGAACCGGCCTTGAAGCCCGAGCACCAGCGCGAGGTTCTGGCGGATCTGGCCCGTGGCGCCCGGCAGCTTGACGGCCGTTCGCAACTCGGCCTCAGCTTTGTCGAGGTCGTTGGTCATCATGTAGGAGAGGCCGAGATTGGCGTGGAGCGAAGGCTGGTTCGGCGCGATCTTGAGCGCCGTGCCGTAGACCCGGCGCGCCTCGGCGTTGCGCCCCTGCTGGTCGAGGATGGCGCCCTTGACCAGCAGCGCGTTCCAGTTGGGAGCAGTCGGATCGATGGCGCGCTCGACGATATTCAGCGCCTGGTCGAAGCGGCCCGCCGCCGACAGTGCCTTGGCATAGTTGACGAGAACGTCGACGTCGTTGGGGTGCTTGCTGATGCCGCCCTCGAGCACCGCCGCCGCCTGCTCCGGTTGCCCATTCGCCCGCAGCGCGGCCGAGTAGTAGATGATCGTCGCCTTGTCCGCCGGCTTCTTCTTGTAGAGGGCGGCCAGGCGCGCCAGCGCCTCGCCCTGCTTGCTTGCCGGCAGGCTGGCCTCGGTGCCGATGCTGCCCGTGGTCATCGGGCTCGTGGCGCAGGCCGATAGCGCCAGCGCGGCAACGCCGCACAGCAGCAGGCGAGCGAGAGGCTCCAGCGATGGCGAGACGAGGCGGAACGACACGAGACACTTCTCCGGGCGATGCGTTTTGCGAGAGTGAGCCCATAGCCAGCAATAATTGATTAACCCTAACGGCCGGTTAAGCCGCGTTGCGCACGAGCCCCGGCCGTTGTCACGCGCCACTGTCGGGCGTACACAAATCCACCTCACTCGCCGACCGGATTTCCAAGCATGGCCAAGACCAAGTCGCTCCCCCTCATCGCCGTGGAGGAGGGGAGCCTGCCCGCAGCGCTGACGCCAACGCAGGCCAGATGGGCGAAATCGCAGGGCTTTTCGGGTCAGCGCGGCAAGCTGCTGGCGCTGCCAGGCGAGGATGGCGCGGTCGCCGGTTACCTCTTCGGCCTCGGCGCCCCGGCCGGTCGTCCCGGCCTGATCCTGGGCAACGCCGCCGCGGTGCTCGAGCCCGGCCGCTACCGTCTCGAGGGCGAGTTCGGCGATCCGACTCTGGCGGCCCTCGGCTTCCGGCTCGGCGCCTACCGCTTCGACAGCTACAGGAAGCCGCGCGATCCGGCGCTGCTCGACGACGTCGAGGGGGCCGACATGGCCGAGGTGACGCGCCTCGCCGAAGCCGCCTACCTGGCGCGCGATCTGGTGAACACGCCGGCCAACGATCTGGGGCCCGATGCGTTGGAGAAGCAGATCCGCGCCTTCGCCAAGCGGCACAAGCTGGAGGTGAGCGTCGTCGCCGGGGACGAGCTGCTGAAGCAGAATTTCCCTATGATCCATGCGGTCGGCCGGGCCGCCTCCGAGGCGCCGCGGCTGGTCGAGTTCAGCTGGGGCAAGGCCAAGGATCCGAAAATTACGCTGGTGGGCAAGGGGGTTACCTTCGATACCGGCGGGCTCGACATCAAGCCGGCCTCGGGCATGGCGCTGATGAAGAAGGACATGGGCGGCGCCGCCAACATCCTCGGGCTGGCCCACGCGATCATCGAAGCCAAGCTCCGGATGCGGCTGCGCGTCCTAATCCCGATCGTCGAGAATGCCATTGCCGGCCCGTCCTTCCGCCCCGGCGACATCCTGCGCGCCCGCAACGGCACCACGGTCGAGATCGGCAATACCGATGCCGAAGGCCGGCTGATCCTCGGTGATGCGCTGGCGCTGGCCGACGAGGAGAGCCCGGAATTGATCGTCGACATGGCGACGCTGACCGGCGCAGCGCGGACGGCGCTCGGACCCGAGCTGCCGCCGCTCTATGCCACGGACGATGTGCTGGCGCGCGCGCTGATGGATGCCGGGACTGCGCTCGACGATCCGCTCTGGCAGCTGCCGCTGTGGACCCCGTACGAGTCGATGATCTCGAGCAAGATCGCCGATGTGAACAATGCCGGGGCCGGCGGCTTTGCCGGTTCGATCACGGCGGCGCTGTTCCTTCGTCGCTTCGTCAGGCAGGCTAAGTCCTGGGCGCACCTCGATATTTACGCCTGGGCGCCGGAAGCGCGGCCGGGCCGGACCTGGGGCGGGACGGACCAGGGCATCCGCGCCGTGTACGGATACCTGAAGCAGCGATATTGTTGACAAAGTCAATGATATAGCCGCTACTGTCATCCATCATGGATGACACCGCCCGCATTGCCGAGATTCGCCGCTTCAATCGCGCCTTCGCGCGCTGGCTGCGGCTGTTCAACGAGCACTATTCCAAGACCGAGTTCAGCCCGGCCGAGAGCCGGCTGTTCTATGAGCTGTCGGCGGCGGGTCACGCGAGCGCGGTCGACCTCGCGCGTGCCATGGGCGTCGATCCGGCCTACATGAGCCGCATGGTGCAGAAACTGGTGTCGCTGGGCCTCGTTGCCGTGACCCCCGGCACGGCCGACCGCCGCCGCAGTGAGCTGGCGCTGACGCGCGACGGCGATCAGGTTTTCGCCCGGCAGAACCTTGCCGCCGACGAGTCGATCGCCAACCTCATCGCGCCGCTCACCGAGACCGAACGTGGCGAACTGGTCTCGGCGATGCAGACGATCCTGCGCATCCTCGAACGCGAGGACGAGGGCGGCGCCATCGTGCTCCGTCCGCACCGCATCGGCGACATCGCCCATGTCGTGGCGCGGCAGGCGGTGGTCTATGCCGAGGAGTTCGGCTGGAACGGCAGCTACGAAGGGCTGGCCGCCGAGATCGCCGGCAAGTTCCTGCAGGATTTCGATCCCGCCACCGAAGGCTGCTGGATCGCCGAGCGCTCGGGCCGGGTCATCGGCTCGGTATTCGTCGTAGATGCCGGCAACGGCGTCGCGCAGCTGCGGCTGCTCTATGTCGAGCGCGAGGCGCGCGGGCTGGGCGTCGGCAAGCTGCTGGTCGACCAGGTCGTCGCCTTCGCCCGCGACAAGGGCTATCGCAAGATCCGGCTGTGGACGCAGTCCGACCTGGTTGCGGCGCGCAAAGTCTATGCCGCCACCCGCTTCACTCTGGTGGAAAGCAAACCGCACCACAGTTTTGGCAAGGACCTTATCGGCGAATACTGGGAGCTGGAGCTGTAGCCTGCGGCTCCCGTTCATCCATGTGGCAACTGGGCGGCCCTTTTCCGGATGGCGGCCCAATTCCGTTCATCCGACGTCAATGACCGGTTCATCAGGGCCACGCTGAAACGGCAGCCACGCTGCCTCTTCCTTGCCGTTCGTCACCCCGAAAGACTGCGAAACCGGGCGTCCCGCCGCCCGTCTCGGACTTGTCCCCGCCACCCCCGTCCATGGCAAAATACGCCCTGGAAATGACCAACGAGATTGTGGCGATGTCCGACCGGAACGCGAGCCCCCAAACTGAACGAATCGACCCGGAAGCGTTCAATAGCCCCGGTTCAGATCCACAACGTTGGGCAGCGGTAGGCCCTGCTCGTGGTCCTTGATCACCCGCGAGAAGTACGCGACGCCGGTGCGCTCGCTCGAGGCGGCGGCGATGTGGGGGGTGATGTAGACATTGTCGAGGGTCCAGAGCGGGGAGTCCCGGGGCAGGGGCTCGACTTCGAACACGTCGAGGCTGGCAGCCTTGAGCGTGCCGTCGCCCAGCGCGCGGACGATGTCGGCTTCCTTCTGGTGGCCGCCGCGGGCAGCGTTGATCACCACCGGGCCTTCGCCATCCAACCCGCCGCCACGAAGCTTGGAGAACGTGTCGTAGTTGAGGATGCCGTGCGTTTCGGGCGTCAGCGGCAGCAGGTTCACGAGAATGTCGGTACCGTTGAGGAACGCGTCGAACTCGGCGGCTCCGGTGAACACCTCGACGCCCTCGACCGCCTTGGGGGTGCGGCTCCAGCCGCGCAGCTTGTAGCCGAACACCTTGAGGTGCCGGATCGCATCCATGCCGAGCTGGCCGAGACCCATCACGCCGACATTGGCGTCCCAAGCCGGGGCCGGGTAGAGCTGTACCCACTTGCGGGCCGCCTGATCGCGCTTGAAGCGCGTGTCGAGCCGGTGGTGACGGGTGACTTCGGCGAGCACATAGTCACTCATGCGCTGCGTCAGGTCCTCGTCCATGAAGCGGACGACCGGCACGTTGCGCGGCAGGTTGGGATGGCGCAGCAGTGCATCGACGCCGGCGCCCAGCGAGAGCACCGCCTTGAGGTTGACCAGCCCGTCGAAGGCGTCCGGCTTGGGCTTCCAGATGAAGATGTATTCGATCTCGGCTGGATCGTAGCTGTCGGCGCGCGTCACCACCTTGCGGCCGGGCAGGGCGGCGGCGAAGCCATCGGCCCAGCGGCGCTCGTTGAAATCGGCCAGGTGCAGCAGCAAGGTCATACGGAGATCCCCCCAAAGAAATGAGCCGCACCAGGGGCGCGGCTCATGAAGAAAAATCGGTGTCCGATTACGGCGTTGCCGGAGCGGCAGGCTGCTGGGTGCCCGGCGCGGTCGGCGCGTCGGTCGCCGGCGTTTCGCCACTGCCCGGAGCGCTGGTGGTCGGGGTGCCCTGCACTGGCGTTTCGCTCTGCGATTCGGTCGGCGTCGCGACGGCGTCTGCGTCGGTCGGCGTCGCCGGGGTAGCACCATCGGTCGGCGCGGTAGCCTCTGCCGGCGCGGCAGCCTCGGCCTCGGGTGCCGGGAAGGCGACCGGGTTGGCCGACAGCGTCTGCAGGTAGGCGAGGATGTTGGCGCGCTCCACCGGATCCTTGACGCCCGCGAAAGCCATCTTGGTGCCAGGAGCGTAGTCCTTGGGCGACATCAGGAAGTGATCGAGATTCTCGAACGTCCAGGTGTCGCCGTTGGCGTGGTGCTCGAGCATCGCGTCGGAATAGGCAAAGCCCTCGTGGCTGCCTTCCGGCCGGCCGACGACGTCATACAGCAGCGGGCCGGTCTTGTTGGGCTCGCCCGCACCGAAATTGTGGCAGCTCGAGCACTTGCGCACCGCAGCCTGGCCAGCGGCCGCATCGGCGCTGGCAAGGAGTACGGCGAGCGGCACGGTGGGCTCCTCGGGGGCGGCTTCGCCGCCAGCCTCGGCCACTTCCGGCTCTGGCAGGGTGTAGCCCGGGCCACGGTCCTGGATGGGGTGGTAGATGGCTTCCGCCAGGAACCCTACGCCCATGACGAACAGCAGGGTGCCGAGAACGGCGCCAATGATCTTGTTGAGTTCGAAAGAATCCATCGCGGGTATCTTAGCCTTTTGAGCCCGGTTCTCGAGGCGGCGGGAATGACGAGGCCATAGCGACCCTCGTCCGGCCCTGCAAGGCCCGACCCGACGCGCCGGGAAGATATTCGCTCATACCTTGGGGTGCAACCGCGATCCGCCGCCTGCGACACGATGGAAACAGGAGCAGATTGCTCAACATTGACTTGAGCTTGCGCCGGTCGCATTAAGGCCGCGCTTTGTCCTGTCCTAAGGTTGCAAGAGAATGAAAAAGATCGCGTTCCAGGGGGAACCGGGTGCCTTCAGCCATGCTGCGGCCCACGCGCTCTTTCCCGGTGACGAGGCGCTGCCCTGCACCACCTTCGAGGACACCATAGCCGCCGTGAAGAACGGCGCTGCCGACTACGGCGTCGTGCCGGTGGAAAACTCGCTCTATGGCCGCATCACCGACATCTACCATTTGCTGCCGGAAAGCGGGCTCCACATCACCGGCGAGCACTTCCTGCGCATCGAGATGAACCTGCTCGGCCTGCCGGGCACCAAGCTCGAAGAGATCAAGTCGGTGCAGTCGCTCTCGGTGGCGCTGGGCCAGTGCCGCAAGTTCATCACCAAGCACAAGCTCAAGACCATCAACGCCGTCGACACGGCCGGCTCGGCCCGCGAGATCGCGCAGAACGGCGACAAGTCGGTGGGCGCCATCGCCTCGCGCTTTGCCGCCGAGGTCTACGGGCTCGAGGTCATCGCCCCCAATATCGAGGACGCCGCGCACAACACCACGCGTTTCCTCGTGATTTCAAAGCAACCCGAAGAGGCCAAGCCCGGCAACGGCAAGGTGAAGACCACGTTCGTCTTCCGCGTGCGCAACGTGCCCGCGGCGCTCTACAAGGCGATGGGCGGGTTTGCCACCAATGGGGTGAACATGACCAAGCTCGAGAGCTACATGCTCGACGGCTCGTTCACCGCCACCCAGTTCTACGCCGATATCGAGGGCCACCCGGTCGACCGGTCGGTGCAGCTCGCCTTCGAGGAGCTGCAATTCTTCACCGACCATTTCCGGATTTTGGGCGTCTACCCGGCGGCTTCCTCGAGCGAGGCTCAGTAGAAGTCGTCGTCGTCCTCGGCGGTCGGCAGGTCGGCCGTGACGCCCCAGTCGAGATCGCTTTCGTCGTCCTCGCGCCGCGCTTCGGCTTCGAGAATTTCGTGCTGGAACGCCGGCAGGTAGAGCGGGGCGCCGACCTCGCGGGTCGCGGCGCGCTGCATTTCGGCCATGGCGATCAGGTGGTGGGGAACGCGGACGGACTTCAACATGACAAGCCTCCTTTGGGCTCGATGTTGATGAGAATGCGCCCGAGTTTGTTAACAAGGTCTGATGGGGGTGTTCAGGTTCGGCGGGCGTGCATGTGGCCGCCCCCTCCACCGCCTTCGGCGGTCCCCCTCCCCCGTTTCACGGTGGAGGACCTGCTGTGGCACGATCTCGCCGTGATCCTCCCCTGCGTAGCGGGGGAGGGGGACCAGCGTAGCTGGTGGAGGGGGCGAGCCGCCCGGCACTAAGCCGCCGTCGGCGTGAACTTCAGCGCCAGCCCGTTCATGCAGTAGCGCAGGCCGGTGGGCGGGGGGCCGTCGGGGAAGACGTGGCCCAGGTGGCCGCCGCAGCGGCGGCAGTGGACCTCGGTGCGCGGATAGCCGAGCAGGGTGTCGGTGCTCTCGCCCACCGCGTTGTCGAGCGGCTGGTAAAAGCTTGGCCAGCCGGTGTGGCTCTCATATTTGGTGGCGGCATCGAACAGCGCCAGGTCGCAGCCGGCGCAGGAGAAGGTGCCGGGACGGTGCTCCTCCAGCAGCGGCGAGGTACCGGGAAACTCGGTGTTTTCGTGCCGCAGCACCTCGAACACGTCGGCCGGCAGCTTGGCCCGCCATTCGTCCTCGGTCATGGTGATCTCGAATGTGCCTTCGGCCGCGACGCTCCGGCCCATCGGCCGCATGATGAACGCTGCGGCGCCGATCGCAGCGACCGCCGCGCCACCGAACAGGAAATTCCGCCGATCCTTGCGCATTTCGAGCACTCCTTGCTGGCAACCATCCTAGCGGGGCATCGGCCGCCGCACACCACAAATGGCCGTGTCCCGCCCGGGGCGGACGGGACACGATCAATGCTTCATTCGCCGTCGTGGCGGCAAAGGTTACATCTTGGGCAGCAGCACCTTGTCGATGACGTGAATCACGCCGTTCGACTGGATGACGTCGGCGATCGTCACGTTGGCGACGCCGCCGGTTTCATCGGTGATGGTGACCTTGCCGTCCGCGGCCTTCAGCGTCAGCACGCAACCGCCCACCGTCTCGACCTTGTGCTCGCCGCCATCGTCCATGACCATCTTGGTGATGTCGGCGGCGAGTGCCTTGGCCGGGATCACGTGGCAGGTCAGGATCTTGGTGAGCTGCTCCTTGTTCTCGGGCTTGAGCAGGCTGTCGACGGTGCCGGCCGGCAGGGCGTCGAAGGCCGCATTGACCGGGGCGAGCACGGTGAATGGGCCTTCGCCCTTCAGCGTCTCGACGAGGCCGGCGGCCTGCACCGCAGCAACCAGCGTGGTGTGGTCGGGCGAGGTCACCGCGTTGTCGATGATGTCCTTGTTCTCGTACATCGGCATGCCGCCGACCATCGGGTTCTCGGCATGGGCGGCGCCGGAAATGGCGGTGACCGAAAGCATGGCCGAAATGGCAAGTACGCGCAGGGTGGAGAGCTTCATGTTTGTTCCTTCCTCTGGATGCATCCGCATTGTGTTGCGGAAAGGCACCCGGAGTTACGGAAGGTGTTTCGGCTCAGTTTCGGATCAATTCTGGTCGCGGCACGGATTATTTGCGAAACTTTTTCGCGGCCGCTCTCGTAGGCGCGTGGCCTAGATCTCGGTCGCCGTGCCGACGGCGACGATCGGGCCCTGGGCGACGCCGGTGGGCGAGCCGCCCTTCTGCTCGAGCGTGATGGCGAACACGGTGCCGGCTTCGATATTGGCCCTGGCGGCCGCATCGAGCGGGATCTCTCGGCGCTCGTTGACGGGCAGCACGCCCATCGATACGGCGGGGGCATCCCCCTTGATGTACCAGAGTTCGTAATCGCGATCGGGCACGGCCTCGCCGCTGAGCGAGCGGATGCGCACCTGGCCCTGTGCCGCATCGTAGAAGGCGACGAACTCGACGCCCGAACCCTCCTGGGCCTGGATGGCGGCGACCAGCTGCGTGGCCAGCACATCGGCATCGACGCGTGGCTGCATCAGGTTGAAGCCCACCGCCAGCACGGCGACGGCGGCCGCCGCCGCGGTCAGCCCGCGCCACAGCGCCAGCGAATCCCACAGGCTCCTGCGGGTCGGGGCGCCGAACAGCCGGGTCTCGATGCGCGCGAGGGCGCCGGCGGGCGCGGTGGCTTCGGCGAACTGGGTATCGAGGCTCGAGAGCCGTGTGCGCCACAGGGCGAGCTCCGCGGCCAGCGCCGGCTCGGCGGCGACACGGCGCGCGAAGGCGCCGCGCTCGCTGCCTTCCAGCAGGCCGAGCGCATACTCGGCGACCAGGATCCGGTCGTCCTCGCTCGCGCCGCTGTGTCCGTCCGTGCTCATGCCGAAAGGCAGTCCCGCAGTTTGATCAGGCTCCGTCGGAGCCAGGTTCGCATGGTGTTGAGCGGCACGCTGTGGCGCGTCGCCAGGTCTTCGTAGCTGTAGCCGTCGAGATAGGCGCCCCGTACGCAATCGGCTTTGTCGGGCTCGAGCGTTTCGAGGCATCCCTCGATCTGCGCGCGCTCCGAGCTCTGGATCGAGGCCTGCTCGGGATCCGGCCCTCCATCGGCCAGGTCGAGCTGTTCATCGATATCGTCGCCGGCCGGCTTGCGGGCCCTGAGCACGTCGAGCGAATGGTTGCGCGCCACTGCCACCAGCCAGCTGATCGGACTGTAGGCGCCCTGCACGTAGCGGTCGGCACGCTGCCAGATCTTCACGTAGACGTCCTGCAGCGCCTCCTCGGCTTCCGCCCTGTCCTTGAGAATACGGAGCGCCACCCCGAAAAGTTTCGCGCTCGTCCGCGTGTAGAGCTCGCGAAACGCGGCGCGGTCCCGCAGCGCGGTGCGGGCGATGAGGTCGGCGATCTCGGCGCTCGCGGGGCTCGTCATGGCCGGACCATAACCAAAGGCTTTGCACCTGCCTATCCCGCCGCAGTCACGAAATCTTCGCGATTGTTCGGTTGAAGCCGGGGTGGGGACTTGGAAAGCGCTTTCGACTCCTGGTGAATGCGCTATAGGGACGAGGACAATGGATACTTTGCGCGCCATGCCGGACATCGAGACGTTTTCACGAGACGCAGCCGTCCTCTCGCAGGCGCTGCCCTACATGCAGCGCTATGAGGGCAAGACCGTCGTCGTGAAATATGGCGGGCACGCCATGGGCGATGCCGAGCTTGGTCGCGCCTTCGCCCGCGACATCGCGCTCCTGAAGCAGTCGCGCGTCAATCCGATCGTCGTGCATGGCGGCGGCCCGCAGATCGCCTCGATGCTGAAGAATCTCGGCATCGAGTCCAAGTTCGAGGGCGGGTTGCGCGTCACCGACCAGCGGACCATGGAAGTGGTCGAGATGGTCCTGGCCGGCTCGATCAACAAGGAAATCGTGGCGCTGATCAATGCCGAGGGCGAGTGGGCCATCGGCCTCTGCGGCAAGGACGGCAACATGGTCTTTGCCAAAAAGGCCGTGAAGACCGTCAAGGATCCCGGCTCCAATATCGAGCGCGTGCTTGATCTCGGCTTTGTCGGCGAGCCGGTGGAAGTCGACCGCACGTTGCTCGATACGCTGGCGCGTTCCGAGATGATCCCGGTGATCGCGCCGGTGGCTCCCGGCCGCGACGGCGCCACCTACAACATCAATGCTGATACCTTTGCCGGCGCCATTGCCGGCTCGCTCGGCGCCAAGCGCCTGCTGTTCCTGACCGACGTCGACGGTGTGCTCGACGCGAACAAGAAGCTCATCCCCGAACTGACGGTGCGCGATGCCAAGGCGCTGATCGCCGACGGCACGATTTCGGGCGGCATGATCCCCAAGGTCGAGACCTGCCTCGAGGCGCTGGAGACGGGCGTCGAGGGCGTGGTGATCCTCAACGGCAAGACCCCGCACGTGGTGCTGGTCGAGCTGTTCACCGAGCATGGCGCGGGTACGCTGATCGTTCGGTAGACGGCGGGGCCGGCGTTGTTGACCGTGGTTGCGGCGGGATGCGGGCGCAATCCGCCCGCGTCGCTACTGCTTCAGCCACGGCGTCTTTACGCCCGAGGCGAGTGTATCCGCGCCACGCTGCGCCGTTACATGGGTGGTGACGTTTGGCACTGCCGCGGTCTCGTCGGCCTTGACGGCCTGGGCGATGGACTGCCCCAGCAGGAACAGGACGAGGGCAGTCGCGGCGAAAGTGGTGAGGCTGCTGTTCATGGCGCGCTCCGATGGTCTGGCACGAGCCAACTCGCATCGGGGCGGGGCCGGATTGTGGGCGGAGCCGGGCCCATCTGTGGCATTTGAACTGTTTTCGAAACCATTGGTTAGCCAGTGGTAAACCGGCAACGCGCGCCCCGCCGGCAGTAAGGGAAGGGGCGCCGCAGCGCCCCTTCCGGCTCAGGCTTCGGCGACCACCGGGGCGGCCGGCGCATGCTGCCCGCCGGCGTCCTCGGGACGCTTGATCTTGAGGAATGGCACAAGCACCACCACCAGCGCGAACGCGACGATCTGGTAGATGATCGCCGGTGCAGCAGCCTCGGCAAAGGCCGTGTGCGGCGGCGCTCCCGTCGCGAACTGCGCGGCAAGGCCGGAAAAGAAGATCTCGCCCACCAGCGCCACGCCCACCGCGCCGCCGATCTGCTGGAAGGCCTGCAGCGCGCCCGAGCCGGCCCCGGCATCGCGCGGCGGCACGCCCGCCAGCACCGACTGGAACAGGCCCGAAAAGCCGAGCCCGAGCCCCAGCCCAGCGAGGTAGAGCGGCGGCAGGAACACCCAGTGGTTGGTCGTCTCGCCCAGCCCCCGAATGGTCAGGTCGAGCCAGGTGATGCCGACCACGAGGATGGCCGCGCCCAGCCCGAGCCGGGTGCGCAGGTATTTCTGCCCCAGCCGGCCGATGAACAGCGACACCGTGAGCACGCCGACGGAGAAGGGCGTGTTGGTGAGGCCGGATTCGAGCGGGGTGAAACCGTAGCCAGACTGCAGCATCAGCGACAGCACCATGAACATCGCCGGAATGCCCGAGGCGAAGATGGTGGTGATGACGAGGCCGAGCAGGTAGTTCGGATTGCTGATCAGGCTGAAGTTGAGCAGCTGCGGCTGGTTCTCGGCGGCGCGCTGGCGCTGCCACCAGATGAAGGCAACGGCGAGAACCGCAGACAGCGCCATCAGCCCCCAGGTCCAGGCCGGCCAGCCGACAGTGTGGCCCTCGATCAGCGGAAAGACGATCGCAACGATGGCGGCACCGAACAGAAGGATGCCGACATAGTCGTTCTTGAGGCCGGGGTGACCCGGGGTGCGCGGGATCAGGAACCACCCCGCGACCACGGCGAGGATGCCGAACGGGATGTTGACGAGGAAGATCGGCCGCCAGTCGAGCCCACCGATATCGAGCGCGATCAGGATGCCGCCCAGGATCGGGCCGGACACGGCCGCAAGGCCGGCGCTGAGCCCGAACAGCGAGAAGGCCTGTCCCTTTTCCTCGGGTGGGAAGGTCACCTGCGCGATGGCCAGCACCTGCGGCGTCATCGCCGCGCCGGCAAGCCCCTGCAGTACCCGCGCGAAGATCAGCCACTCGATCGACGGCGCCAGCCCGCAGAAGGCCGAAGCCAGCGTGAAGGCGGCAACGCCGATGAGGAACATGCGCGTCCGCCCGACGATGTCGCCGAGCCGGCCGAACGGCAGCAGGCCGAGCGCGAAGCTGAGCACATAGGCGGCGATCACCCACTCGATCTCGCTGGGCGTGGCGCCCAGGTTCTCCTGCAGGCTCGGCAGCGCCACGTTCACGATGGTCACGTCCATCAGGTTCATGAAGCTGGCGAGCAGCAGCACGAACAGTGCGACCCAGCGGCGCGGATCAGCATCCGCCTTGGATTGGGGGACATGGAAGGGATGGCTCATGGTTCAGTCCTTCGTCGAAGCTGGGTTACGGACCGCGCGCCGCAGCTCGGCGCATAGTCTTTCGTAATTGTCGGGTGAGGGGTCGCCGGAGCGACAAAATGCAATGAGCGCGCCGATGAACATCACCGAGGCCGGCTCGGGGTCGATGTCGGGCCGGAAGCTGCCCTGCTCGCGGCCAGCGGCGAAGATATCGGCCACCATCTTCTGCCAGTGGCGCTGCAATGGCTCGATCGCCGCCTTGACCTCGGGGTCGCGGCGCCCGCGCTCGATCAGCTCGCCCATCACGGCGATGATCTCCGGCTGCTCGGCATACATCTCGCGGAAATCGTAGAATTCGTGCTCGAGCTGCTCGGTCGCCGGCAGGTGGGCCCGCGGCCGCGCCAGCGACTGGGCCCGGAATTCGGTCTTCATCGTCTCGGCGACGAGCCCGATCAGCGCTTCCTTGGTCGGCACGTGGTAGTGCAGCGTCGCGATGTTGATGCCGACGCGCTCGGCAATGTCGCGCGTCCTCAGGCCCTCGACGCCTTTCTCGACGATCAGCGCCCGCGCCGCCCGCGCGATCGCCGCCCGGCGATCCTCGCTGCTTTCGCGCTTCTGCAACACAGCTTCGCCCATCGGGCCTCCTTGTCGGGCGTGGCCAATACGCCTCTCCACTGTCTCAATCAAGTGATTGATTGAATGGTGAGGGACTGGCTGCCATGTGCCTGGCGCAAGGGTGCGAAGTCGACGGGCTTGCTGTATGCTCGCCGCCATGAACGAGATCGCCACCCCACTCGCCGCCCGCTCGCTGTCCCACGTCACCGACTGGGTCTTCGACCTCGACAACACGCTCTATCCGCGCGAGTGCAACCTGTTCGCGCAGATCGACCTGCTGATCTCGGACTATATGGTCAGCGTCACCCAGCTGCCCTACGACGAGGCGCGGGCGCTGCAGAAGAGCTACTACCGCGACTACGGCACCACCCTGAACGGGTTGATGCAGCGCCACGAGGTCGATCCCGACCACTTCCTCTCCACCGTGCATGCCATCGACTACAGCCCGGTACAGCAACATCCCGACCTGATCGGCGCCATCCGCGCCCTGCCGGGGCGGAAGTTCATCCTGACCAACGGCGATGTCGGCCATGCCCGCTCGGTGCTCGGCCGGCTGGGGCAAGCGGATGATCTGTTCGAGGATATTTTCGACATCCGCGCCATGCGCTACCGGCCCAAGCCGCTGCCCGAAGCCTATGAGGCGTTCTTCACGCTACACGGCATCGATGCCAAACGGGCGGCGATGTTCGACGACCTCGAAAAGAACCTGAAGGTGCCGCACGACACCGGCATGGTGACCGTGCAGGTGGTGGCCGGCGAGGACTTCGCCCACGAGCAGGTAGAGGCGTGGGAACTGGAGCGCACGGTCGGGGAACATGTGCACCATGTGACGGCGGATCTGGCGGGGTTCTTGCGGAAGCTGCCGTAGAAACAGGCGCCAACCTTGTAGCGACGCGCCCTCTCCCCCTTGGCGGGGGAGACGCGAGACTTGCGAGCGCAGCGAGTTAGTCGCAGCAGAGAGGGGGGCACGCGCCGGACTCGCCTCACCCCGCCAGCTTCACCTCAGGCAGGTTGTAGTGCTCGCGGATCACGTTCCAGCCTTCCTCGGCGCTGTCGACCAGCGTGAAGAGCTGGGGATCGTCGGGAGCGATGGTGCCGGCTTCGGCGAGGGCCTCGAAGTTGATCACCTTGGCCCAGAACTCCTTGCCGAACAGCAATAACGGCACGCGGTCCATGCGGCCGGTCTGGATCAGGGTCAGCGTCTCGAAAAACTCGTCGAGCGTGCCGAAGCCGCCGGGGAAGATGGCCACGGCGCGGGCGCGCAGCAGGAAGTGGATCTTCCGCGTCGCGAAGTAGTGGAAGTTGAAGCAGAGGTCCGGCGTCACGTAGCCGTTCGGCATCTGCTCGTGCGGCAGCACGATGTTGAGCCCGATCGAGGGCGCGTCGACATCCGCCGCGCCGCGATTGCCCGCTTCCATCACGCCCGGCCCGCCGCCCGTGACCACGACATAGTCGGCAAAGTTCAGCGCCCGCGAGGTCAGCGAGGCATACTGTGCGAAGCGGCGGGCTTCCTCGTAGTAGCGCGAGGCGGCCTCGAGGTTCCTCTTCTGCGTTTCGTTGCGCGCCGCCCAGGCCGGCTTGCCGGGCTCGGGGATGCGCGCGCCGCCGAACAGCACCACCGTCGAGCGGATGCCGTACTCGCGCATGCGGAATTCCGGCTTGAGATATTCGAGCTGGAAACGCACGCCGCGCGTATCCTCGCTCGTCATGAACTCTTCGTCGGAATAGGCAAGCCGGAAGGCGGCCGATTCGGTCTGCGGCGAGGACGGCGCCCGCTTGGCTGCATCGAGGTCCTCGACCGAGGTGCGCAGCGGGGTGTGGGCGCGTCTGGCCATTCTGGCGTCTCCGAAAGTCGAACGTAAGCTTGTCACGGGCAGGGTTAAGGATCGTTGACAGGCAGGCGGGGCCGGATAATGTCCGGCCGCTCCCCCTTCCGCACTGAAAGTTGCCCCATGTCCCAAGCCGATCTCGCCCAGACCATCGATGCCGCCTGGGAGGCTCGCGCCGAGATCAACACCGCGACCACCGGCTCCGTCCGCGAGGCGGTGGAGACTGCGCTGGAACTGCTCGATAGCGGCAAGGCCCGCGTCGCCGAGCGCCGCGGCCAGGGCGACTGGGTGGTGAACCAGTGGCTGAAGAAGGCAGTGCTGCTGAGCTTCCGCCTCAACGACAACCGCATGATCGCCGGCTCCGCCGGCGGCGCCTCGTGGTGGGACAAGGTGCCGACCAAGTTCGAGGGCTGGAGCGAGAACACCTTCCGCGATGCCGGCTTCCGCGCCGTGCCGGGCGCTGTGGCGCGCAAGTCGGCCTTTGTCGGCCGCAACGTCATCCTGATGCCCAGCTTCGTCAATGTCGGGGCCTATGTCGACGAGGGCACCATGGTCGACACCTGGGCGACCGTGGGCAGCTGCGCGCAGATCGGCAAGAACGTGCACCTCTCCGGCGGCGTCGGCATTGGCGGCGTCCTCGAGCCGCTGCAGGCCGGCCCGGTCATCATCGAGGACAACTGCTTTATCGGCGCCCGCTCGGAAATGGTCGAGGGCGTCGTCGTCGGCGAGGGCTCGGTGATCTCGATGGGCGTGTTCATCGGCGCCTCGACCAAGATCGTCGATCGTGCCACCGGCGAAATCCACATCGGCAAGGTGCCGCCCTATTCGGTGGTGGTGTCCGGCAGCCTGCCCGGCAAGCCGCTGCCCAACGGCCAGCCCGGGCCGAACCTCTATTGTGCGGTGATCGTCAAGACCGTCGACGCGCAGACGCGGAGCAAGACCGGCATCAACGAACTGCTGCGGGACTGAATTGATCGACGCCACAAAGCTTCTCGCCGACCTGATCCGCGAGCCTTCCGTCACCCCGGAACTGCACGGCGTCTTCGACGTGCTCGAGGCGGTGCTGACGCCACTCGGCTTCACCTGCGAGCGCGTGCGCTTCGAGGGCGATGGGTCGTACCCCGTCGACAACCTGTTCGCGACGCGCGGACAGGGCGGAAAACACCTGCTGTTCTGCGGCCATACCGACGTGGTGACACCAGGCGACCTTGCCGCCTGGCAGCATCCGCCCTTTGCCGCCGATATCGAGGATGGGCTGATCTACGGCCGTGGCGCCGCCGACATGAAGTCGGGCATTGCCGCCTTCATTGCCGCCGTGGCGCGGGCCGGCGAGGGCGCGGGCACCATCTCGCTCGCCATCACCAATGATGAGGAAGCCGACAGCGTCAACGGCATCGACAAGCTGATGCGTTGGGCCGTGGACAAGGGCCACCGTTTCGATTTCGCCATCGTCGGCGAGCCGAGCGCCACGGCGCGGGTGGGGGATTCGATCAAGGTCGGCCGGCGCGGCTCGTTCAGCGGGCAGATCCGGGTCAACGGCACGCAGGGCCACGTCGCCTATCCCGATCGCGCCAACAACCCGCTGCCGGTAGCCGCGACGCTGGTGCTGGCCCTCAGCGGCAAGCTCGACGATGGTACGGAGCATTTCCAGCCGTCCAACCTCGAATTCACCTCGGTCGATGTCGGCAATACCACCGGCAACGTGATTCCGGCTTCGGCGCTGCTGCGCTTCAACGTACGCCACAATGATCGCTGGACGCCCGAGAGCCTGGCCACGGCGATCAACGACGTGATCGCCAACCAGGATCTGCGCGGCACCCATGTCGAGTTCACCGCGCTGGGCAGGTCGTCGCGCTCGTTCCTCTCCTCGCTCGACGGCGGCGTCGACACGCTGATCGAGACAATCGCGCGGCGCACCGGCATTCCGCCTGAGCTTTCGACCGGCGGCGGCACCTCCGATGCCCGTTTCATCGCCGAGTATTGCCCAGTGGTGGAGTTCGGCCTCGTCGGGCCGACCATGCACAAGGTCGACGAGCATATCCGGCTGTCCGACCTCGAGGAGCTGGTGTCGCTCTACGCGCAGTTCATCGCAGACTACCTGAGGTGAACGCGTTTGCCGAGCTCTGGCGCGCGGTGCTCGGCTGGCTCGACCTGCTGACCGCGCGGCCCGATGCAGCGGAGAAGTTCGCGCTCACCCGTGCCGGCCTCGTCAACGCGGCCGGCTTCTACCTCGCCGTGGTGGTGGCGGTGCTGGTGATCGAGGTGAGCCTGTCGGGCTTTCCCGGCTGGAACGCGGTGGCGTTGAGCATTGGCGTGAACGTCGTCCGCCTCGCTGCGATCTGGCTGGTCGCCTGGCTGACCGTGCGCGCCATGGGCGGCAGCTTTCTCGGCATCGTCGTCCCGGCAAGCTATGCCATGGGCTTCGTGCTTGCGCTCGCGCTGCCGCTCGCCTATCTGGCCGGCTCCAACGTCACGGTGGCGTTGCTCGGGGTGCGCGCCTTCCTGTTCTACCGCGCTGCGCGCCAGCCGGGCGGCCTGGGGCTGGGCATTTCCGCCGCATTCGCTATTCTTTGCATTGTTGTTCTTGCCGCCATCCCGCTAGGCCTCTACATGCTCACGAGCGGTGGGCTGGCAACTGGCTAAGGCTCAATTGGACAAGACTTTTCTCAACGAGGCACGTGCGGCGGCACGCGGTGTTCTCGCCCTGCTGACGGGCGATCGCACGGCGTCGGGCTATTTCCTGTTCAACCAGGTCGGGCTCGTTTCGAGCTTCATCGCCGTGCTGCTGGTCACGACCGTCGAGCTGCTGGCCACTTCGGCGCTCATCTCGGGCGGGCTGTTCGCGGCACTGGTGCAGAATGCGCTCGTCTATGCCGCCGTGCTCGGCGCCTCGGCGCTCTACCTGCGCCAGATCGGCCGCGGCGATGCCTTCCTGCCGTTCATGGTCACGCTGAACTGGTCGAACGCCGTGCTGTCGCTCGGCCTGCTGGCGGCCATGCTGCTGGGGCTCAGCTTCCTCGTCGTCGTCGCCGCGGTCGCCGCCATCGTTGTCTCGATCAACATCGCGCGGCTGATCATGACGCTTAAGCCGCTGCAGATCGCCCTGCTGATCGTGGCTCAGGTGGTCGGCGTCTTCGCCGCGGTGATCCTACTGACGGTGTTGTTTCCGCCCTCGCCCGAGCAACTGGCCGAGATCACGGCTGCGGCGGGTAATCGACCCTAGTCAGGTAGAGCCCGTCTGGCGGCGCCAGCGGCCCGCAGCGCGAGCGATCGGCGGCGTCGAGCGCAGCACGGAAATCGGCCGGCCGCCACTTTCCGTCGCCGACCAGCTTCAGCGACCCCACCATCGAGCGCACCTGCGAATGGAGGAAGCTGCGCGCCTTGGCCACAACGACAATGGTCTCGGCCTCGCGGCGCACATTGAAGATGTCGAGCGTGCGGATAGGCGAATTGGCCTGGCACTCGGCGGCGCGGAAGGTGGAAAAATCGTGCCGGCCGAGGATGAGCTGCGCCGCCGCGTGCATTGCGTCGGCATCAAGCGGCACCGGCACGTGCCACACCTTGCCGTCGTCGAGCGCCGGCCGGGCGCGGCGGTTGAGGATGCGATACTCGTAGTGCCGGGCAATGGCCGAGAAGCGGGCCTCGAAACTTTCGTCGACGCGATCGGCAGTCAGGATCGACACCGGGTGCGGCTTGGTGTGGAAGTTCAGCGCCTCGCGGACCTTGAACGGATCCCATTCGCGCTCGAGATCGAAATGCACGACCTGGCCGAGAGCGTGGACGCCTGCATCGGTGCGGCCGGCCGCCTGCGTCACCGGGCTTTCGCCGGAAAAGCGCGCTATGGCGTCCTCGAGCACCTGCTGCACGGAAGGATCGCGCGCTTGGCGCTGCCAGCCGCAGAACGGGCGGCCGTCATATTCGATGGTGAGGCGGTAGCGGGGCATCAGGGGAGGGGCCCGGGATATTGCCCCAACCACGGAGTCATTCCCGCGAAAGCGGGAACCTCTGTTTGCGGCGCGTGCCAGGAAAACAGAGATCCCCGCTTTCGCGGGGATGACACCGAGTATGAGGCGGCTGCAGTGCCCATCAAATGACCTGCTCCGGCAACGCCCCCGCGCCGCGCAGGAACGTCGCGGCATCCATCGCCGCCTTGCCTTCGCGCTGCACCGTGACGAGGCGCACCGCGCCTTCGCCGCAGGCGATGGTCAGCTCGGGCAGCATGGTTCCCGGCGCACCGGACCCTGCAACCAGCGTCGAGCGCAGCGCCTTCACCCGCACCGGCTGGCCGTTCAACTCGAGCTCGAACCAGGCGCCGGGGAACGGCGACAGCCCGCGGATCAGGTTGTGCACCTCGCTCGCGGGCTTCGTCCAATCGATCCGCGCCTCGGCCTTGTCGATCTTGCTGGCGTAGGTGACGCCATCTTCAGGCTGCGGAGTGAAATGCAGGCTCCCGCGCTCGAGCGCCGCCAGCGCCCGGCCCATCAGGTCGGCGCCCACCAGCATCATCTTGTCGTGCAGCTCGCCCGAGGTCATGTCGGGACCGATCGGCATCTCCTCGATCAGCCCGACCGGGCCGGTATCGAGCCCTTCGTCCATCTGCATGACCATCACGCCGGTACGTGCATCGCCCGCCATCACCGCCCGCTGGATCGGCGCCGCGCCACGCCAGCGCGGCAGCAGCGAACCGTGGAGGTTCAGGCAGCCGAGCTCCGGCGCCTCGAGGATCGGCTTGGGCAGGATCAGGCCATAGGCGACGACCACCCCGACCTCGGCACCGAGCGAGGCGAACACCTCCTGCTCGGGCACACCCTTCAGCGAGCGCGGCGTGAACACCGGAATACCGAATTTCTCGGCCGCCTCATGCACCGGCGACCTGCGCTCGGCCTGCCCGCGTCCGGCTGGCTTTGGCGCGCGTGTGTAGACGGCGACGACCTCGTGGCCGGTCGAGACGATTTCGGTGAGGGTGGGCACGGCGAATTCCGGCGTGCCCATGAAGACGATTTTCATTGCGTACTCGCCACCGTCGGTTGGCTCCCCTCCCCCTTGAGGGGAGGGGTTGGGGGTGGGGTCCATCGGTGATCACCGCACTACCCTCTCCCTCAATCCCTCCCCTCAAGGGGGAGGGAGGCGACGGCGGCGCGACAGTGGCAGGCCGTCAGCCCGCCTTGCGGTTCAGCCGCTCCGCCTTCTGGAACTTCTTCAGCACGCGGTCGCGCTTCAGCCGGCTCAGGTAATCGATGTAGAGCACGCCATCGAGATGGTCGATCTCGTGCTGGATGCAGATGGCGAGGCGCTCCTTGGCGTCGCGCTCGACCACCTTGCCGTCGAGATCGGTGTAGCGGACGGTGATTTCGGCCGGGCGCTCGACATCGTAGTAGAGCTCGGGGATGGAGAGACATCCCTCCTCGGTGACGACCGTCTCGTCGGAATATTTGAGGATTTCCGGGTTCACCATCACGATCGGGTCCGGCTCCTCGCCGTCCTTGGCGAGGTCCATGACGACGATGCGCTTGAGCTCGCCCACTTGCGGCGCGGCGAGGCCGATGCCGGGCGCGTCGTACATGGTGTCGAGCATGTCCTTGGCGAGTTGCTTCACCCCGTCGTCGATCTTCTCGATCGGCTCCGCAATGGCGCGCAGGCGCTCGTCAGGGAGAATGAGGATAGGCAGCTTTGCCATGGAGATTGCGGTCCTTTCGGGGAGATGTCGCTGAATATGGTATTTCCCTGCGCCCGGTCAACGCCCACCCCGTTCACCGCTCGTCAACTCAATTCGGGCAACCGTGAACAATGAGGGAACATCTTATCCGAATCGTGTAAGCTGCTGAAATGGACCGCGTGCTCTTCGTCATTGCCGATACCCCGATCACCCTCGAGATCGCCGCTCTGGCGGGCGCCGGGTTGTTCGCCGCGCTGCTGATCGCCATGCTGGTGGTGCTCGTCCGTCAGTCGCGAGCGCGCACCGAAGAGGCGCGGCAGCGGGCCGAGGAGGCCGAGATCCTGCGGCAGAAATCGGCCGAGAACGAGCGGCATCTGGCCGACATGATCCGCATCCAGTCCGAGATGACCGGCCGTATGCAGACCATGTCGGAGATTTTCGGCTCGCGGACCTCGGATCTCGCGCGGCTGGTCAACGAGCGGCTCGACAGCCAGGGCCAGCGCATCGGCGCGGCCATGCAGGAGAGCAATACCAAGACCAATGAGAGCCTCGCCAAGCTCCAGGAGCGGCTGGCGGTGATCGACCGAGCGCAGTCCAATATTGCGCAGCTGAGCCAGAACGTCGTGTCGCTGCAGTCCATCCTCGCCAACAAGCAGACCCGCGGCGCCTTCGGGCAGGGGCGCATGGAGGCGATCCTCGGTGATGGGCTGGCGCAGAACGCCTATGCCTTCCAGGCGACGCTCTCCAATGGCAGCCGGCCCGACGCGCTCGTGCATATGCCCAACAACGCGCCCTCGCTTGTGATCGACGCGAAGTTCCCGCTCGAAAGCTGGCAGCGTTTCGCCGAGGCGGCGAACGAGGATCCGCGCTTTGCCGCGGCGGGCTTCCGCAACGACATGGGCGTCCACATCAAGGCGATCTCGGAAAAATACCTGATCGCGGGCGAGACCGCGGACACCGCTTTCCTGTTCGTGCCCTCGGAATCGATCTTTGCCGACCTTCACGAGCATTTCGAGGATGTCGTGCAGCGGGCGCTGAAGGCGCGCGTGGTGATCGTTTCGCCGTCCATCCTGATGCTGTCCATCCAGGTGGTGCAGGCGCTGCTGCGCGACGTGAAGATGCGCGAGGAGGCCTATCGCATCCAGACCGAGGTGCGGGCGCTGCTCGGTGATGTCGGTCGGCTCGACGAGCGCGTGCGCAAGCTGCAGACGCACTTCACCCAGGCCGGCAACGATATCGGTGACATCCTCACCTCCTCCACCAAGGTGCTGCGCCGCGGCGAGCGCATCGAGGCGATGGATTTTGACGAGGCGCCGCCGCAACAGCGGCTGGCCGGCGAATAGCCGGATCGTTTCGGCCCTTCTCTGCGTTTCCCCGCAAGGAACAGAGGAGGATGCGATGAGCTCAGACCTGCGCGACCTGGTTGGACAGGACTTGCCGGCCGGCAATGACGGCGACACGCCGGGCTATACGTCGCCGGTCAGCCCCAGCGAGATCGAGGAATTGCTTTATTCCGAGCAGTGGCCGGTAGAGGAGCGGATCGAGCGGCTGCGCGCCATGTGGGCCGAGCTCGATGAGCTCGAGGCGCCTGATTTCGGCGACAACGACCCGCTCGAGCTGATCCGCCAGATCGATGCGGCGATCGCCAGCCTCGAGGGGCTGGGCGGCGAGGGTATGGACCCGACCTCGATCGACCACGATCCGGGCGCGCATCGCGAGACGCTGTCGCCCGATTCCGACGAACTCGAGGAGCTCGAAGAGGAGGACGAGGACGAGAGCGCCGACGTAGCCGACGACAGCGAGATCGACAAGAGCCAGTGGATCGACGGGCTGGACGACGAGAGCTAGAGCGCCGTCCGCGCCTTAAGCGCCTGACTGAGCGTGCCCTCGTCGAGATAGTCAAGCTCGCCACCCACTGGCACGCCATGCGCGAGGCGGGTGATCTTCACCCCGCTCGGGGCGAGGCGGTCGGTGATGTAGTGCGCCGTGGTTTGGCCCTCGACGGTGGCGTTCACCGCCAGCACGATCTCGGAGAATTCCGGGGCGCGGCGAAGCAGGGCGTCGATCGAGAGGTCGTCCGGGCCGACGCCGTCGAGCGGCGACAGCACGCCGCCCAGCACGTGATACTTGACCTGCCCGACGCCGGCGCGCTCGAGCGCCCAGAGGTCGGAGACATCCTCGACCACGATCAGCAGGCCGGCGTCACGACGCGGATCGGCACAGATGTGGCAGGGCGAGCGCGTATCGATATTGCCGCAGGTCTCGCACACGGTCACCGCCTCGACGGCGCGATCGAGCGCGGCCGACAGCGGGATCATCAACTGCTCCTTCTTCTTGATCAGGTGCAGCACGGCGCGGCGGGCCGAGCGCGGGCCGAGGCCCGGCATGCGGGCGAGGAGCTGGATCAGCTGTTCGATCTCGGGGCCGGACTGGCTCATCTCACGCCCCGACCTGCAGCATTGCGAACAGCACCACCTGCGCCGACACCATCACAAGGAAGGTCGCCGTCTCGAGCGCGACCCGCAGCCAGCGTGGCTGGGCATAGCGCGCGATCAGGTAGACGGCGAGGATCACCAGCGCGGCGAGCAACAGGAACAGCCCCATCGCGATATTGGAGGCGGCCATCGCGCCCAGCACCATGCTCCACATGAAGCTGAGCGGCACGATGATCAGCATGCCGTATTCCCACGCGCTGTTGGCTATGCCGTTATAGGCAACGAAGATCGCGCCCGCCAGCAACGCGGAGGCCAGCACCTCGAGCAGGCGGGCACCGATGGTCTGCATCTAGAACGGGAACTTCATGCCCGGAGGCAGCGGCAGGCCGGCCGTCAGTTCCTGCATCTTGGCGTTCATCTCATGCTCGGCCTTGCCCTTGGCATCGTTATGCGCGGCAATGATCAGGTCCTCGACCACCGAGATGTCGTCGGTGATCAGCGAGGGGTCGATCTTGATGCCGCGCATCTCGCCCTTGCCATTGAGGGTGACGGTGACGAGCCCGCCGCCGGCCCGGCCCTCGACCACCATGTCGGCGATCTTGGCCTGCATCTCCTGCATCCGCCCCTGCATTTCCTGGGCGGCCTTCATCATGTTCATGATGTCTTTCATTCGTCGTCGTCCTCGTCGCTGTCACGGCCCATGATGTCGGCATAGGCCTCGATCGGGGGAAGCTCCTGCTTCACCGTGACGCGCACGGTGGAGCCGGGGAAGGTCTCGAGTATGGCCTGCACCAGCGGATCCTGATGCGCTTCCTGGCGCACTGCCTCCTGCTGCTCCTCGCGCTGCTGGCGCATGGTCGGCACATGCGTCGCATCGTTCTTGAGCGTGATGAGCCACTGCCGGTTGGTCCACAGCTTCAGCTTGGCTGACAGCGTCTGGATGATACCCGGATCGGCATTCTCGATGAGCGCCACCTCCAGCCGGCCTTCGCTGATCGAGACCGGGCGCAGCGAGCTTTCGAGCGCGTGCTTGACGATCAGGTCGCGCTTCTCGCCGGCCAGCGCCACGAGCTCAGCATAGGTGCGGGGATTGGCGAAGGCCTGCGGGGCCGGCGTGGAGACGACCGGAGCCGGGGCAGGGGTGGCCTCGAACTGCGGCGCCACCTGCGGCACGAACTGGCGTGCGGCGGACGCCCCGCCGGAGGGGCCGCTTGAGGGCGCGCTACCACCCACCGGGCCGCGCGCGACCGGCGTCGTCTGCGTCGGCGGCGGGAGCGGCGTGTTGCTCAGCTTGGCGATCAGCTCGTCCGGCGTCGGCATGTCGGCGGCATAAGCGAGGCGGATCAGCACCATTTCGGCTGCCTGCAGGCCATTGCCGGCCTGCTGCACCTCGTCGAACCCTTTGAACAGGATCTGCCAGCTGCGGCTGAGCGCCCGCATGCCGAGCCGCTGCGCCAGCGCCGCGCCGCGCGTGCGCTCGTCGGGCGTCAGCGACACGTCGTCGGCGGCGGCCGGCACGACCTTGATGCGGGTGACCAGATGGGTGAAGTCGCAGAGGTCGGCGATAATGGTCTGCGGGTCGGCGCCGGCATCGTAGAGCTCGCGCATGACGGTGAGCGCCTCGCCGACCTGGCCGCCCATCAGCGTCTCAAACAGGTCGATGGTGCGGGCGCGGTCGCCGAGCCCGAGCATGGCCTTCACCGTCGCGGCGGTGACCTTGCCGTCGCCATGCGAAATGGCCTGGTCGAGCAAAGACTGGTTGTCACGCACGCTGCCTTCGCCGGCGCGCACGATCATCGCGAGCGCCTCCGGCTCGTAGGCGATGCCTTCCTTGCCGAGCAGGTCGACGAGGTGGGCAGTCATGATATCCGGCGGCACGCGGCGCAGGTCGAAGCGCATGCAGCGGCTGAGGATCGTCACCGGGACCTTGCGGATCTCGGTGGTGGCGAAGATGAACTTCACATACGAGGGCGGCTCTTCGAGCGTCTTCAGCAGCCCGTTGAAGGCCGCTGTCGAGAGCATATGCACCTCGTCGATGATGTAGACCTTGTAGGGCGCCGAGACCGGCCCGTACTTCACCGAGTCGATGATTTCGCGGATGTCGCTGATGCCGGTGTTCGAGGCGGCGTCCATCTCGATCACGTCGACATGCCGGCCCTCGATGATGGCGCGGTCGTGAATGCCTTCCTTGTCGAGATCGAGGTTGGGCCGGCGGCCGTTCTCGTCCTCGTAGTTGAAGGCGCGTGCGAGGATGCGGGCGGTGGTGGTCTTGCCCACGCCGCGCACGCCGGTAAGGATGAAGGCGTGATGGATGCGGCCGGATTTGAACGCGTTGCGCAGCGTCTGCACCATCGCGTCCTGCCCGATCAGGCTGGCAAAGCTCTTCGGCCGGTACTTGCGCGCCAGCACGAGATAAGGCGAGCCGGCTTTGGGCGCGGTCTCGGGCAGCATGTCGTGGGGGAACATTCCGTCAGCCATGGTGAGGATATAGCGAGCGCGGACGCGGATCGCAAAAGCTCATCGCCGCCGCGATGCGACCCGAACCACATTTGTGTGGAAGGGCGGGGTCCCCAAAGCGGTTGGCGCAGCCAGAGCGTGAGGCGCGGGGCCCCTAAGCGGTTGGCGTAGCCAGAGCGTGGGGAAGAAAGATGGAAGTAGGAGGCTGGCAACGACCCGTGAAGGTCTCGTTGGGGCTGCTACCTTCCGGTCCTGACCCGGTTGGCGAGGAACACGTCCGCACCAACCTCCCGAAGGCCTATATGGCGCGGGTTTGCGGCGATGGCAAGGGGAGGGGTGTGGGCAGGGCTGACGCAGAGGCAGAGGTGAGGTCGCGACCATCTTACCCACCGGCCCCCTCTCCCCTTCGGCGGGGGAGACGCGAGACTTACGAGCGCCAGCGAGTTAGTCGCAGCAGAGAGGGGGCTTGCAGGGCACGGTGCGCAACCGCACCCCCTCTCTTGCGATTTCTAGGACTTAGCGAAGGGCTAAGCCCAAGAAATCGCTTTCTCTCCCGCAAGGGGAGAGATGGGCATCGAGGCAAGCCCCCCACTTGCACCCAAGCCCGAACCGATCCACCTCTAACTCCATGAAACTCACTATCCTGAAGACCGGCGACGTTCACGAGCATCTGCGGCCGCAGTTCGGCGCCTATCCGCAAATGTTCGTGCGCATGTTCGAGGAAGCCGGCTACCGCTTCGACTACGAGACGGTCGGCGTCAACGACGGCGAGGCGCTGCCCGATCCGGCGAGGCTCGACGCGGTGCTGATCACCGGCTCGCCGGCCGGCGTCTACGACGACTATGCCTGGCTCGATCCGCTGCGCGGTTTCATCCGCGCTGCCTACACGGCCAACACACCGATGCTCGGTATCTGCTTCGGCCACCAGATCATGGCCGATGCGCTTGGCGGCGACGTACGCAAGTCCGAGAAGGGCTGGGGCCTCGGCCGGCACACCTACGCGGTGAAGGCGCGCCCAAGCTTCCTCGCCACCGACCTGCCGGCCCTGTCCATTGCCTGCTCGCACCAGGATCAGGTGATCGTGCCGCCGGCCGAGGCCGAGGTGTTCCTCGCGTCAGAGTTCACCCCGAATGCCGGGCTCACCTACCGGAACGGCAGGGCCCTCAGTCTCCAGCCGCATCCCGAGTTCATCGACGACTACGCTCTGGCGCTGGTCGAACTGCGTCGCGGCAAGGCGCCGGACGCTGTGGTGAACACGGCGCTGGCTTCGGTAGCGACCCCCTCGCACAGCCGCGATGTCGCCGGCTGGCTTGGGGCGTTCCTGAGCCGTGCAGGCGCGACTGCCTAATGCTCCATGAGCTGGCGGATCTCGGCGCGGAGCTGCTCGAGACCGTGCTTGGTCTCCGATGAGGTGATGATCAGCTCCGGGTGCGCGGCCGGTCGTTTGGCGATGGTGTCGCGGGTCTTCTTGATCGCATCGTCGAGCTCGGTCCGGCTCGGCTTGTCGGCCTTGGTGATCACGATCTGGTAGCTCACCGCCGACTTGTCGAGCTCGTTCATCACCGACTTGTCGTTGGCGTTGGGGCCGTGCCGGCCATCGATCAGCACATAGACGCGGCGCAGGTTGGGGCGGCCGGTGAGGTACTGGTGGATCAGCCTGGTCCACTGCTTCACCTTCTGCTCGGGCGCCTTGGCGAAGCCGTAGCCCGGCATGTCGACGACGCGCAGGTCGGCATGCTGGCTCTCGAAGATGTTGAGCTCCTGCGTCCGCCCGGGCGTGTTCGAGGTGCGGGCAAGCCCGGTGGTGCCGGTCAGCGCGTTGATGAGCGAGGACTTGCCGACGTTCGAGCGACCGGCAAAGGCGATCTCGAGCCGGTCGGCCGGGGGCAAGTCGTCGATGCGCACCGCACCCTTGATGAAGGTGAAGGGCCGCGCAAACAGCAGCCGGCCGGCTTCGATCTGGTCGTCGCTGAACTTTTGGGCGTCGGTCATGCTTGGGTATTAGGCGAGGGCGGTGGGGATGGGAAGAGGGGGGATGGCCGATAGAGACGGCCCCCTCCCGGCCTCCCCCATGAAGGGGGAGGTGAAGAGTCGAGCTTGTGGCTTGATCGAGCCTCCTACACCGGCAGGGCACCTCCCCCCTTGTGGGGGAGGATGGGAGGGGGCCGTCTGTCGCAGCGACGCGCCGAAAACGCGATCAAATAGAAAGGGCCGCGCACCTCTCGATGCGCGGCCCCGAATCTCAGCAGCTGAAAACTCAGCTCGCCTTGCCGCCTGCCGGCTTCTCTTCCACCTTCGGCTTGCGCTTGAAGCTGGCTGCGATGTTGCCGAGTAGGTCCACGTCGGCGCCGTGGCGCTTCATGATGAACCATTGCTGGGCGACCGACAGGGTGTTGTTCCAGGCCCAGTAGATCACGAGGCCGGCGGGGAACGAGCCGAGCATGAAGGTGAAGATGATCGGCATCCAGTTGAAGATCATCGCCTGCGTCGGATCCGGCGGCGGCGGGTTGAGCTTCATCTGCACCCACATGGTGACGCCCATGATCAGCGGCCAGATGCCCAGATGGAGCAGGCCGCCGAGCACCGGTACGGCCGTGGGGTTCCACGGGATCAGGCCGAACAGGGTGAACACGTTGGTCGGATCGGGCGCCGCGAGGTCGACGATCCAGCCAAAGAACGGCGCGTGCCGCATCTCGAGCGAGATGAAGATGACGCTGTAGAGCGCGAAGAACACCGGGATCTGGATCAGCATCGGCCAGCAGCCCGACAGCGGATTGATCTTCTCTTTCTTGTAGAGCTCCATCATGGCCTGCTGCTGGGCCACGCGATCTTCCTTGAAGCGCTCCTGGATCGACTTCATTTCCGGCTGCACGCGCCGCATCGCCGCCATCGAGGCGTAGGAGCGGTTGGCGAGCGGGAAGAAGATCAGCTTGATCAGCACCGTCACCGACAGGATGGCGAGGCCGAAATTGCCCAGGATCCCGTAGAGGAACTGCAGCAGTTCGAACAGCGGCCGGGTGATGAAGTGCAGCCAGCCCCAGTCGATCAGGAGCTCGAGGCGATCAAAGCCATACTGCTTGTCGTAATTGTCGATGATGCGCGTCTGCTTGGCGCCGGCGAACAGGAACGACTTCGATTCCGCCGTGGCACCGGCCGCCGCGACCACCGGCATCGAGTCGACGAAGCTGGTCTGGAAGACGTCGACGGTGCCGTCCTTGGTGTGCGAAAAGCGCGCGCTGACCGGCGAGCCGGGCACCGAGTGGATCGCCGTCGCCCAGTATTTGTCGGTGATGCCGACCCAGCCGCCCGTCGGGCTCTGCCAGTCGATCTGCTTGTCGTTGATGACGTCGGAATATTTCTTCGACACCAGATTGTTCGGGCCAAGCACGCCGAGCGGGCCCTCGTGCTGGACGAAGAAGTTCTGCACATGCGGGATGCCCTGGCGCACGACGCGCGAGAACGAATTGAGCGATACCGCCGCCCCGGACTGGTTCTGCACCGACTGCGTGACGGTAAAGAGGTAGTTGTCGTCGACCGTGATCAGGCGGCGGAAAGTGAGGCCCGCGCCATTGTCCCAAACCAGGGTGACCGGTGCGTCGACGCCGAGCGTCTGGTTGGCGCCCTCGACCGACCACTGCGTCGTGGCCGTGGGCAGGCCTGTGTTCGAGCCATCCGGATGGATCCAGCCCTGCTCGACATAATAGCCGCCCGGCGCGCCCGAGGGGACGAGCAGCGTGATGATCGGGGAGTTGGGATCGACCGTCTCGGTGTAGCGCTTGAGCTGCAGGTCGTCGATGCGGCCGCCGGTGAGGTTGATCGAGCCCGACAGCGCCACGGTGTCGATCTTGACGCGCGGGCTGGCCGCGACGGCGGTGGCGCGATCGGCAAAGCTGCCGCTGGCCGTGCCGGCGGCAACGCTCGGCGTCGTCGTCTGGCCTGCCGGGGTCGCGAGGCTGGTATCGTTCGCCTGCTGTTGGGCCTGGAGTTGCGCCTGTGCCTGCTGGCGCTCGAGCTGCGGCCCCGCAACGAAGAACTGCCATCCGAACAGCACCACGATGCTGAGCACGATCGCAATGATCATGTTGCGGTTGTTTTCGGACTGCATCAGCTCTTCTTCTTCAAATGAATCTTGGAAAGGGACGTGGTCAGGTCGTCGACCATGCGGCCGAAAGGCAGGCTCAGCGCGTCGCGACGGCCCACGAGCACATAGTCATGTCGGGACTGGAAGTCCTTCTCGCAAGCTTTCGCGACAGCACGAAGGCGGCGGCGGATGCGGTTGCGTTCCGGCGAGTTGCCCATCAGCTTGGTGACGGTGAAGCCGATCCCCGGCTCCTCGCTCGCACTGGCAATGGCTTGCAGCGAAAACGCAGAGCGCCCGACGCGCTGGCCCCGGGCGGCTCTCAGAAATTCGGATCGGTTCTTGAGGCGCCGCACAGCGCCCTCCCCAGGTATGGCCGTGAGCACGGCCAATGCCTTAGGCCGACAGCTTCTTGCGGCCGACGGCGCGACGGCGGGCCAGCACGGCGCGACCGTTCTTGGTCGCCATGCGGGCGCGGAAGCCGTGGCGGCGGGTGCGGACGAGCGTGCTCGGCTGGAAAGTGCGTTTCGACATACCATCTGACCACGCCGGCGCGCGGTTCCCTAGTTCTTGACTGCAGCAAGGTGCATGCCGGCCGGGTCCCCACGGAGACGCCTGCGGCAGATTGGGGGGCTGTATAGGGAAACGGGCCCCATAAGTCAACGCGAGCCGGCCGCAATGGAACACTGTTCGAGTTGCGCGGAATGTCGCAGATTTTCCACGGCATTCCGGGCTGCGACACTGTTGTCCGTCACGGCTGCGATGTTAGTGAGACCGGGGGTCGTGCGGCCCCAACCGACAAAGAGGGCAGATTGGCCGATATCCTTACTCCCGACCTCTGCGTCATCGGGGCCGGATCGGGCGGGCTCGCCGTTGCCGAGGCAGCGCGCGCCTATGGGGCATCGGTCGTGCTGGTCGAGAAGGCGCGCCCCGGTGGCAATGCGCTCCATGTCGGTGCGGTGCCCCTGAAGGGGCTCGTTGCGGCCGCGGCGCAGGCCCAGGCCGTTCGCGATGGCGCCGCCTTCGGTATCCTCGCCGACGAGCCGCGCATCAGCACTCGCCGCGTGCACGAGCATATCGAGCAGGTGATCGCCGCGCTCGCGCCGCAGAGTTCAGCCGCCCACCTGGGGGCGCAGGGCGTCGAACTCGTCGCCGGCACCGCCCGCTTCATCTCGAAGAAGGCCGTGCAGGTCGGCGAGACCGAGATCCGGGCCCACCGCTTCGTCATCGCCACCGGCGCCCGTCCCACCGTGCCGGCGATTGCGGGTCTCGACGCGGTCCCCTTTTTCACCACAGAAACCGTCCTCGACAACACGCGCAAGCTGACCCACCTCGTCATTATCGGAGCAGGGGCCGCGGCGCTCGAACTGGCCCAGGCGCACCGCCGGCTGGGCGCCGAGGTCACGGTCATCGAGCATGGCCTGCCGCTGACCGGCGTCGACCCCGAACTGGCGGCGGTTGCATTACAGCGCCTCGCCGACGATGGCGTGCGGCTGCTGCCTGGGGCCGCGGTCAGCGCCATCCAGGCCCGCTCGATGGGTATCGGTGTTGCCATACAGGGCCCCGACGGCGATGCGCTGCTCGACGCCTCGCACATTCTCGTCGCGACCGATCGCGTGCCCAATCTGGAAGGCCTCGAGCTCGATGCCGGCGGCATCAGGCGCCGTCGCGACTTTCCGGCACATCTGCAGCTGACCTCGGCCCTGCGTACCACCAATGGCCGCGTCTACGCGGTGGGCGACGTCGCCGGCGGCCAGTCGGTGCAATCGGCCCGCCATCAGGCGCATCGCGTCGTGCGCAGCGCGCTGCTCGGGCTCGCGGCCGGCAGGCCCGCAACGCTGCCACGGTTGATTTCCACCGATCCCGGGATCGCCGAGATCGGCCTAAACGAGGCCGAGGCCCGCCGCCGCTTCGGCATCAGCTTCCGCGTTACCCGCTGCAGCTTTGCCGACAACGACGCGGCCCGCGCCGGGCGGCAGGGCCATGGCCTCGTCAAGCTCATCACCCACCCGACCGGCCGTATCCTCGGCGCCGGCGTGGTCGGGCCGGATGCCGCCGCTATCGTCTCGCTGCTCTCGCTGGCCATGGCCGGCGGCATCGAGGCGCGCCGCCTTGCCGATTTCGCAGTGCCCTATCCCAGCCACGCCGAGATCGTCGTGCAGCTGGGCGAGGAATTGCGCCGCAACGACATCCAGCATCCGCTGGCGCGGCCCTGGATGGCGCTCAACCGCCTGCTCGGCTGAACCTGCGGCGCGATGTTGCTGGAATAAGACCGGCTTCCCAAGTATTTATCGCAACCAATGGCCACTCCAACGCGCGCGATGCCGGGTCCGCTTTCCGGACTGTCCGTCAAGATCATCGCCACCCTCGTGGTGGTGATCCTTGCGGTCGAGGTCATCATCTACCTGCCCTCGGCGGCCAACTTCCGCCAGAGCTGGCTCGAGGACCGGATGCGCATCGGCACCGTCGCCGCCCGCGTGCTCGATGCCGCGCCCGATGCCATGAACCTGCCCCGCATGCTGACCGACCGGCTGCTGTCCTCGGCCGGCGCCTACGCGCTGGTCTATCGCCGCGACGAGCAGAGCCAACTGATCGAACGCGACAGTTTCGAGCCGCCCGACGAGGTGGTGACCATCGATATGCGTCAGCGCGACCCCGTGACGCTCACGCTCGGCACGCTCGACACGCTGCTCGCCCCCAGTGGCCGCACGCTGCGCATCGTCGGCGAGGAGAACGGTCAGCCCGACCGCATCATCGAGGTGCTGATGCCGGAAAGGCCGCTCCGGGCCGAACTATGGCTCTATTCGCGCAACCTGTTCTTCCTCTCGCTCATCCTCGCCATCATCACCTCGGCGGTGCTCTACCTCCTGGTATCACGCATCCTGATCTTCCCGATCCGGCGGCTCACCAACAACATGGTGGCCTTCTCCGCCGCGCCTGAGAACCCGGCGCTGATCGTCAATCCCAGTTCCCGCAGCGACGAGCTCGGGGTCATGGAGCGCGAGCTCGCGGCGATGGAGACCGATATCTACTCGATGCTGCGCCAGCGCCGGCATCTCGCCGACCTCGGCCTTGCCGTGGCCAAGATCAACCACGACCTGCGCAACACCCTGACCTCGGCGCAGCTGCTTTCCGACCAGGTGGCCAATCTCGACGATCCCAAGGTGCAGCGGCTGGCCCCGCGCCTGGTGCAGTCGATCGACCGCGCCATCGGCTTTGCCCAGTCGGTGCTCGACTATGGACGCCAGAGCGTCAGCCCGCCCAAACCGGTGCCGGTCGACCTGCACCTGTTGCTCGACGAAGCCGCCTTCGACGCCGGGTTGGTGGGCCACCCGGCCATCGCCTGGAGCAATGGCGTGCCCGACGCGGTGAGCATCCTCGCCGACCCCGACCAGTTCGCCCGCATCTTCGCCAACCTGCTGAAGAACGCGCGCGAGGCGCTCGAGGGCGCCAACGGCAAGGTGGAGCAACCCGCCGTTACGATCGTGCTCGAGGAAACGCCCGACTGGCTGACCCTCAGCGTCACCGACAACGGCCCAGGCCTGCCGCCGCGAGCCCGCGAAAACCTGTTCATCGCCTTCGAGGGGTCCGCCCGCATCGGCGGCACCGGTCTCGGCCTCGCAATTGCCCGCGAACTGACCGAGGCGCATGGCGGGCGGCTGAGCTTTGTCGATCAACCCATCGGCACCCGCTTCGACGTGACGCTGCCCCATTCCATCCGCATCGACTGAACTGTCACGGGACTGTCGAAAACCTCCCGTTACCCGGCTTGCAATGGGGCGGGACTATCTGTATGGGTCACGCCGTTCCGCCGGAAACGCTCCGGCCGACAGGCGCCCGTAGCTCAGTTGGATAGAGCACCAGACTACGAATCTGGGGGTCAGGAGTTCGAATCTCTTCGGGCGCGCCATTTCCAACCGTTTATGTCCTGCCCATCAAAATAGACCTCTCGGAGACGGGCCAACGGTACCTGACCGCTCTCGGTCGTTTAGCTCGATCGCTCGCAGAGCAGCTTGCCGACGGGACGTCAGTTGAGACCATCCGCGGCCAATGGCGCCGTCATGGCATCGTCGACCGCCGGCGCGACGGCACAGACGTGCCTGTGAACGTGTCGACCTACGAACTCGCTCGACTGGAGAAACTTGCGGTCGCTCGAAACATCGAGCCGCGCGAGTGGCTGCGCCAGGCCGCTTCGGCCGCGATCCGCGACGACCTCTCGATGCGGTAGTGGACAGCGAGCCGCCCCAAACGAAATGCACCTGGGCGGCGAGCGGAGCAGCGAGACGTTCAAGGCGTCTCGTCAGTTGAAGTAGGCACGACCATCGCAGCAGGCGTATTTATCGCTAACGTGCCCAAGCATCTAGGTACCAGCGCCGATGCAGCTCGTTGTGGTCGTTCAGCTGCTCTGCCAGTACTCCAAGGAGACCGCCGGTCCAAACTCCGAAGTCAGCGCGGCCATCGAGTGGATCCATGTTCTCGGCCATTGTCCGCATCGTGTAGGCGGGGTTCTGTCAATCGCGCTCCTCACCGAGCTTGCGAAAATAGTCACCGTCCATCACAAATCGCGATGCCCCGCGGTACGCTAGCTCGACGCGTGAAAACGCCGGCGATCGGTGGAGAGCCTTCGCCACATCAAGAAGCGAGCGGTCGACGTCGGCCATGCTGGCTTCGGCACTGATGTCCCAGACGTCAACAACTAGCGTCGTTGGGTCGACCCCGAAGCGGTAGTAGGCGTGCATGTTCACCAATGCGTTGCGGCTGTCCTCGCTCCTTCCCAGCATTGCCGGCACGGTGGCCAGGGCCGCATTGGCGCCCAGCACCACTAGAACCACAGCCAATCCCAGATACAGAGCCCGTCTCACGGCGCGGGCCACTGACAGGCCGTGCCAATCTTTTCGACCACTGCCGCGATGCCCGTGACATTCAGCACCAGATCCTGCTGGCGAGAGCCAATAACCACACGAGCCGCCAACGTCTTCACCCCGACGAGCTGACGGAGGAATGGTATGGCGGCCCCTCCATTCCAGAGACCAACACTTCGTCCGTCGGTTGACATCCCCCAGCGCTCGGTCGCCGCTGGGCTGCCGTCGAATCGGTAAGTCACGCTGCCGGTGTCCTCCCCGAAGCCAAAGTTCGAGGTGGTGATGATCACCGACGTCGTGTTCTCAATGCATCGCGCGATGATGCCGGAGGGCGTGACGGTGAATCCTTCCTCTTCCATGGCCAGGTAGGCAACGACCTTAGGACTGTCGTCGATTGGTGACTTGCTCTCGTCGACCACCCAACTGCCGTATCCGCTGGACGGCGCGGCGGCGGAGCTTGGCGGCACCGACTCCGGCTGTGGACTGGCCGAGCCTCGAGGAAACGCCCCCATCAAAGCACGTCAGGCGAGCGAGAGAGTCTTCAACCAGCGAACAGGTCGCCCCGCGTGCTGGAGCACCAACGTCCTCTTGTGCACTCGCCCCAACCGTCAGAGCGAGGCCGGCTAAGCTTACGATCAGAATGTGCTTCATTCGGCTATCTCACAACCTCAGTACATCACCACTTCCGTCTCATCCATCACGACGCGGTTTGCGCGGTAGATGTAGAACGGTAGCGCCAGGCCGAGCGTCACGATCACGAGTAGAATCCACAGGATCACGTGGCCGATGGAGCTGACGACGTTGAAGTCACACCTGAGCTCCGCGATCGCCTCGTCGCGGCGGTTAATCAGCTCGGTGTGGTTGATGACCATCTTCTGGACCGAGTAAACGAAGAAAAATGCTCCGATACCCAGAGTGATGATGCTCAGGAAAATCCAGAGCACAATGTGCCCGACCATCTCCCAGAAGCCGATCCTGCAGCGAAGCCGAATAGCTCCGGGCGAATAGCCCGAGCTCACCTGCAAAGCACTCGCCTCGACAATAGTAGTCATGATGAAGTCCCCCAAAGACCTTGGGAGGATAATCCAACGGTGGATTGCGGCAAGCCTTCACCGACGCGAGCAAGCTCGCCGCCAGGGCGAGCTATTTCGAGGAAACGACCAAGACCTACACCGACAGTCTCGGCATCCGCGTTCCCTCGATTGCGGCTGGTCTGGGCAAGATCGCCGTTGGACCGGCCATCTCCTATCGCTACACCACCGAAAGCGATGTGGGTGATCGATACCGGCCTGCGGTTCGAGGGTCTGGTCGACATCTTCAATCGCTCGACCGCGTCAGGCTTCGACAATTGGCGTGGACGCATCGAAGGGACGATTGACCTCTCCCTCCCCGGCGGCGCCGCCCTTGGCCTCTCGGCCGCCTATGAGGGCGTCGGATCGGACTTCAACACGACAAGTGCGAAGGTCAAACTGAGCCTGCCGCTCAATTAGACAAAGGGCCTCCGCGGTGTGGAACGTGATTGGGCCCCCAACATCTCGGCGTGGGGAACTGCTGATGGCAGTGCAAGTTGGTCTCCGCACAGAGGAGATCAATCATGTACAAGACTCTTGGCTTCGTTCTCGCCCTGATGCTGACCGCGAACCCGCTGGCAGCGGTTGCCCAGGACAAGACCATCGGTGGCGCGGCAGTCCCGGAAGGGCAGCTGGGGGCCGTCGAGGAGCGTTGCACCGAGCTGCAGCACCAGCAGGGCACTACCGGCTCGCAGCAGCCGGAGACCAGCATGGACAGCACTGCCGAGCAGAAGGCCGAAGCCGCGGCAGGCGGTGCCGGCACGGTCGACCTTTCCACGATCACGCTGGAGCAATGCGTTGCCGGCGGGTTCACCGAGCAGTCGGTCAACACGGCGAACTGAAAGCCTAAGTTCAGCCTGGCAATGATCGAGCCGCCGTCAATGGGCCGAAATGCCCGCGACGCGTCGTCAGCTCAGGAGCTGGCGGATGGCGGCAACGCCCCAGGCATGGTCATCGAACTGGGTCATGCCGCTGACGGTGACAGCGCCTATGCAGCCGCATCCGGTCACCACGATGGGAACGCCGCCGCCGCTGGAGCAGTAGTCGTCGGGCGACAGCGAGTAGCGCTCGTGCAGCGAACGGTTCTGCTGGTCGGCGAGAAGCTTCATCAGCAGCGAGCTCTTGTGGAAGCGCTCCACGACGTTGCGCTTGCGGCGGATCCACGCCGTGCTGTCGGGCGCGATGCCGGGCAGGGCGCAATAGAACAGCTGCTGGCCGGGCCGCGACACCTCGATGGCAATCCGCTTGCCTTCGGCTACGGCGCGATCATGCAGCGAAAGGCCGATACGCCAGGCGGTGGCGGCATCGAACTGGGGCAGCTGCAGCTCCGCGAGTTCGGTTTCGAGTTCCTTGATCTGCTCGTCGATGCTCACGCTGCGTCTCCCTTGCGCTGACTGGTTTCGATCACCTGCAGGAGGGCGCGGATGTAGCCGTAGCAGAAGGCGAAGGCGACGCCATCCGGGTTCTGACCGGCAATCAGCGGCACATGGTCGGGCATCACCATGTAGGGGTAGCCCACCTCGGCATAGGCCGAGAGCGATTCCCACATGTCCATGTCGCCCTCGTCGGGAAACGTCTCCATGAACGACAGGCGCGCGCCGCGGATGTTGCGGAAGTGGACATTGAATATCTTGCCGCGGCTGCCGAACCAGCGGATCACGTCGGCGATCTCGCGCCGCGGGTCGTCCAGCATCTCGCCGACGGTGCCCTGGCAGAAATTGAGCCCGTGGTAGGGGCTCTCCCGCATCAGGACGAATTTCTTGAGGCCCTCGACGGTGCCCAGCACGCGGGTGACGCCGCGAAAGCCCGGTGGCGTGTAGGGGTCATGCGGGTGGCAGGCGAGGCGGATGCGGTTGGCCTCGGCCACCGGGACCACGCGCTCGAGGAAATAGTCGATCCGCTCCCAGTTCTCGTCCTCGTCCAGCACGCCCACCATGCTCGGTGCGCGATTCTGGTCGATCTTGTCCCAGCGGAAGCTGGAGTTGGATGAGCCGCCGCGTCCGGCTTCCCGCTCGGTGCGCGGGATGCCGATGATGTTCATGTTGTATTTGGCCGACGGAATGCCGGCCTTGGCCAGGTTCTCGATCAGCCGGCAAATGGACTCGATCTGCCTGTCGCGATCCGGCCCCTTCGCGAGGATGTCGGGGCTGTACTGCTCCTCGATCGGCCGCGCGCTCAGTGGCAGCTGCACCATGTCGAGGGTGAGGCCGAAACTCTCCACCCTCTCACGGTGCCGCAGAAGCCCGTCCAGCGTCCAGTCATGCGGATTGCCGCGCGGATCGGCACAGACATTGTTGACACCCAGTTGCGCTAGCACCCGGAATTCGTCGTCATCGACGACATTCTGCGTACCCAGATACATCAGGAAGGATCCCAGACCTTTGCCGGCGCAGGGCCGGTGGATTGACGGACTGTCAGTGACGCCGGCACACGCTCGTGCTCGCGCATCGTCGGCATGCCGAGCAGCCGGGTCAGCAGCATATTGGTCGCGGTCCGTGCGACCTGGTCGATGCGTGCCGTGAGCGTCGTCAGCGGCGGGTAGCAGAAGTCGGCGCCAAAAATGTCGTCGCAGCCCACCACGCTGAAGTCGCCCGGCACCGAAACACCCAGTTCGGCGAAGCGCTTGAGCCCGGCAATCGCCAGCATGTCGTTGAAGAAAATGCCCGCCGTCACCTTGTGGTGCAGCGCCGCATCGGCGGCCGCGGCCCCCGACTGCGTCTCGCCGAAATGCCCCAGGTTGAGACACTCGATGTCCAGCCGCGCCGCCGCGATCTGCAGCGCCTCCCAGCGTTTCTTGCTCGACCAGGAGCTGACCGGGCCGCCGAGAAACGCGACGCGCGAGTGCCCCAGCGAGGCGAGGTAGTTGAGCGCTAGTGTCGCTGCACCGGACGTATCTACCACCACGCTGGGCACGCCCTCGATCTCGCGGTTGACGATCACCATCGGCAGGTCGGCCGCAATCTCGAACACCCGTTCGTCGGTCAGGCGGGAGCCGGCAACGACCACGCCATCAACCGTGCCGGCGAGTTCCTGCAGATACTGGTCCTCCAGCTCGGCAAGCCCCTCGGTGTCCACCAGCATATGCCGGTAGCCGCGCACCTTGGCCTCGATCTGCGTGCCGCGAATCAGGTCGAAGAAATAGGGATTGGTGGCGCCGGGGATCAGCAGCGCCAGGCTGTGCGTCTTGCCCGACGATAGCCCTCGCGCCTGCGGGTTGGGGCGATAGCCCAGTTCCAGGGCGACATTCATCACATGCTTGCGCATGCTTTCGCTCACCCGCCCGGGTTGCGTCAGCGCCCGCGACACGGTCGATGTCGCCACGCCCGCGACGCGCGCCACATCGAGGATCGTCACGGTGTCCCGGGTAGTGTCCGAGCGTCTCTTCATTCAATTCCCCGCGGCCGATCGTCTCGGCCTCTGTTCTGGCCACGATTACCCACACCTCCGTTGGTTGGCAAGCGATTGCCAACAGTTCTCACCGCATTTGCTCTCCTGGCTTTCCACAAGCAGCTGGGTTCGTTGACGGGTGCTGCAAAAACAGCGTTGACACGCTTTGGCAAACGGTTGCACAACTATTGGCAAATGATGGAAGTTCGCGGCAAGCGGACCGTCTGGTGTTCAGACAGCTGGAGGAGAGAATGAAGAATCTACACACAACGCGTCGCGTGTTCCTGGGAGTTGCCGCCGCAGCTCTGATGGCTGCTGCGACCGGCAGCGCTTCGGCGCAGTCCAACTCGATCACGATCTGGGTCGGGAGCTGGTGGGAGCCGCAGATTCCCGTCGCCCAGGAGCTCTGGGCCAAGGATCATCCCGATGTGTCGCTGAACATCCAGGCCCTGCCGGTAAACGGCTACCTGGACAAGTTCACCGCCGCTGCGCTCGGCGGGTCGCCTCCCGATATCGTCGACATCGACACCACCTGGGTCTCGACTGTCGCCGCGCAGGGGCTGCTGCAGCCGCTCGATGAGCTCGTGCCGCAACTCCCGGTCGCAGATATCGCGCCGGCGGTATGGACTGCGAGCCAGTTCAAGGGCGTGCAATACGCCATTCCCAACCGCTCCGGCCCGGGCATCTACTACTATAACAAGACCGCCTTCGATAAAGCCGGCGTACCTTACCCGACCAATGACTGGAACTATGACGACCTGCTCGCCATGGTCCAGAAGCTCAACATTCCGGGCGAGCAGTACGGCATCGGCATTCCGGCCGACATCAGCGACCCGTCCAATGTCTCCACCATGTTCGCCCCGATCCTCTGGGCCATGGGCGGCGACTTCCTGACTGCCGACGGCACGGCTCCGGCCATCAACAATGCCGAGGGCGTCAAGGCCATCACCTACTGGTCCGACCTTTATCTCAAGTACAAGGTGGCCCCGGAAGGTACGCCGAACTTCACCACTACGCGCGATATCCAGCCGCTTTTTGAGGCCAACAAGATTGCCCTCATCGCGCAGGGTTCGAACGCCTTCGACGCTTTCGCCAAGAATCCCGACCTGCAGTGGGGCATGGTGCTGATGCCCGATGGCGTCAGCCGTGGCGGCGGCTGGACCATGGGCGTGCCCGAGGGGGCGGCCAACCCGGAAGGTGCCAAGCAGTTCCTGCTCTGGCTCTCGCAGCCCGAGATCATGGCCCAGGTGATGAATCGCACGCCGTCCAACCTCAAGGCCCAGGCCCTGCCACCGTGGAACGATCCGGCCAAGGCCATCTTCAGCGAGGCCGAGGTGGGTGCGCGGTCCGTGCCGTCGGTCGCCGGCTGGTTCCAGATGCAGGAAGCGACCATCGTCGAGCTGCAGAAGATCCTCGTAGGCCAGTCGACGCCGCAGCAGGCTGCCGACGCCGCCGCCGCCAGGATCGCCCAGATCATCGCGGAAAATCCCTAACCTCCTCCCGAGCCCGGCGCAGCACTCTCCCGAATTCCCGCTGCGCCGGGACACTTTTCCATAGGTCCGGGCGCCCTGGCGTCATGGCCGGCAATGTGGCGAGCACTTTGAATGATCACCTACGGCTTCAGCACCATCGGCTGCCCTGATTGCGACATCCCGCAGGTCATCGAATTGGCCACGGCCAACGGCTTCAAGGGCATCGAGATCCGGTTCCTGCGCGGCACCGTCGATCTCCTCTCGCTCCCCGAATTCACCACCGAAATCGCCGAGACCCGCCGTCGCTTCGATGATGCCGGGATCAAGGTGGTCGGCATCAATACAAGCGTCCGGATGGTGTCGCTGGATCCGGCCGTGCGCGAGCAGCAGATTGACGCGGCCCGCGCCAATCTCGCCATCGCCCAGGCCCTCGGCGCCGGCTATCTCCGCGTCTTCGGCGGTCCCATTCCGGCCGAGCAGGATCGCGAGCGGACGCTGGATGCGGTGGCGCAGGGGCTCTCCGAGGTCGCCGAACTGACCTATGCGGGCGGCGTGACCTCGCTGATCGAAACGCACGATTCCTTCTGCAAGGCGGACAGCATCGTTGACCTGTATCGGCGCGGCGCCAGCGACCGGCTCGAGGTGTTGTGGGACACGCTGCATTCGCATCGCCACGGCGATAGCGGCGAGGAGACCTGGAACAAGCTCGGCAAGCGCATCCGCCTCGTCCACGTCAAGGACGCCTACACCGCCACGCCTGAAAAGTTCGACTTCGCGCTGACCGGCGAGGGCAATGTCCCCGTCGCCGGTTTCCTCGATCTGCTGGAGCGCGAGAACTACGACGGTTATGTCAATTTCGAATGGGAGAAGGGCTGGCATCCGGAGATCCCCGGCCCCGAGATCGCCATCCCGCACTTTGCCAGCTTCATCGCCGACCGGAAGGGCCGGGCGTGACGGCGGAGGCGGACATCGGTGCCGTAGGGCAGGGGCGGGTCGCGCCGAAGCGTGGCTCAGGCCTCAAGGCGCAGCGGCGGCGGCGCGCCTATCTGCTGATCGCGCCAGCGCTGATCCTGATCGCGCTGATGATGATTTATCCGATCGTGCAGACGATCTATTTCAGCTTCTCCAAGGTGCAGCTGCCGGCTCTGCGCACCACCTTCGTCGGCTTCGACAATTTCATCCGCATCTTCAGCGATCCCGAGACCGGTCCGCTGGTGCAGCGCACCATCGTGTGGATCGTCGGCGGCGTGGCGCTCAAGATGGCGCTCGGCTTAGCCGCTGCGCTGGTGTTCAACGCCAAGGTGCGCGGCACGGTGTGGATGCGCGTCCTCGTCATCCTGCCCTGGGCCATCCCCTCCGTGGTAGGCGCCAATCTCTGGCGCTGGATCGTCCAGACCGATGCCGGCGTGCTCAACCAGACGCTCCGCGCCTGGGGCCTCGATGGCTGGGCGCTCAACTGGCTGGGCAGTCCCGACACGGCCATGTTCACCGTCATCGTCGCCTATTCCTGGGGCGGCTTCGCTTTCGTCATGCTGCTGATCCTGGCGCGCCTGCAGGGCCTGCCCGAGGAGATCAACGAGGCGGCTCGCGTCGACGGCGCCAACTGGTGGCAGATCTTCCGCTACATCACGCTGCCCTCGCTCACCGGCGTGCTCGCCGTGGCGCTGATCCTCGAGATCGTTTCGGGCATCAACTCGTTCGACACGCTGATGATCATGACCGGCGGCGGCCCCGCCAACGCCACGCGCATCTGGGGTATCGACATCTACAAGACCGGCTTCACCGACTTCAACCTGGGCGGCGCGGCGGCCATGAGCGTGCTGATGTTCGCCGCGGTGATCGTCGTCTTCATCATCTATGGCGGCGTCAACAGCCGGGTGCAGCGTCGGCAGGGAGAGGTCTCATGAGTATCGCCGCCACCGCCGTCCCCGCCGCGCAGAAGTCGCGCAGCCACGACAACACGCAGCGCATGCTGCGCACGGTCGGCAAGTATGTGCTCGTCTACGGGCTGGGCATGTTCTTCGTGCTGTTCAGCACCCTGCCGCTGCTGTGGGGCATCAGCACGGCGCTGAAGATCCCGTCCGAGGTCTATGCCTTTCCTCCCACCTGGATCCCGAAGACCTTCACGCTCGAGAACTTCGCGATGGTGGTTCAGAATCAGAACCTCATCCGCGCCTTCTTCAACACGCTGATCATCGCCTCGGGCACGACGATCGTCGCGCTCATCGTCGGCGTGCTCGGCGGCTACGGCTTTGCCCGCTACAGCTTCCCGGGCCGCAACATGATGCTGTGGGCGGTGCTGTTCACCAAGCTCTTCCCGCGCGTCGTCGTCATTGTCCCGTTCTTCGTCACGCTGCGCAACCTGCAGATGATGAACACCTATCAGGGGCTCATCCTCGTCTATCTGATGGTGACCTTCCCCGTAGCGATCTGGCTGCTCAAGGGCTTCTTCGACAAGATCCCGGTCGAGATCGAAGAGGCGGCCGTCATCGATGGCTGCAACCTGCCGCAGCTGCTCTGGCACGTCATCATCCCCATGTCGCGCCCGGCGCTGGTCGCGGTCGCCATGTACTCCTTCATTCTTGCCTGGAACGAGTTCCTCTTTGCGCTGGTCTTCACCAACGGCCTCGAACGCCGCCCCCTCTCCATCGCTCTCGCCTTCTTCATCGACGAGAACGGCATCCGCTGGGGCGAACTGATGGCCGCCTCCGTGGTCATGAGCCTCCCGGCCGTCATCGTCTTCACCTTCGCCCAGAAGCTGCTGGTGCGTGGCCTCAGCGACGGAGCGGTCAAGGGATGAACGATCGTAGCGGACAAGTCGCCATCGTCACCGGCGCCAGCCTCGGTGTCGGCCTCGCCACCACCGCGGCGCTGGCTGCGCGCGGCCTCAACGTCGTCGCCGCCGCCCGCGACCCGGCGCGGCTGGAGCAGGCCATCGCCAGCCTCGATCCGGAGGTCCGCCACCGGGTCAAAGGCGTCACCTGCGACGTGCGCCACGAGCCCGAGGTCAAGGCGCTGGTGGATGCCGCCGTCGAGCGTTTCGGCCGCCTCGATGTCGTGGTCAACAGCGCCGGCGTCAGCATGAACGCCAGGACCCGCCTCGCCGAGTCCAACTCGGCCGAGTGGCACAAGATCATCGACACCAACCTCACCGGCACCTACCTCATGTGCCGCGAGAGCCTGCGCCATCTCGAGGACTCACCCGACGGCTACATCCTCAATGTGCAGTCGACCGGCGCCTACCGCGCCAGCCCCGGCGTCAGCCTCTATGCGGCCTCCAAGTTCGGCGTCCGGGCGCTGAGCGAGGCGCTGATCGAGGAGTATCGCAACTCCAATATCCGCCTCACCTCCGTCAGCCCCGGGCCCATCGACACCAACATCTGGTCGCACAAGCTCGAGCCGCCCTCGGCCGAGCGCCGGGCCCTGATGCTGCGCCCCGCCGACATCGCCGACATCTTCATGTTCCTGCTCGAGCGGCCGCGGCACATGCACATCCCCGATATCACCGTCACCCCCTGGACGGGCATCTGAGTTAGGCCAGACCATGCGTACAGTTTCCGTCGGTTTCATCGGGGCAGGTTTCTCCGCCCATCTCCACGTCGAGGGCCTGAAGAAAGTCTTCGGCGTCACCGTCCGCTTCGGCGGCGTCACCGCGACCCGGCCCGAGCGCGCCCAGGAGTTTGCCAAGGCGCACGGCGTCGCCGAGATCTTCGGCACCTGGCAGGAACTGATCGCCTCGCCGTCGATCGACGTGGTCTGCATCTGCGTGCCCAACGGTCTCCATGCCGAGATCGCCGTTGCCGCTGCCAATGCCGGCAAGCACGTCATCTGCGAAAAGCCGATGACCGGCGCTTTCGGCCCGTCCAATGGCCTCACCGGCGTCGAGCGCGCCCACGACGAACGCGAACGTGCCCTCACCTCCATCGCAGAGATACGTGACGCCGTGCAGAAGGCCGGCGTGCTGTTCCTGTATGCCGAGAACTGGGTCTACGCTCCGGCCACCATCAAGACCAAGCGCCTGCTTGAAACCTCCAAGGGCGCCATCATCGATATCCGCGCGGAAGAGAGCCACTCGGGCTCCCACGCCCTCCGCTCGCGCCGCCGCGAGACGGCCGGCGGCGGTGCGCTGATGATGCTCGGCTCGCACCCGATCGGCGCCGCGATCCATCTCAAGGACTACGAGTCGACTCTCGCCGGCATCGATCCGGTCCGCGTCACCTCGGTCACCTGCGAAACCCGCGCCCTCTATGACACCGACGTGGTCCGCCGCAGCGGCCATGACTGGATCGTCTCCGACTGGAAGGATGTCGAGACCTGGGCCAACCTGGTGATGGCCTTTTCGGACGGCTCGCAGGCGGTCATCACCGCGTCATTCGCCATGCTCGGCGGCGTGCGCAACACGTTCGAGGTCTACACCACCAACTCGGTCTATCGCGGCAACATGACGCCCAATGACGGGCTGCTGGTCTACTCGCCCGACAACGCCGCCTTCGGCACGGAATACCTGCACGAAAAGATCGAGACCCGCACCGGCTGGATCACCGCCGCGCCTGACGAGGATTGGGTGCGCGGCTATCCGCAGGAGATGCAGGATTTCATGGAAGCCATCGCCAATGGCCGCGAGCCAGTCTCCGGCCTGCGCCTCGCCTCCGACGTCGTCGAGGTCATCTACGCCGCATACCAGTCGGCCGAGGAAGGCCGCCGCATCACCCTCGAACTCAACTAACGAAGAACGCCGGGAGGCTCTGCCGTGATCTACGAACTCAACCACTTTGGCATCGTCGTCAAGGACCTCAAGAAGTCGCTCGACTTCTACCAGGGCGTCATGGGCGGGCGTGTCGTCTACCACGGCTACATCCCGCCTTCGAAGACCGATGTCGTATATATCCTGCTCACCGGCGGCCTCATCGAGCTGCTCGCCCCCACTGATCCCGCTCCCGATACGGTGTTCGGCATCACTCACATCGCCTTCATGAGCGACGATCTCGACGCCGACTACGCCCGTCTCACCGGCCTCGGCTACAAGGGGTTCGTGGCTCCCAAGACCGCCGGCAGCGGCGTGGGCCGGCTGGCCTTCTTCGGCGATCCGAACGGTGTGCGCATCGAGCTCATCCAGCGCGACGTGCCGATGCGCGAGAACCCGCCCCAGCACCCGGTGCTGCGCTCCTTCGATCACTTCTCGCTGCTCGCCAACGATCTCGACGGCGCGCTGAAGCTTTATCGCGACGCCATGGGCATGAAGGTGCTCAAGGAAATGACGGTGCCGCACGCCACCAACCCGTTGTCGATGGTCTATCTCAACTGGGACTACGATGTGCTCGAGCTGCTGCACCGGCCGTCGCCCGATCCGGCCGCCGCGCTTTACGGCCACTACGCGATGCGCGTCGACAATGTCGACGAGGCGCTGGCCTTCTTCAACGAGAAGGGTGTGCCGACCGAGGCTGGCTTCCCCAAGACCGCCGGCACCGGCATCGGCCGCATCGGCATGATCCGCGATCCCGACGGGGTCAAGATCGAGCTCGTCGACCGCGCCGACCTGCGTGACCTGAAGTGAAGTTCTCGCTCTTTACCGGCAACTGCCCGGAATGGACTCCGGCCGAGGTTGCCAAGCATGCCGCCGCACAGGGTTGGGACGGCCTCGAATGGCGCGTCGCCGACCAGGCGGAAAGCGACACGCCCGGCTTCTGGGCCGGCAACCGCGCCAACTACCGGCTGACCGGCCTCGAGGACAACGCCGCAGAGATGGCCGAGCTGCCGAAAGCGGCCGGCCTGAGCCTCTCCGGCCTCGCCGCCTACGTGCCTTTGGCTGACCATGCCAATGCCGAGCGCGTGCTGAAGGTGGCAGCGCAGACCGGCGCCAGGCGTGTCCGTTTCACCGCCCCCAAGGCGGCCGACGATACGCCCTATGACGCGCAGTTCAGCAAGGCCCGCGCCGATCTCGAGGTGCTGCAGGAAATTGCCCGCCCGCTCGGCGCGCAGGTGGTCATCCAGATTCACCACGGCAATATCGTGTCGACCTCGTCCTCGGCCCGCCGCCTCGTCGATGGGCTCGATCCCGAAGCTATCGCCGTGATGCACGACCTGGGCAACACCACCATCGAGGGTCGCGAGGGTCTCCTCAGCCTCAAGCTGGGGCTTGAGATTCTGGGCCCCTACCTCGCCCATGTGCATATCAAGAATGCGATCTGGCAGAAGGTCGGCGAGGATGATGATGGCTCGGCGCAGTGGAAGTGGGCCTGGGCCACGCTGCGCCAGGGCATGGGCGACGTGAAGGCTTATTTCAGGGCGCTGAAAGCCGTCGGCTACGATGGCTGGGTGACGCTCGAGGAGTTCACGACTGAACTCCCCCTGTTCGAACGACTGGCCGACGACCTCGCCTACCTGAAAGCGTCAGCGGGCTGACGAAAGGCGCGGGGCCTCCTCTTCACCTCTCCCTCTGGGGAGAGGCGGAGCGCGCAGCGCCGGATGAGGGGTCTACGCGCCTTCCATCAAAATCTGCAGCTTCACGTCCGTCGGCCGCGCTTCCACGGCGCGATCGAATGCCTTGATCGAGTCCTCGAACTTGAACGTTTCCGAGATCAGCGGCTTCAGATCGACGCGGCCCGAGGCCATCAGCGCGATGGCCCGGTCATACTGGTGGGCGTAGCGGAACACCGAGGCGATCGTCACTTCCTTCACCGACAGCGAGGCGATGTCGAAATTGACCGGCTCGACCGGCAGGCCCACCACAACGATGGTGCCTCCGGGGCGGACCACGTCGACGATGCCCTGCCAGGCCCGTGGGCTGCCGGAGCACTCGAACACGACGTCGGCGCCCCAGTTGTCGGTGAGCGCGTTGACCTCGTCGAGCAGCGTCTTGTCGCGGATGTTGACCGGAATGATGCCCTGGTATTTTGCCGCGATATCGAGCTTGGGCTGGGCCAGATCGGTGATGATGACGCGCGCGCAGCCGCCAGCGAGCGCCGCCAGCGCCACCATGGTGCCGATCGGGCCGGCGCCCATGACGATGGCGGTGTCGCCGGGCGTGATCCTGGCCTTGGTCGCCGCCTGCATGCCGACGGCGAAGGGCTCGACCATAGCGCCTTCGGCAAAGCTCACATTGTCGGGCAGCTTGAAGGTGTAGTTGGCCGGGTGGACCACGAACGGGGTCAGCACGCCATGGATCGGCGGCGTGGCCCAGAAGGTGACGGCGGGATCGATATTGTACATGCCGAGCCGCGCCGCCCTGCTGTTCGGATCGGGCACGCCCGGCTCCATGCAGACGCGGTCGCCGACCTTGAGGCTGGTCACCCCGGCGCCGAGCGCAACCACCGTGCCGGCCGCCTCGTGGCCCAGCACCATCGGCGCGTTGACCACGAACGGGCCGATACGGCCATGGGTGTAGTAATGCACGTCCGAACCGCAGACGCCGACTGTGTGCAGCTTGATCTTCACCTCGCCCGGACCGGGATCGGCAGGTAGGTCGATGTCGCGAAGCGTAAGCTGGTGCTGTTTCTCGAGGACGAGGGCGCGCTGCAGGGTCATCTTGGCTGTTCCTTGCCTTAGTTCATCATCGTCATGAGCCGCTGTTCGGGCCGTCGCTGGCCCGGCGGTCTCCTTCTTTTGGCTGATCCGCTTTTTGCGCGGCGCAGCATTGACAGCCACGTTTCGCCGTTTCTATGATTGAAACGTTATGATTAGTCTCTCGGCGTTTGGCAAGGGCCGGACGATACCCGGGTGGCAGCCGACAACGCTCGGCCTATCAGGAGGGAAAATGTTCAGAATATCAAATATATACGGCGCTCTTTCGGGGGCAGTCGTGGCGATGGCGCTTGCCGCGTCGACGACGCAGGTGCTGGCGCAGCAGCTCGAAGTCTGGGCCTTGTCGGGTCCGGAAGGCAATTATTTCGAACAATCGCTGAAACGATTTGAATCGGCTAATCCGGGCGTTACGACCAAGCTCGTCACTTACCCGAACGAGCAGTACAAGACCGCCGTCGATGTCGGCCTACGTTCCGCTAATCCGCCCGACGTCTTCCGCAACTGGACGTTCGAGCGTGCGGCCCGCCTGGTGCGTGCTGGCCTTGCCACCGAAATCGACGATTTCAGCTCGGAAGTGCCGGCAGGGGCGCTGACGGAGTTCACCTTCGACGGCAAGCTCTATGGCGTGCCGTTCGACCGCCACGGCAAGTACATGTGGTACAACAAGGCGTTCTTTGCCGATAACAGCCTTGCCGTCCCGACCACGTTCGACGAGTTCCTCGGGCTGTGCAAGGCGATCAAGACCATTAACCCGACGATGATCCCGATCGCGTTGGGCGCCAGCGAGCCGTGGACGATCGACGCCTATATCGCCATCCTGAACCAGAAGCTGGTCCCCGATGACGTGCGTGTGGCGGACGCGTCGCTGACCTCGGCCGCCGATACGCTGTTCACCGATGCCGGCTATGTCGAGGCGCTCGACAAGTTCAAGCAGATGCAGACCGAAGGCTGCTTCAACGACGGCATCAACGGGCTGAGCCCGGAAGCCACCCGTACCGTGTTCGCCACCGGCCAGGCCGCTATGACGCTGTGCGGCACCTGGTGCCTGATCAACTTCGACACCGAAGGGCTGGCCGGCGGCTATCTCGGCTTCCGCATCCCCGACATTGCCGGACAGAAGGGCGCCGCCAACGGCCATCTGGTGATCGAAGACGGCGTGCAGATCTCGACCGCCAGCCGCGACAAGGGCACCTATGAGCTCGCCAACAAGTTCCTGCACTTCATGGTGACGCCTGAGGAGCAGGCCGAGTTCGTCAAGGTCGCTGGTTCGCTGCCGGCTATCCCGGGCTCGCTCGAGTTCCTTCCCGACGTCAGCGAATCCTTCAAGTTCGCCGTTGAAGACACCGCCGAGGCCACCGTGATCGCCACGCATCTCGATACCATTCTCGATCGCGAAATCAGCGACGTCTATCTGCGCGGGTATCAGGAGCTGGTGAACGGCACCAAGACCTCCGCCCAGATCATGCAGGAAGTGCATGCCAAGGCGGTCGAGGTCCAGAAGGCCCGCTAACCGACAGGTCCTCCCTGGTCCCTGCCGGGCCCTTGTGGTCCGGCAGGGATTCCCCCGCTCGCCAAATCTCGCGAGGACATTCGTGCTGCCATATTTCTTCGTCGCTCCGGCGCTGATCTTCCTGTTGCTGCTGCTCGGCTACCCGCTGGTCAGCACCGTGGTGAACTCATTCTTCAGCTACGATTTCGTCAGCCCCGAAAAGACCTTCGTCGGCTTCGGCAACTTCATCCAGCTGCTGCAGGATCCGGTGTTCCATATCGCAGCGACCAACGCGCTGCTGTTCCTCGTCTTTTCGGTGATTGTGCAGATTCCTGTCGGTCTGGTGCTTGCCGCGCTCCTCGATCGCGGCGTGGGGCGCACGGCCTCGACGGTGTTCCGCACCATCATCTTTGCGCCCATGGTGCTGTCCATCGTGGCGGTCGGCCTGCTCTGGCAGCTGATCCTCGACCCGTTCGCGGGTTTTGCGAGCTTCGTCACCAAGGCCATCGGCCTGACCCCGCCGATCGCCGGATGGCTCGGCGACCCGCACCTGACCATCTACGTGATCATGTTCATCGCGTTCTGGCAGTATATCGGCTTCTGCACGATCCTGCTGCTGGCCGGCGCGCAGCGCATCGATGCCAGCATCTATGAAGCGGCGACGCTCGATGGCGCCGGGCCGGTGCAGTCGTTCCTGTTCATCACGGTTCCGCTGCTGCGCAACACCATCATCGTGGTGGCGCTGCTGAGCATGATCGGCGCGCTGCGCGTCTTCGATTTCGTCTACGTGCTCACCGGCGGCGGTCCGGGGGACGCGACCCAGGTGCCGGCTACCATGATCTACAAGGAAGCCTTCTTCCTCGGCCACATGGGCTACGCCAACGCCATCTCGGTGCTGCTGCTGATCGCCACGGTCGGCCTCGGCTTCCTGCAACTGCGCTATAGCCGCCGGGCCTGAGAGGATCACCATGCGCAAAGCACTCAGGAAATACCCTGCCTATATCGCGCTCAGCGCCTATTCGTTGCTGCTGCTCGTGCCGCTGTTCTGGATGGTGATGGCGTCGGTGAAGCCGCGCAACGAGCTGTTCGGCAAGCCCTTCAACCTGCCCTCGACGCTCGACTGGGGCGGCTATCAGCGGGCGCTCGATGGCGGCCTGTTCCACTACATGACCAACTCGGCCATCGTGACCGTGGCGGCGGTGGTGGTGACGCTGGTCGTGGGCGGCCTCGCTGCCTATGCGCTGGCGCGCATGACCTTCCTCGGCCGCAACCTCATCTACGGCGTGATCATCGCCAGCTACGCCATCCCGATGCACGGCATTCTCGTGCCGCTCTACGATACGCTGGTCTTCTTCAAGCTGACCAACACCTATTTCGGCCTGATCCTGCCCTACGTGACCTTCGGGCTGCCCTTCTCGGTGATGATCCTCTACGCCTTCCTCGTCGACTTCCCGACCGAGCTGGTGGAAGCGGCGCGCATCGATGGCTGTAGCGAGCTCGGCGTCCTGTGGCGCATCGTCGTGCCGCTGTCGCTGCCGGCCATCGTCAGCGTGGCGATCTTCCAGGGCGTGGCGGTGTGGAACGAGTTCCTGCTCGCGCTCATCACCGTCAGCGACGACTCCCTCAAGACCATCCCGCTTGGGCTTGTCGCCTTCAAGGGCCGCTACGTGACCGATTGGACCGCGATCCTGGCATCCATCACCATCACCTCGCTGCCCATCCTCATCCTGTTCATCGTCTTTCAGAAGCAGTTCATCCGCAGCCTTGGCGGCTACGGGAAATAAGAGAACCGACCATGACCACCCTTCGCTGGGGCATTCTTTCCAATGCCCGCCACGCGATCGACGCCATCCTTCCCGCGCTCGCCAAGACCACTTCGGGCAAGGCGGTGGCGATCGCCGCGCGCAATGCCGACGCGGCCGCCGATACGGCCCGGCGCTTCGGCATCACCCGCGTACATCCGACCTATGAGGCGCTGCTCGCGGATCCAGGGGTCGACGCGATCTATATCGGGCTGCCCAACAGCCTCCATGCCGAGTGGATCGAAAAGTCGATTGCGGCGGGCAAGCACGTGCTGTGCGAAAAGCCGATCACCGTCACCGCGCGCGAAACCGACGGCATCGCCGACAAGGCGGCAGCGCGCGGCGTGCATGTGCAGGAAGCGCTGATGACCTGGAGCCATCCACGCTGGCATCAGGTCCGCGACGTCATCCGCTCGGGCCGGATCGGGCGGCTCACCGCGGTGCAGGGGCGCTTCAGCTTTTTTACCCGCGACCCAGGCAATATCCGCAACCAGCCCGGCCTGGGGGGCGGGGCGCTGCTCGACCTGGGCATGTATCTGGTGTCGTCGGCGCGCTTCCTGCTCGAGACCGAGCCGACGCGCACCTCGGCGCTGGTCGAATACGACCCCGACTTCGGCACCGACCGCTATTGCAGCTTCCTGCTCGATTTTCCGAACGCGCAGGGCAGTTTCGTGTGCTCCAACCAGATGGGCTACGCCCAGCGCATGATCGTCTACGGCACGCACGGTCACATCGACATCGACACGCCGTGGACTCCGTCGCCGGCCGAGCCGACGCGCTACATCGTCAACGCCGCCGCAGGCGATACCGCACCGTTGGTCGAGGAGATCGTCACCGTTCCGCCGGTGGACCAGTACGCCGAGCAGATGACCGCCTTTGCCGAGGTGGTCGCCGGACGCCGTGCGCCGGCCGTACCGTTCCAGAGCTCCATCAACAACATGCGCGTGCTCGACGCGATCCGCGCCGCCGGCTCGTCCGGCACGTGGCAGAACATCTGAGGAAGAACCCAGTCATGACCAACAGCCTTCCAACACGCCGCGTCGGTCGCACCGCGCTCGAGGTTACCGAGCTCGGCTTCGGCACCGTCGCGCTCGGCCTGCTCGCCAACGAGGACGAGCACCTGGGCGATGCCGCCATCAAGCAGGCGCTCGTCCGTGGGGTCCGCCTGTTCGATACCGCGCCCTATTACGGCAATGGCCGCGCCGAGCGCCGCCTCGGCCAGGCCCTCAAGGGCGTGCCGCGCTCCGATTATCGTCTGGTGAGCAAGGTCGGTCGTATCGTGACTGCGGCCGACGAGGAGCAGCCCAATGCCTGGCAGCCGCCCTTCGATTACTCCTATGACGGGGTGATGCGCTCGTTCGAGACGAGCCTGCGCCGGCTGGGCGTGACCAGCATCGATGCGCTGCTGCTGCACGACATCGGTTCGGTCACCCATGGTGAGCGGCACCCCGAGCTGTTCAAGACGGCGATGGAGTCCGGCTATCGCGCGCTCGACGAACTGAAGTCCTCGGGCGCGGTCACTGCCATCGGCATCGGCGTCAACGAATGGCAGGTGCTCGAGGAGGCAATGGGCGTAGCCGACTTCGACGCCTTCCTGCTCGCCGGCCGCTACACCCTGCTCGAGCAGACCTCGCTGGACAGCTTCCTGCCCATGGTGCAACGCAAGGGCGCCTCGGTGTTCGTCGGCGGCCCGTTCAACTCGGGCATCCTCGCCAAGGGACCGCATCCGGGCGTGTGGTACAATTACGCGCCGGCGCCGGAAGACATCCTCGCCCGCGTGCGCGCCATCCAGGAAATCTGCGAGCGCCACGGCGTGCCCCTGCCCACGGCGGCTCTGCGCTTCCCGGTCGCGCATCCGGCGGTGGCGTCGGTGGTGTTCGGCCCCAGGACCGCCGGCGAGCTCGACATCAATGTCGACCAGTTCACCACAGCCATCCCGGCCGCCATGTGGGCCGAGCTCAGGTCGGCCGGCCTGCTGCGCGCCGATGCACCGCTCCCCGTCTGATCGTCACTCACTCTCGCGCTCGAGTACCCCATCCATGTTTTCTCTTCCCCGCCGCCAGGTTCACATCGACTTCCACACCTCCGAGCACATCCCCGACGTGGGCGCGCGCTTCGACGCCGACCGTTTCGTCGATACGCTCAAGCGCGCCCACGTGAACTCGGTGAACCTCTTCGCCAAGTGCCACCACGGCTGGTCCTACTACGACACCAAGATCGGGGCCCGGCATCCGAACCTAAGCTTCGACCTGCTGCGGGCCCAGTATGACGCCGTGAAGGCAGCCGATATCGCCGCGGTGATCTACTATACCTGCGGCTGGGAGGAGCGTTCGGCCCGGCTGCATCCGGAATGGCGCGAGGTGTCGCCGGACGGCACGTTCCATTGCGGCGGCGATGGCCGCAGCAACGACGTGGGCTGGAAGTTCATGTGCTTCAACACCCCCTATCTGGACCACATGACGGCCCAGATTCGCGAGCTGGCCGAGGCCTTCCCGGATGCCGACGGCTATTGGCTCGACATCATCCACGGCAGCGAGTGCACCTGCACGCATTGCATTGCCTCGATGACCGAGGCCGGACTCGACTGGGAGAATTCGGCCGACCGCAGGGCCCACGCCTACCAGGTACGGGATCGCTACATGCGCGAAACCAACGCGGCCGCCCGGATCGTCAATCCGGACATGCCGGTGTTCCACAATTCCGGCCACCTGCCGCAGGGCGATCGCGAAGTGCTCAAGCATTTCAGCCATCTCGAGATCGAGTCGCTGCCGACCGGCGGCTGGGGCTACGACCACTTCCCGCTGTCGGCGGCCTATGCCCGCACGCTCGGCAAGCAGTATCTGGGCATGACCGGCAAGTTCCACACCATGTGGGGCGAGTTCGGCGGCTACAAGCACCCCGCCGCGCTCAAATACGAGAACGCGCTGATGAACGCCTTCGGAGCCGGCACCAGCATCGGCGACCAGCTGCACCCGTCGGGGGAGATCGACCCCTCGACCTACGCCGCCATCGCCGAGGTCTATGCCGAGGCAGAGGCCAAGGAGCCCTGGACGCTCGACGCGACGCAGGTCGTCGATATCGGCCTGTTCTCGGCCGCGAGCGTCGCCCATCGGGGCGAGACCGGGGACGCGGCGCGCGACGTGCACGCCGATCTCGGTGCCGTGCGCCTGCTGCTCGAGAGCCACCTGCTGTTCGACGTGGTCGATCGGCACGCCGACTTCGGCAACTACAAGCTGCTCGTGCTCCCCGACATCATTCGCCCCGATGCCGAGCTGGCGGACAAGCTCAACGCCTATGTCGCAGGCGGCGGCAAGCTGCTGCTGACCGGCGATTCCGGCCTTGCCGCCGACAGCGACCGCATGGTCATCGACATCGGTGGCGAAGTTGGCGAGCGCAGCGCCTACAATCCGGATTATGTGCTGGCCAAGCCTGAACTCCGGCCCGACTTCGTCGACAGCCCGGTGGTGATGTATGGCGCTTCGCGCCGGCTGAAGGCGACCACGGGCACTTCGCTCGGCAGCGTCATCGATCCTTATTTCAACCGGGCGCCCAAGCACTTCTCCAGCCACCAGCATACGCCGCCCAAGGTGGAGGCGTCGGGCTTCGACGCTGGTGTCACCAAGGGCAATGTCACCTATCTCGCCCATCAGGTCTTCTCGATCTACTGGGAGAAGGGAGCGGTGACGGCGCGGCAATATGTGGCCAAGGTCATCGATCGCATCCTCGGTAGCGACAAGACTGTCGAGGTGGGCCTGCCTTCGCACGGGCGGGCGACGCTCAACCGTCAGCCGGCTCAGAGCCGCTCGGTGCTGCATCTGCTCTGCGCGAGCCCGATCTCGCGCGGCACCTATGCGGGCAAGCCCATCGAGGTGGTCGAGGACATTGTGACGGTGCCCGATATCGCCGTGAGCGTCCGCGTTCCCGGCAAGGTCGGTAAGGTGACGCTTGAGCCGCAGGGCAGGGAGGTCGCTTTCGAGGCGGCCGATGGCAAGGTGTCGTTCGTCGTCGACCGGGTCGCGGGCCACCAGATGGTGGTTTTGACCGACGCCTAACAGGAATGATGACACGAACACCCGCGGGCAGTTGCGAAACGCAGGGGCAGCGTCGAGAAGGGACGCTTGCTCCGGTGCTTCTGCCCGCGGTCGATGAGATGACATGGCAACTATCAAGGATGTAGCTCGGCGGGCCGGCGTCTCGATCGGCTCGGTATCGGCGGTCGTCAACCAGAAGGCGGTGACAAGCCCCGAACTGCGCGAGCGGGTGCTCGCCGCGATCGCAGAGCTGGGCTACACCCCCCACGCCGGTGCGCGCAGCCTCAAAATGGGGCGCAGCAAGTCCATGGGCTTGCTGGTCCCCGACATCATCAATCCGCACTTCGCGGCGCTGGCGAGCGCCATCGAGCGCGCCAGCGAACGGTCTGGCTACACGCTGTCCTTCGGCAGCACGCTGGGCGATGTGGACAAGGAAGCGCGCAACCTCGAGCTGTTCCGGCGCCAGCGCGTCGACGGATTGATCCTCGACCTCGTCGGCACGTCCGAGGACTACATGCGGCACATCCGGGACTCGGTGAAGGTCCCCACCGTGCTCATCGACCGCCGCCCGCCGGGACTGCCATTCGACTCGGTACTACTCAACAACCGCGCGGCGGGGCGCATCGTCACCGAATACTTGGTGCGGTCCGGTCACCGCCGCATCGCGATCCTCATCGGCCAGCTCGACTATTCGACGGCGGTCGATCGCCTGCAGGGCTATCGCGACGTGCTGGAGGAGAACGGCATCGCCTTCGACGAGCGCCTGGTGCTGCAGGGCCTGTTCGATATCGAGCCGGCCCATCAGGCCACCGTGGCCATGCTGGCCAGCGGCCTGCGGCCGACGGCAATCATCTGCATCAACAACCAGATGACGATCGGCGCCATGATGGCCCTGGCCGAGCAGGGCTTCCGCTGTCCCCAGGATATCTCGGTCGCGGGCATCGACGACCTACCGACGGCCACCGCCTTCTCGCCGCGGCTGACGGTGGCCATCCAGCCCACGGTCGAGATCGGCGAACAGGCCGTGGATCTGCTGCTGGCCCGCCTCAACGGTGTCGCCCCGGCCGAGCCGGTCCACCTCGTGTGCGAGCCACGGCTGATCGTGCGCGACTCCTGCCGCGTACTCGAAACCGATGACCCCGCGCAGGGCAGCTGAATCGACTGCCAGCTTTACGCTTGCGTCGCTCGATCAGCTTTCGACGGCGTCGCGGCCACAGCGCTCCACCAGATGCACGGTCCAGGCCTCGATGAGCGCGCCCCACTTCTTCAGGTCGTTTGGCGGGCCGTCCAGCCGGTGGAGATCGTCGCGTATTTGTAGTCGCCTCCGCGTCGGCAGGCGAACGCAACCAGGGGATCTTGGCAGGAGTCGCTTGGCGTTGCGACCCGCGACGCCGCTCAGCTGGCGCTGTCGAGCATTCCGGGGAGGATGTGGGTTGAGAAGAACGAGGCCGGCTCCGGCTCGGGGCTACGCTGCGTGGTAGCGACCGGGCAGCGTTTCAGCTCGGCGACGAGCAGCAGCGCGTCCTCCGCCTTCCGGTTCACCTTGTGCCTGCGATAGGCGGCAAGGACGTCCTCGCGTTCCTGGGCGACAAGGGCTTCCACCGAGCGATCCTTGAAATGCAGCCGGCCGGCTCTTTCCCACAGGCGCAGGTGCTCCGGCTCGGAAATCAGCCCAAGGCCGCGCAGGCGCTCGAGCGTCGGCTTCACGTTGACCAGCGGCTCGCTCAGCGGAGGATAGCCGAGCTCCTCCGGCCCATGGGTCACCGCGACGGCGGCATCGTCGTCGAGGGCGCCGCTGGCGTAGGCCCGGGCAATCTCGCCTATGGGGTGCATGCCGAAGGTGGCGCATTCGGCGGCGCGCAGCGCGCCCATCGAGGACGAGCCCAGCATGGTCACCCCGCGCGCCAGCGCAAACAGGATTTCCTTGTGCCAGGGCGCGGCCATCGCATCGAAATAGCCGTCGACCAGGCCGATCGCCAGCGCGCCGTCGAGCACGGCCTGGGCGATGTCGCCCTGCCGGGCCGGCGAACGGATGGTGAGCCCGGTGAAATCCGGTGTCTCGCCGTGGAGCGAGGGGCCGACGAAGAGCACTCTCATTGCGCCAGCACTTTCATGGCTCGCTCGCCCGGCGACCAGTGGATGTTGGTCTCGCGGTCCTCGAGCACGGCCGACAGCGCCCGTACCACCGAGATGCCATAGGGCGCGCCACCCAGCTCCGCCCATGCGATCTGCGCAGTGGGACCGACACGCTCGGCAAGCCGGGCGAGCATCTCGGGCAGCGGTGTATCAGGGGGCAGCCATGACGGGGCTCGGCCCTCGGTGCCGCGCTGCTCGAGAAAGGCGACCGACTCGTCGACACCCTCGTCATACTCGGCCGGCAGGAAGTCGTCGCGACCGCCGGCAATATTGGTGATCCGTGTCTGCGCCGCCTCGGTGATGGCGCGGCCGATGGCGCGCGCGCCGTTGGGGTGGCAGCCATAGCCGGCAGCGATATCGAACATGCGCGCGTTGCCGGCCGCCGGCTCACTGATCACCGCCATGACGCAGGGAACGCCGAGATCGGTGGTCTGGTCGAACAGGCGCAGTTCGAGGCCGGCGTCGGCGATCTGCCGGCCGAATGTCGCGATCCAGGCATCGTCCACCTGCTCGATGGAAAACTCCGTGGCGACCCGCGCCGGATCCGACAGCAGCGACCACAGCGAGGTGGCGTCGCGCTCGAGTAGTTCGCAGATCGCGTGGAACAGCGCTTCCTCGCTGGTATTGCCCGACGCGAGGCCATTGGTGCTGCGGCTGACCTGGGGCAGGTCGGCGGCCGGCTCGCCGATGGTCAGCGCATCGCGGGGGATCCAGACCGGCTGCCCGCTAGGCCAGCTCGTGCCTCGGAGCCACCGGATCGGCGCGTCCACGGGCAGCGGCTGGTCGGAAGGAAGGATACGGGTCGTGTCGCAGATCGTCTCGCCGGCGCGCTGGAGTTCGCTTGCAGTTGCAACATGCGACGCCGCCTCCGGTTGTTCGGCGACAGCGAATTCGGCCGCTTCCATCAGCGCCGAGGCCATCGCGCCGGCGTCGTCGCGACCTTTGCCCTGGCTGACGCTGAGGGTCAGCCCGGCCGGTCGGATCGCCGAGAAGCAGGGAATGCCGATGCGGTCGAGCCCGGTCTGCCGCGCCAGGCGAGTGATGCCGAGCGAAACGAGATGCGGACGCAGCCGCTCGACGGTCAATGCCGCCGGGCTGCTGCGTTCGCCATATTCAAACCAGTTCTGCGGCGTCGAAATGGCGCCGTTCACGGACTACTGCCGGAAGAACTTGCGGCTGGGAATCCGGGGCAGGGCAGGCAGAGCCTGCGCGGTAACGACGACAACCTTGGGCGATGCGGTAGTGGTGTTCATTTGTGGACCCTCCTGCGGTCGGCAAGTAGGAGGACCCACATCGCATTAATAAGTAGTTTAAGTCCCGCGACGAAAACCAGCCAAAATCAGTGCATCTAAGTAATGCGCAGTATCGTTCCTACTCGGCGACGGGTAGAGACTCGTCCACTTGCCCACCGTGAATGACGGATCGCGCGCCAGTGCCTGCTCGCGATACGCCGCTGCCGCCTGCTTGTCGTTCAGCATTGCTGCGCAGGCCGCCATCAGGCGCAGGGCAAGGCCGGGGGACTGCATCGCCGTGAGCCGCGCCAGCGCCAGCTTGTATTCGCCACGGAAGAAGCTCACCGCCCCGGCGATCCAGTAATAGTCGTCCGGCGCCAGTGGATTGAGCGACAACGCCCGCGAAATCTTGGCCTCGGCCTCGTCGTGCCGTGACAGGTGGGTGAGAGCGTCCGCCTGGTCGACCAGCAGGTCGGCATGGTTGGGCGCGAATTCGTGCGCTGCCTCGAAATGGTCCAGCGCCACCCCGATGTCGTGCAGGTAAAGCGCCGAGTGGCCGAGCTCTCTCAGGCTGGCGCTGTCGTTGGGCGCATAGCCCTGCGCGCGCCGCGCCAGGTGCTGGGCTTCGCGCAGCAGCGTACGGTCCTCGCTGCCGCGCTCCAGCCATTCCAGTGTCTTGGTACGTGCCAGCTGCGCCAGCGCGGGCACGAAATCGGGCGATAGCTGGATCGAGCGTTCGAGCGACTTCTGGGCCCGCAGCAGCGATTGAAGGTCGTTGCGCTCGCCGCGCTGCATGGCGATGAGATAGTGCACATAGGCCGATGCAGCGCCGGTGCGGCGATATCGCCGCAGTTCGGACGAGCCGATCTCGCCGCAGATCTTGCCCACCAGCACGGCGCAGAAGCTCTCGTGGATGCTCTGCAGGTTGCCCGAGCGCAGCTCGACTTCGCTGCGATAGATGCGGCGGTCGAGCGCCGTCGAGAAGACGTCGATCGTCATCAGCGCAAACGGCAGCTCACGCTCGGAGAGGACGACCTCGGTCACCACTAGGTAGTCGGCGGGAACCACCTCGTCCCACATCGAGCCCGTGGTCAGCTTGAGCGCCGAATGCGGTGCAATAACCTCGTACAGCCGGCTCCTGCACAGGCTGATGGTCACGTCTGTAACGAGCGAACGCGCAATGTCGTGATCTTGCGCATCTACATGTGGAGACAGGCCGCGCGGTGGAAGGATAAGCACCCGTGGAATGCCGACGGGTCTTGTTGGCGCTCCGGACTCACCCATGGAGGTACGACCAGTGTTCAGACCAGGCTTCGATGTTTCCAAGGGAAGTCCAGTTCTGTTGACTAGTTGCGCCCCGATGGAATTGGTAGCTCCTATTTCGCGGCTGCGGAAGTGGGGGCCGCTACGATATTTGTGAGCGATGCAATCGCCGTGGGCACGGCGCTGTGCGCGGCCCGAGTTTACTACCTTCGCACGATTGCGTGATGTATCCGCTGGCCACTACTGGCTAATGCGTAAGTCACGGCTGCTACCCGGCCGCGGGCGTGGGAACTGATTCACCGTAGCTGCATCATCTCGGTCACGAGCCGGGTGGTCTCGTCGAGCGAGCGCTGGCCGTCGACGATGAGCAGCGGCAGGTCGAGCTGCCGCACTTCAGCTTCGAGGCGCTGCGTAAACAGGTGGTCCCGCTCGAGCAGGTTCTGCAGCGCCTCCGGTGGACGGCTGGTGCGATTGGCAATGTCCCACATGGTGCCGCGGGCCTCGAAGGCGGCGGCGCGGAAATCGGGCGTGGGCAGCAGCCACAGGGCTTGCGAACGGCGGACGAGATAGGGCGCGACGAGATGCGGGAGGAGGCGCAGCCCTTCCACTATCACGCGCGTGCCGGGCGGGTAGGCGCGCAGGTCACGCAGGATGAGGTCGAAGGCTTCGCCGTTGAACCAGTGGAAAGTCTCCAGCATCTCCTGCGGGCTGCGCAGCAGCCAACGCTCGTCCATCGACATGCGCTTGAACTGGTCGATCAGCGGCGCGTCAGCGGCGCTCGCCTCGTCGGCATGCGTCGCCATCGTCGTATCCGTGTCGTAGAACGCCATGCCGAATTCGTCGGCGATCCGGCGGGCGATGGTCGACTTGCCCCCGCCGCTCCCGCCGCCGAGCCAGTAGACGTGGCCGAGCGTCGTCAGTTCACTGGTCAGCGGCGGGGGTGTCATCGGGGTGGTCTCAGGCAGCGAGGTCGACCGGGCGGCCGGTCTTGGCGGACTCGCGGGCGGCGGCCAGGATACGAACCACCATCACGTTGTTCTTCAGCCCGGCGAGATCATATTCGTGCAGCTCGATATCGCCGCGCACCACGGCGGCGAAATGCGCGAACGGGTCGTCGAACGGCGCCTGCAGCGGGGCAAGGGTCTCGGTGAACTCGTCGACCTTGTCGCCGGCGCGCGTGCGCATGTGGCGGTTGTTGATGGCGATCACCTGCGCGCGCTCGGCATAGATCTCCATGTCCTTGCGGCTGACCGGCCAGTTCCACGACGCCTGGATGACGCATTCGGCATCCGGATAGGAGACGAGGATGGTCGCATCGTCATCGACCTTGGGATAGAGGTGCGGCTTGAACTGGTGTGTCGTGGCATAGACGCGCAGCGGCTTTGAATCCTGCATCATGCGGGTCATCAGGTTCGCGCCATAGCAGCCGAAATCGGGCAGCGCACCGCCGCCGGCGAGCTCGGGGTCGGCGAGCCACTCGAGGAAGTGGGGGCCGCAGCCGATCTCGATCGGGCCTGGATGGCCGTCATGGATCACTACCTTGCGGATCTTGCCGTACTGCCCCTTGTCGGCGGTGCGGGCGATGGCTTCGTGGTTGGTGGCGTACCAGGTGGTCTCGTAGTTGGTGAGGATGTGGATGCCGTGCTTGGCGCTCAGCTCCTCCATGCGCTCGGCTTCCCAGACATCGACCGCCATCGGCTTTTCGACCATGACGTGGATGCCGCGCGGGGCGCAGGCCTCGACCACCGCCATATGCTCGCGGATCGAGCCGAAGGCGGCGACGGCCTCGGGCCTGACCTGATCGAGCATGGTCTCGAGGTCGGTGAACAGCAGGGCGGGGTCATGGCCGTGCACGACGCCATAGGCTTTGAGGAAATCCGCCTTGTTCTCCTGGATGCCCACCAGTTGCATGCCCTTGAAGGTCGAGCGCGGCAGGATGTTGATATGGGCGTGCGTGATGCCGGCAATGGCGAGGCGGAACGGCTTGTTGTCTGTCGGCATAGGTAGGTGAGGCTCCAATGAAAATATGCGCAGCCGCTGCTAGCTGGTGCTGGCGGCCGCAAGTTCGGCGGGCGCCGGACCGGTCGAGCTGCGAATGATCAGCTCGGGATGGGTCAGGTGGTGCAGGTCGTGCGGGGCTTCGCCGGCAATGGTGCGGTCGAGGAAGTCGACCACCTTGCGGCCGAGCGGCCGGGCGGGGGAAAAGAGGGCCGTGAGCGGCACCGAATAGAAGCTGCCGGCGACATTGTCGTCGAAGTTCACCAGCGAGATGTCCTGCCCGACCACCAGGCCCCGCGCATTGATGGCAGCAAGCGCACCCTTGGCGGCCATGGTGGACGAGCAGATGACGCCGGTAGGGGCGGCAACGCTGTCGAGCATCTGTCGCATGGCGCTGTAGCCGAATTCCTCGGTCTTTGGACCGCCGACGACCCAGTTGCCGCTGATCCACACGTCGCGCTCGGCCATCGCGGCGCGATAGCCGCGCTCGCGTTCGGCGCTGGCCTGGAAATTGGGCAGCGAGTTGAGCAGCGCGACACGGGTATGGCCGAGGTCGAGCAGGTGCCGCGTCCCGAGCGCATAGGCCTCGGCGAAGGCGACGTCGACCGAGGGGTAGTCGCCGACCAGCGGCGTAGCGCCATAATAGGCGACGAAAGGCACTTTCTCTTCGAGCAGCAGATCGACCCGACGGTCGCCCTCGGTGACGCGGTTGGCCACGATGAAGCCTTCGACCACGCCGTCGGCGATCAGCTCGCGATAGGTATCGAGCTCGCGACCGACATCGGCGGGGATGTGGAGGAAATGCCGGCCGATCTCGGCACAGCGGCTGGCGACGCCGCCCAGCGTCTCGAGAATGATCGGGTCCTCGAACTGGAAGTTAACCAGCGGCGTAATCCAGGCGATCGGGCGCTTCAGCAGGGCGCCCGGTTTTTTCAGCGAGCGGGAGGTGAGGTGGGTGGTGTAGCCCATCTCGGCCGCCATCTCGTGCGCCGAGCGGCGGGTGCCCTCGTTGATCGAGGGATGGTCGCGCAGCGCCCGGCTCACCGTGGCGGTGGAAAGGTTCAGCCGCTTGGCCAAATCCTGGATCGTCACCTTCTTTGCCATCGCTGCGTTGCCCTCGCCCTGATCTTTCAGCCAGCAGTCGTCGCAGGTTTAGTCGTCGGCTGGCGCAGTCGTCCATGGCCGATGCCATGGCTCGACTGTGCATTCCCAACTATCGTCAGGGCAGTTCTGTTCACGATTGCTGCTCCGACATCAGCTCGCCGAGATCCGACCATGGATGATCGGGATCGGGCCGCGGCACCGAGCCGACGAGGAGCCGCGTGTAAGGATGCTGCGGGTTGGAGATGACCTCCTCAGCCGTGCCGTGTTCGACGGTCTTGCCGCGGTTCAGCACGAACACCTCGTCGCTCACCTGGCGGGCGGTGGCGATATCGTGGGTGATGTAGATGATCGAGATGCCGAGGTCGTCGCGCAGCGCCTGGATCTGAGCGAGGACGTTGGCGCGCAGCGAGGCGTCGATCATCGACACCGGCTCGTCGGCGACGATCAGGCGGGGCCGCAGCATCAGCGAGCGGGCGACGACGATGCGCTGGCGCTGTCCGCCCGAAAGCTGGTGCGGGTGGCGACCGAGCACCTGCTCGGGCCGCAAGCCCACGCGCTCCAGCGCCGCCGTGATCATCTGCTGTTCCTCCTCGCGGTTCTTCGCGATGCGGAAGATGCGCAGCGGCATCTCGAGCAGGTGGTCGACCGGGTAGAACGGATTGAAGATCGAGAACGGGTCCTGGAAGATCGCCTGCACTTCCCGGCGGAACGCGGCACGCTCGGGCCGGCTCATGCTGGTGATCGACTTGCCGGCATAGCTCATCTGGCCGCCGGTCGGCGTCAGCATGCCGAGCACCACGCGTGCGAGCGTGGTCTTGCCGCTGCCGCTCTCGCCGACAATGGAGACGATCTTGGGCCGGTCGGCCTCGATACGCAGGTTGAAGCCATCGAGCGCGAGGAAGGGCTCGCCCTTCCACTTGCGGCTCGGATAGGCGACGCTCACCTGGTCGAGATGGAGAAGCGGGGCGTCAGGCATTGGCCAGCTCCTCGGTCACGAGATGGCAGGCCACGTCGCGCTCCGGCGTGATGCGTCGGCTCGCCGGCACCTCGACGCTGCATTGCGGCTGCGCTGCCGGGCAGCGAGGATGAAAGGCGCACCCGGTTGGGAGGTTGAACAGCGATGGCTGCGCGCCGGGTATTCCTTTCATCTCGCGCACCTCGTCCGGACTGGGCAGGGACGAGATGAGAAGCTGGCTGTAAGGATGCAGCGGGCTGCGGAAGAAACGCCGGATCGGCGCATTCTCCACCAGCTTGCCGGCATACATCACGGCGAGACGGTCGACCGATTGCGCCATCAGGCCCATGTCGTGGCCGATCATGATCAGGGCAGCGCCGATCTGCTTCTGCACCTCCTTCAGCGTCTCGATCACCTTGCGCTGCACCACCACGTCGAGCGCGCTGGTGGGCTCGTCGGCGACGATCAGCTTCGGTTTCAGGACGATGGCGAGCGCGATGCAGACGCGCTGCTTCATGCCGCCCGACAGCTCGTGTGGATAGAGGTCGGCGACGTTGCGATTGAGCCCGACGCTCTCGAGCGTTTCGGCGACCCGCGCGCGGATGCGCTCGCTGGTCCATTTCTCGTGCGCGCGGATGGCGTCGGCCATGATGACGCCGATACGCATCACCGGGTTGAGCGAGTTCATCGCGCCCTGCGGGATCATCGAGATCTGGCTCCAGCGGAAGCGGCGCAGCGCCTCGCCTTCGAGCTTGAGCAGGTCCGTGCCGTCGAGGATAGCGGTGCCGGTTTCAATCCGGGTCGGCGGCTTGTGCAGCCGCATCAGCGCCAGCGCCAGCGTCGACTTGCCCGAACCGGACTCGCCGACAATGCCGAGCCGCTCGCCGGCATTGAGGTCGAAGCTCACGCCATCGGCGGCGCGGCCGCGCTGGCCGTTCAGCTGATAGGTGACGGTGAGGTCGCGGACCTGGAGGAGCGGGGTGGTCATGACTGCCTCCTGAGCCGCGGATTGAGCGTCTCGTCGAGGCCGACGCTGATCAGGAACAGCCCGATGAACAGGATCGCGAGGATGACGATGGGCGGCGCCCACCACCACCACATGTTCCGCCCGAACGCGCCGTAGAGCAGCGACCAGTAGACGGTCATGCCGAGCGTCGGCGTGTCCTGCGGGCCGAACCCGAGGGCCTCGAGCCCAAGCGCGGCAAGAACGGCGCCCGACACGGCAGCAACGAAGGCCGACATGATCAGCGGCAACAGGTTGGGCAGCACCTCGAACAGCGCGATGCGCAGCTCGCCCATGCCCGAGATGCGGGCGATCTCGACATAGGCGCGCTCGCGCAGCGACAGCACCTGGGCGCGGATCGAGCGCGCCGGGTTCATCCAGGCGAGCGCCGCGATGATGAAGGCCATCATCTCGACGCTGACCGTGCGCACCGAGGCCGCGACGATGAGGAGGATCGCGAGTGGCGGGATGGTCAGCACCACGTCCGTGGCGGTCGAGATGACGCGATCGAGCCAGCCGCCGAAGAACCCGGCAATGAGCCCGAGCAGCGTGCCGACCGCGGTGCCGATCAGACCGGCAACGAGGCCGAGACGCAGCGTCTGCGGGGTCGAGGCGATGATCACCGCGAGCAGGTCGCGGCCCCCGCCGTCGGTGCCGAGCAGGTAGTCCGGCGACGGCGGCCGGTTGGTGGGAGCCGAGATCGGGCGGGCCATCTCCGTATCGACCAGCAACGGGCCGATGACGGCGATGGCGACCAGCGAGAGGACGAGCGCCAGCCCGGTCATCAGCTTGGCGTTGCCGCCGAGCGTTGCCAGGGTGCCGAGGGTGCGGTTGCGAGGCCGCGAAACGCTGCTGGCCATGGTCATTTGCGCGCGATCCGGGGGTCGATCAGGGGATAGATCAGGTCGAGGATGAGCACCGCGACGGCGACGGTCAGCACGAGGCAGAAGCAGATGCCCTGGATCATGAAATAGTCCGAGGCCCGCAGCGCGTCGTAAAGCAGGAAGCCGATGCCGGGATAGTTGAACGCCACCTCGACCAGCACCGAGCCGGAGGCGATGGTGCCCAGCGACAGCGCCAGGTGGGTGATCTGCGGCAACAGCGCATTGCGCATGCCATAGGCAAAGAAGATGCGGCGCTTGGTGAGCCCTTCGCCTTCGGCGAGGGTCAGGTAGTCCTCGCCCAGCACGTTGATCATGGCGCCGCGCATGCCCAGCGCCCAGAAGCCGAGGCCCGCGAGCACGATCGACAGCGCCGGCAGTACGGCGTGGTAAGCGAGGTCAACCAGCTTCTCGAAGCTGAAGGGGGTGCCGCCGGTGCCGGAACTCATGCCGCCGCCGAGCGGAAACCAGTTCGGCCAGACGGCGAACAGGTAGAGCAGGATCAGGGCCAGCAGGTAATAGGGGATAGATGAGAAGATCATCAGCAGCGGCGCGAAGACGCGCGCCAGCCGCGGCGCCGACGACCAGGCGAGGAGCGCGCCGATGATGCTGCCGGCCGAAAAAGCGATCACGGTCGCAACGACCAAGAGGCCGATGGTCCAGGGCAGGGCGGCGACGATCGAGCCCGTGACGCTCTGCGGGAAGTAGATGATCGAGGTCCCGAGGTCGAAGCGCAGCGTGTTGCCGACATAAACGAGATACTGCACCCATAGCGGCTGATCGAGGCCGAAGCGCTCGCGATACGAGGCGATGATCTCGGCCGAGTTCTCGACGGCGCCGCCGCGCGTCGTCATCTGCGAGATGACCGCGCCGATCGGATCGCCGGGGACGGAATGCGCGATGATGAAATTCGCCGTCATCGCGGTGAGCACGACGACGAAGAACAACGCAACGCGCTTGAGGAAATAAGCCCAGGTCATGGCCGCACTGTCTTGGAGATAAAGCGTGGCCGGGTCACAGTGACCCGGCCACCGGGTTGCCTTAGCTGGCCGGTTCGATCGCGACGATCGAGACCAGCGCACTGGCCCACCAGAAACAGGGCTGGAAGTACGGGTTGTCCGAGGTCGGCCAGTTCTTCCAGTAGGTGTGGTTGTACGAGGCGAGCAACGCCGCGTCGGTGGTCGGGGCGACCGGCAGGTCGCGCAGCCAGATCTCGAGGGCCTGGCGCACCAGGTCCTTGAACTTCGGATTGTCGGTTGCGAGCTTGCCCATCTCGTCGACGATCGCGTCATACTCGGGGTTGGCATAGCGCGAGTAGGAGCCGGTGGCCGAGCTGCCGATCGGCAGCGCGTGGCGGCTGTGGAACATGTCGAACGACGGGTAGGGGTTGTTCACGCCACCATTGATCTGGGCCAGCCAGATATTGGCCTTGCCCTGGAACACCTGGTCGGCAAAGCCGGCCGAGTCGACGAGGCGGAAGGCGGCGTCGAACCCGGCGCGCTTCAGCAGTTCGGCGACCACCGGCGCGGCCTTGGCGGAATCCGCCTCGGTCTGGCGGGCGACGAGATCGACGACGAGCTTGGTGCCCGCGGCATCGGCCCAGAAGCCGTCGGCGCCCTTGGTGTAGCCGGCCTCGGTCATCAGCGCTTCGGTGGCCTTGGTGTCGAACTCGGTGTTCGGATACTGAGCGAACAGGTCGTCGGTCCCCTCGAAGAACGGCGTCAGTGCGGCGAGCGTCGGGGCCGGGAACTTGATCGGCCGCGACATACCTTCCCAGGCGATATCGACGATGGCGTCACGGCTTACGGCCTGGCTGACGGCGCGGCGCACGAGCGCGTTGTCGAACGGCGGAATGGCGTTGTTGAAGCCGATGATGCGCGGGCCGGCATCGGTATAGGCGTAGGGCATCTCCTTGAACCAGGTGACGACCTGCGGATTGCGCTGGTGCACGGTCTCGAAGCTCGACTTGCCGATGGCGTAGGCCGTATCGAGTTCATTGTTGATCAGCATCGCGGTGCGGCGCTCTTCATTGCCGGCCGAAGTGAAGATCACGCGCTTGGGCGCGGGCAGCTTCTGGAACCCGGTTTCGGCGCCCCACCAGTTGTCGCGGCGGGTCCACACCGTTTCCTGGTTGTTGGCCGACACCAGCTGGTAGGGCGAGGTTGAGACCGGCCAGCCCTGCGCGGGGTCGTAGTTGGTGAAGGTGGCCGGGTCCTTGCCCTCCCAGATGTGCTTGGGCACGATCTGGTTGGTCCAGTAGACGCGGGCGCCGAACATGTTGACCACATAGCTCGGGTTGGTGGCGGTGAGCGTGATCTTCACCGTCAGCGGATCGACGGCGACGATGTCCTTCACCCAGGTCTTGGCGTTGCCGCCCCAGTTGCCCAAGTTCGCCGAGTTCTCCTTCAGCATGTTCATGGTGAACACGACGTCGTCGGCGGTGAACGGCACGCCGTCCGACCACTTCACGCCCTCGCGCAGCTTGATGGTGACTTCATCGAACGTATCGTTGAACTCGTAGCTCTCGGCCTGCCAGGGCATCAGCTCGCCGGTCTCGAGGTTGAGGTAGAACAGCGACTCGAATGCCACCTGGTGCAGGCCACCCTGCAAAGTCGTCGTCGGCAGGAACGGGTTGTAGTTCTCCGGCGTGGCGATGCGCTCGAGCGTCGAGTCGAGGATCAGCGTCTCGTTGCGCGGCACGTCCTGGGCGTGCGCAGCAAGCGGCGCGAGGGTCAGCGCGAGACCAGCAGCCACCCCCGATAGCATTCGAGCAAAGCGAAGACGGCGCAGACGCGCCCCTAGACCGACCATGGAAATCTCCCGTGCAAACGCTGAAAACTGGATCGCTGCAATCGCGTCCCTCGAAAATGCAATAATTGCATTTGTTGCAGCACAATATTGAAAGCAGGCAATGACGCGTGTGTCAACGCGGTGAAAGCCAATGCGGCTTCCACCTTCGTCGATACCGGCCTGAACAGCAGCGGCGGCCTGGATCGCTTCATGTTCGAAGCGGTCCGCAAACTCCGGGGTCATCCCCGCGAAGGCGGGGATCCCGCGGCCACATGCGCGGTGCCCTGACTGGGTTCCCGCCTTCGCGGGAATGACATTGTGGGTGGGCGCCGCCTCAGCCCGATCGTGAAATGCCCTAGCTGACGGCGATCGGCTGGCGCGAGGCGATCGAGCGCTCGATGGCCGCGATCACCGCGGTCACATACGCGCCGAAGCGGGCATCGGGGTGTGACGTGGCCTCGCCATTGATCGAGGCGACCAGCGATCTGAGCGCTTCCCCGTAGACCTGCTGGGCGTTGGACTTCCAGTCGAGTACCGGCGCCGGCAGGGCGCGCTTGCCGGCGGCCCCGTAGATCACCGTCTCGCCCGGCACCGATGCCGGCATGTCCATGGCGAGGTTGATGGTGGTGAGCGCGCCGTCGCGATGCGTGAGTGTGGCGGCCTTGAGGTCGCCCAAACCGGCGGCAGCATAAACTTCGGTCACCGGCCCGAAGATCCGGCTCAGCATGGCGACGGCATGGGGCACGGTGTCCCATAGTGCGCCAGTGCCGGAGCGCCAGGCCGCGGTCGAGTGGAACGGATTGGCCGGATCGACCAGCACGCCCGAAAAGGCATCCACCCGGCCGCCGGTCCAGCCGCCGACCGCGTGCACGTCGTTCAGCCAGGTGACGTTGCGCGGGTTGATGAGCGAGGTGAAGAAGACCAGCGACTTCAGCCCCTTCTCGTCGAGCCCGTCGGCGATGCGGTTGGCCGCCTCGACTTCGATCGCCACCGGCTTTTCGAGCAGCACATGCTTGCCGGCGGCGATCGCCGCCAACGCGAACTCCGGCTGCGCGCTCGGCGGCAACGCGATGCCGACGATATCGACACCACGCAGGAAACTGTCGAGGTCGAGCGCGGCGGTCACGCCGTGCTCAGCCGCGATCTCGGCGGCAGCGGCCTGGTTGCGGCCGAAGATCGAGGTGAGCTGCACCGCCCCGCTCGCCGCGGCGGCAGGCGCCTGCACCTCCCGCACCCAGATGCCGGTACCGATGAAGCCAAACCGCGGAGTATTCGACATGCCCAAAATTGCCCCTGCCAAAGAATGCGCCGCGAGGATCACGGAAGCGCCGCACGGGTCAAGCTATGCCATGGGCGGAGGCTCAGCCCAGCGTCGCCAGCGCCTTGAGCAGGGCGGCCTCGTTGCAGCGGCCATGGGTGGCGCGTTCGACGAATTCGGGGGTCAGCAGGGTACGGCGCGGCCGGGCGTCGGGAGCGGCGCGCTGCATGCGCCAGCGCAGCATCTCGACCGCGGTGGCGCCGATCTCGTTCATCGGCTGGCGCACGGTGGTCATCTTGAGGCCGAGTTGGGAGGCGGTGTGCGAATCGTTCGAGCCGATGACCGAGACATGCTGCGGCACCTTGAGGCCTAGCTCGAGCAGGCCCCAGGCGAGCGTGATGGCGACGAAATCGGTGGCGCCGGCAAAGGCGGTGGGTGGGTGATTGCCGGCCAATGCTTCCAGCACGGTGGCCTTGGCATCGCTCGTGGGGTCGAAGGTGAACGGCGGCAGCACCGTGCCGCCATGCACGCGCATCGCCTCGACGAGGCCTGCCTGCCGCAGGTTGCGCCCCTCATCCTCCGGCGCATCGGTGAAAAAGCCGATGCGCCGGTGGCCGAGCTTGCCTAACTCATCGCCGACCACATAGCCGGCATCGAAATTGGCGGACTGCACGCTGTCGATCAGTTCCATCGGTCGCGGGTGGCCGATCAGCACCTTGGGCAGCGGCAGGGCGAGGAAGGGTTCGATCACGCCGCGCGAGCGCCGCCCGGCGAGGATCAGTCCGCTGACCTTGTCGTCGAGGATTTCCGGCCCGCGGTCGCTCAGCACGTCGACCGTCAGCTTGAAGCCGGTGGCGCGGGCTTCCGCCTCGGCGCCGCTGATCACCTCCACCCAGAAGCTCGAGTTCATCGCGTCGGCGCGCGGAATGACGAGGTGCACGATGCCACCGTCGGTCGCCGGTCCCACGGTTGCGGCATGGTTGTAGCCGAGCTCGCGGGCAGCGTTCAGCACCACCTGCCTCGTCGCTTCGCTCACGCCGGGTCGGCCCGACAGTGCTCGCGAGATCGAGAATTTCGAGAGCTTCAGCTCACGGGAGAGGTCATCGAGGGTGATCTTGCGGGCCATGGTCGCTCCGGCTGTTCTGTGCGGCCATTAGGCCTTTCGCTGCCTACAGACAAGCCTCACGCCGCAATATCACCGCAAAATCGCAAGTTTGTTGCGCCAAATAAACGCAAAGACATTGCGTTTATGCATTGCGCCTCCCCGAGCCTGTCCCTTAGGGTGTCGTCACTGGGGCTGCCGGAGAGCAGCGACTTACTGGAGGAGACGGGGAGCAATGTCGGATCCCTTGCGTATCTTGCTGACCGGCGAGATCGACGCTGCGCGGCTGGCCGAGATCAAGGCCATTGCGCCCAATGCGGACGTCACTTTCTTCGACAAGCAGGATGCGATGGAGGCGGCGGTTGCCGATGCCGATATCGTCGCCGGCCAGCTGTCGCGCGATGCGCTGAAGCGCGCGTCCTCGATCAAGTGGGTGCATAGTTGGGCGGCAGGGCCGAACACGCAGCTCTATCCCGAGTTCGTCGATCACCCGGTGGTGCTGACCTGCTCCAAGGGCAATGGCGCGATCCCGCTCGCCGAGCACGCCATGATGCTTATGATGATGCTCAACCGGAACGCCTATCGCTGGATCGAGGGCCACCGGAACAGGAAGTGGGACGCGTTCTTCCACGGCGAACTCAACGGCAAGACCGTCGGCATTATCGGCGCGGGCTACTCGGGCGTCGACCTGGCGCTCAAGGCCAAGGCCTTCCACATGACGGTGCTCGGGTTGCGCCGGAACAATCAGCCGACGCCGAATTTCGACGAGATGTTCACGCCCGACCGGCTGCACGAATTCCTCGGCCGCTCGGACTTCGTCGTGGTCACCGCGCCCAAGACGCCCGAGACCACCGACATGCTGGGCGAGGCCGAGTTCAAGGCGATGAAGAAGACCGCCTTCTACGTGTGCTTCTCGCGCGGCGGCGTCGCCAATGACGGGGCGCTCTACAAGGCCATCACCGAGGGCTGGATTGCCGGTGCGGGCCTCGATGCGCACGGCGTCGAGCCGCTGCCGGCCGACAGTCCGTTCTGGACCGCGCCAAATACTGTCATCACCCCGCATAACGGCGCGACCACGCTCGAGACCAAGGCGCGCGGCTACCGCATCTTCGCCGACAATCTCAAGCGCTACGTGGCCGGCGAGCCGCTCATCAACATCGTCGACAAGCACCTGGGTTACTGACAATGGTCTACGTCATCGATCAGCAGGCCGAGCACGCGTGCGAGCGGCTCGCCATTGCGTCCTACAGCCTGATGGACCAGGGCCGCTACGCCGAGACCGCGGCGCTGTTCACCGAGGACGCGACCTGGGTGCGTGGCGGCAAGCCGGTGGAGGGGCGATCCGGCATTCTCGCCTCGCTTAACCAGCGGCCGGCGACCGACATCTCGCGGCACCTCGTCACCAACGTGCTGGTGCAACTGGTATCCGCCGACGAGGCCGAGGCGACCGCATGCTTCGTGCCGCTGCGCGGGGTGAAGCGCGAGGATGGCAGCGTGGCCATGCCGCCGATCACCAATGTCGGCGACCTGAGCTTCCGCTTCCGCCGTGAGGCGGACGGCTGGCGCATCAGCCATCTCAGACCGACGATGATTTTCAAGCCCTGAGCCGCAAAGAGCGCAACAAGCGCCAGCGGCGAGGGGATCAGGAGGAGGGACGGAACGTGAGGATTTCGAGGAGTGCCTTCAGGCCCGCCGCTATGGGCCTGTTCGTGAGTTTTCTGGCCATTTCGCAGGCGCTGGCCTTCAACCAGGCACCCACGCTGGATGCCCGCGTCAGCGCCGGCGAACTGCCGGCGGTCAATGACCGGTTGCCCAGCGCACCGCTGGTGCTGACCCCGCTCAACGAGGTGGGCAGCTATGGCGGCGAGATGCGTACCGACCTGCTCGGCGGCACCGACCGCGGCTATGGCTGGCTCAACCGCATCATCGGCTACGAGCCGCTGGTGCGCTTTGCGCCCGAGGGCGGCACCGTGGTGCCCAACATCGCGGAATCCTGGGAGGCGAGCGAGGATTCCACTCAGTTCACTTTCAAGCTCCGCCAGGGCATGAAGTGGAGCGACGGCGCGCCGGTGACCGCGGACGACGTGGTGTTCTGGTTCGAGGACATGGCGCTCAACGAGGAGCTGTTCCCCGGCGGTCCGGGCGGCCACATGATGAATGGCGGCGAGGCGGCCAAGCTCGAAAAGATCGACGACTTCACGATCCGGTTCACCTTCGCCAAGCCGTACGGCCTGTTCCTGCAGCAGATGGCCTCGGGCAACAACCTGCCCACCATCGCGCCCAAGCACTACGCCGAAAAATTCCACCCCAAGTACAACGCCGAGGGCATCGACGCCGAGATCAAGGCGGCGGGGGTGACCTCGTGGGTCGACCTTTTCACCCAGAAGGTCGGCGGCCCGACCGGCAGCAACTTTGCCCAGTGGCTCAACCCGGAACTGCCCACGCTCAACGCCTGGACGGTGACCCAGCCCTATGATGGCTCGAGCTCGCAGGTGGTGGCCACCCGCAACCCCTACTACTGGAAGGTCGATACGGCGGAGAACCAGCTGCCCTATCTCGACCAGGTCGTGCTGCCCATCATCGGCGACCCCGAGGTCCTGAAGCTGATGGTGATGAACGGGCAGGTCGACTTCGTCTACCGCCCACAGAATTTCGGCATCACCGACAAGCCGATCCTGTTCGAGAACCAGGCGGCCGGCAAATACCACTTCGTCGATCTCAGCGCCGACGTCTCGGCCGCCCATGCCGTGCACCTGAACCTCACGGTACAGGACCCGGTCAAGAACGCGCTGTTCAACGACAAGAATTTCCGCATCGCGCTTAGCCACGCCATCAACCGGCCCGAGCTGATCGACATCATCTATGTCGGGCAGGGCGAGCCGTTCCAGGTGGCGCCGCGGCCGGAGTCGCAGTTCTACGACGAGGCATTCGCACGCCAGTACACCGAGTATGATCCGGACCTCGCCAACAAGATGCTGGACGAGCTCGGGCTCACCAACAAGGACGGCAACGGCATCCGGTTGATGAGCGATGGCAACCCGTTGGTGATCCGCGTCGACGTGCGCACCGACACCACCCAGCAGGTCGACAGCCTCGAGCTGATGCAGGGCTACTGGAAGGATGTCGGCGTCGATCTTCAGGTCAACGTCATCGACTCTGCGCTCTATCGTGAGCGGCAGGTGGCGAACCTGCACGAAGCGATGTCCAACGTCGGCGCCGGCGGCCTCAACGAGCTGCTCAACCCGCGGCTCTACGTGCCGATCAACGACAACGCGCTCTACGCCGTGCCGTGGTCCTACTGGTATAATGGCGACGAGCGCGGCATCGAGCCGCCGGAGGAGACCAAGCGCCAGCTCGGGCTCTATGACGAGGCGCTGGCAACGGCTGATCCCGCCGCACAGGCGGAGCTGTTCAAGCAGGTGATCGACATCGCCAGGGACGAGTTCCGCAGCTTCGGTATCTCGCTGCTGACCGGCACCTACGCGGTCGCCACCGACCGGATGGGGAACGTCCCGGCGACGATGATCGACTCGGCGATCTATCCGACGCCGGCGCCGCTCAACCTCTCCACCTGGTACGTCAAGCAATAGCCTGACCCATGCCCCCGCGGCCTTCGTGCCGCGGGGCCGTGCCGTCCGAGGGAGACGCCGCGCATGCTCGCATATCTGCTGAGACGCCTTGGCTACATGGTGGTGACGCTGTTCTTCATCTCCATCCTGACCTTCGTCATCATCCAGCTGCCGCCGGGCGACTACCTGAGCTCGATGGTGGCAGGCATGTCGGCCGAGGGCGTGCAGGTGAACCAGGCTTTCGTCGAAGGTATGCGCGAGCGCTACGGACTGGGCGAGCCGTTCCACATCCAGTACTGGAAGTGGATTTCCAACATCATCTTCCGCGGCGATTTCGGCCAGAGCTTCGAGTGGAGTCGGCCAGTGCAGACGCTGATCTACGAGCGCATGGGGCTGACGCTCGTGCTCTCGATCTCGACGCTGCTGTTCATCTGGGCCATCGCCTTCCCGATCGGCATCTACTCGGCGATCCGCAAGAACTCGATAGGCGCGCATCTTGCGACCTTCATCGGCTTCATCGGGCTTGCGATCCCGAACTTCCTCATCGCGCTCGTCTTCATGTATCTCTCCTTCCGCTACCTGGGGCAGACTGTGGGCGGGCTGTTCTCGCCCGAATTCGAGAATGCCGACTGGAGCTTGGCCAAGGTCGGCGACCTGATCAGCCACTTGTGGATCCCGGTGATCGTGCTCGGCATGGCCGGAACCGCGAGCCTCATCCGCATCATGCGGGCAAACCTGCTCGACGAGCTCAACAAGCCTTATGTCGTGACGCAGCGCGCCATGGGCCATCCCGAGCACGTGCTGCTGATGAAGTATCCGGTGCGGGTGGCGCTGAACCCGTTCGTCTCGACCGTCGGCTGGGTGCTGCCGGGACTGGTCTCGGGTGCGACGATCACCGCCATCGTCCTCAACCTGCCGACGTCGGGACCAATGCTGCTGCGCTCGCTCCTGACCCAGGACATGTACCTCGCCGGCAGCTTCATCCTGCTGCTCAGCGTGCTGACCGTGATCGGCACGCTGATCTCCGACATCCTGCTTGCGTGGCTCGACCCGCGCATTCGCTACAGCTGAGGTGGCACGATGACCGACCAGACCGCAGGCGCCGCATCCGCCCCCGCCATTCCGCGGACCGAGAAGGAAGCCAGGCAACAGGTCGCCGGCCAGTGGCAGCTGATCTGGTGGCGCTTCCGCCGCAACAAGGTGGCGCTTTTCGCCGGCGCCGTGGTGCTGGTGATCTACCTCGTCGCCATTTTCGCCGAGTTCCTCGCGCCCTTCTCCACCGACTTCTATTCCTCGCGCTACATTTACGCGCCGCCGCAGCCGCTGAACCTATTCGTCTCCGACGAGAGCGGCATCCGCTTCGAGCCGCATGTGATGGGCTACAAGAGCGATGTCGATCCGGTATCGTTCAAGCGCACCTTCGTGCCCGATCCGGAAAAGGTCATACCGGTCGGCTTCTTCCAGCGCGGCGAACCCTACCTGCTGTTCGGGCTCGTTCCCGCCGATATCCACCTGATCGCGCCGACCAACCCGCGCGATCCTATGTACCTGTTCGGCGCTGACCGGCTGGGCCGCGACGTGTTGAGCCGCACCATCCACGGCACCCGTATCTCGATGTCGATCGGGCTGATCGGCGTCAGCTTCTCGCTGGTGCTGGGCATCATCCTGGGCGGCCTTTCCGGCTTCATCGGCGGCACGGTTGACAACCTGATCCAGCGGCTGATCGAGTTCCTGCAGTCGGTGCCGACCATCCCGCTATGGATGGGCCTCGCGGCTGCCATTCCGCAGAGTTGGTCGCCGCTGCAGGTCTATTTCGCCATCACCATCATCCTGTCGCTGATCGGCTGGACCGGGCTGGCGCGTGAGGTGCGCGGCAAGTTCATGGCCTTGAAGCACGAGGATTTCGTCGTCGCGGCGCGGCTCGACGGGCTGGGCGAGATGGCGATTATCCGCAAGCACCTCGTGCCGTCCTTCCTCAGCCACATCATCGCCTCGGTGACCCTCGCCATCCCGGCAATGATCCTCGCCGAGACGGCGCTGAGCTTTATCGGCATCGGGCTCAAGCCGCCGGTAGTGAGCTGGGGCGTGCTGCTGCAGGAGGCGCAGAACATCCGTTCGGTCGCCTCGGCGCCGTGGCTGTTCCTGCCCGGCTTTGCAATCGTCACGGCGGTGCTGTCCATGAACTTCCTCGGCGACGGCCTCATCGATGCGGCGGATCCCTATGGCAACTGACACCCCGCTGCTCGAGATCAACGGTCTGAAGACCCACTTCGCGCAGGGTCCAAGCGCCGTGCGCGCCGTCGACGGCGCCGACCTCGTCATCCGCGACGGCGAGACCGTGTGCGTGGTCGGCGAGTCCGGCTGCGGCAAGTCGATGATGGCGCGCTCGATCCTGCGCATCGTCTCCCCGCCCGGCAAGGTGGTCGGCGGCGAGATGAAGTTCAGGAAGGCCGACGGCAAGGTCGTGGACCTCGCCCAACTCGACCCTACGGGCGACGAGATCCGCTCGATCCGCGGACGCGAGATCGCGATGATATTCCAGGAGCCGATGACGGCGCTCGGACCGGTGCAGACCATCGGCGCACAGATCGGCGACGCCATCCGGCTGCACATGAAGGTATCGAAGGCCGAGGCGCGCAACCGCACCATCGAGATCCTGAAGCGGGTCGGCATGCCGCGGCCGGAGGAGCGGATCAACGCCTACCCGTTCCAGCTCTCGGGCGGCATGCGGCAGCGCGCGATGATCGCGCTGGCCCTGTCGTGCCGGCCGCGCCTCTTGATCGCCGACGAGCCGACCACGGCGCTGGACGTGACCACGCAGGCGGTGATCCTCGACCTGATCAAGGACCTGCAGGCCGAGTTCGGCATGGCGGTGATGTTCATCACCCACGATCTCGGCGTCGTCGCCGAGATCGCCGACAGTGTGGCGGTGATGTATCTGGGCCGCGTGGTCGAGCGGGCGCCGGTCGACGACATTTTCCATGAGACGCGGCACCCCTACACGCGCGGGCTGCTGCGCTCCATCCCGCGGCTCGGCATAGCAGTGGGCGAAGAGCTCGACACCATCGAGGGCATGGTGCCCAACCCACTGAACCGGCCGGAGGGCTGCAGCTTCCACCCGCGTTGTCGCGAGTTCATGCCCGGCCTGTGCGACCGCATCGACCCCAGCCGCACGGTGTTTCCGGGCGGGCAGGAGGTGCGCTGCCTGCTGCACGAGAATGTCGTGAAGCCGGAGGCAGTGTCGTGAACGCCATGGCCATGCCGACGCTCGTCGAGCCGATCCTCAAGGTGCAGGACCTCAAGGTCCATTTCCCGATCACGCGCGGCGTGCTGCGCCGCACTGTCGGCCAGGTGAAGGCGGTCGACGGCGTCAGCTTCGAGGTGATGCGCGGTGAAACGCTCGGCCTCGTGGGTGAAAGCGGCTGCGGCAAGACCACCACCGGCCGCTCGCTGCTGCGCATCGTCGAGGCGACGGCCGGCTCGATCACCTTCCGCCGCCCCAATGGCGAGGAGCTCGACGTTACCGGGGCAGGGCGCCTACAACTCAAGGCCCTTCGGCGCGAGATGCGCATGGTGTTCCAAGACCCCAATGCCTCGTTGAACCCGCGCCTGCCGGTGGGCGAGATCATTGGCCAGGGCATGGAATATGCCGGCATGTCGCGCTCGGAGATCGACGACCGTGTCGGTGAGCTCCTGCAGAAGGTCGGGCTGAGGCCCGAATATGTGCGGCGCTATCCGCATGCGTTCTCGGGCGGCGAGCGCCAGCGTATCGGTATCGCCCGGGCGCTGTCGCTCAACCCGGCCTTCGTCGTGTGCGACGAGGCGGTGTCGGCGCTCGATGTCTCGGTGCAGGCGCAGATTCTCAGGCTGCTGCGCAACCTGAAGCGCGAGCTCGATCTCACCTATCTGTTCGTCGGCCACGATCTGGCGGTGATCCAGCATATCTGCGACCGCGTCGCCGTGATGTATGCGGGCAAGCTCGTCGAGGTTGCGCCGACTCGCACGCTCTACGCGGCGCCCAAGCACCCCTATACCGAGGCGCTGCTGTCGGCCGTGCCGCGGCCGGATCCGCGGCTGCGGCGGCAGGGGCAGCGCATCCGGCTGACGGGCGAAGTTGCCGATGTCAGCAACCTGCCATCCGGCTGCGCCTTCCACCCGCGCTGCCGCTACGCTACCGATCTCTGCCGCAAGGAGACGCCGCCGCTGCGCACGCTGGGCAATGGGCAGTCGGCCGCGTGTCATTATGCGGAGACGTTGAGTTTGGTGGGCACCGGGGCCTGAAGCTTTCTCTATTGGGTGCCGCCCCACCGGGTCATCCCCGCGAAAGCGGGGATCTCCGTTTAGCTGCACGCTCCGCAAACAGGGATTCCCGCTTTCGCGGGAATGACACCGTGGAAGGATGCGCGTCCCGGGCGCATGCCTCAGCTGTACCGTATCCGCGGGTCGAGCCAGGCCAGCAGCAGATCGCTGAGCAGCGTGCCGATCACAGTGAGGGCCGAGAGCATCATGATGAAGCTGCCGGCGAGATACATGTCCTGGCTGATCAGCGCCTGCAGCAGCAGCGGGCCGGTCATGGGCAGGTTCATCACCACTGCGGTGATCGTGGCGCCGGAGACGAGTGTCGGCAGGATCCAGCCCACCGTCGAGATGAATGGGTTGAGCGCGATCCGCACCGGATACTTCAGCAGCAGCTTGCCTTCGGCCAGCCCATAGGCGCGAGCGGTGGTGACATAGGGCTTCGAAAGCTCGTCGAGCAGGTTTGCGCGCAGGATGCGCATCAGCGCCGCAATGCCGTTGGTGCCGAGCACCACGGTGGGGATGATCAGGTGCTGGCCCAGGTCGAGCAGCTTACCCCAGCTCCACGGCGCACTCTCGTATTCGGGTGAGAACAGCCCGCCCGTGCCCGTGCCGAAATAGCGGAACGAGATGTACATGAGGACGAGCGCGAACAGGAAATTCGGGATGGCGAGGCCGATCACACCGAGGAAGGTGGCAAAGTAGTCGCCGGCGGTGTTCTTGCGGATGGCGGTGTAGATGCCGATCGGCAGCGACACGGCCCAGATGAACAGCAGGCTCACCAGCGCCAGCACGAAGGTGAGGCCGAGCCGATTCCACAGCAGTTCGGCGACCGGCCGCCGCCACTCGAGCGAGAAGCCGAAGTCGCCGTAAAGGACGATGTTGGTGATCCACTTCCAGTACTGGACGATGAACGGATCATCGAGCCCGTAGCGGGCGCGCATCGCCGCCATGTCGGCGGCGTCGACCGTGGTGCCCTGCAGGTTGAGCTGCGCCACCATGGCCGTGACGAAGTCGCCCGGCGGCAGCTGGATGATGATGAAGGTCATCACCGAGATCGCGATCAGCGTCACGACCATGTAGACGATACGGCGCGCGATGAAGGCCAGCATGGTTCAGATCCTGTTGGAGTGCTCCTCCCGGGGACAGGGAAACCCCGGAAGGAGCTCGGCGCGGAGTCGGGAGTCTACTCCGCGGCGTAGTAGAACTGCTCGGGATTGGCCGCGCCCGGATGGGCATATTCGCTGCTGGCGAGCAGTACGGCCGGGAAGTTCGTCATCAGCTTGTTGACCACGCCATAGTCGGAGGTCGGTTGCATGACGCCGATGGTGTAGAACTCCTCCTTGGAGATCGCGAGCAGCTCCTGCATCAGCGCCAGGCGCTTCGGAATATCGATCTCGGCGAACACCTGCTGGTAGAGGTCCATCTGCTTTTTGGCCGCTTCCGGCGGCTCCTCCGGCAGCGTGTCCTTGGTGAACCATTGGCCCCAGGTGGTGGCGTAGAACGCAGCCCACGACGAGGGGAAGTAGTACTTCGGATCGAACAGCGAATCCGGACCGCCCGAGGCGGACCACACGGCCGCATCGTGGTTATTGGACTCGACGCGCTGGTTGAGCGCGGTGGTGTCCGAGGTGTTGATCAGCAGGTCCACGCCGATCTGCCTCCAGTAGCCCTTGATCAGTTCGGCACTGTCGATCCACGGCTGGCGGATCACCGAGATATCGATGGTGAACTGCAGCGGCCGGCCGTCCGACAGCAGGCGGATGCCATTGCCGTCCTTCTCGGTCAGCCCCATGCCGTCCAGCATCTCATTGGCCTTGGCAATGTCGAACTGGGTGAACTGGGTCGCCATTTCCTCGTCGAACAGCGGGGATTCAGGCCGTTCTACCGTCTGATAGGGCAGGCCCTGGCCCAGCCAGACCAGCTCGATCACCTCCTCGCGGTTGATGGCGGTCGAGAGTGCCTGGCGGAAGGTCTTGTTGCCGAACAGCTCGCGGAACACGGGGTCCTTGTGAGTCATGTTGAGCGAGATGATCATCAGGTTGGCCCGGTTGGGCAGCACGTCGTAGAACTCGTAGCCACCCTTCTCCTGGTTGTCGAAGAAGGTGCCGCGGTTTTCCGGCGTAGCGACGAAGCCGACATAGGAATCGAGCATGTCGAAATCGCCATTGGCCGCCTTGAGCAGGGTGACCTGGGCATCGGCGACGATGTCGACCGTTACGCGATCGAAATAGGGAAGCTGGTTACCCTCGGTATCGACCTTGAAGTAGTAGGGATTGCGCTCGGCGATCACCTGCGCGCCGCTGCCCTGACCGATACCCTGGGTGATGATCCAGGGATGCAGGCGCGGCAGCTCGGGGTTACGCCACATGTCGGCCTTGGCGTGGAAGTTCTGCACCCACTCGGCGCCGGCGGCCGCTTCGTTGTAGGTGGGGTGGAACTGCTCGAGATAGTGGCGTGGATAGGCGAAGGGCTGGTTCTGCTCGGCGTCGTTCGACGGCGTCGCCATATATTGCAGCAACAGGCCATTGGGCCCGCCGAACACGAATTTCACCGTCGTCTCGTCGATCTTCTCGACCACCAGCGGCGTGCCGCCGCGCACCGACCAGGTCGGCTTGGACGGGAAGAGTTCGGTGTTGGAATAGACGTCGGTGTACCAGAACATCACGTCGTCGGCGGTATAGGGCTCGCCGTCGCTCCACTTGTGGCCTTCGCGCAGGTGGAAGGTGTATTCCGAGCCGTCCTCGTTGATGTCGACGCTCTCGGCGACGTTCATGATCACTTCCGGCACGATGTCGGCCTGTTCCGTGTCAGGCTGCCAGGTGACCGAGCGCACGAAATTCTCGTAGCCGATGGTGCGGGCGAGGGTGCCGATGTCGCTGGGCGAATTCATCACCAATCGCCAGGTGCCGCCATATCGGCCGACGCTTTCGAACGGCGTGACCACCATCGGGTTGGCGGGCAGGCGCTCGGCGACCGGCGGCAGGCTGCCGGCGGCGACCTGGTCGGCCAGCATTGGGGCTTCCTTATAGTCCTCTGCGAAGGCACCGCCGGACCCCAGCAGGGCCACGGCGAGCGCAGCGATTCCCACTCGCCAGGCTCTTGGCACATGTGCGTGCAGTTTCATCTCTCTCCTCCTTGGAGCGTTGCTGTGACGTCCCGTGGCGGGGTTGAATCCCCGCCTCTACCGGTTGCCCGGATTGGCGCCGCCCCGGCCGGAACCGGGGCTGAAGGATCAGTCGGCTTTGAACTGGATGGCCTCGAAGGCCTCGACCGGCGGCAGCGCGTACCAGAGGTAGCCGGCCGCATCGGGCTTGCCGCTCTCGGGCTTCACTTCGACGCCGGCAACCAGTGCCGTGCCGTCACCCTTCACGCCGCGGACGCCGAGCCGCAGCCCATGCACGGCCGGCGCGTCCTCGTAGAGGTTGTTGCGCTGGCCGCCATAGTTGACGACATGCACGAGCACCCGGCCGGTCGCCTCCTGCCGCTGCACCGTGAGCTCGAACGCGCCGCGGCCCTCGAGCTTTGCCGGTGCCGCCGCGATGTTGCGCTGCACGAGGTCGGTGAGGAAGGTGCGGGTGTGGGGCAGGCTGTCGCGATAGTAGAGCACATCGGCATGCCACGGCACGTAGATGGCCTTGCCCTTACCGTACTTGCCGATGATGGCGCCGGGCAGCTTGCTTTCGAAATCGGGGAAGCAGAGCTCGGGCGGGCCGAAACGCTGCGGCGGCAGCAGGGTCAGCACCGTCTCGGCGCCCTTGCTCGGCTCGGCGACGTAATAGGTCTTGTCGAGCATCAGCAGCTTCACATCCGCTGGGATTGGCAACTCGCCGGCGCCGATGCGGAAGTAGGAGCCCTTCATGTTCTGCCGTGCCATCGGCTTGCCGTCGACCGGCAGGCTGGCGAGCGCCGGCTTGTCGCGGGCGACGCCCTTCTCGTCGTAGAAGCTGGTCTCGCCGGTGACGAGCAGCACGCCGCCGCCCCTCACCCAGGCGTCGAGTGCCTTGGCTTCGGCATCGGAGAGGCAGTTGACGTTGGCCATGACGATCGCGTCATAGGCCGAGAGCACCTTGGCGCCGTTCGGGCCGGCAACGATCTCGTCGGAGACGAGGTCGAAGGGCAGCCGCGCCTCGGCCAGCGCGCGATAGGCGCCGCGGAAGGCGGTTTCGGCATATTCGCCGCTGGCGGTGCGCTTGGAATAGGGCTGCGCGCCGTGACCGGGGAGGTTGGCGTGCGAGTGGTAGAGCGCGATCTTGGCGCCCGAGCTCAGCCCGGTGTAGTGCGCCTCGTTAGCGGCGTGCCACTTGAACAGCTTCGAGGTGTCTGGGTAGGCCGTCTTGTCGTCCTGATCCATCACGCCGAGCAGGTAGAAATCGAGCGTCGCGCCATTGGCGATCTGCTGCGCGCCGCGGGCGAGCTGATACGCGCCGGTCTCCGAGACGAAGCGCCACGCATAGTCGATGAAGTTGGCCGAGGTGGACGATACGGTCTTGCCCTGCCCATAGGCTCGGCCCCAGCGCGCCTGCTCGCCGGCCTGGTACGGCCACTCGGGCTGCGGCCGGTCGACAGCGCGCTGCGTCTCGAGGCGGATCAGGTCGCTGTCGCCGCGATGGCCGGTCATCGCCACCTTGGGCGCGACCCGATGGATGTGCTTGTAGACCTTGCTGCGCAATTCCAGCGCGGTCTTGTCCTTGAACTCGAGATAGTCGGCATAAGCCGGGTCGGAGAAATCCTCCTTGGCCGGCAGCTCGCGGCCATACATGGCGCGGAAGCGGGTGCGGCAGTTGTTGCACACGCAGATGCCGAAATAGTGCCCCGAATAGGTGAAGTTGGTGTAGCCGAACATGTTGAAGAACACGCCGTCCACCGGGTACTTGCCCAGCGATTCCGAGATGATCTCGAGCGCGTAGTCCTGGTACCAGCCGCCGTTCACGCAGGCCTGGTATGTGCCGTTATATTCGAGCGCCTCACCTTTGGCATTGTGCACAAACCATTCAGGATGCGCCTCGTAGGCGATGCGCGTGGCCTTGCTCATGTCGTAGCGGCCGACGAGCGCCAGGCCCTCCGAATGCGCGGCCTCGACCGCGTCGCCCAGCGCGTCGCCCTTCATGTAGGGGTTGATCGCATGCAGCTCGAGCTTGGTGGGGTAGAAGGCGTAGATGCCGCCGATATTGTAGAGCAGCACGTCGGCGCCGAATTCCTTGGTCTCGCGGGCAAGCGCCTTCTGGTCGTAGAGCGCGTCGGGCTGGCGCAGGTTGGTCTGCACCATCCGGTATGGCCGCTGCCACCACAGCGGGGCTGCCGTCCCCTTGGCAGCGGACTTCTTGGTTGCGGTGGCGGTCTTAGGCGGCATCGGCTCTTACTCCCTTGAGTTCCAGGCTTTCGGCGAAATGGCAGGCGACCTCGTGCCCCGCGACCTGACGCGGTTGCGGGTCCTCGGTGCGGCAACGATCGGCGGCGAACGGACAGCGCGGATGGAAGGCGCAGCCGCTCGGGCGGTTGGCTGGATCGGCGACCTCGCCCTTGAGGCGCATGCGCTTGCCGGCGCGAGCCGTCCTGGGGTCCGGCCGCGGCACGGCAGCGAGCAGCGCGGCGGTGTAGGGGTGGCGCGGGCGGCCGAACAGGCTCTCGGTGGTCGCGAGCTCGACGATGCGGCCGGCATACATCACGGCCACGCGGTCGGAGATATACTCGACCACCTTCAGGTCGTGCGAGATGAACAGGTAGGTAAGCGCAAACTCCTCCTGCAGGTCCTGCAGCAGGTTGAGCGTCTGCGCCTGGATCGAGACGTCGAGCGCCGACACGCACTCGTCGGCGACCACCAGTCGCGGCCGTACTGCGAGTGCCCGTGCGATGCCGATGCGCTGCCGCTCGCCACCCGAAAAGGCATAGGGGAAACGCGCCATATAGGATGGCCGCAGCCCGACCTTGGCGAGCAGTGCGCCGACGCGGGACTCGACTTCCCGCTCGTCGGTGACGCCGAAATTGCGCAGCGGCTCGCCGATGATGTCGATCACCCGGCGGCGCGGATTGAGCGAGGCGAACGGGTCCTGGAAGATCATGCGGATCTCGGCCCGGTAGGGGCGGAGCGCCGTCTCACCGAGCCGGGCGAGGTCCACCTCGCCATCCTTGTTGTGGTAGACGATCTCGCCCGTTGTCGGCTCGAGCACGCGCACCAGCGTCTGGCCAAGCGTGGTCTTGCCGCAGCCGCTCTCGCCCACGAGGCTCAGCGTCTCGCCGGCCTTGATGGTGAGGCTCACCCCGTCAACTGCCTTCACGTGCCCGACGACGCGCTTGAGAAAACCCTTGCGGATCGGGAAATGCACGCGGAGGTCGCGCGCTTCCAGCATGGGTGCGGTGTCGGTCATGCCGGCACCTCGCTGTGGATCGCGGTCGCCGAGCGCATATGGCAGGCGCCGAAATGGCCGGGGCGCAACTCGATCAGCTGCGCCTCGGCGACATTGCAGATGCCGTCAACTGCCTCTGGGCAACGCGTGTTGAACGGGCAGCCCTTGGGCCGGTTGAGCTGGTGCGGCACCATGCCTTCGATGGCGGTGAGCCGCTCGCCCCGGGCGCGTCGGGCACCGAGCTTGGGGATCGAGCCGAGCAGCGCCAGCGTATAAGGGTGCTGCGGGTGGTAGAAGATCTCGTCGACGCTGCCGCGTTCGACCACGCGCCCGAGATACATCACCGCCACCTGGTCGGCGATTTCGGCGACGACGCCAAGGTCGTGGGTGATGAACATCACCGCCATGCCCTCGCTGGCTTGCAACTCGGCAATCAGCTCGAGGATGTTGGCCTGCGTCGTGACATCGAGCGCAGTGGTCGGCTCGTCGGCGATCAGCAGCGCCGGACGGCAGGCGAGCGCCATGGCGATCATCACGCGCTGCCGCATGCCGCCCGACAGCTCGAACGGATAGGTCGCAAGCCGCGCCTTGGGGTTGGGAATGCCGACCCGATCCAGCGCTTCGACGGCACGCTGCACCGCCTCGCGGTGGCCGACTTTATGGTGGAGCCGGATTTTTTCGGTCAGCTGGTTGCCCACTGTGTGCACCGGCGACAGCGAGTTCATCGGCTCCTGGAAGATCATCGCGATATCGCGGCCGCGAATGGCGCGGATCGGCTTGCCGGAGGGGTCGAGCGCCGCGATATCGACCGGCTGCTGGCCAGGCCGGGTGAAGTTCATCTCGCCGCCCACCACCCGTCCGGGCGGAGTGACGATCTGCAGCACCGAGCGCGCCATCACCGATTTGCCCGAACCGGATTCGCCGACGACGCACAGCGTCTCACCGGGCCGGATTTCGAGATCGACGCCGTCGACAGCCTTCACCAGCCCCTCGCGGGTGGGGAAGTGAGTCTTCAGCCCGCGGATGGAGAGGAGCGGCTCAGACATAGGGATCCGCCGCATCGCGCAGGCCATCGCCCACGAAGTTGAGCGCCAGCACGGTGACGATCACCATCACACCCGGTGCGAGCAGCCAGGGCGCCTCGGCGAGCGAGCGGATGTTCTGCGCTTCCTGCAGCAGCACGCCCCAGCTCACTACCGGCGGACGGAGGCCGATGCCTAGGAAGCTCAGCGACGTTTCCGCGATGATCATCGCCGGAATGGCGAGCGTCACCGAGGCGATGATGTGGCTGACGAAGCCCGGCACCAGGTGCCGCATGATGATGGTGAACTGCGGCGTGCCATCGAGCCGCGCCGCAGTGACAAACGGCTCGTTGCGCCAGCTCATGAACCGGCCGCGCACCTCACGGGCGAGCGAGGTCCAACCGATCAGCGAGATGATCATGGTGATGATGAGATAAACCAGCACCGGCGACCACGTGACCGGGATGGCGGCGGCGAGCCCCATCCATAGCGGGATGGTCGGCACCGACATGAGGAACTCGATGACGCGCTGGATCAGGTTGTCCGTGACGCCGCCGAAATAGCCGGAGATGCCGCCCAGGATCACCCCGAGCACGAGGCTGATGGCGACGCCGACGAGGCCGATCGAGGTGGAGATGCGCGTGCCGTAGACCAGCCGGCTCAGCACGTCGCGGCCGAGCCGGTCCGAGCCGAGCAGGTAGAAGGGCTGCGTCGGATCGAGCGGGCCGATCAGGTGGATATCGGCCGGGATCAGCCCGAACAGGTGGTAGGGTTCGCCCCTGACGAACAGCCCGACGGGAATGCGCACGCTGGGGTCTGCCGCAAAGATCTTGCGCAGCGTCTGCGGGTCGCGTTGCGAGGAAAAGCCGGTGACGTGCGGGCCGAACTGCGTGTTGCCGGCCTGGTCGGTGTAGAAGAAATGCACCGGCTGCGGCGCCAGCATGGTGAAGGCCGGATCGTAGAAATCCGGGCTGCGCGGGGCGACGAACTCGCAGAAGGCGCCGACCATGTAGATGAGGATGATGAGCACCGCGCTCCACAGCGCGAGCTTGTGTTCCTTGAACTTGAGCCAGACCAGCTGGCGCTGGGTGAGGAGCCCGACTGCGGCCGCCTCCGTCTCGGGCAGGCCGGTCCGGGGTGTCGTAACTGGCAGCTCGCCCAGCGAGGTCATCGCCGGAACTCCCGCACAAGCCGACAGGGATCGCCGCCGCGATCGCTCACTCGCCTCTCCTCCCTTTGCGCGCGTGTTTGTTATGCGCACACGTCGTTTGTTAGCCTAAGGCCATCACGATGTTTTCCTCGGGTCAAGAGCCTAGTTGGTAGCGGACCGTCGAATGGTCGACGGTAGCCTGACAGCTGGGCAACGACGATCGCAGCGTGTCCCCGGATTCCGGGCGAGTCGTCAGACCCAGCCAAGGCGTACCTGCTGTGGATTATTGTCAGTCGCTGCAGGATCGCTCGCCAAACATCGGCATGCTGATGATTGACAACGCAACGAAACAGAACCTAACAAGATGGATCAAACAAGCATAACAAGGCGCCGGAGTTGGCGTTGAGGTCGACTTCCCCATGAGCCGCGTCACCCTGCAATTCATCGCCGACCAGCTCGGCGTCTCGAAATTCGCCGTGTCGCGCGCCCTCACCGGCAAGCCCGGGGTCAGCGAGGAGACGCGGCGCGCGGTGATCGCCGCGGCGCAGAAATTCGGCTACGTGGCGCTGCGGCGCGGCAACGAGGCGCGCTCCATCGAGGTGTTGTTCCACGATCGCAGCGTCGCCAACCGCGAGCTCTGGGTTGACGTGCAGCATGGAGTGGAGGTCGAGGCGACCCGCGCCGGCTACCCGATGGCCGTCCGCTGGACCAATGATCACGGCATGGTGGAACGGCTGCAGAAAACCACCGCCGGCTTCGTGCTCATCGGGCCGCACGAGCCGGAAATGTACGAGGCGGCCCGCGCAGCCAAGGTGCCGTCGGTGATCGTCGCCCATGTGGTGCCGCCGCTCAGCACCATCGACCAGATCACTGCCACCGACGTCGAGGCCGGCGTCTACGTGGCGCGCTTCCTCGCCGAGCTGAAGCACCGGCGCATGGTCTACGTGCACGGCCAGCTCGGCTATCCCGGCCGCTATGCCCGCCTGCGCGGCTTTGCCGAGGCGATCGGGGAGATCCCCGACGCCGAGCTGCGCGAAATCTCGTTCGACGACGATCGCGCGCCGGCCGGCTTCCACGAGGCGCTGATGGAGATGGTAGAGGGCGGCTACGAGCCTACCGCCTTCTTCTGCGGCAGCGACGGCGTCGCTGTCACCGTGGTGTCCGAGCTGATGCGCATGGGCCTGCGCGTCCCCGAGGACGCCTCGGTGATCGGCCACGCGGACTACCCCATCGCCACCCAGGTCTCGCCGAAGCTCACTACCGTGCACATGCCGCATTTCCAGATGGGCATCGCCGCCGTGCGGACGGTGCTGGCTCGCGCCGGCGTCGGCATGGCCATGCAGGACCTGCCGCCGCAACGCATCAGTCTGGTCCCCCACCTGATCGTGCGCGATTCCTCCGGCCCGGCCGCCACGCGCAGCTGGCGCAGCAAGCTGCACACGCGCTAGCATCCGTCGTCCGCCGCGCGATAAGCCACCACGGCCAGTCGGCCGCGGCTCAGAACTCCTCGAGCGTCAGCTCGCGGGCCATGACGATGTTGCCGGCGATGAGTCCGTTGTCGACCGGAATGGCGGCTCCGGTGACGGCGCTGGCGAGGTCGGAGGCCAGGAAGGCGATGACGCGCGCCACCTCGTCCGGCTCGACGATGCGGCCGAGCGGATACCAGCGCTCGAGCGTCTTCAGCACGTTGGGGTCCTTGGCCTTGCGCTCGTCCCAGATCGGCGTGCGCACGGTGCCGGGCAGCACGATGTTGGAGCGGATGCCGTAGCGCCCATACTCAAGCGCGATCGCCTTGGTCATGGCGATCATGCCGGCCTTGGCGGCGCTGTAGGCCGGGTCCCCCAACGCGCTCAGCCCATTGACCGAGCCGACATTGACGATGTTGCCGCTCCGCCGCTCGACCATCTGCGGCAGCACCGCGTAGGCACACGTGTAGGCGCCGTTGAGGTTGGCGTCGACATCGGCCTGCCAGTCCGCCGGCCTGGTCTCGCGCAGCGTCTTGTAGCGCGAGATCCCGGCATTGTTGATCAGCACATGCACGTCGCCGAAACCGGCAAAGGCGGTCGCCACCGCCTGCGCATCGGTGATCTCGACCACCGCCGGCTTCACCGTGATGCCGTCCTTGCCCAGCGCATCCACGAGGTCATTGACCGTCTCGACCCGGTCGATGGCGGCGATGGTCGCGCCCTCCTCGCCGAAGAAGCGGCATAGCCACCGGCCGATGCCGCCCGCTGCTCCCGTAATGGCGATGGTCTTGCCGGCGAATTGTCCGCGCATGCTGCTTGCTTCCTGATGCCCGTATACCCACGTGCCCTGGGTCGATACCCGCCTTAGTCGCTTGCCGTCTAGGCAAACGAAAAGGACTTTGAGCTACTTTCGCATCTTACCTTTATTCGGTCTGATCGCAGAGCATAGCTTGTCCTCGCTCCTTCCCACCCCGCGTCCTGAACATGTTGGGCATTGCTGCGCGCCAAGGCCGCGGCCGACGACCTCGGGGCTCGCCTCGCCCCCCAATCGCGGCCGCGAGAACCCGAAATGGGCGAGGTGAGGGGGCCTTTCGATTGCTCCGCACCAGCCGGTGGCTGGCCAAGGCCCCCGCACCTCAGTTGCGCTAAGTCGCTGCCGCCCTAGCTTCGCGATCCTCTCCCCTACGGGGCGAGGAGGCGGGCAACCTCGACGTGTGCGCTGCGCTGTTGAGTACGGACCCTAGGCCGGCTCGCGCTCCTTCGCGGAGGCCGGAGCAGGAGCCGGTGCGGGAGCAGTGATCGGCTTCTGGCGGTCCGCGTCCCGGGTGCGGCGGTCGAGGGCATCGAGGAAGGTCGTCATCTCGATACGCATCAGCGCCAGCTGGGCGGCGGCCAGGTCGGCCCGGCGGCGCTGCTCGCGCGCGATGAAGGCGTGGATCGCGGCGACATAGCATGTAGCGTAAAGGGTGAAGCCCAACGCCGGTGCGTCGAGCCGAAACATCGCCAGCGTTACGACCGTCAGGACGAGCACCAGCAGCGCATGCAGTGTCCGCCGCGCCAGCAGCACCAGCAGCAGCGGCGGGAGATAACCGAGCAGGCCGATCGGACCGGCATTGCCGGACAGGTAATCGGATCCGAAGGCGAGAAACTGGTCGAACAGGGCCAGTCCGGTCGGAAACAGCTCAAGCAGCTCTTGCATGTCATTCCCTCGCTGCCCCCGTCCGGGTGTAGCAATGCGGTCTCTCCGCCGGTAGCGCCCGATCGGCGCATCCACCCTTGATCGCGTCGTGTGCACCCAAGGGCGTAGGCGCGGCGTTTCTCCACCGATGGCGCTGCCGGATCGACGCCGGATGCGCCAGCGGACGCCCGCCCGTTGAGACTCTCAACAAACCGCGGCGCTTGGAGTTATCTCCTCGCAAGGCCGTGAACATGGCAACCTGTGCGGCAGGGTTTGGCCAGGTGGTCCGGTTCACTCGCAAAGGGTGAGCGGAATGTACACTGCGGAGGGTAATCCTGGGTCGACGGGGCGTCTCGTCCTCGTTTACGACGAGCTGCCGATGCGCCGTGCCGAACTGACCGCATTTCTCTCGCATTGGGCCGTGCTCGAACGAGTCGGGTTGATGGCCGCCGGCATGCCCGAGGCTGAGGACAACAGTGAACTCAATCCGCAATGCCTCATGGTGGTCTTCTCCATCGGCAGCCTGCCGCTGGAACGCTCCCCCGCCTTTCAGCAGTTGCTCGCCATTGCCGAGCAGCACAACGAGATCCCTGCCGTCATCCTCGCCGAAGCCGGTAGCGCCCGCGATGCGGCGACTGCCTTCCAGGCCGGCGCCAGGGGCTATATCCCGGCTTCGATCGAGCCGGAGGTAGCGCTGCGGGCGCTATCCTTCATCCTGCATGGCGGACATTTCTTCCCACCGAGCGCCTTGCAGGTTCCGCGCTCGGGCAGTCGCGGCGGCACCGACGATGGCGGTAGCCACGCCCGCGGCGTGTTCGGCGTGGTCTACCGCCTGCGCCGGGGCGACCCGCAGCAGCGGCGGGCCACCACGTCGTGACGCAGTTCACGTTCGAAGCGGCCCACAAACGCCGTCGTTCCCCACAGACTCCGGCGTCATCCCCGCGAAGGCGGGGATCCAGTAGCCCCAGGCTCGGTGCCCGACTGGATTCCCGCCTTCGCGGGAATGACATTGTGAGTGGCGCGCCGCCCAGTCTGATCGTGAAGTGCTTTAGCGCCCGCTCAGGTTTCGCGGAAGCTGCGCCGGAAAGCGGCCTCGAACGGCTCCAGCAGATACTGGATCATGGTGCGCTCGCCGGTGACGATCAGCACTTCGGCCGGCATGCCGGGCACCAGCTCGGCATCGCCGATCTTGGCTGCCTCGGCGGTCGGCACTTCCACTCGCGCCAGATAGTAGGCCTGGCCGCTGCGCTCGTCGACGATCCGGTCGGCCGAGATGGTCCGCACGATGCCCTCGATGCGCGGCAGGCGGTAGGCCGCGAGCGAGGTGAGGTGGATGGCGGCCTGCTGGCCGACATGCACGACGTCGATATCCACCACCGCGACGCGGGCGTCGATCAGCAGTTGTTCGTCCGCCGGTACGATCTCCATGATCGGCTCGCCGCGCACCACCACGCCGCCCGGCGACTTGAAGCGCAGGTTGACGACATAGCCGCTGACCGGCGCGGTCACCACGGTACGGTCGAGTATGTCCTGGCTGGCGTTCAGCCGTTCGGTAACGCTGGCGAGCCCGGCGCGTGTCTTGTCGAGCTCGCCCGTGACATAGTCGGTGCTTTCCGCCGTGATCGAGAGCAGCTGCGACTCGATCTCGCCGCGCTTCTGCCCGGTCTCGGCGATGGTCGCCTCGTACTCGCCGCGTCGGCCCTCGAGTTCGGCCTGCTGGCGCTGCAACGCCAGCAGTTGCGACTTGGTGGTCAGCGCGTCCTCGAGCAGTTCCTGCTTGCCCGAGATTTCATCTGCCAGCAGCTCGATCTGCTTGGTGACCCCCGCGATCTGCGCCCTGAGCGCGCGGATCTGCTCGTCGCTCTGCGCCAGCCGCTCCTCCAGCACCTGGCGCTGCGCCTGTTGCAGCTCCTGCCGGCTTTTGAAGATGGCCAGCTGGCTCTCCATGATCGTGCGCACGCGATCGCCGTCGGCGCCGGTGAGTTCCGGCGGGAAGGTGATTTCCTTCTGCCCGAACAGTTCCGCCGTCAGCCGCGCGCGCGCCGCGAGATAGGTGCGATACTCGTCGAGCAGTGCGTCCCGCACCGAGGCGGCCTGCACCTGCTCGAGCAGCATCACGGCCTGCCCCTTGCTGACATAGTCGCCATCGCGCACCCGGATCTCCGAGATGACCCCGCCCTCGAGATGTTGCACCACGCGCCGGCTGCCATCCGGGCTGATGATGCCCGGGGCGACGGCGCCGGCGGCGAGAGGCACCGTGCCGGCCCAGGTGCCGAAACCGACGGCAAAGGCGGCGATGATGGCCCAGCCCAGCCGTGCCGGCCCGCGGATCGCCCGCTTGAGGCTGGGCGGCTCCGGCGGCTCGCGCAGGATGTCGGGAAGGTTGTACGGTGTCGCCGGCGCCAGCCGGGTGATGTTCATGTTCATGGGTTCACTCCCCCGAGCAAATGCGATGGGTAGGTCACTCGGCCAGCACAGGCTCGGTGACGACGCGTTGCGGCGCCGGGTTGTTGATGGGCGGCCGTGCCGCCGGATCGCCGGCCGCCTGGCGCAGCCGTTGCAGCACTTCGTCGCGGCTGCCCTGCAGCTCGATGCGGCCGCTGCGTAGGAACACCACGCGATCGGCGCAGGCGAGCGTGGACGGACGGTGCCCTACGATGACGAGCGCCGTGCCGGCCGCCTTGAGCTTGTTGATCGCCGCCCCGAGCGTGGCCTCGCCGGCCTGGTCGAGGCTGGCATTGGGTTCGTCGAGCACGATCACCCGCGGATCGCCGTAGACGGCGCGAGCCAGCCCAATGAGCTGGCGCTGTCCGCCCGACAGTCGCGAGCCGCCATCGCCGATCGGCGTGTCATAGCCCTGCGGCAGCGCCTGGATGAACTCGTGCGCATGCGACAGCAGGGCGGCGCGGATCACCTTGGTATCGTCGACCTCGCCCATGCGGGCGATGTTTTCGCGCACCGTGCCGGGAAAGAGTTCGACATCCTGCGGCAGGTAGCCGATCTGCGCGCCGATCTGCACCGGGTCCCAGTGGAACAGCTCCGAGCCGTCGAGCCGCACCTCGCCCGACGTCGGGATGGTCACGCCCGTCAGCACCCGGCACAGCGTGCTCTTGCCGCCGGCCGATGGGCCGATCACCGCCACGGCCTCGCCGGGAATGACCCGCATCGACACATTGTCGAGGATCGGCCCCCGGCTGCCGGGCGGAGCAAAGCTCACCCGCTCGAGGCTGAGATTGCCATAGGGCTCGGGCAGGCGGATGCGGTCGGGCTCCTGCGGGATCTGCTCGAGCCGTGACTTGAGCCGGCCATAGGCCGCCCGGGCGGCGACGAAATTGCGCCAGCTGCCCATCGCCTGTTCCACCGGCGCGAGCGCCCGGCCGAGCAGGATCGAGGACGCGATCATCGCGCCGCCCGAAACCTCGCCGGCAAGCAGCAGGTAGGCACCCGTGCCTAGGATCGCCGACTGCACGAAGAAGCGCAGGAATTTCGAGATGCCGACCACCAGCGCACCCCGCTCGGCCGCTTGCCGCGTGGCATCGAGCGCCGCCTGGTTGCCCGAGTTCCAGCGCTCGGTCAGCGCCGGCAGCATGCCCATGGCGCGTACCACCTCGGCGTTGCGGATCGCCGTGTCGGCATGCATCTGGGTCGCGATGCCCGCCGATGCCGCCGACAGCGTCAGGTTGCGGGTCAGGAGTTCGTTGAGCAGGCTCAGGCCGAGCAGCACCACCGTCGCCCCCACGGCCAGCATGCCGAGCAGCGGGTGCAGCATCCAGATCAGCAGCAGGAACAGCGGCGCCCACGGCGCGTCGAGGAACATGGTCAGTCCCTGCGAGGCGACGAAGCTCTGCACCTGCGACAGGTCGCGCAGCGACTGCCCGCCGGATGTGTCGCCCATCAGCCGGGCGCGGATGCTGGTCGAGAGCAGCATCGGTCCGAGCCGGGCGTTGAGCCATCCGCCCATTCGCACCATCAAGTTGGAGCGCATCGTGTCGAGCAGCCCCAGGCAGAGCAGGGCGCCGCCCACCAGCAGCGTCAGCATGACCAGCGTCTCGATCCGCCCGCTCACCAGCACCCGGTCGTAGACCTGCAGCATGTAGAGCGGCGAGGCCAGCAACAGCAGGTTGATGGCGAAGCTGAATATGGCGAGTATCCAGATACCGCCCCTGATCTCGGCGAAGGCCTTGTCGAGCTCGCCCGAGCGGCGGCGCTTGATACCCCTGTTATCCACGACCGGCATGACTGTCCCCTTAGACTGCCGCCCCCGGCAAAGTTGATTTTCAGGCGATGGTGTCGAAGAGCGGATCCACGAACACGTCGTTGGCGATCATCGTGGCGTAGTTCGCCTGCGCTGCCGCCAGGTTCGTGCCGAGCAGCACGATCGTGGTCTGCGTCGCGCCCACGAACTGGGCCGCGAACTGGCCGCCGGCCGAACCGAAGCTGTTGGTGACGGCGCTCGCGAACTGCAGGTCCTCGCCGGACTGGTAGTCCTGGATCACCGTGGTCCCCGCCAGCATGCGATAGGTGTCAATGCCGCCGGTCTGCCCACCCACGCCGTCGCCGAAGAAGTTGTGCGTGCCAATGCCGTTGGCGATCAGCAGGTCGGCGCCGCCGGCACCGCGGAGGATTTCGGTGCCGGCCGCCGCCGCACCGCTCACCAGCTTGTTGGCGTCCGTGCCTCCGGTAAGCGTATCGGAGAAGTTCGAGCCGATGATGTTCTCGATCGTATTGACCGTATCGCCGGCCGCATCGCCGCCCGTGCCCGTCGTCGCCGACGTCGGGACCGCGGTCAGCGTCAGCGAAACGGCGGCGCCCGAGGTCGAGTAGTCGATGGTGTCGATACCCGCGCCGCCGATGATCGTGTCGCCTCCGGCGCCGCCGCGGATCAGGTCGTCGCCGCTGCCGCCCTCGAGCCGGTTGACGCCCGAATTGCCGATCAGCACGTCGGCAAAGGTCGAGCCGATCAGGTTCTCGATATTGCTGATCTGGTCGCCCACGGCGTGCCCGCCGGACACCGTGGCGAGGCCGCCGGCCGTATCGTTCAACTGTATGCTGACACCCGCCGTCGAGGTGGCATAGTCGGCCGTGTCGATGCCGCCCAGGCCATTGATGATGTCGCCGCCAGCGCCGCCACGGAAGAAATTGTCCCCGCCATTGCCGATCAGCTGGTCGTTGCCGCCGGTGCCGATGATGTTCTCGACGTTGCGGACCTGGTCACCGAGTGCCCCGCCGCCGGTGGCGGCGTTGCCGCCCGCAGTGGGATTGAGCTGCAGCGCGATGGCCGTGGTGGCGGTGCTGTAGTCGACCGTGTCGTTGCCGTCGCCGCCGTCGGCGATGTCGTTGCCATTGCCGACGAGCAGCGTGTCGTCGCCGCCCATGCCGAACAGCTGATCGTTGCCGCTGCCGCCATCGAGGCGGTTGCCCAGCGCGCTGCCGGTCAGGATGTCGTCGTTGACCGTGCCGTTGATGTTCTCGATGCCGCTGATCTGGTCGCCTTCGGCGTGGCTGCCGATGCCGACTGTCGTTGCCACCGCGTCGAGAACGATCGTGACGCCCCCGGCGCCGGCCGCCACATTGGCATAGTCGATCGTGTCGTTGCCGGTCCCACCGATCAGCACGTCCGCGCCGGCATCGCCGCGCATGAGGTCGTTGCCCGCCCCGCCGTCGATGCGATTGTCGCCCGTGCTGCCGATCAGCTGGTCGTTGAAGGCCGAGCCGGTGACATTCTCCACTGTGTTGATCTGGTCGCCCTGTGCATCGCCGCCCGTGCCGGTCGTCGCCTGCGCCGGGTTGGCGGTCAGCGTGATGATTACGGCCGCCGACGAGGTGGAATAGTCCACCGTATCGATGCCGTCGCCGCCCACCAGGATGTCGGCGCCGGCGCCGCCGATCAGCGTATCGCTGCCGCCACCGCCCTGCAGCACGTTGACGCCGGCGCCGGCTGCGAGCGTGTCGTCGAAGGCCGAACCGGTGAGGTTCTCGATGCCCTCGAGCACGTCGCCCTGTGCATCACCACCTAGGCCCGAGCCATTGCCGCTGCCGTCGATGGTGACGTTCACGCCCTGTGCGGAGTCGCCATAATGGGCCGTATCGGTGCCGAGGCCGCCGATCAGCGTGTCGGCGCCGCCCAGGCCGCGCAGCTGGTCGTTGCCGGCCCCGCCGTCGAGCACGTTGGCCGCGCTGGCGCCGATCAGCTGGTCCCCGAAGGCCGACCCGACGATGTTCTCCATGGTGACCACGAGATCGCCCTGCGCGTCGCCGCCTACGGCGATGAAGCCGCCTGTGGTGCTGTCGGAGAGAGCCACCTGCACGAACGAGGCGGAGGCGGAATAATCGACCGTGTCGACGCCGTCGCCGCCGATGAGCACATCCGCGCCACCCAGGCCGATGAGCCGGTCGTCGCCGCCCTTGCCGTCGATCCGGTTGACCTGCGAGTTTCCCAGCAGCACGTCGTTCTCGCCCGAGCCGATCAGGTTCTCGATGCCCGAGAGCACGTCGCCCTCGGCGTCGCCGCCGCTGAGCGTGGCGCTGCCATCCTCGGCAAGCGCGATATTGACGGCGCTCGAGGTCGAGTACTCGGCCGTGTCGATGCCGAGACCCCCCACGATGATGTCGGCGCCGGCGCCGCCCATGAAGGTGTCGTTGAGTTCGCCGCCGATCAGCGTATCGGCGAAGGCCGAGCCGATGACGCGCTCGATCAGCTGCAGCCGATCGCCCTCGGCGTCGCCCCCCAGGCCCGTGCCCTCGGCCAGCGGGTTGGCGACGGTGGTATTGAGCGAAACCGTGACCGCGGCAGCCGATGCCGAATAGTCGGCCGTATCGAAGCCCGACTGGCCGATCAGCAGGTCCGCGCCACCGAGGCCGGCCAGCGTATTGTCGTGTCCGTCGCCGATGATCTGGTCGTCGAAGCCGGAGCCGGTGATATTCTCGATGTTGCTGAGCACGTCGCCCGCCGCGCCGCCGGCGACGATCCCGTTGGCGAGATCGATGCCGATGGCGTTGCCTTGCGAGTAGTCGGCCGTGTCGGAGCCCTCGCCACCGTCCATGATGTCGGCGCCGTTGCCGCCGGCCAGTTTGTCATCGCCCGCACCGCCATTGAGGGTGTCGTTGCCGTCGCCACCGTCGACGACGTCGTTGCCGTCGCCCCCATCCATGGTGTCGGCGCCGCCGTTGCCGAACAAGGTGTCGTTGCCTTCGTCGCCATTGACGACGTCATCGCCATCGCCGGCGATCAGCTCGTCATTGCCGGTGCCGCCCGACATGACGTCGAGCCCGATCGAGCCGTTCAGCCAGTCGTCGCCGGCCCCGCCGAACATGACGTCGTCGCCCAGGCTGCCGGAGAGCTCGTCGTCGCCCTCGCCGCCATCCATGGTGTCCGCGCCGTCGCCTGCCGAGAGCAGGTCGTCGCCGAAACCGCCGTGCATCACGTCGTCGCCGAAGCCGCCGAGCAGTGTGTCGTTGCCGCCGCCGCCATAGAGCCGGTCATTGCCGAAACCGCCGTCCAGCATGTCGTTGCCGCCCGTGGGCGTGCTGTCGACGCCGTCCGGATGGCCATCGCCGTCCTCGTCGTCCGGCACGCCGTCCATGTCGATATCGCTGATGCCGTCGCCGATCAGCGTGTCGTTGCCGTCCATGCCGCGCAATGTGTCGTTGCCGCCATTGCCGACCAGCAGGTTGTCGAGGCGGTTGCCGCTGATGGTGTCGTTGAGGTTCGAACCCCAGACGTTCTCGATGCTCAGCAGGGTGTCGCCATTGGCGTCGCCGCCGTTGCCACGCGAACTCCGGCTCGGATCCACCGACAGGGTGAGCATCACCGCCGCGCTGGAGGTGGAGTAGTCGGCCGTGTCGATGCCGTCGCCGCCATTGAGCGTGTCCGAACCGGCGCCGCCGCGCAGGATGTCGTTGCCGGCTCCGGCATTGAGGGTATCGGTGCCCGCGCCGCCATCAAGGATGTCGTCGCTGCCCGCCGCGTTGAGCACGTCGTTGCCGGCGCCGCCATCGAGATAGTCGCCGCCCGTCGTGGCAGCGCCGATCGTGATGCTGTCATTGCCGTTGAAGCCATTGATGCGGAAGCGGCCATCGCCGTTCTGGTTGAAGACGTCGCCGACGGTCGAGCTGTTGGAGAGGTTGAGCTCGGTATATATCGGCGCCGCGAGCAGGGCCGCCATCATCGCCATGGGCGAGGAGCTCAGCATCATCGACGATGCCTCGTTGCGACTTTCCTCCTGCGTCGCGGCCGGCTTCGGCGTCGAGCTGGAAGAGATGGTCACCTTGCGGGAAGAAACCGTGCGCGCCATTTTCGTAGCCTCCATGAGCCCCGCACCACCCCTGCCCGGTGCGGTTCTTCTTCATGCTAAGGCAGCTGTCGCGGGACCCGACACTGCGCGTTGGTGGACCCATCTTTGGGTGTACGCCTCGACCGTCGCCGAGGAGCGTTCGCTTCACGCGCGCCCACCCACCGGGTCATCCCCACGGAAGCGGGATCTCCGAAGAGCAGTCCACCTGTTCCCCTGTCGCAGGGCGACCGGCGCAATAAAAAAGGGCCCCGGCCAAGCCGGGACCCTCTCCGCGGACAGTGTGTTGCGCGGGGGCCGCCACACTGCCGGTGGGACCTGTCAGTCGACGGCCGAGAAGCCCGTCGCGGTGATGCTGGCCCAATCGTCGTTGGTCACTACGACAAGGTTCAGCTCGACGGCGCTGTCGTCGCCGAAGGCCTGGACGTCGATGGCGAAATACGCCTCGTTGCCGTCGATATCCACGCACACGTCGATCTCGTGGTCGACATCGAGATAGCTCGAGACATTGAAGTCCGCGCAGTAATCGAGGTTGATGCTCGAGTCGAAGTCATAGGAACCAGTTTCGTGTTCACCCCAGCTCATGATCATCTCCTGTTGGGACGGTTAGCTTTGGCCGGACACCGCGCCCGGACAGGTTGAGGCTAGGCTGTCTTCGGGCCGGGCGGCAGAGTGTATCAGGGCGTACAACCCCAAGGCGTAGGTGATCTGGTGCCTTGTCTATTTGGCGTAGTGCGGATTGTATTCACTGCATGACCCGCATTGCTTTTGTACGCGCAACTATGTTGCGGAGACACTGTCGTCCGGCAGGTTCGGGTACTCAGGCGATGGCGACTTCGACGACGCCGGTGATGGTGGACAGCGAGTCCTCGAGCGCGAGCGCATCGAATGTCACCGAGGCGTAGCTGTCATCGCCGAAGGCGTCGGCCTGGAAGGCGAAGACCGACACGTTGCCGTCGAACGCGAATGCATCGTCGCCGTCGTCGGCACCGCAATTGCAGCCCGGTTCGGGAGCCGCGCAACCATCATCGCAGGGCGGCGGCTCGGGATCGTCTTCCTGGCATTGCATTGGATCGTCGAGCACGACGCCGTCGAAGTCGACCGAGGCGGACTGGATCGTCACCGTGCCACCTGGGCCGCTCGCTGTGAACGTCTCCAGCTCCTCGATCTGGATGTAGCTGTCGACCGGTCCTACCACCACGTACCAGATGGTGGTCGAGGCGAAGGGATCGAAGTCCTCGGCAGCGGCGGCCGCGACGAGGTCGGCGGAAAGCGACAGCGTGGAGGACGAGCCGTGGTCGGCCGCCAGCGCCTCGACCAGCATCTGGGCATAGGTGTCCACGCCCACGGCCGTCGCGTCGCCGGAAAAGACCAGGGCGCTGCCCTCGCCGCTGCCGGGTGCTGACCCGACCTCGACCTGCACGACGTCGACATAGATCACGATCTCCGTCGATCCGTCGGAGGCGGTGCTGATGCTGGCGTAGCCCGTATCGATGCTGGAGTCCCGCGTCACTGGCATTTTGGGCGCCCTCCCCATCGTCATCCGATCAGGGGATCATGCTACAGGCGCGCCCGCACCGCGTTCAGACGTTCAATGATGGATACGCCCTAATTGGCTCTATCGGCATCACGGCGCAGCTAATCCATGCGGATGATGACCCGAAGTCGGGCTGGCCCATATCAGCCGAGCTCGCCCAGGTAGAGCCCAATCTGGAACAGCAACTGATGGTCCGCCGTGAGCTGGCCGGCATCGTCGCCGAACAGATCCTGCAGCAGCGGCAGGGCGGCCGTGTCCGAGAAGCTGCCGCGCCGGGGCAGGGCGGCATAGCCGGGGTTGAAGGCGAAGAACTCGTCCAGCGTCAGCTCGGCCCGGCTGCGGCCGAAATCGAAGGTCAGCACCAGGTCGTCGGCATCGCCGCTGGCGCGCTGCAGCGTCACCACGGTGCCGTTGAGCTGGCGTAGCGCGGCCTCGCTGTCCCAGTCGCCCGCGGGCATCACCAGCCGGTCGCCGCCAGCCAGCGAGAAATCCATGATCACGTCGGAGTCGAAGTCGCCCGTGATCCAGTAGAGGTCGCCGCCGGCCCCGCCCCAGTAGCGATCGTCGTCGTCGCCGTGCTCGGCCCCGAGCCTGAAGATGTCATTGCCGCTGCCGCCCCGCACCGTGTCGCGGCCCTCGCCGGCATCGATCAGGTCGTCGCCTGCTCCACCATCCACCATGTCGCGGCTGTCGCCTCCCATCACGAGGTCGTTGCCGTCCCCGCCGTTGAGCGTGTCGTCGCCCCGCCCGCCGAACAGCCAATCGTCTCCGCTCCCGCCCTCGATCCGGTCGTCGGCGTCCTCGCCGAACACCGTGTCGTTGCCGGCGCCCGCCCTGATCTGGTCGCGGCCCTGGCCGCCGAAGATCCAGTCTTCGCCATTGCCGGTGGTCACTCGGTCGTCGCCCCGGCCGGCCTCGACCAGGGCATCCGTGTTGCCGGTCGTGATGACGTTGTCCTTCGAGGTGCCAGCATAGCGCTCGTAGCTGATATCGCCGTCGACCGCCGCCGTAGCAAGAAGCGCGGTACTCGACAGCTGGTTCTCGAGCGCCAGCGTGTCCGCCTGCAGGTCGACGTAACCGTTGTCGCCGCGTGCTTCGATCGAGGCCGAAAATTCCGCCAGGTTGCCGGACAGTTGCAGCTCTGGCGCGGGCCCGCTGCTCTCGCCACCGCGCTCGCTCGAAAAATCCAGCCACTTGAGGTCCAGTGCGAAGAAGTCGAGGTCGACCATCGAGACGGTGCTCGCCCCCTCCGCACTGCCACCCTCGCTGCTATGCGTGTTGATGGCTATGAAATCGGCGCCCGCGATATCGAGCTGGGCATAGCTCGTCGCAAAGGCGGCGCCGCTACCCGATAGCGAGGCGGCGATGGCGGAGGTCATGCCGGCCGCGTAGCTCAGCAGCCCTCGGTCGACCACCGTGACATTGGCGTTGACGCTCGAGAACGTGTCCTCGCCGACCGCGTCGGCCCCGGCAGCGACGGTGACTGCCATGCCGCCGTGGAACGGCACCGTCGACACCTGAACCGGGCTTCCGCGCCCATCCCGGTCATTGCCGCACCCGCTTCCACCGTTCCGCTTGGTACCCATCGCCCGAACCTCCACCGATAGGTGCATGAGATACTGGACCGAGCGTTCGGGTCGATGGGCGCGTTAAGCCATTCGCCTTATGGCCGAGAGGGGAGGGGGCGAAGGCCTATCACTTTGGGTGGAGGGGATTAGTCCGTCGCGCGGCCTTCCAAGGAAATGCCGCGCGACTGGGTCGCGCGGCACGTCCATCTGCAACCGCATTGGGACCTACCAGGTCGGCTGCAGCGGTGGTGGAGTCTCTGCGGTGGCCAGGTGGGAGCCGTTGACGCTCTGCGTGGATGCCGCGGCCAGCAGCGCCGCCTGCGTTCGGTTGGATGCGCCCAGCTTCCGCATGATCTGGCGCACGTGAACCTTGACGGTCGACTCCTGCATGTCGAGGTCGCGCGCGATGACCTTGTTGGATTTGCCCAGCCGCAGCCGGTCGAGCACCTCGTGCTGCCGTCGGGTCAGCCGGTCTGCATCGCCGTGGATGGCAGTGCTGAAGCCCGCGCCTTCCCGAGCCGCCGACACCGATTGCAGCAACGCTTCCCGCGGGAAATACGTGCCGCCGCCGATGACGAAGGCAAACGCCTGGAGGGCGATCTGCGGCTCGATGCTGGTCGGCATGAACGCCTGGTGGCCGAGGCGTGCCGCAAGGATCGCCTCTTCCGGTTCGGTACGGTCCGACAGCACCACGCACGGAATGCCCGGCAACATGTCGCGGACGTCGCAGGCCCAGTGCATGGGCTCGGCGGCATGCAGCGAGGCGCCGCCGATACTGAAGATGACGAACTTGGGCTCCAGGCTCGATAGGAATTCGAGTCCAAGTTCCGTGGGCGGGATCGGGACGGTGGATATGCCTTGTGCGTTGGCCCAGGGTTCAACCAGGGCGACTAGTCCGGCACGGCGCAGTTCCATGGCATCGACGATCAGAACGACAGGAAGACGAGTGGCCTCCATGGTAACCCCCAAGACGACGACCGAGGTCGTACGGTTTGGCCCCACCGCTTGTAACTTCGGTATTACGCCACAGCGCACACGTGGCGCTTAGTCGAATGCATAAAGGGGAAGGAAGTATCTCTGCCTAACATTGGTAGATCGTAACTGATCGTGCGGCGAAAAGAAACTCTCCCTAATGAGAATAGTACATTCGGCGTAGGTCCGGATCGCAAATATAGGCATAGTTGCTTTCTACATAGGAGGATTATGCCTTTCTATATAGACAGCAGCCTACTCATCCTCAGGCTCCGGCCTGGCCGCCAGCATGGCCGCCACGCTGGCCCGGTTGTGCACGCTGAGCACTCGGAACAGGGCGTTCACATGCGCTTTCACGGTGCCTTCGGCCAGCCCGAGGCTGCGGGCGATCTCCTTGTTGGTCTTGCCCTCGGAGATGAGGTGCATCACGTCGTGCTGTCGCGAGGTCAATGCCGGCGCGCGGCGATCGGGGCTACCCTCGCTCCGTTCGAGCGTCGCCGGGTGGTTGGCCGGCATGTTCGGCGAGCTGTCGTCGAGCACATCCGAAAGCGTCGGCGGCACGTAGATCTGTCCATTCACGATGCTGGTCAGTGCCTGCACCATCTCGTTGATGCTGAGCGTGCGCGGCACGAAGCCATGCACCCCCACCGCAAGGGCGCGCAGGATGTCCTCGCGCCGGCTCGGGCCGGCGATGACGGCGAGGCGCAGGTCGGCATAGGCCACGCGCAGGCTGGCCAGGCTCGCCAGTCCGTCCATGTCGGGCAGCGACAGGTCCAGCAAAGCCAGGGAGATCGACGAGTTTCCGGATAAATGCCGCGTCGCGGTTTCAAAATCAGCAGCCACGATGACTTCCGTGAAACCAAGTCTACGCTCGAGCAAGTCCTTCACGGCGGTGCTGAACAGTTCCTGGCTGTCAGCAACCAGGGCGCATCTTGTGGACGGCCACATGGTACATCTCGCTAGCCACGTACGCGATTATCTTCCCATACCCACTTTTATCACGACTGTCAGCAGTCGAGTCGAGCACGAGCTCGTCGGACTGCTGTTGGAGCGAGGGAATTTCGGGCCTGCGCTGAGCCTCAGCCGGTCGACTCGACCACGAGATTGACCCGGTCGCCGCGGAAGCAGGACTCGCCGTAGGTGACCGGCCGCCCGTCAGGGTCCACCTCCAGCTTGTACGTCACCAGCAGCGTCTGGTTGCGCCGCATCTCCAGCCGGTTCGCCTCGTAGGCCGAGGGTTGCCGGCTGACGATGCGCGAGCTCTTGCGGCGATAGTCGCGCACCCCATAGGCCGCCAGCGCCGCGCTGTGCGAGCGCATCTCGCGCACCTTCTCGCCGATTCCTTCGAACCGGGGCAGGGTGTAGAAATCCCGCACCAGCGCGATCGGCCGGTCGTCGACCAGCGACAGCGTCTCGATCGTCACCACCTCGGCGCCATCTTCGAGCCCGAGCGCACGGCAGGTATCGAGGCTCGCGAACTCTACCCGGTCATCGAGATACTCGCGCCGTCCCTTCAGGTTGAGCCGCCTCATATTGTCCGAAAAGCGCGTGCGCGGCCCGATGGTGAAGGGGATCACGTGCTCTGCGACGAAAAGTCCGCGCCCATGCACGATCTCCACCAGCCCTTCCGCTTCGAGGGCCGAGAGCGCCAGCCGTATGGTGTGGCGACTCACCCCGTGCAACTCGGCCAGTTGCCGCTCGGGCGGCAGCTTCTGGCCGGCCACCAGCCGGTGCTGGTCGATATCATTGAGAATGGCACTGAACACCCCGCGCCAGCGCGGGTTGGAAGCCCCAGTGTCGTTGCCAAATGCCGGGTTCATCACCGCATCTGCCCCGCTCGGAACTGTCCCGAAAGACGAAAGTTGACGAAGCGCACAGCGTGCCAGAGCGGCGTGTAGCTTTGATGTCGGCGGGCCCTCGGGAGCCCCTTCCGAACCTCTCCGCCGATTGGTCCGTCATCGCCTCTACGGGTTCGCCCTCTATCAGGCGCTCCAGCATTCCACCTGGAGACAGATGATGTTCCATCACACCAAGCTCGGGCGGGGAGCGGTCGCGCTCTTCGCTCTCGCCATGCTCGGCAGCACAGCGCTGGCGCAGCCCACCGAGTACCACGAAGCCCCGGCCTTCGCCGACATGGTCGCCGCCGGCACCATCCCGACGCTCGCCGACCGCCTGCCGGAGAGTCCGCTGGTCATGTCCGCCGCCGAGATCGGCACCTATGGCGGCACCATCCGCATGAACGGGCTGTCCGGCGACCACTGGCCGCTGCTCTATTTCATCGGCTCCGAGCTGCTCTATCGCTTCAACAACGACCAGCAGCCCATGCCCGGCCTCGCCGAGAGCTATGACGTCAATGCCGACGCCACCGAGTACGTGCTGCACCTGCGCAAGGGCCTGAAGTGGTCCGACGGCGAGCCTTACACCGTCGACGACATCCTGTTCTGGTTCGAGGACATCGCCCTCAACGAAGAATTCAATCCGGGCAAGGGCCTCAATGGCTGGTTCGGCGGACTGCCTCCGAACTTCCGCATGGCCATCGACGGCCAGACCGTGCCGCCCAAGCTCGAAAAGATCGATGACGTGACCCTCAAGGTCACCTTCCCGCAGCCTTCGGGCACCTTCATCGTCGGCCTCGCCAGCGCCGAGGGCAACGGCTCGACCCGCCTGCCGGCCCACTACCTCAAGCAGTTCCACCCCAAGTACAACCCGAACGTCGACGCGCTCGCCGCCGAGCTCGGCTTTGCCGACTGGCCGACCATGATGCGCGCCAAGATGGACTTCTGGACCAACCCGGAAGTGCCGACCATGCATGCCTGGAAGCTGCAGGCCGGCTTCGGCTCCTCGACCATCGTCGAGGCCACCCGCAATCCCTACTACTGGAAGGTCGACACGCAGGGGAACCAGCTCCCCTATGTCGATACCGTCCGCTACACCACGGTCGAGGACAACGAAGTCGCGCTGCTCCAGACCATGGCCGGTGAAGTCGACTTCAAGTTCGGTAGCGCCGTCACCTCGCCCGATAACCAGGCCGTGCTGCTCGAGAATGCCGAGAAGGGCCACTATCGCCTGGCCCCGACCGCCGCTCCCTCGGTGGTCACCAGCTTCGACCTCAACGAGACGGTCACCGATCCGGTCAAGCGCGAAGTCTTCCGCAACAAGGACTTCCGCATCGGCCTCAGCCACGCGATGAACCGCACCGAGATTTCCGACCTGGTCTATTTCGGCGTCAAGCAGCCGGCCCAGTTCGCGCCGACCGCCGTCTCGCCGATCTATGACAAGGAATTCGCCGAGCAGTACACCGAGTACAGCCCCGAGCTCGCCAACGAGCATCTCGATAAGGTCCTGCCCAACAAGGACGCCGAAGGCTTCCGCCTCGGTCCGGACGGCAAGCGCTTCAGCTTCGTGCTCGAAACCCACGCCAACGCGCCCGACCGTGTCGCGACGCTCGAGCTGATGCAGCGCTACTTCGCCGATGTCGGCGTCGAGACCACCATCTCGACCCTCGACGGCAAGCTGCTCACCCAGCGCCGCACCGGCAACGACTTCGACAGCCACCTCGGCGTCACCACCACCGGCAACCTCGCCGCCATCCTCAACTTCAACCCCTTCCCGATCTACACCTGGCCCAACAACGACGAGTACAACGGCGTGCTATGGTCCAACTGGTACCTCGGTATCCAGCCCAACGAGGAACCGCCGGTGGAGGTCAAGACCGGCCTCGAGCTGATGGCCAAGATGCGCTCCACCCCGGTGCGTGAAGAGCAGATCAAGTACGGCCTCGAGCTGATGGCGAATGCCCGCGACCAGTTCCTCACCATGGGCACCGTGCGCGATGGCGACAGCTACACCATCGTCAACTCGGACCTGATGAACGTCGTCGACCCGATCTTCCCGCAGTACTTCGCGCCCGGCACGATCGATCCGGAAATCCTCTTCTACAAGAAGTAGACGCCCCTCACCGACCGCAAGCCGGGGTGGGTGACCATCCCGGCACCCCCATTTTCATGCCGGAGCATACTAAAGTGGCCGATCTGCCCACCCTCGGCGTCTCCTTCTCCTGGGACGTCCTCGAAACCGAAGTCCACTGGCTGAACGAAGCCGGCCGCGACCTCGAGGTTTCCGCCTCGCATTCCATTCTGGACAACGGCCGCGAGGCTCGCATCGAGACCGCCAAGCGCCTCTTCGACGGCTTTAAGGGCCGCATCTCGATCCACGCGCCGGGCGGCATCCGCACCGCCACCGACGATCCGGCCGAGCGCGAGTTCACCCGCAACCGCTTCCACCAGGCCATCGATTTCGCCCACGATATCGGCGCCACCCACATGGTGGTCGAGCCCTGGCTGTTCAGCTTCTCGAACGCCACGATCCTGCCGGCCCACATGCCGCGCATGGCCGATTTCTCCTATGGCACGCTGCAACCGCTGGTCGCCCATGCCGAGGACAAGAACGTCACCCTCGTGCTCGAGAACGTGCCGGAAGTCTTCCCGCACCTCCTCATCGATCTGGTGCGCCGCTTCGAGAGCAAGCACGTGCGCATGTGCCTCGATACCGGCCATGCCTACCTGATGCACCACCAGCACGGCGCCCCGGTGCCCGACGAGTGGGTGCGGCAGGCCGGCGACCTCCTCGCCCACCTCCACATCGCCGACAATGACGGCGAGATGGACCGCCACTGGGGCCCCGGCGACGGCGAGATCGCCTGGTACCCGATGTTCCAGCGCCTGAACGAGCTCACCGAGATGCCGCGCCTCATCCTCGAGCTGCAGCCCGAGCGTGCCCGCCGCGGCCTCGCCTATTTCACCGCCGCCGGCTACGCCCGCTAAGCCGATGCTGGGTTACGTCTTCCGGCGCGTGCTGCTGATCATCCCCACGATGCTGGTCATCAGCATCGTGGTGTTCCTCGTCATCCAGCTGCCGCCGGGCGACTACGTCAACACCATGATGGCCACGATGCAGGATTCCGGCATGGACAATTTCGGCGTCGAGGCCCTGCGCATGCAGTACGGCCTCGATCAGCCGCTCTGGATCCAGTACGGCCGCTGGGTCTGGGGCATCGTGACCGCCGGCGATTTCGGCTACTCGTTCAAGTGGAGCGTGCCGGTCAGCCAGCTGATCTGGGACCGGCTCGGCATGAGCGTCCTCGTCTCGCTCTCGGCGCTGATCCTCACCTGGGTCATCGCGCTGCCCATCGGTATCTATGCCGCGGCGAAGAAATACACCGTCGGCGACTACCTCGCCTCCTTCATCGGCTTTGCCGGCCTCGCCGTACCGAATTTCCTCCTCGCGCTGCTCATCATGTACTTCGCTTTCTCGGTCTTCGGGCTGTCGGTCGGTGGCTTGTTCAGCCCCGAATATGTCAACGCTACGTGGAGCTTCGCCAAGCTCGGCGACCTGCTGCGTCACATCTGGATCCCGGCATTGGTGGTCGGCCTCGGCGGCACGGCGAGCCTCATCCGCATCATGCGCGCCAACCTCCTCGACGAGCTCGGCAAGCCCTATGTCGTCACTGCCCGCGCCAAGGGGCTAGGCGAAACCCGGCTACTGCTGAAATATCCGCTGCGCCTCGCGCTCAACCCCTTCGTTTCCTCGCTCGCCTGGGTGCTGCCCGGCCTCGTCTCGGGTGAAACCATCGTCTCGATCGTCCTCAGCCTCCCCACCACCGGCCCGCTGCTGCTCGACGCGCTGATAGCGCAGGACATGTATCTGGCCGGCTCGATCATCCTGATGCTTTCGGTGCTGACCATCATCGGCACGCTGATCTCGGACATCCTGCTCGCCCTTCTCGACCCGCGGGTGCGCTATGCTTGAAACCCGCACCGACGCGATCCCCGATGCCCGCGCCATCCGCCTGGCGCGAAAGCGCGACCGCTACCTCGCCGCCGGCCAGTGGGCGCTGATCTGGCGCCGCTTCCGCCGCCACACGCTGGGCCTGATCGGCGGCGGCGTTGCCCTGCTGATCTACCTGATCGCCATCTTTGCCGAGTTCCTCGCTCCAACCACGCTCGAGGACTACACCGCGGCCTACCGTTTCGCCCCGCCCATGCCGCTCGAGATCGTCCACGTCGCCGAGGACGGCTGGCAATGGGGCCTCCACACCCATCCGCTCGTCCCCACCGTCGACAAGGTGAAGATGCGCCGCACCCTCGCGCCCGACCGCGACACCATCGTGCCGGTGCAGCTCTTCGTCCTCGGCGAGCCCTACAAATTCTGGGGCCTCTGGCCCACCGACATCCACTTCATCGGCACCGGCGACCCGAAGGTGCCGCTGATGCTGCTGGGCGGTGACCGCCTCGGCCGCGACCTGCTCAGCCGCATCATCTACGGCGCCCGCATCAGCCTCTCGATCGGCCTTGTCGGCGTCGCCATCAGCTTCGCACTCGGCGTCGTCATCGGCGGCATTTCGGGCTATGTCGGCGGCGTCACCGACAACCTGATCCAGCGCCTGGTCGAAATCCTCGATTCCATTCCCTCGGTGCCGCTCTGGATCGGCCTCGCCGCCATCATCCCGCTGACGCTCGCCCCGGAGCTGGTCTACTTCCTCATCACCCTGATCCTCGCGCTGATCGGCTGGACCGGGCTGGCCCGCGTCGTGCGCGGTCGCTTCCTCGCGCTGAAATCCGAGGATTTCATCATCGCCGCCCGGCTCGATGGCGCCTCGCCGCTGCACATCATCCTGCGCCACATGGTGCCGAGCTTCATGAGCCACATCATCGCCGCGCTCAGCCTCGCCATTCCCGGCATGATCCTCGCCGAGACGGCCTTGAGCTATCTCGGCATCGGCCTCCGTCCCCCCGTCGTGAGCTGGGGCGTGCTGCTGCAGGATGCTCAGAACATCCGCACCATCGTCGAAGCCCCGTGGCTGCTGCTCCCCGGCGTCGCGGTGATCATCACCGTGCTCGCCCTCAACTTCTTCGGCGACGGCCTCCGCGATGCGGCCGACCCCTATGCGAACTGAGGCGGCCATGCAGAGCGCAAACCTCATCGAGATCCGCGGGCTGAAAACCCACTTCAAGACCGACGAGGGCGTGGTGAAGGCGGTCGACGGCATCGACCTCGACGTGCCGCGCGGCAAGGTGCTGTGCGTGGTCGGTGAGAGCGGCTCGGGCAAGTCGATCATGGCCCGCTCGATCATGCGCATCATCCAGTCGCCCGGCCGCATCGTCGAAGGCTCGATCGCCTATGCGCCCGAGCCTGGTCGCGAGCTCGATCTCACCCAGCTCGACCCCATCGGCGGCCAGATGCGCGACATCCGGGGCGGCGATTTCGGCATGGTGTTCCAGGAGCCGATGACGGCGCTGAGCCCCGTCCACACCGTCGGCGACCAGGTCACCGAAGCGCTGCTGCTGCACCGCGCGCTCGACAAGAAGGCAGCGGAAGTCGAAGCGGTAGCGATGCTCGCCAAGGTCGGCCTCCCCGACCCAAAGGCGACGCTGAAGCGCTTCCCCTTCGAGCTCTCGGGCGGCATGCGCCAGCGCGTCTGCATCGCCATGGCGCTGATCTGCCGCCCAAAACTGCTGATCGCCGACGAGCCCACCACCGCGCTCGATGTCACGACGCAGGCGCAGGTGCTGGACCTGATCCGCGACCTGCAGGCCGAGATGGGGCTCACGGTCCTGTTCATCACCCACAATCTCGGCGTCGTCGCCGAAATCGCCGACAGCGTCGCCGTGATGTATCTCGGCCGTGTCGTCGAATATGCCGATGTCGACACCCTGTTCCACGATCCGCGCCACCCCTACACGCAGGCGCTGCTCCGCTCGGTGCCGCGCCCCGGCCTGCGCGGCGCGCGCCTCCCCACGGTGCGCGGCAATGTCCCGCATCCGCTCGACCGCCCAAGCGGCTGCCCGTTCCAGACCCGGTGCGACCATGCCGTCTCCGGCCTCTGCGACCGCGAGTTCCCGGCCGCGACGCAGGTCTCGCCCGGCCATGTCGTCCGCTGCGCTCGGGTCGGCGAGTTCGAGCGCATCCCCGAGGCCGCCCAATGACCGCCGCGTCGCTGCTGAGCGTCGAAAACCTCGACATGCACTTCCGCAATCGCAAGGGCCTGTTCCGCAAGGAGCCGCCCGCCACCCGCGCCGTCGATGGCGTCAGCCTCTCCATCCAGCCCGGCGAGACGCTGAGCCTTGTCGGCGAATCCGGCTCCGGTAAGACCACGCTCGGCCGCTGCATTCTCGGCGTCTATCGCGCCACAGCCGGCCGCATCACCTACAAGGACACCGACCTCGCGGGGCTCAGCGAGGCCGAGCTGAAGCCATATCGGCGCGAAATCCGGATGATCTTCCAGGATCCCAATTCGAGCCTCAACCCGCGCCGGCCGGTGATCGACCTGATCGGCGAAAGCCTCGAGATCCACGGTGTCGCTACGGGTCGCGAGCGCTCGCAGCGAGTCGCCGAGCTGTTGACCCAGGTTGGTCTCCGCCCGGAGTACATGTCGCGCTATCCGCACGCCTTTTCGGGCGGTGAGCGCCAGCGCATCGGCATCGCCCGCGCCCTGGCGCTCGATCCGCGCCTCGTCGTCTGCGACGAAGCCGTGTCGGCGCTCGATGTCTCGGTGCAGGCCCAGATCATCAACCTGCTGCAGGACCTCCAGGCCCAGCGCGGCCTCACCTACCTGTTCATCGCTCACGATCTCGCCGTGGTCGAACACATCTCCGACCGCATCGCCGTGATGTATGCCGGCCGGCTCGTGGAAGTGGCCAAGACCGAAGACCTCTTCGCCCAGCCGCTCCACCCCTATACCGAAGCCCTGATCGGCACGATCCCGCTGCCCGATCCGCGCCTGCGCAGGGCTGCCCGCACCCGGCTCGGCGGCGAAATCGCCAGCCTCACCAACCCGCCGCCCGGCTGCAACTTCCACCCGCGCTGCCGCTACGCCACGGCAGCCTGCAAGCTGGAACGTCCGCCGCTGCGCACCATCGGCGACCGCCAGGTCGCCTGCCACCACGCCGAGTCACTCACCCTCAAGGGGACTTGACCCATACTATCCAGGACGAACTCCGCTCTACCGCCGGACTTCGTCCCAGATTAAGCCGTACCAATTGGCCTATTCCACCGGCGCGCGAACCCCGATCTTTCCACAGCCAGCCCCGCTGTCAGCCGAATAACAGCCATCTCGAAATACTGTGCCTCCCATCAAGCGACGCAGCCGCGTATTTGGTTAAGTGCATCCCGCTGGAATTACGATTCCCGGCGCCGGTTGTTGCTGACAAATCCGCGCGAATACTCCTGCATTACAGGCGCTTGCAGTAATCACCCCAGGGCTGTGGAAGTTAAAATTGCGCCGCCGCCATTAACGTCCCCGCCACTGGTGAGAGCTTACCTCGGAGCGCGGACCTACACGGAACAGCGTCGATGAACCCCAAATATCAGCGTATGCGCCTCGATCTCGAGGCGGCGCGGGAGCAACTGGACCAGCACGACGAGCTTGACCAGAATCTTGGCCTGATCATCGACAGCGTCATCGAAACCATATTGGCGCTGGAGTATCGCAAGGGTCCGGCCGAAGTGATCCCCTTCACGCCGCGCAGGCGCGTAGTATCGGCAAGCGTCGGGCCCGATCGGCGGGCCTGACGCGCTATTCTGCTGCCTCGAGCCGGTGGGCCTCGACCAGGCCACGGATCTCGGCCCTGCACGAACCGCAATTGGTGCCGGCCTTGAGCGCGGCGCCAATCGTCTCGACGCTGTGGCACCCAGCCTGCGCGGCTAGTACGATCTGGTTGGCGCCGACACCGAAGCAGGCGCAGACGATCGGGCCCGAATCTGGTCGGTCGCCGCCTGGCCGCCCGGCAAGGATGTCGGCACGCCGCGCCGGCCCTATGCTCTCGCTGAGCAGGCCCACTGCCCATTGCCGCGATACCAGCACCGGATCGGGCGACAGGAACAGCGCGACCACCAGCCGCTCCCCATCGAATAGCGCAAGGCTCTGCCGCCCCGTCGCCCGGTCGCGGATCGACAGGAAATGCACCGCGGCATCGATCCCGAACGCACCCCTAGCCCAGGCCTCCCAGTCCTCCGGCTCGGTGAGGAAGGCGAGCTCGGTTCGCCAGCCGCCGGGAGCCTCGGCCGTCGCCCAATAGTCCGCACCATCCAGCTTCGGCCGTTCGGCGCTGACGGCAAAACCATAGCGCCGGGCCAGCGCCGGCTCGACCGCCACCGCCGCCATCTTCAACGCCGGCTGTCCCGATTGTGGATCGGTCTGTGCCGTCACCAGCGCATCAACGCGCCCCGCCGCCGAGAACTGCCCGGTCCAGTGCATGGGCACGAACACCGCACCCCGCTGCTGCCGCTCCGTGACCAGCGCCCGCACCAGCGCCGTGCCATGCCGGTTCTCGAGGCGCACAAGGCTCGCGTGCCGGATGCTCTTTTCCGCCGCATCGTCGGGATGCAGCTCGGCAAACGGCTCGGCCAGATGCGCCGATAGCCGCGCCGCCTTGCCGGTCCGCGTCATCGTATGCCAGTGGTCGCGCACCCGGCCGGTATTGAGCACCAGCATGCCCGGCGGCGGCACCAGCGGTGGCGGCGGCGTCACCGCTACGAAGCGGGCGCGCGCGTCGGGCGTGAAGAACTCGCCGGTCGTGAACATGCGCCGCGTACCCGCCGGACGCACCGGCCACTGCACCGGCTCGAGCTCGTCATAGTCCGCGCCCGTCAGCCCCGAGAGATCAAAGTCGCGACTGCCTTGGTTCTCGAAGGCTGACAGCGCCACATGCTCGGCGAAGATCTCCGCCGCGCTCTCGTACGGAAATGCCTCCGCAAACCCCATCCGCCGCGCCACCTGTGTGATAACCCACCAGTCCGGCCGTGCCTCGCCCGGTAGCGGCAGGAATGGCCGTTGCCGCGAAATCCGGCGCTCCGAATTGGTCACCGTGCCGTTCTTCTCGCCCCAGCCGGCCGCCGGCAGGCGCACATGTGCCTCGACCGCGGTATCGGTCGCCGCGTTCATGTCGGAGACAACGACGAACGGACAGGCTCGGATCGCCTCGCGCACCCGGTCCGCCTCCGGCATCGAGTCCACCGGGTTGGTCGCCATGATCCACAGCGCCTTGATCTGCCCGGCCTCCACCGCCCGAAACAGGTCGACGGCCTTCAGCCCTGGCTTTTCGGCAATATTCTCGGCCCGCCAGAACCGCCGCACCCGATCGACGCTGACCGGATCGAAATCCATGTGGGCTGCCAACATGTTGGCAAGCCCGCCGACTTCGCGCCCGCCCATCGCGTTGGGCTGCCCGGTCACAGAGAACGGCCCCATCCCCGGCAAGCCGATGCGGCCGGTCGCGAGGTGGCAGTTGATGATCGCATTGACCTTGTCTGTCCCCGTCGCCGACTGGTTCACGCCCTGCGAGAATAACGTGACGGTGCGCGGCGTCGCGGCGAACCAGTCGTAAAACACCGCAATGTCGCGCTGGCTTAGCCCCGTCATTTCGACCACCCGCTCAAGCGTCCAGCTCCGCGCCAGCTCGAGCGCCGCACCGAACCCATTGGTGCTGTCCGCGATGAACTCGGAGTCGACGGCATTTCGCTCGGCCAGCGATTTCAGCAGCCCGACGAACAGCGCCGTATCGCCATCCGCCTTGATCGCGAGATGCATGTCCGCCTGGTCGGCAGTTGTCGTCCGACGCGAGTCGATCAGCACGATCCGCATGTTCGGTCGCTCGGCCTTGGCGGCGACGATCCGCTGATACAGCACCGGATGGCACCAGCTGAGATTGGAGCCGACAAGGATGACGAGGTCTGCGAGCTCGAGGTCCTCGTAATTGCCCGGCACCGTATCCGAACCGAAGGCCCGCTTGTGTCCGGCCACCGACGAGGCCATGCAGAGCCGCGAGTTGGTGTCGATATTGGCCGCGCCGACGAACCCCTTCATCAGCTTGTTGGCGACGTAATAATCCTCGGTCAGCAGCTGTCCCGAGCCATAGATCGCCACCGATTCCGGCCCATGCTCGGCAATCGTGTCGCGAAACGTCGCCGCAACGAGATCAAGCGCCTCATCCCAGCCGGCCTGCACACCGTTCACCTGCGGATGCAGCAGCCGCCCGTTCAGAGACAGCGTCTCCCCCAGCGCTGACCCCTTGGAGCACAGCCGCCCGAAATTGGCCGGATGCGCCGGATCGCCGGCAATGGTCACGGTGCCATCGAGTTGCGGGGTGGCGAGCACGCCGCAGCCGACGCCGCAATAGGGGCAGGTGGTACGAATGGTCTGGGACATCGTGGCTCGACCCCTCACCCGTCCCGGCTGCGCCGGTCCACCCTCTCCCCTATGGGGAGAGGAATGGTGCCTTGCACTGACGTCGCAATACTCTTCTCCCCGTCGGGGAGAAGGCGGCGCGTAGCGCCGGATGAGGGGTAGTGAGCCACGATGCCTGCCTACTCCGCCGCCATCAGCATGACCTCGGCGGCCATAAAGATGCGTCCCTCCATGACCTCGACCGCGAAGGTCCGCACCTGGCCCTCGTCGGCGCCTTGCGCCTCGCCGGTGCTGAGATCGAACACCCAGTTGTGCAGCGGGCAGGTCACCGACCCGCCATGGACGATGCCCTCGCTCAGCGGCCCGCCCTTATGCGGGCAGCGGTTCTCGATCGCGTACACCTGGTTCTCCGCCGTGCGGAACACCGCGATCTTGCCGGCCGGCGTGTTCACGCATCGCGCTCCGCGCACCGGGATCTGCTCGACGCGCCCAATCTCGACCCAATCGTTCATCAGCATCGCCACTACTCCGCCGCCTGCGGCACGCCGAACTCGGCCATGGCCGCGAATTCGTGCGCATCCTTGCCGTTGACCCGCTCTTCCCACGGATCGACCTGCGCGAAGCTCTGCGAGTAGACGAAGCGGTCGTAGTACATCCGCCGCTTCTCGCGGTCCTTGACGATGGCGGCCTGGATCGACTCCATGCCGACCCGCTTCAGCCACTTGTACATGCGCTCGAGATAGCGCCCCTGCTCGCGATAGAGCTGGGTCAGCGCCGCGATGATCTCGATCGCCTCGTCCTCACTGTCGGCGTGGCACAGCGCTTCCGTGCCCTTGATGTCGAGGCCTGCCGCACCGGCAAAAACGATGTCGTAGCCCGAGTCCACGCAGATCACGCCCACGTCCTTGCAGGTCGCTTCGGCGCAGTTCCGCGGACAGCCCGACACCGCCATCTTCACCTTGGCCGGCGTCCACGCGCCCCACATGAACTTTTCCAGCTTGATGCCGAGCCCGGTCGAATCCTGCGTCCCGAACCGGCACCAGTCCGAGCCGACGCACGTCTTCACCGTCCTGAGGCCCTTGGCATAGGCTGCGCCCGAAACCATGCCGGCCGCGTTGAGATCGGCCCACACCGCCGGCAGGTCTTCCTTCTTCACTCCCAGCATGTCGATGCGCTGCCCGCCGGTGACCTTCACTGCGGGGATGCGGAACTTGTCGACCACGTCGGCGATCGCCCTGAGTTCGCCCGAGCTCGTCATGCCGCCCCACATGCGCGGCACCACCGAATAGGTGCCGTCCTTCTGGATGTTGGCGTGCACGCGCTCGTTGATGAACCGGCTCTGCTGGTCGTCCTCGTATTCGCCCGGCCAGGTCGCAACGAGATAATAGTTGAGCGCCGGCCGGCACTTGGCGCAGCCGCATGAGGTCTTCCACTCGAGCTCCTGCATCACCGCCGGGATGGACTTGAGCTCCTTGGCGATGATCAGCCGGCGCACCTCGTCATGGCCGAGATCGGTGCACTTGCACATCGGCTGCACGGCTGCGGGGTTGTAGCCGTCCCCCAGCGTCATCATCAGCAGCTTCTCGACCAGCCCCGTGCACGAGCCGCAGCTCGCCGAGGCCTTGGTATGCGCCCGCACGTCGTCGAGCGAGGTCAGGCCCTTGCCGGTGATCGCGCCGGTGATCTTCGATTTACACACGCCGTTGCAGCCGCAGATTTCCGCATCATCCGGCAAGGCTGCAACGGCCGCCGTAGGGTCCAGCGGGGCACCACCCTGGTAATTCTGGCCGAAGATCAGGGTATCGCGCATGTCGCGCGTATCGGTCCCCTTCCGCACCATGTCGAAGAACCACGGGCCGTCGCCGGTATCGCCGTAGAGCACCGCGCCGATGATCTTGTCCCCCTTCAGCACCAGCCGCTTGTAGACGCCCGACGCCGCGTCGCGCAGCACGATCTCCTCGCGGTCTTCCGCTTCGGCAAAGTCGCCGGCCGAATAGAGCGACACGCCCGTGACCTTCAGCTGCGTCGCCGTCTGCACCGGCCGGAACGCCGCGTCGGCCTTCACCAGCGTCTTCGCCGCCACCTTGGCCATGTCGTAGAGCGGCGCGACGAGGCCGTAGACGATCTTTTCGTGCTCGACGCACTCGCCAATGGCGAGGATGTCCGGATCCGCAGTCACCATCTGGTCGGTCACGATGATGCCGCGCTCGACGTGGATGCCCGCCGCCACCGCGATGCGCGTTTCGGGACGAATGCCCACTGCCATCACCACGATATCGGCCGGATAGATCGTCCCGTCCTCGAGCGCCACCGCCTCGACCCGCTCGTTGCCGAGGATCGCCTTGGTCTGCGCCTTGCAGTGGATCTTGATCCCCCGCCCCTCGAGTTCGCGCTGCAGCAGGTAGCCCGCCGCCGGATCGAGCTGGCGGTCGAGCAGGTGCCCCATCAGGTGCAGCACCACCACTTCCATGCCGCGCAGCCGCAGCGCCGCCGCAGCCTCGAGCCCGAGAAGGCCGCCGCCGATGACGACGGCCTTCGCCTTGGGCTTTTCGGCCGCCATCACCATGCGGTTGACGTCATCGAGGTCGCGGAACGCCATCACCCCCGGCAGGTCCTTGCCCGCAATCGGGATGATGAACGGCGCCGAACCGGTGGCGATCACCAGTTTGTCGTATTCCGTCTCGCCGCCCTTCGACACCACCGTCTTGCGCTTGCGATCGATGGCGGTGACCGTCTCGCCGAACCGGCAGTCAACGCCGTTGGCCGCGTACCAGGCCGCATCATGGGTGATGATGTCGTCGTACCGTTTCTCGCCCGCCAGCACGGGGCTCAGCATGATGCGGTTGTAGTTGCCGCGCGGCTCGGCGCCGAACAGGGTGACGTCGTAGCTCTCGGGGCTGTCCTCGAACAGATGTTCGAGCATCCGGCCCGACGCCATGCCGGCGCCGATGACCACAAGCTTCTGTTTCATCGCAAATCTCTCCACTCGAACTTGGGTCAGGCCGGCAGCGGCGCGCGGCTCATGCGCCGGATCGCGCCGTGCATCAGGCCCAGCGAAGCCATGACGAGGACGAACAGCGCCATGAAGCAGCTGCTCCACAGCCCCGTGACGTCGTTGAGCCAGCCGAACAGCAGCGGCAGCACGAACCCGCCCAGCCCGCCGATCATGCCCACGAGCCCGCCCACCGCGCCGACATCGTTGGGGTAGTAGGCGGGTATGTGCTTGTAGACCGCGGCCTTGCCCAGGCTCATGAAGAAGCCGAGCACGAACACCAGCGCGATGAAGGCCCACGGGCTGATCGCGAAGTTGACCGCGAAGGTGCCGGCAATGCCGTGCACCACCATGTCGCTGGGCGGCAGGGCGAGCAGGAACGTTGCGATCGCCGAGACCCCGAACGTCCAGTACATCACCGTGCGGGCGCCCACCTTGTCGGCGAGCGTGCCGCCATAGGCGCGGAAGATGCTGGCCGGGATCGAGTAGGCGGCGGCCACGATGCCGGCCATCTTGATGTCGAAGCCGTAGACCCCGATTAGGTAGCGCGGCAGCCACAGCGTCAGCGCCACGAACGCGCCGAACGAGAAGAAATAGTAGAGCCCGAAGCGCCAGACCCGGATGTCCTTGAGCGGCGCGAATTCCGCCATGAAGCTCTTCGGCGCAGCGCCGTCCCTCCGGCGCTTGATCAGCACCGGATCGTCTTCGCTGAACAGCCAGAAGATCACTGCCATCACGGCCAGAACCGCGGCCCAGGCCAGCGCGACCGCCTGCCAGCCCAGCGCCACCATCACGAAGGGCGCCGCGAACTTGGTGACTGCGGCTCCGACATTGCCGGCCCCGAAGATGCCCAGCGCCGTGCCCTGCTTGCTCTGCGGGTAGAACCGCGACACGTAGGCCACGCCTACCGCGAACGAGCCGCCCGAAATGCCGACGCCGAGTGCGGCGAGCAGGAACTGCTCGTAGGTCTGGGCGAATACCAGCAGCGCCGTGGCCACGGCCGCGGCCAGCATGGTCAACGTGTAGACGAGCCGTCCGCCATAGCGGTCGGTCCAGATGCCGAGCACGATGCGTACGATCGATCCGGTCAGCACCGGCGTGCCGACGAGCAGGCCGAACTGCGTCTCGGTGAGGCCGAGCTGGTCCTTCAGCGCCACGCCGATGATCGAAAAGATCGTCCACACGGCAAAGCACACCGTGAAGGCGATGGTGGACAGCCACAGCGCGCGATTCTGCGAGCTGGCTTTCGTGTCGGTCTGGCTCATGGTCCGCTCCATTGGTGAGAGCCGAAAAACAAAAAGACCGCCAACAGGTCCGCCCCGGCGAACCGGGAGCGAGCATCTGTTGGCGGCCTTGCCTGTATGGGAGCGCCCGGCACTGGACGCAAAGGTCGTGGGGCTGTCGCCCGTCACCAATAGCAATGCATGCGCCGTGCCAAACTCGCGCCGCGCGAAATGACTTGCAAAATCAATCAGATAAGGAAGTAGCTAGAAATTAATCGGACAACAGGGCTGCCTAATCCGAATCCATCGCCCTCGGATTTTGCTCAAAAAGCATCCAGTGATGATGTGTGATCAAAATCTGAGCAGATGCCTTTGGGCGATCCAGACGCGGCCCGATAGGAACTGTCTATCGTCCCAATAGAGTGTGCTCCCAGCTAATCTCGCCCATGCTTCTCCCCGACGGCACGACCGTCGCAAAACGTGAGGAGATTCAAAATGAAGGCATGGAAGAAGCCCAAGCTCGTCGAAGTTCCGGTGAGCATGGAAGTCAACATGTACGCTTGCGCCACCCGCAAGTAATGCCCTGATCCTGCCGCGGGGAACCGGTCACATGCTCAGCATTGTTGTTCTGGGGACCGCGGCAGGTGGCGGCGTCCCGCAGTGGAATTGCGGCTGCGACAATTGCCGCGCCGCCCGCAACGGCCATCCCGAAATGCGGATGAGCCAGGCCTCGATCGCCGTCAGCGCCGACCGGCAGCACTGGTTCCTCATCAACGCCTCGCCCGACCTGCGCCAGCAGCTCGCCGACACCCCGGCGCTGCACCCGCGCGCCCTGCGTCACAGCCCCATCGCCGGTGTGATCCTATCGAACGGCGAGGTCGACGCGATCGCCGGCCTGCTCTCGCTGCGCGAGGGCACCGCCTTCAACCTCTACGGCCATCGGCGCGTTCTCGACCTGCTCGCCGCCAACTCGATCTTCAACGTGCTGAAGCCGAACCTCGTACCGCGCCACGTCATCGAAGCGGACACCGCCTTCGAGCCCGCGCTGCCCGATGGCACGCTCTCCGGTCTCGAAATCCTGCCGTTCCTTGCCCCCGGCAAGGCCGCGCTGTTCATCGAAGACAGCCAGCCCAACGCAGATGGCGACACGCTCGGCCTCGTCATCCGCGACAAGGCCAGCGGCGAGAAGTTCGTCTTCCTCGCCGCCTGCGCCGCGCTCACGCCGGAGCTCGAAGCCTATCTCGACGGCGCCAAACTCGTCTTCTTCGACGGCACGCTCTGGACCGATGACGAGATGATCCGCGCCGGGCTCAGCCAGAAGACCGGCGAGCGCATGGGCCACATGGCCATGGTCTCGACCATCCCGGCGCTCGCTGGCCTCGGGATCGAGCGCAAAATCTTTCTGCACATCAACAATTCGAACCCCGTCCTCAGGCCCGGCTCGCCCGAGCGGCAGGCGGCGGAAAACGCAGGCTGGCTCATACCGGCCGATGGGATGGAGATCACGCTATGACTGCCCTGACCGCCTTTTCGGTGCCCACCGACGCCCCGCTCGATACGCCCGAGCAGCTCGAGGAGCAGCTGCGCTTCATCGGTGCCACGCGCTACCACAGCCTGCACCCGTTCCACGCGCTGCTGCATGGCGGCAAGCTCGACAAGGGCCAGGTCCAGGCCTGGGCGCTCAACCGCTACTTCTACCAGTCGACCATCCCCATCAAGGACGCGGTGGTCATCTCGCGCTTCCGCGACCGCGACACCCGCATCGAATGGCGCCACCGCATCACCGACCATGACGGCGATATCGGCGACGAGGGCGGCATCGACCGCTGGCTCAAGCTCACCGAGGGGCTGGGTCTCGACACCAAATATGTCGAAAGCACCGAAGGCATCCTCCCCGCCACCCGCTTCGCCGTCGAAGCCTATGTCCACTTCGTGCGCGAAAAGTCGCCGCTCGAGGCCATCGCCTCTTCGCTCACCGAACTGTTCGCGCCCAACATCCACGAAGAGCGCATCTCGGGCATGCTGAAGCACTACGATTTCGTCGATCTCAACATCATGAGCTACTTCACCCGCCGGCTCGATCAGGCCCCGCGCGACGCCGAGTTCGCGCTGAAATATGTGCGGGAACACGCGCGGACGCCGTACGAGCGACAGCTCGTCTGCAACGCGCTGATCTTTAAGACCAATGTGCTCTGGGTGCAGCTCGACGCGCTTTACCACGCCTATGTCGAGGGCCATGTGCCGCCGGGCGCCTTCGTTCCGAGCGCACAATGACCGACACCATCGCTCCCGCTTTGCGCCGCCGCCTGCAGGTGGCGGAGGCGAGCATCCCGACACTCGCCCGCGGCGTCCGCCTGCGCTTCGACGACACCCGCGAGCGCTGGGTGCTGCTGGTGCCCGAGCGCGTCATGGCGCCCGACGAGACCGCGGTCGAAATCCTCCAGCTCTGCGATGGCAAGACAGCTGTCGCGACACTCATCGATACCCTTGCCGAGCGCTACGCCGCCCCGCGCGAGGAGATCGCCGGCGACGTCGTCGCTATGCTGCAGGACCTCGCCAATTCAGGCTTCGTCGTCGCGGCCAAGGAGGCAAAGCCATGAGCCCGACGCTCACCGACGCCAGCCCCGTGCTGCACGACGCGATGGATGGCCTCGCCATCATGGAAGGGCCGGCCAAGTCGGTCGCCGAGACCTACGGCATCCCGCTCGCCGTGCTGCTCGAGCTCACCCATCGCTGTCCGCTGCAATGCGGCTATTGCTCCAACCCGGTCGAGATGGAGCGCGCCGGCAACGAGCTCAGTACCGACGAATGGAAGAAAGTGCTGACCGAGCTCGCCGAGATCGGCGTGCTGCAGGTGCATTTCTCCGGCGGCGAGCCGACCGTGCGCAAGGACCTCACCGAGTTGATCCAGCACGCCACCGACCTCGGGCTCTACTCCAACCTCATCACCTCGGCCGTGCTTCTGACGCGCGATAAGCTCGAGGCGATGGCGGATGCCGGGCTTTGCCACATCCAGATCAGCTTTCAGGGCAACGAGCCCGAGCTCGCCAACCGCATTGCTGGCTTCAAGGGGCATTCAAAGAAGCTCGAAGCCGCCGGCTGGGCCCGCGAGTTCGGCCTCCCGCTCACTGTCAACGCGGTGATGCACCGCCAGAACCTGCACCAGCTCCCCGGCATCATCGACATGGCCGTGGCGCTCGATGCCGACCGCATCGAGGTCGCCAACGTCCAGTACTATGGCTGGGCCCTCAAGAACCGCGCCGCGCTGATGCCCTCGCTCGGCCAGATCGAGGACATGACCGCCGTCGTCGAGTCCGCACAGGCCCGCCTCGCCGGCATCCTCGACATCGATTTCGTCGTGCCCGACTACTATGCCTTGCGCCCCAAGAAATGCATGGGCGGCTGGGGCCGGCAGTTCTTCAACATCACCCCGTCCGGCAAAGTGCTGCCCTGCCACGCGGCCGAGTCGATCACGACGCTGGATTTCGAGAGCGTCCGCTCCAACCACTCCATCGCCTGGATCTGGCAGAACTCCGACGCCTTCAACAAATACCGCGGCACCGGCTGGATGCCCGAGCCGTGTCAGAGCTGCGCCTTCAAGGAAATGGACTTCGGTGGCTGCCGCTGCCAGGCCTTTGCGCTCACCGGCGATGCCGGCAACACCGACCCGGCCTGTCACCTCTCGCCGCTGCACGAGGAGCTGTTCAAGACCGCCGAAACGGAGGCCGCCACCGGCACCAACCGTTACCTCTATCGCAATTTCGCCGGCGGTACGCTCGAGCCCGAGGTCCAGAAATTCTAGCCATGGACGGCGAGACCATCAGCCTCTCCACCTTCCGCCTGCCCGTCGGCGATGGCCACGAGTTGCACGTCGAAACCGTCGGCCGTCCCGACGGCATGCCCGTGGTCTATCTGCACGGCGGCCCCGGCAGCGGTTGCCAGCCATCGCACCGCAACCTGTTCGATCCAAACCGGCACTATGCCGTGCTATTCGACCAGCGCGGGGCAGGGCGCAGCACCCCGCACGGGCGGCGTGACGCCAACACCACGCAGCACCTCATCGCCGACATGGAGGCCATCCGCACCAGCCTCGGCCTCGACAGCTGGCTGGTCGTCGGCGGCTCCTGGGGCGCCACGCTAGCACTCGCCTATGCCGAGGCGCACCCCGAGCGCGTCACCGGCCTCGTCCTTCGCGCCACTTTCCTCGGCACACCCACCGAGCTCGACTGGGCCTTCGGTACGGCGCTCCGCACATTCCACCCCGCGCTGCACACCGATTTCCTCAGCCTCCTCACCCCACCCGAACGCGCCGCTCCGCTGCTCAGCTATTACCCCCGCATCCTCGATCCCGATCCTGCCATCCACGGCCCCGCCGCGCGCGCCTATGCCATGACCGAGGACATCCTCTCCGGCATCCGCCCGACCAATACCCGGCTCGACTTCGCCGCGATCCACGATCAGACTGCCCGCATGCCACCTACCGCCTTCATGGAAGCGCACTACTTTTCCAACGCCTGCTTCCTCGCTCCCGACCAGCTCGTCGCCAGTGCCCACCGCCTCGCCGGCATTCGCGGCGTCATCGTGCAGGGCCAGTACGATCTGCTGTGCCCTCCGCAGAATGCGCATCGCCTCGCCGCCGCCTGGCCGGACGCGACTATCGTCACAGTACCCGCCGCCGGCCACTCGCTGATGGACCCGGGCATCGCCGATGCCGTCCGCACCGCCATCGCCGACTTCGCGTGAGGAGAAAGCCCGAATGGACGATATCCGCACCGGAATGACCGCGAGACTCAAGCGCAACACGCCCTCGCTCGCCCGCCTGCAGCAGAAGTCGCGCGAGCTGACACTGCACCAGCTGCGCATCTTCTGGGCCGTCGCGCGCTCCGAAACGCTGACCAAGGCGGCCAAGCAACTGGGCTTGGCGCAGCCCTCGCTGTCCCAGCAGCTCGGCAAGCTCGAAGCCATCGTCGGAACGCTCCTGTTCCAGCGCCTCTCCAACGAGATGCGGCTGACCGAAGCAGGCACATACCTGTTGCCCAAGGTCGAGCAGGTGCTGCGCGACATCCAGGAGCTCGAGGACGGCCTGTCCCAGTTCAGCGGCGGCCAGCGCCAGACCCTGCGGCTCGCCGGCATCAACTCCGTTCTGCACGTACTGCTGCCCACTGCCGTGCGCACCATGCAGGAACGCTTCCCCGATCTCGATTTCGATATCCAGGAAAGTGCCCCGGCCGATATCCTCGAGCTGCTCTATGCTCGCCGCATCAATGTTGGTCTCATGGCGGCCAACTCCGCCGCCGGTGCCGGGTTCACGCATATCCCGCTGCTCGACGATCCTTACGTGCTGGTGACACCCAGGACCCTCGTGCTCGATGGGATCACCGATCCCGAGCGCCAGCTTGCTCCCGAGCAGTCCGCGCTGCTCAACAAGTCTGTGCAGTTCATGTTCGGCTCCCGGCACGCGGATCGCGTCGCTCAATGGTACGACCGGTTGCTGCCGGAGCACCGCGTCGTCGCCCGCTGCCGTAGTTTCGAGACGGCCGTCGGCCTCGTCGGTGCCGGGGCAGGGGTATGCCTTGCCCCGGCCCTCGCTACGTGCGGCGAAAGCGGTCCGAACAGCGAGGTGAACCTCTACCGGGTGCAGGTACGGCCGCGCTCGATCGTAGCGCTGGTGCCCTCGCAATACCGACGCGTGGAGCCCTATACGGCGTTGTTCGATCTGCTGAAACAGAGCGCCGCGCTGCATGCCGCTCCGGATATCCGGGAAACGCCGCCGTTTCTCGTCGAGGACGTGCTTGAGGAGCTATAGGATGTGTGCCCCGACCCGGTAGGCTGTCGAATATGGGCACGCGCGCGTACGCGCGACTAAGAGACTATTGCAATGATCCTAACGGTCGGCTTGGCTAAGCGACGGTGCAAAAGCTGGCGGAGTTTGCCTTTCGGCGCACCCTTATCTTCTCGGGAGTCATTTGAATGAAGAAACGCGATATTCGGCTGCTCGGCGGCGCCGCGGCCGTAAGCGCTGCACTTTTCGTGGTGTCGGGTATGGCGCACGGGCTCGAAAACCGTCCGCTGGAAACCACGCGGGCCCCCGTACACAGGGTAGAGACCCGCATCCTCGTCGCCCAGGCCGACGCTCCGGCCCAGAAGGCGACCTATACCAGCGAGCAGGCTGACCGCGGCGAGTCGCTGTACACGAAGAATTGTGAGGAATGCCACGGTAAGGACCTGCGCGGTGGTCTGCTCGGTGGCCCGCCGTTGCGCGGCGTCGCCTTCGAGGAAAAATATGCCAAAGGCGCACCCGCCGGTGCGCTGTTCGATTTCATGAGTGTCGCCATGCCGCCGGACTCCCCCGGCCGCTTCTCGGCGGCCCAGTATGCCGACATCATGGCCTACATCCTCAAGCGCAACAGCTTCAAGGCAGGCGCCGAGCTACCCTCGGATTCGGAGACGCTCTACAACTACGTCATCGAGAAATGACGGCGAGGGCGCCTGGTCGCCCCGAAACGTCGAGGCCCGCGTGGACCTGACCCTCCAACTGGTGGTGATGCGCTTCCTCGCGGGGCTCATCATCGCCACCATTCAGGGTAGCGCCATCGCGGCTGCTGCCGTGCTGTTCGGCGACAAGGGGCCGCGCTATGACGGGCGACTCACGCCCGTTCCCACCGCACATGTCGATCTGCTGGGGCTCGGAACGCTGATGCTCACCGGCTTCGGCTGGACCAAAGCGGTCGATGTCGACCCCGGCGAGTTGCGCTTTGGTCGCTGGGGGCTCGTCATCGCAGTGCTGGCTGGCAGCATCGCACTGCTCGCCACCGCCTGGCTGATCCTGCATCTCGTCATACCTCTGCTGACCTTGCTGCCCTACACGAGCGGGGTCACCGCGGCCGCCTTCGTGCGCTCTACGGCGCAGCTCTGCGTCTGGATGGCGCTATTCACCCTGTTGCCGGTGCCGCCGCTGGCCGGTGCGCATTTCCTCGCCGCACTCGGTATCCGCCTGCCACCCCAGGCCGGCATTGTCATCGGCTGCATCCTGCTGGCGCTGTCGATCCTGGGCGTGACCAGAACCGTCCTGGCCCCCGCCTACGGCGTCATTGCGCCCCTGGTCCTCGGCGTCGACGTCGCCCGCTAGCGGATCGGCGTAACTCCATATCGGTCCATTATGTCGCCAATCGTGCCGTCAGCCGCCATGTCGGCGAAGGCTCGGTCGATCAGGCGCTTGAGCGTGATGTCGCCCTTCCACAGTCCGAACACGATATTGTGGCGCGCCAGTTGCGGTGGCGCCCACGCCACCGTCCAGCCATTCTCGCTGGCGAGCCGGCTCGCCAGCAGCGCCTCGGTGACGCCGGCGTCGAGCGAACCATCGGCGATCGCCGTCACCAGCGCCTCCGGGGTGGTGAGCACGCGCGCCGTTGCCCCCTCTGCCCTCAGCAGACCCGCAAGCCCGACCCGGTCGAGCCCTGAGATCAGGGCCAGCGCGCCGAAGCGCTTGCCCCCGAGGCTGCCGATGGGGGCAGGGGACACAATAGCCCACCCGGTCTGCGCATAGGGCGGCCCGGTCTCGAGGAAGGACCGCGTCTGGTCGGAATCGACGACGCCGCCGGCGATCACCTGGCATTGCGCCCGGTTGAGCCCCCAGTTGCGCGGGTTGAAGTCGCGGCCCATCGCCCGGTTCTCGTTGAGCACCAGCGTGGCGCCCATTCGCTTGGCTACAGCCTGCAACAGCTCGATGTCGATCCCCGGCATATCGGGATCGCCCGTCACCAGCGGCGGATAGGCCGGAGGCACGCAGGCGCGCAGCGCCCCCGCGCGCTGCACCTCGCGCAGCGACGTATCCGGCGGCAAGAGGCTCACGCCGACCAGCAGCGCCAGCACCAGGCCGAAGCTTATGAGATCCCGCATCCCGTCGGAGACGGCCACTGTCGCCTCACGTCTTGTGGAAGTCGTAGAGCGCGATGCTGAACAGCACCACGCAGGCTGTGACGATCACCGTGATCCCCAGCCAGGGATCGAACTGGTTGTAGTTGATCAGCACCCCGCGCAGCGCATCGACCGCATAGGTCAGCGGGTTCCACTCGATAATGGTCACCAGCCAGTCCGGATACACGACACGCGTCTGCGCCCGGCTCAGCGCCGGATCGAGCGGGAAGATCGAGCTCGAGGTGAAATAGAGCGGCAGGATCACCGCATTGGAGAACACCCCGAATCCCTGGAAGCTGCGGATACGGTTGGCGATCACTACGCCCAGCGAGGTCAGCGCGAAGGCCAGCAGCGTCATCAGCCCCAGCGCCTTGAGCACATCCGTCAGTGTCAGCGGTACGTCGGCGAAGCGGGCCAGCACCAGCACCAGGCATCCGTGCAGCACCGCCACCGTCGTGCCGCCCAGCACCTTGGCCAGCAGCACCGTGCCGCGCGATAGCGGCGACACCAGCACCTCGCGCAAAAAGCCGAACTCGCGGTCCCAGATCACCGACACGGCGGACTGCACCGAGGTGAACATGATGTTGAGCGCGATGACAGCCGGGAAGATGAACTGCAGGTAGGTGAAGGGCACGACAAAGGTCACCGCTCCATACACTTCGCCGCGGAAATAGGGGTTGAGCCCGATGCCCAGGATCAGCACCCACAGTATCGGCCGGCTCACCCCGCCGATGAGCTGGCCGCGATCGCGAAACGCCCGCTTCACTTCGCGTAGCCACAACCCGTACAGCCCGCCCAGTTGCACCATCAGCGCGGAACGCCATCCCATTGCCTGCGCTCCGCTCATCTTGTGTGCTCCCCGCCGCGCCTGCCGAAGGCGAGCGTCTGCTCGCGTGCGCCCGCCGCCTTGTCGCGCAGCTCGCGCCCGGTCAGCGACAGGAACACCGTCTCGAGGCTGGGCACCTCGACCTTGAGCGCCGTGATCCGCGTGCCGAATTCGGCCAGCAGCGCCGCGACGAAGGCCTCGTCGCTGACCAGCGTCAGCTCGGCGCCCGGCTTGCCGGTCAGCCGGTCGGGATAACGCGCCGCGATCGCCTCGCGGTCAGCGTCCGTCGCCGGCGTCAGCCGCACCAGCGCCTGACCATGCGCGCGCTTCAACGTCTCCGGCGTGTCGAGCGCCAATACCTTGCCACCATCGATGATGCAGACCCGGTCGCAGCCCTCAACCTCCTCGATATAGTGGGTGGTCACCAGCACCGTGATGTCGCGCTCGCTCCTGAGCCGGCGCAGATAGCTCCAGATTCGGTCGCGCGTCTGCGCGTCCAACCCTACGGTCGGCTCGTCGAGCAGGATGATCCTCGAATCGTGGATTAGCGCCCGGGCGATCTCCAGCCGCCGCTTCATGCCCGACGACAGCGCCCGCACCGGCTTGCCTGCCCAGTCGGTGAGCTCGACGAGCTCGAGCATCTCCTCGATGCGCTGCCGCCTGAGTTTGCGCGGCACGCCGAACACCAGCCCATGCAACTCGAGATTCTCTCGCACCGTCAGCCGGTCGTCGAGGCTGGGCTCCTGGAACACGATGCCCAGCTTCTGCCGCGCCGCGAGCGGCTGCTTGGCCACATCGATGCCGTTGATCAGCGCCGTGCCGCTATCGGGCTTGAGGATGGTGCACAGGATATGCAGCAGCGTAGTCTTGCCCGCACCGTTCGGCCCCAGCAGCGCGAACAGCTCCTGCTCGCGCACGGCAAAGCTCACCTCGTCGAGCGCGAGCGTGCGGCCATAGCGCTTGGAAATGGCATCGACGCGGATAGCGTCAGCAGGGACTACCGGGTTGGGATCAGGCATCACGGGGCTACGGTGGCCGGAAAGTCGTGGCTTTCGAGGATCTGGCCGATCGTACCGTCGGCAGTGAGCGCAGCGATAGCCTCGTCGATGGCGCTGCGCAGGAATTTCTGGTCGGCCAGTACCACCGCGCCTACGCCGAGCCCCGTTGGCGGCAGCGGGCTCGGGTCGACCACGTGCAGGTCTGCAAAAGCCGGGTCCGCCTTCTGCTTCGCCCACAGGTTTGGAGCCCAGACGAGCGCAACGTCGATGGAGCCGCTATGCAGCGCGTCGAGCGCCATGTCGTTGGTGCCCATCGGGAAGACCGGCCAGCGCTTGTCGGCCGGTAGCGCCGTCTGGTACGAGACCAGCCGGATATGGGCCGTAGTCCCCACCGCCGCTCCGATCGGGCGCCCGGCCGGCAGGTCGGCCAGTGATTTCAGCGCCGGGTCGACGGCCACGAACACATACTCGGTGTCGTAGTAGGCACGGGTCAGCGTGATCCAGGGCGCATAACCCTCGGGGATCAGCTTGAACCCCATGTAGACGTCGCAATGCTCCAGCATGCGACCGTAGATCCTGGTGATGTCCTCGACGGCGATCTCGCTTTCGACCACATAGCGCACCGGCTCGAGCAGCAGCCCGGCGGCAATGGTGTCGGCAATCTCGCCAGCCACTTCCCAATCGGGATCGCGCTTGTCGATGCAGTAGCGCAACTGCGACTCGTCGAGTCGCCGGCCGATATTCCACTGCCCCGGCGCAAACGGCACGTCGTCGAACTCGGCCTCCTGACCAACGGCACTTCCCGTCACAGCGAGCGGCGCCAGCGCCAGCACGGGAAGCAGGCTCAACAGCCTCAGGAAAGCAAAGGCAACGCGCAATATCGGACCTCATAGAAAGGACCGGGCGGACTGGAAGCTTCCAGGTCCGCCCGGGCCGGTATCAGGATGCGCTCGGCCGATTACTCGGCGTCGGGCAGCGCAAAGACGTAGAGCGTCACCGGGTTGTTCGGCGGCAGCTTGATGTCCGGGGTCAGCGACTGCAGGCGGCCAAGGCCGTTGCCGAAGTTCGCCACCACAGCCACGTACTGCTTGCCGTCAGCCTCGTAGGTGATCGGGAACGACTCGAGCGAGTTGCTCAGCGTCGGGCTCGTCCACAGCACATCGCCGGTCTCGTCGTCGAACGCAATGAGCTTGCGGTCGAGCGTACCCACGAACACCACGCCGCCAGCGGTTGGCAGGGTCGAGGTGGTGACCGGAGCATACTGGCGGTACTGCCACATCTCCGACTTGTCATCGAGCTTCACGGCGCGAACCTGGCCGATATTGCCGTCGCCATCCGGACGCGGCACGCGCGAGTAGGTCTGCAGGCCACCACCGGTGTAAATCTGGCCCGGATCGAGCGGATTGACGGTGGTGTTCGAGCAGAACTCGACGGTCGGCAGGTAGATTGCGCCGGTCTTGGGGCTGTACGACGTTGCCTGCCAGGCCTTGCTGCCCGGGTCGGCGGGGCAGTTGAAGGTGGTCTCGCCGATCACCGGAATGACTTCCGGATTGATCTCCTTGGCGCCCGTCTCCTGGTCGATCGACAGCACCACGTTCTGCGGCACGGTTTCCTTGGCCCACAGCCACTTGCCGTCGGTGCGGTTCACCGCTTCCATGATGCCGAGCTTGCCGGTCGTCACCACTTCGTCGCCGATGATCAGGCGCTCATACACATAGTCGAGGTCGAGCGAGTCGGTCGGCAGGTACTGGTGGTACCACTTGAGGTCACCCGTCTTCGGGTCGATCGCCAGCGTGGAGTTCGTATAGAGCGCTTCGTTGGTGACGTTCGGGTCCGAGCTCTTCGGCGTCAGGCCGGCGATCTCGACGTTCCACGGATAGGGCTGGCCGACGCCGGCATAGATCAGGTTCTGTTCGACGTCATACGAACCGGTGATCCAGGCCGAAGCGCCGTGACGGCTCTCGAGCGGAATGCCGTTCCAGCTGTTGCCTTCGGGCGTATCGCCACGCGCAATGGTATTGACGCGCCAGATCTCCTCGCCGGTCTCAGGATCGTGACCGGTGAAGAAGCAGCCGCCGGGCTGGGCGTTCGAGCAGTTCGTCATGCCCTGGATGATGGTGCCATTGGCAACCAGCGGGCCGGACGAATAGGCAAAGCCCTTCTTGTAGTCGGCGACCTGCTGGTCCCACACCAGTTCGCCGGTCTTGATATCGAGCGCGATGATGTGCGCGTCACGGGTCGCAACGATCAGGTTGTTACCGTAGATGGCCTTGGAACGCTCGCCGCCCGGGTTCACGTCATCGGGCAGCTCATACTGGTATTCCCAGATGAGGTCGCCGGTGGCCGCGTTCAGCGCCTGGATGCGGTGGTCGGAGTTCTGCAGGAACAGCACGCCGTCATGGACCAGCGGGGTTTCCTGCGTGCGGCCGCCCGGGCTCATGCCCCAGGACCAGGCCAGCTGCAGCTTGCCGACATTGTCCTTGTTGATCTGCTCGAGCGGGCTGTAGCCCCAGCCATCATAGGTGCGGCGCCACATCAGCCAGTCGCCGTCCGACGGGTTCTGCAGCATCTCGTCGGTAACCGCCGTAATGCTGTCGATGGGGCTGTCTTGAGCGACGGCCGACTGAACGGCCATCAGCGATATCAATGAAACAGCCAGCCCGACGGCCGCCGTAAACTTGGGACTACCCTTCATGAGTGGCCTCCCTCTCTCGATTTCTTTCTGTGACTAGTCTTGGAGCTCGATTGCGTCTGTCAGCGAATTGAGCCGACTTGTAAATTGCTCGCTAGCTCACCATTCGCTAGCTCACCGTTCGCAAGCTTACCGTTAGCGTATGCCCGCGTCGCGAGAGCCGTCAACGGCGTGGGCAGTTCTATCGGGGCTCGCGCGACGCTACTTTGGTCGAAGCGTATTTGTCGGTATGCGGAGACTGCGCGACTGCTTTTGCCGGTATCCGCGGGTCTTGGCCCCCTCCGGCAAAGTGTCGCATGACGATTCATCCTTTAGGTGCAGGGCGGCGGAACGCCCCATTCCGCCATCGCCATAGCCGTTGCCGCACGCGGAGGACGCCATCTCTGCGCTGGCGGTCAGGCGGTGCCGGCCGTGCCGCTCACCACAAGCTCAAGCTGCGTCTGGGGAATTGCCAATCTACATCGCCGCAACGTGAGGTCATGCATCGTCAAATTCTGTCGGCAAGTGACCGCGCGCGTTATCTTGCCGTTATTTCCCGGCGTTACTTTGGCTAACCTTGCGTTGCCAGCAACGAAGGCATTTGCATAAAATGCAGTCGAGCGCCCGAACTGGCGCTTAGCGGCACGTGACTAGCTTCCGATTCCATCACCCCAGAAGGGGCATCTTACTCGGAGGTCTACCTTGAATCTTTCCATGCGAACTGGCCTTCGGCCGGTGGCAACTTCGTTCGCCCTGGCGGCGCTGCTCTTGTCGGCGTCGGCGCTTCCGCTCGCCCCGCAGTCGCTGGCGGCCGAGTACAAGGTGACCGTGAAGGTCAAGCCGACGGGGCTGCGGTCCGTGCGGCTCTACGGCTCGTCGCCTTGGGTGTGCACGCCAAGCGGCTTCGGGCAGAAGGCACGTTGCTATCTGCGCAAAGCCGCCTGACTCACGGTGCTACTCGACGATATTGTTGGTGACGCGCCAGTCGGGCAATCCATAGTGTTCCGGCCATGGCGCCACCTCCTTGTCGTTGAAGTAAGCAACGCCAAAGAGCTGGGGGAAAGTGGCATCCTTGCCGGTAGAGTCCCGAGCCCACTTTGCCACGTAGTTGGCGTCGCCTACATAGCCCAGTTCGGCGACGTAGATCGGCTTGCCGAAGGGGAGCACCCGGTCGTAGGCGGGCTTCAGATACTCCGCGAAGGTGTGATCGCGCCCCGAGCGATCATGATCCATCTGCTGGAGCCCAAAGATCGACAGACCGATCGAATCGACCACGTCATCGCCAGGGTAGTAGTCCTCCAGTCCCTCGATTCCTTTGGGAGACCACATAAACGTGGCGTTAGGCGCAGCGATCCGGCATCGCTCGACGAAATGACGATACGCGGCGATGTAGTCGGACGGAGCCCAGCCTGCCCAAACGAATTGTCCGGTCGTCTCTTCCATTTCCTGCGCCCACCGCATGACCGTTGGGCGCTTCAGGCGGCCGACCTCGCCGCATAGTCCATCTATCACGCCGTCATACACGCCCTCCCGCATGCCGTTGCGAAGGTCGTTCGGTTCGATGCGGCGGGAGCGATCCCAGGTCCATGGCTCCACCGTGATCCAGATCTCGCGGTTTCGTGCCGAGGCATAGTCGTAAGCAATCGGCAACGTGGAGAGGTCGATGTCTTCCCACGGGAGGAACAGGTGTTCGATGTCGAGCGACTTGTCGTCGGTGAAGTCGCCGTGTGGATCATAGGCGCCGACAAGCCACGAGTCGGGTCCTTTGACCGGGCGCCCGTCCTTCTGGGTGATGGACTGTGCCTGCCCCAGGGCAGGGAGCAGCAGGGCCACCGCGAGCGTCGTTAGCAACGTTCTGTGTCGCATGCTTTCCTCCGTTATTTGATCGATCCGGCAGCAGCCTTGACCGCAACTTTGGCATCGGGCAGACGCCCGGAAACCAGATCCTGGGGGACGAGCGCGTTGATGCCATCCTCGGCTTGCCGCTTTGCATGTTTGAAGACTTCCCACTTTCCGTTGGGGAGGGTGCGCTGGTAGATCACCCCGTCCTTCTCGACATGCTGGAAGCATGATGTCGCGGGAACGCGTCCGTAGCTGCTGACCCAGTCGGCCAGGATGCAGAGCTGTCCCTTGTCGGATATCCGCCATCTCCCTTCCGCGTACTGGATACCCCAGGATTCCGTGAGCACGGCCGTGAAAGCTCTGCCATCGACGGAAAAGCGGGCGGCCCGGTCGGTGCCCCAATTCCAGCTCTTGCCGCCATATATCGCATATAGCTCGGCTGCCTTCAGCGGCGTTGCGTTTCCCGGTGGGTCCTGCTGCTCGGCCCCGGCCGCGACCTGGGGCAGGACGGTTGCCCCGAGTGCGATCAGCACCGAAACTGCCGTAGCGAACCTGTTCATTTTGAACTCCATGCCAATATTTTGAAATGCAGAGCGATCTTCCGTGTACGGGACGCATCCACTCCGGCGCCGGACAGGGTGAAGGTGGATTCCGTGAACCTCACGAAGTCGTTGTTCCAGGAGATCGCCTCGAGGCCGCGCATCCAGTTGGGACCGGCGGCGAGGACAGGTCCCGTCGTGAAGGCCATCGAGAGGGCCGCAGCTCCAACCCACTGCATTATGGACCGTTGTTTGCGGTTTTCCCGGAGATGAGCGAAGAGGATGACCACGAAAACGAGGCCATAGACGATGGCATTCATCTGCGCAAAGACGTAGTAACCAGCTGCGGTGCTGGACGTGTCGATGAAGTACGCTGTTAGGCCCGAGATCACCGACAGTGCTGCATAGGGTGCAATGACCCGAACCGGTAGCGTGCCGCCCTTGCCCTTAGGCGTTACTCGAAACTCTGTGTGCCGCTTGAAGGCCCAGTCTGCGACCGCCGCCGCAGTGCCGAGGAAAGCCCACGGCCAGCGCGCCATGGCGAACGTTGCCGTCTCCCAGCTGAATATTTTCGCCCGGACGGGACGCAGAACGCCCTGCGATCTACGGAGGTAGGCCAACGCCAGCAGCGTTGTGCCTACCGGAACGAAGTAGATCAGGAACTCGACATACGGGACGTTGACGAAGGTGAAATTGAACGCCAGTGCCAATAACGGCATGATGAAGCTCGCGAGCATCACTGCCGCAAAGCAAGGATACCAAAGCTGAGAGAAGATGAACTGGAACCGCAGCTTCGGGTTGAGGCGACGCAGCAGCCCCGGGGTGTAGGTCAGGAAGACCGTCACTAGGCTACGCGACCATTGGAATTCCTGAACGGCAAGGTCGGCGAATGTCGCCGGCCCCAGGCCATGCGCGATGGCGTCGACCGCATGAACGCCCTTCCAGCCTGCGGCATTGAGCATGAGCGTTGTTGAGTGGTCTTCGGCGAGTTCGGGCCCCAGCCCGCCGATCTGGCGCAGCGCAGAGGTGCGCACCGCATAGTGTGAACCCATGCAAAGTGGGGCCCAGCCTTCGTTGTATCCGGCCTGCAATGGACCGTGCAGGTTCCCCTCCGAGTAAAGTCGGCCGCGCGCCGACCAGCTATCGCGCGCGTTGCCGTCACAGATGCTGGGGGCAGAGACGTAGCCGACCCGCGGATCGGCGAACGGCTGCAACATGCTCTCCAGATACCCTGGTTCGGGCACGTGGTCGGCGTCGAGTTGCACGACTACGTCGTAGAGCTCATAGCCGTAATTGTCGTAGAAATAGGCAAGGTTGCCCTCTTTGCAGCGCGTACGGCGCGGCCATGTGGCGCGGTGATAGTCCTCGACGCCGAAGCGTGTCGAGATTCGCACGCCATGCGCTTCGGCCCAAGCGACGGTCTCGGGCGTCGGTGCCTCGTCCGCGAGCCATGTGTCGTGAGGAATATCCTGTTTCAGCATGGCCGACAGCGTTTGCGCTAGCACATCGAACGGCTCGCTCGGGGCCTTGGTGACAACCATGGCAACTCTGAGGTCCCGCGGAACGGGGGCCGATGGTGCGGGGCGCCGGGCTCGATTAAGAATCAGCAAGAAGTAGGCGGGAGTGACGGTAACCCAGATCAGGACACCCGAGACCGCCAGGAAGGAGACTGGAGAGGTCCAGTGGTCCGGCCGCAGCCACCAGATCCAGAAGTTGGCGAAGAAGGCGGCCCACAGGATCAGTCCGGCCCTTTGCAAAAGCTGCGCCTTGCGCCCTAGCATTGGCTCCATGGGCAGAGTGGCGGCATCACCCCGCATGGCGTACCTCGCGGGCAAACCACGGCAGGGCGGTCCGCACGATCGTCTCGAGATCCGAGAGTTCGGCGACAAAGCCCAGCTTTTCGCGAGCAAGGCTCGCATCGGCATAGAGTTCGGCGGGATCGCCGGCGCGGCGGTCGCGATAAACCACCGGCACCGCATGCCCGACCACCGTCTCGATGGCGCCGAGCACCTGCTTGATGGACGAACCCCGGCCACTGCCGAGATTGACCTTCAGGTTCTCGCCACCGGCCAGCAGCCGGCGCGCCGCCAGCACGTGGGCGCGCGCCAGGTCGCAGACATGCACATAGTCGCGGATGCAGGTACCGTCCGCCGTCGGGTAATCGTTGCCGAACACTTCGAGCCGCGGCAGCAGCCCGGTCGCCGCCATCAGCGCACGCGGGATCAGGTGGGTCTCGGGATCATGCCGCTCGCCGATCTCGCCTTCCGGATCTGCACCGCAGGCGTTGAAGTAGCGCAAAGCTGAAAAGCGGATGCCATAGGCCGTCGCATAGTCCATCAGCATCTGCTCGCCGATCAGCTTGGTCCAGCCATAGGGATTGATCGGAGATTGCGCCGTACTCTCGACGATCGGCACCTCGGGCGCCGTGCCATAGGTGGCGCAACTGCTCGAAAAGATCACCGAGCCCACCCCGGCAATGCGGCAGGCCTCGAGCAGGCTCAGCGTTCCCTCGACATTGTTGCTGTAATACTTGGCCGGTTCCGTCACCGACTCCCCGACATAGGCGGAAGCAGCAAAATGGATCACCGCCTGGGGCTGGTGCAGTCGCATCACCGCGGCCAGAGCCTCGGTGTCGCGGATGTCGCCCTCGACCAGCGGCCCCCACTTCACCGCATCGGCATGCCCGGTGCTCAGGTTGTCGAAGGCGATCGGCAGGAAGCCGTCACGTGCCAGTTGCTTGCACGTATGGCTGCCGATGAACCCAGCTCCGCCGGTAACCAGAAGCGGTGTCGCACTCATAGCGCGATGTCCATCCGAGGCTGCGCCGCCGATCGGGCCAGCTCCGCCTCGAAATAGGCGATGGTGCTCTTCAGCCCCTCGCGCAGGCTGATCGTCGGCTCCCAGTCGAGCAGCTCCTTGGCCCGGGTGATCACCGGTCGGCGCTGCTTGGGATCATCGGTCGGCAGCGGCCGCCGGATCACGCTCGAGCTTGTGCCGGTCATCTCGACGATCATCTGCGCCAGCTCGAGCATGGTGAACTCGCCTGGATTGCCAAGGTTGACCGGGGTTGCCGGTGCCACCTCAGCCCGCATCAGCTTGATGATGCCTGCCACCAGATCGCTGACATAGCAGAACGACCGGGTCTGGCTGCCGTCGCCGTACACGGTGATGTCCTCGCCGCGCAGCGCCTGTACCACGAAGTTGGACACCACGCGCCCGTCCTCGGGGCTCATGCGCGGGCCGTAGGTATTGAAGATGCGAGCGATCCGGATATCGACGCCATACTGCTGGCGATATTCGAAGAACGCCGTCTCTGCGGCACGCTTGCCTTCGTCGTAGCAGGAGCGGGGTCCGAACGGGTTGACGTTGCCCCAGTAGCCCTCGGGCTGCGGATGCACCTCGGGGTCGCCATACACTTCCGAGGTCGAGGCCTGGAAGATGCGGGCGCCCTTGCGCCGCGCGAACTCGAGCGCGTTGAGCGCGCCGAGCACGTTGGTCTTCAGCGTGTGGATCGGGTCGCGCTGGTACATCGGCGGCGAGGCGGGCGAGGCGAGGTTGTAGACCTCGGCGACGCGCGGGTAGGGCAGGTCCAGCGGTTCGACCATGTCGTGCCGGAACAGCACGAAATGCTTGTTGGTCAGCAGGTGCTGGATGTTCTCGATCCGGCCGGTCTCGAAGTTGTCGACGCACACGACCTGGTAGCCCTGAGCGAGCAGCTGCTCGCTCAGGTGGGAACCCACAAATCCAGCACCGCCGGTGACGACGGCGACAGGACGGAAAGACAGAGTTGCTAGACGTGCGACCACAAAAACCTCCAGAGCCCCACCAGTCGCATCATCGACTGATGTGGATTCGGCGGCCGCACGCCCTTGGGAAATGACTGCGCTCCTGCATGTCCCCGGTCGGCCCTATTTTGGCCTCGAACCGTCCGGCGACTGCGCTGAAAGGGTTAACCGGTTCAGCACCATCCTGCTGGATGCGTTAGGACATATGTAACCAACACCGCGCCGCTTCATTACGGTCTTTGGTCGCCATTGGTAGGTCGGCCTGTGGTCGGTAACAGAGCTGGAATTCACCTAAATTGCCGCTTCCGGTTGATGCGGCAGTCGTTAAGTACTATTCGCTATTCATGGATGCTATTTTTGCAGTCTGATTGAAATGGAATTATTGCGTGGCGGTGCGATCGTCTCGCGGCCGACAGGGTCGGTCGTTGTGCGTCGGATTGTAACGCAGTATAAATTTTTCATAAAACTGTATTTATTAATACTTGTGACTGCTGGGTGTGCGATGGCAGGCTCTGCTGCCGCGGCCGAAAGCTGGACGGTGCTCGATAGCAACGGTCCAGTGCTGATCCTCGAGCGCGACCAGTGGGCCGATCTCCCCAAAGGGGAGGACGTGCCTCAGGGCATGCCGGTCCGCACGCTGAAGCGCGCGACCATCACCCTGTCTCACGCCGGCCAGGTGGTAACTCTCGCTCCCGACAGTGCTGCCCGGCTCGACGAGGCGACGGGCAACAATACCGCGCTCACCCAGTTCGCCGGCAAGCTTACCGTCGATGCCCGCGTCGCCCGCGGCCGCGGCCTGCTCATCCGCACCCCGGCGCTCACCATCAATGTCGAGCCCGGCCCGGCGCGCCTTGCGATTCTGGCCGAAGCCGGCAAGGTCGAGGTCACCGCTGGCTCGGCCATCGTCTCCGACCCCAGAACCAGTGTGGAGACCACCGTCGCTGCTGGCGAGGCCGTTTTCCTCGCCGATCTCGAAGCCGCCGCAACCGCCATGAAGGCGCCGGGCTCGGTTGATGGCATCGAGACCGGATCGGTTCCTAATCCACTGGGAATAGTGGGCAAATAGGTCGAACCCGCAATAAAAATGCCCAGATTGGTGGAGACCACTTGCCGGACTGAGTGCTGGGCAACCACGGGGAGACGAGAGCGGCATGGCAACGGGAACTCTGGCCGATCTTGACGATGCTTCTCCCAAGCCCCGCATTCGTATCGGCTTCGTCGACGACCATCCGATGCTGCTCATGGGCATGGCTGCCCTCTTCGAGGCCAATCCGTCCTTCGAGATCGTCGGCACCCAGACTTCCGCCGACGGCGCCATAGACCTCGTTGTTGCGCAGAGCCCCGACGTGCTGACCATGGATCTGAGCATGCCGGGCGACGTCATTGCCGCCATTCCCGCCGTCATCGAAAAGTCCCCGGCTACCCGCATCATCATCTTCACCGCCTTCGGCGATGTGGATCTGGCGCTCCGCGCACTCGATGCCGGCGCCCATGGCTTCGTGCTCAAGGGCCGCCCGTCCGACGAACTGTTCGAGGCCGTCGCCACGGTCCAGCATGGGGCTCTCTACATCTCGCCCGACTTCTCGCCCAAGCTGCTCGCCGGCTTCCGCCAGCGCACCCTGCGCGAGCGCGAGCGCAGTAACACCAAGCTCAGCCCGCGCGAGCAGCAACTGGTCGAGTGCCTGTTCGAAGCAATGTCCAACAAGGAGATTGCCCGGGCGCTCAACCTCACAGAAAAGACGGTCAAGCATTACATGACCAACCTGATGAACAAGTTGAAGGTGAAAAGCCGGCTGGAGGTCGTCCTCGCCGCTCGCCGCCTGCGGTCGCCTTACGAGCCGGACCTCGGCTCTTCCGGCGACGACAGGTGAGGTAGCTCGACCAGCGGAATCTGGGCCTTGATCCGCGCTTCTCCGTCCTCCATCGCGACGCTCAGCCGTCCTCCTTGCGACTCGACCCGGAAGAACATGCCCCGCAAGCCCAGCCGCTCTACCGACGGCTGCGGGTTGAGGCCAGGATCGATGGCGTTGGTGATGGCGAGGTCCAGCCATCCTGCCGCGACGCGGGCGGTCACCTGCGCCCCACCTCCGTCATTATGCCGGTAGGCATTGGTGAGCGCCTCCTGAACCACCCGATAGGCGCAGATGCGCGCCGTCAACGGGCCTGTCGTTCCGGACGGGATGTCAATCAGCGTCTCGATCTCGACACCCGTCAGGTTCTGGTGCCGGCCGATCGCTGCTTCGATCGATTGCTTGAGATCCATCCCGGCAAGCTGCGGCAATACAAGGCCCGCCGAGATGGCGCGCAGCTCCTCGAGCGCCTGCTGTGCCAGGCCCCGGTCCGCATTTGGGTCGCCCGCCTTGCCCGGCAACCGCAGGATCAGCAAGGTCAACAACTGCACTGGCCCGTCGTGGATGTCCGACCCCACCTCCGCCAGCACGCGCTCGTTGGCCAGGATCGACTCCATGCGCAACGTGTCCGATACCTCATGTAGGGCAATGTTCTGCCGCAGCAGGCTGTGCGTTCGCCTGAGATTGGCCGCGAGGCGCTGGCGCTGATGGGCGATGACGTCGCTGGTCACATCCACCAGCATCGCCACCGTGCCCAGCGCCGCGAAGCCGACGAGCGCAGCGATGATCCAGGCATTAGTGCGAGCCTCCGCCTGTAACTCCGTCACCGCCCGCGCACCGAAGTAGAGCTCGGCAACGCCGACCACGCTCTCGTCGTCATCGCGCAGTGGAGTATAGATCTTGAGCACCGGCAGGTGCGAGGCCGGCAGCCCGCCCAGCGCCGGCACGGTGACGTTTATCAGCCGCACGTCGAGCTCGCCCTGTGCCGCCGCCATGTGGTGGGCTATCGACAGGGCGTCTTCGAAATCGTTGCCGGTCTGCAGCACTAGCTCGCCATCGAGCCGGCGCAGCCGCAGCATCAGCAATCGCGTGCTATTCGTATTGCTGCCCATGTCGAATGCGGTGTCGATCGCCTCGAGATCCTCCGGGCTCAGCGACCCGGCTGTCAGCGCTCCATCGAGCCGGCGCGAGATCAGGGCTTCGATGCTGCCCGCCGCCGTCGCGCCCACGCCTTTGACGACGGCGTCCGAGACATACGCTCCGGCCCAGCCGCCAAAGGCGATCACCACGCCCAGTACGACGATGAACGCAACTAGGAAGAACCGCTGCGATAGGCGCATGCCGACTCGTTCACCAACTCACCCACGACCCGATCATATGGCAACGTCGGGATCGTATTTGGCAATGTGGGCAGTTGCCGCGCGCGCGAAGCAACAATCAAATGTGCCACCAGGAATTCTGGGACAAATCCCCATGACTGGAGACGCCTGGCCCATCCGCAAGCGGTCGTGCCCTCTGTAAGCTCGTGGCGAGCGGGCATCACGTAACCGCCCTCGAGAGGAGCGAGCTGAAGATGAAGAGCGTCAAGTTGCGATCGTTGGTGCTGGCCCTTGGCCTTGCCGTTTCGTCCGTTGCGCCGGCCTTGGCCCAGGACATCACCCCCATGGTAGTGGTGCCCGATCATCCCGGCGGCGGAGTCCCCGTGGAAGGCTGCTTCCGCGCCAACGAGAACCTGTTCGGGCCGTATCGGCTGACCTTCTGCCTCGAGCGGCGCGGCACCTACGAGGTGCGCGGCGGCGGCTTGCGCTGCGATGGTCGGCTAACCTGGCGTACTTCGGGCCGCGACATCCTCATCGATCTCCAGCGTGCCTCCTGTGGCCGCGGCCGGGCCTGGGAGGAGGCCTCGATCGATTGCCGCCATTTCGGCTCCTTGCTCGGCCGCGCCCTGGGCCGCCTGATCATCGGCGACACGCCACGGCTCAATGGCCTGCGCTGCACTTACCATCCCACCGTCCGGGGCGTCAGCAGCCGCACCTTCACCGCCAATCGTCGCTAGCTCAGGTTAATGCGCCTGTACGTGTTGCTGCCGAAGTGGTAACTATTCGCACCAACACGTACAGTCCTGCGAAATATCAGGATTCGCCCGCGCGGCGGCGAGTTGCAACGTAGTGCTTTGACGATTTGACTTGGTGCAGCCTTCTGATGGAGGCATTTATGGTGCTTGACCATGAGCCGGCTGGGTCTGGTTCGGCCCAAAGCAATGTCCACTATGTTCCGGCCCATCATTTCGGAACCTCGCATCTGAGCCGGCAGGATCAGTTCGATGCGTGGACCGAAATTACCGGTGCGCTGGCTGCCAATGATCCGCCCGCCGGCAGGAAGGGCGGCTTTGCGGCACGCTTGAGCGGCTGGGACATGGGTCGGATCGTGCTTGCCGAGGCGGCGATCCCGCCCTCGAGCTTCAACCGCGTCGGCTCGCACCTGCGCGTGGGTCCGGTCGACCAATGGTGGCTGAGCGCGCCCAAGGCTGGCTCCGCCATTGCCGATAACGGCGTCCGCACCGCCCGCGGGCAGTGTCGCGTACGGGCCATGCACCGCCCGTTTCGCGGCCGGCACCGCCGTATCGAGGTCATCGGCGTCTTCATCCCGCGCGATTTCCTCCCCGATGCGGCTGCCGCCATGGACCAGCTGCACGAGGCCAACCTGCGGCCCGAACTCGGCGCGTTGCTCAGCGACTACCTCATGTCGTTGCGGCGCCAGTTGCCGACGCTACGCCTCGAGCACCTGCCGCCCGTGCTCGAGGCCACCCGCGCCATCATCACGGCCTGTGCCGTGCCCGATCCCGACACGGTCATTGCCGCCTCTGCCGCGATCCATGCCACCCAAGTCGAACGGGCCCGTCAGCTGATACGCCGGCACCTGCTGTCTCCGAGCCTCGGTATCGATGAGCTCTGCCGCTCCCTCGGCGTCTCGCGCTCCTCGCTCTATCGCAGCTTCGAGCCGCTTGGCGGCGTGATGAAATACATCCGCTCCGCGCGGTTGCTCGACGCGCACCACGCGCTCACCAACAGTGCCGACACGCGCGCAATCCACGAGATCGCCGCCGAGCGCGGCTTCATGGATCCGGGCGAGTTCAGCCGGGCCTTCCGGCGCGAGTTCGGCTATACCCCCAGCGAGGCCCGCGCCCACCACCTTTCCGGCAGCCTGCCGATCGGGCGCTCCGGCATCCTCAACCCGACCTTCGCCGATCTGCTGCGCGGCCTCGGCCGCTAGTCCCACCCGTTGCCCCGGTGGGGCGACAACGATGAAAGCGAGTAGGATCAATGTCGCTCTCGAGCAAGAGACTGGCCATAACCCTCAACCTGCTGCGCGGCGTGCTGCTGTTCCTCGCCGGCATCGTCGCCATGGCGATGCCCGAGACCGCGCTCCGTGTCGTCGTCGTGGTCGCCGGCGCATTTCTCGTCGTCGATGGCGTGCTCGGGGCGCTCGCCAGCCAGAACTATGGCATCGAGTCGAGTTGGCCTTTCTGGCTTAGCGTCACCCGCGGCGTACTTGCGGTGGTTGCCGGCCTCGTCCTCATGTTCAGCCCGCTGCTCGTCTCCGTGCTCACCCCGACCTTCCTCGCGGTGGCCATAGCCATCGGCGCTATTGCCGTCGGCCTTACCGAGCTCTTCATCCTGTTCCGTTACCGCGAAGCCTTCCCGCCCATCTGGAGCACCGTGCTGGGCGCACTGATCTACATCGCCATCGGTGCCGTGCTGCTCGCCCTGCCGTTCACCGGCGCCATCCTGCTGATGCAGATCGGCGGGGGGCTGCTCGCCGTCTTCGGGCTCATCCAGATCGTGCGCGCCTGGATGTCGTCCAGCACCTCGCTCGGCGCCCGGCAAACGCATTGATCGCTAGGAGAGCAAGAACGATGATCCACCCATACCACTGCCTCCTGGCCGCCATTGCGCTCCTGCTGACGGCGGGCCCCGCGGTTTCGCAATCCGGCGTCACCGCCCGCGGCAACGAGCCATTCTGGTCGCTCGAGATCGCCGCCGAAGCCATGACCTTCTCCACCCCCGACGGCGAGCCGCTGAAGATCAGCCCGGCTCCGGCCCCCATCTCCGCCAACAAGGTCGATCTGTACGTCACCACTGCCGACGGCCAGCCTTTCGTCGCCGTCCTCGCCGACCAGCTCTGTGTCGATGACATGTCCGGCATGTCGTTCCCCCGCACCGCCATCGTCGCCATTGGCGAGCGCCAGTTCACCGGCTGCGGCGGCGAGTCGGCAACGCTTCTCCACGGCGACTGGCGCATCACCGCTATCGGCACCACCCCCGTCATCGCCACCTCCGAGCCCACCATGACGTTCTCGCCCGACGGCAAGATCGGTGGCAACGCGTCCTGCAATCGCTACTTCGGCAATTTCACGCTCACCGGCGAAGGCCTCAGCTTTTCCGAAGCCGGCGCGACCATGATGGCCTGCGACGGACCCCTGATGCAGCAGGAAAGCAGCTTCCTTGCCGCCCTCGAAACGATAACCGGCTTCGGAATCACCTCCACCAACCAGCTCACCCTGCTCGGCGCGGATGGCCAACCGGCGATCACCCTGAGCAAGTAGTTGCCCACCCGCCTCTCCGATTGATCCTCCCCCGCGGGGCGGGGGAGGGTGACCATGCGCAGCATGGTGGAGGGGGCGACCAAATCCCCTGTCGCTCCCCAAAAATAGGGACACACCCCCAAATCTTGGGACACCCCGCACAACGCTCACACCCGTCCCGGTGGCATATTCACCCGGTCAAGGGCTTGCCTGACCATCATTGCCGGAGCGTTCGAATGCACCTCAATCGTCGTGAGCTATTGCTCGGTACCGCCTCTGCCGTCGGAGCCTGGTCGCTGGCCGGCGCCCCCGTCCGCGCCCAGGACCTCACCCCGTCCGCCGATGTTACTGCCTCGGTCGAAGCCGCTCGCAAGGCCGTGGCCGATGTCGAAGACGCCATCCTGCGCATCAACCGCGAGGTCTGGAGCACGCCGGAACTCTCCCTCCACGAGGAACTCTCCGCCCAGATACATGTCCGCGAACTGAAGGCCGCCGGTTTCACCGTCACCGAGGGCACGTCGGGCATTCCCACCGCCTTCCTCGCCGAATGGTCGCAGGGCGAAGGCGGCCCCACCATCGGCTTCCTGCCCGAATATGATGCGCTTCCCGGGCTCGGCAACGCCGCCGAACCGGTGCAGGCGCCGCACCCCGAGCACGGCGTCGAAGTCGGCCATGGCTGCGGCCACGCCATGCTCGGCGCCGGCTGTACTGGTGCCGCTTTCGCGCTCAAGGCCATTATGATCGAGCGGAATATCCCTGGCACCATCAAGGTGTTCGGCTGCGCCGCCGAGGAGACCGAGGGCGCCAAGGTCTACATGGCCCGCGATGGTCTGTTCGACGATCTCGACGCCGCTCTAGCCTGGCATCCCGCGCCCATGACCGGCGTCGGCCTCGTGCGCACCGCCGCCGTCAACATGATCCGCATCCGCTTTTCCGGCCGCACCGCCCATGCCGGCGTCGATCCATGGGAAGGTCGCAGCGCGCTCAAGGGCGCCGAACTGTTCGGCATCGGCATCCAGTTCATGCGCGAGCATCTGCAGCCGACGACGCGCCTGCACTATGTCTACACCGCCGCCGGCGAGACCCCGAACGTCGTGCCCGACAATGCCGAGGTCTTCATCATGATCCGCGATGCCGATCGCCAGATGGTGGTCGATGTCACCGGCTGGGTACGTGAGGTCGCCGAAGGTGCCGCAGCCTCCACTCAGACCGGGGTAGATTTCGACCTGTTCTTCGGCCTCCACGACCTGCTGCCCAACGAGCCGCTGGTCAACCGCCTGCACCAGCACCTGGGTGTCGTGCAGCCGCAATGGACCGAGGAGGAGCAGGAATTCGCCCGTGCCTGCCAGCGCGAGATGGGCTTGCCGGAGGCCGGCCTGTTCGATGGACTGCTGCCCATTGTCCCCGAAACCACCACCGGCGGCGCCACCGATGTCGGCGATGTCAGCTTCAACACCCCGGTCGGCATCTTCGTTTACACCACCATGCCGCTCGGCGTCGGCCTCCACACCTGGCCGGTCACCGCCTGCGGCGGCGTCTCCATCGCCGACAAGGCCTCCCTCGATACGGCGGTAGTCATGGCCGGCGTTGGCCTTGATCTGATGACCGACGCTGACTTCCGCGCCGAAGTCCGGGCCGATTTCGACAGCCGCCTCGCCGGCCGTCGTTACATCTCGCCGCTTCCGCCCGGCAAGATACTGCCCGACGGCATCCCGGCCCGCCTGCTGCTGCGCGATGGCCACGGCGAAATCATCGACGGCCCCTATGAAGGCGAGCCGACGACCTGAACGAAAGCGCCCCGGCCTCGCCGTGGCGCTGTCTTGTCGGAGGAGCGGCTACTCGACGACCACGTCGCCGCCCACCGGCGTTGCGCTGTCGAACACGATGAACACGATCGGTGTGCCCGGTTCTGCCGTCGCATCGGTGCGCCGTGCGCCCACCTCGCCGGCCCGCGGCGTGGTGTACTCGGCGACGATCTCGCCGAATGTGTTGCGCTGGATCGCGACCTTCTGGCCTTCTGTTACCGCGTCGTTGACCTTCACCAGCAACTCCACGAACCCGCCATGCGTGGTCAGGATCGGCAGCATGCCATCGGCTATGAAGATGTTGGAATCCGCGCCCGTCCGCCCCATCGCCCCGGTAATGATGCCATGGTGCTTCAAGACGTTCAGCGTGCCCTCGACGAACAGCTCGATCATTTCCAGATCGAACACGCGCGGGTTGCCGATCTCTGGGGTGAGCGCCGGAATACCTGCATCGATCAGCGCATTGGCGAGGAGGCCCACTTCGCCGAAATTGTCGAAAATCTGGTCGATCGGGAACAGCTCCGCCATGGCCTTAACTTCCGGCAGGTCCATGCGCGCCAGGTGGAAGGCCGTCGCGTCCATCGATGTCGCCGCGGTGTGGAAATCGAGGCCAAAGTCGATATTGGGCCGCAACAGCCGGTTGAACACCGCCGCCGCGTGCCGGCTCGGCGCGTCCGGTGCATTCTCGTTGCCCGGAAACACCCGGTTGATGTCGATCAGGTCCATGCCGCGGCCTGAGTTGTGCCAGCGGCGTTCCATCGCCTCGATCGCCGGTCGCGACAGGTCGAATACCGCCAGCACCGAGCCCGACATCGCTGCCGGGTCCAGCCCGTTCATCACCTTTTGCAGCGTATGCATCGGGCTCATCTCGTCGCCGTGCACGCCCGCGATCAGACCGACGCGCTTGCCCGGGTTGGCGCCCTTGGCCACCATCACCGACACGTACCAGCTCTGCCCGGTCGGCATCTGCACGCCCTGGAAATAGAACATGTGCTTGCCCGGCTCGAGGTCGGAAATGTCGAGGGCCGTGATCACCGGCTTGCCGTCTATACTGTCCCCGGTTCGCACTGTGCCGCCCGCTACCGGCGTGGCCGCCGCGTCTTGCGCCTGGGCACTTCCCGCCATCAGGGCCGCGGCCGCTCCAACTGCGCCCACCGATGCGATCATGAAGTCGCGCCGGTCAAGTCCGTCACTCTGCTTTGTCATCGTTCGGAATCCCATAGGGGCCGCCGCGCCGGCCCTGACCGGTTGAGCATATGAGCCGCAGCTATCGACCCGACAGGGTGGTTCCGTCCCACTGCATGGGCATCTGTCCCAATCGGCGGCGAAGTGCTGGCCTGCTCCACTCTGCCGGGCCGACGCCGCCTTGGCGGATAAGGCTGAACTGTCAGCTCGCTGACCGGCCATGACAATCACCGGAAAACCGGGCTGTGGCAGGTTCTCAGAGTTCTTCTTGGCGCAGGGCCACAGGCGCCAGGCGCGGCGACCAAAGCGCCGTGTGGAGGGTCGCATGTTGTCGCGTGCGACCCTCTCGTGTGTTACCGCACCTTGATCAGCAGCGTCACGAGGAAGAACAGGCTCGCAAGGTGAATCAGTAGGAAGCGCAACAGCACCTGCGCGTTCGACCACTGCAGGTTTTTGCGGACATGATCGTGAAACGGGAAGCGGATGCTGTCGAGGACGCGCCAGCCGAACACCCGGATCAGTGCGACCTTCGCCAGTCCCGTGGCGCCATTGAACAGAAGCAGCGGCGCGACGAAGAAGATGATCGCCGGGTTGCCCGACACCACGATGCACATGCCGATGAACAGCCCGATCGGGCGCGAGCCCGCATCGCCCATCAGCGCCGCGCTGGGCGGCGCGTTGTGCCACAGATACCCGATGATCGCGCCACAGAAGATGGCGGCCGCCACGGCCCAGTTGGCGGCGTCGGCGCGGAACGGCACCAGCAGGTACTCGGCGTTGTTCACGTCTCCCACGACCATGTAGAGGATGAAACCGAGCACTGAGATCGTCACCGCCGACAGCGTCCCCGAAACGCCGTCCACGCCGTCGCTGCAATTGGTCGCGTTGATGCAGATCCACACCACCGGCACGTAGACCAGCAACGCCAGCCAGAACGGCAGGTCGAAGGCGGTCGCCGTGAACGGCAGCCACAGCTGTGCGTCATGTCCGTTGAGGATCACCACGCAGACGAACACCGAGATCGCGAGGTCGGCAAGGCCCAGCGTGATCTCGCTCAACCCGCCGCGCCTGAAATCGTCGAGATATCCCACCGCGGATGCCACCAGCATCGCGCCGAAGCAGAAATAGACCCGGGAATCGACCGGAGAGAACAGCGCGATCCCCACCACCGTGATCAGTACGATGAAGATGCCCACCCCTACCGGCTTGCCGACGCTCTGTTCCGCATTGATCGCGTGCGCCCGCCCCTTATCGGTGGTCACCAGATGCCACAGCCGCGGCAACAGCAGCACCGTCGCTACCGCCGAACAGAACGATCCGACCGTCGCCAGGACCACATAGGACGACAGCAGCCGCGCCGGTCCCCAGTACGGTGCGAGCAGTTCCGATAGATAGGACAACACGGTGAGCTCTCGAGGCAATGGATGTCATCCGCAGGCATGCCCGAGAACCCGAGCAATTTGAAGTCCGCCAGCACGAAACCCGGTGGATCAGCCAGTTGCTCTAGCTGATCGTCGCCAGCCGCACGGCGACCGGGGCGCAGTGGGTGGAGGAGGGGGTGCGGACATCGGCCGGCTCGTCCTTCGCCGGCATTATCGAGCCGCGCTGCGGCGGTTCTATCTCGCCATGCCGGGGTTGGGACCCTGCCAGACGATGCGCATGTGCCCGTCGTCATCGGGCGCCCAGACCTGTGCCTGCCGCGTCTCGTCGCCGAAGATCGCGGCCAGCCGTTGCGCGCCTTCGGCGGCTTCGTTGCGGGTTTCGAACGGGCCGTAGCCCTTGCCCTCGCAATCCACCCACCACATCTCGTTCACCTTGACCACCAGGAACCAGCACGTCCGCTGCGTCATGGCAGAACGCCCGCGAGCGGGCGACCTATCGGGGTCGGGCGCTGGATCGAGGGAAGTGTCGAGAGTGATATGCACGTCATGCTGCTCCGGGCGGGAAAGCGTCCGCTCCGGGTAGGAAACTTGGTGCACCGGGGGAAGGTTCCTGGCCTACGCCTTTAGTTGCCGCGCCTGGCTATGCCGGCGAGTTGTCGGCCCGGGCGATGGCTGGCAGGTCCACCGTCACGCGCAGCCCGCCGGCGGGGGCGCGGTCGAGCAGGATCGTGCCGCGGTTGAGCCGCACGATCTCCTTGGCGATGGCGATGCCGAAGCCCGAGCCCGAGCGCGTCTCGTCCAGCCGCCGTCCGCGCACGCCCAGCAGCGCGATCTCGTTCTCGCCCAATCCCGGGCCGTCATCGGCCACCATGAACTGCGCAGTCGTCCCCGCCAGCGTGCAGCCGACCACCACTTCGGATCGCGCCCACTTGGCGGCGTTCTCCAGCAGCACGCCCACCAGCTCCATCAGGTCATGGCTGTCGATGTCGGCGTTCACCCGGTCCGCGCTCATGTTCCAGAACAGATCGGCGCCGCGCCCGGTCTTGCGGATCACCGCGACGCTGCGGAGCAGCGCCTGGTCCACCGACGAGCTCAGCCCCTGGCTTTCGCTGCGGATGCGCAGCTGGGTCAGCCGCAACTGGTAGTCGATGCGTTCCGCCATCTCGGCGCTCAGCAGCTCGAGGCCCGCGGCGTTGGACACATCGCCGGCCGCCTTCAGCCGCTCCGCCGTGGCCCGCATCACGGCCAGCGGCGTCTTCAGCCCGTGCGCCAGGTCGTCGGCCCGCTCGCGCGACAACTTGATCGTGCGCTCCTGCACGTCGAGCAGCGAGTTGACCTCGTGCACCAGCGGGACGAACTCCACCGGCACGGTTTCATCGAGCCGCGAGCGCTTGCCCGAGGTGATCTGCTCGAGGCCGCGGCGCAGCTTGTCGAGCGGCCGCAACCCCAGGTGGACGAGGAACCAGCCGGCGATCGACAGGCCGATGGCGACGATCAGCAGCGCAATACCGATCTGGGTGGCGAAGGTGCGGATGCTGCCGCCGCGCAGGTCGACATTCTCGGCGACCGCCATGCGTACCATCCGTCGCTGGCCGCTCGCGGGCACGATCTCGACGTCGCGCACCAGCGTGGTCAGCACCTGCCTTTCCGGGCCGGCGCGCTCCACCAGCGCCTGGCCCCCGGCCGGCGGCGTCGGCAGGTCGAGTTCGCTGTCCCACAGCGAGCGCGAGCGCAGCAATTCGCCGCTCTCGAGCTCCTGCACCTGATAGTAGAGGCCGCCGCCGGGCACCTCGTAACGGGGATCGCTGAGGGCGCGCGCGATGACGGGCTCCTCCTGCAGCAATTCGGTCGTCAGCCGGTCAAGCGCCGCGCCGAGATCCTCCATCTGGTCGCGCTGCACGGTGATCGAGAAGATGAACGTGATGGCGGCGCCGGCCGCGCTCAGCGTCAGGATCGACCACAGCGCTGCGCCGAGCACGAGGCTCAGCTTCAGTGAGCTCAATGAGCATCCTCGGCAATGACATAGCCAAAGCCGCGGCGGGTTTCGATCACATCGGCACCGATGCGCTTCCGGATGCGGGCGACGAGCTGCTCCACCGAGTTGGGATCCCTGTCCGAGGCCTGGTCGTAAAGGTGGTCGGTCAGTTCGATCTGCGACACGACCTGGCCGCGATGGTGCAACAGATGCATCAGCAGGCGCAACTCCAGCGGCGTCAGTTCCACCGGTACGCCCTTCTTGGTCACCAGCATCTGCCGGCTGTCGAGCACATAGTCCTTGAACGCAATGCGCGAGGAGGCAAGTCCGTTGGCGCGGCGCACGATAGCCCGCACGCGCGCCACCACTTCTTCCATCTGGAACGGCTTGACCACGTAGTCGTCAGCGCCGGATTCGATCGCCTCGACCTTTTCCTCCCACCGCCCTCGCGCCGTCAGTACCAGCACCGGCGCACGCCGGTCGGCATTGCGCCAGCGCTTGAGGATGCTGAGCCCGTCGAGCGTGGGCAGGCCGAGATCGAGGATAATGGTATCGAAGGTTTCGGTATCGCCGCGATACCAGGCCACCTCGCCGTCGGGCTCGACATCCACGAGGAACCCCGCGCTCTGCAGGGTCACCGAGAGTGGCTCGGAGATGCGCTCGTCGTCTTCAGCGATCAGAACTCTCAACGAGGGTCTCCGACTTCCAGCCCGGACCTGGCATCAATGACGATCTGCCGCGCCACGTTTCCCCGCTCGAGCACAGTCACCTGATAGACCATCCGGCCGTCGACCTCGGCAAGAGCGATGTCGAGCATGCGCCCGTTCGACACCAGCGCCAGCGCGCTGCGCACCTCGCTCAGCGACAATGCATCCTCGGTCATCACTTCGGGCAGCACCGCCAGCGCGTCGGCGCTGGTCTGCGGCAGCACGTCCTCCGGCACCACGGCATCCTTGCCCTTGGGTATGGCTGGCACGCGCGCGGCATCGGGCTTGGCGGACGTGCCCGCCGCGGCGGGCTTGCCCCCGGCCGTCGACTTGTCCGCCTTGTCCGGCTTGTCCGCTTTGCTTTCCGACTTGTCCGACTTGTCGGCCTTCCCGCCGCTTTCCGAGCTCTCGGAGCCCTTGCCCTTGCCGTTGTTGCCATCGGCCGCGACGGCAACCGTCATGCCGCCGGCAAGGGCAGCGACTACGGTCAGGACCTGGAAGAATGGTTTGATCATCCGCTTAGCGTAATGCCGGCAAGCTGTGAATCCGTTGATGTCGCCGCACAGCTTCCCGATAGACCGGATCGGTACAACTAAAGTCGTCGGACCAAGGGAGTGCACCGATTCATCGCCGAGACAAGGCCTGCTTACCATTAGGGGGATGACGAATGCCCGAATTCTGGAACTCACCGAAGCTGCGGGTCCTGCGCGGCTCGATCGCAACGGCAGGCGCGCCCACGACCTGCGATATCCACAATCCCAGCCGCAACGGCGCGACGCTCCGCCTGCCCAAGGCCGATGGCCTTCCCTCCGCCTTCGTGCTCGATGTCGACAATCACAGCTCGGTCGCCTGCTCGGTGGTGCGCCGCTCGCGCTTCGAGGTCGTAGTCCGCTTCGACCGGCTCTAGCTGTCAATCCGCTGACATTCGCCAAAAGGCCCGCCACAGCCCGGCTCGCTTATAGCTTACGTCGTCGCTCACCTCGCAGCCCCCAAAAGATTTGAGCGACGCCCCCAAAACCGGTCGCTGCCCGGCCGGAAAACAACCATGCACACGACTAGGCCCGCCGGTTCGGCGGGCCTTTTTTCTTTGTCCTGCATCGGCGGGGAAAGAGATGCCGGGGAGGATCGCTGGTGCGGACCGCAATCCTCCCCGGGCTATCCGTCCGGCCTGTGGGGCCGAACACGCATGCTCCATGGGCGCGGCTACTGGTGGAGCATGTCACCTATGGAGGTTGGCACAGCTCTGCTTTGGCCGACTTGTGGTTGTGTGTCAGCGGGATAACAGGCGCAGGCTGAAGCTCGTTACTGCCGGAAAACGGCGGCCGCACAGGCGAACCTTGCGCCGATGCCAGCGTTGTCACAGCGCGCGGTACAACGACAAGAACAAGGCGCTACGGCAATGATCCGCTCCCTCGCTCTCGGCTTTCTCTACATGCTCGGCCTCGCCGCATGGACCATGGCGTACATGATCTAGAGCACTTCACGTTCGGACTGAGGCGGCCCCGCCCACAATGTCATCCGCGCAGGCGGGAACCCGGTCGGGCACCGAGCGGGCGCAAGCGGGATCCCTGCCTTCGCGGAGATGACGCCGGTGTTGTGAACCGCTTCGAACGTGAACTGTCCGAGGCAGCTGGCGCCCCGGAACGGTCGGTTGCAGCCCGCACCGAGGCCCAGCTCCCGCCGACGATGTTCGTGGCCGCACCGGACCGGCGCATGCTATCCAGCCGCGACGCATCGACATGTCCGATGGGAGGCCCCGCTGCGCAACCTCGATTTCAGTTCATGGCAGGCCCTGCTCGGCACCGTCCTCGGCATTGCGCTCTTTGCCCTCATCGGCATCGGTATCCGCCTGCTCGTCATGATGACCATCCAGCAGCGCCAGCAGCGTCTCAACCGCCAGATCAATGAACGGCTGAAGACGCTGATTGCCGCCTACAAGGTGCTGGGCGGTTCCTTCACCGGCAATCTCAGCGTCGATCCCACCCACAAGCGCGACCTGCACGTCCTCCCTGCGGCGCCGCCTGCGGAAGGGGCGGCGGAGGACGAGGGCGGGGACAAGGTAGGGGGCAGGATGGAAGCCGACAGCCCGGCCGCCGAACGCCGCCGCCAGGTGCGCGACGCAGTGGAGGCGGCGCTGTCCGACATCATCCTGCTCGGCACCGAGGAGCAGGTACGCCTCGCCGAACGCGCGGCGCGCGAGCTCGTCGCCGGCCACCCGGTGTCGACCCATGAACTGGTGGTCTCGCTGCGTAATTTCATCCGCAAGGCGCTCGACCTCGAGGCCGTGCCCGCCGATCTCACCATCCCCGCCCAGGGGCCAACCCGCCCATCCGGCTCGGGCGGCCGGGGCCGGGGTGGCGAGGGCGGTCGCGGTGGTGGCGGCGGAGGCGGCGCCGGTGGAGGTGGCATGGGCGGTGGAATGGGGGGCGGCATGGGAATGGGTATGGGCGGCCTCGGCGATCCCCCGCCCACTGGCCGGGGCACCTGAGCCCCAGTCCATCCAAAAGTCCCCTTTACCTAACGCAGGTTTGCCTGTTCGATCCGCCGCGCGTCGCATCCCTCCCGCGGCGCCAAGCGGAGGAAATAATGAAGTATCGTTATCTTGGGCGGTCCGGCCTGCTCGTGTCGCGCCTGTGCCTGGGCACCATGACCTTCGGCAATTCCCAGTGGGGCTGCGACCAGGAAACCTCGAGCGCCATCGTCAAGAAGTTCGTCGAAGGCGGCGGCAATTTCATCGACACCGCCAACAGCTATTCCAACGGCGAATCCGAGAAAATGCTCGGTGTCGCCCTCAAGGACTATGACCGCGACCAGCTGGTGATCGCCACCAAATGCTGGTTCCCCTCGGACAAGGCGCCAACCGCCCGTGGCCTTTCCCGCAAGAACATCGTCGAGGCCTGCGAGTCGAGCCTCAAGCGCCTGGGCACCGACTATGTCGACCTGTACCAGTTTCACGGCCCCGACCCGTACACCCCGATCGAGGAGAGCCTGCGCGCTGCCGACGACCTGATCAGCGCCGGCAAGATCCGCTATCTGGGTTGCTCGAACTTCTACGCCTTCCAGATCGCCAAGACCAACGGCATGGCCGCGCTCAAGGGCTATGAACCGCTGGTTTCGGCGCAGCACCTCTACAACCTCATCCGCCGCGACATCGAGCGCGAGATCCTGCCGGCCTGCGAGGACCAGGGCGTCGCCATGATCTGCTGGAGCCCGCTCGCCGCCGGCATGCTGTCCGGCAAGTACCGCGAGAAGGACAAGCCCGATGCGGATTCGCGCATCGGCATCCAGGCCGCCATCGCCCTGCCGCGCTACTGGTTCGAGGATTCACTGAAGCTGATCGACCTCGTGGTGTCGATTGCCGACGACCTCGGCAAGACCCCGAGCCAGGTGGCGCTCAGCTGGCTGTTCGGCGACAAGCGCGTCACCGCCGCCATCATCGGCGCCCGTCGCGTCGAGCAGGTGGCCGAGAACATGGAAGCCGGCGATTTCGACCTGCCCGCCGACGCGCGCCAGCAGCTCACCGACGCCATGCCGCTCAAGCTCGGCTATCCCTACGAGTGGATGGCGACGAACTTCCCCTCGACCTTCGGCAAGGGCGAGTTCGAGCCCAACCATGCAGCCCGGCTGCCGCAGTAAGTCGCTTCGGGCACCGTTAATCCTCCCCCGCGGGGCGGGGGAGGGGGACCATCCGAAGGATGGTGGAGGGGGCGGCGATGTCCCCTAAGCTCCCTGCACTTCCACCGTCACATGCGACAGCTCGTGGATGTGGCTGAGCCGCGCCCGATAGTCCTCGGGCGATTTCGGCGCCGGTGAGGTCACCGCGACGATCGCCGCGTGGTGCCCCGGCCCGACCTGCCACACATGGAGGTCCGTGATCCTGTCCTCGCCGGTCTCGACCGCCTCGCGGATCTCCGCCGGCAGGTCCTCGCCCTCGGGCACGTAGTCGAGCAGCACGCGCCCGGCGTCGCGGATCAGCCCGAACGACCAGCGCGCGATCACCAACGCGCCGACAATGCCGATCACCGGGTCGGTCCAGGTCCAGCCCAGCACGCTGCCTGCGATCAGCGCGACGATGGCCAGTACCGAGGTCAGCGCGTCGGCCAGCACGTGCAGATACGCCGCGCGCAGGTTGTTGTCGCGCGCCGGGACATGTTCATGCCCATGCGTATGGGGATGCGCGTGGTCGTGATGATGGTGATGTCCGTGATCGTGCCCATGGTGCGCGTGCCCGCCGTCGCCCATCAGCAGCCAGGCCGAAGCAAGGTTCACCGCCAGTCCGATCACCGCCACGGCGATCGCCGCCTCGAACCCGATCGCCACCGGGTTCAGCAGCCGCACGGCGCTCTCCCAGCCGATCAGCAGCGCCACCAGCATCAACGCGATGGCGCTGGCGAAGGCGGCGAGGTCGCCCACCTTGCCGGTGCCGAAGCTGAAGCGCGGGTTGTTCGCCTGCCGGCGTGCGTAGCCATAGGCCAGCGCCGCGATCAGCATGGCGCCGGCATGGGTCGACATATGCCAGCCATCGGCGGTCAGCGCCATCGAGCCGAACATCGTGCCGGCGGTGATCTCCGCGACCATCATGGCGGTGGTCAGCGCGATCACCAGCCACACCCGTTTGGCGTTGCGGTCGTGATCGGCGCCGAGGAAAACGTGGCTATGGCTCATTTGAGATAGGTCCGGATCACTTCGATCAACTCGTCCGCGCCCTGCCGGCGCTCCTTCTCGGTCACGGCCTCGACGATGTGGTGGCGGACATGGTCCTCCATCAGTTCGGCAGTCAGCCCGTTGATGGCGCCGCGCACCGAGGCGACCAGCTGCAGCACATCGGCACAGCCCAGCTCCGCCTCGAGCGCCCGCTCGATGGCTTCGACCTGGCCCGATATGCGTCGCACGCGCGCGGTGAGCTTCGATTTGTTGGCGATGGTGTGAGACATGGCAGGTAGTATAGGGGGGTACCCTATCTGCAGCAAGCCTGAACATACGCTCGTTCAGGTCGCGTCTCCCGGGGAAATCAGGCGATCCGCCCGAACCACGCCATCGACAACCCCGCCGCCGCTGCCGCGAGCAGGGCTCCGATCCCGGCAAACACGAAGGCGATCTCGGTCAGCTTCTTCTCGCTGATCAGCCGGGTGGAAAGCGACTCGTACACCTCTTCCAGTCCCTCGGCGCTGGTGGCCTCGTAGTACTCGCCCTCGGTGGCGTCGGCGATCGCCTGCAGCGTGTCGGCGTCGAGCTGGGCCCGCATCGAACGGCCGCCGAAATCGACGACGTCGCCGCTCGCCGAGCCGAACCCCACGGTGTAGACCTTGACGCCATAGTCCCCGGCCACCCGGCCTGCCGCGACTGGATCGGGTCCCGTGGTCGTCGCGCCGTCGGTGAGGAGGATCACCACCGCGCTCTCATACGAGCCCGGCTCCACCGGGATATGCGGCTGCGTCGGGTTCTGCGCCAGCAACCCTTCGAGTTCCTGCGCCGGCGGCGGCGAGCCGAGGAAGCCGTTCGGCCCGTTGCCGAAGCTGGGCAGCCCGAGGCGATCGCGCGGGTCGTCACCGTCCATGTCGAAATTCTCATCGGGGAAGATGGTGGCGAGCGCCACCAGCACGCCCGAGCCCACGGCGGTGCCGCGCCGCAGATCGAAGCTGTTGATCGCCTGGTACAGCGCCTCACGATCGATGGTCGGCGCCTGCACCAGCACCGCCGCCGAAGCAAAGGCGACGATGCCGATCTGCACGTCGGCCGGTTGCTTGCGGATGAACTCCTTGGCCGCCTCTTGCGCCGCAACGATGCGCGAGGGCTCGACATCGCGGGCCCGCATCGAGCCGGAAACGTCCATCGACAGGATCACGGTGGCGCGCGACGACGCCAGTTCTACGACCGCCGCGGGGCGGGCCACGGCGAGGATCAGCACCGTGATGGCGAGCAGCAGCAGGGCGGGGGGCACGTGCCGGCGCCAGCCCGGGCTCTTGCCCATGGCCTGCTTCACCAGCGCCAGGTTGGCGTAGCGGATGGCGGATTTCTTCTTGCGGCGGAGCAGCCACACATAGGCCGCGACCAGCAGCGGCACCAGCACCAGCAGCCAGAGCATGTGCGTCCAGAGGAAAGTCATGCCGTCACCACCGTCCATCTCGTTGCGCCCGCCTGGGCGCTGAGGCCAAAGTCACACTGTCGCCGGCAGGGCTCCGCCGGAACTGAGCCGGGCCTGCACCTTGCGCATGTTGGCAAAGCGCAGCACCGCATCCACCAGGTCGTCCGTCGTCGCCAGCTCGAGCACGTCGAGCCCGGCCGCCGCGAACGCATCCATCATCGTCTCTTCGTTGCGCGCCGCCGCCTCGACGAAGCGCCTGCGGAAGCGCGGATCAACCGTATCGACGAACAGCTGCTCGCCGGACTCGGCATCCTGAAACACCAGCATCCCCATGTCCGGCAGCGCCATGTCCATCGGGTCGAGCAGCCGCACCGCGATCCCCTCGTGCCGCTGGCTGAGGTGGCTCAGCCCGCGCTCCCAGCCAGGTTTCGAGACGAAATCGGACACCACGAAGCAGATCGAGCGGCGCCGGATCACGCTCATGGCGCGGCCAAGGAAGGCGTTGAGGTCGGTCTCGGGCGAGCGCAGCCGCCGCGGGTTGGCGAGGATCTTGTCGAGCACATGCAGCACATGCCGCCGGCCCGTGCGCGGAGGGATGACGAAATCGTTCATCCCGTCGAACAGGATGGCGCCGACCTTGTTGCCCTGCCGCGTCAGCAGCCGCGCCACCGTCGCGGTGAACTCGGTGAGGATCTGGCGTTTCGTCATCTCGGTCGAGCCGAAATCCACCGATGGCGACAGATCGAGCAGGAACCAGGCGGTGACGTCGCGATCCTCGTTGTAGATCCGCACATGCGGCACCTCGGTGCGCGCCGTCACGTTCCAGTCGATGTGCCGCACATCGTCATAGGCCTGGTATTCGCGCAGGTCGGCGAAATCGAGCCCGAAGCCGCGGAACAGCGTGCGGTAGTCGCCCTGCAGCAGCCCGTCGAGCCGGCGGATCACCGTCCATTCCAGTCGGCCGAGCAGTTTCTCAGCCTGTCGCGGCGATGCGGACATGGCTCTCCAGGGGTTTGTCGGGGGCAGGGATGGCCTTGAGCAACTGGCCGATCAGCGCGTCGGGCGTGATCGATTCCGAAATCGCCTCGTAGCTGAGCACGATCCGGTGCCGCAGCACGTCGGGGGTCACGTCGAGCACGTCCTCGGGCAACACATATTCGCGGCCGCGCAGGAAGGCGAGCGCCCGCCCCGCCTGGATCATGTTGATCGTGGCGCGCGGGCTGCCGCCATAGGTGATGAAGCGCTCCATGTCGGCGAGCCCGGCCAGCGAAGGCTTGCGCGTCGCTGCCACCACCTTCACCGCGAACTGGATCAGCGAGGGGTCGACGAACAGGCTGTGGCACTTGGCCTGCAAGGCCACCAGTTGCTCGGTCGTCGCCACACGCGCCACCGCCTGCATCGCGCCGGTAACCCGCGAGACGATCACGAACTCCTCTTCCTCGGTGGGGTAGCCGACCAGCACCTTCATCATGAAGCGGTCGACCTGCGCCTCGGGCAGGGGGTAGGTGCCCTCGGTCTCGATCGGGTTCTGCGTCGCCATGACGACGAAGGGGTTCGGCACCTTGTGCGTCTCGCCCGCGATCGTGACCTGCCGCTCCTGCATCACCTCGAGCAGCGCCGATTGCACCTTGGCCGGTGCGCGGTTGATTTCGTCGGCGAGCAGCAGGTTGGCGAACACCGGGCCGAGCGAAGTGGTGAACTCCCCGGTCTTCTGGTTGTAGATGCGCGTGCCCACGAGGTCCGATGGCACCAGGTCGGGTGTGAACTGCACGCGCTTGAAACTGCCCTGGATCACCTGGGCCAGCGTGTTGACGGTCAGGGTCTTGGCCAACCCCGGTACGCCCTCGACCAGCAGGTGCCCCTTGGCGAGTAGCGCCACCAGCACCCGCTCGAGGAAATGGTCCTGGCCGACCACCACCTTCTTCACCTCGTACAGCACCTGCTCCATCAGCGAAGCGACCGCAGGTCCGGAGTCTTTTGATGTGTCGTCCATGGTCTCCGTCGGGGTTAGCGGTTAGGTGGGAGGCTCGATTGCCTGTCCACCACCGGCTGTCATCCCTGCGAAGGCAGGGATGACAGGTTCAGCTGGCGCGGGCGGCGAAATGGATTCCTGCTTTCGCAGGAATGACATCGAGGATGAGGCGAGGGGCCGGAAACGCAGCATCACAGCGGGTTCTCCCCCGCCGCGCCGGCGGCAGTCTCGATCGGTACGGCAAAGCCGATACCGGCAAACGTGCGGAGGCCGGATGGGTTGAGGATGGCGGTCACGATGCCCACCACCTCGCCATCGGCATTGACCAGCGGCCCGCCCGAATTGCCCGGATTGGCCGCCGCGTCGAACTGGATGAGATTCTGCAGCTTCGCCTTGCCGTCCTCGGCGAGGACGCGCCCCAGCCCCGACACCACGCCGGCCGATGCGGAAGGGCCGATGCCGAACGGGAAGCCCACCGCCACCACCTCGTCCCCCGGCGCGAGACCGGCGCTCGAGGCGAGCGTCGCCGGTAGCAGGTCGTCGGGAATGGTGGTCGGCCGGATGATCGCGAGATCCTGGTCGGGCTGCGCACCTACCATCATCGCCGGCGACTCCGTGCCATCCATGAAGGTCACGCGTAGGCGGTTTGCCGCGCCCGCGACATGGAGGTTGGTGAGGATGGTGCCGGTATCATCGATCACGACACCCGTCCCCACGGCGGTGAACTGCTCGTGGAAGTCTTCCTCTACCTGGCCTTCGGCCGGCAGTTCCGCCATCGGGGTTTCCTGCTCCTTGGGCCCGCTCGGTACCGGCGTTTCCTCCGGCTCATAGCCATCCACCCGCACCACCGAGCCGATGATCCGGGCAAAGGCCACCGACTCGACCGACGGCCCGCGCGGCCGCTCGTCGACCACCTGGTTCACCGCGGTCATGAACTGCCAGTCGCTGATGCGCTGCGGGTCGGGGGTGATGAGGTCGTAGGTCGCGATCAGCAGCAACGTCACCAGCGCGCCGACCGCGACGAGAACCGGACCCTGATGCTTGTTGTAGAGCCGGCTCCACCAGGCGCCGATGCGTTGGCGCAAGCCGGGGCTCGTCGCCTCATCGGGGAGATCGACATAGACCGGGCTCACTCCGTCCGGCGCAACCCACGCCGATCCTTCCGCTGCCCGCGGTCGCTGGGACCGGCTATAGAGTGGTCGCCTTCTAGCCATCAAACGCTCCCGGCGCTCGAGTACAGGCACCCCTCCCTCAGATAAGTAGAGGCTAGTAGAGCGGTTGCATGGCTGCCAAGTCCTAATGCTGGAATGGCAGCAATTCTCTCACAAAAGTGAGCGATACTGTCGCTGATGTTTTTGGTTGCCTGATGGCAACCTCAGGCCTTTGCCGGCCTGCTCATTTGCTGAGTGCGCGTAAGCACATAGGCCAGCAGCACCAATCCCGCGAGCCCACTGCCGATGAACAGCGTATCAAGCCAGAAATCGGCTGCGACGCCGGTCTTCACCGCTTGCAGAAGCAGGCTGATCACCGTGCCGGTCGCGAACACGGCGAGCCCCTGCCGCCCCATGAGGCGCAGCGGGGCGGCCCAGCGTGATTCGGCGAGCTGCCGCATGACCGGCAGCGTGCCCACCACATAGAACAGGGCCAGCGCATGCAGCAGCCGGGGCAGGGCGAGATAGGTCTTGTCGAACCATGTCATGTAGAAGGGCACGCCGAGCCGGCTGAAAAAGCCCAGCACCTGCCGCCCCGCATCGCCGATCGCCGGCACCTTCATCCACACCAGCACCAGCACCAGGAAGCCGGCGCTGAGCGTGAACAACCAGTCGAGCCTGGGCACGAAGTGCTTGCCCTGCTTCATCGCCATGCCCGACAGCAGGCCGATCGTGAACAGCAGCTGCCAGCTCAGCGGGTTGAAGAACCAGCCGCCCGCTACGGGATAGTTGGGCAGGTTCAGCCGGAACTGCCCGGCAAGCAGCCAAACCGCGACCGAGCCGAGCAGCGTCGGCAGCGGCCAGCGTCGGCCCAGCATGATGATGCCGGGGGTGGCGAGCAGCAGCGTGATGTAGAGCGGCAGGATATTGAGATAGCCCAGCTGATGGGTCATCAGCGGCAGCCCGATCATCACCTCGAGCGGCTGCTGGAACAGCGGCGGGATATTATTGGTCTCGAGCACCTGGTAGAGCCCGAACCACACGGCCGCGGCGGCAAAGATCGCCAGGGCCATGAAGGTGATGGCGAGGTGCACGAAATAGAGATGCCGCGCCCGCGCCCACACCCTGGCGATTGCCGGCCAGAGCGGTCCGGTGGCGAAGCGCCCCGAATAGGCCAGCCCGGCCGCCAGCCCCGACATGAACACGAAGGCTTCGGCCGCGTCCGAGAAGCCGAAGTTGCGGCTGGTCAGGTTCTCGTAGAAATTGCCCGGCACGTGGTTGATGAAGATCATCACCAGCGCCAGCCCGCGAAACATGTCGAGCCGCGCGTCGCGCCCGCCCGGTACAGCCACAGCTTCGACGCGCGGCGTGAAGGCGGCGCGCACCCGGTCCATCAGGTTGGCGCGCGCCAGCACCGTGCCGTCTTCAGGCAAAGCCATGCGTCATCCCGCCGATGGTGGGCTGCGAGGCGTCCTGGCCCGGCTGTGTCCAGCTCAGGTAGATGCGCTGCTGCTCGATGATGACCGGCGCCGGCGCACTCTCGCTGGTCGTGACGAACAGAAACGGCCGATGTCCCGCCACCAGCCCGTGCGAGGTCACCGATATGAGTACCGGCGCAAAGATCGCCGGCAACGTTACCGGCAGCAGCCACAGCACCAGGTCGGGGGCGAGCGCGGTGCCGATCGCGAGGATCAGCGCTCCCGCCACCGTCACCCACCAGCTTGCGGCGAACGCCGTTGAAAAGCTTACCCGGCTCTCGTCGCGGTTGGTCGCCGGCCAGCCGCCATCGAGCCCGAGCAGGATCTCGGCCACGGCCTTGGACTGGAAGCACAGCATGATCGGCGCCAGCAGCGTCGACATCAGGATTTCGACCAGCACCGAAAGTCCGGCGCGGACCGTGCCGCCGAAGCCGCGGTTGCGGCCGGCAACGGTCGAGCGCAGGAGGATCAGGAATTTCGGCACCAGCAGCACGACGGCAACCGCGGCCGCCAGCACCCAGATGCCGGTTTCGTCGTCGCGCCACCAGTAGCGGGACGGAAACACCGCTGCGATGATGCTCGCAGCGAGCAGCAGCAGCCACAGCGGCGAGGCGACATAGGCCATGATGCCCTGCACGAAGGTGAAACGGTTCCACCACTTGAGCTCGGGCGCGCCCAGGAGGCGCCGGTGCTGCAGATTGCCCTGGCACCAGCGCCGGTCGCGCTTGGCATATTCGATCAGGTTCTCCGGCCCTTCTTCGTACGAGCCGGTGAGATAGGGGTCGACCTCGACCTTCCAGCCGGCGCGCGACAAGAGCGCCGCCTCGACATAGTCGTGGCTGAGGATATGCCCGCCGGCCGGCGGCTTGCCCGACAGCATCGGCAGCCCGCAGCTCGCGGCGAAGGCCGAGACGCGCACGATGGCATTGTGGCCCCAGTACGGGCCTTCCTCGCCCTGCATCTGCGCCTGCCCACGGGCGAAATAGGGAGAGAGGTAGGCGGCCGAAAACTGCATCAGCCGGCCGAACATGGAGTGCGCGTGGATCACCTCCGGCACGGTCTGCAGCAGGCCGAGCCGCCCGTCCTCGTCCATGCGCCGCGCCAGCTGCACGATGGTTTCGCCCGCCATCAGGCTGTCGGCGTCGAGCACCAGCGCATAGTCGTAGGCCGCGCCCGAGCGCGAGATGAAATCCTCGATATTGCCGGCCTTCTTGCCGATATTGCGGTCGCGCCGGCGGTAGAACATCCGGCCCTCGGCTTGCGGCTCGGCGAGTAGCTGGCCGAACCACACCACTTCCTCGGCCGCCACTTCCTCGCGATTGGTGTCGGAGAGGATGACGAAATCGAACCTGTCGGCGACGTTCAGGGCCACGAGACTGCGGTTCATCGCGGCGACACGCGAGAAGCTCGCGGCCGCGTCCTCGTTGTAGATCGGCATCAGCACCGCGGTCTTGCCGCGCGGCGCTCCGCCGAGCCAGGGCTTTCGCCGCGACGGAGCGAGGGCCCCCATCACGCCGGCAACGCCGCCCCACACCAGCCAGAAGCCGGTGAGGATGAACAGCGCGGCGCGCAGCAGGTCGAGCAGGCTGGTACCGTCATTGCCGATGAAGCGCGCGTACAACCAGCCGGCCCCGAGGCTCAGTGCCACAGAGGCGACCAGCGCCGTTACGCGAATACGATGCGCTTGCGCCATTTACGGGCAGCTCGCCGGCATTGCGGGAAGGCCTCCGTCACCACGGCAGCGCGGCTGAGAATACCGCGCGCAGCGCCGAGAACAGCGAAACACGGCGGCGCTCCAGGACCTGCTTGGGCATCGCGAGAGGCGCGTCGGGCAGCGCGTTGGTCGACGCGGTTAGTCCTTCGTGCTTCATGCCTGGCCTCGCCACTGATAGAGCCACGTCTCGGTGATTGCGCGCCCGGAACTGACGACATTGGCCTTCAGTTCCACCGGTGCGACATCTTCGATCATCACGTCGAGGGCGAGACGCCACACCCCATTCGCCGCGATCTTGCTGAATGCCGACGATACGATCTCGCCAGCCGATGCCGTCGCCACCACGTCCAGCGCAGCATCCTCGGGCATGTCGGTGAGTTCGCCGCCGGCGAAGTCGATCACGAACTTCCTGAGCTTGGCATCGTTCTCGACGCCCGATACCCCGCCCTGGCCCGCTCGTGTCTCGACAACATGGGCGAGCGGTGCGTCATCTTTAGGGCTGAGATCGCCCCATATGAGGCGGTAGTGGAACTCGCGCTCCTCGCCCGCCTTGACCGGATCGGCCGGGACCCAGAAGGCCACGATATTGTCTTCCGCCTCGAGCCGGCTCGGCGCCTCGATCAGGCGCACATGGCCTTGGCCCCAGTCGCCTACCGGTTCGATCCGCGCCGACGGCCGCCGCTCGTAATGCGCGCCGGCATCCTGGTAGGTCTCGAAATTGCGGTCGCGCTGGTAGAGCCCGAAGGCGCGCGGGTTGTTTTCCCACAGGTAGGAGTTGCCCAGCGCCGGCGTGTTGTTGAGCGGCCGCCAGAATACTTCGCCACCGTCCCGCTCGACGATCAGCCCGTTGCTGTCATGCACCTGCGGCCGGTAGTCGTCGAAGGCCGAACGGTTGGTCTCGGCGAACAGGAACATCGAGGTCAGCGGCGCGATGCCGATCTCGCCGATATCTTCGCGGAAGAACAGCCGTGCTGTGATGTCGATCGTGGTTTCCTGCCGGTCCGGGTTGGCCGGCGTGATCTCGAAGCGATAGGCGCCGGTGACGCGCTGGCTCTCGAGGCTCGCATACATCACCAGCGGCTGGCCCTCGGTGGGGCGCTCAAGCCAGAAATTGGAAAAGCGCGGAAACTCCTCCGGCCCCGCCATCCACGAGTCGACCGCGAGCCCGCGGGCGCTGAGCCCGTAGATATTGCCGCGCCCCAGCGCGCGAAAATAGCTCGAGCCGAGGAAGGAGACGAGCTCATCCATCTTGTCAGACTGGTTGAGTGGGAAGTTCAGTCGCACCCCGGCAATGCCGGGAAAGGCTTCGGTCGCCGCCTGCGCCTTCATGTCCGCGTCGTAGAACATGAAGTCGTCATTGGAGAAGTTGAAGGGCAGCGCCTTGCCCTCGAACACCTCGTGGATGCCCACCGGTTCCTTGAACAGCCAGCCCATCGGGAAGGCATGCACCTGGAAGCCCGAATTGTTGTCGAGCCAGCGCGCATGCGTGGGGTCGAACTGGATCTTCCGGAACGTATCGTAGTTGAGCGCCGCGTAGAGCGGCGGCAGCTCGATGGTTCCGGCGACGTGCGGCTTGGCCGCCGCCGCGCGCATGCCGGCGGTCAGCGTGTCGAAGTCGAACGCCGTCGCCTCCGCGTCCTGCGCGAATGCAATCGAAGTGAGAGATGTCGAGGAAAGCAGCGCCGCGCCGGCGGCAGCCACCCTGAGGAAGGCTCGACGATCGAGCCGATGAGGAGAAATCGGAGTCATACGCAACGCTATTGGAGGGTCTGGCCAGACAAACACGATTTCCGCAACGCCGTTGAGCGGCGAAAGTTGTCGCATGGCTGCCATGCGCCTTCGGAATGGATATGATTTCGCCGCATTGCGTTAGCAGTTCTCGGCCACTTCCGGCCTGGCAGAAGCCCCAATGAGTGAAGCCGCAGCGCTGCGCCCCGCAGCCCGCACTCTCCCCCTCGGTCTCGTCCTGATCTTCATCCCGCTCGCGTTCGCGATGGTGGGAGCGATGCTGCGCTATCTCGGCTACGCCTCGGTCGTGCCGGATGCCTCGCTCGGCATGTTCGCCGAGCATATGTGCCAATGGGACTGCCAGTGGTACGTCAAGCTGGCCGAGCAGGGCTATGACCCGTTCCCCGTGCCGAGCATGATCAATGCCGGCAACTGGGCCTTCTTCCCGCTCTATCCGCTGCTCGTTGCCGGCCTTCGCGCCGTCACCGGCCTCGCGACCATCCACGCCGCGACCGTCCTGTCGGTGGTCTTCAGCCTTGCCACGGCGCGTCTCGCCTGGCCGCTGCTCAACAAGAACCTGCGCGCCTACACGCTGTTCTCGGCCTATGTGCTGGCCGGCCCGTTCTCGATCTGGTTCACCACCTTCTATACCGAGGTGCTGTTCCTCTTCCTCACTATCGCGGTCTTCGTCGCGCTGCGCTCACGCCGCTTTCTCCTCGCCGGCGTGCTGGCGGCTTTGCTTTCGGCCACCCGCATCGTCGGCTGCTTCATCGTCTTTGCGATCGTCATCGAGATCTGGCGCGCCCATCGCGAGGCTGGCGGGACCTGGCGCGACTTCGTGCCGGCGACGTTGCGCCGTCCCGACCTGATCCTCGCGGTGCTCGTCGCCCCGCTCGGGCTGTTCGCCTACATCCTCTACCTGCATCTGCATATCGGCGACGGCATCGCCTTCAGCCATGTGCAGCGCGCGTGGGCCCGCCCCACCGGCTTGCCGCCGGTCTTCGTCCTCAACGCGCTCCTCGACCTGCCCAAGGATGGCGGCTGGATTCCGACCGCGTCGCAGATACTGGGTGTGGCGACGCTGACCGGCTTCGCTCTCTCCATCTACCTGCTCGTTCGCCGGCAACACGCAATGGGCGTCTACGCGCTGCTGTGCCTCACCGCGCCGCTCTTTGCCGGCATGGCCTCGATGCTGCGCTTCACCGCCGCGCTCGGCCCGGTGGCGCTGGCCTTCTGCCAGTTGCTCGCCATCAGGCGCGCCGTCTTTGCGGTCGCGCTGCTCGCCCTTCTCGCCGGCGGTTACTTTGCCACCACCGGCTGGCTCACGGGGTACCTCGCCCTTGTCTAGCACCCTGCGCCTCGGTCTCTACCTCATTGCCGGCGCTGTCGCGCTGTTCGAGCTCGCGGTCTTCTGGCTGATGCTCCACCCCGACGTGCCGCCCGACTACCGAGCCTACTACATCGACAAGACCACCACCTGCCTCAACCAGCCCGTCGCCGGCACTTATGCGCTGGGCACCGTTGTCGATTTCACCGACAAGGGCAGGGCCGTGGCCAAGCCCCTGCGCGTCTGCGGCTGGGAGGGCCCTGCCGGCGACGGCAACCACGCCGTCGGCACCAGCGCCCGCCTGCGCTTCGTCTATCCCGAGCCGGCCACCGCCCTGATGCTGAACCTGAAGCTCACCGCCGTGAACACCGACCGGCAGCCGACCCAGCGTGTCGTCGTCCGCGCCAATGGCGAGGAGATCGGCACGCTCACCGTCACCGGCGCCCCCCCGCAGGATTTCTCGCTCCCCATTCCCGCCGCGCTCACCTCCGCGGCTGCCGGCCATCTCGAGCTCGAGTTCGCCTTCCCGGATGCCGTGCGCGTCGGCAAGACCGATCCCGACAATCGGCGCCGCTCGATCAAGCTGGTTTCGGCCGCGCTCATCCCCGCCTGATTTGTTTTTAACCGATCGGTTGACAACCGTCTCCCGCGGATGTATTCAACCAATCAGTTTAGAACTTGCGGGTTGAGGAATGCTCACGACCCTGAACCGAGACGGAAGATGACTGATCGCCTGTCCATGACGCTCTCCGCTCTCGCCGACCCCACCCGCCGTGGCATCCTTGCCCGGCTGGCCCAGGGCGAAGCGACCGTTGGCGAGCTGGCCGAGCCCTACGACATGTCCATGGCCGCGGTGTCCAAGCACCTCAAGGTCCTGGAAAAGGCCGGCCTGATTTCACGCGGCAAGGAGGCCCAGTGGCGTCCCTGCAAGCTCGAAGCGGCCCCGATGGCCGAGGTTGCCGACTGGGTCGAGGCCTATCGCCGCTTCTGGGACGAAAGCCTCGATCGCCTCGGCGACTACCTCGCCGAACTCCAGAAAGGGGACCCCGGCGGCCCTAGAAACTAGGGCCCCACCGGGGCCGGAAAACCGATGCAGGACCGAAAGGTTATCGCGCTCGCCTTCTACCGGCGGCGTCGCGGCGGAGCTTTGCCCCACTCTCCGGCTCCCCACTGGTTCGTCGCCTACTGGCGGTTCTGGCACGAAAGCCTCGACCGTCTCACCGATTACCTGATCAAATTCAAGGAGATGCAGATGCCTATCGACAACCTCAAGACCGAAGCCCCGGCCAATGAGCCGGTCTTCATCGCCACCCGCACCTTTGACGCCCCGCGTGCGCTGGTGTGGAAGGTGATGACCGACCCGCAGCATGTCGTGCGCTGGTGGGGCACCGACGGCCAGCGCAACGAGATCACCGCCTTCGACTTCCGCCCCGGCGGCAAGTGGCGCATCATCTCGCACGAGCCGGACGGCCAGGACTACATCTTCGTCGGCGAGTACCGCGAAATCGTCGCGCCCGAAAAGTTCGTCTGGACCTTCGGCATGGAGAACATGTTCTTCGGCAAGACCCTGCTCGAGACCCATACCTTCAGCGAAGAAAACGGCGTCACCCACTACAAGTCCGTCTCGAACTACGACAGCATCGAGGATCGCGACGGCATGGTCGCCTCCGGCATGGAAGTCGGCATGCGCCACGGTTTCTCCGTCATGGACGAGATCCTGAGCGAACTGACCAAGGGCTGATCCGATGCTCGACAACCTCGCCGCCATCCCCGACGACCGTCGCCTCGAGCTCGAGCGGGTGCTGCCCGCACCGCGCGAGCTGGTCTGGAGGATGTTCGCCGATCCCTATCACCTGGCCCAATGGTGGGGCCCCAAGGGCTTCACCAACCCGGTGGTCGAGCTCGACTTCAGGGAAGGTGGCAGGTGGCACCAGGTCATGCGTGGTCCCGATGGCCGCGACTATCCGGCCGACAGCATCTTCATCGAGATCACCCCGCCCGAGCGCATCGTCTATCGCAACGCCCAGCTCGACGACGAGGTGTTCGGCGACAACCCGCCGCCGAGCTTCCTGCGCATCATCACTTTCACCGACCTCGGCGACGACCGCACCCGGCTCACCATCGAGGCCTTCTTCGATACCGCCGAGAACAAGGCCGCCGTGATGCGCCGCGGCTTCCGCGAAGGCGTGCTCGAGAGCTTCGACAAGCTCGCTACCCACCTCGCTACGGGAGGGATCGAATGAAGCGAGCCGAAGGCTAGCCCGAAGACCCCTCATCCGGCGCTACGCGCCACCTTCTCCCCGACGGGGAGAAGAATGCCGAGAGTGCGGCGATAACCCCTATTCCTCTCCCCGTCGGGGAGAGGGTGGATCGGCCGAAGGCCGAGACGGGTGAGGGGACACAACCACTGAACCATCGATTTCGCCCCCCCACCGCGGGCCCTGGCGAAGCCATGCCCAACGCCTGCCCGACCCAAGGAACCGAAAAATGCTCAGACGCACTGTCCTTGCCATCGCCATCCTCACTGGCTTTGCTTCCGCCCTGCCGGCCATTGCTCAAGAAGGAACCCCCACCATGTCCACCCCCACCAAGTCCGGTTTTGTCCCCGTCACCGGCGGCGAGGTCTATTACGCGACCTATGGCAGCGGCTCGCCGCTCGTGCTGTTGCATGGCGGCCTGATGACCATCGACAATTTCGGCCCCATCATCCCGTTGCTCGCCGCAGACCATGAGGTGATCGCCGTCGAAGCCCAGGGCCACGGCCATACCGGCCCGCTCGACCGGCCGATGAGTTTTGACAACATGGCGGCGGACGTCGCCGAGGTGATCCGCGCGCTCGGCCACGACACCGTCGATGTCGTCGGCTACTCGATGGGCGGCACCATCGGCCTCCGCCTCGCGCTCGCCCATCCCGAGCTGGTCGACCGCCTGGTCATCGCCTCGGCGCCCTTCGCCTATTCCGGCTGGCACGACTATAACCAGCAGGGCATGCGCTCGCTGGATGCCAGCCAGGCCGAGAGCATGAAGGGCTCGCCCCTCTACGAGAGCTTCGCCGCCGCCAACCCCGACCCCGAGACCAATTTCCCCAAGCTGCTCGACCAGATGACCTACATGGGCCAGGACTATGATTTCTCGGCCGACGTGCCCAAGCTCACCGTGCCGGTCCAGCTGATCTACGGCGACTGGGACGCCGTCCGCACCAGCCACGTCGCCAAGTTCTTCGAGCTGCTCGGCGGCGGCCTGCAGGATGCCCTCTGGGACGGCTCCGGCATGAACGCCAACCGCCTCGCCATCCTCCCCGGCGTCACCCACTACACCATGATGACCGAGCCGAGGATGGCCGAAACGGCGCTGGCCTTCATCGACCACGAATGAGGGAACTGCGCTTGCCGCCCCACCCCTCCCAGCCTCCCCCATCAAGGGGGAGGTGCCGGCCAGTGAGGTAGGCACGACCGTACCCCACGCACCACCTCCCCCTCGATGGGGGAGGCAAGCGCAGCTTGTGAGCGTCAGCGAACTAGCGCAGCTCGGAGGGGGTGCTGCCCCACGCTCTGACGGCTTCGTGCACCAACAAACCCTTGACCCTATCCCCCACCATCCGACTCTATGCACCCATGCTTGAGTCGCTGTTCGACACTGCTCCGCAGGACCCCGCGGACATTCTCCGCACGGTGTTCGGCCACGCGAGTTTCCGTGGCCAGCAGGAAGATGTGGTGCGCCATGTTTCCGGCGGCGGCGACGCGGTGGTGCTGTTCCCCACCGGCGCCGGCAAATCGATGTGCTACCAGGTGCCAGCGCTGGCCCGGCCGGGCGTCGGCATCGTCGTCTCCCCGCTCATCGCGCTGATGCGCGACCAGGTCGAAGCGCTGCGCCAGGCCGGCGTCAACGCCGCGACGCTCAACTCCTCGATCAGCTCGGAAGAGTCCTCGAAAACCTTCCGCGACCTCAAGTCCGGCACGCTCGACCTGCTCTATGTCGCCCCTGAGCGCATCGTTCTGCCCGGCTTCAAGTCGATGATGCAGGGGGTGAAGATCGCCCTCATCGCCATCGACGAAGCGCATTGCGTTTCGCAATGGGGCCACGATTTCCGCCCCGAGTATCGCGAGCTCACCAACCTCGCCGCCGACTATCCCGGCGTGCCGCGCATCGCGCTCACCGCCACCGCCGATCCGACTACCCGCGAAGACATCATCGATCGCCTCGGCCTCGGCGAGGCCCGCGTCTTCACCACCAGCTTCGATCGGCCCAACATCAGCTACTCGATCGTCGAGCGTGACAACGCGCGGGCGCAGCTGAAGAGCTTCCTCGCCCGTCACAACGGCAATTCCGGCATCGTCTATTGCCTGAGCCGCGCCAAGGTCGACACCACCGCCGAGTGGCTCAACAAGCAGGGCATTCGCGCGCTGCCCTACCACGCCGGCATGAACGCCCGCGACCGCGCCGCCAACCAGGACGCCTTCCTCAAGGAAGAGTCGCTCTGCCTCGTCGCCACCGTCGCCTTCGGCATGGGCATCGACAAGCCCGATGTCCGCTACGTCGCGCACATGGACCTGCCATCCTCGATCGAGGCCTACTACCAGGAAACCGGCCGCGCCGGCCGCGACGGCCTGCCGGCCGAGGCCTGGATGTGCTACGGCATGTCCGATGTCGCCCAGCGCCGCCGCATGATCGACGAGGGCAATGCCCCCGACGAGGTGAAGCGCGTCGAGCGTTCCAAGCTCACCGCGCTGCTAGCGCTCTGCGAAACCCCGGACTGCCGCCGCAAGGCCATCCTCGCCCATTTCGGCGAGGGCCATGCCGGCGGCTGCGGCAACTGCGACACCTGCCTCTCGCCGGTCGAGACCTGGGATGGCACCGATGCCGCCATCAAGGCCATGGCCGCTGTCTACCGCACCGGCCAGCGCTTCGGCGCCGGCCACATCGTCGATGTGCTGGTGGGCAAGGTCACCGACAAGGTCATCCAGTTTTCGCACCAGGATCAGCCCGTCTTCGGCCAGGGCAAGGATCTCGACCAGCGCTCGTGGCAATCAGTGATCCGACAGCTCACTGCCATGGGCCTGATCACCGTCGATCACAGCTTCGGCGCCCTGCATCTCGGCCAGGACTCGCGCGCCGTGTTCAAGGGCGAGCGCAAGGTCACCCTGCGCCGCGACCGCCCGCGAAAAGCCACCGAAACCCGCCGCTCGCTCCAGAACGCCGTGGCGCTCCCCGGTCCCGCCCAGGCCCTGTTCGACGCCCTGCGCGCCGAACGCGCCACCATCGCCAAGGCCCAGGGCGTGCCGCCCTACGTGGTGTTCCACGACACCACCCTGCGCGAAATGGCCATGGACCGCCCGCAGACCATGGCCGAACTGGCCACGATTTCGGGAGTGGGTGAGAGCAAGTTGAAGCGCTATGGCGCGGAGTTCCTGGCGGTGCTGAAGGCAGCGGGACGGGGCTAAGTTTCGCCGAAGCAGACGACCCCCTCCCATCCTCCCCCATAGAGGGGGAGGTGCTCTACCGGTGCGTCAGGCTCGATCGGAGCCACAAACTCGACTCTTCACCTCCCCCTTTATGGGGGAGGCCGGGAGGGGGCCGTCTCTCTCGATAGACTCAAGTCCCCCGTGGCTTCGCCCGCGCCGTCGCCACCGCCACCGCCGGATCCTCCGGCCAATAATGCCGCGGGTACCGCCCCTTCAGATCCTTCGCCACGTCCTTCCAGCTGCCGCGCCAGAAGCCCGGCAGATCTCGCGTCGTCTGGATCGGCCGATGCGCCGGCGAGAGCAGCACCAGCAGCAGGGGCACCTTGCCACCCGCGACCGACGGATGCTTGTCCATCCCGAACAATTCCTGCACCCGCACTTCCAGCGCCGGCCCGTTCTCCGCCGCATAGTCGATCGGCAGCCGCGATCCGGACGGCGCATCGAAATGCGAGGGCAGCAGCCGCTCCATCTCCTGCCGCTTGGCCCACGGCAGCAGCCCCTCCAGCGCTCCCGCCAGATCGTCGGCGCCAATCTCGCTGAGCGCCGTCCTCCCCGTGATCGCCGGCACCAGCCAGCCGACATCGGCCGCCAGCGCTGCATCCGAGAGGTCCGGCCACTCCTCACCCACCGCGCCGCGCAGATAGCTCGCCCGCTCCCCCAGCGCCCGCTGTTCCTTGGTCCACGGTAGCTGTGAAATCCCGAGCCCCGCGATCCCCTCCGCCAGCGCGCGCGCCGCCGCCTCGACATCGGCGATCGCCACCGGCGCTTCGTCGAGCCGCAGCGCACCGAGCCGCCGCACCCGCCGTGCCCGCACGCTCTTTGAGCCCCGGTCGAACGCCATCACCGTCTCGTCGACGATCTGGCCGGCGAACAGCTCCTCGATCGTCGCCCGCTCGATCGCCGCCGCCGCCCGGATCCGCCCCGTCGCCGCCGCGCCGGTGACATCGGTCACCACGAGATATGGCGCCGTTGCCAGCGCATCGGTCTCCTCGAGGCTCGCCTGCCGCCCATTGGCGAGCCGATAGCGCCCGCGTGCCCCGGCCTGTTGCGCTACCCGGTCGGGATAGGCCCGCGCCAGATGCCGCCCGGCCTCGCCGCCGGTGCCAGTATTGCCCGCCATCTGGGCCCAGCGCCGCGCCAGCCCGTGCGCCTCGTCCGCCCGCTTGCCGCGCTCGCGCGAAAACCGCTCGAGCCGGTGCACGAGGTCGGTGCTGTCGCCGCCGAGCCCGCGTTCGCCCAGCAGCACCGCCAGTTCCGCCGCCGTCAGCGCGTCGTCTTCCTCGGCGGCGCGATGGATCATGTGCGCCAGCCGCGGATGCAGCGGCATGCGCCCCAGCGCCTTGCCCTCGGCGGTGATCCGGCCCTCGCCGTCCAGCGCCTCCAGCCCCTTGAGCAGCGTCACCGCCTCGTTCCATGCCGGTCCCGGCGGCGGATCGAGAAAGCGCAACTGCGCCGGGTCGGCGACGCCCCAGCCGGCAAGATCGAGCGCCAGCCCGGCAAGGTCCGCCTCCAGCATTTCCGGTGCATCGAAGGCCTGCAGCGCCGCGTGCTGCCCCTCGGCCCACAGCCGGTAGCACACGCCCGGCTCGACGCGCCCCGCACGCCCCCGCCGCTGGTCCGCCGCCGCCCGCGACACCTTTCGCGTTTCGAGCACGGTCAGCCCTGTCGCCGGCTCGTAGGCCGGTGCGCGCCTGAGCCCCGAGTCGACGACGATCCGCACCCCCTCGATGGTCAGCGAGGTTTCCGCAATCGAGGTCGCCAGCACCACCTTGCGCCGGCCCTTTGGCGCCGACTGCACGGCGAAATCCTGCTGCTCCGGCGTCAGCTGCCCATAGAGCGGCGCGACGTCGACATCGCCTGGCACGCGTCCGGCCAGCCGCTCCGCCACCCGCGAAATCTCCGCCTGTCCCGGCAGGAACACCAATGCCGAGCCAGGTTGCTCCCGCAGCGCCTCCAGCACCACGCTCGTCACCTGATCCTCGATCCGCACCAACGGATCGCGATCGCGCCAGATCGTTTCGACCGGAAAGGCCCGCCCCTCCGACGTCACCACCGGCGCATCGTCGAGCAAGGCCGAAACCCGAGCCCCGTCGATCGTCGCCGACATCACGAGGACACGCAGGTCGTCGCGCAGCGCCCCGGCATCGAGCGCCAGTGCCAGGCCGAGATCGGCATCGAAGCTGCGCTCGTGGAACTCGTCGAAGATCACCGCCGCGATGCCGGTGAGTTCGGGGTCATCGAGGATCATCCGCGTGAACACGCCTTCGGTCACCACCTCGATCCGCGTCTTGGCCGACACGCGCGCATCAAGCCGCACCCGGTAGCCGACCGTCGCGCCAACGTCCTCACCCAGCGTCTGCGCCATCCGCCGCGCCGCCGCCCGTGCCGCGAGCCGTCGCGGCTCCAGCATCACGATCTTGTCGTCACCGCGCCACGCCGCATCGAGCAGCGCCAGCGGCACCCGTGTCGTCTTGCCCGCGCCCGGCGGCGCGACGAGCACCGCCTGCGTGCCGGCCTCGAGCGCCGCACGCAGCGCAGGCAGGGCATCGTCGATGGGAAGCGGCGGCAGGGTCATGCCGCGTTCAATGGTTCAAAAGCTGAGGTGCCGCAAGGGCCGGTGCGGGAAGATACCCCCCACCCTGTCCCTCCCCCGCAACGGGGGAGGTGACCTTCGCTCGCAAGTCCTCGTCCCACATGCACCGAACCAGTTGGAAGGGTCTCCCTCCCCCTTGCGGGGAGGGGGACAGGGGTGGGGGTACCCTTCCCGCTCGATGCGAGAGTTAACCCATCCGCCCTCAGATCACCGTCTTCAGCATATCCAGCAGCGAGCCGTCAAAGTCCTCGACCGGCTGCGGTGCGGCGGTTGCCGAGCCCTTGACCGTCGCGATCTCCGACCAGCCCACGGTGATGGTGATGCCGCCCACCTTGCGGTCGGCGACGAACCACGGCGTGATCATCGTTGCGAACTGTACCGGCTGTCCGGTGGTCGGGCTGATGAACACCCGGCGCGTCTTCACCGCCTGGCCGGTCAGCGCCAGCGCATATTCGCCGGCTTGCTCGGGTCCCATCTCCGGAAACAGCTGCGGCAATGTTCGCCCTACCACCTCGCGCCGCTCCACGAACCGGTGCGCCTTGAGCCAGTGCACCGAGCAGTCGAGCACCTTCAGCTTGTCGTCGAGCATGGCGATGGGGATCGGCATCTCGCCGATCAGGTCCTGCACCAGCTTCAGCCGGCCCTGCACCACGAGCTCGCGCTCCATCTCGTCGGTAACGTCCTTGCTGACCCCGAACAGCTCGGTCACCCGCCCGTCGCGGATGCGCAGGTCGGCGATCGTCTCGATCATCCGCAACTGCCCGTCGGGGCGCTCGATCCTGAGCCGGCAGCGGAAGCCGCGCCGGTCCTGCAGCGCCTGCGCGATCAGCGTCAGCAGCTTGCCGCGGTCCTCGCTGAGGTAGAGTTTCACGATGTCCTGCAGCGGCACCGGGCCCTCGGGCTGTAGCCCATAGGTTTCAGCCGCCTTGTCCGACAGGACCACAGTCCCGGGAAAGATGATCTTCCACGGCGCCTGGCCCTCATGCTGCTCGAGCAGTTGCGCCATCCGCTCCGGGTCGGCCACCGGCGGCCTCGGCTCGTCGAGGGCCAGGGATGCGAGGGGCGCAGCGATCAGTTGCTTGTCGAACATTGTCGCGGGATCGGGTTGTCGCGGCAGCCTAGGGCCGGCGAGTTAAGCAATAGTTGGTGGCTCTAGCTGCGCTTGCGCTCACGCACGTCGGGCAGTTCCTGGTTGCCGAAGCCGGTGCGCGCCAGGGCACGCGCGCGGCCTTGCGGCAGGGGCGGACTGAACAGATATCCCTGCGCCTCATGGCAACCCTCGGTGCTCAGCATCAGCAGCTGCTCCCAGGTCTCCACCCCCTCGGCGATCACCCGCGCTTTGAGCGAGCGCCCGAGCCCGACGATGGCCCGTACGATTGCGGCCGACTCCTCCGAGCGCGGCAGGTCCGTGATGAAGGAGCGGTCGATCTTGATCTTGTCGAACGGAAAGCGCCGCAGGTAGCTCAGCGACGAATAGCCGGTGCCGAAATCGTCGAGCGCCACCCGGACCTGCATGCGGTGGAACTCCTCGAGCGTGGCGATGGCCTCGACCCCTTCGTCGAGCAGCACCGACTCGGTGATTTCCACCTCGAGCCGTTCGGGCGGCAGGCCCGAGTCTTCCAGCGCGCGCTTCATGGCACGCAGCGCTCCGCCATTGCGGAACTGCACTGCCGAGAGGTTCACCGCCAGCGATATTGTGCTCGGCCATTTGGTCGCGTCGGCGCAAGCCTGGCGTAGCACGAAGGCGCCGATCTGCTCGATCAGCCCGCTTTCCTCGGCCAGCGGCACGAACACCATCGGCGAGACGTCGCCATGCTTGGGCGAGCGCCAGCGCAGCAACGCCTCGAAGCCCACTAGGTGCTTCTGCTCGATATCCACCTGCGGCTGATAGACGACGTGGAATTCTCCACGGCTCAGCGCCTGCGCCAGCTCACGCTTCATCTCGCGCCTGAGCCGCAGTGCTTCGTCCATCGCCGGCTCGAAATAGCGGTAGTCGCGACCCTTCTGGCCTTTCACCCGGTACAGCGCCACGTCGGCGGCATGCATCAGGCTTTCGGCGTCCCGCCCGTCGCGTGGCGCCACCGCGATGCCGATGCTCGCGCCGATCTCCACCAGGCCCCCCTCGATCGGGAACGGCCGGACCAGCGCGTCGAGGATGGCTTGCGCCATCTCGGCCGCATCATTCTCCTGCTCGAGCGGCAGCAGCACCGCGAACTCGTCGCCGCCCAGCCGCACCACCATGTCGGCGCGCTTGCCGCATTGCCTCAGCCGCGCCGCCACCGCGCGCAGCAACACGTCACCCGCCTGGTGCCCCATGGTGTCGTTGATCAGCTTGAAGTCGTCGAGATCGACCGACAGCACCGCGAGCTGGTCGTCGCCCAGCTTTTCCAGCGTTTCGGCCAGCCGCTCGTGGAACCGCATGCGGTTGGGCAGACCGGTCAGGCTGTCGTGATGCGCCAGATAGGCGATCTCGGCCTCGTTATGCTTGGCGTCGGTGACGTCGCTGGATAGCGCCAGCAGCCGCGCCACCTCGCCATTCTCACCGAAGATCGGCGACACCGTGATGTCCCACCAACGCGGCTTGCCCTTGGCCGTGGGGCCGTACAGCGTATGCCGCGCCGTCTCGCCGCGCCGGGCCTTGGCCATGGCATGGCGGATGCTCGCCTGCGCGCTCTCGGGCCAGAACTGCTCGAACGGCCGGCCGCGAATGGCGGCGAAGTCGTCCACCTCCATGATGCGGATGCCCGGCCCGTTCATGAAGATCAGGTGTCCGCCGAAATCCAGCACCTCGATGGCGTTGGCGCTCGCCTCGAGGATCGAGCGCGCAAAGGCCTCGCTTTCGCGCAAAGCCGCCTCGGCGATCTTGCGGTCGTGGATATTTTCGAGCGTGCCGTACCAGCGCAAGATCCTGCCCCCGGCGTCGCGCCGCGCCGCTGCCCGTGCCCGCATCCAGCGATACTGTCCGCTCTTCAGCCGCAGGCGGTATTCGAGGTCGACGGGCTCGCCCGAGGCGATCGAGGCCTGCCACCTGACGATCGTCGACGTCATGTCGTCCGGGTGCAGCGCGCTGGCCCAGCCCTGGCCCAGCGTGCCCTGCGTGTCGAGATCGACCAGGTCCAGCCAGCGCGGTCCGAACTCGATGATATTGCCCTCGGCATCGGCCAGCCACGGCACTTCGGGGTTGAGCGCGATGGCGTGGCGATGGTGGTCCTCGCTCTCGCGCAGCGCCTTCTCCGCCTCGTGCGCGCGCGTCACGTCCTGCACGATGATCTGCACCGTGTCGGGTCCGGCCGGGAAATGCGTGGCCTGGAACTGGCGCACGCTGCCGTCGGCCGTCCTGCTCCTGAACGGGAACCGACCGGTCTTCGTCGAGCCGACCGCGTTGTGCAGCCGGCGCCGTACCCGCTGGCGGTCGCGTTGGTCGATCAGCTTCAGCATCTGCCCGAGCGGTATGTCCAGCGCGGCCTCGCTGCCGTCGAACTCCTCGTGCCGCACACGATCGGACGCTGCATCCCAGCGCCACACCGAAATGCCGGTCGCGGCGCTGATCTTGCGCAGCGTTTCCAGCGCGGCCTCCGCAACGCCGCCCCGCCGATCCTGTCTGTTGACCATGAGCTCCTCGGTCCTCTCCCGATGCTATGGTCGTCCAATGCTGCAAAAGATTAATCGCCGCGCTCTAGTGGAGCGCGGCGATCGGGCAATTACCCCGATGGTTAACTCATGTTGAGAAGCGGGCTGCGCATGCCCCCTTACTTCACGCCCATTCGCCTTTACGCATGACCGGTACTTTGCTGCCGTCGGGCTTGATGCCGTCGATGTCTATCTGATCCGAACCGATCATCCAGTCGGTGTGGATCAGGCTCTTGTTGCCGCCACGCGCTGCAATCTCATCTGGCGAAAGCTTGGTGCCGTTGATGAAGCAGTCGGCGTAGCATTGGCCGAGCGCGATGTGGCTGGCAGCGTTCTCGTCGAACAGCGTGTTGTAGAACAGGATGCCCGACTTGCTGATCGGCGAGCTATGCGGCACCAGTGCCACTTCGCCCAGCCGGCGCGAGCCTTCGTCGGTATCAAGGACCTTGAGCAGCACCGCTTCGCCCTGCGAAGCCTTCGCCTCGACGATGCGGCCGCCCTCGAACTTCACCTGGATGTCCGAGATCAGCGTGCCGTTATGGCTCAGTGGCTTGGTCGAGCGCACATAGCCCGAAACGCGCTGGCTGTGGGGGGTGGTGAACACTTCCTCGGTCGGGATGTTCGGGTTGCAGGTAATGCCATTCTTGGCCTCCGACGCGCCGCCCTTCCAGCGATGCTCGTCGGCGAGCCCGATGGTCAGGTCGGTGCCCGGTCCGGTATAGTGCAGCGACGCGAAGCGGTGCCCGTTGAGCCAGGTCCAGCGCTCCTTGAGCTTGGCATTATGCGCGTGCCACTCGGAGATCGGGTCCTCGCGGTCGACACGGCTGGCGGCGAAGATCGCCTCGGCCAGCTTGCCCATCGCGATCTCTTCGCTGTCGTCGGGGAACACCAGCTTGGCCCAGGCCGGATTGGGGTAGGAGACGATGTTCCAGTTGATGTCGAAGCCGGTGATCTTCTCGAGCGCCGGGCGGTAGGCCATCGAGGTCGCGCGGTTGGCGCGCGCCACCTTGGCCGGATCCTGCTGCGCGAGCATCATCGGGTTGTCGCCCGAAATGGCGAGGCGGGCGGCATTACCCTCGAACGCCTTGGCCATGCCCTCGAACAGCCAGCCCGGCGCCTTGTCGAAGCTCGCATCCTGCGCGTAGCGGTAGCGGTTGAGGGTGATCTCCTCGTCGGCAAAGATCGGCTGCACGACGCCGGCGCCGGCCTTGTAGGCATGCTCGACGATCTTGCGCACCAGGGGCAGCGCCGACATCGGCGCGGTGAGGATCAGGTCCTGGCCTGGCTCGAGCCTGAGCCCCACCTTGATCGCGACCTCCGCGAGGCGGTCGAGTTTGACGGGATCGATGGGGTTCTTGCCCTCAGCCATTGGAAAACCTTCGCGAAAACGGGGACAGAACCCTTACGCCGCGCCTCCGCCCGCTTCAAGCTGACCAGTTGGCTGAGGTCGTCGTCGGCCGGCGGCAGGCGCGTGCCCGGGCCAAGCCGCCAGGCCCGATCCGCCGCGAGCCCGCCGATTGCGTCAGCTTCGGGCGTCTCGCCGCCCATCCGCATCCAGTCCATTTGCCGTCTCCCGTGTCGTTACGGAAGATGGTCGAATGGCGGCAGGACGGATCGACATTGCTGCGTCGGGTCGGCGGAGGACTGATATTCGCCCACTCACCGGCTGTCATCCCTGCGAAAGCAGGGATCCACCTCTCCGCCAGCGCGGGCCGTGCCATGGATCCCCGCTTTCGCAGGGATGACATCGCGTCTGAGGAAAGTCGGCTGGCCGACGCCTACTGCGTCGGCACCACATCCCTTGGCGGCATGCGATTGAACGCGTCAAGCGCCGCGATCTTGTAGGCTTCAGCCAGCGTAGGATAGTTGAAGGCGTTCTCGACGAAGTAATCCACCGTGCCTTTGAGGTTCAGCACCGCCTGGCCGATATGGATGAGCTCGGTCGCGCCTTCGCCGATGATATGCGCGCCCAGCAGCCGCCGCGTCTTCAGCGAGAAGATCAGCTTCATCATGCCGCCCTGCAGGCCCATGATGTGCCCGCGCGAAGTCTCGCGGAAGCGGGCGATGCCGCATTCATAGGCGATGTTCTTGGCCTTCACCTCGGCCTCGGTCAGCCCGACGGTGGAAATCTCGGGCACCGCATAGATGCCGTAGGGGAAATATTCCGGGGCAGGGGGGATCGGCGCGCCGAAGGCGTGGCAGGCCGCGATCCGGCCCTGCTCCATCGCCGTCGAGGCCAGCGAGGGAAAGCCGATCACGTCGCCGGCGGCATAGATATTGGGCGCCGTCGTCTGGAAGGTGCGGGGATCGACCTTCAGCCGCCCGCGCTCGTCCGCCTCGAGCTCGCAGGTCTCGAGCCCCAGCCCCGCCGTCGCGCCGACGCGGCCCGCCGCATAGAGCAGCATCTCGGTGCGGATCTTCCGCCCGTCGGAAAGCGTCGAGACCGTCCAGCCCTGGTTGTCGAGCTCTACCGCGTCGACCTTTACGCCGAGCCGCAGCTGCATGCCACGCTTGCGCAGCTCGTGCACGAATTCCTCGATGATCTCGCGATCGATGAATTCGAGGAACTGCGCGCGCGGTTCGACCAGCGTCACCGGCACGTCCATGGCCGAAAAGATCGTCGCATACTCGAGCCCGATCACCCCGGCACCCACCACCGTCAGGCTCCTGGGCACGCGCGGGTCGGACGCGACATTGTCGCTGTCGAACACGCTCGTCTCGTTGAACGGGATGTGCCTGGGCCGATACGGCGCCGTGCCGACCGCGATCACCGCGTTGTCGAAGCCGAAGCTGTGCTCGCTGTCATCGCCATTTTTCACGACGATCGTGTGCGGATCGGTGAAGCGCGCCTTGCCGGCAACGGTGCGCACGCCGTTGCGCGCGAACTGGTGCTCCAGCACGTCGATTTCGTAGTCGAGCGTCATGCGTAGGCGCGCGCCGAGGTCGCGACCCTCGATATCCTTCTTCACCCGATAGGCGAGGCCGTAAAACCCGCGCTCGCGCCAGCCCGACAGGTTCAGCACCGTCTCGCGCAGTGTCTTCGACGGGATCGTGCCGGTATGCACCGATACTCCGCCGACGCGCAGCCGGTTTTCCACCACCAGCACCGATTTGCCGAGCTTGGCCGCCTGGATCGCCGCCCGCCGCCCCGCCGGCCCCGACCCGATGACGATGAGATCGTAACTGTCCATGAGCCTGTCCCCCGAGTCGTAATCTTGCATGACCGGCTCGATCCTCACATCTGGTCGTCGCTGCATGGCGGGAATGCGCGTTGGTGCGTGGCGCACCCCTCATCCGATGCTACGCGCCACCTTCTCCCCGACGGGGAGAAGAATACGGAGAGTTCGGTGATCACCCTATTCCTCTCCCCGTCGGGGAGAGGGTGGACCGGCGAAGCCGGGACGGGTGAGGGGTCTGGCCTCAGTACGCTTCCGGCACGTACAGCTCGGGCTTCACCGCATGCCGCACATAGTCCGGGCTGCGCACGCGCGGCGGCAATGTGATCTCATCCTTGGGCACCTCGCCGTAGGGCACCTGGCTCAGCAGGTGCGAGATCATGTTGAGCCGGGCCCGCTTCTTGTCCGCCGCCTGCACCACCCACCACGGCGCCTCGTCCGTGTGCGTGCGGTCGAACATCTCTTCCTTGGCGCGCGTATAGTCTTCCCAGTGCACCCGGCTCTCGAGGTCCATGGGGCTGAGCTTCCACTGCTTCAGCGGATCGTGGATGCGCATCTTGAAGCGGAATTCCTGTTCCTCATCGGTGATCGAGAACCAGTATTTGACGAGGATGATGCCGGAACGGACCAGCATGCGCTCGAACTCGGGCACCGAGCGGAAGAACTCTTCCAGCTCACTCTGGGTGCAGAACCCCATCACCCGCTCGACGCCGGCGCGGTTGTACCAGGAGCGGTCGAACAGCACCATTTCGCCGGCCGACGGCAGATGCGGCACGTAGCGCTGGAAATACCACTGGCCCTGTTCCTTGTTGGTCGGCGCCGGCAGCGCCACCACACGGCAGGTGCGCGGGTTGAGCCGCTGCGTCACGCGCTTGATCGCGCCGCCCTTGCCGGCGCTGTCGCGGCCCTCGAAGATGACCAGCATCTTCAGCTTCTTGTACTGCACCCAGTCCTGCAGCTTCACCAGCTCGTGCTGCAACCGGAACAGCTCGCGGAAATAGATCTTGCGGTCGAGCGTATCCTCGGCCGGCCCGGACATGCCCTCGGCGACCAGCTCGTCGAGCCGGTCGTCTTCCATCTGCATTTCCAGTTCTTCGTCAAAATCGTCGGCGATGGCCTGCTTGATGCGCTCGACGTCGGCGGGCGTCTTGTTGTCCTGGAACTCGTTCATCGGGCTGCCCCTGTGGTTAGTGGGCCGAACACAAGCCCACAGCCTGTGAAGCTATTGTGACAGTTCCGCGACGCCCCGACGAAGAGTCGGCAGGCTCAGCCTTCGGGCAGGCCCGCCAGCCGCAGGCCGTCGAGCACGGCGGCGAGCCGGGTCGGGTCCTGCTGCGGCTGCCCGGCCCAGATCCGCTGCACCGTCGTCTCCGGTGCCAGCCGCTTCAATGCCGCGACATGCCGCCGGGCTTCGTCCATGCGGTCCAGATGCGCATTGGCTGCAGCCAGCATCCAGTAAGTGCACACAAAGCTCGGATTGGACGAGATCGAGCGCTTGGCCCAGGAGATGGCCTGCTCGTACTCGCCGCGGATCACGTGCACATGTGCGATCGCCGTCAGCGGCCAGTGCGCCCCATCCACCGCGGGCGACAGCCGGATCGCATGCTCGCAATAGGCGATCGCGTCATCGAGATTGCCCAGGTGCAGCTGCGCGATGCCGGCGAACATGATCACGGTCAGGTTGTTGGGGTTGAGCCCCACGGCCCGCCGGGTCAGCTCCAGCCCGCGGTCATAGTCCTTGAGGTTGTGGATCAGCATCATGCTGGCGAGGCTGAGCACCACCGCATCATCGCGCGCATGCGCCAGCGCCGCCTCCACCAGCTCGATGCCGTGCTGCTGGTCGTCGGAACCGATCGCCGGCCAGCCCTGCGAGGCCCGGTGCAGCATGGCATTGCCGGCATAGACGAGATAGGTCGGGTTGTTCGGCTCGAGCTCGATGGCGCGCAGTAATAGCGCAATCGCCTCGGCATTGGCGCGCTCGGTCTGCGACAGGTGCATCGGCAGCGCGCGCAGATAAAGGTCGTAGCCCTCGACGCTGTCGGGCCGCTCCCGCCGCGAGCGCTCGATCTCAGCCCAGCGGATCGCCGGCTCGACGATCGAGGCCACCGTCGCGGTGATCCGGTCCTGGAAGTCGAACACGTCCTCGAGCGTGCCGTCGAACTTGTCGGCCCAGAGGTGCGCGCCCGTCGCCGCATCGATCAGCTGCGCCGTGATGCGCAGCCGGCTGCCGGCCTTGCGCACGCTGCCCTCGAGCAGATAGCGGATGCCGAGCTCGCGCGACACGTCGCGCACGTCCACCGCCCGGCCCTTGTAGACGAAGCTCGAATTGCGGGCGATGACCGCAAAATCCTTGAAGCGCGACAGCGCGGTGATGATGTCTTCCACCACGCCGTCCGCAAAATATTCCTGCTCGCTGTCGCCGCCCATATTGTCGAAGGGCAGCACCGCCACCGAGGGTTTTCGCGGCTCGACCGTCACCCCGTCCGGCGCCCGCGTACGCTTGGGCGCTCCGGTCAGCACCTCGAACACCCGCACCGGCCGCGCGATATTCTTTAGCTTTTTCTCGCCGAGGTCGCGGAAGGCGGCCTTCATGCGGTCGCGCACTTCCTCGTGCACCTTGCCCGACACATAGACCCCGCCGGGCTCTGCGATCGTCTGCAGCCGCGCCGCGACGTTTATGCCGTCGCCATAGATATGGGTGTCGTCGTGGATCACATCGCCCTGGTTGATGCCGATGCGGAACAGCATGCGCTTGCCTTCCGGCACCGGCGCGTTGCGCTCGGCCATCACGGTCTGCATGGCCAGCCCGGCCTCCACCGCCGACACGGTGGACGGGAACTCGGCCACCAGTCCGTCGCCGGCCAGGTCCACCACACGGCCGCCATGCTGGGTCAGCACCGCGATCACCGCGGTCTGATGCCCCTTTAGCGCGGCGATCGCGCTCGACTCGTCGGCGCCTACCAGTGCGCTGTAGCCAGCTATGTCCGCGCACAGCACCGCCGCAAGGCGGCGCGACAAAACCTGATCCATTTCCGCGTCCAAGAGCGCTTCCAGGAAAACTGCGAAAGCGTTGCCGTTCGGAACGCGACCACGCCGATGCACCAGTATAGGCCACGTTTTCCCACAACGTAGCCTGCACTTAGGCGGGTCGCTCACCCGAGTCCAAGGGTAAAGCTTCGCACCGTTACTTGGAAGTAGAAAGCGTTGTTCGATCTCTCAGCCGAACGGCCGATCCGTGCCCACTTCCCCCGCCGAGCGCTCTCCCCTAAGACTTGCCCGCGAAAATCTACGAGGAGGCATATCCATGTCCAAGCTCACCCTGCTTTCCGGCTCCTACACCGGCCCCGGCGGCGCCGGCCTCAAGCTGCTGAGCTTCGATACCGGCACCGGCGCCTTCGAGCTGGTGCGCGAATACCCCGGCACCCCCGATACCTCGTGGATCGCCTACGACGCGCATAGCCGCGCCGTATTCATCACCGACGAGATGGCCGAAAAGGTCGGTGCCTTCATCCTGTCGCCCGATCCCACGACCGTGGCCCCGCTCGGCTACCTGCCCACCGGCGCCAAGTACCCGTGCTACCTGCGGCTGAGCCCCGATGGCAAAATCCTCGCAGTCGCCAACTATGGCGACGACTCGGTGGCCACCTACGCCGTCGCCGCCAACGGCGCGCTCAGCGCCGGCGCCGTGCTACGCGGCACGCAGGACCACGCCGCCGGCCACGCCCACTGGGCGCAATGGTCCCCCGAGGGCGACCGGCTCTACGTCGTCGACCTCGGCCACGACGAGGTCCGCAGCTTTACCTATGCCGATGGCAGCTTCGGTGCCCCGCAAGTCGCCTTCTCGATGCCCAAAGGCTCGGGTCCGCGCCACCTCGCCTTCCACCCCGGCGGCAAGTTCGCCTATCTCTGGACCGAGTACGCCAACGTCCTCACCGCGCTCTCGCGCAATGCCGACGGCACGCTGATCGAGATCAACGCGCTCTCCGCCCTGCCGCCAGAGTTCAAGGACACCTCCTACGGCGCCCATATCGAAGTGAACGCCAAGGGCGACACCGTCTACGTCTCCAACCGCGGCCACAATTCCATCGCCGCCTTCGCCATCGCGGCCGATGGCTCGATCAGCCTGAAGCAGATCGTCTCCTGCGGCGGCGACTGGCCGCGTTTCTTCATCCTGCTCGGCAACCACCTCGTGGTCGCCAACCAGAAGAGCGAGAACCTCGCCACCTTCGACGTCGCCGCCGACGGCACGCTGAAGCCCAACGGCCAGGAGTTCAAGCTGCAAGCCCCGGTCGCCCTGCTGCCGATCTGATGAATACGGAAGTCGGAAGTCGGAAGTCGAAGGTCGGATGTCGGATGAAACGTCCGACTTCCGATTTCCGACTTCCGATTTCCGACCTTCGACTTCCGCTCTTACCGCACCTTCCCCATATCCGGCAGGAACACCGTCAGCAGTCCGGCCAGCGGCATGAACGAGCACAGCCAGAACACGTATTCGACGCTGGTCACGTCCGCGACCGCCCCCAGCGCCGCCGCGGCGATGCCGCCGGCTCCGAACGCGAGCCCGAAGAATATTCCCGCGATCAACCCGATCCGCCCCGGCATCAGCTCCTGCGCGAACACCACGATGGCCGAGAAGGCCGACGAGAAGATGATCCCGATGATCACCGTCAGCACCACCGTCCAGGTGAGGTCGGCATAAGGCAGGGCCAGCGTGAACGGCAGCACGCCCAGGATCGAGAACCAGATCACGAACTTGGCGCCGAAGCGGTCGCCGATCGGCCCGCCGATGAACACGCCGAATGCAGAGGCGCCCAGATAGACGAAGAGCAGCAGCTGCGCGTCCTGCACGCCGACCCCGAACTTGTCGATCAGGAAGAACGTGTAATAGCTCGAAAGGCTCGCGGTATAGGCGTTCTTGGTCAGCGTCAGCACGGTGAGCACCGTGAGCGCGATCAGCGTCGTGCGCCGGTCGAAGGGCAGCACGCGGCTCACCGGCGCCTTGCCGGCATTGGCCCGGCGGTGCTCGGAATACCACATGCCCACCCGCGTCAGGATCACGATCCCGACCAGAGAGCCGATGGCGAACAGGCTCACGCTCCACTGCCCACGCGGCAAGACGATGAAGGCGGCAAGCAACGGCCCGAGCGCCGAGCCGGCATTGCCGCCCACCTGGAACAGCGATTGCGCCAGCCCGTGCCGGCCACCCGAAGCCAGCCGTGCCACCCGGCTCGATTCGGGGTGGAAGATGGCCGAACCCAGCCCGACGAAGGCTGAACCGACCAGCAGCAGCCAGTAGCTGTTGGCAAAGCCGAGAACGAGCAGTCCGACAAGGCTCAACCCCATGCCCACCGGCAGCGAGTAGGGCAGGGGGCGTTTGTCCGTATACATGCCGATGGCCGGCTGCAGCAGCGATGCGGTGACCTGGAAGGTGAAGGTCAACAGCCCGATCTGTACATAGTCGAGGCCGTAATTCACCTTGAGGATCGGGTAGATGGCCGACAGCAGCGATTGCAGCACGTCGTTGATCAGGTGGCATACGCTGACCATGACGATGATCGAGAGCGTGGTCTTGCCGGCGAGATCGCTCGCCGAGGGAGTGGCTGCAACGGCCATGGGGAGAAATCCGAGGATAGGGCCGGCAGGGCACCGGCGAACCCCCGACTAACATGTCAGCGGGGGCTTGTCGTTACCACCAAGGCCTCAACCCGTTCGCCCTTTCCCAAGTCGGGCGGAGCCAGGCTGTGCTGCATTCAACAGACATACGGTTCACCAACATCTTGGATAGACAGTATTACGCATTGCAATACGGTAAAGCGTCGGTTAACGAGGCTGGTGATTGCTATATTTTCATCAGAAGGTTTGGAGAAATGAAGTTTATCAGCGTCATCGGCGCGGCGCTTGCGCTGACGATGAGCATCGGTTCGGCAAGTGCCGCGGTCTATTCGTTCACCGGCTCGAATCCGGACGCATCGCTGTTCAGCACGGATTGCTCGATCGGTGGTTTCTTGAACACCGGCTGCGACGTCACGTTTGGCTCGGCCGGCGCTGGCGTTGACGGCTTCGGTTTCGGGGCGATTCCGGACACCGATCCCGGCAGCATCGACAGCTTCCCGTTCAGCTTCGAAACGCTGATCGTCAACTTCCTGCAGCCGTTCACCCTGATGGCGTTCGAGCTCGGCAACTTCTCCGGCGCCGACGATTTCGAGTTCTCGCTCGATGGCGGCGCATTCTTCGATATCGGCACCTACAACCCGATGACCTTCGGGCCCGCCGGTGTGCTGGTCTCGTCGCTTGCCATCCGTGCTTCGACGGACAACATCGTCGACGCCTTTGTACCCGACGCGTTTACATTGAAGAGCATCACCGGCGTTGCTGCCGTCCCAGTCCCGGCCGGCATCGCGCTCCTCGGCTCGGCCTTGGGCGCCCTCGGCCTCGTCAGCTGGCGCAAGCGCAAGGCGCAGGCCGCGTAAGCCGGCCGGCCATAGACGCGAATTTCGCGGGACCGGGGGCAACCTCGGTCCCGCTTTCTTTGGGCTGGCATCGAGCGCGGAGGCGGCGCCCATCCACAATGACGCCGGCGCTTGTGGACTGCTCGAATGAAACGCCCTGGCGCAGCTCTGGGGGTGAGCCATACCCACGCGGCTCTCCGCGATCCCTCTGCGGGGCCCGTCGGACGCGTCCATCCACCGGGTCATCCCCGCGAAAGCGGGGACCTCCGTTTACTACATGCGACCAAAACAGAGGTTCCCGCTTTCGCGGGAATGACTCCGCCCAGAATGGCTTCTCCGAAGGGCAGCCCAACCCCTGAATATCCCATTGCCACCGCCGATATAGTGTGCTACATAACTACGACACTACCAAGGCATCACGCATGAGCCAGTTCAACGACAACCAGCCGATCTTCGTGCAGATCAGCGAAAGGATTGCCGACATGATCCTCTCGAACGCCGCCGCTGAAGGCGAGGCACTGCCGTCCGTGCGCCAGATTTCGGCCGACCTGTCGGTCAATCCGCTCACCGTCACCCGCGCCTACCAGTCGCTCGTCGATATCGGCGTCGTCGAGTCGCGCCGTGGCATGGGCATGTATGTGGCCGATGGCGGCCGCGAAAAACTGCTCGCCCACGAGCGCGAAAAGTTCCTTTCCGAGGAGTGGCCGCGCGTGCTGACGCGCATCGCTGCCCTCGGCCTCGATCCCCAGGTTTTGCTCCAGCAAGGCGGTAAAGATGAATGATCTTGCTCAAACCCCAACTGCTCCGATCGTCTCGGCGCGCGGCCTCCGCAAGCGGTTCGGCCGCACCGAGATCCTCCACGGGCTCGATTTCGACATCCCGCCCGGACGCATCTACGGCCTCGTCGGCCATAACGGCGCCGGCAAGACCACCACGCTGAACGCCCTGCTTGGGCTCACTTCCTACGAGGGCACCGTGCGGGTGCTGGGCGAGGATCCGTTCCAAAAGCGCGCCCGGCTGATGGAGAATGTCGCCTTCATCTCCGATGTGGCGAGCCTGCCGCGCTTCCTGCGCGTCCGCGAGCTGTTCGCGCTACTCACCAACATCCATCCCAACTTCAGCCAAGAGAAGGCCCGCGGCTTCCTCGAAGGCACCGACGTGAAGATGGAGGCGCGGGTCAAGAATCTGAGCAAGGGCATGATCGCCCAGCTCCACCTCGCTGTGGTGATGGCGATCGATGCAAAGCTGCTCGTCCTCGACGAGCCCACGCTCGGCCTCGACATCACCTACCGCAAGCGCTTCTACCGGCGCCTGCTCGAGGACTACATGACCGAGGAGCGCACCCTACTCATCACCACCCACCAGGTGGATGAGATCGAGTTCATGCTCTCCGACATCATGTTCATGCGCGATGGCGAACTGATCCTGCACATGCAGATGGAGACGGTGTCGAGCAAGTTCACCCAGCTGATCGTCAAGCCCGATCAGGTCGCCGCTGCTGAGGCGCTCGGGCCCATCTACAGCGAAACGCGCTTCGGCATGACCGCGATGGTCTTCGACGGCGTCGATCGCGACCTGCTCGCCCCGCTGGGCGAGGTCTCCACCCCCACCCTGAGCGACCTCTTCGTCGCCCTCATGCAGCGGGATCGGAAATGAAGTCTCTGCTCGCCCTCATCCGGCGCGAATTCCTCGAGCATCGCGGCGCCTTCTTCTACGCGCCCGCCATGGTTCTCGGCCTGCTCGCTCTCGTCATGCTGGCCGGCGGCACCTTCGGCCGGTTCGCCACCTTCCAGAAGGTCGGCATCGTCACCGGCGGCAAGGGCTTCGAGTTCGGCTTCCTGGCCCTGTCGGCGCTGTGGATGGTCTACCTCATGGCGACGCTGTTCTTCTATTTCGCCGATGCCTTCAGCGCCGACAGCCGGAACAACTCCATGCTGTTCTGGAAATCCATGCCTCAGTCCGACTTCAAAATCCTCGCCTCCAAGATGACGGCCGGCATCACCCTGTTCCCGGCGCTCATCTTCGTCGCGGCCATGCTGAGCGGGTTGATCGTTTACATCGGCACGCTGCTGATGGTGTTCACCGTACCCGGTTTCCAGCTCTCGGACCCGGTCATCTATGCCGTTACCGCCATCAACGTCGCCGCCTTCGATCTCGGTTACCTCGTCCTGGCGCTGCTCTGGTACGCGCCCTTCTTCGCCTGGGTCGGGTTGCTGTCGACCCTGTTCCGGCGCTGGTCCATCCCGCTCGCCTTCCTCATCCCGGGGCTTATCGGTCTCGCCGAAAACCTGCTGTTGCGCGACATGGGGCCCGAGGCCGGCTACTTCCTCACCTATCTGCACCAGCGCAGCGACTTCTCGATCGACGAAGGCATCTTCCGCGATGCCTTGCTCCGCCCCGAGCCGTTCGATGCCAGCCTCATGCTGTCGCGCTTCGCCGCCACCGTCGATTGGCCGCAACTCGTCGGCGGCCTGATCGTCGCCGCCCTGTTCGTCTACATCGCCAGCGAAGCCCGCCGCCGCGCCATCGCAAACTAGAGGCGGAGCCTCCTCTTCACCTCCCCCCTTGTGGGGGAGGCCGGGAGGGGGCCGTCTCTATCGTTGGGCACCCTTCACCCTCCCCTCGCCGGGAGGGTAGCGCAGCTAGACGCAGCCGTAGCGAAAGCTAGGGTGGGGCGAGCCACGCGCGCTGGGCGCATAATCAGCCCCCTCACGCCCTCATTCCCGCAAATCAGTATCGACTGCCCACCACACCGCCCCAATGATCCGTCGCCCCCGTTGGCTCTATATCTAGGGTCAACACGAGGACCCAACATGATCACCGTCGAATCCCAGGCTGCTGTCCGCTCCGCCCCGGTTCTGCCGCTGACGACGAAGCTCGGCCCGGCACGTATCGCCGTCACCAACCACGACCAGGCCCTCTACATCTGGCGCGATGTCGTCGGCCTCGAACTGCTTTCGGAAGACGCCGAGGCCCTGCATCTCGGCGTTGCCGGAACCGAGCTGATCACCCTCGAGCTCGGCGCCACCCGCCCGTTCCCAGATCGCTCGCTCGGCCTCTATCACGTCGCCATCCACGTTCCCACGCGCAAGGCGCTGGCCGAGATGGCGGTGCGGGCGCTGATGCGCCGCGTCCGCATCTCGCCCACCGATCACCTCGTCTCCGAGGCCATCTACCTGTGGGACCACGACAATAACGGCATCGAGATCACCTTCGAAACGCCCGAGCGCGGCACTATCGGCGATGGCGAGGACGGCTTTTACGTCAAGACCGTCGACGGCTCGCCGCACTCCGGCCGTGAGGCTATCGACGTCGACGACCTGCTCGCCGAGCTCGACGACATCAACGCCGTACCGCCCCTGATGCCCGCCGGCACCCGCATCGGCCACATCCACCTGCACGTGAACGACCTCGAACTCGCCATGCGCTTTTATCGCGACGGCATCGGCTTTGGCGGCCTGTTCATCATGCGCCGCTTCGGCATGGGCGATCTCGGGCTCGACTACCCGCCGCACACCATCGCCTTCAACATCTGGTCCGGCCCCAACGCCGCCCAGGCGCCAAAAGGCTCGGCTGGCCTCCGCTGGTTCCACATCGTCGTCCCCGATGCCGCCGCGCTCGACGCCGTTCGTGTCCGGCTCAAGGCGATCGGCGCGAGCTACACTGACACTAACACCGGCCTCGATGTCCGCGACCCGGCCGACAATCTGGTGAAAGTAGTGGTGGCCCCCTGATCCTCCCCTGCGCAGCGGGGGAGGGGGACCGCCGCAGGCGGTGGAGGGGGCGGCCACAATCGCTGTTCCAAATCGAGACTCGATGTCATCCCCGCGAAAGCGGGGATCTCTGTTTGGGGTGTGCCTAAAGCAGCCCCAAGAACCGCTCCACCTCATCCCCCGTCGTCGCCCAGCTCGTCACCAGCCGCACCAGATCCTCATCCGGCCGCAATGCCTGCTCCGTCGCCTCCGCCGGCCACTCATACAGCGTACCGCCCGCTGCCCGCACCCGCGCTATCGCCGCCTTGGGCACTATCGCGAACACCTCGTTCGCCTCGCTTTCCCAGCCCAGCCGCGCCGGCTCGTTGCCGCGCAAGCCGGCCCGCAACTGCTCGGCCCGCGCATTGGCGTGCCCGGCCCAGCGCAGCCAGTTGCCGTCGCTGAGATAGGCCTCGAACTGCGCCGCCACGAACCGCGATTTGCTGAACGTATGCCCCGCCCGCTGCCGCCGCGCCGCCATGTGCTTCAGCTTGTCGGGCGAAAACACCACGATCGCCTCGGCCGCCCAGCAGCCATTCTTGGTGCCGCCGAAGCTGAGAAAATCCACCCCCGCCTTCCACGTCAGCTCCGCCGGCTTCGCGCCCGTCGCCGCCACGGCATTGCCGAACCGCGCGCCATCCATGTGCACGGCCAGCCCGCGTTCCCGCGCCATCCCGGCCAGCAGCCGCACCTCGTCCGGGCCGTACACCGTGCCGAGCTCGGTCGCATTGGTGAGGCTCAATCCCACCGGCACGCCATAGCGGTTGCCTTCCGGATAGCGCCCCATCACCTCGGCCAGCGCCTCGGCGGACATCCGCCCGGCCACCTGCGGCACCGTCACCAGCTTCATACCCTGGGTCTGGAACTCGGTGGCGCCCCACTCGTCGGTCGCGATATGCGCCTCGCCCGAGCAGAAGATCAGCCCGCCCGGCTGGCTCAGCCCCGCGAGCCCCAGCGAGTTCGACGCCGTCCCGGTCGCGGTGAACCAGATCTCCACCGGCGTCTCGAACACCTCGGCGAACAGCTCCGTCACCCGCTTGGTCAGCGCGTCATTGCCGTAGGCCGGCGCCGCCCCGTCATTGGCCCGGCTCAGCGCCGCCATCACCTCGGGCGTCGCCCCGGCCCAGTTATCGCTCGCAAAATTCACTGAAATGCATCCCGACTAAAGATGCGAGCCTTCTAGCGCGCGCCCCGCTTGTGGTGAAGCCGCGCCCCGCTATGATCCGGCGCAAAAGGGGAAACCATCATGCGAGCCATATCCTGCGTCGCGCCCAATGAGTTGGCACTGATCGACATCGAGCGTCCCGAGCTCAAGCCCGGCTGGGTCCGAGTTGCCATCCGCCACATCGGCATCTGCGGCACCGACTACCACATCTTCGAGGGCAACTTTCCCTACTTCGAATACCCGCGCGTCATAGGCCACGAGCTGAGCGGCACGGTCGTCGATCCCAACGGATCGAGCCTCAAGGCCGGCGAGAACGTCGTTATCAACCCCTATCTCAACTGCGGCACCTGCCCAGCCTGCCTGGAGGGCAAGACCAATTGCTGCGAGACGCTGAAGGTGATCGGCGTCCACGCCCCCGGCGGCATGGCCGAGGAGATCGTCATGCCGGCCGGCAATCTCTATCCGGCCGGTGACCTCAACATCCGCGACGCCGCCATGGTCGAGTTCCTCGCCATCGGCGCCCACGCCATCAGCCGCACAGGCGAGCTCAAGCCCGGCTCGCGCGCGCTGGTCGTCGGCTCCGGCCCCATCGGGCTCGGTGTCGCCTTCTTCGCCAAGATCGCCGGCGCCGACGTCACTGTGATCGACGCCGCGCCCGACAAGATCGAAGCGACCCGCGCGCTCGGTTTCACCACCTTCTCGGTTGACGATCTCGAGGGCGCCGAGTTCGCCGCGCGGAAGCAGACCGGCTTCGATGCCGTGCTCGATTCCACCGGCTCGATCAGGGCGATGAACGCTTCGCTGTTCCACACCCGCAATGGCGGCGCCTACACCCTGGTCGGTGTCATCAAGGGCGACCTCGTCTTCCCCGATAGCGAAGTGCACCGCCGCGAGCTCACCATCCGCGCCTCGCGGAACGCCCAGAAGGCCGATTTCGAGCACGTCATGGCCTCGATGCGGGCCGGCAAAATCCCGACGGACCGCCTCGCCACCCAGTCGACCAGCCTCGACGATGTCCCCAAGAACATGCCCATCTGGGCCCACGACCGCACCGGCGTCATCAAGGCGATCGTCACGGTTTGACACCGGCCTCGCCGCGATCCTCCCCTGCGAAGCGGGGGAGGGGGACCAGCGAAGCTGGTGGAGGGGGCGGCCACAAGCTCGGTGCCTGCCACCCCCTCTCTGCTGCGACTAACTCGCTACGCTCGTAAGTCTCGCCTCTCCCCCGCCGAGGGGAGAGGGTGCGCCTCACATCCACCGTGCTTGCGGTGAGCTTCTCCCCCTAGGCGGGGGAGAAAGCGAAAACTCAGGTTTGGCCCTTCGCCAAGCCTTAGTTTTCGCAAGAGAGGGGGTCGCCGCGAGCAGTGGAGGGCGCGTCCACCCCCTCCACCCCAATCCTTACTTCGCCGCAGCCTTCGCCGCCGTCTCGATCAGTGCCGCCGTAGCCGCCGCCTGCGCGATGAACGCCAGATGCCCGCCCTCGACTTCCTCGATCGTCGCGCCCGCACGCCCGGCCATCTGCTGCTGGGCCGCCGGCGGGATCACCAGGTCGCCCTTGGCCAGCTGATACCAGCTGGGCTTGTCCTTCCAGGCCGCGACGGTCAGCGGCGTCGAGCCGCCGGCCAGCGAGATCGGCACCTGGCTGTCCCGCATGAACTCGGCATCGGCCGTCGGCAGGGCGTCGGCGAAGCCCGGCACATAGGCCTGCTCGTTGAAGAACGCGAAGCCGTCGGCGCCGATATCGAACGGCGGCGGATGCGCTGGGTCCTGCGGAATCAGCCCGAACGGCGATTCTCCCACATCCGGCACGAAGGCCGCGACGTAGACCAGCCCAACCACCTTCTCGTGGTCGCCCGCCTCGGAAATCACCGCGTCGCCATAGGAATGGCCGACGAGGATCGACGGGCCGTCCATGCGGTTGAGCACCCGGTCGGTCGCCGCCACGTCGTCTTCCAGCGAGGTCAGCGGGTTCTGCACCATGCGGACATTGTAGCCGTCCGCCTTGAGGATTTCGTAGATCGGGCGCCAGCCCGAGCCGTCGGCCCACGCGCCGTGCACCAGCACGATATTCTTGACGCCGATATCCTGTGACATCGCGTGACTGCCTCCTGCCAGTATTGCGGCGCCTGCCGCCACGGCCATTGCAATAGTTTTGAGCATTCCCAATGCGGCACTCCTTTCGCGTCCATTTGCGGATGGCACCTTGCCTGCTTGGCCGCGTCACGCGATTGTACGTGCAGCGGGTTATTGTACGAACGCAACATTGCGGATGGCGAAGATGACCGTAGCGGAGACCGTCGGCGCCGAACGGACCCCACCCTTCGTCAAGCTGATCCGGCAGGGGCGGCTGCTTGCCGTGCATGCCCGCAACCTCGCCGCGGCGCCGGTCTATACCGTACCCAGCTTCGGGGTGGGTGATGCCTTCATCGCCGCGGTGCAGCTCATGCCGGTCGAGGCCGAGATGTGGCGCAATGGCCGTTCCTTCGGCCGCCAGTGCCTGCCAGAGGGCGGGCTGCAGCTCTTCGACCTGCGCCACCTGTGGCGCGCTGTGATCCATCCGCCTTATGAGACGGTGAACCTGCGCGTGCCGCTCGAGCTGCTGTCCGAAGCGGCCGGCACCGACATGCGCAGCCTGGTCTTCGATCCCCGGCCGGTCATGGCCACCCGCACCGATCCGATCATGCTCAGCCTCGCGCGGGCGCTTGTTCCGGCGTTCTCGAGCTCATCGGAAATCAGCGCGCAATTCGCCGAGCAGGTTCTTCGCGCCGCCGCCACGCACCTCGTCGGCGCCTATGGCGTCGCCGGCCTGAACCCCACGCTCGATCGGCCCAATGCCGGGCTGGCGCTCTGGCAGCAGCGCCGCGCCACCCACATCCTGATGCAGCATATCGATCGCGACATGCCGCTGGCCGAACTCGCCGATAGCTGCGGCCTCTCGGTCGGGCATTTCTCCCGCGCTTTCCGCACCTCGTTCGGGCTACCGCCGCATCGCTGGCTGCTGCGCGAGCGGGTGCGCCACGCTGCCGACCTCATGTCGGGCACCGACCTGCCGATCGACCAGATCGCGGTAAGTTGCGGCTTCGTCGACCAGAGCCACCTGAGCCGCGTCTTCCGCCGTGTAATGGATATGCCGCCCGCCGCCTGGCGCCGGGCCCGTCGTTCCGAGGGCAGTGCCGTCGCTGGCTGAGCTGGCTTCAGCCCTTCCAGCCGATCTTGGGCGTCACGTCGAGCTCGATCTCTTCCATACCCAGCAGCCGCGCCACCACTTCGGGCGCGTCCTTCACCACATGGGTGCCCGACACCGTGTCGATCTTGGTATCGCGCAGGCCTTTGACTATCGCCACCACATGCTCGGGGTTGATGTAGAGGCTGCCTTCCGGCGTATCGAGCTTCACCAACCGCATCGCACTCTCCTGTTGCACGGGAGGGGCATAACTCACGCCGCCACCCATGGTGACATCCTGCACGCGCCATGGGAAAGGAAGCATGAAGGCCTTCCTTCCTGATCCTCCCCTGCGAAGCGGGGGAGGGGGACCAGCGAAGCTGGTGGAGGGGGCGGCCGCAAACGCAAGGCTTGCTCGTCCCATGCACACCGCCGATGACATCATAAACTTCTGGTTCGTCGATCACGGCCGCGAGCACTGGTTCGGCGGCGGCCCCGATTTCGACGCCGAGCTGACCGCAAAGTTCGCTGACACGCATGCCGCCGTCGCCCGCGGCGAAGCCTGGACTTGGCGCACCACCCCGCACGGCCGCCTCGCCGAAATCGTCGTCCTCGATCAGTTCTCGCGGCAGATCCATCGCGGCGCCGCCAAGGCCTTCGCGCAGGACGCCATGGCCCTCGCCCTCGCGCAGGAAGCGGTCTATGCCGGCCTCGATCAGCGGTTGACCCCGATGCCCGAGCGCATGTTCCTCTACATGCCGTTCCAGCACTCGGAATCCCTCGTCATCCACGAGGAGGCCATGCGCCTGTTCACCTCGCTCGAGAACGAGGAAATCCTCGCCTACGAAACCGCCCACCGCGACCTGCTCCGCCGCTTCGGCCGCTACCCGCGCCGCAACGCCGCCCTCGGCCGCGCCTCGACGCCCGAGGAAATCGAATACATCAACAGCGACGAGGGCCATTGGTGATGGATCACTTCATCCCGCTTTTCGCCATTCTCGGCGCGCTGCTGCTCGGCGCCATCAGCCCCGGCCCGAGCTTCGTCTTCGTCGTCCGCACCGCCGTCGCCCAGTCGCGCCGCGAAGGCCTCGCCGCCGCCCTCGGCATGGGCGTCGGCGCCATGCTCTATGGTGCACTCGCCGTGCTCGGCCTCCGCACCCTCATGCAGGATGGTGGCCTCCTGTTCACCGCGCTGAAGATCGCCGGCGGGCTCTACCTCGTCTATCTCGCCTGGAAGATCTGGAGCCACGCCGCCGAGCCGATCACGGTCACCACTGGTGCAGACGCCGCCGCAAAGCCCGGCCGCGCCTTCACCCTCGGCCTCCTCACCCAGCTTTCTAACCCCAAGATCGTCGCGGTGTTCGGCGCAGTCTTTGCCGCGCTGCTGCCGGCCAACCCCGAGCCCTGGCTCTACTGGGTCCTGCCGCCGCTGATCCTCCTGCAGGAAACCGCCTGGTACGCCATCGTCGCGCTCGCCTTTTCCGCCAGCCGCCCCCGCGCCATCTACCTCGGCGCCAAAGCCTGGGTCGACCGTGCCGCCGCCGCCTTCATCGGCATATTGGGCGTGCGACTGATCATCGAGGCGCGGTAGCCACCTCCTGATCCTCCCCTGCGAAGCGGGGGAGGGGGACCGCCGTAGGCGGTGGAGCGGGCGGCCACGAGCACCGTGCTCAGCATCAATTTTCACGACCGGAGCCGCGAGAAAGCCCAGGCCCCACGGGCGCAATACGCGAATGGTTAACAATTCCATGCTAACCAAAGCCTCGCGATTCTTTTGGAGGCTCCTTTGCGCAATATCGCTCTCGCCCTGCTGGCCACGACGGCCCTCGGCTTCACCTCGTCGGCTTTTGCTGCCGATCTCATCATCGATACCCCGGTCGAGCCCGGCATCGTCGACGTTTCCGGCAACTGGGAAGGCGTCTATGTCGGCGTTTTCACCGGCTACCAGGCCGGTGAACTGACCAGCGACTCGCTGGTCGTCGATGGCGTTGAGCTGTCGGGCTGGATGCTCGGCGTCACCGCCGGCGCGGATTTCGCCATCACCGACGGCGTCATCGCCGGCGTGGCCGCCGACATCGCCTGGAACGATGTCAGCGCCGATGGCTTTGACTACTCCTCAGGCTGGAACGGCTCCGTCCGTGGCCGCCTCGGCTTCGATGCCGGCTCCTTCCTGCCCTACCTGACGGCCGGTGTGGCCTTCGCCGGTGGGGAGTTCGACGGCGTCGAGAACACCCATTTCGGTTGGACGGCAGGCGCCGGCGTCGAGTTCGCCGTCACCGAGGACGTGTCGATTGACCTGCAGTACCGCTATACCGACTACGCCGAGGAGACCTACACGGTCGACGCCGGCGCCACTGCGCACTCGGTCAGCGTCGGCCTCAACTGGCGCTTCTGATCGCCGCCGGCTCTAGTTTGCAACGGGCATCGGCGGGCAGTTCGCTGCCGATGCCATCCGACCGAGTGTCGTTGGATCAGACTGCGGGTTGGGCCACGATCCAATCCACGAGTACTTGCAGTCGCGGATCGATGCGCACCTAAACTCCCCGCACCAGCGCCGGATCGACCAGCGCGCCCTTGTGCCCGATCACCACGCCCGCCACCTTGTGCCCGCGCGCCGCGGCGTCCACCGGCGAGAGCCCGCGTGCCCGGCCGCTCAGATACCCACCGTTGAACGAGTCGCCCGCGCCGGTCGCGTCCACGACCTTCTCAGCCTTGGTCGCGCCGACATACTCGCGCACCCCGTCTGCGGTCGCGACGAATGCCGGCTTGGCCCCATCCTTGGCCACCACTTCGCGCGCACCCAGGGCCAGGTAACGCTCCGCCGTCGCTTCCGGCGAGGCGTCGCCGAACACCGGCGCTTCGTCCGTATGTGTAGGCAGGACGATATCGGCGATCGAGGCCGCCGCCGTCAGCGTCGAAGCCATGATCTTTTGCGACGTCCACAGCGCCGGCCTGAGGTTGGTGTCGAACACCACGGTTGCGCCGGCATCGCGCGCCTTGACGATCGTCCGCATCAGCTTGCCGCGCGCCCGCGGTGCGAGGATCGCCATGCTGATGCCCGAGAAATACACCGTATCCGCACCGACCACCGCTGCCTCGAGCGCCTCGACGTCGTCCGCGAGTTGCTTCGCGGCTGACTGTCCACGCCAGTAGGTGAAGTGCCGGTCGCCCTTTTCCTGGTGGATCATGTAGAGGCCCGGCCGCCGGTTGGCGATCGTCTGGATGCGGTCGGTGCCGATCCCTGCCTTGCCCATGAATTCGTGCATCTGGCCCGAATACATGTCGTCGCCCAGCGCCGTCACATAGTCGACCTGCCAGTCCTCGGGCAGCAGCGCCTTGGCGTACCAGGCCGTGTTGAGTGTGTCGCCGGCATAGCCGAGGCGATACATGCCGCCTTCGCCGCCACTCATTTCGATCATGGCTTCGCCGATGCTCACGAACCGCTTGGTCACTGGCTTCCCCTCAACTGCTCGCACGCTTATGCCGGGCTTAGACGAACCGCGCAACCGGGTGGTATGGCAGTTCGGCTAGCGCTTCTGTATGAACGGGGCGCCTGTGTTGAGGAGGAAGTATCCATGCCGCGCCTGTCCACGTCGCAACTGCGTTCAGCGGTCGTTAATGAGCTGTCAGTTTCGATCCCCGACTACGACAGGGGCACTGTCACACCCGGCATCGTCCATCTCGGCATCGGCGCCTTTCACCGCGCCCACATGGCCGCCTATGTCGATGATCTGCTGAAGCAAAATCCGAGCTGGGGCATCATAGGCGCCTCGCTCCGCCGCCCGGATACCCGCGACGCACTGCAGCCGCAGGATTTCCTCTACACCCTCGCCATCCGCGACGCCTCGGGCACCAAGTGCCGCGTCATCGGCTCCATCCTGGATGTGCTCGATGCCAACACGCAGCGCGCCCAACTCATTGAAACCATGGCGGATCCGGCCATCCGCATCGTCTCGCTGACCGTCACCGAGAAGGGCTATTGCCACGATCCCTCGACCGGTGAGCTCGACGAGAAGCATCCCGACATCGTCCACGACCTCGCCCACCCCAACGAGCCGATCAGCGCGCCCGGCATCATCGTCGCCGCGCTCGACCTGCGCCGCCGTCGCGGACTTGTCCCCTTCACCGTGATGAGCTGCGATAATCTGCCGTCCAATGGCAAGACGGCGGGTCGCATCGTCCGCCGCTTCGCCGAAATCGTGGGGGGCGATACGGAACTTACGAAATACGTTCAATCCGTAAGTTTCCCCTCGACCATGATCGACCGCATCGTGCCCGCCACGACCGATACGGATCGTGAAATCATCAAGGAAATCAGCGGCCTGGAAGACGCCTGGCCGATCATGACCGAGCCCTTCACCCAATGGGTGATCGAGGATCACTTCCCCGCCGGCCGGCCGCCCTTCGAAACCGTCGGCGCCCAGGTAGTGGAGGACGTGGAGCCTTTCGAGCTGATGAAGCTCCGCATGCTCAACGGCTCGCACTCCACCATGAGCTATCTCGGCTACCTGTCAGGCTACCAATACGTCAACGAGGCCATCGCTGATGTCGGAATCCATAAGCTAATTCATGGGCTTATGACCGAGGAGGTGATGCCGACCCTGCCCATGGCCCGCGCCGATCTCGAAGCCTACCGCGACCAGCTCCTCGCCCGCTTCGCCAACCCGGCGCTGAAGCACCGCACCTGGCAGATCGCCATGGACGGCACCCAGAAGCTGCCGCAGCGCCTGCTCGGCACCATCCGCGACCGCCTCGAAAAAGGCCAGTCGATCCAACGCCTTGCCCTCGGCGTCGCGGCCTGGATGCGCTACGTCACCGGTATCGATGAAGCCGGCAACCCCATCGACGTCAAGGACCCGCACGCCGCCCGCCTGCGCCAGGCCGCCGATGCCGCCGGTCGCGATGCGGAGACGCTCGCCAACGGCCTGCTGGCCATGCAGGAGGTCTTCGGCACCGACCTGCCGTCCAACCCGGCTTTCACTGGTCCGGTCGTCAACCACCTGAAATCGCTGCTGGAAAACGGCGCCAGGGCCACGGCTGCGGCGATCGGCTGACGTCGCGACGCGGATTTATCCCCGCGTTCCGGACCTGGTGTAGAATCCGCGCGGCGCAAACGTAGGAGCGTGCACCTCAGCAGATCAGGCTGCCTGCTTGCTCCGAGCGTGGAGCGCGGCGGTAAGGCATCGGGCCAGCCGGTCGGCCCACCGAGCCACCCCGTCCGCCTCGAGAATCTCGTCATGCCGGATTTCGAGCATCGTCGCCTCGATGCCGCGGCCATCACCGTGGTGCTCGAGCGTGAAGGTAACGCCGTTGAGGGCCGAATAGGGCTGGTTCCAGCCGATGTCGAGCGATGGATCGTCAGCGGCGAGCGCGTCCCGCAGCGCCGCGGTGAAGCGATCGTCGCGTGCATGGATCAGCCCGATCGGCCATGGCCGAGGCACGTCCTTGTAGACCGGGGTGAACGAGTGCACCGTAACCAGGATTGCCGGCATTCCCTCCGCCTCGCGCCGATCCAGCGTCTCGGTCAACGCCTTGTGGAACGGCGCGTGGTAGCGGGCAATCCGGTCGCCCCGCTCGTTGTCGCCGATCCCGGCATTGCCGGGAATCTCGGTCCGTTCGGAGAAGGCGGGCATCAGGTCGGCCGCATCGTGGTCGCGGTTGCAGTCGACCACGAGCCGGCTCACCGTCGACGCCACCAGCGGTGCATCCAGCGCTTCCGCCAGCCGCACCGACACAGCGAAGGCGCCGGGGTCCCAGGCGATGTGCATCAGCCGCTGGTGCGGCGTCAGCCCCAGCCCGTCATATTCGTCGGGAATGCGGTTGGAGGCATGGTCGCAGGCGAGGACGAACGGCGAGCGCCCGTCGGCATTGATCACCAGAACCGGTGGCATCCCGCCTTGCTCGCTGTGCGCATCCTGACGATGTCCCGACATACCGCCCCCTGTATCTGCCCTCGTCCAGCGGCTAGAAGTCTTTGTTCGTCTTGAGAAAATTCTCGGCACTCATGGCGATCTTGCCGTCGATCTCGCCGATCAGCTTCTCATCCTTGCCGACATAGTCGAGCCCGTGCAGCACCGTGCGGATAATGGTAAGCCGCCCACGCGACTTGTCGTTGTTCAGCACCACGGTCCAGGGCGCATGCTTGCTGTCGGTCGCTTCCAGCATCCGGTCACGGGCCCTGCTGTAGTCGTCATATTTCTTCAGCGCTTCCAGGTCGACCGGCGACAGCTTCCAGATCTTCAGCGGATCGTGGCGGCGGTCATGGAAGCGCTTGAGCTGCATCTCTCGCCCGATCGCCAGCCAGAACTTGAACAGGTGCACTCCGTCGCGCACCAGCATCTTCTCGAAACTCGGCACTTCTTCGAGGAAGTCCTCGGTTTCCTCGGGCGTGCAGAACCCCATCACCGGCTCGACCCCGGCCCGGTTGTACCAGCTGCGGTCGAACAGCACCTGCTCGCCGGCCGCCGGCATCCAGTCGATGTAGCGCTGAAAATACCATTGCGTGCGCTCGCGGTCCGTCGGCTTGGGCAGTGCCACGGTCACATTGTAGCGCGGGTTGAGATTTTCGAGATAGGTGCGGATCGAGCCACCCTTGCCGGCCGCGTCACGGCCCTCGAACACGATGACGATGCGCTTGCCGGTCTTGGCCTGGTCCTGCTGCAACAGGGCCAGCTGCCGCTGCGCGGCCAGCATCTGGACGTCATATTCGTCATCGTCCAGCTTCTCGTCATACGGGAACCCACCGGACTCCAGCGCCTTCTTCTTGATCGACTTCGGAAGTTCCGGATTGTCGAGGTCGAAGGTCTCGAGCGCGGTTGTCATACTTGTCCTCCCCTTGTCATTACCGTGTCACAACCGTGCTATGAACACCCCGGTCTGGCAAGGCGTCGAATCATGGCGCTGAAGGAACCTTCATGGCCGACGAAGCACAGCGCGGAGCGTCCGAAGCGAGCTGGTTCGAGACATTGAGAGCGCGTCTCTATGGTCGCCTCCTGATGGTGCTTGCCGTCGGTCTCGTCTTCATGACGCTGGCCGGCCTGCATATCGTCGCGCCCTGGATCGCCGTCGTGGCCTACGCAGTGGTCGTGGCTATCGTAGCGATCGTGCCTGAGATATCGGATTCCGCCGCTGGCGCTCCACAAGCTGCCAAGCAGAGCGAACTCGCCTTCGCCGACGCCGTCCGCCACTTCGCCGACGCCCTACCGGATCCCTCGATCATCGTCGATCGGCGCAGCGTCATCGTCCATCTCAATGGCCCGGCTATGCGCCACTTTCCTGGCGTCACCATTGGCAACCCAATCGCCTTCACGCTGCGCTTTCCGCAGTTGCTCTCGGCCATCGAGACCGCGCGCCTGGGTGGTATCCAGACTATCCAGCTGCACCAGACGGTACCTACCGAGACCTGGTACCAGACCACCGTCGCGCCGTTGGCTGCGGAGGATCCCGCTAATGCGGGCATTCTGATCATCACGCTGCAGAGCCTCACCGAGGCCAAGCGCCTCGAATCCCTGCGCACTGACTTCATCGCCAATGCCAGCCACGAGTTGCGCACACCGCTCACCTCGCTGGTTGGCTTCATCGACACGCTGCTCGGCCCGGCCGCCAACGATAAGGAAGCGCGCGAGCGTTTCCTCGGCCTGATGCGCGGACAGGCCACCCGCATGGCCAAGCTGATCGAAGACCTGTTGTCCCTGAGCCGCATCGAAATGCGCCAGCACATGCGCCCAACCGCCCCGGTCGAGCTCGGCGGCCTGCTGCGCGAAGTCGCCGAGGGATTGCAGACGCTCGCCGAGGATTCCGACACCACGCTGAATGTCCAGATGCCCGAATCGCCGGTCACCGTGAGCGGCGACCGCGATGAGCTCTATGAGGTGTTCGAGAACCTCGTCGAAAATGCCATCAAATACGGCGCCGACGGCGATACCATCGACATCACGCTCTCGTCCGAGGCTGGCCGGACCGGCTTCGATGCCCTTGTTTCGGTGGTCGATCACGGCGTCGGCGTTGCGCCCGAACATGTACCCCGCCTCACCGAACGCTTCTACCGCGTCGATGCGGAGTCAAGTCGCAAGAAGAAGGGCACCGGCCTCGGCCTGGCCATCGTCAAGCACATCGTGACGCGCCATCACGGCCTGCTCTCGATCAAGAGCCAGCCGGGGCAGGGGACTCGTGTCGATGTGCTCCTACGAAAGTGACGGAAACTCCGTCGCACAATCCTATCCGCAATCGGCAATTCCCATTTAATCAAACGATATCAATCGGTTGCACTGTCACAAAACAGTAGCCTGACCGTCATAAAAGCTTTCGGCAACGACCCTAGGGTCCGACCGTCTTAGAGCAGGGGGCAAGAACGCCGACCTGCCGGCCGGGCTCAGACCCACAGTTTCCGAAAGGGAAGATTCCATGAAACTCGCACTTTACGCAGGCGTTGCCGCCCTCGCGCTCGCTGCCGGCGCCACCGGCGTACAGGCTCAGTCGCGCGATACCATCCAGATCGCCGGCTCCTCCACCGTTCTTCCGTTCGCCTCGATCGTCGCTGAGGAATTTGCGGCTGCATTCCCCGAGTTCAAGGCTCCGGTCGTCGGTTCGGGCGGCACGGGCGGCGGCCTGAAGCAGTTCTGCGAAGGCGTCGGCGACAACACAATCGACATCGCCAATGCTTCGCGCCAGATCAAGGACAGCGAACTCGAGGCTTGCACTGCCGCCGGTGTGACCGACGTGCGTGAAGTCCAGTTCGGCTACGACGGCATCGTGTTCGCCTCGTCCGCTTCGGGCCCGGATTTCGCCCTGACCCCCGCCCAGATCTACCAGGCCATCGCCGCCAAGGTTCCGGTTGACGGCGCTCTCGTCGACAACCCCTACACCAAGTGGAACCAGATCGACCCCTCGCTCCCGGACCAGAACATCTCGCTGGCCATCCCGGGCACCAACCACGGCACCCGTGAAGTCTTCCAGCTCGAAGTCGTCGACGCTGGCGCCGAGGAAGTCGGTCTGCCGGAAGGTCTGAGCGATGAAGAAAAGGTCGCTGCCACCACCACTTTCCGTCAGGACGTCGTGGTCGAGATCTCGGGCGATTACACTGAGACGCTGGCCCGCCTGTCCTCGAACCCCGACACCGTCGGCGTCTTCGGTCTGTCGTTCTACGATCAGAACAAGGATACCCTGAAGGTCGCGACCATCAACGGCGTCGTGCCGTCGAACGAGTCGGTTGCCGCCGGCGAGTACCCGGTTGGTCGTCCGCTGTTCTTCTACGTGAAGGGCCAGCACCTCGGCACCATCCCGGGCATCGAGGAATACGTGCAGTTCTTCCTGTCGGAAGCCATCTCGGGTGAGGGTGGTACGCTCGAAGCCGCCGGCCTGATCCCGCAGCCTGCCGACGTGACCGCTGCCCAGCTCGCCGCTTTCGAAGCTGGTCCGGCTCAGTGATCTGATCCTAGGGCCGCGCCTGAAGGCGCGGCCCACCTTTGTTTCCGCGGGGGCCTAACCAATGAATTCCCTTGTCATCGCTGGCTTGCTGCTGGTCCTGCTGGGGCTTGCCTACCAGTCGGGCTGGGCGCGTGGCCGCGGTCTCGCCACGGTCAATGGCGTCAAGGTTCATTCGCGTCCGCAATATCACGGCACCTATGTGGCCATCTGGGCGATGGTCCCGGCCCTGGTGATCCTAGGGCTCTGGGGTCTGTTCGGCGCCGGCATCACGCGCAACTACCTGTTGTCGCAGATTCCGGCCGACATCCTTCAGTCGCTCTCGGTCGATGACCTGCGCAACACCGTCAACCGCATCAGTTCGCTTGCGTCCGGTTACGGCGTCGTCGGCGAGGCTGTCCCCTACGAGCAGTCTGCGGGAGACGCGCTGCGCTCGTTCCAGACCTTCACCTTCCTAGGCGTGATCATTGCCGCTGGCGTCGCCGGCGTGTCGGCGCTGGTCTACGCCCGCAGCCGCATCAATGCCCGCCTCCGGGCCCGCAACTGGGTCGAGCGCGCGATCACCGTGGGGCTGATCGCCTGCTCCGCCGTGGCCATTTTGACCACCGTCGGCATCGTCGCTTCTCTGGTCGTCGAAGCGTTCCGCTTCTTCACCTTCATCAATCCGCTGGATTTCTTCTTCGGCACGGTCTGGAACCCCAACAATGCCGGCACCGACGGCAACTGGGGCAGCTACGGCCTCCTCCCGCTGCTCGCCGGCACGCTGATGATCACCGCCATCGCCATGCTGGTCGCGGTCCCCGTCGGCCTCATGGCCGCGATCTACCTGAGCCAGTACGCGCCGCGTCAGCTCCGTGCCGTGGCGAAGCCGATCATCGAAATTCTCGCGGGTATCCCAACCATCGTGTTCGGCTTCTTCGCCCTCGTGACGGTTGGCCCGTTCTTCCGTGACCTTGGCAACCTGCTCGGGCTGCAGATCAGCGCCACCAGCGCGCTGACAGCGGGTGTGGTCATGGGCATCATGATCATCCCGTTCGTGTCCTCGCTGTCGGACGATATCCTCAACCAGGTGCCGCGCACGCTGCGCGACGGCGCCTACGGCCTTGGCGCTACCAAGTCCGAGACCATCCGCAACGTGCTGATCCCGGCGGCGCTACCCGGCATCGTCGGCGCCTTCCTGCTGGCTGTCAGCCGCGCCGTCGGCGAAACCATGATCGTGGTGCTCGCGGCGGGCAATAGCCCGGTGCTCCGCGGCAATCCATTCGAGCCTGTCGCGACCATCACGGTGTCGATCGTCAATCAGCTCACCGGTGATACCGACTTCGCGGGCCCGCAGTCGCTGGTCGGCTTCGCACTGGGCCTGACCCTCTTCGTCGTCACCCTGTGCCTCAACATCTTCGCGCTCTACATCGTTCGGCGCTTCCGGGAGCAGTACGAATAATCATGACCGACACGTTCGCAACTCGGGGCATGGCGTCTTCCTCCGATCGCACCAGGCTCGTTCGCGCCAGCCTTCGCCGCCGTCACATGAACGAGGCGATCTTCCGAGGGCTGGGCCTTGCTGCCATCATCGTCGCGCTTGGCTTCGTCGCGCTGCTGTTCGTCGATGTGGTGCGCAAGGGTATTCCGGCCTTCACGCAGTCGAACCTGCACCTCGCTATCAACTTCGATCCCGAGTTGATCAAGGTGGATCCGGCGCCGGCGCGTGCCGACTTTCCGTCGGAAGCCGCCTACAACGCTGCCAGCCTCAAGTGGCAGCGCGCGGTTGCTTTGCTGAACTGGAACAAGGTGATCGAGGCTTCGCTGCGCGCCGCCGCGCCGGCCGGGTTCGAGATCGACAGCCGTGCGATCCTCACCATCGCCGAGACCGATGCCCGTCACGAGGCGCGCGAGCGCTTCGTCGCCGACCCTTCGCTGCTTGGTAAGACCGTCGAGATGGACTTCCTCGCCTCGGCCAACGCCGACAACTGGATCAAGGGTAACATCGACCGCTCGCTCGGCGATGCCCAGCAGCAACTCGCTGCTCCAGCCCGTGCGCTCATCGATCAGTTCGTCGCCAACGGCACCATCTCGAGCGGCTTTGCCTGGTCGATCCTGACCAATGTCGACAGTCGCGCCGCGCCTGCGTCGGCCGGTCTGCTTGGCGCCTTCGTCGGTACCCTGTGGATGATGCTGATCGTCATCCTGCTGGCCGTGCCGATTGGCGTTTGCGCCGCGATCTACCTCGAAGAGTTCGCACCCAAGTCGCGGCTGACCGACCTGATCGAGGTCAACATCAACAACCTCGCGGCTGTACCCTCCATCGTGTTTGGTCTGCTCGGCGCGGCGGTGTTCATCAACTACATGCACCTGCCGATCTCGGCCCCGATTGTCGGCGGTCTTGTGCTGACGCTGATGACGCTACCGACCATCATCATCGCTACCCGTGGCGCGCTGCTGGGCGTCTCGCCGGCCCTGCGCCAGGCGGCGCTCGGTCTCGGCGCCAGCAAGACACAGATGGTGTTTCATCACGTCCTGCCGGTCACCTTCCCCTCGATCCTGACGGCAACGATCCTGGGTGTGGCCCACGCGCTCGGCGAAACCGCGCCCCTGCTGCTTATCGGCATGAAGGCGTTCGTCGCCGCCGTCCCCGCCACCCCGCTCGATCAGGCGACCGCTCTGCCGGTGCAGATCTACCTGTGGCAGGGCAACGAGAACCGCAATTTCTTCGAACCGCGCACGGCCGCTGCGATTATGGTGCTTCTCGCCGTGATGATCGCACTTAACGGCGTCGCTATCTATCTTCGGTCGCGCCTCGAGCGCCGGGCATAGTTTCGGGTTCGCCCAGGAGGCTTCAAATGGACATGTTGGCAGGCAAGGTCAAAATGGAAAACGCTCAGATCGCCCCAGGTTCGGATGCGGTCAACCACCCGATCCGCGTCCAGGCGCGCGATGTCACCGTCCACTACGGCGCCAAGCAGGCCCTGTTCGGTGTGTCGATCGATATTCCCGATCGTGCTGTCACCGCGTTCATCGGGCCCTCGGGTTGCGGCAAGTCGACGTTCCTGCGCTGCATCAACCGCATGAACGACACGATCGAGGGTTGCGTTGTCGGCGGCAAGATCAGCCTCGACAATGACGACATCTACGATCCAAATCTCGACGTCGTGGAACTGCGTGCGCGCATCGGCATGGTGTTCCAGAAGCCCAATCCGTTCCCCAAGTCGATCTACGAGAACATCGCCTACGGCCCGAAGATCCACGGCCTCACCAAGTCCAAGGCCGAGCTCGACGAGATCGTCGTGACCTCGCTGCGCAAGGCAGGACTGTTCAACGAGGTGAAGGACCGTCTGCACGAGCCGGGCACCGGCCTCTCGGGCGGCCAGCAGCAGCGCCTCTGCATCGCCCGCGCCATCGCCGTGGGCCCTGAAGTCATCCTGATGGACGAGCCCTGCTCGGCCCTCGACCCGATCGCCACCGCAGTGATCGAGGAACTGATCGACGAACTGCGCGAGAACTACACCATTGTCATCGTGACGCACTCGATGCAGCAGGCCGCCCGCGTCAGTCAGAAGACCGCGTTCTTCCACCTCGGCAACCTGATCGAGGAAGGCAAGACCGAGGACATCTTCACCAACCCCAAGAACAAGCAGACGCAGGACTACATCACCGGCCGCATCGGCTGACCGGACGAGGATCGATCAATGTCTACGCTCAACGAGCATATCGTTACCTCTTACGAGGAAGAACTGACCAACCTTGCCAAGCTCATCTTCGAGATGGGCGGGCAGGTTGAAGTGGCCGTATCGAACGCCACCCGGGCGCTGCTGCGGCTGGACCACAGCCTGGCGCGCCAGACCATCGATGCCGACAAGGCCATCGATGAGATGCAGAAGAAGATCGACGAGATCGCCGTCTCGATGATCGCCCGCCGCCAGCCCATGGCGACGGACCTGCGCGCCATCATCACCTCGATCCACGTCGCCAACGATCTCGAGCGCGTCGGCGATATGGCCAAGACCATCTCGCGCCGCACGTTGCAGATAGACGGGCTCAGCCTCGCGCCGAAATTCTACAACGGCGTCAAGCACATGTCCGACCTGATCCTGCGCCAGCTCAAGGCGGCGCTCGATGCCTACGCGACGCGCAACAGCGCCGCCGCCGTCGAAGTGTGCAACTCCGACGAAGAGATCGATGCGCTCTACACCTCGCTGTTCCGCGAACTGCTCACCTACATGATGGAAGATCCGCGCAACATCACGCAGTGCACGCATCTGCTGTTCTGCTCCAAGAGCCTCGAGCGCGTCGGCGACCACGCCACCAACATTGCCGAGCACGCTTACTACCTCGAGACCGGCCGCCAGATCGGGACTGCCCCCGACCAGCACCGTACGCAGGTCAAAGAGTAAGTCTGACCGACGAATCCACGACGGAGTGACCGCCGATGTCTGCTACCATCCTCATCGTCGAGGACGAGGCCGATCTCGCAGTATTGCTGCGCTATAACCTTGAGGCGGAGGGCTTTCGCGTTGCGACGGCCGCCTCGGGCGATGAGGCTGTGGAACGCATCCGCGACGGCGTGCCGGACCTGATCCTGCTCGATTGGATGCTGCCTGGCCTCTCCGGCATCGAGCTCTGCCGCCGCTGGCGGGCCCGCGAGGAAACCGCGCGCACCCCGATCATCATGATCACGGCGCGCGGCGAGGAAGAAGAGCGGGTTCGCGGCCTTGCGACCGGCGCCGACGATTATGTCGTAAAGCCGTTCTCGATCCCGGAACTGCTGGCCCGCATCAATGCGCTGCTGCGCCGCTCGAGCCCCCAGCTCGTGACCGCCGTACTGAAGGCCGGCGATCTCGAGCTCGATCGGACCAGCCACCGTGTCCGTCGCGGCGGCCGCGAGGTGCACCTGGGGCCGACCGAGTATCGCCTGCTCGAGTATCTGATGCGCCATCCCGGCCGGGTGTACTCGCGCGAGCAACTGCTCGATGGCGTGTGGGGCAACGATGTCTATGTCGACGAGCGCACCGTAGACGTACATGTCGGGCGCCTTCGCAAGGCGATCAACCGCCACCGCGACGCCGACCCGATCCGTACCGTGCGTGGCGCCGGCTATGCCTTCGACGAGCGCTTTGCCGCGCTGAGCTGACGTTGCGGACAGGTTGGAGCGCCCAGCGTTTCCAACCTGTCCAAGATTTCACCCACCTTACCAAGCCCTAACACGACTTTCGCGCTCCGCCTTCCTATGTGTAGGGCGGGCGGATATGGGCATTGAGGTGAACGAATGAAGCGTTGGCTTGCTGCTATCGGTGTGCTCGCTGTCTTGGGCGCCGCAGGCGCCGGCTGGGTCGTATTCAGCGCCCCGGCCAAGGATGCCATTCCCGCCACCACTCCGGTGACCCGCGGCTCCGTGGAGGAGACCGTGCTGGCCTCGGGGGTCATCCAGGCAAGTTCGCTGGTCAGCGTCGGTGCCGAAGTGTCGGGCCGCATCAAGTCGCTGAACGTCGCGCTCGGCGACGATGTGAAGAGCGGCGACGTGATCGCCGAGATCGATTCGCTGAACCAGGAAAACGCGGTGAAGGTTGCCGAAGCGGCGCTTGCCAACATCTCGGCCCAGAAAGAGATCAAGGAAGCAAGCCTCGCGCAGGCTCGCGTGGCGCTGGCGCGAGCTGAAAAACTCAACCCGAACAAGCTGATATCGGACGCAGACTACCAGACCGCGCAACTTGCGGTGCAGACCGGGGAAGCGGAGCTCAAGTCGATCGACGCGCAGATCCAGCAGGCCGAGCTCAGCGTCGAGTCGGCCAAGCTCGATCTCGATCGCACCCGCATCGTCGCGCCCATGGACGGCACGGTAGTCGCCGTCGCGGTGGAAGTGGGGCAGTCGCTGAACGCCAACACCTCATCGCCGACCATCGTCAAGATCGCCAACCTCGACAAGATGGTGGTGAAGGCCGAGATCTCGGAAGCCGATGTACCGCGCGTGCAGCCCGGCCAGCAGGTCTACTTCACCATCCTGGGCGATCCCGATACGCGGATCGACGCCACGCTGCGCGCTGTCGAGCCGGCCCCGGAGTCGATCGCCTCCGAGAGCGACACCTCGAGCGCGTCGACCGCCGTCTACTATAACGGGCTGTTCGACGTGGAGAATCCGGACCACAAGCTGCGCATCTCGATGACCGCGCAGGTGACCATCGTGCTCGATGCAGCCGAGGATGTGCTGACCCTGCCGGCCTCGCTGCTGACCACCAGGGCCCGCGATGGTGGCTATGTGCTCGCCGTGTGGAACACGGCCGACGAGAGGGCCGAACCGCGGCAGGTGCAGGTCGGGCTCAACAACAAGGTGACCGCCGAGATCACGTCGGGCCTGGAGGAAGGCGATCTCGTCGTCGATGCGAGCGGCCTGCGTGTCCGGACGACCGGCGGTGGCGCCGGCCAGGGTGGGGGCCGCAACCTGCTTGGCGGCGGCGGGCCGCGGATCATGATGGGTCCGGGCGGCGGCGGTTGAGGGCCCAGCCGATGACCGATCCCATCATCTCGATCCGCAAGCTGCGTCGCGAGTTTCCGGCGGGCAGCGAAAAGATCACCGTGCTCAAGGACATAGATCTCGACATCTACCCCGGCGAGATGGTCGCCATCATGGGCCAGTCGGGCTCCGGCAAGTCGACGCTGATGAACGTGCTCGGCTGCCTCGACAACGACTGGACCGGTGAATACCGGCTTGGCGGCCGCAACGTGGCGGCGCTGAAGCCGGACGAACTGGCCGAGCTGCGGCGCGAGTATTTTGGCTTCATCTTCCAACGCTACCAGTTGCTCGCCGACCTCGACGCGGTAGAAAACGTAGAGATGCCAGCCATTTACGCCGGGGCGCATAAAGCGCGGCGACGCGAGCGGGCTCACAAGCTGCTCGAGCGGCTGGGGCTGGGCGAGCGAATGACGCATCGGCCGAACGCCCTGTCGGGTGGCCAGCAGCAGCGTGTGAGCGTAGCTCGGGCGCTGATCAATGGCGGCGACATTATTCTTGCCGACGAGCCGACGGGTGCGCTCGACAGCCGGAGCGGCAAGGAATTGATGAGCCTGCTCAAGGAGTTGAATGCCGAGGGCCACACCATCATCATCGTCACGCACGATCCGTCGATCGCCGCCGAAGCCGGCCGGGTCGTCGAGATCAGCGACGGCGAGATTCTCTCCGACCGGCGCAGCGATGGGGCGGTGCGCGCCGCGTTGCCGGTCGAACCGATCAAGAAGATTCCGCGCTGGCGCGAGGCGCTGGAGCGGACGGGCGAGGCGTTCCAGATGGCGCTGCGGGCGCTGTCGAGCCATCGGCTCCGCACCTTCCTGACCATGCTGGGCATCATCATCGGCATTGCCTCGGTGGTGTCGGTGGTGGCGCTGGGGCAGGGCAGCCAGCAGGCGGTGCTGGAGCGGATCAGTTCGATCGGCACCAACACGATCAATGTGCTGCCGGGCGCGAGTGCGGCCGATCGGCGACGTGATGCCATCCGCACCCTGGTACCGGCCGATGCCGAGGTGATCGCTGCCAAGGGCTTTGCCGACAGCGTGACGCCGCAGGTCTCGTCCAGCGGGCAGGTTCGCTATCGCGGCGTTTCGGCCAACTCGCAGATCCAGGGCGTCGGCTCGGATTATTTCCGCGTCAACAACCGTAACTTCGTCGCCGGCACGAGCTTCGATGCGGCGAGCATCGACCAACTGGCGCAGGAGGCGGTGATCGACACGACCGGCCGGGACACGCTGTTTACCGATGGGCAGGACCCGCTGGGGCAGGTGGTACTGGTCGGCAACGTGCCGCTCCGCATCATCGGCGTGGTCGAGGCGAGCACCAACAATTTCGGGCCGCAATCCAACTCGATCAGCATCTGGATGCCTTACTCGACCGCGATGTCGCGTATCCTCGGGCAATCCTGGTTGTCCTCGATCACCGTGCGGGTGTCCGACACGGCGGATGTGGCGCAGGCCGAGGCCGAGATCGAGGCGCTGCTGACCCAGCGGCATGGTGCCACGGATTTCAGTCTGCAGAATACCGACACCATCCGCGAGACGATTCAATCGACATCCCAGACACTTACGCTGCTGATCTCGGCGATCGCGGTGATCTCGCTGGTGGTCGGCGGCATCGGGGTGATGAACATCATGCTGGTCTCGGTGCGCGAGCGGACGCGCGAGATCGGCGTGCGCATGGCGGTGGGTGCGCGGCAGGGCGATATCCTGCAGCAATTCCTCATCGAGGCGGTGCTCGTGTGCCTGATCGGCGGCACCATCGGCGTGGCGCTGTCGCTGGGCATCGGCTTTGGCGTCGAGCATCTGATCGAGGGGCTGAGCTTCATCTACTCGCCCACGACGATTGCCGCGGCCTTCATCTCCTCGACCCTGATCGGGGTGGTGTTCGGCTTCATGCCGGCCCGTTCGGCGGCGCGGCTCGACCCGGTGGTGGCCCTTGCCAGCGAGTAAATTGAACGATTGAACGGAATTCGTTCAATTCGTTCAGCGGCGGCGATGTTCGTATCCACGTGGCCCCCCGGCGTCTTTGTCAGGAGGATTCTCGCATGTGGAGCGGCGAGGGGGACAAGTGGGCGGAACCGCAGGCGGTAGGGACTTTGGCCGTTGGTGCCTGGTGTGAAGGCGCTCGAGAGCGGCGGCCGGTGGCGGGTAAGGTCAGAATCCCATACCCACTTTGGCCGCCAGTCTGCCCCCTTCATTAACGAAATCTGAACGGCGGTTGCGCCGACGGCCTCACCAGATGACCGGGATCCAACGGAGCGGACGCGCTCCATGTATTCGGCATAGCCGGGCAGCTCGCGGGCGAGCGTGCCGGCCGGCCAGAACAGCAGCGCCAGCATCACGATGAGTATGACGGCGAGCGAACCGAGGCCGCGGATCAGGTCGGAGATTGGGACGGGGCGAGCTTCGGGCATGACAGCCTCCCTTGCGGCAGCAGTTCACGCCGGTCCGGGAAGGGCGGGGAGGCTCGGGAGCTACCTGAGGCCCAGGGCTCGGCCTTTGCGCCATGTGCCAGGAGGTACGCCGACGAAGCGTTTGAAGGCGCGGTGGAAGGCGGCTTCGGATTCATAGCCGAGCTCGGCGCCGGCCTGCGAGATGCTGATGCCCGGGCTTTCGAGCTTGCGGACCGCCAGCTGCATGCGCCAGGCGGTGACGTATTGCATCGGCGAGGTGCCGACCAGTTGGGAGAAGCGGTTGGCGAGCGAGGAGCGTGAGCACCCGGCGCTGCGGGCGAGCCGGTCCAGCGACCAGTCTTCGGAGGGCTGCGAGTGGATCAGCCGCAGCGCCTCGCCGACATGGCGGTCGCGCAGCCCGGCGAGCCAGCCCTCGGACCCCTCGGGCAGGGCCTCGATGTGGGACCGGATCACCTCGACGAACATCAGTTCGCTCAGCTTGGCGAGGATGGTCTCCGCGCCGGTGCGGCCGCTGTTTCCCTCGGCGACCGCGTGCTGGAAGAGGTCGGTCATCCAGGCGCTGCCATCCATCGGCCGGCGGGCGCAGAGGATTGCCGGGAGCGAGGACAGCAGCGGGTTGAACGGCCGAGCGTCGCAGCCGAGATAGCCGCAGATGAAACGGGTGCGCTCGTCCCCCTCGCCTCCGTGGATGACTTTGAAGGGCAGGTGCGTGTCGGTAGGCCGGTAATACATGGCCATGTTCGGCTGACCCCGCTCGCCGGGCGCCGAACTCATCACGTTGGACGACCCCTTGGGGAAGACGACGACGTCGCCGGCATGCAGCCGGACCGGTGGCACGGAGTCATCGCCGAGGCCGGCCCAGCATGAGCCGGAGACGACGGCGTGAAACGAGATGATGTGCTGCGCTTCCGGCATGACCTTGGCGGCGATCGCCTCCGTCGGGGGCGACTCGCCCACGAAAGGGGCACCGGCATCGATATCGAAGAAGATCGCGCCGGTAAGCCGAACCGCACGGAGGACATCCGACAGCACGTCCATGGTGACCCAACCCGATTGTTTTGCGAGCCGTTCAGTCCTCTCAGGCGGCGACCGCGCGCGGCTCCGAAAGGCAAGTATAGCAGAACGAGCAAGATAAAAGTAGGATTCGGCATTTATTCGGCGAAGCAAACATGCGCTGCTGGGCGGGGGCATGGAGGCCGAAATGAAGCAGGAAGATTCCGCCCAGTTTTCAACGGGTTTGCGCGGCCCGGTTATTGATCGCGGCAACCCTGGATACGATGAGGCGCGCAGCCTCTACAACGGTATGATCGACAAGCACCCGCTGCTGATCGCGCAATGCGCGGACGCCGGTGATGTTATCGCCGCGGTCAATTTCGGGCGCGAGCGTGGCTTGCCCATCGCGATCCGCGGTGGCGGGCACAACGGTCCCGGGCTGGGCAGCGTCGATGATGGCCTGGTCATCGACCTGCGGAACATGAAGGGCGTGCGGGTCGATCCCAAGGCACGCACCGTGCGTGTCGGTCCGGGCTGCACGACAGGTGATGTCGACCACGCCACGCACGCCTTCGGGCAGGCCGTACCATTCGGGATCATCTCGACCACTGGCGTCGCCGGGCTGACGCTTTCGGGCGGCCACGGTTATCTCAGCCGGCAATACGGCCTGGCCGTCGACAACCTGATCGAGGCGGACGTGGTGCTGGCCGATGGCAGTTTCGTCACCGCCAGCGAAACCGAGAATGCCGACCTGTTCTGGGCCCTGCGTGGCGGCGGCGGGAATTTCGGCGTGGTCACCAGCTTCCTGTTCCGCACCAATCCGGCCGCGACGATCTATGGCGGGCCGATCGTCTACGACATCGACGACGCGGCCGAGGTGATGCGCTGGTATCGCGACTTCGAAAAGCGTGCACCACTCGACTTCTACATCTTCCTCGGGCTGCAGACGGTGCCGAACACGGAACCATTCCCGATGGAGCACTGGGACAAGCGCATGTGCGTACTGCTGGTCTGCCATAACGGCGAGAACGGCGAAGCGGAGGTCAACGCGATCCGCGCCGAGCTGCCGACGCCGTTGTTCGACTGGTGCGGGCCGATGCCCTACACCGCGCTCCAGAGCCTGTTCGATCCGTTCTATCCCAAGGGGCTGAACTGGTACTGGAAGGGCGATTTCGTGAAGACACTGCCCGACGAGGCGATCGACGCGCATGTCGAGCATGCCCGGAACGGCAACGTCTACTCCTGCATGCACCTCTATCCGATCGACGGGGCCGTGCATCGCAAGCAATCGGGCGATACGGCCTGGAGCACGCGCGATGCGACCTGGTCCATGGTGATCGTGGGCCTCAGCCCCGAGGCCGGCGATGTGGCCTCGATCACGCAGTGGGCCAAGGGCTACTGGAGTGCGGTGCACCCGCACAACCTTGCCGGCGCCTATCCCAACTTCATGATGGACGACGAGGGCGATGCCCGGGTGCGCGCCGCGTTCGGGCCCAATTACGAGCGCCTGGCCTCGCTCAAGCGCCGGTATGATCCGCAGAACCTGTTCCGGGTGAACCAGAACATCCAGCCTGCGTCGGACTAGGGCCCGCGGGACCCGTCGCTGGATCCGAGGGGCGCCCCACCACCCCGGATCGAGCGGGCGGAGGCGGGCATGATTGTCCGCCTCCGCCCGCCCAGCAGCCCTGGCTGGCCTGAGCGAGCGATACCCGACCATCAAGCGCTCCCGTCTGCTGCTCGACAGCGACCGGGACGGCGCCTCCGAAAGGGACTCGACGTCCTGCTCGATGGCCCCGCGCCCTAGGCATAAGGGCCTGGTTGCGGCCTGTGATCGAGGGCCAATGGAGCGCGCCGAACCCCGCAAAACAGCCCTGTCCACCGGCCTCTTGCCGGTGCGGCAATGGTGCAATTGACAAATCGGACACGCCGGTGTGATCATTCGAGACAGTGCCGAAGTGTCTAGACATATGCGGCTCTATGGCCCGTTAGGGCCTGTTATCAGGGCTGTATTTGTTCCGGTGGCGATGCGGGGAGGCATGGCCGAGGCGAACATGTGATCAGCCCCAGCCAATCGACATTCCCGCAGCGCCTGTCTGCCTTCTGATTCATTCCGATAGCCCTGAAAGGCGAGGATGAACGATGGTACTAGCAGTCGTTTTCGTCCTGATCGTTGTTGGCTCAGTTGCGTTCCATTTCCTGAGCCCGTGGTGGTGGACACCGATTGCCTCGAACTGGGGCTATATCGACAACACCATCCTCGTGACCTTCTGGATCACCGGCGCCGTGTTCGCCGCGGTGGTGCTGTTCGCGGCCTATTGCCTGTGGCGCTTCCGGCACCGCGAGGGGCACAAGGCGGCCTACGAACCCGAGAATCGCAAGCTCGAGAACTGGCTGATGGGGCTCACCGCCATAGGCGTTGCGGCCATGCTCGCGCCCGGCCTGTTCGTGTGGCACCAGTTCATCAGCGTGCCGGCCGAGGCCAGCGAGGCCGAGGTGCTCGGCCAGCAATGGCAATGGGCCTTCCGTCTGCCGGGGGCTGACGGCAAGCTCGGCCTGACCGATACCAAGCTGGTCGGGCCGGACAATCCCTATGGTATTCACCCAGACGACGCCAACGGTCGCGACGACGTGCTGATCGAGGCCGACTACCTGCACCTGCCGATCGACAAGCCGGTCAAGATGCTGCTGCGCTCGACCGATGTCCTGCACGATTTCTATGTCGCCGAATTCCGCGCCAAGATGGACATGATCCCCGGCTCGGTGACCTATTTCTGGTTCACCCCCACCCGCACCGGCCAGTTCGAGGTGCTGTGCGCCGAGCTGTGCGGCACCGGCCATCCCTATATGCGCGGCGGCGTGGTGGTGGACACCCAGGAAGATTACGACGCCTGGCTCGCCAGCCAGCAGACCTACGCCCAACTTTATGCGCCGGAGGTAGTCGAGACGGCCCAGCTTCCTTAGGACCGCCCCTTCCAGCGCGACCTCACATCAGTGCGAGGAGGCACTCTGATGGTCGACGCCACTCACGGGCCCGATGCCCATGCTGTCGAGTTCCCGGATGCAGAGCTCTACCATCCGCGCAGCTGGTGGACGAAGTACGTCTTCTCGCAGGACGCCAAGATCATCGCGGTGCAATACGCGTGCACGGCGCTGGCCATCGGGTTCGTGGCGCTGGTGCTGAGCTGGCTGATGCGCATGCAACTGGCCTTCCCGGGCTTTCTCGATTTCATCGACGCCAACGCCTACTATCAGTTCATCACCATGCACGGCATGATCATGGTGATCTACCTGATCACCGCGCTGTTCCTCGGCGGCTTCGGCAACTACCTGATCCCGCTGATGCTGGGCGCGCGGGACATGGTGTTCCCCTACGTCAACATGCTCAGCTTCTGGACCTACCTGCTGGCTGTGCTGCTGCTGGCCGCCAGCTTCTTTGCGCCGGGCGGGCCGACCGGAGCGGGTTGGACGCTCTATCCACCGCAGGCGATCATGACCAACACGCCGGGGCAGGAAGCCGGCATCGTGCTGATGCTGTTGTCGCTGATCGTGTTCGTGATCGGCTTCACCATGGGCGGGCTCAACTACATCGTCACGGTGCTGCAGGGCAGAGCCCGCGGCATGACGCTGATGCGCATGCCGCTGACCGTGTGGGGCATCTTCGTCGCCACGGTGATGGCGATGCTGGCCTTTCCGGCGCTGTTCGTCGCCTGCATCATGATGCTGTTCGACAAGCTGCTCGGCACCAGCTTCTTCATGCCGGCGCTGGTCGAGATGGGCGAGCAGCTCGCCCATTCCGGCGGCAGCCCGATCCTGTTCCAGCACCTGTTCTGGTTCTTCGGCCACCCTGAGGTCTATATCGTCGCGCTGCCCGCCTTCGGCATCGTGTCGGACCTGATCTCGACCCATGCGCGCAAGAACATCTTCGGCTACCGCATGATGGTTTGGGCGCTGGTCATCATCGGCGGGCTGAGCTTCATCGTGTGGGCGCACCACATGTATGTGAGCGGCATGAACCCCTGGTTCGGGTTCTTCTTCGCCACGACGACGCTGATCATCGCGGTGCCCACCGCGATCAAGGTCTATAACTGGGTGCTGACGCTGTGGCGTGGCGACATCCACTTCACCCTGCCCATGCTGTTCGCGCTAGGCTTCCTCGTCACCTTCGTCAATGGCGGGCTGACCGGCCTGTTCCTCGGCAACGTGGTGGTCGACGTGCCGCTCTCGGACACGATGTTCGTGGTGGCACATTTCCACATGGTGATGGGCGTGGCGCCGATCCTCGTGATCTTCGGCGCCATCTATCACTGGTATCCCAAGATCACCGGTCGGATGCTGGATGAGACCATGGGGCTGATCCATTTCTGGGTCACCTTCATCGGCGCCTACCTGGTCTTTTTCCCCATGCACTACCTGGGCATCATGGGCGTGCCACGGCGCTATTTCGAGTCCGGCGACATCTCGTTCCAGCCGCCCTCGGCGCACGATCTCAACATCTTCATCACCGTCTGCGCGCTGATCGTCGGCGCGGCCCAGCTGCTGTTCATCTTCAATTTCCTCTGGTCGATCCGCAACGGCAAGCCGGCGGGCGGCAATCCATGGCGGGCGACCACGCTCGAGTGGCAGACGCCGGAGACGCCGCCGGCGCACGGCAACTGGGGGCGCGAACTGCCGGTGGTCTATCGCTGGGCCTATGATTACAGCGTGCCGGGCGCGGCCGAGGACTTCATCCCGCAGAACCAGCCCGGTCCGACGCCGGCCCATCACGAGGGCAACTCATGAGCGCCGTCATCATGCTGTTGGCCACCCTCGCGGCATTGGCCGGCTGGTGGCTGGCGCGCCAGCGGCTGTTCGCCAAGCCGTGGCTGGAGCAGGGTGTGATCGAGGGCGTGCCGGATTTCCAGCTGTCGCGCGATCCGGCCAAGCGCGTCGCCATCGGCTTCCTGTTGGCGATCATCGGCGCAATGTTCACCTTGCTGATCGGCGCCTGGTTCATGCGTCGCGACCTCGGCGACTGGCAATCGCTGCCTCTGCCCGACATCCTGTGGGTGAATACCGGCGCACTGGTGCTCAGCTCCATTGCGCTGGAATGGACGCAGCGGTCGGCCCGGCAGGGCAGCATGGCGCAGGTCCGCCTGGGGCTCGTCGCCGCATCGGTGCTGGCGGTGGGCTTCCTCATCGGGCAGCTCGTCGCCTGGCAGCAATTGTCGGCGGCCGGCTTCATCGTCGCGGGCAACCCGGCCAACAGCTTCTTCTACCTCGTCACCGGCCTCCACGGCCTCCATATCGTCGGCGGGCTGGTTGCCCTCGGCTGGGCCGCCAGCAAGGCCTGGCGCTCCGACAGCGTCGCCACGGTGCGGCTCAACGTCGAGCTCTGCTCGACCTACTGGCTGTTCATGCTGGTGGTCTGGGTGGCGCTGTTCGCCCTGCTGGCCGGCTGGGCCAGCGATTTCGTCGATTTCTGCCTCGCGCTGCTGAGCTGATGCCGGAGCCCAACCATGTCCAACCCCGCCGCAACCCACACTGAGCCAGACGCCCGACCCGGGCTGGCCGGCATCGTCTCCGACTGGTCCTCGGACAAGACCGCCTTCAAGACGGCGTCCTGGGGCAAGGCGATGATGTGGATCTTCCTGCTCTCGGACACCTTCATCTTCTCGTGCTTCCTCATCGCCTACATGACGGTGCGGATGTCGACGAGCGAGGCCTGGCCGAACCCCAGCGAGGTGTTCGCGCTCGAGATCGGCGGCGTGCACATGCCGCTGCTCCTCATCGCCATCATGACCTTCGTGCTGATCTCATCGAGCGGCACCATGGCGATGGCGGTGAACTTCGCCTACCGGCGCGACCGCGTGAAGACCACGGCGCTGATGCTGCTGACGGCCCTGCTCGGCGCGACCTTCGTGGGCATGCAGGCCTTCGAGTGGAGCAAGCTGATCTCGGAGGGCGTGCGGCCGTGGGAGAACCCGTGGGGCGCGCCGCAGTTCGGCTCGGTGTTCTTCATGATCACCGGCTTTCACGGCACCCACGTCACCATCGGCGTGATCTTCCTGCTGCTGATGGCACGCAAGGTCTGGCGCGGCGACTTCGACAACGAGCGGAAGGGCTTTTTCACCAGCCGCAAGGGTCGGTGGGAGATCGTCGAGATCACCGGGCTCTACTGGCACTTCGTCGACCTGGTGTGGGTCTTCATCTTCGCATTCTTCTATCTCTGGTGAGACAGCAATGGCACAGGCAGAAGCACACGCAGAACTGGCAACGCAACCGGCGGCGCACGCCGAGGGCCAGCAGCATCCGATCCGGCTCTACCTGATCGTCTGGCTCTGGCTGTTCATCCTCAGCGCCTGCTCCTACGCGGTCGACCTGCTGCAGTTCGAGGGTTACCTGCGCTGGTTCGCCATCGTCATGCTGATGCTGGGCAAGGCCGGGCTGATCGTGGCGGTGTTCATGCACATGGCCTGGGAGCGGCTGGCCTTTGCCTACGCCATCCTCGTGCCGCCGGTGCTGGTCCTGGTCTTCGTCATCCTCATGGCCTTCGAGGCCGACTACACGCTGTTCACCCGCCTCAACTTCTTCGGCTGAGACGGCGTGTTGATGCTCCTCCCGCGCGGCGCGGGGAGGATCAGGAGAGGTCGGAACCCGAGGCCTAGTCCCAGATCGGCTCGTCCTCCCAGCGGTGGGCGGCGAGCCAGTCGAGGTCGAGGTCGACGCCGAGGCCGGGAGCGTTGGAGACCTGCATCATGCCGTTCCTGATCTCCAGCGGGTTGGGATCGGCCCATTCCAGCGAGGTGGCGCGGCGCGTGCATTCGATACGCGGGCAGTTGAACACGGCGGCGGCGAGCTGCTGGCTCGAGGCGTTGAGCAGCAGGCCGCTGACATTGTGCAGGGTGATCGGGGTACGGTAGAGCGCGGCAAGATCGGCGATGCGCTTGGTGCCGGTGATGCCGCCCGAGTTGACGATGTCGGGCTGCAGGCAATCGACGGCCTGGTGTTGGAGGAACGGCAGGGCGTCTTCGGGCAGGGCCTGGTTCTCGCCGGTCATGATCGGGATGCGGGTCGAGCGACGCAGCGCCATCCAGTTCTCGGAGTAGCCGGGTTGCATCGGGTCTTCGTAGTAGATCGGCCGGATCGGCTCGACCGCTTCGGCGACGGCGATGGCGCTGGGTGTATCGAGCTCGCAGTGGCAGTGGACGATGATGTCGACCTCCTCGCCCAGGTGCTCGCGGGCGAGCTCGTAGGAACGGCGGACCTTGCGGATGTCGCCGGGCGACAGGGTCGTCACTTGTTCCTGCATCCTGGAGCCGATGGCGGCGTGGATATCGACCTTGAAGGTCTTGAAGCCGTGCTTGTCGGACTTGAGGTCGGCGGCGATGTCGGGCCAGGCGCCGGCATCGGTCATATCGAAATGCGGGCAGTGCGAATAAAGCTCGATCTCGGAGCGGAAGGCGCCGCCGAGCAGCTTGTGCACCGGCTGGTTGAGCAGCTTGCCGGCGAGATCCCACAGGGCCATGTCGAGGCCGGAGCACACCATCATCTGCGGTGGGCGCTGCGCATAGGCATAGAACATGTTGTGATAGTGGACCCCGATATCGAGCGGGTCCTTGCCGATCAGCTGCAGATGCGGCAGGCGCGCACCGCCCTTGGCGTGGGTGTGTATCGCGGCGCGAACGAGATCACCCGAGAGGTTGCCGCACTCCCCATAGCCGGAAATGCCGGCATCGGTGTCGATGCGCACGAGGCAGAAGCCGCTCTCGTGTCGCATGGCCTTGATATCGGTGATGGTCGCCTGTCCGCGGTCGGTCTCGGACAGGTGGCCCGATGTCGTCGTCTGCATGGTGAAGTCCTCCCTCTGGCGGCATCTTAGCGGGTGGGGAGGTGCGGCTGGCAATTAGACCCTCGTTCCGGATGGAGTTCGGCCGGCTCCTGATGAGGGCAGAGACTGCGGTTATCCGTTGGGCTTAGCCCCAAGGTTGATCTGTGCATTTGCGGCGGCTGCTGCATAGCTGGCATACCACTGCAGCATGGGCCGATTTGATGACGCGCGAGAACCAACCCACCCTGACCGAGATGGCCCTTCAGTTCCATGAGGCGCCGCAACCGGGCAAGATCGAGATCATTGCCAGCAAGCCCTTGCGCGACAAGCACGATCTGTCGCTCGCCTACTCTCCGGGTGTCGCCATTCCCTGCGAGGCGATCGCCATCGAGCCGGCAGCGGCCTACCGCTATACCGGCAAGGGCAACCTGGTCGCCGTCATCTCCAACGGCACGGCGGTGCTGGGGCTGGGCAATATCGGGGCGCTGGCGAGTAAGCCCGTGATGGAGGGCAAGTCGGTGCTGTTCAAGCGCTTTGCCGGCATCAACTCGATCGACCTCGAGATCGACGAGCTGGACCCGGCAAAGCTCATCGACATCATCGCCTCGCTGGAACCGAGCTTTGGCGGCATCAATCTCGAGGACATCAAGGCGCCCGACTGCTTCACCATCGAGGAAGAACTGCGGGCGCGGATGGATATCCCCGTGTTCCACGACGACCAGCACGGCACCGCGATCGTCGTCGCGGCCGCGGTGCTCAACGGGCTGGAGATCGTCGGCAAGCGCATCGGCGAGGTAAAGATCGTCACCTCCGGCGCGGGAGCCGCGGCCATTGCGTGCATGAACATGCTGATCGCGGTGGGCGCCCGGCGCGAGAATATCTGGCTGGCCGACTCCAAGGGCCTCGTCACCGAGAAGCGGCGCGGCACCATGGACCGATGGCGCACCGAGTTCGCCCAGCACTCCGAGGCGGTTGAGCTCGCCGACGTGATGGACGACGCAGATATTTATGTCGGGTTGTCCAAGGCCGGCGCACTGCAGCCCGATATGCTGAAGCGCATGGCCAGGGACCCGATCGTGCTGGCGCTCAGCAACCCCATCCCCGAGATCATGCCCGAACTGGCGCAGGCGACGCGCCCGGACTCGATCATCTGCACCGGCCGGTCGGACTATCCGAACCAGGTCAACAACGTGCTCTGCTTCCCCTTCCTGTTCCGCGGCGCGCTCGACTGCGGGGCTACCACGATCAACGAGCCGATGAAGGCGGCGGCCGCCCGCGCCATTGCCGACCTGGCGCGGGGGGGCGGGGAGACGCTGCAGAACGACCGGATCATCCCCGATCCGTTCGACCCGCGGCTGATATCGGTCGTTGCACCCGCAGTGGCGAAAGCGGCGGCCGAGAGCGGCGTGGCGCGCTGGCCGATCGAGGACCTGGCCGAGTATGCCGAGAAGCTGAAGACGCTGCTGCCGGCCTAATCCTCCGAGCGGCTGTCGCTCTCGCGGTTGCGCACGTAGCTGTGTGCGAACGGGAAGGGCGGCAGCCAGGATTCGCGGCGGACGGTCCAGAGTTCATAGGTCGGCCTGAGCTGGTCCGGTGCGTCGAACGTGCCGAGGTGCACTTCGATCTCATCGTCGCTGCTGGCGAAGATGGAGGAGCCGCAGTTCGGGCAGAAGTTCCGGCCCTGATATTCGCGCGTCTCGCCTTCGATGCTCACGGCGCTTTGGGGGAAGATGGCGAAGGTGCCGAACAGGCTGCCGCTATGCTTGCGGCAATCGAGGCAGTGGCAGATGCCGACGCGATAGGGCCGGCCCGTCGCGACGAGGCGGACATTGCCGCACAGGCACCCACCGGTGAAACGGTCCATGTGGGGTCCTCCTCTCTCAGTGGGTGTGGCCACCCCCACCCACCCGCTACGCGGGTCCCCCCTCCCCACAAGGGGGAGGGAGTCCTGACTGCAAGGCCGCTACTACTGGCCGCTTAGTGCGTGTGCCGGTGTTCGGCGTCGCCGAATTCGTGCGGGTGGAAGTGGTAGTCGGTGGAGCAGAACTCGCACACCACTTCGATCTCGCCATCGACCACCATGTCGGCCCGCTCCTCGGCGGTGAAGTTGTCGCGCAGCATGCTCTCGATGCGCTCGGCCGAGCAGGTGCAGCGCTCCTCGAGCGCGATCGGCTCGAACACGCGGACGCCCGGCTCGTTGAACAGGCGGAACAACAGGCGTTCGGCCGACAGGTCGGGGTCGGCGAGCTCGTCGTCACCGACGGTCGAGAGCAGCGAGCGGGTCTGCGTCCACTTGTCGTCCTCGACGAAATGCGGATCGGCCGTCTCGGGATTGTTGAAATCGCCGTCGCCGGGCAGGTCCGGCATCATCGCCTGGCCGTGCGGTGGCAGGAACTGCACGAGAGCGCCGCCGGCGCGCCAGCGCGGGCCGCCCTGGCCGCGCACCGAGTGCTCGGCGACGGCGAGGCGGACCAGCGTCGGGATCTGCTCGGACTGCTGGAAATAGGCATGCGCCACGTCTTCCAGCGAGCCGCCGTCGAGCGCGACGATGCCCTGGTAGCGCTCCATGTGGCTGCCCTGGTCGATGGTCATGGCGAGATGGCCCTTGCCCAGCAGCTGCGCCGTCGAAGTCTCGCCGCGCTGGATTGCCTGCATCACCGCATCGGCGTCGAAGCGGGCATAACCGCGCAGCCCATCGGGCGCGTCGAGATCGACCACGATCAGGTTCACTGGACCATCGGTCTGCGTCTGGAGGATGAAGCGGCCCTCGAACTTCAGCGACGAGCCGATCAGCGCGACCAGCACCACCGCTTCGCCGAGGAGGCGCGCGACCGGGGCAGGGTAGTTGTGGCGGTTGAGGATGGCATCGAGCGCCGGGCCGAGCCGCACGACGCGGCCGCGGCTGTCTAGCCGGTCGAGGGTGAAGGGCACCACGACGTCATCGCCCGACTCCGGGCGATCGAGGCCAAAGGCACTGAGTTCTGTCTGCGTCATCGCAAAATCTCCGGGTGGCGGGGAGAGATGCCGCGCACCGTGCATGTTCGTACTGACCTTCGTGGCACTAAAATGCCGAAGGGGCCCCTCTTCATCCTTCCCTGCGAGAGCGGGGGAGCGGGACCAGCGAAGCTGGTGGAGGGGGCGGCCACAACCACCGGTATTTCCCGTCGCCCCCTCCACCGCCTTCGGCGGTCCCCTCCCCCGTGAAACGGGGGAGGATCAAGAGGCTGCGACGCCTAGATGTTCTGCCGGTCCTGACCGAGGCACCAGCACAAGATGGCCTTTTGGGCGTGCAGCCGGTTCTCGGCTTCATCAAAGACCACCGATTGCGGCCCGTCTATGACGTCATCCGTCACTTCGTCGCCGCGGTGAGCCGGCAGGCAGTGCATGAACAGCGCGTCCTTGTCGGCAAGTCCCATCAGATGGGAGTTGACCTGGTAAGGTTTCAAGACCCGGCGGCGCTCGGCCGCATCGGTGTCGCCCATCGACACCCAGGTGTCGGTGATGACGAGGTCGGCATCCCTCACGGCTTCCTCGGGATCCTCGATCAGCCGCACCGCGGCGCCGGCCTTGCGGATATCGGCGAGGAGGTCCTTTTCGGGCCAGTAATCCTCGGGAACGGCGATGGTCAGCTCGGCCTCGAACAGCTCGGCGGCGTTCACCCAGCTGGCGAGCACGTTATTGCTGTCGCCCACCCAGGCGACCTTTGCGCCCTTCAGGTTGCCGCGCTTTTCCTCGAACGTCATCACGTCCGCCATCACCTGGCACGGATGGGCGCGACGGGTGAGGCCGTTGATCACCGGCACGGTGGCGGCCTCGGCAAGCTCGGTCAGGTCGGCGTGCGTCAGGATGCGGATCATGATCGCATCGACATAACGCGACATGACCTTGGCGGTGTCCGAGAGGGTTTCCTCGCGGCTGAGCTGCATCTCGGCGCCGGAGAGGAAGATGGTCTCGCCGCCGAGCTGGCGCATGCCGACATCGAAGGACACGCGGGTGCGGGTGGACTGGCGCTCGAAGATCATCGCCAGCACCTTGTCCTTGAGGAGCTGCGGCTTGTCGCCCTTCTTGAGGCGATCCTTGAGTTCGACGGCCTGGTTCAGCATGCCGCGCAGGGTGACGGCGTCGAAATCGTCGAGATTGAGAAAATGCCTAGGTGGGGTAGCGGTCATTTGGGACCTCTCCTTTTGAAACGCGCCGGGCGGGAGCTGCTGTCTCCCGCCCTTCCGAACGCGCTCACTAATTGGGTCAGGCGGTAGCTTTTTCGGCCTCGATGGCCTCGAACACGGCGGCGATCTTGCCGATCGCTTCCTCGATATCGGCTTCGGTGACGACGAGCGGCGGCAACAGGCGCAGCACGTTCTCGTTGGCGGTCATGGCCAGCAGATGCTGCTCGTCGCGCAACCGGGCCGAGACCTCGCGTACTGGCGAGGCGATCTTGATGCCGGTGAGCAGGCCCTTGCCGCGCAGCTCGAGCACCTGGTTGGGAAAACGCTGCGCCAACTGCTGCAGGTGCCACTTGAGCTTGTTGCCGACGCGCTCGACCTCGGCGAAGAAGCCCGGGGCCAGCATACGGTCGAGCACGGCATTGCCGATGGCGCAGGCCAGCGGATTGCCGCCATAGGTCGAGCCGTGCGTACCCGGCACCATGGATTTGGCGACCTCGCCCTTGGCGAGGCAGGCGCCGAGCGGGAAGCCGGCGCCGATGCCCTTGGCGACGGCCATGATATCGGGCTCGATGCCGCTCCACTCATGCGCGAAGAACTTGCCGGTCCGGCCGTAGCCGCACTGCACTTCATCGAGGATCAGCAGCGTGCCGGTCCGGTCGCAGAGCGCACGCAGGCCGCGCATGAACTCGCCGGTCATCTCGGTGACGCCGCCTTCGCCCTGCACCGGCTCGATCAGGATGCCGGCGGTCCGGGGCGTGATGGCGGCTTCGACCGCGGCGAGGTCGTTGGGGTCGAGATGCTTGAAGCCGGGAAGGGCCGGGCCGAAGCCTTCGAGATAGTGCTCGTTGCCGGAGGCGGCGATCATGCCCATGGTCCGGCCGTGGAACGAGCCGGTGAAGGCGATGATCTCGTAGCGGTCCTTCTCGCCCTTGGCCCAGAAATAGTGCCGGGCGGTCTTGACCGCGCACTCCACCGCCTCGGTGCCGGAGTTGGTGAAGAAGCAGGCATCGGCGAAGGTATTCTCCACGAGCCGCTGACCCAGCCGCTCCTGCTCGGGAATGGTGAAGGTGTTGGCCGTGTGCCAGACCTTCTCGGCCGCGGCCTTGAGCGCGGCGACCATGTGCGGATCGCCATGGCCCAGCGCGTTCACCGCGACGCCGGCGTGGAAATCGAGATACTCGGTTCCGTCCTGCGCGAACAATCGCACGCCCTCGCCCCGCTCGAACGCGAGGGGCGACCGGGCATACGTGCCGTAGAGCGCAGACATCTTCTCTCTTCCCTTTCCGGGGTTGTGTGACGGGACTGTTGCAAAAGCCCCACAAAAACCAAAAACGCGCTGCGTTTGCGCGGCGCGTTGCACGCTTTTCCATATGCCTTTGTGGAGTGTTTAAGTCAACGGACGGGGCCTTTGGCGGGCGCAAGTCCCTGATTCGACTCGGGCTTTGGGCAAGGCCTGAATCCTGCCGCGTTTTCCCCGTGTAAAACCCGCCCGACGCTTGCACCGGATTCCACGACCCGTGTAGTATCAAGGCGTTGGGACACGATATCTCGTGTGGCGGACCCTTCAAGCCTACGATACGTAGCGTATCAGGCCGTTGCTCGCGCAACGGCACGGTGAAGGAGTCAGCCCACGCCGAATGGCGGTAGGAGCTTTATTTCGATGGGCTGGACTGAAGAACGCGTCGAGCTGCTCAAGAAACTTTGGCTTGAGGGGCTGAGCGCCAGTCAGATTGCGGGCGTCCTGGGCGAAGGCGTCACGCGTAACGCAGTGATCGGCAAGGTGCACCGGCTGAAGCTTTCGGGCCGCGCCAAGCCCGCGACTTCGGCACCGCGCGTGCGCAGTGCGCCGCGTCCGGCGGCGCGCCGCGTCGCCTCGCCGGCGGCCACCTCGCGCTCGAGCGGGCTGGGCGCGGTGATGAAGGCGCGCAACACCATCAGCGCCGGCGCCATCCAGGGCGCCACCGCGCTGAAGATGGACGAGGAATTCGCGGTCGAGATGGAGCTGGCGCCACAGGCGCAGGAGCTGTTCATCCCGGTCGAGCAGCGGCTGACTTTGCTGCAGCTGAGCGAACACACCTGCAAGTGGCCGATCGGCGACCCGCTGACGCCTGACTTCTATTTCTGCGGCCAGCATTCGGACGAGGGTAAGCCCTATTGCGAGTTCCACTCGCGCCGGGCCTACCACCAGGTGGACAAGAAGAAGCGCTGAGGTTTTCGCGCTGACGGAATGAACGAGGCCGGGAGCGATCCCGGCCTTCGCTTTTGGAGGTGGAGATGCGCGAGGTGTTGTCCCGATCCTTCGGCCGCGAAGCCTTCGGGCTCGATCCGCAGAACTATCACCTGGCGCGTCCGCCTTATCCGGAACAGGTCTGGACGTTGCTGCGCGAGCGGGCTGGGCTGCGCGAGGGGAGCACGATCCTCGAGATCGGAGCAGGGACCGGACTTGCGACCGAGCGGCTGCTTGCCGCGGGGCCGAAGCGGTTGCTGGCGGTTGAACCGGATCGGCGACTGGCCAAGTTCGTGCGCGGCCGCTGGACCGACGAGCGGCTCGAGGTGGTGCCGGAGACATTCGAACAGGTGGCGCTGCCGGCGCAGGCCTTCGACCTCACCGTGAGCGCCACGGCCTTCCACTGGCTCGATGCGCCCGAGGCGCTGCGGCGCATCCACACGGCACTGCGGCCGGGCGGTGTGGTGGCCCTGTTCTGGAACGTGTTCGGCGATGCTGGTCGCCCGGATCCGTTTCACGAGGCGACGGCGCATCTGTTCGTTGGCCACCGGCCGAGCCCGTCGGGCGGCGGCACCACGGACACGCCCTACGCACTCGATACCGCCGCGCGGGTGGCAGAGTTGGCGGACGCCGGGTTCGTGCCGGCCGAGCCCGAGTTGCTGCAGTGGACCCTGACGCTCGATCCGATCGGCGTGCGGCGTCTCTACGCCACCTATTCCAACATCACCGCATTGCCGCTGGCCGAGCGTGAGTGGCTGCTCGACGGGCTGGCCGAGATCGCCGAGCGTGAGTTTGGCGGGGTGGTGTCGCGCAATATGACGACATCGATCTACACGGCCAAGCGGTCCTAATTGCTGCAAAACCGGCCCTTGGGCGGTGATAGTCTCAGGTTCTCCGCTGCCCGTTGAGGTCTCGATAACACAAGCACGCGGTTCTGCTTGCCCGTCTCCGCCGATCACGCACACTGCGCAATAGTGGGGTGACGATGACCAGAGAAATAAGAGTAGAGCCGGCCGCCTGGAAGCTGTCCACAGCCGCGCTGATCGGCGTTCTGTGCGGTCTGGCGGTGATGTTCTGCATCGAGTTCTCCGACGGGTATCCCCGCGCGGTGATGTCGGGCATCATGCGCTACACGAGCAGCGCCCTCGCCGGGGCGGCCGCCGCGATGTACATCGCCTGCTCGCGCAACCTCGTTCTCGGCGCGCGCAAGCAGCTGTGGTAGGCGCGCCACTGTTCAGATCATGACGATGCCGGGTTAGGCTGGCGCCGACCCGTCCGGCTGATTTGAGGCATCCATGACGACCAAGACCACCTATCTGGCGCTGCTGCGCGGCATCAACGTCGGCGGCAAGAACAAGGTGCCGATGGCCGGGCTGAAACAGCTGCTCGAGGAGATCGGGCTCGAAGATGTGAAGACCTACATCCAGTCCGGCAATGTGATCTTCCGCTCGACGCTTGCGGCGAGGACCGTGGCGCGTCGCATCGAGGAGGGGCTGACCAAGAGCTTCAAGCTCGACGACGCGCTGATCAAGGTGCTGGTACTGAGCCACGACGAGCTGAGGGCGGTGGTCGACAAGCGCCCCAAGGGGTTCGGCGACGAGCCCGGAAAGTATCACTCTGACGCGATCTTCCTGATGGACATCGAGGGTGACGAGGCCTTCGCGGTGTTCGTGCCGCGCGACGGCGTCGACAAGGTGTGGCAGGGCGACGGCGTGGTCTACTCGCAGCGGCTCAGCGCCGAGCGCACCAAGAGCAAGCTCGGCCGTATCGTAGCCTCGCCGCTCTACAAATCCATGACCATCCGCAGCTGGCAGACCACGCAGAAGCTGCTCGAGCTGCTCGAGGCTTCGACTAAAGGCTGAGGGCGACCGTCTCTGCGCGGCGCATTCCTGAGCATTGGCGACTAGCGGTCGGGCATGGGCCAGCATGTGCCTTTTGCCTAGGCCCGGTGAACGTAAAATAGTCATCCGAGTTATTGCGACATCCCGGTTGGAGGGGCAAATTCCGCGCCACCAGGCCGGCTTCAACCTCCCCCTCGCGAGCCGGCAATGCGGAGAACAACAATGAACATCATCAAATCCGTACTCGCGCTCGGCGTAGTCGCGGCTGGCCTTGCCACCCCGGCTTTCGCGCAGACGGCGCTCGACCAGATCAAGTCCGCCGGCGCACTGCGCGTCGGCACCGAGGGCACCTATGCCCCGTTCACCTACCATGACGAGACCGGCGCGCTGGTCGGCTTCGACGTCGAGATCGCCCAGGCGATCGCCAAGCAGATCGGCGTGGAAGCGCAGTTCGTCGAAGGCCCGTGGGATGGCCTGATCGCCGGCATCGATGCCAACCGCTACGATGTGGTGATCAACCAGGTCGGCATCACCGACGAGCGCAAGCAGAAATACGACTTCTCCGAGCCATACATCGCGTCCAAGGCCGCTCTGGTGGTCAAAGGTGACAACATCACCATCACCGGCTTTGCCGACCTCGCCGGCAAGAAGGCGGCGCAGTCGCTGACCAGCAATTTCGGCAAGCTGGCGCAGGAAAATGGCGCCGAGCTCGTCGGCACCGAGGGCTTCGACCAGTCGATCCAACTGGTGCTGCAGGGCCGCGCCGACGCCACCATCAATGACAGCCTGTCCTTCCTCGACTTCAAGAAGAAGCAGCCCGACGCCGACGTGAAGATCGTCGCGACGCAGGAGCAGGCCGACTACTCCGGCGTGCTGCTGGCCAAGAACAAGCCCGAGCTGCTGGCCGCGATCAACGCCGCGCTCGAGGCGATCAAGGCCGATGGCACCTATGAGGCCATCTCGCAGAAGTATTTTGGCGCCGACGTCTCGCAGTAGTCACTACGTCGGTTGCGCGATCACTCGCCGCCTTCGCGGGGATGACGGCGGAGTGGCGATTTCGTCTGGGCCTGAAGCGCTCTAGTATGGATCGGCCGCCCTGTGCGGCCGGTTCTTTTTGTTTGAGGACTCCCCATGCCGCCCTGGCTCACCCTCATGCTGGAGTCGCTGCCCGCGCTGCTCTGGGCCTGTATCCAGTTCACCGTGCCGCTGACGCTGCTGAGCTTTGCCTTCGGGCTGGCGGTCGGCTTCGGCGCGGCGCTGGCCCGGCTGTTCGCGCCCTGGCCGTTCGCCGCGGCGGTGCGCTTCTATGTCTGGATCATCCGCGGCACGCCGCTATTGGTGCAGCTGTTCCTGATCTTTTATGGCCTGCCCAGCGTCGGCATCGTGCTCGATGCGTTTCCGGCGGCGCTGATCGGTTTCACCCTCAATATCGGCGCTTACTCGTCCGAGATCATCCGCGCCGTGCTCGGCTCGGTGCCCAAGGGGCAGTGGGAGGCGTCCTATTCGATCGGCATGACCTGGGCGCAGGCGATGCGGCGGATCATCCTGCCGCAGGCGGGCCGCGTAGCGGTGCCGCCGCTTTCCAACACCTTCATCTCGCTGGTCAAGGACACTTCGCTAGCTGCCGCGATCACCGTGCCGGAGATGTTCCGCGCCGGCCAGCGCATCGTCGCGACCACCTATGAACCGCTGATCATCTATGTGCAGGTGGCGCTGATCTATCTCGTCGTCAGCTCGGTACTCTCGACCCTGCAGGCCCGGCTCGAAAAGCGCCTGTCGCGCTATGGCGGGTACATCGAGGCAGCGTCATGATCGCGCTCGAGGCCATTCACAAGCGCTTCGTCGAACTCGAAGTGCTGAGGGGCGTGTCGGTGACGGTGCCCGAGCGCAGCGTCACCGCCCTCATCGGCCCATCGGGCAGCGGCAAGAGCACGCTGCTGCGCTGCGTCAACCTGCTCGAGATTCCGCAATCGGGGCGGCTGTCGATCGGCGATGCGACGGTGGATTTCTCGCGCGGCGGCCATCCCGCGAAGGCCGACATCCTGACGATGCGGAGGAAGACCGGCATGGTGTTCCAGAACTTCCAGCTGTTCCCGCACCTGACGGTGGTGGAGAACGTGATGGAGAGCCTCGTCACCGTGCTGCGCTGGCCCAGGGCCAAGGCGCGTGCCCGCGCGATGGAACTGCTCGAAAAGGTCGGCATGCTGCTCAAGGCGGATGCCTGGCCGGCCAACCTGTCGGGCGGCCAGCAGCAGCGCGCCGCCATCGCCCGCGCGCTGGCGCCGTCGCCGCAAGTGCTGCTCTGCGACGAGCCGACCTCGGCGCTCGACCCGGAGCTCGCCATCGAAGTGGTGGAAGTGCTGGCGCAACTGGCGCGCGAGGGCACCACCATGCTGATGGCGACGCACGATTTGCGCCTCGCCTCGACCATCGCCAGCAATGTGGTGTTTCTCGACAAGGGCGAGGTGGTGGAAGCAGGGCCGGCACGCGAAGTGTTCGGCTCGCCCCAGCACGAGCGGACCAAGCGGTTCGTTGCGAGCCTTGCGGGCGAGATGGCGGGGCTGCCTTGAGGTGCCTTCACGATTGGACTGAGGTGCTTGCCCACCTACGAGTCATTCCCGCGCAGGCGGGAATCTAGCCAGGGCACCGTCCGTGCGGCTACTGGGTCCCCGCCTTCGCGGGGATGACGCCGGTGGTTGTCGAGGGACCGATGCCTCCGTCGACATGCCGCCTTAACGCAGCCCGGCTACAGCCTCAGCCAGCACAACGTGCACATCCTCGCGGCCGCCGTTGCTGGTGGCGATGCGGACGCGTTGCACACTGTGCTGGTTGTAGAGGCTGACCATGAAGTCCTCGACGCTGAGCCTGCCGTAGTCTGATAGCGGGACTTCGACCGCCTCGACGACGAGCTCGGCCCGCCCGGCGACGAGGTCGAAAACGAGGCCGAGGGCAGGGTGCGTCGCCGCCAGCTCCGCACGGAAGGCGAGGATGTCGCCTGCCGGCTCGTTGCGGGCGGTGAACAGGCGGTCGGCGAAGGCGTCGATCAGGTGGGCCGCGAGCATCGCCTTCTTGCGCGACAGCATGGCCGCGCGCGCCTCGGCGACGGCGACTCCGAGATACTCGAAGTGCCGCGCCAGTTCCGGATCAGCCCAAGGGCTAGCCGACATGCTTGTGGAAGAACTCCAGCGAGCGAGCCGAGGCCTTGGTGCACGAGGCTTCGTTGAATTTCTCCGGGCGGTCGCTGTTACAGAAGCCGTGGTCGCCATCGTAGGTGTAGATGTCGGCGCTCGGGTGTTTCGCCTTCAGCGCCTCGATCTGCTCGAGCGGAATGCCCTGGTCCTTGTCGGCGAAATGCATCTCGATCGGGATGCCCGGCTCGAGCTCGATATAGCTGGGCACGCCGCCGCCATAGTAGCCGGAGGCAGCGCTGAGCCCATCGAGCTTGCTCGCAGCGATCCAGCTGACGCGGCCGCCGAAACAATGGCCGGTGACGCCGACCTTGCCGCCCTCGGAGGCGGACTTGATCGCCGCCGCGACGTCGAGCATGGCGTTGTCCATCGAGAACGACTTCATCACCTCGCCGACGCGGGCGAAATGGTCGGGGCCGTAATTCTCGCTTTCGAAGCCGTAGTCGACGCGGTCGAACATGCCGGGCGCGATGGTGAGGAAGCCATGGCGGGCCCAGCGATCGGCGACGCTGCGGATCCAGTTGTTGAGGCCCCAGACTTCCTGGATGAGCACAACGCCGCCACGCACCTTGCCCTCGGGTCGGGCCCGGTAGCCCGTGAGCTCGAAGCCGTCGGCGGCCGTGAGTTTGAACCGTTCACCCATCTTGTTCTCCTTGGGGATATGCGTGGGAAGGGACCCGCTTAGCGCGTCAGCTCAGCGCTGGTGTGACAGGAGCGGGGGCGTGCTGGTGGATCAAGCCCTCGGCGCGCAAGTCGTTCCAGAGCACGTCGGGGATCGGTTTGCGATAGCCGGTCATGTTGTCGGCGAATTCGGCCGCGTTCGAAAAGCCCGGGATGATGGCGGTGATCGCCTCGTGCCCGAGCGGGAAGTTGAGCGCGGCGCGGATCAGGGTGGTGCCGTACTTGTCGGTCAGCGCCTTGATACGGCGGGTCTTGTCCAGCATCGCTTCATCGGCCGGCCGGTAGTCGAAGATGGCGCCGGGGATCGGGCCGGTGGCGAGGATGCCGGAATTGAGCGGCGCACCGCAGACGATGGCGACGCCCTCGCGCAGGACGCGCGGGAACAGTGTGTCGATCACCTGCTGGTCGAGCAGGGTGTAGCGATTGGCGAGGAGGAACACATCGAACCGGCCGTGATCCATCAGCTCGTCGATGATCTGCCATTCGTTGACGCCGGCGCCAATCGCCTTGACCACGCCGGATGAACGCAGCTCTTCGAGCGCGCGGATGCCGCCGCCCTCGGTGGCCTGCTTGAACGAGTTCTCGTGGTTCTGGCCCTGGCTGAAGCGGCCGAGATCGTGCAGGAACAGGATATCGATACGCTCGAGCCCCAGCCGCTGCAGAGAATTCTCGTAGCTGCGCATCACCCCGTCATAGGTGAAATCGAACACCGGGCGGAACGGCATGGCGCGCATGTCGTCGTAGCGCTTGAGCGCATACTCGCGGTCGGGGACGAGCAGGCGGCCGACCTTGGTCGAGAGCACATACTCGTCGCGCGGCTTGTCGCGCAGGAAATCGCCGATGCGGCGTTCGGAGAGACCGGCGCCGTAGAAGGGGGCGGTGTCGAAATAGCGGATGCCCTCGTCCCAGGCGGCCTGCAGCAGCTCCTGCGCGCCGGCATAGGAGCCGGCGCGCTTGACGTCGCCGAGCGGAGCGCCGCCGAAGCCGATTTTGGAGATGGAAAGGCCGGTCTTGCCGACCGGGCGCTTGTCGATCAGCGCGCCGCCCACAGCAGCCCCCGGTGCAGGATGGTCTCGATCGACGGGTTGTCGAGCTCGGCCGGCTTGTGACCGAGCGCGGTGTAGAACACCCGGCCCTTGCCATAGCTCGACTTGTAGACGACCGGCATGGCGACGCCCTTCTTCCAGGCCGCATGCTCACCCGAAAAGGTGGTGGTGGCGAGCACGCGCACGCTCGGATCGACATGCATGAAATACTGCTCCGAGGTGTGCTCGAAGCTTTCGATGCCGGCCATGATCGGATCGTCCTTCACCTTGGGATCGACCCGGTAGGTGATGATGTCGCCCGGGTGGGTGGCAAAGGTGCAGCCACCGAGGAAGCGCATGCGTGCATTGCCGGGGAAGGTAGTGGCGATGCCGTGGTGGAAGGCGGCGAGCCCGGTGCCGGCCTCGATGGCGGTGCAGAAGCGGATCGAATTCTCGCGATCGAGCTCGCCGCCGGTGATCTGCGGCACGATCAGGTCGTAGCTGCCCACGTCGGCGCTGCCCAGCGCGGTGTAGTCATCGGAAACGGTGACGGCAAAACCCTCGCCCTCGAGGATGTCGCGAACGATGTGCGCGCCCTTCTCGGGCTCGTGCAATTCGAGCCCGCCCCACACCACCAGTGCTTTCTTCATCAAGTCCTCCCCGCCGGTCTCCGGCTTGTATGGCAGTTCAGCAAAGCCGGGCAGGGAGGGCAAGAGGGCAGTTGGGAGGAGGGGGGCAGGCAAGCCGATAGAGACGGCCCCCTCCCGGCCTCCCCCACAAGGGGGGAGGTGAAGAGTCGAGGCTTTGGCTTCAATTGTGCCTGAAGCGCCAGCAGGGCACCTCCCCCTTGTGGGGGAGGATGGGAGGGGGCCGTCTGCTTCAGTCGTTCCCTAAATCTGATCGAGCCCGTAAGCCAGATCCTTGATCAGGTCGTCGGCATCCTCGAGCCCCACCGACAGCCGCAGCAGGCCCGGCATGATGCCGCTTTCGAGCCGCACCGCCTCGGTGAAGCGGGCGTGGGTGGTGGTGCCCGGGTGGGTGATCAGCGACTTGGCGTCGCCCAGGTTGTTCGAGATCAGGATCACCGCCAGCGAGTCCGACAGTGTGAAGGCCGCCTCGCGCCCGCCCTTCACCTCGAACGCCACCAGCGTCGAGCCGTTTGCCATCTGGCGCTTGGCCAGCTCGTATTGCGGGTGCGAGGGGTGGAACGGGTAGGAGATGCGCTCGACCTTGGGGTGCTCGGCGAGGAAGTTCGCCACCTTGGTGGCGCTTTCCGTCATGTGCTTGACGCGGATCGGCAGCGTCTCCACGCCCTTGAGCAGCACCCAGGCATTGAACGGCGACAGCGACGGGCCGGTCTGGCGCAGCAACGTGTGCACGTCACCCTCGATCAGCGCTTTCGAGCCGAGCACGATTCCGCCCAGCGCCCGGCCCTGGCCGTCGATGTGCTTGGTGGCCGAATAGGTGACGAGGTCGGCCCCCAGCTGCAGCGGCTTTTGCAGCATGGCGGTGGCGAAGACGTTGTCGACGATGAGCTTGGCGCCATGGGCATGCGCGATCTCGGCGACGGCGGCGATGTCGACCAGCTCAAGCGTCGGGTTGGTCGGCGACTCGATGAACACCACCTTGGTGTTGGGCTGCATCGCCCTGGCGAAATTCTCCGGATCGCGGCCATCGACCAGCGTCGAGGGCACGCCGAAGCGCGGCATCAGGTCCTCGACCACATAGCGGCAGCCGCCGAACAGGGCGCGCGCCGCAACGATGTGGTCGCCGGCGCGCACCTGGCTCATCACCGCGTTGGTGACCGCCGACATGCCGGTGGCGAAGGCGCGGGCGGCCTCGGCGCCCTCGAGCAGCGCCATCCGGTCCTGGAACATGTCCATGGTCGGGTTGGCGAAGCGCGAATAGTTATGCGCCGGCTTGTTCAGCTTGTTGAGGAACAGATCCTCGGCATATTGCGAGTCCGGGTAGGAATAGCCCGAGTTCATGAAGATGGCTTCGGACGTTTCCTTGAACTGGCTGCGCTGCGTGCCGCCATGCACCAGCATGGTGGCCGGCGACCGGTTCTTCTCGTCGCTGAGCGGGTTCCTGGACTTGGACATCTTGAGCCTCGAAAACAAAAAAGCCGGCACGCGACAGGCGGCCGGCTCAAAGGGTCCCTTTAGCGACTTGTTTCAGGTGGCTGCAATCAGACCGGCCAAATCACCACCATGCGTCATTGCGTCACCGCAAAACCGCATAGCGGGGATATACGGCGCTGGGCGTCTTGGCGTCAATGACCGGGGTTGCTAGGGAAGACCACAAGGCGGCGGGGTGAAACCGAGTGGATAGCGAACTTTGGGCCAATGGCGTGTTCCCCGCTCGATATATCGAGCGGCTGGCGGCGCGTGGCGGCATCACCTCCGATCGTGACTTCGACACCGACCAGGTGCAGCCGGCAAGCCTCGACCTGAGGCTCGGCCGTGTCGCCTATCGCATCCGCTCGAGCTTCCTGCCCGGGCCGGAGCATACGGTGGCCGACCGCATCGATCGGCTGAAGCTGCACGAACTCGACCTGACCAATGGCGCGGTGCTCGAGCGCGGCTGCGTTTATCTCGTGCCGCTGCAGGAGAGCCTGGCGCTACCGCCGGCGGTGGCGGCGAGCGCCAATCCCAAGAGCTCGACCGGCCGGCTCGATGTGTTCACCCGCGTCATCGGCGACCATGCGCGCGGCTTCGATATCCTGCCGGCGGGCTACCATGGCCCGCTCTATCTCGAGATCAGCCCGCGTACCTTCCCGGTCCGCGTCCGCACTGGCTCGCGCCTCAGCCAGATGCGTTTCCGCGTCGGCGACAGCCGGCTAAGCGTGCATGAGCACCGCTCGCTGCACAATGTCGAGACGCTGGTGTTCGATGCCAATGCAGAGGTGGGCGAGGGCGTGCTGCTGTCGATCGACCTCAAGGGCGACGACCGGGGCGGCCTCATCGGCTTCCGGTCGAAGCGCCATACCCCGGTCATCGACATGGACATCAAGGACAATCTCGACGTCCTCGATTACTGGGAGCCGCTGGTGAACCGCGGCAGCGATGAGTTCATCCTCGACCCCGACGAGTTCTACATCCTCGTCAGCCGCGAGAGCGTGCACGTGCCGCCCGCCTATGCCGCCGAGATGGTGCCGTTCGACCCGCTGGTCGGCGAGTTCCGCGTCCACTATGCAGGCTTCTTCGACCCCGGCTTCGGCCATTCCGCCGCCGGCGGTAGCGGCAGCCGTGCCGTCCTCGAAGTGCGCAGCCGCGAGGTTCCGTTCCTGCTGGGCCACGGCCAGACTATCGGCCGGCTGGTCTACGAGCGGCTGTCCGAAGCACCCGACCGGCTATACGGCACGGGGCTCGGCTCGAACTACCAGGCCCAGACACTGAAGCTGAGCAAGCACTTCAAGCCGTTCTCGCTATGACCGATGCAGCGGCCGGAACGGAGTTGCCGCGAGAGCGGGGCGTCGCCATTGCCCTGATCGCGCTGAGCCTGTGGTTCGTGCTGCAGGCTGTGCTTCGCGTGTTCGCGGCCCCGTCGCTGGGCATCGACGAGGCGCAGCTGATGATGCATTCGCGCACGCTCGAGCTCGGTTACGGGCCCCAGCCGCCCCTGTATGCCTGGCTACAGCACGGCATCTTTTCGGTGTTCGGCATCTCGCTGTTGGCGCTGGCGCTGACCAAGCAGCTGATGTTGCTGGCGACCTTGCTGCTGATGTTCCTTTCCGCCCGCATGGTGCTGGGTCGATCCGGATGGGCGCTGGTCGCGGCGCTGCTGCTGTTCACCATTCCGCAGATCGGCTGGGAAGCGCAACGCACGCTCTCACACTCGGTGCTGGTGCTGCTGCTGGCGAGCCTGGCGCTCTACCTGATGTTGCGCGTGCTACGTAACGGCCGGCCGCTCGACTACCTGCTGTTCGGTCTCTGCGTCGGGCTGGGGCTGCTGTCCAAGTACAATTTCGCCCTGTTTGTTGTGGCGTTGCTCGGCGCGGCCCTGCCGATGGAGGAACTGCGCCGGCGTGTGCTGTCGCCGTGGACACTGATCGCGCCGCTGATTGCTCTGCTGGTGGCGCTGCCACATTTCTGGTGGGCCGGGACACACCTCGACCAGATGCTGAGCTCGGCCGACAAGTTCGAGATCGATGGCTCGCCCAGCGTGCTGAACCGCATCTTTGCTCCTGTGCTGGCGGTGCTGGAGGCCACGGTCGGCTTTGCCGCCATCACCGCCGTGCTGGTGGCCGCCGTGGCGTATTTTCCGGGCGGTGCGCGGGCGCCGGCTTCGCCGGCGGAGAGCGATTGGCCACAGGGTCGCCGCTATGTCCTCAATCTCGTCCTCGCCGCCCTTATCGCTGTCGTCGTCCTGACGCTGGGTTCGGGGGCAACCGAGGTGCGTGACCGCTGGCTGCTGCCGGTGCTTTTCTTCTTGCCTCTCGCACTGTTGGTGCTGTTCGAACGGCGGCTGACGCGGCGGCGGCTGACGATCCTGGCGGGAGTATCGATCCTCTGCGCCGCCCTGTGCAGTATCGGGCTGTTCGTCACGACCCGCTTTCCCGATCTCACCGGCAAGGAGATCGACGGCACCCAGCCCTTCCGCCTGTTCGCCGCGACCATTGCCCGCGACGTCGGGACACCGGACATCGTCCTCGCCAATGACGGCTTCATCGCCGGCAACTTCCGCCTGCACTTCCCGCACGCGCTTGGGCCGTCGAGCGGCGGTGCGCCGGCAACCGATGGCCAGGCCCGGTCCGTGGTTGCGGTCTGGCGCGGGAACGATCCGATGCCGGACAGCCTGCGCGAGCGGCTCGCGAGCCTATGCGGCGCTGCGGCTACGACGGGAGAGCCGGTACACCTGCGTGAGTTGCTCGAAGGCTCGCAACGGCAGGACTACGAGCTCTCCTACGTCGCGATCCCCGATTGTGTGTCGCCGCCCGCGTGACGGCTCGCCATTGCGCGAAGGCCGGCGGCGCCTTATCGAGCTTCTCGAGTCCCCTAGCAGCGGGACATCGTCCCACCAGCGGAGCGATCGGATTTGAGCGAGACGATCTTCATCACCGGTATCCTGGGCCAGGACGGCGCGTACCTGGCCGAGCACGCGCTCAAGGCCGGGCATCGGGTGATCGGAGGGGTGCGCAAGGACTCGGCGCGAAACCTCTGGCGCCTGGCCGAACTGCAGATCGACCGGGATGTCGAACTGGTCGACCTCGATCTGCTCGATCACGCCTATCTCAGGGGGATGATCGAGAGCATCAACCCCAGCCGGGTTTTCAACCTGGCGGCCCAGAGCTTTGTGGTGAACTCGTTCGAGGAGCCCTTGGGCATAGTGGACGCCGCCGGCATGGGCGTGCTGCGCCTGCTCGAGGCGATCCGGCAGGTCGACCGCACCATCCGGTTCTTCCAGGCCTCGACGTCGGAGATGTTTGGCCACGCCTGCGAAACGCCCCAACGCGAATCGACGCCATTCTTTCCGCGTTCCCCCTACGGCGTGGCCAAGGTTTTCGCCCATCAGATGGCGAGGAATTATCGCGAGGCCTACGCCTTGCACGTATCCTCCGGCATCCTGTTCAACCACGAAAGCCCCCTGCGGGGTGAGGAATTCGTGACGCGCAAGGTGACGGCCGCGATGGCCAAGGTCGCCGCCGGCAGGGACGACGTGCTGATGCTCGGCAACCTGGACGCCAAGCGCGACTGGGGCCATGCGCGCGACTATGTGCAGGCGATGTGGGCCATGACCGATCGCGAGCATGGCGATGAATTCGTACTGGCCACCGGCCGCACCACGCTCATCCGCGAGTTCGTCCGCCTCGCAGCCGGGGCAGCCGGCGTCGATCTCGACTTCGAGGGCTTCGGCGTCGATGAGGTTGCCCGCGACCGTAAGTCCGGCAAGGTCATCGTTCGGGTGAACAAGGCGTTCTACCGGCCTGCGGAAGGCGAAGTGCTGATCGGCGATCCAACCAAGGCCCGCAACGAACTGGGCTGGTCGGCCAGCACCTCGCTGGAGCATCTGGTCGAGGAGATGGTCGAAGCGGACCGGCGGCGGCAGGGCTGATCCGTCCCACCTTTGCCGATGTTCGGCGACGGAAGGATACTGTCGCTTATTCCTTGTGGGCGAAGCGAGGGTGGCCGCTGCGCGCGAGCAGCAAATCTCGTTCGGCGTCTTTCAGGTCCGCGGCGGCCATCTCGCTGACAAGCTCGGCAAACGTGGTGACCGGGGACCAGCCCAGTTTCGCCTTGGCCTTGCTGGCATCGCCC
>NZ_JBDGIY010000001.1:726768-2501204 GCF_057657195.1 Devosia sp. Soil_C_22
CGGCCATCTCGCTGACAAGCTCGGCAAACGTGGTGACCGGGGACCAGCCCAGTTTCGCCTTGGCCTTGCTGGCATCGCCCAGCAGTGTCTCGACCTCGGCCGGACGGAAGTAGCGCGGATCGACCTCGATGATGCAGCGGCCGTCGGCATCATAGCCCTTTTCATCGACGCCGGCTCCCTCCCAGCGCACCTCGATGCCGATCTCCCTTGCTGCAAGGGTGACGAATTCGCGAACCGAGTGCTGCACGCCCGTGGCAATCACAAAGTCTTCGGGAGCGTCCTGCTGCAGCATCAGCCACTGCATTTCGACATAGTCACGGGCATGGCCCCAGTCGCGCAACGAGTCGAGGTTGCCCAGGTAGAGTCGATCCTGCATGCCGAGCTTGATGCGGGCCAGGGCGCGCGTGATCTTGCGGGTGACGAAGGTTTCGCCGCGCAACGGGCTCTCGTGGTTGAACAGGATGCCGTTGCAGGCATAGATTCCGTAGGATTCACGGTAGTTCACGGTGATCCAGTAAGCATAGAGCTTGGCCACGGCGTAAGGCGAGCGTGGATAGAAGGGCGTCGTCTCGCGTTGCGGTGTTTCCTGCACCAGGCCGTACAGCTCCGAGGTCGATGCCTGGTAGAAGCGGGCCTTCTTTTCCATGCCGAGGATGCGGATGGCTTCGAGGATGCGGAGCGCACCGAGGGCGTCGGAGTTGGCCGTGTATTCCGGCTCCTCGAACGACACCGCGACATGACTCTGCGCCGCGAGGTTGTAGACCTCGTCCGGCTGGACCAACTGGAGCACCCGCGTCAGGCTGGACGAATCGGTCAGGTCGCCGTGATGCAGCGTGAGGTCGACACCCTGGTCGTGCGGATCATGGTAGAGGTGATCGATGCGGTCGGTGTTGAAAAGCGACGTGCGCCGCCGGATGCCGTGGACGGAATAGCCCTTCTTGAGCAGGGATTCGGCGAGATAGGCACCATCCTGGCCGGTGATGCCGGTGATCAGCGCAACCTTCTTGGCCAAGATGTGGCTCCTTCATGCGATCGGCACGTCTTGCTGCGTGCGGCTATACAGAAGCTGCGCCAGTCTGCAAAGGCTGCCCAGGCCACACAGATCAAGTCATGCTTCAAGCCGCCGCGTGGCGCCGCGTGTGCCAGTAGATGATCGGCGAAGGGCTGGAGCGGGTGAAGGGAATCGAACCCTCGTCGTAAGCTTGGGAAGCTTCTGCTCTACCATTGAGCTACACCCGCGACGCCTCGTATGTGCCGGAGTGTGCGCCGGGCGTCAAGCGGGTGGAGGCGCTCCCGTTCGCGCTGTGCGCAGCCGAACGCAGGCAAGCTGCGCTGGCCTCCGCTACGGCGTCTGCAGATAGAGCCCCAGCTCCTGGCCCGCGGCGTCCACCGCGCGGCGTTCGTCGCCGATGCTGCGCCATTCTGCCACCGCGCCGGACTTGAGGTGCAGGTGGAAGTCGGCACGCATGACATTGATGAAGCCCATGGCGGGCTTGACCGCTTCCACCGTGCCGCGGAAGGCCTGCCAGAAACTGGGGCGGCGGAAGCCGATGACGATCGATGTGGCGGCTGCCCGTGCCGCTTCGAGGGCGACGAGGCCCGGGTCGGTGGCGGTCGGATCGATGCGCTCGCTCGCTGGCTTTTCCGGTTTGGCGTCGACCGCTTCGCCGGTGCCGAGCGGGGCGACGGCGGCGTCGAAGGGCTCGAGGCCGTCGAAGCCGACAACGCCGCAGATGATAGTGCCGTCTGCGCGGAGCAGGTCGAGGCGCGGATAGGCCTTGTCCTTCATCACGCTGGTGCGGTCGACGATGATCTCGGAGATGGCACCAAGCTCGATCCGGCTTTCGTGCTCGGCGCCGCCGATCACGGCCCAGCCGTTGCTGAAGGTGACGGTTTCGACCGAGCCGATGCGTTCGTGCGTCGCGCCGAGATGGTTGGCGGTGACCATCAGCCGGCCGATCTGCGGCAGAACGGCGAGGACGGCCTCGGGTTTGGCGACAAGGCGGGCGCGGGGCAGGGTGGTCGGTTTATCGAGCATGGGTGGACCTTAGGCGGGAATGGGTTCGGGTGTGGTGGCTGCCGGCGTTGCGGCGGCCGTCAATTCGACCTTGCGAAGCGTACCGAGGCCGGTGGGTTCGCGATGCGCAACGATGAGGAAGGCTGTGTCGGGCAAGCGCTCGCGCAACAGGGCGAGCAGTTGGCGCTCGGCGGCGGTGTCGAGGGCACTGGTGGCTTCGTCGAGGAAGGCCCAGCGCGGCTTCGACAACAGCAGGCGGGCGAGCGCCAGGCGCTGCTGCTCGCCGCCGGACAGCCCCTTGGCCGCCGCGCTGGCGTCCGGCGCGATCAGGTGGCCGAGGCCGACGGCGCGGAGTGCGTTCTCCCGCTCGGCTAGCGGGATGTCATTGGGGTCGCTTGGATAGGCAACGGTCTCAATGACGCTGCCGGCCGGCAGGTAGGTGTCCTGGGGCAGGAACCCGGTGGCGCCGGAGGGCGTCTCGATGCGGCCGGTGGCATGCGACCAGGTGCCGGCGAGGGTCTTGAGTAGTGTCGTCTTGCCCAGGCCCGATGGGCCGGACAGCCAGATGGCTTCGCCGGGGCGAACTTCGAGCTTGTCGAGACCGAGGAGTGGTCGACCGTCGGGAGTAAACAGCGCAAGTTCGCTCAGCGCCAGGCCGCCATTGCCGCTCGGGCGTTCGACAATGCCCGCGCGGGCGCCGGCGGAGCCATCGGTGGCGTTGAGGAAGCCGTCGAGGCGGCCGGCGGCGGCGACGAGGTCGGCGAGCGGGCGGTAGGAGAAGATGAACCACGAGAGCGTGGTGGTGACCTGCGAGAAGGCCGAGGCAAGTTGCATCAGCCCACCGAAGGTGACCGAACCGGCAAAGAAGGCGGGGAGCGCGAGGAAGGTCGGGATGCGCAGCACCGTCGAGCGGTAGGGATAGGTGAAGCTCATCAAGATCAGCTCGCGGCTGATCAGCTTCTTCCAGTTGATGACGATGCCGCCGAAGCGGCGATCGAGATCGCGACGCTCGGCTGCCTCGCCACCGGCCATGGCGATCGGCTCGGCATTTTCGCGGATGCGCACGAGGCCGAAACGGAAATCGGCTTCGCGGCGCTGCTGCTCGACGTAGAGGCCCTTGAGCGGCTTGCCGAGGAAATGGGTGAGGCCGGTGGAGAGCGCGACATAGATGAAGGCGGCCCACACCATGTAGCGCGGGATCTCGCCATCGATGCCGGCAAAGCCGAGCGGCAGCGCGAAGGTGGCGATCGACCACAGCACCGCGAGATAGGAGAAGATGGCGACGACGTTGGTGATGAGGTCGAGCGACAGCGGGATTATGCCGACACCACCGCCATGCTCTCCCATCGGTCCGGCGAGGAAGAAGCGGCAATCTTCGGCGATGCGCTGGTCGGGATTGTCCGGGCTGCCGGAGCGTTCACGCTCGAGCTTCAGGTAGGAACGGTTGGAGAGCCAACGGCTCATGGCGGCATTGGTCAGCGACTGGCGCCAACGGATCTCGAGATGCTTGCGCGCATAGGTCGAAGCCATGGTCAGCACCACGCCGGCAAGCACGATGATGAAGAAGATGCCGACCTGCGCCAGTGCCTCGGGGCCGTTCATCTGCTGCAGCGCGTCGTAGAACACCTTGCTCCACTCGATCATGCGCAACGAAACGAGGATCTGGCTGAGCTCGAGTGCCAGCACGATGGCGTAGAGCACAAGGCCGAACTTGCCGCCTTCCCCGGAGATGCAGAGCTTCAACAGGCGCCAGAATTGGCCGAGGACACGCGACATGACGAACTCCAGGAAAGAAAGGAGGGATCGCGCATGGCGACCCCTCCTCGGCAGGCATGCTAGAAGGTGACCTTCGCGCCGAGCTTGAAGGTACGGCCGGGGCCGGTTTGCAGCTCCAGCGGGTTTTGTGCGGCAACGTCCGGATCGGTCTCGACCGCGTTGTATCCGGTGAGCGTGTTGGGGAAATACCTGGTGTCGAAGATGTTCTGGATGCCGGCGGTCAGCTCGACATTCTCGGCGGGCTTCCACGTCACATAGGCATCGAGCAGCGCGTAGCCGTCCGGCTTGAACGCGTTGGGATCGCTGCGCTCGCTCACTCCCGAGGCCAAGGTGCCGACGACTTCGAACTCGAGCCCGTTCTCGGGAAGCGCGTAGCGCAGGCCGGCGATGACCGTCAGCGGTACGCCACCATCGAATACGGTTTCGGGCGACGAGCTGTCGATCTGCTGCACGCCTTCCGACCAGGCGAGGCTGCCGAAGGCGGTCAGGTCCTCGACGAACTCCCACTCGGCCCCGGCCTCGATACCCCAAAGCTCGACGCTCGACACGTTGTCCGAAGTATACTTGTTCGGCTCGCCCGGCACCGGCTGCAGGCTGCGGATGAAGTCCTTGTACTTGCTGTAGAAGGCGCCGACGGTGAAGTAGCCGTTGGCGAACTCGCCGCGAATGCCGGCCTCGTAGCTGGCGACCGATTCCGGCCGCAGGTCCGGATTGGGAACGATCTCGATAGGCGGGAACGAGAACGGGTCCTGCACGGAGATCGAGGTCTGCTGGCTGGTCGGCATCTTGAAGCCTTCGCCATAGGCCGCATAGATCGAGTAGGTGTCGTCGAGCTTGTAGACCGCACCCAGCTTCTTGATCAGCTTGGTGGTTTCCACCTTCTCCGGCTCGAAGCCCGGCAACGGGACATAGTCGTCATCCACCGTCGGATCGATGCTGTAGTTGGCGAGGCGCAGGCCCGGGGTGATGGTCAGGCGGTCGTCGAGCAGGGCGATCTCGTCCTGCACGTAGAAGTCGGCGCGGATGGTCTCGACCCTGGGGAAATTGAAGCCGGCGAACGGGGTCGTCACCGGATCGGTACCAAGGGTCAGGTTCTCGGTGGTGTTGGTGCCCTCGTAATCGGTATGGGCGATGTCGCCATCAAAACCGTAAGTAAGGGTGTGCGAGGTTTCGCCCAGCTCGAAGGAGGAGACCATCTGCAGGTCGCCCTCGAGGAAGGTCTCGCCATAGTCGCGCACCTGCGTGATCTTGCGCAGCTGCGCGGGCGTCAGCAGGGAGTAGTTGCGCAACTGCTCGGTGAACATCTCCCGCTTCTGCGGGGAGTAGGCGACCTTCCACTCGACGCTGTCGAGCCATGGCGCGTCGACCTCCCATTTATGCTCCAGCGCCAGCCGGGTGCGGGACATGTCGAGATTGCGGACATAGTCTTCGCTCTCGTAGAAGAAGCCGTAGTAGAGCGGGTTGGAGGCGTAGAGCGGGTCCTCGGCGAAGGCATCCCAGGTCTGGTCGACCTCGGTGTTGCGGCTGAAGAACTCGGCCGTCAGCTTGACCTCGTGATCGTCGTTCGGCGTCCACACCACCTTGGCCAGGCCGTTCCAGGCGTTAGTCTCGGTGGGGAAGAGCACGTCGCAGCGGATGAAGCTTGGTCGCGGGCAATCCCAATCGCCGCCCTCGGGATCGGCATTGCTGAGCTTCGGTTCCTCGGCGCTCAGATGGCCGATGCTGCCCAGGACCTGGACGTTGCCGAAGTCGTAGGCCGCCGTGATCTGCTTGCGGAAGCTGTTGTCGTAGCTGTCCCAGCCGGTCCGCAGTTCGAGCGCCCAGGGCTTGTCGGTATTGTCGAGCAGGTCCGAGGGATCGCGCGTACGGAAGGCAACGGTACCGCCGAGCGCATCGGCGCCCCAGAGCACCGAGTTGGGGCCGCGCACGAGTTCGACCGCCTCGAGGTTCCATGGATCGATATAGTCGCGACTGCCGTCGATGATCTGCTCGGCGACGCGCGAACCATCCACCAGCATCTGCACGCGGTTGCCGCCGACGCCGCGAATGGTGAAGCCGGTGAGCTGTCCGAACGGATTGGTCATCGCCGTCTGGCGGGTCACGGCGACGCCCGGCTCGTAGCGGACGAGATCCTGAATGTCGCGGACCTGGTGCTTCTCGATGGTTTCGCCATCGATCACCGTGATGTTCTGCGGCACGTCGAGCACGTCCTTTGTGGCACGCGTCGCGGTCAGCACGATGCGCTCGAGGATGGTGGTCTGTGCCTCCGTCAGCGCCTGTGCGGCGGCTGGCTGTGGCAAGGCGCAGGCCAGCGCGATGGCGCTGACGCCCAGCAGGTGGATGGATGAATGGTTATGACGCGCGGAAACGCCCGCGCCACGCGGCGGATGCGACATGCCTGCCCCCAGGTAGAATTCGGATGGTGTTGGCTGGCTGTCGGCACGAGGCCGCGTGGCTTGCTAGGTGCCGCGCATGCGGCGCGGGATGGCTATCGTCTATTAAAGTTGATACATGAGTCAACTTTATATCGCTGTTGCTGCTGCGCGTTGCGGCAGGTGTTACCCTGTTGTCACAATCTCGGCTCAGCGGTCACCTGGCCAGTTCGACCGTGCGGTCATAAGCGGCGGTGAAGCCGGCAAGCGATAGCGCGACGGTGACCGGCTGGCCGTCATCGACCTTCACGCCGGTGACGTCGAGCTTCTGGCCGACCTTGAGCGCGCTGAGCGCCACTTCGTCGAAGCTGACCGGCACAAGGCATCCGCTCGCCACGCAGGTGAGGAAGGCCTGGGCCTCCCCCAGCTGCTGGCCATCGATCGCCAGGCGCACGCCCGCATCGAGCCTGAGTCCGAAGGCGGTGAGCAGCATGCCTTCGGCGCGGTTGGCGGCGGGAGCGGCGAGTTCCATGGCCACCAGCGCACTGCCAGTCTGCGGGTTGCCGGCGGTCTGCGAGAAGCCGCAATCCTTGGTGGCCTCGCGGACCGAGCAGTTGACCGACCAACTGCCGTGCTTTTCACTCAGCGCCGAGGCGCCGCCCGGCAGCGCCGCCGTGTCCTGCGCCAGGGCAGGGCTGGCGAGGAGCGCGAGCGCTGCGAATGCTAGACGCTTCACGAAGCGACCCTCGCATCCTTGAGCGGGCGGTTGAGGGCGCGACGGGCTTCGCCGGCCATGCGCACCAGCATCATGTGCATGTCATTGGACGACGTGAGCTCGGTGTCGAACCAGACGCGGCGCACATCGTCGCCGTCTGCGAGATCGATCCCCTCGGCATCGATGCCGACAAGGCGCCAGCGGCCGGCTTCGGCGTTGGCGAAATGCTCGGCATAGAGCCCGACCGCCTCAGCATGGTCGTCGTTCATGTGCTCGATGGCGCTGGGCTCGGTCATGGCGAGCTCGGCATTGGCCGGGTTGTGGTTGATCACATCCTCGGCGGTGAGCGCATAGGCTCGGCCGAAGCCGGCATTGAGCGAGGCACTCCTCGGCTCGAGACGGAAGTAGCGGAAGTCGCCGAGGCCGGCGTAGAGCTCCGCCTTGGGTGAGTGCGACAGGTAGCGCTGGCCAATGCGCTTGTCGTCGTCGGTGCCGCGCTCGATCTCGTGCGCCTCGCAGGTGTAGCTGACGCGCGCGTGGGCGAGCGCATCGCCCTTGCCGGGCGTGCCGACGAGCAGGGCGCAGCGCGGATCCTTGAGCAGCGCCTTGGTGTGAGCTGCCAGCCGCGAGATCAGGATGACGGGTGCGCCGTCGAAATCGGTCGAGACGCCGACACGAGTGGCGGTCGGCCAGCCGGTCTCGGGATCGAGCGTCGCGACCGCGCCATGGCGCGCCACGCGCATCAGGGTCTTGGCGAGGCGAACGGCGTCCGCGGTGGTTTCAAGGATGACATCCTTGGGCTTTTCGTTCTCCATGAACGGGCTCCGGGTTCTAGTTGACGGCGATTGGGATGGTGAAGGACCAGGTCGATTTGCCTGCGCCTTCGGGAATAGCGGGGTAGGGCGCGCCGCGCTCCACGGCAGCGAACGCGGCCTGGTCGAGCTTGTCGTCGCCGGAGCTTTTCGACAGCCTGGCGCTCAGCACTCGCCCGTTGGCATCCAGCGTGAACATAACGCGCGCCTCGCCGCCATCGCTCCCGCGGGGTGTGCGCACCGCCTTGAGCAGCCTGGCGCGCACCTTGCCCTGGTAGGCATCGATTGTACCTTGCCCGACGCTGACCGTCTTGCCCTTGCTGCCGCCGGCCGCCTTGGCGGCGGCGGAATCGGCCTCGTCGGAGCCGCCACTGCCGACGCTCGCGACCTGCTTGGGCTTGGGCGTCTCGACCGGCTTTTCGGCAGCCTTTTTCCTGGGCTTGTCGGCTGGCTGCTTCTCCGCCTCGACCTCGACAGGCTTGCGGACCGGGCGCGGCAGGGGGACGGGCGGTGTATTGGTTTCCTCGACCACTTCTTCGAGGATCGGCGTGAGGTTCGCGACCTTGACCGGCTCTGCCGGCGTCACCGGGGTGATCGAGGCGGTGGTGATCTGCTGCACTTCCTGTGTGGGCTCGAGCTCGCTGAGCCTGGCCACATTGTCGAAGTGCTCGAGGATTTGGGCATCGCTCGGCGCCACCGTCTCGGCGACGGTGGGCGCAGCGTCGTCTGTAACCTGCGGGATCGGGGCCGCCACGGGCGCTTCGACTTCTGCGAGCGCCGTCATCACCTCGGCCGAGACGAGCTCGTCGGTTTCTGTCGGCGTCAGGGCTTCCGTGACGGGCCCGATCGCGGCGTTCGCCTGGACCGGCCGCTGCTCGGCCGCCTCGATCTCCTCGACTGCCTCGGCCGTGTCCGCCTCGACCATCGAGGTCGCGCCGGCCGAGACAAGGTTCGCCGTCGCCTCGCCGATCGTCTGGCTCGGCCCGGTGACCGCATCTTCCATGGCGACGATGTCGACGGAGACGGCCGCTTCCGCGACGCTCAACTCCTCGGGCCGCCACTGCATGGCGATCCAGGCCGCGGCGATCAGCCCGACATGTACGCCCAGCGATGCGGGGATGGCCCAGCGCATGTCACTGCGCCTGCGGCTGGCGGGTGATCAGCCCGATCTTGGCGTAGCCGGCGTTGGACAACTCGCCCATCACCTGCATGATGAGGCCATAGTCGGCCCCAGCATCGCCACGGATATAGATCCGTTGCTCGGTCCCGGCCTCGCCCGCTGCGGCCGCGATGGAGGCGAGCAGCGTGTCGGTGCCGATCTGGTTTTCGCCGAGATAGATCTCGCCAGCCGTGTTGACCGAGACGGTCAGCGGCTTGCTCTCCACCTTGAGTTCCGGCGCCGCGGTCTGCGGCAGGTCGATCGGCACACCCGAGGTCAGCAGCGGTGCGGTGACCATGAACACGATCAGCAGCACCAGCATGACGTCGACCAGCGGGGTGACGTTGATATCGCCGATCGGCTGACCGCGACGGCCGCGGCTTCGCTTGTTCGCGCCTTGCAGGGACATAGCCATCAGGCGGCACTCTTGGCGTCGAGCTGGCGGCTGAGCAGCACCGAGACGCGGTCGGCAAAGGCCTCGAGCCGGCCGATCAGGCGCCCGGCATCACCGGAGAGCTTGTTGTAGGCGATCACCGCCGGGATGGCAGCGAGGAGGCCGAGCGCCGTGGCGAACAGCGCCTCGGCAATGCCCGGGGCGACGACCGACAGGCTGGTCGATTCCGCCGCGGCGATCGCGGTGAAGGAGTTCATGATGCCCCACACCGTGCCGAACAGGCCGATGAAGGGAGCGGCGCTGCCAGTGGTGGCGAGCAGCGACAGGTTGCGGTCGAGTCGCTCGGTCTGTTCGGCGATGGTCGTATCGAGCACGATGCGCAGGCGCGCCTGGAGGCCGGCCGGGTTGGCGGCATTGTCGGCGTGTGAGCCGTTCCACTCTTCCATCGCGGCGGCGAACAGAGCGCCGAGCCCATGGCGCGGCTCGTCCTTGATGCGCTGGTAGATGGCGCCGAGCGGTTCGCCCGAGGCGAAGATGCGGTCGAAGGCCTGCATCTCGCGGCGGGCTCGGCCATAGGCGGCGAGCTTGGAAAAGATCACCGCCCAGCAGGCTACCGAGGCGAGCAGCAGCCCGATCATCACGGATTTCACGACCCAGTCGGCCTGCATGAACAGGGCGAACATCGACAGCCCATGTGCGGCCGGCGCGACGGTTTCGACCACGGTTTCCATCAGACGCCGAAGCTCACTTCGAGGCGGCTCGTCGGCTTCAGGGCCGTGAGGCAGATTTTCGGCTCCAGCCCTTCGCCCTCGCAGGTGACGACATCGTTGATCAGCACCCGCGAGATGTTCTCGCAAGCGAGCTGGCCGATATCGAACTGCAGCACGCGCGCCTTGCCTTCGGGCATGGCCTTGAACTCGAGCGACACCAGCCGGTCGATGCCGCCGTCGGCGCCGAACAGCGCGATCTCGAAGGACGAGCGGGTCAGCTCGGTGCCGAGCCGGTTGGTGGCGAGGAAGGTGACACGGCAGCCGGTCTCGGACGGCGCCAGCGCATTGAGCTCGATATCGAGCGCGGCTGGGGCCTGGGCCAGTCCGGGGCCGGTCGCCAGGACCACCAGGAGCATCGGATTGAGGAGCGAACGCATGATCTGCCGTTACTTGTTGAGGATGAGCTTGCCCTGGCGGGTGATGCGCAACCGGTAGGTTTCGCCGGCGTGGCGAATATCGATCTCGGTCCGGTCCCCGAACAGCTGACGGCTGTCGAAGCTGCCGGGCCGCCCCTCCACCGGGTCGCCAGTCTGGATCTCTGTGCTGTCGGAGCATTCGTCCGACGGATTGCGACTATGCACGCTCACCAACCTTAAAACATGAGTCCGATACTCATGTTTCGAGCGGGGCGCAAGCGGCTTCGTTGCACGGAGTGTCGCACGAGAACCCTTCGTGCACAGACACGAGCATGCTTTCTTGAAAGTGGTCGACCAATCGCATACCATTGATCTGACCGAGGTACCGATGCTGTCCAGATCCCGTATCCGCTTCTACCTGAACGACGCGCTCATCGAATTGGAGGATGTGCCGCCGCATCGCACCGTCCTCGACTGGCTGCGGCTGGAGCGGCAGTTGCGCGGCACCAAGGAAGGCTGCGCCGAAGGCGACTGCGGCGCCTGCACCGTGCTGGTCGGGCGGCTCGATCGGGCAGGCGAACTGGTCTACGAGAGCATCAACTCTTGCATCCGCTTTCTCGCGACGCTGGACGGCGCCCATCTCGTCACCATCGAGGACCTGGCGCGCGAGGGTGAGTTGAACCCGGTGCAGCGCGCCATGGTCGATTGCCAGGGCAGCCAGTGCGGCTTCTGCACGCCGGGGATCGTTATGTCGCTCTATGGCGACTGGCTCGATAATCCACAGCCGACGACGCAGCAGGTCGAGCGCACGCTGCAGGGCAATCTCTGCCGCTGTACCGGCTACGAGGCGATCGTGCGCGCCGCCCAGGCGGCAAGCGACTACGGCGATCCGATCGAGGACCGGCTCAATCGCAGCCGGGCCGAAATGACGGCGAAGTTGCTCGCGTTGCGGGATGGCCAGCGCGTTGCGATGGTGGCCGATGGCTATCGGGCGATCTTGCCGGCCAATGCCGACGATCTCGCCACAGTCCTGCTCGAGGAGCCCGCGGCCATCGTCGTTGCCGGCGCCACCGATGTCGGGCTGTGGATCACTAAGCACCTCCGCCAGCCGCAGACCATGGTGTTTCTCACCCATGTCGACGATCTCGATGAAGTGGTTGTCGAGGATGGCCGGCTGATCGTTGGGGCGCGAACCTCCTACAGTTCGGCCGAGCAAGCGATCGCCGAGCATGTCCCGCAGTTCAGCGAGCTATGGAGGCGCATCGGCGGTAAACAGGTGCGCAACGCCGGAACGATCGGTGGCAACATCGCCAACGGCTCGCCCATCGGCGACACGCCGCCGCCGCTGATCGTGCTTGGCGCGACGGTGACACTGCGGCGCGGCAACGTACGGCGCACGCTGCTGCTCGAGGATTTCTTCATCGACTACGGCAAGCAGGACCGGCGGCCGGGCGAATTCGTCGAGAGTGTCGCCGTGCCGCTGCCGCGGGCCGAGGACCGGGTCGCGGTCTATAAGGTGAGCAAGCGCTTCGATGAGGATATCTCGTCGGTGCTCGGCGCGTTCCGGCTGCGGATTGATGGCGGCCGCGTCACCGAGGCGGTGATCGCCTATGGCGGCATGGCGGCGACCCCGAAGCGGGCACGCGCCGTCGAGGCGGCACTGATCGGGCAATTGTGGACACGCGAGACGGTAGAGGCAGCGATGGCCGCCTATGCCACTGACTTTTCGCCCCTCACCGACTGGCGCGCGAGCGCTGAGTACCGATTGCTGGTGGCGCGAAACCTGCTGTTGCGCTTCTGGAGCGAGACAGAAGGTCAGGGCGAAACCCGGGTGCGGGAGCTGGTCCATGGATGATGTCCGTCGCTCGAGCGATGCCGCGTTGGAATTGGTCGCTACGCCCGTTGTTCCGCACGAGTCCGCCCACAAGCACGTGGCGGGCTTGGCCGAGTATATCGATGACATCATCGAGCCGCTGAACACGCTGCACGCCTATGTGGGGCTTGCCGCGCACGCCAATGCGGGGATCGTGTCGCTGAATCTCGAAGCCGTGCGAAATGCGCCGGGCGTGGTCGGCGTGCTGACGGCCGACGATATTCCCGGGATCAATGACATCAGCCCGGCCGGCACCGATGACGATACTCTGTTCTGCGCCACGCGCGCGAACTACCACAGCCAGCCGCTCTTCGCGGTGGTCGCCACCACTCGCGATGCCGCGCGCCGGGCAGCGAAACTGGCGGTGATCGAGTATGACGTCGCGTCCCCGCACATCTCCGTCGATGACGCCATTGCCGGCGGTGGCGCCACCGTGGGGCCGGGCATGACCATTGCCCGCGGCGACATCGACAAGGCACTGGCCGAAGCCCTGCATGTCATCGGCGGCGCCATCAGCATCGGCGGGCAGGAGCATTTCTATCTCGAAGGCCAGGTGTCGCTCGCCATGCCGGGCGAAGACGGCGAGGTGCTGCTCTACACCGCGACCCAACACCCCGGCGACGTGCAGGAAGTCGTGGCGCGCATCCTCGGACTCGAAGCCAATGGCGTGCGGGTGCACGTCCGGCGGATGGGCGGCGCCTTCGGTGGCAAGGAGACGCAAGGCACGTTGTTCGGTGCGGTGGCGGCGCTGGCGGCACGAAAGTTCCGGCGTGCGGTGAAGTGCCGGCCGGATCGCGACGACGACATGGTCATTACCGGCAAGCGCCACGAGTTCGATATCGACTATAGCGTCGGGTTCGATGACGAAGGCCGCATCGGCGGGGTGCGCATGGCGCTGAAGGCGCGCTGCGGACACTCGCTCGACCTGTCGCGCGGCGTCGCCGACCGTGCCGTGATGCACGTCGACAACGCCTATTACTATCCGGCCGTGCATGCGCACTCGAAACTCTACCGCACGCACACGGTCTCCAACACCGCCTTCCGTGGCTATGGCGGACCACAGGCGATCATCGCGGCCGAACGGCTGATCGAGGAGATCGCCTATGCGCTGGGTAAGGATCCGCTCGAGGTTGCGAGGCTGAATTTCTACGATGGGGCCGAGCGCAACACGACGCATTTCGGCCAGCCGGTGCGCGACAACATCATGGCGCGCATCACCGACGAGCTGGAGCAGAGCAGCGACTACCAGCGGCGGCGCGCCGAGATCATCGCGGCCAATAAATCGTCCGAGTTCATCAAGCGCGGCATCGCGCTCAGCCCGGTGAAATACGGCATCGGCTACTCCAAGAAATCGATGAACCAGGGCGCGGCGCTGCTGGTGATCTACCGCGACGGTTCGATCCACCTGAACCATGGCGGCACCGAGATGGGGCAGGGGCTCAACACCAAGGTGGCCCAGCTCGTGGCCGCCGAGTTCGGCCTGCCGCTTGCCCGCGTCCGCGCCACCGCGGCGGCGACCGACAAGGTGCCGAACGCCTCGCCGACCTCCGGCTCGACCGGCACCGATCTCAACGGCGCCGCCGCCGTCGATGCGGCCCGCCGCATCAGGCGCGACCTCATTGCCTTCGCCTGCGAGGAATGGCGGGTGTTCGAGCACGAGGTCAGCTTCGAGAACGAGACGGTACGGATCGGCCGTGAGGTCGTGACCTGGCATCACTTCACGGAAGCTGCCTACGCCGCGCGCGTGCCACTGTCGTCGACCGGATTCTACAAGGTGCCGCACATCCACTGGGATCGCGCCGCCGGCAAGGGGCATCCCTATGGCTATTTCACCTTCGGGGCATCCTGCTCCGAAGTGGCCGTCGACACGCTCACTGGCGAATATGCCGTGCTGCGCACCGATATCCTCCAGGACGTCGGCCGTTCGGTGAACCGTGAGATTGACCTCGGCCAGATCGAAGGTGGCTTCATCCAGGGCATGGGCTGGCTGACCACCGAGGAACTGTGGTGGGACAAGGCCGGGCGGCTCAGGACGCACGCGCCCTCGACCTACAAGATCCCGGTCGCCTCCGATCGGCCGCGCATCTTCAATGTCGATATCGCGGAGTGGTCGGTGAATGGGGCGCCCACCGTCAATCGCTCCAAGGCCGTCGGCGAGCCGCCGATCATGCTGGCCAACTCCGTCTTCGCCGCCATCGGCATGGCAGTCGCGAGTGTCGCCGATTACCGCTTCGCCCCGCGCCTCGATACGCCGGCGACGCCGGAACGGGTGCTGATGGCGATGGAGCGGCTCAAAGCAAAGGCCCGCGCCGGTTGAGCGCGGGCCTGTGTACTGACATCAGCAGCTTACTTCAGGTCCGAATAGGCCGTCGCAACGAACAGTTCGTTCTGCAGCGCCGTAAGCTTGCCCGAGCCGCCCGGAGGCGGCCAGATGCCTTCCTTGCTCGCCTGGGCGCGGGCGGCCTGACGGTCGGCGATGTTGGCGTAGGGATAGATGTGCACCATCCGCGTCGGGCCCTCCTCGATCGAGGCCATGACGGTCAGCACCTTTGAGATCTCGTTACGGCGCGGCACCACCTTGCTCCAGGCCTCCGCGGTTTCCGGCAGCCCGTTTGGCGCGAGCGTATAGGTGCGGAACTCGTAGAACGGGCCGAAGGAGCCGGTCTCGATGTCGCCCATGAAGAAGAGCGGCTTGAACGCGGTGCTCTGCACACCGCCGAGATAGGGGGCGATGCCATAAGCGTCCTCGGTCTGCATCAGCCGGGCGCGCTCGGCGGTCAGCGACTCGACATTCTCGTGGGCGGTGATGAAGGCGAAGCGGTTCAGTACCCCGAACTCGCACGAGAAGGCGCCGAGCACCTTACCGGTCGAGGAGAAATTCTCGTACGTCTTGGGCAGGATCGGCAGCACGGCGCCCAGCGTATTGGGCAGCAGCGACAGGATTGTCAGGTCGTAGATCATCGTTGGTCCTGAGGATATTGGGCGGCGTTAGGCGGGCTTTTCAAACTCGCGAGTGATTGGTACACCAAGTGAATGCCAATTGCACGCCAAACGTTAGCACGAGGGACCGTCCATGTATGAACGCCTGATCACGGGCCGGGTGGTGAGCCCTGCCGGCATCCTCGAGGACGGCTGGATCGCGATCACGGACGGCTGCATCGCCGGAGTCGGATCGGGGCAGCGACCCGACGCGCAGGACGTGGTGGACTATGGCTCGGCCTATCTGCTGCCGGGCGCGGTGGACGGGCAGACGCACGCCGGCAGCCAGATCGGCTTCCCCGGTCTCGGTCCCACCACCAAGGCGGCGGTGATCGGCGGCGTCACCACCATTGTCGACATGCCCTATGACGAGCCTGATCCGATCTGGAACGGCGAGCTGCTGGCGCAGAAGGTTGCCGCCGTGGGGCAGCACGCGGTGTGCGATGTGGCGCTCTATGGCACCGTGCCGGCCGAGCCCGTCGCCGCCGATGTGCGGGCGCTGGTCGCTGGCGGTGTCTGCGCCTTCAAGATCTCATCCTTCGAGGCGCACCCGCACCGCTTCCCGCGCATCGGCAGCGGCGCGACGCGGGCATTGATCGAGATGCTGGAAGGCACTGGCCTGCCGCTGGGCATCCACAACGAGGACCAGGAGATTGTCCGCCGGCTAGCCGCCGAGTTCAAGGCGGCCGGCCGCACGAAGCCTGAGGATCACAGCCCGAGCCGCCCGGAAGTGGCCGAGCTCGCTGCCACCGCGACCTTCCTCGCGCTTGGGGCAGGGTCCTCGACCCCGCTCCACATCGTCCATATCTCGACGCCCGACGGCTTCGACATGACGCGGCGTTTCCGCGAGTCGGGCCAGCCCGCGACAGCCGAGATGTGCGTGCACTACCTGCATTTCGATGCCGAAGAGGCCATGCCGCGGCTGGGCGGCAAGCTCAAGGTCAACCCGCCGATCCGCGCGGGCCGGCGCGAGGCGCTATGGCAGGTGCTCGAGCGTGGTGAGTGCACCTTCGTCTCGTCTGACCACAGCGCTTGGCCAATCGAACGCAAGTCCGGCCCGACCATCTTCGACGATGCCGCCGGCATGCCGGGGCTCGAGGCCATGCTGCCAGCCTTCTTCACCGATGCGGCAGCGCGGTATGGCGCTGACAAGGCGGCGGCAATGAGCGCCGAGTGGCTGGCCAACCGCCCGGCAAAATTCTTCGGGCTCGGTCGCAAGGGTCAACTCGCCCCGGGCATGGATGCCGATATCGCCGTTCTGCAACCGGGCGACGCCGTGTACGACTCGACGGCCAACCCGGATGGCCCGAGCTGGAGCGCATACGACGGCGAGACCTTCGCCGTCACGCCCGTCGCCACCTGGGTACGCGGGCGGTTGGCTTGGGACGGTTCGTCCGTCATCGCGCCGGCAGGATCGGGAAGGTATGTGCGGCGCGGCTAGCGCAGCACTCCCGACAGCCGCTCGATGATGGCCAGCTTCACCATCTCGATGTGGCTCGTCATTGCCGCCTTGGCGCCTTCGCGGTCGGTACCGGCCACGGCCTCGAGCAGCTTCAGGTTCTCCTCTGCGCTGAACCGCGGCGTCAGTGGATTGCGGTACGCGTTGAACACGTGGGTGCGGCGGCGCAGGTCTCGGATCAGCGCAGCCATCAAGACGTTGCCGGCGGCATCGGCGATTTCGCCGTGCAGCATGTCGTCGACGGCCCAGATGTCGGAGAGCGTCGCCTTGGGTCGCTTGTCGAGGTCGATCAGGGCCTCGCGGATCGTCGCGATGCGCTCGGCCGAAATCTTGCCGGCAGCGAGATAGGCCGCCTCGGCTTCGAGCAGCTGGCGCACGTTGAGGATGTCGACGAAAGCCTCGGTCGAGAACGGGCTGACCGTGACGCCGCGACTCGGCTGCTTGTAGACGAGCCCCTCGGCCTCGAGCCGCCCGAGCGCCTCGCGGATCGGGGTGCGCGAGGCGTTCAACCGCTCGGCCATGCGCCGCTCGGTGATCACGTCGCCGGGCCTGAGCTCGCCGGCGATCAGCAACCCGATAAGCTGTTCGTAGACCTGTTCGGTCAGATTCGGCTTCTGGCCGCTATCGCCGCCGAGAAAACCCAGATCACTGTCTGTATCGGCCGGATCGATGACTTCGCCCATGAGGCTCTCCACTCAAAACTTGCCCCTCATATAGGTGAGCGAGTCGAGGAACACATTCGGGATATCACTGGTATCCCCGATATTTAGCTCTGCCAAGCGCCTTGAAAGCGGGCAGGGACCGTCTTTGCCCAACAGTTCGGCAAATAGGCGTTGCGAGAGCGCTTGCAATCCGTTCGTACTTCGATAATGTAAGTGGTATACCACTGGCGTGCAATCGATGGAGCAGCGAGCGATGGCGATAAGACCCTGGCGGGCAACCAGTATCCAGATGCGGAGCGAGAGGGCCTCCCAGGCGCCCGATGATGCCGCCGCAAAAGCGGTGATACAGCGCAACACCGACCGCCTTGTCAGCATGATAGAGCAGGCTTGCGATAGCGGGGATAAGCCCGATCTTGTCGTCTTCCCCGAATTCGCCATGCAGGGGCCACCGCTGCATATGGGCGTGCACGACTGGATCGCACGGGCCTGCTCGCCTATTCCCGGTCCGCTCACTGCGCTGCTGCAGGAGCTGGCACGGAAGCGCGGGATTTTCATCTGCGGCAACATGTTCGAGGCGCCGACCGAATGGCCTGGCCGCTATTTCAACTCGTCCTTCATCATCGACCGGACGGGTGAGGTGATCCTCAACTATCGCCGGCTCAACACCGCGGCCTTCCCGTCGGTGCATGACTTCATGAGCGCCTATCTGGCCGTGACGCCGAAGGACAAGGTGTTCCCGGTCGTCGATACCGAGCTGGGCCGGCTGTGCGTCATTCCGTGCGGCGAGATCACCATTCCGGAAGTGGCCCGGGTGATGATGATGCAGGGCGCCGAGGTGATCCTGCACCCGACCAACTCGAAATTCTCCGAGCGCCAGGAAGCGGCCAAGCTATGCCGCGCCACCGAGAACATGACCTACCTGATCTCGGGCAACGTCGCGCAGTATATCGGCTTCTCGCCTGACAACACGATCCTGGGCGGGCGCTCGCACATTCTCGATCACCATGGCAACACGCTGGCGTTCCAGGAGAATGCCGATGAGAGCATCGGCGTTTCGGCGATGATCGACATCGAGCAGCTGCGCCGTGACCGCCGGACCGATACCGGGCTCGACAACACGCTGCTACGGGCTCGCTACGAGATGTACGTGCCGTTCTACGACGCGGCCAAGTTCTACCCGCCCAATTATTTCCTCGATGCCCCGATGGCCGAGGTCGCCGAGACCCGGGCGGCCATTGCCATCTCGCGCCAGAACATGGAGCGCGCCGGCATCCTCGAACCCCTTCCGGCCGGCGCTCCCGAGCCCGTCGCCGCTTCCGCTCACTAGGAGTTTCCCTCAATGATCACCGCAGAAGAAAACATCGAGCTCAGCCGCGTCGGCAAAGGCACGCTGATGGGCGACTTCTTCCGTCAGTTCTGGCTGCCGGTCTGCCTCAGCTCCGAGCTCAAGGCCGATGGCGACCCGGTGCGCCTGATGATCCTGGGCGAAAAGCTCGTGGCGTTCCGCGATACCGAAGGCCGGGTCGGCGTGTTCGACCATCGCTGCCCGCATCGTTGCGCTTCGCTGTTCTTCGGTCGGAACGAGCTGGGCGGCATCCGCTGCGCCTATCACGGCTGGAAGTTCGACGTCACCGGCAAGTGCCTGGACCAGCCCAACCTCGAGGACAAGTCGAAATACCCGGCCGGCACCCCGGCGATCGCCTATCGCGTCAAGGAGTCGGGCGGCATGGTCTTCGCCTATATGGGCGAGCGCCAGGACAACCCGCCCGAGCTGCCCGAGATCGAGGCGATCATGGGCGAGCCGGATGACCGCAACATCGCGCTCACGCACCGTGACTGCAACTACATGCAGGCGCTGGAAGGCGACATCGATACCTCGCACCTGGGCTTCCTGCACGTGGGTGGCGTCGACGGCGAAAAGCTGGATCTCTCCAATCCGGAAGTGTTCACGGTCATCGAGAAGGCGCCCAAGATCAACGTCTCGGTGATGCCCTTCGGCACGATGTATTCGGCCCAGCGCAATGCCTACGAGGGCACCGAGCATCATCGCTTCGCCAGCTACATTTTCCCGTTCTGGGTCACCTACCCGTCGGGCGAGATGGACGACAACGTCACCGTCAACGCCTGGGTGCCGATCGACGACACGTCGACCATGATCTTCAACATCGACCTGCGTCGCGCAGCGGGCGGCGGCAAGAAGAAGCTGATGTACAAGGACGGCACCGAGGTGAAGGGTCTCGCCCGTCCGCTCGAATACCTGCCGACCACCACCGACTGGAAGGGCCGCTGGCGTCCGGTCAAGGACCGCACCAACGACTACGGCATCGACCGCGAGTGGCAGCGCAGCGGCGAGAGCTATACCGGCGTCGTCGGCATTCCGCTGCAGGACCAGATGATCCAGGAGTCGATGGGCTACGTCGTCGATCGCGAGATGGAGCATCTGGCCGCCTCGGACCGCATGGTCATCCTCACCCGGCGCGTGATGCTCGATGCGGCCAAGGCCTATCGCGACAGCGGTACTTTGCCGGCCATCGTCGACCAGCCCGAACTCGCCAAGGACGCACGCGGTGGCGACATCGTCGTGCCCTACGGTACCGACTGGCTCGAGGGCTATGAAGAGAAGATGGCCGAGATCAAGGGCTATCGTCCGAAACTGTCCGCGGCAGAATAAGAGCGAGGACGTGACCATGGCATCCGACGCGGGCGCGGCGCCGGATAGCCTCGACTGGGTCGGGGACGGGCATGGCCCGACCCTGACCGAGCAGAAGCAGCTGATGCTGCGGGTCGATGCCGTGAAGATGGTCGCCGCAACCATCCGTCAGGTCGAGCTGGTCTCGGCCGACGGCTCGCCGCTGCCCCCGTTCACCGCCGGGTCGCACATCAACCTCAAGTTGCCCGGCGACCTCAGCCGCTCCTACTCGCTGACCAACGGTCCCGAGACGCGCGATCGCTACGTCATCGGCGTCAACCGCGATGCGGCGAGCCGCGGCGGTTCGGTCTATGTGGTGGATCAGCTGCAGGTCGGCGACGTGCTGCCCGTCGATCCGCCGCACAACACCTTCCACCTGGTGGAGGACGCCGAGCAGAGCGCGTTCTTTGCCGGCGGCATCGGCATCACGCCGATCCTCGCCATGATCCGGCAGCTGGAGGCGTTGGGCAAGCCGTGGACGCTCTACTACGCGGCGCGCGATCGGGCGACGGCGGCCTTCCTGCCCGAACTCGAGGCGCTGGAAGCCAGCCAACCGGGCCGCGTGCACCTGCATTTCGATGCCGAGGCCGGGCGGGTGTTCCCGCTGCTCAAGATCGCTGCGACCATCCCGAAGGTCGCGCATGTCTACTGCTGTGGGCCGGGCAGGATGATCGAGGTGTTCCGCGCCTCGGCTGGGTGGCGGCCCGAGGACAACGTCCATATCGAGCATTTCGTGGGCACCAAGTCGAAGCCGACCATGGCCTTCGATGTCGAACTGAAGCGCCAGGGCAAGACGTTCCACGTGCCGATCGGCGAAACCATTCTCGACGTGCTGCTCAAGAACGATGTGTACGTCTCGCATTCATGCCGGGAAGGCGTCTGCGGCTCGTGCGAGACCCGCGTGCTCGAGGGTGTCCCCGAGCACATGGACAATGTGCTGTCGTCGCGGGAGCGGGCCTCCAACGAGTTGATCATGGTGTGCTGCTCGGGCTGCTCGAGCGGCAAGCTGGTGCTGGATATCTGAGCGGGCGGTGGTTGCCGCGACGGTAGTTTCGGTGCGTCGCTGAAGCAGACGACCCCCTCCCATCCTCCCCCATGAAAGGGGGAGGTGCAGAGTCGGGGCTTTGGCCTCATCGTGCACGTGAACCGGCCGGCTCCCCTCCCCCTTGCGGGGAGGGGTGGGGGGTGGGGGTCCATCGGTGATCACCGCACCACCCCCTCCCTCGATCCCTCCCCGCAAGGGGGAGGGAGGCGGAGTGGCATGGTCCGTGGTCCACTGCCGGACATGCCGATTCATCCGACAGCCCTTGGGCTTCGGAGGATGTCAAAGAACCAAGCGACGTGCCGGCGAGGCCTTTGCCCCTCGCGGTAGTCCGCAGCAATATGTGAGGCTCACGCCTCGCCGGCCGATCGGGGTTTTGGGCTTATGGCACGTGGGCCCGGGCGCATCCCGTGCCGCATCGCGAACTGCCCGAAGCTGAGCTGGCTGCCGGATTCCGCGCTCGCCAACCTTCACCCCCCCGCCCGATGCCGGGCCGTTGCAGCCTGGGACCGGGCGTGCATCCGCCAAGTCCCCCGCGTTGTGTAGCGGCGTCCCCGGCGAACCGGATCGTGCCGACGTGCTTTAGGCCTGGACCGGCACGACTGCCGACCCACCCAATCTCCACCACACCAACCACTCGTCATGATCTCGCTTCGGTGCAGCGGACGGGGGGAGACTCGCATGGGTTTGGGGGTGGGAGGATAAGATTGTTGGCTGGTGCGTGTGGACACCCCCACCCACCCGCTACGCGGGTCCCCCCTCCCCACAAGGGGGAGGGAAAACCGACTGAGAGTTCGGCGGGAACCCCAGTACAGGCTTCGGGGCTTCGGTTCTTGCGCGGTGTCCCTCCCCTTGATGGGGAGGGTAGTGGAGCTTGGCCGCCTGCGGCCTAGCGGAACTGGGTGGGGTGGTCACACGCTCAGAGGCCGGTGCGTGGATCCACCCCCTCCGAGCTGCGCTAGTTCGCTTTGCTCACAAGCTGCGCTTGCCTCCCCCATCTAGGGGGAGGTGGGGCTGGTGGATGAGGCTGGATGGTGCCAGACGCTCGATGCGGCACCTCCCCCTTGATGGGGGAGGATGGGAGGGGGTGGGACGGCAGGCGCTACACCCGCACCTGGCACACGCAGTCTACTGCCACCGGTGAGCCGTTGGGCAGCGAACTCACCCCATACGCCATGCGGGCGTGCTGGCCGCGTTCGCCGAGCACTTCCGCAAGCAGCAGCGAGCAGCCGTCCAGCACCTTTGGATGCTGGGTGAAGTCGGGCGGGCAGGCGATCATGCCGGTGATGCGGACGATCTGCCGGACGCGGTCGAGATCGCCGAGCGTTTCCTGCAGCACCGACAGGATGGTCTGGCCGATATTGCGCGCGGCCGCCTGTGCCGCCTCGAGGTCGAGGTCGCGACCGACCATGCCGATGAGCGGCGTGCCGTCGGTGTGGCGCGGGCCGAAGCCCGAGAGGAACGCCATGTCGCCCACGACGATCACCGGCCGGTAGGCACCGGCCGGTCTGGGGGGCGGAGGGAGGCCCTCGAGCCGCATCAGGAGGCGGCCACGGCAGGCATGGGCTCGCCGGCGAGGCGGCGCTGCTGGCGCTCGATCAGCCGGTCGAGCTCGCGGTGGTCCTCGGCGGTCAGCCGCGGGCCGGGATGGCGCACATGGGCCGAGGCGATGGCGCCGCGCCGGCGCAGCGTTTCCTTGCGCAGCGCGATGCCGATGCCCGGCTGCGCCTCGTGGCGCAACAGCGGCAGGTACATGTCGAAGATGTCCTCCGCGCGATCGGCGTTGCCCTTGGCATACTGAGCGCAAACCTCGACCAACATCTCCGGATAGGCAAAGCCCGTCATGGCGCCATTGGCGCCGCGCGCCAGCTCCTGCGGCAGGTAGAGGCCGCCATTGCCGACGAGGATCGAGACCTGGCGGCCGGGCAGGGCGCGCAGGCGGGACAGCTTGCTGTGCCCCGGCCAATCCTCATGCTTGAGCATCTTGACGCTCGGATAGCGCTCGAAGATGCGCTTCAGCGTATCGACCGAGATGTTGACGTTGGTGATGAACGGATAGTCCTGCAGCACCACCGGCGTGTCGCCGAGCCGATCGAGCACCGCCGAGAAATAGCCGAAGATCTGCTCTTCGGTCCGAAGCGTATTGACCGGGGCGACCATGACGCCCGCGGCGCCCGCGTCCATGGCTTCCCTGGAGAAGCTGACCAGCGGATCCGTGCCGGGGTTGGAGACGCCGACGACGATCGGGATGCGCCCGTCGATGCGGCTGAGATAGCGGTTCATCACCGCGCGGCTCTCTTCCATGCTGAGCTTATGGGACTCGCCCATCATGCCCAGGATGGTGATGCCGGTGACGCCCTTTTCGAGATAGAATTCCACGACGCTGTCGATGCTGGCTTCGTCGATCGCGCCTGCATCGGTGAACGGGGTCACGGCAATGACGTAGACGCCCGAAGCGGTTTCATCCAACCGGTGGGACATAGTCTTCTCCTCACAAGATAAAGGAGCGGGCCGCCGGTCTCATAGCCGGTTCGGCCCGCCATGCGTTGTCGTTATTCGTTGGCGACGACGGGCGTGACCTTCCACGGCACCACGAAGCGTTCGATGGTCTCGATCACGGCGAAGAACACCATGCCGATCGCCGAGATGCAGATGATGGCGGCGAACTGCCGGGTGATGTTGAAGGTCGAGCCGGCCACCGTGATGACATAGCCCAGGCCCTGGTCGGCGCCGATGAACTCGGCCACGACCGCGCCGATCACCGACAGCACCGTCGCGAGCTTCAGGCCGGCGAAGATGTAGGGCAGGGCCTGCGGCAGGCGGAACTTCCAGAAGGTCTGCCAGCCGGACGCGCCCATGGACTGGGCGAGATACAGCATCTCGGCCGACGAGGCCTTGAGGCCGACCACCGAGTTGATGACGATCGGGAAGAAGCTCAGCAGCACCACGATGACGATCTTGGGCGTGAGACCGTAGCCGAACCAGGCCATCAGCAGCGGCGCGATGGCCACCTTGGGAATGGTCTGGGACGCCACGATGATCGGGTAGATGGCGCGCTCGGCGACGCGGTTATAGGTGATCAGCACGGCGAGCGGCACGCCGACGAGGATCGAGAAGCAGAAGCCGATCAGCACTTCGCTGAGCGTCACGCCGCCATTGACCATCAGGCGCGGCCAATAGGCGATCATCTCCTCGACGATGGCCGATGGCGAGGGCAGGATATAGATCGGCACGTTCGAGACGCGCACGGCCACTTCCCACACGACGAGCAGTATGACCAGCGTCCACAGGGCTGGCGAGATCTTCGTGGCCCAGCTGAAGATGGAGCGCGGGCGAGCCGGCGCGCCGTTGTCGGTTTCGGTTATCGCAGCCATCTCACACCTCTTCGCGGAAGACGCCGAGACCCTTGAAGATCTCGGTCAGTTCGCGGGTATACGCGTTGAACTTGGGCTCCTCGCGCATGGCGAGGCGGCGCGGTCGCGGCAGGTCGATGTCGATGATGCGCTCGACGCGGCCGGGGCGGGGTGACATCACCACCACGCGGTCGGAGAGGAAGATCGCCTCGGTGATCGAGTGCGTGATGAACAGCACGGTCATCTCGTTGTCGCGGCACAACCGCATCAGGTCGAGCTGCAGCTGGTCGCGGGTCATGGCGTCGAGCGCGCCGAACGGCTCGTCCATCAGCAGCAGCGGCGGCTTGTGCAGGAGGGCGCGGCAGATCGAGACGCGCTGGCGCATGCCGCCGGACAGCTCCTTGGGGAAGGCGCCCTCGAAGTCCCCGAGCGAAACCATCTTCAGCAGTTCGCGGGCGCGGGCCCTGGCCGGCTCGATCGGGAGCTTGCGGATCTCGGCCTGCATCATGATGTTCTGCAGCGCCGTGCGCCACTCGAGCAGCACGTCCTGCTGGAAGACGATGCCGCCCTCCGGGTTCGGTGCCTGGATCACCTTGTCGCCGACCTCGATGCGCCCCTTGCTGTAGGGCGTGAGGCCCGCCAGCAGCATCATCAGCGTGCTCTTGCCGCAGCCCGACGGACCCAGCACCGAGACGAACTCGCCGCGCTGGACGTTCAGATCGATGTCGTCCAGTGCATGGACATCACCCTTGCGCGTCTTGAACGTCTTCGACACGCGGGAAATCCGAACATGGGGTTTTACCGCTGTGGCGGTCTCCGCGTTCAAGCTCATGTCATTCATTCTCTCTCTCTCTTCCCCTCTAGAAACTTGCGGTCGGGCTAGACGGAACGGATGGCGCCGCCATCGACCCGGATGATCGAACCGGTGACGTAGCTGGCGCCGGCGCTGGCGAGGAATGCCGCGACCGCGCCGAACTCTTCGACCGTGCCGTAGCGGCCGGCCGGGATGGTCGCGAAGGATTCGCGCGCCACGTCGTCCTCGGACTTGCCGGTGCGGGCGGCCGCCGCGGCATCGATGCTCTGGGTGCGCGCGGTTGCGATGCGGCCCGGGGCCAGCACGTTGACGGTCACGCCGTCCTTGGCCACTTCGCCGGCCAGGGTCTTCATGAAGCCGACCACGGCCGAGCGCAGGCTGTTCGAAATGGGCAGGTGCGGAATGGGCTGCACGACGCCCGACGAGGCGATGGTCAGGACACGGCCCCAGCCGCGCTTGCGCATGTCGGGCACGAGGTCCAGCGTCAGCGCCAGCAGCGGGGTCACCATCCTGTCGAACTGCTTTTCGACTTCCTCGATGGACACCGCGCTAGGCTGGCCGGTCGGCGGGCCGCCGGAATTGTTGACGAGGATGTCGATGCTGCCGAGCGCGGCACGGGCGCCCGCGGCAATGGTTGCGGCGGCATCAGGCGCCGACAGGTCGGCGGGAACCGGGAAGCAGCGTGCCGCCTCGTCGGCCGGCAGTTCGCTGCGCACCTGTTCGAGCGTGTCGGCGGAGCGGGCCGAAATGGCGACGCTCGCGCCCTCGGCGAGCAATGCCCGCGCTACGGCGAGGCCCAGCCCCTGACTGGCGCCCAGTACGAGCGCTCCCTTGCCGCGTAGTCCAAAATCCATCCTGTCGTCCCCTCAGTCGAAAGATAAGCCGGGCGCCACCGTGACGGCGGCGCCCGCGAAGCTGGTTACTCGGCGCTGGGCTGGTAGGCGTCGGTGTAGATCATCTCGGGCGTCACCCAGCCGGTCGGGATGTCGGCGTAGGTTTCGAGCAGCGAGATGGTCTGCTGGACGTCTTCCGGGGCCACCCAGCCGAGCGGCTTGCCTTCGGTGAGCTTGGTGTGGCGGTACTTCTCCATCACCTCGATCTCGAGGCCGATCGCGTCGCGGTCGGCATCCGGGCGGTTCTCCATGAACAGGTCGAGCGCCTCGGCCGGGTTGGCGACCACATCGGCATGGCCCTTGGTGATGGCGCGCAGGTAGCCGCGGACGGCATCCTCGTTGGCGGCCAGCCAGTCCTTGCGCACGATGACGCTCGAGCCGAGCAGGTTGACGCCGTAGTCGGCGAACAGCATCGGCGGCTCGATCTCGTTGAACACCGCGATCTTGTCGCCGTCGGGGTTGGCCCAGACGTTGACGAAGTCGGCATCGCCCTTGAGCAGGGCCTGGTTATAGTTGTCGGTGACGATCAGCTGGATCTTGTCTAGGTCGACGCCGTTCACGGCGGCGAAGGCACCGATCATGCCGTCCGAGAAGTTGCCGGCCTCGGTGGCGAACTTGCGGCCCTCGAGATCCTTGGGCGTCTTGATGCCGGAGCCCTTGAGCGAGACGATCGACGAGGGATCGGTCTGCACGAGACCGAAGACGGCGGTGATGTTGTCGAACCGCGCCTGAGCCGACGCCTGCGCCAGGGCGCCGATGCCGGCATTGCCCATCTGCACGGTGCCGTTGCCGACGGCCTGGATGGTGTCGGTCGACCCGGTGCCATCGACAATGGTCACGTCGAGGCCCTCTTCCTCGAAATAGCCCTTGCTCTTGGCGACGAAGAACGGCGCATCGATGCCGCCGGCGATGAACGCCAGGCGAACGGTAATCTTCTGCAGTTCCTGCGCGTAGGCGGCCGAGCTCATCAGCGCGGTCAGCAGAGCGGCGCTTGCGAGCGACAACGCACCTTTGTGGAAGTGTTTCATTTCGATCCCCTGTAGCCAAATTCCATCTGGCATTCAGACGGTATGCCACGGGAATATCTGGAGTCAACGCCCTTTTGGCACTAATGTGTGCACCATTGGGATATGCTGATAATTTGTGCATATGGCGCGTTTGACATCAACGTGCGCAAACCTGTTGGCACGTATGCAAATGCGCTATCGCTTTGATCTGAAAGGCTTAAACTAGATAACGATAGTCAGGTATTTGTCAGCGACCGTTCAGCCTGTACCAAGGCTCTCCGGCCGGCAATGGCCAGTCACGGTAGAATTCCTTGAGGTGCGGCAGCAATTTCCGGGAGAGTGCGGCGCGCCCGGCCTCTGCGTCACCTGGCGGCCGCTGCAGGTCGGCTGACAATGCCGTGAGTGCGGCGTCGCGGTCGATGAACGTGAAGGCGCCATCGCGGTAGACGACGCGACCCTCGATCATGGTGGCGCGCACATGCTGCGTCTTGGCGCGATAGATCAGCGCCGCCACCGGATCGGTGTCCGGTGACAGATGCGGCCAGGCAATTGCCTCGAAATCGAGCACGACCATGTCTGCGCGCTTGCCGACGGCAATCCGGCCGATCTCGTCGCCGAAGCCGGTGGCCTTGGCGCCATGCTCGGTCGCCATACGGAAAATCTGCGCCGGCGTGAGCGGCGATTTGAACAGGCCCGGCTCGGCATGCAGGTGCTTTACGAGTCGCATCTCCTGCAGCATGTCGCGATCGTCGTTCAGCCCCGCCTCATCAATGCCCAGCGCGACCGGGATGTTGCGCGCCACGAACTCGGTCACCGGTGCGATGCCGCTGCGCAGCCTGAGGTTCGAGCTGGCATTGTGGCAGATGCAGACGCCGTGCTCGTGGATGAGGTCGAGATCGTGCTCGTCCACCCAGGTCCCGTGCCCCAGCGTCAGATGCGGGCCGAGAAAGCCGATGTCGGCGAGATGGGCGACGGAACTCTTGCCGAAGCGGCGGTTCGAGAATTCCTTCTGGTAGACCGTCTCCGACAGGTGGAGATGGATGCCCATATCGTACTTTTGTGCCCACTCGCTGGTCAGCGTCAGCAGCCTGTCGGAGGCGCGCTCGAGATTGATCGGCGCCAGCCACAGCCGCACGAGCGGATCGCCACGTGCGCCGTGGCGCTCGATCATGGGCTGCAGGTACTCGGTCTCGAAATCCTCGAGCCGGAAATGCGAGCGCTTGAGGAAGGCGGTGGTCTCGTCCTGCATCTCGGCGGGCAGGGTGGCGACGAAGATGTCGTCGTTCTCATAGACCAGCCGGTGCTGGTCGCGATTGCACATGGCGAAGCTGACGCGCATGCCGAGGTCGCGATAGGCGTCGATCACGGCATTCGCCGCATCGCGCCAGCCAGCGACCGGGGCCGGCATCATCCGGCCCAGGTGCTGGACGGCCGTGACGCCGGAGGCGACGAGCTCGAAGGCGGAGTAGAGCGTATCGAGATAGGCGTCGGGGCTCTTGTGGCGCAGCTGGTGCGTGAGCCACAGCTCCAGCGGCAGGTCGGGGCTGCCGAGCTGCACCGGGGTGACCCCGACATGGTGGTGGGTATTGACGAAGCCGGGCGTCACCAGCATGCCCGGCCCGCCGATCACCTCCACGCCCGGATGCCGCGCCGAGATCTCGGCGAAAGGGCCGATCTCGGTGATGCGGCCATCGACCTGGAGGATCGCGCCGTCCTCGATCGTTTCGACGCTGTTGTCGTCGATCGCCCCGAGCAGCACATAGCGCCCATGGACGATGCTGGTTCCTGCCTTGTTGCCGCTTGCTCCCCCTCCCTTGAGCATGGCGGCTACCGGATCACGCCGGCGCGGGTCAGGTTGCCCACGGCCTGCTGTTGGAGGGGCGTCAACTCGGCGTAGGTCTCGAACGCCCCACCTGCAAGCCCGTTTGGTGGGTAGAACTCGGCGCTGGCAAAGTAGTCGCGGTACATTTCCCAGCGCGAGCGCAGCAGCATGTTGCCCATGCCGGTGTCACGCCGGGCCTGGCGCAGCGCCTCGACGTCGATCATCGCGCTGGTCGTGACATTCTCCGACGCGCCGCTATCGGCGGCGGCGTCGTTGCCGAGATAGTCGACGATCCTCGAATGGCCGCCCTGTTCGCTGCCATCGGCCGAAAAACCGATGCCGCCGGCGACATTGGCGCTGATCAGGTAGCACATGTTTTCGGCGGCGCGGCAGGTCTTGGCCGCCTCGCTGGGCGCGGTGACGGGGCCATTGTGCGGATGCAGAAACACCTCGGCGCCGCGCATCATCAGCACGCGCGACAGTTCCGGCACCACGATTTCTCCGCACGGAAAGATCGCGAGCCTGCCAAGTTCGGTGTCCACCACCGGGAAGATGCCATCCTCGCCGTAGGCGTCGCGGTACGCATCGAGGATGTCGTGCGGGCTCGTCCACGACGCGGTGTTGATGCGCCGGTAGCGCAGGATCACTTCGCCTTTCGGGTCGAGCAGGAATGACGAGTTGAAGTAGCGGTCGGGCCAGCGCGGATCGACCTCGAAATGGTTGCCGGCAATATAGATGCCGCGCGCCTTCGCCACCTCAGCCAGCCGGTCGGTGATCGGGCCCGGAATGGTGGCGCAGGCCTTCTCGATCCACTGGCTCACCGGCGTGGCCCGCGGCGGGCCCTGGAACACGAACTCCGGCAGCACCACCAGTTTTGGTGGCGTATCGCTGGCGCAAGCCTGTTCAATCAGCGCGATGGCGTGCGCGACGTTCCGTTGGATGATCGTCCATGCCGCCGCCTTGTCAGGCGCGTCGCTTGCCACCTCGCTGCTCATCTGAATGCAGGTTGCGCGCCACGGCTCGACGGACATCTCCGGTATCCTTTCTGGTGTTCAGATGGAATACCAATGGCACACGAATGGGCGTCGTGGAAGTGTCATCTTGATAACGGGAGCAAAACGCGGTTACCGGATCCACGATTGACCTTGGTATGTAAGCGGTGTACCACGCGTCAAAGGGGGCCGTCATGACCTACTCCGATCTCGCCACCGACGCCAATCCAACCGGCGGCGAGGAAACCACCAGCCTCGCCGAGCACGCCTACAACCGCATCATGGAAATGATCCTGGGCGGTCGCATCGCGCCCGGAACCGTGCTGCAGGAACGCAAGCTCGCCGAATTGCTCTCCATGTCACGTACGCCACTGCGCGAGGCGCTGAGCCGGCTCGAGGCCGAGCAGCTGATTACGCGCACGCATGGCCGCGCTCCGGTCGTGAGCCATGTCGGCATCGAGAATTTCGTCTTCATCCTCGACATGCGGCGTATCCTCGAAGTCGAGGCCGCCGGACGCGCCACCGGGCGGATGACCGAGGATGCCGCCGAGACCGTGTTCCGGGCCATCGACGAACTGGTGCATGTCGAGCATCCGACCTCGGCTCAGCACTGGGCCGTCGACGATCTGGTCCACGGCACGATCGCCGACGCCGCGGGCAACCCGCTCGTCGCCTCCACCATTCGCGACCTGCGCCGCCGCACGCACCTGTTCAACACCGCCCGCATCCCGCAGCGGCTGATGCCGGGCGCGTCCGAGCATCACAGCATGATCGACGCAGTGATGGGCGGCGATCCCGAGCTGTCGCGGCAGATCATGGGCAAGCATCTCGATAATGTGCGCGACGCCATCATCGAGTATCTGCTGGGCTCGAAGCGCTCCTGATGGGTTCGACAATCCTCATCGCTGGCGCCAGCCGCGGCATTGGCCGCGAGTTCGTGCGCCAGTTTCTCGCCGCCGGCTGGCAGGTGCATGCCACCGCCCGCACTGCGGCCGATGTCGCCGCGCTCGGCGAGGCGGGCGCAATTGCGCACATGCTCGACATCACCAGCGATGCCTCGATTGCGGCGCTTGCCGACAGGCTCGGCGGTGTGCCGCTGGATGCGGTGATCGCCAATGCGGGTATCTCGGGCGACCTGACGCTGCCGATCGAGGCCGTCAGCGCCGAGGAGATGCTGCGGGTGTTCGACACCAATCTTTTCGGCGTGCTGCTGCTGGTGCGCGCGCTGAAGCCGAGCCTGATGGCAGGCGATCGCAAGCTCGCCATGGCGATGTCGAGCCTGATGAGCTCGATCTCGGCCAATGACTGGGGCACGCAATATTGCTATCGCGCCACCAAGACCGCGCTGAATGCCACCTGGCGTTCGCTGGCTGACGAATGGCGCCCCGACGGCATCAGCTGCGTGCTGCTGCGTCCGGGTTTCGTGAAGACCGACATGACCGAGCATCAGGGCATGGAGGTCGACCTCAGCGTCGCCGGGATGCTCGACGTGGTGAGCAAGCTGACGCTCGCCGATAGCGGCCGTGTCATCGGCTATGATGGATTGGACGTGCCATGGTGAGCGTGGTCATCGCCGGTGACGGGTCGCTCGCCGCCACGCTTGCCGGGTGGTATCGGGACGGCGGCGCCGAGGTGGCCGAACTTTCCTTCGGTCGCGATCTCGAGTCCCAGGTGGCCGCCCTTGGCGGTAGCGTCGACCTGCTCGTCATTGCCGACGGCTTTGCACCCGCGCCCGGCAGCGTCGCCGCGCTCGACCGCGCAAAGCTAGGTGCGGCCATGCAGCGCCTGACCTTCCTGCCATTCCGTGTCGCTGCCCTGCTGCGACCCCAGCTTGCCGCCGTGAAGGGCAGGGTGGTGCTGCTCGGCCGCAACGACGCGCGCATGGACATCCCCGACAACGCGGGCCGCTATCTCGAACGGCCGTTCCGTGCCGCGGCCCACACGCTGTGGCGGTGCCTGTCGGTCGAATGGCACGACGCCGGCATTTCCGCCGGACTGGTGGCACTCGACCCGCAGGCTGTCCCGTCGGTGGCGGAACTGGCCGAGGCCATCGCCGGCAGCGACGCCGCGGCGTTTCCGGTCGAACTCACCGATATCGCCGGTCACCCGCTCGGGTGGTAGACGGGAAGGCTTCCGAGGCCCTCGGAACGTTGGAAAGAGGTTCAGCCGTTGGGCGTATCGGGCGCGCGTACCGCGATCCACGCACGAGGCATGAAGCCACGATCGTCGACCGTCCAGTTGGCGTCGGGCGGTAGCTCCGGCTTGCCTTCGACGCACGACCAGATGCCATGCGGGGCGAACAGGGGCGTGATATTGGGGTTGCGCTCGCAATAGGCCCGCATCTCCTGCACCGTCGGCGTCATGTCGCAGATCGGGCCGACATAGGACGAGCAGGCCAGCACACGCCCATTGGCGCAGCGCCAGTGCACGCGGTCGGTGGCAGCGTTGCCCGGCGCGCGCAGTATCTCGGTCATGGCAGGGATAACGGACGGGCCACGATAGCGGCCATCGGGATAATCGACCGTGCCCACGGCGGCGCAATAGGCGAAGGGATCGTCATAGCTCGCCTCGGCCGCGCTGGCGGCGGTGGGCGTCGAAGGCAGCACCGTGGGAAGTGTGGCGACCGGCGACGTAGCTGATGGCGCAGGGGCGGCCGGTGTCGTGCCCTGGGGCACGGCCACGGGGGCCGGGGGAGGCGGGATATCGGCGATCTCCGCCGGCGTGGAGGCCTCAGGTTCGGGACTTGCGTCGGCAGTGGTGATCGGCTCGGGGTCCCGCGGACCGACGGCGGCGATGACCGGATCGAGATAGCCCTCGCGATAGGCAAAATAGCCGCCGCCCAGCAGCAGGCCAACCAGCAGCACGGCGCCGACACCGGCCAGCGCCGGCACGAGGATGCTGCCGCGACGCCGAAGTGGTCGGCTACGGTGGGGCGCGGGGGCTTGTCGTATCTCGGGCTCGATCCAGCGATCCGGCACTGGCTCCGGCTCAACTTCGCGGCGCGGCGGTGGAGGAGGTGGCGGGGGCGCCGGACGGGCGACGAACTCCACCCGCTCGGCGCGTTCGGGCGGATTGCGCGGCTCGAGGCGGGGCCCTTGGCGGGGCCGGCCATTGTCGAGATCGACGGCCGGATCGTCATGCTCGTCCCACTGGAACCCGACCGAGCGGCGCGCCACCCGCGGATTGGGGCGGAAAGCGTCATCCCAGCTCCGGGTTTCGCGGGGCGGTGGCATCGTTGCGGGCTCCGACTCCTCGAGCGGCGGCGGCGGAGGCGGAGCCGGCCGCTCGGCGACCGTCACATCGTCGAGCGTGAGCGGGATGGCGCGCCGTGGTGGGGGCGGGGCGCTGTCCCGCGGCATGAGCGTGGGGTCGAGGCGTAGGGCGGCCTCGCGCTCGATCTCGCCGTCGTCGAACTCCCCCTGGGCCTCGGCGCGATCCTCACGCCGCTGCTGCCGCCGGCGACGGATGGTGAGCTCGCCCGAGATCTGGGCGGAGATCGCCGCGAGGGTGGCGAGACCGGCGGCGCCGAGCACGCCCGGATGCATCAGCTCCGGCGTCGAGAACGCGATGGCGGCCCAGCCGAAGGCCGCGGCGGCGAGAAACAGGGCGGCGAAGCCGGGCAGTACCACCGCGATGAGCGCGCCCAGCACGGCGGCGACGGGCAGCGCGTACCAGACGAGCACGGCCGAGCGTGTGTCGACCAGCGCCTGCCAGTGCTCGAGATAGGGCGCCATCAGGTTGGTCTTGAACACGAAGGGGGAAGCCAGCGCGAAGACGCCCGCCATCAAACCCAGGATCAGTGCAGCAACTCGCACCGCATTTGCCTCGAAACGCTATATCGGCGCCCGCCGTGGCGCGAAGATGCCTAGGTGTCAACCGGAGTGCAAGCCTGGAGCAGCCGTTATGCAGCTGTACCCGCTTGCGTTTCCCTTGCGGCTCGGGAAGATGCGAGCATGAAGATCCTCATCCTGGGCGCCGGCGTCATCGGAACCACCTCGGCCTGGTACCTGGCCAGGGCGGGCCATGAGGTGACGGTCATCGACCGCCAGCCGGGCGCGGGGCTGGAGACAAGCTTCGCCAATGCCGGCGAGCTCAGCTACGGCTATGCCTCGCCCTGGGCCGGGCCGGGCATTCCGGTCAAGGCGATCAAGTGGCTGCTGATGACCGATGGGCCGCTGGTGCTGCGACCCAAACTCGATCCGCGCATGTGGCTCTGGGGCCTGCAACTGCTCGCCAACTGCACCGAACGCGCCTACGCGCTCAACAAGTCGCGCATGGTGCGGCTCGCCGAATATTCGCGCGACCAGATGATTGCGCTCAGGGCCGAGACCGGCCTCGCCTTCGACGGGCGCCAGCAGGGGACAGTGCAACTGTTCCGCCAGCAGAAGCAGCTCGACCATGCCGGTGACGATATCGCGGTGCTGAAGCAATATGGCGTGCCCTACGAGGTGCTCGACCCGGCCGGGTGCGTGGCGGCCGAACCCGGGCTGGCGACGGCGACGGTGCCGTTCGTCGGCGGGCTGCGGCTGCCCAATGACGACACCGGCGACTGTAAGATGTTCACCGAGGGGCTCGCGGCACTGGCAGCCGAAGCGGGCGTTGCGTTCCGATATGGCGTGAATATCAGGGGCATCGACGTCTCTGGCGGACGCATCGATTGCGTGGCGACCGACCACGGGCCGCTCACCGCCGATGCCTACGTGATGGCGCTCGGCAGTTACTCGCCACTGATGCTGCGCACCATCGGGATCGGGCTGCCGGTCTATCCGATCAAGGGCTATTCGCTGACCGTGCCGATCATCGACGAGACGGTGGCGCCGGTTTCGACCGTGATGGACGAGACCTACAAGGTGGCGACCACGCGGCTCGGCGACCGCATCCGGGTCGGCGGTACGGCCGAGATCGCCGGCTATGACACGACGCTGCACCACTCGCGGCGCGGGCCGCTCGACCGTTCGTTGCGGGAGCTGTTCCCGCAGGCGGGCGATGCGGGCAAGGCCAGCTTCTGGTGCGGGCTGCGGCCGATGACGCCTGACGGCACCCCGGTGCTGGGCCGTTCGAAATACGCGAATCTCTATCTCAACACCGGCCACGGCACGCTGGGCTGGACCATGGCGGCCGGATCGGGCCGGGTGCTGGCCGATATCGTCTCGGGCCAGGCGCCCGATATCGAGGTCGGCGACCTCGACCTCTCGCGCTACTCGGCCTGAGCCGGCAGGTTCGCGGCGTTGACGCTGCGGCGCAGGCGCGTGCGGCCATGTTCGGTCTTGGCCCAGAAATAGGGTCGCGTCAGCAGTTCGCCGAGCGCCCGGACCGACGCGACCGAGTGCAGCAGCCAATAGAACGGCAGCAGCAGCTGGGCGGCGAGCAGGTCGTAGCGCCTGAGGCGGACCAACCCGGCGACGACCAGCGCGAACGGGCCGCCATAGCCGAGTGCAAAGATGCCCCAGCTTACGGCATCCCAGATGTCGAGCGGCGTGGGCGGAAACAGTTGGCCGAAGAGAAACGAAGCGACGAACACACTGTGCAGCGGCGCCGAAGCGATCATGCTTCCGACATAGATCTGGAAGCCGATGAAGCCGCGCCAGCCGACCTCGCGCAGGAACTCACGCGGGCGGCGGTTGTGCACGATGAAGGTCTGCATCCAGCCCTTCATCCAGCGCGTGCGCTGCTTGAGCCAGGCGGGCGTCGTGACCGGAGCCTCCTCCGCGGTGCGGCTGGGGAAGGTCTCGGTCTTGAGCTGACGGCGGGCGAGGCGGACGCCGAGGTCGGCATCCTCGGTGACGTTGAACGGATCCCAGCCGCCGATCTGACGCAGCGCGCTGACGCGGAAATGGTTGGACGTGCCACCCAGCGGCATGGGCAGGTCGAGGCGAGCCAGCAGCGGCAGCATCAGGCCGAATTGCCCGGCATATTCGCCGGCGAACAGCGCCGTCAGCCATTTCTCGCCGGCGTTGTCGATGACGAGTTCGGCCTGCAGGCAATCGAGCTCGGGCCGCAGCGCGAAGGTGCTGGCGGCGAGGCGGAGCTGGCCCGGTTCGGGGATGTCCTCGGCATCGTAGACGACGAGGTGCTCCCCGGAGACGAAGGGCAGGGCGTAGTTGAGCGCCTTGGGCTTGGTGCGCGGCGGCGAGTCCGGGATCAGCACCATCTCGAAGCGCGGATCTGCGATCTCGTCCATCACGGCCGCAACGGTGGCGTGGCTGCGCGCCTCGACGAGGAAGCGGATCTCGAGCTTTTCGGGCGGATAGTCGATGGCGCGCATGGCGGCGCTGAGCTGGCGCACCATGTGCGCCTCGTCGCGCAGCGGCAGCAGCACGGTGTAGACGGGCAGGGCAGCGTCATCGAGCAGCGGCACTGGTGGCGGTGCGGGCTGGCGGTCGACCGCCGCCCAGAGCCGCATCGCGGCGGGTACGGCGAGCAGCGCGCCGACCAGCGGGACGAACGCCGCTTCGGCGACGACAGGGGCGAGCGCGGCGAGCAGCACCAGCGAGGCGATGGCGGTGACGAACCCGCCGCGCGTGGCTTTGGACAGCTCGAGCCCGCCGCTGGCCCGCGGCCATTTGCGCGCGAGGCGCTGGCGGGCTTCGTCGAGCAGCGCGGCCTGGCTCGCTTCGGCCAGCTCGGCGCGAATGGCCGGCTCGGGCACGACGCAGAAGTTGCGGCGGAAGCCGGGGTTGCGTTCGAGGTAGCGCTTGAGCGCCAGGAATTCGGTGAAGCGCGGGGCGCTGTAGATCACTTCCCGGTCGAACAGCTTTGCCCGCACGGTGCGAATTTCACCCAGCCGCTCGATATGTTGGATGATCGGGCTGCCGGGCAAAGTATTGGGAATGCGAGGGGAGAACACCATGTCGGCCCAGGCGGCGGCTCGCGCCATCACCAGCTCGATGCCGAGCCCGAAGCGATGCGCGCAGTAGTCGAGTGGCTCGACTTCGAGCGCGAGCGCGGCCTCGAGATGGAGGAGTGCCTCCATCTCGCTGCCAACGTTTTCGGAAAGTATTGCGTGAAGAAGAGCCCCCGCCTCCGACACCGCTCACCCGAAAAGAGTAAGAAATACAGTATTACTGAACGTAATTATTGATGATTGGTGTGCGACGTCAATCGAAATCGTGTTGTGGCCTGCCGGGCCGGCCCTCTCGCCATGACCGGCGAATTGCGCCATAAGCCGATGGACGCTCTATCGGATCGCCATGCGCGCCTCTGTTCTCGCCATCGTCACTGCCCTGCTGCTCGGCCTTTCGGGCCCCGCGCTGGCTCAGGCGCTGCCCTACCATGTCGATCCGGGCGCGCGCGAAGTGGTGCCCAACCTCAGCGCCGTGCCGACCATCCGCTTCCTGACCACGGCCGATTTCCCGCCCTTCAACTTCCGCGACGATACCGGCGAGCTGGTTGGCTTCAATGTCGACCTGGCGCGCGCATTGTGCGCGGACCTCAAGATCGCCTGCACCATCCAGGCGTGGCCGTGGGACCAGGCATCGCAGGCGCTCGAGGACAACCAGGGTGACGCGCTGATCGCCGGACTGGCGCTGACGCCGGAGAATGGCGCGCTGTTCGATTTCTCGCAGATCTATCTGATGCTGCCCGGCCGCTTCGTGACCTCGGTTGCTGCCGCGGTGGATTTCGATCCGGTGCAGCTGCAAGGCAAGCGCGTGGCAGTGCGGCGCGGCTCCACCCATGCCGAGTTCGTACGGCGCTACCTGCCCACGGCGCAGCTGGTCGAATATGACAGCGAACTGCAGGCGCTGGACGGGCTGCGCAAGGACGAGGCCGACGCCTATTTCGGCGACGCCATGCGCGCTTCGTTCTGGCTCAACGACAATGTCGGCTGCTGCGATTTCGCCGGCGAGCCGTATTTCCGGCCGGACCTGTTCGGCGACGGGCTGGCGGTGGCGCTACCGGCCGGGCATGACGCGGTGCGACAGGCGATCGACTATGGCCTCGCCCGGCTGAAGCGCTCGGGCGTGTATGACGAGCTGTATCTGCGGTGGTTTCCGGTGAGCTTCTATTGAAGTTCGGAAGTCGAAGTTAGGAAGTCGGAGGTCGTAGCAACCGACTTTCGACCTTCGAATTCCGACCTCCGAACTTAGGCACTCCGCATCCGCGCCCTGGCGCTCGCTTCGATCGCGCCGGTGACGAGGCTGTCGACGCTGAGGCGGTCGCGAACCATTTCGAGCAGGCGCAGTTCTTCCTGCGGCAGCTGCACGTCGACGACGGCGATTTCGACGGCGAGGGCGTAGGCGGTGTCGTGCAGGCGTTCGGGGATGGCGGCGACGGCGGCGTCGAGTACGCCCTCGAAGCCTTCGGCATTGGTCTTGTCGACCGCTTCATTGGCCACATGGCTCAGCCGATCCATGTCATAGCCCGCGAATACGGGGGCGCGCACGATCTGGTCGGCAATCGCATCCAGCTCGTGCTGCGAGATGCCCTCATCCGATGAGGCGGTGACCACCATGATGTGGATGAGTGCGTCCTGGACAGAAAGGGCCATGTGATCCTCGAAAAATTGGTCCCGCATAACTAGGAAGGGCGGCCCGGCTTGGCAAGCTCGGCCAAGCGCTGCCCAAACCGCCGCCATTGACGCCGCGCCGTCGACTGGTGCATTGGAGCGCCTTCCCTAACCTTGCCCGAGGCCTGCCGTGCCCGCCCCGCTTCCGACCCTCGATCCCGCCTTCTTCGAGCCCGCGCAGAGCGCGCGCGCCTGGCCGTTCGAGGAAGCCCGGAAACTGGTCGCTCGGGTCGAGCGTCTGAAGCTGACCGAAGTGCTGTTCGAGACCGGCTACGGGCCCTCGGGCCTGCCGCATATCGGCACCTTCGGCGAAGTGGCGCGCACCACCATGGTGCGAACCGCGTTCCGGCTGCTGACCCGCGACGAGATCCCGACCCGGCTGCTGTGCTTTTCCGACGATCTCGACGGGATGCGCAAGATTCCGGACAACGTGCCCTCCAGGGAGGCCATGGAGCCGCACCTGCAGAAGCCGCTGACCGCCGTGCCGGACCCCTGGACCAACGAGTATGCGAGCTTTGGCGAGCACAACAACGCCATGCTGCGCCGCTTCCTCGACACGTTCGGGTTCAACTACGAGTTCGCCAGCGCCACCGACTATTACCGGAGCGGCAAGTTCGACGCGATGCTGCTGCGCGCCGCCGAGCGCTACGACGACATCATGGGTGTGATGCTGCCAACGTTGGGCGAGGAGCGCCGCGCTACCTATTCGCCCTTCCTGCCGATCTCGCCGATCTCGGGGCGCGTGCTCTACGTGCCGATGAAGGAAGTGAACGCCAAAGACGGCACCGTCACGTTCCAGGACGAGGATGGCGGCGACACCACCGTGCCGGTGACCGGCGGGCATGTGAAGCTGCAGTGGAAGCCGGATTTCGGCATGCGCTGGGCCGCGCTCGGCGTCGACTACGAAATGTTCGGCAAGGATCACCAGACCAACCAGGCGATCTACGACCGGATCTGCGCCATTCTCGGCGGCACCCCGCCCGAGCACTACACGTTCGAGCTGTTCCTCGACGAGCACGGCCAGAAGATTTCGAAGTCCAAGGGCAATGGCCTGACCATCGACGAATGGCTCACCTATGCGGGCACGGAGAGCCTTGCGCTCTACATGTTCCAGAAGCCGCGGGTGGCCAAGCGCCTGTATTTCGACGTGATCCCGCGTGCGGTCGACGAGTATGTCTCCTTCGTCACCGCCTATGAGCGTCAGGACGTCGCCGCGCGTCTCGAGAATCCGGCATTCCATATCCATTCTGGCAATGTGCCTCGGATCGACATGCCGGTCAGTTTCGCGCTGCTGCTCAACCTGGCGACGGCCTCGAATCCGGCAACGCCCGAAGTCATGTGGGGCTATATCTCAGCCTATGCGCCCGGCGTGTCGGCAAAGACCCATCCGCATCTGGACGCGCTGGTCGGCTACGCCATGCGCTACTTCCGCGATTTCGTGAAGAAGAGCTATCGCGCCCCCGACGATGTGGAGCGTGCTGCACTCGAGAGCCTCTCATCGGCCTTTGCCACGCTGCCACCCGATGCCGATAGTGAGACCATCCAGAACGCCGCCCTTGATGTGGCGCGCGCCATCGAGCGCTATCAGGATCATACCAAGAAGAGCCCCACCGGCGGCCCCGGTGTCTCCGGCGACTTCTTCCAGATGCTCTACCAGGTCCTGATCGGCCAGGAACGTGGCCCCCGGTTCGGCTCGTTCGCCGCGCTCTATGGCATCGAAAATACCCGCAAGCTGATCGCAGATGCGCTGGCGGGTAAGCTGGTGAAGGCGGCTTGAGTTCGGGGCTGGTTTTTGCCTCAAACACGGTGTCACCCCGGCGCAGGCCGGGGCCCATCCTGAGGTGCCTCAACTCGCCGTGGACGGAGAAACATCTCAGGATGGATCCCGGCCTGCGCCGGAATGACATCGAGCTTGGGATTAGCCCCTGAGAAACGCCACCGAGCGATCAAACGCGGCTTCGGCCGACGCTGCATCGAACTCCGGACGATCCTTCTCCGCGAACCAGTGGCGCGTGCCCGGATAGATATGCGCCGCGCTGGGCGGGCCGGCGGCGGTGAGGGCGCGGATCATGCCGTCCTGGTCGTCGGCGAACGGGTCGGTTTCGGCGAAGTGGCCGAGCACCGGCACCTTCAGCGTCACGTCGCGATCGGCGTAATAGGTGACCACCCGACGGAGCGGCAGCGTTTCCTGCAGGCCGAGCAGTTGGAAGCCGCCGAACGAGAAGCCGAGGCCGCTGACGCCGCTCACGGCGGGATTGCCGGCGAGCTGGTTGAAGGCCTCGGTGAGGACGGCGGGGGCGGTCTGCCAATGCTTCTCAAGCAGGCCTTGCGCCTCGTCCTGGCCGGTGACGATGTCGCCGGCGAAGGCATCGGCGAGGCCGACGACAAAACCCTGCGCGGCGAGCGCGGCACCGAAATCGCGGACCGTGGCGTTGAGTCCCCACCACGGGTGGACGACGAGCACGCCCGGACCGGTGCCGCCGGGCGGCAGCAGGATGTCGAGCGGCGCACTCATTGGCTGGCCCAGATGATGCGGCCCATGCCCTCGATGTCCTTGATCTCGAGCACGCGCGGCGGGTGAGCGGGGTTGAGCGAGTGGAGTTCGACCACGTTGGGCGTCTGCCGGTAGAGCACTTTCACCAGCACCTCGCCCTCCTTGGTGCGCACCACCACGCGATCCCCGCGCCGGGTCTGCGCGGTGGGAGAGACGACGATGACGTCGCCGTCGCGATAGAGCGGCAGCATGGAATCGCCGGACACTTCGAGCGCGTAGCTGCCATCCTCGGGCGAGGAGGGGAAGGCGACTTCGTCCCAGCCCTGGCCCTGCGGAAAACCGGCCGGATCGAAGAAGCCGCCCGAGCCGGCCTGGCCGAGGCCGAGCAGCGGCACCCAGGCGCGCGGCGCGTCGGGCGAGGGCATCTGCACATAGGCGCCGCCGCCGGCGAGGAAGGCGTCAAAAGTTTCGCCGGTGGCCTCGAGGATTTTCGCGACGCTCTCGGTGGAGGGCCAGCGCTCGCGTCCGTCCTTGCTTATCCGCTTGGATTTGTTGAAGGCCGTTGCATCCAGCCCAGCCAGCCGCGCCAGCCCGGACGCCGAGAGTCCGTGCCGTTCCGCGATCGCGTCGATCGCGCTCCAGATATCGCGATGCGAGAGCATGGTTGCGGCTGTGCTTTCGCTGAGGAATTATGTCTCCAAACGGAAACTAGTCCTATCTACGGGGTGAGGAGGAGTCTGTAAAGCGGGTGGAGCAACTTGTGATCGGGGGGAGGGAGAAGGTAGGAGGTAGGAATTAGAAAGTAGGAACGGGTACGGCAGGGCGAGCCCTCTGCCTGACTCCTACCTTCTAATTTCTACCTTCTACCTTCTGCTCCGAAGGAGCTATCCGTGCCAGCCCCCCACCATATCTACAAGGTCGCGAGCCGCGAGGTGTACGAATCCTCGCTGGAGACGGAGGCCTTTGTCGGCCAGCCGATCGACCTCAAGGATGGCTACATCCACTTTTCGACCGGGCCGCAGCTGGCCGAGACCATCCGGCTCTATTTCGCGGGGCTGAAGCGGCAGGTGCTGTTCGCCGTGCCGGTGGCGCCGCTCGGGGACGAGCTGCGCTGGGAGGCGTCGCGCGGGGGCGACCTGTTTCCGCATCTGTATGGCGAACTGCCCATGTCGGTGGTGAGCCACATGATCGATCTCGACGTGCCGGCCGACGGTGTCGTTACGCTGCCGGAGTGGGTGAAGTGATCTTTTCCGGCCTCTCCCCGCTGCTCCGCGTGCCGCTGGTCTCCGGGCTGACACGCGAGGCGCTGCTCAAGATGGATCCCGAGATCGCGCATGGCGCGACCATCGCGGCGCTGCGGCTGGGCCTGGCGCCCGAGCAGGAGGGCGCCGATCCGCCGGAGCTGCGGACGACGCTGTGCGGGCTCGACCTCAAGAACCCGGTCGGCATGGCGGCGGGCTTCGACAAGAATGCCGAAGTGCCCAAGCCGCTGGCGCGCATGGGCTTCGGCATGGTCGAGGTCGGCACGGTGACGCCGCGCCCGCAGGCCGGGAACGCCAGGCCGCGGCTGTTCCGCATCGCGCCGGCCGAGGGTGTGATCAACCGCATGGGTTTCAACAACGAAGGGCATGATGCGGCATTCGCGCGGCTGAAGGGCGCGCATGTCGGCGCCATCCTCGGGGTGAATATCGGGGCGAACAAGGACAGCGAGGATCTCGTCGCCGACTACGTGAAGGGCGTGACGCGCTTCGCCGAAGTGGCCGACTACCTCACCGTGAACATCTCCTCGCCCAACACGCCGGGGCTGAGGAACCTGCAGGCCGACGAGGCGCTGGAGCGGCTGCTGGCCGCGGTGCTGAAGGCGCGCTCCAAGGCTTCGGTGCGCGTGCCGGTGCTGCTGAAGATCGCGCCAGACCTCGACGAGAAGGCGCTCGATGGGATCGCGCGCGTCGTGCTGGCGACCGATCTCGACGGGCTGATCGTTTCGAACACGACCATTGGCCGCGACCCGGTGATGGGCATGGAGAATGCGACTGAGACGGGTGGGCTCTCCGGCAAGCCGCTGTTCAACCTGTCGACGCAGAAGCTGGCGCAGGTGCGGCAGCGGGTCGGCAAGCTGCCCATCGTCGGCGTGGGCGGCATCTATTCGCCCGAGAGCGCTGTCGCAAAATTCGAGGCGGGGGCGGATGCGATCCAGCTCTACTCGGCGCTGGTATTCGGCGGGCTCGACCTGCTCGACCGCATCAAGCGCGGGCTGGTCGCGGCAGTGCGGAGCAAGGGGCTGAAATCGGTGGCCGAGCTGAGCGGCCGGACCACGGCTGAGTGGGCGAGCGGTAGGGCGAGTATTTAGGCCGGAGCGTGGGGCCACCCCCACCCACCATGCTCCGCATGGTCCCCCCTCCCCACAAGGGGGAGGGAAATCGCGGGCAGCCGCAAGCACAGCGACAGCAGTCGGGTTTCCCTCCCATGATGGGGAGGGGGGACCCGCGAAGCGGGCGGGTGGGGTGGGAACCACACGCGCCGGCTACGCCTCCGTCACCAGATCGATGATGACATCGGCCCGGCTCTTGCTCCGCTGCACGGTGTCGTAATTGCCCAGGTCGACGCGCTCGACATGCTCGCGGTTGCGTTCTTCGGTGAACAGGCCGTGCTCGGCGTGGCGTTTCAGCAGCCGGGCGCGGACCTTTTCGCGCGGCACGTCGATGAACACCGCGAGATCGAGCAGCGGCTTGATGCGCCACCAGGGGGCGGTGGCAAGGAGGAGATAGTTGCCCTCGGCGACGAGGATTTTCGCGGCCGCCGGCACGATGAAGGCATCGAGCACCACGTCCTCGATCTCGCGCGAGTAGCCGGGGCCGCTGATCGGGCCGGAGGCGGATTTCAGCGCTTCGAGGAACTCGGCGAATGCGCCGCCCTCGAAGGTGTGCGGAGCGCCCTTGTCCTTCACCGTGCCGAGGCTTTCGAGCTTGGCGTGCAGCATGTGGAAGCCGTCCATGGGGACATAGGCGGCGATGCCGGGGGTCTTTGCGTTCAGCGCTTCGACGAGTTGCGTGGCGGTGGTCGATTTGCCGACGCCGGGGCCTCCGGCGATGCCGATGGCGACGCGGGTGCCGAGGCGGGAGAGCGTGGCTTCGGCTTGTTCGGTGAGCCAGCCGAGCGCGGCTTCGGGGGTGAGCGAAAGTTGCGCCGGGTCGTTGTCGTTCATCGGGTCCTCCGGGGAATTGGGTAGCGGATTCCGGGCGTGTGGCCCACCCCCCTCCCGACCTCCCCCACAAGGGGGGAGGTGTTCCGCCGGTGTGTTTTGGCGAGATTGGGCCAAATACTCGATCGGCACCTCCCCCTTGATGGGGGAGGCTGGGAGGGGGTGGAGCCAAGTGCTCTTGCCGGGGGCGACCCCGCACCCCATACTGTGCACAAACCGGGAACATCTCTTGCCCCTTCATCCCAAGATCGCCGAATGGTTTGCCGCCAAAGGCTGGTCGCCGCGCGCGCATCAGCTGAGCGTGCTCGAGGCGACCGAGGCGGGGGCGTCGGCGCTGCTGATCGCACCGACCGGCGCCGGCAAGACGCTGGCGGGGTTTTTGCCGACGCTCAACGACCTGCTCGAAAACCCGCGGCCGGGACTGCACACGCTTTACCTCTCGCCGCTGAAGGCGCTGGCGGTGGACGTGCAGCGTAACCTGATGACGCCGGTTTCCGAGATGAAACTGCCGATCAAGGTCGAGGCGCGGACGGGCGATACGCCCTCGCACCGGCGGCAGCGGCAACGCTATGACCCGCCGCATATCCTTCTGACCACGCCCGAGCAGCTGGCGCTGCTGCTGTCGCATGGCGATGCGGACAAGATGTTTGCGGGGCTGAAGCGCGTGGTGCTCGACGAGCTGCACGCCATGGTGACCAACAAGCGCGGCGAGCTGATGTCGCTGGGGATCGCGCGGCTGGCGACGCTGGCGCCCGACCTGCGCATCACCGCGCTGAGCGCCACCGTGGCCCGGCCGGACCTCTTGCGCGACTGGATCTCGACGCCGCTGCCGCATGCCGAGGCGCGGCTGCTGATGGGGCAGGGCGGGGCCAAGCCGCATCTCGAGATCTTGCGCTCCGAGGCGCATATTCCGTGGGCTGGGCACTCGTCGGTCTATGCCATCCCCAAGCTCTACGAGACCATCAAGGACCACAAGACGACGCTGCTCTTCGTCAACACGCGCTCGCAGGCCGAGCTGCTGTTCCAGGAGCTGTGGCAGGCCAATGACGAGATGCTGCCCATCGCCATGCATCACGGCTCGCTGGCGGTGGAGCAACGCCGCAAGGTCGAGGCGGCGATGTCGGAGGGGCGGTTGCGGGCGGTGGTGTGTACCTCGACGCTGGACCTCGGCATCGACTGGGGCGATGTCGATCTTGTCGTGCAGGTCGGGGCGCCGAAGGGGGCGAGCCGCATGCTGCAGCGCATCGGTCGCGCCAACCACCGGCTCGACGAGCCGAGCAAGGCGCTGTTCGTGCCGTCCAACCGCTTCGAGGTGCTCGAATGCGAGGCTGCGCTGGAGGCCGTGGAGCGTGGGGCGCAAGACAGCGAGGACCCGGTATCGGGCGGGCTCGATGTGCTGGCCCAGCATGTGCTCGGTACGGCCTGCGCCAACCCGTTCGATCCGGTGCAATTCTATGACGAGATCCGCCGCGCCTGGCCCTATCGTGAGCTGAGCTGGGAAACGTTCGAGCGCGTCGTCGATTTCGTCGCGACGGGCGGCTACGCGCTGCGCGCCTACGAGCGTTACGCCAAGCTGCGCAAGACCGATGACGGCCTGTTCCGTATCTCCAACCCGCAGGTCGCCCAGCAATACCGGCTGAACATCGGCACCATCATTGAGGAGGCGATGGTGAAGGTGCGGCTGGTGCGGGCGCGTGGTTTTACCCGCGGCGCGACGACCGGACCGATCGGGCGCGGCGGGCGGGTGCTGGGCGAGATGGAGGAGTATTTCTTCACGACGCTCACCAAGGGCGACACCTTCCTGTTCGGCTCGGAGGTGGTGGCCTTCGAGGGCATGTTCGAGAACGAGGCCTATGTCAGCCGAGCGCAGGGCGGCGATCCGAAGATCCCCTCTTACATGGGCGGCAAATTCCCGCTCTCGACCTTCCTCGCCGATGGCGTGCGAAAACTGCTGGCGCACCCGGACGAATGGCATCTGCTGCCCGACCAGGTGAGCGACTGGCTGCGGCTGCAGCAGGAAGCCTCGGTGATCCCACCGCCGGACTCCATGCTGGTCGAGACCTTTCCACGCGGCGCCATCAACTATCTCGTCTGCTACCCGTTCGAGGGCCGGCTTGCACACCAGACGCTGGGTATGCTGCTGACCCGGCGGCTCGAGCGGGCCCGCGGCCGGCCGCTGGGCTTTGTCGCCTCGGATTATGCGCTCGCCGTGTGGGGGCTCAGCGATTACTCATCGCTGATCCGGGGCGGCAAGCTGTCGCTCGACGACCTGTTCGATGAGGACATGCTGGGCGACGATCTCGAAGCCTGGCTCGACGAGAGCCAGCTGATGCGGCGGACGTTCCGCAACTGCGCCATCATCGCCGGGCTGATCGAACGGCGCCATCCGGGCAAGGAAAAGACCGGGCGGCAGATCACGGTCAGTTCGGACATCATCTACGACGTGCTCTACCAGCACGAGCCCGACCACATCCTGATCCAGGCGACGCGACGCGATGCGGCGCGCGGGCTGCTCGATATCGAGCGGCTCGGCCACCTTCTCGCCCGCATCAAGCAGCACATCGTGCACAAGCCGCTCGACCGAATCTCGCCTTTGGCGGTACCGGTGATGCTCGATATCGGCAAGGTGCCGGTGCCGGGCGAAGCGCGCGAAAGCGTCATGACCGACGCTGCCGACGAGCTGATCGCCGAGGCGATGGGTGTGACATTGAACTAGGCCCTCGCACAGGGTCACCCCGGCGCAGGCCGGGGCCCATCCTGAGATGTTTCAGCCTTCCGCGAGGGAGGAGATATCTCAGGCTGGATCCCGGCCTGCGCCGGGGATGACACGGTGGAGTTGGCACGAGCCGTTAGGAACCGGGGGCGAACGAATTGACTGCAGCCTGGGCCGCGCGCACGGCCCGAACCGACGATGAAGGCGCGCCCGTGCAGCTCACGTTCGCCGGCCACCAGTTCGAGCCGCTGCCGTCGGGCGCCCTGTGGTGGGCGGCCGAGCGGACACTGCTGGTCGCCGACCTGCATCTCGAAAAACTGAGCTCATTCGCCAAGCGCGGCTCGCTGCTGCCGCCCTACGATACCGGCATGACGCTCAAGCGGCTCGAGGCCGATGTAGAGCGCACCGGAGCCGAGGATGTGATTGCGCTCGGCGACAGCTTTCACCGCGACGAGGGGACGACCACCCTGCTACCGGCCGACCGGTTGCGCCTTGCCGCGTTGATGGGCAAGGCGCGTTGGACCTGGATTTCGGGCAACCACGATCCCGCCCCGCATGAGCTCGGTGGCCGCTGCGTTACGGAGTTGGAGCGCGCCGGGCTGACGCTGACGCACCAGCCCAAACAGGGAAGCGGCCTCATCGCTGGCCACCTCCACCCCGCCGCGCATGTGGCGATGAACGGCCGCTCGGTGCGCCGTCCGTGCTTCGTGCATGACGGGCGTATCATGGTGCTGCCCGCCTATGGCGCCTCGACCGGCACGTTGAACATCCTCAGCCCGGCCTTTGTCGGCCTGCTGCACTGGCCGAGCCTCGAAGTGGCGATGATCGGGCGAGGCCGGGTCTACCCGGTGAGCCCGAAGCGGCTCGTGACGGGGTACGACGCCTGGTGAGGTATGTGCCCACCAACCCCCCTCTCTGCTGCGACTAACTCGCTGGCGCTCGCAAGTCTCGCGTCTCCCCCGCCAAGGGGAGAGGGTGCGTTGCTGCTGGTAATCGATGCGTGTTTCGCAAGAGAGGGGGCGCAGTCGCCCGTCGCCCTAGCGCCTGAAGATGACGCCGCCGAGCCAGCCGGTGAACAGCGCCAGCATCACGGCGACGAGGCCGTAGAGCAGCGGATACTGCCGGGCGGACTCGCCGAGGAAGCGTTCGAAGCCGATCTTGCGGACCGAAAACCCTTCGGAGCGCTCGGCAACGATCTGGCCGTCCTTGAACAGATAGGTATGCGCCAGATAGGGACCGGGCGGGGCGTCCGCCGGCAGGGTGACCTGGGCGAAATAAAGCGTGTTGGAGCGGAACACGACGCCGGCTTCGTTGAGCTTGAAGAAACCCTTCTTGCTCATCAGCCGCACCAGCTCCTGTCCGAAGGCGATCGAATCCCACCAGCCGGCCTTGGCCGAGTAGCGCGCCTGGCTTTCGAGCGGGATCTCGTTCTCGGCGAGCGTGATCGGGTCGGTGATGTCGCTGAGCCGCGCGTCGCTCAGCACCTGGTAGAAGGACGGAAAGCCTTCGAACTCGGCCTGCTGGGTATTGAGCCAGATACCGAACTGGTTGGTCATCCGGCGCGCCACGCGGTTCTGCAGCGGGCCTTCGACGGTGATGATGACGTGGTAGGGCCCCTCGACGAAGCGCTGCGTCGCACCGACCTCGGGTTCGATCGAGCCGAACAGGGTGAGCGTGGCGCCCGCAAAGCTCGAGGTGATCGACACTTCGTCCTGGCTCACCTGGCTGACGAGCCGCTCCGCTGCAGCGGGCGTCGCCAGCGCGATGAGGGCGAGAGCGGTGAGCAGCAGCCGGCGCATCAGATCACCCCCGCCGCGCCGATGACGGCGGTCGAGTAGGCGTCGGCCGGGGCCATGATGAGGTTGATGCCGAAGCGGATCGCGACGGCGAGGACGAGCAGCGCCAGCAGCGCGCGCAGCTGTTCGCCGCGCAGGTACTTGCCGGCCGAGGCGCCGAACTGCGCGCCGACCGTACCGCCGACCATCAGGCAGAAGGCAAGCAGGATATCGACGCTCTGGCTCTGCACGGCGTGCAGGATGGTGGTCGCCGCCATCATCGCCACCACCTGCAGCAGCGAGGTGCCGATGACCACGTTGCCGGGCATGCGCAGGATGTAGACGAGCGCCGGCACGAGGATGAAGCCGCCACCGATGCCGAGCAGCGAGCCGACAAAGCCGATGCAGATGCCCAGCACGATGACCGGGATCACCGAGATATAGAGGCGCGATTTCTTGAAGCGCACGCGCCACGGCAGTCCGTGGAACCAGTTATGCTGGTTGGGGAGCTTCTCGCGCACCACGATGCCGGCGCGCCGCTTCATGATGGCGCGCACCGATTCGATCAGCATCAGCGTGCCGACAAAGCCGAGCAGGATCAGGAAGCCTAGCGAGATGACGAGATCGAGCTGGCCGGCGGCGCGCAGCACCTGGAAGGTCGCGACGCCGCCGAAGGCGCCGAGCACGCCGGATAGGACGAGGTAGAGCGCCATGTGCAGGTCGATCTGCCCGCGCCGGTAATAGCTGAGCGCGCCCGAGGTCGAGGCGGCGACCACCTGGCCGGTGACCGATGCGACGGCGACCGAGGAGGGAACCCCCGAAAAGATCAGCAGCGGGGTGAGCAGGAACCCGCCGCCCACGCCGAACAGCCCGGACAGGAACCCGACCGCGCCCCCGATTCCCACCAGGAAGAACAGGTTCACTGAAAGCTCGGCGATCGGCAGATAGACCTGCACGGCGGGGGTCCGGAAATATCAGGGCATTCCCGGGCTCTAGCGCTGTCGAACGACGGAAATGCGACGGGTTTTCGCAAAATGCCATCGTGCCTTAGCAGCAAAAAGCAAAGGTCTGGTTAGCCTACCGGATGGGTCGGGAATTGCGCCGGCACCTCCTTGCCCACGTCCGCGATCCATGAGGGTGCGAAGCCGACCCACCTGCGCTCGCCTGAACTCAGGGTGAACTCCGCGTTGCCTGCCGGTTCACCTCCACGAGGGAAGATGGCGACAGATTGACGGGAGAATATTTCAAGATGCTGATGTTCAAGATAGTTGCGCGAATGGTCATCCTGCTTGTTGTCACCGGCGGCGCCATGGCCGCCGAGGACGGCGTCAGGCGGTATGGCAAATGCTGGGTCCCACGAACCGGGTACGACGGCACCGCCCAGTATCAGGGCTATGACTGCAGTGCTCCGCAGGTGACGTGCTCATCCGGCAGCTTTGGCAGCAAGTGCACCGTCAATGGCATGGTTGGCACGGTGGGACCGATCGCCGGCCCCTTCCAGGTCGACCAGAAACGCACAGGCGAGGCCCGCTAGATCGCCTCGCCCATCGGTAATTGCGTTCGACGTGGACACTCCCGCCCGACGCGCCCGCCCTGGGCTGCTTCAGACCGGCTGGCTGCCCAGCACTGCCAGCAGGCGCGGGTTGATCTGGCCGCTTTCGCTCATGCCGGTAGCGCGCTCGAAGGCTTTGATGGCTTCGGCGGTCTTGGCGCCGGCGACGCCGTCGGGCGCGCCGATGTCGAAGCCGAGCTGTGACAGCGCCGTCTGCACGCCCATCACCACCTTCGGGGTGCTGATCGGCTTGCCGGGATCGAAGTTTTTGCTCCAGGTGCCGATCGGCGCGAAGTTGGCGACGAGGTCGACCGCAATCGGCTTGAAGGCCGCAACATCGGCGACGAGTTTGTGCACCGCGGCCGCATCGAGCGAGGCCGCGACGTCGTCGCGCGCCTTGGCGGCATCGGTGTCGCCGCGGTTGGCGGCAAGCGAGAACCACTTGAAGGAAGCCGCCATGTCCTGCTTCACGCCCAGCCCGCGGGCATAGAGCATGCCCAGGTTGAACTGGCTGTCCTTCATGCCGCGCCCGGCAGCTTCCTCGAACCACTTGGCGGCGGCGTCGAACTGCTGCTCGCCCAGCCCACCGCCGGCATAAAGGGCGGCGAGGTTGTGCATGGCCATGCGGTTGCCGCCCTCGGCCGCCTGCTGGTACCAGAGGCGGGCCTGCTCGAGATCCTTCTCGACCCCGCGGCCATTCTCGTAGAGGTTGCCCAGCCGATACTGCGCCGGCACGAAGCCCTGGCTGGCGGCGCGCTCGTACCAGACGGCGGCGGTCACCAGATCCTCGGGGACGGCGCGGCCCTCGGTGTAGATCGCGGCCACCTCGAACTGGGCCCGGGCGTCCCCATCGGCGGCGGCAGCGAGCAGCGGCTCGGGTCCCACCTCGGCCGGCGGCCGGTCGACCTTCACCGGGCCATCGAGCAGCGGCTCGACCATATCGGAAAGCGCGGCATTGTCGGCGGCGTTGGCGACCAGCGTCGCGGCCTCGAAGGCCTGCGGCATTGGCGGTGCGATGTCGGTGGCGACGAATTTCTGCGGCGTGCCGTCGATCGAGGCGGTGGTGAGCGTATCGAGTGTGGCCCGCGACTTGCCGAGCGCGGGCAGCTCCAGCCCTTGCTGCGCCAACGGCACCGGCTTCAGGGTGGCGTCGCCGACATCCTTCACCGCCTGTGCCATCGGCTGGGCTTCGTCCGCAGCCTTCATGCGCTGGTTGATGAGGTTGAGCGTGAGGCAGGCAATGGCGACGACGCTGGCCGCGAGCAGGATCGGCTGGCGATGCCGCATCAGGAAGCTGCCGCCCTCGGCCTTGCCGCCACCGGCGCGCAGCTCGGGAACGCTGGGCTCGGGCGCGGCTGGCAGCTCGCGTGCTTCGGCCTCGTCCGGAGTCCAGGCCTGCGGCGGATCCATGTCGCCGGCGAGCTGGCGCTTGTCCTTGCCGCCGAGGAAGGCGAAAGGCGAGCGCTTCGGCTTTGCTGCGGCAGGCTCGGCGTCGGTGGATTTGGTCTCGGTGGGCTTGGCCTTCTTCACCTTGGCCGGCTTTGCCGGCTTGGCCTTGGCGGCTTCCGGGGTAGGGCCGGTGGCCGCCGGAACATCGGACTGGCCCGCCTGGAAGCGGGCGAAGGCGCGGCCGATCAGCGATGAGCTGTCGGCAGGCGCCTGGGCCCGGGCGCTGGCCTGGCGGGCGGCGCGGCGATGCGCTTCGATGAAGGTGTTGCGGCTCGGAGCCGATTCCTCGGTGACGACATCGACGATACTCTCCGAGGACGCGGCGACGAAGACCTGGTCGTCGGGCAGATCGAGGGTCGAGCGCGGCTCGGGCGGCCGCTCGGCGAGGCTCGGATCGAAGGCCGGCCGCGTATCGGGAGCCGAGGGCATCGTCTTGTCGGCACGCGGCGAGCGCAGCGCCTCGAAGGCAGCATCGACGGGGTCGGGATCGCCGAACGGGGTATCGATCAGCGGCGCATCGGCTGCCGGATTGGCGGGCATGGCGTCTTCGAAACTGACAGGCTGCGGCCGGCCGACGCTCTCGTCATCAAAGCTCAGCGCCTCGATGAGTGGCGCGATCGAGTCCACGTCCTCGGGCGCAGGCTCCGGTGTGGGTTCCGGCTTCGGCGCCACCTTGCCCCTGGCGAGCGGCGCCTCCGGGAATGGCACCGGCTCGGCGGCGATGTTGGCCACCAATTGCGGCGCGTCGGGCTGGGTCAGTGAGGTTTCGAGCCGCTGCAGGCGCTCGGCCACCTCGTCGATGGTTGCCTGCAGCGCCACGGTTTCTGCCGGCGGCGCCTGCCTGGCGGCGGCATCGATCAGGCGGCTGACGCGCTTTTCGATCTCGGCATAGCCGTCTTCGTCGATACCGGCCCTGGCGATCGGGAGCTGCTTTTTCACCGCATCCGACGTGCGGGTCGCCACCATGTCGGCCAGCGCATCCATGTCGGGCGCGGCGGCAGGCGTGTTGTAGAGCCGGGCGAGGCCGGTCAACTGCTCGCCGGTCTGGTCCATGCGCGCCACGAGCTGGCGCACCTGCGCTTCGAGCTGAGTGATGCTGGGCTCGATCGAGGGCTGTTCCGCCACCTTGTCGCCGAGCGCCTCGAGCTGCGTCTCGAGCCTGGCGAAGCGCGGCTCCATGGCGCCGAGCACGGTGACGCGCAGCGCTTCCATATCGAGCTGCAGGCCACCCACTTCGGTGCTGCGCGACTCCATGTCGGAGATGCGCTGGTGGAGCGCATCGATCAGCTCGATCAGGCCCTGCGGCTGGTTCGGCGCCTTGACCAACTGCGCAATGCGCGCCAGCTCCGCGGTGATCTTCTCGAGTTCGGCCGGCGGCATCGCCATGGCCCGCTCTATGGCATCGACGCGGTCGTAGATGTTGCGGATGCCGTCCTCGACGGCGCCCATCGCTTCCTTGAGCCCGCCATTGGGGGCGGCGACCTTGTCGGCGAACTGTACCTGCAGATCGGCGAGCCGCCCGACCGTAGCCGAGACGTCGTCGAAGCGGGCGGCCATGCCTGTCATGTCGGAGCGGTCGGCATATTGCTTCTGCAGGTCCGCGAGCTTGCCGACCGTCAGCGCCACGTCGTCGAGCCGCTTGTTCAGCGCCTCGGCATCGACCTTGGGTTCTTCGGCGATCAGCTTGACGAGGCCGGCGATATGGTTCTCGAGGCGCTTAACCTGCCCGGTCTCGCCGACGGCGCCGGCGAGCAACTCGACGACGTGGCTCAGCTGACCCACCTGTTCGGCGATCTCGTGCACGTTGGCGGTGTGGCCTTTGGCCTGCGTGCGCAGTTCCGCTTCGAGCCGCTCGAGCCGTTCGGCGATGCCGTCGACCGAGGCCGCCAGCTCATCGAAGCGCGGGGCAGGGGCAGGCGCAGCACGGGGGGGCTCGGGCGCAGTGAAGTGACGGGCGCGGATCTGCTGGATGGCGTCCTCGAGCGTGTCGCGCGGATTTGGGGGCGGCGCGGCCGGCAGCTCCCGATCGGAGAATTTCTCGACGGCGCGCTGCACCGAACGCAGGGCTTCGCGGTGCCGCGAATCGGGGCTGGGATCGCCCACCTGGTGGCGTAGGTCACGCATCCGTTCGGCGAGGCCTTCATAGCCCGGATCGCGGCTGGTACGGGCGACGCGCGACTCGACCTGATCGAGCAAAGCCACCAGTTCGCCGCGCAATTCCTGCCATTCGCCGCCGGGCTGCCCGTAATCCTGGGGCTGGAATGTGGATGTCGCGCGGGCCATCGGTCGATCCCAAGCACTTGAAAGAGGGGCCGAAAGCCCCTTCTGAGGCTTCAGCATTCGGCCACTCTTGGAAAAACATGGTAAACATCACGTTAAGCACGCTCGCATTTTGCGAATCGCGCGCCGACCGGCAGCCTTAAGTGGGATATTCTACCGGGCGGAGGCTTGCTAGTTAGGCGACAAACGGAGGCTCCATGGCCAGACGGCGCATCATCATCGTCGACGATCATCCGCTGTTCCGCTCGGCGCTGCGGCAGACGCTGGCGGGCGGGGATCCCTCGATTTCGGTCGAGGAAGCGGGCGACCTCAGCGAACTGAGCGCCGCGCTCGACGCCGACCGCGACTGCGACCTGGTGCTGCTCGACCTCAACATGCCCGGCACGCGCGGCTTTTCCGGCCTGCTGCTGCTGCGGGCGCAGTACCCCGAAATCCCGGTGATGATCGTTTCGGCGGTCGAGGACGGCAACACCATCCGCCGCGCCTTCGAACTCGGCGCCTCGGGCTATCTGCACAAGTCCGTCGGTCCGGCCGATATCCGCCGCGCCATCGAGACGGTGCTCTCGGGCGAGGTCTATGTCCCCGAAGGCATGGAGATCCCGGCCGAGGACGCCCAGTCGGCGCTGATGCGCCGGCTTGCGACGCTCACGCCGCAGCAGGTGCGCGTGCTGATGATGCTGTCCGACGGCCTGATGAACAAGCAGATCGCCTACGAGCTCTCGATCTCGGAAGCGACCGTGAAGGCGCATGTTTCGGCGATTTTGCAGAAGCTCGACGTCGACAGCCGCACCCAGGCGGTGATCGCGGCAAGCAAGATCGAGGAAGGCCAGTTCGGGGAACTGCTCAGCGGGGGGTGAGGGCGCGCGGTGCCCTCCACGGACCCCCCTCTCTTGCGAAAACTAAGGACTTGGCTGCGCCAAGCCCAAGTTTTCGCTTTCTCCCCCGCCAAGGGGGAGAAGATCGCCGCAGACACCAGCGTGTGTGAGGCGCACCCCTCTCCCCCTTGGCGGAGGAGACGCGAGACTTGTGAGCGATAGCGAACTAGTCGCAGCAGAGAGGGGGCGATGGCGCGCCCGTGCCCTCCACGACCCCCTCTCTTGCGAAAACTAAGGACTTGGCTGCGCCAAGCCCAAGTTTTCGCTTTCTCCCCCGCCAAGGGGGAGAAGATCACCGCGGACACCAGCGTACGTGAGACGCACTCTCTCCCCCTTGGCGGGGGAGGCGCGAGACTTGTGAGCGATAGCGAACTAGTCGCAGCAGAGAGGGGGCGATGGCGCGCCCGTGCCCTCCACGGACCCCCTCTCTTGCGAAAACTAAGGACTTGGCTGCGCCAAGCCCAAGTTTTCGCTTTCTCCCCCGCCAAGGGGGAGAAGATCGCCGCAGACACCAGCGTGTGTGAGGCGCACCCCTCTCCCCCTTGGCGGGGGAGACGCGAGACTTACGAGCGTAGCGAGTTAGTCGCAGCAGAGAGGGGGTCTTGGAGGGCACGGTGCGCCACCGCGCCCCTCTAGGCCTCGACCCGGTTCCGCCCGCGCTGGCCGGACAACTGGCTGATCGTGGCCCTGAGTGCCGCAGGCTTCACCGGTTTCGTCACTACCGTGATGCCGCGTTCTTCGGCCAGCGCTCGTACCGCGGCGGTGCGATCTGCCGTGACCAGCGCCGCGGGGAGGTGGCCGCCGACATTGTGGCGGAGCCACTCGATGGCATCGAGGCCGGAGGTCTGGTCGAGGTGGTAGTCCATCAACACGAGGTCGGGCAGCCAGCCGAGCAGCAGGCCGTCCTTGTCGATGTCCTTGAGCGAGCGGGCCGAGCGCACGTCGCAACCCCAGCCGCCGAGCAGGCCCTCCATCGCATCGAGAATGGCGCGCTCGTTGTCGACGCAGAGGATTCTCAATCCGGTGAGGTTCGACGTCGGCTCGCGCACTTCCTCTTCGGGCGCGACCTTCATCGAGCGGTGGTACGGCAGATAGAGCGAGAAGCGCGAGCCGCGGCCTTCGCGGCTGTCGAGCTCCATGGTGAGGCCGAGCGCCGAGACGAGGCGCTTGACGATCGAGAGGCCGAGGCCGAGGCCCTGCGCCATGCGGGCACCGTGCTCAAGCCGGCTGAACTCTGCAAAGATCAGCGCGTGCTGGTCCTTGTTGAAGCCGATGCCGGTATCGATGACGTCGAAGCGGATGCGCGTGCCGCGCCGGCGCACGCCCACCGTCACCCGACCGCCCGGCTTGGTGTACTTGATGGCATTGGAGACGAGATTCTGGATGATGCGGCCGACGAGCGAGCGATCGCCGACTACCGCCGCGCAGGTGTCGACCAGCCGCAGCGTGATCTCCTTCTTCATCGCCATCGGTGCGAATTCAACGTCGATCTTCTTGATCAGGTCGCGCGCCTGGAACGGCACGGCCGCCGGCTTCAGCGCTCCGGCATCGATGCGCGAGATATCGAGCAGCGCCGACATGATCTCCTCGACCGCGGTCAGCGAGGCTTCGATCGAATGCGCCAGCTCGTCGAGCCCGGTACCGCCGGCGCGCTCGACCAGAGTGGCGGTATAGAGCCGGGCCGCGTTTAGCGGCTGTAGCAGGTCATGGCTGGCGGCGGCGAAGAAGCGGGTCTTGTCGCGATTGGCGGCGTCGGCCTTGGCGCGTGCGACCTCGAGTTCGCTGTTGACCTGGATGAGGGCAGAGGTGCGCTCCTCCACGCGGCCCTCGAGCGTCTGGTTGATCGAGGCAAGCTCGGTTTCGGCTTCGACCCGTGCAGTGACGTCGGCGAAGGAGATCACGAGCCCGCCATCGGGCAGGCGCGAGGAATGGAACTCGAGCACCTGGCCCTTGGTGCCGAGCCGCTGGCTGACCGTGGCGTGCGACTGGGTGAGCGTGTGGACGCGTTGCACGGCGAGGGTGATGGCATCACCCGGCCCGAGATCGCCGCGGCGCGCGACGAAAAGCGCCAGGTCGTAAAGTGGAGTAGCAGGGCGCAGCAGTTCGCCGGGCACGTCGAGCAACTCGGCATAGCGATGGTTGGACGTGACCAGCCGCAGGTCGCGGTCGAACACCGCGATCCCCTGCGGGATGTAGTCGATCGCCTGCGTGAGCGAATCGATGCTGTTATCGATCAGCGTGTCGACCATGCGTTATCCTTGTCGTCCCGAATATCGGCCTCGCGCGCTCCCCGGGCAAGGCCATACAAAGTCGCCCTTCCTTTGGATACGCGCGGTCAGCTGCGACAGTTGAGTTGCATTGTTCGATCGAACGCGAATAACTCAATCGGTGGCGCGGCTTGTAAGGGCGCGCCGAGAGGGCGAGTTCCGCCGAACTGAAGGGGACTGACATGGGTGTCTTGAAGGAATTCCGGGATTTTGCCCTTAAGGGCAATGTTGTCGATCTTGCCATCGGCGTGATCATCGGCGCCGCGTTCGGCGCCATCGTCTCGTCGCTGGTCGACGATGTCTTCATGCCGGTGATCGGCCTGATCCTGAACGGCATCGACTTCTCGAACCTGTTCGTGGCGCTCCTGCCGCCCGAAGGCGCGCAGTATCCCAGCATTGCGGCGGCCAAGGATGCGGGCGTGGCAACGCTCAACTACGGCCTGTTCATCAATGCGGTCGTCAAGTTCACCATCATTGCCTTCGTGCTGTTCCTGGTGGTCAAGGCGATCAACCGCCTGCGCAAGCAGGAAGCCGCTGCCCCCGCCGAGCCGCCGGCTCCGACGGCCGAGGAGAAGCTGCTGATGGAAATCCGCGACGCCATCAAGGCGCAGCAATAGCACGCCAACGGCCAGGCGGCAGTCGTTGCCGCCTGCCGCGCGCCGCTCGTGGCGACGCATTTGCATACCCCGCTTGTAGGAAAATAATCCTTGACCGCCGTCAACAAGGTATTTAAGCCTAGTTTGGGTAAGCGAGGACATATACGTAGTTTGCCCAATCGGATGGGGCCACGAGTTATTGCATTGTAGTGGCAGATATTTCGACTCGGGGCGGGTCGCCCGAATAACGGGTAGTTGAGCAGTATATTGTGCTCAAGGCGTCGATTAACTGGCCGACGCGTTCTTAGAACTATGTACGAATAGGCAGGCCGAAGTGGACGGCTATGTTGGTCGGAGGTGGGCGTGACCGAAACGATCTACTATCCCCCGTACCTGCTACGGGACCGTCTGATCCATATTCTCGATGCCGACGCAGCGACCTGCGAGGCGTTGAGCGTGTTGTTCCGGCTCGAAGGTTTCCAGACGGCATTCTCGGTCGATACCGCGAGCTTCCTGATGGCTGCCGAACGGCGGCGGCCCGATGTCGCCGTCATCAACATTCGCATCGGCAACGAGGATGGGCTGGCCATCCTCAAGCGGGTCAAGACCATGCGGACGGGCACGCCGGTCTTCATCCTCGAGGACCGGCCGGAGATCGAATCCACCGTGCTGGCGATGAAGGCGGGCGCTTCCGACGTGTTCCCCAAGCCGATCGATTCCGAACGGCTGGTGAACTCGGTGCGTGATGCGCTGCGCCAGGAGATCCAGCTCGGCACTGTCGAGGGCGGGCGGCGTCAGATCGAGGTCCGCGGTTTCGACCAGCTGACGCCGCGCGAGCGCGAAGTGCTGCAGCTGATCACCAATGGCCAGTCCAACAAGGAGGCCGGACGAGAGCTCGGCATTTCGCCGCGCACCATCGAGGTGCACCGCGCCCGCGTGATGGAAAAGCTGGGCGCGCGCAACACCGCCGATCTGATGCGGATCGTGCTCACCAGTGACAGTTGACGCCGGCGGGTTGATCCTTAGCCTCGCCCAAGCGAGGTCCGCCGGAACGCCGGTGCTGGCCGCAACGTTTCCGGGGCATAACTGCCCCGGAGCTCCAGCGTGGATCAGCCTATTGCCGCCTTCGACCTGCAGCGCATGATGTTTGGCGACGAGTCGCCGTTCTTCCTGCTCGAGATCGTGCTGCGCACGCTCATCGTCTACGTCTATGCACTGTTGCTGCTGCGTTGGCTCGGCAGCCGGACCATCGGGCAGCTGTCGACCATCGAATTCCTGCTGGTGATCGCGCTCGGTTCGGCCGTGGGCGATGCCATGTTCTACCCGGACGTGCCGCTGGTGCACGCGTTGCTGGTGGTGACGGTGGTGGTGTTCGCCAACAAGGGGCTCGATATCCTCATCGCGCGCAGCAAAGGCGCCGAGCGCGTGCTCGACGGGGCGCCCGAGGAGGTGATCCGCGACGGCGTGATCTGCAAGGCGTTCTTCGGCTCGACAACCATGGGGGTGAGCGAGCTGTTCCAGGAGCTGCGCGAGAAGGGCATCGAACACCTGGGGCAGGTTGGACGCGCCTATATCGAGTCCGATGGCGTGCTGACCGTGTTCAAGGCCAAGGACGAGCGGCCCGGCCTGCCCATCGTGCCACCGGCAGAGGTTGAGCCGCCGGAGATGGTAGAGGCGGATCAGGCGACGCCGGCCGGCGGGAGGCTGGCCTGCACCCATTGTGGCACGGTACGGGAGGTGGCGGCGGGGGTGCAGCCGGGAACTTGCCCGCATTGCGGCCATCACCACTGGACAGCGCCGCGCTCCGGCGAGCTCTATGCGGGGCGGTAGGGTTAAGAACTGACCATCAGCGCCCCTGCTGGAGCGGTTCACAGTCGGTCTGCCCTACCGCCAGCTGTCATCCCTGCGAAAGCAGGGATTCATTTCTGCTTCCGCGCCAGCTGCGAGTTGGATCCCAGCTTTCGCTGGGATGACAGCCAGTGAGAAAGGCGAGCCGGGTTGGCTCAATCAACGGTGAAATGCTCTAGTTCACCGTCTCGGCCGGAAAATCGATCTGCGCTTCGGGCGCGGCATCGGCGAAGGCGGGCAGGTCGCGGCAGGCCTCGTCGAGCGCCACGAGCCGCGGATAGGGGCCGAGGTCGCAGCCGAAGCGCCGCGCATTGGCCATCTGCGGCACGAGGCAGGCTTCGGCGAGGCCGGGCGTGTCGGTGTAGGCGTAGCGGGTCGGGGGCCGGCTTTCGGCCAGCATGGTCTCGAGGCTCAGGAAGGCCGTCCCGATCCAGTGGTGATACCAGGCGGTGATCCGCGCTTCGTCGGCGCCCATCGGTCCGGCGAGATATTTCCGCACCCGGTTATTGTTGATCGGGTGGACATCGGCCGCGATCAGGTAGGCGAAGGAACGGGCCGTGGCCCGAGCGATGGGATCCTCGGGTAGCAGCGGCGGCTGCGGGAACAGCTCTTCGATCAGCCCGATGATCGCCATCGATTGCGCCACGATGCGTCCATCGATTTCCAGCGCCGGCATCAGCCCCTGCGGGTTGATGGCGATGTACTCGGGCGAGGCGGCCGACGGCACGGGTACGTACTCGTAACTCAGACCCTTCAGGTTGAGCACGATGCGCACGCGCTGGCCGGCGGAGTTCTGATAGCGCGTGTGAAGGCGGAGTTGCATGCGGCGGACCATGGCTGGAGGCATCCACCAAGTCTAGCGCCCGTTTATGACGGTTCTGTCCTACCCGCCGGCGATCAGCCGCCGACGGTGGGGAGGGTCAGGTCGCCGCTGGTGAGCTTGGACGAGGTGACCTTCGGGGCCGGGCGCTCGCGCGGCAGCTCGAGGCTGGCCCACACGCTGACCAGGGCGTGGCGGAGCTCGATGATCATCTCGTCGGTATGCAGCGGGGTCGGCGTGATGCGCAGCCGTTCGGTGCCCTTGGGCACGGTGGGGTAGTTGATCGGCTGGATGTAGATGTTGTGCTTGTCCATCAGCATGTCGCTGGCGGCCTTGCACAGGCGGGCATCGCCCACGATGACCGGCACGATATGGGTGTCGGTCTTGAGCACCGGCAGGCCGGCGTCGTTGAGGATGTCCTTGGTCAGTTGCGCCTGGCGCTGCTGGCCGGCGCGTTCGACGCCCGAGGCCTTGAGCAGGTCGATCGAGGTGCGGGCTGCGGCGCACAGCGCCGGGGGCAGGGCAGTGGTGAAGATGAACTCGGGCGCGTAGGAGCGCACCGCGTCGATGATTGCCCTGTTCGCCGTGATGTAGCCGCCCATGACGCCGAAGGCCTTGGCGAGCGTGCCTTCGATGATGTCGATGCGGCCCATCAGGTTCTCGCGCTCGGCAATGCCGCCGCCGCGCGGGCCATACATGCCGACGGCATGGACTTCGTCGATATAGGTGAGCGCACCGAACTCCTCGGCGAGATCGCAGATCTCCTTGATCGGGGCGATGTCGCCATCCATCGAGTAGACCGACTCGAACACGATCAGCTTGGGCCGCTTGCGGTCGACCGTTGCGAGCAGCTCGCGCAGGTGGTCGACGTCATTGTGGCGGAAGATTTTCTTTTCCATGCCCGACTGACGCACGCCCTGGATCATGGAGGCGTGGTTGAGCTGGTCGGAGAAGATCACGCAATCGGGCAAGAGCCGCGCGATCGTCGAGATTGCGGCTTCGTTGGAGACGAAGCCGGAGGTGAAGACGAGGGCGGCTTCCTTGCGGTGCAGGTCGGCGAGCGAGCGCTCGAGCTCGACCAGCGGCCGGTTGGTGCCGGAAATGTTGCGCGTGCCGCCGGCGCCGACGCCGAGCTTAGCCGCCGCATCCTGCATCGCGGCGATCACGGTCGGGTTCTGGCCCATGCCGAGATAATCGTTCGAGCACCAGATGGTGATTTCGCGCTCGTTGTCGGAAGCGTCGCGATAGATCGCCCGCGGAAACCGCCCGGCGATGCGCTCGAGATCGGCAAACACGCGATAGCGCTTTTCCTGCCGCAACGCGTCGACAGCGTCTTCGAAAAACCCGCGATAGTCCATTTCGTCACTCTCTCAAGCGCTTCGGGGACATTTCGTACAGAAGCGCGACAACCAGACCTTGGCCGGGGCGAGGCGTCCCGGGTGCGGCCTCCGATAGCGTGTGCTACCTAGACCCTGTTGTTCCTGCGTTGACATAGGTCAATTCGACGCGCGGCCGGTGCAAGCCATTGATGGCGCTTGGCCTTGTTGCCACAGGTTGGAACCATCCTAAACAATCGCATGCGCCGTGCCAACCAATCCTGCGTGCATCTATGGTCGCAGGTATCGATGCGCGAGCTGCCGTCAGAGCATTCACAATCGGTTCAGGCGGCCCGTGCGACTTGCTCGAGTGCCGTCGCGCCCTGGCCGCAGATCGTTGACCGGGCCTCGCGGTAGATTACTATCTGCCCAACGGAACAGGGGGATCCGCCATGAAGAGCTTCTCGTCGTCGAGCTTCGCGAACGACCACGCCGAGCTGCTGGACCTTGCGCTCGCCGCGGTCAACAAGCACCCGCAGGCGCTGTTCACCGATTTCCAGTGGTTCCTCTACGAGGCCCGCGACACGGTGTTCTTCACCGCCGCCTCGCGCCAGAGTTTCACCAAGGACAGCCTGAGCAACCTCGTCGCCGACATGGTGGCGCTGGCCCCGCAACTGACGCACGGCTTCGTCGGCGCCCGTCCCGGCCAGCCGTTCCCCAAGCACCTGCTCGATGCGATCACCCATGTCGAGGAAGTCGACGAGTTCGATGGCTATCCGGACAAGTGGCTGAGCAAGTCGACCGACATCTTCGATCGCGATGACCTGCCGCTGTTCCGTGTCTCGGCCGTTGTTCGTCGCGGTGGCCCCGATGCCGATGGCCGCGTCTCGATGATCCAGGTGCGTTCGAGCCATGCCGTGCTCGAAGGTTCGGATTCGGCGCTGCTGACCCGCTCGGCCAATGCCAGCCACGGCGTGATGAGCGACAAGACCAACAAGGTCGGCTTCGGCGCCCGCCTCAAGGGCACCCTGCGCGGCTGGGGCATGACTTTCATGTATGTCACGCTCGCCAACCTCCTGGCGCCGCCCGACCGGCCGTGGGGCTTCAAGACGCTGGCGCTCAAGCGTCACCGGCTGCGCCTGTTGGCCAACAAGCTCGGCGTGCGCCAGCGCTCGCTGATGTTCGCGCTGGTGACCCACGCGCTCAACGGGGAAGGCGCCCAGCGCCACATGTCGCAAAAGGTGATCGGCGCCGCCTACACCATGCTGGACGGCAAGCGCCACGATGCCGACGACGACTTCTTCCGCGTCCGCGCGCTCGAGGCCAAGTTCAAGGTCATCGACGATTTCGTTGAGTATGTCCGCACTGTCGATGCGACGGTGGACAGGATCGAGCAGAAGGACATCACCAAGTTCCAGGTGATGATGAACTCGATGTTCAAGGCGCTGCGCGGGCTGAACAAGGCGCTGCCTTTCCTGCCCGGCAAGCGCTTCTGGCGCTTCAATGGCGGCATCCATGTCGTGCTGACGCTGGTGCCGCCGCACCGCACCTACGGGCCGATGACGCATGGCATGATGGAGCCGATCTATTGCGGCGCCTGGCACCCGGCCGCCAACATCTGCACGTTCTGCCCGGGACGGGAATATGTGACGCTGAACTTCTCGATGGAGACGCGGCATATCGAGAACGTGGACAGGATCACCGCGCTGCTCGAGCGGGTGGAGGCGATGGACATCGCGCCGACGGGCAAGGTGGAGGATGAGGAGGTTTGATCGTGCCCTCCAGGGACCCCCTCTCTTGCGAAAACTAAGGACTTAGCTGCGCTAAGCCCAAGTTTTCGCTTTCTCCCCGGCCAAGGGGGAGAAGATCACTGTATCCACCGGTGTGTGACAGACGCACCCTCTCCCCCTTGGCGGGGGAGAAGCGAGACTTACGAGCGTTAGCGAGTTAGTCGCAGCAGAGAGGGGGTGCGATGCCGCACGACCCTCTATCTACTCCCGAAACCCACCAATCTTCGCCACCACCATCTCATGGTCCGACAGCACCTCGCCGTCCGGCGCCAGGGCCGGGACGATGCGGCTCCCTTCGACCAGCAGTCCGCGTGCCAGGAACCAGTCGAGCTTCCACGTCCCGCGCGGGTTGCGGCTGACCCGGCTCGGGCGCGTCGTCGTCTGGTCGAGCGGGCCGCCATGGCGCTCGTAGCCGCGGCCGGCCGCGTGGGCGAACAGCGTTTCCTTCTCGAAATCGCCATTGTCGGCAAGGCCGGTGTTGAGGTCGCCGCCGATGATCACCGGCGCGTCGCCGGCAAGCTGGTCGATGGCATCGAGGAGACGCCGGATCTGGCCCTCGCGATACTCGGCATTGCCGCGGTTTTCGAGATGCACCGAGACGGTATAGAGCGGCCCCTCGGTGGTCGCGACCGCCGAGGCAATGGCGCAGCGCGTGCCGATGCGCTTGGCCGGCGTCTCGGGCGTGAACCAGTGGCCATGCGACTCGAGCCGGATCATCACCGGCGATTGCAGCGCAGTCTTGGCCAGCAGCGCGTTCCCGTGAAAGCCGTGCACGTTGAAATCGTCGTCGCAGAATTCGAGCTCGACGTCGGCGCCCAGCTCGAGTTCGAGGAACTCGACGCCGAAGGCGTAGGCCATGCCCAGCTGCTCAGCCAGTTCGCGCGAAGTGTGGAGCTGGCCGGTGCGGGCCATGCCGTTGTCCACCTCGGAGAGCAGCGCGATGTCGGCGCCCTCGCGGGCGAGCATATCGCCTGACTTTTCGACCGCATAGCAACGCTCGAGGTTCCAGGCGGCGACGGTGAGCGGGAAGCTCAGCGGCTCGCCCAGGTCGGAGACCGGGGCTTCGAGGCGCTGCAGGCAGCTGAGGCCGGCCAGCGCTTCGGCATGGTTGGCCTCGATCCGCTCGAGGGCGGCGAGGCGATCGCGTTCCTCCTGCGGTGGGCCGGCAAGGAGGGCGATCTGAGCGGGCTTGACGAGGTCGATGGACATGGCACGGGTCGGATTGCTGAGGGGGAAGCAAGCTGCCTAGCCGCCCGATATGTCGTGCCGGTGACACCAAGGGGGAGGCGGTGCCAGTGGTGCGATTGGATGGAGCCTCACCCACGATTGTCATCCCTGCGAAAGCAGGGATCCACGTCTCAGCCCGCGCTGGCGGCAAGATGGATCCTCGCTTTCGCGGGGATGACAGCCGGTGGATGGGGTTCGCATCGGACCTAGTCCGTTACGGGCTGCCCAGCACCATGCGGTTGCCCTCGCTGTCGCGGAACTCGGCGACCACGCGCCCCGGCTGCCATGGCGCTTCGGCCGGCTCGGTGACGATCTCGACACCCTTGGCCCGGAGCCGCTCGATAGTGCCGGCGACATCGTCATCGACCAGCACCAGTACCGGCTCGTCCGGATCGGCGTCGGGGCGCCGGCGCACGAAATGCAGGTGGGTCGGGCTGCCCGCGAAGGCGAGCTCGATCCAGCGCCAGTCGCCGCCCATCGGGCTATCGGCGGCGACGCTGCAGCCGAGCATGTCCCTGTAGAAGGTCTTGGCGCGATCCTGGTCGATGACGGGCAGTTCGGCGAACTGGATATGCATTGCGGTCTCCTTACCTGAGGGCAGCTTCGAGCGCGCCGGCGAAGGCGGGGTCGTCAAAGCCCATGTGATCGCCAGGGACGGTCGTTGGCGCTATGCCCAGCGCATTGGCCAGCGCCGTCGCCATTGCCTCGATCGGCTGACCCTTCGAGCCTTCGCCGATGGCGACCACTACGCGCGTGCCGTTGGCCTTCAATGTGGCAACATCCGGCTTGTAGAAGGAGAGCGGCCGCATGCCGTGGGCGAGCCAGTACTCGAAATTGGCCCCGACCCGCGCCATGGTCTCGGCCGCCTCCGGGGGCATGTCACCGAAATCCGGCGGGCCGTCCTCGTCGAGGCCGTTGGCGCCGAAGAAATGGCCCATCGCGGCATCGACGCCCTCGTCCCGATAGATGCGGTAGAGCTCTTCCGTCTCGGCAACGGCCGGAGCGGGATCGGCCATCAGCCTCATGCTGGGCGGCTCGTGCGCCACGACCGTGCCCACCAGGCCCGGATGCCGCGTGGCCAGCTCGAGCGCGATCTGCGCGCCGCCAGAGGTGCCGAACACGTCGGCCCGACCGCCGAGCTCGCCGATCAATGCCGCTACATCATCGGCAAGCACGCCGAGATCGAGTTCTGTCGGCGCCGCATCGAACAGTGAGCGCGAATTGCCGCGCGGATCGATGGCGACGACGCGGTGAGTATCCGCCAGGCCGGCCGCGAGCTCGGCGAATACCCCGGCATCTTGCGGTCCGCCGGGGATGATCACCAGCAGCGACCCGGTGCCGCGCAGCTCGTAATAGAGGCTCGCACCGGGGACCTTGAGGGTCGCTGCATGCATCTCATCCACTATCTCTCTCCATTTTCCTGCGCGGAGGCGCCGGGCGCAGCCAGCACCGCTGCCGCGAGCATCTTCAAAACTAGACCGTCCAGTACCGAGCGTTGCGAAGAACTAGACTGTCCAGTACTATATGTCAATGGCGAGTCGAGATGGCACGAGCATGAAAGAGGGGCAGGGCCGCAGGTCGAAACTCCGCCGGCCGCCAGCAGGTAGCGCTGGCGCGCCGGGCATGTCGGCTGCCTTGTATGAAGCCGGTCACCCCGAAGCTGGTCATCCCGAGGCCGAAAGCCGCTCGGCCACCAAGCGCCGGGCTATTCTCGCTGCCGCGACCGAGGTGTTCCTGCGCTCGGGCTTTCTCGGCACCAACATGGACGAGATCGCCGCGCTGTCCGAGGTGTCCAAGCAGACCGTCTACAAGCACTTCGCCAGCAAGGAAGCGCTCTTCGTCGAGATCGTCACCTCGATGTCGGGTGGGGCCGGCGACGCCGTACACCTGCGCAACCAGGACCGGCCGGATCCGGCCAATCCCGATGAGCTGAAGCCCTTCCTCGAGGACTATGCCTATCGCCAACTCAGCATTGTAGTGACGCCGCGGCTGATGCAGTTGCGCCGGCTGGTGATCGGCGAGGTGGCGCGCTTCCCCGAACTGGCGCGGGCGCTTTACGACTGGGGCCCGGCGCGCGCCATGGCGATGCTGGCGGAGATGTTCGAGCGATTCGCCGCCGCGGGGCTGCTGCGCATCGATGATCCGAAAGAAGCGGCCGAGCACTTCAACTGGCTGGTCATGGCCCAGCCTGTCAACGAGGCGATGCTGCTCGGCGATGCGGCGATCCCTGGCGCTGATGAGTTGCGCCGCTACGCCGCTTCGGGCGTGCGCGTATTCCTTGCCGCCTACGGTATCCGTTGACCCTTGTATGGTAGGGCGTAGCGCGCTAGGTCCCCGGCCGACACTTTAGTCTTAGGGGGAAATCCGATGTCCGAGTTCGCCGTCTATCCCAGCCTCAAGGGCATGCCCGTGATCGTTTCGGGCGGCGCATCCGGTATCGGCGAAGGCATCGTCCGCGCCTTTGCCGAGCAGGGCAGCAAGGTCGGCTTCGTCGATATCGCGAGGGAAGCCGGCGAGAAGCTCGAGGCCGAACTCAATGCAGCCGGCGGCACGGTGAAGTTCACGCATTGCGACATCACCGATATTCCGGCCTATCAGGCGGCGATCGCCGGCTTCACCGAGGCGCACGGCCCGACGCTGGCGCTGGTCAACAATGCTGCCAACGACACCCGCCATACCATCGCCGAGATCACGCCCGAGGCGTGGGACAAGGCCATGGCGGTCAACCTGAAGCACGCCTTCTTCGCCGTGCAGGCGGTGGCGCCGGGAATGATTGCGGCCAAGCGCGGCTCGATCATCAATTTCGGCTCGGTGAGCTGGATGACCAACTCGGCCGATCTCACCGTCTACACCTCGGCCAAGGCGGCTGCGCACGGCATGTCGCGTTCGATGTCGCGCGAATACGGCAAGCACGGCATCCGCACCAACACGATCGTACCGGGTTGGATCATGACCGAGCGGCAGCTGAAGCTGTGGGCCACGCCGGATGCGTTCAAGATGCTCGAGCAGGTGCAGCCGCTGGCCGGACGGCTCTATCCACCCGATATCGCGCGCATGGCGCTGTTCCTTGCCGCCGACGATTCCAGGATGATTTCGGGTCAGGATTTCGTGGTCGACGGCGGCTGGGCGCATGGTTAATTTGCCGCCGGTCAAAATCGGCGCAAATCACCATCCTGCCGCAATCGCTGGCGAGAACGCGCTGAACCTACGGGGGACGTCAATGAAGTCGAAGATTCTGATCGCCGCCGCAGCGGCGCTGTCGCTGAGTGCCTGCACCTCGGTCAATCCCTATACCGGCGAAAGCCAGATCTCGAATGCCGGCGGTGGTGCGCTGCTCGGTGCGGGTGGCGGGGCCGTGGTCGGCGGCATCATCGGCGCGGCGACCGGCAATGATCCGCGCGTCGCGGCGCTCATCGGCGCGGGTGTGGGTGGCCTCACGGGCGCGGCGATCGGCAGCTACATGGACCAGCAGGAAGCCGAGCTGCGCGCCCAGCTGCAGGGCACCGGCGTGTCGGTGACGCGCGTCGGCCAGCAGATCATCCTCAACATGCCCTCCAACATCACGTTTGCCACCGACTCCGCGACCGTGCAGCCGCAGTTCAACGAGACCCTCGTCTCGGTCGGCCTCGTGCTCAAGAAGTTCAACAAGACGGTTATCGACGTCTACGGACACACGGATTCGCAGGGCTCGGACAGCTACAACCTGGACCTGAGCCAGAAGCGCGCCGTGGCCGTGGCGACCATTCTCGCCAGCCAGGGCATCGACCAGCGCCGCTTCTACATCACCGGCAAGGGCGAGGCGAACCCGATTGCCTCCAACGCCACCGAAGCCGGCCGTGCGCAGAACCGCCGCGTCGAGATTCAGCTGTCGCCTATCCAGGGCTGACACCAGCCAGATCGAAACAAGGGGCCCGGGAGCGATTCTGGGCCCTTTGCTTATGGCGACGTTTGCTCGGTGGTCGGCGTGCCGGGCACCATGTCTGTGCTGGCACCGCCGGCGAGCAACTGCAGCCCGAGCAGGATGGCGGCAACGATCAGCACGCCGATGACGCCGACACGAAACCATGCCGTGGGACCGGTGCCGCCGACGGTGCGTTCGACCTCGTCTTCGACGATCAGCGCCGTTTCCGGCACGACCTCGACCGTCGCGCCATTCTCGTCGACGAGGCGATCGACCTTGGCTGCTTCCGGCTGCCGTTCGGTTTCGAGAGTTGCCATGTTTGGTCGTCCTCCACTATTCGAGGATGAACGGGCTGGCCGGCTCGCGGGTTCCGGTCAGCCGGCGCTGGGCCGCTGGGTGAGCGTGGCCCCGAGCTCGAGCAGCCGCCCCGAGCGCAGGATCTGCAACTGCACGCGCGTGCCGATAGCGTCGGCCGTGAGCATGCGGAGGAGGGGGCCGGGGCCCTCGACTGGCCGGCCATCGAGCGCCAGCAGCACGTCGCCTTCGCGGACGCCGGCCCTCGCGGCGGGACCATCAGGAACGATCGAGTGCAGCACGGCCGCCGACTGCGAGCCGATATGGGCGGCGTCGGCGACGCGGCGGGGCAGGTTCACGGTGTCGGCGGCAACGCCGAGCCAAGCGCGGCGGACGGCGCCATGCTGCAGCACTTCGCCGAGCACGAGCTTCACCGTGTTGCTGGCAACAGCAAAGCAGATGCCCTGCGCCCCGGCGATCATCGCAGTCGAGATGCCGACCACTTCGCCGTGGCTCGACACCAGCGCGCCGCCGGAATTGCCGGGGTTGAGCGCGGCATCGGTCTGGATCACGTCCTCGATCGGCCGCCCCGAGGGTGAGCGCAGGCTGCGACCGAGGGCGGAGATGACGCCGGCGGTGACCGTTGACTCGAAGCCGAGCGGGTTGCCGATGGCGATGGCGATCTGGCCGCGGCGGAGTTCGGCGCTGTCGCCGAGGGCGGCGATGGGCAGGGCGCTGCCGTCGAGCTTGAGGATGGCGAGATCGGTGTCAGGGTCGGCGCCGAGCACGCGGCCGGCAAGGCGATGTCCGTCGGGCAGGGCGACATGCACTTCGCGATGCTTGCCGACGACGTGCGAGTTGGTGACGACGAGGCCGTCCTGCGAGATCACCACGCCGGAGCCATGACCTTTGCCGTCGGTGGTGACCATGCCGACGGAGGGTCCGACGGTTTCCGCGACATCGGAAACGGTGAGCGAATAGGCATCGAGCAGATGCTGGTCGGACGCGGGATTGAGCTGTGACGCGATCATGCCGGATATGTGGTTTCGCGCCGCAAGCCGGGCGAGACTGCCCGAATGGGGAGGCGCTGAGGCCACGAACCTGCCCATCTGGGCAGCTATTGATGACAGCCGCATCGGGCCAGCCTAGCTCTCTTTGCCGCTGGCCGCGGTTCGATGCGGTCTTCTCCTTGGTGACTTCGTCACCATATAGTCATGCAACGGATGACTGCGGGGAACCGCCTGCCATCATCCCCGGAGACAGTTCTGCAGCTGTCGCCGCCGCTAGGGAGTTTCAATCCATGGTGTTGCTCGCACAGAATTTTTCGCCCGAAGCCGGCCTCCGCGTCGCCGAATCGGGCCGTTTGCCGCTCTCGCCCACTGTTGGCGTAGCGCTGTCTCTCGATGACCTGACGCTGGCGCGTCAGCTGCGTCGCATGCTGCTCACCGAGCCGGGTCTGATCGAAACCGCCGATGCCATTGCCGACGTCGTGGTCACCGATCGTGACGGCGTCATCGGCCGCAATGTGCTGCGCCTGGGCACCGATGCGCTCGAGACCGCCGATGCCGATTTGATCGTCGCGGCCGCCCGGCTGCGCGCCGCCGGCTATCGTATCGAGCGCGAGCCCGATCCGCGCACCGCTCCGGCCGCCGAGCGCCGCAGCCTCAGCCAGCGCGAGCAGCAGGTGGCGGAGCTGCTGGTGAACGGCGCATCCAACAAGGTGATCGCGAGGGCGCTAGACATCTCGGTGCACACAGCCAAGTTCCACGTCACCGCCATTCTCGAAAAGCTCCGCGCTCGCAACCGGGCGGATGCTGTGTCGATCCTGCTGCGCGAGCGGCTGGTCGCCGCCTAGGCATTTACCCACGATGTCATTCCCGCGTAGGCGGGAACCCAGTTTTGGTACCGAGCCTGCGGCTACTGGATCCCCACCCGTGCGGGGATGACGCCGGAGTTTGTGGATGTGACGCGCCCTAGCGCCGCCTCAGCAGCACTTCCTCGAGGCGGTGGTCGCCGCCCTTCTTGAGGATCAGGTCGGCCCGTGAACGGGTCGGCGCGATATTCTCGGTGAGGTTCGGCAGGTTGATCGAGCGCCAGTTGTCCTGCCCGAAGCTTCCCGCTTCGTCTTTGCTCATGTCGGCATAGCGCTTGAAGAACGAGGCCGGGTTGCGGAACGCGGTTTCGCGCAGCCGGTAGAAGCGCTCCATGTACCAGGCTTCGAGATCATCGAGGTCGGCGTCGACATAGATCGAAAAATCGATGAAGTCCGAGGCGAACAACACCGGCTCGCCGCCTTTGCGCTGCACACCGGGCTGGAGGATGTTCAGCCCCTCGACGATCAGCACGTCCGGCTGGTCGACGACCATGTGCTCGCCGGGCACCACATCGTAGACAAGGTGCGAATAGAGCGGCACTTCGATGTTGCCGCGGCCCGACTTCACCTCGGACAGGAATTTGACCAGCCGGCCGCGATCATAGCTCTCCGGAAAACCCTTGCGCCGCATCAGGCCACGTTCGTTCAGCACCGCGTTGGGGTAGAGGAATCCGTCTGTGGTGACCAGATCGACCTTCGGGCTTGCCGGCCAGCGCTGCAGCAGTGCCCGCACGATGCGCGCCGTGGTCGATTTGCCCACCGCGACCGAGCCGGCAATGCCGATGACGAACGGCACTTTTCGCGCATTGGTGCCGAGAAAGCGGTGCGTCACGGTGTGGAGGTCGCGGATCGCTTCGACATGCAGCGAGAGGAGGCGCGAGAGCGGCAGGTAGGTGGCTTCGGCTTCGTGGAGCGAGATCGGGTCACTGAGCGAGCGCAGCCGCTCGATATCCTCAGCCGTCAGCGTCATCGGCTCGCCGGCGCCGAGCTCGGCCCACTGGGCGTGGGTGAAGCGGCGATAGGGGACCGTCGGCTCGATCATGCGCTGGGCTTGCCCAGCCGCGCGGCGATGACGGCAGCAAGGCGGTCGGCGACCTCGGTCTTGCTGAGCTCGGGCCAGGTCTCGGCGCCTTCGGCTGAGAGCAGCGTCACCTTGTTGCGGTCGCCGCCCATCACATCACCGGAGACGTCGTTGGCGACGATGACGTCGGCCCCTTTGCGCTTGAGCTTGGCCGTGCCGTTGGCGACCACGTCCTGCGTCTCTGCGGCGAAGCCGACCACGAGGCGCGGGCGCTGCTTGTGGTGGCCGATGGTGGCGAGGATGTCTGGGTTCTCGACCAGATGCAGTGACGGCACGCTGTCGTCGCCCGGCTGCTTCTTCATCTTCTCGGTCGCCACATCGGCGGTGCGCCAGTCGGCGACAGCGGCGACGAACACCGCCCCATCGGCGGGCAGGGCGGCTTCCACCCCCGCCAGCATTTCGCGGGCTGTTTCGACATGGGTGACCGCGACACCGGGCGGATCGGGCAGGGTGACCGGGCCGGTAACGAGCCGCACACTCGCGCCGAGCTTTGCCAGCGCGGCGGCGATGGCGTGGCCCTGCTTGCCGGACGAGCGGTTGGCGATGTAGCGCACCGGATCGATCGGCTCATGCGTCGGGCCGGAGGTGACGACAAAGCTGCGGCCGCTGAGCGGGCCGTCCGGGGCAAGCCGCTCGACGATGGCGGCGAGAATCTCCGCGGGCTCGGCCATGCGACCTTCGCCGGTCTCGCCGGCTTCGGCCATCGCCCCGGCGTTCGGGCCTACGAACTGGATGCCGTCGGCGGCGAGCGTCGCGCGGTTACGGCGCGTCGCCGGGTGCGCCCACATATGGGGATTCATCGCCGGCGCCATCAGCACCGGCTTGTCGGAAGCGAGCAGCACCGCGCCGGCGAGATCGCCGGCGAGGCCGGTCGCCGTCTTGGCCATGAGGTCGGCGGTGGCGGGGGCGACGACGATCAGGTCGGCTTCGCGCGACAGGCGGATATGACCGATATCGTGCTCGTCATCGCGGTTGAACAGCTCCGAAAACACCCTCTCGCCGCTGATCGCGCTCACCGAGAGCGGGGTGATGAACTGCTGCGCCGCCGCCGTCATCACGCAGCGCACGCGCGCGCCTTCATCCTTCAGCCGGCGGATCAGCTCGAGCACCTTGTAGGCGGCTATGCCGCCGCCGATGATGACGAGCAGGCGGCGGTCGCGCAGTCGCATGGCTGGCCTCCGGTGGATCGTTGCCCGCCATCTATACCAGCCCGGCCCAAACGCCTAGTCGCGGGCGGAAATGGGGCCGGCAAGGCAAGAAAAATGTACGATTCCCCATAAGGCGCATTCAATTCTGCGCCGGAATATGGATAAAGGAAGCATCTGGTATGGTAGCGAGTGAGGAGGCTCCCCCAACAATGAAGATTACCGATCTCAGGTGCGCGGTCATCGCCAACGCGCCCATCGTCCAGATCAGGACGGATGAAGGCATCACCGGCTGGGGCCAGATCGAGACCCCCAAGCCCTACGTGAAGCCACAGGTACTGGATCTGAAGGACTGGATCGTCGGGCAGGACCCGCGTGACGTCGAGCGCGTCATGCGCCGCATCCGTGTACGGGGCGGCTTCAAGCCGTTCGGTGCGGCCGTTTCGGCCATCGAACATGCGCTGTGGGACATCGCCGGCAAGGCGCTCAACGCCCCGGTCTATCGCCTGCTCGGCGGCAAGGTCCGCGACCAGGTCCGCACTTATCGTACGCTCTACCAGGCGGAAGTGCCGGGCGGCGCCGAGCACACCCCGGCCGGCTACAAGCGCTGGGCCGAGTACGGCAAGTCGCTGAAGGGCGAGTTCACCCTGTTCAAGCTGCCGTCGGCTTTCCACTCAGCGATGGTGCGCGACTTCCCCAACTACTTCTATGGCGAAGTGCAGCGCGATGCACCGTTCCCGTACCCGCATAAGGGCACGATGACCAAGGAAGGCCTTGATCATCTCGTCGCCTGCATCACCGCTGCGCGCGAGACGCTGGGCGCCGGCTACAACACCGCCGTCGACGCGGGCCCGGGCTTCATGCCGGTCGATGCGCTACGCCTCGCCAAGGCGGTCGAGCACCTGCACCTGATGTGGCTCGAGGACATGATCACCGGCGACTACGTGCCGTATGTGAACCCCGACGTGTACCGTGACGTCACCCACGCCACGACCACGCCCATCCACACCGGCGAGCAGATCTACCTGCGCCAGAACTACAAGCAACTGATCGAGAGCCACGCCGTCAACGTCATCGGCCCCGATCCGTGCGACATCGGCGGCCTCGCCGAGATCAAGTGGGTCGCCGAGCATGCCGACCTCCACGGCATCGCCATGGCGCCGCACGGCACCGCCAACGGCATCTTCGGTCTCGCCGCGCTGATCCAGGTCTGCGCCACCATGCCGGACAACCTGATCGCCTTCGAATATCCGGCCCGCTTCGAGCCCTTCTGGTACGACATCACCGAGGGCTTTGACGGCATGCCGGTCAAGGGCGGCCTGATCGACGTGCCGGATCGCCCGGGTCTCGGCGTCAACTTCAACGTCAAGGAAGCCAAGAAGCACCTGGGCGAAGGCGATTCTGACTTCTTCGATTGATTGCTGACGCCTACGGCGGATTGCGAACGCGCGGCCCCACGCCGCGCGTTCTGCTTTTGAGGGGCAGGTTGGTGCGACGCATCTCGGGCTGTCATCCCTGCGAAGGCAGGGATCCATCTCTCCACCGGCGCGGGCTAGGAGTTGGATCCCAGCTTTCGCTGGGATGACAGCCGGTGGGAGAGGTCAGTCCGGGCTAGTGCAACGACAGCAAGATCGCTCTAGCGTGCGATCGCTAGCCCCGCGGCATCGAACAAATGCAAACTGTCTCGCCGGATGGCCACCGGTAGCTTGTCGCCGAGCTTGTGCGGAGCCTTGCCGTCGGCCTTGACCAGCAGCGACTTGCCCGAGGCGAGCCGGACGTGGACGAAGATCTCGGCGCCCAGGTACTCGACCAACGACACCTCGCCCTCGGCCACGAGGTCGCCCTCACGCGCGATGGCGATCTGCTCGGGGCGCACGCCGACCGCGATCGGGCCATCGGGGGCAGGGATGGCCAGCGCGCCGAAATCGGGCAACTGCGCCTGCCCGCCCTGCGCCACCGCCTCGATGATGTTCATCTTGGGCGAGCCGATGAAGCTGGCGACGAACCGGTTGCGCGGCGAGTTGTAGAGCTCGTAGGGCGTGCCGACCTGCTCGACATTGCCGGCGTTGAGCACGGCGATACGCGTCGCCATCGTCATCGCCTCGACCTGATCGTGGGTGACGTAGATCATCGTCGTGCCGAGGCGATTGTAGAGGTTGGCGAGCTCGACGCGCATCTGCACGCGCAGCTCGGCGTCGAGGTTGGAGAGCGGCTCGTCGAACAGGAACAGCTGCGGCTCGCGCACGATGGCACGGCCGATGGCGACGCGCTGCTTCTGCCCGCCCGACAGCTGCCGCGGCTTGCGTTCCATCAGCTCGCCGATCTGCAGGATCTTGGCCGCATCGGCCACCCGCCGCTCGATCTCGGGCCGCGGCATCCTGAGATTAGAGAGGCCGAAGGCGAGGTTCTTGCGCACGCTCATATGCGGATAAAGCGCATAGGACTGGAACACCATGGAGAGGTTGCGCTGGCTCGCCGGCACGTCGTTGACCAGCCGATCGCCGATCGAGATGGTGCCGTCGCTGATCTCCTCCAGCCCCGCGATCATGCGCAGGAGCGTGGACTTGCCGCAGCCCGATGGTCCGACCAGCACCAGGAACTCGCCCGACGCGACCTCGAGGTCGATGCCGTGCACCACTTCGTGCGTACCGTAGGATTTGCGCACTTCACTGAGCGTCACGCCCGCCATGGAGAACCTTTCGAGTTGAGACCGCACGTCATTTCAGACCCGACATGGCAATGCCGCGAATGATGAGGCGCTGGAAGATGATGAAGAACAGCACGATCGGAACGATTGACAGCACCGACATGGCGAACAACTGGCCATAGGCCGAGACCGAGTCCTGCGCGATGAAGCTGCGCAGGGCGAGCGGCACGGTGTAGTCGCGCATGTCGTTGAGATAGACGAGCGGCCCCAGGAAATCCTCCCAGGTCCAGATGAAGGAAAAGATCGCCGCCGTCGCCATGGCGGGGATCGAGAGCGGCAGGATGATGGCCCAGTAGATCTTGAACGGATTGCACCCATCGATCATTGCCGCCTCGTCGAGTTCGCGCGGCAACTGGCGGAAGAACTGCACCATGAGGAAGATGAAGAACGCGTCGCCAGCAAGGAAGCGCGGCACGATCAGCGGCAGGTAGGTATCCACCCAGCCGGCCTTGAGGAACAGGATGTACTGCGGAATGAGGACGACGTGATAGGGGATCATCAGCGTCATCATCATCAGCGCGAACCAGATGTTCTTGCCGCTGAACTCGAGCCGCGCGAAGGCATAGGCCGCGAACGAGCACGAGATGACGTTACCGATCACACTCAGCACGGTGACGAAGGTCGAGTTCCAGAAGAACTGGGTGAAACTCACGGTCATGGCGTTCCAGCCATTGGTGTAGTTGTCCCAGCGGAACTCGGATGGCCAGAGGCCGAGGTCGCCGAAAATCTGGTTGTCGGGCTTGAGCGACGAGGCGACCATCCAGATCAGCGGGTAGATCATCACCAGCGAGGTGACGATCAGGAAGATGTGCTTGAAGAACGCGGCGCGCTTGCCGCGCTTCAGCTTCTCCTCACGGATCGCCGCGGCGATCTGGGCCGTGGTCGGCTGGACAGGAGGGGCAGCGGTGAGCGTGGTGTCGGCCATCGATCAGCCCCTCCCGTTCTCGTAGTGGACCCAGTATTTGGAGGTCCAGAAGGCGATGGCGGTAAAGGCGGCGATGATGATCAGCAGCACCCAGGCGAGCGCCGAGGCGTAGCCCATGCGGAAATAGGTGAAGGCCTCGTTGTAGAGATACACCGTGAAGAACAGCAGGCTGTCGAGCGGCGCACCCTTGCCGCCCGAGATGACGAAGGCGCCCGAAAAGCTCTTGAACGCCTCGATCATCTGCAGCACGAGGTTGAAGAAGATCACCGGGGCCAGCAGCGGCAGCGTGATGGCGAAGAAGCGCCGGAATTTTCCTGCCGCATCGATCTCGGCCGCCTCGTAGAGCTCCTGCGGAATGGCACGCAGGCCGGCGAGGAAGATCAGCATCGGCGAGCCGAACTGCCACACTGCCAGCACCACCAGCGTGCTCAGCGAATAGCGTGGGTCGGACAGCCAGTTGGGGCCATCGACGCCGACCACGCCGAGCAGCGTGTTGACCAGCCCGTCATTCTCGAACAGCTGCCGCCACAGCACCGCGACGGCGATCGAGCCGCCCAGGATCGAGGGCAGGTAGAACAGCGCCCGATACCAGCCGATGGCGCGCACGCCCTTGTCGAGGATCATCGCCACGGCGAGCGCGAAGATCAGCTTGGCCGGCACCGAGATGATGACGAAGCTGAAGGTGACCTGCAGCGCCTTCCAGAAGCGCCGGTCCTTCATCATGAACTCGTAGTTCTCGACCCCGATCCAGTTCGGCACCGCCACCGCGTCATAGTCGGTGAAGCTCAGGTAGAGCGACGAGACGATCGGACCGACGGCGAGGAAGAAAAAGCCGATCAGCCAGGGGAGCAGGAAGGTATAGCCGGCAAGGTTGCGGCGGATGAATTTGTGCATTCTTTCGACTTCCTCCCGTAGGCACTTCGATAATCGCGCCGCAGGTTTTGGCAGACGCCTCCCTCCCCCTTGCGGGGAGGGAACGAGGGAGGGGGTGGTCCGGCGATCACCGATAGACCCCCACCCCCAACCCCTCCCCGCAAGGGGGAGGGGAGCACTGGGATGGCTTACTTTGCGCGGGCGAGGATGGTGGCCGCTTCATCCATGAAGGCGGCGGCGGCATCTTCGATCGACATCTGGTCCAGCAGCACGGCAACGGCGCTACGCGTCTCGAACGCCTCCTCGCATTCGCGGTTGCCCGGAGGGGAAGCCGGCGACAGGGGCGTCACGTAAGGCTGGATGGCGTCGAAGAAGGTGACCGAGGTCCGTTCGGCTTCCGTCAGGTTCGGCTCGAGCGCGGCGCGCACGTCCGACTGCTGCGGGATGCCGCGCTCGAGGCCGAGCACCGCCGTCATCTCGGGGTCGTTGACGAAGGCGTTCATGTAGGCGAGCGCACCGTCGTCGTCGCGCGAGTCGCGGGTGAGGCAGATGAACTGGCTCGGCTGGATCGACTGGCCCGAGGGCGCATCCTTGATTCCCGGACGGAAGCCGGCGCCGAGCTTGTCCTGCATCAGCGCCTGCGTGCCGACCAGCTGGTTCGACCAGGCGTACGAGATGGCCGACTTGCCGGTGACGATGCCCATCTTGTCGAGATCGGCGATGCCGGCGACCGAGGCGGAATCCTCGGCCGAGGGTGTCGCGCCGGCATCGCGCATGTCCTTCCACATCTTCCAGTAGTCGACGAGGATGTCGGCGCCGAAAGCGAACTGGCCCTCCGGCGTGTATTGGTTGGCAAAGCCGCGCTGGCCGCAGTAGATGCCGAAGGCGCCCCAGTCGGCGGTGAGGTCGTCGGTACCCTTGGCGCCACCCTTCTCACTGATCTTCAGCGACACCGCCTTGAGGTCGTCGTACGTCCAGGTGATCGGGTCGACATCGATCCCGGCCTCTTCGAACAGGCGCTGGTTGTAGCAGGTGGCCTGCGCGTTAGCGCCGATGGTTAAGCCATAGAGCTGGCCATTGAACGTGCCGGCGTCGAGCCCGCTCTGGTCGATCTTCGAGGTATCGATCTTGCCCGCGGTGATGGCGTCGCCGAGCGGCTTCAGCGTGCCCTTGTTCACGTATTCGAGCATCACGCCGTAACCCATCTGGATCACATCGGGCATGGCGCCGCCGGCGATCTGGGTGGTGAGCTTGGTGAAATAGTCGTTGAAGCCCAGCGTCTCGCCTTCGACCACGATGCCGGGATTGGCCTTGTTGAAGATGTCGATGACGGCGAAGGTGCGCTTGTCACGCTCCGGGTTGCCCCACCAGAAATGGCGGATGCGCCGGTCCTGCGCGAAGACGGGGCCGGCAGCCGATGCCAGGGCCAGGCCGGCGGTACCGGTGAGGAACGTCCTACGGTTCAGTCTGCTCATGGTCTCTCCTCCCTTGAGTTGCGGTATCTAGTACGAGGGCGGCACGAGCCCGGGCGCCTCTACGCTCACGAACCCGGTGCCGCGCCATTCCAGCCGTTCGTTGGCGGCGGCCACGAACGGGATTTCTTGTCCGCGAAAGCGGAACAGGCCCTCGGTTGCGGCAGCCTGCATGCCGATCAGCATCAGCGGCTCGCCTGACCGATCCGTGACGACGCGCACCCCGTGCGGCGCCTCGAACAGCTTCTCGCCGTCGCGCCAGGCCGTGCTGGTCTCGGCAGTGTTGATCAGCTCGAAGGCGCGGCCGTCGACGGTGCGCGCATAGCCCGTCTCATGCACCGCGTCGCGATGCTCGATCTGCGCCGGGGTGAGCCCGGTGAACCATAGCGTGCCGTCGGGCCGGGGCAGGATGCCGCTGAGCCGCTCGATGAAATCGAGGAGGCACAGGATCGAAGGCGAGTAGGCCTCGGTGAAGCCTTCGCGGCCGGTGAAGGGGTGTAGCGTCTGGGTGAAGCGCTCGCCCTTGAACAGCGCCGACAGCGTCGGCTGCATCGCCCAGGTGAGCTCGGTGAATCGGCAGTGATGCTGGAAGGCATGCGGCGCGCGGATGAGGCTGAGGAAGTTCGAGGGCCCGGCCCAGCTATTGTAGTTGAAGTTGTGGTCGTAGCGCGCATCGTCGAGCGCGATCGAGGTGAACGGGTATTTGGCGAAGAATTTCCGCGTGTTGAGCAGGTAGGCGTCGAGCGCGCGGTCGAAGAAGGCGCGGTCGCCGACCTCGGAGGCGAGTACGCGCAGCAGCACATCGGACTGCACGGTGACGAACCGGTCCTGCGCGTCGCGGTCGTAGAAAATGCCGTCGTCGCCGTCCCAGCACTGCCGGAACAAAGCCGCCTCGCTTGCCTGCCGCTTTGCCCGCCAGCCCTCGCCATCCTCGCCAAGCGCCTCGGCCATCAGCGCGAGATAGCCACGCTGGCAAGCGGTGCTGGCAGTGAGATCGGGCGCCACGAACGGGAGGATCGGATTCGCCGGATCGTAGCGTGTCGGATCGTTCCGGTACGGGCTGTCCGGCACGTGCCAGAAGCGCGGGCTGAGATCGTGCCCGGTATCGTAAGCGCAGAAGGCCTCGACACCGCCGGTGCCACGTGTGTCGCGGAACTGCGCCAGCCAGGCGTCGTAGCGGGCGAGCGCGGCGTACATGCGGGCGAGGAATGCGTTGTCGCGGCCGTTGAGCATGTAGTGGTTGAAGGCGCAGCGGGCGAGCGGCGTCACCAGCTGGATCTGCGAAAAACTCGGTCCGTTCGCGGTGAGCTTGTAGGGCAGGAGCCCATCGTCGCGCTGGCCTTCGATCAGCGCGAGAAAGGTGCGCTCGGCGACGTTGGGCAGGAAGCGGCTCAGCAGCTCGGCGTTGATCGTGCCAGTGCTTTCGAGCCAGCAGCCGGCATAGACACCGCCCTCATTGAGGATCGGCTCGGCCGTGCCGGCAGGCCGGATGCAGCTGAACAGCTCGCGCACGGCCTGGTCGTAGCGCTCTTCCATGCGCGGCGAGGACGCAACGAAGCGCACGCCCGAGCGCTGCCACTCGGCCAAAAGCGGCGCGTCGGCCTCCTTTGCCAGGGGGCCGATCCGCTGCGCCATATCTGTCGCATGCAGTCTGTCGAGCACTCGCGTTACGTACCTCTCCCCGAAAATCGGCGCGTTGGCCGAAGGGCGCCGCGGTTTGCCCGCGACGCCGAGTCAATTCGTCAGGCCGTGCGGCCCGGCGGATAGACCGGCTTGCCGTGCGGATAGACGAGGCCCCGCCGATGCGGCGTCAGCCGCTCGAGCAGTTCGGGGCTCGGCCGGTAGGGCAGGCGGAAATGCCCCCAGCTCGGGCCATAGCGGTACACCGCGACGCGGCGATTGCCCGGGTTGGTGCGACGAGCCGAGCCATGCGCGATGGCATCGACGAACAGCAGCGCATCACCCTTTTCGAGGTGGCACTCGATGGCGCCCGCGACCTCGTCGACCGAAGTCTCCTCGGCGCGATTCTCGATGGCGACGGTCTGCGGATGACGGATGTTCGATTTGTGCGAACCCGGAATCACCATGGTGGCGCCGTCGCCGGGGCCGATATCGGTGAAGGCCATCAGGATGTTGATCTGGCTGCAGTGGAACTTGCCCGCATGGTAGCGGAACTGCGTGCGGATGGTGCCGACATGCCCGCCCGAGTGCAGTCGCTGCGCACCGCCCTGCGGCCGGATGGTGCCGAAGCACTCGTCGATGAAGGCCGGGCCGTGGTGGTTGTCGAAATTCTCGGGATCGTCGGTGCCGATGAAGTGGATGGCCTTGTCGTACCAGGACGGATGGTCGAGCAGCTCTTCCCACACGGGACCGGCCTCGTAGAGCTGCTGCATGCCCAGCCCTTCCTGCTTGCCCGAATTGTTGATGGCGACATTGCCGAACCAGCCGCGTCCGGAGATCGACTTGGCCGCTTCCTCCACCTCGTCATAGGTGGCATTGCAGTCCGCGACCTGCTTGGGCGTCAGCGCGCCCTTGAGGATCAGGTAGCCGTTGAGGTCGAAGAGATATTCTTCCATGTCCGTGAGGACAGGGGTGGTACGCACGTGCTCGTTCACGTCAGCTCCTCCAAAGCCAAATTCACGCCCCTTGGCGGGGCTTACAGGGCGGCTCGAAAGTGGAAGGAGTGACGACACAACCTACCGACAACCGGGACCGCACGGTTGAACCTGGGATGGGTCTCTCAGAAGGTCGCAACAAGCAGTGGCGGTTGGGTCTAGCGGTCCGTCCACAGATGTTGCGCGTAGCGCACGCTTTACCGCATACCCCGGCTGGGCCCTCGGGTGATCCCTTGGCCCATTACGTGTCTCCGGCCGATCCTGGGTGATTATTCCCACTCAGATGCGCGTATGATTGGCACAATGAACAACGGTGTCAATTGCGCTTGGGCGCACGAACGGATCGGCCATTCGGCCTAATGCGAACGGCGGCTAGAGGCGAACGCGCAGCGGGTTGCCGAACCAACTCACACCTTCCTGGACCAGTTCGATATCGACGAAAGCAATGCCGCGCTCCTTGGCGTCATGCGGCAGCGTGACCGAGAGATAAAGGGTTTGGCCAGGCGGATGGACGAACGGAATTGCTGTGCGCGGGTTGTCGTAACCCACATCCTTTCCGGCGGCATCGTAGAGATGATAGCTCAGCGCCACTCGACCGACTCCATTCGGTCCGCCCCGGCTCGACCAGACGCGATCCGAGTCGTTCCTTACGGCCACGATGATCTTCAGCGCTCCAGTATTGTCGGCCTTGTGCGGCCCCTCCATCAGTTCGATGGCATGCTGTCGATCCTGGGGCGCGAGCGGGGCAGTCGACGTGGTGTTTCCAAGGTTCGAGAGCGGCGTGAACGGCTTGAAGGTTCGTGGGCGGTAGGTCCTGTACCAGTTCCCGCCCAGCACAACGTCCTGCAACTGGGCAGCGCTTTCATCCCAGTTGGGCCAGGCCGGAGACGGCGCCGGCGGCTTGCCGTTGCGATGGAAATTGCGGATCGCCGCCGCAAGAGCGTGCATATCCCCGACCGGGAAATAGGTCGCGCCGGCCGCGCCGTTGCCGACCTCTCGAAAGACTGGGATGTCGCTGGCGATGACGGGCTTGCCGTAATGCCCGGCCTCGACGATCGGGAGGCCAAACCCTTCCGCGAAAGATGCCGCGACCAAGGCATCGCAGCGCGCATATTGGGTGGCGAGCTCGGCGTCGTTGGCGCGCTCCTGCCAGAACAGCCGGCGGCCCAGTTGCGGATGATTTTTCAGGCGATTGACCAGATGCGCATTGCCCCAGCCAACCCTGCCGACGATGGTCAGCTCGACCTCTTCGTTGTCCCGCCAGAGACTGTCGAAAGCGTCCAGTGCAACGCCATGCCCTTTTCGCGGCTCCAGCGTGCCCACCATCAGGAAGCGCTTCGGTCCGGCACCGTCTTCGGGTCGTTTTCCGGCAGGGGCGATCTCAGCGAAATCGGCACCGAGCTGCCAGTAGCCGATCTTCATCTCACGGGGGAACTCGATCGCCTCGAGCAGCGCCGCCAGCTCGTCGGCCACCGCGCGCGAGATGCAGACGAAGCCATCGGAATATGTCAACGCCGACGCCAGCCAATTGGCAAACACCACCGGCATGTTCGGGTCGCAGAATGCCGGCGTGTAGAGCGGAACCGTATCGTAGAGGCAGGTCACCACGTGGCCGCCGCGCAACCGGCACGCCCTCAGGGCATGCTCGTGTTCCCGGTACAGGTGCCACGAGCTGTCCAGCATGAGCAGGTGGTCGCGACCGACAACCAGCTGTTGCGGCTGTCGCGAGGGCTTCGCCGCCATATCGGCGACCGTGCGCCAGCCGGTGCCTGTAGCACTGGCAATCAGCCGTCTTTCCACGCCCTCGCGTTTCGTCGCATCGCCTAGCCGACTGGCGATGTTGAGCACCACGCGTTGAATGCCTGACAGGTAGTCCGAGCCCGCCGTGTGGCTAACGTCGACAAGTAACCTCGCCGGGGATTTCGTCGGCTCTGCAAGCGCGAGGCATTGCGCCGCCACTTCCCGATCGACCTCGACGCCGTCGAGGTATTGCATCACGCCGGAGCGGAGGGCGGCGATCGGTTCGTCCCGACGGTAGGCGGCAATTCTACGCAGTTCATCGACTGCCAGCGCTGCCGTACGACGCCAGCTGAACCTCGCGGCGTTCACCTCGGCCTGCTGGAAGGACGAGTCCAGCGTCTCGTCATTCTTTGCGATCCGAACGAGCAGGTCGGCGAGCTGGTTCGGGGAGCCTGGATCGAAAAGCAGGCTTTCCGCTGCGACCACCTCGGGCAAGGCACCGGCGTTTGTCGCGACCACCTTGGTTCCGCAACGGAGGGCTTCGAGGGCCGTCAGGCCGAAACCCTCCATCAGGGAAGGCTGGATGAGCGCCGCTGCCTCCATGTAGAGCGCAACGAGATCCTCGTCGGACACATGGCCGAGGTCCACCATACGTGCGGGGTCGAGGCGGTTGCGTATCCACGTGTCCTGGATCTGTTCGCGCAGGATCGTCGGGCCATCTCCGGCGACGACGAACTTGTATCCGTCGAGCGCGGTCCCACGCCCCGCTGCAAACGCATCCGCAATCAGCGACACGTTCTTGCGCCAGTCGAAGGCCCCCACATACAGGAAGAACTTGCCCAGACCGGGCATGCGCAAGCCCGCCTTCCGCTCCACCAGTGCCTCGAAATGGGGAGACACACCGGCGTCGATGCTCACCGAGGACCCGCCGACGATTGAGGTGATCTCGCGTGCGGAGAACTGCGAGATCGAGATGTTCGACGCAAATCCGGAATGGAGACCGAGACGCCGCATATAGAAGGCGTCAAACCCGGGAGTCCGGATATAGGTCTGTTTGAACCTCAAGGGGATGGCATCGTAGAAGATCGAGGCGATCGGCACCTCGCAGCCGCTGTCCGGTACCAGCGGCGTCGCGGGATCGTTGGCTCCCTCGAACGGACTGGCCGAGAGTGCCACGTCCGGTCGCAGGCAGTTCACGTGGTGAGCCAGCGCAAGCTCGCCCAAGCGTCGCTCGGGTGTGTACCCCTCGATCGCTTCACCAGTACGGGCTGCGCCGTGCCAGACGTGGATATTGCTCGCGGGAACGATGCCCGCCAGCGCCTCGCGGGCCAGCAGCGCTTCTTCTGGCAGCGCCGCATTGAGCGACACGAGAAGCTCGACCTGCGGCTGATGCGTAGCGATCGCCCGCAACAACTCGGTGACATAGCGGCCGATACCGCGCATGCGGCTCGCTGTCTGCAGGCACTGGCCATCGACCCAAAGACGCATTCTCTCGGACGCCGGCAATCCCCTCACCCCTTCCCGGCGAGGAGCTTGCGCCACGCCTGCACGGACTCGGGGTCGGCTTCCAGCGACCAGGTCGCAGTGGCGACTACGCCCTGCCTGCGCGCCTCCGCAAATGCCAGCAACCGCCGCTTCAGCGGCGGGACAAGATCCGCGGCCCGCAGTGCAAATCGCGCAGCGCGCGGCCGCTGTCTCAGCCAGAGCAATCCGCGCTCCATCGCACCCCGGACGCCCGCCTTGGGCAAGCCAACGATCCGGCGGGCGCCGTTGACGGTCGAACGTACCGGCGCGGTAGCTCTCCACACGGTAGAGGTGCGCAGCGCTGCCACCTCCTGCCTTGCGGCCTCGAGTTCGTCCTGTAGCCGGGCGCGGCCGGCCTCTTCCTCGGCCAGCGCCGCGGCCTTCTCGGCATTCAGCTGTTCGAGCGCGGCCACTCGCGCGGAAAAGCCAATCCGGCCTTCTGCGTGTGAGGCCTCGAGCGCCGCGATGTGGTGGTGCAGCCGTCCGATTTCGGCATCCTTCTGCTGGACCGACTGCCGCAATGCTGCAGTGGTCTCGCCCAGCACCGTGCGCTCCTCGGCGTAGGCCGCATCGGTCGCGGCGATGTGCTGGTGCAGTCGCGCAATTTCGGCGCTAGCCATTGCGAATTGCCCGTCTCGCTCGGCGAGCAGCGCGGAGTGTTCGGCGAGCTGCTGGGTCAGCTGTCCCGCGTAGGCGGATGTCGGAGCGACCGCGAAGTCGTCGAACACGTTTGGCCCGGACGCGAAGGAGGCGACGAGGTCTTCATGGTCGTTGTGGACATAGAAGCGGTTGAGCCCATCGAAATGCACAAAAACATACCCACGCTCGAGAATGGCAGGCTCCCAGGCAGCATGTTCGAGTTCCTGGCTGCGCGGAGCGGTACTCTCGATGCACAATACCCAGGGTCTGGCCGGCGAATCGCCCCAGCTGGCAATGACCTCCGCCTCCATGCCCTCGACGTCGATTTTCAGCCAGTGGATTTCCCGATCCGCATAGCGCGCAAACAGCAGGGCCAGCGGCAGCGTCGGCACCGACATCTCCGTGGCCGAGAAGCCCGCACCGACATGGTCGCGCGCAACGTCCTCCTTGCCGGTGCTGAGGCCCGTATCGGCGAATTCGAAGAACAGGGTTGGACCCGGGCCCCCGCCGATCGCGAGCTCGAGCACATCCTCGTCCGGCCGAGCGTCACGCAGCTTGGCGGCATAGCCTGGCGTTGGCTCGACATGCACGCCGCGCCAGCCACGCTCGTAGAAGGCCAGGCTTACCGAGTCGATGAGAGGGTCCTGCGCGCCGATGTCGATATAGCTGCCGTTGACGACATGCTTGAGCGCCCGCCAAAGCAGAACGTCCTCGAAGTTCTGGGCATAGGAGGTGAACACTCAGCCGTCCGTCGACATCGATCGGCCGACAGACGCAGCATTCAGGCGCCCAATGCCTGGGCAGTTCTCCGACGCCAGGCGCTGACGCCCCTTGGTCGCTATCCGCGCCGCATGCCGATTCATCATCATATTGTTGACTCCGCATCCCTTCGCCGCACGGAGAAGGTCGCGTTGTCAACCGATCCTTCCAAATGACCGCAACATGTATGCAAGCATCGAAAATGGCTTCGATGGCTAGCCGATCAATCTGGCCACAGCAAGGTCGAATGGCGACGTAAGGAGGTTGCCGGGGGTTTCTCGGGATCGACTTGCCATGCTGTTCGGCACGACGTCGACAGCGTGATCCGGGCGGGCCGCACCGGCTTCCAATCTACGCCGCCGGCGTTGCTTCCGTCTCGCCGTCCACCGCATCCTCTATCGCAAAGCCCAGCGAGATGAGGACCCACGCGGCAACGAGCAGCAGCGCAAGGCCGATGAAGCCGACGCCCACGCCTGCCAACACCAGCAGTCCGTCGCGGTTCAGCAGGCCGATGCAGATCATCACGAGCCCGATCGAAGGCACCATGTTGGTGAACGGAATTGGGACCAGCATCGCAATGCCCAGAATGATCCCGACCAGCGCTATGCCCCGTTGCGCAGCCGGACCGGTGAAGAAGGGCAGGCGGGGGGCAGATACCTTGGCGATCCAACCGACGAGGTGCGACAGCATGCCGAGCAGCTTCAGCACCAACTTTACCGGCAGCTTGATGCGTCCCAGGTAGCGGGTCAGCCTGATCTCCCTGCCCACCAGCATCGTTCCCGACATCATCACGATGATGAGGGCCATGAGGAAGTTGTAGCCCGGAGGCGCCGGCAGCAGGTTCAGCAGCGAGAAGATGAAGATCGCGAGCCCGTGCGAGCGGACGCCGACGATCTGCAGCAACTTCTCGCAGGTCAGTACCTGTCCGGGGTCATCCTCGAGCGATTTCAGCTTCGCCACGAGGCCGGCGACCAGGTCGATGATCGGATCATCGCCCGGACGAGGGGAGCTTGGGGACGGCTCGGTCGGAGGGGTGGAAACGTCGGGCATGAAGCGGTCTATCCCGGTCGCCTGAGCAGATGTGCCGGAGAGATGCCCCGCCAGCCGGGCTACCGCCGCGGCAGCAGCCGCCATGATCGTCTCGCCTTGGCGATTGAAGAAACGCCAGCCACCCAACGCCAATCATTACATCGAAATCGGCGGTCGACAAAGGGCGCCCGGGACCAGGCCTCATAGTTGCATGATGCCAATGGGTTACGAGGAGCGGGACGTTGTCTCCGTCGCCTCTGGTCCTCAGGTGTCGGGTTGTCTAAGTCCCGCCGCGTCGAGCGTTGGAGGCTCAATCGTAACTCTACCACGCTCGTTTCTCTGCTGCCGGGCCGATCGGTCCCCGGGAGCAGGCCAACTGCCACGATCGCGAAACGGCGCGGTCACCTCGGTCGCCTCCAGATCGTGCCATTGCAGGCCAAAAAAGCGCCACCTTGCAGTTTTGCGCAAAAACTCAGCCATCCTGCATTGACTCCATCCCTACGACCGTCTCAATAATGAGACAACATATAGGGGCGGTCTGAGCGTGCTGGTGGAAGTGAACAATGTCACGAAGCGTTTCGTTACTCGCGGTGGCGACAGCGTCCTAGCCCTGTCGGAAACCAGCCTGAATGTCAGGCAAGGCGAATTTCTGAGCCTGATCGGTCCGTCGGGCTGTGGCAAATCCACCCTCCTGCGCATGCTGGCTGGCCTGATCGAGCCCACCAGCGGCCAGATCACATGGGCCGGCGGCGCACCAGACAAAGGCGGCGACGTCGGCTTCGTGTTCCAAGAACCCGTCCTGCTGCCGTGGCTCAACATCCTCGATAACGTACGCTTTCCCCTCGATAGCTTCGGCGTCGATCGGCGAAGGGGCGACGAGCAGGCCGAGCAGATGCTGGCGCTGGTCGGCCTGAAGGATTTCGGTCGCGCGCTTCCCAAGGAACTGTCCGGCGGCATGCGGCAGCGGGCGGCCATCGCTCGCGCCCTGGTCTACAAGCCGCGCATCGTGCTGATGGATGAGCCGTTTGGCGCGCTGGACCTGATCACTCGCGACCGCATGAATGACGAATTGCTGGCCATAAAGGCCGAGCTCGGTGCGACGATAGTCTTCGTCACCCACTCGGTGGAAGAGGCGGCCTATTTGTCCGATCGCGTCGCCGTCATGTCGGCGCGGCCCGGTGCTGTGCGAACGATCCACGAGATCGACCTGCCCAAGACACGCTCCGAAGCCATAAAGGACCTGCCTGCCTTTCATGGCTGGTTGTCGCAGCTGCGCCGGGAGCTCAAATGAGGTTACACCCGCGCACCCTCATGATCTTCATCACGCCAGTGGTGCTGATCGGCCTATGGTGGGGCTATGTCACGCTGTTCAAGGTTCCGCCTTTCATCCTGCCCCCGCCGCAGGTGGTGGGGGGCGAGCTAGTCCGACTGTTCGCGGGGGGGACTATCTGGCCCCATCTCGGACATTCGCTCGGCATTATCGTCGCGGGCTTCGTCCTTGGCGCGATGGGCGGCGTGCTGCTGGGGATCGTTCTGGCTCGCCTTCCGGGCCTCGAACGCATGATCGCCCCCTATCTGCTCTTCATTCAGACCGCGCCCAAAATTGCCCTCGCGCCACTGTTCATCCTGTGGTTCGGCCTGGGGATAGCCTCCAAGATCGTCCTTGTCGTCTCGCTGGTCTTTTTCCCTGTGATGATCGGTACGGTGCTGGGCCTGCGGTCCGTATCGCCTGCCATGCTGGAGTTGAGCCGCATCCTGCGCCTCACCCAGCGTCAGCGCTTCCTTCGCATCGAGTTGCCTGCGGCCGTGCCAGAAATCTTCTCCGGCCTCAAGGTCGGCGCGGTGCAGGCGACAATCGGCGCGATCCTCGCCGAATGGCTCTCGGGCGGTACAGGACTGGGCTATCTCATGGTCTTTGCTGGCACCACCTACAAGGCGCCGCTTCTCTTCGCCATGGTGATCGTGACGGCGCTTCTGGGAATTGCCGTCTATCAGCTTCTGGCCCAGTGCGAGAAGTGGCTGTTGTCATGGCGCTGAACGAGCGGTCCGCCACCTGGCCATGGAAGGGCGGCAGGCCGGTTCACCTGCCCCGTCCCGAACACATGCCCCGCGGCTTCCTGCTGCCGGGCGATCCGGGTCGCGTCGACATGGCAGGGTCGGTGCTCGACGACTTCGCCATCGTCGGCCAGAACCGTGAGTTTCGCATGGGCATGGGCCGCTGGCGCGGTGTCGAGATCGGGATCTGCTCGACGGGAATCGGCGGGGCTTCCACCGAAATCGCCGTGGTCGAATTGGCCGCGATGGGCGCAACGCACTTGGTGCGGGCTGGCGGGATGGGAGCCATGGCAGCCGATCTGAGGCTGGGCGATTTCCTCATCGCCAACGCAGCGATCGCCAACAGCGCCTGCGCCCGGCCCTATTGGCCGGGTGACGCAGACGTACCGGCGAGTGCCACGCTCACGGCCCATGCCGATGCCGCGCGGCGGGATCTCGCACTTCCCGGGCGGCTCGGCGTCACAGCCACTGCGGATGGCTATTATCGCGCCCAGGGCCGCCCCGACCACCAGGGCGGGGAGGCAGAGCCTGCGGTGCTCGACGCCTTCGCCGCACGGGGGGCCGACGGCATGGAAATGGAGGCCGAGGTGGTCTTCGCCATTGGCGCTGCGCGCGGCATCGATTGCGCGGCCGTGCTGGCCGTCCATGCCCACCGGCGCATCGACGGGTGGCTCGAGGACTACGAGGAAACCCAGCGGAACATCCTGCGAATTGGCGCGGAGGCTCTGGCCCGTGCCCTGACTCCCACCTGACTGCTACCGCGAAAAGGAACGCCTGAAATGAGCCTTGTCTCGACTCTCAGAACGCTTGCTGTCGGAGCGCTGACCGCTCTCGGCATCGGTGCGGCCTCCGCCCAGGATCTCGAAAAGGTTACCATCCAGATCGATGGCGCGGCCGTGCCCTACTACCTTCCGCTATACGTGGCCGACCACTACGGCTATTTCAAAGAACAGGGGCTGGAGGTGGAGTTCCTCTATGCCAACGCCGCCGACATCCTGAACAATATAGCCGTGGGCAATGTGCAGTTCGGCTTCCCCAACGGTGACGGTGTCATCGCTGCCAAGGCCAGCGGGCTGCCGGTCAAAGTAGTGCACACCACCTACCAGAACGGCATCGGCGCCACGATTTTCAAGGCGTCGAGCGGCATTGCCACGCCGGCCGACCTGGTGGGCAAGAAGGTTGCCGTTACGAGCTATGGCAGTCCCAACTACATCCAGTTGCAGGTGATGATGGCGCAGGCCGGCAAGTCAGTCGATGACGTGACCGTGGAGATCGTCGGGACCGGTGCCATTCTGGATGCGCTCAAGGGGGGGCAGGTCGACGCCATTGTCTTTTCCATGCTGCGTTACTACGCATTGCAGGCAGAGGGGGTTGAGGTCGGCATGCTGCGCTCCGACGACTACCTGCCCAGCAAGGGCAATGTGCTGGTCGTGTCGGATGACTATCTGGCCTCCCATGGGAAGGCCGTAGCAGGCTTTGTTGCGGCGCTGAACAAAGGCATCGAGCATATCGCCAAGGGAAGTGTCGAGGATGAAGTAGCGATGGCGGTGGCCGAATATACTCCCACCTTTGCCGGACAGGAGGCGCTGGTCTCGGAGATCATCTCCGAAGTCTTCCTCAAGTCGCTGTGGCAGAGTGAGGATACGGCCAGCCATGAACTGGGTTATGGGAACCTGACCTCCTGGCAGGCGACCATTGATACGGCCGCGGAATATGCAGTCATTCCGCAGAGCTTTGATGCGGCCGACCTGGTGGTCGAACTGCCTTCCTCCATTCAGTAGCATCCGTGGGGCGGTTCGCCGCCCCACCCTCGGGGAGCCCGACCATGCGCCATGTCCTTATCCTTGCCGCCTTCCTGCTGCTGTGGACGGCAGCGCTGGTGCTGTTTTCGGTTCCCGACTATCTGGTGCCTTCGCCCTATCAGTTGGTCGACAAAACCTGGTTCCTGCTCACCCGGGCCGGGCTGTTGTGGCATATTCCGGTTACGGTCATGGAGATCGTTGCCGGCTACGTCATTGGTGTGCTGATCGGCATTGCGGCGGCGCTCGTGTTCTACCGCGCACCCGTCATCGAGGACATCCTCAACCCGCTGATCGTTTTCATCCAGACTGCCCCCAAGATCGCCATCGCGCCGCTATTGCTGCTGTGGCTGGGCCTGGACATGACGCCGAAAGTGGTGCTGGTGGCTATCGTCACGTTCTTTCCCATTCTGGCCACCATGCTCAGCGCACTGCGGTCCATGCCGCCCATGCTGGACGAACTTGCCCGCATCCTGCACCTGTCGCCGCTGCAGCGAATCTGGAGGCTTGAACTGCCCCAGGCCCTGCCGCTGCTGTTTTCAGGGCTGAAAGTCGCGGCAACGCTCGCAGTCACGGCCGCCGTGATTGGCGAGTTGATGGGGGCGAGGGCCGGCCTGGGCTATCTGCTGAGCCTGGGGCAGGAAACGTCCGATACCCAATTGGTGTTGGTCAGCGTGCTTATTCTGTCGTTGCTGGGCTACTTGCTTTATCTTGCCATCCAAGCGGCGGAACGGCGGTTGCTTCGCTGGCATGCGAGTACAGATCACAACAGACTCCCAATCTAGTCGTCCATAAATTTGGACAACGCTGCGAAGGAGCAAATCCGCTTGTAGATTTGCCCACTTTTTAGTCATGCGTGCCTATCAGTTTGGCGACACATCCAGTCTGTCTAATTTTTTAGATGAAATTCTTGACAAGGAAGTTGTCGACCCCCTTACTGACAATTGAGGCCGTCAGTCTCGTCGTGCACTGGAGAGCGAAATGCGTTTGACCCCCATAGTTCTTGCCGTGGCTACAACCATCGCAATGGCCACTCCCTTCAATGCCGTCGCGCAGCAGTTCACCGCGCGCATCGGCCACTTGGAATCCGACCAACAGCCCCGGCACAAGGGTCTGCTTATGGTTGCGGACCTCGTCAAGGAGCGGACCAATGGCGAGGTCGTGCTTGAGATATTCCCAGCCGGCCAACTCGGACAGGCCCGCGAAATGAACGAGGGTGTGCAACTGGGCGTTATCGAGGGTACCGTTTCGCCCGCCGCATTCCTCGCGGGGTTTAACCCGGCCGTGTCCATTCTAGACGTGCCCTTCATCTATCCATCGGACCGGGCAAAGGCGGCCGAGTTGCGCGACGGCGTTTTTGGCCAGGCTGTGCTGGACAGCTTCACCCCGTTGGGCTTCCACGCGGTTGCGCTCTGGCCCAATGGCCGGAAGGCGATGACGTCCCAGGAAGAGATTTCCGATCTGGCCGACTTTACCGGACAGCGCTTCCGCGTAATGGATTCGGCGGTACTGATCGAACAGTTCAACGCTGTAGGAGCTTCGGCGATCTCTCTGCCGTTTGGTGAACTCTACACCGCCTTGCAGACCGGCGTCGTTGATGGCCAAGAGAATGCCCTCGATACCATCGCCGCCATGAAATATTTCGAGGTGCAGAAGCACCTGCTTATCTCGGAGCACGGCGCCAACGAGGACGTCGTACTGTTCAACCCGACTTGGTGGGCTTCGCTGCCGGCCGAGTACCAGGACGCGATTACCCAGGCCTTCATTGAAGTCCGTCCGGAGGTTGAGCACATCAAGGAAGCAGCGCAGGCCACCGCGCTTGAAACCATCAAAGCCAGCGGCATCGACATTGTTGAGTTGGACGACGCCCAGCGTGCAGCCTTCCGAGATACAATGTATGGGCCTGCGCGTGATGCCTATCTGGCCGGTGCCGGGGACGCAGGCGCCGCTATCGTGGGCGTCTATGAAACCGAGTACGACCGCATCATCGGTGAGTGACAGGCACGGGCCGGCCGCAGCCGGCCCGAGCAATTTAGGGAGAGAGCATGCGGAAGCTGGCACTGCTGATGGAGAAGATCGAAGACTGGCTGCTGGCCACCATCATGATGGTGATGGTGGCGCTTTATGCCGGCTCAATTGTCATCCGTGAACTGGTGCCGGCCTGGTCCCGCAACGTCGCCTGGGTCGACGAGGGAACGCGCTATCTCATGGTCTGGATGGTCTTCCTCGCGCTGGGCGTGGCCCTGCAGCGTGGCCGGCAGATTGCCATGACCAGTTTTACGGAGCCGTTGTCCCCCACGGTCCGGCTGTGGATCGGTCGCGTGATCGACCTGGTCGGCCTGGTCTTCTGCCTCTACATCAGCTGGGTCGGCGCGCAGATGACCGGCATTGTCGGCGCAACGGGCCAGCGCAGTCCAACCCTGGGCATTTCCGCCGCATGGCTTTACGCGGCACTGCCGGTCGGTTTCCTGCTGCTGGCAGTCCGCTACGGCCTCAGCCTGGTCGGGGCCATCGACCGGCGTGCGCTCTCCAGCGGCAGCGAGACGCATTCATGATCATTCTTGCCCTTTTTGTCGGTGCCCTGCTGCTGCTGTTTCTCGGCTTCGAGATGCTGCTGGTACTGGGCCTGCCAGGCATTGCAACCAAGATCCTGTTCTTCGGCAACCTGCCCGATATCCTTTATGGCCAGAAAATCGTCGGCGGCATCAACCACACGACGCTGATGGCCATTCCTTTCTTCGTGCTCGCGGCCGAGCTGATGGCGCGTGGCAACATCGCCCGCCAGCTGACCGAGCTAGTGAAGGCCATGATCGGCCATCACCGTGGCGGCCTCGGCCTGACGACCGTGGCGGCCGCGGCGGCCTTTGGCTCGGTGTCCGGTTCGGCACCGGCGACAGTCGCTGCGCTGGGGCGCATCCTTTACCCGGAAATGAAACGGGACGGCTATCGTGACACCATGGCCCTGGGCCTCCTGGTATCCTCGGCCGAGGTCGCCCTGCTGATTCCTCCCTCCATCACTCTGATCATCTACGCCTGGCTGACCGGTACCTCCGTAGCCTCATTGTTTGCGGCGGGTCTGGTCGTGGGCCTGTTCCTTGCCTTCGCCTTCGCGGTCTATGTGGTCATCGACGCCTATCGCAACGGAAGGGAAGCACGGCAACCCATGCCATGGCGGGATAGGGCGCGCGTATTCGGCCGTGGCATATGGGCGCTCGGCCTGCCTGTGGTGCTGCTCGGCGGCATTTACGGCGGCATCTTCACGCCCACCGAAGCGGCGGCAATGAGCGTGGTTTACGCGCTGGTCGTGGAACTGGTTGTCTATCGCGACCTGACGCTCAGCGACATCCGCAAGATCTCCACCAGCGCGGCGATCACTACGGCCAGCATCTTCGTGCTCCTGGCCATGGGCAGCATCGTCGCCTATTTCATCACCCTGGCCCAGCTGCCGGCGGCGGTGATCGGATTTCTTCAGTTGATCGACGCCAACTGGGTGGTGTTCCTGCTGATCGTCAACCTGCTGTTCCTGGTCGCAGGCATGTTCGTTGATCCGAACTCGACGCTTCTCATCCTTGTGCCTGCGCTTTACCCCGTCGCGGTGACCTATGGCATCGACCCGATCCACTTCGGCATCATCGTCTGCCTGAATACCTGTATCGGGATGATTACCCCGCCCTTCGGCCTGGACATCTTCGTGGCCTCGTCCACCCTCAACGAGCCGATCGCCAAGATCGTGCGCGGGGTGTGGCCGTTCATCCTGGTCAATCTGCTGGCGCTTGCCGTAGTGACCTATCTGTCCGACCTGTCCATGTTCCTGCCGCGTCTGCTTGCGCCATGAAAAAGGGCGGCCTGCGGGCCGCCCCTTTTTCTTATGCCGTCGCAGCCGGGGCGAAGTCGGAAATACCGCCATGGGCGGCCGACCATTTGGCCGGATCGTGGAGGAAGCTCTCGACCTCTCGCAGCGTGCGCTCATCGAAATGCTTCATTTCCTTGGCGGCATCCAGCACGTCCCACCACGTCGCCAGATAGTGCAGTTCCACGCCCAATTCCTTCATCAGATCCTGGCTGTTGGGGAAGATGTCGTAGAAGAACACCACGAAGCAGTGGTCGACCTTGGCGCCTGCTTTGCGCAGCGCATCCGCGAACAGCACCTTGGAGCGACCGTCGGTCGCGAGGTCTTCGACCAGTAGAGTGCGAGCGCCCTCGACCACCTCGCCCTCGATCTGAGCATTGCGGCCAAACCCCTTGGCCTTCTTGCGCACATATTGCATCGGCAGCATCAGCTTGTCGGAAATCCAGGCCGCGAAGGGAATGCCTGCCGTTTCGCCGCCGGTAACCACATCGATCGATTCAAAGCCGATCTCGGTGGTGATCGTCTGGGCGGCGAAATCCATCAAGGCCGAACGCAACCGGGGATACGAAATCAGCTTGCGGCAATCCACATAGACCGGGCTGGCCCAGCCTGAGGTGAAGACATAAGGCTGATCGGCGTTGAAATGGATGGCGCTGATTTCCAGCATCATGCGGGCGGTCTGGCGAGCGATCGCCTGCTTTTCCGGGGTCGTGTGTGATCTGCTCACGATATGTCCTCTCAACGGGCCAAGGGATGGTCGCGCCAATTCGCAGCCGCAAGGACATTCCCTGTCGGCACCGCTCGGTAAACATGACGTGCAACCGTCTCGCTATAGCTGCTGGCTCAAAGTCCAGTCAACAGAACCGCCACCGAAGAGGGGGACTATTTCCTCATTCTCTACAGCTACCGACGGGGCGATGTCGGTGCGTCGGCGCATATAGGTGACTCGCTCGTCATCAGGCGCGAAACCATAGAAGGCCGGCCCGTTGATCGAGGCAAACGCTTCGAAGCGATCAAGCGCATTCTCCTCGTCGAATACGCTGAGGTAAGCCTCGATCGCCACCGGAGCGCTGAACACACCGGCGCAGCCGCAGGAGGCTTCCTTGAGCCGGCGGACGTGCGGCGCGGTGTCGGTGCCGAGGAAGTAGTTGGGCAGGCCGCTGGTCGCGGCAGCCCGCAGTGCCAGCTGGTGGTGGGAGCGCTTGAGGATCGGCAGGCAGTACAGATGCGGCTGGAGGCCGCCCTCGAACAGCGCGTTGCGGTTGTAGAGCAGGTGCTGCGGCGTAATCGTCGCGGCGACGCGATTGCCATGGCTGGCCGCAAAGTCGGCACCTTCGCTAGTCGTGATATGTTCAAGCACGAGCCGGAGGTGCGGGATCCCTACCAGCAGAGGGGTAAGCACCTCGTCGAGAAAGCGCTGTTCGCGGTCAAAGATGTCGACGTCGTGCCGTATCAGCTCGCCATGGGCGAGCAGCGGCATGCCGGCATCCGCCATGGCTGCAAAGACAGGGTAAAGACCCTGGACATTGGTCACGCCGTGCTGGGAATTGGTAGTGGCATGTGCGGGATACAACTTGGCTGCGGCAAAGACGCCGTCGCGAAATCCGGCCAACAGATCTGCGGCATCGGTGTGATCGGTCAGGTAGCAGGTCATCATCGGCGTAAACGCGACGCCTTTGGGGACTGCTGCAAGAATACGCTGCCGGTATTTCTCGGCCATCGCCGCCGTAGTCACCGGGGGGCTCAGATTGGGCATCACGATCGCCCGGCCGAACTGCCGGGCGGTATGGGGCACCACCGCTTGAAGCACTGCGCCGTCGCGAAAGTGGACGTGCAGGTCGACCGGTCGGCGGAAGGAAATTGTGTCCATGGCTCAGTTTCCGGCAGTTAGTGCGGCGTGCAAAACATCGACACCTTTGAGGAAGTCCACAATTTCCATGGCTTCCTGGGGGTTGTGCGACCCGTTGCGATTGCGCACGAACACCATGCCAGACGGTATTCCCGCATTGGCGAATACTGCGGCGTCGTGTCCGGCGCCACTGGGAATGACCTCGAAGGGAATATCTAGGCGCCGGGCTGCCGTTTCCAGCACACCGATCAATGACGGGTCCATGCGGGCCGGCTCGGCCACGACGACTGGGTCGAACTCGAACGAGACGCGCCGCTGTTCCTCGACATGACGACACTCTTCGCGGAACAGGGCATAGAAATCGTTCAGCGTTTCCTGGCTTTGGCTGCGCACCTCAAAGCTGAACGCTACCGAGCCGGGAATACGGCTGATGGCATGGTCAGCGGCGTCGGTTTCCACGATGCCGCAGGTCACCACGAGATCGACGCCACGCTCCAGCAACGTCCGCCAGTGCTCGTCCAGCCGGGCTACCAGATCTGCAAAGGCAAATACTGGATCGCGCCGCAGCCAGCGCGGAATGGCACCGGAATGACCGGCCTCGCCCCGGCAGATCACACGGCGATGGCGCAGGTTGCCGCGAATGCCGCTGACTACGGCAGCCGGAAGGTCGCGTGCCACCATGACCGGCCCTTGTTCGATATGCAGCTCGAGATAGCTCAACGCGCGCTCGGCAGGAAAGAAGTGCCGGCGCTCACGGAGCCCGTCGACGTCGATGCCAAGCTTGGCCATGGCCTGCTGTAGCATCGGGCCGGTGCCACGCGAACGCGCCCGCAGATCATCAGGTTCTAGCAAGCCGAACAGGCCACGCGAGCCGATGTTGGCGCGCCCGTAAAACGCGCTTTCCTCGCCCCGTAGCATGATCAGCCGTACGGGGGTCGTGAGCCTTCGTCCCGACCGGTAGATGCGGATGAGGCAGATGAGCCCGGCAATGATCCCGGCTGCACCGTCAAAATTGCCGCCTTGCGGGACGGAGTCGGCGTGGCTGCCGATATAGTGCGCGGCGACCATGCCATCGTCACCGGGCAGGCGCACGATGAGATTTGCCAATGGATCGGCTTCGACCACCAGGCCTTCGGCTGTGGCAGCATCGGCTAGTATTTTCAGCGCGGCGCTTTCACCATCGGCATAGCATTCACGGGTAATGCCAACGCCGTCGCCGGTGGCCAGCGCAAGGGCATCGAACAGAGCCTTTGCGAATTCGTCTGCATCAAACTCCTTCCGCGTGCTCAAAACGCGACTTCCATTTCGTCGACACGGAGTTCGCTGTCGCTGATAGCTCCCGTCAGCCCGGCCACGCGGTCAAATCCCTTGCGCCGGCAATAGTCCGAGAGGCCGTCTATCACCTCGGTCAGCGCATGGGGCCGCACAAAGGTGGCGGTACCCACCTGAACCGCCCTTGCGCCTGCCAGCATGTATTCCACGGCGTCATCCGCATTGGATATTCCGCCGCAACCGATGACCGGAATGCTGACCGCCTGCGCACATTGATAAGTCATCCTCACAATGATTGGCTTGACGGCGGGGCCGGACATGCCGCCCATGATATTGCCAAGCCGCGGCCGGAACGTCTCGATATCGATGGACATCGCAAGGATGGTATTTGCAACCACCAGCGCATCCGCGCCCGCATCTTCGGCCGCACGAGCCACGGCGGCGACATCGCCGGTGTTCGGTGTCAATTTGACCCAGAGCGGCAGCTTGGTCGCAGCGCGCAGGGCGTCGACGGCCCGCGCAGTCGATCCTGGTACCATCGCAAACGCCCGGCCATCCTCTTCGATATTGGGGCACGAAATATTGGCCTCGATCGCCGCTATGCCCGGCTGATCAAGCTCTGCCGCGGTTCGGGCGAAATCTTCCACCGTTGGCGCGGAAATTGAGACGACGAGGGGCGTGCGGAACTGCCGATAGAAAGGCAGGGTCTCGGACAGAAAATGCGCGATTCCCTTAGAGGGAATGCCTATCGAATTGAGCAGTCCATTGCCGAGCTCGGCGACGCGAGGCACCGGATTGCCGCTGCGGAGTTCGGCCGTAATGGTCTTCGTGACCATGGCACCAAGGCGATTGAAGTCCACGACCCCGGCCAGCCCCTCGGCAAAGGTCCCCGAGGCCGGCATCACGGGGTTGGCCAGCGTCAACTCGCCGATCTTCACCGTCATGTCTACCACGAGATGGCCTCGTTCAGATCGAAAACCGGGCCATCCCAGCAGACGCGCCGGCTCACGGTTTCGCCATCGACGGAGAAGTTGCGAACGCAGCAGAAGCACATGCCCAGGCCGCAAGCCATTTGCTGCTCCATGGCGACCTGGCCTGCAACGCCGAATTCGCGCGCCAGCTTCTGCATGACCAACATCAAGCGGTTGGAGCCGCAGGTAAAGAAGGCGTCGGCACGTCCATCGCGCCAATAGCCGCGCAGCCGGTCCTCTACCGCTTCCACCCCGCTGGTGCCATCGCTGTCGAGAACTACTTCAGTCCGGGCACCGATGGTTTCGAAGCGGTCCAGGGATAGCACCTGCTCGCGCCCACGGGCGCTGATCAGTGCCGTGACCCCAACACCCCTCGCGGCCGCCAGCTCTGCCAGCGGCGCCAGCGTCGCCAGGCCGACACCGCGGCCGAGCACCACGATGCTGCGCCACTCCGGCTTCAGCACAAATCCGTTGCCGAGCGGACCCAGCAGCCGCGTTTGCATTCCGGGCCGGAGGCTTGCCAGACCGTGCGTTCCGGCGCCGGTGACCTTGTAGAGGAACTCTATCTCGCCGATTTCCGGATCGGCTAGATAGGTACTCATCGGTCGGCGAAGATAGGGCTTGTCCTGGCCTGTCGTCGGGCATTCGATGTTGAAGAATTGCCCGGCTCGAGCGGATGACGCTGGAGGAGGGGCCGCGAAGCGGATGCGCTTGTATTCTGCGTTCACCCAGTCGTTGAGGATAACCTCAGCCAGCACATCGTCATAGGAGGGCTCCGAAACCAGCACACCCGACGGCGCGTGCGTCCGCATTGTCACAGATTGTCTCATTTTTGAGACGATCTCAGACCTGGGGACGGTTGTCAACGCGTTGCGATGCTAGTTTGGTGACCCATCCAGGATGCGGCGAAGAATGCGGGCCCCGTCGGCCCCCTTATAGGCGCCGTCCCATTGCGCATGGAAAGTCCGCTCAAAATGGCGCACCGCGTCGGGAGCGGACGTAACCAGGGCGATGCCGGATGTGACATTGGGCTGGTCGCCGAGCCGATATGGACTGAGGCTGACCGATGACATGCTGGGCCGCTCGTAGACCTGGAACGTCTGAGATGGGGGCTGGCCATCGACAATGCCGACTTGGGTGCCGATCGGCTGCCGCAACATTAGGTCGTGCAGCCGCTCCACCTCGTGGCGGGCTGCGCGTCGACGCTCTTCATGCTCCTCTTCGGCCAGATCGAAGCGGCCAATCAGCCCTAGTCGCAGGAACCGCTCGATATCCTGTGAACCTACGAGGCTGGCGATAGGAATTCTGCGCCGGGTGGCAGTTGCGCGTCGCTCCTCCAACAGCTTCATGATCGCCTCGACAAAGTCGATGCGTTGGTCCCGGTCCGGTGCGCCGACGGGGATGGCCTCGACAAGCATGATGCGCAGATAACTCATATAATCGTCAGACATGATTAGCCACGACATGGGGGAGAAGTTGCCGAGTAGCTGTATCGAATCCTCCTCCAGTTGCCGCATGCGCTCGAAGAAGGCGATGGCATTGTCATAATACTCCACGCCTACACCGAGCATCGACGGCAGTGAGACGTCGAGCAGCGTCGATAGGGCGCTGAGGATCTGGATTTTGACGATCTCTCCCTTCTCCAGCCGGTAAACGGCCGCGCGGGAGATGCCCAGTTGCTGCGCCACATCCTCTGCCGTCATGCTGCGGCCGAGACGATAGGCCCGCAGGCGTTGCCCAACCTCCTCGAAATCATTCGGCATATTTCACCTTGCGATGCGTCTAATTTTTGATACTCTTTCTCTTTGCACCACGCTTACGGGCTCGTGCAAACGGAGCGGAGAGGTGATCATGGAAGAGTTGTCCATCTGGCTGAACGACCAGAACGGCGGGATGCGAACCTATCTAGAATTTCAGCAGAAGGTGTCGATCCTCTCCAGACACGATGGCTCCAACGGGGCACTATATGCGTTGATGGGCTTGGTTGCCCAACGTTTTTACCAGGCCTACGATGGTGAGCCGCTACCAGTCGACGCCGCTCAAGAAGCTCTCGCCCGCCTGCGAAGAGTCGTTGCCGATGCCACTCGTGTCATGCGTTCGGATGCGCAAGACCAAATGCGATTGCTCAACGAGTTGGCTGGCTTAGAGCTGGTCGCCCGTCGCATTTATTCGATGCAGTAGATACGAGAGGTGCTGTTCGTGGTCCGCGGGTGCCGCCCTTCGATCTGAGCTTGATCATCGAGACGTTCGTCCGACGCTGCTTCAAGCCTCGAAGACGCTTGGCGATCGACCCGCCCACCTCCGCATGATCGCGGCGAACGTCCACACGGTCGGCGTGCGCCGACCGGTAGGGCCGATCCGGCGTGACCGATGCGACGTCGGAAGAGCCTGATTTCAGTGAGGAGCAGACCATGCATGCAGCGGCAGTTCGAGAGGGATCGACTTCCAGCGGCCAGCGATCGACGCGTAGCTTTGCGGAAAGGTTCGACCACCTGTCGAGGGCCAGGTCGCCCCTTTGCTTGGGGCTTGATCCATCGGAGGATCTCATCCGTCACTGGGGCCTTGACGATACGGTCGAGGGCATACGCCGCTTCTGCGGAACGATCCTGGAAGCAGCGGGAGACCAAATTGCCGTCGTAAAGCCCCAATGTGGCTTCTTCGAGCGCATCGGTCCCAGCGGTATGCAGGCCATGGCAGCCGCGATAGCGCAGGCGAAAAGCCAAGGCTCGCTTGCGCTCGTCGACTGCAAGCGGGGCGACTTTGCAAGGACCATGGAGGGCTATGCACAGGCCATGCTGGGCGAAGACAGCGGGTTCGGCGGCGATGCGATGACCGTCACCGCCTATCTGGGGCTCGAGGCACTCAGGCCCGTCATTGATAGGGCGGCTGCCGTGGGCGCGGCTGTCTTCGTTGTGGTTCGCTCGTCCAACACGGATGGACATTTCTTGCAGAAGGCAAGGCATGACGACGGTCGTACCGTCGCCGAGGCGCTTGCTGACTCCATCACCGCAATCAATCGCGAAGCCGGCGACAGCGTCGGACACGTCGGCGCCGTCATCGGCGCGACGATCGACGCCGCAGACAACGCCATCCTTGGTCGTCTGCCACAATCTCTGGTGCTGGCCCCGGGCGTCGGCGCGCAGGGCGCAAGCATCGCAGACGTCAGGGATAGGTTTGGCGAGGCGGTACGGAGGACATTGCCGTCAGTTTCCCGCGCGATCCTGTCGCAGGGACCAAACCTAACCAGGCTGCGCGACGCCATCAAGCGATACAAGGACGAAGCGTGGGACGCAGTCTACTCGGCGCGGTAGCAGACTCGTGCAGACCACCATATTCCGTCACCGAAGCAAGAACCTGCTGATCAATCGCAGCAGAGGGTTCAATCCCCTGTCGCGGCGCTGGGAGGGGGCCTTCAGCGTCGATGATGAATGCGAAGTGATCGAGCTGTTGGAGGCACTGCGCTGGCTGCAGTTCCAAAGCGGAACGCCAATCCGGGTTCCCGTGGGAGTGATCGGGACACGCAACCCCGACGACACCCAATCGCTGCTGGCCGAGAACATCGGCCGTCGCTTGGCGCAACTCGGCCTGATTGTGATTTGTGGCGGCAAGGCGGGCGTGATGGAAGCTGCATGCCGGGGGGGCGCCTCCGTACCGGGCGGCCTGTCGATCGGTCTGTTGCCCGACGGGGAACCCGAGGCTGCGAATAGCTTTGTAGCTGTCCCGATCGCCACTGGCATCGGCGTTGCTCGAAACATCCTTCTCGCGCGGGCTGCTTGTTGCCTGGTGGCCATTGGCGGCGGATACGGCACATTGTCAGAGATCGCATTTGCCCTGCAGTTCGGGCGACCGGTTCTTCGGGTAGGGAACGCGCCGGACGTCGACGGAGCGATCGACTGCGCTGACGCGGACGCTGTCATTAAGGGGGTGGCACATGCCGTCCTCCGGCTCTGACCGGTGTTCACTCCTCGACTGGGTGAGTCCTACATGCTGTAACTCGAAGCGGTCGCCATAGCGCAAGGGCGTCCGTTCACCGAAGAGACCTCCTGCAACCGGCCTGGGAAGCAGTGTGATGGCGCAGGGCTATCTCACTGTCGCGCCCATCGCCTTCGCACACGAGAGCCATGCAGAAGCGTCTCGCAACCGATGCCGCCGAGTTGCGGGTTCACCCACCAGTGTAAAGGTCCCACTCTCGAAGCCGCCAGGGCTGGGCGAGACACCGCCAGGCGCAAGCCTCTGAAATCGCACGGCAATGTGAAGAAAAGTGGTGCCCGGGACCGGAATCGAACCAGTGACACGCGGATTTTCAATCCGCTGCTCTACCAACTGAGCTACCCGGGCAACCGTGGCGCCCGAGGGCGCTGAAGTCGGGCGGTTTATAGGGGGCATTGCCGGGGTGCGCAAGCGGCTTTTGCCATCCGGCAAGCTGTGGAAAATCGATGGACGGGAGACCGGATTTCCGGCCTCCCGCCCACGGGGCATACAGCTATTGCGACAGGTCGTTGTGGCGCGTGTCGCGCAGGAAGATGAGACCGATGACCACCGTGAGCAGTGCGACCACGATCGGGTACCACAGGCCCTGGTAGATGTTGCCGGCGCTCGCCACCATGGCGGTGGCGACCAGCGGCAACAGGCCGCCGAACCAGCCGTTGCCGATGTGATAGGGCAGCGACATCGAGGTGTAGCGCACCTTGGTGGGGAACAGTTCGACGAGGAAGGCTGCGATCGGGCCGTAGACCATGGTCACGAAGATCACCATGATCCAGACGACGCCGATGGCGACGGCCCAGTTGATCCGGCTGGTATCGGCCGGCACCGGCGCCAGGACGGTCAACGGCAGGTCCGCACCCGTTGCGGTGCTCACCGGCTCGCCCGCGATGACGTTGGCGGCGACCAGGTTGGCGGCGGCCGGGTCGGCTGCCTTGCGGGCGGCGTTGATCGCGGCCAGCCGGTCGGCCGGGTTGGCCGCCGCCTGGACGGCCGCAAGCTGTTCGGCGGTCAGCGCCACGGTGGAATCCGTGGCCTTGAAGTTCGGGTAACCATTGTCGATCAGCGCCTTGGTCCACCCTGCCGGGCTGTAGCCTTCCACGGTCGTGCCGCCGATCGACAGCGTTGCTTTAGAGCCGGCGGCGCCATCGGCTGAGGTGAAGGAAATGCCGCGCGAGGCGAGCAGGCCCTTGGAGGTATCGCAATCGCCCTGCACGGTGCCCGGCCATTGCGGGAACAGCGAGAAGTGGCACTGCGCCGGATCGGCCGTGACGGTGATCGGCGTGTTCCTGTTCCAGTCGGTCAACGCCGGGTTGACCGCCGCGGCGAGCCAGCCGAACAGCACGAAATAGCTGAGCGCGCCGATCAGGCACCCGGCCAGGATGATGTAAAGCCGCCCGATCCGGTCCGACAGTGAACCGAACAGCACGAAGAACGGCGTGCCGAGCAGCAGCGCCACGCCGATGATGATGTAGGTGCTCAGGTAATCGACCTGCATCGTCGTCTGGACGAAGAACAGCGCGTAGAACTGGCCCGTGTACCAGATCACGCCCTGGCCCATGGTGGCGCCGAGCAGTGCGAGCAGCACGAACTTGTTGTTCGGGTACTTGAGGAAGGAATCGGTGAGCGGCGATTTCGAGCCGCGGCCCTCTTCCTTCATGCGCTTGAAGATCGGAGATTCGTTGAGCTTGAGCCGGACCCAGATCGAATAGAGCAGCAGGATCACCGACACGAGGAAGGGCAGCCGCCAGCCCCAGTCGCCATAGGCAGCCGGCGGAATGGCCATGCGGCTGACGCCGATGACCAGCAGCGACATGAAAAAGCCCAGCGTCGCCGTAGTCTGGATCCAGCTGGTGGCAAAGCCACGCTGGCCTGGCCGCGAGTGCTCGGCGACATAGGTGGCGGCGCCGCCATATTCACCGCCAAGGGCGAGACCCTGCAGCAGGCGCAGTGTCACCAGCAGGATCGGGGCCAGCACGCCGACCTGCGAGTAGGTAGGAAGCAGGCCAACCGCGAAGGTCGAAAGACCCATCACGAGGATGGTGATGAGGAAGGTGTACTTGCGGCCGACGAGGTCGCCGATGCGTCCGAACACCACGGCGCCGAATGGCCGGACGAGAAAGCCGGCGGCATAGGTGGCGAAGGCCGAGAGCAGGGCCGCCGTCTCGTTGCCGGGCGGGAAGAACAGGGCGGCAAAGAACGGCGCCAGGGTGGCGTAAAGGTAGAAATCATACCATTCGAACACGGTGCCGGTGGATGAGGCGACGATGACGAAGCGTTCGTCCTTCGTCATCCCGCCACCTCTTGTCGAGGTTGCTGCTGCACTTTCTGCAGTTGCCATTGGTTCCCCCTCAGGACCAAGTATCGGCTGCCCCCCTCGGGCCCGCCGTGACCTTTTAACTTTCGGTAACCTTGTGGCAGGTACAGCAGCAGCGCTGTCCTGTCGGCTTCACGAGAAATCGTTTCCCACATCAATAGTTGGGTTGCGCGTCCGTCTGTGGCCGCTAGTGTGCCGCGGGCATGCACATGGAGGGCGACGCAATGCTGGACGATCTCAAGGGTAAACGGGCACTCATCACCGGATCGTCGACCGGCATCGGCGCAGCGGTCGCCCGGGAGTTCGCGCGCCTGGGCGTAGTGGTCGCCGTGCATGGCAACAAGAATGCCGATGCCGCGGAAGCCGTGGCAGCCGAGATACGCGGGCGCGGCGGCAAGGCGGTCGTGGTGCTGGGTGATGTCAGCAAGTCGGGCGAGGCTGACCGGATCGTTGCCGATGCCGTGACCGGGCTCGGCGGGCTGGATATTCTGGTCAACAATGCCGGCGCCATCCTCGATCGCGTCACCAACGCGGGCTTCGACGAGGCGACCTATGAGCGCGTCTACAATCTGAACGTCCGTTCGGTGCTGGCGGTGACGAAGGCGGCCTATCCTCATTTGAAGGCCGCTGGCGGCGGCGCGGTGATCAATACCGGCTCGGTCGCCGGGCGGTTTGGCGGTTTCGGCGGTTCGGCCGTCTATGCTTCGGCCAAGGCGGCGGTGCACTCGATCACCCGCAACGCGGCACGCGAATTTGCGCCTGACAATATCCGCGTCAACGTCGTGGCGCCGGGCTTCATCATCACTCCGTTCCACGACTCGACCCCCAAGGCGGTGGTCGAAGCGGCAGCGGCGCAGATCCCGATGAAGCGGCTGGGCACGGCCGAGGATTGTGTTGGCGCGTACGTGTTCCTCGCCTCGGCCTCGATGTCGGGCTACATCACCGGCCAGATCATCGACGTCAACGGTGGCCAGCTGATGCCCTGATCGGGCTCAGCGCCAGGCTTCGAACGGACCGCCGGCAATGAACGCCCAGTAGACGCCGTAGCGGCTCTTCACTCCGGGCGCGACGCTGGCGGCCGCGAGGCCGAACTCGACGAATTTGGTCGACAGCAGCGCCTCGCGATGCGCCGGCGAGTTGAGCCAGCCATCGATGGCCTGGTCGAGCGTGCGCTGGCCGCCGGCGACATTCTCACCCACCGCGCCTTCATAGCCGGCGGCACGAACCCGCTGGCGCAGCGTGACGCCCAGATTGTGCGACAGCTGGTCCTTGCTCGCCATCAGGTTGGCCTGTGAGCGCGCTGCATCCTCGAGCTTGGTGTTGTAGCTCAGCGCCGGCCGGCCATTGGCGGCGCGGGTGCGATTGATGGCCGCTATGATGGCGCCGCGCGTCAGCTGCGACGGCCCGGGGCTCGGGCCGGGTGCAGGCGGCACAACCGAGGTACAGGCGCCGAGCAGGGAGATGCCGGCGAGGGCGAGGAAACTACGGCGCTGAAGCAGCATGGCAGGCGGCATCCGATACGAGGCGTGGGCAGAAGCGCTTCAAGTATGGCAAGCCCATGGCCCGGTCCACACTATGCGCCCTTGCGATGTCCACGCACCCTTGCACGGCATTTGACTCTAATTAAGCATGATTTGCGTTGGTGCTGGTCCCTGTCCCCAAGGCGCGCGAGGCTCACGCCTGGCATTGGGGGCTTGGGTCATGATCGACAACGAGTTCGAGCATTTCGGCGTACGCGCGATCACTTCGCGTGAGGTGCATTTGCACGCGCATTTCGCCAAGAACATGCTGATCGCAGCTGCGGCTGCGTCACTGGCTATCCTGGGCGCCGGAGCGTTTTTGCTCAGTTTGTTCTAGCTTAGCCCCGGCTCCAGCCCGGAGCATGACCGGGATTAGTACCGCAAAGACCGCTAGGACAATGGGCATAGTCCAGCCAGGGTAGCGCCCCGCGAGCCAGGCCAGCGGCAACAGCACCACGATATTCACGCCCAGGTAGAGCAGCGTCACCTTGCGGTGCGAGCCGAAGCGTCGCTGCAGCGCCTGGTAGGCGTGACGCTTGTGGGCCTCCCACACCGGTTCGCGGTTAAGAGCGCGGCGGGCGAGCGTGGTGAGGCTGTCGGCGAGAAATAGCGCGGCGAGGATCAGCCACTGCCATGGGCTGAGCCAGAAGCTCAGCATGGTGGTGAGTGCGAAGAACGCCGTCATCAGGCCGAGATAAAGGCTGCCGGCATCGCCCATGAAGATGCGGGCAGGGGGCCAGTTCAGCAGCAGGAAGCCGAGCGCGGCGGCGGCGAGCCCGAGCATCCACCACAGGCGCGGATCCTCGATCACACCCGGCACGGCGAGCCACGCGAGGAGGGCCGCGCCGGCGAACAGGAACACCGCCTCGCTGCCGGCAAGCCCGTCGATGCCGTCCATGAAGTTGTAGAGATTGATCCACAGCGCACCGCCCAACGTCAGCACGATCAGCAGCAGCCAGTCGGGCAGGGGAATGAGATCGAGCGGCAGCAGGGCGACGACCGCGCCCATCAGCAGCACCTGCGCACCAAGTCGCCAGCGGGCGGGAAGGGGTCGCCTGTCGTCGACATAGCCGACCCAGGCGATGAGCACCGACGCCATGATCGTGGGGACGGCGAGGAAGGGGATCAGCGCAGCGGTCAAAAGCCCGGCGAAGGTTCCGCCGACAACGATGCCGATCCCGCCGCCGGTCGGCGTGGGCACGGTGTGCGAAGAGCGCTCGTTCGGCGTCTGCACCAGCCCAACCCGCTTCGCGCGCCGCAGCACGAGGAAGGTGACGGCAGCCGCGAGGACAAGCGAGACGGCGGCGAGGATCAGGCCGAGGGTCGGCATGGTGGCTCCGGGTCAGGGAGGCACAGGGTTAGCGGGGAGATTGCGCCGGCTCAAGTGCTTGGGGCCGCCTCCACCAGCTTCGCTGGTTCCCCTCCCCCGCTTCGCCGGGAGGACGGAGGCGAGATCGCGCCCTAGGCCCTCCCCCGCTCACGGGGGAGGGGACCGCGGGAGGCGGTGAAGGGGCGACCAAGCGCGCCGATTACCCGGCGTAGAGCTGCAGGCCGCCGTCGACGCGCAGGAGCTGGCCATGGATGAACTTGGCTTCCGGCGAGCACAGGAACACCACGGCATCGGCGATTTCCTCGGGCTCGGCGTAGCGATCCATCGAGACCTTGTTGGAATTCATCTTCTCCGGATCGACCGTACGGGTCGCCTGGAAACGGGCCGTCTTGGAGGGGCCAGGGCTCACCGCGTTGACGCGCACGCCATCGTTGCGAACTTCGTCGGCAAGGCAGCGCGTGTAGTGGGTCACGGCCGCCTTCAACGTAGCGTAGATGCCGCCATGCGAGACGCCGATATGGGCGGCAACCGAGGCGATATTGACCACGATGCCGTGCTGGCGCTCGACCATCTGCGGCACGAAGGCCTGCGTGACCAGCATGGTGCCGATCAGGTTGTTGTTGGTCAGCGTCGTCAGGTCCTCGTAGGTGATGCCGAGGATATTGTTGGGCAGCGGCTTGTTGCCCGAGGCGCCGATATCGCCGCCCGCGCAGTTGACCAGGATTTCGACGGGGCCGAACTTCTCCTCGATCTCCTTGCGCATGTTGTTGACCGCGTCGCGGTCGCCGATATTGCCGGTGACGCCCATCGAGCGGACGCCGAGGCCCTCGATCGTCTTGATCATGGCGCCGAGATTTTCGCCCTCGCCGTACTTGGCCGAGGCCTCCCAGGTCAGGTCGTGCACCACCACATCGGCGCCACGCGCTGCGAGCTTGCGCGCCATGACGCTGCCGAGGCCGCGGCCCGAACCCGTTACGAAAGCGATTTTTCCAGCTAGATCCTTTGCCACCGGGGCCTCCTAAATCACATCAATCCCTGAGCTTTGAGGTTGGCCGCGCTCTTGCGGTATTGCCCCAGCTCGTACTCGATCAGTTCGTCGTCGGCATTGCGCTGCCACGGGGTGCGCCACTCTTCGCCCGGCTCGAACCGGTTCTTCTGCAGCGCCAGGAGGCACGCGGCGAGGCTCTCGGCCTCCTTGGGCGCGTAGCCGTGCCACCACTCGGGCGTGAACAGCTTGACGTGCCGGTCATCGAGCGCGCCGATCTCGATGCAGGCGATCATCTCGTCATTGTGCTCGGCGAGGATGTCGAACATCTCTTTGTGCGGCACGCAGCCATCGCCCGACGGGCAGCGCACCAAGCGGAAGCCGTCGGGCTCCATCACGGCGCGATAGTCCTTCACGTGGCAATGCCGCACGTAAGGCGCGATCACCCGTGCGAAATCGAGCGGCGACTCGCCCACCGGGAAGGTGTTGGCCATGTCGAAGACGATCCGGACATGTTTGCCGTATTCCTCGCACAGCCCGACCAGCTCGCGGCTGGTAAAGTCCTGATGGTTCTCGATCAGCAGCGTCACGTTCGCCGCCTCGAGCTTGGGCACCGCGGCCTCGAGCTTGTGGTTCACCGAAGCGACGAGATCGTGCCACTTCTGCCCGGCCGCCGCGCGGTCGCCGCACAGGATCGGTGTCAGCGCCACGCGGATGAACTGCGCATCGAGCGCCTTGGCACAGCGGATGAGCAAGTCCATGTCGCCGTGCTGCAGACCCGAACTCAGGACACGCTTCCAGCGCAGGTCATCGAGCCGCTGCTTGAGTGACGCGAGGTCGGCGTCCGACATGTCCTTCAGCCAGCCTTCCCACAACTCGATCGCCTTGCCGCCCAGTTCCTGGGTGAGGCGTATGAAGCCTTCGAGGCCGGCGCCGTTCGGATTGTGCCGCGGCGTGCCGGCGCCCTGCAGGCCGAGATAGTAAGTGAGGCCGTAGGGGTTCAGGCCGGTCGTCAGTTTCATTGCTTCACCGTGGCGTTCGGGCGGGAGTGATGAGCTGCGCTAGCGCAACCCTGCATCTACAGTAATTGCCTGCTTGGTGATCATTCGACTGTCGTCGGATGCGAGGAACAGGCAAGTGCGCGCAATCTCGTCGCCGAGCAGCACCTGGCGGATCATCTGGCGCTCGACGATGGCGTCGATCTGCTCCTGGTTGGGGTACCAGAGCTTGCGCTGCCGGTCGGTGATCACCGCGCCGGGCTCGATGGAATTGACGCGGATATTATCGGCACCGAAACCGCGCGCCAAAGCCCGAGTCAGCCCGTTCACCGCCGCCTTTGCGGTGGCATAAACCGGCATGTTGGCCGCGCCGCCGCGCCAGGCGATCGAGGAAAAATTGATGATCGAGCCGCCACCGAGCGATTTCATCTGCGCGCGCACCGCCTGCGCTGCGAAGAACTGCGGCTTCAGGTTGATGCCGAGCGAAGCGTCCCAATAGTCCTCGGTAACGGCGTCGATCTCGTGCCGATTGTCGTTCGCGGCGTTGTTGACGAGCACGCCGATCGGCCCGAGTCGGGTATTGATCGTCTCGATCGCAGCCTTCAGGCCCGCGGTATCCGTGATGTCGCAGCGGATAAACTCGGCGCCGGTTTCCCTGGCCAGTGCCTTGCCCTCATCCTCGAGGATATCGACGAACGCCACCTTGCTGCCCTGGCCAGCAAAGGCGCGGACGATGTCCGCACCAATGCCGGAGGCGCCGCCGGTGACGAACACGACCCGCCCCGCAAGACTGGGGTATTTGGCGAACTGAGAAATTTGTTTGCCCCTAGATCAGTCGTGTCGTGCTCGGGTCGAACAGGCAGGCACGGGTCATGTCGACCGCCAGCGGCATGTTCTCGCCCATCTTCGGCGCCTCGTCGGGCGAGAAGCGGCCGACCACTTCGCGGTCGCCGAACTTGAGCACCGCCATGGTCTCGGCCCCCGTCGGCTCGACCACTTCGACCGGCGCCGAGATCGAGGCCAGCCCCTGCCGACCGGCATTGGCGTCGCTCTGCCGGCTCAGGTGCTCCGGCCGGATGCCGAGGATGACCTTCTTGCCGGTCGCCCGGTCGGCAACCCCGTTATGGAGTGGCAGGCTCGCGACACCGCCGCCCGCGAGCGGGAAGTTTACCGACGGCGCGCCGTTGGCGGACGACAGCTCGGCATCGATGAAGTTCATCGAGGGTGAGCCCATGAAGCCGGCGACGAAGATATTGGCCGGCCGGTTGTAGACCGTCTCCGGATCGGCAAACTGCTGCACCTCGCCCTGGTGCATCACGGCGATGCGCGAAGCCAGCGTCATGGCCTCGACCTGGTCGTGCGTGACATACACGGTGGTCTTGCCGACGCGCTGGTGCAGCTTCTTGATCTCGGTGCGCATGTCGACGCGCAACTTGGCGTCCAGGTTGGAGAGCGGTTCGTCGAACAGGAACAGCGCCGGATCGCGCACCAGTGCGCGGCCCATCGCGACGCGCTGGCGCTGGCCGCCCGAGAGCTGGCCCGGCTTGCGCTTCAGCAGCGGCTCGATCTGCAGCAGTGCCGCCACCCGGGCGATGGCCGCTTCCTGCTCGGCCTTGGGTACGCCGCGGCTTTCCATGCCGAACGCCATATTCTCGCGCACCGTCATGGTCGGATAGAGCGCGTAGGACTGGAACACCATGGCGATGTCACGATCCTTGGGCGCCACCGAGTTGACGAGCCGGTCGCCGATCCAGATCTCGCCGCCGGTCACCGTCTCGAGACCGGCGATCATGGCGAGCAGGGTGGACTTGCCGCAGCCCGAGGGGCCAACGAGCGCAATGAACTCGCCGGTCTGCGCCTCGAGGTCCACACCCTTGAGGACTTCGACCACGCCGTAGTTCTTGTAGAGATTCTTGATAGTCAGCGATGCCATTGGACTAAGCTTTCCGGATCACTTGATCGCGCCCTGCGTCAGGCCGCGGACGAAATATTTGCCGCCGAAGAAGTAGACGAGCAGCGGAGGAAGGGCGCCGATCAGCACCGCGGCGCTCATCACGTCGTAGGTGCGGACGGTGGTGCCGTTCAGCGACAGCGCGACCAGGGCCGCGGTGATCGGCTGGTTGGCACCCGAGTTCAGCACCACGCCGAACAGGTACTCGTTCCAGATGCCCGTGAACTGCCAGATGACCGTCACGATCAGAATCGGCGGCGAGATCGGCAGGATGATCTTGAAGAATATCCGCCAGAACCCGGCCCCGTCGATGCGCGCCGCCTTCACCAGATCGTCGGGAATGCCGATGAAATAGTTGCGACAGAACAGCGTGGTGAACGCGAGGCCCTGGATGCAGTGAACGAAGACCAGGCCGAAGACCGAGTTTGACAGCCCGATCTTGCCCAGGACGAAGGCCCAGGGGAGCAGTGCGATCTGGCCGGGCATGAACACGCCGAGCAGCATCATGCCGAAGATGACGTCCGAGCCCTTGAAGCGCCACTTGGAGAGCACGTAGCCATTGATGGCGCCGAGCGCGGTCGAGATGATCGTGGCGGGCACCACCATCATCACCGAGTTCCAGAAATAGCGCTGCATGCCGTTGCACTGCCCGCCGATGCAGAACTCGCTCCAGGCTTGCGGCCAGGCATCGAGCCGGAATGTCTGCGGGAAGGCGATGAGGCCATTCGCAGAGATCTCGGGCAGTGGGCGGAAGGAGTTGAACACCACCACGCAGAGCGGGATGAGATAGACGAGCGCGAACACGGACAGAAGGCCATAGATCACGATCCGGCTGATCAGCCGCCTGCGGCTGGCGACGGAGGCCTCGTGGTCGACGACGCCGGTCGAGGTGAGGGTTGCTTCAGCCACGGCCGCTCTCCCTTCTGCGACGCCACGCCAGATACAGCGAGTAGGGCACCAGCACCACCGCAAGCGCGGCCAGGATCATCATGGCGGCAGCCGCGCCCTCGCCGATTTCACCACGCTGGAACATCAGGTCGTAGACGAAGGTGGCGGGGAAGGTGGTCGAGATGCCCGGGCCTGAATTGGTCAGCGCCACCGCGAGGTCGAAGGTCTTGATCGCGGCCTGCAACTGCACCACCGCAACGGCGAGGAAGATCGGCGTGATCGAGGGCAGGATCACCTTGCGATAGATCCGGAAGGTGGACGCCCCATCGATCGAGGCGGCCTTGATGATGTCGCCGTCGACCGATCGAAGACCAGCGAGGAACAGCGCCATGGTGAAGCCGGCGCTCTGCCAGATGCCGGTGATGATGATGGCCCAGATCGCATTCTTGCGGTCGGTGGTCAGGGCGAACTGGAAGTCGGTCCAGCCCCATGAATTGACCAGGAACTGGATACCCGCCGTGGGATTATAGAGCCACTGCCACACCGTACCGGTGACGATGAAGCTCACCGCCAGGGGGTACATGTACATGGTGCGCCAGAAGCTTTCGGCCCGGATCTTCTGGTCCAGCAGGAGCGCGAGCAGCAAGCCCACCGCCATGGCCGCGACCACGTAGAAGGCCGAAAAGAAGAACAGGTTGGAGTAGGCGACGCCCCAGCGCCGGTTGTTCCACAGATCGACATAGTTCTGGAACCCCCTGAACCCGTACGAGGGCAACAGGGTGGAGTCGCTGAGCGAGATGTAGAAGGTCCAGCCCGCGAACACGAAGACGTAGATGAACGAAGCAATGATGGATGGCGCGATCACGAAGATCGGGCCCCACTTCTTCAGCTTTTCCCAAAAGCTGGTTCCGCCCGCCATGGCGGAATATCCGGCACTACTCACGGTTGCCCCTCCGACGAGACAGGATGAAACCGGCCGTGACGGGCAGCGTCACGGCCGGCATCGGGAGGTGGATTACATCTGGGCTTCGACGGCGTCGGCCATGATGTTGGCCGCTTCTTCCGACGTCATCTCAGGCGTGTTCACGAACTCGGTGATCGTGTCCATCATGGCGCCGCGGTACTTCTGCAGCACGGTCATGTTGTGCGCCATCGAACGAACCAGCGAGCCCCCTTCGATCGAGGCCTTCAGGGCTTCCTGGCTCTGCTGCTGGCAGACGTTGAAGCCATCCGACAGGTCGACGTCGAGGCGGGCCGGGATCGAGCCCTTCGAGATGTTGAAGGTCTTCTGGAAATCGGGCGACAGGATCAGCGAAGCGAGCAGCTTCTGGCCCTCCTGGTAGTCGGGGTCGTTCTGCTTGAAGAACACCACCGAGTCCGAGTTCAGGATGAAGCCCGGCTGACCCCAGTCGGTCGGAGCCTGGCCGCACAGGATGTCGCCGCCGGGCTCATGGCCCACCGACTTGATCGTGCCCAGTTCCCAGTCGCCCATGATGAAGAACAGCGCGTCGCCGTTGACCATCATGTTGGAGGCGGTGTCGTAGTCGCGTCCGGCAATCGCCGGGTCCATGTACTTGGAGACCATCAGGCGCATCTGGTCGAAGGCCTTGATCATGCCTTCCGAGCGCAGTGCCTCGACATCGCCCTCGACGAAGGCCTTCTTGAACAGCTCCTGATCCTGGCCATAGACGACCACTTCGAAGGTGGTGGCATCGGTCCAGTCGGCGGACAGGTGGGCAAGGCAGATCTTGCCACCGGCCACGGCCTTGTCGCAGGCCGCGTTGAAGTCGGCCCAGGTCTTGGGCAGCTCGGTCACACCGACCGATTCCATCGCGGCCTTGTTGCCCCAGATCCAGTTGATCCGGTGGATGTTCATGGGGGCCGCGACCCACTTGCCTTCCGGCTTCATCACCGGCAGCAGCTCGGGGGCGACGACGGCGTCCCAGCCCTCGGCGGTGGCGAGTTCGTCCATGTCGGCAGTGCCACCGGTGGCGTTCCACTCGGCGATTTCCGGACCCTTCAGCTGCACCGCGGCCGGGGCGTTGCCCGCCACCACGTCGGCGCGCAGCTTGGCCAGCGTGTTTGCGGTGTGACCGGCAATCGCGGTCTGCTCCCACGTGCCACCGGCTGCGGTGAACATCTCACCCAGCTTGGCGATCGAGGCAGCGTCATTGCCGCTGGCCCACTGGTGCAGCATCAGCACCTTGGGCGCAGCAAGCGCGGTGCCCGAAAGCAGCGCGGCAGCAAGCATCGTGGTCGCGGCAACCGCGACCGAAGTCGTGAATTTCATAATGTCTCTCTCCCTTGCACCCGCACCCACTCCGACTCTTTGGTCGGCCCCTATGGGTACTTGCGCTTTCCTCGCGGCGGTGCACATCCTCCACGGCACCGTCGTATTAGTTCTATGGTGAACTTATTCGGCTTGTCAACGCGCCAACGGGGAGGGGAGGCGTGAACAAGATCGAGCTGAAATCGCTGCTCGCCAGCAACGTCCAGGACACGCCGACCGGCCGCATCGTGCGCATGTTGACCGAGCGCGGGGCATTGAGCGCCACCCAGCTGTCGCGGCTGACCGGACTGGCGAAATCCACAGTTTCGATGACGCTCGCCGAGTTGCGTCGTTCCGACATGGTGGTGGAGGCCGGCAGTGAGTCGGCAGGCAGTGTCGGCCGCCCGGCCAAGGCGCTGACCCTCAATCCGAAAGCCGGTACCTGCATCGGCATCCTGATCGGTCAGACCGAGATCCAGGTCATGGTCGCCGATGTTGCGCACACCATCCTGGCGCAAAAATCGGTGACGCTCGGGCCGGACTATGGTCCCGAGCTTGCCGACCACTACATCCGCGAGCTCATCGCCGAGGCCTACAAGGGCCAGTGGCAATCACCGGAAGGCCTGCTCGGCGTGGGCGTCGGCATGGGCGGACCGGTCAATCCGGTAAATGGCCTGGTGCTGCGCGCCGGAGGCATGCCCGACTGGGCCGGCGTCGATATCCGCGAGATGTTCGGACCGATCTTTCCCGGCGTGCCGATCTTTTGCGACAACGAAAGCAACTGCGCCGCCATTGCCGAAATGACCTGGGGCGCTGCCCAGGGCCATGAAGACTTCATCGTCTATACCATCGACCTGGGCGTCGGTGGCGCCATCGTCTCGGGCGGGCGCGTGCTGCGCGGCATTGCCGGTGGCGCGGGCGAGTTCGGCCATGTCGTGATCGATCCCGACGGTCCGCCCTGTCGCTGCGGCAACCACGGCTGTCTCGAAGTCTATGCCAGCTTCCGTGGTCCGCTTGCCGAGGCGGAAAAGCATTTCGGCCGTCCATTGCAGATCATCGATGTCGTCAGCCAGGCGCTCGCCGGCGACGAGATGTGCCGCGCCCTGATCGAGCGGGCCGGCGAGGCCGGGGGGCACGGGCTGGGCATGATCAGCTCGGTGTTCAACCCGCCCCTGGTGGTGGTGAGCGGGCGCCTCGCCCTCACCGGCGACCTGTTCATGGACGCATTGGCGCGCAGCTACGAGCGCTACACCCTGATCAAGCGCGGCGACGTACCCGACAATACCCGCACCATCCTCCGGCCGTCGCACTTCACCGACAATGGGGCCTGCATGGGGGCCATCGGTCTCGTCCTTCGGCACCACGGCCGGTTGTTGAACTAGAGCATCACGTTCGACGCGGCCCACACCCACCGGCGCCAACCCCGCGAAGGCGGAAATCCAGCGGCCACACGCTCCGTGTCCGACTGGGTTCCCGCCTGCGCGGGAATGACATTGAGGGTGGCGGCGGCGCCTCAGCCTGATTGTGAAATGCCCCAGGTTACTCGGGCCAGGTTCAGCTCTTCTGTCACTGAGAAAAATAATATGTTTGGCTATGTACTGTAGATTGAGCCGCGCGCACTGATCGATACGTCTTTTTCGCGTATCGGAATCTCATAACACTATAGTAATATCTGTATCGGCTTGATCGTGCCGAGTGATCGCGCGGCGCGATGGATCGTTTCGGGGCAATATATCGAACTGCGGCGGTTGGAGGTTCCTGCAGATGGACGGTGATCCGTCTTGTCCGGAGATCTTGTTGTGCGGCACCAAGCATCGTGCAGCTGCCGCAGTGAGACAGCGATAATGTCCGGCCCGCTCTGCATCATCTCGGATTCTGCTCATCTTGAGCATGCTCTCGGCGTTGGGGCACAGATCGGTGCGCCGGTACATGGCCTGGATCAGGTTGCCGCGACACATGATGCCTCGACCGTGGTGTTCGATCTCGATATTCGCGTCCGCGATGCGATTGCCGGCGTGAAGGCGGTCCGCCGCCCACACAGTCAGGCCTGGATATTCCTGCTCGATGCCGGTTCCGACCTGCACGCGGCGCGCACCCAGGCACATGCGCTGGGAGCCTCCGAGACCATTTTTCGCGAGAACGCGGTCGCGGTCCTGTCGCGGCGGCTGTCGCTGAAGCCCGATTATCCGATCGACGGTCGCGATCTGGCGCTGCTCAAGTCGCGGCCGGGTGGCGCGGCGGTCGAGAGCGCCGGCCGCCTGCTGTCGACGCTGTTCTCGGCGGTGAGCATGGACCGTGCCGTATCCGGGGCGGACATACGTAACGGCGCCGCCATGCTGGCCCAGTCCCTGTCCGAGATCGAACTCGGGCCCTGGCTCGATACCGTGCGCCAGCACCATGAGGGTACGTTCCAGCATTGCCTGCTTGTCGCAGCCACAGCCGCCTCATACGCCCGCACCTACTTCAAGGGCGAGCAGGCGCAGACCCTGATCTCAGCCGCGATCCTGCACGACATCGGCAAGGCCGATATCCCGGTACACATTCTCGACAAGCCCGGCGGACTTAGCGAAGCCGAATTCGCCGTCATCGCGCGTCACCCCGTCACAGCCTACGAGCGGTTGCGCGGCTGGGGCTTGCCCGACAATGTGCTGCGCGCCGTGCGCGGCCACCACGAGGCGCTCGACGGCTCCGGCTATCCGGACCGCCTCAAAGGCGACCAGGTCGACATGGTAACGCGCGCCCTGACCACCTGCGATGTTTATGCTGCCCTGTCCGAAGCGCGCAGCTACCGTCCGCCCATGCCGCGCGACGAAGCGGTTGCCGTGCTTGTCGACATGGCCCTGCGCGGCAAGCTCGACTATGTGCCGGTGCGTAACCTCGCGGGCCTCATCGGCGCGCGCGTACCCGCAACTATCGCGGAGGTCCAGGCGAACCTCCGCGACGTGCAGGCGCGCTCGATCTAGCTCGGCGGCAGCCTACCAGTTGGCAATGCGACCGTCGGCGAGGATCGAATCCTCGGCCGGGATCACTTCCTGCTTGAACGGATATTTGGCGGCAGCCTTCTCATCGATCTCGATGCCGAGGCCGGGTGCCTCGGGGATTTCCCACGAGCCGTCCTTGAGCTTGAGCGGATAGACCGAGCAGATTTCCTCGAACCAGGGGACGATGCCGACGGCTTCTTCCTGGATGACGAAGTTGGTCGTCGCCACGTCGAAGTTCAGCGCCACCGCGCCCGCTACCGGACCCATCGGGTTGTGCGGGCAGACGCCCATATGTGCCGCCTCGGCGATCGCGGCGATCTTGCGCCCGCCCGAGATGCCCATGCAGTGAGCAAGGTCCGGCTGCACATAGGTTACGGCCCGCGTCTCGGCCACTTCGGCGAATTCGCGCGGCGTGAACAGCCTCTCGCCGGTCGCCAGCGGACAATCGACGCGGCGGGCGATATCGGCCATGGCCGGGGTATCGCCGGGCTGGATCACTTCCTCGCAGAACAGCGGTTTGATCGGCTCGATCGCCTTGATGTAGGCGATCGCGGCATCGAGCGAGTCCGGCCGGCCATGGAAGTCGGTCATCACGTCGACCTTGTCGCCAACCCGCTCGCGCACCGCGGCGGCCAGCTTTTCGACATGCTTCACCGCCGGCAACGGCGCGTCATAGCCCGTGTAGGGCACGAAGCCGAGCTTGATGGCATTGTAGCCCATCTCGATCGTCTCCTGCACCGCGTCGCAGAAGGCGCTGATATCGGTGTTGGGCACCCGGGCTTTGGAATTGCCGCGCTTGAGATGGGTGTAGACGCGCACGCTGTCGCGCACCTTGCCGCCCAGCAACTGCCACACCGGGACACCCAGCGCCTTGCCCTTGATGTCCCACAGCGCCTGCTCGATGCCCGAGACGGCCGTGAGCCCGATCGAGCCCAGCGGCCAGAAGCTGAAGCGCGTCATCTTGTTGACGATGTGCTCGATGTTGCGCGGGTCCTCGCCGACAACGAAGGGTGCGAGGTCCTCGATCGTCCCCTTGATCGCGCGGGTCTTCCACTCGAGCGTCGACTCGCCCCAGCCCCACAGTCCGGGCTGGTCGGTCAGCACCTTCACGAAGATCCAGTTGCGATGCACCGCGTTGACGACGACGGTCTCGATACCGGTGATTTTCAAAACAATTCTCCCATGATGAACGCGCGCCGGCGGTTCTTCGACCGCCGGCGCCTCGCCTGTCTCGTCAGGCTGTCTGGATTTCGTTGGCCGCGAGGTAGTCGCGGTTCATTTCGATGCCGAGCCCGGGCACGCGCTTGAGCTTGAGGCTGCCGTTCGAGTTGTCGAGCGGGGTGTGCATCAGTTCGTTGTAGCCGCTCAGGTTCCAGCGCGAGGTCTCGAGCCGGTAGAAGTTCGGCACCGTCATCATCACATGCGCGCCGGCCAGCACGTTGATCGGCCCGCCCGCATCGTGGGGCGAGATCGGCACGTAATGCGCCTCGGCAAGGATGGCGATCTTCTTCATCTCCGAGATGCCGCCGGTCCAGGTCACGTCCGGCATGATGTAGTCGGCGAGGTTGTTCTCGAGGATGGGCGCAAAGTCCCACTTGGTGTGAGCGCGCTCGCCCACCGAGATCGCCGCGTTGACCTTCTCGCGCACCTGCTTCAGCGCCCCGTAGCTCTCGGGCGGCACCGGTTCCTCGAACCAGTCGATATTGCCGGCTTCCTCGAGCGAGCGGCAGAGCCGGATGGCGGTCGGCACGTCGAAGCGGCCATGCGCATCGATCAGGATCTCGACCTGCGGGCCTGCCGTCTCGCGGATCAGCGCGGTAAGGTCGGCGGCCTCCTGCTCGTCCTTGCGCGACAGCATGCCGTCGAGATAGCCGTCGCGGCGCTCGCGATCGCCCTGGTATGGGAAGGGGTCGAATTTCAGCGCGACGTGGCCCGACTTCACGATGTCGGTGATCTCGTCGATCACCCCCTGCTTGGACGTGAATTTGCCCTGGTCGGGATGGGTGTAGAGCGAGATTTCCTCGCGCACCGCGCCGCCCAGCAACTCGTAGACCGGCAGGCCCAGCACCTTGCCGCGAATGTCCCACAGCGCGATGTCGACCGCGCTCACGCATTCGCAGGCGGCACCGCGGCTGCCCATGTAGGTGAAGCTGCGGAACAGCTTGTGCCACAACCGCTCGATCTTGCTCGGGTCTTCGCCGGTGATCTGCCCGCTGACCTGCTTGAGCATCGAGGCCAGCGACCGATTGGCGATCTTGGTGGTCGAGGTGATCTCGCCCCAGCCGGAAATCCCCTCGTCTGTCGTCACTTCGACGAACAGATACTCGCCCCAATAGGATGTGCTGGCCTTGACCAGCCAGGGGCGCACACCGGTAATCTTCACGTCAGTTCCTCCCAATGAAAACGAAAGGCCGGCGACCCCTCCGGTCGCCAGCCGAAAATGGCTAGCTGGCACGGGCCGAGGTGGCGGCACGCATCTGCTCCAGAACATGTCGGCCGGCGCCGTCGACATGCTGTGCGATCAGCGCCGCGGCGCGTTCCGCGTCTCCGCTTTTGACCAGCTGGATGAGTTCGCGATGGTCACGCATCACCTGTGCCCGGCGCGAGATCGTGTAGTTGTAGCGCCGCGCCAGTGCCCGCAGCACCTCGCGATGCTTCCACCACAGCTCGGCCGCGAGGTGGTTGTAATGTCGTTCGTACATCAGCGTGTGGAACTGGGTATCGAGCTCACTGTGCAGGATCGGATCGGCGAAGTTGTTGGCCTCGATCTCATCCTGGATGCGTTCGAGCGCCGCGATATCGGCCGGTGTCGCCATGTCGACGAACCACCTCACCATCGAGGGCTCGATCAGTACGCCGATCTCGTAGACATCGCGCACGAAGTCGCGGTCGATCGGGCGGACGCGGGCGCTCTTGTTGTGCACCATCAGCACGAAGCCCTGTGAGCGCAGCAGCTGCAGGGCTTCGCGAACGGCATTGGCTGGCGCCTTATGGCGCTCGGAGAGTTCGGCGACGACTAGCCGCGCATTGGCCTCCAGCCGGCCCGAGATAATGTCGTCACGAATGAGTTCGTAGGCGACGGCACCCTCCTCGGAGACCCCGGTCGGATCGATTCCTACGGGCGGCCGGGCCTTGAACTCGCTCATCTACGTCCATCCTGATTTGCGGCTGGGAAGCTCACCTTTGCCGATTTCTGGAACAGATTTCCAGATGGCTGAATCAAATTTTGCAAAATCTGGATTGCTTGTGCAGAATTCTCCTTCGTATAAATGCACGACCGGCATCTGCCGGGGAGGTTTTTCCCGATCCTGCGCGAGGGGCGCTGGGGTCGTGGAAGGAGGAGGATCTGAATGTCAAAACACGGACTTCACCGTGCGCTTTCGCATGGAGTTATCGCGGCCAGCATGGCTGCTTCCTTGCTGACTTCGACCGCATTCGCGCAGAGCGTCGATGTCTCCAAGTGGTCTCCGGAATATGTCCGCGAGATCGCCGGCACCGAGGATTTCGACACCGTCGGCCACTGCAACTCGGTCACCCCGACCGACTACAAGGGCAAGCTCACCTTCTGGTACCAGGGCATCTTCGAAGGTGACCCGCAAATCATGCGCGACAACTACCGCGATTTCTTCGCGGCGTTCCGCGCTACCTATCCCGGCATCGAGCTGACCGAGCAGGGCATCACCTATAACGAGCTGCTCGACAAGTTCCGCACCGCGCTGCTCGGCAATGCCGCGCCGATGGCGATCCGCCTCCAGATCCTGGGCGGCACCGAGTTCGCCGCCAAGGGCTATCTCGAGGAGCTGGTGCCCGAGGATGTAGGCTACTCGACGCAGGACTTCTGGCCCGGCGCCATGAAGGCGGTGACCTGGGAAGGCAAGGTCTACGGCATCCCCACCAACAACGAGACCATGGCCTTCATCTGGAACGCCGACATCTTCCAGCGCGCCGGACTCGATCCGGAGAACCCGCCCGCAACCTGGGATGACGTGGTCGAGTATTCCAAGATCATCCACGACAAGTTGGGCATCTCGGGCTACGGCCTCGTTGCCCGCCCCAATGCCGGCAACACGCCCTATCGCTACATGCCCCAGCTCTGGGGTTACGGTGGCGGGGTGTTCGACGAGGCCGATCCGGCCCCGACCTACGACGAGATCCGGCTCGACAGCCCGGAGAGCATCCGCTCGCTGCAGGCGTCCTATGACATGTATGTCCGCGACAAGTCGGTGCCGGCGTCAGCGCTCACCAACACCCAGACCGAGAACCAGGGCCCCTTCATTTCGGGCCAGCTTGCCATGGTGATCTCGCATCCGTCCGAGTATGCTCGCATGCTTGAACTCGCCGGCGAGGCAACCGGCACCGACAAGGCCACGGCCGACAAGGTAGTGGAGAACATCCGCTACGGCCTGATCCCGGCCGGCCCCGACGGCAAGCGCGCCGTGGTGTTCGGCGGCTCCAACATCCACATCGTCAAGAGCGAGTATGTGGATGGCGGGGCGGTGGATGAGGCGGCCGCCAAGGCGCTGATCTGCATGTGGACCAGCCCGGAATGGTCGCTCAAGCTCGCCTGGGCCGGCTCGAACCCGGGCAACCTGGGCGGCTTCAAGACCAAGTGGATGAAGGAACGCCTCGACAGCATCAAGTTCCTCGACGTCACGACCTCGATGCTCACCAACGGCATTCCGTTCCCGGCCCTGCCCGAGGCGCCCGAGATCATGAACATCATCATCCCTGACATGATGCAGAACGCATTGACCGGCGCCATGAGCGTCGAGGATGCAGCAAAGGACGCGGCCGAGAAGGTGCGTCAGCTGCGCGGCGGCGGCATCTAGCGATCAGCGGGCCGGCGGTAACTGCCGCCGGTCCGCCTACCGGTTGCGCGTCGCGAGATAGCGTTCCCATTCGAGCGCGGCGCCGACGATCTCGCCGAGGTCGTCGTGCTGCGGCTGCCAGCCGAGCACCTCCCGCACCTTCCGGGCCTGCGCCACGATCGAGGCCGGATCGCCAGCGCGGCGCAGCTCCTCCACCACCTTGAAATCGACCCCCGAGACCTCCTTGACGGTCTGGATCACCTGGCGCACCGAGTAACCCCGGCCGTAGCCGCAGTTCATCGTCGCCGACGCGCCGCCCTTGCGCAGGTACTCGAGCAGCAGGGCATGTGCTTCGACCAGGTCGGTGACGTGGATGTAGTCGCGCACGCCGGTGCCGTCGGGGGTGGGAAAGTCGGTGCCGAAGATGCCGACTTGCCCACGCCGGCCCAACGCTGCCTGCGATGCGACCTTGATCAGGTGGGTGGCGAGCGGCGAGGACTGGCCGCTGCGGCGGGCCGGATCGGCGCCCGAGACGTTGAAGTAGCGCAGCACGCCGTAGGTGAGAGGGTGGACCAGGGCCACATCGTCCAGCATCATCTCGGTCATGAGCTTGGATCGTCCATAGGGCGATTCCGGACTAAGCGGGCTCAGCTCGGAAACCGGCTCGAGCCCCGCATTGCCATAGACCGCGGCGGTCGAGGAGAAGATGAAGTGCCTGACGCCGCCCTTCACCGCCGCCTCGATCAGGTTGCGCGAGGTCGCGGTGTTGTTGGCGTAGTACTTGAGCGGATCGGCCACCGACTCCGGAACGACGATCGAACCGGCGAAATGAATGATCGCGTCGGGCCGGTGATCGGCGATGACGCGGCCGACCAGTTCCATGTCGCCGGCATTGCCCTGTACGAAGGTGGCGCGGTGGTCGATCGTCCAGTCGAAACCGGTGGTGAGGTTGTCGATCACGACGACACGCTCTCCGGCATCGGCGAGACGGAGCACCATGTGGCTGCCGATATAGCCGGCGCCGCCGGTCACGAGCACTGTCAATTCTTCACCGCCATCAGACTGCGCCTGCGGGAAAGACCCGCCACCGGCGCAACTATTGCCCAGATATCTTAACGACTTGACGGCGACGGTCAGCCGGCTCTCGCCAGCACCGGGTGGGTGTCCTCAAGGCTCGCGACGAGTGTGACGCCGACGATCCTGAGAGCCTGGCTCACCGCGTCGTAATGCCTCCGATCGATGGCCGGCGGCGAGACGAACAGCTTGCCGCAGCGGTCGCGTCCGTGGAGCAGGCCGACCGCGACCGACACCGAGAACGGATCGGCGAACAGCGCGGCATTGGTCTGCACCGTGCCGAAGGCGAAGCCGGCCGAGTTGCGTGTCGTGACATCGACGAAATCGCCCGACCAATCCACCCGCGCCAGCGGTATGTTGCCGGCATGGGACTCGGAGGTCGCGGCCTTGCCGGCGCGGTTCACTGCCACATCGACCTCGCCGGTCGAGAACGAGCGGTTGAAGCCGTCGACGTTGACCACGTTGGCCTGCGCCGGCAGCAACACCCGGATGGCGTCGGCATAGTCCGAGCCGATCTTGACGCCCGCAAACTCGAACACGTCGCCGCAATAGGCACGGGTCAGGATCGCCGCGGCGAGGGGAAGGGATTGGGTGCCCAGGTCGATCGGCGTCTTGCGGAATATGAGCCGGCGCAGCATGGGCCAGCTGTCGGAATGGCTGTTGGCCACGAGCTCGATGCGCGTCTCGCCCAGCGGTTCGAAGTAGGAGGCCTTGTATAGCATCAGTGCGTCCGCGAGCTGGGCACGAGTTCGGTGATGTCGCCATTGCCGGTGGTCTGGCGGAACGGGATCTGCAGCCGGCGGCGCAGGTCGAATTCCAGTCGTTCCAGGTTCTCCATGCCCTTGATGCCGGCGCTGACGAGGTAATAGGCCTCGCCCTTCTCGTCGAAGTCGGCCAGCACCGAAAGGGCCGATGTCAGCAGCGAGTTGCGCCCGAAGCTGGCAACCCTCTCGAGCAGGTCGGTCAGGTCGCCGAAGCGTTGCGATTGCAGCCGCCGCTCGCCGCTGCCGACCTTGAGGTTACGCCAGTCGAAGGGCGGCGCGCGGTCGATTTCGGCCTGGCGTCGCGAGCTCAGGATGACCGGCTGACCCAGCAGGTCCTCGATGGCATCCTTGGCGCGTCGGGCAGCGCCGATCCCATCGAGAGCATCGGAGCGGAAGAAGATGGGCTGGTTCAGCCCGGAAGCCCGCGTGCACACATCGCCCTCGACGATCTCGAGCAGGCGCTGCAGGGTCGAGCTCGAGCGGCCCGCACCGGCCTCGACCAGTGTCGGCAGTCCCGCCAGCGCCATTTCGTCCATCCCGCCGTCGAGGGCGGGCGGCGTGCGGCCCCGTCCAGCCGGCGCAGAGGCCTGCGACAGCACTCCGATCGGCACGAATATGCGCCAGTCGCCGACATAGTCGGGAATGAGCGTCGACAGCGTCGTGAGCGACATCTGGTTGCGACAATAGGCATCGCCATTATTCGCCTTGGCCTCCTGTTCGAGGCCGGCAATGCGCTGCCAATCGAAGCTCCCGAGCGCCCGGTTGCGCGCCGCGGCGCCATTCGACACCTGGTTCGACTGGCCTGTGATCGTCACGTTGCTCGAATGATAGCGCCGCAGCGTCAGGTAGCTGTTGGTGTGCGGCACCTCGAAGCCGTTATTGGCGAGCCGGAGCGCGAGGTCGAAGTCCGAGCCGAGCGCGTAATGTTCGTCGTAGGGCAGGGCGCGCATCACGTCGGTGCGATAGAGGCTCGCCGGATGGGCGGTGATCTTGCCGGTGCCCTTGAGCAGCGTCGCGATCGAGCGGTCTTTGCCGTTGTTGCGCTCAATCAGGCCGGTCGACTCGTCGAAATCGATCCAGCCGCCATGCGAGCCATGCACCATGCCGTCATTGGCAAAGACGCGCAGGTGATCGCTCAGGCGATTGGGCAGCGCGATGTCGTCGTCGTCGACGACGCAGATGTAGCGGCCGCGCGCCAGGCTGGAGATGACATTGCGGGCGCGAGGGATGGAGCCCTCGGTCTCGGCCTCGACGCGCAACTGGTCGGTCCAGGTCAGCTGGCCGAGCGCATGCCTGAGGCGTGCCGTCTCTTCCCAGGACGAGCCGTTGTCGACTGCCAGCACTTCGAAGTCGTTGTCGATCTGCCCGCGAAAGCTGTTGATCGCCTCGATGATCATGCGCTCACGATCGGGCCGCGCCGTAGTCGCAATGCCGAGAGTAACCAGCGGCGAGACCGAGCGCAGCACCGCTGGCGCAACCAGTTCGGACAGGTTGGAATGGCGGAAGGTCGGCGCGCGCAGCACGCTCTTGTCATCCTTGGCGAGGCGCTGGTTGTTCTCGCGCTGCTTCAGGACACCCGTCGCCGCACAGGATGGCGGATGCCAGACATGAAAGATCGACAGCTTCTCGCGGTCTGACCAGATGGCGCGGCGGCCGGTGCGGCGGACACGCTCAGCGAAATCAATGTCCTCATTGCCCCAACCGGTGAAACGGGACTCGAAGCCACCAACCTCGTCCCAGACGTCGCGGGAGAAGAAGACCAGGCCGCCCTGGCCCCATTTCGGCCGCAGCCGACCGAGAGCGCGGTGGTCGCGCTGTACCAGCTCGAAGGCTTCCGCCGGGCTGTGGTCCTGCGGCAGGTCGGTGCACTGCGCCACGCCCAGGCCGATCTCGCCGCGCTCGATGCGGCGCGCCATGCGGTCGAACTCCACCCGGCTGTCACCGCTGATCAGGATGTCGGCATCGGTTTTGGCGATCAGCCGGTTACTGGCAAGCACGACGCCGGCATTGATCGCCTCGGCCAGGCTCCAGACATTGGCTTCGAGGCGAACCAGTCGGACACCGTCGGTCTCCGGCAGATCCACCGGATCTTCCGAGCCGAAATCGATGACCAGGATTTCGCTGAGATAGCCCGAGCCGAGGGACTGGAAGCTGCGGATGCAATAGTTCACCCGCTCGAGCGGCCAGTCCCGGACTGGCAGTATCAGCGTCAGCATAGTCCTGTATCCGTCAGCCAGCCGATCCCGTCGGGAACAGGTCGGTCGCAGGCGCCCACTCGACGCTGGCCACCGTGCGATTCTCAGCCACGAAATAGGCCGTGACGCCCGCGTTGACCGACGCCATCAGCGTCGCGAGCATCATGCGGGCCTGTGATGGGTTCTCGAGCGCGGCGAGCACGTCGGCGATGCTGTAGAACTGGTCGCCGATCCGGATCTGGTTGATGCCGAGGGCCTGCAGCTGGCGCAGTGCGTCCATCGCCGCGGCGATCTCGCCGTTCTCGACATACTGGTGAAGGTTGGTGACGAAATCCGCGGCCGAGATTTCCGTGCTCATCGCGCGGGTCGCGCCGCCGAACAGGATACCGGCAGCCATGACCGCCAACGCCAATCGCTGAAGCTTGGAGTTCTTCATCGTCTCCGTGGCCCCCCTTGTGTGAAAACTCACGCACAACAGTAGTCGCGTGCCGCCTCCCCGGAGACAGCGCGAGTAGTGTGCGTGGAATTTCCTTCGATTCCGTTTATCGGAGAGGAGAAGACAGGTGGAGGCCGCAGTTGATCGTGTCGATCTAACCTATCGTGCGGAATCGAAACGAAAATTTCGATTCGGTGGCGATCATGTTACACTACAGATCGACATAGACTCCAGCGGAACTTGCCACATAAGCTTATAGAGTGAAATATAGTATAGTAGAAATGTCGACGTTATTGTGATGCAAGTAGTGTGCGCGGCACGCGCTGCCAAACACGCGGGTCCGGCCCGGACATCGACACCAGCTTGTAGCCCGTGTTCCACAGCGGCTTGACGCGCGCGGTCATGTTGTCGAGCGCGTACGAGCCCATGTCGGTGTGAACGGCGAGAATGGCGTGGCCACCCCCATTGCGTAGCGCGTAGACGATGCTGAGCGCGCTCGCCGGTACGCCCGCGGCGATCAGCGCCTTGCGCTTGGCGAGCACATACTCCTCGCAGTCGCCACGGCTGGCATTGATCGACCACACGTCGATCACCTCGTTGCGCACGGGCGAGATCCGCCGATTGACCTGACCGTTCACCTTCGTCATGAGCGCCGAGAGCCGCTCGGTATAGGCGACTTCCCTGGCGCCGCCACCGCGACACTCGGAGGGATGATCGATACACATGATCTGGAAGCCGCGCGGCACCGGCACGGCCGAACCCGCGGTCGTTGGTGTGGTCGACCCGAGCGCGATCAGCGCAGTCATCGCTCCCGCGACGGCGAGACGCATGGCCGTACGAGCGGCTGAGCGGGCAAGGACCGCCATCGACACAACTCCCCGTCCGGATGTTCTATTTTGGCACGGCCCGGACCGCCGTCGGTGGTTACTAAGCCGTTAGCGGGGAGCAAAATGCAAGGCGCGCCGCCGGACTTAGTGAATTACTAAGCTTAACGTGGCCGCAACAGCCCGCGAGAGCGAGCAAATACGGCCACGGCGTGCAGCAAAGACAGATGGGGGGAGTGGAACTACTTGAGCGGCCTAGCGAAAGGCGCGGTTGGCCTGGTCGAGCAGCGGTTTGGTCAGGAACGATAGGATCGTGCGGTCCTCGGTCTTGATGAAAGCCTCGACCGGCATGCCGGGCACTGGGGTCAGGCCGCGACTCGTGAGGCCCTCGAGCTGCTCGGGCTCGACCCGGGCGGTATAGTAGAGCGAACCGGTACGCGGGTCCTCGACGAGATCGGCCGAAATCGCGGCCAGACGCGCCTCGACCGACGGCGTGCTCGCCCGCTCGAAGGCAGAGAACTGCATGGTCACGTGCTGGCCCGGGTAGAGCTGGTCGATGTCGCCGGGCCTGATCTTGACCTCGCCGACGAGCTTGTCATGGTCGGGTACGATCAGCATCAGCTTCTCGGCAGGCTGGACGACAGTGCCGGCAGCCAGCGCAGCGAGTTCATGCACGATGCCGTCCTGTGCGGCGCGCACGGTGGAGCGCTGCATCTGGTCGCGCGCCAGCGCCGCCTGCTCGGTGAGCTGGGCGCTCGAGGCCTGCAACTGGGCAATCTGTTCGGCCACTTCAGCACGCCAGGTGCGCGAAATCTGGATCTTGGTGACACGTAGCTCGGCCAGCTTGCCCTTGTCTGCGGCGATGGTCGCGCGCAACCGCCCCTCTGAGCCCGTAGCCTGCGTCAGCGCCAGCTCGGCTTCCGAGAGGCGCGGGTAGGGCAGCAACTGCTGCTCGTAGAGCTTGCGCAGGTCGACCAGCTGGGTCTCGAGCAGTCGTCGCTCCTCGAGTACCGAGTCGAGCTGCGCCGCGTTGGCCCGCCCTTCGGCCTCGGCCTGCGTGATCCGCTCGTCGAGCTGGGCCAACTGACCGTCGAGCTCGTCGCGCCGCCGCTCGAACTGGTCGCGTTCGGTCCGCAGGATCGCCTCGAACGCGGCCGCGGACACCGAGGGGTCGCGAACGACCCCGTCGAACGCCGGCGCGGTCAGGTCGTCGCGTTCGGCCACCAGCCGCGCGAGGCGGGCCTGATTCTGTGTCAGTTGCGCCGTCGCCGAAGCAAGCCGCGCCGCGCTGAGTGCCTGATCGAGCTGCACCACCGGCTGGCCGGCGATAACCCGGTCCCCGTTCCGCACCAGCACTTCGGCGACGACCCCGCCGCTCGGATGCTGCACCGGCTTGGCGCCGCTGTCGACCACCAGCACGCCGGTGGTGATCACCGCGCCGGCGATCGTCGTGGTGCTGATCAACCAGCCCATCGCCCCCGCCGCGAAAGCGGTTGTCGCAAGGCCCAGCCAGCCGACCCTGCGCAGTCCCGAGAAGGCGCTCGTCCGCGCGACCGGCACGGCCTGCAGCGCGGCTGCACCCTCAACTGCGGCGCGCGTCGTCGCGCCGGCACGCACCGGGACGGGCAGTCTGTCGTTACGCTGCTGCATGGCTTTCCCGCTTCACATCGAGCTGCCGGACCTTTCCCAGGACGTCCGCCGCCGCGCCGAACCTCTGGACGCGCCCGTTGGCGAGCAGCAGGACGTGCGTGGCGAGCGGCAGCACGCCGGTGCGGTGCGTGGCAACGATGACGATGGTGCCACGTTCCTTCAGCCCCTCGATGGCGCCCAGCAGTGCCGCGTCGCCTTCGGCGTCGGCGCTGGAATTGGGTTCGTCGAGCACGACGAGGAAAGGTTCGCCATAAAGCGCCCGGGCCAGCCCGAGGCGCTGCATCTGGCCGCCCGAAAGCCCCATGCCGCCTTCGCCCAGCCGCGTCGAGTAGCCGGCCGGCATCCGGTTGACGAGATCGTGCACGCCGGCGGCGCGAGCCGCAGCAATCACCTGCTCCGAGGTTGCCGCCGGATCGAAGCGGGCAATGTTCTCGGCGATCGTGCCTTCGAACAGCGTCACCTGCTGCGGCAGGTAGCCGATGAACCTGCCGCGTTCGAACGAGGGCCATTGCCCCAGCGCCGTGCCATCGAGGCGGATCGAGCCGGCAGCCGGCGGCAAGATGCCGATCAATGCGCGCGCCAGCGTCGACTTGCCCGAGCCGGTGGCGCCCAGCACGGTGAGGAAATTCCCGCCGACGAGGCCGAAATTGATGTCCGCGAGGGCCGGGCGCTGGCCACGCGCATGCGCCACCGCGATCGCCTCGCAATTCAGGGACAGGTGCGGACGCGGCGGCACGAAGCTCGGTGCCTCGGCCGGCATTTCCCGCAGCGTCGCGTCGAGCCGTGACCAGCTCTGGCGGGCGTTGAGGAAGGACCGCCAGTTGGCGATGGTCAGGTCGATCGGCGCCAGCGCCCGGGCCGAGAGGATGGAACTCGCGATCATGATGCCGCCGGTCGCCTCGCCCGAGATGACGAGGAAGGCGCCGAGGGCCAGCACCGACGACTGCACCACCATGCGGGTGGTCCGCGACAGCGAACTGGTGATGCTCACTGTATCGGACAGCTGCTGGCCCAGCCGCACCGTATCGAGCGTGGAGCGTCGCCACACCGCAGCCAGCGGCGCCGTCATGCCCATCGCGTAGAGCGACTCGGCCTGCTGCTGACTCGCCGTGAGCAGCGTGGCGCGCGACCCGTTGGCATCGGCAAGCAACTTGGACGGCGTTCGCGACAGCAATTCGCCCACCACCGCCAGCGCCACGAGGAACAGTGCCGAGGCGGTGACGAACACGCCGACCCAGAAATGGAACAGGAAGCAGATGCCGAGATAGAGCGGCACCCAGGGCAGGTCGAACAGCGCGGTCGGTGCGGCCGAGGAGAGGAAGCCCTGGATCTGGTCGAGGTCCTTGGACGCGCCGGCCTTGCTGGCCTGCCCGGTAGCCGAACTGCGCACCGCCACATCGAACACGCGCGGCGCCAGCGCTTCCTTGGTGGCGAGCCCGATCCGCGTCAGCATCATCGAGCGCACGGCATCGACGAAGGCCTGCAGCCCGTAGGCGGCGAGGCAGATCACCCCGAGGGCAATCAGCGTCGGCACGCTGCCGCTCGGGATCACCCGGTCATAGACCGAGAGCATGAAGATCGAGCCGGACAGGGCAAGCACGTTCGTCGTCCCGCTGAGGAACGCGACGCCCGTCCAACTCCGCCACAGCTGTCCGACGACCCGACCGAGTTCGCTGCCCATGCACCTGCACCCTGATGTGCGGATGCTAAGATCGGAGCGTTAAGGATGTTGCCTATAGCGGGTGCGTGCCGCCTGTGAGCGGCACGCAAGTGGCTCAGAGCAGGAAATCGGAGCGGGTCAGGGCGTGCAGGCCACTGAGCTCGAGCTCGAAATCGGCGACGCCGTCGCCGTTGGCATCGAGCTCTACCCGCGTCACGTCGGAAGCCGTCCCCGCCAGATCGACCTGGTACCAGCGCAGTTGATCGTGCTGGCCGGTGAAGGCCGCGCCCTGCTGCAGCAGCGTTCCACCATTGGTGATCGCCGACAGATCGATCGTATCCTGCCCGCGCACGAAGTCGCGGATGACGTCGCGACCCGAGCCGACAGTCGAGTCCATGAGGGATTCGAAACGGAAGATGTCACGGCCGGCGCCCCCGGTCAGGATGTCGGTGCCAGTACCGCCGACCAGCGTATCGTGGCCGCCCGCGCCGTCGAGTACATCGTTGCCGGCGAGGCCGCGCAACACGTTGTTGCCGGAGTTGCCGATGAGCTTGTTGGCGTTGGCGTCGCCGGTGCCGTTCACATGCGCGCCGAAGGTCAGCGTCAGGTTCTCGATGCCAGTGAAGTCCCTGAGGTCGCGGCTGCTGGTAGAGGTAATGGTGTCGTTGCCGCCGACATCGATGATGATGTCGTTGGTCGCGCTGGTGAGGACGTAGGTATCGTTGCCGAGCCCGCCGATCAGCGTGTCGGCACCGCCGCGGCCATCCAGGACATTGTCGCCGTCATTGCCGGTGATGGTGTTCGACCATTTATTGCCGGTGCCGTTGATATTGGCGGTGCCGGTCAGGATCAGGATCTCGATGTTGGGGTAGTCGTTGAGGTCGCGGCTGATCGATGAGGTGATGGTGTCCCAGCCGCCGTCGTCGATCACCGTGTCGAAGCCATCATCGAGTATGTAGGTATCGTTGCCGATGCCGCCGTACAGCATGTCGTTGCCCAGGCCGCCCTCGAGGATGTCATTACCCGTCCCGCCGTAGAGCTTGTCCGCTCCGGCCCCGCCGATCAGCGTGTCGTTGCCATCATTGCCCCACAGCGAGTTGTTGCCCGCATTGCCGGTGATGGTGTTGGACCACTTGTTGCCCGTGCCATTGATGTTGCCGGCGCCGGTCAGCGTCAGGTGCTCGATGTCGAGATAGTTGTTGAGGTCGCGGGTGATCGAGGAGGTGATGGTGTCGATACCGGCCGAGTCGATGACCGTGTCGTAGCCGTCAGCGAGCACATAGGTGTCGTTGCCCGTGCCGCCGTTGAGGATGTCGTTGCCTTCGCCGCCATCGAGAATGTCGTTGCCGGCACCGCCGTAGAGCGTGTCATTGCCGCCGAGCCCGAGCAGGGTGTTGTGGCCCGAGTTGCCGGTGATCACGTTGGCCATGTCGTTGCCCGTGCCGTCCACATACGCCCCGAACGTGAGCGTCAGGTTCTCGATGCCGACATAGTTCCGCAGGTCGCGGCTGATGCTCGAGGTAATCGTGTCGTTGCCACCGGTATCGATGACCGTGTCGTACGAGTTCGCAAGCACATAGGTATCGTTGCCCAGGCCGCCCCTTAGGATGTCGTTGCCCGGGCCGCCGTCGATGATGTTATCGCCGTCATTGCCGATGATCGTATTCGACCACGCGTTGCCGATGACATTGATGTTGGCGGTGCCCGTCAGCGTCAGGTTCTCGATGAAGGCATAGTCGTTCATGTCGCGGCCGATCGACGACACCATGGTGTCCCAACCTGCCGTATCGACGATGAAGGGCATGCCGGCACCGACATGATAGGTGTCGTTGCCTTTGCCACCGCTGAGCCGATCGTTGCCTTTGCCCGCGATCAGGACGTCGTTTCCGTCGCCGCCGATCAGCGCGTCGTCCTTGTCGGTGCCGACAAGGGTTTCGCCGCTGTTGCCGGCGATCTTGATCACCCCCTGCTGGTATCGCGTGCCGCCGCCGTCGCCGAACCATGAGTCCTGCTGGGCATTCTTGCTGAAGAGGAAGTCGGCGCGTGGGTTCCAGTCGGCGAGGTTGGAGAGGATACCCCAAGAGCCATATTTGGAGGAACTGGCGACGGCGACGTACTGCATGAACGCTCCGTCGCCGACCTCGGCCCAGGCGTCCCACAGGTGGCTGTAGAGTTCCGCCATCTGCTGGCTGCGCACGAAGGCGATCAGGAAGGCGTCGAGGGTGCTCACCTGCTGGGTCGTCATGCCGGTGGTATCGTAGGCCATGTGCACGTGCTGGCCGCCTTCATAGGCGATCAGGTCGAGCCCGTTGGCTTCGGTCACTGCATTGACCTTGTTCCATTTGGCGATGACGCCCGGAATGCTTTCGGCATATGCCGGGTCGAGCAGCTTGCCGGCGAGCCAGGTGAAGGTCTGCTCGTTGCTGTGGGTGCTGAGGTAGTTGAGCAGTTCATCCCGCAGCGCGGGCGTTGCGAGAGTCTCGGCGCCGAAGTAGGTGCTTACCGTCACCGCGTCGAACACCGAGGCAGGGTTGACGAAGTGCTGGGGATCCTTGGTCTGCCACACGAGGCCGTTCAGCATGCGGTACTGCAGCCACCAGTCATTGCCGTTCTGCAGCCCCAGCACGTTCTCGACCCGCTCTTCGGCATCGGCCCCGAAGACCTCATCCCAGATGACCGCGACCTGGGTCGCGCGCATGGCCTGATAATCGAGATTGGTGTGCGGGGTGCCATCGATCTGATCGGTACCCCACAAGGCCTGTGCCTGGGCATATGCCCAGCCCGTCTGGCCGAAGCCCGGAGCCCAGTTCCATATTTCGTTGGAGTATTCGGCGGTGGCGACCAACTCCGGGTTGAGATGGTCGCGTACATAGGCGGCGAACTCGGCGACATACTCGTCGGTCGCCATGTGTGGCATGTTGAACCACGGATCGGCGCCGATCTTGTTGGCGAGTTCGACCATGATCTCGACCGGCACGCCGTTGCGGGCCTCGAGATATGTGGCCCAGGTGACGTCGTTGACCTGTGGTCGGTCGTTCCACTCCGACTGGACCGAGCCGTTGGTGTCCATCCAGTCCATGAAGCGGATCTGACGCGCATCCTGGATGGTCGCGAGGAAGTCGGGGTTGAAGATTTCCCCGGCATCGGCGAGGGCTTCGTACTCGGCCGGCACGATGCGGATATTGCGGATGTAGTCACCGGTACCGCCGGGGTCGGTGCTCATGATGTCGAGCCAGAAGCTGTCGCTGCCGGGGTTGGTGAAGACTATGCGGTTGTCGCCGCTGCTGGTTATCGTCGCATCGCCGAGACGGATCGTGCCTTCGCCCTCCCAGGTCAGCACGAAGGGACCACCCATGCCGGGTGTACCTTCCTGCGATGCCCAGATCGTCCTGATCCCATTGATCCCGTCAGGGATCTCCGTGGGCCAGCCATTGGCATCGAGCACGCCGCTGGCTTTGAGCCCGGCGTGGTCCATATCCTCCCATGCTCCGGCATAGCCCCACATGGGCCGCGACATCTTCATAAGGTCGAGGAACGGAAGCTCTGGCGACCAGTCCGATATCCCACTCAGACCCAGCGAAAGCGTCGGATTCGTAAGGCCAACGCCTGCAGGAATGGTATTCGTGTCAGCCAACTGGGCACCTCGCGCGGCTATCTTGTGGCCGAGCCCCCTTGCTCAAGCCGATAGCATCATCCTACCGGTCACCCCTTATTCAAGCGCGAGTAGAACAATCGAAAATGCAATATATGGTGTAATATACAGTACACCATTGCAGTGAATGCAGTCATAACCATCGATCGCATGCCGGTTATCGGGGAGCGAAGACGTGTAACGATTGACGATCGGCGGAGCCTCATTGCAGGCGATGGCCGCAGGCTCCGGCGGGGATGCTAGCGCGGCGCTTTGCGGAGAGACGCCGCCGCCCAATCCACCCCCTGCTGGTATCGCGTGCCGCCGCCGTCGCCGAACCATGAGTCCTGCTGGGCATTCTTGCTGAAGAGGAAGTCGGCGCGTGGGTTCCAGTCGGCGAGGTTGGAGAGGATACCCCAAGAGCCATATTTGGAGGAACTGGCGACGGCGACGTACTGCATGAACGCTCCGTCGCCGACCTCGGCCCAGGCGTCCCACAGGTGGCTGTAGAGTTCCGCCATCTGCTGGCTGCGCACGAAGGCGATCAGGAAGGCGTCGAGGGTGCTCACCTGCTGGGTCGTCATGCCGGTGGTATCGTAGGCCATGTGCACGTGCTGGCCGCCTTCATAGGCGATCAGGTCGAGCCCGTTGGCTTCGGTCACTGCATTGACCTTGTTCCATTTGGCGATGACGCCCGGAATGCTTTCGGCATATGCCGGGTCGAGCAGCTTGCCGGCGAGCCAGGTGAAGGTCTGCTCGTTGCTGTGGGTGCTGAGGTAGTTGAGCAGTTCATCCCGCAGCGCGGGCGTTGCGAGAGTCTCGGCGCCGAAGTAGGTGCTTACCGTCACCGCGTCGAACACCGAGGCAGGGTTGACGAAGTGCTGGGGATCCTTGGTCTGCCACACGAGGCCGTTCAGCATGCGGTACTGCAGCCACCAGTCATTGCCGTTCTGCAGCCCCAGCACGTTCTCGACCCGCTCTTCGGCATCGGCCCCGAAGACCTCATCCCAGATGACCGCGACCTGGGTCGCGCGCATGGCCTGATAATCGAGATTGGTGTGCGGGGTGCCATCGATCTGATCGGTACCCCACAAGGCCTGTGCCTGGGCATATGCCCAGCCCGTCTGGCCGAAGCCCGGAGCCCAGTTCCATATTTCGTTGGAGTATTCGGCGGTGGCGACCAACTCCGGGTTGAGATGGTCGCGTACATAGGCGGCGAACTCGGCGACATACTCGTCGGTCGCCATGTGTGGCATGTTGAACCACGGATCGGCGCCGATCTTGTTGGCGAGTTCGACCATGATCTCGACCGGCACGCCGTTGCGGGCCTCGAGATATGTGGCCCAGGTGACGTCGTTGACCTGTGGTCGGTCGTTCCACTCCGACTGGACCGAGCCGTTGGTGTCCATCCAGTCCATGAAGCGGATCTGACGCGCATCCTGGATGGTCGCGAGGAAGTCGGGGTTGAAGATTTCCCCGGCATCGGCGAGGGCTTCGTACTCGGCCGGCACGATGCGGATATTGCGGATGTAGTCACCGGTACCGCCGGGGTCGGTGCTCATGATGTCGAGCCAGAAGCTGTCGCTGCCGGGGTTGGTGAAGACTATGCGGTTGTCGCCGCTGCTGGTTATCGTCGCATCGCCGAGACGGATCGTGCCTTCGCCCTCCCAGGTCAGCACGAAGGGACCACCCATGCCGGGTGTACCTTCCTGCGATGCCCAGATCGTCCTGATCCCATTGATCCCGTCAGGGATCTCCGTGGGCCAGCCATTGGCATCGAGCACGCCGCTGGCTTTGAGCCCGGCGTGGTCCATATCCTCCCATGCTCCGGCATAGCCCCACATGGGCCGCGACATCTTCATAAGGTCGAGGAACGGAAGCTCTGGCGACCAGTCCGATATCCCACTCAGACCCAGCGAAAGCGTCGGATTCGTAAGGCCAAACCGTTCATCGGCTATCGCAAGCGCACCGGCGGCCAGGGTAACGAGGCTTAAGGCCATCGCACGCAGGATGCCTCTCGCCACCTTGCCCCGGCCCAAGAGGCTGTCTTTTCTCGTCATTGTGCTGTCTTGAATGATTGGCAACGGCTTCTGGCGGACACTAAGGTCAACAGTCTCGCCTGCGTGGTGTCTTATGCGCTTGAAGCAAATCATTGCACAGCCCAGCATTTTGCTATCGATTTTTCGGGCCACCGACTCGCTCAAGGGGCGAGCTGCAGTCGGAGCGTTCTGGAGCATAGTCGAACTCGGCATCGGCTATGTCCTGCGCCTAGCCAATAACTTGATCATGACTCGACTGCTTGTGCCAGAGGCCTTTGGCCTCATGGCGATGGTCACAACTCTGCAGATCGGCCTGACTCTACTCACCGACATCTCCATCCACCGTAGCATCGTGCAGTCGAAGGATGGCGGTACGCCGCTCTTTCTGCGGGTGGCATGGGTCGTACAAATCTTCCGCGGTCTGTCTATCGCGGGGCTCACAGTTGTCGCGAGTATCGCGATATGGCTGCTGGCACCGCGCTTCGCGCCCTCGGGTTCGATCTACGCGGACCCCGCATTGCCGGGACTGATCGCACTTTCCGCTATCTCCCTGATCACCAAGGGCCTGGAGTCGACCAACCAACTGCTGGCGGTACGTCAACTCCGCTTCGAACGGGTCGTGGCCCTAAACCTGTCGACTCAGGTGGTGACTTTGATCGCGATGATCGCGCTGGCCCTGATCGAGGCGAGCGTCTGGTCGCTGCTTCTCGGCATACTTGTCGGCTCGATCTTTCGCCTTGTCGTGTCGCATCTGATTTTCGAAGGCCCTGCGATGAGATTCGCGTGGGATCGCGACATAGCGACGGAGCTTTGGGTGTTCGGCCGCTGGCTGATCGTATCGTCGATGATCACCTTTGCTGCGGGCTACGCCGATCGCATCATCCTGGGCGGTCTACTGGATGCTCGGACCTTCTCCTATTACACCATCGCCAGCCTGTGGGTTGAGGCTGTCGTCGGGCTGATTGCCCTGTTGATCGATCGCGTCGGTTTCTCGTCGTTCGCGGAGACATTCCGCGATCGGCGGGAGCGGCTGACGTCCGTGTTTGGCAAGTTCTCTAAGTCGGTCGACCTAGCCTCGGCCGTGTTGTTCGCGCTTACACTATTCGTCCTGCCGGCGATGATCCGTATCCTCTACTCCGAGGACTACGCACACGCGGCCGCGCTCATCCCGGTGCTGTCGCTTGGAGTGCTCTGCGCCCGGTATAACCTGGGGGGAATCCTGGCGCTGAGTATCGGTGACAGTCGCACCACGATGTGGGCATCGGTACTCACCGCCACCTTCGTCTTCGTCGCGCTACCCATTGCCTATAACCTGTTCGGCCTGTCGGGCGCACTTCTAGCGATGGCATTGCGGGGCCTGGCTGCAGCCCCCCTGCTTGTTGCCCGCAAACGCGGGATTATTGGTCACGGTGCCGGCGTTGACCTTATTTGGCTGATTATTATTGCCTGCCTTGCCGCCTATCTCTACGCGACTTATGATTTGTAGTGGCTCTGTTGAGGCAGATAGCGGCGAATTGCTATTGCAGAACCGTAATACGATCCCGATGTGCAAAAGAGAGAGACGATGTCTACCCCTGTTTATCAGATCAACCCCGAAACTCTGCTGACCGATGTCGAGAGCACCCGGGCGACCGGAAAGACATATGCCGCGCAATATCAGGCGGCCGAGCCGTATAACCACATCTGCATCGACAATTTCATGCCTGAGGACGTTCTGAACCGGGTTATTGGCGATCTGTCAGTTCTCGAGACGCTCGATGCTGCATCCAGCTTCGATCGCGCTCAGGAGCGGCTGAAGAGCTCCTACATCCCGGAACGGCTGCCCAGCTACACCAAGAACCTGTTTTATGCCTTGAACGCGAAGCCATTCATCCTCTTCCTTGAAGAGATGACCGGCATTACCGGGCTGATCCCCGATCCCTACTTCATGGGCGCCGGGATTCACCGAACCCTGAATGGCGGCCACCTTGATATCCACGCCGACTTCAATCTGCACACGCACATGAATGTTGAGCGCCGGTTGAACGTCATCATCTACCTCAACCGCGAATGGCGCGAGGAGTGGGGCGGTTCGTTCGAGGTGTGGGACAAGCAGATGACCCGCAAGGAGGCCAGCTTTGTACCGCTCTTCAACCGTATGGTATGTTTCTCGACCGCTTCGGACACGTTCCACGGCAATCCCGAGCCGGTGAACAATCCGAACGGCGATCCGCGGCTTTCGATCGCGCTCTACTACTACACCGCCACCTGGGATGCTTCGCGCAAGTCGCATTCGACGCTGTTCAAGCCCCGCCCGGGCTCCAAGGATAAGGCAGATGTCGCGGTAGCGCGCAGCGCCTTCGTTCAGGACATCCTGCCGCCGATGCTCTACCGCAGGGTGGCGGGGGCCTTGCGGCGGGTTGGTCTGTAGTTCTCTGCCCGCGCGAAGCTTGCAGCCTGCCGCGGGGGCATCTCGGGCTTCGCCGGTTCCGGTGCGCGCAGCGACGCCCGGCTCATGATCGCGCCCGCCACCAGCCAGGTGACCGGTGTGAGCGTAGCATTCGGGATCAGGTCGATCAGGTTGGCTGCGAGGACAAGGCACAGCCCGCCCGTCGCGAGCGGTACCTCCCGGCGCCGGCCGCGGACGGCGAGGATGAAGATCGGCAGTGTCAGCAATCCGAACTGGGCGACATAGCCGAGCCACCCCGATGTCCCGATCGCGATGATCCAACTGCCGTCGGTTATGCTGATGTCCTTGCCGCTGTCGGGGTCATAGATGCGGGAACGGCCCCACCCTCCCCATCCAGCCAGCGGCTTCTCATTTGCGTGGGCCAGCAGGGCGTCCTCGTTTACCAACCGGACGTTGAACGATCCTGCTCGGTCGGCGCTGATCGATTCCGCCAGGGCCATGATCGTATCGACCGGAATGACGCCGGCGCCGCGCAGGGCCGGGTATGCGACGATCGTCGCCGCGACGACGGCCGCCACGATCAGCTGTGCCCGGACCCGCATGAGTGCCGCGACCGGCAGGAGGGCAATCGCGATCACCAGGGCGCCGAGGGAACGGCAGAGCACGATGGTGACGAGCAGCCAGCCGGCGGCTGCCAGCCACTTTGTCCTGCGTTGCAGTTGGACGCGGCTCAGCACGGCTGCGGCGAGCAGTCCCATCGCCAGGAACAGCACCAGCCAGAGCCCGCCCTGCAGGAAAGCCACCGGCCGAAAGCCCCCGTCCCGCATCGAGTGGATGAAGTCCGCGAACAGGAAGCCATAGACCCACCGGCTCAGCTGCGGGCTCATGCGAACTTCAACGAGGGCGAGCAGGGAGTATGCGAGCGCGGCGAGGCACAGGATCGTCAGCAACGTGACATGTTGTTTTTCGCCGCCGAGGTAGCGGCGCGCCAGCAGGTAAGGCAGGATGTAGATCAGCCCGGCCAACATCGCCGAAACGCCGTCGTAGGGGGTCAGACCCTGTATCCAGCGCACGCCCGAGACGAAGGGCTCGGCGTTCTGCATGGCCGTGACGAGCGGGCCGAGCACCATCCCTGCGAGAAGCAGCCATTCCAGCAGTCCGATCGGCGAACGCGGCGTTGCCATGTTCGCCTCCGCTGTAACGGATGCCTGCCGTCGGGAGCCCCATGACGGGGAGGCCGAGGCGGCCGCAGTGGCTGCAGCCGGCGCCGAGACCGTGCGGCGCACTGCGGGCAGGTCGCGGGACATCAAGGACAGGATCGCCGCGCAAAGCGCCGGGATCAGCGTCTTGTCCAGGGTGGGGATCATCGGCAGGTCGACGCCTGCGCCGGTTGGAAGCAGCAGGTATCCACCCACCACGGTCCAGATGAGCGCCGCCGGTCTCGGCAGCGCGCGAAACAGAAAGAACGCGACGACAGGCCAGGCAGCCAAGGCAAGATAGGCGAACGCGTTAGGCACGACAGCCATTTACCTTTGATATGAGGCGTCCCAGGGGTTATGCATCGGACGATAGTGTATTCGGCAACTTCATCACAGGCTCGACAACTGGTCCAGCGTCGCGTTTCCGAAGTGGATTTACGGTGAATCCTGCCCCATCGGCCGAAATCGCGGTGATCATTATCAACTACAATACTGCTGATCTTACGCTCCAAGCCATCGGGAGCGTTCTTGCCCGATCGCATGGTGGCCGGCAGATCGAACTGCATGTCGTCGACAATGCATCGCCCAACGGCGATGCGGATGTACTTGTAGCAGCGCTGGCCGAGCGCGGCTGGAGCTCCGAGGTGCAACTGCGCTGCGAGGCGCAGAACCACGGCTTCGGGCGTGGCAACAACCTTGTTCTCACCGAGCTGATGGAGCGCGCGGAACCGCCTGTCTACGCCTTCCTGCTCAATCCTGACGCGCGGCTGGACAACGAGGCTATCGGCATCCTCGCCGACTTTCTCGATGCCCATCCGGCGGCTGCCGCGGCGGGGGCGGGCATCGTGGGCCCGGATGGCGTCCGGGTCACTGCGGCCTTCCGCTTTCCTGGCATCGCCAGCACCTTCGCTTCGGCCCTGTGCTTCGGACCGGTGGATCGGCTCCTGCGCAGTTGGGAGGTACCCCTTCCCCCGGCGACGGGCACGCAACGCGTCGACTGGGTTTCCGGGGCAGCCGTCATGCTGCGCCTGTCGGCCGTCCGGGGTGCCGGCTACTTCGACCCGTCCTATTTCCTCTATTTCGAGGAGGTCGACCTGATGCAGCAGCTGACCCGGCAGGGCGGCGAGGTGTGGCATGTGAGCGAGGCGCGCGTGGTCCACGCGGAGGCCGCCGCCACTGGCGTGCAGCACGGGGCCTCTCGTCGACTACCCGCCTACTGGTACCATTCCTGGCAGCACTATTTCGAGAAGAACCGCGGTCGCGGCCCGGCCCTGCTTGCCGCAGTGGCCTGGTATGCAGGTGCGGCCGCCAATGCCGTCATCAGCCGGCTGCGCGGGCGGCCCGCCTACGCACCGAAGCGGTTCTACGGCGACTTCTGGCGGCTTGCCGTCCGGCCATTGCTGGGGCTTCGCCCCTTATCTCCGGACTGAGAGTGGGCAAGACCGAACGCCCCCGCTGTTCTATGCAAGGTAGCTCTTCACCATCGGTGTGATGACCTCGTCGATCATCTGCTTTCGGTCGCCCACGGGGGCCCAGCCGAGCTTGGCGTAGGCCTCGCTGGAATCGTAGCGGCTGCGATGGCTCTTGCAGGCCCAGTCGTGCAGCGTGGGCCAGCGGCGGTTCGGGTGGCGGATGGCGTTCTTGAGAGCCTCCTTGCCCAGGTCGGCCAGCCAGTGGAGCAGCGCAGATTTCTCGATCCGCTCGACCTTGCCCCCGCTCAGCGCCTCGAAGGTATCGACGTAATCCCGCGCGCTGAGAAGCGGCGGGCTGCTCAACACGAACTGCCGACCTTCGAGGTCGGGAGCGGAGACTGCGAGGGCAAGGGCTTCGGCCACGTCATCCACGGAGACGAGTGGAAGCATGTTCTTGCCATCTCCCCAGTACTCCACGCGGGTCTCGCTGGTGAACCGCCCGATGCCGAGATGCGCCGGTGAACTGCCCGGGCCGACGACAATGGCGGGGCGCATGATGATGAGGGGCAGGCCGATCCCCCGCAGCGCCGCCTCGCAGGCCGCCTTGGATCGGGCATAGTGATTGCGCCTGGCGATGTCGGGATCGAGCGGAGTGTCGCAGTCGATCACGGTGGCGGGATCGTCCGATGCGTATGAATCGATCGTGCCGGTATAAACGAAGCGACGAACGTCGGCATCCAGCGCAGCCTGTCCCAGAACCCTCGTTGGCTCGATGTCCCCGGTGACATAGTCCTCCCAGCGCTTGCCCTCGCACTTGGCGAGGTGGAAGACGGTGTCGACATCTGCGACGGCCTCGGCGGCAACAGCTGGATCACCGTGGGAGCCTGCCATGATTTCTACCGGCATTCCGGCGAACTGGAAGGCGGCGGCGTTGGCACTGCGAGACAGGATGCGTACGTGGTGCGCTCTGTGGCACAGTTTCTCTACCAGCTTCCGACCGATAAAGCCGCTGCCACCGACGACAAGGATGTCGGGCTTTCGGGCAATGCGCGGCATATCGGGCGCAACGGCGCGGGCGGCAGTTGGGCCGGTCCCAGCCTGGCTTGCGATGTGCTCACAGAGCTCGATGACCTCGAGAGCGAACCGGCCCCGGTGACGCGGATCGATGGTGGAGAGACCGCCTTCGTAAAAGCGGCGGATCGAGCGGAACACGGATGCCTCGAAAGGACCAGCATCGGGTTTTCTTCCGAGCGACTTCTTCAGGGCTGCGTAGAGCCCGCGACGCGATTGCTCGCTCAGCGTCCTTGCGGCTGCACGAGCGGTGCCGAAGACGTCCAGTATCGGATTGTCGGTAGTGGTCTTGTTGATCCAGCCGAAGTCCCGACCGAAATCATAGGTGAGGCTACCGCCCCGGCCCCGGACGCGGAGTACGCGCTCGGCTTGCCCCGGCTTGAGCGAGAGATTGATCGAGGCGCTCGCCGACGCGGCATGGCCGGCCGCGCGCCAATGGCGTGGCAGCGCGACCCCGTTGGGCACGCGGATAGTGTCGCTCGCGATCGCCATTTCGATCGTTGGCTTACCGATCAGGTCAACGAGGAAGGCGAGAGGATGCGGGGCAATCTCGAACAGCACATTGGCGGGAGCGGCCAGCATCCAATTGTCGAACGGGCCGAAGCGCAACTGCGGCAGATCGTAAAGCCAATCGACCGACACATCGTCAATGCGGCCGATCTCGCCGTTCTTGATGCGCGCGCGGAGTGCTTCGTAGCGCTCACCGAACAGGAAGTTGTGGTTGACCCCGACGTGGAGCCCGCGTGCTTCGGCCTCGTCGCACAGCTCGGCGCAGGAGGCGCTGTCTATGCCCATCGGCTTCTCAAGAAAGACGGACTTGCCCGCCGCGATCATCGCGCGCGCCGCCGCGATGTGATGGGCGGGCGGCAGCAGGATGTGCACGACGTCGCAATCGGACGCGGTCATGTCTTCCACCGATCCGCCGACATGGGCGAAGCCGTAAAGCTCGGCGGCCTGGCGGGCGCGGCCTATGGCAACGTCCGCCACCATGTGCAGCGAGCAATTGGGTAGCTGTGCGACGGCGGTGGCATGGGACTTGAGGATGTAGCCGGCGCCCAGCATGCCGACCTTGATGGGGCGTGTCGTCACGTGCTGACCAGTCATGCCTTTGCTTGCTTGTATTCGATGATCTTGATTTCACCGGTTAGGCGCCGCCAGAAATAGCGCAGCAGGCCGAGTGTGTTGGCAAATTTGGCATAAAGGCCGAAGCGGGCTCCGAGCCACGCATCCTGGGTAGAGGCGCCCCGCCGTCTGAAATGCCGGACCATGCGCCAAGCGAGATAGGGGTAGCCCAGAAGCAGGAGGAGCGAGAGGCCATGGGTTGGCCATGCCGGCAGCAAAGCTGCGATGGGAACGACGATTCCCCAGAACAGGGTGCTGAAGAACTCGCGCCTGCAATCCCGCACCGGGCTGCGGCCATGGAGCATGTAGCGCTCCGCAAGGGCGTGGCCGGCCCGCACGGAGCGCGTCCACCATTGCCGCAGGCTGGTAATGCCGGCGTCGTGCTCGGCCATGGGGCGGTCGATCTTTGTGACGATGCGTCCGGCCAGCGCCAGTCGTACGCCAAGCTCCGAGTCCTCGCCCGCGATCATACGCGGGTTGAAACCTCCAACACCCTGAAAGTCGCGGATGCGGGCGACCATGATGCCGCCGAGGTTGCCGTAATTGTCGATGTCGCCTGGCGCACTGGACCATTCCAATGCAGCGAGGCGAGAAAAGATGTTCTCCGGCGCAGGCTTCTCGACGAGATGGCCAATAACCACAGCGACGTCCGGGCGGGCGTTCATGGTGTATTGCGCATCTTCCAAAAAGCCGGGAAGGAGTTTGCAGTCGCCGTCGAGGAACAGCACATGCTCGAGCCCCGGATGGTGGGCGACAAGGGCCGCGAGGCCCTCGTTGCGCGCACGAGCGGCCGAAAGCGGAACTTGAGGATCCAACTCCAGCACATGATCAGCCAGCCGGCCACCGATGGTGACACTGTCATCGCTTGAGGCGCTGTCCACATAGATCACAGGCAGCCCCGCCATATGCACTGACTGCAGTGCTTCAGGCAGGCGTTGCGCCTCGTTGCGTCCGATGACAACTGCACCCATCAGCGCGCCCGGGGACTCGCGTGCCGAACGTTCCGTCACAAGCGCCATCTCTTTCCAGATCTTGTGTCTTGGATACACATGCGCTCACCCACGCAGACTTGTTGCAAGTCGCGCGGCCTCTTTCGTCACGTCGAACTCTGCTTCCACCTTCATCCGGCCCGCCGCGCCCATGCGCGCACAGAGCGCGGGATCCGACAGCAGCGAACCAAGCTTCGTGCTCAAGTCTGCAACATCGCCCGGCGCCGTGACGAAGCCCGACACTCCATGCTCGACCAGTTCCTGCACGCCCGCGACGCGGCTTGCGATCACCGGCAGACGGCTCGCCATGGCTTCCATCAGCACCACCGGCACGCCCTCGGCGAAGCTGGGCAGGACCAGCATATCGGCCTGCTCGAGGATTTCGGCGACGGCCGGTTGGCTCTGGTAGCCGAGGAACGTCACCGCATCGGCAAGACCCAGCGCTACCGCCCGGGCCTCGAGCCGCGCCCGGTCCGGGCCGTCGCCGACAATGGCAAGGCTGAGATCGGGATGGGCGGCCCGCACATTCGCAACCGCCTCGAGCAGCAGCGGGGCGCCTTTCACCGCCGCGAGCCGGCCGATGAACAGGATGTGCTTGCCGTAGGCGCCGCGCGGGCGCTGTCCATAGTTCGCCGGCGTAACGCCGCAATGCACGATCGCCAGCTTGTCCCAGTGCGCCTCGTCCGAAAACAGCATCACCTGCGAGCGGGCAAAGTGGCTGATGCAGGCGACGAAGCGGGCGCGGGCCACCTTCTCGCCGGTGCTGTTCTCGAGGGGGGCCAACAGCTCGTCCGGCCCGTGCACCGTAAAGCTGTAGCTTGGCCCGCCCAGCTCGCGGCACAGCATGGCGACCGTGGTGGCATTGGTCGAAAAATGTGCGTGGAGGTGGCTGATGCCATCGCGCTCGGCCAGGCGGCGCAGCACGGTGGCCTCGGCGAAATAGGCGAAATGCTTGATCACGCGCCCGCGCGCGTTGCCGATCAGCCGCAGCGTCAGCCCCAGCGCCTTGAGGAAGCGGGCAGGGGACCGGAGCAACTCGCGCACGAGGCTGGTGAAGATACGTGCGCGATCGGTGAGCAGATATTCGGTCTTGGCCTGCTCGGCCCGGTCGCCGGCATCGACCAGCTGCCCGCTCCAGGGCCGGATGGCGTAGCGTCTTATCGTGGTCCCCTGGCTTTCCAGGGCCTGGATTTCCCGGCCGATGAAGGTCGTGCTGACCAGCGGGTAGGTATTCATCAGATAGCCGATCGTCATCTGGCAGCGTGCCTCGCCGCTGCGTTGCCCGCGGTTCGCCTCATCTGCCGCGGCTCCATGCCGTATCGGTCGGCCGGGCCCGGACCAGCAGGCGCACGAGGCCATAGACGACAAAGCCGACCGGCTCTCGCACCGCGATGCCCATGAGCTCGTCGATGCCGAGCTTCCGCTTGGGGTCGTTGGGGCGCAGGCCGGGATAGAGTCGGTACACCTCCTCGACGCCGGCATCCTGCCGCCGCCGCACGCGGACCAGGTTGCGCAACCCTTCGACCATCGGCCAGGTGTAGCTGGACGCGACTTCGATCCGCTCTTCGGGCGCAAAGCTCAGACGAACGAAGTTGTCGTCGGCGATGATCGACGGAAAGGTGCTCCAGCGATAGCGGCCGGCGGCGTTCACGGCAAACAGCCCGGCGCCGGTGCCGCCGTCGCTGGCAAAGGGCAGCATCGACCACAGCCGGCCATAAGCGCGTGTTACCCAGCTGCGGGCAGGGGCTACGATCAGTCTGCCGGTCGCATAGGCCGGGGCCTCTCCGGCCAGCGCTGTGCGAAGCCGGCCGATCATGTCCTCGGCACAGACGACGTCGGCGTCGAGATAGATGCGGATCGGCGCAGCCACCAGTTCGTCGGCGCGGTTGAGCGCCGCCGCCTTGCCCGGCTCGGGACTGGACTGGCACAGCAGGTCCCAGCCCCGCGCCTGCGCAGCGGCGGCCAGCGACCGCACGATCTCCTCCGTCCGGTCGGTGCAGGCATTGGCCGCAACGATGATCTGCAGGCGCCCTGCGGCCTCGTCCTGCGACAGCAGCGCCATGAGGCAGCCAGCAATGTAGCTCTCTTCGTTGTTGGCCGGAATGACGATGGCGGCATCGAACGCCGGTTGCGCCGCTGTTTCCTTCAATTCCCCCGCCGACGACGAGAAAAGCGTGTCTCGATGAACGATCATCCTCGCCTCGTGGCTACGAACAACTGTCGAGCGACACGAATTCGCGCGCCGCGCCCAGTTGTCAAATGAAGATTGACTGTATCGTAACCATGCGGGTCGCCATCGACATCTGGCTCGACGCGACCGCCGCCGCCGCTGGTCCCCATGGCCGCTATGGCATGCCGTTCCGTCGGCGCTCCCCATCGCCAGACGAGGTCTGCGGAGGTGCCGCTGTTGCGGTGCCCGACGGTTGTCCGCGCCAGCAAGAAGACTGTCGTTCGGAGGGGAATGCGCCCACGATCCGCAGATAGACTGTCGTCTTCTTGGAGTGCGCGCATCATGTCTGACGTGTCGTTGAGAGAGGCAAATCGATGTCACAGAGAATACGTGCTGGTACGATTATGAACAGAGGAAAGGCGCGAAACGCGCGAAATGCGGAAAGCCAATACGGTATTAAAACGTGAATGGTGCGGTAAATTCACTATAGACACCAAGTTCGCTTGTGGCTTAACAATTTCTTAAGGATGGTCTCCGGGGCGGCGCTTGGAGTTTTAGGGCTTGCGAACCGGAAATGCGTGCTGAGACGTCGTTTTGTCTGTTTAACGTCACCATTGCCAAACGGGATGTGCTGTTGTTCGACCTCGAAGGTCGGGTAAAGGCCAATCGCGGTTTCGGCGTCGTCACTAAAAATCTCGATCACATCGTCAAGCTGCGGCGCGACCCGGAGTTCCGTCTCGCCTACGCGCGGCAGAGCCATGTCGTGGCCGACGGCAATCCGGTCGTGTGGTTGCACCGCCTGGCCGGCCGGCCCGTCGAGCTGATTACCGGTTCGGATCTGGTGGACCCGCTCATGCAGCTGGCCCAGCGCCAGAAGGTGCCGGTCGCCTTCTTCGGCTCCAGTCCGGCAGCGCTAGAGGAGGCGGCCAGGCAACTCGTTGCCCGCTATCCCGGTCTCGAGATCGTCGCTTGCATTGCGCCGGCCGTGGGCTTTGACGCCGCCGGCGCCGAAGCCGAGCGAGCCATCGCCCAGATCGCCGCATCGGGTGCGCGGCTCTGCCTGACCGCGCTCAGCGCGCCCAAGCAGGAGCTGTTCACGGCGCGTGCCATGGATCGGCTGCCGCACTGCGGCTTCGTCGGGGTAGGGGCCGGGCTCGATTTCATCGCCGGCACACAGCGCCGCGCGCCGCTATGGGTGCGGCGCCTGGCGCTGGAGTGGCTGTGGCGCCTCGCCGGCGACTACCGCCGCCTCGCCGGGCGCTATCGTGAGTGCGCCCTGATCCTGCCGGAGCTGGTGGTCGATGCCTTGCGCGAGCGCTTCAGCCATCGACCGGCCGCCGGCCGCACTCCGGCTGCCGAGTTTCGCGTCACAGCGCGGCCCATCGAGCCGGTAGAGAGCGGCAAATGACCACCATTCGCGACACCAACACCAGGCTGCCTGGCCTCGCGGCGTTTCAGGGCTGGGGCATCTACTGGCTGCTGCTCTCCATCATTGGCGCCGCGGTCTACTTCCAGACCGGTGTGATCGCCTTCGTGGAAGGCTGGGGCACGCCCGAGTATAGCTACGGTCCGCTCGTCCCGGTGCTGTCGGCCTATATGTTCCTGCGCCAGTTGCGCGACATGCCCGCCGACCTGGGACCCGTCACCGATCGCGGCCCGGGCATCGCCGTCCTCGCCTTCGCGCTGCTGCTCGGCGGCATCGGCCGCATGGTGCAGATCTCCGATTTCGTCGCCTACGCCATCATCCTGTGGGTCGCGGGCACCGTGCTGGTCTGCTTCGGCTGGCGCGTCGGCAAGCAGTTCTGGCCGCCGGTGCTGCACCTGGTATTCATGCTGCCGCTCCCCGGCGTGCTGTATTACGGTCTGTCGACCTACCTGCAGGGCGTTTCCTCCGAGTTGGGCGTGTTCTTCCTGCAGGTCCTGCAGGTGCCGGTGCTGCTCGATGGCAATATCATCGACCTCGGCGTCTACAAGCTCCAGGTCGCCGAAGCCTGCTCGGGACTGCGCTACCTGTTCCCGATCCTGAGCTTCTCGTATTTCTTCTCGACGCTCTATCGCGGCCCGTTCTGGCACAAACTGGTGCTGCTGGTTGCCGCCGGACCGATCACCGTGCTGATGAATTCGGTGCGCATCGCCATCGCCGGTGTAGTCGTCAATCACTACGGCACCGCCTTCGTCGAGGGGCTCAGCCACTTCCTCGAGGGCTGGGTGATCTTCATCGTCTGCATCCTGCTGCTCTTCGCGCTGACCTGGGCGCTGCTGTTCTTCCGCCGCCCGCGGCAGGGCCTGGTGCAGGCCCTCGATCTCGACATGGACGGGCTCTGGCAGCAGGCAACCCGCATCCGCCGGCTCGAGGCGGCGCCCGCCCTTGTCGGCGCCGCCCTGCTCGTCTCGCTCGCCGCCCTCGCCTGGCAGGTGATCCCGCCGCGGCCGCTGGCCGTGGTCGAGCGCCAGTCCTTCGCGCTGTTCCCACGCGAGCTCGGGCAGTGGACGGCCGGGCCGGCCCAGCGCCTCGATGCAGAAACGGTGCGCGTGCTGGCCGCCGACGACTATTATGCCGCCCGCCTGACCGGCGCCGGCAGGGCTGCACCGGTGGACCTGTTCATGGCCTACTATAAAGACCAGCTGCGCGGCGGCACCCACTCGCCCACCGATTGCCTGCCGGCCGCCGGCTGGGAGATCGCCAGCCTCGAGGAAGTGGAAACCCAGGCTGGCGCGGGCGCCGGGCCGTTCACGCTCAACCGCGCCGTCATCCGCAAGGGTCTCGAACAGATGCTGGTCTACTTCTGGTACGAGCAGCAGGGCGAGCGCACCTCGTCCTCCTACTATGCCAAGCTTCTGCTCACCTGGTCCAAGGTCACCGACGGCCGCAGCGACGGCGCCCTCGTACGGCTGATCACCCCGATCGGCCAGGATGAACCGATGGAAGCCGCCGAAGCCCGACTACAGGACGCCGTCCGCAGCGTCATCGCCCCTATCGACCGCTTCGTGCCGGGGGCGTGACGGCAGCGGCTTCGGCGGCGCTAAGGTAACTGCCTTACCTATGCGCGTCGGGTAGGCGTCGCTATGCCGTTAGCCCCGGCGGATCGGTCGCGCTGGAATGCCCACTACCGTTTCGCCCGGCGGCACGTCCTCTATCACCACCGCATTGGCGCCGACGACGGCATGGTCGCCGATGGTGATGGTGCCGATGATTTTGCCGCCTGCGCCGATATCGACGTGGCCGCCCAGGGTTGGCCCGCCTGCCAGCGTGACCTGCTGGAACAGCAGGCAGTTCGGCCCGATGCGCGAAGCGGGATGGATAACGATGCCATTGGGGTGCGGGATCAGCAGACCGCCGCCGATGTCGGTGATCAGCGGGATTTCGGCGCCTGTCACCACCGACCAGAACCGGTGCTGCAGTACCGCGATGCGCTTGAGCAGCGCATGCCAGGGCGTCCGTCGGCCGGCGCACCGCTGATAGCGGCGGATGCTGGCCAGCAGCGAGCGCGACGGCGCCCACTGAAAGAAAGTCTTCGCCTCGCGCGACCAGTCGGGCTCGCTCGCCGACACAATCGTTCCAGCCGGCTCGGACGTTGGCTGCATCAGTTCATTCCTGGCGGCGCTGTGATTCACAGTTGAACCAGGCAATCCGATTGCCGCGTGCAAGTCCAGCGCGCCGCGGTGGGCACGGGGATCCGTCGGCAGCTACACCCCACTGCCGCTCAGGAATTCGCGGCGGATCGTCAGCCACAGGATCTTGAGATCGAGCAGGACCGAGAAATTCTGGATATAGGCTACGTCATGGTCGATGCGGGCGCGCGCCAGTCCCGGATCATCCGTGGGGCCGCGCAGGCCATTCGCCTGGGCCCAGCCGGTTACGCCCGGTCGCATCCAGTAGCGATACTCGTAGTGGGGCACGAGTTCCCGGTAGTCCCGTCCCGCGGCCTGCATGCCTTCGACATGTGGGCGCGGACCGACTAGCGACATTTCCCCCGAGACGACGTTGAACAGTTGGGGCAGTTCGTCGAGGCTGGTCTGGCGCAGGAAGCGGCCAAGCGCGGTGACGCGGTTGTCGCCCACCGTGGTCTGCCGGATGCCCGAGGCATCCTCGCGCTCGACATACATGGTCCGGAACTTGATCATCAGGAACTGGCGACCACCCAGGCCCGGACGCCGCTGGTAGAAGAAGACCGGGCCGCGGCTGGTCAGCTTGATCGCGATTGCGATGGCGATGAGCAGCGGGGAGAGCATGAGAATCGCGAGCGGCGCGGCGATGGCATCGAGCACGCGCTTCAGCGCCAGTTGCCGGCGCCGCTCGCCGGTCAGCGGCGCTACGGCCGGTTGGCCTGAATCGAACAGCGCCGGCAGACCGTTCTGGTACGCGAGGGTGCTCCCACCGTGCATAAGGTGGGCATCGGCAAGATATCGTGAGCGCCGGAGTTTCGGCCTGCGACTGAAATTTGAAACATATGTCACGTTGCGACACCGAATATCAGCAGACAAAACGGCCAAACGCAGCTGCCGCGACTGCAATTTGAAGCCAACACCTCACATTTTAACAAATTAGTAACCGAAGGAAAGCCCATATCGACAATTGTGAGCGATCATATCGTTCCAGTTTGAAGATGACGTCTTGCTGATATCGGTGTATTTCTTCACGTCCGGTCTGGGGCTTGCGTCAGCACGCCGGCGTCCGATGCCGCTAGAGACACGGGCGGGCGCCCCAGACCGGACCGACCAATCGCCATGTTAGGCATGCCGCCACGCGTCGGTCGCCGCTTCCCTCGCCGCGCGATATATGCTGATGGGTGGCGCTATGCTCGGATCGCTCGCAGAAGGGTCGTGTCTTGCCGACGTCTCCATCGCCAATCTTTCTTGTCCGCGGAGCCCGCTAGACACATGACCATCCTGGTGACCGGCGGTGCCGGCTTCATCGGCTCCAACTTCGTGCTCGACTGGCTGGCCGCGAGCGACGAGCCTGTGGTGACGCTCGACGCGCTGACCTATGCCGGCAACCGCGGCAACCTCGCGCCGCTCGAGCGCGACCAGCGCCACAGCTTCGTCCATGGTTCGATCGGCGACGCCCCATTGGTGGCCGGGCTGCTGCGCACCCACCGCGTGCGTGCCGTCATCAATTTCGCCGCCGAGAGTCACGTCGATCGTTCGATCTCGGGTCCCGCACCGTTCTTCGAAACCAACGTGATGGGCACGCTTGCCCTGCTCGAGGCGATCAAGGCCTATCTAGCGGAGATCGAGCCGGCCGAGCGCGACGCGTTCCGCTTCCTCCATGTCTCGACCGACGAGGTCTACGGCACGCTGCGGCCCGATGATCCGCCCTTCGCCGAGACCAACCCGTATAGTCCCAATAGCCCCTATGCTGCTTCCAAGGCCTCGTCGGACCACCTCGTCCGCGCCTATCGCGAGACCTTCGGGCTGCCGGTGCTGGTCACCAACTGCTCCAACAATTATGGCCCGCTGCAGTTTCCCGAAAAGCTGATCCCGCTGGTGATCCACAATGCGCTAGCCGGCAAGCCGCTGCCCATCTATGGCGATGGCCTGCAGGTGCGCGACTGGCTCTATGTCGGCGATCACTGCGCCGCTTTGCGCCGCGTGCTCGAAGCCGGGGCGCCGGGCGAGACCTATAATATCGGCGGTGACAACCAGCAGACCAATATCGAGGTGGTCCGCACCATCTGCGCCTTGCTGGATGCCAAGAGCCCCAGGGCCGATGGCACCAGCTATGCGAGCCAGATCACCTTCGTGACCGACCGGCCGGGGCACGACCGGCGCTATGCCATCGACGCGCGCAAGATCGAGCGCGAGCTCGGCTGGCGCCCGGCCGAGACCTTTGCACGCGGCCTCGAAAAGACCGTCGACTGGTATCTGGGCAATTCTAGCTGGGTCGCCGACGTCACCAGCGGCGCCTACCGCGACTGGGTGCGGAGGCAATACGGATGAGGCTCCTCGTTCTCGGCCGCGACGGCCAGGTCGGCACGGCGCTGACCGAAATTCTCGCGCCACTCGGCACCATCGTCGCCCTCGGCCGCACCGGCGCGGATCTCTCGCGTCCCGAAACGCTGGCAGCGATCATTGAGCGCGAGCAGCCCGACATCATCGTGAATGCCGCGGCCCACACCGCCGTCGACAAGGCCGAGAGCGAGCCCGAGCTGGCCCGGGCCGTCAATGCCACCTCGCCGGGTGTGCTGGCCGAGGCGGCTGCGAAGACCGGCGCCTGGCTGATCCACTACTCCACCGACTACGTCTTCGACGGGAGCAAGTCCGCCCCCTATGTCGAGACCGACCCGACCGCTCCCCTCAACGTCTACGGCGAGACCAAGCGGGCCGGCGAGGAAGCGATCGAGGCAGTCGGCGGCAATCACCTCATCTTCCGCACCAGCTGGGTGCACGCGCCGGGTGGCAACAACTTCATCGCCAAGATGTTGAGCCTCGCCCAGTCGCGCGAGGAGTTGCGCGTCATCGACGACCAGGTCGGCGCCCCGACCAGCGCGCGGCTCATCGCCGAAATCACCCGGCAGGCCATCGTTCGCATCGCCGACGAGCGCCCGATCCCCGCCGGCACCTACCACCTGACCGCCGCCGGCGAGACCAGCTGGAACGGCTACGCGCGCTATGTCATCGGCCAGGCGCTGGAGCGCGGGGTGACGCTGAAGGCTGGCCCCGACAAGGTGCTGCCCGTGCCGTCGTCGGCCTTTCCAACGCCGGCCCGCCGGCCGCTCAACTCGCGGCTCGATACACGCAAGCTGCGCGAGGCGCTTGGCGTCGAGTTGCCGCTCTGGCAGGAGGATGTGATGGGGACGCTGAACACCGTCATTCCGGAGCGCATCACATGAGCGCGCGCCGCGGCATCATCCTCGCCGGCGGCGCCGGCACGCGCCTGCACCCGGCGACGCTGACGGTCTCCAAGCAACTGCTGCCCGTCTACGACAAGCCGATGATCTACTACCCGCTGTCGACGCTGATGCATGGCGGCATGCGGGAGGTGCTGGTCATCTCGACCCCCGACGACCTACCACGCTTCCGCAACCTGCTCGGCGATGGCAGCCAGTGGGGCATGACGCTGAGCTATATCGTGCAGCCCAGCCCGGACGGCCTGGCCCAAGCCTTCGTTCTTGGTGCCGATTTCGTCCGCGACCGCCAGTCGACCCTGATCCTGGGCGACAACATCTTTTTCGGCCACGATCTCAGCAAGCTGCTCGACAAGGCCAGCGCGCGTGAACGCTGCGCCAGCGTCTTCGCCTACCACGTCAACGATCCCGGCCGTTACGGCGTGGTCGAGTTCGGCGGCAACGGCGTCGCAGTCTCTATCGAAGAAAAGCCGGTGGTTCCAAAGTCGAACTACGCGGTGACCGGCCTCTATTACTACGACGAGAACGTGGTCGAACTGGCGCGCGGCCTGAAACCCTCGGCGCGCGGCGAGTATGAGATCACCGACCTCAACCAGCTCTACCTTGACCAGGGCCTGTTGCATGTCGAGCTGATGGGGCGCGGCTTTGCCTGGCTCGATACCGGCACGCATGACTCCCTGCTCGAGGCCGGCCAGTTCATCGCTACGCTGGAAAAGCGCCAGGGTTTCAAGGTCGCCTGCCCCGAGGAGATCGCCTGGCGCAACGGCTGGATCGATGATGCCCAGCTCGAAAGACTAGCCGAGCCGCTAAAGAAAAGCGGCTACGGCACCTATCTCCTGCAACTGCTACGTGAGGGCCGCTGATGCAGGCAACTGCGCTCGATATCTCCGGCCTGTTCGTGTTCGAGCCGCGCGTCTTCGCCGACGATCGCGGCAGCTTCTTCGAGAGCTTCAACGAGCAGCGCTTTCGCGAGGCGACGGGCTTTGCCGGCCAGTTCGTGCAGGACAATCACTCGACCAGCCACAAGGGCGTGCTGCGCGGCCTCCACTACCAGCTGCCGCCGCATGCGCAGGGCAAGCTGGTGCGGGTGGTCTCCGGCGCCGTGTACGACGTTGCCGTCGATCTGCGGCCCGGCTCACCCAGCTTCGGAAAATGGGCCGGCGTCGAGCTCAGCGCCGCCAACCACCGCCAGTTCTGGATACCGGGTGGCTTCGCGCACGGCTTCCTCGCTCTCGAGGATGATACCCAGTTCCTCTACAAGACCACCGACTTCTGGCATGCCGCTTCCGAGCGTTCGCTGAAATGGGATGATCCGGCGCTTGGCATCGACTGGCCGCTCTCGGTCCCGCCGATCCTGTCAGGCAAGGACGCCGCCGCGCCGCGCTTCGAGCAAGCCGAGCTCCCGGCCGAGTAGGGCAGGGCGCCTGCTCGCGACTCCATACGATGCCAAAGAAACTGCCCCGATCGCCAGTCAGGCGGCCGGGGCGGCAGGTATGTCGAAACGGTGCGGGCGGTTATGCGCTCGCCATGTCCTTGCGCTTTGCGCGCTTCATCGCGAACAGCCCGACAAGGCCGGCGCCGAGCATCAGGCCGGCCGCCGGCAGCGGCACGGGCGCGATGCTCACGAGGTTCTGGCTCTTCTGCCTCCATGTCCGGCCGTCCTTCACCAGGTCGGTCGACTCGTAGAACACGAGCTGGAAGGCGTTGACCGCCGTCTTCGTCAGGTTCCCCAGGAAGGTGTTGGCATAGGTTCGTGCAGCGGTGTTGTTGGCCTCGAAGCGGCCATCGTTCAGGCTGTAGCCATAGGATGGCTTCTCGTAGACCAGCTCCCACAATGCGAGCTGGAAGCCGGCCGATTGGTTGGCGTCGGCCAGGTTGAGCGTCCCGTAGGTCGTATTGAACAGCTTCAGGATATTGTCCAGGCGGAAGTCGGCGATGTCGCCGCTGGTATTCGCGAACGGATTGGTCGTGATCGCATACTGCGACGGCAGCGTCAGGTCATGCATGATATCGAGGCACCAGGCCACAAAGCTGGTGGCCGGGGTCGGGACCTGCGTCGTCGACAGGTCGAAGCCGCCCGCCCGGACGGACTTGTAGTAGTCCTCGGTCGAATACTCGATGCGGACCACGGCGTTGCCGTTGTCGCCGAAAGGCGTCGATGGATCGACCTGGTATAGGGTAGCGGCGGACGCGGTGCCTGCTCCGCCAAGGAGCGTCAGGGCAGCGGCCGCGAGAACTGCGCAGATTACTTTTGCCATCTTAACAACCGGTTAACTACGCGCCGCACACCTCCACTAGGGCAAATCGGCGGCCATGACAACTGTTGTTGTGACGAAAACCGGTCCAGATGTTCTGCATAGGTTAAGATCAATGCTGTTGTTCAGGTGGGAAGCGTTCGATGGAAGCGCGGAAGCCGACATCGGGGAAGCAATTCATGGGAGAGTTTTTCTTTAGCTCCCGCCGGTGGGAGCATCGAGACCGTAACGTGCGGAAAGCAGAATCTCCCTGGCAGAGACGCTCACTGTACACAGGAGCAGTCACGCGATTGTCTGTGATCTCTCTGCCTGGAGTGCGTCAATTGGTGTGTCATTGTTGTCACGTCGAATTCTGTATTGTGGCCCCAAGTGACAGCAGGTGAGCGGAGAGTGAACAGAATAACTATTGACTCGGAAAGTATGCGTTGGTTTATAAATGGTGTACGCGGCAGTAGGCAGAAACCGCTTGGTGGCAGCACCGGGCGCGCAGACGAGGAGTTATCCGATGAAGACATTCCTGGTTGGCCTGGTCGCCGGCGTGTCGATGGCGCTTGCCGCGTCTTCGGCCATGGCTGTTCCGACCGCCACTATCAACACGACCCCCGACTACGCTGCGTTGGCAGCGTACTCGACCAGTACCGGCGGTGGCACGTTCTCCGTCGATCCTGCGACGGTATTCACCGCGAGTGACGACGGCATTGTTCGCTCTCCCTTCGAGGGTGGAGGCGTCGGCTCCCCCGGCTTTTATGCCGCCGGTCCGCTGCCTGCGACAGCGCCCAATCCGGCGGTGCTCAGCTTCTCATCGCTGATGAGCTCGTTCAGCTTCCTGTGGGGCTCTCCCGACGAGTACAACGAGATCACGTTCTACAACGGGGCTTCGGCGGTTGGTACGCTGGCGAGCTTCCTTGGCCCTGTGCCGGGCCTGTTCACCGGTGCCGGTGCTGTCTTTGTCTCCGTGACCGACATCCTGTTCGACCGGGTCGAGTTCTTCTCGGACGAGCAGCAGGCCATCGAGTTCGCCAGCATCAGCGCTGTTCCGATCCCAGCCGGTCTCCCGCTGCTCGGCGCGGGCGTGGCGCTGCTCGGCTATCTTGGCATGCGCCGCAAGCGTAACGCCGCTACGGCTGCCTGATCGCATCAACGAGAACAGTTAACGAGGGGACTCGCTTCGGCGGGCCCCTTTGTTATTCTGATGTTGGCCGATCGAATAAAGGAATACCTCGGAGTTCCTCCCGTCATGTGCAGAGACCGGGAGAAAAACAGAAATTTGAGTTCTGTCGATCACATTTTCAGCGTTAACTCTTTCTGTCGCTTTTCTCCCAAATGTTGTCTGAATCTGGCACGAAGGGTTAAAGCCGTAGTGGCGTGGCGCGTGTATCGAGAGGGCCGCCGGATGTTTGCCTTTCCGTTGTTTGTTCGACCTGCCGCCATCGCTCTATTGGCTCTGGCTATGCTGCCGCTCGCGGGCTGCAGTTCCGCCGAGGATCGGGCCCGGTCGCATTTCGAACGCGGTCAGGAACTGGTCAGCCAGGGAGATGCGGTCCGTGCGAGCCTCGAGTTCCGCAACGCTCTTCAGCTGCGAGCCACATATCCGGACGCGCTGCTCGCCCTGGCCAAGGTGCAGGAGCAGCAGGGCGCCTACGCCGATGCGGCCCGCAGCTTCATGACCGTCGCCGAGCAGGCGCCCACCAATGTCGAAGCCCGGATCAAGCTGTCCTACATCCTCGTGGCTGCCGGGCAGCTGGATGAAGCGGACAAGTACATCAAGGAGGCCGCGGCGCTCGCCGCCACGGATCCGGCTGTGCTCGTCGCGCAGGCCACTATGGCCATCAAGCGCGGCAATCGTGCCGAAGGCGTAAAGCTCGCCGAGACGGCCTTCGCGGCCGATCCCCAGTCCGTCGATGCACTGATGGTCCTCGCCTCCGAGCGGCTGCTCGACGAGGACCCGGCGGGCGCGCGCGGCTATCTCGACAAGGCCCCAGCCGACAGCGACAGCAATCTGGGCCTGCAGATCATGAAGCTCGCCGCGCTCGAGGCGCTCGATGATCAACCGGCCGTCGAGGCCCTTTTCGTCAAGCTCAATGCCCAGTTCCCCGACAACGCGACGTTCCGTGACGGTCTGGTGCGCTGGTATCTCGCCAAGGAACGGAGCGACGATGCCGAGCGGGTCATCCGTCAGCACGCCGCCGCCGAGCCTTCCGACGACCAGGCGCAACTGACGCTCGCCGCGTTCCTCGCGTCGTTCCACGGCAACGACAAGGCCGTGGCCGACCTCGAGGCCGCGATCGCCGAACGCACCAGGGCCAGCGGCGATACTTATGCGCTGCGCGTGGCGCTGGCCCAGCTCAAGCTGCAGTCGGGGCAGGCGACAGCGGCAGTAGATCTCATGCAGTCCGTCGTTGACGAAACGACCGATGCCAAGAAGCGCGATCAGGCCCGCGTCCAGCTGGCTCGCATGTTCACCATGGAGAGCCGGAACGACGAGGCCGAGGCCATGATGGACACGGTGCTCACCGAGGATGCGCGCAATGTCGAGGCCCTGAGTGTGCGTGCCTCGCTGCGGCTGCTCAAGGGCAACACCACCGACGCCATCGCCGATCTGTTGCAGGCCCTCAACGAGGCGCCGGACAATGCCACCCTGCACGGCCTGCTGGCCGAGGCCTATGAGCGCGACGGCTCGGTCGTCCTCGCCGAGGAGCAGTATTCCAAGGCGCTCGACCTCACCCAGTACGCGGCGCAGACCGGCCTGCCCATCGCTCAGTTCTTCCTGCGTTACGGCAAGACCGATCAGGCACTGCGCGCGCTCGAGCTCATGCAGCAGCGCGAGCCGCAGAACCGCGCGGTGCTCAACCTCCTCGCCCAGCTCAAGCTGTCGACCGAGGATTGGACCGGCGCCCGGCAGATCGCCGAAACTCTGCGGCAACTGGGCAACGATCCCAACACTCCCGATGCCGATCGCATCGCCGCCGCCGCGCTCATCGGCGCCGGCCGTGCGGGTGAAGCGATCGCGCTGCTGCAGGACGCCATCGCTAACGGTAGCAGCCAGGCCGTCCTCCTGCCGCAGTTGATCACCGCCTACATGCGGGACAACCAGCCGGACGGCGCGCGCGACTATCTGCTTGGCATCCTCGAGGAGCATCCGGACGATATCCGGGCCCGGACCTTGCTGGGCTCGGTCTACTCCGACCAGGGGCAGGCGGACCTCGCGGAGGCAGCCTTCCGGGCAGCCGCCGACATCCAGCCCGGTCTCGAAGGCGAAACGGCCCTCGCCAACTATTATCTGTCAGTCGGCAAGTCCGAGGCCGCCCAGGCGGTCGTGACCGCCGGTCTGGAGCAGGATCCCGCCAGCTGGGCGCTGCAGCAGATGCAGGCCAATCTCGATATGCGGGCGCAGCGCTTCGATGACGCGATCGCGGTGTACGAGAAGCTCTACGCCCAGGACCAGACCGTGCTCAGCGTCGCCAACGATCTGGCGAGCCTGCTGTCGGAGCGTCGCAACGACCCGGCCTCGCTGCAGCGCGCCTTCGAGATCGCCCAGCGCCTGCGCGGTTCGGAAGTCCCGCAATACCTCGATACGCTCGGCTGGATCTATTACCTGCGCAGCGAGTACGACGCGGCGCTGCCGCTGCTGCGCAACGCCGCCAACCGGCTGACCGATAATCCGCTGATCCACCTCCATCTCGGCATGACCTACAGCGCCCTCGGGCAGAAGGACCTGGCACAGGCCAGCCTGGAGCGCGCGCTGTCGATCAAGCCGGCTTTGCTGGAGGCGGATGCCGAAAAGGCGAAGGCGGCACTTCGGACCCTGGGGGATGGGGATGCGGCAGAGGTTGTGCAGAAGAGTTGATGTGAGAGGCCGACGATGGAATCCCAGTTCGACTTGCGCCGCTATCTGTCGGTTCTCCGGCGGCGTTGGCCCTATCTCGTCCTGCCCGCGATCGGCATCGCGCTGGCCAGCATAGCCTTCGCCTACACCGCCGCCCCGCAATATGAGGCGAGCGCCACGATTCTCGTTGAGTCCCAGCAGATCCCGACCGATCTGGCCTCGCCCACCGTCACCTCCGACGCGGCCGAGCGTATTCGCGTCATCGAGCAGCGCCTGCTGGCGCGCGACAACCTGCTCGAGATCGCGGGCAAATACTCGCTCTACCAGTATCTGGGACCGGCCTTGTCGCCGACCATCATCGTTGACAACGTTCGCCGTGCCATCCGTATCGCCCAGATCGATACGGTCGCCAACAGCAGCAGCAACCGGGTGGTGGGCTTCACCGTCAAGTTCCAGTATCGCGACGCAACCACCGCGGCACGCGTCACCAACGAACTGGTGACCTCGATCCTGTCGCACAACGTCGAATCGCGCCTCAGCCGCGCCTCCGAGACGGCGTCGTTCTTTGCCAACCAGAAGAACAAGCTCGAGGGGGACCTCGCCAAGCTCGAGCACGAGATCGCCGAGTATAAGCGCTCCAACGAGGCCGATCTGCCCGAGACGCTGACCGTCCGTCGCGAGCAGCTGATGCAGCTGCGGCTGCAGATGGGCGAGATCGACCAGAAGGTCCGCGAGCTCACCGCCGCCGCGGCGGGCGGCAGCTCGACCATCGGCGACGACAGCGGCGTGAAGCAGCTTTCCTTCACCCTGCAGGCCAGGGAGCTCGAGCTCGACGATTTTCGCCTCCAGCGCGACGAATTGGTGCCGCTGGCGGAAAAGGGCTTCGTGCCGTCCAACCGCATGCGCGACCTCGATCGCCAGATCGCGGTGGCCGAGCTCGATATCCAGTCCATCAAGTCGCAGATCGAGGATCGTGGCGGGCTGGTCGAAGGCAACGAGCAGATCAAGCTGCTGCAGACTCAGCGCGCCGAGGTCGAGACCGAGGCGAATGCGCTCAACGAGAGCATCCTGCGCACGCCCATGGTGCAGGTCAGGCTCAACTCCATGGAGCGCAACTACGACACGCTGCAATCCGAGTATAAGCAGGCCCAGGCCAAGCTCGAGGACGCGCAGGTGGGCGAGCGGCTGGAGCAGGATCGCCAGTCCGAGCGCTTCGAGGTGATCGAGCAGGCGACCGTGCCGGACGAGCCGACCAGTCCCGACCGGCCCAAGATCATGATCGCCGGCATGGCGAGCGGCCTCGCCGCCGGCGCCGGTCTCGTCATCCTGCGGCAGCTGCTGGATCGCAGCGTCTATTCCGCCGCCGACATCGAAAAGGCGCTGCAGCTTCGCCCCATCGCCGTCGTGCCTTACGTCGTCACCCGCCGGGAGAAGCGCGGCACACGGCTGCGGCTCATTCTTGGCGTCGCCCTCGCCATCGCCGCGGTCTCGTTGGCCCTCTATCTCGTGGATACCTACTATCTGCCGCTCGATCTCCTCGCGGAGCGCCTCTGGGAGCGGATGCACGGCTGGCTCGCGGCACGCGGGCTGATCCGGTGATCGCCACCTATCAGCGGAGCGCATGACATGGACTACATCAGGGAAGCACTCGACAAGGCCAACGTGTCGCTGGACAAGACCCGGCCGGCCGCTCCGCTGCGCCCCACCCCTGTCCTCACCGTGGCCTCGTTGGCCGAGCCGCATCCCATTCCCGTCGCGGCGCCGGCCTGGACGGCGCGGCAGGTGCATCTCGATCCGAAGCGGCTCGAGCGCAACCGCATCGTGTCGTTCTCGATGGCCGACCCCAGCCATGTGCCGTTCAACCTGCTGCGTACCCGCGTACGGGCGGTGATGGATGCCAATGGCTGGAAGTCGATCGGCATCACCTCGCCCTCGCCGGGTTGCGGCAAGACCATGGTCAGCATCAACCTCGCGGCGAGCCTCGCACGCGGCGCCGACCTGCGCACCGTGCTCATCGACTTCGACCTGAAGCGCCCGAGCATCGCCCACACATTGGGACTTTCGCCCACCGCGACCGTGGCCCAGGTGCTCGCCGGCAAGGCCGAGATCGGCGATTGCCTCGTCCAGATCGCCCCCGGGCTGACGGTCGCGCTGGGCGGCGGTCATGTGCGCGAGTCGTCCGAGCTGCTGCAGGGCGCCCGCACCAGGGAACTTCTCGATTTCATCAATGCCAGGCTTGCGCCCGATGTGATCCTGTTCGACCTGCCGCCGATGGGCGCCAGCGATGACGTGCTGGCCTTCCTGCCGCGCATCGATGCGGCCATGCTGGTGGCCGCCGCCGGCCAGAGCTCGGTGGCCGAGATCGACAGCTGCGAGCAGCAGATCAGCCAGCACGGCCGGTTCGTCGGCGTCGTCCTCAACAAGGCCGAGATCGAGACCAAGGACTATTACTATTAGGCGCCGACACTCCGGCCGCTCGCGGCGCCGAGTGAACTACGGGTGGTATCGGTATGTATGAAGCGTTCTACGGGCTGAACGGCCGAGCTTTCGCGGTTGTCCCCGATCCCCGGTTTCTCTACTGGGCCGGCCCCCACCGGCTGGCCTTCGCCATGCTCGAATATGGCATCGTCAACCACGCCGGTTTCACCGTCATCACCGGCGAAATCGGGGCGGGCAAGACCACGCTGATCCAGCACTTGCTCGGCAAGCTTCCGGGCGACATCAATGTCGGCCTGCTCTCCAACCTCCAGGGCGGCCGGGGCGAACTGCTCGAATGGGTGCTGATGGCCTTCGACCAGGAGTTCGAAGGCGGCTCCTATGTCAGCCTCTACAAGAAGTTCCAGACCTTCCTGAACCAGCAGCTCAATGCCGGGCGCCGGACGGTGCTCATCATCGACGAGGCGCAGAACCTGGGCCTCGAGGCGCTCGAGCAGCTGCGCATGATCTCCAACGTCAACACCTACGACCGCGAGTTGCTGCAGATCGTGCTCAGCGGCCAGCCGCAGCTGAAGCGCCTGCTCGCCGCCCCCGAGCTCACCCAGTTCGTGCAGCGCGTATCGTCGGACTTTCACCTCACGCTGCTCGGCCGCGACGAGGTGATCGGCTATGTCGGCCATCGCCTGAAGGTCGCCGGTGCCAACCGGCCGCTCTTCACCGAGGCGGCGTGCGACCTCATCTCCTACGCGACGCACGGCACGCCGCGGCTCATCAACATCCTCTGCGACACGGCGCTGCTTTACGGCTTTGCCGCCGATTCACCGATGGTGACCTCGGAAATCGTGCAGAAGGTGCTCGAGGACAAGAGCCAGCACGGCGTCTTCCCGCTGGTGCGGGCCGGCCAGGTCTGACCCGTCCCGCAAGTCGGCCTCAGGCAAGCCGCTTCACCCACTCGCTGACCGCATCGCCGCTGCTCATGTCGGCCTGGAAGATGCCGTCGATCATGAAGCTGGGCGACACGTGGATGCCGTTCTGGCGCGAGTAACGCGCCTCCCACCGCATGGGCTTGTCGAGCGCCACGACGCTGAACGCATCGATCAGCTTGAGGCCGGTGTAGCCCTCGATCCGCCGGATCAGGTCGTTCGGCGTCGCGTCGCGATTGGGGCCGGTGGCGTGCTTTTCGAATTCGAACTCGGCGATGCGCGCGTAGACCGCCGCCATCACCGCTTTGGCCGCCGCCTTGCCTTCCGGCAGTGAGGCCGCGGCGAGGATGGTGCGCACGATGACCGGCGAGAACATGTGCCACGGCTGCGAGTGAAGCCGGATCTTCACCGTGACCTTGTCCTCGCCCGCCTCGGCCAGCAACTGGTCGAGCTTGCCGAAGACCTTGGCCGAGTAGGGGCAGGTAGGTTCGAGGAACACCTCGAAGGCGCGCGGGCCACACCCCCACACCAAAGGATCAACGCGCCAATCTGTCTCTGCCATATCCGGCTCTTCCTGAAATGAGTTGGTCGATAGCCACTGCCGGTGCAGCGACCGTGTTTCGGGGAGGCCGCAACTCACCATGCCTCGGCACTGCCGGCTATTGTCGGATCGTCGAGTACCCTCACGACCGGCCTTTGGCCTGCATTCGGGGGCGGCAAACAGTGGAGGGGAAATGGTGCTGCAAGAGAGGATTGAATTCCCGCAGACATAAGCAAATCAATGACTTACATCGGCGTTTGTAGGCTTGTATTGGGTGCAAAAATGTAGGGGAGCAGCGGTATCTCACTCGTTTCGGTAGCGATCCGCTAAGCGGGCTAATCTGACAGAATGATCGAACCGTCCGCTTCCCACGATGGAAGGGGACGGAGGTCTCGCTGGAACATCGCGTCAATCGCTAGTTTTACCGCATCCCCACTGCTGGCCGGCTGCTCCTCGCTTTCCGCGAGCACTTTCTGCAGTTGATCAGCATCTGAGCTGGTATCCCCCATCGGCCAGAGCGCCGACTCAGCGAGTTTGCGCTTCCGCTGCATGAGGCTATGCAAAAGGCAATCGAATGAGGCTTCCCGATACCCGGTATGAACTGCCATTGGCAGGTGAACCGTGACTTCGCGCGTTTGACCGATGCGATGAACGCGGTCGTTGCACTGCTCCTCGACTGCCGGATTCCACCACCGTGACAGGTGGACTACGTGGGTGGCGGCGGTGAGCGTCAGACCGGTTCCGGCGGCCTTGGGACCAAGCACTAACAGATCGAACCCCGGTGCCGTCTCGTGCTGTTGGAACCGGTTGACGATCTCCTGGCGGGTCTTGATAGGCGTATCGCCGTTAATCAGGTCGATCCGGTTGAGCCCTAGCTCGGCCTTGGCGAGTTCGATGAAGCGATACTGCATCCGCCGGTGCTCAATGAACACGAGCGCCCGCTCCCCGGACCGCTGGATCTTGCGAATCAGCTGGAAGCAGGCAGCAAGCCGTGCAGAGGCGTCGATGAACGCTTCATTTCCCCCGCGAGCCTCGAGATCGGGGTGAACCGAGACAGCGCGGATGTGATGCAGCATCTTGAGTGCCGCGCCGAAACCGCCCTGGGCAAGTTTCAGGCGGGCATCCTCATATGCCAGCTCCTGCTCGCGCGGCATGGCTCGTGGATAGAGGCGCCGACGCTTGGGTGGCAGGTCGGACGCCACTTCCGATTTCAGGCGCCTGATGCCGACCGGCGGCACCTTATCATGCGGCTTGAAGACTCGTCCGTGCAGTTCCGCCATGTTGGCTGTGTCTGGCTCGCGATACCGGGCGAGGAAACTCTCCTCGGTGTCCAACCGACCGGGCGCGACCTGATCCATGACCGCCCAGAGGTCGAGCACCGAGTTCTCGATCGGCGTTCCGGTGAGGCCGATCGTAAAATCGGCCTTGATCGACCGTCCAGCGTCAGAGCGCATGCTGCGTGCGTTCTTGAGCGTCTGTATCTCGTCAAACACCGCAGCCGCGAAGGGGATCTTTGCGAGCGAATGCTGGTAGTTGGTGAGCGTCGTGTAGGTGGTGAGCACCCAGAACCGATGTGCCCGCCCCTCTTCGATCGCCTCCTGCAGTGTGCTCAGGTCAAGCTTGGCGCTACCATCGTCGATGTCGCGCCCCTTCGCCCCAAAGTGCTTCCGGGTGCCGATGCCGCTGCCGTAAAGACGGATGACGTGACCTAGCCCTGGCGCCTCGAGGTGACGCTCGACCTCCTGCTCCCAGTTCAACAGGAGCGACGTCGGCGCGACGACCAGCAATGGCCGCCGCTGCGATGGCGACTTCATCTCTGACTGCAGCCAGGAAAGGAATGCGATGGTCTGAAGCGTCTTGCCCAGACCCTGCTCGTCCGCGTTAAGCACGCCTGGCAGACCGGCCCTCCACGCCGCCTGCTGCCATTCGAAACTGGCCACCTGGTGCAGCTTCAAGGGCGTTTTGACCAAGGCGGGCAGCGCGGGGTTCGAGATCCGGCGCGGCTTGAGGTCGGCAAACCACTGCAGCTCTCGCAGGTTGCTCTTGCTCTCGAGCACGATCGGACCCCGGTCATCGTCCGGCTCACCGCGACCGACGTCACCGGACCCAGCCATACGCTCCAATCGGGCAGAGATCGTAGTCAGGGTTTCCGGCCGAGCGGGGATCTCGATACCATCGCGCTCTACCGACGCTTGATCAGCCTCGATTGCGGAGCTTACATCCCGGTGCAACTCCTCAAGAGACTCCCGGCTCTGCCCGTCAAGATACTCGGCGAGCTTGTGGGCGAAATCCTCCGGCATCCAGGTCGAGGGATCAAAGTTCGGCAGCGGAGCATACTTTTCGAACAGCTTGGTGCCGAGGACGCGGCTGGAATATTGGGCAGTCTCGACAAGAACCGGTCCTGCGAACGCCTCCACAGATTCCTCAAACCCCGCCGCATCGAGGTCGTCGAGCATGCCTCGCGCCTCAAGATCGGCGACGATCGCCTCGGTCAGCGCCGGGCGGGGATTAGCGATAAACGCTTGGCGTTCTTCGCGCGGTGCATGTTGCTTCGCGGCCATCACCTTCAAGGCAGGCATGGCGCTGCTGTCGATGATCAGGTAGCTGCCGGGTCTCACCCGATATGCCGGCAGGGCACCGCGATCGCGCACGCGGCGCTGGAAGGCCTTGAGTGCCTCCCCGGATAACTCGCCTTGTGCCTCATCGATCTCGCCATCCCGCACTTCGCCTACATCAGCGAGGCGATCGCGAGAGAACGGCACTACCTCGAAGTCTGTGCCTTCATCGGTCGGAGAAAGCGAGAACGCATCCGAAAGCCGCACTTCGAGGCCGGAGAGGAAATCTGTCATCGACATCCGAGCGGCCGCATCATCGCGGCTCATCTGCAAACCAGGTTCAAGCGCCTGTCGAAAACGGGCCAGCGCCTCCCAGTGAGACTCGTCGGCGTTGTCGGTGTGCGAGCTGTCGGCAATCTTGATGGCGTCGACCATCCAGTGTGGGATGAGCCGCTTGCCCTGGCCGGTTTCGAGTATTGCTCCCACTCGCCTAGGAAGTTGGCGCTGGCCGGACTTGGTCCACTGATAGACCAGCTTGAACCCTTTCGAGCCGACGACACCCTCGACATCGGTGCTGAGGGTCAGATCGACATGCCTGGGCAGGCCGAGTGATCTGGCGCTCCCGGCATCGAGCTTTGATGCAAGCCGATGCGACAGCCAGATGCGATCATCGGCTATTTGCAGCTCGCTTACGTCGTCATCGCTGAGGTCGCGGAGGTCGGCGATGGCGAGGATAAGGTCGCGCTCGGTGACGGGCAGCTTCCTAAGGTCGCTGGAGGCGGGGCGTGAGAAGAAGCGGGCGAGTCCGGACTTTTGCGGCGGACGTAGCGTGATGCCAGCATCATCGTAGTCGAAAGTCAGTTCCATCGCTTAGATTCTCTCTCTGACCCAACCCTGCCAGTCACCGTTGTGAGCCCGGGAATCGGCGCCCGGAATGGAGCGGATCTCCTCGCAGTCGTAGCGCGGCTGGTAGAGCTTGGGAGCCTTGTTGCCGCCTTCTCGAAAGACGTGCACCTTGTAGCTGTGCGACCCCTCGACGACGATCCTCGAGCCCACCTTCAGAACCAGGAGGCAGGTATCGACGCGGCTTCCCCGAGCTGTCTGTCGCCCGAAAGCCAGGCCGGGACGACCCTGTGCCATTTCCCGTGCCCTGCGGGCACCCTCGTCACTCAGTGCGACCCATGCACTGTCGATGCGCTGCTCCCTGTGAAGTTGTAGCCAGAACCGGCGCCGGGGCTCCCACATGTGGCTGGTCTCGACGGCCGACACGACATCCATGAAGAACCGGATGTTCTCGCCGGTCAGCCATCGTGAGATTCTTTCCACCAGCTCCAGCGGGACTTGCCCCCATGGCGCCTCGCTGCCCCTAGTCCTCGGATCCCCGTAGTAGCTGGTGAGGCGCGTGGTCAGCGAACTGCGCAAAGCCTCCGGCGGGTCATTCGTCCAGGGCGCCAACAGTGCGGAGATAGCCTGCGATGCTCCGCCCTTCTTCGCCTGCAGAGCGCCATCTGGCCTCAACCATGCCAGCAGTTTGTCAATTGACGCTTCTGACTTGAGCGAGGGCGCCATGCCCTTGACGAAGCTCAGGTGTGCATGGGCCATCAACTCGCCTTCATGCGGCTTGCGCATGCCGATGGACTTGAGATCTGACCATGGTGATGGCATGCCCAGCATGAGCTGACCCACCTGTTCGTGTGCGGAATTGCCGTCGAGCAGGCGTGGCACAGCCGCCAGTAGTGGCCGCCAGCGCTCGCCAAGGTTGCCAGAGACCTGGCTGAGGGCGCGGCCTAGCCTGACAGTGTGCGTTGCCCCGGGCTGATAGGAGCCGAGGTAGACCGCCAGCATGCCGTTACGAAAGGCCCTGCTGTCATTGGCGACGATCTCGTCGAAATAGAACTGCCGCAGCGGTCCCAGGCTCTCGCGCCCGCGCCGCTGCTCGTCGAACAGGGCAACAGCCGCGGAGGTAACGAACGAGGTGTGGAGGTCTCGCCAGTCGCCCTCGTCGAGCCGTCGCTTCATCTCCATCGCGATGCGCTCGCGATCGCTCTCCGGAGGTTCTCGCACCACATCCGGCCAACTGGCCAGAACGCGCTCGATGGCAGCGGCTATCGGCGCCATCGAGGGCAAAGCCCGAGGCCGATATGGCTGGAGGCGGCCGAGGACTTCAGTCAGGCTCATGGAGGCGTCTCTCGGCTCGGCACGGCGCCGAGACGCCTGCCGATCTCGTCGATCTCCGTCGAAACCGTCGGCGTATACATGATGATCCTCAGATCGATGCGACGGTTCGTTGAGCGACCTGCCGTTGTCTCATTCTCGGCAATTGGCCGCATCTCGCCGTAACCGGCGACGGAGAGCACCGGCTGGTCCCGGAAGTTGAGGTGCTTGTTCAGGTTCGGCTCGCGATCCAGCATCGCCCAGAATGTCTCGTTCGCCCGCTGCGTGGACAGGTCGAGGTTTGTCCGGTCGTCGCCTGTGGAGTCAGTGTGACCTTCGATTTGGACCGCTTCGATAATCGCCGCACTGTCGTTGCAGTCAAACGACCAGTGGGCACTGACGCCGAGCGTGTAGCAGGGCAGTATCTGCTCAAGCCGGGACGCAATGGTCTCGACGATCTGGCGCTTGGCGGGCGCCAAAATCGACTGCCCGCTGGCGAAAAGGCCATCCCCCTGGAAACGCAGCGCATCCTGTTCGTGGCTGATCTCGATGAGCAGGTCCGGGAAATCGACCCGCAATTGGTCGCGCAACTGCTCGAGGATCCGCTGACGCACCATGGCCGTGCGCTTGAGGTATTCCTCGACAGGATCCTTCTGCACCAGCTCGGCCTTAAGCCGTTCGATCTCGGCCTCTAGTTCCTCAATCTTGGCCTGCAGGTTCACAATCTGCTGATTGGCATCCGTGAGCTCGCCTTGCAACCGATCCCGCTCTGCAACGACGCCGTCAAATTCGGCGCGCGTCACGCTGTCCTCGGGGTTGAATTGGCTGGCGAAGAACGCCAGCATGATCATCAGGACGAACAGGAAGCTGACCGTCATGTCGGTCATCGAGACGAAGACGGACTCCTCCTCATCCTCCCTGCTGCGACGTCGAAAGGCGGCGCGCATTTATCGGGTCCGGCTCCTGGGAATGAACTCCTCGGCCGTCTCGACTACAGTCTTCAGCGTGTCGATGCCTGGCTGCAGCTTCTCTTGCAGTTCCTGGACATGCTGCCGCATGCCGTCGACAGCGCCGGAGACCTGCTGCGTATAGATTTCGAAGGCCCGGCCGAGCTTGCCGTCGATATCGTCGATCCGATTTCCCTGCTCGCGAAGCCTCTGCAGCGCAACCTGGATGCCTTCCAGCGCACTTTCGATCGCCTGCTGCTCGCTCCCGAGCACCGCCTGTGCAGATGACAAGGCATCTGCAGCCGACCTGGCAGTGGATTCAGCCGAGCGGCTGACTGTCGTGGCGACATTCTGCGTCGCATCGACGAGGGCCGAGACGGATGCTTCCACGCTCCCGATAGACGATCTGATCGGAGCGGCCGCCGAAGTCAGCTCTTGGCTGGCCGACCGGAAGGCGTTCGACGCGACCACCGAAGCATCGGCGCCAGACTTCACGCCGTCGGCGAACAGCCGCATATCGTTGCCGGCGGCCGCCACCTGGCGCGTTACTGCCTCCATCTTCTCGGCGATCGCATCGAGCGGCGCCAGCACCTCGTTCGCGGCCTTCTCCGCGGCGTCGGCGGTCACACGGCCAAGCTCACGGCTGGCCGCCTCCGCGCCGACACGGCCGGCGTCCTCGATCTGCTTGCCAAACCCCTCCCCCGCTTGTCGCAGACTGGACGCAGCGGCACTTAGCGCCTCGGCACCCTGGGACGTGTTGTCACGAATACCTTCAAGCGTCTGGTTCATGACGCCCAGCAGCTTCTCAGCACCGGCATTGAAGGCACCACCGGTGTCGCGCGCAGCGTCACCCAGCGTGTCTCGGATCCCGGCCACCGCCTCGGAGACACGGGTCAGCGCCGCATTCAGCTCATCGCCGACCTTGGACGAGCTCTGGTCCATCCGGTCGGAGAGCTTGGCGATGCGATCGCCGGCTTCGGAAATGCTGTCGCTGGCCTTGCTCAGGGCGCGCCCTACGTCCTCCGACATGCGGCTGCTGAGATCCTGCACCATTGTGCCCACGCCATCCGTGCCGGCCTTTCCGACCTGGTCGAGCAGCGGCCGGAGGTTTTCCCCGATGCTCTCAGAAATCATCGCCGGCATCTCCTTGAGCGGCCGGCCAAGCTCGGCAACAAGCTCGTAGCCCAGCGTGCGCAAAAACTCGCGCTGCTCCGTCACCGCGGCCAACTGCTTGGCTGCCAGACCTTCGAGACTGAGGAAGGCGAGGCGCTCCTCAAGGCCATCGGCAAGGCGATGAGCAGCGACCTCGGCGTCATGGAGACCGACGCGTAGCGCTACGGTGAAGATGATCGAGCACAGCAGGCCAGTCAGCGACATGATGAACTTGGCCGACGCCACAGTTAGCAGGTCATTCATTTCCGCGGCGCCGATTGTGCCGCCTCCCTCGGGCACCATCGAACTGAGCGCCGAGACGAGACCGAGGAAGGTCAGGAACAGCCCAACCGACACGAACAAGCCTGGCACGTGCCGCCAGAAACCGGCGCCGAAGCCGAGATCCTCGAGGTTGAAGAAGGCCGATGGGCGAACAGAGTTGTGGTAAATCGGCGCGCCGCCCTCGTCCTGGGCGATGAGCGTCTCGGCGAATTCGCGCCAGGTGTTCGCAATCTTAAGCCTAGAGCCGGTGCGGCCACCCGCCGAGATGTCGCTGGTGAGCGTAGCTAGTCCGGCGCTGAACTCAGCATCGTCCTTGTGCTTGCGGACCGAGCGGTCGAGCCAACGCATGGCACGGACACGAGATCGGATGCCGAGTGCAAAGAGCACGAGAGAAACGATCAGCGCAATCACAAGCACCAGGCTGAAAAGGCCGGGCGAATACTCCTCGCGAAGCAGCCCCGCAACATCCAGCACCACGGACCGGACGGTTAGTCCGATGCCCTGCAGAAATTCCATAAATGCCCCCAAACCAACGGGAGAAAGCTATAGCGCTAAACGCAGCTACTGCAATTGGGAGCTCCGTTGCGGTCTTATGTAAGCGCCAAATGGCAAGCTCTTGCACACAATGAGGCCACTAGGTCGGATGTGCTACTCGGGCAGCGGAGGCAGGGCGGTCGGATCCAGCATGGCAACGCGCTTGGCAAACACTCGGTGTAGCCTGTTCAGGCGGTCCACCAGCCACGCATGCTGGCGTGGCCAATCGCCCTCTTCCTCTGGATCGCAGCCCAGATAGGCAGCAACACGACTGTCGCGTGCCTCGGGCAACTCTTCCCAGTGCAGCGGTTCGCCGAACTCCACTTCGATCTCTGATTTATGGCTGGCCAGAAAGGCCAGGATTCGCTTCGCCTGATCGCCCGCGATATACAACTCTGCCCGGATTTGCTTTTTCGGCCTGATCATCGCGGCGGAGAGGTTGTAGCCCATGCGCCCGATTGGATACGACATCCAGGATTGTGGTTGGGCCTTTCGATTGCCGCGAACCGCTCCGTTTGCTGTTCGCAGAGCCTGATGGAGCGCGTCCCAGTAGTCGCGCTGGACCTTCCGTGTATCAGAGAGCTCGGACTCATCGATGGCCCGCGCAGCGTGAGCCACGGCCTGCGTCCAATCGTTCGGCTTGGAGACCAGGTTGAACTTGGGCGCTGCAGACGATCCCCCGATGCGCCACAGCTCCACTTCAAGGCCAAAGAAGCGGAAGCTTTCATCCGTGATCCTGTTTAACCAGTCCAGGGTAGATCGGTGCTCTTCTGTGAAACGCGCCGCGATCCAAACGATCGTCACTGCCTCCAGGCCCGAGGCGTAAGTCAGAAGCTGGCCGAGATGTATGTGGTCAGTGCGCTCCAGTTGGTTCTCGACTAAGACCCAGCGATCGGTGCCGATATCCTTGCACAAGATATCGGCCCGAAATGGCCCGACGGAGCGTTCCTGTGCCTCGAGCTGTAGATCGATGCCCAACGTCTCTCCGAGGAGCGCCAAATTCTCCTGACGTGCCAGCCATGGCGTGAAGTGCGACGCCTCCGACTGCCAGATGTCACGAAGCTCGACGCGCTCCAGCCGCCCCAGATCTGGTTGCAACGTTTGCCCCCTCATTCCTCCAACATTCTCACACGCTAGATGATCCTGTCGCAACACGAGTTGCAATGCTGCGAGCCGCCAATATTGTGGTGCGTGCATGCTCGGAGGCGACGACTTAGATGAGTGATCGGAATGTGGTGGTCTCCGAATATTCGGAGCGACAGCTCAAAGCGCTGATCGACAACCATCGCGCCAGGAAGGCGACCGACAGGCCCCTCTACCTGGCTGCTCTGGAGGAATACGCGGTGCGCCGCGGTAACGGGCTCCGCTTTACCAAGTCGATGCAGGTAATCCGTGAAGCCGCCCAGGCAGGCCGGTTCCTTTCCTACAAGGAGTTGGCCGACCAAAGTGGCGCCATCTGGAACAAGGTCCACTACAGCGTTGGGACACACCTCTGGGATCTGGTCGAATACGCGCACCGTCGCGGATGGCCTATGCTCAGTGCCATCGTCGTGAACAAAGACAATGTCGCAACCGGCGACATGAAGGACGAGACCCTCGCCGGCTTCGTCGCTGCGGCAAAGGAACTCGGGCTCGCCGTAGACAACCCCCACGAATTCCTGCGAGAGCAGCAGCGACTCGTGTTCGCATGGGCGCAACACACCCACACCACAGACGAGACTGGATGATCACCGTTCAGCCGTGCGCACCGTCCATGCTCTCTTCATATTCCAGTAGGGCACTCTGACCCGCAGCCAGACAACGCCCAGGCGCTACCGCCTGCTTGGCGCGCCATTGCGCTTTCCGCCTGTAGATGTGACGAATCTGGAACGACTTGGGGGATTTCATGACGAGACAGCATTGTTTGCCACTTCTGCTCGACGAGGCGGCAAGGGAGGCCGTGCCACTGACGGCGTTGAGCTTCCTTTCCGGACCAGACGCCGTCGCAGAGGCAAACATCCAGGAACTCGTGCACGCTTATCCCGCCTCGCTGCCAATCTCGGAGATCGATCCGTCGTTCGCGGGAGCGGTGCCGATATGCCGCGAACTCAACACCTCGGCGGGCGCCATCGACAATCTCCTTGTGACACCTACGGGACTACCTGTGTTGGTCGAGTGCAAACTCTGGCGTAACCCCGAAGGGCGACGAGAGGTGGTCGGCCAAATCCTCGACTATGCGAAAGAGCTGAGCCGGTGGTCTTCTGCCGACCTGCAGCGCGAAGTCAGCATTCGGCTCAAGCAGCGCGATGGCAACCCGATGCTTGATCTGGTCCGCGCGACACATCCCGACCTTGACGAGGTAGAGTTCAACGATGCCCTGACTCACAATCTGCGCCGCGGACGGTTTCTCCTGCTGATCGTCGGCGATGGCATCCGAGCCGGCGTTGAAGCCATTGCAGAGTATCTGGAAGCCCATGCCGGGCTGCACTTCTCACTCGGACTGGTTGAGATGCCGATCTACGTGATGCCAGACGGCAAGCGGATCGTGGTTCCACGCGTCTTGGCGAAGACAAAGGTGATCACGCGAAACGTCGTGTCTCTGCCAGACGGTTATGGTCTCGAGGACGCCGACAGCGACGAAGAGGCCGTCGTGTCACCGGAGCTCACGGCGCTTCGTGACGAGCGACAGCAGTTCTGGAAGGAGTTCCTTGGCTTTGTGAAACTGGACGATCCAGAACAGGTGGTGCCCCGCCCGGCGCGAGGGGGGCACCTGTCATTCATGATGCCTGCGCCCTCCGGCAGCAGCTGGTTGACGGTCTATCGCGATAGGGCACGAAAGGAGGTAGGGCTGTTTCTATCATCTTCACGCAACAGCGCGGGCGAGTTCGCCGCGCGAACGATCGCGGATGACTGGCCACGGGTCTCCGCTCAGCTCGGAGGCACCGCGACACTGACCCAGTTCGGGGGTCGCCCGCGGATTGTGGACTACCTGCAAATGACATCACTGGAGGACGCCACACAACGGCTTGCCGCCTTCCACTGGCTGGCTGAGCGGGTCAACACCTTCGTCAACGTCCTGCGCCCTCGGGTCCGATCGGCTGTGGCGGATTACGTGGAGGAAAACTAAGCAGGCGCCGCGAGCTCAGACTCAAACCAAAGCCAGATCCGATCGGCGGAGTGTTTTTGCGATGAGCGTCCGGTCCAGTCGATTATTTCGGCCCTCGCAAGAGGTCTCAGGCACCAGAAGACAGGCATGGCAAGCGGCGCCATGTAGAGGCCTCTCGTCAAGTGCACTGCCCACGTGATGTTCGGAGCAAACGGGATCGTTGGAGCAGAGCTCAACCCGTCGAAGTGCCCTGTCCAGGATCATTGGCAAACGATAGGCCGTTTCACTAAGGCCGCCCAAGGTTCCCTGTGCCCCCGCGGTCGAAGTGTAAATGAGCAGGCCGAACCGTCCCAGTTGTCCCGCTGCGCTCGAATAGATGCGCTCTTTGATCGAGGACAGTGGATACCCGCCCTCCATCGCCAGCTCGGCCATCAATGCGTGGGACAGGCTGTGTATCGCCCAATAGGCTGGCCCCATGTGCTTCTCCTGGCGTCCGAAGCGGGCAGCATCCAGGGTCTCGGCCATATACATATGCTTGGAGGCTTCCTGAACGGCGGGCTTCGCAAGCCATTGCTTAAGCTCTGCCTCATCGATGTGGACGAAAATGCCTTCACCGAACTGCTCGATGGCCGGCAGCCACTGGATTTGTCGGGTGAGAGGGGCGCCATCAACATTGAGTTGGATCTCGTCGAGCTCGCTTTCGGCAGGACTGGGTGGCGGCTCAAGTCGGGTGAATCCATAGAGGCAGGTGACCTCGCGGAGTCGGTTTACCTTCACGACTGATTTCACGATGGACTGCAACCCCCCAGCGAGACTAGCGCGAGGCAGCGTCTCAGCGAACAATACCGAGCCAGCCCCGCCATGGCCGATGGTTTCTGCGCCAGATGCCAGCGTATCGAACTCCGCGATCCTCGGATTCTGCGAGGACAAGGTTTCCGTATCCACGTCCAGGCTGGCGATGGCCTTCTCAATCTCCTCGTCCGAGAAATCGGCGAAGTCGTCCTTGGTCTGTGGACCGGCCCGCAGAATGCTCGTGAGATTTGGGAGTGTCCGGAATGCGTCAATCGTTGATCTGTGCCGTGCGATGACCTGAAGCAGCCGATCGCTTGAGGCGGTCAGCGAGATAACCGTGATCGTCTGCGAAAAGTATGTGTTGGTCGCAGAGCGAGGGAGTAGCCGAAGATCCTCGGCACACACATCAGTTGCTTCCCGCGTGGGCCGCAGCCACGGGCTGTTGGCATGGCATGTGCCGAGGAACTTCGGCTTGTAGAGATCCGCCATGGTAACGCGCGAGCCACAGCTGCACCGAACCGAGATATCGGACGGGTCGGAACTAACGCCGCGCTCGACCCAGAACATTGACCGCTTGCAAGTGCGGTCGCCGTTACGATGCACCAGCCAGCGCCATTCGATATCCTCGAGGTGACCCTTCGAACATGCAGCCACGAAACGGATCGGATTGACGTCGTGCTTCTTGCCGGCATCGTCCGAGAACCGCATCCGATCGCCGTTGATTGTCAGCTGTGAGAACTCGACCATACGCCGCCATGTCTCGCCAGGAGCCGCACCTGAAACGCCGGTGACTCCGCCGTCCTCTACCGTGAACCACTTTGGAAACAGCACGACATCTACAGCCGGTCTGGCGGTGTCGTGTCGCTCTTCGTCCATTTCTGGCGGTGCACGTAGCCCCGAGAACTCAGGCCCCAGACCTAGCTGCTGCCTTAGTAATGGAACCAGCCGCTCCTCTTCGATCTGCTTGTGGCCTCCCGAGTAGTTCCAGCCCTGCAGGCCTGACACCACGACAGCGTGGTTCGGCAGGTCCAGCATAGCTCCGGGACCGTAGGTTAGGAGAAGCTGCGAAAAGCTCTGTGTCGTGTCGGCCAACTTGGACCTCCCCTAAAAGTCCATGCCGTTAGGCGCCCGCAATCGCAGACCAACCACCGGCTCCGTATCTCTCATTGACCGTCCAGCGACGAACAGGCTGCGCTCAGCTGCCATGTTGGCTTTTTGGCTGTTGGGGTCCTGCAGAAGTCGCCGGACTGGCTGCTCCTTGCCATAGACGAACACTCCAACCCCGCCGGTGGTCTGAACATCTGCAGCGTCCATCCACACATCCCTGAGCTGCTCGAGGCGTTGGACGCACCTGGCGATCTCATCCTGGCTGCACCCGACAAGTCGCATTTTGTGCCTGATGGCGGACACCACGGCGTCAAAGGCCTGCAGTTGATCCTTTAGCTTGCTAGCCGATGGATCAGGGGTGAGCTCAGTTTCAAAGTGGCGCACACCGGCAACGAGGGTAGCGGCCAGCGCCCTGTCCAACGCCCGTGTCGAGAACGGTGTGACGCTGGTGGCCTCTACTGCCCGGTAAAAGCTCTGGTGGAAGGCCCTGAACTGCTCGTAGTGCGTTCGGTCGCGCGGCTTGTGGACGTTGAGCAGCGTGACGACCAGACCAGGCTTGTCACCCTCTCGGCCAACGCGCGAGGTGGCCTGGATGTATTCCGCTGCTGTCTTTGGTTGTCCCTGCACAAGCATGAGACCCAGCCGGCCAATGTCGAGACCAACGGAGATCATGTTGGTCGCCATGGCGACGTCGACCGCATCCTTCTCGCTTGCCGGCTTTCCGAGCTTGGTTCGCGCCAACGACACCTGGTCAGTGCTGTAGCGCGAGGTCAGCTCCTGGATTTCACGCAGCGTCCTGTCCGAGAAGACTTGTCCGGTCGGCGCGCTGCGCTGCCGGCTCTTTCCGTAACTGCCAAGGTGTGCACGCACCTCGTCATCAACGATACGCCGCGCACCACCCAGTTCACGCAACGCGTTGAAATAACAAAGTGCCGTTAGGTAGGGATCGGCCGGATCTGACGCCGTTCCTGAAGCGAGCGCCTTCGCCCCGGCCAGCAGCGTCTGCAGCGTCCGCAGGAACACTAGCTTCGGTCCCCGCCCAGGCGAGGCTACCCCGACATAGAGTCGCGACGGCGATTTGGTATCCGCCTCGGCAAAGAAGGAGTCAGTGCGCGATATGCCTGGTGGCGGAAAGATTGCGGTCGACGTTCGCCCGAACAAGCTCCTTATCTGGGCACCGGCACGCCGCACCGTCGCGGTGGAGGCGACAATCTTCGGGCCGCGCGACTGGTCATTAATGTTGCGCGATGCCAGCAGGTCGAAGGCGGTCTCGTAGAGGCCCGCCACCGTGCCCAACGGGCCTGAGATCAGGTGCAGCTCGTCCTGAATGATCAAGTCGATCGGGGGGAGCGGAGCGGCAATCTTGCTGCCGGAGTTCGGCTCCGCGGCGCCATAGAAGCCGTTCGTATCGGCACGCTCGACATTGCCAAAGAAGGCACCGGTGTCGCCCACCCAGGGCACATTGGCGAACTTGTCGACCGTTGCGATCATAAACGCTGGCAGACGGCGATAGATCTCCTGATCGACCGCGACGACTGGCAGGCGGAACTTCGATGAAAACTCGCAGGCGACGTTGTCGCACCAGATGTCGAGCCGCTCGGGGTTTTGAGAGTTGGGTTGCAGCTTGAACGAGTTCTTCGTCAGGTCATGGCCGCACCATGGGCATTTCTGGATCGGCACGGGAGCCGAGCCGCGTCCCTGGCGATACTCACCTACCCACTTTACCGCGGTGTTCTTGCCAGGGTCCTTGCTCGTGCCGAACGTGTTGGGGGTGGCGCTGCTACCGACCCACAGGCCGATCTCGATCGGCCAGGTGCCCAGGCGCTTATTGTTGATGCGCTCGAGCTCCAGCGCGCACACCAGACCGGCCGCGCGCTGAAGTTGATCGAGCGTCAGCAGCCGCAACGTGTAACGCATCACCACCGACAGGCCGGCCCCCTGCAGGCCCGGATTGTCGAGACGACGACGCGCAATCGCGAAGGCAGCGAGGCCTAGATAAGCTTCTGTCTTGCCGCCACCGGTGGGGAAGAACAAGAGATCGACGGTCTGGCGATCGGCATGGAGTGGGTTGGCGAGACCCTCGAGGTTGAGCAGGATGAACGCGAGCTGGAACAGGCGCCACGCAGGAGGATCCTGATTGGCCGGCGTCTTGTCGTTGAGCGTAGAACCACGCTGCCGGTTCGCCTGGGCCATGGTGCGGTTCATGATGGCGAACGCTTCGAGACTGACGGGGTCATTCAGCAGCCGCTTAATACCCTGCGCGATCCGCTCCTTTGCGGTCGCGATATCGGTGAGGCAGAGTTGAGCGACCTGCTGGCGTTTGGCGCCGTCCAGCGCGGCGACTTCCTTGGCGCGCTCAGCAGCCCAGGCGGCGTAGGCGAGAGGCAGGGGCTCGAGCACCGCGGCCAACGTCGTGGCACTCAGCGCAGCGTGTGCCAAGGCCTCCATGCCGCGCTCGACGCCGGGAACTTGGCGCGTGAAGCCGAGCTTTTCAACGGTCTGTTGAGGAATGGGATTGGTGTAGACCGTGGTGACGCGACCGTTGCTGTCCGCCTCGGCCCAATCACCAGAGGTGTTGTGGCCTGTCGAGTAGGACGCGACGTCGGCGTAGTGCAGGTCAGCCAGTCGCTGATCGAGATCGTCGGAGTCATAGGACGCCCTATCGTCCTTTGGTTCGAAGCCGATCTCGCTGTTGAGCTGAAGCCGGACCTGGAAGCAGGCGGCCAGATCACCGTAACGGCGGAGCGCCTCGGCACGGCGATTGACCAGAAAGACCGAGACTGCGAGCAGGTTGCGTTGCTTTCCGTCGATGCCCGCGGTGTGCGTCTCGCGCACGAGCACGGTGAGCTTGAGGGCGCCACCAGGATAGGCCGGTGCTGCACTCTCTGGCACGATAATCTCGCTGGTGCCGAGCCTCAGAGGGATGGGGATGAAGCGCTCGCGCGGCAGGCGCCGCCAGGAGAGGCTGCTTTTCGCAGGTTCGTTGAGGGAACGCCCCTCCTTGGTGGCATCCTCTCGTTCATCCGGGTTCACGAGGGCGCTGTCGAGAGCCGGCTCGGTGACGTAATCGCCCCAGGTCACGCGTGCTTCGAGCATCGTCGCGGCGCGCGGCAGCAGCACCGTTAGACCGATCGAGGAGGGCTCGAAGCTACGGCGCGGCGGAGGTTCGGAGGGCTGCTGATCAGGCGAGGTCGGCTGCCCGGCCGCGCCCTGTTCCATGCCTTCGGTGGCACGCTGGTTCTCCAGCGCAAGTTCTGACTCCTCCTCCTCCTTGACCAAGGCGGCGCGCTTGTCGATCGGGGTTTCACGGTGCGGGAACAGGAAGCCGGTGAGATACCAGGTTGATGGGCTCGTGCCTTTCAGCACCTCGTGATCAAGGTCTGGATCGAGATCCGGATGCGCACCGACGAGGTCGCGGCGCAGCATTTCCACCAGGCGCTCACGCACTTCGACGGGCGTGGTCGGTGCGGGGAGTGTGCTGAGCCGATCCAGGGGGACTTGGCCGGTGGTTGCGTTCTGCGCCATCGCTACTTCTTCTCCCTCTGCGCTAGTTCGGCCAGCGTCTGCTCCAACCACTTCTGCGTATACGGCAGTCTGAGATCGGCCTTCCGGTAGCCTACGTCGTCCAGCAACCGCTCCAGCGATACTAGACGATCCCGATGCCCCAAGCGGATGCCGATGCGCAGGCTGGCCTTGTCCGGACCGCACAGCACCCACGCATCGGTTCGGCTCATCGTATGAGCCCACAAGTCCTTCTCGCCGGCGTCCAGAAAGGCGATCTCGGTATCCCGCGTCAGCGCCCTAGCGAGCTGCTCTTGGCTCACGAGATGCCTGTGCTTGATCGTTGCCTTCAGAACCTCGGGGTCGATCTGTTGCTCAGGCCGGCGGCGCTGAAAGCCCGTCTGGGTCTCGATGAAGCACGTCTCGACGGTCTCGACCTCATATCCACCGGCTAGAGCCTTCCATGCACCAGTGCGCCAGCACTCGATGACGACATTCGTGTCGATCAGAACCGGACCGGTGTGACGCGCCATTTCTGACCATCACAACTCGTATGGCGCTTCCACGCCATGCGCGACGAACAGGGCGGCGAAGTCGTCGATCGGGACCTCGAGGATCGAGGCAGCGCGACGCATCGAGATCTTGCCATCATCGAGTGCCGCGGCGAGCACCTGAACGAAAGGCTTCGAGAACAGGGGCAGCGGCGCCAGCTTTTGCGGCTTGTCGTGGCCGTTATTGCGGAGCGCCTCGTCGTCAATGATGATGAGTTGCCCGCGCGTCAGGCGACCGGCATTGAACAGCCTCCACTTCAGCGCCTGCGCCGTTACGAGCAATTCCTCGGCTACCGCATTCAGACGGTCTGTGAGCGCGTTGCCGACCAGCTGCGTCCAGTCGCCGAACCTGTCCAGAATCGCGGATGGCATCAGCAGGGCCGACGCGAAATTGTCCGCCAGAAGTTCGACACGGTTCTTCTTTTTGGGCGCGACCTCTTCGATGTGCTCAGGCGGCATCTTCTCCCAGGTGAGGATGTGGAAGAGTTCGTGCGCCAGGTCGAAGTTGCGACGGCCAGCCACTTCGTTGCGGTTGATCAGCACAACATCGAGTTCCGGCAGCTGGCATGCAGCGCCGGATACACCCTCGATCGGATCGACCATCAGGACAAGAATGCCGAGCTTTTCCGCCATCACGTCGGCCAGACGTTTCGCGGGAATGTCACCGAGGTCCAGTTCGGCAGCGAAGCGCTCGGCGACATTTATCACGTCGTCAAAGCTAGATTGCTTCGTCAGGCTCAGGGCGCGACGGAATAGTGGCGGGTTCTGGCCAACTTGCCGACCGAGCGTCCGGAACAGCGCGATGAAGCGGCCCGCCGATTCTTCGTAGCCGCGCAGCTTCTCGCCATCGACGCCCATCTGGCGCCATGAGAACTGGCCTTCGCCGGCCAGCATGAACGGATCGGTGAAGTAATCGAGCGACACGCCAAAAATCTGAACGGCGTGCAGCAGTTCCTCAGCCGCTACCTTCCGCTCGCCCGTTTCGATAGCCGAGAGGGTCTGGCGGTCCTTAAAGCCAAGCTTGTCGGACAGCGCTTCCTGCGAAAGCCTCCGCTGCTCGCGCAGCGCCTTGATGCGCGTGCCGATCGTAATGGTCATAGCTACCCTCCGCCACCCCATATAATCTTGCGGAAAGCCATTTGCAAGATTGTCTTGCGGGCTGCTATGAGTCGGCTGTGTCTTCGAAGTCAGCTCGGTCGGCTTCCGTATATTCCACCGAGGTCCACATGAAGCTTTGGACGTCGACCATGTCCTGTGGCTCGAGGTCGACTACCTTCGCCTTCACCTCGGCAGCCAGATCCAGCAGTGACTCGTAGACCTTGATGTCGAGATCCGGTGAATAGTCATCTGCGAACCGATGACCGACGCGGCTTGCGAAATTCTGGATCATTGTTGGCTTCAGGAACACGTTGATGTCCGGCCTCCAGAGGAAGGGAAGGTAGGTGGCCACCGTCCATTTGGCATTGTCAGTCCGCTTCAGAAGCGCCTTCATTTCGCGTAGGCCCTGCACATAATCACCTTTGGCGAACGCAGCGGCGGAACGGATGAAGTCGTCCGCGTCGGGCCCGCGAAGCAGGTCCTGTAGTCGTGTCTTCTCGATGCTGAAGAGAAGATTGGTGGCGCGATAGACCGATAGGATCGCCTCTCCGTGTCCGTGCCCGGTCAAAGCCTGCTCAAGAGGCACCACTCGGTCCAGCTTACTCTTGGCGTCCACCTTGTAGGCGCGCTCCTGCCCTATGTAGTCAACGCCCTTGAAGCCATCGGGAAAGAAGCTGAGGAACCTCTTGCGGGCGCCGTCGTAGCCGACGAAGAGCGGATTCAGGCGTGCGGCCGCGTCCTGGGCTTGCATCCATAGGCGGTCCGGATTCTCTCCCTCGACGTAGAACTTCCGCTGCCCATCCTCGTTGACCACCGCCGCGAAGCCTTTGGCCGTCGTGCCGACCCTGACGACCGCCTTGCCGACCTTGCCTTCTTTGATGATTGGCACTCGCTCCCTCCCTAGACGTTAAGCACCCTCGGCCCACCAGCGGCGGCTTCCTGGCGGCGCAGCTTGATCCAGTGTTGCTCTCGCTCGCTTCTCGCCTCGGGCGAGCAGACCTCGAGAACGCGAACCACCACAACCGTTCCAGCATCGTGAGCGTCGCGCAGGGCGTGGTGAATGGGGCGGTATTCGCGCGTCGGGTCGCCGTGCCAGTGCAGGCCCTGCAGCATGCGGCGGACATTGTTGGGATAGGCGCGCAGGCGGCTTTTCAGGCGCAGGGCCTTGCCGACATACACGCCGACACCCTCGATCCGCCACTCGTAGATGCCGGGCTGGTCGAGATCGAGGGTGGTCTCGATCTCGCGGACATACCAGTCTTGCCGAAGTGCGGCTGACATCCGATCCTCCCTATGGCAATCGCTCGAAGTGCAAGGTCCTCAGCACTTTCATCATCTCAGCTTCAACGGTTCCGACAACCTCGTGCCCCGGAAACTGATGGGGCACCGATGATCCGCACTCCAGCAACACCTCGCGTTCTTTCCAGCTCGTAGCGATCGACCACGCGCGAATGCCGACCTCCTCTCCAAGGTTGACCATCCACCCATCTCGGACCAAAAAAATAATCGGCTGCCCATCGACCATGGTCGCCTCGGAAGAAATCAACTCATTGCGTGGATAGCGAGCCGACATGTTTTTCATGAACGTGGCGGTTATCGCATCAGCGTGCTGATGCCACTGAGACGCCGGAAGCTGTCCAAGCTTCGTTCCCGCATAGGTCTGCAGGTAGCAGGTAGCTAGGAGTCCTCCGCCTTTCCCGAGCCAGTTTACTACATGAGCGGTGGCGCTCTCCGACACCTGCGCGGGGTGCCATTGAGCGCCATAGGCAAATGAGACGTTCAGCGATGGATCGCGGAACCAGGTCGTAGTTTGACCAAAGGCCACACCAGGCAGCCAAAGAAGCGAAACTGCGGTCAGAGCGAACGTCCCCAGCCTATTCAAAGCTGCTGTCCTCATCCTCGTCGCTCCGGAGGCGCTTCTTGCCCTTCTCGTGCAGGCCTGCTTTGAGCTCTTCTTCGTAGCGTTGCGCGTTGAGGGCGAGGAGGCGGGAGAGGACCTGGTCGCGTTGGGCGGCGGGCCAGAAGTAGCGGCCCTGGTAGGTGTGGTCGTCCTCAGTAGCTTCGGTGAGGAACTCGGGCTGCAGCGTGTCGGCGAGATCGTCCCAGCCATAGGCGCGGAGCACGGCGCGATCCATCCCGTCGTGCAGCTCGCGCAGGCGGCCAATGGCCAGACCGGTCTCGGTCTCGTCGTGAAAACGATTGTAGGTCTTGGTCATGCCCTCGTCTGCGGCAACCATCAGTTCCGCTCGATGGTCGTGGTAGGCTTGGCCAGATGAAAGCAGTTCAGTCGCCGTGCCGTAACCATGGGGAAAGGGAAATGTTTCAAAGCAATCTGAGGGGACATAGCGAAGATCATCCTTCATGGAGGACGAAAAATATCTGGCCCATACTTCATGCACGCGGCATTGCAGGACTGCTAGCCCGCCAATACTTGCCTCAGGGAATACAATTAGGGAGTGGGCGAATACCATGTCGGATGCGACTCTGCCGAACGCCAGATGAGGAGATGCGCCGGCGTTTGCGACCAGAACATGACTTAAGCCGTCAATAGCACGGTAAAGCCCAGGCCTTCTGTCTCCGAACTGCCACCATCGCTTCTTTAGTGCTTCTCGTTTTTGCTTGTCGCGATCAGGTTTCACTCTCAGCCGGACAATATCCAAGAGTTCCGGCCAGTCTTGGGCTACTTCGTCATTAAAGTCGCGGGGGACAACGCCACTGCTAAGAGCAGTTGATCGCTCGTTATCTGTCATATCAACCCACGGCCTGAGCGAATCTCCGCGCTCTAGGGGCCGATCGAAGAAGTTGATTACAAATCGGTGGTGCTTGTGCTGTGGGTGGTTGGATACTTCCTCGCCACCAACGTATGGAGCGATCACATTGCCGTTCTTGGGGTCCCTCTGGATAAGCCGCTCCATATCAGCAATTGACGATGGAAGACCTCCAGCGGTGGAGTCGTCGAACGTGAAACCCTGGCCATAAATCTTTGATCCGTTGAACGACTTGCGCGCGTTTGCCACCAAGAGTGGCGGCAAGCCATCCAGGTCACCCTCCACAAGATACGCCGAAATACGCGATACATTCTGCCCGTCCAATACGGCGGCGGGGGTGTTTCCCTTTGCAACGTGAACGATGGACACAATCACGGAAGCACTTCCCGGCCAAGGCAATCGCCTCACCGCGCGACTAACCGATCCACCATGAGAAAGTATCCACCCCAAGCCACTTTCTCGGGTGTCGCCTTGGCCGATTGTCTTTGTAGTAATCAGGCCGAGTGCGCCGCCGCTGCGCAGCAGGCCATACGCTCGCCTGAAGAAATGAGCGACCAGGTCTGCATTGCCGTGAGAGTCTTCATTTTCAAAAAGCAACCAAGCGAGATAGGCATCACTGTTCGCGCCGGAGATACTTTTTCCGCCTAGGAAGGGCGGGTTGCCAACAACCGCATCGAACCCAGGCCTGTCCCGCATGAAGACCTCTGGGAACTCGAGCTCCCAGTGAAATGGGCTCCAGGTTTGCTGAATGCGGAAGCGCCTCGACGTCGACGCGATCTGCTCCCATAGCGGGGGCAAGTGTCCGCTGATCCAGTTCTCAATCTTCGATAGGGCTTCGGTCCGCCCTTTGGGCTTGTCTGACGAGAAAAACGCGGCAATCACGGCGTCACCCACCTGACGTGCTGGTTCAACATCGGCGTCGACGCGACTGTGACGAGCCTCTTGCACCATGCGGGTCACGTCGTCTGGCGCAGTTCGGATCGCCTCGCGGCCGACATAGGCGCGATCCAGTTCGTCCTTGATAAGCTGACCAAGCAACCTCACGCCCTTGTTCTCGTCCCAATGCACCGACGCGATCTGATCCCGTGTCAGCCCGACCAGGCTGTCCCCCGCCTTGATCGCATGATCTAGAAACGTGAACTCGTGCTCGCGGGCCAGCGTCGCGAGCCACAGGGACAGCCGCGCCAAGTCCACGGCCATCGGATTGCGGTCGACTCCGTAGAGGCAGCGCTGGGCCACCAGCCGGCGGGCATGGATGACCTCGTCCTCGTCGGCGGGGATGGGCGGCTTTTCGGCCTTGTGCATGTCCCAGGCCTGCTCGAGCCGTGCACCGAGCTGTCGGCACGCCTCAACGAGGAAGGCACCAGACCCGCAGGCGGGATCGAGCACCTTCAGCGACAGCACGGCCTCTGGAGAGGCATCGGCGCCGATTCGCTCGAATGCCGGCTCCAGCGCGTGACGCACGATCGGCTCGGTAAGCGAGCGCGGCGTGTAGTGGGAGCCGGAGCGGCGCCGCTCGTCGGTCGGCTGCAGGTAGGGCGTGCCTTTGCCGATCGGCGCGGCATTGGCCGAGGCGCGCTTGTCGATGGCGCTGCCGAGGCCCGCCACCAGCTCATCGACGCTGGTCGCCGCCTTAACCGCGGCGAGCTGCCCGGCCGACAGCTTGATCGACTGGTCCTTGAGCCATTTCTGTCGATCGCCTGGCTTTTCCCCCAACAGCGTTTCGAGGCCGATGAAGTTGGGAAGCTTCTTCTCGTCGCGCACCGCGATCATCGGTTCGCTGGCGCGCTTCGCCGTAAACCCCATGACGGTCTCATAGACCGAGCCGATGCTTTCGACATCGAGCGAACGATAGGACAGGCGCTCGCGGATCCGCTCGCCGGCGAGCCCGCGCCCATCGATCATCATCAGCCCATCGAGGATGCGCAGCACCATGCCGTCCGACACGGGCAGCACCTTGCCATCTGACTTGTTACTCTGCAGGCCACGCCCCTCGAGGAACGGGAAGGCGTCGGGATGGAACAGCTTGCCGCCGCGCGCTGCCACCCAGTCGGGGTGACCAGCGTGGATGATGCGGAAGACTGACAGCAGCTGTCCCCAGGCACCGCGGCGCTGGTCCATGGTATCGGGGTTCACCGCCTGGTCAGCGAGCAGCCGGGCATAGAGCGTCTTGATCGAGTAGCCGCTCTCCCACAGCGTCTTCAGCCCACCCTCGGTGTGGGTGGGCAATAGGTCGCGGTCCTCGGCATAGAGCAGGAAGACCAGCCGCATCAGGCAGGTGAGCAGGCCCTCATATAGATGGTGTGGCTGCTGCTCGGCCAGCGCCTCGATCTCGTCCTCCGCAGCTTGGTGCATGCCGCGCAGCAGCTCGTAGAGCGCCGCCAGCACCTGACCGGACAGTTTCTCGGAAACCTCGTTCTGCGCCTCGCGCGACTGGCGCAGGAGCGGCCGCAGGCGCTGACGTAGGTCATTGACGAAGAAGCGCTCACGCCCCAGCGCGACCTTCAGGCCGGCCAGCATGGGCCGGCCTTCGACCCGTCCGAGCGCCGCCAGCGGCCAGCTGATCCAGCCTGCCGTTTCACCGCGCGGCGCATAGATCAGCCGCAAGGTGCCGCGGGCGATAAGAATACCGACGCCGACACCGGTCTCACGCAGCAGCCGTTCGAGCCGCTGATGCGGGCTCGCCTCCCACTCGTTTTCGCCGAACGGTTTCCGGTCATCCGGCGGTAGGTCGGGATTGAGCGCTACGAGCGCCTGCACAGGCGCCTGGTCGGTCGGCTCGCCGTTCCACAGCAGCGCCATATCGGGCTTCAGCACAGTGCCTTGCTCGGGCACGGCGAAGCTGAGGTCAGGCAGTTCCGGCCCGCCCGGCGCACCGGCAACGAGGCTGGCGGGCCAGCGCAGGATGTTCTCGAACATGCCCCAGGCATCTGCCAGCATGAACGACTTGTCGTCGGTGGCAGAGTGATCGGATGGCAGGCCGAGCGCTGCGACCGCCTCCTCGCTGTCGAGAGGCGTCTGCCGGATCGGCGTCAACCCGCTGTGTCGCAGCACATTGGGGCTGAGCACCAGGCCTTCAGGCTGCAGGTAGTTTAGCCACTGGATGGTTTCGTCGTTGGTATCGTTGCTGGCCATTCCGGGTCTCAGTTCGTCTGCGGCCAGAGATAGACCAGCCCGATCGGCTCGAGCTGGCGGGCGACAACGCCGTAGCCTTTTGCTACGCGCTCCGGCTCCTTCTCCAGGTCATCTTGTAAGCGCAGCAGCTTGCCGTCCCACGAACGCCGGTCGGCCTCGAACTGCTTCATCTCGCGCTCCGCCTGATCACGCTGGGCGTCGGTGCGAAGATCCAGCTCAAACTGGGCCGGTGGCTGGGTGTTGTTCATGGCCTGACGCACGCGGGAGATCTGATGCCGGAGCAGTTCGGCCAGTTGCTCGGCTTCGCGCTGGCCAGTTTCGAGCAGTTGCTGCGCCGCCTCGGCCTCGGAGGCCTTGGCTCGCTCCTCGATATGTGGGCGCAGGTCGGCGATGTCCTTATCGACGGTCTTCTGCAGGCGCTCGATGATGCCTGCGCTCGGCGACTGACCCTGGCGCAGAGCTTCTTCGAGTTCTGAGACCGTGGTGTTCTCACCGGCCCGTCCGAAGGGTTGCAACGGCTGCTGGTCGCGACGTAGGTCGTTCCAGGGCGCTGTGACCACGATCAGCTCTTCATGCAGCCGCCGGGCACCCGGACCAAACAGCGACAAGCGCCCGAGCAGTGCGACACGCGACTGCGCACCCGCGGTCACAATAGCCGTGACGCGGCCGACGTTCGACCGGAAGCCCTGTGAGGCAAACCGCGAGATCAGGCGCTTCACCAGCCGATGCTCGAGATGCACCTGCACAACATCCTGCGGCTCAGGCTGGCCTGCCGCGACGTGCGGGGGCTCGAACACCAAGCCACGAACCGGCGTCTCCTGCCGCCAGCGCGCGCGATCCTTGTGCTTGGGTGGCCGGCCGGGGCGCAGTTCATCGAACAGGACGGACCAGGAGCTGTCCTTCTGAAACCCCTCCGACGCTGGGTCGAGCAAGACGGCCTCGGGCACGCTGAAACCACCGGGCTTCAATGTGGCGTCATTCTCAGCGAGGGCCACCTCGACGATACGCCGAAGGTCGACGCCTTCGACGCCCACTCGGTCCTTGGCCTGGTCGAGCTGGCGCTGCAGCCGCTGTTCTTCTTCCTTCAGTCGCTGGATACGACGCTCGGTATCATCGTCCAGATCACGCTTTGCCCGTTCGGTGCGCGCGTCGGTGGCGTTCTCAATCTCCGCCGCCATCCTCTCTGCATTCTGCCGGCCGATACCGCCCTCGGTCAGCTTGGTCTCGATGGACCGTCTGAGCACCTCACCAGTGGTGCCAAGTTGCTGGCGAATGGTCTCCGTCTTGCGGATCAGGGCATCGAGCACACGGTCCTCGACACGCTGCTTGTAGAAGAAGTAGCGGCAGCTCACCTGCGCCGCCGGCTGTAGCTTGCGGTCAATGCGACCATTTCGCTGCTCAAGGCGCGAGGGGTTCCACGGCAGATCGAAGTGGATCAGATCGCGGCAGCGCGCCTGCAGGTTGAGGCCCTCGCGCGCGGCGTCCGTGCAGACGAGGATGCGGATCGGCTCCTGATCGTAAGGCGCATTGAAGGCAATCTTGATGCGATCGCGTTCCTCCAGCGAGGTCTGGCCCGTAAAGCTGACAATGCGATCGTCGAGGTCGATCTTGCCGTTGCTGAGCTCCTCGAGCCCGTCCTTCAGCTGTTCGACGAGCCAGCGGCGCGTGTCATCCCACTCGGTGAAGATGATCAGGCGCCGATCCTGCCACTGGTGCCGGCCGTCCAGCATCTCGCGCTTGATCCAGGCGAGGAGCGAATGCACGCGGGCGTCCGGCTTATGGGCGTGCACATCGGTGATCGTCAGCATCGCCTTCACGTGACTGATTGCCGCCTGTAGGTCGGTAACGTCACTGCGAGCGTGCTGAGTGGCCTGCTCGATGAGGTCGTCGCTCTCGTTCACATCCTCGGCCGCGTCGGGTGCCGCCGCCTGCTGCTTGCGCTCGAGCGTCCGCAGGTGCGTCTTCAGCGTGCGGTCGAAGGCCCGGATGGAGGAGAACAGCCGCTGCTGCATGTTGGCGAAGAGGAAGCGCCCGCGGCTGCCGGACATATTCCCCTGCTGGTAGGCTCCGAGCATGTCTGCGAGCTGCAGTTCGGGCGCATCGGGCGGCAGATTGTCGATCACGATCGGCTCGATGACGCGCTCGGGGAAAGCGTGGCCGAGTTTCCGGAGATCTTCCTTGAGGCGCCGCACCATGACAGGCTCGAGCTCTTTGGGCGTCACGTCGATACCGCGGGTAAACCGCTGCGGATCAAGGATGTCCAGCAGGGTCGCAAACGAGTTCGGGTGCCCGTTGTGCGGTGTCGCCGACAGGAAGAGCCGGTGCTCGAACGGGCCGGCGATATCCCGCACAGCGCGAGTGAGCTGGGACTCGGTCGCCCAGGCGAGGCCGCCAGATGGCGCAGCGTGGTGTGCCTCGTCGAGCACGAACATCGAGCGGGCCCGATAGGTCTGCAGCAGATCGCGAAGGCCGGTCATGTAGCTGTCGTCCGCGAGCACACTGTGTGAGACGATAAACCGAGATCCGATGCTCCAAGGATTGGCCGAGAAGCCGCGAGTCCGGCGGGCCTCGAGGAGGTGCTCGCGGTCGACGATGGTGAAGTCGAGACCGAACTTCTGGGCGAGCTCGTCCTGCCACTGGGACATCATGGATGCCGGCGCCGCAACGACCACGAAGTCGAGCCGGCGGCGCAGCATCAGCTCACGGATGATCAGACCCGCTTCGATCGTCTTGCCCAGGCCGACGTCATCGGCGATCAGCAGGTTGACCCTTGGAAGCTCGAGGGCTTTCGCGAGCGGGAGGAGCTGGTAGGCGTCGAGGCGAATACCGGAGCGGAACGGCGCCTGGAATAGCTTGCGGTCGGCCGCCGTGGCGGTGCGCCACTCAGTAGTCTTTAGGTGCGCTCCGAGACGCGCAGGATCCTCGAATGTCGTCCGCAACTGGACGGACCAGTCCGATGTGTCGAAGGCGGTGAGGTCGATCTCAGCAGTCGGCACGACCGTCAGCGCATCGCCCTGCGAGTCGTCCTCGACCGAAACCAGATCCAGCGTCTCGACGCCTGCAATGGACCTCGCGCCTTCCACGAGCCAGGCTGTGGACCGGGTGCGAACGAAGCGGCCGGGATCAAACTTGCTCAAGGCAGCGCTCCGATTTCCGAGAGTATTGCGCGACGCGCACGGCCGCCCATGACCGTGGGCGACTTGGAGCCACAACCAGCCAAGGTCAGATAATGGGCAAGATAATGCCCCTGCAACAACGAGTATGAAATCAACTATCGCCCCTCAATGCCGGGCAGACTAATCGAAATGGGACCCGCTGCAACTCCCCTGTCGATCCCCCCGTCCCAGCCCAATCTCAACTGACGCGGGTTGCACGTCCAAGCGCGCCCGCGCTAGTCGAGCTTCCATAACCGGAGCATGAGTATTTTGATTCCTCTGGGCTATCGCCTCGCAGCCCCCGACGCGCTCGGCACCCAGGCCGCATCGCGTCGGAGAGCGCCCGTTCCGCGACATGAGCCTGACGGTCCCTGCTGGGGGCTGGAACACATAGTGGCACCAGCCGGTGTTCGAATCTCCCGATATCCCTGAATGACAAGGTCGAAACGGAACCGGGACTATTACCTGCAGAGGCTGAAGAAGGATCGACCCAGCCTCTACCGCGATGTTGTGGTCGGCAAACTGAGCGTGAACAAGGCGCGCCAACTTGCCGGACTGGGTGGCGGGCGAACCAGACTAAATGAGCTAAAGAACGCCTGGGACAAGGCTACGGGTCTCGAGCAATCCCAGTTTCTATCGTGGGCAGGGATCGCACCAGCGTCGCCAGCACCGCCGCCTCCAACCCCAGGATCTGCGTTCGGCACCGACGGCAAGATGCTGGACTGGGCCCGCCGCCGGATACCTCAGATCATGCGGCGCCGGAACATGTCCTCGGGCGATCTCGCAACAGAACTGGGCCTGAAGAAGCTCGATGGCTCGGTGATGACGGCAGTCCGCCGTGACGCGAAGCTGGCCGCCTCGACGGCCACCGAGGTCGACCGGTGGCTGGTGAAGAACGCCTCGATCTAGACGATCGTCACGGCCGGAACAGAGCGGCGGCGCTGCTCCCAGTCCTCCCGAGCCAACTGCCGCAACTCCTGCCCGATGTAGACGATCTTGTTGTGACCGAGCACACGCCGAGTGCGCGACGCGGTGACCTTCACGTAGTTCGCCCAACCCTCCGGCCCACCGACGTCCAGGTTAAAGTTCTTGATCTGGACCTGCCGGGAGCCGGCGCGTCCGGAGATCTTTCCCCCGGCCATACGAAGGGCGAGCTTCACGCTAGCCGGGTCGAGGTTGCCCAGCCCGATTGCGCCATGAAGGTGCAGCTCCTCCCGCTCGTCAGGAGTCACCTCCAGTGCGAAGGAGAAGTGAGGAACCGGGAGGCCAAGCTTTTTGAAGGCCTCTTGTATCCGCCGGCTCATGAGGCGAGCAGGGTCTGCGGAGCCAGTGACTGCTATCAGAGCATCCAGGTTCAGCCGGAGAGTGAAGACTTTGCCGCTGAGCTTGTGGATCACCGAGTAGGACTCCGCCAGCTTCTCGAAGGGCTGCGCACGAGACCAGGGCGAAGTCGATGCAGTCAGGGAGGGCGCCGGCGCGGGTCGCTTACGGATAACAGTGGTCACATGAACGGTGGAGGTGTTGGGCTGGCTCTGCATCTACTCGAGGGCTCTCATGGTGTGAGGATTTCACTGGACATGAAGAGCGCCGACCCGTCGCGAACCGCAGGGGTCCTAGGTATTTGGATCGAAATCTGGACGCTTTGCCTGACCAGTTTTGCCGGGCCTTCTGCGTCCTTGCCGGTAGCGCTCTTCATGCGAGCCTTATTGCCGAGAAGTGTCGGGACGCCACAAAATGGTAGATGCATCTACTGGCGGTCGTGACGATCCCGGCGCAGAACCTGGCGGAGGGCATGTAGGAACTGAACGAGCGTTGGTGAGCCCCACACTCCCGGAGTCTCGGCCAAGAGCATCGGTGTTTCAGAGATAGGTAGGGCCAATAAAGCCACCGACGCACGCCTCCGGGGGCCTGCCTAGCTACGGTGAGGTCGACAGGAGGACCGCGGAACTTCCGCGTATGACGCGCGCGTGACGCGCGCGCTTCCCATGACTACCCGAAGTGTTGGTGGAGGATCAGCCCAGGTCGCGCTCAATGTGGGCATTCCTGCTGACGGCGTGTTCGAAGGGTTGCATCGGTGACCGCCGGACAACCCTTTCCCAGCGCCTGCAGACGCTCGGCCGAATACCTATTCAGCCCGGTATTCCAGCACTCTCCCGGCTGGTGCCCCATACCAGGGACTGCCGGTTTTCGAGTGGAGAGAAAGTATCGCGACGGAACTTAGCGAGGGTTATCGCAGCGGCGCCCCCGTCCAGGCGTTCGCCGAGGGCGCCGGTTGACGAGCTTCCAAAAACGCCGAATTTCTGCGTTCTCGTCAACCTCCGTCAACCTCCGTCAACCAATTCCGTATTCCCGCTACGGAATCGTTAGGCGGCGTCAACCTGATTGACCGCTTTCAGACCTCCCAGGTTGACGTAATGGGCGATCTGGTTGACACGCCAGAGCCGCTCGTCAACCAGATCTCTCCCCTGGCGCCGCATGCGAGCCTCCTGGTGGATGAGAGGAGGATTGGACGCCGGAGTATCGCGGGCCCCCGAGCGATCCCCATCGACAGATGGCGGCGCTCTAGGACTTCATGGGATCCCTGGCTGGTCGGGGACGGGGACCGGTTGGTTCCTAGCCGGCTGATGCACGACGAACCGAGACCGTGGTCGGCGCCATGGTCTCCTCGTGCAACTCCAGGAGTTCGAGACGGCGCACCAACTCCTTCAGGTTCGCGCAACGATAGCGCTTCGGATTGAACGACGGCTGCATGGCTCGAAGATGCCGACTCAATTTGGACAGCAGGACTGGTTGTTCCCGCGCTCCCAGCTGCAGGAGAACGAAAAGCAGCAATCCCTCGGCGTCTTGGGGGCTCTGCCGAGTATGTTGGGGCGCCGGCATCTGAGCCAGCACACCATGTCTAATTTCCTCGAGAAAAAGGAACTCGCAACAGGATCTGCGCAGAGCCTCCGACGCGTTACGCGTGCCATAGCCATAGACCGTGAACCCTTGTCGCCGAAGACGAGAAGCAAGCGGCGAAAAGTCGCTATCATTTGTGACGAGGGCGAAGTGGTCGGCTTGGTGGGAGTGTGCGAGCTCCATCGCATCTATTGCGAGGGTTATGTCAGCGCCGTTCTTGCCGTTCTCCGCGATAGCGTAGTGATGATGCGCCCGAAGGGCGAAAGTCTGAATCGCCGGCGCCCACCCACTGAGTTTTGGACTAGCAAAGTTGCCATAGAGATGGGCATGAGTGACGCGCCCACGGAGAGTCACATCTCCAATCAGTGATTTGGCATGCTTGTGAGAAATGTTGTCGGCGTCGACAAGTATGGCAATACGAGGGGAAGTCACCCCGGAGGTTCTCATCCTCGTCCGCATCCAATGCCGCAACGAGCTGAGAGCGCTACGCATTGGCCTTCAGTAACCTGCGGATCGAGCGGATCAGATCCAGTTCTTCCGGCGTTACCTGTGGCTCGAGAGCCTCGGCGAAGTCAGCGAGGCCAAAGTCGTTTAGTGCGGCCTGAGCTAGCTCAACAAAATCAATGCCAAGAACGTTTGCAAACTTCTTCACTTCATTTAGGGGCAGCCTGGCTTCGCCGGCGATCAGCAGCGCAATGAAATCAACCGATCGATATCCCAATTTTGTGGCAATCTGATCAATGGAGCTGTCTGCCTGCAAGACCGCCACCCTTCTGGCGACAATAGTAGAGGCGTAATTTTCTTCAGTTTCTATCATCTTATTCTCTATGTTTTGCTCTAACATCTTTATAGACAGCTGATTGTCGGGAGCGATCAACTCCCACATGCCAACCGATCTCTCTAGAAATTCTTTGCCAGAAATGCCTAGCCGCGCGGCGTAGCCTTTGAACAGGCGCCTAAAACCATCGGAGACTTTGAAATTCAGATCGACGATTCTTGCCATCTTTAGCTCGATCGTGAAGCACCCTCGCCCTGTCAATAGACGCACACAATGGGGCATGAATAGCCGTCATAACGCCCGAAGAGGCACAAATCTATCTTGAATCTATAATATCCATGATATATCGTGAAGTATTCCAAAAAGTAAAATAAGTAAGCGCTTACTTACGCTATCTGGACGTAGAGTAGCGAAACTCTCCTGCCGCCAGGCAGATTCCTGCAAGGAGAAGCTGTGCCCACGTTCGAGATCCGCACGCTGCGGCAGATCCTCGAGCGCGATCAGGTCATCGACTGCGATTGCTCGAATAACTGGGTATGCTCGCATACCGGTCCGCTACGCATCGAACTGGCCATCCAGCGCCTCGGGATAGAATTCGACTTCTATGCGCGTAGGGCCGAGTTGGCAGCTCGGACCTATTGCTCAGTGTGGGGCAAGTTCCATCCGACGTTTCGGTTGGGATGGAAAAGCCGACCAAGCACCTACACCGGCTCGCACGGCTCTGGTGCCGCGGCTGGCAGCGTTCTCAAACCCGCACCACGCCCAACTGGCTGATTGGAACCCATCGATTGGCGAGTTGGAGGCAGAAGCGTTCGACGCTTTGGTCCACGTCGCTAGAGCGATGTCGGCAGCTACGAATGCGCCACTGTTCCGGCTACTCGCACGCGCGGTGGGCGATAGCGATCACGCTAGTCATCCTGGGAGAGACAACTGTCGCACAAACCCGCCTCTTCACCATCCCCGAGAGGGACAGCTAGGGGATGACCACAGTGGATGCAGACGTCCATCTGCAGTCCGTGTTCGACAGCCTCACTGTGCTCCCCATCAGAGCGCCGTCGACGGTGTTCGGCGTCTATTTCTTGCTTCGAGAACCTTGCCATATGCAGATCTTATTGAAGGCTTCGAGGTGCGCCACAGGTCTCTGCCCAGCCGGTTTACGAGTGATTACTCGCCTCGCTCACCTGCCCGGCCTTTCGACCTTGCCAGTCGCCTTCGGCGACCATCTATGGTCTTGTATTGGATTGAACGTCTGAAGCTTCGATCTCTTCCAAAGCTTACAACCTGGTAGGGAGGTCGGCATGCTTGGCGGTTTCGCTCAGGTTACTAGCCATCCTCGCCTTGTCAGGTCGACGCTGCTCGGAGGTGTAAACGTTCTTTGTGACATCGCGGCTCTAAGGCGGATTCGTCCTACGATTGGCAAGGAGAAGTGCCGTTCGCTGCTCGTTCTATGCGGAGTTGCCCGAGACCGATCAGTTACACCACGCTGATGCACCGCATTCGCTTCACGGACGATAGCTCTGGATTGCTGTAATCTGATGCTGCGCTAGATTGCCCATTCAGTGGATCGGTCGGTTATGGCAGATGGCAACTCTTCAGCAGAAGATCTCCGAGAAGTTCTTGACTGCCCTCGCAGAGCGAGAGGGTATCGATGCCACTCAGGTTGATGAGTTGCGTGCGCTCCTTGCTCGAGGAAAGCGACCGAAAGCAGAGGACTTCATTCAAGTCTTCACGATGCCGCGTGGCGGTGTGGTTAAGTGATCAAGCTTGTGTCGGCACACATCGAGGAAGTGCGCGGCATTCGTCGGCTGGATATCGAGTTCGGTCAATCGAGCTTCGCGATCTCAGGCCCTAACGGATCAGGCAAGAGTGGAGTAATCGATGCAATCGAGTTCGGCATCACGGGCGACATTGGGCGTCTCGGTGGCCGCGGCACCAAGGGGCTCAGCGTGGCCCAACATGGACCGCATGTGGATATGGTGGACTTCCCGGACGCAGCCTACGTCCAACTGACAGCGTTCATCCCTTCGCTCAACAAGACGGCGACAATTACGAGGAAGGTCTCCTCGCCGAAGAAGCCGACTATCGTCCCGGACGACGCTGACGTGAAAGCGGTATTCGATGAACTCTCGGAGCACCCCGAGATCACCCTCGCGCGGCGGGACATCCTCCGTTTCATCCTCGTCGAGCCAAGCAAGCGCTCAGAAGAGATTCAGACGATCCTCAAGCTCGAGGAAATCGGACAGACCCGCAGCGCTCTCAATAGCGCCCAGAACAAGCTGGGGAACGCTTTGAAGGTAGCCTCCGGTCAGGTCGACTCCACCCGTTCGACGCTGCAACGCCACCTGGGCATCGAGACCAATGCCGTTCCCGACCTGCTGAAGGCCGTCAACAAGCATCGCGCCGTTCTGCAGCTTGCGGCGATCGAGGACTTCAATCAGGGAACCCGGCTAGACGCCGGCATAGCGGATACAGAAGGCGCTCCACCGTTCAACAAGACGACGGCGCTGCGCGACCTGGCCGCGCTCGACGAAGTGAGCGTGAACATTGCAGCGGTAGTCGCGGGTGACGCCGGCGCGATCCTTTCCGGTATTGCGCGCCTTGAGGGTGATCCCGCACTTCTAGCCTCGCTTCAGCGACGGGTGCTTATCGAGAAGGGCCTGGCGCTCGTTGACGGCGCTGAGTGTCCACTATGCGACCATCGATGGCCCGACGAGACGCACCTCCTAGATCACCTGAGGGGCAAGATTTCAAAATCGGAGGACGCTGGCGTCCTACAGAACCAGCTTCTTCGTCACGGCGCAGCGATAGCCAGTCAGGTCGATGGGGTGCTCGTCCTGATGCGCCAGGCCCACCGGATCGCGAAGGGTGAGGGAGACACCAGCACCCTTGCTGCACTGGCGGCCTGGGGAAAAGAACTTGGAGCGCTTCGGAGCCAGCTCGAGAGCTTTGACGGGCTCATAGGTCTGAAGGAACGGATCGTGGCCGACTGGCACGCAGTTCCAGCGGCTCTCGCCGATAGCTTATCGGTTCTCCGGCGCACCGTTATGGCGAAGCCCGATCAAACCGCTGCGGTCGAGGCGCAGACCTTCCTCAGCACAGCTCAACTGCGCTTGGAAGACTACCGCTCGGCACAGCGTAGCGAAGCGGCGGCCAAAGCCGCTAGCGCCGCCGCCAAGGTCGCCTACGACGAATACTGCCAAGCCATGGAGGACGAACTCAACGCGCTCTACGCAGACATCGAGGCAGAGTTCAGCGACTTCTACCGGAGGGTCAATGGTGATGACGAGTCGGCCTTCACCGCAGAGCTGAGGCCAAGCGAAGGCAAGGTGGACCTAAAGGTCAACTTCTATGAACGTGGGCTATACCCGCCGGCAGCATACCACAGCGAGGGCCACCAGGACGGGATGGGCGTATGCCTCTACCTCGCTCTGATGAAGCGTCTGTTCGGTAGAGACTTCACCATCGCCTTGCTGGACGATGTGGTGATGTCCGTCGACTCGGACCACCGGCGACAGTTCTGCCGCCTGCTCAAGACACAGTTCCCGGACACCCAGTTCATCATCACGACCCACGACCGGCTCTGGGCTCAGCAGATGCGATCGGAAGGGCTGGTGACGGCAAAGACGTCGCTCGTGCTTTTCGGCTGGAGCGTGGACAGCGGTCCGATGGTTGAAGCTGGTTCAGACGCTTGGGAGAAGATCTCCGCGGCGCTAGCGAAGGGCGACGTTGAGGCGGCAGCAGCAGCGCTTCGCCGTCACCTCGAGTATGTTGCCTGGGTGCTGGCGGACGAGTTGTCGGCTCGGCCTCCGTTTCATGCCGATGGCAAATACGAGTTCGGGGAACTCATGCCCGCAGTGGTGAGTAGGAGCAAGGAACTCTACGGGCGGGCATCAAACGTTGCCCAGTCCTGGGCTAACGAAACCGCGATGACCGCCATCACAGCCCGCAAGGCAGCACTCGCCGCCGCCAGCCAAGCATCCGGTGTGGAGCAATGGGCGGTAAACCCGGCGGTCCACTTCAACCCTTGGGCTAACTTCGGGCAGAAGGACTTTGAACCGGTAGTCAGCGCCTTTCGAGAGCTGGTAGAAACACTTCGATGTCCCGATTGCGGTGGATGGGTCCACCTTTCTCCTCGAGGCCGACCGGAGAGCCTTCGATGCGAGTGCATGTCGGTGAACTTCAACTTGGTCAGCAAGCCGACGTGAACAGGTGATCCGACGTTACCTGAAGGCGGTCTGACAGGACGTGGCAGAATGTGAGCGCGGCGCCAGCGCCGATATGAGCAGGCCACTCAGCTCGGCGGGATGTCCGTTAAGCCGCTTGCCCGGCAGTTGCTCGCCGAGCTGCCGATGAGTTAGCAGCCTCCCTCAGAACGAGTTGAGGACCACCGCGCCCGGACCTCACCGTCCGGGCGTTTCGCGTCAGCGCTGCTCAAGTCGAATGTTGATATTCGTCCGCGTTAAGTCGCCAACAAACCGCATGACATCGCGCGTAATCGCCTTCCCGGTGTCAGTCTGAGAGAATGCCAATATCAGCCCGGCAATCACGACCAATCCGATTAACCTAGAAATCGCGTTTGCTAAGTCAAAAACCCCAGAGAAAAAAACAGATCGATCAAAACCACCGACGCAATCATCGCACAAGAATATTGTTCCGTATTTTCTATTACACCGCTTGTGCATCTCCGGCTTCGGGTAGATGTAGCCACACTCGAAGCACTCGGCCTCTGCCACTCGCCCCTCAGATCGACCCATGAGTCTTCCCCGTCTTCTCGGAGATCATAAGTCCGTCTCACCTTGACTGGAGTCAATGCCCGCGCACGGTCCGGCAACGACGAGCTGCAACCTAGCTAAGCATCGGTCCCCCAGCCTTCCCCCGCCGCGACCACCCATCAAGCGCGTCGGTGGTATGGCCGAAGTCGCTAGTGCCGTCCGGGTGCGGGCCCAAGCCGAGGGTATCGTCCCCTGATAGAACTGTGCGACGGCTAAGAGGTGAGGGCGCCGCCTATGAGGTCTTGATAGTGGTAGAGCGGGCTGGTCGGCGTGACGCCGGTCTCCGCCGCTAGACTGGGGCCGAACGTCGTGATTGCGGCCACGACGATTACACCGATCATCAGCCACTTGAAGACGAACTCGCCGCACTCGATCAAAGGTGCCCCCTCCTCGAATCCGATGAGGGCACCTTATGCCAGTCCTGATCGCTGTGAAACGCACCGAAAGGACGTTCCGATCGGCCGTTCCGGTCGGCGACTAAGTTATTGATTTCATTGAAAAAAGGCGGCTGGCTGGGGAACCTGGATTCGAAGCGCGCGTGGCGCCAGCTCTCACACCTCGTAGGGCGGGAGCCTGCCAATGGCGGCTGCCTTCGCTTTAAGTGAGACTTCTCCATAGTTGTCTGCTGCCGTCCTGCCCGCATGGCCTTGGATTGCCTCGACTACTCTGGGATCCAGGCCGAGGTCGCGGGACGTGGTCTTGAAGCGATGGCGCCAAGCGTGGCTGGGCTGCACGCCCTCCGGCGTTAGTTTCGCTTCCTTAAGCCAAGTGGACAATCGCCCGGATGACACCTGCGCGGGTCGCTTCTTCACGTCCGCGTCGGCGGCGTAGAAGAGAGGCTCCGCGGCGGCTTGTGCAACGAAGCGCAGGAAGCCTTCCTCGATAAGCTGTGGGTGCAATGGCACGTCCCGATAGACCCTAGTCTTGACGGAGCCCGCGTCCGGGGTGATCCGCACGAAGTGTATCTCGCCTTCCTGGAGGACGTCGGACTTTCTAAGCTGCATGATTTCACCGATCCGCGCGCCCGTGAAAGCGCAAAGCCATGGGCCCCAGCGCTTGGCCGAGGAGATGTGCTTCGACTCCATTGTCTGCGGATTCTCACGGTCGGCTGGGGTGTAGTGACGCGCGGCCTTCAGCACAGCAACCGCTTCCGAGTCCGTGTAGCCCTTAGGTCGAACGATTGCTCGAGGCGCTGACCGAACCTTCACTTTCGCCGCGGGGTTGTCGTCGAGCTTGTGATCCTCGACCGCACGCCCAAGGGTGGCCTTGACCGCCGCCATCCAGACGTCCTTGACCGTCTTGCTGGCCAGCGTTTCCAGCTTCTTGTCGCGCCATGCGGTCAGCTCCATGCCCGTCAGTCTGCGTGCGTCGTCCGCTAAACGGCGCGCACTGCCCTTGAGGCCGCGATGCGCAGCCAAGAACTCGACCAGGTCGTCGAAAATTCTCGGCCAAGCCTTTCGCCCGGCGCTTCCACGACCTTCACGCTCGAGCGCCCCTAGATGGTCCTCCAGGAGCCCGCGAAGAGACACGTGCTCCTTTGGTTCAAAGGTAGGGTTTACCTCTGCGCGGGGCACCAAGTGCGGGGGGTGGCTCTGAGTTGCGGGGTCCGCGCCTTCGTCCCGCTCAACGCTGCGCTCCAACGCCTCGAGCTCGGCACCGGCAACAACCTGTGCAATCTCTCTCCATTCCGCTGATCCGGGAGTGGCCACTACGTTACCGCGGCGCCTGTAGCGGTCGAGAACGTCTCCAATCACGCGTTCGATCTCGGCGTTCGAGAGCCTGCCCGCAAGGGTAAGCCTCAGGTCGCGAACATAGACGTCGTCGATGCCGATGGAGGCCCATGAAGGGCCGGCTTGGCGATACGCCAGGTCAAGCGCCAAACGATCCTGGTAGTGCAATGCCGCTAGTTCAGCCGGTGGGAGAGGAGCCGACCTAGCCACTCGCTCTGCGTTCAGTTGCTCTTCGCCGCCTGCTAAGACAGCCCGAGCATGATCGAACTTCGCGTTGATCCTAACGAGCGCAACGGGCAACTGCTCGATTGCCTTGCGTCTATCGGCACCCAAGGGTTCCTGCAACTCCCGCTTCCCTAGAATTTTGCGGAGTTCGGCAGGCACTACACGGCGGGCGTAGTAGCGGCCATCGACGTAGAGGAGATAACGGATCTTACCGGCCAATTGCAGGGTCGTTTTGTAGGGGCAATGTAGGGGTAAGAATGGGGGAGACCCCAGAAAAATCAAGAGTCTGAAAGATATCAATGAGGTAGAATGGTGCTGCAAGAGAGGATTGAACTCTCGACCTCTCCCTTACCAAGGGAGTGCTCTACCACTGAGCTACTGCAGCATACGCATGGGGTCGGGTGGCGTACGCCCCCGGCGGCGTGGCGCGGTTACTGCCACACCGAAACCGCCGGTGCAAGACCCAATAGCTTGCATTTGGGACACAGTTGGACCGGCGTTGGGCCATGAACTTCTGCCAGCGCTTCCGTTCTCGTCCAGTCTCGCCCATACCTAGCCCATGCCTAGCGACACCCGAGAGCAAAGATTGGCCGCAAAGCTCCGTGAAAACCTCAAGCGCCGCAAGGAGCAGGCGAGGGCGCGGACGGCGGCAACGGGCGGTAAACCACAATCGGATAAGCATGCGCCGGACGCGGATGGGGCAGGGGCTCCGTCGAAGCCCGGCGCCGATCGGGATAGCTAGGCCGCCTCCTCGCCGAGGCGACAAGAACAAGGGTGCGGTCTGTCCTTTTCGGCAGCCGCGAAGCGGGGCGAAAGCCCCTGGTTGGGAAAGTCACATGGATCGCATTCGTCTGGTCGGCGGCAACGAACTTCACGGCGAGATTCCGATCTCTGGCGCCAAGAACGCGGCCCTGCCGCTGATGATCGCCTCGCTGCTGACCAAGGACCCGCTGGTGCTCGAGAACGTGCCCCGGCTCGCCGATGTGGTGCAGCTCGAAAAGATCCTCGAGAATCACGGCGTCGATGTCGCCGTCCACGGCCGCAAGGCGCCCACCCTCGAGGGCCAGCGCATGACGCTCGAGGCCGCCGAAATCGTTGATACCACCGCGCCCTACGAGCTCGTCTCCACCATGCGCGCGAGCTTCTGGGTCATCGGGCCGCTGCTCGCGCGGGCGCACGAGGCACGCGTATCGCTGCCCGGCGGCTGCGCCATCGGCACCCGGCCGGTGGATCTCTTCCTCTACGGCCTCAAGGAACTGGGCGCCGAGATCGATATCGACGAGGGCTATGTTGTCGCCCGCGCCCCCAAGGGCGGCCTGCGCGGCGGCCGCGTCGTGTTCCCCAAGGTCACCGTCGGCGCGACCCATGTGCTGATGATGGCGGCGACGCTCGCCAAGGGCACCACCGTCATCGAGAACGCCGCCATGGAGCCTGAGGTGACCGACGTCGCCGAGTGCCTCGTCAAGATGGGCGCGAAAATCGAGGGCATCGGTACCCGTACCCTCACCATCGAGGGCGTCGACGAGTTGCACGGCACTACGCATACAGTGGTCGCCGACCGCATCGAGACCGGCACCTATGCCATGGCGGCTGCCATGGCCGGCGGCGACGTGCTGCTGAAGCACGCCCGGCCCGAGCACCTGCAGGCCGCGCTGGATACGCTGGGCGCTGCCGGCGTGCGCATCACGCCCGAGACGAACGGCGTTCGTGTGTATCGCAACGGCAACGGCATCCAGGCTGTTGACGTCGAAACCCAGCCCTTCCCGGGCTTCCCGACCGACCTGCAGGCCCAGTTCATGGCGCTGATGACCATGGGCAACGGGGTGTCGCAGATCCGCGAGACCATTTTCGAGAACCGCTACATGCATGTGGCCGAGCTGGCTCGCTTCGGCGCCGACATCAAGGTCGAGGGTCAGGTGGCGACGGTCACCGGCGTACCGCAGCTGAAGGGCGCCCAGGTGATGGCGACGGACCTGCGCGCCTCGGTGTCGCTGGTCATCGCCGGGCTGGCGGCGCGCGGCGAGACGGTCGTGAACCGCATCTACCACCTCGATCGCGGTTTCGAGCGGCTGGAAGACAAGCTGAGCGCCGTGGGCGCCGAGATCGAGCGCGTTACGGGGTGACGTTATCCTCCCTTTGACGGGGAAGGGGTCACCGCGGATGCAATTGCCCACCGGGTCATCCCCGCGGAAGCGGGGATCTCCGTTTGATCGCGCGCACCGAAAACAGAGGTTCCCGCTTTCGCGGGAATGACTCCGCGCAAAAATGGCATCTCCTAAGAGCAACCCAGGCTGAACACGCCCGAGTGGGGGGCGACCCCACCCGCCGGCATTTGTGGCCGCCCCCTCCACCAGCTTCGCTGGTCCCCTCCCCCGTAAACGGGGGAGAATCCGCTCGCTTCACCTTCGCGATTGCCCCCCGCCGCGCTTCCTTGTAGATCGGGGGCCGGGCCCCCACTTTGCTGGTCAAACCAACAGTTTCCGGACCTTTACGATCAATGACCGACCTCAAGCTTCTGGCGCTCGACAGCGAAGACCTCGACGTCATTTCTGCCACCACCCAGGATGCTATCGTGCGGGTGCCCGACATGGGCTACGCCAAGGCCGACCAGCGCTTCGCCCTGCTGATGAACCGCTTCGCCTGGGAGGACGGCTCCAACAAGAAGGGCGTGCGCAAGCGCGCCGCGCTGCATTTCGAGCGCGTCACGGGCGTCAAGACCTCCGGATTTGATCCCAACGCCGTCGAAGGTGCGCTCGAACTCCTTGCCGTCCGCTTCACCGAAACGGCCGCGCCCGGCGGCTTTGTCGACCTGACCTTCGCCGGTGGCGGCGCAGTACGTCTTGATGTCGAAGTTCTGGAAGCCCGCCTGCAGGATCTGGGGGCCGCCTGGGCCGCCAAGCTCAAGCCCGAGCACACCGTCTGATGCCAGTCAGGCTCGACAGCCGGGACACCGGATTCGCCCAGGATTTCGAAACGCTGCTCAATTCGAAGCGCGAAGCTTCGGAGGAAGTGGGCAACATCGTCGCCGCCATCCTCGCCGACGTGCGCTCCCGCGGCGACGCAGCGGTGCTCGAGTACACCGAGCGCTTCGACAAGCTGGCGCTGACGCCCGAAACCCTGCGCTTCACCGAGGCTGAGATCGCCGAGGCCCGCGCCCGCACCCCTGCCGACGTACTCGATGCGCTGAGCTTTGCGCATGACCGCATCCGCGCGCACCACGAAAAGCAGAAGCCGGCCGATCACATCTACACCGATGCCATCGGCGTGACCCTCGGCACCATCTGGACCCCGGTCGAAGCCGTCGGCATCTACGTGCCGGGCGGGCTTGCCGCCTATCCGTCCTCGGTGCTGATGAACGCCGTGCCGGCCAAGGTCGCCGGCGCCAGCCGCGTCGCCATGGTCGTGCCCACCCCGCGCGGCGAAACCAATGATGCGGTGCTGGCCGCTGCATCGATCGCCGGCATCACCGAAATCTATCGCGTCGGCGGCGCGCAGGCGATCGGCGCGCTCGCCTATGGCACGGCCACCATCGCGCCGGTCAGCAAGGTCGTCGGCCCCGGCAACGCCTTCGTCGCCGCCGCCAAGCGCCAGGTCTTCGGCACCGTCGGCATCGACATGATAGCCGGCCCCTCCGAAGTGCTGGTCATAGCCGATCGTTCCGCCAACCCCGCCTGGGTCGCGGCCGATCTGCTCGCGCAGGCCGAGCACGGGGCAGGGGCCCAGTCCATCCTCGTCACCACCGACCAGCAGCTGGCCGATCTGGTGGAGGACGAGGTCTGGCGCCAGATCGAACTCCTGCCCCGTGCGGAAATCACCCGCGAGGGCTGGGAGGAATTCGGCGCGGTGATCACCGTGGCTTCGCTCGACGAAGCGGTTGCGCTCGCCAACCGCGTCGCCTCGGAGCATGTGGAGCTGGCGGTGGACGATCCACGCGCGCTGCTGCCAAAAATCCGCAATGCCGGCGCCATTTTCCTCGGCCACCACACGCCCGAGGCGATCGGCGACTATGTCGGCGGCTCCAACCACGTGCTGCCCACTGCCCGTTCGGCCCGCTATGCTTCGGGCCTGGGGGTGCTCGATTTCATGAAACGCACCTCGGTGCTGGGTTGCGATCCGGCCTCGCTCGCCGCGCTCTCATCCGCCGCGGTGACGCTGGCGGCCACCGAGGGGCTCGAGGCGCATGGCCGCTCGGTATCGATAAGGCTCAATCGCTAGATGGCGCTCACCCCGCGACAATTCGATCCGTCCGATCGTATCGTCGCCGTGACGCTCGACCCCTCGACCATCACCTCGACCAATCCGGACGAGGTGCACGAGTGGCGCATCGCCATCTATGATCTCGTCGAGCAGAACGTCTTCAAGCCGGCCCGGGTGAAAGCCCCCGGCCCCTACGCGCTGCACGTCTCGATCATCGGCAACTACATCCTGCTCGATGTGCGCAACCCCGACAGCTATGAGCCGATCGCCGCGCATTATCTCTCGCTCACCCCGTTCCGCCGCCTGATCCGCGACTATTTCCGCATCCGCGACAGCTATTTCGACGCCATCAAGACCGGCTCGACCTACCAGATCGAAACCGTCGACATGGCGCGGCGCGGCCTCCACAACGACGCGGCCGAACTCCTACGCACGCGGCTCGACAACAAGCTCGAGATGGACCTCAACACCGCGCGGCGCCTGTTCACGCTGATCTGCGCTGTGCAGCCCTTTGCGAGCCGCATCGACGAGCGCGAGTCGGACCTGCCCACCGTGCTCTTCGTCTGCTCGATGAACTCCGTGCGCTCACCCATTGCCGCGGCGCTGGCGCGAAAGCAGTTCCCCGGCCGGCTGATCGTCCGCTCCGCCGGCGTCCGCTCCGGCAAGGCCGACGGCTTCGTCGAAGAGGTGATGGAGGAGATCGGCGTCGACATGAGTGTGCACACCCCACACACGATGGACGAACTGATCGCCAACCATTTCGACCTCGTCGTCACTCTTTCGCCCGACGCCGCCGAGGCTTTCGCGAGCCGCGGCATCGAAGCCGGCGCCATCGAGCACTGGCCCATGCCCGACCCGACCGAAACCGAGGGCAACCGCGAGGCGGTGCTGAGCGCTTACCGCACCCTGCGCGACACGCTGCAGAAGCGGGTGAGGGAACAGCTGGAAACACTGGTGGCGCAGTCCAAGGCGGCTTGAACGGTGCGAGCTTCGGCATCGCAAAACGGAGGTCCCCGCTTTCGCGGGGATGACATCGAGTTTGTGGCGCTTGCGGTCGTGCTACAACCACCGGGTCATTCCCGCGAAAGCGGGAACCTCTGTTTGCGGGACGAGCCATGAGCACCACAGGTCGCTTCTTCGTTTACCTGCTCGCCAGCCGTAAATATGGGACCATCTACACCGGCGTCACTGGCAACCTGCCCGAGCGCATCTACGTCCACCGCACCGATCTCATTGCCGGCTTCTCGTCGAAGTACCACGTGCATCGGCTGGTCTATTTCGAGCAGCACGACGACCCGTATGGAGCGATCAGGCGCGAAAAGCAGATCAAGAAGTGGCTGCGGGCGTGGAAGATCGAGCTGATCGAGAAGGGTAATCCTGAATGGGAGGACCTTTACGACTCGCTTTTCACTTGAGCGGCGACATAGCGAAACAGAGGTTCCCGCTTTCGCGGGAATGACATCGAGTCTGGAGCTGGCTCGGTGCCAACCTCGATGCTGCGATAACCCACCGGGTCATTCCCGCGAAAGCGGGAACCTCCGTTTCCTCTCCGCGGGCGCCGCTGCAACCTATTTGGCAAATCGCGCCGCCATCCCCACATAACGCCTGTGCCACCCGCACCGGGTGGTTCACAAAGCGGATGGCTTGAAGTATAGCTGCCGCCCAATTCAGCCCCGACATTGCCAGTTTCGCTTTTGACGGGGCCATCTCAGGAGAGAGAATGGCTAAGGAAGAAGTGCTCGAGTTTCCGGGCGTGGTGACCGAACTGCTGCCCAACGCGACTTTCCGCGTGAAGCTGGAGAACGAACACGAGATCATCGCCCATACCGCTGGCCGCATGCGCAAGAACCGCATCCGCGTGCTCGCCGGTGACAAGGTCTTGTGCGAAATGACGCCCTACGACCTGACCAAGGGTCGGATCACTTACCGCTTCAAGTAGGGCACACATGGCCAGCCGTCCCGAGCTCATCCTCGCGTCCGCTTCACCGCGGCGGTTGGCGCTCCTGAACCAGATCGGCGTCGAGCCCGAGCATCTGGTTCCTGCCCATATCGACGAGACCCCGGAAAAGAACGAGCTGCCGCGCAAGCTGGCGCAGCGCCTCGCCGACGAGAAGGCCGTCGCGGCCCTGCACAAGGCCAAGACCTCGGGTATTGCCGGCAACGCGCTGGTGCTCGCCGCCGATACGGTCGTTGCCGTCGGCCGACGCGTCCTGCCCAAGGCTGAGACCATGGAGGAGGCGTCCGAGTGCCTCCGCATCCTCTCGGGCCGCTCGCATCGCGTGTTCACCGGCGTCACCATGCTCACCACCTCGGGCGCCATGCGCAAGCGCCTGGTCGAGACCCGGCTCCGCTTCAAGCGCCTCTCCGCCAAGGAGATGGAGAGCTACCTCGCCAGCGCCGAGTGGCGCGACAAGGCCGGCGGCTACGCCATCCAGGGCATTGCCGGCGCGTTCGTCCTGAAGCTGCAGGGCTCATACTCCGCCGTGGTCGGCCTGCCGCTGTTCGAAACCGTGCAGCTCCTCGCCGGCGAGGGCTACCCGGTACATTTCAACTGGCTCAACCAGTCGAGCCTCACGTCGGTCTAGCCCGTCGCCGCGGGCTCGCGATGCAGCCACACTCACGGAGTCATTCCCGCGAAAGCGGGAGCCTCTGTTTTCGGTGCCTGCAGCAAACCGAGGTCCCCGCTTTCGCGGGGATGACGCCGGTGGGCTTCGAAAGATCGAGGCACCAGCCTCACTGAAGGACGTTCCCATGGCCGAGATCATCAAGCTCAAGAAAACCGTGCCTTGCCCCATCTGCGGCAAGCCCTCGAGCCAGGCCAACCACCCCTTCTGCTCCCCGCGCTGCCAGGACATCGACCTGAACCGCTGGCTGAGCGGGAGTTATGTCATCCCGGCGAGCGATGACGAGGATGAGGCGGAGACGGTGTCGACGGATACGGGGGACGAGGAGGAGTAGGGATGTGGGTGCCCGAAACGACCCCCTCTCTTGCGAAAACTAAGGCTTAGCGAAGGGCTAAACCTAAGTTTTCGCTTTCTCCCCCGCCAAGGGGGAGAAGATCACAGCAAGTGCCGGTGGATGTGGGACGCACCCTCTCCCCTTGGCGGGGGAGACGCGAGACTTACGAGCGTCAGCGAGTTAGTCGCAGCAGAGAGGGGGTCGGCGTGAGGCCCAAAACCTAACCCCCGCTCAACGTCCGCTTCACCGCATCCCGCCAGCCCGAGACCTTCCGCTTGCGCGTCGCCTCGTCCATGCGCGGGTTGAACTGCCGGTCCAGCGCCCAGCGTTCCGCAAAGCCCTTCTGATCCGGCCACACACCGGCTTTGTACCCAGCCAGCCAAGCCGCCCCCAGCGCGGTCGTCTCCAGAATCGTCGGCCGGTCGACCGGCGTGTTCAGGATGTCGGCGAGGAACTGCATGGTGAAGTCCGAGGCCACCATGCCGCCGTCGACGCGCAGCACCGTATCGCTCGCGCCCTTCCAGTCCTTGCGCATGGCGTCGACCAGGTCGCGCGTCTGGTAGCTCACCGATTCGAGCGCCGCCCGCGCCAGTTCCGCCGCGCCGGTATTGCGGGTGAGCCCGGTGAGCGAGGCGCGCGCATCGGTGTCCCACCACGGCGCCCCCAGCCCCACGAAGGCGGGCACGAGATAGACGTTCTGTGTCGGGTCGGCCTTGGCGGCGAGCGCTCCGGCGTCGGCCGAGTTCTCGAACAGCTTCAGCATGTCGCGCATCCACTGCACCGACGCGCCGGCGACGAAGATCGCGCCCTCGAGCGCATAGGTGGTCTCGCCGTCGATGCGGTAGGCGATGGTGGTGAGCAGTCGGTTCTTGCTCTTCACCATGTCCTTGCCGGTGTTGAGCAAGGCGAAACAACCGGTCCCATACGTCGATTTCAGCATGCCCGGCGTGAAACAGGCCTGGCCGATCGTCGCCGCCTGCTGGTCGCCGGCCGAACCGCGGATCGGAATCGAGACACCGAAAATCTCGGGTTCGGTCACGCCGAAATCGTCGGCGTTCTCCTTCACCTCGGGGAGGACGGCGCGCGGGATGCGGAACAGCTTCAGCAGCTCGTCGTCCCACTGGCCGGTCTTGATGTTGAGCAGCAGCGTGCGCGAGGCATTGCTGATATCGGTCGCATGCACCTTGCCGCCCGTCAGCCGCCAGATCAGGTAGCTGTCCACCGTGCCGAAGGCGAGCTCGCCCTTCTCGGCCCGCTTGCGCGCGCCTTTCACGTGATCGAGGATCCAGCTCAGCTTGGTGGCGCTGAAATAGGGGTCGAGCAGCAGTCCGGTCTTTTTCGAGATCAGCTTCTCGTGCCCGGCCTTCTTCAGCTTCACGCAGACATCGGCCGTACGCCGGTCCTGCCACACGATGGCGTTGTAGATCGCCTTGCCGGTTGCCCGGTCCCACACGATGGTGGTCTCGCGCTGGTTGGTGATGCCGATCGCGGCGATGCCCTTGGCATCGAGCCCGGCCTTCTTCAGCGCGGTCTTGGCCGACCACAGCGTCGTCGCCCAGATCTCCTCGGGCACGTGCTCCACCCAGCCATCCTGCGGAAAATGCTGGGTGAACTCCATCTTCCCCAGCCCCGCGATCCGCTGCTTGCCATCGAATACGATGGCCCGGCTCGACGTGGTGCCCTGGTCGATGGCGAGGATATTGGCCGTCATTGCTTCTCCCTTGTCAGGCGCCCGGCCATGTATCCGGCCAGTTTCGCCTTTTCCTCAGTCGTCACCCGCAGGCCCTGCTTGCTGCGCCGCCACAGGACATCCTCGGCGGTGCGGGCCCATTCATGGTCCATCAGGTAGTCGACTTCGGCCTGGGTCAAGCTCCCGCCAAAGCTCATGCCCAGCTCTCCGCCCTTGAGGATGGTCGGCAGCAGCGTGCCATAGGCGCGGGTGAGCCGCCGCAGCACCTTGGCCTCGATCGCCGGATAGCGCGCCGCGTGATGTTTCAGCAGCTCCTCGAACCCGGTCGCCGGGAAATCGCCGCCGGGCAGGGTGCCCTTGGCCGTCCAGCGTGGCTTCCTGGCCCCGATCACGCCGTCGATCTTGTCGACCACCTGCTCGCTGAGCCGCCGGTGCGTGGTCAGCTTGCCGCCGAACACGTTGATCAGCTTGGCCTCGCTCTCGCCGCCCTCGGTCTTCAGCACATAATCGCGCGTCGCCTCCTGCGCGGCGCTCGCGCCATCGTCGAACAGCGGTCGCACGCCGGAATAGGTCCAGGCGATCTGCTCGCGCGTCACCGGCCTGGCGAAATACTCGCTGGCCGCGGCACAGAGGTAGTCGATCTCGGCGTCGCTGATCTTCACCGCGGTCGGGTCGCCCTCAAAATCCTGGTCGGTGGTGCCGATCAGCGTGAAGTCGCTCTCATAGGGAATGGCGAAGAAAATCCGCCCGTCGGCGTTCTGGAAGAAATAGCAGCGGTCATGGTCGTAGAGCTTGTGCACGACGATATGGCTGCCCTTGACCAGCCGCACATGGTGCACGTCGTTTCGGCCCAGCGTCTCGTTGATCACCGTATCGACCCACGGCCCGGCAGCATTCACCAGCAGCCGCGCCGTCGCCGTCGACCGCTCGCCGTCTTCACCCACCATCTCGATGGACCACAGCCCATTCTCGCGCCGTGCCGAAATGACCTTGGTGCGCACCTTGATTGTTGCCCCGCGATCCGCCGCGTCGCGCGCGTTGAGCACGACCAGGCGCGCGTCGTCCACCCAGCCGTCCGAATACTCGAATGCTGTGGTGAAACCCGGCTTCAGCGGCTTGCCCGCCTCGTCTTGCCTGAGGTCGAGCGTTTTCGTTGCCGGCAGCAGCTTCCGGCCCCCGAGATGATCGTAGAGGAACAGCCCGATGCGCAGCAGCCAGGCCGGCCTGAGATTCTTCTCGTAAGGCAGCACGAACCGCAGCGGCCGGATGATGTGGGGCGCCGAAGCCCACAGCACCTCGCGCTCGATCAGCGCCTCGCGCACCAGCCGGAACTCGTAATACTCGAGATAGCGCAACCCGCCATGCACGAGCTTGGTCGCCGCCGACGACGTGCCCGAGGCGAGATCGTGCATTTCGGCCAGCATCACGCTATGGCCACGGCCGACGGCGTCGCGTGCGATGCCCGTCCCGTTCACCCCGCCGCCGATGACGAAAACATCTACGGGGGCGGTGGTGGGCATGGCGCGATCCTGCTGTGGCGATGTGCCGATCTAGGGGAGAAAAGCCACCCCGATCAACGTCATATTGCTTCACAAGCCCGGCGCACGGATTACCTGCTATGTGCCTTCACATAGGCCTTCAGCACGTTCTGCATGCGCGTGATGTGGCCCTTGCCCTGCGCCTTGAAGAAGGCGAACACCTCGGGTTCGAGGTTGAGATGAACAGAGGTGGGCCGCTCGTGCGGGTATACGACCACTGCGTCGTCCCAGAACCCCTCGGGCAGCTCTTCCTCGCCAGCCAAATCCTCTTTCGAAGTGGGGACGTAGTCTTTTCGCTCATGCATTTCCCGGAGTTCGTCCAGGGAATAGCGTACGATATGTTTCTCGCTCACGTTTGCCACCTTTCCAGGCCGAAATCAGTCTCGTTGCGCCGGGCCTCGGGGTGTGAATCACCACATAGACAACGACATCGAAAGCGCCGATCGAGATGAGGCGTCGCTCACCATAGTCGCGGCGATCATCAATCCGGTCGAGCGTCGGACCTTCGAAGATCCGCGCCGCTATACGAAAGTCCACGCCGTGCTTTTCGATATTGGCCAGTCGCTTGTCGGCGTCCCACTCGAACTCCATCCCCGCGCCCCCGAGCAGAGACATTGATATGTACACAATTTATGTACATACCGCAAGCCCCAGCCTAATGCGGATTGACCCGCTGGTGCCCAGGGTGCACTAGCGGAACATCGTCCCGCCGGATTGCCCATGCTCGCCATTTTCAACGTCGTCCTGCCGGTCTTCGCGATCATGGCGCTCGGCTATCTCGCTGTCCGCTTTCGCATGTTCCCCACGGAGGGGGTACGCGGGCTGGTGATGTTCGTGAACAATTTCGCGACGCCCTGCCTGCTGTTCAACGCCATGGCGACCTCGGATTTCTCGTCCGTGTTCAACTGGGGCGTCATCGGCGCCTTCTATGCCGGCGCCATCACCGTCTTCATCCTCGGCATCATCATCGCCGCGAAGGTCTTCGGCAGCCGCCCCGGCGAAGCCGTTGCCTCGGGCTTTTCGGCCTATTTCACCAACACCATCCTTATCGGCGTGCCGGTGATGCAGCGTGCCTATGGTGAGACGGCGCTGGTCACCGCCTTCTCGATCATCGCCTTCCACGCCTCGGTGCTGATCACGCTGGGCATGCTGACCATGGAGCTGGTGCGCCGCGACGGCGCGCCGCTCCACAAGGCGCTATGGACGGCGCTCATCCGCATCGTCTCCAACCCGCTGCTCTGGGGCATCGTGCTGGGCATCGCGTTCAACTTCATGCACATCCAGCTGGCCGAGCCGGTCGAGGCCTTCGTCGTCATGATGGCCGCCGCCGTCACCCCGGCGGCGCTGTTCGGCCTGGGCGGTGCGCTCAACGAATACAAGCTGTCGGAGAGCTGGGCCCACTCGCTGGCGCTGGCCGGCCTGAAGCTCCTGGTCCAGCCGCTCATCGCCTGGGTGCTGCTGATCCACGTCCTCAAGGTCGATCACGAACTCGCCCGCTACGGGGTCCTGCTCGCCGCCATGCCCACCGGCATCAATGCTTATGTCTTTGCGACCTACTACAATCGCGGAGTGAATGTGGCAGCGAACACCGTGCTCATCACCACGGTGCTGAGCATCGTCAGCGTCAGCGGCTGGCTGTTCATTCTGGGGCTGTGACCCCTCATCCGGCGCTACGCGCCACCTTCTTCCCGACGGGGAGAAGAATACGGATAGACCAGCGGCCTCCACTTGTTCCTCTCCCCGTCGGGGAGAGGGTGGATCGCGCGTAGCGCGAGACGGGTGAGGGGTTTTGCCCCTACTGCGCCGCCTCCACCGTCATCCCCAGCACTACCGGCTCGCCTACCACCGGGATCGAGCGCACCGGCATGGTCGACACCGCATCGAGGCCGACCGCCACCCGCACGTGCCGGTCCGTCGGGCACACTTCGTGCATCGCGTCGAACCCGATCCAGCCCAGCCCGTCGTCCCACGCCTCGGCCCAGGCATGCAGCGCCGCCGGCTCGTCTCCACCCGCGAACAGGTACCCCGTCACATAGCGCGCCGGCACATCCAGCGCCCGCGCCGCGCCGATGAAGGCGTGCGCGAAATCCGCGGCCGGCGGTCGCGCCGCCTGCGTCTGCTCCTGGCTTTGACTCTGGCTCGGCCCGTCCTGCGCTTGCGACAGGCTCTGCTCCCCGCCGCCCACCACCTCGGCCACCCGGGCCATCAGCCCGTGCAGCAGTGCGATGCGGTCCTGCCCGGTCTTGGGCACGGCGCGGAACTTGCTGGTGATGGCGCCCACCGGCCTGGTCAGCGCCGTCGGCCGGCGATAAAGGGCAGGGGGGATGTCTCCCGGCACCCGGCCGACCACGCCGTTGCGGTCGATGGTCTCGACCATGCCCGCGACCGAGATCAATAGCTCCGCCTCGGGCTTGGTCTGGCTCACCAGTTGCGCCCGGTTGCCGAACGCATCGGCGAAGCTGGCGGCGCGGTCGAAGCCCGGCATGTCGATCGCCCACTCGCGCACCGTCTGCGTCGGCCCGGTCTGCGGCGTCAGCAGGATGTGCTGTACGCTGCGCGAAACGCCGGCGCCGATGGCAAGGCTCAGTCGATGTCGAATGGCGATCTGCATCAGTAGAAATTGTAGCTTTCAGCGAGGGCGTCGGTGATCCGGTTGTTGCGGGCGATGAATTCGGTCAGGAACTCGTGCAGCCCGTACTCGAACACGCGGTCCACCGTCGTGCCGTCGAGCAGCTCGGCCACCGAATCCACCGCATCATGCGCCGCGCCCCGCCCGCCGTGAATCTCCTCGAGCATGTCGACCGTCCGGTTGATCCAGTCGAGGCAGAAGATCAGCGAGCGCGGCATTTCCGGCCTGAGGATCAGGTAGTCTGCAATGTTCCAGGCCTTGTATCGGTCGTGGTAGACGTGCCGGTAGCTGCGATGCGCCGAAGCCGCGCGCAGGATCATCGTCCACTGCGCGATGTCGACATCGCCGCCCACCATGGTCGCCCGCGGCAGCAGCACGTAATATTTCATGTCGAGGATGCGGGCCGTGTTGTCGGCCCGCTCGACGAAATTGCCCACCTGGCTGAAGGCATAACCTTCGTCGCGCAGGAAGGTCGAGAGCAGCGCGCCGCGATAGCGGTTACTTACCTGCTTCACCCAGAACAGCAGCTCCTGGAGCTTCGCCCCGCTGGTGTCGCGCGGCCGGATGCTCGAGAACTCGAGCCAGGCCGCATTGATCGATTCCCACATTTCCGTGGTCAGCGCCGTGCGCACCGAGCGCGCATTGGTGCGCGCCGCGAGCAGGCAGGATTTCACCGAGGAGGGGTTTTCCTCGTCGAAGATCATGTAGTGCGACACGCTGCCGACATCGGCCTGCTTGTGCTTGAGGTTGAACCCTTCGTCGACCTCGGCCGCCTGCATCATCGAAACCAGATGCTCGGACGCGCCGCCTTCGCGACGGGACGTGAGGCTCATGCGGTAGCCGACCTCGAACATACGCGCCATGTTCTCGGCCCGCTCGATGTAGCGGGAGAGCCAGAAGAGGTTCTGGGCGGTTCTACCGAGCATGGCGGACCTCGGATTTCAGCGCGTGTGGCACCCCCCTCCCATCCTCCCCCACAAGGGGGGAGGTGTAGGCCGGTGGCTGGGGCGCGATCGTGCCAGATGAACTGAACGGCACCTCCCCCCTTGTGGGGGAGGATGGGAGGGGGGAGGTCAGCCAGTGCAGCATCCTCATTCCTCCAGCACCCAGGTATCCTTGGTCCCGCCGCCCTGCGACGAGTTCACCACCAGCGAGCCCTTCTTCAGCGCGACGCGCGTCAGCCCGCCGGGCGTGATCCGGATATCGTCGCCGCACAGCACATACGGGCGAAGGTCCACGTGCCGCGGCGCGATGCCCCTGTCGACGAAGGTCGGGCAGGTCGACAGCGCCAGTGTCGGCTGCACGATATAGTTGTCGGGCCGGGCGAGGATCTTCTTCTTGAATTCCTCGCGCTGCGCCTTGGTCGAGGTCGGCCCCACCAGCATGCCGTAGCCGCCTGAGCCGTGCACCTCCTTCACCACCAGTTCCTCGATATGCTCGAGCACATAGGCCCGCTCATCGTCGTTGGTGCAGTTATAGGTCGGCACGTTCTTCAAGAGCGCCTTCTCGCCCAGGTAGAACTCGATGATCTCGGGCACATAGACATACACCGCCTTGTCGTCGGCAATGCCCGTGCCCGGCGCGTTGACCAGCGTCACATTGCCGGCGCGATAGGCGTCGAACAGCCCCGGCACGCCCAGCATCGAATCCGGCCGGAAGGTCAGCGGATCGAGGAAATCGTCGTCGATGCGCCGGTAGATCACATCCACCCGTTCGGGGCCGGAGGTGGTGCGCATGAACACCTTGCCGTTCTCGACGAACAGATCCTGCCCCTCGCACAGCATGGCGCCCATCTGGTCGGCGAGGAACGAGTGCTCGAAATAGGCCGAGTTGTAGATGCCCGGCGTCAGCACCGCGAGGTTGGGCGAGCCGTGCACGCCGCCCGGCGCGACGCTCTCCATCGTCCGCCGCAGCGTCTCGGGATAGGGCTCGACCGGCGCCACCTTGTAGCGCTGGAACAATTCTGGGGCGAGCTGCAGCATCGCCTCGCGGTTTTCCAGCATGTAGCTGACGCCCGAGGGCGTGCGCAGGTTGTCCTCGAGCACGTAGAAATCGTCCGGCCCGGTCCTGACGATGTCGACGCCGATAATGTGCGAGTAGATGCCGCGGGCCGGATCCAGCCCCATCATTTCGGGGCAGAAGGCCGAGTTGTGGAGGATCAGCTTTTCCGGCACCCGCCCGGCCTTGAGAATCTCCTGGCGGTGGTAGATGTCGTGGAGGAAGGCGTTGAGCGCCCGCACCCGCTGCTCGATGCCCCTGGAAAGCCTGCGCCATTCCAGCGCCGAGATGATGCGCGGGATGATGTCGAAGGGAATGAGCTTTTCCGTACCCTCGTTGCTGCCATAAACGGCGAAGGTGATACCCAGCCGGCGGAACAGGCTTTCCGCATCGCCGGACATGAGGCTGAGGGCTTGGGGCGGCTGTTCCTTGAGCCACTCTTCCAGGATCAGATAGGGTTCGCGGACCGATCCGTCCGCATTGGTCATCTCGTCAAACGGCGCGGCTGCCATTCACCCCTGCTTCGGCTCTGCGGCCTACCCACTGCCTTCTCATTGCTACACATTTGTTGCAGGGCCACAAGCGGGCTTGAAGTCGCCAAAATGCGCGACGCTGCACCAATGTCGCCTTTCCCCGCCGGCGATTCCCCCCTACAAATTCGCGCGCAAAGGGAAGAGACCATATGCCTGAAGAAATACTGCAGACCCACAAGCTGCTCGCGCGCTGCGAAGCCGAGCTGGCCAGGCGCTACACCGTGCACAAGCTGCACGAGGCTGCCGACAAGGACGCGCTGATTGCCGAAGTCGGCCCGCGCGTCCGCGCCATCGCCGGCAGCAACGTCAACGCCGCGCTCATGGATAAGCTGCCCAGGCTCGAGATCATCGCCAATTTCGGCGTCGGCTACGACACCATCGATACCGCCGCCGCCAAGCAGCGCAACATCCGCGTCACCAACACGCCCAACGTCCTCAACGACGCCGTCGCCGAGCTCACCCTGGGCCTGATGATCGCAACCGCCCGCCGCATTCCGCAGGCCGACCAGTTCGTCCGCCAGGGCAAGTGGGCCGGCGGCGCCGGCTTCCCGCTCCTCACCGAGCTCAACGGCAAGACCGTCGGCATCCTCGGGCTCGGCCGCATCGGCAAGGAAATCGCCGTGCGCTGCCAGGCCATGAAGATGCGCGTCGTCTATCATGGCCGCACCCGCCAGTCCGACGAGCCCTATGTCTATTACGACAAGCTCGTCGACATGGCCCGCGACAGCGATTGGCTCGTCATCATCGCCCCGGGTGGCAAGGGCACCGAGAAGATCGTCAGCCGCCAAGTGCTGGAGGCTCTTGGCCCCGAAGGTTTCATCGTCAACGTCGCCCGCGGCTCGCTGGTCGACGAAGCGGCCATGCTCGAGCTGCTGAAATCGAAGCAGCTCGGCGGCGCCGGCCTCGACGTGTTCGAGAAGGAGCCGGCCATGGACGAGGCCTTCTGGCAGCTCGACAACGTCGTGCTCTCGCCCCACCAGGGCAGCGCGACGCACCAGACCCGCAACAAGATGGCCGACCTCGTCGTCGCCAATCTCGTCGCCCATTTTGCCGGCGATCCGCTGCCCAGCGCCGTCGTCTAGCGTTCGCTCAGGGAGGAGGGACCCATGCAGATCGACCTCAAGGACAAGGTCGCCATCGTCACCGGCGCGGGGCGCGGCATCGGCCGCGTCATCGCCCGCACCTTCGCCCGCGAGGGCGCCACCGTCGTCATCGTCGATTTCAAGCAGGACCTGCTCGACGATGCCTCGGTCGAATGGACCGAGGCCGGCTGGAAGGGCAAGCGCATCCTCTGCGACATCCGCGATGCCGCGCAGGTGAAACAAGCGGTCGCCGCCGTCGAGGCCGAGTTCGAGCGCGTCGACATCCTCGTCAACGATGCGGGCGTGGCATCCGGCACGCGCGTCACCGAGCTCAGCGAGCAGGTCTGGGACGACAATTTCGACACCAATGCCAAGGGCACGTTCCTGATGAGCCAGGCGGTGGCGCCGATCATGAAGCGCCAGAAATGGGGCCGCATCCTCAACGCGGCCTCCTATGCTGCGATCACCCCCTCGATCGGCGGGGCGGCCTATGCCAGCTCGAAATACGCCGTGGTCGGCTTCACCCGCGTGCTCGCCGGAGAACTCGGCCCTTACGACGTGACGGTGAACTGCTACTCGCCCGGCATGGTGCCGACGCTGATGAACCACTTCGCCGACGCTCCCGAGGAGCGCAAGCAGAAGCTGCTCGACACCCTGACGCTCCGGCGCTGGGGTGACCCGCAGGACGTCGCCAACCTGCTGGCTTTCCTCGCATCGGATCTCGCCAAGTACATCACCGGTGCGCATATCGACTGCTCCGGCGGGAAGTACGCGACGCAGTTCCCGTCGCTGGCTTACGAGACGCCGTAGCCGCACACACCGGCTCCCTCTCCCCCCTTGGCGGGGGAGAAGCGAGACTTGTGAGCGATAGCGAACTAGTCGCAGCAGAGAGGGGGTGGCGATGACGCGGCCGTGCCCCCCAAGACCACCCCCTCTCTTGCGATTTCTAAGGCTTAGCGAAGGGCTAAGCCCAAGAAATCGCTTTCTCCCCCGCCAAGGGGGAGAAGCCTTCCACAAGCATCAGTGTTTGCAGCAACGCGAGTTAGGAACCCATCCCCCTTTCGCCGATTGCGTTTTTGTCCCGCCCGTGGCGAGACTGGCGAACTGGCGGCGGAGTGACTGAATGGCTGAGTGGTGGCGTGGCGCGGTGATCTATCAGGTTTATCCGCGCTCGTTTCAGGATACCAACGACGACGGCGTGGGCGATCTGCCCGGCATCATCCGCCGGCTCGACCACATCGCGAGCCTGGGCGTCGACGCCATCTGGCTGAGCCCCATCAACCAGTCCCCGCAAAAGGACATGGGCTACGATGTCTCCGACTACAAAGAGGTCGACCGCCTGTTCGGCAGTCTCGAGGATTTCGACGATCTGATCGCGCGCGCCCACGCGCTCGGGCTGAAGGTGATCATCGACCAGGTGCTGTCGCACTCGTCCGACCTCCACCCCTGGTTCCGGGAGAGCCGGCTCAACCGCACCAACGCCAAGGCCGACTGGTATGTGTGGGCCGATCCCAGGCGCGACGGCACGCCGCCCAACAACTGGCCGTCAGTGTTCGGCGGGCGGGCGTGGGAGTGGAACCCCTCACGCGGCCAGTACTACTTCCACAATTTCCTCATCGAGCAGCCCGACCTCAACTTCCACAATCCGGCCGTGCAGGATGCGGTGCTCGACGTCATGCGCTTCTGGCTCGAGCGCGGCGTCGATGGCTTTCGGCTCGACACCGTGAACTACTATTTCCACGATGCACAGTTGCGGAACAATCCGCCCGCCCGTCGCCCCAAGCACCTGCCTTACGCCGTGAACCCCTACGACATGCAGGAGCACCGCTACGGCAAGAGCCAGCCCGAGAACGTGACGTTCCTCAAGCGCGTGCGAGACCTGCTCGACCAGTACGAGGACCGCACCACGGTCGGCGAGATCGGCGACAGCCATAAAGGCCTGCAGCTGATGGAGGAATACACCTCCGGCGGCGACAAGCTGCACATGGCCTATACCTTCGACATGCTCGGCGACGAATTCACCGCCGCCCATTTCCGCGACAAGCAGCGCAAGTTCTTCATCGGCGCACCCAATGGCTGGCCGTGCTGGGCCTTCTCCAACCACGACGTCCGCCGCCACGTCACCCGCTGGTCCGCCGAGAGCGCCGACCCGGTCGCGCTGTCGCGCCAGGCCGCCGCCATGCTGCTGAGCTTCAAGGGCTCAGTCTGTCTCTACCAGGGCGAGGAACTGGGCCTGCCCGAGGCCGATATCCTGTTCGAGGAACTGACCGATCCGCCCGGCATCCGCTTCTGGCCCGAGTACAAGGGCCGCGACGGCTGCCGCACCCCCATGCCGTGGGAGGAGGGCGAGGCGCCGAACGGCTTCTCTGGCACGAAGCCGTGGCTGCCGATCAAGCCGAACCACTCGGCCCTCAACGTCGCCACCCAGAATGCCGACCCGGACTCGACGCTCGCCTTCTATCGCCAGATGCTCGCCTTCCGGAAGGAACACGGCGTGCTGAAGGATGGCGACATCGAGTTCCTGAAAGTCGGCGAACCGCTGCTCGCCTTCCGCCGCTTCGGCAGCAAGATCAGCAACGAGGCGCTGACCTGCCTCTTCAACCTGTCGGGCGACCCACTCACGGTGACGCTCGGCGAGGGCGCGCCCGAGCCCGTTCTGGCTCAGGCCGCTGAGCGGCGGAAGAGCAAGCTCAAGCTCGGCGCCAACGGCTTTGCGTTCTTCCCGACGGCGGAGATGAGCGTGGCGTTTGGCGGCCGGCGCAAGCGCTGACCCGAGCGGTTCGCGGTTGGCTGTTCACCACCGGCTGTCATCCCTGCGAAAGCAGGGATCCAACTCACAGCCAACGCGGGCGGAGAATGGATCCCTGCTTTCGCAGGAATGACAGCTGGTGAGAAGGCGAGATCCAGACCGGCCCCTCGCTACTCACTCCTGCACCAGCTCCAGCGTGTCCTCGTCGTAGTAGCGCGTGTTGAAGTGCCCGTCCGGCTCCTGCAGGTAGACCTCGAGGCAGCCGTCCCAGGTCCGCTTGACACTGCGGGCCCTGATGCCGTGCGCCTGCCTGAGCTCCATCTTCCACAGCGATTCCTGCTCTTGCCGGCTGAACTTGCCCACCGAAACGCCGAACTCGATCGTGAGCCCCTCCTGGTCATTCTTGTTGCACAGCGCGCGCCCCTGCGCCGAGGCCGGTGAAACGGCGAGCGGCACCGCGATCACGGCAGCGATGACGAGGGCGAGCAGCGGGCGAAACATGGCGAGGACTCCGATCGTGGCGCGAAGCTATCGACCATTCGTTTCGGTCACAACTACGGCGGCTTCACTCCGTTCTTGGTAGGCACTAAAGACAGAGGTTCCCGCTTTCGCGGGAATGACCCAGTGCTTGTCGCTACGGCAGTTCCTTGCGCTTGATCAGCATCACCACCGTGGGGATGGCGAGCGTCAACATCAGCAGCCGGCTCACATGGTGCGCCGCGATGAATGCCGTATCGAACCCCAGCGCGATGCCCAGCGCGCCCATGCCCTCGAGCCCGCCCGGCGACAGCCCGAGCCAGATCTGCCCGAACGGCATGTCGACGAACGGCATCACCGCGATCACGACCCCGGTGCTGATCGCCACCGTCAGCGCCGTGCCGGCCAAGCCCGCCGCCACCGCCTTCAAAAATTCCTTCATGGTGATGCCGACGAAGCGCGAGCCGATCAGCGCGCCCACGAGAATGAATACGCCGATGAGAAAGAGGGGCGGGATCTGTCCCTCGAACCAGCCGGCGAACTTGAAGATGATCGAAGTCGCCATGGCGCCGAGCGCAAAGCCGGCCGGCACCTTGAGCTTGGTGAAGATGAAGCCGACGATCCCGCAGGCGATGGCCACGATGACCAGCGTCTCGAGCTTCATCGGCTCGATCACGCCGCCGGCCGCCGCATAGTGCCCGACCGGCAGGAACAGCGCCCCGATCGGCACGCAGATGGTGAGCAGCAGGATGCGGATCACCTGGATGATGACGATCTGCCGTGCATCGCCCACGCCCGCCGCCGCAATCGACATCACGAAGCTCAAATGCCCCGGGAACGAGCTGAGATAGGCCGTGCCGCGATCGAGCCCGTAAAGTCGCCGCAGCAGCCACCCGGTCAGCCACACGATCAGCACCAGTTCGATCGCCAGCGCCGCCAGCGTGATCGGCCACTGCACCATCAGCGCCAGCGAATCCCGCGCTACCGCCGCACCCATGGAGAGGCCGGTGAGGACGAAGGTGACGTCGCGCAGGCCGTTCGGCATGTGCACCTTCACGCCCCACAGCGACGCGACCGCCACCGCCAGCGCCCCGCCGGCGAGCCAGCCTGCCGGCAGTTGCGCCAGGGTCACAAGCCCGCCGCCTGCCGCAGAAATCAGCAATGTGATGATGACCCGACGAAGCATGACGCCGGTAGGAAGGGGAGTGGACATCGGGCCGGAAAGTGAATCGAAAAGGCTAGGAGCCTAACTATTCAGCAATCGGCGGACGGAGGGAAGCGGTCCGTTTGGGGTAGGGGGCGATCCTCCCCTGTTGGATTGCGCTTCGGAGATGCCGTTTGGCGCGGAGTCATTCCCGCGAAAGCGGGGACCTCTTTTTGCGGTGCGCGCCATCAAACGGGGATCCCCGCTTTGGCGCGGGATGACCCGGTGGGCAATTGCGGCCGAGGTGAACGCTTCCCTTGCGGGGGAGGCGAAGTCGGTGGAGGGGCTACGGATGTCGGCTTCCTGCCACCCCTCATCCGGCGCTGCGCGCGACCTTCTCCCCGACGGGAGAAGAATACCGATGCATCGGTGATCACCTCTGTTCCTCCCCCCGTCGGGGAGAGGGTGGATCGGCCGCAGGCCGAGACGGGCGAGGGGTCTTCGCCCCTACCTCGCCGTTCCCTCCACCAGCTTCACCCAATAGCTCACCCCCACCGGGATGATCTCGTCGTTGAAGTCGTAGGTGTCCGAGTGCAGCTCCGAGCTCGGCCCGTTGCCGAGGAAGATGTAGGCCCCCGGCCGCGCCTGCAGCATGTAGGAAAAATCCTCGCCGCCCATCTTGGCGTCGGCATTGGCGTCGACGCGCTCCTCGCCCGCCACCTCGGCGGCGATCCGCGCGGCGTATTCCGCTTCCTCGGCCGTGTTCACCGTCACCGGATAGCCGCGCCGATAGCTCACCTCGGCCTTGCCGCCGAACGTTCCGGCGATGCCCTGCGCCACCCCGCGCAGCCGCTCTTCCATGGTGTCGCGAATGGATTCGTCGAGCGTGCGCACCGTGCCGGTGAGCTTCACCGTCTGCGGGATGATGTTGAACGCCTCGCCGGCCTGCAGCATGGTCACGCTCAGCACCGCCGATTTCATCGGGTCGATGTCGCGCGACACGATCGAATGCAACGCCGTGATCATGTGCGCCGCGATCAGCACCGGGTCGACCGTGTTGTGCGGAATGGCGGCATGCCCGCCTTCACCCTCGATGGCGATATCGAACGCATCCGAGGCCGCCATGATCCCGCCGACGCGCACGCCGAAATGGCCGAGCGGCGTGCCGGGCATGTTGTGCATGCCGTAGACTTCCTCGATGCCGAACCGCTCCATCAGCCCGTCCTCGAGCATGGCGCGCCCGCCGGCGCCGCCTTCCTCGGCCGGCTGGAAGATCAGCACCGCGGTGCCGTCGAAATTGCGCGTCTCGGCGAGATACTTTGCCGCTCCGAGCAGCATTGCCGTGTGCCCATCATGCCCGCAGGCATGCATCTTCCCCGGCGTCTCGCTCTGGTACCGCTTGCCGGTTTTCTCGTTGATCGGCAGCGCGTCCATGTCGGCGCGCAGCCCGATGGTCTTGCCCGGCCCGCGCCCCCTGATCACGCCGACGACGCCCGTCCGTCCGATCCCGGTCACCACCTCGTCGACCCCGAACTGCTGCAGCAGCTCGGTTACGCGCCCGGCCGTGCGGTGCACGTCGTACTGCAGCTCCGGGTGGGTGTGGAAATCACGTCGCCATGCGGCGACCTCGTCGGCGAACTCCGCGATGCGGTTGATAACGGGCATTTGGGAACCTGGGTCTAGTAAGCGGCCACTGTGCCGGTCGGGGCATGGAGGCGTCAACCCGCGCCACGGCTCTGGCAGCCCTGCACCGGCCCATCGGTGATCTTCTCCCCCTTGGCGGGGGAGAAAGCGAAACTTGGGCTTAGCGCAGCTAAGTCCTTAGTTTTCGCAAGAGAGGGGGTCGTGGAGGGCATAGTGCGCCACTGCACCCCCTCTCTGCTGCGACTAGTTCGCTATCGCTCACAAGTCTCGCTTCTCTCCCGCAAGGGGAGAGAAGCTGGCCGCCAGTACGGTGTTTCACTTCACCACCTCCCCACGCCAAGAATTTCCCCTCCTGAACTTGCCCGTCCCGGCCAATTCTGCAAAAGACCGGCCAACCTCCGGAGGAAGCGATGAAAATCCTCGTTGCCGTCAAGCGCGTGGTCGATCATGCGGTGCGCGTGCGGGTCCGCCCCGATGGCTCGGGCGTCGAGACCGAGAACGTGCGCATGTCGATGAACCCGTTCGACAAGCACGCCGTCGAAGCCGCCGTGCAGCTGGCCGAAGCCGGCCATGCCAGCGAGATCGTCATCGTCTCGATCGGGCCGAAACAGGCCAACGACGTCATCCTGACCGCCCTCGCCATGGGCGCCCATCGCGGCATCCTCATCGAAGCCGAGGGCCGGGTGGAGACGCTGGCAGTCGCCAAGCTCCTCAAGGCCGTGGTCGCCGAGGAAAAGCCGGACCTCGTGCTGCTCGGCAAGCAGGCCGTCGACGACGACTCCAACCAGGTCGGCCAGATGCTCGCCGGCCTGCTCGATTGGCCGCAGGCGACCTTCGCCTCCGAGGTCAAGGTGGTCGGTGCCAACCTCGAGGTCACCCGCGAGGTCGACTACGGCCGCGCCACGGTGAGCGTTCCGCTTCCCGCCATCGTCACCGCCGACCTGCGCCTCAACACCCCGCGCAACGCCGCGCTGCCCATGGTGATGAAGGCGCGTTCGAAGCCCTTGGCCGTCCGCCCGGTCGCCGATTTCGGCGTCAACGTCGCCCCGCGCCTCACCGTCGAAAAGGTCAGCCCGCCCGCCGAACGCGCGGGAGGCAAGACCGTCGCCTCGGTCGGCGAACTCGCCGCCGCGATCAAGTCCGAACTCGAGGCCCTGTGATGACCGTCCTCGTCCTCGCCGAGCACGATCTCGGCAAGCTCTCCGCCTCGACCGCTCGCATCGTCGCCGCCGCCGAAAAGCTCGGTCCGGTCCACGTGCTCGTCGCGGGGCAGGGCGTCGCCGCCATCGCGGCTGAAGCCGCCAAGATCGCGGGTGTCGAGAAGGTGCTCGTCGCCGACAGCGCCGAGCTGGCCAATCTCAGCCCCGAGCCTCTGGCAAAGCTGCTCGCCGAACTGGCCGAGCCCTACAGCCACATCGTCGCCGCCTCGGCCGCCACCGGCCGCGACGCCATCCCGCGCCTTGCGGCAAAGCTCGATCTGATGCCGGTCACCGATGTGATCGCCATCCACGGCCCCAACCGCTTCGACCGGCCGATCTATGCCGGCAACGCCATCGAGACCATCGCCTCGGGCGAACCGAAACACCTGCTCACCATCCGCGCTTCCGCGTTCCGCCCGGCCCAGTCCGGCAACAACGCCCCGATTGCGCCGGTCACCGCCTCGGTTGCCGCGGTTGCAAAATTCATCGCCGCCCATCGCACCGAGAGCGAGCTGCCCGATCTCGGCACGGCCCAGATCGTCGTTTCCGGCGGCGTCAGCTTCGGCTCGGCAGAAAAGTTCGCGCTGGTCGAAGAGCTGGCCAAAGCCCTCGGCGCCGCGGTCGGCGCCACGCGTGCCGCGGTCGACGCCGGCTACGCGCCCAACGACTGGCAGGTCGGCCAGACCGGCAAGATCATCGCCCCCGACCTCTATATCGGCATCGGCATCTCCGGCGCCCTGCAGCACCTCGCCGGCATCCAGGGCGCGAAGAAGATCATCGCCATCAACACCGATGCGGAAGCCCCGCTGATGAAAATCGCCGACATCGCCCTGGTCGGCGATCTGTTCGAGGTCGTGCCGCAGCTGATTGCGGAGCTGAAACGGTAGGCCGGTGCTTGGGGCTACCCCCACCCACCGCCTTTGGCGGTCCCCCCTCCCCACAAGGGGGAGGGAAATCGCGGGCAACCTCAAGCACTGCAGCATGCAGTCGGTACTCCCTCCCCTTGATGGGGAGGGGGGACCCGCGTAGCGGGTGGGTGGGGTGGGGCCACACGCGCCGCCGGTCCTGCCACAAGACCAACGTCCCGTTGCAATTCCGTCATCCTCGCCTATAAACACCCCGCCTTACCTTCCCCCGGAAACAACAGATGTTTGAGACCCTCCAGAAGGCCACGCTCGACAAGATTTTCGTGCTGATGGCCGAGTACGCCGCCGATCCCCGTGACGGAAAGATCGATCTTGGCGTGGGCGTCTACAAAGACCCGGGCAACAACACCCCGATCATGACCTCGGTGAAGAAGGCCGAGCAGCGCATCCTCGATAGCGCCAAGACCAAGACCTACAAGGGCGTGGTCGGCAACAAGGAATTCTCCTCCGCCATCGTCGATCTGGCGCTCGGCGGCACGGTCGATCAGTCCCGCATCCGCACCGTCAACGGCGCCGGCGGTACCGGCGCGCTGATGATCCTGATGCATGTGCTCGGCCGCGCCCGTCCGGGCGGCCGCATCTTCATTTCCGATCCGACCTGGCCCAACCACATTCCGCTCGCCGAGAATGCCGGGCTGTCGGTGCACTACTATCCGTACTTCAACGCCCAGACCCGCGGCGTCGATTTCGACGCCATGATGCAGGTCGTCGATGGCCTCGACGGCAACGATATCCTGCTGATCCATGGCTGCTGCCACAACCCGACCGGCGCAAACCTCACCAATGCCCAGTGGGATCGCGTGGTCGAGAGCCTGAAGCGCACCGGCGCCTTCCCGCTCGTCGATCTCGCCTATCTCGGCTTCGGCGACGGCATCGAGGCCGACGCCTATGGTGTGCGCAAGGTGGCGACCAGCGTGCCCGAATGCATGATCGCGTTCTCGGCCTCGAAGAACTTCGGCCTCTACCGCGAGCGTGCCGGCGTCGCCATCGCCATCGCCAAAGACGCGGCCACCGCCGACGTCGTCTCCTCGCAGATGCAGAACATCATCCGCGGCACCATCAGCCAGACCCCGGATCACGGCGCCGAAGTCGTCCGCGTCATCCTCGAGGACAAGGATCTGCGCGCCGAGTGGGAGGCCGAGCTGACCGAAATGCGGGAACGCATGAAGCGGCTGCGCGTCAAACTGGCAGATGCCATCCGCCAGCGTTCCAACAGCAAGGACTTTGATTTCATCGCCCAGCATTCGGGCATGTTCTCGCTGCTTGGCCTGCCCGAGGATGTCGTCACGAAGCTGAAGCTCGATGATGCGATCTACATGATCAACGACAGCCGCATCAACGTCGCCGGCATCCCCGAGGATCGGGTCGGCGAACTGGCCGACAAGCTGCTGGCTGCCGTTCGCTGAGGCCTCGCAAGACGCCTTGAGATTGGCCGCAAACAGCATACGTTAGTCGTAGAAAACAAAAGTCTCCCTGGAGGGGAAACAGCTATGAAGTTCTTCGTCGATACCGCCGAGATCAAGGATATACGCGATCTCTACGCCACCGGCCTGCTGGACGGTGTGACGACGAACCCCTCGCTCGTCGCCAAATCCGGCCGCGACTTCAAGGAAGTCATCGCCGAAATCTGCTCGATCGTCCCCGGCCCGGTCTCGGCCGAGGTCGCCGCCACCGACTATGAGGGCATGGTCGCCGAGGGCCGTCACCTCGCCAAGATCGCCAGCAACGTCGTGGTCAAGGTGCCGCTCACCGTCGATGGCCTCAAGGCCACCAAGACCTTCCACGACGAAGGCATCAAGATCAACGTCACGCTCTGCTTCTCGCCCAACCAGGCGCTGCTCGCCGCCAAGGTCGGCGCCACCTATATCTCGCCCTTCATCGGCCGCCTCGACGACATCAACATCGAGGGCATGCAGCTGATCCGCGACATCCGGCAGATCTACGACAACTACGCCTTCACCACCGAGATCCTCGCCGCCTCGATCCGCACGCCCAACCACGTGACCGAAGCCGCGCTGGCGGGCGCCGATGTCGCCACCATCCCGCCGGCGGTGATCTACAAGCTGGCCGACCACCCGCTGACCAAGTCTGGCCTCGACCAGTTCGTGAAGGACTGGAAAGCCACAGGTCAGTCGATCCTGTAGTTCCGTTTGGTCGCGGCGCTACACTCGGTGTCATCCCCGCGAAAGCGGGGATCTCCGTTTGCGAGAGTGCTGCAGTCGAAGAAACAGAGGTTCCCGCTTTCGCGGGAATGACCCGGTGACAGCGGGGAGATTCGGGCGAGACCCTTCCCATGGCCAATGAATCCATCGCCGCCGCCGTCCGTCAGGCCCTCGCTACCGTCGAAATTCCCGGCGGCGGTGCTCTCGCCGGCTATGGCGGCCTGAGCGAGATCATCGTCACCACCGGCGCCGTGGCCTTCGCCATCTCGGTCGCACCCGGCATGGAGGCCGCCTTCGGCCCCGCCCGCGAGCGTGCCCAGGCGGCCGCCGAAGCGGTCGCCGAAGGCCGCAAGGTCATGGTGTCGCTGACCTCCGACCGGTCGCAGGCCGCGACGGGGCAGGCCAAGGCGCAAGGGCGTCCCGGCCCGCCGCCGCGCGAGGCTGTGCCCGGCGTGCGCCACATCATCGCCGTCGGCTCGGGCAAGGGCGGCGTCGGCAAATCCACCGTCGCGGTCAACCTCGCTCTCGGATTTGCCGCCGAAGGCCTGCGCACCGGCCTCCTCGATGCCGACCTCTACGGCCCCTCCGTACCGAAGCTGCTCGGCATCGAAGGCAAGCCCGCCGTCCGTGCCGATGGCATCTTCTCCCCGCATGAAGCCTATGGCCTGAAAGCCATGTCGATCGGCTCCATGCTCACCGCCAACCAGGCCGTGGTCTGGCGCGGCCCGATGGCCACCTCGGCGCTGCGCCAGCTGTTGCGCGAGAGCGACTGGGACGGGCTCGATGTGCTCGTCGTCGACCTGCCGCCCGGCACCGGCGACATCCAGATCTCGCTGGTCCAGCAGGTGCCGCTGCTCGGCGCCGTCATCGTCTCCACCCCTCAGGATCTGGCGCTGATCGACGCCAAGAAGGCGATGGACATGCTGCTGCGCACCGACGTGCCCATTCTCGGCCTCGTCGAGAACATGAGCTACTTCGTCGCCCCCGACACCGGCGCGCGCTACGACATCTTCGGCCATGGCGGCGCCCAGCAGGCGGCCGCGACCTTCGACATCCCCTTCCTCGGCGAAATCCCGCTGGTGATGTCGATCCGCGAAACCTCCGATGCCGGCCGTCCGGTGGTCGCGAGTGATCCCGGCGGTGTCGAGGCCCGGGCGTTCCGCGCCATCGCACAAAAGCTCCTTGCTGCCCACCCGCAGCTCAAGCCGTGATCGCGAGCCTGGCCCCTTTGGAAGGCCGGCGCGCCACCGCACCCCCTCTCTGCTGCGACTAGCTCGCTGCGCTCGCAAGTCTCGCCTCTCCCCCGCCAGGGGGGAGAGGGTGGGTTGCTGCAAGCGCTGGTGCTCGCGGTGATCTTCTCCCCCTAGGCGGGGGAGAAAGCGAAAACTTGGGCTTGGCCCTTCGCCAAGTCCTTAGTTTTCGCAAGAGAGGGGGGTGTTGGAGGGCACGGTGCCACCGCACCCCCTCTCTGCTGCGACTAGCTCGCTGCGCTCGCAAGTCTCGCCTCTCCCCCGCTAGGGGGAGAGGGTGCGTTGCTGTGAGATTGCGCCCCTACGGAAACATCAGCAGCTTCACCGCCAGCGCTACCGATACCACCACCACCAGCGGCTTGATCACCTTGGCCCCGAACCGAATCCCGGTCAGCGCGCCGAGATACCCGCCCACAATCTGCCCCACGATCATCACCCCGGCCACCGGCCAGACGACGTCGCCCGAAGGGATGAACAGCGCCAGCGCGCCCAGGTTAGAGAGCATGTTGAGCACTTTGGTGTGCCCTGCCGCCCGCGTGACCCCCAGCCCGAACAGCGCCACGAAGCCCAGCGTCATGAACGAGCCCGTGCCCGGCCCGAACAGCCCGTCGTAGAAGCCGACGACGAAGCCCATCACCGGCGCGAACAGCGCGAATTGCAGCCGCGCGTGGCTGTCCTCGTCGGTCAGCTTGGGCGCGAAGGCGAAGTAGAGCGCAATCGCGATCAGCGCCACCGGCACGCCATAGCCGAGGAGGCTGGTGTCGATCTGCTTGACCGACAATGCGCCGAGGAACGCCCCGCCGAAGGTCAGTGGAATCGCTACCGCCAGCGCGCGCAGCGACACGAAACCCTTCCGCCAATAGGTGATCGCCGCGATGATCGTGCCGATCACCGATTGCACCTTGTTGGTGCCGAAGGCGGCGATCGGCGGCACGCCCGCCGCCATCAGCGCCGGCACCGCGATCAGTCCGCCACCGCCGGCAATGGCATCCACGAACCCCGCGAGCAGGCCCACAAAGCCCAGTGCAACGAGAATCGTGAGGTCGAGGGTCAAAGCAGGGTCGAAATGCCGGGCGGCACGCCGCCCATGATCGACAGCAGCGCCTCGAGCTGTGCCTTGCGCAGCGGCGTCCAGTCGGCGGTGCGCGACACGATCAGGTTCGCTTCCGACTTCATGATCAGCCCGTCCTCGAGCACGCGCAGCTGGTTGGCGGCGAGGGTCGAGCCGGTCGAGGTGATGTCGACGATCAGGTCGGCCGAGCCGGAGGCCGGCGCCGATTCCGTCGCGCCGGCGCTCTCGACGATGCGGTATTCCGCAATGCCGTATTTGGCGAAATGCCGGCGCGTCAGGTTGATATACTTGGTCGCAACGCGCAGCCAGCGCCCATGCCGCGCCCGGAAATCCGAGGCGACATCGGCAAGGTCGCTCATCGTCTGCACGTCGATCCAGCTATCGGGGATGGCCACCACCACGTCGGCCTCGCCGAAGCCGAGCCCGCGCACGAACAGCACGTTCTCTTCGCCGTTCTCGCTCGCCTCGTGGATCAGGTCGGAACCGGTCACCCCGATATCCACCCCGCCCAGGATCAACTCGCGCGCGATCTCGGCGGCCGGATAGAAGCGCACTGTCACCTGCGGCTGGTTCTTGATCGAGCCGATATAGCTGCGTGCGCCGCCCGGCCGCGCGATGGTCAGCCGCGACGACGAGAACGCCTTGCGCGTCATTTCCTCGAGCCGGCCCTTCGAGGGCACGGCGAGCGTGATCCCGCCCGGCAGCGTACTCATTGGCTCGCCTCCCGCTCCAGCCGATCGACCCAGAGCGCGCAGCCCGTCGCCGACACCGGGGTTTCCGAGCCGAGCCGCTCGAGCATCCGGTCATATTCGCCGCCCGAGGCCAGCACTTCGCCGTCCGAGCCGGTCATCTCGAACACGATGCCGGTGTAGTAGTCGAGCCGCGGCGAGAAGCTCGCGTCGAAGATCACGTCCGCCTCCGGAGACAGCGCCTGCAGCGCGCCGGCATGGTTGCGCACCTGGTACAGCGCCTCGTCGAGGTCGAACCCGGCCTCGCTGCACATTTCCGAGATGCGGTCGAAGGCCGTGTCGGCCCGCTCGGCAACACTCAGGTAGTTCTGCAGCAGCGCCACGGTTTCGGGCGGCACCGGCGCGGCATCGAGCGCCTGCTTTTCGAGATAGCGGTCGGCGATTTCCTCGGGCGTGCGGCTGCCGATCAGGCTGAGGCCGCCCGACAGCATGGCGTCGGTCACGATCTCGATCACCGTGTCGCGGCTGTCCGGGGCAGGGCCATCGACCCGCTCCTCCGGCGTCTCCAGCCGCTCGATCAGCCGCTGCAGCGCCTCGGGATGGCCAAAGCGGTGGCGGATGCGGCTACGCCAGGCCGGCGCGATCTGCGCGGCTTCGAGGAACGCCTCGAACAACCCGACCCCGCCCAGCCGCACCTGCGGAGCGGTGATGTCGTAGATGGCGAGCGCCCAGCGCGCGAAAGTCAGCACCTGGTCCAGCGCATTGTCGGCGTCCGGCTGGCCCAGGAGTTCCAGCCCGGCCTGCTCGTATTCCACCGGCACCGAGCTTTCCTGCCGGAAGATCGGGCCGAGATAGGTGAAGGCCGACGGCACGCCCACCAGCCCATCCTCGAGATATTGCTGGGCGATCGGCAGGGTGAAGTCCGGCCGCAGGCAGTATTCGAGCCCGTTATTGGTGGTGGTAAGCAGGAGCTTCCGCCCGAACTCCTCGCCCGCGAGGTCGAAATACGGCCCGGCCGGCAGCAGCAGCGGCACGGTGGCGCGCGTCACCGTCCGCGATTCGACCAGCCGCACCAGCGCGGCATATCTCTCCGACGCTGTCTTCACTTGCCCGCCTTGAGATGGTCGGCCACGGCGGGCAGTTCGGAAATGCGCGCAACGATGCTGTCGAGATCGCCGGGGCATTCGAACTGGCCCGGCCGCGCCGCCTTGTACTCGGCATTGTCCTCGATCAGCTTGGCCTCTTCCTTGCCCACGAACATGTCCTTGATCTGGACGATATTCTGCTCGCGCTCCTGCGACCCTTCGATGATCACCGCCGGCGCGTTGCGCTTGTCGGCGTAAGACACCTGCTTGCCGAAATTCTTGGTGTTGCCCATGAACATCTCGGCCCGGACGCCGGCCTTGCGCAGCGCCGAAGTGATGGCCTGGTAGCGCGGCACCTGCTCCTTATCCATCACGAGGACAACGACGGGGCCCACCGGCTGCGTCGCTCCGAGATTGCCGGTGAGCTTCAGGGCGTTGGCGAGGCGGGAGACGCCGATGGAGAAGCCGGTCGCGGGGACGGGTTCCGAACGGAATCGCGAGACGAGCCCGTCGTACCGGCCGCCGCCGCCGACGGAGCCGAAGACCACGTCCTGGCCCTTCTCGTTCTGCACCTTGAAGGTGAGTTCGATCTCGAAGACGGGGCCGGTGTAGTACTCGAGGCCGCGGACGACGGAGGGATCGATCTTGATGCGGTCGGGGCCATAGCCGGCGGCGTCGAACAGAGCCTGCATCACGGCGAGTTCGCCGACGCCTTCATTGTTCTCCGGTGTCTCACCACGCACGTAGTTGAGTACAGTCGCGCGCTGTTCGTCGTTAAGCCCGGCGCCCTTGGTGAAGTCGCCGCTCTCGTCCTTGCGGCCCGCGCCGAGCAGCAGAGCCACGCCGTCAGTGCCGAACTTGTCGAGCTTGTCGATGGCGCGCAGCACGGTGAGCTTTTGCGCCTCGTCGGCTACGCCGGCGCTGTGTAGCACCCCATCCAGCACCTTGCGGTTGTTCACCTTCACCACGTACTTCCCTGCCAGGCCGAGCGCATCCATGGTGTCGGCCATCATCATGCACATTTCGGCATCGGCCTCTGGTCCGGCCGCGCCGACCGTGTCGGCGTCGAACTGCATGAACTGGCGGAATCGCCCCGGCCCCGGCTTCTCGTTCCGGAACACGTAGCCGGCGCGATAGCTGCGATAAGGCTTGGGCAGCTCCTGGAAATTCTCGGCGAAGTGCCGGGCGAGCGGCGCGGTGAGGTCGTAGCGCAGGCTCATCCACTGCTCGTCATCGTCCTGCAGGCTGAACACGCCGGCGTTGGGCCGGTCGGTGTCGGGCAGGAACTTGCCGAGCGTGTCGGTGTATTCGAGCAGCGGCGTTTCGACCGGATCGAAGCCATAGCGCTCGTAGACCGCCCGAATCTTGGCCGTCATCTCGCTGATGGCGCCGATTTCGGCGGGCAAACGGTCTTCGAAGCCGCGCGGCAACCGCGGCGCGATGAGCTTCTTCTTGTCTGTCATTGGTCGAAAACTGGGGTGAGCCCGAAACTGTGGCGTTCCTAACGGAAACCCCCCTCTGACTCAAGGAAGGGGGCTGTGTCGATACGGCAACAGTCCTATACGGGCTGCGTCAGCCTGTCGCAACCAGGGGTTGGAATCGGCAACGAATGGGCGTATCAGCCCCCTCGTTCAACGCCAGCGAAAGAAGGAGGCGTGCATATGAAGTTCATGTTCGATCACGTCACCGGTCCTGGCGCCAACACTGCTGGTCTCCGTAACGCCGCTTAAGGCGTCCGCCTCGTCCCCCGAGGCCTCTTCACCAGCCCTTACCTAGCCAGCCTACCGTTTCGCCACCGGCTTCGCTTCCGCCCGTACTGCGTCCGGAATCCGTCGTCGCCCCAAAACCGTCTCCAACCAGAGGACCGGACCGCTTTGCGTCCGGATGACATCATGACTGTTGATCTTCGCACTCACGAATCCACCACGCACGTTCATGCGCCCGCAAAGCCGCGGGAAGCTCTCGGCAGCCGGCTGGTTTCAGCCGTTCTCTCGATACTTCCCAACCTGCGGTTGCAGCGTGCCGCCAGGCGCTACCGCTCGCGCGGCTCGCCGCCCGTGGCGGCGTGGCTTCGCACCGATCTCGGCCTGCCCGAGGTCATCGAGCCCGCCCGCTACTGGGATCATCCCTGAGCCTCCAAGGAGGTTCAGGCACGGCGGCGCCCTTGGGGGGCGTCGCCGACCCGATGCAGATTCAATTGAGGGACCGGGCTTTGCCCCGGACAGGGAAATGCTGAACGATCTCCAGGAACGCCGCAACGCGCGCGTTCCCGATAGCCGTATCGAACTGCGCTTCGGGCTCATCGCCCGGCTGCAGCTGTTCATCCTCGAGCGCCGGGCCAATGCCCTGCTGAAAAAGACGCTCTACCGCCAGCCGGTCGCCAGGTCCGGTCAGCTGTCGCCGCATCTGCTCAAGGATATCGGCCTGCCGCCCGACATGCACCTCTAGGCGCCTTCACCCGGGAGCTTCGGCTCCCGGGTCTCGCACCATCGCCATCATCTTTTCAGGAGCCGGCGCGGCCAACCCCGCGTCCGGAAACGCCATGTCTTTGTTCAAATTCCTCTTCCGCCGCCGTCGCAAGCGAGCGCTCGCCGCCCAGCCTTTCGTCGATGAGAACGAAAAGCAGTTCCGCGAGCGTATCGAACTGCTCCGTCATGGCCCTGCTGATGCAGCGGCTGTAGTCGGGGAAGCAAGCGCCGCCCTCTCCGTGATCCTCCCCTGCGCAGCGGGGGAGGGGAACCAGCGAAGCTGGTGGAGGGGGCGGTCACACACTCGGGCTGCGATCCACACGAACGACCACACACCGGGTCATCCCCGCGAAAGCGGGGATCTCTGTTTGGCCTCGCGCACAAAACAGAGGTTCCCGCTTTCGCGGGAATGACACCGTGCGGGACTGCAAGCGCAGTATCACCCGCGCCCCGGCCGCTTCAACGCCTTCCGCTCTGCCTCGCACTCGCCCCGGCAGAAGCACCCGTCCACGTGGTCGTTCACCAGCCCCATGGCCTGCATGAACGCATAGACCGTCGTCGGCCCCACGAACGAGAAGCCGCGCTTGCGCAAATCCTTGCTCAGCGCCTTCGAGCCGTCGGTCTGCGCCGGGATCTGCCCCATCGTAACCGGCCCCTTCACCGGCTCGGGTTCGAACCGCCAGATATAGGCCGCGAGCGAGCCGAACTCCTTGCGGATTTCCTGTGTCCGCTTGGCATTGTTGATGGTCGAGGCGATCTTGCCGCGGTGGCGGATGATCCCGGCATCGAGCACCAGCCGCTCGATGTCGGCCTCGCCCATCGCCGCCACCTTGTCGATCTCGAACCCGAGGAACGCCTTCCGGAAATTCTCGCGCTTCCTGAGAATGGTGATCCAGGCCAGCCCGGACTGAAAACCCTCGAGGCACAGCTTTTCGAACAGCCGGTTGTCATCCACCACCGGCCGGCCCCATTCGCCGTCGTGGTAGCCGACATAGAGCGTATCGCTCCCGGCCCAGCCGCAGCGCGTCCGCTGCTCGCCCGAAATCTCCTGCTCAATTGACATTGGGTGCTCCGGCTCAATGATGTGGCGAGGGTGGCGATTCGGCTTGGGGGCCAACGCCTTTGATCGTTCCGCAACAGTTGAAGGCATTGGTCGTCGATGACAATGCCTATGCGCGCGCCGGCGTCGCCGCAACCCTGCGCAAGCTGGGCCTCGGCACCGTCGACGAACTGGCCTCCGCCGCCCCGGCCATCGGGGCGATCAGCGCCAATCGCTACGATATCGTGTTCATGGATTGGTACATGCCGGAAATGAACGGCGCTGCCGTGCTCGAGATCCTGCGCGATCCGCGCATCGGCGCCCCGCCGGTCCCGGTGGTGGTGATCACCGCCTATCCGACGAAGGAGATGTTCGCGCGCGCCCGCGAGCTCGGCGCCGGCGACATCCTCGTAAAACCCGTCGCCCTCAACCAGGCCTCCGCCGCCCTCGGCAAGCTCCTCCCCTCCGGCTGGGGCCAGCAGGACGAGGCGGGCAGGGTGCTGTTGTGAGGAGGTCGGAGGAAGTCGGAAGTAGAAGGTCGGAGGTCGGAAGTCGGAAGTCGGAAGTCGAAGGTAGAAGGTAGAAGGTAGAAGGTAGAAGGTAGAAGGTAGACTAGCTGCAGACGCAATTGTCATCCCTGCGAAAGCAGGGATCCATGGCGCCGCCTGAGCGGGCCGAGAGTTGGACCCCTGCTTTCGCAGGGGTGACAGCCGTTGGACAAACACCAGGCTGACTGTTCTACCTTCTACCTTTTACCTTCTACCTTCGACTTCCGACTTCCGACCTTCTCCCTTCCTTTACCATTCCCCTTCACCGCCGCTTCGGCATTCTCCGGCATGCTCCGTCCCGCGTAACATTCCGATGGGTGTGCCATGCTGCGTTCGTCCCGCGCGCTTCTTGCTGCCGCTGCTTTCGTTCTCACCGCGACCGCGTTCACCGATGCCGCCGTTGCGGCGCAGCGGACCTTCCTGTTCGACCTGTTCCATCCGAACGGCGCCGATGGCCGGCCGCGCAACGAAGTGCGGCTCAAGTCCGGCAAGGTGAAGCTCAGCCCCCAGTTCCGGCGTCAGACGGTTGCGTATCGCAGCAACCAGCCGGCCGGCACCATCGTCGTCAATACGGGCGAAAAATTCCTCTATCTTGTGCTCGGCAACGGCAAGGCCCTGCGCTACGGCATCGGCACCGCCCGCACCGGCTTCGAGTGGAACGGCACCCACAAGGTCACCAACAAGCGCGAGTGGCCGGGCTGGACCCCGCCCGCCGAGATGAAGCGCCGCCAGCCGGGCCTGCCCGACTACATGCCCGGCGGAATCAATAATCCGCTCGGTGCCCGCGCCATCTACATTGGCTCGACGCTCTACCGCATCCACGGCACCAATGAACCCTGGACCATCGGGCAGAATGTCAGCTCCGGCTGCATCCGCATGGTCAATGCTGATGTCGAAGATCTCTACGAACGTGTAAAAATTGGCGCTCGGGTGATTGTGCTTTAGTTAGGTTTTTCACCGATAGTCACGCCCAAATCCTGGGGGATTTCGGGCCATGCACGCCTTCATCGCGCTGCTCAAGCGCTTCCACTCCGACGAGCGGGGTATCTTCGCGGTCATTTTCGGCGTCATGGCCATCGTCCTCGTGGCGCTCGCCGGCGCCGCCGTCGACTACACCTCGATGGAAACGGCGCGCACCCGTGCCCAGATCGCCCTCGATTCGGCTGCCCTCGGCCTCGGGCCCAAGATCTACGACGACGACGTCAGCGAGGACGACCTGATCGCCGAGGCCCAGGCCGTCGTGCGCGAGCGGCTCGCCAATGTCCCCCAGGTCACGGTCAACGTCACCGCCGCCGACATCAACAGCGAGGCTGGCACGCTGCGGCTCACCGGCGACGTGACGGTTCCCATGGCCTTCGTGCAACTGGTCGGCATCCAGACCCTCACCGCGGGCATCGTGTCCGAGGCCACCAAGGGTTCGATCAACCTCGAAGTCGCCCTCGCCCTGGACATCACGCTGTCGATGGCCGGCGCGGACAAGATCGACGTGCTCGAAACCGCGGCCTCGGGGCTGATCGACACCATCGTCAAGGACGAGGACCATCAGGAGCCGACTTATTCCCGTATGGCGATCGTGCCCTATTCGATGGGCGTCAATGTTTCCAGCTACGCCAATACGATACGCGGCCAACCGTGGCCGGCCAAGCCGATGTCGACGCCAGGTGCAGTCTGGGCGGCAGCGACGGGCAGCGGCAGCATCACTGCCATCACGCGGAATCGGCCTGGCGTCATCACCTCGGCCGGGCATGGCCTGGTCACGGGCGATATCATCGGCATCAACGATGTCCGGGGCATGACGCAGATCAACAACCAAGCCTACCGCGTCGTGAAGATCAACAACAACACCTTCTCGCTGCAGCAGTTTTCCAACGGCGCTACCGTCAACACCAATGGCTACAGCAACTACAGCAGCGGTGGCACCTGGAGAAAATGCGCCCTGACGACCTGCGAGGTCACGGTGACGGCGACCGGCCATGGCTTCGTCAACAATGACTGGATCGTCACTACCGATGTTGGCGGGCTCAGCGGCCTCAACAACAAGGCCTGGCAGGTCAAGGACAAGAACGACAACAGCTTCAAGCTGAAGGACTCTGTCGGGCCCGAATATGGCTCGTCCTACAGCGGTGGCGGCAACGTGTGGTGCACCACCTACACCGCCGGCCAGCGTCCCTGCGAGTTTTACCGGTACCAGACCGCGAGTGGTGGCTCCAGCTATCGCACCGCGCGCATCACCACCTGCGCGACCGAACGTGCCGGGGCTAACCTCTATACCAACGTTGCGCCAAGCGGAGCCGCGACCTGGCTCGGCCGCCACTATCCGGACAACAGCACCAACGCCTGTCCGAGCAACGTCATCGTGCCCCTGACCGACAACAAGGACGTCCTGCACGCAGAGACGGATGACCTGACGGTTACCGGCTCGACTGCCGGTCACATCGGCCTGGCCTGGGCGTGGTATCTGCTCTCGCCGAATTTCGGCGCCCTGTGGGCCGACGAGCCCGACACCTTCGTGCCGGCTAATCCAACCGCGGACGATGCCGAACCGGTCATGAAGGTCATCGTGCTGATGACCGACGGCCTGTTCAACACGGCCTACTGCAACGGCGTCGTCTCCAAGGACTCGGACTCGATCGCGGGCGGCGACAACGAACGCATCAACTGCAACGCTCCCGCCGGTTCTACGGCCCAGGGCATCGAGTTGTGCGACCAGATCGCCACCAACGGTACGCCGAACACGACCGCCGATGACATCATCATCTACACGGTCGCCTTCGCCCTCGATGAAATCCGGAACGAGACCCAGCGCGCTACCGTAAGGTCGATGCTCGAGAACTGCGCCACCGATAATGGCGGCTTCTACGAAGCTACCAACGGTGAGGGCCTGCTGGTTGCCTTCGATGCCATCGGCAAGAACATCACCGACCTGCGCCTGTCGCTCTAGCCCTCCAGCACAAACCGCCTGCCGCCTGGAAAGGCGGCGAGCGCCGTGCGCTGCTCTTCGTCGCTTAGCCCTTCGAAGCTGATCGTCATGGGCAGCTCCGGCTCGTCGATCGGGGCGAGTCGCAGTCGCGAGCGCGGCACCATGTCGTTCGCCACGGCCAGCCATTCACGTGCCCGCCGGCTCGCCAGCGGCGAGGTGAGATGGTGTGGGGAATTCACCCGGCGGTTCATCTTCATGTGGCTGTGCAAGGTCATGGTCTCCGGCAACGCCCGATCCCCGCCTTGGTTGCGGGGCCAGGTGCCGCCACAGTGGCAAGCCGGCGTTGAACCCACCGCCAATGCCCCATTCATGCTTCGTTCATAAATATGAACGGACCAGCGCTGCTCTTTCCATTACCGGCAGAGGCGGGATGCGCCTGAGTGAAAACCCGAATCGCTCATAGGCCGCGAGGTGGAAGGCCTCGAACCGCCGGCTTTCCGCGTAGCTGATCTGCCGCGCGGCCGTATTCTCGATGAAGCCCAGCAGCTCGACGAAGAGCACCCGCCGCTCGAAGCGGCCAGCCGCGATGGCATGCTCTATCGCCTCGGTGAGGAAGGCGGGCACGGGATGACCGAGATACTCGGCCAGTGCCACGGTGCAGATCAGCGAGCGGTCCGACACGCGTACCTCGCCGGCAGCAGGTCGCGCCAGCCGCTGCACCTGCAGCCGCGCGATCGTCTCGATGAATTCCGGGCGGGTCCACGGCTCCGCGATGCCCAGCCCGTGCTCGAGCGCGATCACGTCCGTCGCCGCCTCCTCGACCACGTCGGTCCCCTGCGCCTCGAGAGCCCGCAGCAGCAGTGTTTTCCCGGCGCCGGGAGCGCCGGTCAGGATGAATTCGCGAGCCATCCGGCACGCTCCATGTCTGGTGATGGGATGTCAGCCCGGCGTGAGCCGGGTCGTCAGTCGGTGGGGGAGGGTGCTGAACCCCGGAAGATGGTACCGCCTCCCCGGATCGAACGGGGGACCTCTAGATCCACAATCTAGCGCTCTAACCAACTGAGCTAAGGCGGCCCGGCCGGCAGGTCCATGCTTCGCTGCAACGAGCGAGGGCGGCCCTGATCTTCGGTGGGCGCAGGATAGTGCCGGAAAGCCTTGCTTTCCCGACCCTGCTCCAGCGCGGCGGACCATAGTTTCACTTGCTCGCGCTTGCAAGCACCGTTTTCAGCCCATCTTCAGCCACCGCGCTTAACCATCGGCAGCGAATGCGGGGCGCGGACGTTGGCCATCTATGGACCCACCGGGACCCCCACGATATTTAGGGAAAGATTAAGTTCAGAGTTCGCTTTGTGCCGAATTGGCACAGGCCGTTAACGAGTTCCGCGTGCAGCCAGAGTGGATCAAATCGCCGACCGGTCGCCTGGTGCTCGCCCACTGGGCCGATGCGCGACCCGCCTGGCTGTGGTCGCAGGATGGCGAGGTTTTGCTCTGGCGCAACGACGCCGCGCGCTATTTCCACGGCCGCGCCAAGAAGCACGGCATCAAGCTCGCTCCCGACGCCGTGCCGATCAAGGGCCAGATTACCCGCCTGATCCGGCTCGGCACGATGAACCGGTCCAGCCTGAGCCGCATGCAGTTCCTCGCCGGCGACAAGCCGGTCTCGACCACCTGCACCTGTACGCCGCTCGCGCTAGGCGAGGGCGAGGTCGCACTGCTCATCGTCGGCGTCGATCCCATCGACCCCGAGTTGCTCGAGGCCCGCGACCTTGCCAATGTCGATGCGCTCACGCGCGGCATCCTGCCCGCGGGCGCCGAGTACCTGCTCGTCTCCGAAGATGGCCAGATCACCGGCGGCTCCGCCCACGCCATCGACGCCTATGCGCCCATCATCGAGAGCGAGGGCCTGCCCATCGCCGCAGAGGAGGGGGCCGTCGATCTCGCCGGCGAAGCCCTGCAGCTCACCCGCTTCAAGGCCAGCCCGCACGAGGCCCTGCTGCTCGTCTTCGAGGGTGCTGCGCCGGCCGAGCCCGAGCGACCCACCATCGCGGAAATCCGCGCCGAGGAAGGCGCCGCGAGCGACGAACTGCCGCCGCCCGCGTCGCCGGTTCGCGAAATCGAGCCGCTGCTGCCCCTGGGCCTGCCGCCGGCCGAGCATGCCGACGACGAGCCTGTGGTCGCCGAGGAAGAGACCTGGGTCGAATCCATCCCGGCGCCGGCCCCCGGCGAGGGCGAACTCGCCTCGCTGTTCGATCGCCTCGCCGACGATTCCGAGCTTTACGCGCCGCTCACGGCCGCTGACGAGCACTTCGACGGCCCGCCGCCGGTGGCGGCTGAAACCCCGCTCGTCCTCCGGCCGGTCGAGCCCCAGCCCATCATCCCGCCCGAGCCCGCCACACCCGAACCCGACGTGATCGCGGCGCTCATCGAATATGCCGACGACGCCGAGGCTGATGACCTGGCCGAAATCCGCGAGGAACTGGCCGCCGCCGAGGCGACGTCCTCGGCGGCGGCCGACGAGCCGCTCGAACCCGAGTCCGATACCCAGAAGCCCACCGTCTGGCGCGTCGTCGGACGCGGCTTCACGCCGCTCGCGGCTGACCTCGCGGCTGAGGAGGAGCCTCCCGCCGCCGAGGCTCCACCCGACGCCGAGACTGTCGAGCGCGTCTCGCGCTACAATTTCGATGAGTTGAGCCGCATCCTCGCCGACCGTGTCAGCGGCCACCCGCCTCCGCCGCCCCCGGAGGAGCAGGCGCCGCAAGTGGTACGCCCCGCCAACGAAGGTGCGCTGATCAATCTGTCGGGCGAGACCTTCATCCTCAATCGCCTGCCGCTCGGCATCCTGGTTTTCCGCGACCAGCAGGTGCTGTTCGCCAACCGTGCCCTCACCGATCTCACTGGCTACGACAGCATCGAGAGCCTGCGCGCTGCCGGTCTGACGGCGATCTTCCCTTCGGAGGACACGGCCATCGCCGGCCCGGTCACCCAGCTCGTCCGCCGCGACGGCGCGCTCGCCGCCGTCAACGCCCGCCTGCAGTCGATCACCTGGCACGGCCGCCCGGCGCTGATGCTGTCGGCCAGCGCTGCCGAGAACCGCTTCGGCCACGAGTCCGCCGTCCGCGCCTTCGCCCAGCTCGCCGCCGAAACCACCGACGACGGCTTCCTCGCCGCCGATCCCTCCGGCACAGTCACCTCCGTCTCGCTCCATGGCCGCATCGTCCTGGGCGCCACCGAGGAGGAGATCGTCGGCAAGCCGCTCGCGAGCTTCGTCGATCCGGGCCAGATCACCGAGCTGCGCCAGTTCCTCGAACGGCCGGCCCGTTTCGCCGAAACCGCCCGCCCCGCCATCGTCTTCACCGGCGCTGCGCCCAATGTCCGGCTCGCGCTCTTCGCGCAGGGGCAGGCCGGTATCGTCACCGGCTATTTCGGCTTCCTGCGCAAGCTCGGCGCCGCGGCGGCGCCGGCCCCCCTCATTCCGCAGCGCCCGGCCGACGATGTCGAGCCCTCCATGCTCACGCGCGTGTCGCGCAGCGTGCGCCGCCCGCTCAACACCGTCATCGGCTTTGCCGACATCATCCGCTCGGCCGCCTTCGGCTCCATCGAGAACCAGCGCTATCTCGAATACGCCCAGGATATCCGCACCGCCGGCCAGGAGATCGCCACCCTCATCGACGAGCTCGATGACTATGCCCGCCTCAAGGATGGCCGCTATCCGGCCCATCCCGACGACATCGACCTCGCCGACCTGCTCGATGCCTGCCTCGCCCGCGTCCGCCCGCAAGCCGGCGAGGCCCGCGTGCTGGTGCGCAACGGCGTCTCCGAGCGATTGCCGCATATCACCGCCGATCGCGCCTCGCTGACCCAGGCGGTGTTGAACCTCCTCGCCTCGGCCATCGACCAGACCCCGGCCGGTGGCTCGGTCATCCTCTCGGCCCAGCGCGCCGACGACGGCGCCATCGTCGTCAACGTCCGCGACAATGGCGATGCCCGCACTGACCTCGGCGAACGCTTCGTCGTCTTCCGCGATGGCGTCGGCCGCGACGGCGAAGCGCTGCAGCCCGTCCGCTCCAGCGTCGGCCTCGCACTCACCCGCTCGCTGCTCGCCGTCAACGCCCTGTCGCTCTCGGTCGACCCCGCCGCCGGCTCTGGCAACCTGTTCTCGCTGCTCATCACGCCCGATCTGGTTCGGGACTAGGCGCAGCCTGGACACCGGATCCCACCTCTCCCTTGGGGGAGAGGTCGCCGCGCAGCGGCGGGTGAGGGGGCCTTTCTGCTATCACGGAGATTGGGGCAAGGCCCCCTCATCCCAACCCTCTCCCCCAAAGGGAGAGGGGGCGATCAACCTCACTCAGTAGATTCTTGACAGCCCCCCTCAGCTTAGGCGTAAGCAGGCCTCACGTGCCTGCCGATAGGAGATCGCCGTGAAACTCGTCCCCGCCCTCATCGCCGCGCTGATTGTCGCCGGCAGCGGTCCGGCGCTGGCCCAGTCCGGCGTGGTCAACGTCTATTCCTATCGCGAGCCCGGCCTGATCCAGCCGCTGCTCGATCAGTTCACCGCCGAGACCAGCATCAAGACCAACGTCCTCTACGCCGGCGATGGCCTGCTCGAGCGCGTGCAGGCCGAGGGCGAACTGTCGCCCGCCGACGTCGTGCTCACCGTCGATATCGGCAATCTCGCCAACGCCAAGGACTACGGCATCACCCAGGCGCTTCCCGCCGAAGCGCTGGCGCGCATCCCCGATGCCTATCGCGACCCCGACGGCCAGTGGGTTGCCCTGTCGCTGCGCGCCCGCGTCTTCTACGCCAGCAAGGACCGGGTGCCCGAAACCGCGCTCACCTACGAGGATATCGCCAAGCCCGAGTGGAAGGGGCGTCTCTGCACCCGCTCGGGCCAGCACGTCTACAACATCGGCCTGATCGCTACGCGCATCGCCCACTGGGGCCTCGACAGGACGCGCGACTGGCTCGCCGCCGTGCGCGACAACCTCAACGGCCCCACTTCCGGTGCCGACCGGGACCAGGTGAAGAAGATCCTCGACGGCAGTTGCGACCTCGCCATCGGCAACACCTATTACATGGGCCTGATGCTCAACAACGACGCCGAGCCCGAGCAGAAGACCTGGGCCGCCTCGGCCCGCATCATCTACCCCGACGCCGATGGCGACGGCACGCAGGTCAATGTCTCCGGCGCCGTCATCGCCAGGTTCGCGCCGAACAAGGACAATGCCGAGAAGCTGGTCGAATTCCTGCTCTCCGACGAGGCTCAGCACCTCTACGCCTCTGGTAATTACGAGTTCCCGGTCGTCCCCGGCGTCGCCCCGTCCGATCTCGTCGCCAGCTGGGGCGAGCTCAAGGCCGACACCACGCCGCTGACCGAGATCGCCGCGCACCGCAAGGAAGCGAGCGCGCTGGTCGACGAGCTGCGTTTCGACGAAGGCCCGCAGCAGTAGGGGCTGATTGCCGCATCCCCGGCGCCGTGTCGGTGTCACGAAACCGGCCTTGCACCGGACTTTCTCTGCCACTGTTTGGAATGCTTCTAAAGCGCCTGGTCTCGCGGGCCCGACGCCGACGGCAGTTTTTGTTGACCATGGGCATCAACAAAGTCATTCAGCGCGGGCCGGAAGCTAGAGGGGCCGACGGCGTTTGGAGTTACGGAATGACCATGACGATGCGACTATCCGCTGCCGTGTTGGGCGCAGCGATGATTGCCGGCACCGCCGGGCCGAGCTTTGCCCAGAGCGGCGAAGTCAATATCTACAGCTACCGCGAGCCCGGCCTGATCCAGCCGCTGCTCGATCAGTTCTCCGCCGAAACCGGCATCAAGGCCACCGTGCTCTACGCCGGTGACGGCCTGCTCGAGCGCGTCGCCTCCGAAGGCGAACTCTCCCCCGTCGATGTCGTGCTCACCGTCGATATCGGCAACCTGGCCGCCGCCAAGGACCAGGGCCTGACCCAGCCGATCACCACCCCGGCGCTGACCGAGCGCCTGGCGCCGGAATTCCGTGACGCCGACGGCGCCTGGGCCGCGCTTTCGCTGCGCGCCCGCGTCTTCTACGTCAGCAAGGACCGCGTCACCGAGACCGCCCTGACCTACGAGGACATCGCCAAGCCCGAGTGGAAGGGGCGCCTTTGCACCCGTCCGGGCGAGCATGTCTACAATATCGGCCTTATCGCCAACCGCATCGCCACCTGGGGCGTCGACCAAACCCGTACCTGGCTGGCCGCCGTGCGCGACAACATGGCCTATCCGCCCTCGGGCAATGACCGTGCGGGCGTCAAGGCGATCCTCGAGGGCAGCTGCGACCTGTCGATCTCGAACACCTATTACATGGGCCTGATGCTCACCAACGAGTCCGAGCCCGAGCAGAAGGAATGGGCCGGCGCCGCGCGCATCATCTATCCGAGTGCCGAAACCGACGGTACCCAGGTGAATGCGGCCGGCGCCTTCATCGCCGCCCATGCGCCGAACGTCGCCAATGCCAACCGGCTGATCGAGTTCCTGCTGTCCGACCAAGCCCAGCAGCTCTACGCCGATGCCAACTACGAGTTCCCGGCCGTGACCTCGGTGCAGCCCTCCGAACTCACCCAGAGCTGGGGCGCGCTCAACGCCTCGAAAGTCTCGCTGGCCGAAACCGCGACCTTCCGCGATGAAGCGGCGGCCCTTGTCGACGAGCTGAAGTTCAACGAGGGTGCCCAGAACTAGGCGACCCACTGGAGGCTGAGCATCAGCCAAGCGTCTACAGCATCGACGAAATCGGGAACCGGCGGGGGCATGCTCCCGCCGGTTTCGGCCATTGTGCTGGTGCTGCTGATGGGCCTGCCCATCATCTGGCTCGCCGTCTCCGCCCTCGATGCCACCGGCGCCGGCGGCCTTGCCGCCAACATGCTGCCCACTGCCCTGCGCGAAACCGCGACCCTGATGGTCTCGGTCGGCATCCTCACCGGCATCCTCGGCCTCGTCTCGGCCTGGCTGGTGAGCCATTTCGATTTTCCCGGTCGCCGCATCTTCGAATGGGCGCTGGTGCTGCCGCTCGCCGTCCCGACCTACCTGGCCGCCTACACCTGGGTCGAGTTCCTCGATTTCACCGGACCCATCCAGCAGGCGGTCCGCGCCGTCTTCGGCGGCACCACCGTCAACGACTACTGGTTCCCCCAGATCCGCAGCCATGCCGGCGGCGCCTTCGTCCTCTCGATGGTGCTCTACCCTTACGTCTATGCGGCCTGCCGCGCCTTCTTCGTCATGCAGTCGGGCAGCGTTTCGGCCGCTGCGCGCACGCTCGGGGCAGGGGGCGTTCGCGCCTTCTTCGCCGTCACCCTGCCACTGAGCCGCCCGGCGCTCGTCGTCGGCGTCACCCTCGCCATGATGGAGGTGGTGAACGATCTCGGCGCCGTGCAGTATTTTGGCGTCAACAGCCTCACCGCGGTGATCTATTCCACCTGGATCAACCGCTCGAATTTCGGCGGCGCCGCCCAGCTCGCCGTCACCATCGTGCTCATCATCGCGCTGCTGATCCTCGCCGAGCAGTGGGCCCGCCGCAACCGCGTCTACATGCTCCACCGCGACAGCCGCGTCGCCCCGCCGCGCGAACGCCTCGTCGGCGCCCACGCCGCCTTCGCCGCCGGCTTCTGCGCGCTCCTGCTCGTCCTCGGCTTCGGCATCCCGGGTGGCGAACTGCTGGTGCTGGCCTTCCGCAACCTCAGCCCGGTGGCGCTCGATCTCGCCCTCAACGCCGGCGCCACCACTATCGTGCTGGCCGCGGCCGGTGCCTTCATCACCGTCTGCATCGGCCTCATGGCCGCCCGCCTGGGCACGAAGCGCGCCGCTCACAACCTCATCCGCATCGCCACGCTCGGCTATGCCATCCCCGGCACGGTGCTCGCGTTGGGTCTGCTGCAGCCACTCGGCCAGGCCGACCTCTGGTTCAACCGCCTCACCATGGCGGTGGCCGGCTGGCGCCCCGGGCTGGTCCTGTCGGGTTCTGCCGCGGCCTTGCTTTATCTCTACGCCATCCGCTTCCTCGCCGTGTCGCACTCCACCATCGATGCGGCGATCAGGAAGCGCGGCGATACCGTGCTCGATGCCGGCCGCGTCCTCGGCGTCACCGGCTGGCGCCTGCTGCTGCGCGTCGATCTTCCCACGCTGTCGCCGGCGCTGCTCACCGCCGTGACGCTGGTCTTCGTCGAGATCGTCAAGGAGCTGCCCGGCACGCTCCTCCTGCGTCCCCTCGGCGTCGAAACCCTCGCCACCGTCGTCTACGCCCGTGCCAACGTCTCGCTCTTCACCGAAGCCGCGCTGCCCGCGCTGACCATCGTGCTTATCGGCCTCGTCCCCGTCATCCTCAGCACCCGCCTCAGCGACCGCCGCTGAGGGCCAAGCCCACCGGCCTCTCCGCAATCCTCCCCCGCGTGGCGGGGGAGGGGGACCAGCGAAGCTGGTGGAGGGGGCGGCCACACCCACCGGCCCCCCACCTCCCCCTAGATGGGGGAGGCAAGCGCAGCTTGGCAGCTCCGCTGCCTAGCGCAGCTCGGAGGGGGTGCGTTATGCCCCGACCCACATCACGCACCCCGATTGGCAAATCCCCCAATCCTCGCCTAAGCTTAGCCGCACAGGACTTCCTTCCACACGGTTCGGCTTTGGGGCGCCGAAGCATGCGAGATTTCCTCATCATGCGGCTGGCCGCATTCTCCGGTGCTGTCCTCGGCGCCGGGCTGCTCCTCATTGTCCTTCTGGACCTCCTCCCCACCGGCACCCTGTTCGATCCCGCCGCCTGGGCCCATGCCCTCGCCCTCGCCACCAGTCCCGAAGCCTGGCAGCGCCTCGCCATCACCCTGCCGCTTGTCCTCCTCGCTTCGCTGGTCGCCGCGCTCGGCCTCGCCGTCGGGGCTGTTCGCACCTCCATCCTCGATCGCCTCATCGACACCATCGCCGCGATCCTCGCCGTCATCCCGCCCTTCTGGCTCGGCCTGCTGCTCGCCCTCGGCGTCGGCGGCATGCTGCGCTGGCTACCCGCCAGCGGCTTCGTGCCATGGGACAATCCGAGCGCTGCGCTCGCCTCGCTCATCCTCCCCGCCATCGCCCTTGGCCTGCCGCAAGCCGGCGCCATCGCCACGCGCACCCGCGACCTCCTCGCGCCGACCCGTCACCCCGATGCCGATCCCCGCGCTGTCGGCCCAACCCTGCTCCGCGCCCTGCCGCGGCTCCTCGGCGCCAGTTTCATCACCCTGCTGATCGGCGCCATCCTCGTCGAAGGCGTGTTCTACCTCCCCGGCCTCGGCCGCCTGATCGTCGGCGCCGCCGAACAGCACGATCTGAGCGCGCTGCGCAGCGGCCTCTTCGTCCTCACCCTGGTCGCCGCCCTCGGCGCGCTCGCCCTGTCGCTCCTCCGCCTCGCTTTCGACCCGGAGCTGCGCCGGTGACCATCGAGGCGACCTTCGTGCCGCCCCGCCGGCTTCCCTCCCTACCGCTCCTGCTCGGTAGCGTTGTCTCTGCGGCGGCCATCCTCGCAGCGTTGATTTCGCTGTTCTGGACCCCGCATGGAGCGACGCTTTTCTCTCCGCTGGCCGACCCCGACGCCGCCCACTGGCTCGGCACCGACCCAGCCGGGCGCGATGTCGTCTCCGCCCTGATGTCCGGCAGTTTCGGCACGCTGCTGCTCTCCGTCTTCGGCACGCTGCTCGGCCTGTTCGTCGGCATCCCCATCGGCGCCGCCCTCGCGGTTTATCGCGGCCCCGCGCCGGACCTCGGGTCCGGTTTCGTCCTTCCCGGCGGACTGATCATCGGCCTCGTCCTCTCGGCTCTATCCGCCGTCGGCAACCTCACCGTCATCCTCGCCATCGCTCTGCCCGGCATCCTGTTCGCCCTTGCTGCCTCCCGGCACCTCGTCGCTCCGTTCTGGGCCCAGGATTTCGTGACGAGCGCCCGCGTCGCCGGCCTCGGTCCGATCGCCGCGGCCCAGCGCCACGTACTGCCGCGCCTGCTGCCCAAGCTCGGCGCGCTCGCCGCCGAACTGCTCGCCCTCGCCGTCCTGCTCGAGCTCGGCCTCTCCTTCGCCGGTCTCGGCACCCTGCCGCCCGGTGCCAGCCTCGGCCTGCTGCTGCGCGAGGCGCAGCCATTCGGCCTCGCCCGCCCGCTGCTGGTCATCGCCCCCGGCCTCCTCGCGTTGACCATCGTAATTGGCCTGAAACTCATCGCCTTCGGCCTGGACGGAGGCAGCGATGGCCGGCGTTGAGCTCGAAGGCTTCGGTATCGCCATCGCTGGCCGCATCCGCATCGCCGGCCTCGATCTCACGTTGCAGCCCGGTGCCAGTCTCGCCATTGTCGGCCGCTCCGGCGCCGGCAAGACCGCGCTTGCCGACGCCCTGGCCGGCCGCCCCGGCCAGGCGCAACTCACCGGCCGCTGCGTCCTGCCGCGCCGCATCGCGCTGCTTCGGCCCACCGACGATCTCGCCGCGCTCGAGCGCCAGCTCGCTCGCCGCCCCGAGCTCATCGTTGCCGACGAGCCCGGCGCCACGTTGGACCCCGAGCCGCGCGCCAGGCTGTTGACCACGCTCATCACCGCCGCCCGCGACCTCAATGCGGGCCTGCTCATCCTCACCCGCGATATCCGCCTGCCGCTGGCCATGGAGCTCGACATCGCCGTGCTGTCCGGCGGCGCCATCGTCGAACGCGCCTCCGCCGCCACCATTGCCGATCGCCCCCGCCACGATGCCACCCGCGAACTGCTCGCCGCAGAGCGGCCCCGTACCCGCACGCTGGCCCGTCCGCCGGTCGGCGAAACCCTGCTCGAACTCGATGCCGTCACCCGCCGCTTCCCCGGTCCGATGCAGACCTGGCTGCGCCGCGCCCCGGCGACGGTCGCGCTCGATGGCGTGAGCTTCGTCGTCCGCCGCGGCGAGGCCATCGGCATCCTCGGCGGGGCAGGGGCTGGCAAATCGGTGCTGCTCCGGCTCATCGCCGGTCTCGGCCGCGCCCAGTCCGGCCAGCTCGCCTTCGCGCGTCAGGCCTATCGCGGCAGCGACCTGCCGCACGAAGCGCAGGTGCGCATGGCCATCGTGCTTCCCGACCCACACACCGCCTTCAATCCCGATCTGCCGGTTGGCTTCACGCTTGCCGAGCCGCTCCGCGTCGACGAGCACCTGCTCATCGACGAGCAGGCCGAAAGCCTCGCCGAAGCCGTGCGCCTCGTCGGCTTCGAGCCCGATATCCTCGATCGGTTGCCCGCCGGTTTCACGCCGCCGCAGTTGCAGCGCCTCGCACTCGCCCGTGCCCTCGTCGGGCGCCCCAGCCTGATCCTGCTCGATGAGCCCACGGCCATGCTCGATCCGGTCGATCAGGCGGAGTTCCTCACCCTGTTCAACCGCATTCGCGCCGATTACGGCATCACCGTCCTCGTCGCCAGCCGCCGCCTCGCCGTGCTCCGCCTGCTGGCGGATCGAGTGCACGTCCTCGATCACGGCAAGCTGGTCGAAACCGGCACGCCCACCCAGCTGCAGCAGGAAGCAACCCACGCCGCCACCAAGACGCTGCTGAGATCGCCCTATCCGGGTCCGCTACCGATCGTGGTTTCCGCGCCGGAGGCGGCGCCGGAACCTGCTCGACCGGCGGAGACGCCGCCCCGGACAGTTCCGGCCGAGCCGGTCAGGCCGGCCGCAATGCCGGTGGCCGAGGCGCCGGCGATCCCAGCCGGCCCACCCGAGCCCGTCGCCCCGGCGCCGGAGCCCGTCCCACAACCGTCTGCCGAGTCCGCTGCGCCCTCAGTCAAGCCCGCCGATGAAGGCGCCGAAACCGGGGAGGCTCAGTTCGCGGTCGAGGGGCGCCGGCACCGAGCCGGGCGCGTCGAGACTGCGGACGACGACGCCTGGGGGTAGGGGCACCGCCACCGGGCTCGCGGTCATGTTGTAGGCACACAGCACCCGCTCGCCGTCGAGCTCGCGCGAAAACATCAGCACGCCCTCGGGTGCATCGAACGTCTTGATCGTGCCTTTCGCCAGCGCCTTGTGGTTCCTGCGGAAGTTCAGCGTGGCGCGGTAGTGGTGCAGCACCGAGTCGTTCTGCTTTTCCTGGATGTCCGGCGCCTTCAGCAGATGGGCCCCCGGCACTGGCAGCCACGCCCGCGGCGCCGTCGAAAAGCCGCCCAGATGCGCCGCGCCCTGCCACACCATCGGCGTGCGACAGCCGTCGCGACCCTTGAACTCGGGCCAGAACTCGATGCCGTAGGGATCGACCAGGTCCTCGAAAGCCAGCTCCGCCTCGGTCAGTCCCAGTTCCTCGCCCTGATAGATGCACACCGAACCGCGCATGGTCAGCAGCATGGAGGCCGCGAGCTTGGCGAACGCCTCGCGGTCGCCATGCGCCATCCAGCGGCTCACGTGCCGCACCACGTCGTGGTTGGAGAAGGCGAGGCAGATCCACCCGTCCGGCGCATCCTTCTCGGTCAGGTCGATCGATTTGCGGAAGTGGTTCGCGTCGAACGCCCCGCCCAGATAGTCGAACGTGTAGGCCATGTGCAGCCGGTCGTGGCCCGACGTGTACTGCGCCATCACCTCGAGCTGGTGCTGGCTGTCGCCGATCTCGCCGACGCTCGTCCGCCCCGGAAACTCGTCGAGCAGCGCCCGGATGCGGGTCAGGAATTGCAGGTTCTCCGGCCGGCTCTTGTCGTACACATGCTCCTGGAAATTGTACGGATTCACCGCCGGTGCGGTGGAGGCGTTGAACTCCTCCGGCTTCACCACCGGATTCGATTCCAGCCCCAGCGAACAGAAGTAGAAGTTCACCGTATCGAGCCGGAATCCGTCCACTCCGCGCTCCAGCCAGAAGCGCATGTCGGCCAGCACCGCGTCCTGCACGTCGGGGTTGTGGAAGTTGAGGTCCGGCTGCGCGGTCAGGAAGTTGTGCATGTAATACTGCATGCGCCGGCTGTCCCACGCCCACGCCGAACCGCCGAAGATGGACAGCCAGTTGTTGGGCGGCGTGCCGTCGGGCCTGGGGTCGGCCCACACATACCAGTCATTGCGCGGGTTGGTCCGGTTCTGCCGGCTCTCGGTGAACCACGGGTGCTTGTCGGACGTATGCGAGATCACCTGGTCGATGATCACCTTCAGCCCCAGCGCATGCGCCTTCTGGATCAGCCGGTCGAAGTCCCCGATCGTGCCGAAGATCGGGTCGACGTCGCGATAGTTCGAGACGTCATAGCCAAAATCCTTCATCGGCGAGGTGAAGAACGGGCTGAGCCAGATCGCATCGACCCCCAACCCCGCGACATAGTCGAGCCGCTCGGTGATGCCGACAAGGTCGCCCACGCCATCGCCGTTATGGTCCTGAAACGAGCGCGGATAGATCTGGTAGATCACCGCCCCGCGCCACCAGTCCCGGTCCATCGGCTGCTCCGGCGTCGCCTTCGGCTCGGTCATCGGCGGCACGGCCATCAGCGGCGGCACGACACTCATCGGGCAACTCCTGCTCAGGTGCTGCCGTGGTGTCGCGCACCGGAGCGAGGCGAGTCAATCGCGGGCGGATGCATAGGTGCCCGGTGCCGCACCCCTGACGGCCACCACCAGCCGTCATCCCGGCGAAAGCCGGGACCCACTGCTCGGACCTTTGGCCTGGGCTCCATCGCGCCGGGTCCATCGCAGAAAGATCGGCGCGATCATCGCGTATGGAACGCGCGGCGCCCTGGGTCCCGGCTTTCGCCGGGATGACGCCCGGAGTTTGTGTCAGCTCAGGAGCCAACGATCTGATCCCAGAGATCGTCCCACCGCGGATTGTCGCGTTCGATCAGCTCAACCTTCCACGCCCGCCGCCACTCCTTGATCCGCTTCTCACGTATGATCGCGTGTTCGGCGTCGCCCTGTTCCTCGAACCACACCAGTCGTGTGACCCCGTATCGTGCCGTGAAACTGTCCTCGATCGCATGCGTCCTGTGCTGCCACACCCGCCCGACGAGATTGGAAGTGACGCCGGTGTAGATCGTCCCCCGCTTGGCGCTCGCCATCATGTAAACGAAGAACTGCTTGCCCATCGCTCCCCCCCGGCACAGGCTGAAGCTCTCGGTCGTGCCCGTCAACCATGGACCACCACCGGCCGTCATCCCGGCGCAAGCCGGGACCCACTGCTCGGAAGGGAACGTACCGCCGGCCGCGCCGGTCCATCGCAGAAAGATCGGCGCGATCGCGCCCAACCCGCGGCTAGAGCACTGGATCCCGGCTTGCGCCGGGATGACGGCCGGTGGTTATGCGTGGTCAGAGCCCGCCCCCCGAAAACGAAAGGGCGGCCCATGCGGACCGCCCTCCCGTTCGTGACCTTCGTGAGAAGATCGAATGTGTCGGCTGGTCCGCCCGAAGGGCGCCGGCCGTGGGCCGCCCCCGCGGAAGTCCAGCATTCGGGCCGTAGCCCGAATGCGGTGCGGACCGTGAGCGAGAGGAGCTCTCTAAATCGCTTCCGCGATTTAGAAGTCCATGCCGCCCATGCCGCCCATGCCACCGCCGCCCGGCATGGCCGGAGCAGCTTCCTTCGGCAGCTCGGCGATCATCGCCTCGGTGGTGATGAGCAGCGAGGCCACCGAAGCGGCGTCCTGCAGCGCGGTGCGGACGACCTTCACCGGGTCGACCACGCCCATGGCAACCATGTCGCCATATTCGCCGGTCTGGGCATTGTAGCCGTAGTTCGCCGAGCTGTTCTCGAGGATCTTGCCGACCACGACCGAGCCTTCATCGCCGGCATTGTTGGCGATCTGGCGGACGGGCTCCTGCAGGGCGCGCTTGACGAGGTTCACGCCGGCCTGCTGGTCGGCATTGGCGCCCTTGACGGCGATGGCGTTCGACGCGCGCAGCAGCGCAACGCCACCGCCCGGCACGATGCCTTCTTCAACCGCGGCGCGGGTGGCGTTCAGCGCGTCGTCGACGCGGTCCTTGCGCTCCTTCACCTCGACTTCGGTCGAGCCGCCGACCTTGATCACCGCAACACCGCCGGCGAGCTTGGCCAGACGCTCCTGCAGCTTCTCGCGGTCGTAGTCCGAGGTGGTCTCCTCGATCTGCGCCTTGATCTGGCCGACGCGGCCCTGGATGTCGTCCTTCGAGCCGGCGCCGTCGACGATCGTGGTGTTCTCCTTGGAGATTTCCACGCGCTTGGCGGTGCCCAGCATGTCGAGGGTGACGTTCTCGAGCTTGATGCCGAGATCTTCCGAGATCACCTGGCCGCCGGTGAGGATCGCGATGTCCTCGAGCATGGCCTTGCGGCGATCACCGAAGCCCGGAGCCTTGACGGCCGCGACCTTGAGGCCGCCGCGCAGGCGGTTGACGACGAGCGTGGCCAGAGCCTCGCCCTCAATGTCCTCGGCCACGATCAGCAGCGGGCGCTGCGACTGCACGACCGACTCGAGGATCGGCAGCATCGACTGCAGGTTCGAGAGCTTCTTCTCGTGCAGCAGGATCACCGGGTCCTCGAGGACGGCGGTCATCTTCTCGGCATTGGTGACGAAATACGGCGACAGGTAGCCGCGGTCGAACTGCATGCCCTCGACGACGTCGAGCTCGGTCTCGGCGGTCTTGGCTTCCTCGACGGTGATCACACCCTCGTTGCCGACCTTCTGCATCGCGTTGGCGATCATCTCGCCGATGGCGGTTTCGCCGTTGGCCGAGATGGTGCCGACCTGCGCGACTTCGTTGTTGGCCGAGATGGTCTTCTTGGCCTTGCCGAGATTCTCGACGACTTCGGCGACGGCGAGGTCGATACCGCGCTTCAGATCCATCGGGTTCATGCCGGCGGCAACGAGCTTGATGCCTTCGTTGACGATGGCCTGGCCCAGCACCGTCGCGGTGGTGGTGCCGTCACCGGCGATGTCGTTGGTCTTGGAGGCCACGGCGCGCAGCATCTGGGCGCCCATGTTCTCGAACTTGTCCTCGAGCTCCACTTCCTTGGCGACGGTGACGCCGTCCTTGGTGATGCGCGGGGCGCCGAACGACTTGTCGATCACGACGTTGCGGCCCTTGGGGCCGAGGGTCACCTTCACCGCATTGGCGAGGATGTTGACGCCGCGGACCATCTTGTCGCGGGCATCGGTGGAGAACTTTACGTCTTTAGCAGCCATTGGAGGCGCTCCTTACGTTTGAAACAAATGGGAAAAACCGTGCGAGGCGAAAGCCTTACGCGGTGATCACGCCCATGATGTCGGACTCTTTCATGATCAGGAGATCCTGACCGTTGAGCTTCACCTCGGTGCCGCTCCACTTGCCGAACAGGATGCGATCGCCTTCCTTGACGTCCAGCGGAACGATCTTGCCGGCTTCGTCACGGGCGCCAGGACCGACCGAGACGATCACGCCCTCGGAGGGCTTTTCCTTGGCAGTGTCGGGGATGATGATGCCGCCAGCCGATTTCTCTTCGCTGTCGACACGGCGAACGACCACGCGGTCGTGCAGAGGACGGAAAGCCATGTTTGCTCCTATAAACCTCGATGAATCTTCGCCTGTTAGCACTCGGAGTGGAGGAGTGCTAACAGGCACGAGAGGCGATATAGGAGGGGGCTCCAATCGAGTCAAGTTGACCGCGAGGCATAATCTGATCGTGGAGCAGCTATGCGACAGGCGCGTGAAACCGAGCTGAAAATGCCGCGTTGTGGGTGCCGAGACAAAGCGCCGCGGCGTGTTACCTGCTGCCGGCGCGGCAATGACTGGCCGCAAGCCCCGGAGCCAATGTGACCGTAATTCAGTTCGACCCCCATGTGAAGCGCAGCCCGGAAGCCTGGGTCGCGCCCGAGTTGGCCGTCATCGTGCCGAGCTATAACGAGCGCGAGAATGTCGGGCTGCTTTATGAAAAGGTCGGCGCCGCGCTGAGTGGCATCCCGTTCGAGTTCATCGTCGTTGACGACAACTCGCCCGACGGCACGTCCGAAGTCGTGCGTGAGATGGCGCAGCGTTTCCCCAACGTCCGCGGCATCCACCGCATCGGCCGCCGCGGCCTGAGTTCGGCCGTCATCGAGGGCATCCTGTCGAGCGCGGCGCCGTACTTCGCGGTCATCGACGCCGACCTGCAGCACGACGAATCCATTCTGCCGCAGATGCTGGACAAGGCAAAGGCGGGCGATCACATCGTCGTCGGCACCCGTTATTCCGGCGATGGCAGTGTTGGCGAGGGCCTGTCGAGGGCGCGCGAAGCCGGCAGCCGCTTTGCCACCCGGATCTCGAGCCTCGTTACCGGCCGCAACATGAGCGACCCGATGAGCGGCTTCTTCCTGATGCGCCGCGCCACCTTCGACGATGTGGCGCCGGACCTCAGCGAGGACGGCTTCAAGATCCTGCTCGATATCATCGTCTCGGCCACCCGCTTCCGCGCCAACCAGGGCAAGCAGCTGCGCATCGGCGAAGTGGCTTACACCTTCCGTCCGCGCCATGCCGGCGAAAGCAAGATGAGCCCGATCATCGTCGTGCAGTTCCTGGGGCTGATCGTCTCGAAGCTCACGCGCGGCCTGCTCCCCACCAGTTTCCTGCTGTTCGGACTCGTCGGCGGCTTCGGCGTCATCGTCCACATGGGCACGCTGTGGATCGCCCACGAGCGGCTCGGGCTCGATTTCGTCTGGGCCCAGACGTTGGCCACGCTCATCGCCATGACCTTCAATTTCATGCTCAACAACGAGCTGACCTATGCCAGCAAGAAGCTGCGTGGCTGGCGCTACCTCACCGGCCTCCTCAGCTTCTATGCCGTATGCTCCATTGGCGCCCTGGCCAATGTTTCTGTCGCAAGCTGGATTTACGCCTTCGACGGACAGTTCTATATCGCGGGCTTGCTCGGCGTTCTGATGAGCGTCGTTTTCAACTACTCGGTCACCAGGGTCTTCACATGGCGGTAAGCGCAGAACTCGAAATCAAGCTCCGCCGCACCGGCGGCGTCGGCCCCAACACCAAGTGGGACTGGTCGCTGGTCGACGCCGAAGGCAATGTGGTCAAGAAGGGCTCGGCCCTGGGCGAAGAAGCCAAAGCTTTCGCCACGGCGAAGAAGGCCCGCGAGAAGCTGGCGCAGGGCTGATAATTCTCCGGTCTAGGGCCGGGTCCGTCTGATCGCGAGTGCTCTAGTCCTGCCGGACTTCCGGAAGGCCTTTCCGGCCAGCCAGGATAAAGTCGGGCACGGCACCATCCCGCACGATGCGATGGAGCAGACGTTGTATGATGTCTTCAACGGTAAGGCCGCGTGCTGCCAACACCTCGATGGCTTTGTCTAGAGCCCTCTGATCGATGGTCGTCTCGACAAGCTCGGTGGCTGGCATCTGAATCCCTTCCCAAGAGATACGTCATCTGACGACAGACTGGCAAAGGATACAATAGCCCGCCGTGCCCCTAAGCCGCGCCCTTGTTGCCTTCTAGCTCGGCCCAGGCCTGCCGCTTGCGATAGATCGTCGAGGGGCTGAGCTCCAGCGCCTGCGCCGCCAGCGTGATGTTGCCGCCGAAGCTCGCGATCGCTTCCTCGATGATGCGCTGCTCCTGCCGCCACATCGGCAGCACTGCCGGCCGCATCGAGTCGGCCGATACGTCGCCGGCCTGTTCGAAGATCTCGACGATCCGGCGCGCCAGCCCGTCGAGATACTCCGAGCCGCCGGCCCAGTCGCGGGCGACGAGCGCCAATACGTCCTGCAGCTGCCCCGAGGCATCGACCAGCCCGGCGAGCTGGCCCTCGACCTCCACCGGCCGCTTCAGCGCGGCGGCGATCTCCCGGCCATGCCGTCGCGCCAGCTCCGCCAGCCGGGCGAGCAGCACCGGCCCGTCGATCGGCCGCGCCACGTGGTCGTGCGCGCCGGCGCTGAGCGCCGCGAGCGTCGCCGTCACCGAGCTGCCGTCCGACAGCGCCACCACCAGCGCGTTCGGCGCCAGCCGCACGAGGCGGGATACCGCCGCGTCGGTGTCGCTGAGGTCGGCGAGGCTCTCGAGGTCGACGAGCAGCAGGTCGAACGCCGCACTGCGCAGCAGTTCCACCGCATCACGGCCGCTGCGCACGGCGATCACGTCGGGATCGGCGGCGAGGGCGAGCGCCAGCGAGTCGGCAAGCGCCATCGCGCTCGCGACGTCCTGGTCGACGAGCAGGATACGGACAACGTTCTCATCCCCGAAGCCGGTGGCAGGCATGGAGGAAGCTTTCCAGGCGGTTGATTGCTCAATGGAGTGTTGACGAACTCGGTAAACAAACCGTTTGGATTTGACGCGATGGGTTAGCCACAGCTGCCTCCGCTGGTCGCCTTCCGGCCGTGACATCGCGATGCTAAGAGGAATCGGCGTCGAATCCGGGCCAAATGGGAGAGCGAGCGGACCGTGCAGGGCCTCGTCTACATCTTCATCGGCCTTGCGACCGTCGGCGTCGCCGCGGCGGCCTATTTCGGACTGACCTTTTCGCCCATCGAAGCCTTCGTCACCGCCATCGCCTTTGGCGCCGTCGCGGTCATGCTGATGGAGCGCCGCCTGCGCCAGCGTTCGGAAGCGCGGCTCGAGCGCGCCGTCGAGGATCTGGCACGCCTGCTCTCCACCGATGCCAAGGCCGGCCAGGTGCTGAGTCAGCGCGTCAATGCCATTGCCGATGCCAATGTCGGCAGCCGCATCGACGCTATCGAGGCCGATATCTCGGTGCTCGGCACCGTCACCCGTCAGCTCGCCGAGGCCATGGCCGATTTCGAGGAGGGCCAGCGCCAGCCGGGGGCAGGGACCACCGCCCTCGTTCGCGCCGACGCGGAAGCCGAGCCGGTCGTGGCCGATATTTTCGACGAGCCGCTGATCCCGGAGGCCGAGCTCCGTCGCGCCCTGGCCGAAAACCGTCTCGTCTTCCACATCGAGCCGGTGGTAACGCTGCCGACGCGCAAGCCGGTGGGCTATGATCTGGTGCCGCGCCTGATGCAGGACGCAGGCGGCCTTGCCGACGCGCCCGACTTCATGCCGCGCCGCGGCGGCGAGGACCTGGTCCGCCGCATCGAGGCGCTCGCCCTCGACGAAGCCGTCACCATCGCCCGCCGCGCCCGCACGGCCGGTGCGCCGATCCGCCTGCATCTGCCGCTGAGCCGCGCCACCATCCTCGACAAGAAGGCGCTCGCGCAGGTGGTCGCGACCCTCGTCGCCAACCAGGCGATCACCGCCTCGCTGATCTTCTCGCTGCCGCACGGCGAGTACAGGCCGCTGGGCCAGCCCGAAAAGCGTGCGCTCGGCGAGTTCAGGAAATGCGGCGCCGGCTTCGTGCTCGACAACGCCACCTCGCTCCGCATCGATTTCGCCGAGCTCGAGGGCCTCGGCTTCGATACCGTCCGCTTCGACGCCACCCGCTTCCTCACCATGCCCGAGACGCTCTCGGACCTCTATACCGGCGACATCGCCCCCTACGCCAAGCGCTTCGAGATCGCGCTCTGCGCCACCGGCGTCCACGACGAGCAGCAACTCCTCAGCCTGTTCGAGGACGGCATCGCCCTGGTCCAGGGCCCCCACATCGGCCGCCCCGGCCCCGTCCGCGCCGACCTGCTCGGCGAACAACGCCGGGCCTGAGCCACCGGCCTCTCCAAATCCTCCCCCGCGGGGCGGGGGAGGGGGACCGGCGTAGCCGGTGGAGGGGGCGGCCCAACCCACCGGCTGTCACCCTGCGAAGCAGGGCTCCAGCGCTCCTCCCGCGCTGGCGGCGCGATGGATTCCTGCGTTCGCAGGGATGACATCCCGGGTGTGATAAGGGCGCGAAGCCTGTTATTGCCACCCTACGAACAACCCCGGACCTTCCCGATGCTCCCTCTCGACGGCCTCGGCGCCATTGCCTCCCGCTACGACGCCATCCTCTCCGACGTCTGGGGCGTCATCCACAACGGCGTCGCTGCCCACCCGACTGCCGTCGAGGCGCTGGTGAACTATCGCAAGCACGGCGGCCGCGTCGTCCTCATCACCAATGCCCCGCTGCGCGCCCCGATCATCGTCGGCATGCTCGACAGGCTCGGTGTCCCTCGCGACGCCTACGACACCATCGTCTCCTCCGGCGACGCCACGCGCGTGCTGCTCGCCGACTATCGCGGCAAGGCCGTGCACTATGTCGGCCCCGCCGACAATGATGGCGGCCTGTTCGACGATCTCGATATCCGCCTCACCGGTCCCGAAGAGGCGAGCGCCATCGTCGTCACCGACCTCGAGACCGACGACGACACGCCCGACATGTACAATGACCGCATCACGCTCTGGCTGAGCCGCAACCTCAAGCTCATCGCCGCCAACCCCGATCGCGTCGTCGAGCACGGCGATCGCCTCATCTATTGCGGCGGCGCGCTGGCCGACCTCTACGAAGCCCGCGGGGGCATGATCGTCATGGTCGGCAAGCCCTACAAGCCGATCTACACCGAGGCCCTGCGCCTCGCCGAAGTCGCCGCCGGTCGTCCGCTCGATCGCTCCCGCATCCTCGCCATCGGCGACTCGGTGCGCACCGACGCCATCGGCGCCGCCGGGGCCGGGCTCGACCTGCTGTTCATCACCGGCTCCATCCACGCCGCCGAGCTGGACGCCTTCGGCAAGCCCGACCCCGCCGCCATCCGCGCCCTGCTGCAGCCCAGCGGCGCCAACGTCGCCGGCTTCATGGCCAAGCTCGGCTGGTAGCAGAGGCAGGCTCGATGCCCATCTCTCCCCTTGCGGGAGAGAAAGCGATTTCTTGGGCTTAGTTCTTGCTAAGCCTTAGAAATCGCAAGAGAGGGGGTGTGGCGGGCACGGCGGCTCCCAAGACCCCCTCTCTGCTGCGACTAACTCGCTGGCGCTCGTAAGTCTCGCGTCTCCCCCGCCGAGGGGGAGAGGGAAGGGGTGCGTGTCGCGGCCCCACGCCCCCGCATACCAGCCACCACCATCGTCGCCTTGCAACGCTGCCGCTTTCTTGCCATATCGCCTTCACTTTCAAGGCGGGTGCGGATTTGGCTTTCATCAGGCTCGCGGGGCTCGACCATGTCCCGGCATCGCTCAAGGGCGCCATGGTCGCCATCGGCAATTTCGACGGCTGCCACCGTGGCCACCAGCACGTCTTCCGCGCGCTGAAGGCCCGCGCAGCCGCTGCCGGCGTGCCCGCGCTGGTCCTCACCTTCGAGCCGCACCCGCGCGACGTGTTTGCGCCCGAACCCTTCATGTTCCGGCTCACCTATGCCGACCACAAGGCCGAGATCGCCGAGGCGCTCGGGCTCGACGGCATCGTCGTGATGCCCTTCTCGCTCGAGTTCTCGAAGATCGAAGCGGAGGATTTCGTTACCCGCTTCCTCGTCGGCGCGCTGAATGTGAAGGGCGTCGAAGTCGGCGCCGATTTCCACTTCGGCTACCAGCGCAAGGGCACCCCGGCTTTCCTCAAGGATGCCGGCCAGCGTCACGGCTTCGACGTCGAGATCCTCGATATGCTCGACGAGGGCGACGACCACATCTCGTCCTCCCGCATCCGCGCGCTGCTCGGCGAGGGCGATGTCGCCGCCGCTGCCCAGCTGCTCGGCTATCACTGGTTTCTCGCCGGCCCGGTGGTGAAGGGCGACCAGCGCGGCCGCGAACTCGGCTTCCCCACCGCGAACGTCCCCACCCCTACCGGCTTCGGCCTGATGCAGGGCGTCTACGCCGTGCGCGCCAAGCTGGGCAACCGCCTGCTCGATGGCGTCGCCAGCTACGGCAAGCCGATGTTCAACAACGAGCGCCCGCCCTTCGAAACCTGGATCTTCGATTTCGACGAAGACATCTACGGCCAGACGCTGGAAGTCGCCCTGCTCGGAACCGTCCGCGGCCAGGAGAAATTCCGCGGCCTCGACGAGCTGATCGCAGCGGTGAACCGCGACGCAACGCAGGCACGGCATCTGCTGCAGGCGACGCTGCCGGTGTCCGAACTGGACGAAAAGCTCGGGTTCTTCCGGTAGCCATCCGGGAACACCGCTCGCGCCGCCGTCGCCTCCCTCCCCCTTGCGGGGAGGGATCGAGGGTGGGGGTGGCGCCGTGCGTCGCTGATGGACCCCCACCCCCGCCCCTCCCCGCAAGGGGGGAGGGGAGCTCGGCTCCAGCCGGACAGCCCCCGCACCGGCATTTCCCCTTTCACCCATCGCCCCCGCTTGCTAAAAGCCCCCACCTTTCCCATTCCATCGATCGATGACGATGAACGACACTGCTCAAAGCGGCGCGGACACTGATTACAGCGCGACGCTCTTTTTGCCCGAGACCGAGTTCCCCATGCGCGCCGGCCTCCCCGCCCGCGAGCCTGATTGGCTGAAGCGCTGGGAAGACATGGATATGTATGCCCGCCAGCGCGCCGCCGGGCAGGGTAAGCCCGTCTTCACCCTGCACGATGGCCCGCCCTATGCGAACGGCAACATCCATATCGGCCACGCGCTGAACAAGATCCTCAAGGACCTCGTTTCGCGTTCGAAGACCATGCTCGGCTACAACTCGGCCTACGTGCCGGGCTGGGATTGCCACGGCCTGCCCATCGAGTGGAAGGTCGAGGAACAGTACCGCGCCAAGGGCAAGAACAAGGACGACGTCGAGATCAACGAGTTCCGCGGCGAGTGCCGCTCGTTCGCGCAATACTGGGTCGATACCCAGCGCGAGGAATTCAAGCGCCTCGGCGTCATCGGCGATTGGGGTAACCCCTATCTCACCATGAGCTTCGACGCCGAAGCCCAGATCGCCCGCGAGCTGATGAAGGTCGCCGCCTCCGGCCAGCTCTATCGCGGCTCCAAGCCCGTCATGTGGTCGGTGGTCGAGCGCACCGCGCTCGCCGAAGCCGAAATCGAATATGCCGACTACGAGAGCGACACCATCTGGGTGAAGTTCCCCATCCACTCGGCCAACGGCGCCTTCGGCACCGGCTCGTTCGAGGATTTCGGCTCGTCCTACGTCGTCATCTGGACCACCACCCCGTGGACCATCCCGGCCAACCGCGCCATCAGCTATTCGAGCAAGATCAGCTACGGCCTCTACGAGGTCACCGCCGCGCCCGAGGGCAACTGGGCGTCGAAGGGCGAGAAATACGTCCTCGCCGACAAGCTCGCCGCCGACGTCTTCCAGAAGGCCAAGGTCGAGACCTTCGTTCGCCTGCACGATGTCGATTGCAGCAAAATCGTCTCGACCACGCACCCGCTGCGCGGTCTCGGTGGCGGCTACGCGTTCGAGGTCCCGCTCCTCGATGGCGAGCACGTCACCGATGACGCCGGCACCGGCTTCGTTCACACCGCGCCGGGCCACGGCCTCGACGACTTCGGCATCTGGATGGAATCCGGCCGCCATCTGCAGTCGCTCGGCATCGATACCGCGATCCCCTACGTCGTCGACGACGCCGGCTATTACACAGCCGCCGCCCCCGGCTTCGAGGGCGCCCGCATCATCGACGATGCCGGCAAGAAAGGCGACGCCAACAACCGCGTCATCGCCGCGCTGGCCGAGCGCAACGCCATGGTCGCCCGCGGCCGCGTGAAGCACCAGTATCCGCATAGCTGGCGGTCGAAGAAGCCGATCATCTACCGCAACACCCCGCAGTGGTTCGTCTACATGGACCGCGACATCATGGGCAAAAAGGGCGACACCCTGCGCGCCCGCTCGCTCGCCGCCATCGACGCCACCAAGTTCTACCCGCAGGCCGGCCAGAACCGCCTGCGCTCGATGATCGCCGACCGCCCCGATTGGGTGCTGTCGCGCCAGCGCGCCTGGGGCGTCCCCATCGCCGTGTTCTACAACGAGGCGACCGACACCATCCTCAAGGACGAGCTGGTCAACGAGCGCATCGGCCAGGCTTTCGAGGAAGAGGGCGCCGACGCCTGGTTCAAGCCCGGCGCCAAGGACCGCTTCCTCGGCAATGCCGTGCCCGATCCCGAGAACTGGACCAAGATCGACGACATCCTCGATGTCTGGTTCGAGTCCGGTACCACGCATAGCTGGGTGCTGCGCAACCCGCAGAAATGGCCGGATATGCAGTTCCCGGCTGGCATGTATCTGGAAGGCTCCGACCAGCACCGCGGCTGGTTCCACTCGTCCCTGCTCGAAAGCTGCGCCACCAACGGCTTTGCGCCCTATGCGAGCGTCCTGACGCACGGCTTCACCCTCGATGGCGAGGGCAAGAAGATGTCGAAGTCGCTCGGCAACACCGTCGCCCCGCAGGACGTCATCAAGCAGTACGGCGCCGATATCCTGCGCCTCTGGGTGGCCCAGTCCGACTATTCCGACGATCTCCGCATCGGCAAGGAGATCATCAACACCACCGTCGACAGCTACCGTAAGCTCCGCAACACCATCCGCTGGCTCATCGGCAACCTTGCCCATCGCAAGGCCGAGGAAACCGTCGACTATCGCGACATGCCCGAACTCGAGCAACTGGTGCTGCACAAGCTGAAGTCCCTCGATGGCCTCGTGCGCGACGCCTACAACGAGTACGACTACAAGCGCGTCGTCGCCGCCCTGTCGAACTTCATGAACATCGACCTGTCGGCGTTCTATTTCGACATCCGCAAGGACGCGCTCTACTGCGACCCGATCTCCTCGGTCCGCCGCCGCGCCAGCCTGACGGTGCTCGATCACGTCTTCGACGCGCTCACCGCCTGGCTCGCGCCCATCCTCGTCTTCACCATGGAAGAAGCCTGGCTCGAGCGTCACCCCGGCGCCGATTCCTCGGTCCACCTGCGCGAGTTCCCGGTGCTGCCGGACAGCTGGCTCGACGACAAGCTCGAGGCCAGGTGGGAGGAAATCCGCGAAGTCCGCAAGGTCGTCACCGGCGCCCTCGAAATCGCCCGCCGCGAAAAGACCATCGGCGCCTCGCTCGAAGCGGCCCCGAAAGTCTACATCGCCGACGAAAAGCTCGCCGCCGCCGTCCGGGGCACCGACATGGCCGAAATCTCCATCACCTCCGATATCGAAGTGATCGAGGCCGAAGGCCCGGCCGACGCGTTCCGCTCCGAAGAAGTCCGCGGCGTCGCGGTGGTCTTCGCCAAGGCCGAAGGCAACCGCTGCGCCCGCTCGTGGCGCATCCTGCCCGAAGTCGGCACCGACAAGGACTTTCCGGACCTCAGCCTCCGCGACGCCCAGGCCATGCGCGAACGCCGGGCGGCAGGGCTGTAAGCCCAGTGTTCTTGGCCACCCCCCTCCCAACCTCCCCCACAAGGGGGGAGGTGTCGCTCCGTGGTCATGGCACCATCCAGCCCCACGCACCTCTTCACCTCCCCCCTTGTGGGGGACTTCGAGCCGTGCCGAAGGCAAAATCGCTCCAGTGGAGCGATTTTAGGGGAGAAGGCCATGAGAGCTACGCTCGAATGGCGAGGGAGGGGGCCGTCTCTATCGGTCCCACCCTGACCAGGCACCAGCCTCTCCTGATCCTCCCCCGTGCAACGGGGGAGGGGGACCAGCGAAGCTGGTGGAGGGGGCGACCACAAACGCCGGCGCGCGCAGCCGACCTCTCATCCGCACTCCGGGCACCTTCTCCCACAAGGGGAGAAGGCAGGACGGTGCCATGCTGACCCGCCCCCACCTCATCGCCTCGCTGCTCGTCGGCCTGTTCGCGTTCGCCCTCGACCGCCTCCACAAGCACATCCAGGTCAGCGCCGACTGCATCGGCGCGGCGCCCTCGGTGTGCCTCGATTACGTCGTCGGCTACATCCCCAACGAGCCCACCGGCTGGCGCGGTGGCGAGGTCGTCCGCGTCACCGATTTCTTCGATTATGTCCTCGTCTGGAACCGCGGCGTGTCCTACGGCCTGCTCGACGGCCTGCCGGTCTGGGCCCTGGGCGTCATCGCCGTCGTCGCCATTGCCGCGCTCTTTGTCTGGTGGGCCCGCACCACCGATGTGCTGGTACGGTTCGGCCTGATGCTCGCCATTGGCGGCGCCGTCTCCAATGCGCTCGATCGTGTGCTTTACGGCGCCGTTGCAGATTTCTTTCACTTTCATTGGCAGGATTGGTCATTCTACATCTTCAACATCGCCGATATGGCGATCACGCTGGGGGTGTTGCTGCTTTTCCTCGATTTCGTCGGGGTTGGTCGGCGCAAGAAGGGCTGATCGCAAAGGTGCCTCATTCTGGCCTTACGGCCTGCCATGGATTATAAGGCCCGCAACTTGGCCGAGCGGGTCAGGGGAACAAGGGAAGTCTCTATGCTGAGTGGTTTGACTGGGCAGCGGCCCCGTTTCAGTGCCGTAACCCGGGGCGGCTTGCTGGCCCTCGGCCTGGTGCTGAGCGCGGGACTCAGCGCCTGCACCACCGTCGAAGGCACCAATGCCATGGTCGACGTCGGCACCTTCGAGCGCGAGGTCGCCATCGAATCGATGAAGGGCATGGGCATGCTCGAGCGCGAGGGCAAGGACGAGAACCTCGCGCCGCGCGGTCCGCTGGTCATGCCCAAATCTGCTTCGCTGCCGCCCCCGCAGACCTCAACGGCCGTCGCGTCGCTGCCGGTGGATTCCGCCAAGGTCACCATCAATTCGACCGGCCTGTCCGACGCCGAAGCCAAGCGCCTGAGCAAGGCTCGCGTCGTCGATGGCTTCACCCCCGGCGGCCGTCCGCTCACCCAGGCCGAGATCCAGCAGCTGACCGCCCGCTTCCAGGGCACCTACCAGGTCAAGGATCGTCCGCTCTATCTGCCGCCGGCGGAGTATTACTTCACCTCGGTCAAGGGCCAGGACACCGTGTGCCTTGCCAAGAACGGCGATCTGGTGCCGCTCAACGACCCCGCCTGCCCGCCGGAGCTGCGCAAGGCTCTCGCCAGGAACTGATTTCCAACTCGAAAGATGCGCTGCTGATGCCGTCATGGGACGGCCAGCCCGCAGGAGTTACGACATGACTGATGTATCCGCCATTCCCGCGGAGGGCGACCGCCTTGCCAAGGTCATCGCCCGTTCCGGCCTCTGCTCCCGTCGCGATGCCGAAGGCTGGATCAAGGATGGCCGCGTCACCGTCAACGGCCGCAAGGTCCTGACCCCGGCCTTCAACGTCACTGCGTCGGACAAGATCAAGGTCGATGGCACCCCGCTCGCCGCCCGCCAGGGCACGCGCGTCTGGCTCTACCACAAGCCCGCCGGGCTCGTCGTCACCGAGAAGGACCCCGAGGGTCGCCCCACCATCTTCGAGGCGCTCGACGAAAAGGGCCTGCCGCGCGTCGTTTCGATCGGCCGGCTCGACATCAACACCGAAGGCCTGCTGCTCGTCACCAATGATGGTGGCCTGAAGCGCGTGCTCGAACTGCCCGCCACCGGCTGGCTGCGCCGCTACCGCGTGCGCGCCTTCGGCTCCGTCACCCAGGAACAGCTCGATACGCTCAAGGACGGCATTGAGATCGACGGCATCCAGTATGGTCCGATCGAAGCCATTCTCGAGCGCAACCAGGGTTCCAATTCCTGGCTCGTGCTCGGCCTGCGCGAAGGCAAGAACCGCGAGGTCAAGAACGTCCTCGGCGCGCTCGGCCTCCAGGTCAACCGCCTCATCCGCGTCAGCTACGGCCCGTTCCAGCTTGGCGATCTCGCCGAAGGCGAGGTCGAGGTCGTTGCCGCCCGCGTGCTCAAGGAGCAGCTCGGCAAGCGCCTCGCCACCGAAGCCGGCGCCGATTTCGACAGCGACATGCCCGAGATCGCGGCCGCCCAGAAAAAGCGGGCCGCTGATCCGCGAGTGCGCGCGGCTGCGCCCGGCACCGAGCTCAAGAAGCTCTCGCCACGCAAGACCCAGAACCGTTTCCGCTTCGAGGACGACGACACCGAAGCCGCGCGCGAGGCCGCCTTCGAGGATCGGCCGCGCCAGGATCGCCCCGGCGGCCGCTTCACCAAGCGTCCGGCCCGGCCCACCAAGGAGCGCAAGCCCGAGATGCCGCGCGACGAGCGCATCGTGCATTTCGAGGACGGGACCTCCACCACCATCGAGGTGAAGCCGCAGCGCGGCCCCCGCCCAGAAAAGCGCTGGGACCCCGACGACAGCTCGGCCCGCAATTTCGGCCGTCCCGCCCACCACGACGAGCGTCCCGCTCGCGGCCCGCGCGGTCCCCGTCCCGAGGGCGACGAGCGTCCGGCCCGCAAGTTCGGTGATAAGAAGCCGTTCGGCGACAAGAAGCCATTTGCCCGTGGCCCGCGCGAGGACGGCGACCGTCCCGCGCGCGGTGGTTTCGGCAAGAAGCCTTACGCGCCGCGTAACGCCGAAGCCGGCGATCGTCCGCCCCGCAAGTTCGGCGACAAGCCGTTCGGCAGCCGCCCGCCGCGCGCCGACGGTGACCGCCCGGCTCGCAAGTTTGGTGACAAGCCATTTGGCAATCGTCCGCCGCGCGAGGATGGCGATCGTCCGTCCCGTGGCGGCTTCGGCAAGAAGCCCTACAGCCCGCGCAATGCCGAGGCCGGGGCAGGGGATCGTCCCGCCCGCTCCTGGGGCGACAAGAAGCCCTACGGTACCCGCCCTCCGCGTGACGGCGGCGACCGTCCGGCCCGCTCCTATGGCGACAAGCCGCGCAGCTTCGGCGGCAAGCCGGGTGGCGGCAAGCCCTTCACCGGCAAGCCCGGCGGCCCTCGCCCCGGCGGCGACAAGCCGCGTGGCCCCCGTAAGCCGCGCGCCTAGCCCATGCGCATCGTCGGCGGCAAGTTCCGCGGCAAGGCGCTGCTGTCGCCCACCGACGACAGCATCCGTCCCACCTCCGATCGCGCCCGCGAGTCGATGTTCAACATCCTCGCGAGCCGCATCGGCGTGCATCTCGATGGCATCAAGGTGCTCGATCTCTTCGCCGGCACCGGCGCCCTCGGCCTCGAAGCCATCTCCCGCGGTGCCACCAGCGCCGTCTTCGTCGACACCGGCGCTGAAGCCCGCGGCCTCATCCGCGACCACATCGAAGCCTTCGGCATCGCCGGCTACGCCAAGCTCCTCCGCCGCGACGCCACCGCCCTCGGCCCTGCGGGCACCATGGGCCCCTTCGACCTCGTCTTCCTCGATCCGCCCTACAACAAGGGCCTCGGCGAGCAGGCGCTGGCCTCGCTGCGGGCAGGGGACTGGCTCGCCGATGGCGCAACGATCGTGCTGGAGGACAGCGCCGAGGTCGAACTCGCGCTCCCGCCCGGCTTCGAAATCGACGACCGCCGCGAATACGGTGCGGCGGCGGTACATTTCATCCGTCTGGTGTAGACCCCTCATCCGGCGCTACGCGCCACCTTCTCCCCGACGGGGAGAAGAATACCGCCGCCGCGGTGGCCACCTCTATTCCTCTCCCCGTCGGGGAGAGGGTGGACCGGCGCAGCCGGGACGGGTGAGGGGTCTACCGCGTCCGCCCGAACAACCGCTCCATGTCCGCCTTCTTGAGCTCCACATAAGTCGGCCGCCCATGGATGCACTGCCCCGAATGCGGCGTCGCCTCCATCTCGCGCAGCAGCGCATTCATCTCTTCGAGCTTCAGCCGCCGCCCCGACCGCACCGAGCCGTGGCACGCCATCCGCCCGATGATCGCCTCGAGCCGATCGGCCAGTGCCGCCGCCGAGTCCCACTCCGCCAGTCCGTCGGCGAGGTCCTGCACCAGCCCAGCCACGTCCGGCTGCCCGAGCAGCGCCGGTGTCTCGCGCACCGCCACCGCCCGCGCCCCGAACGGCTCCAGCACCAGCCCGAGCTTGTCCAGCACCGGCGCCGCCTCCGCCAGCCGCGCCACGTCGTCCTCCGGCAGCTCGATCACCACCGGGATCAGCTGCAGCTGGCTCACCACCGGCCCCGCCGCCATCTGCGCCTTGAACCGCTCATACACCAGCCGCTCATGCGCCGCATGCTGATCCACCAGCAGCAGGCTGTCGCCATTCTGCGCCACGATGAAATTATCAAACATCTGCGCCCGCGCAGTGCCGAGCGGATACTCGACAGGCTCCACCACCGGAACAGGCTCATTGTACCGCGCACTCGGCTCCGCAAAGTCAGCAAAGTGCAGGGAGGTTGCAGTCGGGTTTCCCTCCCCCTTGTGGGGAGGGGGGACCATGCGGAGCATGGTGGGTGGGGGTGCCCCACGCGCCGGCTCCACCACCCGCCCCTCAAACTCCGGCACCCGAAACGCCCCTGCGATATCCTCACCGACAGTGGAAGCCGCCCGATGCCCCGCCGCCGCCAGCGCATCCCCGATCGCCCGGATCACCGCGCCACGTACCGCCCCGGCATCGCGGAACCGCAATTCCGCCTTGGTCGGATGGACGTTCACATCCACGTCCGCCGGGTCCACCGCAACGAAGATCGCCGCCACGGCGAACCGGTCGCGGAACACGAAATCGGCATAGGCCGCCCGCATCGCCCCCATCAGCACCTTGTCGCGCACCGAGCGGCCATTGACGAAGAAGTACTGGCTCAGCGAATTGGCCCGCGTGTAGGTCGGCAGCCCGGCGAGTCCCGTCACCACCATGCCATGCCGCATCGTCGCCAGCGACACGGCATTGTCGCCGAAATCGGCGCCCATCACGTCGCCCAGCCGCGCCCTGAGCGCCCCTTCGCCCTCGCGCGCCGGCCAGTTCGAGGCCGTCCGGTCCGCGCCCTCGAGCACGAACTGCACCCCCGGGTTCGCCATCGCCAGCCGCTTGACGATATCGGTCACCGCCGCCGCCTCGGCCCGCTCCGATTTGAGGAATTTCCGCCGCGCCGGCACATTGGCGAACAGTTCGCGCACCTCGACGATGGTGCCCCGGTTCATCGCCACCGGCGTGGGCTTGCCCTTCATCCCGTGCCGCACCGTCAACTTCAGCCCGCTCGCATCCTCGGCCCGCCGCGAACTGATCGTCAGTTCCGCCACCGAGCCGATCGACGCCAGCGCCTCGCCGCGAAACCCAAGCGTGCGGATATCGTCGAGCCCGTCATCGGCCAGCTTCGATGTTGCATGCCGCTCCACCGACAGCTTGAGGTCGGCCTCGTCCATGCCGACGCCATCATCCTCGATGCGAATGAGGCTCTGCCCGCCGCCCGCCGTGGTGATCGCCACCCGCCGCGCCCCGGCATCGATGGCATTCTCCACCAGCTCCTTCACCACGCTCGCCGGCCGCTCCACCACCTCGCCCGCGGCGATGCGGTTGATCAGGTCTTCGGGCAGCTGACGAATGGGCAAAGGGCGATTCTCCTGAAGGTGCAAAATACCGCTACCCTTGGTGGTTGTCCCCCTCATCCGGCGCTACGCGCCACCTTCTCCCCGACGGGGAGAAGAATACCGGATAGTGCGGCGATCGCCCTATTCCTCTCCCCCTCGGGGAGGGGGTGGATCGCGCAAAGCGCGAGACGGGTGAGGGGTGTGAGCCACCGACCAACGATGCTAAACACCCCCCCATGCCCACCCCCATGGACCAGGCCCTCGCCCTTGCCGCCGAAGCCGCCGCCGCCGGCGAAGCTCCGGTCGGCGCCGTCATCCTCGACGGCACCCGCGTCCTCGCCGCCGAGCGCAATCGCATGCGCGAGCTTGCCGACCCCACCGCCCATGCCGAGTTCCTCGCCATCCGCACCGCGCTCGCCGTCCGCGGCACCGGCCGTCTCGATGGCTGCGATCTCTATGTCACGCTCGAACCCTGCGCCATGTGCGCCGGCGCCATCGCCCACACCCGCCTCCGCCGCCTCTACTACGGCGCCGAAGACCTCAAGGCCGGCGCCGTCGACAACGGCATCCGCCTGTTCGAAACCCCCACCTGCCACCACCGGCCCGAGGTAATCGGCGGAGTAGGGGCGAGCAAATCGGCCGAGTTGCTGCGCGAGTTCTTCAAGGGCTTGCGCTGAGCTCTCCGTGATCCACCCCTGCGCAGCGGGGGAGGGGGACCAGCGAAGCTGGTGGAGGGGGCGGCCGGAGGCATCATTACGTGCGGCACCCCCACCCACCGCCTACGGCGGTCCCCCCTCCCCACAAGGGGGAGGGAGACCCGACTGCAAGCTGACCGGGTGCGGTTGCCCACTGATTTCCCTCCCCCTTGTGGGGAGGGGGGACCCGCGGAGCGGGTGGGTGGGGGGGCCACGCACCGGAGGCCGTCACAGCAGCGCCGCCCCTACCGCTCCTCCGCCCGCATCGTCTCGCCCGCATTCTGGATGAACGCCTCCACGCGCCGCTCCAGCGCGCGCTTGAAGTTGTCCTTGTCCTTTTCGACATGCGCCACGATCTCGCGCACCCGCCAGAATTCCAGCGCCCCGAAGCTGTTGAGGTGCGGCCGTGCATACACGTCCGGCGGATAGGCTGCCATCATGTGCGCCGTCAGCGAATGCATCATGATCTGCGCCGAGCCGAACCACACATCGACGATATTGTGGTTGGTCTTGGTCAGCTGTTCGGATGGATCGCCGTTCACGTCGATGCCGACGAGTATGTCGGTATCGGCCGCCGCCTGGTCGAGCGGCAGCGGGTTCACCACGCCGCCATCGACCAGCAGGTGGTTGGCGAACGGCACCGGCTTGAACAGCCCGGGAATGGCGAGCGAACCCGCCACTGCATTGCGCAGCGGCCCTTCCGAAAACACCGCCTGGTGCCAGGACTGGAAATCCGTCGCCACCACGTAGAACCTGGTCTTCAGGTCCCTGAACTCGTGCGGGAAATTGTCGGGCAGGAAGGCATCCACCACCTGGCACGCGTCGAGTTGCACGCCGAAGCCGAGCTGGAAGAAATTGCCCAGGTTGCGCACCTGCGCGCCCCACAGCCGCCCGGCGATGATACGGATCGTGCCCAGCACCGCGAACGTATGCTCGCGCAGTTCCGCCCCGCTCATGCCATTGGCCCAGCCCGAGCCGATCAGCGCGCCGATCGAGGTGCCGGCGATCACATGCGGCTTCAGCCCCAGCTCGTCCATCGCCTCGATGAACGGGATATGTGTCAGCCCGCGCGCCGAGCCGCCGCCCAGCGCCACGCCGATGCGCGGTTCCACGCCGGCCGGCTTGGGGTGGTCGCGATACTCGCCGCGCAGCCGATCGACAATCTCCTGCCCCCGTCGCTGCAGCGGCGTGAGTGGATCAGGCTGTTTGATCACGTGGGTCACGATAAGGAGTTAGGATGCTCTGAACCCCTTTAAAAGAGGTTAGGCGGGCTTGAGTTCCCGCTCCACCGCCCGCCAGCCGATATCGCTGCGGCAAAAGCCCTCCGGCCAGTCGATCTTGTCGATCGCTGCATAGGCCGCCTCGCGCGCCTCGCCGACCGTCGCGCCCAGCGCCGTCACGTTCAGCACCCGCCCGCCATTGGCGATCAGCTTGCCGTCCTTCAGCGCCGTGCCGGCATGGAAGACCACGAGACCGGGGTCGTCGAGTCCATCGACACCCTTGATCTCGCTGCCTTTTTGCGGGTCCACCGGATAGCCCTTGGCCGCCAGCACCACGGTCAGCGCCGCCTCGTCGCTGAACTCCGGCGTCACCCTGTCGAGCGTACCGCGCGCGGTTGCCTCCAGCAGCTCCAGCGCATCCGACTTCAGCCGCAGCATCAGCACCTGCGTTTCCGGGTCGCCGAAGCGCACATTGTATTCGATCAGCTTCGGACCGGCCTTGGTCACCATGACCCCGGCAAACAGCACCCCGGTGAACGGTGTACCGCGCTCGGCCATGCGGCGGATCGTGGGGAGGATCATCTCCTCTTCCACCCGCGCCGTCACCTCCGGTGTCATCACCGGGGCCGGGGAATACGCCCCCATGCCGCCCGTGTTCGGCCCGCGGTCGCCGTCCCACACCCGCTTGTGGTCCTGGGCGCTGGGCAGCATCACCACGCTCTTGCCGTCGCACAACGCAAAGATCGAGGCTTCCTCGCCCTCGAGATACTCCTCGATCACCACCACCGAGCCAGACTCGCCGAACGCACCCGAGAAACAGTCGCGCACCGCGTCGGCCGCTTCCTCCATCGTCATCGCCACGGTCACGCCCTTGCCGGCCGCCAGCCCATCCGCCTTGATCACGATCGGCGCGCCCTGGTCATGCACATAGGCGAGCGCCTCGCCCTCGTTCTCGAACCGCGCATAGCGCGCCGTCGGCACCCCGGCCTCGTCGCATACCGCCTTGGTGAACGCCTTCGATCCTTCAAGCTGCGCCGCGGCCTTGCTTGGCCCGAAGCACAGCAGCCCCGCCGCCCGCACATCGTCGGCCAGCCCCGCCACCGCCGGCGCATCCGGCCCGATCACCACGAAATCGATCCGCTCGGCTTTGGCGAATGCCACGACGGCCGCATGGTCGGTGATATCCACCGCCACGTTCTCGGCAATCTCCGCCGTCCCGCCATTCCCCGGCATCACGAACAGCTTCTCGCACCGCGGCGACTTCGCAATCGCCCACGCCAGCGCATGCTCCCGACCACCCGATCCGACTACCAAGATGCGCATGCGATCCAACTCCGAAGTTGCGGTGATCGCCTTCTCCCCTTGTGGGAGAAGGTGCCCGAAGGGCGGATGAGGGGTGGCCAGGATCACCGATCTCTCCTGATCCTCCCCCGCGCGGCGGGGGAGGGGGACCAGCGCAGCTGGTGGAGGGGGCGACCACACGCGCCGAACTTGCGGCCCCATAGCATCTCCCCAAGTCCGCCACCACCCTTGACGGACTCACCAAATCCCCGCACCTCTCCCCCATGGCCGCGCCCTTCACCAACGCTCCCGAATTCACCGTCTCCGAGCTGGCCGGCGCCGTGAAGCGCGCCGTCGAGGACGAGTTCGGCCATGTCCGCGTGCGTGGCGAGATCTCTGGCTTCCGCGGCGTCCACTCTTCCGGTCACGCCTATTTCACCCTGAAGGACGAGAACGCCTCGATCGACGCGGTCGTCTGGAAGAGTTCCTGGCCGCGCCTGACCTTCAAGCCCGAAGAGGGCATGGAGATCATCGCCACCGGCCGGATGACCACCTTTCCGCGCTCGTCGAAGTACCAGATCGTCATCGAGCAGATCGAACCGGCCGGCGCCGGAGCGCTCATGGCGCTGCTCGAGGAGCGCCGCAAGAAGCTCGCCGCCGAAGGCCTGTTCGCCGCTGACCGCAAGCGCGAGCTGCCCTACCTGCCGCGCACCATCGGCGTCATCACCTCGCCCACCGGCGCGGTGATCCGCGATATCCTGCATCGCATCTCCGACCGCTTCCCGCGCCGGGTCATCGTCTGGCCGGTCCGCGTCCAGGGCGAAACCGCCGCCGCCGAGGTCACCGCCGCCATCGAGGGCTTCAACCGCTTCGCTCCCGATGGTCCGATCCCCCGCCCCGACGTGCTGATCGTCGCCCGCGGCGGCGGCTCGATCGAAGACCTCTGGGGCTTCAACGAGGAGATCGTCGTCCGGGCGGTCGCAGCGAGCCGCATCCCGACCATCACCGCCGTCGGCCACGAGACCGACACCACGCTCGTCGACTACGCTTCCGACCACCGCGCCCCGACCCCGACCGCCGCCGCCGAAGCCGCCGTCCCGGTCCGGGCCGATCTCATCGCCTATGTCGATGAACTCGGCCTGCGCCAGCGCCAGGCCACCCGCCGCACCGCCGGCCAGTATCGCGACCGCCTGCGCGCCGCTGCTGCCGGCCTGCCGCGCCCGCTCGATCTCGTCGCCTCGGCCCGCCAGCGGCTCGATCACGCTGCATCCAATCTCGGCGCCGCCCTCCGCCATACCGGCCAGCGCAAGCGCATCGCCTATGAGCGCGTCACGGGCCGCCTCTCGCCCAACACGCTGCGCAGCGAACTGCGCAACCTCGCGGCGCGCCTCACGCCCGCCGGCACGGCGCTCGAACCCGCCATGCGCCGCATCATCGACCAGCGCCGACACCGCCTCGAGGCGGTGAGCAAGTTGCTGGATGCGGTCAGTTATCGCAACGTCCTCGAGCGCGGCTTTGCCATCGTCACCGACTCGCAGGATCGCATCGTCAAGAACGCCGAGCAGGTCCAGCTCGGCGAGAGCCTCAACATCGAGGTCGCGGTCGGCAAGATCGGCGTCACCGTCGGCGGCTCAGCCCGTCCCCGCCGCCGCGTCAAACCACCCCCGGGCGAGGACCCGCAGGGCACACTGTTCTAGCCCTCTTGATCCTCCCCCGCGGGGCGGGGGAGGGGGACCAGCGAAGCTGGTGGAGGGGGCGGCTAAACGCACAGTCATCTCCAATCTGAACAAACGTTCAGATCCCGTTCATGACCATGGCAGGCAGGCGGTGTTTCAATGGCAGAGCAACTGCCCTATACTGGCAGCCACCATGAATATCTTCGACAAGAGCTTCAGCCCGTCCGAAGCGCAACTGCGCTACCTCGATGCCGACTATGTCGTGCTGCGCCCCGGCACCTTCGTCCGCTGCGCCATCACCGGCGTCCCTATCCCCTTGGACGAATTGAGCTATTGGAACGTCGACCGGCAGGAACCCTACGCCAACGCCCAGGCCGCCCACGAGGCCTACCAGCGCCACGGCCTCACGCCCAATCGTTAAGTCTCTGAATTATCAGTAGATTTAGACGATGTCAGGAACGCGAGGATCGTCACGGTCATGAACGCGTACTGCACCGTGTGGAACTCGAATCCGATCATGATGATCGTCAGCTGGAAGGCTGCATAGCCCGCGCACAGCACCAGCGCCAGATACAGCCGCGGCACGAACTGGCCATCCCGCGGCGTCCAGAACACCGCCACCACCGGCGCCACAGACAGGATCACGAAGCTGATTATGCCGGGAATTCCGGCACTTACGGCAAAGCTGAGCAGTCCATTGTGCAGATGCCGGAAGTTGCGCACCCGCTCGAGATAGGCCGGATCGACATAGGGCTCGATCACACTCACCATGTGCTCCCAGCCATAGCCGAGCAGTGGCGCGCGCAAAAACGCCTGCAACCCGCCCCAATAGAGCACCAGCCGCTCCTTGGTTTCCTCGTCCACCGGCCCGCCGGAGAGCACGTTTCCGGCATCGGTGAAACCGCTCAAGGCCCTGTGAAATCCCAGCAATTTGGCGCCGATCAGGGTCAGCGCACACGCCGCGATCATCCCCCCGATGGCCCATAGCAGCAGGCGCCGATCCCGCGCCATCACGAGCCCGACTCCGATCGCCACGACCGCCAGCACCGGAGCTGCCACCAACGCGCCGCGCGTCCCGCCCAGCACCGCCGCCGTACATCCCATGATCGGCCCTGCCAACAGCAGCAGACGCCCGCGTGCACCCGGCACGAACAGCCCGACAAGTGCCAGAAAACCCAGCAAAACCGCGGTATCGGCAAACTGGAACGCGCTCATCAGCGGCTGCCCGGCCCGTGGTTGATCCAGCACGGCCACCTGCACCAGCGCGACGACGAGCGCGACAAAAGTGCCGGCAAGCGCCAGCCACCCGAGGATTGCCGCCCCATCGGCCCGCCCGGCTCGCTCCAGCTGCCAGCGGAACGGAATGGCCAGCAGCAGGGGTGCAAAATTGAAGGCATAGAGCAGGTCGGACGGCTGCCGCGCTGTCACCGCGAAGGCGAGTCCGGGCAGGATGGCCGCAACCAGCAGCATCAGGTCGATGGGGTTGCGGCTGCGATCATGAAAGGCCGTGCGGATCGAGGGAGTCGCCACCGCGACGAGCGCGAGGAGCAGCACGAAATAGGTCATCAACCGGCCGGTAATGCAGGGCAGGGCGAATAGCACGACCACGACGCCGAGGGTGGAAAGCCGCACGTAGCCGGGCTGTGCGCCCGTCGCTACCGCTGCGCCGGACATCAGCCGCGCACCCGCGCCTTGGCGATCTCGTCGAGTTGCTTCAGCTCGGTCACCAGCCCCTCGATCTGGTCGAGCGGGATCATGTTGGCGCCGTCGGATGGGGCGTTGTCCGGGTCCTCGTGGGTCTCGATGAAGACGCCCGCCACGCCCACCGACACGGCGGCACGGGCCAGCACCGGCGCATATTGCCGCTCGCCACCCGACGATTCGCCGCGGCCGCCGGGCTGCTGCACCGAGTGGGTGGCATCGAAGATCACCGGCTTTCCGGTTTCGGCCATGATCGGCAGGCCGCGCATGTCCACGACCAGCGTGTTGTAGCCGAAGCTCGTGCCACGCTCGGTCAGCAGCACGCCGGAGGCGCCGGAGCTGTCCAGCTTTTTGGCCACGTTCTTCATGTCCCAGGGGGCGAGGAACTGGCCCTTCTTGACGTTCACCGCCCGCCCTGTCTCGGCGGCAGCGACGAGAAGGTCGGTCTGGCGGCTGAGGAAGGCCGGAATCTGCAGGATATCGGCCACTTCCGCCACCGGCGCGCACTGCTCGCGCTCATGGACGTCGGTGGTGACCGGCAGCCCGGTTTCCTGCTTCACCGCCTCGAGGATACGCAGGGCTTCGTCCATGCCGAGCCCGCGATAGCTCGAAGCGCTGGTGCGGTTGGCCTTGTCGAACGAGGATTTGTAGACGAGCGGAATGCCCTGCCGCTCCGCCAACCCGGCAAGGAACGTCGCTGTCTTCAATGCATGATCGCGGCTCTCGATCACGCAGGGGCCCAGGATGAACGCGAGCGGAAGGCTCGAACCAAAAGCGACGCGGCCCTTGGGGGCGTCGATGAATACGTGCTGCATCAAAAAAGACCCACATCGCCGGGTGTTTCGCCCGGCCGCATATCCCATCCGACCAATCGGAATTGTCCGCCCACGAGCTCCACCAGACCATAGCTTCCGGTCCGGATTTTGGCGCTTTTCACATTATCCCCAGCCCTGAGTCCCAGCGCCGCCAACGCAAAGCGCGCCGCGCCATTGCTGGTGACGAGCAGGATCGTCCCATCAGGCATTGCTGCCGCGGCCTCCTCGGCGAACGCCCGCCATGCCGGCACGCGCCACTCGGCCCCGACCTCCCAGCCTTGCGGCGAGATCAACTGACTGTCCCAGAGAGCGATCGCTTCCTTGCCAATGCGAGCTATGACGTCGGCCTCGGCCTGGTCCTCGTCCGGACCGTGGTCGACCTCGGTCAGAAAGCTCGCCGGCTCGATCCGACCTCCGTCGCCAACGATAGCTGTGGCCGTCATCCGCGTGCGCTGCAGCGCACTCGACAGCACCCGGTCGAAGCGGATGCCATTTGTAGCAAAGTGCCGTCCCAGCGCATCGGCCTGCGCGATGCCGGCGGCAGTGAGCGGTAGGTCCGTTCGGGCACCGATCCGGCGCGGTGTCTCGCCCGCCTCGAACGTGTTGCCGTGCCGGACGATCACTAGCCGCGTCATGCGCGCCACTCGACGAAAGGATCGCCGTGCTCGGCGATCAGCCGCTCGGCACGTTCGGCGTCAGCGGGGCTGTCTACCCCGCTCATGGTGATCTGTGCCGGCGGCACGATCACCGCGCGGATGTCCAGCCCGAGCTCGATGAGCCGCAACTGCTCCAGCCCCTCGAGCTGCTCATAGCGCGAGGGCGGCGCCGCTTCAAAGGCTTCGAGCGCGGCGCGGCGATAGCAGTAGAGTCCGATATGCTGCAGCACCGGCGAGAGCGGCCCGGCCGCGCGCAACTCGGCTTCCTTGCGCATGAATGGCAACACGGTCTTGGAGAACCATAATGCCCGCCCGTCCGGCGCGCGGATACACGTCGTGCCGCTTGCCGGCGTCGTGCGCTTGTGCGCGATCAGCGCATCGAGCCGGGTCCAGTCGAGCTGCACAACCGGCGTTGTCACATCCGCCGCCGAAGCCCGGGCCGTCCGAACGATCTCGACGATATGCGCCGGCGCCGTGAAGGGGGCGTCGCCCTGCAGGTTCACTACGAGCTCAGCCGAACCGCCAATCGCCCGCAAGGCCGCCAGTGCCCGCCCGGACCCCGAAGTGATATCCGGCGAGGTCATCACCGCCCTCAGCCCGAGCTCGGTGGCCTTGTCGAGGATGCGCCGGTCGTCGGTCGCGACCAGCACCTCGGCGTCGCCAAGCTCTCGCGCGGCGCTCGCCGCAATCGCCGCGACTCGTTCCAGCAGAAGGCGACCGGCAATGGGGTGCAGCGGCTTGCCGGGCAGGCGGGTCGAGCCGTAGCGGGCCGGGATGACGATGAGGTCGGTCACCCTCAGGCGAGTCCGACGCGGAGGCAGTCGTGCAGGTGCACAATGCCGACCGGGCGGCGACCATCGAGCGCGAAGATCGCGGTGATCCGTGGCGTCAGCACAGTCATCTGGCGCAGGGCCTCGCTGAGCAACGCCTCGCCGTCGATGACGCGCGGATTGGTCGTCATCACGCTGGCCGCTGACGCGTGCAGCAACCCATCGGCCATGTGCCGGCGCAGGTCGCCATCGGTGATCACGCCGACAAGCTGCCCGTCGGCATCGACCACGCCGGTGCAGCCAAAGCCCTTCGAGCTCATCTCGAGGATCGCATCGGCGACGCTCGCGTCCGCGACAACGAGTGGGAGGCCCTCGCCTTGGTGCATCACCTCGCCCACCGTCAGTAGCGCGCTGCCCAGCGTGCCGCCGGGATGGAACACGTGGAAATCGGCAGCCTTGAAGCCGCGGCGCTTGAGCAGAACTACCGCCAGCGCATCGCCGAGCGCCGCCATCATTGTCGTCGACGTCGTCGGCGCCGCGGTGACGTCACAGGCCTCGGGCGCATCGGGCAGGGCGACGACAATATTCGCCGCGCGTCCCAGCCGGCTGTCGGCCCGCGCCGTGATCAGCGCCAGCGGAATGGCGAAGCGCGCGCAATAGTTGGCCAGGTCCTCGAGTTCGGCTGTGCCGCCGGATTTGGAGAACATCACCACGACATCTGAAGTGGTGATCATCCCCAGGTCGCCATGGCTGGCGTCGCCGCCGTGCACGAACTGCGCCGGCGTGCCGGTGGAAGCGAGCGTCGCGGCGACCTTGCGGGCAATATGCGCGCTCTTGCCGACGCCCGAGAGAATGACGCGTCCGGGCGCCCGCTGGATCAGCTCGACCAACGCCACGAACGAGCCATCGAGCGACTGCGCCAGCGCCTCCAGCCCCTCTATTTCGATACGTACGGCCGCCCGGGCCTCATCGAGGCTCAGCTGCTGTAGTCGGGCGTCGTTGGCGATTGGGTAGCGCACGGTAGGGCCGGGTCCGCGCCTTGCTGAAGACATGCGGCTGCCTTAGCAGCAATCGGCTCGCCGTCGCAAGGTTGTGCGCCCCTCGCCGACCGGCTAGTCACAAGGCGGAACAAGGGAGCCGGGCTCGCGTGAAGCGGAGCGTGCCGTTCAGATGGAAGCTTTACGGGGGGCTCGTCGTAGCGCTCTCGTGGCTCCACTACGCCGTGCTTTCGCGTTTCGGCAAAAGCGACGAGGGCGGTGCGGACTGGTTCGGCAAGCGGCTGCAGCCGGCGCTGCCGGCACCCGCGCGAGGTCGGCGCATCTGGATCCACGCGGTCTCGGCCGGAGAGTCGAAGGTCGCCGAGCTGTTGCGCCAGCGCTTGTTGGCCCGCGATCCCGGCCTCTCGGTCGTCCTCTCGGCCACCACCTATTCGGGCTACGACCGTGTCCGCGCGATCGCCGGTGACGAGTCCAGCTTCATCATGCCGCTCGACACACTGGAGGCACAGCGTCGCGTGCTTCGCGAGGTGAGGCCGGACCTGCTAGTCCTCGTCGAGTCCGAGTTCTGGCCGGCTCAGTTCGCCGCCGCTGCAGAAGCCGGCGTTCCGGTCGTGGTGGCCAACGCCACCATGTCGCCGCGCAGCTTCGCCCGCCACCAGCGCAACGCTGCAGTCGCGAAACGGACGCTCCTCAGGGCCGATCGCATCTATGCACAGAATGACATCATCGCCGGCCGCTATGCCGCGCTTGGCGTGCCGCACGAGCGGATCACGGTAACGGGCAACCTCAAGCTCGTCCCGACGCGGGCAGGCGCAACCGTCGCAAAAGCGTCCCCGCCGCTGATCGCCTTCGGCAACGTGCACCGCGACGAGCTTCCGGCACTGGCGCCGGCCATCGCCGCCCTCCGAGCGGCGCGGCCCGAGCTTTGCCTGGTCCTCGTCCCGCGCTATCCCGGCCGGATTCCGGGCGAGGTGCTGAGTTCCAGCCTTGGCGTACAACTGCGCATCATCGATCACATCGGTGAGCTGGCGGAAGCCGGCCCGTTGGTTTGGCTCGATGAAATGGGGACTCTCGCAGGCGTCTATGCCCAGGCAACGGTCGGTGTCGTTTGCGGCACCTTCGCCAACCTCGGCGGTCATGATCTGTCCGAGCCCCTGCATGCCGGCGCCGCCAGCATCTGCGGCCCGGACATTTCCCGTCAGCTACCGATGCATGAGGCTCTCGCCGCCCTCGGCTGCGCGACACAGGTGGGGGATGCGGCAGCGCTCCCCAGCGCCATCATCTCGCTCATCGACGATGCGTCGCGCCGCGAAAACATGATCGGCGCGTTCCGACAGGTCTCAACCGCTGCCGAGCGGCAACTCGACGCGCTGGTCGCGGACCTGCTGGCCCAGATCGGTAAGCGCGGCTGATGCCTATTCTTCGTCGTCTTCGGGATTGAGCAGCCGGTGCAGGTGCACCACGAAGTAGCGCATCTCGGCGTTGTCCACCGTCAGCTGCGCCTTCTGCTTCCACACCGCGTGGGCCGCGGCATAGTTAGGGTAGACGCCGACCAGGTCCACGGCGGCCAGGTCCTTGAAAAATACGTCTTCACCCTTTTCGACCTCGCCGCCGATGACGAGGTGCAAGAGCTGTTGCTTGGGTTCGGCCTTCTTGGCTTTGCTCACGGCTTGAGACGCTCCAGATCGACTTCCTGCGGCTGCGGGCAGCCATAGACCTTGACCAGCGCCGCATGTAACGGCGCTTTTAGCGAAGGCTCCCTGAGGGCCGCAAGCGCGCCGTGCCGGATTTCGGGGCGGTTGAAGCGCAGGGCACCTATGCACACATCCTCGAAGCCGATCCCCGCCTCGGCAAGAATGCACGCCGCGCCGGCAATGTCCCAGTCCTGCGCGCCGCGTCGCGTTACTGCCGCATCGAGATATCCGGTGGCCACCTGCACCAGCCGGTAGGCCAGGGAGGGGTAGGCCGGGCCGCGCTTGTAGTCGAGGCCAAGCGCCTGCAGCTCCTGATGCACGGCTCCCGGCGCCGGGATCAATGGCAAGGTCTGTCCGGGGTGCCGCTGGGGCACAAGCGGACGGCCGTTGAGCTGGGCCCCTTCGCCGAGTGCCGCGTCGAACATCTCGTCGCGCGCCGGCGCGAAGACCACGCCAGCCACCGCGATGCCGTCCTCGACTACGGCCAGCGACACCGTCCAGCTGTCTTCGCCCCGGATGAACCCGCGGGTCCCATCGATGGGATCGACGATGAACACGCGCCGATGGCTCAGGCGATCCGGGTTGTCTGCCGTCTCCTCGCTCAGCCAGCCATAGCCCGGGCGTGCGGCGAGCAGCGTGTTGCGCAGATAGTCGTCGAGCACGATGTCGGCCTCGCTGACGGGCGAGGCGTTTTCCTTGGTCCAGGTCTTGAGGTCGCGGCGAAAATAGCCCGAGGCGATGATGCCAGCCGCGACGGCGGCGGACCGCAGCAATTCGCGGTCTTCCGCGGCGGTCGTTGTCTCGGCGATGTCGCTGTTTTGTCCGGCCATATCCGGCGCCGCTTCTAGGCGCATCGCGCCCGCGTAACAAGGCCCGCCGCGAGCGCCGTGACGGCAAGTTACGCGTGTCCAGATCACAGTCGGAGATTTGGTTAAGTGTGAGCCAGTTCAATCGCTTAATGCTGCGTTACACCCGGTCACACCCCGCTAACCCTGAGCAAAGCCAACCCAAACTTAACCCAGTTTCTTAAGCGGGGCGCCAATGGGGGGCGCTAGATTGGCGACATCAAAGAGGGCGGAAAAACAAGCTCTCGAAAGTTGACAGGAAGGTTGCCATGAAGGGTCGTGTTGGGATCGACGGTTCGTCCGTCGTGATGCTGTTCAGCGAGGGACGCAAGCCTCGCACCCCCGCCGTGACACCGCGCCATTTCGGACCGGCAAATGACAATGGTCCGAGGGACCCGATCCACACCGTGACCGTGCGCCGCACGCTCGAAAAGAGCGGCGTGGCGATCAAGATCAAGGTGCCGGTCGACGAATTCATCGGCGTCGCCGTCTCTACCCATATCAGCGACGAAGGGCTGCTCTCGAGCGCCATCGAGCTGGTGCACGGCGATCCGGAGCTGAACTACCGGGTGTTCGAGGAGGTCGGAAACTCGAACGTCGTCGCCGAATGGCAGAACTGGGGCAAGAAGCTTCGCCTGCCGCTCTACATCAAGGCGGGCGACGGCAACCTGCTGCCCTACTCGCAGACCGTCGATGGCGTGGCGCTGGGCGAAAAGCACGATCGCCGGCGGCTTGTTGCCGAGGCAGCCCGCCGTCCGCGTTTCCTCAATCGCCGCAAGCCGGGCGAAACTGCATCCTGACGGAACTTTTCCGGCGCTTTCGCCGTTTCTAGTCCAATCACCGGCAGTGATCCCATGCACGTTTGAGCTGCCGGAAATCTCGTAGCGACCTCCAAGACTTACGAGCGGACCGATCCCTTCTCCCGGGGTCGGTCCTTCGCTTTTTCAGGCCAGCCAATCGATCAGCAAGGCCAGCGTCAGGGCCACGCCGACCCAGTGATTGGAGCGGAAGCGGACCATGGCGTTGGTGGCGTTGTGCGGGTCGAGGGTGCGGATCTGCCAGGCGAACAGGCCCGCTGGAACGAGCATTAGTACGAGATAAACCGGCCCTGCACCGGCCGAAAGTCCGGCCCAGGTCCAGAGTGACAGCGCGCCCAGGTAGAATAGTCCGACAAAGGTCCGGGCCCGGCGCCCGAACAGGCGGGCGGTCGAGCGGACGCCGATCAATGCGTCGTCCTCGATGTCCTGCAGCGCGTAGATCGTGTCGTAGCCGATGGTCCACAGGATCGAGCCGGCATAGAGCAGCAGTGGGGGGAGGGCGAGGCTGCCGGTCTGCGACGTCCAGCCGATCAGCGCGCCCCAGTTGAAGGCGAGGCCGAGAAAGAGCTGCGGCCACCACGTCACCCGCTTCATGAACGGGTAGATGGCGACCAGCGCCAGCGAGGAGACGCCGAGGATCACGGTGAGGCTGTTGAACTGGATGAGGACGATCAGCCCGACGAGCAACTGCACGAGGAGGAACAGCGCCGCCTCCTTCTTGCTCACCTGCCCGGAGGGAATCGGCCGCGAGCGGGTGCGGGCGACCTTCATGTCGATGTCGGTATCGACGATATCGTTGAAGGTGCAGCCGGCGCCGCGCATCACCGCCGCGCCGAAGAGGAACAGTATGAGCGCCCAGAGGTCGAAACCGAGCCCCGGGGTCGCCAACGTGGCGAGCGCGAGGCCGAAGGCGCAGGGCCAGAACAGCAGCAGCAGCGGCGTCGGACGGTCCCAGCGTGCCAGCCGGCCATAGGGCTTCAGCCAGGCCGGGAAATAGTCGTCGACCCAGTTGCCGCGCTGTGCGTCGGCCACCCGGCCTGCCGATTTGTCGGGGCTTTGCATCCTGCCTCGCCTGTGAGCTAATGGCTGTTCAGCCACTCAGCGTCACGCGTACCACGATGCCCAGATCGCACAAGACCCTGCCACGCCTCTATGTCGAGGCGCCGCTCGCCGCCGGCGGTCACCTCGAACTTGGCCGTGACCATACGAACTACCTGCTCTCCGTGCTGCGGATGAAGCAGGCCGACGCGCTGGTCGTGTTCAACGGCAGCGACGGCGCGTGGATGGCCCGCATTGCCGACGATCATCGCAAGGGCGCGACGCTCGAAATCGTGGTGCAGACCCAGCACCAGACCGCCAAACCCGACCTGTGGTTCGGCTTTGCCCCGCTCAAAACCGGGCGGCTCGACTATCTGGTGCAGAAGGCGACCGAGATGGGGGCAGGGGTGATCCAGCCGGTGATCACCCGCTACACCCAGGTCAGCCGCCTTCGCACCGACAAGCTCGTCGCCAATGTCATCGAGGCGGCCGAGCAGTGCGAGATGCTGAGCGTTCCGGTGGTTCCCGAGGAAGTGGCCCTCACGGACCTGCTTGCTCAGTGGCAGCAGACCCAGGGCCTGCGCCGCCTGATCTTCTGCGACGAAAGCGCGCCCTCCACCTCGCCGGTCAACCAGTTGCGCGACCTTGATGGCCTGACGGTCGGCATCCTCATCGGCCCCGAGGGTGGCTTCTCCAACGAGGAGCGGGCGCTGCTGCTGGCGCAATCCTTCGTCGTCCCGATCAGCCTTGGCCCCCGCATCCTGCGTGCCGATACCGCTGGCGTGGCAGCCTTAGCGGTGGTTCAGGCCATCATCGGTGATTGGCGATAAAGCCCATTGCAATCGCAACGCGGGCGGCTATGTTCCCGCCCGCCCGGCACCCAGCCCGGCCGACGACCCGTTTGGAGTGCCCATGGCTGGCGAAGAACATGCCCCGCTGATCGAGTCGCGGGCCGACCTCATCGAGGTAATGGCAGTTGGCGGCAAGCCCCGGTCGGAATGGCGTGTCGGCACCGAGCATGAGAAGCATGTCTACCGCAAGCAGCCGATCCGGCCCGTTCCCTACGAGGGCGACGACGGCGTCCATGCGCTGCTGAAGGGCATCGAGGCGCGTACCGCCTGGCACCCGTTCTGCGACCGCGGCAACCCGATCGGCCTGCGCAATCTGGGCGCGATCGGCGGCATCTCGCTCGAGCCTGGCGGCCAGTTCGAGCTATCCGGCGCGCCGCAGCAGACCATCCACGACGCGGCTCTCGAGCTGGACACGCATCTCGAGGATTGTCGCGCCGTCGGCGGACCGCTGAACATTCATTTCCTCGGGCTGGGCGTGACCCCGCTCTGGGCCGTCCGCGACATCCCGGCCATGCCGAAGTCGCGCTACGGCATCATGACCCCCTACATGGACAAGGTCGGCACGCTCGGCACTTCGATGATGTATCGGTCGGCCACCGTGCAGGCCAATCTCGACTTTTCCGACGAAGCCGACATGGTCAAGAAGCTGCGCGTTTCGCTGGCGCTGCAGCCCATCGTCACCGCGCTGTTCGCCAACTCGCCCTTCGTCGATGGCAAGCCCTCGGGCTACCTGAGCTTCCGCTCGCATATCTGGCTCAACACCGATCGCGACCGCACCGGCATGCTGCCGTTTGCGTTCGAGACGGGCTTCGGCTTCGAGCGCTACGCCGACCACGCCCTCGATGTCCCGATGTACTTCGTCATCCGCAATGGCGAGTACATCAACACCGCCGGCGAGAGCTTCCGGGCCTTCCTCGATGGAAAGCTGCCGCAACTGCCGGGGGCCAAGCCGACGATCAAGGATTGGGAGAACCATCTCTCGACCCTGTTCCCCGAGGTGCGGCTGAAGCAATTCCTCGAGCAGCGCGGCGCGGACATGGGCGACCGCGACCACGTGCTCGCGCTCTCGGCCCTCTGGGTCGGCCTGCTCTATGATGACGAAGCGCTCGACGCGGCCTGGGACCTGGTCAGCGACTGGACCGAGGCGGAGCGCCAGACGCTGCGCAACGAGGTGCCGCGCACGGCGATCCACACCCCGTTCCGCGCCGGCACCGTCGCCGACATCGCCCGGATTGTCGTCGATCTCGCTGGCGATGGCCTGCGCCGGCGCAAGTACGTGCAGGGCGGCAATGACGAGACGATCTTCCTGAAGCCGCTCAACCAGACGCTCGACCTCGGCAAGACCCAGGCCGACCGCTGGCTCGACAAATACAACGGCGAATGGGCGGGCGATCTCGGCCGCATCTTCGACGAAGCCGAGATCTAGAGCACTTCTCGATCAGACCGGGGCAGGCGCCCCACCCGCAATGTCATCCCCGCGAAGGCGGGAACCCAGTCCGGGCGCCGAGCGTGCGGCCGCTGGATCCCCGCCTTCGCGGGGATGACGCCAGAGTGTGTGGACCGCCTCAAACGTTAAGCGTTCCCGCTCTATGGCGCCCGGGCGAAGCTCGGGTCGGCGATGTGGACCACCACGTTCACCTGCTGGCCGGGCTCGACAAACAGCTGCACATAGGGGGCGAGACGGGTGGCGTCTGGCCGAGGCTGGCCCGATCCCGTCACCTGTTGCTCGTCGCCGGCGTCGCTCAGCGGCACGCCTTTGAACAGCTCTCCAAGATAGACCGACTCCTGGAACATCGCGGTCCGCAGGTAGAGTTCGCCCTGGCCGTCGGGGCTGGGTCGGTCTTGCCGGCCGGACAGCTCGGCGACCCACGTACCGGGCTCTGCCGGTTCACCCGTGCCGGTCAGCACGTTGATATAGCCCTGCCGGGTAGCAGTGCCGACGAAGTGGATCGTCGCGTCATTGGCCCCCGCGGCAACCACCTCGGCCTCGATGCCCGTGGCGCCGGGCCCGCCGCTCTCCTCCAGCGTCCAGCCGTCCGGAAGGGACAGGGGCTCGCTCGCCGCGACCAGTGGCCTCACCACCGCGGCATCCGGCGTAGTGGACGGAGGCTGCGCCGACGCTTCGGTGGTGGCCGATCCGCCTGCCGCCGTGCCGATGGCTGATTGAACCGCTGCGATCGCCTCGGGCAGCAATGGACCACGCATGCATGCATCGCCGATCCCGGCGCTGCGGCAAAAGGCGTTCAATGAACTGATGGTCTGCTGGGTCAGCAGGCCATCAACGGGCCCGGCATACTCGCCTCTGTCAGCGAGGAAGCGCTGCACGAACAGCACATAGCTGTTGGCATCGCCAGCCGCCATTTCGACCAGATTTCCGGGGATTTTCAGCGAGGTCGGCGTATCTTGCGCCGCGACGCCTGTCGCAAGGAACAGGCTCGCAGCGACCAAAACAATATTTGTCCGCATTATACACCTCTCCGCCCGTTACTTTGAGCCCGGGCGGGAGGGGTGTCAACCGAGCGCGGCTATTCGGCGGCCATCGGCAGGCTGTCCTGGCCATCGAGATTGCCCATCGAGGCGACGATGTGGCTGGCCAGCGCATCGTAGATGCCGCCATAGGCATGGCTGGCGCGCATGATGGCGATTTCGGCATCGCGCAGGCGGGGCAGGTCGCGATCTTCGGCGATCACCCGCATACCCGGCTGCAGCGCGCTTTCGGGCAGGAAGCCGACCGCGAGGTCGGTCAGTACGGCGCTGGCGATCGCCATGGCGTTCGAGGAGGTATAGGCGATCCGATAGTCGCGCCCGATGCGGTTCAGCACCTCGATGGCGTTTTCCTTCCAGCAGCACTGCAGTCCGCCCGCAATCGGCAGCGGCTCGGTGGCCAGCGCCTGCCCGCCATGCGAGGCGACCCAGAACATCCGCTCCGTGCGGAACAGCTCGCCATATTCATGGTTGGTGCCCTGGGTGAAGACGATGAGGTCGTACTTGCCCTTCTTCATCCCCTCGAGCAATTCCTCGGACGGCTGGCAGCGCACATCGACCACGATCTTGGGATGGGTGCGCTGGAAGCTTGACAGGATCACCGGCAGCAGTCGCACCGCGTAATCGTCGGGCACGCCGAAGCGGATCGAGCCCTTGAGGTCGCCGTCCGAGAATACGTCCATGATCTCGGCATTGATGCGCAACATGCGGCGCGCCCGCGAGTAGAGCGCATCGCCATACTCGGTCAGTGACACCGAACGGCCGTCGCGCGTCAAAAGCGGCTGGCCGAGGCGTTCCTCGAGCCGCTTGATCTGCATCGACACCGCCGACTGGGTCTTGTTCACCCGCCGGGCGGCTTCGGTGAAGCTGCCGCAGTCGGCAATGGCGCAGAAGCTCTGCAACTGGTCGAGATCGAGGGGAGTGGTCATCCGCGTCTCCATCACGAAATTTGATGATCTAGATGAAATCTATTTGTTGGACGAATGGAAGGCAAGGGCTCATATCGAGCCTCATCGGCGGTCAGGCATCGCCACCACTGCCGCGGCGCTCCCTGCTGCGGCCCGTTCAAAATCGGAGAAGGACCATGGTCCACTTGCTTTCGAGCGAGCGGCCGTCGATGGCTGCCGCGTCTACGCATCCGTTCAGCGCCCTGGTGAACTGGTTCGCCAAAGCCCGCGCTCAGCGAGCCCGCCGCATCGCCCTCGAGTCGCTTCTCGAGTACGACGTTCATCGTCTTGATGATCTCGGCATCAACCGCCAGGATCTGTTCGAAGCGCTCGATAGCCCCAGCCAGCGCCCCGGCTTCAAGCTGGCGCAGAAGCGGGCCGAGAGTTCACGCCATTGGCTCAACCTGTAGGCCATCGCCTGCGTTTCGAGCCCACGCTATGGCCAATCCCAGATTGTGCCATCTTCGGGCCGGTTCACCCACCGGCCTTGTTTCCTGATGAACTGCCGGGTCTTCGGACCCGGCTTTTTTGTTTTTGGGCCCTTCAGTCGGGTTCGAGCGCGCCTTCTTCCCACCGGCTGTCACCCCAGCGAAAACTGGGGCCCAACTCTCGGCCCGTGCTGGTGGCGCGTTGGATCCCAGCTTTCGCTGGGATGACACCGAGTTTGGGGATGGGCTCCGGGGCCCGAGCTCAGCCCATCGCATCGAGCCGTTCGGCCACCAGCTCCTGCAGCCGCCACAGGTGGGAATCGTAGATGCCCATGTCCTCGAGATGGCGGACGGTATTGTAGAGATACTCGACCATCGAGCCCCGGCTGCCGACCGCCCTGGCCAGCACATCGGCGACCTGCGCCTCGCTGAGGCCCGAGACGTAGCGGCCCGAGTTGCGATCCATGCAGAAGGTGAAGGCGCGGATCGGGCCCTGCTCGGTCGCCACCGTCACCCAGCGCGGCGGAAACGCCGAGGGCTTGCGGCCCATCTCGCGCCGGCACAGCAGCTCGACATTCTCGGCGGCCTTGCCGGGCGGCAGCCGGTAGAGCGCGCCCTTGCAGGCTCCGCCCCGATCAAGCGCGAGCATCAGGCCCGGATTGGCGTCCGAGCCGCGGAACCGCGTGTTCCATCCAAGGCAGAAGGCGCGGTGCCAGCCGCGCAGCAACCCGGTACGGATCTCGACGAACTCGCAGGCCGGCTTCCAGATCAGCGAGCCATAGGCGAACACCCAGACCTGGTCGGAGCCGTCGCTGCCCGCGAGGATGTCGCGCGTGAACTGGGCATAGTCCTCGTCGGTCGCCATCTGGCCATCGGCACTGGCCTCATCCGCGGTGACGAGCAGCGCCATCCGTTCGACATGGGCCTCGCTCAGCCGCATCACACGATGTCGGGGCGCCATGCGAAGGTCCTGTTAGGGCAGCTGGGCGAAGCCGTCTTTGAAGCCGTTCAGCGACACCGGTATGCCGATGCCTTCCTCGGGCGTCTTGAACACGAAGAAGATCGCGCTCTTGCCGGTGGTGAGCTTCTCGATCAGCGTGTCGTCCAGCACCACCTCGGCGACGCAGCCATTGGGCAGACAGCGCACGAAGGCGACGCGGCCGATACTGGCCCCGTCGATATTGAGGCCGAGCCCGTTGGGCAGCAGCACGCCAAGCGGCGCGAGCACACGCAGCAGGCGCGCCTGCCGGTCGGCGGTGCGCAGCACGATCACCGACAGTCCGACATTGGGCTGGTCCTCGGCCGAGACGTTCTGGATCAGGGCGCACTGCTCGAAGCTGGCGCCGGGCGGCGTGTCGCAGCTCATCTGCCAGTCGCCATACTGGGCCTTCACCACGCCCTGGGCTGCCGCCGGCGATGTGCCGAGGCCGAAGCCGACAAAGGCGAGAACACCGAGCAAGCTGCCGATGAAGGATTGCCGCACTGAAAAGACTCTTCTGCTCTGCATTGCGAATCCCCGCGCGTCGGCGGGTCGCCTCCTTGATCGGTTAGCCCCGGGCGGCTGTCAACTCGCCGTGGGGCAGGGAGGGCGATAGACGCCTGCCAATCAAGGCGAGCATGAGGCGAGCGATCGACCTGTGCTAAGGTGCGTTTTGACGCAGTGTGCCCATAGCAGGTTCAATTGCCTTGCTGTCACCAATGTGGTTTAGACACGTTCCAAGTTTAGCGCTCCGAGGTTGAGTCGGGGCGGCGTTTTGCTATGCCGCGTATGTCAGCCTCAACCCGCGCTCGAACTCCGGACCAGACGGGATCTCAAGGGGGTTTTAGGTGACCGGCAGACTATTGACTTCGATCGGCTCGCTGGGAGCCGCCGCCCTCGCAATCGCTCCGGTGGCCGCTCTCGCGCAGTCGGCTCCCGGGCACCCGGTGCCGGGCCAGATCGGCCTGCAGCCCTCCGTGACCCCGATCATGGACTCGATCCACGCCTTCCACGACGGCCCGCTGCTGTGGACCGCCGGGCTGATCACGCTGCTCGTGCTGGTGCTGCTGGTCGTGTGCATCGTGCGCTTCAACGCGCGCTCGAACCCGACCCCGTCCAAGACCACGCACAACACCCTGATCGAGATCGTCTGGACGGTGGCACCGATCCTGATCCTCGTGATCATCGCCATCCCGTCCTTCTCGGTGCTGACCGACCAGCTGACCATCCCCGACGGCCAGCGCAAGTATCTGGGCTCGAACATCTTCTCGTTCGGCGATGTCGAGGTTCCCGCTCCCGCCCTGACGGTCAAGGCGACCGGCCAGCAGTGGTACTGGGACTATGAGTATGTCGATCAGCAGAAGACTTTCTCGTCCAACATGCTCACCGATGAGGAAGCGGCCGCCAAGGGCCAGCCGCGCCTCTTGGCGGTGAACTACGAGCTCGTCGTGCCGGTGGACACCACGGTGCGCGTCCAGGTCACCGCCGACCCGATCGGCGTGATCCACGCTTTCGCGCTGCCGTCCTTCGGCATCAAGATCGACGCCGTGCCGGGCAAGTTGAACGAGACCTGGTTCAACGCCCGCGAAACCGGCATCTTCTACGGCCAGTGCTCCGAACTGTGCGGCAAGGATCACGCCTTCATGCCGATTGCCATCCGTGTCGTGACGCAGGAAGAATTCGCGGCCTGGATGGCCGCGTTCCAGGCCGGCTCGATCGATGACGCCAACGCCACCCTGCCGGCTCTCAGCTGACGCCAAGCGACGAATATAGAAGGAATCGCACCAAATGGCCGATACTCACGCCCTGGAAGCCCATGATGGACATGCGCACGACGCTGCGCACGGCCATGGGCACATCACCGGGTGGCGTCGCTACGTCTACTCCACCAACCACAAAGACATCGGGATCATGTACCTGGTGTTCTCGCTCGCCGCGGGCGTGATCGGTGCGCTGCTGTCTGGCGCCATGCGCCTCGAGCTGATGCAGCCAGGCATCCAGTATTTCCACGGCCTTGCGGCCATGGCCTACGGTCTCGAGGGTGATGTCGCGCTCGATGCCGGCAAGCACATGTTCAACGTGTTCACCACGGCGCACGCGCTGATCATGGTGTTCTTCGTGGTCATGCCGGCGACGATGGGCGGCTTTGCCAACTATTTCGCGCCGCTGATGATCGGTGCGCCCGATACGGCGTTCCCGCGCATCAACAACATCGCGTTCTGGCTCCTGCCTTTTGCCTTCCTGCTGCTGATCCTGTCGCTGTTCTTCGAGGGTCCGTCGGGCATGTACGGCACCGGCGGCGGCTGGACCATCTACCCGCCGTTCTCGACCACCGGTCAGCCCGGCCCGGCCATGGACTTCGCGATTCTATCGCTGCACATCGCCGGCGCGAGCTCGATCCTTGGCTCGATCAACCTGATCACCACGATCTTCAACATGCGCGCCCCGGGCATGACGCTGCACAAGATGCCGCTGTTCCCGTGGTCCGTGCTGGTGACGGCCTTCCTTCTGCTGCTGTCGCTCCCGGTCCTCGCCGGCGCGATCACCATGCTGCTGACCGACCGCAATTTTGGCACCACCTTCTTCTCGCCTGAAGGCGGCGGCGACCCGATCCTGTTCCAGCACCTGTTCTGGTTCTTCGGTCACCCCGAGGTGTACATCATGATCCTGCCGGGCTTCGGTGTGGTCAGCCACATCATCTCGACCTTCTCGCGCAAGCCCATCTTCGGCTATCTTGCCATGGTCTACGCCATGGTCGCGATCGGCGCCGTCGGCTTCGTCGTGTGGGCCCACCACATGTACACCGTGGGCATGAGCCTCGATGTGCAGCGTTACTTCGTGGCCGCCACCATGGTCATCGCGGTGCCGACCGGCGTGAAGATCTTCTCCTGGATCGCCACCATGTGGGGCGGCTCGATCACCTTCCGTACCCCGATGCTGTGGGCGATCGGCTTCATCTTCCTGTTCACCGTCGGCGGCGTCACCGGCGTGGTGCTCGCCAATGCCGGTGCCGACCGCGCCCTGCACGACACCTATTACGTGGTGGCTCACTTCCACTATGTGCTGTCGCTGGGTGCCGTGTTCTCGATCTTCGCGGCCTGGTATTACTGGTTCCCGAAGATGTTCGGCATCATGTACAGCGAGAAGCTGGCCAACGCCCATTTCTGGATCACCTTCGTGGGCGTGAACCTGATCTTCTTCCCGCAGCACTTCCTCGGTCTGGCCGGCATGCCGCGTCGCTATGTCGACTATCCCGATGCCTTCGCGCTGTGGAACATGGTGTCCTCGATCGGCTACTACATCACCTTCGTCGGCCTCGTGCTCTTCCTCTACCTGCTGTTCGAAGCGGCTCGTAAGAAGCGTCCGGCTCCGGCCAATCCGTGGGGCGATGGGGCGACGACGCTGGAGTGGACCCTGTCCTCGCCGCCGCCGTTCCACCAGTTCCAGACGCTGCCGCGCATCGACAGCTCGGCGAACCACTAAGTCATCCTGCGGGGCGTTCGCGCCCCGCATCATCAAGGCGACCCATATTGGCCTACGTGCAGCACCATAGCCACGACCTCGCCCCCCGCGCCCATGAGGCGCGGGTCGAGGATTACGTGGCGCTGCTCAAGCCGCGCGTGATGTCGCTGGTCGTCTTCACCGCCTTCGTCGGGCTGATGCTCGCACCCGGCGGCATCAATCCGTTCGTCGGCCTCGTCGCCGTGGTCTGCATCGCCATCGGGGCAGGGGCCTCCGGTGCGCTGAACATGTGGTACGACGCCGATATCGACGCGGTCATGAGCCGCACGGCGAACCGCCCCATACCGGCCGGCCGCATGCCGCGCGACCACGCTCTGGCGCTGGGTCTCGTGCTCTCGGCCTTTTCGGTCCTGCTGCTCGGGCTCGCCACCAACTGGCTTGCCGCCGGGCTGCTCGCCTTCACGATCTTCTTCTACGCCGTCATCTACACGATGTGGCTGAAGCGCTCGACGCCGCAGAACATCGTGATCGGCGGCGCCGCCGGCGCCTTCCCGCCGATGATCGGCTGGGCCGCCGTTACCGGTACGATCAGCATCGAGTCGATCGTCCTCTTCCTCATCATCTTCCTGTGGACGCCGCCGCACTTCTGGGCGCTGGCGCTCTACAAGCAGGGCGACTACGGCGCCGCCGGCATCCCCATGCTCCCCAATGTCGCGGGCGAGCGGGTAACCAAGGCGCAGATCCTGATCTATTCGCTGCTGCTGGTCGGCTCGACCTTCGTGCCCAGCTTCACCGGTTTCATGGGCCCCATCTACACGGTGACAGCCGTGCTCACCGGCGCCGGCTTCGTCTGGCTCGCCTGGGCCTTGTTCCGCACGACCGAGACGGTGCCGATGAAACGCGCCGGCCGCTCGCTCTTTACCTACTCGCTCAGCTACCTCGCGATCATCTTCCTGGCGTTGATGACCGACCATATCGCGCAGGTAGTGGGATGGCTCTGATGACTGAACCGCAAAAGCCGCTCGATCCGGCGAAAATGGCCGAACTGACTGCCCGTCGCCGCAGGCGCTCCATCGCGCTGGCGCTGGTGCTCGGCGCGATCGTTCTCACCTTCTATGTGCTGACCATCGTCAAGCTGGGTCCGGCCGTGTTCGAGCGGCCGCTCTGATGACCGACACGACGCTTCCGCACGGCAATCCCAAGAACAGGCGGCTGGCGCTGATGCTGGCCGGCTTTGTGCTGCTCATGGTAGGGGCGGCATATGCGGCCGTGCCGCTCTATCAGCTCTTCTGCCAGGTCACCGGCTTTGGCGGGACCACCCAGGTTTCCGACGGCAACCCCAAGGGCGTCATCGCCCGTGAGATCACGGTGCGCTTCGACTCCAACGTCGAGTCCGGCCTGCCCTGGACGGTCACGCCGGCCAAGCCCATCACCGATAAGTTGGGCACGGTCGACACGGTGAACTTCATCGCCACCAACAATTCCGACAAGCCGGTCACCGGGCAGGCGATCTTCAACGTCACGCCCGAGCAGACCGGCATCTACTTCAACAAGATCGAGTGCTTCTGTTTCACCGAGCAGACGCTACAGCCGGGTGAGACGGTGGAGATGCCGATCGTCTTCTTCGTCGACCCCGACCTTGACCAGAATGCGGACCTCAACACGGTCCGCGATATCACCCTGTCCTACACATTCTACGCCGCCGATACCGAGGGAAGCTGACATGGCCGTCCACGCCAACCACGACTACCACCTGGTCCAACCCAGCCCCTGGCCGATTGTCGGCTCGATTTCGGCCTTCGTCATGGCCCTGGGTGCGGTGCTTTGGTTCCACGAACTGACCCCGCCCTGGATCCTGATCATCGGCTTCATCGGCGTGCTCTACACCTTCTACGCCTGGTGGGCCGACGTGATCCGCGAGGGCAAGGCCGGCGATCACAAACCGGTGGTGATGATCCACCTGCGCTACGGCATGATCCTGTTCATTGCCTCCGAGGTGATGTTCTTCGTGGCCTGGTTCTGGGCCTATTTCGACGGCTTCTTCAACTTCGCCGCGCCCGAGCAGTATGCGCGCGTGGAGTGGTCCGGCGGGCATTGGCCGCCGCAGGGCATCGAACTGTTCAACCCGTGGCACCTGCCGCTGTTCAACACGCTGATCCTGCTGACCTCGGGCACCGCGGTCACCTGGGCGCACCACGCGCTGCTGCACCGTGACAAGCGCGGCCTCGTCTGGGGCCTTGCCATCACCATCGCGCTCGGCGTGCTGTTCACCTGCGTGCAGGCGCTGGAATATTCCGAGGCCGGCTTCACCTTTGACGCCAACCTGTACGGCGCCGCCTTCTTCATGGCGACCGGCTTCCACGGCTTCCACGTGCTGGTCGGCACGATCTTCCTGATCGTCTGCCTGTTCCGCGCCATGCGCGACGAGTTCACCCCCGAGCACCACCTCGGCTTCGAGTTCGCCGCCTGGTACTGGCACTTCGTGGACGTGGTCTGGCTGTTCCTGTTTGCCTCGGTCTACGTCTGGGGCAGCTGGGGCGTGGCGCTCAGCCACTAGGGCGCTTCACGATCCGACGGCGGGGGGCCCTACTGACGCCGGAGTCTCGGGACCGCTTCGACCAAGGGCATGATCTGGAAAGGCGTGGCTTCGGCCGCGCCTTTTCGTTGCCCGCTACCGCGCCAGAATACCGCATCCGACAAGACGCATTTGTGCTAAACCGCCGCGCATGACCGATCCCGTTCCCGAGCACCTGCCATCTCCCTTTGCCACGGGGCTCGCCTGCCGCTGTCCACGTTGCGGTGAAGGCCCGCTCTTTTCAGGCTACCTGAAGGTGCTGCCGCGCTGCGAAAGTTGTGGCCTCGACCTCTCCTTCGCCGATAGCGGCGACGGTCCGGCGGTATTCATCATCCTCATCGTCGGCATCCTCATCGTCGGCGCCGCCGCCGCGGTCGAAGGGTTGTTTCATCCGCCCCCGTTCGTGCACCTGCTGCTGTGGATTCCCGGTACGGTGATCCTGTCGCTGCTGCTGCTCCGCCCCTTCAAGGCGACCATGATCGCGCTGCAGTACCGCCACCGCGCCGAACAGGGCCGCTTCGATGGCTGAGGCGACCCGTCCGACTGGTCGCCGGCGCCTGTTCTGGGGCTTCATCGCGCTGATGCTGGCGCTCATGGTGCTGTTCACCGCGCTCGGCGTCTGGCAGCTCGAACGGCTGGGCGAGAAGGAACGCCTGATCACCGCCGTCGAGCAGCGCATGCACCTGCCGCCCGAGCCGCTCCCGCCGGCCGCCGAATGGCCGGCGCTCGATCCGTCCGCCTGGGAATATCGCCCGGTCATCGTCTCGGGCACTTACCGGCCGGCCGATACCGTGCTGGTCTTCACCAGCCTCGGCGACCAGCGCGGCCAGTATGGCGGCCCGGGCTACTGGGTGATGACGCCGCTCGATCTCGCGGCGGGTGGCACGATCTTCGTCAACCGCGGCTTCGTCCCGCAGGATTCGGCGCAGGCCTTCGCCGGCGGCGGTGCCGCCGAGCCGGGGCTCATCAGCCTTACCGGCCTTGCCCGCTCGCCCGAAGCCGTCGGCAGCTTCACCCCGGCGCCCGATTCCGCCAAGCGAGTCGAGTGGGTCCGGGATCCGGTGCGCTTGGCCCGCATGGGCGGTACGGCGCCCGCCGACATCGCGCCGCTCACCATCGACCTGCCTGCGGGCCCGGCCGGGGCCCTGCCGCAAGGGGGCGAGACGGTGCTGAGCTTCCCCAACAACCATCTGGGCTATGCCATTACGTGGTTCGGCTTTGCCACGCTGGTGCCGTTCCTGCTGTTCTTCTGGGTGCGCCGGCAACAGCTGCCCACCGACGCCAAGCCATGAAACTTGCGACGCAGCCGCAGTTTCAATAGGGTGCGGCGCAATCCCAATCCCGCGTGTACGGCAGGCACGCGCAAGACACACGGGGCGCTTCCCCTACATGCAGTTCGTATCTACGCGCGGCGGGGCGGCCGTGCCCGGATTTTCAGACGCAGTCCTCGCGGGCCTTGCGTCCGATGGCGGTCTCTACGTTCCGGAACACTGGCCCCAGGTGACCCCGGCCGAGATCGCGGCCTTCGCCAACCAGCCCTATGCCGATGTCGCCTTCGACATCATCAGCCGCTTCATCGAGGGTGAAATCCCCGACGCCGAGCTTCGCCGCATCGTTGACGAAGCCTACGCTACCTTCCGTCACCCGTCCGTGACCCCGCTGGTCGAGCTCGAGCCGGGGCACTTCGTGCTCGAGCTGTTCCACGGTCCGACCCTGGCGTTCAAGGACGTGGCGATGCAGTTCCTCGCCCGGGTGATGGATCATATCCTCGCCCGGCGCGGCGCCCGGGCCACCATTGTCGGCGCCACCTCGGGCGATACCGGCTCGGCCGCCATCGAGGCCTTCCGCGGCCGCGATACCACCGACATCTTCATCCTCCATCCGGAGGGGCGCACGTCGGAAGTGCAGCGCCGGCAGATGTCGACGGTGCTCGACGCCAACGTGCACAACATCGCGCTGCGCGGTACGTTCGACGACTGCCAGGACATTGTGAAGGGCCTGTTCAACAACAAGCGCTTCCGCGATGCAACGCAGCTGAGCGGCGTCAATTCCATCAACTGGGGCCGCATCGTCGCGCAGATCGTCTACTATTTCACCGCTGCGGCGGCGCTCGGTTCGCCGCATCGCGAGGTGACCTTCGTCGTCCCCACCGGCAATTTCGGCGACATCTTTGCCGGCTATTGCGCCAAGCGCATGGGCCTGCCGATCCGGCAGCTGGTCATTGCCACCAATGCCAACGACATTCTCGCGCGCACGCTCGAGACCGGCCGCTACGAGGTGACCGGCGTCAGCCCGACGATCAGCCCGTCGATGGATATCCAGGTCTCGTCCAACTTCGAGCGCCTGCTGTTCGAGGCCGCCGGCCGTGACGCCGATGCGGTCAAGACCATGATGAGCGGGTTGAAGCAGTCGGGCGGCTTTACCGTCCCGGCCGGCGCCATCGCCGCCATTCGCCGCGACTTCGCCGCCGGCCGCACCGGCGAGGCGGAGACGTCCGAGACGATCCGTTCGGTCCAGGCCGCCTCGGGCTATCTGCTCGATCCGCATACCGCAGTCGCCGTCTCGGTTGCGCGCCAGTTCACCGGTGGCGACACGCCGGTGGTGACCCTCTCCACCGCGCATCCGGCGAAATTCCCGGCGGCGGTGAAGGCTGCGGCGGGCATTGAACCGGCTCTCCCGGCGTGGTTGTCTGATCTTTACCAACGGGAAGAACGCCTTACCGTCCTCGATAACGATCAGGGCGGCATCGAGCAGTTCATTTCGGCACGGACCCGCGTGCTGGAGGAGCACAAGTGACGGTCCGGAGTACGACGCTTCCCAATGGCATGACCGTCCTTACCGACGACATGCCGCACCTCGAAAGCGCGTCGCTCGGCATCTGGGTCAAGGCCGGCTCGCGCAGCGAAACCGAAGCCGAGCACGGCATCTCGCACGTGCTCGAGCACATGGCGTTCAAGGGTACCAAGACCCGCGACTCGCTCGAGATCGCTTCGACCATCGAGAATGTCGGCGGCGACCTCAATGCCGCGACCTCGGTGGAGCACACCGGCTATTTCGCCCGCGTGCTGAAGGAGGATGTGGCGCTCGCCGGCGACATCCTCTCGGACATCCTCCAGAACTCGCTGTTCGAACAGCACGAACTGGATCGCGAGCAGCAGGTGATCGTGCAGGAGATCGGCGCGGCGCGCGACAATCCCGACGACCACGTCTTCGACCTGTTCCAGCAGGCGGCGTTCCCCGACCAGGCGATCGGCCGCACCATCCTCGGCACCGTCGAGTCGGTGAACAGCTTCAGCCCCGACTCGATCCGCGCCTACATGGATCGCAACTACGTCGGCGACCACATGGTGTTGTGCGCGGCCGGCAATGTCGATCATGACCAACTCGTCGATATCGCCAACAATCGCTTCCACGACCTCAAGGCCACCGGCGCGCCGCCGCCCACCAAGGCCGCGTATGTCGGGGGTGAGCAGCGGCTTGTCTCCGACCACGAGCAGGCCCATATCGTGTTGGGCATGGAAGGCCGCGCCTATAACTCGGACGGCTTTTACGCCGTGCAGATCCTTGCCTCGATCCTGGGCGGCGGCATGTCGAGCCGGCTGTTCCAGGAAGTGCGCGAGAAACGCGGCCTCTGCTACTCGGTTTATGCCTTCCACTGGGCCTTCGCCGATTCCGGCATCTTCGGCGTCGCCGCCTCGACCGGCGAAGACGAGGTCGAGGAGCTGCTGCCGGTGGTGCTCGATGAGCTGCGCAAGGCCACCGAGACCATCACCGAGGATGAGGTGATCCGGGTGCGCAACCAGATTCGCGCCGGGCTCCTGATGTCGCTCGAGAGCCCGTCGTCGCGCGCCGGTCAGCTGGCCCGCCAGCAGATTCTTTGGGGCCGCACCATTCCGCTGCAGGAAACGGTCGAGCGCATCAACCGCATTACCGCCGATCGGGTGAAGCAGGTGGCCCGCCAGATCCTCGACGCCGGCAACGTATCGCTCGCCGGCATCGGGCCGGTGGACAAGCTTCCCGACTATCGCGACATCGCGGCGCAGCTGAAGCACTGACTGCATGGTGATGCCGGCATGATGCTCACCTGGTTCGCCCGCGACGATACCCCGATGCTCACCGGCCAGCGCGTGCTGCTGCGGGCGCCGCGCGCCGGCGACTACATGGCATGGCGCGACCTCAGGCGGGCGAGCCGCGAATTCCTGAAACCCTATGAGCCGCGCTGGACCGAGGCCGATCTCAGCCAGCGCGTGTTCTCGGCCCGGCTGAAGCGCGGCCGCGAGGAAGCCAAGTCGGGGACCGACTATTCCTTCTTCATTTTCACGCGCGCCGACGACCAGCTGGTGGGTGGAATTACGCTCTCCAACATCCGACGGCGGGCCGCCCAGTTCGTCAATCTCGGCTACTGGATGGGCCACGACTTTGCCGGCAAGGGCTACATGACCGAGTCGGTGGGCCTCGTCGTGCCGTTCTGCTTCGAGACGCTGGGGCTGCACCGCGTCCATGCGGCATTCCTGCCCGACAATGTCGCGAGCCGCCGTGTCCTTGAAAAGAACGGATTCTCCGAGGAAGGCTACGCCGAGCATTATCTGCAGATCGACGGCAAGTGGGCGGACCACGTGCTGTTCGGTCTGACCCGAGAGCGCTACGACGCCGCCAGCAGGCGGTCCCGGTCGTGAGCGCTTGTCCACAATGGGAAAGCCCGATACCTAGGGTGCCCAATCGAACCTGCGGCAAGGCTTTCCCCCAGCTGATGCGTCACATCCTACATCTCGCGATGTGTCTTGCGTTCATGCTGATCGGATCGCTCCCGGTGGCGGCCTTTGAGGTCATCACCGCGCCCGAGAACGTCAACGCCGTGAACCTTACGGGCGTGGCCGACATCGTGCCGGGCGAGAACGGCCGCGTGCAGCTGTCGACCGCCGCCGGCGAAGACGGCATTATCCGGCGCATCGAGGTGCTGGCTTCCGAGAACGGCACCAACCCGAGTTGGGCGCTGTTCGCGCTACGCAACGATTCCGATGTGCAGCTCGAACGCCTGCTGGTCGCGCCCTTCTTCCGGCTGCCCGGCTCCGGCGTGTTCCGCCCCGATCTCGGCGCCGAGCGCATCAAGGTGCTGACCCCCAGCGCCGGTATCCGTCCCGTCCGCCTCGCCGACCGCGAAGCCGACGTGTTCGAGGTGGTGATCGACCCCGGCGCGACGGTGACTTTCGTGGCCGAGCTGTCGAACGGCTCGCTGCCCGAGCTCTATCTCTGGCGGCCCGACGCTTATCGCGACTACGTCAACTCGTTCACGCTGTTCCGCGGCGTGGTGCTGGGCGTCGCGGCACTGGCGGCGGTGTTCCTCACGGTGATGTTCGTGGTGCGGGGACGCGGCGTCTTCCCGGCGACGGCCGCCTTCTCCTGGGCCGTGCTGATCTATCTGCTCGTCGATTTCGGTGTCGTCGGTCCCTTGCTGGGCATATCGAACGGTGCGGTGCAGCCATTCCGGGCCGCGGCCGAGGCTGGCATAGCCACGACCCTGTTCGGCTTCCTGTTCATTTACCTGAACCTCCACCGCTGGCACCTGCGCTTCATCCATCTGGCGCTGGCGCTCGTCGTGGTGTTTCTCGCGCTGTTTGGCTTTGCCTTCTTCCAGCCCTCCATTGCCGCGACCGTGGCTCGGCTGGTGCTGGCATTGCTCGGCGTCACCGGCTTCTTCCTCATCCTGCTGCTGGCGCTGCGCGGCTACGACCGTGCCGTACTGCTGGTGCCGACCTGGATCATCTACATCGCCTGGCTGTTCTACGCCTGGCTGGTGGTGACGGGGCAGGTGTCGAACGACGTGGCCCAGCCCGCCGTGGCCGGCGGTCTCGTGCTCATCGTCATGCTGCTCGGCTTCACCGCGGTGCAGCACGCGTTCTCCGAAGGACAGGTGTCGATCGGCACGCTCAGTGAGGTCGAGCGCCGCGCGCTGGCGCTCACCGGCTCGGGCGACTTCGTCTTCGATTGGAACATCGAGCGCGACCGAGTGACCGTGTCCGACGAGCTCGGCACGCGCCTTGGCGAAGGCAGGGGAGCGCTGCGTGGCTCGATCAAGCGCTGGCTCGACCGCATCCACCCCGAAGATCGCGATCGCTTCCGCACCGCCTTCGATACGCTGGTCGAGCTGCGCCGTGGCAAGGTCTCGGCCGATATCCGGCTCGCCGCGCATGATGGCAGCTTCCGCACCTTCCGCATGCGTGTGAAGCCGGTGCTCGGCTCGGACGGCCAGGCCAACCGCATCGTCGGCACGCTGCAGGACGTCAACGAGGATCGCGCCAGCCGCGACCGCCTGCTGCACGATGCCGTGCACGACACGCTGACCGGCCTGCCCAACAAGCAGCTCTTCCTCGATCGGCTGGAGCGCGCCCTGGTGCGCGCCCGCCTGCCCAACGGCATCAAGCCGGCCGTCTTCCTCATCGATATCGACCGCTTTACCGAGCTCGAGGAACGCGTCGGGCATTCGGCGGCCGACTCGGTGCTGCTCGCCATCTCGCGCCGCATCGCCCGCGTCATGCGCCCGCTCGATACCGTCGCGCGGCTCGGCGGCGACCAGTTCGGCGTCATCCTTGCGTCAGAGGCCGCGGCCGGAAAGATCGCCGAGACGGCCGAGCAGATCCGCAAGGCGCTGAAGTCGCCATTCAATTTCGGTGAGCGCGACCTGAGCCTTACGGCCTCGATCGGTGTTACCATCTATGACGGTAATCCGGTCGCTTCCCCCGACGTGCTGCGCGATGCCGAACTGGCCATGTATTACGCCAAGCGCCTCGGCGGCGACCGCATCGAGGCCTTCCGCGCCTCCGCCCGTTCCATCGCCGCCTACTCCAAGGCTGGCGAGGAGGACCTCGACCGCGGGCTGCGTCACGGCGAACTGGCCGTACAGTTCCAGCCGATCATGGATATCCACTCGGGCACTATTGCCGGCTGCGAGGCGCTGATGCGCTGGAACCATCCGCAACGTGGCGTGGTCGCGCCGGAAGAGTTCGTGCCGCTCGCGGAGCGCACTGGCCTGATCGAACGGCTCGGCCGCGTTGCCTTCGAGCAGGCCGCCGGCCAGGCCCGCGAATGGGCGGCGTCACTGCCGCTGCCCGAGGATTTCTTCGTCTCGGTCAACCTGTCGCCGGCGCAACTCGCCACCGAGTCGCTGCTCAACGATATGCGCGCGCTCGTGTCCGACCACCGCCAGATCGCCCGGCACCTGAAGCTCGAGATCACCGAGAGCCAGGTGATGAGCAACCCCGAGCATTCGGCCTATGTGCTGGCGGCTCTGCGTCAGATGGGGCTGCGCCTCGCGCTCGACGATTTCGGCACCGGCCACTCTTCGCTGAGCTACCTGCACCGCTTCCCGTTCGACACGATCAAGATCCCGGCGCCCTTCGTGCAACTGAGCGACGACAGCGGCATGAGCCACACCCAGGTGCCGATCATCCGCTCGATCATCACGCTCGCCAGCGAACTCGACCTCAGCGTCATCGCCGAGGGTGTCGAGACGATCGAAGAGATCGAACGGCTGCAGCAGCTCAACTGCCAGTTCGCGCAGGGCTTTGCGTTCGGCGCGGCGATGACCGGGCAGGAATTCGGCAAGCGCCTGCAGAGCCAGCTGAGCGGGCGGTAGCCGCAGTTTTCGCTAAGCCGCATCGACCATTGAACCACTCTCACCGGGTCATTCCCGCGAAAGCGGGAATCTCAGTTTTGTGGCACGCTCCGAAAACAGAGATCCCCGCTTTCGCGGGGATGACACCGTGGGTTGGGCTGCTGCGGTGCTGACTGCTCAGCCGTGTCCCGCCGAAGCACTCAAACTCGCCCGGGTAATCCCGAGGCTGGCGAGTGCCGCGTCGTAGCGATGCTCGATTGGCAGGCCGAACAGCAGCTCACGTGAGAACGGCACCGTGAGCCAGCCATTGGCCTGGATCTCGGTTTCCAGCTGCCCCGGCGCCCAGCCGCAATAGCCCAGCGCGAACAATGCTTCGGTGGGCGAGTTCTTGAAGGCCATCGCCTTGAGGATATCCAGCGTCGCGGTGAGGCAGATATCGTCGTTGACCTCGTAGGAATTGCCGACGCGAAAATAGTCCGACGAGTGCAGCACGAAGCCACGGCTCTTCTGCACCGGGCCGCCGCGCAGCACCTGGCGATTCTTCACGTCGTCGGTGAGCTGGATCAGCTCGTCCTTGTCGCCCAGCTGCAGTTCTTCGAGGATATCGGCAAAGCGCATGTCCTCGACGCTCTGGTTCACAACCAGGCCCATGGCGCCTTCGTCACCGTGCCCGACGAGGTAGACAACGGTTTCGCGAAAATTATCGTCGCCCATATCGGGCATGGCCACCAGGAACTGGCCCTTGAGGGAGTCCATCGCATCTCTCCCGGCACGCAATAGTGCCATGGTAGCCGCCAGTTTATCCCCCGCGCGGCAAGCTGGAAAGCCGAGCTTCACGATGTCCTTATCCAGCTTTCAATTTCGCCACTGCTCCGATATCGCAAAGCCCATGCGAATGCTGGTGCTACCGCTTATTGCCGCCCTTGCAGGCCCGTCCCTGGCTGGGGAAACCCCGTGGCAGGATGTCGGCCCCGGGGCGCGGGCGCGGCTGATCTCGTCCAACGTGCTGAAGCCGGATGGCACGACGCTGATCGGCCTCGAGCTCGACATGCCGGTCACCACCAACACCTATTGGCGCGTGCCGGGCGAGACCGGCATTCCGACGACCTTCGACTTCGCCGGCTCGACCGGGGTCGCCGGCAACGAGGTGCTCTGGCCCTATCCGGCCATCGAGGCCAACAGCGGCTATGTCGATTTCGTCTATCGCGGCCCCACCGTGCTGCCGGTGCAGCTGAAGCTCGACGGCAACGCGGCCGACCTCAAGGTCGCGGTGCTGATGGGCGTCTGCTCCGATATCTGCGTGCCGGTCAGCATTTCCTTTGTCCTGCCGCTCGATCTCGCCTCGCCCGACCGGGCGCAGGATCTGCGGCTGGCACAGGCCGTGGCGCTGACGCCGCTGCCCTGGCAGGAAGCCCATGATCCGATCGCCTGGGTCGGATATGACAGCGCCGCCAATGCTTTGTCGGTGAAGCTAGACGGCGGCAAGGTCGATCCGCTATCGCTGATCGCCGATGCGGGGGAGGGCGGCCAACTCTTCGGCGCGCCGCAAAAAAGCCCGGATGGAAACCTAGTCCTCCTGCCATTGCTCGGGGGAGAAGGTAGCCGCGACGTGGAGGGCAAGCCCGTCCGGCTGACATTCATGACCGATATGGGCCCGTTCTCCGTCGAACGGCGGATCACGTCCGCCGGGTCGACGCCTGAGGACGACTGAAATAAGGTCCGCTGCCCGGTGCAGCGGGCACCGCAGAATTTGGGGAGCACACCGATGACGATTGCGCGCGGCGACACCATGCCGTCTGTTCCGACGAAGCTCGTCGGACCCACCGAGTCGGTCGATATGACCTCTGATGCCGTACTGGGCCAGGGCCGGGTGGTGTTCTTCGCCGTTCCGGGTGCTTTCACGCCGACCTGCGATACCTCGCACCTGCCGGGCTTCGTCGCCAATGTCGCGAAATTCCAGGCGCTAGGCGTCGACCGCATCGTCTGCGGCGCGGTGAACGACCACCATGTGGTGCGCGCCTGGGCCGAGCGCTCCGAGGCCCTCGGCAAGGTCGACTTCATCGCCGATGGCGATGGCGCGCTCGCCGATGCGCTCGGCCTGTCCAGGCAGATCCCCGGCATGGGCAAACGTTTCGCCCGCTTCGCCATGGTCCTCGAGGACGGCATCGTTAAGGATCTGTTCGTGCAGGATGTGGCAGGGGTGACCGTCAGCGGCGCGCCCGCGGTGCTCATGGCGCTGCAGGCATCTCAGGTTAGTGCGTAAGGAGCCGGACGCATGCGGTTTGCTGAATTGGTGACGGTGTCGGGCGCGCGCATCGTTTCTGTCGCGGTGCTGTCGCTGGCGCTGGGCGCCTGCTCGATGGGCAACATGTTCGCTCCGGCCGCCTCGCCGAATGCTTCGACGCTGCAGACTGCCAACCCTACGGCCGCCGAGCTGCAGGCCGGCTCGATTGCCGCGATGCCGGCCATCGCCACCGAATGTCCGCCGATCAAGGTGCGCGAGGGCGGCGAGAACTGGTTCAGCTACGGCAACGGCAGGCGGGGCGACGCGCGTTCGCTGAACTATCAGGCCGTGATCGAGAAGCAGTCGCGCAACTGCGTGGTCTCGAACGGACTGATCACGGTCAAGATGGGCATGGTCGGCCGCCTGCTGCTCGGTCCGGCCGGCAATCAGAGCAACGTCAACGTGCCGGTGCGCTTCTCGGTGGAGCGCGACGGCGTGCCGATGTTCTCCGAGCGCTACGATATCCCGGTCACCATAACCCCGCCGAACCAGTCGGAGGAGTTCGTGAAGGTGGTCGAGAATGTTGCCGTACCGTATACGGGCGGCGAGAACATCGTGTTCTGGGTCGGCTTCGACAAGTAGGGCTCGCCTCGGACCTCGCCTCCACCCACCGGGTCACCCCAGCGAAGGCCGGGCCCCATCCTGAGGTCTTCCGGCCATCGGAGTTGGTTGCGGCATCGAGGGATGGATCCCCGGCCTGCGCCGGGATGACGTCGAGTATGTGGGAGCTTTTGCGCCCCGCGATTGACTCGCACCACCATCCCATCCTAACTCACCAATGACTGCGGGAGAGACCGGTTCACTCCGGCGCCGAAGGAGCAACCGCCCCGGAAACTCTCAGGCAACAGGGACCGCAGTTGGACTACACTCTGGAAAGCAGGCGATCTCGCCTCACCGAAGGAGCAACCGGCCCATAGGCGGCCGGGAAATCTCTCAGGTTAGCGGACAGAGGGGGCGCGGAACGCAATGGGGCGGTGGCTTCGTTGTGTTGTCGTGCAGTCAACCCCGGGTGTCCCCAATGGCCGATCAGGCAACCGAAGATCTCAAGACCGTCGTCCTCAACGACAAGCATGTCGCGCTGGGCGGGCGGATGGTGCCGTTCTCCGGCTACTCGCTGCCCGTGCAGTATCCCGCCGGCATCATCGCCGAGCATAAATGGACGCGCGAGCATGCCGGCCTGTTCGACGTGTCGCACATGGGCCCGAGCTTTCTCGTGCTGGACGAAAAATCCGGCGACGGGGAGGCCGACCATGTCGCGGTCGCCGCGATCGTCGAGCCGCTGGTCTGCGGCGACATTGCCGGGCTGAAGCCGGGCCAGATCCGCTACACGCTGCTGCTCAACGACGAGGGCGGCACCTATGACGACCTGATGATCGCCCGGCCGGCCGCGGAAGGCTGGGGCGGGGCGCTCTACATCGTCGTCAATGCCGGCACCAAGGAAGAAGATTTCCAGCGCATCGCTGCCGCCGCGCAGGGTAAGGGCACGCTGAACCGCTCCGACCACGCGGCGCTGCTCGCCCTGCAAGGCCCCGAAGCCGCCGCGGTAATCGACGCCATCGTGCCGGCCGCGGCCGAACTCGGCTTCATGCACTACGCCTCGTTCGACTGGCGCGACACCAAGCTCGTGATCTCGCGCTCCGGCTATACCGGTGAGGACGGCTTTGAGATCCTCGTCGATCCCGAGCATGCCGCAGCCCTGTGGGACACGCTGCTCGCCGACGCGCGGGTGAAGCCGATCGGGCTCGGCGCCCGCGACAGCCTGCGGCTCGAGGCCGGGCTGCCGCTCTATGGCCACGACCTCGATGAGACCGTGTCGCCGGTCGAGGCCGGGCTCAACTTCGCCATCTCCAAGCGCCGCCGCGAGGCCGCCGACTTCCCCGGCGCCGAGCGCATCCTGGCCGAGATCGGCGGCGCGCTCGAGCGCGTGCGGGTCGGCCTGTTCGTCGATGGCGCGCCGGCGCGCGAAGGCGCGCCGATCCTCGACCAGTACGGTGCCGAGATCGGCAAGGTCACCTCGGGCGGCTTCTCGCCCTCGCTCAACCGCGCCATCGCCATCGGCTTCGTGTCGCCCGACCACGCCGCCCCCGGCACCCGCCTGCAGGTGATGGTCCGCGGCAAGGCCCAGCCTGCCGAAGCCGTCGCCACTCCCTTCGTTCCCCACCGCTACGTCCGGAAACCCAGCAAATGACCAAGTTCACCAAGGACCACGAGTACATCACCGCCGATGGCACCGTGGGGATTACGCCCTATGCCCAGGAGCAGCTGGGCGACATCGTGTTCGTCGAACTGCCCAAGGTCGGCCAGAAGCTGAAGGCCGGCGACGAGGCCGCGGTGGTCGAGTCGGTGAAGGCCGCCTCCGAAATCTACTCACCCGTTTCCGGCACGGTGACCGCCGTCAACGACGCGCTCTCCGGCGATCCGGGGCTGATCAACTCCTCGCCCGAGGGCGACGGCTGGATCTTCAAGCTCGCGCTCGACGATGCCGGCGAGCTCGACGGCCTCATGGATGCCGACGCCTACGCCAAGCTGACTGCCTGAGGATTTCGATGCGCTATCTCCCCCATTCCGAGCACGAGCGGGCCGACATGCTCGCCGTCATCGGCGCCAAGACGGCCGAGGACCTGTTCGCCCGCGTGCCCGGCCATGCCCTGCTGCGCGAGCCGGTGAACCTGCCGAAACACTCGCCCGAGTTCCTCGTCGAAGCGCACATGAAGGCGCTCTCGAGCCAGAACCATGCGGCCGGCGACGGCCCGTTCTTCATCGGCGCCGGCGCTTATCGGCACCATGTGCCGGCGACGGTCGACCACCTGATCCAGCGCTCGGAATGGCTGACCGCGTATACGCCCTACCAGCCGGAGGTCTCGCAGGGGACGCTCCAGATGCTGTTCGAGTTCCAGACGCAGGTGGCGCACCTGACCGGTATGGAGGTCGCCAATGCCTCCATGTATGACGGCTCGACCGCCACCGCCGAGGCGGTGCTGATGGCGCGGCGCCTGACCCGGCGCAACCGCATCGTGCTCTCCGGTGGCCTCCACCCGCACTATCGCGACGTGGTTCGCACCTATCTCGGCGACGGGCCGGATCTCGTGTGTCTGCCGGCCTCGCCGGAGGGGCAGGGCGATATCCTCAACCAGATCGACGCCGACACGGCCGCCATCGTGGTGCAGACGCCCGACTTCTACGGCCACCTGCGCAACCTCAAGGCTGCCGCCGAAGCGGCCCATGCCGCCGGCGCCCTGCTGATCGTGGTGGTCACCGAGGTTGTGTCGCTCGGGCTCATCGAGGCGCCGGGTGCGCTGGGGGCCGATATCGTCGTCTGCGAGGGACAGTCGATCGGCAATGCGCTGAACTTTGGCGGGCCCTATGTCGGCCTGATGGCGACGCGCAAGGAGTTCATCCGGCAGATGCCGGGGCGGCTTTGCGGCGAGACCGTCGATGCCGATGGCAATCGCGGTTTCGTGCTGACGCTGTCGACCCGCGAGCAGCATATCCGCCGCGAGAAGGCGACGTCAAACATCTGTACCAATTCGGGGCTCTGTGCGCTCGCCTTCTCCATACACATGTCGCTGCTGGGTGAGGCCGGGTTGAAGAAGCTGGCGCGGCTGAATCACCACAATGCGGTGCGGCTGGCGCGGATGCTGGGCACCGTCCCCGGCGTCGAGGTGCTCAACAAGAGCTTCTTCAACGAGATGACCATCCGGCTGCCCGTCCCAGCCGCCCCGGTGGTCGAGATGCTGGCGCAGGCCGGCGTGCTCGCGGGCGTCCCGGTCAGCCGCCTCGAGCCGACCAATCCGGCGGTCGAGAACCTGATCGTGCTGGCCGCGACCGAGCTCACCACCGACGGCGATATCGAGATGCTCGCCGACTGCCTCGACGCAGCCCTGAACGGAGAAGCCTGATGGCCATGAACACGCAAGGCCGTCCCACCGGCGTCGGCACCTCGGACTTCGCTTCCGTCTCCGGCTCGTCGCTTCTGCCCAATGAGCCGCTGCTGTTCGAGATCGGCGATACCGAGCACTCCGGCGTCGACCTGCCGGATGTCGAGATCGATGGCGGCTTCCTCGGCGGCTTCGAGCGCAAGAGCGAGATCGACCTCGCCGGGCTTACCGAGCCCGAGGCGCTGCGTCACTATGTGCGGCTGTCGCGCCTCAACTACTCGATCGACAGCGGCATGTATCCGCTCGGCTCGTGCACCATGAAGCACAACCCGCGGCTCAACGAGAAGATGGCGCGGCTGCCCGGCTTCGCCGATATCCACCCGCTGCAACCGGTCTCCACCGTCAAGGGCGCGCTGGCCCTGATGGACGAGCTCGCGCACTGGCTGATGACGCTGACCAACACCGCGGCCGTCTGCCTCACACCCAAGGCCGGCGCGCATGGCGAAATGGCCGGCATGATGGCCATCAAGGCGGCGCAGGAAGCGGCCGGGCAGGGCCACCGCAAGGTCGTGCTGGTGCCCGAAAGCGCCCACGGCACCAACCCGGCGACCGCCGCCTTCCTCGGCTACAGCGTCAAGGCCGTGCCGGCGCGTGACGACGGCACGGTCGACGTCGAGGCGGTGAAGGCGGCTTTGTCGCCGGACGTTGCCGCGATCATGCTGACCAACCCCAACACCTGCGGGCTGTTCGAGCCCGAAGTCATCGAGATCGCGGCTGCGGTGCACGAGGCGGGCGCGTTCTTTTACTGCGACGGCGCCAATTTCAACGCCATCATGGGCGTGGTGCGGCCGGGCGACCTCGGCATCGACGCCATGCACATCAACCTGCACAAGACCTTCTCCACCCCGCATGGCGGCGGTGGCCCGGGCGCCGGCCCGGTGGTGTTGTCGGAGGCGCTTGCGCCGTTCGCGCCCGTACCGTTCGTGCGTGCCGGCGAGCTCGTCGAGCACGCCGAAGGCCAGCACCTGGGCCGCATCACGGCGTTCAACGGCCAGATGGGCATGTATGTCCGCGCGCTCACCTACATGCTGAGCCATGGCGGCGATGGCCTGGCGCAGGCGGCCAAGGATGCGGTGCTGAACGCAAACTACATCAAGGCCCGGCTCGAGCATGCCTTCTCGGTACCGTTCCCCGGCCAGCCCTGCATGCACGAGGCGCTGTTCGACGACAGCTTCCTCGAGGGCACGGGGGTCTCGACCCTCGATTTCGCCAAGGCGCTGATCGACGAAGGCTTCCACCCCATGACCATGTACTTCCCGCTGGTCGTCCATGGCGCCATGCTGGTCGAGCCGACGGAATCGGAGAGCAAGCAGACGCTGGATCGCTTCTGCGACGTGATGCTGGAACTGGCCACGGCGGCGAAGACCGATGCGGGCCGGTTCACGAGCTCGCCGACGCGGGCGCCGCGGCGGCGGCTGGACGAGACGCGGGCGGCCCGCTCGCCGGTGCTCAAGTGGGAGCGGCCGGAAGAGCTGCCGCAGGCGGCGGAGTAGGGGCGGGGGCTTGCTGAGGCAGACGACCCCCTCCCGGCCTCACCCATGAAGGGGGAGGTGAAGAGACGAGGCTTTGGCTTCGATCGTACCTCACGCACCGGCAGGCTCCCCTCCCCCTTGCGGGGAGGGGTTGGGGGTGGGGGTCCATCCGTGATCACCGCACCACCCCCACCCTCAATCCCTCCCCGCAAGGGGGAGGGAGGCGGGGTGGTATGGTCCGTGGTCCACTGCCGGACACGCCGATTCATCCGACAGCCGTTGGGCTTCGGAGTTTGTCAAAAGAACCCATCCCCTTTCGGGGATGAAGCGACGTGCCGGCGAGACGTTTGCCCCTCGCGGGTAGTCCGCAGTGTAAGTGAGGCTCGCACCGGCAGAGCCTGTAGCCCACCCCCTCCGAGCTGCGCTAGTTCGCTGACGCTCACAAGCTTCGCTTGCCTCCCCCATCAAGGGGAAGGTGGGGCCGGTAGATTGGCTAGAACGCGCCACATGCCCGATGCGGCACCTCCCCCTTGATGGGGGAGGTTGGCAGGGGGTGGGGCGGCAGGCGAGGGTGTGCGTTCCACCACATCCCGCAAAAGAAAAGGCCCGCTCGCGCGGGCCCAATCTTCAATATCGCAGCGAGGCTTAGTTCAGCCGGGCGCCCACATCCTGGATGGCCTGGTCGACCAGCGCACCGCCCTTGGTCGCGACCTGCTTTTCGAGCAGCACGCGGGCGGCTTCGACGGCGAGGTCGGCCGAGCGGGCGCGGACTTCGGCGACTGCCTGGGCTTCCGCCTGGGCGATCTTGTCGGTCACCGACTTCTCGCGGCGGGCGACCATGGCGTCGAGAGATTCCTTGGCCTCGGCGGTGAGGCGGAAGGCCTCCTCGCGGGCTGCGGTGACGATCTCCTCGGCTTCCTTCTCGGCTTCCTCGCGGCGGCGCGCGTAGTCCTCGAGCATGGCCTTGGCTTCGGCACGCAGCGCCTCGGCTTCGGCAAGGTCGCTTTCGATCTTCTTGATGCGCTCATCGAGCATCTTGGCGATCTGCTTGTGCACGCCGAGATAGACGACGATGCCAAGGAAGATGAAGAGCGCGATGAGGGCCCAGAGCGTGGCGCCGGTGGTGGCGTCGAAACCGAAACTCCACATGCGCCTTACTCCTTGGAGACCGCGGCGACCGCGGCCTTGGCTTCCGCCGCGGTGACGTTGCCGGCGATCTTGGCGACCACGGCCTGCGCCGTCTCGGCCGCGATGGCCCCGACATTGGCGAGCGCCGCGGTCTTGTCGGCGTTGATCCGGGCCTCGGCCTCGGCGACGCGCTTGGCCAGTGAGGCTTCGACGTCGGCACGGCGGCCGTCGATATCGGCCTTGATGCCGGCGCGGGTCTCTTCGGCGATCGCCTGGGCGTTCTTGCGCGCCTCGGCGAGAGCCGCCTCGTAGGCCGCAGCCGCCTTCTCGGTTTCCTGGCGCAGGCGCTCGGCCTCGCGCAGGTCGCCGTCGATACGGGTCCGCCGCGTCTCGAGGATCGAGCCGATCTGCGGCAGGGCCACGCGGCTCATGATGATGTAGAGGGCACCGAACGTGATCGCCAGCCAGAGCAGCTGGCCGCCGAACACCGCCGGATCGAAGGGCGGGAAGGCCGAGGAGTGCGCCTCGGTGCCTGCATGCGCCTCGGTTGCGCCGTGGGCAGCGTCAGCTGCGCCATGCTCGGCCGCGCCTTCGGTTGCGTGCTCTTCGACGACCACGCCTTCCTGCAGCGCGTCAGCCTGCGCGACTTCAGTGATTTCTTGGGCTGTGCCCGCCATCTCATAACCCTTCATGGCCCGAAGACTCCGGATCAGGACCCGGAGCCTCCAATGCTAGTCGTTGGCCGTCGGCTCGTGGATCAGACCACGAAGAGCAGCAGCAGGGCGACCAGGAACGAGAAAATGCCCAGAGCTTCGGTCACGGCGAAGCCGAAGATCAGGTTCGAGAACTGGCCGGGAGCGGCCGCCGGGTTGCGCAGGGCGCCCGACAGGAAGTTCGAGAAAATGTTGGCCACGCCGATGGCGGCACCAGCCATACCGAAACAGGCCAGACCTGCACCGATGAACTTTGCGGCTTCAGCTTCCATTCTTCAGTCTCCTTGGCAGCACTTTTGCTGCGGGTTGGGGGCCGGATGGTCACCGCGACCACCGGCGATGGGAAATCAATGTCCGGGGTGGATCGCGTCGTTGAGATACATCGAGGTCAGGAGCGCGAACACATAGGCCTGCAGCACCGCCACGAGGAACTCGAGAGCCGTGATGCCGACCGTCAGCGCCAGCGGCAGCAGCGCGCCGAGCCAGCCCAGGAACCCGAGCCCGCCCATGGTCACCACGAAGCCGGCGAACACCTTGAGGGTGATGTGACCGGCGAGGATGTTGGCGAACAGACGAACGCTGAGCGAGATGGGCCGCGACAAGAACGAGATGACTTCGATGATCGCCACCAGCGGCAGGATGTAACCCGGCACGCCCGACGGCACGAACAGCTTGAGGAATTTCGGCCCGTTGCGCACGAAGCCGTAGACCACGACGACGACGAAAACGAGCAACGCCAGCGCGAAGGTGACGATGATGTGGCTGGTGACCGTGAAGAACAGCGGCACCATGCCGAACAGGTTCGCCACGAGCACGAACATGAACAGCGAGAACACGAACGGGAAGAACTTCATCCCTTCCTTGCCCGCTGAGTCTGTCACCATTCCCGCCACGAACTCGTAGAGCATTTCGCTGAGCAGCTGGAACCGGTTCGGCACCAGCGCGCGGCGGCGGGTGGAGAGGATGAGGTAGCCGGCGATCAGACCCGTCGTCAGGATCATGAACAGGGCGGCATTGGTGACACCAAGACCGCTGGTGCCGAAAGGAACGATATCCGTGATCGCAAACTGATGGATCGGGTCGACTACATTCGGATCGGCCAACTATGACACCCTGAGGCTGGAGCCTTCATTCATTCTTGTCGTCCGGAGCGCCTGGGGCGTCCGTCGGCGGCAAGACCGCCTGGTTCATTCGGGCCGCGGCGCGCACTACGTTGAGCACACCGGCGACAAATCCAAGCAGCATCATGGCCAGGAAAAGCCACGGGCTGGTATGCAGCCACATATCGAGCAGGTAACCGAGACCCGCGCCGACCAGGACTGCAGCGACGAATTCCGAACCGAGCCGCAGACCACGGCTCAACTGGGACATGTCGCGCGAGGCGGAGGCAAATTCCTTGTCACCCGCCAGGTGCTCCTCTCTCCTGGCCTGCTGGATGCGGGCCTGAAGGTCGGAAGTCAGGGGCCCGGCTGTGCTGCCGGACACGGGACGTTCGGTCTTGCGCGGAGTTTTCATGCCGCTCCCCCGACGTCGCCGAGCCTCATTGGTTTTGAGCCCCTCGAAGTCGCGCGCAACATAGTGGTGGCCAAAATGGGTGTCAAGGCTGGGTGGGATATACTAAGGGATTGAATCTGTTGTGCTTTCTGGTGTTGATCACAGGTGTGACATTCAGTCATCGCAACTCCCGCCGCCTCGATTGCGGCAGATTGTAGTCGCGGGCGCTCACATCAGCTTGCCTGGCGCACGGCTTCGGCGCCCTTGAGGTCGACCGAGACCAGCTGGCTGACGCCGCGTTCGGCCATGGTGACGCCGAACAGCCGATCGACGCGGGCCATGGTGATCGGGTTGTGGGTGATGACGAGGAAGCGCGTCTCGGTGCGCTGGGTCATCATGTCGAGGAGGTTGCAGAAGCGCTCGACATTGGCGTCGTCGAGCGGCGCATCGACCTCGTCGAGCACGCAGATCGGCGCCGGGTTGGTGAGGAACACCGCAAAGATCAGCGACATGGCCGTGAGCGCCTGCTCGCCGCCCGACAGCAGCGTCATGGTCGAGGGCTTCTTGCCCGGCGGGCGGGCGATGATCTCGAGGCCGGCTTCGAGCGGATCGTCGCTTTCGACGAATTGCAGCTCGGCCGTGCCGCCGCCGAACAGCGAGGTGAACAGCTCCTGGAAGTGGGCGTTGACCTTCTCGAACGCTTCGTTGAGCCGCTGCCGGCCCTCGCGGTTGAGGCTCTGGATGCCGGCGCGCAGCTTGGCGATGGCGGCGATCAGGTCGTCGCGGTCGGTGACCATGACGTCGAGCTTTTCGCGGACCTCCTCCGATTCCTTCTCGGCCCCGAGATTGACCCCGCCCAGGCGCTCGCGCTCGGCCTTCAGCCGCTCGACCTGCGATTCGACCTGGGTTTCCTGCGGCAGCGGGTGCTCGGGCTTGATGCCGGCGAGGTTGGCGGTCTGCGCCGCCTCGATGCCGAGCGTCTCGTGCACCTGCCGCTCGATCTGGTGACGCTGCGCGACGAGGCCCTTGATGCGCTCCTCGACCCGCGCCAGTTCGGCCCGGAAGCCGGACAGCGCGTCGTGGGCGAGGCGCTGCGCCTTGTCGGCGTCGCGATAGCGCGCGTCACCTTCGGCCAGAGCATCGGTGGCGCTTTTGTGCGCGACGCGCGCCTCGCCGATCTGCGTATCGAGCACTCGGCGGCGCTCGGCAAAATCCTCGGGCGAGGCGGAGAGGGAGGCGATCTGGGCATTCACCTCGGCGACGCGAGTTTCGAGCGTCGCCAACTGCGTCGCGGCACCCTCGCGGCGGCGGCTCCAGGCGGCGCCGTCGGCGACGATCTGGCCGAGGCGCGAGGCGCGCATGCGGGCGGCCGACTCGAAGCCGCCGAGTTTGACCCGCGCATCGTCGGCGCGCTGGCGGGCTTCGGAGAGGATGGACTGGCGCGAAGCGGCGAGGAAGGCGGCCTGGGTCTCGTCGGCGCTTTCAGCGAGCAGGCGCTCTGCGTCCTCGAGCGCGGTGACGGCCTCGGCGCGGCCCGCCTCGAGGCGGAGGCGGGTCTCTTCGAGCGCGGTCTGGCGGGCGCTGAGGTCGGCGATGGCGCGCTGTGCCTTCTCTGCTTCGGCCTGGGCGGCTGCAATGTCGCGCTGGGCGTTGCGCCAGGCGTCGCGCTTCAGCCGCTCTTCGGAGCGGGCGCGGTTCAGCGCTTCGGTGAGCGCGGTGGCATCGGCGCGGCGGGAATTGCGCTGGGCGCGGACGTCGGCGAGTTCGGCTTCGAGCTCGGCGAGCCGGTTCTTCTGCGCCAGCCGCTCGGCCGCAGCGGTCGGGGCGTCGGCAGCGGCGACAAAACCATCCCAGCGCCACAGGCCGCCCTGCCTGGTGACGAGCCGCTGGCCGGGCTTCAGCTGCGCCATCAGCCGCGCGCCGTCGGCGGGTTCCACAAGGCCGATCTGGTCGAGCCGGCGTTTCAGGAGGCCCGAGCCCGAGACGAATTGTGACAGCGGCGTCGCGCCGGAGGGGAGGGCGGGGTCGTCGGTGCTGGCAGCACCGGCCCAATGCAGCGGGGCGTTCGCGTCGGTGCTGGCGTCGAGATCGTCACCCAGCGCGGCGCCGAGCGCAGTTTCGTAGCCGGGCGCGACCTTAAGCTGATCGACCACGGCCGGCCACTTGCTGGCGCCGGTGTTGATGATGCGGCTCAGCGTCTGCGCTTCGGCTTCGAGCCGGTTCAACGCCGCCTCGATCTGCTGCAGCTCGGGCCGGACCGCATCGGCGGCCGCCTGCGCTGCGACGGCGGCGGTCTCGGCGGCGATCGCCTCGGTTTCGGCGGTCTTGGCTTCGGTCTGGGCTGCCTCGAGCGCCGCGCGCTTGGCGGTCAGCGTCGCGTCGGCGTCGAGGCGCTGCGCGATGGCGGTAGCTTCGCGCACGACATCGGCGATCTGGCTCTCGATCCGGGCGACGCGTCCGCGCGCTTCGGCCACGCTGCGCTCGGCGGCGGAGCGGCGGGCGCGGAGCTGCGCCAGTGCTTCGGCAGCGGCGCGGGCTTCGCCTTCGGCCTTGGCGACTTCCGCCTGCGCAGCTTCCGCGGTGGCGCGGGAAGCTTCGAGTGCAGCGGCTTCGTTGGCCGCCTCGGCCTCGAGCGCTGTCCGTTCGTCGGCCAAGAGTTTCAGCGCGTCATCGCTTTCGCCGACCAGTGCTTTCTCGCGCTCGCCGTCCTGCCCGATCTGGCGCAGACGCTCGTTGAGCTCCCCGAGCCGGGCTTCGGCGCGGCGGGCTTCGGCGTCGAGCTGCTCGGCGTGGATGACGAGGCGCTGCAACGCGGCACCGGCGGCGGCCTCCTTCTCGCGTAGCGGGGCCAGCGCCTTGTCGGCGAGGAACACGACTTTCTGCGCTTCGAGCTCGACATGCTGGGCGTCGGCCAGGTCGCGCACCAGCTTGGCCTGCGATGCCTCTGCGTCCTTCTCGTTGAAGCGCGCCGCGATCCAGCGGATGTGGAACAGCGTCGCCTCGGCCTTGCGGATGTCGCCCGACAAAGCGCGGTAGCGCACCGCGAGGCGCGCCTGCCGCTTCAGCGTTTCGAGCTGCTGCTCGACTTGCGCGATGATGTCATCGACGCGCTCAAGATTCTGCTCGGCGGCGCGCAGCCGCAGCTCCGCCTCATGCCGGCGTGAATGGAGGCCCGAAATACCGGCGGCCTCTTCGAGCAGGGCACGGCGCTGCACGGGCTTGGCGGCAATCAATTCGCCGATCTGGCCCTGGCGGACAAGGGCAGGGGAGTGCGCGCCGGTCGAGGCATCGGCGAACAGCAGCTGCACGTCGCGGGCGCGGACCTCGCGGCCATTGACGCGATAGACCGACCCCTGTTCGCGCTCGATGCGGCGGGTGACTTCCAGCACGTCGGCCGTATTGAGCGGCGCCGGGGCGGTGCGGTCGGAATTGTCGAGAACGAGGGTGACTTCGGCGGTGTTGCGACCGGGCCGGCTGCCCGAACCGGAAAAGATCACGTCATCCATGCCCGAGGCACGCATCGCCTTGTACGAGCTTTCGCCCATCACCCAGCGCAGCGCTTCGACGAGGTTGGATTTGCCGCAGCCATTGGGGCCGACGACGCCGGACAAGCCGGGCTCGAGATAGAGCTCGGTAGGATCGCAGAAGGATTTGAAGCCGGTGAGCTTGAGGCGCGTGAACTTCATCACGCGCCTCGGCAGGCGAGTGACTTATGCAAGCAGCGGATCGATTTCGGCTTTGAAAGCCTCAAACGTGGTCTCTCCAGAAAGCTTCTTGCCATTCACGTAGAAGGTCGGCGTGCCGGTCAGGCCAAAATCGTCCAGCGCCTGCTTCTGCAAGGCTTCCAGCCCAGAGAACAGGGCCTGATTCGTCAAGGCAGCGTCATAGCTTTCCTTGGTGAAACCGAGCTGCTGGGCAATGGTGAACATCGCATCGTTCGGCGTGTTCGAGGTGGCCCAGGTCTCCTGGGTATTGAAGTACGTGTCGATCACGTCGTGGTAGCGCTCGGGGCCGGCGGCCTCGGCGAGCATGAACACCACCGCGTCGAGCACGTTGCGCATGAACGGGCGGCCGATGAACTGGATCTTGTTGGTGTCGATATATTCGGTCTTGAGCTGCGGATAGACCGTGTCGTGGAACGCCTTGCAATGCGGGCAGGTGGGCGACAGGTATTCGATCACGGTCACCTTGGCGTCGGCCGGACCCTGCGGGTGGTCGGCAACGCCGCCGGCCGGCGCCATCAGCTTGGCGACGTCGAACTGCTGGGCGAGGGCGCCGGTGGCGCCGAACAGGAAGCTCAGGCTCGTGCCCGTGGCGGCGAGCGCGACAGCGGCGCCGGAGCCGATCAGAAGGTTGCGACGGTTGGCCACGAGTGTTCTCCGTTTCTTGGGGCTTTGCCCTATATCGCGCCGAGCTTAGCGGCGACAAGCACAACCGCAGATGAACAAACGGTGAGGTCGGAGTGGGGCACTCTTCATCCTCCCCTGCGTAGCGGGGGAGGGGGACCAGCGGAGCTGGTGGAGGGGGCGGCCAATACGCCGGTGCTTCCCGTCGCCCCCTCCACCGCCTGCGGCGGTCCCCCTCCCCCGTGAACGGGGGAGGATAAGGACGGGTCGGCAGGCGCCCTACGCGCCAGCTGTCATCCCTGCGAAAGCAGGGATCCATCGCACCGCCAGCGCGAGCTGCGAGTTGGACCCTGCTTTCGCAGGGGTGACAGCCGGTAATAGGGGTGGTGGGCGGGAGGATTACTATTTCCGCCGCGCCATCGCCTGCCCCAGCTCGCGCAATGCCTCGCGCACGCCGGGGTCGGCGACCTTCTCCACCGTCCGCCCGATACGTGCTCGCGTCACCTCGGTCAGGGCCGGAACGGTCTCGGGCACTGGCGCCTCGATCTCGAAGGGCGCGGCGCTGAGCCGGACCTGGCCGATCAGTACGTAGCCGAAATAGCGGTTGATCGCGGCGGCGACCTTCTGGCCCTCGTGCTGCAACGCCAGCGCATGGCCCTGGTGGCAGCAGAGGTGCAGCACCGCCCCCTCGGCACCCTTTTCGCCGCGCGGCCAGTTGAGCTTGTCCGGGCGCGCCATCCGGTCATAGGGCGCGGGCGCCATCGCCGACCAGTGGGCGATGAGGTCGCGCGTGGCAAAGCCGCGCTTCTTCAGCGCCGGATCGAGCACGCCGCCCAGCGCTTCGCCCACGCCAACGGCGCGGTTGAGCCGCTTCGGGGGGCCGTCGTCCTTCTTGCCCTTGCGCTTGGCGTCGTCGGCCACTGGTAACAACTTCCCGTGTTCGCTTGCGCACCGGAGGCCGGCGCGTCATCTGTCGCCCGATCATGTCAAAAGCGTCGCCCTTGCAAAACCCCGTTCCGCTCGATGCCGAAGCTGTGCTTGCCTGGTACGACCGGCATGCCCGCACGCTGCCCTGGCGCACAGGGCCGGCGGACCGCGCCCGCGGCGTCGCGCCGGACCCCTATCGGGTGTGGCTCAGCGAAATCATGCTGCAGCAGACGACCGTTGCAGCGGTCGGTCGCTACTACGCCCGCTTCCTCATGCTGTGGCCGACCGTCGCCGACCTCGCCGCCGCGCCGCTCGAGGCCGTGCTGGTCGAGTGGGCCGGGCTCGGCTACTACGCCCGCGCCCGCAACCTCCACGCCTGCGCCGTGGCGGTGGTCGAGAGTTTTGGCGGGCGCTTTCCCACAGGCTCGGCCGAACTGCTGAGCCTGCCGGGCGTTGGCCCCTACACCGCCGCCGCCATCGCCGCGATCACCGCCGACGAGCGGGTCGCCGTGGTGGACGGCAATGTCGATCGCGTCATTGCCCGCTACATCGCGCTCGATGTGCCGGTGCGCGACGCCAAGGACGAGGTGCGCGCCACCGTGCAGGCGGCGGTGCCGGAGCGGGCCGGGGACTTCGCTCAGGCCATGATGGACCTCGGCGCCACCATCTGCGCGCCGAAAAAGGCCTCGTGCCTGATCTGCCCGCTCGAGCCCGGATGCCTCGGCGCCAAGGGCAATCCGCTGCTCTATCCGGTGAAGGCGGCCAAGGCCGACCGGCCCACGCGCTACGGCCATGCCTTCGTGATGCGCGACGGCGACGGCGATGTGTACCTGCGGACGCGCGGGGCAACCGGCCTCCTGGCGCAGATGACCGAGACGCCGGGCTCGGACTGGACCGACGCGCCGCGGCCGGTGGCCCATCCGATCGCGGCCGAGTGGCGGCATAGCGGGCAGGTGGTGCACGTCTTCACCCATTTCCGGCTCGAGCTCGAGGTCTGGTCCGCGCGGGTCGCGGCGACCGAGACGCTCGACGAGGGCTGGTGGGCCGATCCGCGCGAACTCGACAACGAGGCGCTGCCCAGCGTGTTCCGCAAGGTGCTGGTTACGGCCGGGGTCGAATAGAGCGCAAAGAAAAACGCCGCGTCTGGAGAGCGCGGCGTTTGAAGGTTGGAGGTATTGGCGTTCTTGAGGGCGTCGAACCTATGCAGCGATAATGTCGGGACGCGCGCTTGGTTCCGCAACCCGCCGCCGGATATTATCTTGAGGTCGGGCTGGCGCCCCCATCCGCAGCACCGCTAGATGGCCGCATGCTCGACAAGATCAAATCCTGGGCACGGGCGCTGAAGCGCGATGTCGTGGCGCTGTGGATCGCGGCGCGCGACCCGCGGGTGCCGTGGTACGCCAAGGCCGCTGCCGGCGTGGTGGCGGCTTACGCGCTGTCGCCGATCGACCTGATCCCCGATTTCGTGCCGATCCTCGGCTATCTCGACGACCTGCTGATCGTGCCGCTCGGCATCCTGCTGGTGGTTAAGCTGATCCCGCCCGAACTGATGGCCGAGTTCCGGCAACAGGCTGCGGCGCGCAGCAAGCCGACGAGCTATGTCGGGCTTGCGATCATCGGCGCCATCTGGCTCGCGGTGACCGCCGCGCTCGTCTGGTGGATCTGGCTGCGCTAGCGGCAAAAGCAGCGCCGCCGGCACCTTCTGGCGCCGGCGGCGGAAGCAGCCTGTGATGGAGGTCAGGTCAGGCCGAAAGGCGTTCCATTTCCGCGCGCACCTGGCTGCGGAAATCGTCGATGGGGGCGAGGCGGCCGCCATTATTGGCATGCCAGAAGGTCCAGCCATTGCAGGCCTCGGCGCCCTGCACCAGCGCGCCGACCCGGTGGATCGAGCCCATGTGGCTGCCCGAGACCAGCGAGCCGTCGGCTCGTACGGTCGCACTCCAGCGGCGGCGGTCGTCGTAGAGCTCGGTGCCCGGCGTGATCAGCCCCATCTCGACCAGCGAGCCGAACGCGACGCGCGGCGCCTGGCGCTTCGACACGGCGGTCTCGATGACGTTGTTGCCGAACGGCTTGATGCCCGCGATCCGCTTCAGCGCGCCCGCCACATAGGTGTCCTCGCGCTCGATGCCGATGAAGTGCCGGCCGAGTTTCTTGGCTACCGCGCCGGTGGTGCCGGTGCCGAAGAAGGGGTCGAGCACCACGTCGCCCGGCCTGGTCGTCGCGGTCAGCACGCGATAGAGCAGGGCCTCGGGCTTCTGCGTGGGGTGCAGCTTGTCGTCGTTGTCGTTCTTCAGCCGCTCCGCCCCGGTGCAGATCGGGAACAGCCAGTCCGAGCGCATCTGCACGTCGTCGTTGGAAAGCTTGAGCTGCTCGTAGTTGAAGGTCGGGCGGCTGTCGCGGCTCTTGGAGGCCCAGATCAGCGTCTCGTGCGCATTGGTGAAGCGCGTGCCGCGGAAGTTCGGCATCGGGTTGGCCTTGCGCCACACGATGTCGTTGAGCATCCAGAAATCGAGATCCTGGAGGGCGACGCCGAGCCGGAAGATGTTGTGATACGAGCCGATGACCCAGATGGCGCCATCGGGCTTGAGGATGCGCCGAGCCGCCTTCAGCCAGGCGCGCGTGAACACATCGTAGTGGGTAAAGCTGTCGAACTTGTCCCAGTCGTCATCGACGCCATCGACCCTGGATTGGTCGGGGCGCGTGAGGCCCTGCTCCAGCTGGAGATTGTAGGGCGGGTCCGCAAAGATCAGGTCAACCGAGCCGGCCGGCAAGGCATTCATGTGGGCAACGCAGTCGCCCACGAGGATGGTGTCGATGGGGAGCGAGCTCCCCTCCGCATTGGCGGATTCCGCCATACGCGCGGTACGCAACATTACTCGAACCCTGACGCAATACTAACGGGTTCGGTTGTAAGGCGTTAGGGTTAAAGGGGATTTAAGCGGGAGGATGAACGAGAGATTAAGCCCGCACACGGCTGCGCGTCGCGGCAGCGAAGGCCCGCGTGCTGCTTATTCGGCTGCGATGGATTTCTGCCTGGCCGCTTCGATGCACGGCGCGAAGTCCATGCGGTGGTGCCGGCCGGGCCCGTGCGTGGTCAGCGCGGCGAGGTGCTGCGGCGCCGCATAGCCCTTGTGGCTGGCAAAGCCGAACTGCGGCTCCTCGCAATCCATGATCTGGCACATGCGGTCGCGCGTCACCTTGGCGACGATCGAAGCCGCTGCGATCGACACCGAGCGCCCATCGCCGCCGACAATGGCCTGGCCGGCGCAGGGCAGGTCCTTGGGCACGATATTGCCGTCGACCAGCACATGATCCGCCTTCACGGTGAGGCCGAGGACCGCCTGCCGCATGCCCCAGAGCGAAGCCTGCAGGATGTTCATGCGCATGATGACCGACGGCGGCATCACGGCGATGGAGACCACCGCCTTGCGCATGATCTCCTCGTAGAGCTCCTCGCGCTCGTCGGCGGTCAGCTGCTTGGAATCGTTGAGCCCCTGCGGCACCCGGCGCGGATTGAGCACCACGGCCGAAACCACCACCGGTCCGGCCAGCGGTCCCCGCCCGGCCTCGTCGACCCCACACACGATCGTCGCCCCGCGCCGGATGGCGGCACGCTCGAACTTCATGTCCGGCACGGTGCGGATCTCGGGGACGGGCTTGAGCAGCGAATCGGCAGGCATGTCGTCAAGCATCGCCAGTTGCGACGCGGACGCAAGCAGGGTGGTGGTCACATCATCTGCCGGTTGCTTCATGGGCCAGCATCAGCGCCAGGAATTCGGCGATCGTGAGGAAGAGTCGGTGCGTGTGGCCGCCCCCTCCACCAGCTTCGCTGGTCCCCCTCCCCGTGCACGGGGGAGGATTGTTGTGGCACGATCTCGCCGCGATCCTCCCCTGCGAAGCGGGGGAGGGGGACCGCCGTAGGCGGTGGAGGGGGCGGCCACAGGCACGGATCTCAGAACAAGCTCATCTGCCCGTCGTCCACCCGTGGCGGCACGAACAGATCCGTGCGCAGCGGCGGGATGGGTTTGTTCAGCCCGTAGCGCTCCTTGGCCATGTCGACGCGCTGGCGGATCAGCGTCGCGTACGGGCCCTCGCCGGTGAAGCGGGTGTGAAAGTTCGGGTCGTTGTCCTTGCCGCCGCGGGCGTCGCGGATGAGGCTCATGACGTGGCTGACCCGGTCGGGGAAATGCCTCAGCAGCCACTCGCGGAAGATGTCGCGCACTTCGAGCGGCAGCCGCACGAGGATGGCGCTGGCGTCGAGCGCGCCCTGGGCCGCCGCGGCATCGAGGATGCGCTCGAGCTCCATGTCGTTGATCGCCGGGATCATCGGGGCGGCCATGACCATGGTCGGCACGCCGGCTTCCGACAGCAGCCGCACGGCTTCGAGGCGCTTTTCCGGCGTCGAGGCCCGCGGCTCCATCTTGCGGCTGAGCTTGTGGTCCATGCTGGTGATCGACAGCGCCACGCGCACGAGGTTGAGCTCGGCCATGGGCTTCAGGATATCGAGGTCGCGCACCACCAGAGCCGACTTGGTGGTGATGGTCACCGGGTGCCTGGTCTCCAGCAGCAGCTCGAGGATGCCGCGCGTCAGCTTGTGCTTGCGCTCGGCCGGCTGGTACGGGTCGGTGTTCGTGCCCATGGCGATCGGCTTGGGCTTGTAGCGCTTGTCGGCCAGCTCGCGCCGCAGCTGCTCCACCGCATTGGTCTTGACGTAGATGTCGCGCTCGAACTCCAGCCCCGGCGAGTGGCCGAGATAGGCGTGCGTGGGGCGCGCAAAGCAGTACGAGCAGCCATGCTCGCAGCCGCGATAGGCGTTGATCGAGCGATCAAAGCCGATATCCGGGCTCTCGTTGCGGGTGATGATGGTGCGGGCGCGCTCGATATGCTCGATGGTCTCGAACGGCTTCAGGTCCTCGACCATGCCCCAGCCATCGTCGAACTCGACGCGCGCTTCCTTGTCGTAGCGGCTGCCCTTGTTGGTCTGCGCGCCACGGCCGCGATTGAGCGCCGGATCGACATAGCGCCGCGCGATCAGGTCGGCGTCGCGCGTGCCGTTGAGGCGCTCCAGTTGCTCGAAATTCGGTGCGGTGAGCCGCATGGCTGTTCTCCAACACCCCAACGCGACTCGCGTGGGGTAACGTTCCATTAGGAATAGCATCCCAATGAGAACAGAACAAGAACGAACGTGCGGGGATAAGTTTCCTAGTTTTTGCGTTAGGGTGCGGACGAAGGAGTCTTCCCATGCAGCAGCGCGTATCGGTCATCACGCTGGGGACCACCGATCTCCAGCGTTCCAGGCGGTTCTACGTCGAGGGCTTCGGCTGGACGCCGGTGTTCGAGAACGAGGAGATCGTCTTCTACCAGCTCAACGGGCTGGTGCTCGGCACCTACCTGTTGGCCTCGCTCGAGGTGGATATGGGGCGGAGCGGGTTGCGCGGACCGGCGCCGTTCGCGCTGGCGCATAATGTGGTCGAGCAGCATGAGGTGGAGCCGCTGATCGCGGCGCTCGCGGGCGCGGGCGGCAAGATCATTCGGCCGGCCGATGCGCCGCTGCATGGCGGGCTGCGCGGCTACGTCGCTGATCCGGACGACCATGCGTGGGAGATTGCTTGGAACCCGGGATTCGCGATGGATGCTGAGGGGAATGTGACGTTCGGCTGAACCCAGCGCGCGCCATACGCGCGGTGTCATCCCGGCGCAGGCCGGGATCCATCCTGAGATGGCCGCTGCTATCGGTGAAGGTCGGAGAGACCTCAGGATGGGCCCCGGCCTGCGCCGGGGTGACCCTGTGGGTGGGAGGTATCGTGCAACTCAATACCACCCGCTGTGGGTGGGCCGATGACCGGCTTAGCCCGCAACCTTCGAAAAATCCGCCACCAGGCGCATCGTGTCGCGCAGCTTGGCGAGGAGGTTGAGCCGGTTGGCGCGGACGGCCGGGTCGGCGTCGTTGACCAGCACCGCCTCGAAGAATGCATCGACCGGCTGGCGCAGCGTCGCAAGGGCCGCGATGGCGCCGTGATAGTCGTTGGCGTTCACCTTGGCGGCGACGGCCGCGTCGGCCTTCATGATCGCATCGGCGAGGCCGATTTCCTGATCGAGCTTCAGCTGCTCCTCGATCACCGGCGCATCGTATTTCCGGCCGTCCTTCTTTTCCTCGGCGCTGAGGATATTGGCGGCGCGGCGATAGCCGGCGAGCAGGTTCTTGCCGTCCTCGGAGCCGAGGAGATTCGACAGAGCGTCGACGCGTTCTACGACTTCGACCACGTCCGCGATTTCAGGATCGATTGCATCAAAGAGATCGTGACGCGCACCTTGATCCCGCAACTGTACCCGCAGTCGTTCAGAAACGAACCCTAGTAGGTTGAGGAGAGCGTTGATCAGCTTGTCCGCTTCCTCATCGCCTAGCCGTTGGAATTGTTCCTGTACGTTACCCAAACCGACCGTCGCTCCGAAAGCGGCCTCAAGGGCGTCGACTGCATCGTCGATCTTCCTCTTCCTATCTCTGCCCGCCTGCTCAGCGCGCCTGTCGAAGGCTGCAGCAAGCATATCAACCATCGAAACCCGCAGACGATTGTCCAGCAAAATTCGGATCACGCCCAGCGCCGCACGGCGCAATGCGAACGGGTCGCGCGAGCCGGTCGGCTTTTCGTCGATGGCCCAGAAGCCGGTGAGGGTGTCGAGCTTGTCGGCCAGAGCCACGGCGATGGCGACCGGCTCGCCCGGCACGAGGTCCGTGGGGCCGAGCGGCTTATAGTGGTCGGCAATGGCGTTGGCGACGGCGTTGGGTTCGCCTTGCGCCAGCGCGTAATAGCGGCCCATGGTGCCCTGCAGCTCGGGGAACTCGCCGACCATGCCGGTAACGAGGTCGGCCTTGGCCAGCATGGCGGCGCGCTTGGCCTGCTCGGGGTTGGCGCCGACCTTGGGGGCGATCTCACCGGCCAGCTTCACCAGCCGTTCGACGCGCTGGAACTGCGTGCCGAGCTTGGCGTGGAACACGCTCTCTTCGAGCTTGGGCAGGCCGTGCTCGAGCGGCAGCGCCAGGTCGGTGGTATAGAAGAAGCGCGCGTCAGACAGGCGGGCGCGGATGACGCGCTCATTGCCGGCGACGATCGTTGCGCCGCCGTCTTCGGCGACCTGGTTGGAAATGATGATGAAGTTGGGCGCGAGCTTGCCCGACGCATCGCGCAGGCAGAAGCACTTCTGGTTGGCGCGGATGGTGGCGATGATCGCTTCTTCCGGCACTTCGAGGAAGGCTGGGTCGAACGTGCCCATCATCACCACCGGCCATTCGACGAGGCCGGCAACTTCCTCGAGCAGGCCCTCGTCGTGGATGACGGTCAGCCCCTGCGCGAAGGCGAGGTTGTCAGCGTCGGTCTTGATGATCTCCTTGCGGCGATCGATGTCGAGCACGACCTTGGCCCGCTCCAGCGCCTGCACATAGTCGTCGAACCGCTTCACGCGGATCGGTTCGGGCGCGAGGAAGCGGTGGCCATAGGTGGTCTGCCCGCTGGCCACGGTGTTGGATTTGAACGGCACGACGATCGGCTCGTCGTTGTCGGTGCCGAAGGTCGCGGTGATGGCGCGGAGCGGCCGCACCCAGGTGAGCCCGCCATTGCCCCACTGCATGGATTTCGGCCAGTCGAAGCCGTTGATCACCTTGGGCAGGATGGCCGAGAGGATCTCGGTCGCCTCGGCGCCCTTCTTGTCGATATGGGCGACGTAGAACTCGCCCTTCTTGGGATCGGACTCGATCTTGGCCTGCTCGATCGAGCTCAGGCCCGCGGCCTTGAGGAAGCCGTCAATGGCCGGCTGCGGCGAGCCGACGCGCGGGCCCTTGCGCTCCTCGCGCGTATCGGGCGATCGAGCGGGCAGGCCGGTGACCGTCAGCGCCAGCCGGCGCGGCGTCACGAATGCCTTGGCGCCCTCGTAGACGAGGCCGGCATCGACCAGCGCATTGGTGACGGCCTTCCTGAGGTCCTCGGCCGCCTTCCGCTGCATGCGCGCGGGGATTTCTTCCGAGAACAGTTCGACGAGGAGTTCGGGCATTTTTGGTCCGGCGTTCGAGGCGCGGGAGGACTAGCAAGGGCAGGGGGGATTGTCCATTGCGGAGGGTGGTGGCCGCCGCAACCCCCTCTCTGCTGCGACTAGTTCGCTGTCGCTCACAAGTCTCGCGTCTCCCCCGCCAGGGGGGAGAGGGTGCGTTGCGGCAGGGCGCGGTGGTTGTGGAAGGCTTCTCCCCCTTGGCGGGGGAGAAAGCGAAAACTTGGAGCTTAGCGCAGCTAAGTCCTTAGTTTTTCGCAAGAGAGGGGGTGCGGTGGTGTGCCGGTGGCCCCCCTCTCTGCTGCGACTAACTCGCTGCGCTCGTAAGTCTCGCGTCTCCCCCGCCAAGGGGGAGAGGGTGCGTTGCTGCGGGCATCGGTGTGCTGAGCCTACCACCCGCCGCCGCCACCTCCGCCACCACCGCCGCCCGATCCGCCTCCACCTCCGCCGCCCGAAAAGCCCGAGCCGGACGATGAACTCGGTTGCGCCGCGATCATCGCCGCGCTCATGCCGGTCGCCACCGAGGAGACGGCATTGGAGAAGCCGCCCGAGCTGCCTGACCAGGAGCGGCCGGAATAGAAGCCCGGCTGGTAGCTGCCGCTCGCATCGGCGACGGCATTGCGGGCGAGCTCGGCCTCGAAATGCTCGGACCACGGTTTTTCGACGTCAAGCGCGATGGCATAGGGCAGGATACGCTCGAAGCGCTCGACCGTCATCGGCGGCTCGCCGACGAGGTTGAGCCGGTTCTTCTCGGCGGTGTCCATGTACATGCGGAAGCCGTCGAGCTGGTCCATCACCTTGCGGCCCTGCACGGTGGGCGCGCGCATCAGCACGGCGAAGATGACGTTGATCAGGACGATCAGCACCACGCCGATCACCGGCGTATCGAAGTTGAGCCCGCTGAGCATGCTGCCGAACGAGCCGATCAGGTTGCCGCCGAAGATCACGGCCCAGATGATGATGACGATGCGGCCGAGCAGCGGCGCGGTCAGCAGGTTCTTGAGCACGCCCGTGAGGATGCCGACGAACACCGCGGCGACACCGGCAAAGATCAGCGTCACCGGGTCGATCATGTCGAACAGCACGAGGCCGAGCAGCACCGCAACGGAGAAACCAATGCCGAACAGCACGTAGCCGAAGTTGTTGTTGAAATAGGCCTGCCGGTTCTCGCCCTCGATGGCCGACACGAACTGGCCACGCGTCTCGTTGAGCTTGGGGCCGTTAGTGGTGTTGATCGTGACGCTGCCCTTGCTGGCGAAGTGATTGAACACGATCTGCTCGGCCGGGCCGAGATCGGCCGGCGCCGCCTTGCCGGTGGTGGTAACGGTGAGGGTCTTGCCCGGATTGTCGATCTTCACCAGGCCGCGGACGCCGAGGTCGAAGATCGCCGCGGTGAAGGCGGTCCAGCCGTTCTTCTCCCAGCCCATCCGGTGCACCCAGTGCGCCAGCCCGGGCGAAAAGCCCTTGGGCGGGTGAAACAGCGGGATGATCGTGCCCTTCTTGGGGTCGCGTCCGACCTGGCTCCAGGCGAGCAGGTTGTAGAGCAGCACCAGCGCCACCGCGATGCCTGGGAACACGACGTCGCGATGGTCGCTCAGCCACCAGCCGAGGCGGTCCAGTCCCTCCGGCTCGGCGAGTATGCCCTTCTGAAAGGATGCGGCCACGCTGACGCCTTCGCCCGAAGCCAGCGGCCGGGTGACGCGAAAGCTCGCCATGGTGTCCGACATGCGGGTGATTTCGACCGCCCGCTCGGTGGAGCCGACACGGCCGGTATAGCCGACGAGATCCTGGATCACCGCGCCCGGCGGCAGCTTGATCGTCGCCACGGCCCGCTCGATCGGAAAGTTCCAGTAATTGCCGGTGGCGTTCCAGAACAGCTCGTCATGGTCGGCAAAGGTCCGGCCCATGCGGCTCATGGTGTAGCGGATGGTGTAGGTATGGACGCCGTAACTCAGGGTGACATCAGGATCGCCGATGCGGATGCGCTTGTAGCCCGCGCTCAGGTTCTCGACCTTGTACGGCTCGTTGCGGCCGTCGCGCGACACGGCGATGACATCAAGGGTGGAGCGCAGCCGCGAATTGTCGGGGTTGATCAGGATCAGCGGCAGGTCGCGATAAATGCCGCGCCGGATCTCGTAGCCCTCCGCCATCACGGAGATGGTTTCGAGGACCTCCACGGAGCCATCGGTGCGCAGCTCGACGACCGAGGAGAGCGAGGTGATGGCCTCGCGGGCGAGGGCGGGGAGGGGGAGGAGAAGCAGGGTGAGGAGCGCCAGCAGGACGGCGATGACGGTGCGGGAAACATACCCCCCACCCTGTCCCTCCCCCGCAAGGGGGGAGGTGACCTGCGCTCGCAAGTCTTCGTCAGTCACAGACATCAGTGTGAGCGTCTCCCTCCCCCTTGCGGGGAGGGGACAGGGGTGGGGGTATCTTTCGGCCACGATGCCTCCGCAGCGATGGCTAGAACTTCACCTGCGGCACAGCCCGGTCCGCTTCGTTCTCGAGCTCGAAATACTCGGCCTTCTCGAACTTGAAGGCGTTGGCGACGACGTTGGACGGGAAGCTCTCGACCGCCGTGTTCAGGTTGCGCACCGAGCCGTTATAGTAGCGGCGGGCGAGCTGGATTTCGTCCTCGACGCCCTGCAGCGCCGACTGGAACTCGAGGAAGGTCGTGTTGGCCTTGAGGTCCGGATAAGCCTCGGCGATGGCGAGCAGCTTGCCGAGCGCACCGGACAGGGCGCCTTCGAGCGCCGAGCGTTCGGCCGGGCTGGCATTGGCGCCGGCGGTGGCCGCGGCGCGGGCCTGGGTGACGGCTTCGAGCGTCTCGCGCTCGTGGCCCATGTAGCCTTTCACCGTCTCCATCAGGTTGGGGATCATGTCGGTGCGGCGCTTGAGCTGCACGTCGATGCCCGACCAGCCTTCCTCCTTCAGCTGCCGTTTGCTGACGAGGTCGTTGTAGACGAAAATCGCGTAGCCGATCGCCGCAACGACGATCGCAAGAATGATCAGGCCGGTCATGGAGCCCCTCCGCAGTGAGCCGCCCAGGGTCGATGCCGAATCTTGGCACCGCCGCACTGGCGCTTCAACTGAATAGGCAGCGCCTGAACCGGTAATGAACGTGTTTCTGCAAGGGCTTCGTAGCGCCGGTTGAATCGGCGAATGAACCAGAATTCAGCGAATCGTGTGATTTAACCGAATGTCGGTTATGGCTCGTCCTCGGCGTCAAGTTCGGGATCGCGGCGATGCCTGGCGTGCCGGCGGTAGCCCTTGGGGTCTTCCTCCACCTTGGGCTGGAACTGGCCTTCCTTCAGCGCACGAGCCGCGAGGTTGCGCGGCGCGCTCTGCTTGCGCGTCAGCTTCACCTCGATTTTCTCGTCCTTGGCCATGGTGGGAATTTACCGTGCTTGCCGGGTTTTGTCAGTGGCGCTTGAAGTATTGCACTTCGCGCTCGTGCTTTTCGGCCGCCTCGCGCGTGTCGAACGTGCCGAGGTTCCGGCGCTTGCCGGTCTTGGCATCGGGTTTTTTCGAGTAGAGCCGGTATTCGCCGGACTTGAGCTTGCGGATCATGGGCGCTCTCCTCTCGCGGAGAACGCGTTCGCCCTGCGAGCGTTCCGCTCAGCGCTCTGCGAGCCGCGGCATCAGCTCGACGAAGTTGCAGGGCTTGTGGCGGTTGTCGAGCTGGGCCCGCAAGATGCCCTCCCAGCCATCGCGGCAGGCGCCGCGCGAGCCGGGCAGCACGAACACGAAGGTCGTGCCGATCAGCCCGCCGGTGGCCCGCGACTGTAGCGTCGAAGTGCCGACGGTCGTGGCCGAGTACTGGTGGAACAGCACCGAGAAGCCGTCCATCCGCTTCTGGAACAGCGGCTCCAGCGCCTCGGGCGTCACGTCGCGGCCGGAAAAGCCGGTGCCGCCGGTGGTGATGATGGCATCGACATCCGGGTTCACCACCCATTCCATCACCTTGGCGCGAATCTGGTGGATGTCGTCGCGCACCACGGCGCGCTCGAAGCAGCTGTGACCGTCGCCCTCCATCAGTGATTTGAGCAGCGCCCCAGCCGTATCGGTCTCGAGCGTGCGCGTGTCGGACACGGCGAGCACCGCGATCGACAGCGGCGTGAACGGCTTGCTCTGGTCGAGCTCGGACTTGAACATGGCTACTCCGGCTTGGGCTTGTCCGATTTCTCGGAATCGCCGGGAGCATCGGGCTTGCGGTGCTCGGGCGCAATCACCACCGGCTCGATCGGATCGGGCACGATGATCTCGGGGTCCTCGGCCGGCACGCTTGGCGCGGACTTGGCCGTGCGCTCGAGGTTCTCCTGCGTCTCGTCGGCGCGCGGATCGAGCGTCACGGTGCCGGGCGAGATCGGCTTTTCGGCGTTCATGGCGCGGAAACGGATGCGGCCGGCGTCGTTGCGCACCGGCCGCACCTTCATGCGCAGGAAGGCGGTGACGGCGAGCGCGCCGTGGAAGGTGGCGGTGACGATGAACAGGCCCACCGGGGCGATGGTGCTCATCACCCAGCTGGCGATGATCGGGCCGATGGCGAGCCCGATGCCCAGGATCAGCAGCATGCCCCCGGCCACGCGCCCGAACTCGCCTTCCTTGGCGAAGTCGTTCGCGTGCGCCACGGCGATGGCATAGAGCGGATAGGCGCCGAGGCCATAGAGGCCGAACAGCACGAACATCAGCGGCCCGTTGCTCGGGTTGAGCAGGATCGTGAACAGCCCGATGACGGCCGCAAAGCCGCTCAGGCCCACGATCACCAGCCGGCGGTCGATGCGGTCGCTCAGCCGGCCGAACGGGGTCTGCGCCACGGCGCCGACGATGGCGGTGACGGCGAAGAGATAGGCGATGGTCGAGGGGTCGAGCTTCTGCGCATAGCCATAGACCGGCGCCAGCGTGCCGAAGGTGCCATTTGACATGCCGCAGGCAAAAGCCGCGATGACGGCGAGCGGCGAGGTCTTGTAGAGCAGCACGACATCGAGCCGCGCCGACGAGATCGGCCGCGGCTGCGGCGTCGAGGTCAGCGCCGTGGGCAAGAGCGCGCAGATGAAGCTGATGGCGCCGACGACGAAGGGGATGAAGCCGAACGTGCCGGTGACCGACATGGCGAGCTGCCCCAGCGTCGAGGCGGCCATGTTGATGGTTGAATAAATCGAGAAGATCGTGCCGCGGCTCTTGTTGTCGGCGACCTCGTTGAGCCAGCTCTCGACGATCATCGCCGCGCCGGCAAAGCAGAAGCCCGAGGCGGCGCGCAGGACGATCCAGCCGATATCCTGGATCCACAGGAGGTTGAGCAGGATGGTGATGGTGCCGATCGCCGCCATGATCGAATAGGCCCGGATATGGCCGACGCGCTTCACCAGCAACGGCACGGTGATCGAGCCGGCCACGAAGCCGACGGACCAGCCGGTGCCGATAAGACCCAGCGCCGCCAGAGAGAACCCCTCCTCGGCGCCACGCACCGAGAGCAGCAATCCCTGCAGGCCGCCGCCGAACATGAGCAGGGCCGAGCCGATGAACAGGGCGTAGATCTTGAGGGCGGAGGACATCGGCGCTTTCTGCGTGCTTGGGGTCCAAGGCGCTTGCCTACGAAGTCGGACCAAATTCGGGCGGCACAATCAAGGGCAGAGAATAATCTTTCATGCCCAGCCTTAAGTCTCGGTGACCATGATCCCGAACCTTACGAAGCGCCGCCGCTCGATGCCGTGGTCGCCGATCTTGCGACGCTCCGGGCATCAGGCATCACCCTTCAACTCGGGCCGGATGGTTGGGTGGGCGGAAATGATGCAACTCGACGACAATTCACGCTGATGGCGACGTTCGGCGACAAATCGAGCCGTGGCTCTCGCCCGAGAGCCTCCGTCGCCTGCTTCAGGCTCAGCATGTCGCTCCGGGCCCGTGCCTGTTGGCAGGGAGGTGGGCCGGATGGAGGGTGATGCCGTCGCTGGTCTGGGCTGAACGACGCCTGTGACGGTCTGTCGCGTTCGCCTCGCACAGCCGGCTAGCGGAATAGACCCGAGAAGTCCGGCTTGTCCTCGCGTCGCTTCATGACCCAGTCGTAGACCTGAACCACCTGACCGGCCTTGCTGTCCCAGGTCGCGGTCGACAGCACCCAGCTTCTCGCTGCGTCTCCTTTGGCAGCCAGTTGTGAGGGATTCTCGGCGATCTGCCGGATCTGCTGGTGGAGCGCGCCGATCAGTGCCTGTCTGGAGGTCAATGGGACCTTGAAACCCCTGTCGTCATTCACCAGTTCGCCTGGCCCAGCGTAATCGACGACAAGCGGCGGGACGCCGAGGGCCATCGCCTCCAGCACAACGCCCCCGCCGAACTCCCGCACCGATGGGAGAGCCAACAGGTCGCAGTTGACCAGAATGTCCTGAATCTTCTCGTGCTGGAGCCAACCGTGAAAGGTGATCCCGCTCCTCGACGCCGCCATTTCCCTGATCGCAGGAAGCAAGGGCCCATCGCCGATCATCTCGAGTTGCACCGAGCCACTGTCCACAAGCGGCAGTGCGGCCTCAATGAGCATGTCGGGGCCTTTGTAAGGGACCATCCGGCCCAAGAAGGCGACCCGCAGTGGACTTCCACTACGTCCCGGTATCGCCAACCGGAAGAAGCGCTTGGGGTCGATGGCATTCTCCACCAGGTAGATGCTGCGATGGCGATGCTTGGCTGGCACTTCCGACTGCGTGTGGCGCGAGCCACAAATGATGGCAGCGGACGATGCCATGGTTCGTCGTGGACCCGGCAGAAGCTTGTAGGCGCTGCGGACGTAGGAAAGCCACTCGCGCTCTCGTCTGCGCTCGGATTCAAACTCGCGGGGCCATGGCACGCCGCCGTTCAACGGCCCTAGTACGAATGGCACACCTGCCTTCTGGCACTTTGGGGCCAGTAAGCTCGCAACCGTCGGGCTCAAGGGCGTGATACGGTGAACGACATCGTACTCGCGCGCCCGGATGCGCTTGCCAAACTGCTTCCAGACGAGAGACTCGAAGTATGGGTAAGCCAGAGACGCTATCGCTTGCACGGTCGTCCAGCCCTTGCCTTCGCCCATTCGCAGGAAGGATGCCAACCGCCATAGCGGTCTCGCGATCCTCTCCGAGTCTATCGCCGTGAAATCAGTTCCTTCGACTAATCCTGCCCGGATGAGTGCGTCCCGGTTGCGCACCTGCGTAACGATGTGAGCATCGACGAGGGGGCGAAGGGCGCTGGCAAGTGACCAACCGACCAATGGTACACTAACAAACTCGGGATTGGCGGCCTCGGCTATGATCAGGACCTTGGGCCGGTCTCGTGGAAGCTTCTCAGGGGCTGGGCTGGACTCTGCAAGCATTACTGTGGACCCCAAGAGCGACGGTGACTGCGACTTTCGCTGGGGTGCGCGCGATATTCAATAGGCGACTACGCGGATACTTTATTTCCGCAGGTTCGGTAGCTCGTGAGCCGCTCCGCGTCGCGATTTTATGCGTGGATACTCTCTGCTATCGCCACCTTGAGGCTCAGCATGTCCTGCCAGGCGAGGGCCTTGCTGGCGGGGGTGCGCAGCAGGTAGGCCGGGTGCAGTGTGGCGAGGGCGCGGACGGGGTGGTTGCCGATGGTGAGGTCGCGCCACTGGCCGCGCATGCGGGTGATGCCGTTGCCGGTCTGGAACAGCGATTTCGTCGGCACGTTGCCCAGCGTCACCAGGAACTTGGGCGCCACCAGCTCCACCTGCCGCAGCAGGAACGGGGTGCAGAGCGCCATTTCCTCGGGCGAGGGGTCGCGGTTGCCCGGCGGACGCCACGGCACCATGTTGGCGATGTAGACCTTGGTGCGGTCGAGGCCGATGGCGGCCAGCATGCGATCGAGCAGCTGCCCGGCGCGGCCGACGAAGGGCTTGCCCTGCAGGTCCTCCTGCTCGCCCGGGCCTTCGCCCACGAACATGATCTCCGACTCGGGATTGCCATCGGCGAACACCAGTTGGGTCGCGCGCTTCTTCAGCGTGCAGCCCTCATAGGCGTCCATGATGGCGCGCAGCTCATCGAGCGTGTTGGCGCTGGCGGCGAGGGCGGTGGTTTCGGACGGATCGGCGGACAGCGATAGCGCGACGGGTGCGGCGGCCGGAGCGGGCGCTGCGTTGGCCACGGTAGCTACGGCAGGTGCCACCGGTGCGGGCCGGGCGCGCGACGGCGCGGCCGAGGCGGCGAAGCGGTCGACCGGGTCCTCGCCGACGGCGAAATCCACCCCGGCGGCGCGATACCACTCGAGGGCTGCCAGCAGTTCGGCTGGCCCGGATTCACTTTGCGGTCGATTTGAGGACATCGCTTCTGTTATGTCACGGCCCGCCTTTTCCTGCCACCTGCATTGGACTTTTCCCCTTGGCCGAAGCTGGAAGCCGTGAGCTGCTCGAAACCGACGTGCTGATCGTCGGGGCCGGTCCCGCCGGCCTTGCCGCCGCCATCCGGCTGAAGCAGGTGGCTCCCGATCTGGCGGTCACGGTGGTGGAAAAGTCGGCCGAGCTGGGCGGACACATCATCTCGGGCGCGGTGATGAACCCGGTCGGGCTCGATGCGCTGCTGCCGGGCTGGCGCAACATGGGCGCGCCGGTCGGACCGGACGTCACGCGCGACACCTTCCACTTTCTGACGCCCGGCACCGACATCCCGCTGCCCGATCTGATGATCCCGCCGCAGATGAAGACGCCCAACGCGGTGATCGTCAGCCTCGGCGAACTGGTCAAGTGGCTGGGCGAGCAGGCCCAGAACCTCGGCGTCGACATTTTCCCCATGACAGCGGCGGTCGATGTGCTGACCGGCCCGGGCGGGCGCGTCGAGGGCATCATCACCGGCGACCTCGGTGTCGGCGCCGATGGCCAGCCGAAGTCGACCTATGCCGCCGGTATCGCGCTTAAGGCGAAGTACACGCTGATCGGCGAGGGCGCCCGCGGCTCGCTCGCCAAGGCGCTGGTCCGCCAATTCCGCCTCAGCGAAAACCACGAGCCGCAGCTATATGGGCTCGGACTGAAGGAAGTGTGGGAGATCGCGCCGGGCGCGCATGAGGCGGGCCGAGTGGACCACTATCTCGGCCACCCGCTCGACATGGCGACCTCAGGCGGTGGTTTTGCCTATCATGCGGCGAACAACCGGCTTTATCTCGGCTTCGTCGTGCACCTGAGCTATGACAACCCGACGCTCTCGCCCTTCGGCGAGTTTCAGCGCTTCAAGCAGCATCCGGCGATCGCCAAACTGCTCGAGGGCGGGCGGCGCATCAGCTATGGCGCGCGGGCGCTGACCTCGGGCGGGTTGCAGTCGGTCCCGGACCTCGCCTTTCCGGGCGGCGCACTGATCGGCTGTGCCGCGGGTTTCATGAACGTGCCGGCGCTCAAGGCCATCCACAACGCCATCCGTTCGGGCATGGCGACGGCCGAAGCGGTGGCCGAGGCGATTGCCGCCGGCCGCGCCTTCGATACGCTCGACAATCTCAACGCGCGCGTGCTGGCGACCGGCATCGGCGCCGAACTCGCGCCGGTGCAGAACGTCAAGCCGTTCTGGTCGCGCTTCGGCACGCTCGCGGGCGTAGTGCTTGGTGGCTTCGACATGTGGTTCCGGGCGCTGTTCCGCGTCGCGCCGTTCGGCACGCTGCGCCATGGCAAGCCGGACTTCGCCAAGCTGAAGCCGCTCGCCGAGGTGACGCCCAGGACCTATGCCAAGCCCGATGGGACGACGACCTTCGACCGCTCGGCCTCGGTCTATCTCAGCAATCTCAGCCACGACGAAGACCAGCCGGTACACCTGAAGCTCGCCGATCCGGCTGTGCCGATCCGCGACAACCTTCCGCGCTATGGCGAGCCGGCGCCGCTCTACTGTCCGGCCGGCGTGTACGAAGTCGCGAAAGAGGGCGGAGCGCCGGTGTTCCGCATCAACGCAGCCAACTGCGTCCACTGCAAGACCTGCGATATTAAGGATCCGGCCCAGAATATCACCTGGGTGCCGCCTGAGGGTGGCTCAGGCCCGAACTACTCGGGGATGTAGGGGTGGTGCGGTGCTTGTCGCCGCCCCCTTTACAGCTTCGCTGGTCCCTCCCCCCGCTAGGCGGGGGGAGGATCACGGCGAGATAGTGCCACAGTAATCCTCCTCCGTTTACGGGGGAGGGGGACCGCCGCAGGCGGTGGAGGGGGCGGCTACACGCGCGGGACCGCAACAACGCCGTCACTTCATTGTGCCTGCCCCTTGCGGCGCAGTCGCAAAATCGCCCATGTTCCTTGGGCTAATCGGGCCTCGCCCGTCCTCGGAGATTCAGCGCCTCGTGAGCCCAAAAGCCCGTCTCGTGTCCGCCGCCGCCCTGCTTGCATCCGTGTTCACGCTGGGCAGCGCGTTCGCGCTTGAAACCTCGAGCTATATTCCGATCGCCGGCCACACCGTCACCGGCAACTATCTCGCCGGCCGCCAGGCGCTGACCGACCTGCGCACCGACGAGGCCGCCAACTATTTCCGCGTCGCCGCCGAGGAGGATTGGGAGAACCCGATCGTCGTCGAACGCAGCTTCATCGCCTATGCCGCCAATGGCCAGATCGAGGATTCGGCCCGCGTCGCCAAGCACCTGCTCGAGCTGGTCGCGCCCAATGACCTCGCGAGCCTCGTGATCGGTGCGCAGGCGGTCAAGGAGCGCCGCTACGGCGCCGCGATCACCGCGCTCGAAAGCGCCGGTGGCGACACCTTTGCCGGCATTACCGGCGGCATCCTGCGGGCCTGGGCCATGATCGGCGACGGCCGTACCGCTGACGCCGACGCGGCGCTCGGCGAGATCGGGCAGGGTGGGCTCGAGGATTTCCTCGTCTTCCACCGCGCGGTGATGGCCGATATCGAGGGCGACAGCACCAAGGCGCTCGAACTCGCCAAGAAGGCCTGGGAGGCCGATCCGTTCGTCGCCCGTATCGTCGAGGCCTATTCGCGCATGCTCGGCAATGCCGGCCGCTTCGACGAGGCCGAGGAGGTCATCGCCAAGTTCGAGGCCCAGGGCATTGATCATCCGCTTGTCGCCGCCGTGAAGGCCAAGGTCGACCTGAAGCAGCGGCCCGGTCCGTTCGCGAAGGACATCCAGGCCGGCGCCGCCGAGATGTTCCACTCGGTCGGCGTGGCGCTGGCGCGTGAGGGCAGCCCCGAAATCTCGGCCGTGTTCCTGCGGCTGGGCATGTATCTCGATCCGTCGGCCGACGTGATCGACCTCGTCTATGCCCAACTGCTCGACAGCGCCGATCAGCATGACGCGGCCAATGCGCTCTATGATTCGATTCCCGCAACCTCGCCGATGAAGCCGATGGCCGTGGTGCGCGCCGCGGAAAATCTCGACGCCATGGGCGATCGCGATGAGGCGCTGCGCCGGCTCGGCAACATCGTGGCGACCAATCCCGATGATCTCGATGCGCTTTCGGTGCTCGGCGACATGCAGCGCGCCGCACAGAAATATGCCGAGGCCGCCGACACCTATACCAAGGCGCTGGCCGTTGCCGGCGGCGACGCCCCGGGCGACTGGCGCTTCTACTACGTGCGCGGCATCTCGTACGAGCGCAACAAGGAGTGGCCCAAGGCCGAAGCCGATTTCAAGCGGTCTCTCGAGCTCAACCCCGACCAGCCACAGGTACTGAACTATCTCGGCTATAGCTGGGTCGACCAGGGCATGAACCTGCTGCCGGCGCTCGAGATGATCGAGAAGGCCGTCGCGGCGGCGCCCAACGACGGTTACATCGTCGACAGCCTCGGCTGGGCCTTCTTTCGGCTCGGCCGCTTCGACGAGGCGGTGGAGCAGCTCGAGCTCGCCGTGCAGCTGCGCTCGACCGACCCCGAGATCAACGACCATCTCGGCGATGCTTACTGGCGCGCGGGCCGCGAGCTCGAGGCGCGCTTCCAGTGGAACATCGCGGCGTCGGTGGACAAGGAAGGCAACGTCAAGGCGCGCGTCGCCGAAAAGCTCGCCGACGGACTGCCGGCCCTGAAGCCGGCGCCGGTCGCCGAGGGCGCCACGCCGGCCTCCAAGCCGTAACATGGTGCCAGCGGACGTCGAGGCCGCCCTCGCCGAGGCGGCTCCCGCCAAGGTGAATCTCGCCTTGCACGTCACCGGCCGCCGCACCGATGGCTACCACGAGCTCGAAAGCCTGGTGGTTTTCGTCGATGTCGGCGATGAGCTCGTGGCGCGTCCGGCCCGGGCCGATCGACTGACCGTCGATGGCCCCTTCGCCGCCGCCGCTGGCAGTGGCGACTCGAATCTGGTGATGCGCGCCGTCCGTGCCTTCCGTGAGCGCTGGCCCGGCCGCCTGCCGGACGGGCTCGACATCGCGCTGACCAAGAACCTGCCTGTCGCTGCCGGTATCGGTGGTGGTTCCGCCGACGCGGCGGCCATGCTGCGGCTGCTGGCGCGGCTGGGCGAGGGCGAGTATCCGCTCACCGACTTGCGCGACCTTGCCCTGTCGCTGGGCGCCGATGTCCCGGCGTGCCTGCTGTCGCAGCCCTGCGAAGTGCGGGGAGTTGGCGAGATCCTGCATCCGTTGCGCGGCTTTCCGGCGACGCACCTGGTGCTGGTCAACCCGCTCGTGCCGGTGGTGACGGCCGATGTATTCCGCCGCCTCGAAAGCCGGCAGAACCCGCCCATGCCGGCGCTGCCGCAACCGCTGACCCGCCCGGCCCAGCTCGGATTGTGGCTGGCGGAAACCCGCAACGACCTCGAGCCCGCGGCCATTGCGCTGGTGCCTGCCATCGGCACGCTGCTGCGCGATATGCGCACCGTCGATGGCTGCGCACTCGCCCGCATGTCGGGCTCTGGCGGTACGGTGTTCGGCCTCTTCGGCTCAGCCGCCCAGGCCCACCAGGCGGCGCACGACATGCGCGCACGACATCCCGGCTATTGGGTCGCCGCCGCCCCGGTGATGGCCGGCTAGAAACGACAACGGCCCCCGAAGGGGCCGTTGCGATATTCTATCCGCTTCCGCTTAGAAGTGGAAGTTCAGGCCAACCGTAACGGTGTGGGTGTCGAAGTCGGTCGTGACCGGAATGCCACCGAAATCGTAATCTTCTTCGCCATAGTTGGTATAGCGATATTCGCCGCGCAGCGAAACGTCTTCTGTCACGAGCACTTCGGCACCGATACCAGCGGTCCAGCCGACGTGCGTAGCACTATCCGAACCACCGAAGGTGTCTTCGAATACATCAGCCGAGCTCGAAGCGAATGCGAAGCCGGCGGTGCCGTAAAGCAGGATCGAGTCGAAGGCGATACCGGCGCGGCCGCGGACGCTACCGGTCCAGTCGATCGTGCGAGTCACTTCATCATCGGGGAAGTTTTCGTCTTCGCCGCTGATGTTGGACCAGCTCAGGTCACCCTCGACGCCGAGGACGAAACCGCCATCGAGCTGCCAGTTGTAACCAGCCTGGACACCGAGCAACCAGCCGTCGATGTCATACTCGTCACCGGAATCCGGCGCGCCGGTGAAATCCCAGTCGACGGTGCCGGCGCCGAATCCGGCATGAGCACCAACGTAAGCACCGGTCCAGTCGGTCGACGCGACGTCGACGATGGCAACCGGCTCTTCGATGATCAGGTCAGCCGCGAAAGCTGAGGTCGCCGACACGGCAACAATCAGCGCGGTGCTGGCGAGCAGCAGCTTCTTCATTTGGTAAACTCCATTATTGCGCATTCCCGAGTAATCCCCCGCACTCGCAATCGACCACCGGCTCGCCGAAGTCGAGTCACATTTTCGCCATGCATGGGGCAGGGTTAGCAAAGTTGCAGGACAGCAACACTCGTGCCGTCGACTGTTAACCGACCTTAACGGCCGCTAGTAGGCGCGGGCCACGGTGAAGTCGGCAATGTCGCCGAGCAGCGCCTTCATTTCGCTGGGGGCAAGGGCCTTTAGCGCCTCCCGAGCCCGCCAGGCATGCTCGGTCGCCTGGGTGATCGTCTTGCCCAGGGTGTCATGGCGATTGAAGATCGCGACGACTTGCGAGAGTTCGGTCTCGCCCGTCCCGACCTTGCCCAATGCTGCCACGATTACGTCACGTTCCGCGGGCGTGGCCTGCTTGAGCGCGAGAATCACCGGCAGCGTCATCTTGCCTTCGCGCAGATCGTCGCCGGTATTCTTGCCCAGCCGCCCGCTCTCGCCGCGATAGTCGAGCACGTCGTCGACGAGCTGGAAGGCAAAGCCGAGCTCGCGGCCGTACTCACGCAGTGCCTTGCGGCCGGCTGCGTCGGCGCCGCCGGCCATCGCACCGACTTCGGTGGCCGCTTCGAACAGCTTGGCCGTCTTGGCCCCGATCACCTGATCGTAGTCGGTGGCGCTGGCGGCAAGATCGCGCGCCTTGGCGAGCTGAAGCACTTCGCCTTCGGCGATCACCGTCGCGGCCTGCGAGATCACCCGCAGCGCTTCCACGTTGCCGGTATCGACCATCATCATGAAGGCCTGCCCGAGCAGGAAGTCGCCGACCAGCACGCTCGCCTGGTTGCCCCACTTCATCCGCGCCGCCGCCCGGCCGCGCCGCATCGCGCTCTCGTCGACAACGTCATCATGCAACAGGGTGGCGTTGTGCATGAACTCGACTGCGGCGGCGAAGTTGACCTCGCTGCCGTCGGCCTTGCCGAACAGCATGGAGGCCGCGATGGTCAGCATCGGCCGCAGGCGCTTGCCGCCCGAGTCGATGAGATAGCGCGCCACTTCCGGCACCAGCTCGACATGCGACTGCGCCCGGTCGAGGATCATGGCGTTGACGCGTTCCATGCCGGGCCGAACCATGTCGACCAGCCGGTCAAGCGCGCCGGCACTCGTCGCCTCGTTTGCCGCTGCCGCCGAAAAAGCCATGAAATCCCCGGTTTGAGGTCGCCGCCATGCGCCCTATAGTCGGGCGCCTCACGAACCGTCGCTTGGTTGCGATGTCCCTAGACGAAGCTACCGATCTTGTAAAACATCAAACGCCGACGCGCGACGCCTTTTTGGGCGGTCGCCTCATCGTGTCGCAGCCTGCGAAGGGCTTCCGCGCCGGCCTCGATTCGGTCCTGCTCGGGGCGTCGGTGCGGGCCGCCTCGAACCGCCTGCTCGATCTGGGCGCAGGCGTCGGCACCGCCGCACTGGTGGCGCTGTCCGACCTGTCCGATCTGAACGCAACTCTCGTCGAAGCCGACCCGGCGATGCTCGCCCTGGCGCATCTTAACCTCGAGACGAACGGGTTCGGCGGGCACGCCAAGGCCATCGGCGTCGATCTCACCGCCCCTGGAAAGCTTCGCGCGGCGGCCGGCCTTGCCGCCGACCATTTCACCTCCGTCATCGCCAATCCGCCCTTCTTCGATCGGGGGAAGGGGTCCGCGCCCTCGCCCGCCCGCGCCGGCGCGCGGCACATGGACGAGGCCGACATCGACCGCTGGGTGAAGACGTCCGCTACTCATGCCGCGCCCGAGGGCGAGGTCATCTTCATCCATGTCGCCGAGGCGCTGCCGGCGTTGCTCGCCGCCTTCATCCAGCGTTTCGGCGCAGTGACGGTGCTGCCGCTGCTGCCGCGCGACGGCGAGCCGGCGAGCCGCGTGCTGGTGCGTGGCATCAAGGGCTCGCGTGCGCCGTTCCGGTTGCTGGCAGCGCGGGCGCTGCATGAACCCGAGGGCCGCGCGTTTCGGCCCGAGTTCGACGCCATCTTCCGCGGGCAGAGCCGGCTCATCTGGTAATCGCGCGAATGGGCACATACATGTGCCCGCGACATTGGACGATGCGAGGGTGCAATGGGGCTGAGGTCCTGGCTGAAGCGGCAGATGGGGCAGTCCGGCCCGCGCATTCCGCTGGTGCGCCTGCATGGCGTCATCGCCGCCGAGCAGCGCCCCGGCCGGCTGAACATCGAGACCGTGGCACCTTTGCTCAAGCGCGCCTTTGCCATCAAGCCGGCGCCCGCAGTCGCGATCATCGTCAACTCGCCCGGCGGCTCGGCCGTGCAGTCGCGGCTCATTTCCAAGCGCATCCGCGACCTGGCCGCCGAGCACGACAGGAAGGTGCTGGTCTTCGTCGAGGATGCGGCGGCCTCGGGCGGCTATTTCATCGCCACGGCCGGTGACGAGATCATCGCCGATCCGTCCTCCATCGTCGGCTCGGTCGGCGTCATCTATGCCGGCTTCGGCCTGGTCGGCGCCATCGACAAGCTCGGCATCGAGCGGCGCGTGCATACGTCGGGCCGCAACAAATCGACGCTCGATCCCTTCCTGCCCGAGAAGGCCGAGGACGTCGAACGCATCAAGGCCATGGAGGCCGAGGTGCACCAGGTCTTCATCGACTGGGTGAAGTCCCGCCGGGGCGAGCGGCTGAAGGCCAGCGACGATACGCTGTTCACCGGCGAGTTCTGGAGTGGCCTCAAGGGCCTCGAACTCGGCCTCATCGACGGACTGGGCGATATCCACGAGGTGCTGCGCTCGCGCTATGGCGAGAAGGTCGAACTGGTCGACATCGCCCCCAAGCGTGGGCTCTTCACCCTGCCGCGCATCGGCCTCGGTGCCTTTGCCGGCGACGTCGTCGCGCAGGTCGAAGACCGCGCGGCCTGGGCCCGTTTCGGGCTCTAGGCGATGCTGGTACGCATCCTCATCGTCCTGGGGCTGCTCGCTCTCATCGGCTGGGGCGTGTGGCGTATCTGGCGCGACTGGCGTGGCGAGTTCAAAGCCATGGACCGGCTGAAGCACGAGCGCGACCTGCGCGAGCGCCAGCGTCCGGACGTCATCACCCTGAAGCGCGACAAGGACGGCAAGTTCCGCCCGCCCGAGGAATAGCCGCCTGCGCCATGCCCGTGATATCCTGCGCGCGACGCAGGGGAGGGGTCGATGGCGTCGCAGGAGGATGACGAGGCGGCGATTCTGGCATTGATGCATGCCAACCGCATCGCCATGTGGACCGCCGACTTCCACGCCTGGCGAAACTGCTTCGTGCACGAAGCCTACACCACTCGCTGGGGCTGGTGGCGCGCCGGCGGTGTATTCGTGCGTCGCGGCTGGGACGAGTTGAACGCGCGGGTCGGACGCGATCATCCCGGTCGGCGCGACGACTTCGCTTTCGATACCCGCATCGAGAATGTCACCATCCGCATTGTCGGCGATGCCGCCTGGGCGGTCTACGACCAGCTCTATCCCGGCTACGAGGATGACGGCCATGTCGGTCCCGGCCTCGTCCACGAGCTGCGCATCTTCGAGCGTCGCGACGGCGAGTGGAAGATCGCGTTGCTTGGCTTTCTCGACGGCAATGGCGGTCGGCGCGGCGACCCGATGATCCGCCTCGGCCCTGACGGCGCCGTATTATGGACGAGCCAGGCGGCGGAGGCGCTGCTCGTCGACAGCGACGATCTCGTCGTGCGCGCTGGCCGGCTACGCTTCCGCAACGCCGCTATCGACACGAAATTCCGCGCCACGCTCGCCTGGGCCCAGAAACTCGACGGCGGGCTGATGTCGCACCAGGGCGCGGTGCCGATCGTGGTCGAGGCCGGCGAGGGGCTGCCGGTGAACGTTTACTGGATCGTCGCCAGTGGTGGCATGATCCTGCTCGTGTTCGGCGTCGGCGGGCTCGACGCGCGCCAGCTCGACATGGCCGCGACCATCTATGGCCTGTCCCCCACCCAAAAGCGTGTTGCGGCGCTCGTCGCCGAGGGCCTGAGCCTCACCCAGATCGCCGGGCGCATGGCGATCTCGGCCACCACCGCGCGCACCCACCTCAACCGCATCTTCGACAAGACCGGCGTACGCACCCAGGCAGCGCTGGTGCGCATGCTGCTTTCGGCCATAGCGCCCTACTGACTGTTCCCGGCTCGATCATCGCCGACAGGCTGGGCCGTTGACCGGCACGGATGTGCCGACTAGGTTCCGCCCGCAATTCCCACGCCGGACCATCAGCCGATGACCTCTCTGCCCGCCCACATGGACCCTCGGAACTCGTTCCAGGGGCTGATCCTGACGCTGCAGCGCTATTGGGCCGAGCAGGGTTGCGTGATCCTGCAGCCCTACGACATGCAGATGGGCGCCGGCACCTTCCATACCGCCACGACTTTGCGCGCGCTCGGCCCCAAGCCCTGGAAGGCTGCCTATGTGCAGCCCTCGCGCCGTCCCAAGGACGGGCGCTACGGCGAGAACCCCAACCGGCTGCAGCACTATTACCAGTTCCAGGTGATCCTGAAGCCGTCGCCGGACAACATCCAGGACCTCTACCTGGCTTCGCTCGATGAGATCGGACTCAACCGCCGGCTGCACGATATCCGCTTCGTCGAGGACGACTGGGAGAGCCCGACGCTGGGCGCCTGGGGCCTGGGCTGGGAGTGCTGGTGCGACGGCATGGAAGTGAGCCAGTTCACCTATTTCCAGCAGGTGGCGGGCTTCGAGACCATGCCGGTACCGGGCGAGATCACCTACGGGCTCGAGCGCCTCGCCATGTATGTGCAGGGTGTCGAGAACGTCTACGACCTCAACTTCAACGGCCGCGAGGGCGAGGACAAGGTCACCTATGGCGACGTGTTCCTGCAGAACGAGCAGGAATTCTCGAAATACAATTTCGAGGCGGCCGACACCGAGATGCTGTTCCGTCACTTCAAGGATGCCGAGGACGAGTGCCGCGCCATCCTGAAGAAGGGCGCCGCCGGCAACCGCCAGACCATGGCCGTTCCGGCCTACGAGCAGGTCGTGAAGGCCTCGCATACCTTCAACCTGCTCGACGCGCGCGGTGTGATCTCGGTGCAGGAGCGCCAGAGCTACATCCTGCGTATCCGCGAACTGGCCAAGGAATGCGGCGCCGCCTGGCTGCAGACCGCCGGCGGCGGCGCCGAGTAAGCGGCCTCAGCCGGTCGAGAGCGGCCGGCCTTCGACATAGTGGCCGTAGATCGTGGTGAGCAGGCTCACGCCCACCACCATGGTGATCCAGCCGGCCACCAGCGACCACAACAGGCCGATAAAGGCAAAGAAGCCGCCGAGGTAGGCGAGGCCGATCGCCGGCAGGTTGATCACGATCGCTGCGATCACCGAGACGATGGCGAGGACCACGATGGCCCCGTTGGCGCCGGCCGTCGCTTCCCATGCCTCGTTGATCTTCATGGGCTTGCCCACGGCCGCGGCCGGCAGCATCGGCGACAGCCGGTAGCTGGCGATCAGCATCAGCACGTAGAAGATCAGCGGAACGATGATGGCCAGTTGCCCGATCACCATCCCCGCCATCCCGGTGAGGATGCCCATCGCGATGGCAATGACGAGCACAACGACGCCGATCAGCAGGCTATAGCCGAAATAGGACAGCATCCGGCTGCCGTTGAATTCCGGCACGATGCCCGTCGGCATTTCGTCGAGCAGGATGTACCGATGCCAGGCGACGGCGAGCCAGAGGAAGATCACCAGGTAGACGAGCCCTGAAATGATGCCGGTCAGCGCCACGCCGCCGGACGCGGCTGCGAGCTGCTCCGGCTGCGACGGCACCGGGAACAGCAGGGCGACGGCGAGGCCCACAACCGCGTAGATGAGGTAGAGAATTCCCGAAATGCGCAAGGCGTTACGCCAGTCCGAAAGAACCAGGCGTACCGAGTGAAGGAACAGATTGATGCCCACGACTATCCCCAGGTGAATTGCTTGCCCCGCGCGGAGCCTAGTGTGGCCAGGGGAGTCGCGGAAGCGTCGGACTGCGAATGCCTGTGCATTCTCGCGGGGTTAGCTGCAGGTCACCTCGAGCCCGTCGGCGCCGGTGAGCTGGAAGGCAGTCTTGCCGGACGCGTCGGTGGTGAATGAGCCGGCGAGCCCCATCTCCTTGAGTGGTCCCGAGAGCGGGTTCACGTCCGTCCCGGCCGAAGCGATCTGCCCACTGGCACTGTTGCCGTCGACATTCCTGAACGAATAGTCGCCGGCCACGAACAGGCTGAGTTCGCCCAGGTTCTCGCCGGTTTCGGCGACGCAGGCATAGACACCGGGCGGCGGGAACTGCGCCAGGGCCGGCGTGGCGAGGAGGGCAATGGCAGCGGCGAGCGGGGTGTGGCGCATGGGCAGATTATCCTCCCGCCTGCGATGGGGGCCAAGTCACCGCCACCGCCTCGTTATAAGCAATTCGCGATTTACGTATAACGCTTGCTATTACCAGGTTCGCGAAAGTGGTAATAGCGCTGGCTTCGGGCTTGAAGCTATGTTATTACCATTTTCGCGAAAGTGGTAATAACGATGCAAGCAATCGATCCCAGCTACCAGGTACTCTATTCCGAGCTTGCTCAACGCAGCCTCGATGCGGCGTTCGCTACGGAGTTTTCGCTCGACGGTCGCTTCATCAGCATGGAGAGCCGTGGTCGGCGCTACTGGTACTTCGACACCGCGAAGGACGATGGCAAGCCGGGCAGCAAGAAGCGCACCTATGTCGGTCCGGTCGATGATCCGGATGTCACGCGCCGGGTCGAGCAGTTCAAGGACCTGAAGGAAGACTATCGCGCACGCTCGCGGCTCGTCGCGACGCTTGTTCGTGAGGCCTACCTGCCGCGTCCGCAGCCGTTGGCCGGCGATATCGTCGCGGTCCTGGCCGGCGCCGGTTTCTTCCGCCTTCGTGGTGTGTTGATCGGCACCGTGGCCTTCCAGTGCTATGCGGCACTGCTGGGCGTTCGCTTGCCCGGCGCCATCCTGCAGACGGGTGACGCGGATTTCGCCCAGTTTCACTCGATCGCCAAGGCCGTGGACGACAGCATGCCGTCGATCCTCGACATCCTACGGCAGGTCGATGCGACGTTCCGTGAGATTCCGCATCGCGCCGACGGCCGCACGACGACGCAATATGCCAACCGCGCCGGCTACAAGGTCGAGTTCCTCACCCCCAATACCGGTTCGGACGAATATGCCGATCGGCCGGCCAGCATGCCGGCCCTGGGTGCCACCTCGGCGCAGCCGCTGCGCTTTCTCGATTACCTGATCTACCGGCCGGTCCGGGCGGTGCTGCTACACGGCCCAGGCGTGCCCGTGCTCGTGCCGGCGCCGGAGCGCTTCGCCATCCACAAGCTGATCGTCTCGTCCCGCCGACTTACCGACGACGACGGTCTCGCCAAGAGCCGCAAGGATTTGCAGCAGGCAGAAGAACTCATGCAGGCGATGGTTCAGACGCGGCAGACCGATGCGCTCGCAGAAGCCTATATGACCGCCTGGGACCGGGGCCCCGCCTGGCGCGAGGCTATCGGGCAAAGCTGGAGGAGGATCGGGCCAGAGCTGGCCGAAGATCTCCGCCGCAGCCTCGCCGTCGCTCTTGAACGCATGGAAGGTGACGCGAAACAGTACGGGCTCGCTGCCCCCTAAACCGGCGGCATGAACCCCTGCCGCTTGGCCGCCTTGAATGGCGCCATGCCTTCGTTGGCCAGTTCGTCGGCGCGCTCGTTCATCGGGTCGCCGGCATGGCCCTTGACCCAGTGCCAGTTGATGGTGTGGCGCTGGGTGGCGGAGTCGAGGGCCTGCCATAGCTCGGCGTTCTTCACCGGCTTCTTGTCGGCGGTGCGCCAGCCATTGCGCTTCCAGCCGTGGATCCACTTGGTCAGCCCGTCCTTGACGTAGTTGCTGTCGGTGTGGAGTTCGATCTCGCACGGGCGCTTCAGCGCGTTCAGCGCCTCGATGGCGGCGGTCAGCTCCATCTGGTTGTTGGTGGTAAGCTGGGCGCCGCCCTTCAGCTCCTTGACCGTATCGCCATATTGCAGCACCGCGCCCCAGCCGCCGGGGCCGGGATTGCCCGAGCAGGCGCCGTCGGTGTGGATGATCACTGCGCTCATGCCGCTGCCGGCCGGTCGTAACGATACCACTCGCAGTGGTGGCCATGGTCGTTGTCGCCGGTATGGGTATAGACCCCGCCGAGCTTGCGCAGCACCTTCAGCGACGCTTCGTTGCGCACGTCGGCCATGCCGATGAAGTAGGGCCGGTCGGTCTCGCGCCAGTACCAGTCGCGCAACCCGGCCGCCGCCTCGTAGGCGTAGCCATTGCCCCAGAATTCCGGGTAGAGCGAATAACCGATCTCCGGCAGTTCCTCTTCGCCCTCGACGCCAAAGCCGCAGCGGCCGACAAGCACGCCATCGGATTTGCGGGTGACGCGCAGCTTGCCCATCCTCTGGCGGTCGAACAGGGCGATCCAGTGCGTCAACGCGGTGTCCATCTCCTGCTTGCTCCACGGCTGGCCGTGTTCGGTGAGATAGCGCGCGACGGTCGGGTCGCCGTGCAGGCGATAGAGGTCATCGATCTGGTCCGCCCGCCAGCCGGAAAGCACGAGGCGGTCGGTTTCGAGAAGTGTCAGGTCGGTCATGCGGGTGAGGTGGCTCCCTGCGGAGAGCGCAGCTCGCGCGGCAGGTTGAAGACGATCCGTTCGCGCTGCTCCCCACTGGCGCTCACGGAAATGTCGAAGCGCTGGGCGAAGGCTTCGATGACCTCGTCCACCAGCGTTTCCGGCGCCGAGGCGCCGGCGGTGATGCCGAGTGTCGAAATCCCCTCGAACCGGCTCCAGTCGATCCTGTCGGCCCGCTCGACGAGCGCGGCATTCTCGCAGCCGGCACGCTTGGCCACTTCGACCAGCCGCACCGAGTTCGACGATTCCGGCGCCCCCACCACGATCATCGCCTCCACATGCGGGGCGACGTGCTTCACCGCTTCCTGGCGGTTGGTGGTGGCGTAGCAGATGTCTTCCTTGTGCGGCAGGCTGATCGCCGGGAAGCGCCGACGCAGCACTTCGACGATGGCCGAGGTGTCATCGACGCTCAACGTCGTCTGCGTGACATAGGCGAGCTTGTCCGGGTCGCGCGGCGTGAACGCTTCGGCGTCCTCTACGGTCTGGATCAGGGTGATGGCGCCCTCGGGCAGCTGTCCCATGGTGCCGATCACCTCGACATGGCCGGCATGGCCGATGAGGATGATTTCGCGCCCGGCCTCGAACTGCCGGTTCGCTTCGATATGCACCTTGCTGACCAGCGGGCAGGTGGCATCGAGGAAGAACATGTTGCGTTCTTTCGCCCCGGCCGGCACCGATTTCGGCACGCCATGGGCGGAAAACACCACCGGCGCGCCGATATCGGGGATCTCGTCGAGCTCCTCGACGAACACCGCACCCTTCTGCTTCAGCCCATCGACCACGTATTTGTTGTGCACGATGGCGTGGCGCACATAGACCGGCGCGCCATAGCGCTCGAGCGCCAGCTCGACGATCTGGATGGCCCGGTCCACCCCAGCGCAAAAACCGCGTGGGGCGCACAGCGTAATGTCCAAGTGCGGCCTTGTTTGCATATCAGAGCAGATGCTTTCAACGGGGCGGCAAGTCAAGCCTCGGAGCCTGCGGCGTCACGCGCTCAGAACTCCTGTTGCGGCCCAATCGCCTGATCGGCAATATGATTCGGAAATCTGGTCGGAAGGTGTCCCGGTGACCCTCGCATTGGAAATGTTCGCAATCGCCCCCGCGACGGGCAAGGCGAACCTTTCACCGGCCCAGCGCGACCTGCTGGTGGGCAAGGCGCACTGGCTCGCCGAGGCGGCGGGGGCAGGGCTGCCGGTCGTGCCGACCATCGTCATTACCCGTGCCGCCTGGAACGCGCTGCTCGACGAGCGCAAGAGCTCCGACGACCGGCTGCGCATTCACTGGGTGGCGACGCTGTTCCGCCTAGTGGGGCGCGATGGCCGTCCACCGCAACTGGTGGTGCGCACCTCCGCTGCAGCCCACAGCGCCGGGTTGATGCCGGCCCGACCGGGCCTCAGCCCGCCGGCGCGCGAGGTGGATTCGGTCGATCCGGCCCGTCCGCTCGGCAAGGCCATCTCCGATGCCTTCGGCTCCTACGCCGCATTCGATCCGCGCCCCGAGCGCCAGATCGTCATTGTCCAGGCCATGGCCGACGGCGATGTCCGCCAGTTCCTGACTCGCGACGCCCAGTCCGGTTTGCTGGGGCCGGCGCCGATCAATGGCGGCCCCTTCGGCCCGTTGCCGAACGCCGCGCCGGATTTCGTCGAAAGCCTCGACGCCGCCGCCGGCCGTACGCTCTCGTGCACCGTGTCGGTGGAAGGCGGCCTGGTGCGCCTGATCTCGGCCCGCGTCGCCCCCGCTTCGGCTGCCGCCGAGCTCGAGGCCGCGGTCGATCGCGTCACCCGCAGGCGGTGGACCCAGCGCGAGGCCGTGACCCACATCGAGCCCGCCCGCCTGCAGCAGATGCTGCACCCGCGCCTGCGCTCGCCCGAGGCCGCAACCATCCTCGCCACCGGCCTCGGCGTTTCGCCGGGCGCGGCGAGCGGCATCATCGTGTTCAGCGCCGAGGATGCGGCGCGCATGAAGGCGCGCGGCCGCCACTGCATCCTCGTCGTCACCGAAACCGGCCCCACCGACATCGAGGGCATGCGCGCCGCCACCGGCATCCTCACCGCCCGCGGCGGCATGACCAGCCATGCCGGTGTCGTCGCGCGCATCACCGGCAAGCCATGTGTGGCCGGTGTGCGCACGCTGAGCGTCAACCTCGCCGAGCTGACCTGCAAGATCGGCAAGCGCGAGTTCCGCCAGGGCGACCGCATCACCATCGATGGCTCGGATGGGTCGGTCTATCTCGGCGCGCTGCCGCTGGCCCAGCCTCACATCGGCGGCGCGATGAGCAAGCTGCTCGACTGGTCCGACGCCTCGCGCCGCATCAATGTGCGCGCCAATGCCGAGACCGGCGAGGCGGTGGGCACGGCGCTCAATTTCGGCGCCGAGGGCATCGGCCTCGCCCGCTCCGAGCACATGTTCTTTTCGCGCGAGCGTCTCGTCGCGCTGCGTCGCCTGATCCTCTCCGAGGATGCCGACGATCGCGCCGAGGCGCTGAAGGGTCTCGTCGACTTCCAGACCGTCGACTATTCCGAGATCTTCACCGCCATGCGGGGGCGCCCGGTGACGGTGCGCCTGTTCGATCCACCGCTGCACGAGTTCCTGCCGCGTAGCGACGAGGACATCGAGGAGACGGCGCAGTCGCTCGACATCGAGGTTCGTGCGCTGCGGCTCCGGCTCGACCGCGTCGCCGAGATCAACCCCATGCTCGGCCATCGCGGCGTGCGTCTCGCCATCACCTATCCCGAAATCCTCAAGATGCAGATCGAGGCGCTCTGTGCCGGCATCCGCGTCGCCTCGGCGCACCAGTCCGAGCCGGTGACGCTCGAGGTCATGGTGCCGTTCGTCTCGACGGTATCGGAGGTGGTGGAGGTCAAGCGCCAGACTTACGCCATCGTCGAGCAGGCCGGCTTGCCGGCGGCCGCGCGCGAGCGCTTCAGCTTCGGCACCATGATCGAGCTGCCGCGCGCCGTGTTGCGGGCGGGGGAGATCGCCGAGCATGTCGACTTCTTCTCCTTCGGCACCAACGATCTGACCCAGACCACCTACGGCATCTCACGCGATGACGCGCCGGCTTTCCTGTCGGCCTACCAGCGCAAGGGGCTCTACGATTTCGACCCGTTCGTCACGCTCGACCAGAAGGGCGTGGGCGAGATGATCGCCATGGCCATCGATCGCGGCAAGAAGGCCAACCCGAGCCTCAAGATCGGTATTTGCGGCGAACATGCGGGCGATCCGGAGTCGCTTTCCTTCTTCGCGCGCCTCGCCATCGACTATGTCAGCTGCAGTCCCTATCGCGTGCCCGTGGCGCGACTGACCCTGGCGCAGTAACCGCCCGCGGCGGTTGCGCCGGCGGTCGATAGTAAACGCATCGCCGATGCGCAAATCGCGCGGGTCGGCAAAGTTTTCCGCCCCCATAGTCTGAGCCAGAATATGCACAGGAAAGTCATCATCGCGGCGCATAGCGCTGTGATGTGATTTGCCCGGACTACGCACAAGTTGGTATCCGGCGGATGGATGCGCTGCCTGGCCGATGACGACGTTTTTTTTGCATATCATTGATCGTGGTCGATCGGTTTCTGACGATCACGGCATAGAACTCGCGGATCTCGGTGGAGCGCGAGCAGAAGCCGTTCGCGTCATTTCCGAGTTGCTCGATTCTGGGACCTGGACCCGTACTCATCACTCGGCCAACTACATCGATATTGCCGATGGGGATGGGCACATCCTCGACACCGTCGCGGTGTGGGAAGTGATCCTCGGCAGCCCCAAGGCCTGAGTTCCCGTTCCGCGTCAATGCGCCGCTGGCATGCCCTCGCCCTGCCACATCCGGCTCATCCTGACGCCGGATTTGGTCTGTTTACGCTCGGCTAACCCTAAGACTGCATTATCGCGACGTTCGGCATTTGCGTCACACTTTAGGGATGCCGGCGTGTCGTGTTGCGTACCCGTGTGGATAGTAAAGCGTACTGATGGCCCACTACCGGACCACCCCGATGCACCGCGCTCATCGCGAGCTCGCCGTGCTCAAGGCTTCCGCAGCAATGCTGCTGGCCGCTTTCTCATTCGTTGGTTTGACCGGCGCAGCGCATGCCCCGTCGCCGCTCACCGCATCGCCGTCGGCGCCTGTCGCCGAGCGTCCGACGTTGACCCGCTCGGGCACCGACGTCATTATCACTGGCTCGATCGGCGACATCTTCATGTCCGGCAGCTTCGCCGGCACCAACAAGGCGCTGAAGCAGGATCGGGCCCGGCCCGAGGTGAAGCTGGCCGAGTTCAGCTCCAGCTTCGAAGGCATCCGCGCCCGCATTGCGGCGCTGCGTAATCCCGACGTGCCGGCGCCCGGCGCTCCGGTGGTCGCCGAAACCAAGGCACCGCCCGGCGACAAGGCGGTGGCGCTCGCCGCGGTCGATCCCAGGCTGACGACCCCGGCGCTCGACGCCATCGACCAGATGGCCGGCGCCGGCGACAACACCCCCGTACCCTTCACGATGTCGCAAAAGCTCGCCTATGCCCGCGCCGACTTGCCGGCCACTGTTTTCGATGGCTCGGTGAACGACGCCAAGGGCAAGAAATATTCCGACAAGGAAGTCTGGTGCATGGCCACCGCCATCTATTTCGAGGCCCGCGGCGAGAGCTATCGCGGCCAGGTCGCGGTGGCGCAGGTGGTCATGAACCGCGTGCATCACAAGCTTTATCCCAACACCATCTGCGGTGTGGTTTACCAGAACCAGAGCAAGCGCAACGCCTGCCAGTTCTCCTTCGCCTGCGACGGCATTCCGGAGCGCGTGAACGAGGAAAAGCCGTGGGACCAGGCGATGCAGATCGCCAAGGACGTGATCGCCGGCCGCGAGTATATCGCCGACGTCGGCTACTCGACCCACTACCACGCGACCTATGTCTATCCGCACTGGGCTCCGCGCATGAAGAAGAACACCAAGATCGGCATGCACGTGTTCTACCAGTTCAAGCGTGGCTGGAAGTTCGGCTGACAACCGACTGCAAAATCGCAGTATTAAGAGCGGAAGAGATCGGGTCGAGCTGTCAGGCGGCTGTTGATCCAGATCAGCGATCCGTCATGCGTCCGCCGCTAATATGCGGGCATGCTCTCGCCTCATGACGACTGGCAGGTTTTCATCCGCGGCGCGCTGGCCTTCGTGTCGGTGACCGTCGCTATCGTCGCCGTTTATGCTTGGTGGGTGCTTTAACCCCAACCAGATGAAAGAGGGTCGCGCGCCGTCGCGCACGACCCTCCGCGCGGGCAATTTCGGGCCCCCCGCGCTGACGCGTGTGGCCTCGCGTCAACCCTTGGTTGCCACAAGCCTCCTGTGCGGAAACTGTCGTTGCGTGTCAGCCGGATGACAGCTTGGCGCAACGGGCTGTTGCCGGGCATATCGCCGGCCTCGCGTCCCCCATCCGGAGGACGCCAAGGCGTCCATCGTCCGACCGACAGGATCGTCCGCCTCGCTGCGCTAGCCTTGCTGCACGCTGAGCAATGGAGGACGACATGGCCAGCATCACTGGTACCGACATCATCACCGTCGCAGCACGCCGGACATGGCGGCCGCTCCATCAGGTCCATGCACGCTACCGCCTGTTGCGGCGGCGCTGGCGGCGCCGGCTGTGGGAAGCCCGGATGTATCGTGAAATCGGCGACGACAGGCTGCTGGCCGATATCGGCGTTCAGCCCGGCGTGGAACGGCAACGCATCGCAGCATTGGCGCGGGCGTTGGGCGCCTCGTCGCAACGAGGAATTTGAGGCAGCATCGGGATCGGCAGGTGCCCGTCTCGTCGGTCCGCCGGAGGGGCTGGGTGCTACATTCACCGGCCTTTCGGTGGCGCACGGTGGCTCCCGAACCCCCTCTCTGCTGCGACTAGCTCGCTGCGCTCGCAAGTCTCGCGTCTCCCCCGCCAGGGGGGAGAGGGTGCGTTGCTGAAAGCGCTGATGCTTGAGGAAGGCTTCTCCCCCTTGGCGGGGGAGAAAGCGAAAACTTGGATCTTGGCGCAGCTAAGTCCTTAGTTTTCGCAAGAGAGGGGGTGCGGCGCGTACCCTCAGAACCGCTCCATCGCGCGCTTCACCTTCTCGATGAATCCCTTCAGCCCGGCCTCGGTCTGGTTGTTCATGTCGTAGAGCGCGATGTATTTGGGCGGCATCAGCGTGCCGAACGTCGCCCAGGCCCAGCGCATGGCGAGGGTGCGGGGCGGGTCGCCCATCAGCTTGGTGCGGAACCAGTCGCCGCCATAGGTGGTGACATAAGCGACCTTGCGGATATTCTTCATGCCCGGGATCAGCTTGCCCTTGTCGGGCGTGTCGCCGCCTTCGAGCACGAAAGCGACGCCGGGCAGGAAGATGCGGTCGAAATAGCCCTTGAGGATTGCCGGGTAGCCGTAGTTCCACACCGGGTGGACGAACACGATCTTGTCGCAGGCGCGCAGGCGGTCGACATAGGGCTTGATCTCGGGCGTCAGGTTCCCCGGCACGTCGTGATACTCGAGCCGCTCCGTAGCGCTCATCGCCGCCCGGAAGTCTTCGTCATAGAGGTTGAGGGCATCCACCTCGTCGCCCTTGGTTCGCAGTGTCTCGCACACCGTCTTGAACAGCGCGCGGTTGAAGCTGGTTTCGACCGGATGGGCGTGGACGACCAGAACCTTCATGTCTGCGCGTTGCCCAGCGTGTAGAGCCCGGTGAACAGCCACGTGCGGCCGGACTCGAAATCGAAGTCCGGATCGTCCCAGGCGATCATCTTGCCCGGGTTGAGGATACCCTTGGGGTCGGCTTCCTTCTTGAAGGCCAGCTGCGCCCGGTCGGTCCGCTTCATGCCGCCCTCTTCGAGCGTGTAGCGGTGCGGGTTGAAGACGAGGCACCCATTGGCCTCGTGCAGCTTGATGATCTCCTCGAGCCGCTCTTCCGAGCTGTAGCGCACGATCGGCAGGCCCGAGAACACGACGCGGCCGTCAAAGCGCGTCATCTCGATATGCATGGGCATCTCGTCGCCGAAGGTCTCGACCGCCCACTTCACGTGCTCGAGGTCCGGGTACTGGGTCTGGAGGTACGTGATGGTCGGGTCGATCTTCAGCCCGCGCAGCGTCGTGTGGTTCCAGGCCAGCTCGTAGATCGGTGGCAGCTTCGCCTTCTCCTCGGGCGCCATGGTGTCGGTGCGCACCAGCAGGTCACCCTCGTGGAAGCCGATGAAGTCGACCATGGCCGGCACTGCCGCCGGCGCCACCATCAGCAGCACGACCGATTGCTCGCGGCTGCGGATATAGGGGCGGTGGCGGTTGAAATAATCATGCGCCACCGGCGCCGCGACCGGCGAGATTTCCTTGCAGAGGAGGCCATCCTGCAGCGCCACCTGCTCGGCGAAGGCGCAGGCTTCCATGATCGAGTCGAACCCGACCATCATGTCGACCCAGTCGTAATGCGCCGTCAGCGGCATCTCGGCTTCGACGATGATGCCGTTGGTGCCATAGGCATGCGCGACCTTGAGGATGTCCGGCCCGGTGAGGTCCAGCACCCGCGGCTCGGCCTCGCAGGTGACGACCTTGAGGCCGAGGATGTTGCCAAAGTTGCGCAAGCCGCCCCAACGGATCGAGCCGACCCCGCCCGAACCGCCGGCGATGAAGCCGCCCAGCGAGGCCATGCGATAGGTCGAGGGGTGGAAGCGCAGCTCGCCATTCACCGCGTGGATGGTCTGCTCGTCGAGCTGTTCGAGGATCACGCCGGCCTCGGCGCGCACCCGGTCCTGCTCGATCTTGATCACCTTGTTGAGGTTCATCAGGTCGAGCATCACGCCTCCGGACAGCGGCATGGCCTGCCCATAGTTGCCGGTGCCGGCGCCGCGGGGGGTGACCGGCACTTCGTGCTTGAACGCCTCGCGCAGCACGGTGACGACTTCGTCCACGCTGCGCGGCGACACCACGAGTTCGGCCGTCACGCCCTCGAGCTGCTGCTTGAGGCGCGGCGAGTACCAGTAGTGGTCGCGGCTCTTCTGCTGCACGATCCGCGGGTTGTCCTGCACCGGAATATCGCCGAGCGCGGCGCGGAAAGCGGCAATGTCCATGGGGTTACTCCATCAGGTCGTCGAGTTCGCGGTAATCGGGAAGGGTGGTGTCGATCGCCCGGCCGTTGCGGAGGACGATGCGGTCCATCTGCGGGCGGGCATTGAGTTCGGTCCAGCTGCGGGCGCGGAACAACACGAGATCGGCCGGCGCGCCGGGCGCGATCACCGCCTTGTAGGCAAAGCCGGCATGCGCAGCGGGCGCCGAACCGATGGCCCGCACCCAGTCCCACGCCGCATCCTGCGGGTGATCGAAATGCAAAATGCGCGCGCCCTCGCGGAACACTTCGACCGCGTCGAGGTCGCCATAGGCATAGAACGGGTCGCGCGTGTTGTCCGACGCTATGGCCACTTCAGCGCCGGCGGCCTTGAACTCGTTGAGCAGGGTGACGCCACGACGGAGCGGGGTGCGCACCGCGCCGTTCCCGTTCTCGCGATCCTGCAGGTAGATGTTGCACATGGGCAGCGAGACGATGGCGATCCCGGCCTCGACCACCTTGTCGATGGTGGTCTTCACCGTCCGCTGGTCCTGCACCGTCAGCACGCAGCAATGGCCGGCCATCACCTTGCCGGTATAGCCCGTCTCGAGCACTGCTTCGGCGAGATGCAGCAGCGCCTGCGCATCGGGATCGCCGGTTTCGTCGGTGTGGAGGTCGAGATCGATGCCGAGTTCGCCGGCCTTCTCGACCACGCGCAGCATTGCTTCCTTGCTGCGGTCATAAACCGCCACCGAGCCGCCCATCAGCCCGCCCGAGGCCTTCACCTGTCGGGCCACCGCATCGAGCTCGGCTGGGTTCACCAGCGTGTCCGGCCCAACGATCGCCACGGCCTGCAGCTCGATCCGCCCGGCCCATTTCTCGCGCATCCGCTCGAACAGCGCCCAGCTGATCTCGTGCTGCGGCGGTGCGGAATCGAGATGCGTGCGGATGGCGGCGGTCCCGTGCGCATAGGCGCAGCGCAGCGAAAAATCGAAGCGCCGCTCGACATCGGCCGCCGACCACAGGCTCTCGCGGTCGGTGCCGACGGCGAGCAGCGCGCCCATCCACGTCCCGTCCGGGTTCTGCTTGCGCGGCCAGATATGGCCCTTGTCGAGATGGGTGTGCACATCGACGAAGGCCGGCAGGACCAGCCCCTTGTCCAGGTCATGCGCCGGGCCGGTGACCGGCGCCGACCCAGCCGGACGGATCGCGGCGATACGCCCGTCCGCAATCTCGACATCGACCTTCACCACCGAGCCGTCGCCGATGCGCCCCATGGCGGCGGCGGGGACATGCGCGTTGGTCAGAGTGACGGTGCCGGTGGTGAGGGCAGCGGCGGTCATCAGAGGGGATTGCAGCCGGCGGACGGCGCCCTCCCGGCCTCCCCCATGAAGGGGGAGGTGAAGAGTCGAGCTTGCGGCTCGATCGTGCCAGGCATACCGGCAGGCACCTCCCCCTTCATGGGGGAGGATGGGAGGGGGCCGTCTCTATCAGTCAGCACTGATTGCCGCAGCACCCTCAATTCTCCCGCTTGAGCGCGCTCTCGTGCCAGCGATGCAGCAGGAGCCAGGAGATGAAGCTGGTGAGCGCGAAAATGGCGACGCCGGTGAGCATCAGCAGGATCAGCGCCGCATAGAGCCGCGGGTAGTTCAGCCGGTAGCCGGACTCGAGCAGCCGGAACGCCAGGCCGGAGCCGCGCCCCGCCGAGCCCACCGCGAACTCCGCCACCACCGCCGCGATCAACGATAGCCCGCCACCGATGCGCAGCGCCGCGGCGAAATAGGGGAGGGACGACGGCAGCTTGAGATGGATCAGCGTCTGCCAGCGGCTCGCGCCGTTCAGCTCGAACAGGTTGAGCAGGTTATGGTCGACGCTCTTCAGGCCCGCGACCATGTTGCTGAGGATCGGGAAGAAGGCAACGATGAACGCGCAGGTGAGCAGGACCGTCTGCGGATCCTTGATGTAGATGATCAAGAGCGGCGCGATGGCGATCATCGGCGTCACCTGCAGGATCACTGCGAACGGGAAGATCGCGAGCTCGATCCATTTGGACTGGACGAGGATGATGGCGAGGCCGACGCCGCCGACCAGCGCGAGTCCCAGCGCCAATAGCGTGATCCGCAGCGTCACCAGCAGCGACGGATAGAGCGTCTCCCAGTCGGTGAACAGCGTTTCCACCACCTGGCCCGGCGCGGGCATGATGTAGTGCGGCACGTTGTTGACGGTGATGTGCAACTGCCACAGCCCGATGGCCAGCGCGACCATGCCAATAGGAATGACGACGCGCAGGATGCGCTCGGTGAGGCTGGTCTTGCTCACGACGATGGCAACGGCGCTGTCGGTGCCGGCTTCGGAGGATTTTGCGGTTGCGTCGGTCATTTGCCGGCCGCTCCGATCTCGATGGCTTCCTGCAGGGCGCGCGACACGGTGTCGGTGGTGGCGCGATACTCCTCGGACGTGCGGTAGTGGCTGTCGCGGGTGAGCGAGGTCTTGATCGGCAGGTCGGTGTAAACCTGGCCGGGCCGGGCCCGCATCACGACGATGCGGTTGGAGAGGAACGCGCTCTCGAACACCGAGTGGGTAACGAAGATCACCGTGATGCCGGTCTCGCGCCACAGGCGCAGCACGTCGTCGTTGAGCTTCTGGCGCGTGATCTCGTCGAGCGCCGCGAAGGGCTCGTCCATCAGCAGCAGCTTGGGCTGGGTTACCAGAGCCCGGGCGATGGACACGCGCATCTTCATGCCGCCCGACAACTCGCGCGGATAGGATTTGGTGAAGTCCGACAGGCCAACCGAGGCCAGCACGTCCATGATGCGCGGCCGCGCTGCCGACTTGGAGACGCCGCTGAGGCGCAGCGGCAGGTAGACATTGTCGAACACCGTTGCCCACGGCATCAATGTCGGTTCCTGGAACACGAAGCCGATATCGCCCTTGGGCTTGCCGCGATTGTCGAGCTGGCTCGATGGCCAGTCGATCGTGCCGGTCGAGGCCTCGCCCAGGCCCGCGATGATGCGAAGCGCCGTGGACTTGCCGCAGCCCGATGGGCCGAGCAGCGACAGGAACTCGCCGCGCTGGACATCCAGCGACATGTCCTTGAGGGCTAGCGTGCCGTTCGAGAACAGTTTTGAGACTTTGCGCATCGACACCACGAGACGACCGGAACCGGTGTTCGTGGCCGGCGCGGCGGCGAGTGAGGTATCAGTCAATGCGATGTCGCCCACGTTAGGGTCGGAACGGCGCCGGCGGAATCGCCGACGCCGATGGCTCGAATAGCCGTGTTACTTCACGAGGTCCATGCCGAGGCCCTGGCAAACGAACTCGGTGTCGAAAGCCTGGGTATAGTCGATGCCTTCGTCGTACAGGCCGACCTTCACGCCCTCTTCGTAATAGGCCTTCCAGCGCGCGTCGGTCATGCAGCCAATGCCCTTGGTCTCGGCGTCGCCCGAGATCAGGATGCCGTATTCCTTCATCTTGGCGATGGAATAGGCGATCTGCTCGTCGGTCATTTCCGGATTGTCGGCCTTGATCAGGGCGTTACCGGCGGCGTTGTCGCCGTAGAGGTAGTTGTACCATCCGATGATCGAGGCTTCGACGAAGCGCTTGGCCACGTCCTTGTTCTCCTCGAGCCACGGCTTCATGGTCTCGATGGTGGTCGAGTAGGGCGCATAGCCCTGGTCGGCGAGCAGCCACACATCAGGGGCGAAGCCGGCTTCGCGCTCGATCGAGTAGGGCTCCGAGGTCAGGTAGCCCTGCTGGATCGCCATATCGTCGGCAAGGAACGACGCAGGGTTGAACTGGTAGGGCTCGTATTTCTCCTCGACGAAATCGGGAAATTCGGCCCGCATCCACAGGAAGTAGGACGAGAGCGCGTCGGCCGCGAGAATATACTTGCTGGCGCCGGCGAGCTCCGGGAACGCCTTGAACTTGCCCGGGTGCGAAATCAGGATCTGCGGATCCTTCTGGAACATCGCCGCGATCGTGACGGTCGGAATGCCTTCCTTCACGCTGTTGATCGCCGTCGTCGTGCCGCCCATGTAGAACTGGATTTGCCCGGCCACCAGCTGCGGGCGCATCGGCGCCTGCGGGCCGCCCTGCGCGATGGTGACGTCGAGGCCATACTTGGCATAGGTGCCGTCGGCCACGGCCTGATAGTAGCCACCGTGTTCCGCCTGCGCCAGCCAGTTGGTGGCGAAGGTCACCTTGTCCTGCGCCATCGCGCCGGTCACGCCCAGTGCCAGCGTTACCATGCTCGCCGAAATGAGCTTGGTGAGGTCCGTCATCGTTAGTCTCCCTGTTACGAACTCCGCCCGGACTTGTCCCCAGCCACGGCGGTCGGCAAACTGCTGGTGCCGCGATGGCACGCCGAAACATTCATTTCGTGCCCCTCCGAAAAAAGAAAGCCCAAAAATGCGTCAGTTCGAAAACTGCCGAGGATTTGGGCAGGCCGTTCGCCGAGGGGCTTTCCTTTCCAGCCTTTTGACGCTTAGCTGAGCATATAGATCGGGGGTCCTGTGCATAAGTCACTTTCGCCAACCAGCATCCACCCGCCCTTTGCGCCCTACAGTCCGGGCGTTGAAGTCGCGTCGCGCTCACGCTTCGTGTTCGTCTCCGGCCAGCTCGGTATCGCAGCGGACGGATCGATTCCCTCCGACTGCGCCGGGCAGGCGAGGCTCGCCTTCGCCAATATCGAGGCGATTCTCGCCGAGGCCGGCATGGGATTGAAGGACATCGTCCGCCTCAACGCCTATGTCACAGGGCGAGAGCATCTGCAGCCCTACATGCAGGTCCGCAACGGCCTGTTCGAAGAACCTTTTCCGGCCTCGACGCTGATGATCGTCGCCGGTTTCGCCCGACCCGAATTCGTGGTCGAGATCGAGGCCGTGGCGGCAACGCCCGGCTGAGCCCCGAGAGAGCAATGACCTACCGCAAGATCTGGTGGAACGACTTTTCCGCCACCGAATTCCACGGCCTCGATCCGATGAAGACGATTGCCGTCTTCCCGGTCGCGGCCATCGAGCAGCACGGCCCGCATCTGCCGGTCGGTACCGACACCATCATCAACCAGGGCCATCTCGACCTCCTGGTCGAACGCGCCCCGGCCGATCTCGATATCCGCATCCTGCCGGTGCAGGCGGTCGGCAAGTCGAACGAGCACACCTGGCAGCACGGCACCATCAGCGGCACGGCGACCAACCTGATCGAGGCCTGGACCCAGATCGGGCTCGAGATTGCCCGCACCGGTATCCGCAAGGTGGTGTTCGTCAACTCGCACGGCGGCAACGTCTCGATGCTCGACATCATCGCCCGCGAGCTGCGCGTGCAGCGCGGCATGCTGGCGGTGAAGGCGGGCTGGAGCCATTTCTGGCCCAAGGACATCTATTCCGATGTCGAGAACCGCTACGGCATCCACGGCGGCGACAGCGAAACCTCGCTGGTCATGCACTTCCGGCCCGAACTGGTGAACACCGACAAGCTGCAGGACTTCCCCTCGGTCGCGGCTCGCGACGAGCAAGCCTACAAGTACCTGCGCCCCACCGGCATGCTGAGCTATGCCTGGATCGCCTCGGACATCCATCCGCTGGGAGCGGCGGGTGAGGCCCATCTCGCCACCGCCGACAAGGGCCGGATCACCGCGGAGACCGCGGTGGACGGGTTCATCGAGCTGCTGCGCGAGGTGGAGCGGTATCCGCTGCCGGGCGAGCACTAACCCCCCTCATCCGGCGCTACGCGCCACCTTCTCCCCGACGGGGAGAAGAATACCGCTGCCCGGTGATCACCTCTATTCCTCTCCCCGTCGGGGAGAGGGTGGATCGGCCGCAGGCCGAGACGGGTGAGGGGTTGCACCCATCCGCCCACCCATTGCGCCGCCAATGCCGACCCGATAATCCGGATCACATGCATGAACCCGCGCCCGGCCTGTTTTCCCTGGAACTTTCCGGCAAGCCCCTGACCTTCGGGGACCTCGCTCGCATCGGCCAGCGCGCCACGACGTTGTCGGCCTCGCCGCACGCGATGCTTCGCGTCGATGCCGCGCGAAAAGTGCTCGAGGACAAGATCGCGCGCGGCGAACCCGTCTACGGTTCCACCACCGGCGTCGGCGCCATGAAGGATGTCGAGTGGTCGCCCGAACAGCTCGAGGCCTTCAACCTCGGCCTCGTGCGCGCCCATCACTTCGGCACCGGCGCGCCGTTCCCCAGTTCCGTGGTCCGCGCCGCCATGGCCATTCGCGTCAACACCGCGCTCACCGGCCGCGTCGGCTGCTCGCGCGGGCTGGTCGACGCCTATCTCGGCCTGCTCGAAAAGGACGTCGTGCCGGTCGTCCGCCGCACCGGTTCGATCGGCACCGCCGATATCGGGCTGATGGGCCAGATCGGCGCGGTGCTCACCGGCGTCGGCGAGGCCGTATACCAGAACCGGCGCATGTCGGCGGAAGCCGCGCTCGCCGAAGCCGGCCTCATGCCCTGCCGCATGGCGCCGCGCGACAGTCTTGCCTCGATCAGCGTCAATGCGGTGGGCTTTGCCGCGGCCGCCGAGGCCGTGCGCTCGGCCGCCTCCGCCGTGCGCATGCTGTTTGCCACCAGCCTCACCACCGCCGGGGCGCTCGGTGCGTCGCGCGATCCGTGGAAGGCCGTCGCCCATGTCGGCACCGAGCGCGAGGCAGCCATGGGCGATTGGCTCTATCGCAACGCCATGGGCTGGGATTGGCCCGATGCCACCCACGTCCAGGATCCGCTGAGCCTGCGGATGATGCCGCAGGTGTTCGGCGCGACCTTCGACACGCTGCTGATCGCCGGTCGCAGCATTCTCGCTGCCACCGGCCGCACAGACGACAATCCGGTGGTGGTCGACGGGCAGGTGCTGACTTCGGGCGGTTCGCTCCCGCTCGACGTCACCATCTATCTCCAGACCGCGCAGCTGGCGCTGGCGCATACCGCGAGAAACTCGTTCAACCGCTGTGTGCTGCTGTCGAACGGCGCCCGTCGCAACCTGCCGATCAACCTCGTGCCGCCCGGCGCCATCGCTACCGGTTTCGGCCCGATCATCAAGCTTGCCGGCGAGCTGTTTGCTCGCGCCCTGTCAATGTCGGTGCCGGTCTCCGCGCAGGCCATGGTGGTCGCCGCCGGCATCGAGGACGAAGCGGCCTTCCTGCCGCTGGTGGTCGAGCGCTTCGAGCGCCAGGTCCGCGCCCTGCGCCGCCTCGCCGCGCTCGAAGGCCTGCTCTCGGCCCAGGCCATGGATATCCACGGCGATCGGCCGAGCGGCGTACCGGGCTTCGTCTATGAAAAGGTCCGCCGCCACGCCGCCTACTACGAGGTCGACCGGCCGCTCTCGGTCGAGGTCGAGATCATCGAGAGCGAGCTGGGCTCGGATCGCAGCATGGCGGAATTGATTTCTCTCGCCGACCTTCCCGAACTGGACGAGTTTTTCGCTTTAGGGCCGGTGGCTTAGTATCGCGAGGTATGACTTTTCGCGGCCGGCCGTATAGGTTGGGCGACAATTCCGGCCGCAGGGACATTGGTGCGCCGGAGCAACAAGGAGTCCGTCATGCTTTCCACCAAACTGCTCGGCGCGGTCGCGGCGCTGGCCTTCACGGTGTCGGCTGCCAATGCGCAGGTCGTCGTTTCGAGTAAGATCGATACCGAGGGCGGTCTGCTCGGCAACATCATCAGCCAGGTGCTGCAGGCCAACGGCGTCGCCGTGACCGAGAAGATCCAGCTCGGCGGCACCCCGGTGGTGCGCCAGGCGATCACCGCCGGCGAGATCGACATCTATCCCGAATACACCGGCAACGCCGCGTTCTTCTTCGAAAAGGCCGACGATCCGCTCTGGAACGACGCCGCCAAGGCCTATGCCGAAGCCAAGAAGCTCGACTACGACGCCAACAAGATCGTCTGGCTGACCCCGGCGCCGGCCAACAACACCTGGGCCGTCGCCATCCGCAAGGATGTCGCCGACGCCAACAAGCTGACCACCTTCACCGAGCTCGGCGCCTATATCGCCGGCGGCGGCGAGTTCAAGCTGGCCGCCTCGGCCGAGTTCGTCTCCTCTCCGGCCGCGCTGCCGAAATTCCAGGAAGTCTACGGCTTCACCCTGAAGCCCGAGCAGCTGGTGACCCTCTCCGGTGGCGACACCGCCGCGACCATCGCGGCCGCCGCCCAGCAGACCAACGGCGTCAACGCCGCGATGGTCTACGGCACCGACGGCGGCATCGCTCCCTCGGGCCTCGTGGTCATGACCGACGACAAGGGCGTGCAGCCGGTCTACGAGCCCGCCCCGATCATCCGTGAATCGGTGCTGCAGGCCAATCCGCAGATCGAAGAGCTGCTGAAGCCGGTATTCGAAAAGCTCGACCTAGCGACCCTGCAGACGCTCAACGGCCGCATCCAGGTCGGTGGCGAAGCCGCCAAGGACGTCGCCGTCGACTGGCTGACCCAGAACGGCTTCCTGAAGTAAGCCGCTCGCAGCGCATGCATTTTGGGGGTGGGCAGCGGGGCTGCCCACCCCTAATGTTTTGAAATGCTTGGGTTGACCATGAGCGATCGGGGCTTCGACCCCTCACCCGTCTCGGCCTTCGGCCGATCCACCCTCTCCCCGACGGGGAGAGGAATGGTGCCTTTCACCGGCGCTTCGGGATTCTTCTCCCCGTCGGGGAGAAGGTGGCGCGTAGCGCCGGATGAGGGGTCTTCCCCATGACCGACATCGCCATGACAGCCCCGCGCCGCATCCCCATCGACAAGCTCGGCGTGCTCATCGCCGCCATTGCCGGTGTTGCCGCCTTCCTGCCCTTCGCCGCCTTCCGCGCCAACCGCATCGTGCTGGGTGAGAGCAAGAGCCTGTTCGCCGCGCTCCCGGGCTGGGAAGCGGCGCTCCTCGCGCTCGCCATCGCCGCCTGCATCGTCGTCGCGCTGCTGAAGACCCCGGTGCTGGGGCGTCTCGCCACCAGCCTCGCCATCCTCGCCGCGCTGTTCATCGCCATCGGCCATGCCGGCACTTTCCTCACGCCGCCCGGCGACAAGATCGCCCGCGTCTCGCCCGGTTCCGGCTTCTGGCTGCTGATCTTTGCCTTCGCGCTTCTCGCCGCCGACGCCATCGTGCGGCTGAAGCTGAGCCCGCTGGTCCGCATCGGCGTCCTCCTCGCCGTCGCCGCCTTCTTTGCAATCCTGCTCGGCACGGGCACGCTCAACGACCTCTCGATCCTGCGCGAATATGCCAATCGCGGCGACACGTTCTGGCGCGAGGCGCAGACGCACCTCGCCCTCGCCCTCGGCTCGCTCGTGGCCGCCACCGTCGTCGGCGTGCCGCTGGGCGTCGTCCTGCAGCGCAGCCCAACCTGGCGCGGCCCGGTGCTGAACGTGCTCAACGTCATTCAGACCATCCCTTCGATCGCGCTCTTCGGCCTCCTGATCGCGCCGCTTGCCTGGGTCGCTGCGAACGTGCCGCTCGCCGCCGCGCTCGGCATTTCCGGCATCGGCGCGGCGCCGGCCATGGTGGCGCTCTTTGCCTATTCGCTGCTGCCGGTCGTCGCCAACACCGTGGTCGGCCTCGAAAGCGTGCCACCCGCCGCCGACGATGCCGCCAAGGGCATGGGCATGACCGATTGGCAGCGGCTCGCTCGCGTGCAGCTGCCGCTCTCGTTTCCGGTCATCCTCACCGGTATCCGCATCGTGCTGGTGCAGAATATCGGGCTCGCCACCATCGCCGCGCTGATCGGTGGCGGCGGCTTCGGCGTGTTCGTGTTCCAGGGCGTCGGCCAGACCGCGATGGATCTCGTGCTGCTCGGCGCCGTGCCCACCGTGGCGCTCGCCTTCGCCGCCGCCGTCGTGCTCGATGCCATCGTCGAAATGGTCTCACCCAGGGAAGAGCGTCGTGATTGAGATCCAGGGCCTGACCAAGGATTATCTCGAGCTGCGCGTCGTCGACAGCGTGTCGCTCACCGTCAACGACGGCGAACTTGCCGTGATCGTCGGCACCTCCGGTTCGGGCAAGACGACGCTGCTGCGCATGATCAACCGGCTGATCGAGCCGACCTCGGGCACCGTGCTGATCGACGGCAAGGACACCCGCGCCGTGCCCGCGCATATCCTCCGCCGCGGCATCGGCTACGCCATCCAGGGCCATGGCCTGTTCCCGCACCGCACCGTGGCGCAGAACATCGCCACCGTGCCGGTGCTGATGGGCTGGGATAAGGCCCGGATCGACCGCAAGGTCGACGAGCTGCTCGAGCTGTTCCAGCTGCCGGCCAGCCAGTTCCGCGACCGCATGCCGAACGCCCTGTCCGGCGGCCAGCAGCAGCGCGTCGGCGTCGCCCGGGCGCTGGCCGCCGAGCCCAGCGTGCTGCTGATGGACGAGCCCTTCGGCGCGCTCGATCCCATCATCCGGGCAAAGGCGCAGGAAGACCTGCTCGCCATCCAGAAGCGCTTCGGCACCACCATCGTCTTGGTGACCCACGACATGGAGGAGGCCATCCACCTCGGCACCCGCATCGCCGTGATGGATAAGGGAAAGCTGCTGCAATACGCGACACCCGCCGAGATCGTGGTGAAGCCGGCGACCGATTTCGTCGGCGAGCTGCTCGGCAGCGGCGAACGCGCCTTCCGCCTCCTGGCGTTGCGCCGCATCGGTGATTTCGTCGAGCCGGGCGAGGCCTCGGGCCCGCCGGTTTCCACCGAGCAGACGCTGCGCGACGGGCTCGAGGAAGCGCTGTGGTCCGGCCGGAACGCCGTGCCGGTCGCCGATCCGTCGGGCAAGGTCGTCGGCCGCCTGACCATGGCCGCGCTCGAAAAGCTCGGAGCCCGGCCGCAATGAGCCGCGGGCTCATCATCCGGCTGGTCGTCCTCGCGCTGCTCGTGGCTTTCGTCGTGACGCCGCAGAGCTTTGCCTGGGTGTTCCAGCCGCTGACCCAGAACAACCAGCCGGCCATCTACACGCAGAATTCGCTGCTCAATCTCACGCTCAGCCACCTCACCATCGTCGCCATCGCCACCGTGCTGGCGACCGCCATCGCCGTCGGGCTGGCCGTGCTCGTGACGCGGCCGTTCGGGACGGAGTTCCTGCCGCTCAGCCGCTCCATCGCCAATATCGGCCAGACCTTTCCGCCGGTCGCGGTGCTGGCACTCGCCGTGCCGGTGCTCGGCTTCGGCACTGCGCCGACGCTGGTGGCGCTGTTCCTCTATGGCCTCCTGCCGATCTTCGAAAACGCCCTGACCGGCCTCACCACCTTGCCCCCGGCGGTCACCGAAGCGGCACGCGGCGTCGGCATGACCGACCGCCAACGCCTGTTCGGCGTCGAGCTGCCGCTCGCGACGCCCGTGATCCTTGCCGGCATCCGCCTGTCGGTGGTCATTTCGGTTGCCACTGCCACCATCGGGTCGACTGTCGCGGCATCGACTCTGGGCGAGGTCATCATCGCCGGCCTGCTGAGCAACAACGTCGCCTTCATCGCGCAGGGCGGGCTTGTCGTCGGGGTGATCGCGGTGCTGATCTACGACGCCCTCTCCGCCCTCGAACGCCGGCTGATGCGGCGCACGGGGCAGGGGAGTCGGGCGTGACGCCACATCCACGATGTCATTCCGGCGCAGGCCGGAATCCATCCTGAGATGTCGCCACTTCCTCCGCGCGCCGAAAGACCTCAGGATGGGCCCCGGCCTTCGCCGGGGTGAGCCCCGGTGTATCTGGAGTGATCTAGCCAAAATGTCCGATTTCGATCTCGTCCTCTCCGGCACAGTGGTGCTGCCCTCCATGGTCATCGAGGGCGGCTATATCGCTGTCCGCGACGGCAAGGTGATCCATGTCGGCGAAGGCACGCCGCCGCACGCGCATGAGCGCCACGATTTCGGCACGGGCCTGATCCTGCCCGGGGCCATCGACGCGCAGACCCACTCGCTGAGCCAGAAGAACCAGGAGGATTTCATCTGGTCGACCCGCTCGGCGGCGGCGGGCGGCGTCACCACCATTGTCGACATGCCCTATGACGAGGGCAATCTCGTCTGCTCGGCCGAGGCGGTGCAGCGGAAAGTCGCGCACGCCACGCCGCAGGCACGGGTGGACTTTGCCCTCTACGGCACCATCAACCCCGAGGACGGGGTGAGCAAGATCGCCGAACAGGCCAAGGCCGGCGTCGCCGCCTTCAAGTTCTCCACCTTCGGCACCCACCCGGTACGCTTCCCGCGCATCAACCCGCCGCTGCTGGCCGAAGCCTTCGCCGAAGTCGCCAAGACCGGCCTCACCGCCGGCGTCCACAACGAGGATGACGAGAGCGTGCTTGCCGCCATCGCCAAGGTGAAGGCCGCCGGCATCACCGACTGGCGCGCCCACGCGATGAGCCGCCCGCCGCTCACCGAACTGCTGGCGACGGTCCAGATCTACGAGACCGGCGCCGCCACCGGCTGCGAAGCGCATGTCGTCCACTGCTCGCTGAGCCGCGGCTACGACATCGCCGCCAGCTACCGCGCCCAGGGCTTTGCCGCCACCATCGAGTGCTGCATCCACTACCTCGTGCTCGACGAGGAGAACGACGTCCGCCGGCTGGGCGGCAAGGCTAAGATCAACCCGCCGATCCGCCCGCGCGACGAGGTCGAGGCGCTGTGGCGGCAGGTGGTGGCTGGCAATGTCACGCTCGTTTCCACCGACCACGTCAGTTGGTCCGAGGATAGGAAAACCAACCCCGACATGCTCGCCAACGCCTCCGGCGTCCCGGGGCTGGAGGCGATGGTGCCGCTGTTCGTCAAGGTCGCGCTGCAGCGCAACGTGCCGCTGACCTGGGCGGCCAAGCTGATGGCCGAGAACCCGGCGCGGCATTTCCGGCTGAAGGACAAGGGCGCGCTGGAAGCCGGCAAGGACGCCGACATCACCGTGCTGGTGGATCGGCTGGTCGTGTACGACGCCGCGCGCTCGGGCCACAACGTGGTCGGCTGGTCGCCCTACGATGGCATCGAGCTGCCTTGGACGGTGGCCGGGACATGGCTGCGCGGCAAGCCGGTGTTCGACGGCACCCACGTCGCCGAGCCGGGGGCAGGGCGGTGGGTGCGGCCGTGAGGATGGTGCTTTTGGCCTCCCCCCTCCCAACCTCCCCCACAAGGGGGGAGGTGCCTGCCAGTGTGCTGGGCGCGATTGAACCACAAGCTCGACTCTTCACCTCCCCCCTTGTGGGGGAGGCCGGGAGGGGGGTGCCACAAGCACAGATCTCACCATGACCCACAACCTCCCTACCCAGGAATCCCGCATCGCCGAGGATATCGCCTCCCTCGCCGAAATCACCGACCCGGATCGCCCCTACACCCGCCGCGCCTTCACCCCGATCTTCCTCAAGGGCCGCGAGTGGCTCACCACTCGCTTCGAGGCGGCGGGCCTTCGCACCCGCATCGATGCCTCCGGCAACCTGATCGGCACCCGCGCCGGCACCAAACCCGGCCGCGGCACGATCATGCTGGGCTCGCATTCCGACACCGTGCCCGATGGCGGTCGCTTCGATGGCATCGCCGGCGTTTCGGCCGCCCTCGAAGTCGCCCGCGCTCTGCATGACCAGAAGGTCGAGCTCGAGCATGATCTCGAGATCGTCGATTTCCTCGCCGAGGAAGTCTCGATCTTCGGCGTCTCCTGCATCGGCAGCCGCGGCATGATCGGCAAGCGCCCGCCCGAATGGCTCGATCGCACCGCCGAGGGCATCAGCCTGCGCGACGGCATCGCCGAGGTGGGCGGTCATCCCGGCATCAGCGAGATCCGCTCCGACATCAAGGCCTTCCTCGAACTTCACATCGAGCAAGGCCCGGTGCTGGAAGACGGTCACCTCGACGTCGGCGTCGTCACCGCCATCGCCGGCATCACCCGTATCGAAATCATTGTCGATGGCCGCGCCGACCATGCCGGCACCACCCCGATGGGCTCGCGCCAGGATGCGCTGACCACCGCCGCGCGGCTGGTGCTGGGTATCCAGGCGCTGGGCACGCGCCTCGCACAAGGCCAGTTCCACTTCGCCGCGACGGTCGGCGAATTCTCGATCGAACCCGGCGCCGCCAATGTCGTGCCGTCCCGCGCCCGGCTGCTCGTCGACGCCCGCGCCGAGCGCCGCGAGGACATGGAGAGCTTCGTCGCCGAGCTCGCCGTGCTGGCCCAGGCCACCTCGGCCGAGACCGGCGTCGCGATACAGCCACCATTGACCATTTCCGACAATTTCCCAACGCCTTGCGACGGCTTCGTGCTTGATACGCTCGACGCGGCAGCCGTGGCCGTGGGCGCGCGCCATCGCCGCATGGCTTCGGGCGCCGGCCACGACACAGCCTGGATGGCGCGGATCACCAAGGCAGCGATGATCTTCATCCCCTGCCTCGGCGGCCGCAGCCACACGCCGGACGAATATGCGGAAACGGCAGACGTGGCGCTTGGCGCCGCGGTGCTGCTGGAGGCGGTGAAGAGGCTGGATCGGGAGCTGTAGTGCTCGCCACCCCCTCATCCGGCGCTTCGCGCCACCTTCTCCCCGACGGGGAGAAGAATAGAACGCCGACTGCGCAGTCGGGAATTCCTCTCCCCGTCGGGGAGAGGGTGGACCGGCGAAGCCGGGACGGGTGAGGGGTTCAGCCTCGATAGGAGTGTACTGCCGTGGGTCGCGTATTGACCGAAAAGGATGTGGAGCCGGCCGTGAAGGGCGGTTCCGTCTACGCCGCCGGCGGTGGCGGCTGGGCTGATCATGGCCGCATGCTTGGCTATGCCGCCGTATCGATCGGCAAGCCCGAACTCGTCGATATCGAGGAGCTCGAGCCCAAAGACTGGGTGGCGACCGCCGCCGCCATCGGCGCGCCGGCCTCGACCACGCCGTGGGAAATGCAGGGCCGCGATTACGTGAAGGCCGTCGAGCTGCTGCAGGACGCGCTTGGTGAAAAGCTGAGCGGCCTGATCATCGGCCAGAACGGCAAGAGCTCGACCCTCAATGCCTGGCTGCCCGGCGCGATCCTCGGCACCAAGGTGGTCGACGCGGTCGGCGACATTCGCGCGCATCCCACCGGCGACATGGGCTCGATCGGCATGGCCGGCTCGCCCGAGCCGATGATCCAGACCGCCGTCGGCGGCAACCGCGCCGAGAACCGCTACATCGAGCTGGTGGTGAAGGGCGCGACCGCAAAGGTCTCGCCGATCCTGCGCACCGCCGCCGACCAGTCGGGTGGCTTCATCGCCTCCTGCCGCAATCCGCTGCGCGCCAAATATGTGCGCCGCAACGCCGCGCTGGGCGGCATCTCGCTGGCGCTCCAGCTCGGCGAGGCGATCATCGAGGCGGAGACGAAGGGCGGCTCGGCTGTCATCGATGCCATCGTCAAGACCACCGGCGGCACCATCCTCGCCAAGGGCACGGTGACCAGGAAGGATCTCGTCTACACCAAGGAAGCCTTCGACGTCGGCCGCTTCGTGGTGGGGGAGGGCGACAAGGCCATCACCATCCACACCATGAACGAATACATGGCGATCGACGATGCCGGCGGGAACCGTCTCGCCACTTTCCCGGACGTGATCTCGACCCTCGACGCCGCCGGCACCCCGCTCAGCGCCGGCCAGCTGCGCGAAGGCATGTTTATCTTCATCCTGCACGTCCCCAAGAAGATCATCCCGCTCTCCTCCTCGGTCCTCGACCCGGCGGTCTACCCTTCGGTCGAAAAGGCCATGGGCATCGAGCTGGCGAAGTACGCGCTCGCCGGTGTGTCGCCGAAGAAGAAGGCCGGCAAGGGCTGGGAGTAGCCCAAAAAAGAAAACCGGCGCCGCTGGAGATCGGCGCCGGAGCAGGCGGAGGAGGTCAGGCAAGCTGGTTGGGGCTCAGATGTCCCAGTCGTAGAGGACCTTGAGGAACTTGGCGTTGACCCAGCCCTTGGTGTCCTGCTGTTCGACGAGGCACCAGTCCGAGCCACCCTGCGGGGCGATAATGCAGCGCTCCACCCACACCGAGCTCTTGGGCTCGAACTCGCCGACCTTCTGCGAGTAGGAGGCGGGCCACTTGCGGACGTTGAGCGTATCCCACTTCTTGACGCCCACGATGTTGGCGGGGCTCTCGACATGGTAGCCGGCGGCCAGCGCGGGCTGCACGGCGAAAGCGGCGGCGCCGACCATCACGAGCCCGGCGAGGGCGGCGATCAGCACTTTTTCCTGGTTCTTGTTCATTTTGGCGTCCTCTCGGGGCCGGGGTGTTTCGATCTGTTGTCCCGACTATGGCGTCGCAGCTTTGAACCGGCACTGAGCCCGCTATTCAGAAAGCATTCATCGCGACGGCCTCCGGAGGGCAAAAAGGCGGATGCCGAAGCACCCGCCTTGCCGCATTCGAACCTGGTGATGGCTCAGTTGGAGTGCACGTAGAGCACCGCATCCTCTGGCTGGCTGATCGAGATGCCGACGACATCGCCGACGTCAAAGCCGTTGTCCGCCAGTTCGAGCCGCATGACAGCGTTGCGCTTGATCGCCCAGCGGATGTTCTCGACGCCCTTTTGCTGCGCCATCAGGTTCCGGCCGTCGCACACCGTGACGATCAGCACATCCTCGTTGACGCGCCGGATCTGCGCGGCGCTCACATGACCGAGGCCCCCGACGTCGGAGGAACATTCCACGAGGCCGTGCTTGTTGCCCGGAATGGTCGGCCCGTCGCAGTCGTCGTAGCACTCGTTGCCGCCGTCATCGTCGTCGTCATTGTCATCATTGTTGCAGTTGATGCGACAGTTTGGGTCGTTGGGACGGTCCTGGGCGTAGGCCGAAGTCGTTGCGCCAAGGCCGGCCATGCCGATGCCAGTCAGGGCCACGAGGGTGAGAGTGAGCAGCTTGAGGTTCATTTCCATCTCCGGAACGGTTGCAAGTCCGGCCGCGTCGGGAGCGTGCCCGGCGCCGGGTCAGGGCCGTTCGAACGACAGGTTCGATGCTGCCCAGCGTGATCGCCCGGCTTTGAACGGGCGGTGAGACCGGCATTCAGGTGCTGTTAACCCAGGTGTCCGCTGCGCGATGCCACCAGTTACGGATTTACCTTCATGCGCCGCGTGCTACGGTCAGCCATTCATCCAATGCGGGGAGGCGGAGAATGCCCAAGGTTCTGGTCACTGGCGGCAGCGGTAAACTTGGGCGCGCCGTGCTCAAGGACCTGGTGCAGAACGGCTACTCCGTCCTCAACGTCGACCAGGTGCTGCCGCGCGATCCCGTCTGCCCGACGGTGCGCATCGACCTCACCGATTTCGGCCAGGTGGCGCAAGCCGTGCTTGGCGGGATCGACGAACGCCGCGGCCCATTCGATGCGGTCGTCCATCTCGCCGCGATCCCGGCGCCGGGCCTGTTCGCCAACAGCGCCACGGTGCGCAACAACGTGCCGACTAGCTACAACGTGTTCGAGGCCTGCCGCCTCGCCGGCATCAAGAGCGTCGTCTTTGCTTCGAGTGAAACCGTGCTCGGCCTTCCCTTCGAGACGCCGCCGCCCTACGTGCCGGTGGACGAGGAATATTTCCCGCGCCCCGAGACGGCCTATTCGCTCGGAAAGCTCCTCGACGAGACCATGGCGGCGCAGTATTGCCGCTGGGATCCGAGTCTGAAGATGGTGGGCCTGCGCTTCTCCAACGTCATGGACGTCGAGGACTACGCCAAGTTCCCTGGCTTTGATGCCGATCCCAAGCTGCGCAAATGGAACCTGTGGGGCTATATCGATGCCCGCGACGGGGCTCAGGCGGTGCGCCGCGGCATCGAGGCCGAGTTCAAGGGCTTCGAGGCTTTCATCATCGCCAATGCCGATACGGTGATGAGCCGCTCGAACATGTCGCTGATGGCCGAGGTGTTTCCCAGCGTCCCGCACAAGCGCGAGCTGTCGCAGAACGGCACGCTGCTCTCGATCGACAAGGCGCGGCGCATGCTCGACTACAACCCGCAGCATAGCTGGCGGAACCACGTCTGATGCTCGTTCGCCGACTATGCGGCGAGGCACGACCGCATTTTCGCCGTCGGCGACGAGATAGGTGTTGAGTTCACCGGCCGGTGACTCTCCAATGGCCAATCAACGCTTGGTGATTTGCCGCAATGCGGCCAACACTGCTCCCGTTGTTAGCACCGACTGACCCGCATGCCGGAGCCGCCACTTGGGCGCCTATATCCTGAGACGCCTGTTGCTGATGATCCCGACCCTGCTCGGGATCATGGTCATCTCCTTCGCCATCGTGCAGTTCGCGCCGGGCGGCCCGGTCGAACAGATGATCGCGCAGATGAGCGGGCAGAATGTCAGTGCAACCGAACGCGTGACCGGCAGCGAGGGCGGCGATTTCGCCGGTCAGCAACTCGGGCAGGCGCAGAACACGGCCGAGGCCAACTCCACGACATCGCGCTATCGCGGCGCGCAGGGGCTCCGGCCGGAGATCATCGAGCGCATCGAGAAGCAGTTCGGCTTCGACAAGCCGCCGCTCGAACGCTTCTTGTCGATGATGTGGAACTACATCCGCTTCGATTTCGGCCAGAGCTATTTCCGGGACATCTCGGTCGTCGACCTGATCATCGAAAAGCTGCCGGTCTCGATCACGCTTGGTGTCTGGATGACGTTGCTCGGCTACGGCGTGTCGATCCCGCTGGGGATTGCGAAGGCGCTGCGCGACGGCTCGCGCTTCGATGTCTGGACCTCGTCGATCGTCATCGTCGGGTATGCGCTGCCCGGTTTCCTCGTTGCGGTGCTGCTGATCGTACTGTTCGCCGGCGGCAGCTTCTGGAGCATCTTTCCGCTGCGCGGGCTCACGTCGGAGAATTTCGCCAGCCTGCCCTGGTATCAGCAAATCCTCGACTATCTCTGGCACATCACGCTGCCCATCACCGCCATGGCGATCGGCGGCTTCGCCACGGTGACGCTGCTGACCAAGAACTCCTTCCTCGAGGAGATCCGCAAGCAATACGTCGTGACCGCGCGGGCCAAGGGTCTGTCGGAGCGGCAGGTGCTGTATCGGCATGTGTTCCGCAACGCCATGCTGCTGGTCATTGCCAGCTTTCCGGCCGCGTTCATCTCGGCCTTCTTCGGCGGCTCGCTGCTCATCGAGACGATCTTCTCGCTCGACGGGCTCGGCCTGCTGAGCTTCCAGTCCGTGCTCAACCGCGACTATTCGGTGGTGTTTGCCACGCTTTACGTCTTCTCGCTGCTCGGCCTCGTCATCGGGCTCATCTCCGATCTGATGTATATGTGGGTCGATCCGCGCATCGACTTCGAGAAGCGGGAAGTCTGATGCACGCCACGCTTGCGGGCATCCGGACGCCCTTCATCGCCTTCGCGCCGGCCGAGCAGGCCCGCTCCGCCCCGTCGCGGCTCTCACCTATCAACCGCCGCCGGCTGAAGATCTTCGAGGCCAACAAGCGCGGGGTGTGGTCGCTGTGGATCTTCCTCGTTCTATTCATCTTGACGCTGTTCGCCGAAGTCATCGCCAATGACCGGCCGATCATCGCGAGCTATCGCGGCGAGTTGCTTTTTCCGGCCTTTGTGAACTACCCCGAGAGCAAGTTCGGCGGTTTCCTCGCCGAAACGGTGTACCGCGATCCCTTCATCGCCGATGAGATCGCTGCCAATGGCTGGATGATCTGGCCGCCGGTCCGCTACTCCTACTCGACCGTCGACGAGTCCCTAACCGGCGCGGCGCCGAGCAAGCCGAGCTGGCTGCAGACCGCCGAGGAGCGTTGCGGGCTCTATCCGCAGGGCGTCAACGACCCGTCCTGTACCATCGGCAACTGGCACTGGATCGGCACCGACGACCAGGGCCGCGATGTGCTGGCGCGGCTGATCTACGGCTTTCGCATCTCGGTGCTGTTCGGCCTGACGCTGACCATCTTCTCCTCGATCATCGGCGTCGCTGCGGGGGCCTTGCAGGGCTATTTCGGCGGCTGGGTCGACCTGGTGGCGCAGCGCGTCATCGAGGTATGGACGGCCATCCCGTCACTTTACCTGCTGCTGATCATCTCGAGCGTGATCGCGCCCAGCTTCTGGGTGCTGCTGGGCATCCTGCTGCTGTTCTCGTGGACGGCGCTGGTCGGTATCGTGCGGGCCGAGTTCCTGCGGGCCCGCAACTTCGAGTATATCGCCGCGGCACGGGCGCTCGGCGTTTCCAACTGGCGCATCATGGTCGGGCATATGCTGCCGAACGCCATGGTGGCGACCCTGACCTTCATGCCGTTCATCCTCGCTGGCTCGGTGACGACGCTCACCGCGCTCGATTTCCTCGGCTTCGGCCTGCCGGTGGGCTCGCCCTCGCTGGGTGAACTGCTGGCGCAGGGCAAGGACAATCTCTCGGCCTGGTGGCTGGGCGTCACCGGCTTTTTCACGATCTCGGTGCTGCTGACGCTGCTCGTCTTCATCGGCGAGGCCGTGCGTGACGCCTTCGATCCGCGCAAGACTTTTGCGGGTCGGCTATGAGCGAGCCCCTGCTCAGCGTCGACGACCTGCATGTCGACTTCGTCACCGAGCATGGGCTGTCGCATGCGGTGCGCGGCGTCAGCTTCGATATCCAGCCCGGCCAGACGGTGGCGCTGGTGGGCGAAAGCGGCTCGGGCAAGTCGGTGACGGCGCTGTCGATCCTGAAGCTGCTGCCTTACCCGGCAGCGTCGCATCCGAAGGGCAGGGTGCTGTTCGAGGGGCAGGATTTGCTTGCTGCCGGTGACCGCGCCATTCGCGGTGTACGCGGCAACGACATCTCGATGATCTTCCAAGAGCCGATGAGCTCGCTGAACCCGCTGCACACGGTGGAGCGACAGGTCACCGAGGCGCTGATGCTGCACCGTGGGCTGCGCAAGGCAGCAGCGCGGAAGCGGACGATCGAGCTGCTCACCGAGGTCGGCATCCCCGACCCGGAGACGCGGCTCGACGACTTTCCGCATCAGCTGTCCGGCGGGCAACGGCAGCGCGTGATGATCGCCATGGCGTTGGCGAACGAACCGAAACTGCTGATCGCCGACGAGCCCACGACGGCGCTCGACGTCACCGTGCAGGCGCAGATCCTCGCGCTGCTGCAGGACCTGCAGAAGCAACGTGGCATGGCTATCCTGTTCATCACTCACGACCTCGGCATCGTGCGCAAGATGGCCGAGGTGACCCATGTGATGACCGAAGGGCTGATCGTCGAATCCGGCCCGACCGAGACGCTCTTCGCCGCGCCGCAGCACGCCTATACGAAGAAACTCGTCGCCGCCGAACCGAGGGGCGCACCGCCGGCCCCGCTGCCCGATGCCGAGACCATCGTCGCGGCGGAGAAGCTGCGGGTGTGGTTCCCGGTCAAGCGCGGCCTGTTCCGCCGCACCGTGGGCCATGTGAAGGCGGTCGACGATGTCGATATCGCCATCCGGCGTGGTGAGACCGTTGGGGTCGTAGGCGAGTCCGGCTCGGGGAAGACCACGTTGGGGCGGGCGCTGCTTCGGCTGATCAGCTCGGAAGGACGGATCGTCTATCTCGGCCGCGACCTCGCCGGCCTCTCATGGCAGGCGATGCGGCCGCTGCGGCGCGACATGCAGATCGTCTTCCAGGACCCGTTCGGCTCGCTCAGCCCGCGCATGTCGGTGGCCGAGATCGTTGCCGAGGGGCTGTCGGTCCACCTTCCGCAACTCGCAGTTGCCGAGATCGACGCGAAAGTAGTGCAGGCCCTGACCGAAGTCGGGCTCGATCCGGCGACGCGCTTCCGCTACCCGCACGAGTTCTCCGGCGGGCAGCGTCAGCGGATCTCGATTGCCCGTGCCATGGTGCTCGAGCCTAAATTCGTGGTTCTGGACGAGCCGACGTCGGCGCTCGACATGAGCGTGCAGGCCCAGGTGGTCGACCTCTTGCGCGAATTGCAGGCCCGGCACGGCCTCACCTATCTTTTCATCTCGCACGACCTGCGGGTGGTCCGGGCTCTCGCCAACCGGCTGATCGTCATGCGCAACGGCAGGGTGGTCGAGCATGGCGCGGCCACCGACCTGTTCGAGCATCCTCAGTCCGATTACACCCGCGCCCTCATTGCGGCGGCCTTCAAGTCCGAGGCGAGCCCCGGCGCGGTCGCGGAGTGAGGCTCGATTCCCGCTGAAATCGCCCGTAAGCTCAATTCCAACGACATCGAAACGAGGCTCCTCATGCACCGCAAATCGCTCGCCTCCCTCGCTTTCGCGGCTCTTCTCGCCGTCACGCCCGCCATCGGCCAGGAGACGGCCGAGACGCCCGTCTGGCACCATGCCGGCGCCTTCTTCGGCGAGCCGAAATATCCCGAAGGTTTCGAGCGCTTCGACTACGTCAATCCCGATGCTCCGGTGGGCGGCACGGTGCGGTTGAGCTCGATGGGCAGCTTCGACACGTTCAATCCGCTCCTGCCGCAAGGGGAGCCCGCCGATGGCCTCGGTCTGATCTACGAGTCGCTGACCTCGCCCTCGCTCGATGAGGTCAATACCCAGTATGGCAACCTCGCCGAAGCCTTCAGCTACCCGGCCGACTATTCCTCGGTGACCTTCCGGATGAACCCGCGGGCCAAGTGGGCCGACGGCGAGCCGATCACCACCGACGACGTGATCTGGTCGTTCAACAAGGCCATCGAGCTCAACCCGAACCAGGCCAACTACTACGCCAATGTCACCGGCGCGGCGTCCAACGCGCCGGGCGAGGTGACCTTCAGCTTCGACCAGACCGGCAATCGCGAGCTGCCGCTGATCATGGGGCAACTGCTGGTGCTGCCCAAGCACTGGTGGGAGGGGACGAGCCCGAACGGGCAGCCGCGCGACATCGGCAAGTCGACGCTCGAGCCGCCGCTCGGTTCGGGTCCGTACAAGCTCGCCACCTTTACCGCCGGTCGCTCGATCACCTACGAGCGCGATCCGGACTACTGGGGACATGCGGAGCCGGCCAACATCGGCCAGAACAATTTCCAGACCATGCGCTACGAGTATTTCCTCGATACGACGGCCCAGTTCGAGGGCTTCAAGGGCGACCAGTTCGACTGGTGGGACGAGAATCTCGCGCTGCGCTGGCAGAATGACTACACCTTCCCCGCTGTTACCGACGGCAGGGTGATCAAGGAGCTGTTCGAGAACCCCTACCGCGACAGTGGCGTGCTCGTCGGGTTCATCCCGAACCAGCGCCGGCCACTGTTCCAAAACGAAGCGCTGCGCGAGGCCATGCTTTACGCCTTCGACTTCGAGGAGCTCGACAAGCTGCGCTTCTTCGGCCAGTACGATCGCATCAACTCGTATTTCTTCGGCACCGAGTTCGCCTCGTCCGGGCTGCCCGAGGGCGAGGAGCTGGAAATCCTCAACTCGGTGAAGGACAAGGTCCCCGAGCGGGTATTCACCACCGAGTATGCCAATCCCGTGTCGGGCGATCCGACCAAGCTGCGCGAGAACCTGCGCACTGCCAACCAGTTGCTGACCGCCGCTGGCTACACCCTGCAGGGCAACCAGTTGCTCGACCCGACGGGGGCGCCGGTGGCCTTCGAGATCCTGCTCAACGGCCCGACCATCGAGCCGATCGCGCAGGCCCTCGTCACCAACCTCAAGCGCCTGGGCATGAATGTCACCATCCGCCCGGTCGACTCGGCGCAGTACATCGAGCGGGTGCAGAACCGCGATTTCGATGTGATCTACAGCGGCTGGGCCCAGTCGCTGTCGCCGGGCAATGAGCAGCGCTACTTCTGGGGCTCGGCCGCCGCCGACCAGAACGACAGCTCCAACCATGCCGGCATCAAGGATCCCGGCATCGACGCGCTGATCGACAAGATCATCTTCGCCGACGATCGCGAGACGCTGATTGCCGCGACCCGTGCGCTGGATCGCGTGCTGCTGGCGCATCACTTCACCGTGCCGACCTATACGCTGCGCCACGCCCGTATCGCGCGCTGGGACCGCTTCAGCCATCCCGATCCGCTGCCGGAATTCTCGATCGGCTTCCCCACCGTGTGGTGGTGGGACGATGAGAAGGCGGCCAAGGTGGGCGCGCCGCGGAACTGAGGCAACACTGAAAGCCCGGCGAGCCTCGGCTCCCGGGTTTCTCACCAGTCTTGCCGCTCCCTGAGGTGCGGCATGGGCGGGACTTCGTCCCTGTTCTGCCGGTCTACCGGCATTGGTAGTCGGTGGGACTTTCGCCCCGCCCATTGCGAAGGGATTTTTGGTGTTCGGCACCGCGAAGCGATGCAGGAACCGCCCACCCCAGACGCGACGGCTCGCCCCTGGACCCAGCCCTTCCCGCGATGCCCCGTCGGCACCTCGCATCGGAAAGGTGAGGGCGAAACTATCACGCGTGGAGAGCGCGGGGATAAGTCGGCCTCAGCCCTTCGACAGGTCGAACCAGTTGAGGCCCGTTCTTGCGGCCTCGTCCCTGGAGTCCTCGTAGCCGGCGTCGGCGTAGCGCATGACGCCCAGGCCGGTGTCGTTGGTCAGCGCGTGGTCGAGCCGTTCGTCGGCAGCTGCGGTGCCATCGGCCACCAGCGTCACGCCGGCAGAAGTCATGTAGCCCGCATAGCCGCCGCCGCCCGAGTGGATGACGACGAGATCGGCCATCGAGGCGGTGAGCAGCATGGCGTCGAGCAGCGGCCAGTCGGCGATGGCGTCCGAGCCGTCCTTCATGTTCTCGGTCATGATGTTGGGATGCGCCATGGCACCGGCATCGAGATGATCGCGGCTGAACGCCACCGGTCCCTTGAGCGTGCCGTCGCGCACGAGTTCGTTGACCCGCAGCGCCAGCGCGGTGCGCTCGCCATGGCCGAGCCAGGCAATGCGGGCCGGCAGGCCCTCGAATGGGATATGCTGGCGCGCGAGGCTGATCCAGTTGGTGACGATCCGGTTGTCCGGGAACATCTCGAGCACCAGGTCGTCGATGCGGGAAATGTCCTCCGGCTCGCCCGACAGGGCCATCCAGCGGAACGGACCGATGGCGCGGGCAAAGAGCGGCCGCAGATAGGCCTCGGTGAAGATCGGGATATCGAAGGCGTTGTCGACCCCCGCCTGCTTTGCCTGTGTGCGGATCAGGTTGCCGTTGTCGAACACCTCCGAGCCAGCCTGCTGGAAGCCGAGCATGGCGCGCACATGATCGGCGATCGAGGCGCGGCTCGCGGCCATCAGCTGGCCCTGGCCATCGACCCGCAGCCGGCGCACTTCCTCGAGGCTCATGCCCTTGGGCACATAGCCATAGACGAGGTCGTGCGCGCTGGTCTGGTCGGTGACGATGTCCGGCACGATGCCACGGCGCAGGATTTCGGGATAGATATCGGCGGCATTGGCGACGAGGCCGACCGAGGTCGCGCGCCTGTCCTTCACTGCCGCGTCGATCATGGCCAGCGCGGCGTCGAGGTCGGGCGCGATATGCTCGAGATAGCCGATCTCCTTGCGGCGCGCGGCGCGGGCGGGATCGACGTCGACATCGAGGATTGCCGCGCCGGCCATGCGGCCGGCCAGCGGTTGCGCCCCGCCCATGCCGCCCATGCCGGCGGTGAGGATGAACCGCCCGGCGAGCGAGCCGCCGAAGCGCTTTTCGGCGATGCGCATGAAGATCTCGTAGGTGCCCTGGATGACGCCCTGGCTGCCGATATACTGCCACGCCCCGGCCGTGAGCCCGCCCCAGGCAATCAGCCCCTTCTTTTCGAGCTCGTAGAACACTTCCGCCTTGGCCCATTGGCCGACGATGTTGCAGTTGGCCATGATGACCAGCGGCGCCTTCGCATGCGTCTTGAACAGGCCGATCGGCTTGCCCGACTGGATGATGAGGGTCTGGTCCTCGTCCATGGTGGTCAGCGTTTCGACGATCTGCCGATGCGCGGCCCAGTTGCGCGCTGCTTTACCCAGCGCAGCGTAGACGATGAGCTTTTCGGGGTCCTCGCCGACGCTCAGCACGTTCTCGAGCAGGCGCAGCAGCGCCTCCTGCCGCCAGCCCTTCGCGCGGAGCTCGGGGCCGGAGGGGATGGGGAATTTCGGATGGCGCGGATTGGGCTTGGGCATGGCCATGTCATAGCGTGGGCGCAACGACGCTGCCAGCCCGGCGCCGCCCCAGCGGATTGACTTGGGGGCCGCAAGCTTTCTAGGAACAGCTGACTCTTCTTCCAACCGAGGCCGTCGTGGACGCTAACCCTATCCTCATCGAGCAGACGCGCGGCAATTTCGTCGAGAACCGCCACCGCGCGGCCTTCGTCATTTCGGACGCGGACGGCAACATCATCGCGTCGGCGGGCGATATTTCGCGGCCGGTCTTCCCGCGCTCGGCGATCAAGTCGATGCAGGCGCTGGCAATGGTGACATCGGGCGCGATCGAGAAGTTCGGCCTGACCGACGAGGAGCTGGCGCTCGCCTGTGCGTCGCATCACGGCGAGGATGTGCACGTGCTCGGCGTCACCGGCTTTCTCGGCCATGTCGGGCTGACGGCGAACGACCTCGAATGCGGTGCGCACCAGCCCAGCAATGCCCGGGCTCGCGAAGCGTTGCGCCGGGCGGGGGCGGAGCCGAGCCAGCTGCACAATAACTGCTCGGGCAAGCACTCGGGCATGCTGAGCGTGGCGCGGGCGCTGGGCGTCGACACGCATGAGTACGTGAGCCGCGGGCACCCGGTACAGGTCGCCGTCCGCCGCGCGATCGAGACAGTGCTCGACGCTCCATTGAGCGAGGATCGCTGCGGCACCGACGGCTGCTCGATCCCGACCTGGGCGGCGCCGCTCTCCGCCTTCGCCCGCGGCTTCGCTCGCATGGCGACGGGCGAGGGGCTGCCGGACAATCTCGCCAACGCGGCGAGGCGCATCTTCGACGCGGCCACCAGTCATCCGCTGCTGGTCGCAGGCACGGGTCATCTTGATACGCTGGTCATGGAGGCCTTCGCTGGCCGGGTGATGCAGAAGGGCGGAGCCGAGGGCGTGCAATGCGGCGCCATCCGCGACAAGGGCTGGGGCTATGCGCTTAAAGTCGACGACGGCAACATGCTGGCGAGCCAGGCGCTGGTCGCCGAGCTGCTGCTGCGCCACGCCGACCCCGATGAAGCCCAGCAAGCGGTGCTGGAGAAGTTCGCCAGGCAGGTCGTGCGCAACGTGCGCGGCTTCGACGTGGGCGAGCTGCGGCTGGCGGCGGGGGCGGGGCTTTAGGCGCCCAGCGCGCGCAATTGCTCAAAACTGACGGTCGATGCCAGCCTGTTTCATGATCGCGTTGGCCAAGTGCCGCGAGAGCGAGTTGCGGTCCACGGTGACGGATTTCCCCGTTGCGGGATGAAACCAGATCTCGTGGTCGCCTTTACCTTGCCGCTTGAACTGGTACCCAGCACCTTTCAGCGCCGCGACGAGCTGCAGGTAGTAGCCTTTGACCATTACGCGGCATGCGAGGCGACGTCGGAGAGAATCTGAATCGAGATTTTTTCGTCGTCCGCCCGGCCGCCGGGCACCAGATGAGCGTTGTCGTCCAGCAGTTCTGGCGCGACGGCATTCACACGGGCAACCAGTGCATCGAGGGTGCGAGCTTCAGTCGTGAGACCCGGAATGTCGCTGCTGGTACCGACCCACATCTTGGCTTCGTCGTCCCAGAAGGCCTCGACGACATACTGTTTGGTCATCTGTCGCTCCATTACGTGTCGCCAGCATAGGCTATGCCAGCTTGTCCCGCTAGGACTGCGGCGTCACCCGGTTGTCCGACAGTGTGATGTGCGGGAATTTTGCGGCGTCGCGGACAAGATCGGTGCTGACCATGTCATCACCGACGAGGCCGACGATGGCATTGTCGAGCGGGTCTGTGATCAGGTTGTCGGTGATGAGCACCGGCCCGGGCGCCGGCCCCTGCGCGACGCTCACGGCGATGCCGGTGTGGACGCCGTAGAGCACGTTACCGGTGATGGCGACATCGCGCAGGAAGGTGTTGTTGCCCGCGATGATGCCGATGCCCGGCACGTTGTCGATGGTGTTGCCGGACACCGTGGTTTCGGCTTCGACATAAATGCCGAAGGGCTGGCGCTCCGGATTGGCCTCACTGCGTTCGCGGATGTTGCGCACGATGTTGCCGCTGCAGGTGGCGAGCCGGCCGCCTTCGTTGAGATTGGTGATCGCGATGCCCGCGGCGGCGCCATCGACAATGTTGTCGGCGATCACCGAACCCGAGAAGGCAAACTCCGAGACGATCGCCACATCGCCGGAGTTGCGGCAGATATTGCCGTTGACGCTGACATCGGTCGTCGAGTTGAGGCGCACCGCCGCGAAGGCGCAGTCGGCGATCTGGTTGGTCGAAACGATCACGTTGTTGCAGCGGAATATGCTGATGCCGTTGCCGTTCTGGCCGTTGCCGCCATTGGTGGCGCCGATGGTGGTGATGCTGTTGCCGGTGATGATCGAGCCATCGTGACGCGGCTGGCTGCCCCAGATCAGGATGCCGCCATTGCCGCATTTGGCAACGCTGTTGGAGGTGATGTTGAGCCCGCGGCTGTCCACCGCGAAAATGGCGGCCAGCGCGTGCCCGGTGAAATCGCAATGCGTGATGTCGGCCGCAGCATCACGCACGACGAGCCCGTTCGACGCGCCGCCCACGAAGGTGCAGTTGGCGATGACGACGTGGTCGCTGGCCTCGATCTCGACAAGGCCGCGGTCGGCCCCGGCAGGGCCACCGTTGCCGCGCGTGATCGTGATGCCCTCGAGCCCGACACGAGCGCTGCCGGCAATTCTCAGCACCGGCGCATCGCCGGCGGCGGCGAGAATGGAAGCTCCCGGCACGCCCTCGATGGTGATGCCCCCCGGCACCTGCAGGTTCTGTGCGTAATAGGTGCCCGGGGGCAGGAACAGGCGCCGGCGCTCGGCGGCAGCCTGCAACAGCGCTTCCTGCAGGGCGCTGCTCTGGTCCTCAAGGCTGTCGGGCGGCAGTTCGAGCGATTGCGCGCGCACGGCCGATGCCAGCGGCAGGGCGGCAAGGCCGATGAGAATGTGGCGTCGGGTCGGGCGCATGCAGTGACTGTAGAGACTTGAGGGCCAATGGGAAGGTGCCTCGGGCCTTGGTCCCCAGAAGCTATGGCGGCGCTTTCGTTTGGCACCCCCGGCCCCCGCCGCTATACACTTTCCAACAGCCCACCGAATCCAAGCGAGGCGTCATGCTCCTTCCCGACAAGGCCTATCTCGGCACCAGCACCCGCCCGGAATACCTGGCACTGAAATATGGGAACCGGCACGGCCTCGTGACGGGCGCCACCGGCACCGGCAAGACCGTGACGCTGCAGGTGATGGCCGAGGCGTTCTCCGCCGCCGGCGTCCCCGTGTTCGCCGCCGACATCAAGGGCGACCTCTCCGGCATCGCCGCCATGGGCAAGATGGTCGACTGGCAGACCAAGCGGGCCGAGGAGATTGGCTTTACCGATTACGCGGCGGCGAAGTTCCCGACCATCTTCTGGGACCTTTTCGGCCGCCAGGGCCACCCGGTGCGCACCACCATCTCGGAGATGGGGCCGCTGCTGCTGAGCCGCATCCTCGATCTCAACGACACCCAGGAAGGCGTGCTCAACATCGCCTTCAAGTTCGCCGACGACAACGGCCTGCTGTTGCTGGACTTGAAGGACCTGCGCGCCCTGCTGGTCGAAATCTCCAACAACGCGCAGGAAATCTCGACGACCTATGGCAATGTCGCGACTGCCACGGTCGGCGCAGTGCAGCGGGCGCTGCTGGTGCTGGAGCAGCAGGGCGGCGAGCAGTTCTTCGGCGAGCGCGCGCTCGATATTCAGGACCTGATGCGGACCAGCGTCGACGGCAAGGGCTATGTGTCCATCCTCGCCGCCGACGAGCTGATGCGCGCCCCGCGCCTCTACGCAACATTCCTGCTCTGGCTGCTCTCCGAGCTGTTCGAGGTGCTGCCCGAGGTAGGCGATCCGGACAAGCCCAAGCTGGTCTTCTTCTTCGACGAGGCGCACCTGCTGTTCGACGACGCGCCCAAGGCGCTGGTCGACAAGGTCGAGCAGGTGGTCAAACTTGTGCGCTCCAAGGGCGTGGGCGTTTATTTCGTCACCCAGAACCCCGCCGATATTCCCGATGCGGTGCTGGCGCAGCTGAGCAACCGCGTGCAGCACGCACTGCGCGCCTACACGCCAAAGGAGCAGAAGGCGGTGCGCATGGCGGCCGACTCCTTCCGGCCCAATCCAGATTTCTCGACGGAAGAGGTGATTACCCAGCTCGGCATAGGCGAGGCACTGGTTTCCGTACTGGAAGACAAGGGCATCCCGTCCATGGTTGCTCGCACGCTGATCCGGCCGCCATCGGCGCAGTCGGGGCCCTTGCTGCCGGAGGAGCGGCGCGCGGTGATCGCCAATTCGCCGGTGGCGGGAGTCTACGACACCATGGTCGATCGCGAGTCGGCCTTCGAGGTACTGAGCAAGAAGGCCGCCGAGCGCCAGGCGGCCCAAGCTGCCGAGGCCCAGGCCAAGGCCGACGCCAAGGAAGCGGCGGCGCGTGAGAAGGCCGAGCGGGCGGCGCAGCCGCGGCGTTCGACACGCCAGACCCCCACCGAAGCCGCGATCAATTCGCTGAGCCGTACGCTGGCCAACGGCATCGGCAAAGCGCTGCTGCGTGGTATTCTCGGCGGACTTACCCGTGGCCGGTAACGTCGCTTCTGCCCGGCCCGCGCTCGCCGTGTTCGCCTCGGACAAGGGACCGGGCGATGCAGAGCGCGCGCCGATCATGACCCAGGCCGGGACCATCCTCGCCCGTCACGGGGCACGACTGATCTGCCTCGCCGACGGCGCGCTCGAAGCCATCCCGCTGATCACCAGCGCCCGGGCTGCCGGCGGCGACGTTCTGATCGTTGCCGATGCCGAGTTCGTCTCGCCGCCGGCACTGACCGAAGTGCCGGTCGAGCGCATCGACGACCCGGAGCTGCGCCTGCTGCGCGTCGGCGAACTGGCGCAGGCCCTTGTCGGGCTGCCCGGCTCGCTCGCCTCGGCGGCCGCGCTCTATCGCACCTGGGTGCGGGCTGGGGCAGGGGCCGGCAGGAAGCCGGTTGTGCTGCTCAACCACCACCGCGCCTTCGAGGCCGTGCGCGGCATGGCAACAGACGTGCTGAGCCACTCGGTGAACCACGCTGACAGGATCGTGGTGTTCACCGACAATGTCGAGGACCTGTGGAACAAGGTCGCCTGGGCGCTGAACGTGACGGCCTGAGCCGCCTCAGTGCTGCGGCAGTGGCCGATCGCGCGTCCACAGCGGGATGACGTTGCCGTACTGCGAGAAATCCGGGCGTAGCAGCGTCGGTGCCGTGCGACGAACCGGCCGCGTTGCCGTGCGGGCTGTGGCCCGTGCCAGCCGCGACTGCACGCGTTCGAGCAGGTAGCGCGGCGACATCGGCTTGACGATGACTTCGTCGATACCCGAGGCGATGCAGAGATTTTTCGTCTCAGGGGAGACCTCGCTCGCCAGCGCAATCACCTGGTAGCCACGATAGGGGATCGTTTCGTCGGCGCGCAGATCGCGCGTCACCCGGTCGGCCCGCGCATTGGCGGCGTCGAAATCGGTGACCACCACATCGACCGGCGCGAGCCGCATGTAGGTGACCAGCGCGTGCTCGGATTCGAACGGGCGCACGCGAAAGCTCGGCACCGAGGCCAGCACCATCGACAGCACCGAGCTCAGCGCCGGATTGGCGACAAGCACGGCAATGGTACGCGACGGTTCGGCCACGACGTGCTCCCGGGTTATGGTTAAACAATCGTTACCATTGTGTGACGCCGGGGGGAAGCGGGCGGCCGATGCCCCGCAAAAGAAAAGGCCCGCCGGAGCGGGCCTTGATGCTTGTGCTGGAAAGCCGCTTACTTGGCTTCTTCGTACATCAGCGCGACATGGTCCCAGTTGACCAGGTTGTCGAACCAGGCCTCGAGATACTTCGGACGCGCGTTGCGGTAGTCGATGTAGTAGGAGTGCTCCCACACGTCGACGCCGAGCAGCGGGTGCGCCGCGCCGTGCACCAGCGGCGACTCGCCATTGGCGGTCTTGGTGACCTGCAGCTTGCCATCCTTCAGCGACAGCCACGCCCAGCCCGAACCGAACTGGGTGGTGCCGGCCGCGATGAAATCGGTGCGGAACTTGTCGAAGCCGCCGAGATCGGAATCGATCGCCTTCAGCAGGTCGCCGGGGACCTTGGAGGCGCCGCCGCCGCCATTGGGCTTCATCCAGTTCCAGAAATGCACGTGGTTATAGTGCTGGCCGAGATTATTGAAGAGGCCCGGATCCTTGCCGAACACTTCCTTCACCTGGTCCTCGAGCGGCAACACTTCGAGACCCTTGCCCTCGGCCAGCTTGTTGGCGTTGGTCACGTAGGCCTGATGGTGCTTGTCGTGGTGGAATTCGAGCGTCTCGGCGCTCATGTAGGGGCCAAGCGCGTCGTAAGCGTAGGGCAGCGGGGGAAGTTCGTATGCCATTCTGGATGCCTCCAATTTGGGTCTTATGCGTTAGCTGCTGGGCTCGGACCCGATATAGGCCCTTTGGCTTTGCTCAACAATTCCCGGTTTGGGATGAATTAGTCCAATCCGACACATGAAAGCGCAAAGGCATAGCTCAGCGCCGTCTCCTTGAGCTGGTCGAAGCGGCCGGATGCGCCGGCATGGCCGGCGTCCATATGAGTCTTGAGGTACAGCGGATTTGTGTCGGTCTTGGTGACGCGGAGCTTGGCCACCCACTTGGCCGGTTCCCAGTAGGTCACGCGCGGATCGGTGAGCCCGGCGAGCGCGAAGATCGGCGGATAGGCCTTGGCCTCGACCTGCTCGTAGGGGGCGTAGCCGGCGATGCGGCTATAGGCGTCGAGGTCGGCGATGGGGTTGCCCCATTCGGGCCATTCCGGCGGGGTGAGCGGTAGGGTCTCGTCGAGCATGGTGTTGAGCACGTCGACGAACGGCACTTCGGCGATGACGCCGGCCCACAGGTCCGGCCGCATGTTGGCAATGGCGCCCATCAGCATGCCGCCCGCCGACCCCCCTTCTGCGACGATCCGGCCCTTGGACGTGTAGCCAAGCGCGATCAGCGTTTCCGCAGCGGCGATGAAATCGGTGAAGGTATTGGCCTTCTTGTCGCGCCGGCCGTTGCGATACCACGCATAACCCTTTTCCATGCCGCCTCGGACATGCGCGGTGGCGTGGACGAAGCCACGGTCGACGAGGCTGAGCTTGCTCACGGAGAAGCCGGCCGGCAGCGCCATACCGTAGGCCCCGTAGCCATAAAGCAGGACAGGGGCGGCACCATCGAGGGCGAGGCCCTTGCGATAGAGCAGGGTGATCGGCACGCGTTCGCCATCGGCTGCCTCGGCGAAGATGCGGCGGGTCTCGTAGTCGTCCGGGTTATGGCCGGAGGGGACCTCCTGCTCCTTGACCAGCGTGCGTTCGCGGGTGACGAGATCGAGGTCGTAGGTCCGCGACGGCGTCGTGGGCGAGGAATAGGTGAAGCGGATGGTCGTCGTGTCGAACTCGTAACCGGCCGCCATGCCCAGCGCATAGGCTTCCTCGTCGAACTTCACCGTCCACTCTTCGCCGCTCGCGAGCGTTCGCACGACCATGCGCGGCAGGCCCTCGAAGCGCTCGAGGCGGACGAGGTGGTGCTGCAGCAGGATGATGTCGAGGATGAGCACGCCGGGCCGGTGCGGTACGAGATCGACCCAGTTCTCGGCCGCCGGGTTGTCGGCGGAGACGGTGACAATCTTGAAGTCCTCGGCGCCATCGGCGTTGGTGAGGATGTAGAAGACGCCGTCGCGATCCTCGACGTCGTATTCGCGATCGGTGAGCCGCGGCGAGATGCAGACCGGTGCATCGCCGGTGCGGGCATCGATCAGCCAGAACTCGCTGGTCTGATGATCATGCGCGTCGATGACGATGTAGTTGCGCGACAGCGTCTCGTCGACGCCGACGAAGAAGCCTGGATCCTTCTCCTCGTAGACGATCTCGTCATCGGCCTGCGGCGTGCCGATGACGTGCCGGCGTACGCGGAACGGCCGGTGATTGTCGTCATACTCGGAATAGTAGATCGCGCTGGAATCGGCCGACCACACGCCGCCGCCGGCAATGTCCTCGATGACCTCGCCGGTATCCTTGCCGGTTTCGAGGTCGCGGATATGCAGCGTGTAATACTCGCTGCCCGCAAGATCGGCGCTCCAGGCCAGCCAGCGATGCGACGGATCATGGTCGCCACCGCCGAAGCCGAAATAGCTCTCTCCCGCCTCGACATTGCAATCGAGCAGGATCTGTTCTGCTCCGCCATGGCGCGGTGTGCGGACGAGTATGGGATACTGCTTGCCCTCTTCCATGCGCGAGTTGTAGGCCCACGGCCCGTCGGGCGAGGCGATGCCGCTGTCGTCCTCTTTGATGCGGCCCTTGATCTCCTTGAAGATCGTGTCGAGCAGCGGCTGGTGCGGCGTCTCGAAGCTTTCCGCGAAATAGGCGTTCTCGGCCTCGATGTAGCTGCGGATATCGGCCGGGAGCGTCTCGGGCTCCTGCATCACCTGTTGCCAGTTCTCGGCGCGCAGCCAGTGGTAGGGATCCTGCCGGGTGATGCCGTGATGGGTCGCGGCATGCTGGCGGCGCTTTGCGATCGGGGGAGTAGGCATGCAAACGCTCTGTAGGGGAGGGTAGCGCTTCATAGCGCCGGCGGCGCGAGCGCGGAAGAAGAGAGGCGCCCGGTTGGGCGCCTCAGCGACGTATCAGGCCTTCGGCTCGAACTTCAGGCTGGTGCCGTTCATGCAGAAGCGGTTGCCGGTCGGGTTCGGACCGTCCGGGAAGATATGGCCGAGATGGGCGCCGCAATTATTGCAGTGCGCCTCGACGCGGACCATGCCGTGCGAGCGGTCGATGGTCTGGCCGACAGAGCCCTGGATGGCGTCGAAGAAGCTGGGCCAGCCCGAGCCGGACTCGTACTTGGTGTCGGCGGTGAAGAGCTCGGCACCGCACGCGGCGCAGTGATAGACCCCGTCGCGCTTCTCGGTGTTGTAGATGTGCGACCACGGCCGCTCCGTGCCATGCTCGCGGGCGACGCGATACAACTCCGGGGAAAGGGCCGCACGCCACTCGTCCTCGGTCTTTTGAACCTTGAAGGTCTCACTCATTGGGGGATCTCCTTGTGCCGCAGATATGGCGATTGCAGCGGCGTTTCGCAATCGCGCCGGCTTGTCACAAAGCTGTGGTGCGCGCCATCGCCGCAGCCGGTTTGCCTTGCGGGGCCGGTGGGGGCCGGTAAGTTGAACGTCAATCGAATCCTCACTGGAGGCGGAGCCGGGTGGAGACGACCCCCGACATGGCGGTGCTGCTGGTCGTGCTGCTGCCCTTTGTGGCGGCGGCGCTGGTTCCGCTGATCCATCGGGTGGCCGGCGATGTCACCGGCTGGATCGTCGCACTGGTTCCCGGCGCGGGATTCGTCGCGCTGTGGGGCCTCGTCGGACACATCTCGGCCGGCGCCGAGATAGCGCTCGTGTGGCCGTGGGCGCCATCCTGGGGATTGAACCTCAGCTTTCTCGTCGACGGGCTCAGCCTCACCTTCGCGCTGACCATTGCCGGCATCGGCACCTTCATCCTGATCTATGTGAGCGCCTACCTGAAGGGACACGGGCAGGGGCGTTTCCTCGGCTTCATGCTGGCCTTCATGGGCGCGATGCAGGGGCTGGTGCTGGCCGACAATCTCGTGGCGCTGTACGGGTTTTGGGAACTGACCTCGGTCACCTCGTTCCTGCTGATCGGCTACGATCACACGCGGCAGGCAGCGCGCCGTGCCGCCGTCCAGGCGCTGGTGGTGACTGGTATTGGCGGGCTGGCGCTGCTCGCCGGTGGAGTGGTGATCTTCGCCACGACCGGCAGCTGGGAACTGAGCGCGGCGGGCGGCTTGCAGACGAGCGCCGCTTACCCGCTGCTGGTCGGGCTGATGCTGCTCGCCGCCTTTACCAAGTCGGCACAGTGGCCGTTTCACTTCTGGCTGCCCAACGCCATGGAGGCGCCGACGCCGGTGTCCGCTTACCTGCACTCTGCGACCATGGTGCAGGCGGGCGTGTACCTCGTTGCGCGGCTGTCGCCGCACCTCGGGGGAGAGGCGATCTGGAACCTGACGCTGATGGGCTTTGGTGGCGTGACGCTGCTATTCGGCGCGGTGGCGGCGCTACGCCAGACCGACATGAAGCGCATGCTCGCCGACACTACCATCGCCTCGCTCGGGCTGCTCATGCTGCTGCTCGGCGCGGGCACGGAAATCGCGATCACCGCGGCTGTGCTCTATTTCCTCGTGCATGCGCTCTACAAGGCGGGGCTGTTCCTTGTGGTCGGCGCCATCGACCACGGCACCGGTACGCGCGACATCACCGCTCTCGGCGGGCTGCGCGAGCCCATGGCACTGACCTTTATCGGCACGATCATGGCCTCGGCGGCGATGTTCGGCCTGCCGCCGTTGCTCGGCTTCTTCGCCAAGGAAGAGATGTATCTCGGCCTCGCGCTGGGCGACCTCGTTCCGCTGCTCGCGCTCACTGCGCTCGTGCTCGGCAACGCGCTGCTGGGCGCGGTGGGGCTTGCCATCCTGATCAAGCCGTTCATGGGCGAGACGTTGCCGACCCCGATAACGCCGCATGATGCGCCGGTGGCCATGCTGGCTGGCCCGATCGTGCTCGGCGCACTGGGCATCCTGCTCGGCTTGTTTATTGCCCAGACCGGCGAGTTGCTGGTGGCCCCGGCCAGTGCCGCCATCCTCGGCAACGAGGTCGAAACGCATCTAGGACTCGGGGTCGACCTTCTCGGGCTGCCCTTCTGGCTGTCGGTCGCGACATGGATACTGGCGGGGTTGATCTTCTGGCAGCTCGATCGCCTGCGCGGCATGCTGCGGCGCCTGCAGGACGGCATCGGCTGGACCTTCGACAAGGGCTTCGATGCCGCCTATTTCGGCCTGGTGCAGCTTGCGGGCGCGCTGACTCGGCTGGTGCAGCATGGGCGGCTCGAACTCTATCTCGTCGTCGTCTTTGCCCTACTGGCGGCCGCGGCCATACTGCCGCTGTGGCTGCTCGATGGCCGGGCGATCTGGCCACGTTCTCCGGACCTGACCTTCTACGAATGGGGCGTCGTCGCGCTCGCCGTGATCGGCGTCGTGACGGTGGTCTTTGCCTGCAGCCGGCTGTTCGCCATTCTTGCGCTCGGCCTGCAAGGGCTCGCCATTGCCATGCTCTTCCTCCTGGTCGGTGCGCCCGACCTGGGCTTCACCCAGTTCATGGTCGAAATCCTGTCGGTCGTGATCCTCGCCCTGGTCATGACCCGGCTGGACCTTGACCGCGCCGACGGACGGCCGTTCGAGGACTGGGCCCGGGACGGCGCGCTGGCCCTCCTCTGCGGCATCGGCCTTACGGGCCTGCTCTGGGCCGTGCTCGACCGGCCTCTCGACCTGCGCCTTTCCGAATTCTTCAATGCCAACAGCGTGCCGGTGGCGCACGGGCATAACGTGGTCAACGTCATCCTCGTCGACTTCCGCGGACTGGATACGCTGGGGGAGATCGCCGTGGTGATGACCGCGGGTGTCGCCATCCTCGCCCTGATACGCGGCGCGCGGCAGCGTCGAGCAGTTGTGTCGGAAGCCGCTCCGCCGGGGCCGGCACGTAAGCAGAAGCGTACGCGGAAGGTCGCGGCATGAATTCGCTGATCTTCCGCACCATCGCGCCATTGCTGACGGCCGTGATGCTGGTCTTTTCAGCCTTCGTCCTGCTGCGCGGGCATAACGAGCCGGGGGGCGGCTTCATCGGCGGGCTGATCGCAGCCTCGGCACTGGCCATTTACGCCATGGCGATGGGCGTTGACGAAGCGCGGCGGGCCCTGCGCGCGCATCCGATCAGCTTTGCCGGCTTTGGCGTGGTGCTTGCGGCGCTCTCCGGGGCGCTGTCGCTGGCCTTCGATGTCCCCTTCCTCACCGGGCTGTGGACGACGTTCGACTTCGATGTGGTGGAAGTCGCGATCTCCACGCCCATGGTGTTCGACATCGGCGTCTATTTCGTTGTCTTCGGCACGCTGAGCGCCGTTGCGCTGGCCCTCGCGGTGGACGAGGAGGACAGCTGATGGAGCATGTCATCGCCGCGCTGTCGGGCGTGTTCTTTACCGCCGCGATCTACCTGCTGCTGTCGCGGGCGCTGATCCGCATGCTGCTCGGGCTGGTGCTGCTTGGCAACGCCGTGAACCTGCTGATCCTTGTCGCCGGCCGGCTTGGGCGCACCGTGCCCCCAATCGTGCCGGAGGGCGCAACGGCGCCGCTCGCGGGCGCCGCCAACCCGCTGCCGCAGGCGCTGATCCTCACCGCTATCGTTATCGGCTTTGCCATGTTCAGCTTTCTGCTGGTGCTGACCTACCGCGCCTACCAGTCGCTCGAGGCCGATGACACTGACCGGATGCGGCTTGCCGAGCCGCCCAACCGGCCGCAACCGCCGATGAGCTACTGATGCCCGGCGTGCTGCAGGATTTTGCGACTTTCCCCATCGACTGGCTGGTAATCCTGCCGGTCGCACTGGGGCTGTCAGGCGCCGGGTTGCTGCTCATGCTCCGTGACGCAAAGGAGGCTCAGTTCTGGCTGGCGCTCGGCATCGTCGCGGTGATCACCCTCTCGAACGGCATGCTGGTGCAGCGCGTGGTCGAGCTCGGTCCGGTGTCGATGACCATGGGACGCTGGTTACCCCCATTTGGCATCAGCTTCACTGCCGATATTGCGAGCGCCGTATTCGCGCTGGCGGCCGCCTTCGTCACGCTGGTGCTGCTGGTCCACCTGCGCGCCGAAATGCCCGACCGGGCGCGGCGCGATGGCGTCTATCCGCTGGTGCTGCTGCTGCTCGCCGGCGTGAGTGGATCGTTCCTCACCGGCGATCTGTTCAACCTCTATGTCTGGTTCGAGGTGATGCTGATCGCGAGCTTCGGGCTGATGGTGCTGGGCGGACGCAACGCCCAGCTCGACGGCACCGTGAAGTACGGCTTCCTGAATTTCCTCGCGACGACGATCTTCCTTGCCGCGCTGGGATTGATCTACGGCACGCTCGGCACCCTCAACATGGCCGATATCGTGCGGGTCGCGCCTGCGGCTGATCCGGCAGTGGTGACCGCGATTGCGGCACTGCTGCTGCTTGCATTCGGCATGAAGGCCGCGGCTTTCCCGGTGAACAACTGGCTGCCGGCGAGCTACCATACACCGCCCGCCGCGATTGCGGCACTGATGGCCGGCTTGCTCACCAAGGTCGGCGTCTATGCGCTGATCCGCGTGCTGGCGATGCTCCTGCCGGCCAGCCGCGAGGTGCTCGAGCCGATCCTCGCGGTGGTTGCGGTTGCGACCATGCTGCTCGGGCCGCTGGGAGCGATCGCCGAGACCAATCTCCGGCGGGCGCTGGGCTTCCTTCTCATCGGCGGGATCGGCGTGACCATCGCGGGGCTCGCGCTGGCCAATGTGGCGGGGCTGGCCGGCGCCGCAGCCTACGTGCTGCATGCGATGCTGACGATGACCGGCCTTTACCTGCTCGCCGGGCTGATCGAGCACATGACCGGCCAGACCGACACGCGCAAGATGGGCGGTCTCTATGCCGCCGCGGCGTGGCCTTCGATACTGTTCTTCGTGCTGATGCTCGCAGTGGCGGGCGTGCCGCCGTTTCTCGGCTTCTGGCCAAAGCTGTTGGTGGTCGAGGGCGGCATTACGGGTTGGACCTCGGGCTGGGAGCTGGCGCTCTGGCTGGGGGTGCTGGCCAATGCGCTGCTGACCCTGATCGCCGGCAGCCGCCTGTGGGCCCACATCTTCTGGCGCGGTGGCCACGAGGGCGCGAGCGAAGCTCCGAATCCGGACCTTCGGCCGCTGCGGCGGCGCGAGGTGTGGCTCGGGCTCGCGCCGGCCACCGCCCTTACGGTCGTGGTGGTGGTGCTCGGCCTGTGGCCGGAACCGCTGCTGGGCTTTGGCAGGGAGGCCGCCGCCGGGTTGCTCGATCCGGCCAACTATGTCGCCGCGACGGGGCTGGCAGAGGTGTCGCCATGAACGTGATGTTGCTGACCATAGTGCTCGCCCTGGGCTGGGCCGCCGCGACCGGCAGCTTCACGCTGCCCAACCTGCTGCTGGGGGCCGTCGTGGCGGCCGCCGGGCTGTTCGTCGTCCGGGCGTATGTGAATCGGCCCAATTTCCTGCCCCGTACGCTGCGTATCCTCGGGCTGGCCGTGACTTTCGTGCGCGAACTGATCCTCAGCGCCTTTCGCGTGGCGCGGCTGGTGATCCGGCCGGATCTCAACGCACATATCAAGCCGGCTATCATCGCCTATCCGCTTACGGCCCGGAGCGATGCCGAGATCACTTTGCTCGCCAATCTCATCACCCTGACACCGGGGACTCTGAGCGTTGACGTGTCGCAGGACCGCAGCCTGCTCTACATCCACGCGATCCACGTAACCGACCGGGACGAGTTCATCCGGGACATCGCCAACGGTTTCGAGCGACAGGTGATGGGGGCGTTTCGATGAGTGGAAGCGCCGTGTTGGCCATCGCCGGCCAGGTATCGCTCGGACTGCTGCTTGTGGCATTGCTGATCACGGTCGTCCGTCTGGTGCGCGGGCCTGGCCTCGCCGACAGGATTCTTGCGCTCGACCTGATCACCGTGCTGGGAACCGCCTTCATCGGCACGTTCACGGTGCTCACCGGCTTTTCCCTCTATGTCGACATCGCCATTGCGCTGGCGCTGGTCGGGTTCCTGTCGACGGTGGCACTGGCCCGCTACCTGATGAGCCGCGCCGCCCGGCATCCTGCATCGGAGGATGCGGCATGATCGAAGAGATCGCCCACTACGTGGCCGCGGCGCTGCTGCTGTTCGGAGCCGGCTTCAGCCTGATTGCCGCGATCGGTGTGCTGCGGCTGCCGGACCTCTACACGCGGCTCCATGCCGCATCCAAGGCCGGGGCGACCGGAGCCGGCGCAGTCTTCCTTGCGGTCGCCATCGAATCGCTGGATGGCGCGGTGATGCTTCGGGCATTGCTGGGCGTCGTTTTCCTGTTGTTATCGACACCTGTGGCTGCGCATTTGCTGGCACGTGCGGCTTTTCGAAGCGGGGAAACACCTAGTTCGATAACGACTGTCGACGATTTACGGTGACTGCAACGCCATGTTGCACAATATTGCCGCAAATGATGATTTATACACAGTATCGAGTCTGCTATTGATTTCACAAACAAGCAGGCCTACAGAACGAGTTACGGACAAGGAAGCCACCTCCTCGCCCGTAAGCATCACAGAAAAGGACCCGATATGACCGACACCACCGGCGGAAACGGTACGATTGACAACGATCTCATCGATCTGAGTGCCGACATCGTCTCCGCCTATGTTAGCCATAATGCGTTGAGCGTCACTGACCTGCCCAAGCTTATCAACGACGTGCACAACGCCCTCAAGAATCTGCAGTCGCCGGTGGCGGCTGAGCCCGTAGAGGAATTGAAGCCGGCCGTCCCTGTGCGCAAGTCCGTCCATCCGGACTTCATCATCTGCCTCGAGGACGGCAAGAAGTTCAAATCGCTGAAGCGTCATCTGCGCACGCACTACCATCTCTCGCCGGAAGAATACCGCGAGAAGTGGGGTCTGCCGAACGACTACCCGATGGTAGCGCCGAACTACTCCGCGACCCGGTCGCGCCTCGCCAAGGACAATGGCCTGGGCCGCAAGGCCGCGTAATCCTCTATCGGGGAATGAGACTTCCACGGCCGCCCTTGGGGCGGCCGTTTGCTTTTCCACGCTGGGAACGTGATCCGGCGACTTATCCCCGCACCAGCCGTTGCAGATTATAGGAATATCATCCTATTCTGGAGGCGGCGATGCGGAGCGTGTTGGCTGAAGCGGGAAATGCCCCCGCACCGGCAAAACGAAGGGGCGGGCGGGTGCTGCGGTTCGAGCCGCGCCGCCTGGACCCCCGCGGGTGGCGCCTCGCCGAGGTCGTGGCGAGCCATCGCAAGGTGAGCATGGCCGATCTGCTCGGTCGTGATCGTGGCGAAGCGCCGATCGCGCTGGCCCGGCAGATCGCGATGTATCTGATGCATGTGAGCTATGGCCGGCAGTATGCCGAGGTCGGCAAGTTCTTCCGGCGCGACCGCACGACCGTATCGCACGCCTGCGCGCTGATCGAGGAACTCCGCGAGCGTCCGGATTTCGACGATGATTTGAATCGACTTGAGGATTTGCTTGCCGATGACCGGGGCAACGAGCGGGAGGTGACCCGTGCGACGGCCCGGTAAGGCGGTGCTGCGGTTCGTTCGTGCCCTGCTCACGGTAGGCGAGGGGCGGTGCGAGGGCGAGTTCTTCACGGCCGGCGATGCCGCGCTCGAGGCAATCCACGTACGTGACCTGATCGCCGCCGGTGCAATCGGTGGCGATACGGCCTGCTGTCGTCCGTTGCCGGGGACGGCACAATGGCTGAAGCGGCAGATGCTCGACGAGGATGCCTTCGCCGCGCAGCACCGCGTCGAGGTCGCTGGCAAGGACGGCGTGACGCTGAACCTTGCCGAGAGTCCGCTGGCACGGCTGGCAGTTGCGAGCGGCGAGGCCGAGGCGTTCCTGAAGCCGCACCAGGTTGAGGCGGGAGAGCGGGTCCGCAGGCTTGTCGAGCGGGCACAACTGCAGCCGCGATTGACCATGAGCTATTCGCCCACTCACATGGCCAAAGGCGGGCCGGGTCATGTCGGCGAGATCGGCGACATGGCTGCCGATGCGCGGAGGGCCCTCGCGGAACTGCATCGCCAGTTGCCCCGTGACTGCGCCGATGTCGTGCTCGACGTCTGCGGTTTCGGCAAGGGCCTGCAACTGGTCGAGACCGAACACGGCTGGCCGCGGCGCAGCGCCAAGCTGGTCCTGCGCATCGGCCTCGACCGGCTGGCTGAGCTCTATGGGCTGGGTGAGGCGGCAACGGGACCCGAGGCACAGCGGCGTCGCGCCTGGATGGCTGGTGCCCGGCCGCGCGAGTTCGGCTAGGCCGCCGTTATGCCGTCGTTATTTGCAGTTGAGTTGGTGGTTGCCGAGAATGTGCGAAGCACCGTAGCGTGCAGATATTGCAGGGGCGGGCTATGGACTATTCACTACTGACGATTGCTTTGATGATGGCCGCGATTTTTGCCGCCACGCTGCTGGTCCGCTAGCCTTCAGGCAGCCGCCAGCGCCTTGGCTTCAGTGCGGATGCGGTTAACCATCGCCACCAGCCCGTTCGACCGCTGCGTGGTCAGGTGCTCGCGCAGCCCAAGCTCGTCGAAGATGGCGATCGCGTCCGTGTCGGCGATCTCGCGGGCAGGACGCCCCGAATAGAGGGCAACGAGGATCGCCACCAGCCCACGTACGATCATGGCGTCGGATTCGCCGCGATAGCTGACTTTGGTGCCGTCGCGTTCGGAGACCAGCCAGACCTGCGAGACGCAGCCATGCACCTTGTTTTCGGCGTTCTTCTCGTCCTCCGCCAGCGGCGGCAGGGCCTGGCCGAGCTCGATGATGTAGCGGTACCGGTCCTCCCAGTCATCGAGGTAGGAGAGGTTGTCGGCGATGTCAGCGAAGGCTTGCGGGTGGCTCATTCGGGATAGATAGGCGCTTTATCCGCGCCAGCCTAGATGGTTGGCAAATGCAGGGCCGGGGCCGGAAATGAAGACGCCGGCCAGGAGGTGGAAACTCCAGCCGGCGCCAAGAACCGAGGCGGCGAAGCCTCGTTTCAGCGGTTCATATAGGTGTCCTGACTGGCCGGCGCAAGCGCCGATGTGCCGGGAAGATCGAAGATCAGCAGCCCGGTCTGGTCGAGCGGCAGTTGCGATACGACCTCGCCGCTGGGGTTCAGCACCGCGGTCGGGCCCCATGCGACGCGTCCGTCGCGCGTACCGGTCACGTCCGAGGAGAGCAGCCAAAGTCCGGTCTCGCGGCAGCGTTCACCGCGGATGGCGTTGTGCGCGTGCTTGTACTCCTCCGCCCTGTCGCGGCGCATCATGTTGTTGGCCGGACAGACCAGCAGCGACGCGCCCTGATCGGCAACCCTGCGCGCAGCTTCGGGAAAGTTCGTGTCGTAGCAGATGTTGATGCCGAAGCGCAGGCCGCCGGCGGCGAAGACCGGTGTCTCGCTTCCAGGCGTGAACAGGCTCTCGCCGTCGAGGAGATGTACCTTCCTGTAGCGGCCGACCAGCACGCCGCGATCGACCACGATGGCGGTGTTGAAGAGCTTTTCGCCGGCCGTCTCGATGATCCCAATGACGAGCACCGGACCACCACGCGGGAAGCGTTCGAGCACGGCGGCGAACCCAGGTGACGACAGATCCAGGGCAGCGCGTCGCGCTGTTCCTTCATCGAGGAGGTAGCCCTGCAGAAATCCCTCGGGAAAGCAGAGCAGGCGAACGTCGGCGTCCGCGGCGCGGCGCGCGAAATCGCCCAGACACGCCAGGGAGGCGTCGAGGTCGTCGCGAAACTCCTCGGTCTGTGCGGCGGCGATCCGTATCGTCATCGGCGGCGGCGTCCCAACGTTGCGAGGATATCAGGCTAGATGGCCTCCAACGGCGAGTCGCAATGGCGGTCGAGGGGGCGGGCAAATGCAGGGAGCCGCAGTGCGGGGCAGCGCACTGCGGCTCGGCCAGAGATCGCGTTTGAGTAGCGTCGGGAAGTGTCGCGGCCTCTGGGTTACCCCATCCGATCCGGTCGCGGTCGGGGGAGCGGGACCGGCGTTGTCGCAGCGGGTTGGAACGCGGCGGTGGAGGGGTTCTGGTTGCCGGCGAGCACGACAATGGCGGTCTTGCTGCCGGCGCATTCGATCGAGGTGCATTCGGCGGCGAGCACCTGCTCGACCACCGCCTGCCGTCCTGCGGCGAGCGCCTGCTGCGATGCATCGCCAGCGGCCTTGCCGAGGTCGAAATCCTTGGGCGCGATGATGAGGAACATCACCGTGAGCCAGAATGCGGACCGGAGCAGGAACATGAAAGCCTCGCAACCTCGCGGCCGATATGCCGCTGTCTGTTGGAAGCGACCTTAGGCGGCGCGGCTTAAATGCGATTTCGCGATTTCGATAAAATTGCATCGGATCGGCACGTTTGAGCGCCCCCCGGTCGCAAACCAAACGTTTACGCTAACCCGAGAAAGCCCCTGCGCAACCGGGCAGAAGCGGTGCGTGGACGCCGCGCCGGCCCTTCCCCTTAAAGCCGCATTAGGCGTTGGAGTGGAAGCTCCGACCAACAACAAGAAGGTTCGGCGGGGCGGTTTGGTTTCGAGCATGTTGAAGCTCTGGGCATGGTTGAGGACGGCATGGCGCGCCGAGCCGTGGCGTGGCGCCGGTGGGCGTCCCGACGCCATGCGCCGTCGTGCCATTGCCGGAAACGCCAAGCTGATCCTGGCGCTCAGTGTCGCCGGCATGCCGGCCGCGCTCTATGCGCTGACGCAGGTCCTGCTGCTGCCCTTCATCCTCGCCATGATCGGCATTGCGACCGGCGTTGCCACACTCGCGCTGTGCCAGCGCGGCCACTACGAACGGGCGGCGGGCGGGCAGGTCTATGCCACCCTGCTGGCAGGTTTGCTGCTGACCCTCGCCGATCCGGCTCTGGCTGATTTCGGCCTGGGCATCGCGCTGCTGGCGCCCGTGCAGGCGTCGCTCCTTGCGCGCACTCCGGTCAAGAAGCGCGCCTGGGCGGTGCTCGTCGTGGTGATTGCCGTCGGCGCCGGCGCGAGCCTCAACTGGTATGGCTGGCCCGAGCCCTTCGGCTTTGGCTACGCCCTGATGGCCGGGTTCATCTTCGCCGTCGCGGCGGCGATCGTCGCGCTTTCGGGCAACCGCCTGAACCAGGTGTTCGAGGTCTACGAGAAGGCCCAGATCAACGCCTATCGCCATCTCATCGAGCATGTGCAGGACGCGGTGATGCGGTTCTCGCCCGACGGCACGGTGCTGTTCACCTCGCGCTCCGCCGAGAAGCTGTTCGGTTGCCGTCGCTTCGAGCTGAGCGGCAGCGGGCTCGTCGATCGTATCCACGTGCTGGACCGCCCCGCCTATCTCACTGCCTTCGCCGAAGCCAACGAGGACGGGCAGACGCGTCGCGTCGAGATTCGCATGCGCCGCGACGAGGCCGGCGCCTCGTCGGCCGCGCCGCGCTACATCTGGATCGAGGTGGCGCTGTCGCCGGTCCTCGAGGAGGACGTGCATAGCGAGCGCAACGAGGTCGTTGTGCTGCTGCGCGACGTGACCGAGCGCCACGACTACATGAACGAACTGCAGCGCGCCCGCAAACTCGCCGAGGAAGCCTCGAGCGCCAAGTCGCATTTCCTCGCCACCATCGGCCACGAGCTGCGCACGCCGCTGAACGCCATCGTCGGCTTTTCTGAGATGATGAGCTCGGGCGTGGTGGGCGAGATGAGCCCGCAGCACAAGGAATATGCGACGCTGATCCAGCAGAGCGGGCACCACTTGCTCGAAGTGGTGAAGATGCTGCTCGACATGAGCCGCCTCGAAGCGGGCAAGTTCGAGCTCACCACCGAGCCGATCGCGCCCGAATCACTGGTCGAGCCCTGCCTGAAGATGGTCGACGCCATGGCGCGGCAGAAGTCGGTGCGGCTGATGACCGATATTCCCCGCTCGCTGCCCATGCTGATCGCCGACGAGCGGGCGTGCCGGCAGATTCTCATCAACCTGCTGACCAACGCTGTGAAATTCTCTAAGGAACACACCGTCGTCACATTGGCCATGAAGCGTCAGGGGCGGCACTTGGCGATTTCGGTGGCCGACCACGGCATCGGCATGGCCGAGGACGCGGTGCGCCGCATCGGCGAGCCCTTCTTCCAGGCCCAGGACGGGTTGGCCCGCCGTTACGAGGGCACCGGGCTCGGGCTCTCGATCGTCAAGGGCCTGGTCGAACTGCATGACGGGACGCTGCACGCGTCGTCGTCGCCGGGTGAGGGAACCGTGATGACGGTTCTGCTGCCGATAAACGGTCCGGAAACCAAGGTGGAGGAAACTCCGGCGGTGACGCCCCTTCATCGGGACCCGGCCCCGCAGCAAATGCCCAGATGGCACGACGAAAGAAAAAGAGCTCTATGACGGCAGCAACTCTTGCGCACCTGCCTTTGCAGGTCGGCGGCGTCGCATTGGCCCATGCAGGCCAGGCGGCGCTCTGGGTCATTCAGCGCTACATGCGCTCGCCCCTCACCAATTCTGCGATCGCGGCCCTTGTCGTGACCACGGCCATGGCCGGTTCGAACGCGCTCTATGGCCAGCGGCACGAGCACCCTGCGCCGCTATTTGCCCCCATCGAGCAGGTGACGACCGGCTCGATCGATTCGGTCCCGGTGATTCCGAAGATGCGGCCCAAGAGCTTTGCCGCCGAAGCCCCTGTCGCGGCGCCGGCGGAGCTTGCAGCCACGCCGGTTGCGACCGAGGCGCCGGCGACCGGTCCGGTCGGCAACACGCAGGTGTTCGAGGTGCAGCGCAAGCTCGCAAGCCTCAACCTCTTTGCCGGCGACGTGGATGGCTACTACGGCCCGCAGACCGCGGCCGCGATCCGCAAGTTCGAGCAGAGCAAGGGCCTCAAGCCGATGGGTCAGCTGACGCCCGCGGTGGTTGAGGCGATCCTCGCTGCTCCGGTGGCGCCGGTAGTCAATGTTCCTGCAATGCCCACCAGGCAGCCGCTGCCGGCACTGTCGGACCAGCCGGTGACGGTGAACCTGCCGCAGGTGAAGACAGAATCGGTGGAGAAAGACCTCCCGAATGCCGCGCGCCCGACTCAGTCGCTCGCCGAGATCACGCATGCCAAGCCACTCGCCGCGGCCAAGAATGCCGCCAACACGCTGCTCGGCCGACCCGTGCCCAGTTCTCCGGAAGCCGCGCTGGAAATGGCAACGGAGACCGCCGGCGAGGCCTTCGACACCATCGTGGACGGCGTACAGTCGCTGGCCATGACCGATCCTCCGACCAGGCGGGTGACCCAGAACTATGTGGCGCCGGCCAAGCCGCTGACCGCCACCGTCACCGCGGCCCCCGTGCCGCCGCAGAAGCTGGCGGCCCTGCCGGATGGTCCCCAGGTCGGCGTGCCGCTGAAGATCGAGGAAGATCCGCCCAAGCCCGGCGAGGCCATCGCAGTGCTCGACACCGACGCTACGCCGGACCAGGTGCGCGCGCTTTCGGTGACCGATCCGGTGGTGGTGGCCAAGGTGCAGCGCGGGCTCGCGAGCCTGGGCTTCCTGCACGGTCCGGCCGATGGCGTTGCCGGCTCGGCGACGGCCAAGGCGATCCGCAACTTCGAGGTCTACTTCAACTACAAGGTGACCGGCCGGATCACACCGGAACTGCTGGACCTGCTGCTCGAGAACGGCGCCGTCATCTAGCCGCAGGGCTGGATTTCGGGCACACCAGCGGCATGTTCCGTACCGATCTCTGGGTAGCCGCCTTCGTGCGGCGCCACAATGACATTGGCCACATGTGCGTGGTGTCGCGCCGCGGCGACCCCATCGCCGGCCAGATTTTCGTGGAGGTCGACCACCTCAACGGCGAGGTGTCGCTCTATACGCCCGCGCCTGCGACTGCCGTGGCCGAGAACAGCGAAGCGCGCGTGTTTCAACTGCGCTTCGACCATGTCGAGCCGTTGCAGACCCGCGAACGCATCCTGCGCGAGCAGGAGTTCGATCCGGACCTGTGGGTCATCTCGCTCGAAATGCGGAGCGGTGAGCTGGGGCTCGACCTCGCATAGAGTCACGTTGGAAGCTGTTCACAACCTCCGGCGTCATCCCCGCGAAGGCGGGGATCCAGCGGCCGCACGCTCGGTGCCTCGACTGGGTTCCCGCCTTCGCGGGAATGACATCGCGGCGTGGGCGCCGCCTCAGTCGTGAAGTGCCTAGCTGGCCTTGGCCCCGATCCGCGCCAGCGCCTCGATGGCCTGGTCGACGATCGGATCGCGCCCGCGGGTCTGCGGCGGCGGGATACGCCGGCGATTGTCCTCGAACGGCCGGTACTCCGGCTTGGTCATGTCGAGCAGGTTCACCTCGCCGCGCCAGGCGCTCATCAGGAAGGCCGTGGCATCGACACTGACCGTCTCGAACAGCTCGGCAAAACCGGTGAGGTCGGCAGGCTGCTGCCCGTCATGGGCGGTGGCGTGGATCAGGACCTTCAGCCCGTCATGCGAACCGCACCCGAAGGCGCGCAGCACGACGAACAGGGCAGCGCCTGAGGTATCGTGCGCGATCTGGCCGCAGCGAACCTCATCGAGCCCAGTGATCTGATGCAGGAGACGTGTAACTTCCGGCCGACGGTTCTCGGAGAACAGCTTCATCAGCGCGCGCGTGAGTTCGGCCGTCGCCACGGTCAGCTGCTCGAGCGTGCGCTTGATCGGCGCTTCCGGCGTCTCGCGCCTGGCAAAGGCCCTGATCACCTTGATCCGGTCGGCCTCACCAAGGTCGAAGAAGGCCGGCGCGAGCAGAGCCGCGTCGAAATCGGCGCGAGCGGCAAGCGACCAGGCGACCTGGTGGTCCATCTGGGCCGAACGGGCGAGGGCGCTAAGATAGGGGCCGCGCGGCACGATCGCCGTATTGGTGGCAATGGCACGGTAGACCTTGCGGCTGTTCATCTGGAACAGCCGACCGAGAACGCTGGTGGAAAGGTCGGGGCGCCGAGCAATGGCGGCGCCGAGCGTCACGTCCCCGCCAGCCAGCACCTTGAGCATCGTGCCTTCAGAGATCTCGGGAGAGTTGACGAGAAAGTCCGGCAGGTCGTCACCGAGATGGCGGACGACGAGTTCCTCGAGTTCGGGCGACAGGTCCGTCGAGCGGCCAAGCGTCGCCGCCGCCTTGGCGCGTGCGGCGGGGGAGGCCGCCGGAAACAGCCGGTTCGCCAGAATGGAAAACTGTTCCATTTCGGCACTTGTCGGCTTGCCGCGACGGGCGAACGCATCGCACGCCGCGCACAGCAGCGTGTTCGTGCGATCCACTCCGCCCGTCTCGATAAGGAGCTGGAACGTCTCGTAAGGCTGGAAACCGATCATCATTTGCCCTGCAAGGCCCAGATTCGGGGCCTCAACCACAGGCGTGACTATTTCCGGAAAATCGTTAGCGAACTGTTAACCTTGACGAACTCTTAATAGCCCTTGTCGGGTCTCTGCGTCGTGCCCGATTTGCCGGTGGATGGGCCCCGGCAACTCGCCCATCCGCCGGAGGCAAGGTTGGGAAAGCTGGTTCAACTCCCCAAGCGCGGACGCACGCGGAAAACGCGCACCCAATCGGCGGGGCCGGGTGAAATCGTGCTGTTTACCGGCGTCCGGTACGAGCGCCAGGGTGCACCTGACAAGCCGGCGGGCGCGGCCTCGGGCGGCAAGCGCCGCCGTGGCTGACCTACGAGCGATCGGACTGGCCGCCGGCCTGCTTCTGGCGGGCTGCGGTGTGGCGTCCGCACATGAGATCGGTGACTTTGGACGCGTGAAGCCCGGCTTCCTCAATGACGAGGTGATCCCCGAGGTCGACGCCGCATTCCGCCGCTTCAACAAGCAGCCCGTCTCGAACTTCAACTGGACCGACCAGGAACGCGAGATGCACGACCGGGTGTACCGGTTCCTGATCGCGCGGCACGTCAAGGACTGGGCTTTCGACTACGAGCAGATCATCGAGGTCGCGAGCGCGGTGAGCACGCGGCCCGCCCATGACGATCTCTACTACAGGTGGCTGACCCGGGAGCGCTACGCCTCCTCGCGCGTGCGTTACAACACAATTGCCGACGATGTCGGCGCCGACCTGCTGACGCTGCCGACGACCTTTGCCTCGATCTGCGCGGTGATGATCGTCGACGATCAGCGGGCGATGGCGGCGTCACAGTTGACCGACATCGAGCGCGAAATGATCGCCCGGATGCGCGAGCGGCGAGCCGAGAACAGCCTCTACGTCGATCGCTTCGTTGGCGCGCTGCGCTATCGCTACGCCTCCTACAGCTACGCGCTCGACCATTTCCTGGTGGAGACGCCACACGCGGAGGCCGTGCGGGTGGACGAGCGACTGAGCGAGATGGCGATCTGGGTGGACTACGCCGAGGCCGGGGAATTCTGTCTCGACGATGACGGTCGCCTCGGTCGGGGCGATGAAGCGTTGCCCGGCCGCGTGCTGCTCGGCCCGCCCGATGAGGGTGAGTTCAGGAAGTAGCGTCGGCTGCGATATTGCTGCACTTGAGCCCGGCGAGCGCCTTCTCGTAGCGGGCCCGCATCTCCGGGTGGGGCGGGGCGAGGCGAACGACGACCAGCAGGTCATCCTCGCGCGCCTCGACGATCAGCAAGCCCTCGGCAATGTCGAGCCGCTGCTCGGCCAGCAGGCGCGTCTGCGCTGGATTGAAGATGCCGAGGTCGAGGTTGGTGCCAACGCTGTCGCGATTGGTGGTCGAATAAACGACGGTGCCGGCCCGGCTGTAGACCGTGACCGACCAGAAATCGCGGGGCAGGGTGCCGGTAACCGAGGCGGGGCCGAGGCGCAGATCGACCTTGCAGGCCGCATAAGTCAGCTCGGGATCGAGCCGCAATGGATTGGGCTCTCCTGGCCTCGCCGCGGGCAGCACGGCGGGCCCTCCGGATGGATCGAGCATCGCAACCCGGTCCCAGGCCGACGTGGCCGACAGGGCAGGCAGGGTCAGGATCACCACGATATGGATGACACCGCCCAATACCAGACCGGCAATGACCCAGAGCAGGGTGCGGATCACAGGCAGGCCTCCCGGATGATGGCGGGGAGGCTGGTGATCTCCGCGCCGAGGCCGGAGGCGCTGGACGTATCGTAGAGCGTCAGCACCAGCTCGAACTGGCCGTCGTCGGTGATCTCGAGCCAGTTCTGCGGCGCCATGCCCTTGGAGACGTAGAGCGCAACCGAGCCGTCGCCGGCCCGGTTCAGCCGGCCACTGTGAAAGTCGGCGGGACCGCCCGGTCGCGCGATCGAGCTGCCGCTGGCGGGGTCGACCGGCACCATGGTCCAGAAGCGCGCGGCGGGCGTGGTGCCGTCGATGCGATAGCGGCAATTGCGGTCCAGGGGGCGGTTGTCGCTGTCGACGTGGGCGATGAACTGGATGCCTTCGGCCGCCCCGAGCTCCAGCGCGCCGGAGCGGGCGATATAGGCGCGGGTATAGGGGTCGGGGGAGGGGGCGCCGACGTTGCGCCAGCTCAGCCAGGGGCCGACCTCGACCGCGCCGAACAGGCGGCCGTCGCTCAGCGCGTACCAGCTGAGACCGAAGCCGACGACCAGGGCGACCACCAGCATCGTCCCGAGGTGAACGAGAAAGCGCAAGTGTTACAGGCTCTTGGCTGGAACAGGGGTGGCGGGGGCGACGGTCAGCGCGGCCTCGTTGCTGACCCCGCCCAGTGCGTTGCGGAGCGCGTCGGCCATCTCGAGCAGCTTCTGCGCTGCGGCGGGCTTGAGGCCGGGCGGGCGCTCGATGGCCGGGGCCGCGGGCTGGCCTTCGGCACCCGTGGCATCGGCGATCACGAACGGAGCGGGCTGGAAATCGACGCCTTCCACCGGCTTGATCTCGATGTTCGTGTGGGCATAGGCCATGAACTTCTGCCAGGCGACGGTCGGCAGTGTGCCGCCGGTCAATTCCCTGGTCATTTCGTAGTTGTCGTTGCCGAACCAGACCGCCGCAACATAGTTGCCGGTGAAGCCACAGAACCATGCATCGCGATAGGACGAGGTCGTACCCGTCTTGCCGACGGAGGGGACGCCCTCGATCTGTGCCCGGCGGCCGGTGCCGGCCTCCACCACGCCGCGCATCATGCGGTTCATGTAGAGCACCGTCTGCTCGCTGACGACGCGTTCGCGATTGGCCTCGGGGTCGGCGTCGAACACCGGATCGCCCGAGAGGGTGGTGATGCGGGTGATGCCGAAGGCGGGCGTCTTGTAGCCGTGGTTGGCGAAGACCGCATAGGAGGAGGCCATGTCGATGACGCTGACCTCCGCGGCGCCCAGCGCGAGCGAGCGGGTAACGGGGAAATCGTTGGTGAGGCCGATCTTGTGGGCGAAGTCGGCAATGGGCTGGCGGCCGGTCTTGATTGAGAGGTTCACCGGCACGGTGTTGATCGATTGCTGGAAGGCCGAGATCAGGCTGATGCGGCCCACGGCGTTGCGCGAATAGTTCTGCGGGCACCAGTTGCCGATGCATTGCGTGGCGCCGGAAACGATCGTGTCCGGATCATACTCGGGGATCAACTCGAAGGCGGTGGCATAGTCGAACAGCTTGAACGCCGAGCCGGGCTGGCGATTGGGGACGATGGCGCGGTTGAACTGGCTCTTGGCGTAGTCCATGCCGCCGACCATGGCCCGGATCGCCCCGTTCGGCTCGAGCACGACCATGGCGGCCTGCGAGACGTTGTACTGCTCGCCCTGCTCGCGCACGACCGAGGTGACGGAGTCTTCGGCATAGGACTGCAGCACCGGGTCGATGGTGGTGCGCACCACGAAGGTGTTGTGGGTGTTGCCCTCGGCCTCGATGATCGACTTGGCCTGCTCGAAGGCATAGTCGAGGAAGTAGTTGGGCGAGTTGGCCTCGTGGGCGCGATCGACGGGGCTGGCCGGGTTGCGCCGCGCCGCCGCGACCTGGCCCTCGGTGAGGAAGCCGGCATCGACGAGGTTGGACAGCACCTGGTTGGCGCGGCCGCGGGCTGCCGCGAGATCGACATGCGGGGCGTAGCGCGTGGGCGCCTTGTAGAGCGCCGAGAGCATCGCGGCCTCGGCCAGCGAAATCTCGGTGACCTTCTTGCCGAAATAGAACTCCGAGGCCGCCGCGACGCCGAAGGCGCCGCCCCCCATGTAGGCCCGGTCGAGATAGAGCTTGAGGATTTCGTCCTTGGAATAGTGCCACTCGAGCCAGACGGCGAGGAAAGCTTCCTTGATCTTGCGCTCGAGCGTGCGTTCGGACGAGAGGAACAGGTTCTTGGCCAGCTGCTGGGTGATGGACGAGCCGCCCTGCAGGCCGCTGTCGCCGGACGTGTTGCTGGCGAGCGCGCGCAGCGTGCCGACAACGTCGATGCCCCAGTGCTCGTAGAAGCGCCGGTCCTCGGTGGCGAGCGTCGCCTTGATCAGGTAGTCGGGCAACTGGTTGAGGGCAAAGGAATCGTCGGAGCGGATGCCGCGGCGCCCGACCTCGTTGCCGTAGCGATCGAGGAAGGTGACGGCGATGTCCTCGGCCTTGTTGAACCGGCCGGTGACGGTAGCGTCGAAGGCGGGGAGGGCGAGCGCGGTCATCAGCACACAGCCGATGGCGAAAAAGCTCAGCCCGTCCGACAGCAACTCGGTGAACAGGCGCTTGAGGCCGGTGACGCGGAAGCGGGCGAAGAAATCCTCGACGCCGGTGTACCACCGTCCCAGGGATTGCCAGAAGTCGTACAGCGTCGAGTCGAGCCACGCGTCCGCCGCCAGCATGCGGGTTTTCTTGCGCCGCTTCTCTTTGTGATAGAACGGATCCTGCACCGAAAACTCCGCATCCCTGCGAGGGCCTTGAATCTCCCCAATTCGAGGCGCATTGGCAAGGCGTTCGCTGCAATATGATCAGCTTGTTCGTGGCGCAAGCGCATTGATGCCACACGGGAAATCCGCATGCCGTTCTGGGAAGACAAGACACTCGAGGAAATGACCGTGGCGGAGTGGGAAGCACTTTGCGACGGCTGCGGGCGCTGCTGCCTGATGAAGCTCGAGGACGAGGATACCGGTGACATCTACGTCTCCGACGTGCGCTGCCGCCTGCTCGATGGCGAAAGCTGCAAGTGCACGGACTACCCCAACCGGCTGAAGGTCGTGCCCGACTGCATCAAGCTGACGCCCGAGAACGTGCGGACCATCGAGTGGATCCCGGTGACCTGCGCCTATCGCCGGATCGCCGAGGGCAAGGGCCTGGCCTGGTGGCATCCGCTGGTTTCGGGCGATCCGGAAACGGTGGCGGCGGTCGGCGTTTCGGTGCGCGGACGGACGGTGCCGGAGCTGTCGGTGAAGCCGGGCGAGTGGGAAGACCACGTCGCCGACTGGCCCAACTGGGAGCCACCGGACGAGATCTGACTGCATCACGTGTTCGTGATCGGAACTTTATGCCCCGGGCTGCGCGTTTTGCCGGTGGTGGAATGTGGCGGCTTGGACCGAGCATCGTCAGGCGTTTGGAAAGACTGTCAGCATCGCTGCCATATCCAGGCCGGTCGCCTGCCATATTGATGAACGGCAGATGAACGGCGTGGTTATCCAAGTTTCAGCCTTAGTCCCCATATAGGCGGGCAAGCATAGACCCGATGCTCAACTTTCTAGGAGACGACTCCATGCGCTACGCGACCAAAGTCGCTGCGGCCGCGCTCGCCTCGTTGCTCGTGACCGCCCCCGTGGCCGCCCTCGCGGCCGATCCGACTGGCACCTGGCAGGCCGATGACGGCAAGAGCCGGTACAAGATCAGCTACTGCGGCGGCGACGCCCTGTGCGGCAAGCTGATCTGGCTGCGCGACAAGGACGACAAGAACCGCGCCTACCTCAACCAGACCGTGGTGCAGGGCACGCAGGCCGAAGAGAACAAGTGGACCGGCACCGTCGCCCTCGGCGGCGGCACCTATAGCGGTACGCTGACCATGACCGGCGACGACAGCATGAAGGTCAAGGGCTGCCAGGGCGTGTTCTGCAACACGATCAGCCTCAGCCGCGTCTGACCCCGCGCTCAGCCGCGAAGGACACCGCAATGGTCGCGCTCCCCAGCCGGGGGCGCGCTTCGTGTGCTGCAAATAGGCAGCCCGCAAGAACTGCCGAACTCCGAAACCCGCATCGCCGCCGATGCGGGTTTTTTTGTGCCTGGATGGAGTAGCTCCGTCCCGGAGGGTGGGAGAGGAACCATGGGTCCCCGGGTCGAGCCCGGGGATGACGGTGGGTGGGGAGGGCGGGCCGCAAACACGCCCGCAATGCTGGCGCGGCAAGAAATATCAATACCGATCAGTCACTTGCACTTTTCTCACCGCATCGAATCCCCGCGTGACGGTGATGTGGTAGAGTTCAGCTACGGTCGGAGAAGTGGGGCTCGCGGTCCTGCTCTTCGAAGGCGTAGTCGTCGCGGATATGGGCGTTGAAGAAGCGGCCCTTGGACGGCGCGAGGCGTAGCGCGTCGTAAACGCGCGTCGGCACATCGAGATAATCGTAGCGGCGGCCGGACGGCCGGAACCAGACCGACAGCGTCTGGGTCTCCGGATCGTAGGCCAGGTCCTTGATCACGGCGGATGGCATCGGGCCCTCCCTGCCGCGAATGAACGTGCACGGGGGGTGAGAGTTGCCGACGGATGATGCTGGTTGGGCAGCGATCAGGATTGCCTACGAGGATACTGACGAGACGCTCGACGCGATGGCCGAGCGCTTCGCCGTGTCGCGCTCGGCAATTTGCGCACGCGTATCAAAGCTCGGATGGAGGCGCAGGCGTGACGCGGCGGTGGTGGATGCGCAGGCGCTGATCCAGCGCATGTACCGCTTGATCGAGCGCGTGCTGGTGCGGATGGAGAGATCGGAAGAGGCAATGAGCGAGAAGGATGCGGCCGTTCTCACACGGATGGCAGCCACGATGGACCGCCTGATCGAGATACAGGCTCGGACCCCCGAGGCGCCGCGGCGTGGCCCGGCAGCCAGGGAGAGCGCCGAGATGCAGCATATGAGGAAGGTCATTGCCAAGCGGCTCGATCAGCTCGGAGACTTCTGAACGGTTCGCCGCCGCGCTGACCGTCAAGGAGGCGCGGGACGCCTACTATTGCTGGCCTTACATGACGCGTGACGAACAATGGCCACCACGTGGAGACTGGACCACCTGGATGCTGATCGGCGGCCGTGGATCGGGCAAGACCCGGGCCGGTGCCGAATGGATCAGGCGGCTGGCCGAGGGCGGCACCGGACCGCTGGTGCTGGTCGGCGAGACCATCACCGAGGCAATCGAGGTGATGGTGAAGGGGCCGAGCGGCGTGATGCGGGTGCATCCGCCCGAGGATCGGCCGAAGCTGAGTGGAAACACGCTGCGATGGAAGAACGGTGTCGAAGCCCTGATCCTGGGGGCTTCCGACCCTGAGCGCTTTCGCGGCCCGCAATTTGCGGCCGCGTGGTGCGACGAACTGGGCAAGTGGCCGAAGGCTGAGGCGGCGTGGGATATGCTGCAGTTCGGGCTACGCCTCGGCGAGAGGCCGCGCCAACTGGTGACGACGACGCCGCGGGCAACGCGGCTGATGAAGCGGCTGTTGGCAGAGCCGACATCGGTGGTTTCGCGCATGACAACGCGAGAGAACGAGCGCTGGCTCGCAAGCACCTTCCTGCGAGCCGTCGTGGCACGCTATGCGGGCTCGGTGCTCGGTCGGCAGGAGCTCGAGGGCGAGCTGATCGAGGATCGGCCGGATGCGCTGTGGCGGCGGGAGCTGTTCCGGGCCGATGCCGGGGCTGAGATCGAGCGGATCGTCGTGGCAGTGGATCCGCCGGCGACGGGGACGAAGCGATCGGACGCGTGCGGGATCGTCGTTGCCGGACGGGCCGGGGAGGGGGCAGTGGTGCTCGCCGACCTGAGCTTCGGGCCGGCGCGGCCGGAGCAATGGGCGCGGCGGGCGGTGGCGGCGTTCCACGAGTTCGGCGCCGACTGCATCGTCGCCGAGACCAACCAGGGCGGCGACATGGTGAGGGCGGTGATCGCGCAGGAGGATGCCGATGTGCCGGTGCGTGGTGTGAACGCCCGGCGTGGGAAGTGGCTGCGGGCCGAGCCGGTGGCGGCGCTTTACGCCAATGGGCGGGTGGCGCATCGCGGCGGGCTGACGGCGCTCGAGGACGAGATGTGCGCGTTCGGGACGGATGGGCTGAGCGACGGCCATTCGCCGGATCGCGTGGATGCGCTGGTTTGGGCGCTGACGGAGCTGATGCTTGGCGGGGCGGGGCCGCGGGTGCGGGGGATTTAGGGGTGGGCTGGTGCTTGGGGCTACCCCCACCCACCGGCTCCGCCGGTCCCCCCTCCCCGCAAGGGGGAGGGAAATCGGGGGCAGCCTTACGCTCCGAGTGCGTGGCTTAGCTCTGGCAGAACTCGCCTCCTCCGGCTCGAGGCTAGCAGTCGGGTTTCCCTCCCCCTTGCGGGGAGGGGGGACCATGCGGAGCATGGTGGGTGGGGGACTACGATGTCGGGACAGCAGCCAGGATCGCCGCGTGCACCCCTTCGAGATTGGTAAAGACTTCCAGCGTGGTGACGCGAAGGACGCGATAGCCTTCAGCGCGGAGGAACGCGTCGCGACGAGCGTCATACTCGACTGCGGCTTCTTCGAAATGGCTGCTGCCGTCGACTTCGATGACGAGCTTTGCGGCGTGTGTCGCGAAGTCGGCATAGTAGGGCCCGAGCGGGACTTGGCGGCGGAAATGATACGGTTGGAGCTGTTCGGCGCGTAGGGCGCGCCACAGGATGGCTTCGGCGGGAGACATCTTTCGGCGGAGGGAGCGGGCTCGGGGGATGCTCATGACTCGCTCGTTCGGTGCTTGTTGCTACTCCCACCCACCGGCTCTGCCGGTCCCCCCTCCCCGCAAGGGGGAGGGAAATCGGGGGGCAGCCGCAAAACGGTATTTGCAGTCGGGTTTCCCTCCCCCTTGCGGGGAGGGGGGACCATGCGGAGCATGGTGGGTGGGGTGGTTAGCCCCTGCAGGCTGCCAGGATAGCCTTCACGACGCCTTCCAGGTTGGTTCGGACGTCCAGCGTGGTGATCCGAAGGACCTTGTAGCCCCGTGACCTCAGAAATGCGTCGCGCCGCGCGTCATACTCGGCCGCGGCCTCTTCGAAGTGCGTGCTTCCATCGATTTCGACGACGAGCTTCACGCCATGTGCAGCGAAGTCGGCGTAGTAGGGGCCGATCTGCACCTGGCGGCGGAAGTGGTAGGGCTTCAACTGCTCGCCGCGAATAGCCGTCCATACGACCGCCTCGGCGGGGGACATGTTTCGCCGCATCGAGCGGGCTCGCGAGATGCTCATGGCCTTGTGCTCGTGGCTACCCCCACCCACCGGCTGCGCCGGTCCCCCCCTCCCCGCAAGGGGGAGGGAAACCCGACTGAGACATTAGATCAGGAAACGACCATGCCCAACTGGTTCACGCGCCTTGGCGCGGTGCTTTCGGCTGCCGAGACCAAGGCGAGCTCGACGATGCTGAGCGTGCCGCCCTGGGCCGAGGCGAGCTGGAGCCGGCGGGGTTTTGTCAGCCTCGCCAATGCCGGCTACGCTAAGAACCCGGTGGTTTATGCCTGCGTGCGAAAGATCGCCGAGGCCGCGACCAGCGTGCCGCTGGTAGCGTTGGAGGGCGGGCGGCGGTTGAGCGAGCATCCGGTGCTGCGGCTGCTGGCGCGGCCCAATGCGCGGCAATCGGGGGCGGAGCTGCTCGAGAGCGTGTTCGCCTACCTGATGACGGCCGGAAACGCCTATGTGGCGGCAACGGTGATCGACGGTGAGCTGCGCGAGCTGCATGTGCTGCGGCCCGATCGGGTGCGGGTGGTGGCCGGGCGGGACGGGTATCCGGCGGCCTATGCCTATACGGCGGGCGGGCGGACGACGGAATTGAGGCTCGATGCGCGGCCGGTGGCGGCTGTGCTGCATTTGGCCCTGTTCCATCCGCTCGACGACCATTACGGCATGGCGCCGATGGAGGCGGCGGCGCAGAGCCTCGATATCCACAATGCCGCGGCCGAGTGGAACAAGGCGCTGCTCGACAATGCGGCGCGGCCGAGCGGGGCGCTGGTCTATTCGGCGGGCTCCGGCACGCTGACCGAAGCGCAGTTCCGGCGGCTGAAGGACGAGCTGGAGCAGGGGTTTGCCGGCGCGAAGAACGCCGGCCGGCCGCTGGTGCTGGAGGGCGGGCTCGACTGGAAGGCGATGGCGCTGACCCCGGCCGAGATGGATTTTGCGGAGCTCAGGAACGGGGCGGCACGCGACATCGCGCTGGCCTTCGGCGTGCCGCCGCAGCTGCTCGGCATCCCGGGTGACAACACCTACGCAAACTATGCCGAGGCCAACCGCAGCTTCTGGCGCCAGACAGTGGTGCCGCTGGTGCGCCGGGTGGCGGACGATCTGAGCTTCTGGCTCGCGCCGGGATTTGCCGGCGTGACGCTGGCGCCCGACCTCGATGGCGTCGAGGCGCTGGCCGAGGACCGGGCGGCACTCTGGGCGCGCATCGGCGCGGCGGATTTCCTCAGCGACGAGGAAAAGCGCGGGCTGGTGGGGCTGGGTTAGATGGCTTCACATTGGAAGCGATCCCCAAACTCTGGCGTCATCCCCGCGAAGGCGGGGATCCAGCGGCCGCATGCTCGGTGCCTCGGTGCCTCAACTGGGTTCCCGCCTTCGCGGGAATGACGTTGTGGGTGGGGCACCGCCCCAGTCTGATCGTGCGCTAGTCGAGCTCCGCCACCGCGATCCTGAGGCCCAGGTCGGGCCAGTGGAGGGCGGCGCCGTCTTCGACGATGCGCCAGTTGAGGCGGGCGGCCGGGGGGCCATCGCGCAGGCGGGGGAACTGGGACAGCGGGGCGATCAGCTCATGCCCGTCATCGAGCTTAACTTCGAGCGTGGCGCTGCCGAAACGCACATCGATAGCCGTGGGTTCGGCCTTGGTGGTCGAGCTCATTGGTTCTCCTCCCCCTGAGCGGATGGGGAGAGGCTAACCCGTCTCGCCGGATGCGAGAAGGGCGGGGGCAGCTTTGCCCAACGGGTGGCTGCAGCCGCCCCCCTCCACCAGCTCCGCTGGTCCCCCTCCCCCGCTGCGCAGGGGAGGATCAAGGCGCGGTCCGCGCCAAGACAACTATCAACTACGGAGGCCACTATGGACGAGCTGACTAAAGCGATCGTGACGCGCGGGGATTTGGCGCATCTGGCGCTGTTCGGCTGGGCGATGGCGGCGACGGGTCTGTCGATCTGGTCGCTCAAGGAGCTGATGGCCGCCAATCGCCGCTTCAACGACTTCGTCAAAGAGATTTCGACGCTGAATCAACTCTTTCACCAGAGGAAATAAGCCTATGGGGGCAAAGGACAATTCTACTGGTAAACACGTAGCCGGCGAGGTGTTCCGGCAGTTTGCCTGGAACATTGCCGGCACGTTGGCCAAGCCGCCGCGGCGACCATCGCGGCCGCGGCCGGCGGCTGGGGCCAAGGGGTGATGGCGACGATCCCCATCGATGCGGGCGGGCGGTTCGCCGGCTATGCGAGCGTGTTCGGGGCGCTCGACGAGGCCGGCGACCGCGTGATGCCGGGAGCATTCGGCAAATCGTTGAAACGGCGGGGCGCCGACAAGGTGCGCATGCTGTTCCAGCACGACCCCAAGGAGCCGGTGGGCATCTGGGAAGCGCTCGCCGAGGACGGGCACGGGCTGTGGGTCGAAGGCCGGCTGGTGCCGGGTGTGCCGCGCGCTGATGCGCTGCGCAAACTGATCGAGAAGCGGGCGATCGACGGGCTGTCGATCGGCTTTCGTACCGTGCGGGCGACCCGCGAGGCGCGGGGGACGGAGCGAAAACTCTGGGCCATCGACCTGTGGGAGATCTCGATCGTGACGTTTCCAATGCTGGCGGAGGCCAGGATTTCGCCGGGGCAGGGCGTCCCGGCTGACCGGTCGCTACGGGCGGCCATTTCGCTGTTCAAGCAATAGAGGACCAAGATGACCGATGTGATGAACCGTCTTGAGAACAAGGCGGCGACGGCGGCTGGCCAGGATTCGGACGGGCTGCTCAACGAGCTGATGACCGCGTTCGAGGAGTTCAAGCGCACCAATGACGGGCGGCTCGCCGAACTCGAAAAGCGCGGATCCACCGATGCGCTGACCGAGGAAAAGCTCGGCCGGCTGAACGCGGCACTGGATGGGGCGAAAGCGGCGATGGACCGCGTGGCGCTCGACCGGGCCCGACCGGCGCTGGAGGCGGGGCGGCCGGAGCTGGGCGATGAGTACAAGGACGCATTCTCGGCTTATGTGAAGCGCGGCGAGGAGAAGGCGCTGTCGATCGGCTCCAATCCGGATGGCGGCTATCTCGTGCCGGCCGAGACCGAGAGCGAGATTTTGCAGCGGCTGTCGGCCGTGTCGCCGATTCGCGCCATTGCCTCGGTGCGCAACATTTCGACCGGGGCATACAAGAAGCCGGTGAGCCTGACCGGGCCGGCGACGGGCTGGGTGGCGGAGACCGCGAACCGGCCGCAGACCAACTCGCAGACGCTCGATGCGATCGATTTCGCGGCCGGCGAGCTCTACGCCATGCCGGCGGCGACGGCGGCCTTCCTCGATGACGCGGTGGTGGATGTCGGCGCCTGGATCGCCGACGAGGTGAACGCGGCCTTCGCCGAGCAGGAGACGGCGGCGTTCGTCAACGGCAACGGCACGAACAAACCCAAGGGCTTCCTCGCTGAAACGCAGGTGGCCGAGGGCAGCTGGGCCTGGGACAGCATCGGCTTTCTCGCCACCGGCGTATCGGGCGGCTGGCCGGCAGAGGACGCGAGCGACGTGCTGATCGACCTCGTCTACACGCTGAAGGCCGGCTACCGGCAGAATGCCAGCTGGGTGATGAACCGGCGGACGCAAGGGTCGGTGCGCAAGCTGAAGGATGCCGAGGGCAACTATTTGTGGTCGCCGGGGGTGACCGCGGGCGCGAAGCCCACGCTGCTCGGCTTCGAGCTGGTGGAGGCCGAGGACATGCCGAACATCGGCGCCGGCACCACGCCGATCGCGTTCGGCGATTTCCGCCGCGGGTACCTCGTGGTGGACCGCACCGGGGTGAACGTGCTGCGCGATCCGTTCACGGCCAAGCCGTACGTGCTGTTCTATACGACCAAGCGGGTCGGCGGCGGCGTGCAGGATTTCGACGCGATCAAGCTGCTGAAGTTCAGCGCGAGCTGAGGGCTAAGACCCCTCACCCGTCTCGGCCTTCGGCCGATCCACCCTCTCCCCGACGGGGAGAGGAATAGGGTGCCCCGATCGGGCCGCGGCTGTTCTTCTCCCCGTCGGGGAGAAGGTGGCGCGCAGCGCCGGATGAGGGGTTGCGCCCCCAATCTTTAAGGACATCCGATGATTTCCTACCTTCTCGCGGGGCCCGCGGAGGAGCCGGTTTCGCTTGCCGAGACCAAGGCGTTCCTGCGGCTCGATGGCAGTGCCGAGGATGGGCTGGTGACGACGCTGATTGCGGCGGCGCGGCTGCATCTGGAGGGCGTCACGGCACGGGCGCTGGTGCGCCAGAGCTGGCGGCTCGTGCTCGATTGCTGGCCGGCCGAGGCGGTGCGCCTGCCGGTTTCGCCGCTGCTCGAGCTGACCGCCGTGCGCGTGTTCGACGACCAGGACGACGAGCATGAGCTGGCCCTCGAGCAGTTCCTGACCGAGCCGGGGCGGGTGCTGCTGCCGGCGCGCATCGATGGTGCGCCATCCTTGCGGGAGCGACTGGGCATCGAGATCGACTATGTCGCCGGGTTCGGCGACGCGGCCGATGTGCCGGCCGACCTGAAGCGGGCGCTGTTGGCGCTGGTGGCGCACTGGTTCGAGCACCGCGATGCGGTGATCGTCGCCGGGTCGGGAGCGGTGGTGCCGGCGGGGTTCGACCGGCTGGTCGAGAGTTACCGGCAGGTGCGGCTGTGATCGCGGCGCCGGAAGTGGGCAGCCTCTCCGACCGCGTGAGCTATCAGCGGCGCGAGACGAGCGGCGAGGACGAGGGCGGGCACGCGACCTTCTTCGTGCCGATCACTTCGCTCTGGGCCCGGGTGCGGGCGCTGAGCGGGCGGCAGGTGACCGAGGCCGATGCACGCGGCGTGGCGGTGTCGCACTCGGTGGTGGTGCGGTTCCGGTCGGACGTGAAGGCGGGGGACCGCTTCGGCTATCGCGGGCGCTGGCTGAGCGTGGTTTCGGCCGCCGACCTCAATGGACGGCGGGCCTGGTTGAGTTGTTCGTGCGTGGAGACGGGGGTGGTGGGGTGAGGTTGGCGACATCGAGCATGGGACCACCCCCACCCACCCGCTACGCGGGTCCCCCCTCCCCACAAGGGGGAGGGAGTGACGACTGCTGGCGCCGTTTCTCGCTTGATGCAGGAGTGCACGAGGGCCGGTGGGGGAAGAGCACCCCCACCCCTGTCCCCTCCCCGCAAGGGGGAGGGAGACGCTCACACCGACGCCAGTGTTTTGGTCTCCTCCCCCCTTGCGGGGGAGGGACAGGGTGGGGGGTGCCTCTCGCGCCATGACCCATCCCATCATTCTTCTCCAAGCCGCGCTGGTGTCCACGTTGCGCACTGATGAAGCGCTCGCCGGCGTCGGCGTGTTCGACGCGCCGCCGCGGGATGCCGCGCCGCCTTATGTCGCGATTGCCCGGCACGACCTGCTGTCGCGCGATGGCGATGCGGCGCCGGGGCATGAGCATCGGGTGACGCTGCATGTGTGGGCCGGGCAGCCGAGCCGGAAGGCGGCGCTTGCCATTGCCGAGCGGGTCGTGGCGGTGGCGGAAGCGCTGACCGCGACGGGGCTCGCGGTGACGCATGTGCAGCATGAGCGGACGGACACGGCCATCGATGCCGAGACCGGGCAGGCGCGGGCGGCGGTGGCGCTGCGGGTATTGAGCGAGGCCATCTGAGCGGGTTCGAGCTCCTCCCTCCCCCTTGCGGGGAGGGATCGAGGGAGGGGGTGGTGCGGTGATCACCGATGGACCCCCACCCCCAGCCCCTCCCCGCAAGGGGGAGGGGAGCCGCCGCACCTCGCCTTACACAAATGGAGAACCAACATGACCGCCCAGAGCGGCAAGGACATGCTGCTAAAACTCGACCAGACAGGGTCGGGGAGTTTTGTCACCGTGGCGGGGCTGCGTTCGCGGAGCCTCGCGTTCAATGCGGCGGCGATCGATGTGACCGATGCCGAGAGCGCCGGGCGCTGGCGCGAGCTGCTCGCCGGTGGCGGGATCAAGCGGGCGGCGGCGGCGGGGTCGGGCATCTTCAAGGATGCGACGTCCGACGCAACGATCCGCTCGCTGTTCTTTGCCGGGACCATTCGCAACTGGCAGCTGATCCTGCCCGATTTCGGCACGGTGGAGGGACCGTTCCAGATCGTGGCGCTGGAGTTCGCGGCCGATCATGCCGGCGAGGTAACGTTCGAGCTGGCGCTGGAGAGCGCCGGGCAGCTGGCGTTTGCGGCGGTGTAGCTCCCCTCCCCCTTGCGGGGAGGGGTCGGGGGTGGGGGTCGCGCGGTGATCGCCGAACGACCCCCACCCTCGTTCCCTCCCCGCAAGGGGGAGGGAGGCGATGGGGCTCGGCCTTGCACAAGCCGAGACACTTCAGGATGGGCCCCGGCCTGCGCCGGGGTGACCCGGTGGGTGATTGCGATAGCCGGGAAACAGGGAGAAAAGCATGCCGAATACTCAGCGCGGTGAGATTTCGGCCGTGTTCGAAGGAGAGGAGCGCACTCTGTGCCTGACATTGGGCGCGCTGGCGGAGCTCGAGGCGCGGCTGCAGGCAGGGGATCTGGTGGGGTTGAGCGAGCGGTTCAGCTCTGGGCGGGTGTCGGCGCGTGATCTGACGGCGATCATCGGGGCGGGGCTGCGTGGGGGTGGCAATGCCATTACCGACGATGACCTGGCGCGGATGTCGATCGAGGGTGGGCTGAAGGGCGCGGCGGAGGTTGCGGCGCGGCTGCTGCGCGCGACGTTCGGGGAGGCGGCATGAACGCGTTTCCGTGGGACGAGGCGATGCGCTTTGGGTTCGGGGTGCTGCGCTTGAGTTCGCGTGAGTTCTGGGGGCTGACGCCGAAGGAACTGGCGGCGGCGTTCGAGGCGCGTTCTGGGCGGACGCGCGGCGCGGCGCCGGGGCGCGAGGTGCTGGGTCGGCTGATGGCGGCATTTCCCGATGAGGTGATGTGATGGCGGATCCGTTTGGCGACCGGCTCGAAGGGCTCGACGATGTATCGGCCGAGCTCGAGCGCATCGGGGACTTGGCCGATGGCGTCGGCAAGGCGTTGAGCCGGGCCTTTCGCGGCGCCGTGCTCGATGGGCGCTCGCTGAAATCGGTGCTGGGCGAGGTGGCGCGCAGCTTTGCCGATATTGCGCTGAAGGCGGCGTTCCAGCCGGTGGGCGCGCTGGTGAGCGGGGCGATCGAGAGTCTGTTCACCGCCACCAACCCGGTGGTGACGCCGTTCGCCAAGGGCGGCGTGCTGGCGAGCCCGGCTTACTTTCCGCTCGGGCAGGGCCTGGGGCTGGCCGGCGAGGCCGGGGCCGAGGCGATTTTGCCGCTGGCGCGCGGGAGCGACGGACGGCTGGGCGTGGCTGGGGGCGGCGGGGCGGTGAACGTGACGTTCAACGTGACGGCGACGGACGCGCGCAGCTTTGCGGCGAGCGAGGCGGAGCTGAGCGCCATGCTGCTGCGGGCGGTGCGGCGGGGGAGCAGGGGGAGTTGAGAGGCTGGCACGTGACCACCCCCACCCACCCGCTACGCGGGTCCCCCCTCCCCACAAGGGGGAGGGAGACCCGACTGATGGTTCGGTTCCTGCACGGTGTCCCTCCCCCGTGAACGGGGGAGGATCGCCGCGACATCCTGCCCGAGGAGATCAAGATGACCTTTCACGCGGTGCGTTTTCCGCTCGACATTGCTTTGGGTGCGCGCGGCGGGCCGGAGCGCGCTACCGACATCGTCACGCTGGCGTCCGGCCGCGAGGAGCGGAACAGCCGGTGGCTGCATTCGCGTCGGCGCTACAATGCCGGCTACGGGGTGAAATCGCGCGCCGACATGGCGGCGGTGCTGGCCTTTTTCGAGGAGCGGCGCGGGCGGTTTCATGCCTTCCTGTGGCGCGATGGGCTCGACTATTCGTCGAACGGCACGGATGTGCCGGGGATGCTCGACCAGCAGATCGGCGTGGGCGATGGAGTACGCGTTTCCTTTGATCTGACCAAGCGTTATGGCGCGAATTTCGACCCGTACCTGAGACCCATCACCAAGCCGGTTGCGGGGACGGTGGTGATGGCGGTGGCGGGTGCGGCGGTGCCCGCCACCGATTTCTCGGTTGATGCGCTGACCGGTGCGGTGACGTTCGACGTGGCGCCGGGTTTGGGCGCGGCGGTGACGGCGGGGTTTCTGTTCGATGTGCCGGTGCGCTTCGATATCGACCGGCTGGATGTCGAGCTGACCAGCTTTGATGCGGCCGAGGTGCCGAGTATTCCGCTGATCGAGGTGCGCGAATGAGACTACTGGAGGCGGGCTTTTCCGCGCATGTCGCGGGTGGGGCGACGACGCTGGCGACGTGCTGGCGGATCGTGCGGGCCGATGGGCTGGTGCTCGGGTTCACCGACCACGATGCGGTGCTGGGTTTTGACGGGACCGAGTTCGTGCCGGCGCACGGGCTCGATGGTGGGGAGCGGGTGGGGAAGCTCGGGGCGAGTGTAGACACCACCGAGGTGGTGGGCGTGCTGCATTCGGATGCGATCGATGAGGACGATATATTGCTCGGGCGCTTCGATGGGGCGAGCGTCGAGACCTGGCGGGTGAACTGGCGCGATACCAGCCAGCGCCTGCTGGTGAGCCGGACGACGATCGGCGAGATCGTGCGCGAGGACGGCGTGTTCCGGGCCGAGCTGCGCTCGGGGCAGCACGCGATCAACCAGCCGCAGGGGCGGGTGTACCAGGCGCTGTGCGATGCCGAACTGGGCGATGCGCGCTGTGGCGTGGATCTGGAGGATCCGGCGTTCCGGGCGGAGGCCACGGTGCTCGGGGTGCGGGACCGGTTTCGCATCGTGGTCGAGGGCGTGGCCGGGTTCGAGGCAGGGTGGTTCGCGTTCGGGTTGGCGGCCTGGGATGGCGGCAGGCGCGAGGGCTTGCGCGACCGGGTGGTGACGCATGAGCGGCTCGGCGGGGCGGATGTGCTGGGGTTCGGTTCGGCCGTGGGGGACTGGGTCGAGGCCGGCGACGCGCTGGTGCTGACGGCGGGGTGCGACCGGCGCTTCGCGACGTGCCGCGAGCGGTTCGCCAACGCGGTCAACTTCCGCGGCTTTCCGCACATTCCGGGCAATGATTTCGTGCTGCGCTACCCGCGTCCCGGCGCGCAGATGGACGGGCGGAAGCTGGTCGGATGAACAGGGACATTGTGACGGCGGCGCGCGGCTGGGTGGGCACGCCCTACCGGCACCGGGCGGCTGTGCGCGGCGTCGGCTGCGATTGTCTGGGGCTGCTCGCGGGGGTATGGGCCGAGGTGACGGGGACGCAGGCGCCGGCGCTGCCGAACTATCGGGCGGACTGGCGGGATGACTCGCATGCGGCGGAATTGCTGGGGCTGGCGGAGCGGTGGTTGCGGCCGGGTGCGTTCGGGCCGGGTGCAGTGCTGCTGTTTCGCATGGGGGCTTCGGCGCTGCCGCGGCATTGCGGGATCATGGTGAGCCCGACGCGCTTCGTGCACGCGCAGGAACGGCTGGGCGTGGTGGAGGGGGCGCTGGGCGACGGCTGGCGGAAGCGGGTGGCGGGGGTGTTTGCGTTTCCCGCTGAACCTGCCCCTCACCCCGCCCTTCGGGCACCCCTCTCCCTCAAGGGGAGAGGGGAGGAGTTTGGGGCAGCATCTTCCCTCTCCCCTTGAGGGAGAGGGTGGATCGGCCGAAGGCCGCGACGGGTGAGGGGCAGGACAAATGGCAACACTGGCACTTTCCGTGGCCGGGCAGTTCGTGGGTGGGGCGCTTGGCGGGCCGATCGGGGCGACGATCGGGCGGGCGCTGGGGGCGCTGGCGGGGTCGGTGATCGACCAGCAGCTGTTTGCGGAAAAGCCGGAGCGGCAGCCGGGGGCGGATATCCGGATTTCGGGCTCATCCGAGGGCGGGGCGGTGCCTCGGCTTTATGGCTGGAGCCGCCTGGCGGGCAATATCATCTGGGCCACCGAGCTCGAGGAGATTACCCGGGAGAGTGCCGGGGCGAAGGGCACGCAGGAGGCAGAGGAGCGCGAGATCGTCGCGAGCTTTGCCGTGGGGCTGTGCGAGGGCGAGGTGAGCCGGCTGGGGCGGGTGTGGGCCGACGGGCAGCTGCTCGAGACCGAGCGGCTGAACCTGCGGTTCTATCGCGGGACCGAGGACCAGGAGGCGGACAGCCTGATCGAGGCGAAGCAGGGCGCGGGGGCGGCGCCGGCTTATCGCGGCCTGAGCTATCTCGTGTTCGAGCGGCTGGCGCTGACCGAATTCGGCAACCGCATTCCCAACATCACGGTGGAGCTGTGCCGGGTGGTGGGCGAGCTCGAGCCGCTGATCCGCTCGGTGGCGGTGATCCCCGGGGCGACCGAGTTCGGCTACGACCCGGTGCCGCGCGTGCGGGTGACCGGGCGTGGTGCCGCCGGGCACGAGAATGCGCATGCCTCGGCGCTGGTGAGCGACTGGACGCTGTCGCTCGATGAGCTGCAGGAGCTGTGCCCGAACCTCGAGCATGCGGCGCTGGTGGTGAGCTGGTTCGGCGACGATCTTCGCTGTGGCGAGTGCACGGTGCGGCCGAAGGTGGAGGCGGCTTCGCGGGCGGTTCGTGGGGTCGAGTGGGGTGTTGCAGGACTTTCGCGCGCGACGGCTCAGGTGGTGAGCTCGTTCGGCGGCGGGCCGGCTTATGGCGGCACGCCCTCGGATGCGGCGGTGCGGGCGGCGATTGCGGATCTCAAGGACCGCGGGCTCGCGGTGACGCTTTATCCGATGCTGCTGATGGATGTGCCGGCCGACAATCCGATGGGACAGCCGGCTTACCCGTGGCGCGGGCGGATTGCGCCGGAGGGCGACGTGGTCGCGGATGTGGCGGCGTTTGTCGGCGGGGCCGGGGACTGGGGTTACCGGCGGTTCGTGCGGCACTACGCGACGCTGGCCGAGGAGGCGGGGGCGGATGCGCTGGTGATCGGCTCGGAGATGGTGGGGATGACCACGGCGGGGGCCGCCGAAGATTTCCCGTTCGTCGCCGCGTTGGTGGAGCTGGCGGCGGAAGTAAAGGACCTCGCGCCGTCGGTGGCGCTGACTTATGCGGCGGACTGGAGCGAGTATCACGGGTTCCAGCCGCCGGAGGCGCCAGGGGACAAGTGGTTTCACCTCGATCCGCTGTGGGCCTCGCCCGATATCGCGGCGGTGGGGATCGACAACTACATGCCGATCGCCGACTGGCGCGACGGCGAGGATGCGCCGGAGGCGGGGGCGGACGGGCCGTATGGGCTCGCCTATCTCGAGGCGGGGATCGACGGGGGCGAGGGGTTCGACTGGTACTATGCCAGTGCCGCCGACCGGCTGGCGGGGACGCGCGCGCCGATTGCCGACGGGGCGCACGGCGAGGACTGGGTCTGGCGCTTCAAGGACATTGCGGGCTGGTGGAGCCATGCCCATCACGACCGGGTCGGCGGGGTGCGCTTGGCTGAGCCGACCGGGTGGGTGTCGGGGATGAAGCCCGTGTGGTTCACCGAACTCGGCTGCGCGGTGGTCGACAAGGGGGCGAACCAGCCGAACATGTTCCCGGACGCCAAAAGCGCCGAGGATGGGCGGCCGCATTTCTCCAACGGTGCGCCGGACGCGCTGATGCAGCGGCAGTTTTTGCGCGCGCAGCTCGGCCATTGGGAGGGCGATCCGATGGTGGGGCGGATTTCGCTCTGGGCCTGGGATGCGCGGCCCTATCCGGCGTTTCCGTCCGATGTCGCGACCTGGGCGGATGCCGAGAACCATGCGGCGGGGCATTGGCTGACCGGGCGGCTGGGTGTGCTGGCGCCGGATGAGTTTGCCCGCGCGGTGGGGGCGGATTTCGGGGTCGAGCTCGGCGCGGCGGATGTGGCGGGGACGCTGATCCACGGGGCGGCGCTCGAGGGCGTGATGAGCTGGCGCGATGCGACGGGCTCGGCCCTGGCGGCATCGGGATTGGCGGTGCGCGATGGTACGGCTGGGCTGGAGCTGGTGCGGCCGGAGGTTTTGCCGGCGCTGACGATTGCCCGCGACGATCTCGTCAAGGAAGACGGCCCGCTGGCCGCACGGCGGCGGCCTGATCCGTCCGAGACGGTGGGGCGTCTGGCGGTCGGCTATGTCGATCGCGAGCGCGACTATCTCGCGGGCACGGCGACGGCGATGCGGCCCGAGGGGGCGGCGGTGGCCGGGGAGAATACCGGGCTGGTGCTCGATGCGGTGTCGGCGCGCGGCGTGGCCGAGCGGCTGCTGCGGGCCGCGGGGGTGCAGCGCGACACGGTGGAGCTCGCGCTGCCGCCGTCCTTCGCGGCGCTCGAGGTGGGCGATGTGATCGCGCTCGCCGGCGAGGCTGAGGGGCCGTTCGAGGTCACGGAAATCCGCGACGGATTGGAGCGAAAAGTGAGCGCGCGGGCGGTGCCGCCGGTGCTGAAGGCGGCGGTGTTTTCGGATCGGCCGGCGCGGGCGGCGGCGAGTCCGGCGCCATTGGCGGAGCCGGCACTTATCGCGGCACATCTGCCGCCCGACCCGGCGACGCCGGAGCGCTCGCGGCTGCTGCTCGCGGCCTATGCCAGCCCGTGGCCGGGCGAGGTGGATGTGCAACTGGTGGCGACCGGCGCGCGGATTGCGCGGCTGGCGCGGCCGGCGGCGATCGGCGAGCTGGTGACGCCGCTGACGGAAGGGCCGATCCATGTGCGGGATCGACGCAGCGTCGAGATCGAACTGTCAGGCGGGCACCTGGCGCCGGTGGATTTCGAGGCGGCTTTGGCGGGGGTGAACCGGATCGCGGTGGAGAACGATGCGGGCGAGTGGGAGGTGCTCGGCTTTGCCGGGGCCGAGCTGGTTTCGGCGGGGCGCTATCGGCTGACTTCGCTGTTGCGCGGGCTGGGTGGCTCCGATGTCGCCATGGGGCCGGCCGCGGCGGGCAACAGGCTGGTGGTGCTCGATGGCAATGTGGCGGTGTTGCCGGTGGAGCCGGACTGGCTTGGCGGCGAGCTCTTGCTGCGCGCCTTTGCCGGGCGGCTCGATGGTACCGGCACGGCGCTGTCGGCGAGCCTGACGCTTGAGCCGGTGCTGCCGCTGCCGCCGGTGCATTTGCGCGCATTGCGCGGGGCAGGGGGCGATATCGCGCTGAGCTGGCTGCGGCGTAGCCGGGCCGACGCGGGGGCGTGGGCGGCGGCGGAAGTACCGCTCGAACATGCGCCCGAGGCCTATCGGGTGATCATCTTCGACGGGGCGGCGGCGGTGCGGAGCATCGCGGTCGCGGCGCCGGCGGCGATCTATGCGGCGGCGGACCAGGTGGCCGATTTCGGCGCGCTGCCCGACGCCTTCGACTTCACGGTGCAACAGCTCAGCCCGGTGTTCGGGCCGGGCCATCAGGGGACCGGCGCCTTCCATGCGTAAGACGATTTTCGATGGCCTCGGGGAGGCCATCGCCCGCCAGCGGATCAACCTGCTGGTGGGCTTTTTGTCATCTCAACTGAGGAGAACTCTCGTGACGTTCAATCTGCTCGACGGCTTCAAGACCTACATCGTCGCGGCGGCCATGGTGCTGGCCGCGATCAGCCAGCTCATCGGCGTGGATTTGCCCAGCTTCGAGGGTCAGGCCGCGGGCCAGCTGCTGATGGAGGGGCTGGCGATCATTTTCTTGAGGAAGGGGCTGAAGGGGTAGGAAGGAGCGTAGGAGTCAAGCGCTGTTGCCGTTTTAGATATTGCGTTTGTTGCGTTTGTTTCGTTTGAGCGCTATATCTGATCGCGACACAGGTGACCCAAATGACCAATCTGCTCCAACGACCGATCATGCCGTCGGCCGACGATGCTGAATTGGCTGCCCAGGCCAGCCGGCAGCTCTCCCGCGTCAAGCAGGAGGGCGCCGAGCTTCGCGTTCAAATTGACGGTGGAGAAACGCTGCGCCTGCCGAAGTCGGTCAGCAATTTGCTCTACCATCTGCTGACCGAGATGGCGCAGGGTAATGCCGTAACTCTCATCCCCATCCACGCCGAACTCACTACCCAAGAGGCGGCGGACTATTTGAATGTCTCGCGCCCGTACCTCATTCGCCTGCTCGAGGAGGGGCGTGTGAAGTTCAACATGGTGGGTACTCATCGGCGCGTAAAGTTCAGCGACCTCGAAGCCTATCGAAAGGCGACCGAAGACGAGCGTCAGCGCGTGATGGAGGAGTTGGCGAACCAGGCCCAGGAGCTGGGGATGGGCTATTAGGCGCTCAAGCTACACCGTCGTGCTGGATGCGTGCGTTCTATATCCGGCGCCGCTAAGAGACTTCCTGATGGAGCTCGCAGCGGGCGGCCTGTTCAGGGCGAAATGGACCGATCGCATACACAGCGAGTGGATACAGAGCCTTCTGGAAGACCGCACGGATCTCACGCTGGAGCAGCTGGAACGCACGCGCGACCTGATGAATCGTGCCGTTCCCGACTGTCTCGTGCAGGGCTATGACCCGCTGATCGCCGGTCTGCAGCTGCCGGACGAGGACGACCGCCATGTCCTAGCCGCCGCGATTGCATCATCCAGTGATGCCATAGTCACCTTTAATCTGAAGGACTTTCCCAGCGACATTCTGGCTCCGCTGGCCATCGAACCGATGCATCCCGACGACTTCCTGTTCCATCAGTTCGGGCTCAACACCGCCGCCGTGGTGATCGCTGCAACTCGGTGTCGGGCCCGGCTGAAGAAGCCGGAAAAGTCAGCCACAGAATATCTCGACATGCTTGAGCGACAGGGATTGACCAAGACCGTCGCCGAACTTCGTGAGTATGCCGCCATCATCTGACCTGATCCGCCCCCATTCATCCCGCATTCATCCCCCCTCCCGCATAACCGCGAGCATGAACAGGTTTATGCGTATCGTGCTGGCCGGCGGTTTGGCGCTGGGGCTGGGGGCTGGTTTGGCTGCCCCGGCTCTGGCGCAGGAGTGCCTGAGCCGGCGCGAGATTCAGGAAAAAATCGATAGCGGCGAAGTGCGCCAGCTCGCCGAGGCCCTGCAGGCTTCGGGCGAGGAGGGGCGTGTCATCTCGCAGCAGGCGCAGCTGTGCCTCGTTGGCGGCCGGTGGGAATGGCAGGTCAACGTGATGGATTCCTATGGCGAAAGCCGCCCGGTGAGCTTGCCCGCCCAGTAAAGGCCTGCGTAAAATCCCGCCTCGAGCGTCTCTTCGCGCGTAGGGCCGGCATTCGCCGGGCGTGGGGGCTCTGCTGTGGCGGGTACGGAGTTGTCGCGCTTGTCGAACCGGAAAAGTCTGCAACTTTTCCTGACAGCGCTCTGAAGGGGACCACAATGCGCATTCTCGTCGTTGAGGACGACACCAATCTCAACCGTCAGCTGAAAGAGGCGCTGGAGGAGGGGGGCTACGTCGTGGACGTGGCCTTCGATGGCGAGGAAGGCCATTTCCTCGGCGATACCGAGCCCTATGACGTGGTCGTGCTCGATATCGGCCTGCCGCAGATGGACGGCCTGTCGGTGCTGGAAGAATGGCGCCGCGCCGGCAAGAAGATGCCGGTGCTGCTGCTGACCGCCCGCGACCGCTGGAGCGACAAGGTGCAGGGCATTGATGCCGGCGCCGACGACTACGTCGCAAAACCCTTCCACATGGAGGAAGTGCTGGCCCGGGTGCGCGCGCTGGTGCGGCGTGCCGCGGGGCAGGCGAGCAACGAGATCGTCGCCGGCTCGGTGCGGCTCGATGTGAAGGCAGGCAAGGTGACGGTGGATGGCCACTCGATCAAGCTGACCAGCCACGAATTGCGGTTGCTGAGCTACCTGATGCACCACAAGGGCAAGGTGATCTCGCGCACCGAGCTGACCGAGCATCTCTACGACCAGGATTTCGATCGCGATTCCAATACGATCGAAGTGTTCGTCGGCCGGCTGCGCAAGAAGCTGCCGGAGGACTGCATCCAGACGGTGCGCGGGCTCGGCTACCAGATCGCCGAGGATTGAGATTTTTGCCGGGGGGATAGCGCTGGGGTTTTCGCCCGTCGCTGACGCTCCGGCCGCGCATCGCCATGCTGTGCGGTACCCCTCATCCGTCTCGGCCTGCGGCCGATCCACCTTCTCCCTCAAAGGGAGAAGGAAGGCGTGGGGCGAGATGGTGCCACATCATCCTTCTCCCCTTGAGGGAGAAGGTGCCGAAAGGGCGGATGAGGGGTGGGCAGCGCGCGCCGGTGTGCGTGGCCGCCCCCTCCACCAGCTTCGCTGGTCCCCCTCCCCCGCCCCGCGGGGGAGGATCAAGAGGGGGCCGCCATGAAGCTTAGCGACACCCTGCAGACCATGCGCGACCGGATCGGCTCCTGGTACCGTTCCGCCATTGCGCCGCTGCTGGTCAAGCCGACCTCGACCGCGCCGTCGAGCCGCAAGGGCTCGATCGCGGCATCGCTGTTCTTGCTGTCCGTCGGCTGGCTGGCGGTGGCGCTGGTGGCGACGGCGTTCCTCTTGACCGAGCTCTATTCGCGCGCGCTCGACAACTCGCTGGTCGAGACGCTGGAGTTCCATATCGAGACGCTGACCGACCTGAGCCTGCTCTCGCCGACGCCGCAATCGGAGCAGATCCGCATCGGCGATCCGCGCTTCGACCGCACCGGGTCGGGCTGGTACTGGGCCATTCGCGACGCGCAGGGCTCGCTGCTCAATTTCTCCAATTCCTATGTCGGCATGGTGCTGGGGCCGCTGCCCGGACCGTTCGATGCCACCAACACCAAGACCGCCGTGGTCGAGGACCCGTTCGGCATCAAGGTGCGGGTGGTCGAGCGGGCGGTGACGGTCAACGAGGTCCCGCTCCACATCATGGTGACCGGCTCGCTCGACGAGATCCTGTCGCTGGTGAACGAGTTCCGCGGGCAGACGCTGATCGTGCTCGGCGCGGTAGCGATCATGCTGGCGGTGATGTCGACCATCGTGGCGCGGCTGGCGCTGCGGCCGGTGGGACAGCTGAGGCGCGAGGTGGAGCGGGTGCGCGAGGGCGAGGCGGCTTCGGTGTCGGGCTCGTACCCGGCCGAGCTCGCGCCGCTGAGCGAGGAAATCAACGAGCTGTTGCGCGCCAATGCGCAGATCGTCGAGCGGGCGCGCAACCAGGTGGGCAATCTGGCGCATGGGCTGAAGACGCCGATCGCGGTGCTGCGCAACGAGGCGGCATCGGACAAGAAGAACGTGCTGGCGCGGGTGGTGTCGTCCGAGACCGAGAAGATGAGCCAGCTGGTGACCACCTATCTCGACCGGGCGCGGCTCGCGACGCGCTCGGCGGTGGTGGGCAAGAAAGCCGACGCCACCCACGTGATGCTGCGGCTGACGCGCGTGATGCAGAAGCTCAACCCGCATGTGACCATCGCCATGGTGCGGCCCGATGCGTCGCTGCCCTGGTTCCGCGGCGACGAGGGCGACCTCGAGGAAATGGCGGGCAACCTGCTCGACAATGCCTGCAAGTGGGCAAAGTCCTCGATCGGCGTGACGGTGGTGGCCGAGCGGGCGGACGGGACGACGAACCTCCTCATCAAGATCGACGATGACGGGCCGGGCCTCACCGAGGACGAGGCGCACAAGGTGTTGCGTCGCGGTGTCAGGCTGGACGAGAAGACGCCCGGATCCGGCCTCGGGCTGGATATCGTCAAGGAACTGGTTGACGTCTATGGTGGGTCCTTGCAATTGAAACGATCGGTGCTGGGGGGCCTGCTTGCCGAACTGCGGCTGCCTGCCGCAAAGGTTGCCGGCTTCCGCACTTTCGCCTCAATACGCAAGGAATAAGGCCCAAGTCTTCCACAAGAGACCGCCTTCCGCTCCAGAGACCCCGATGCAGCTCCACGCCCGTGCCCTTTCCGTTTTCGCCCTGCTGCTGCTTGCCGGCTGCAGCTCGAGCAACAACAACGACCTCGCGCTCGGGCCGACCCTGCCGCAGCCCAATTCGATGCTTGCCACGCAGCCGGCCATTCAGCCCGCGACGCTGACCCCGCCGGTGGCGGCGCAGCAGCCGGGCAGCATCGGCCTCGCCAGCGCTTCGGCCTTCATCGACGGCTCCGCGATCGGGCTGATGTCGGCCAAGGACCAGTCGGAAGCCTCGAGCGCGCAGTTCAACGCGCTGACCTTCGGCCGCCCGGGCGCGCCGCGCAACTGGACCGGCGACAGGGGCACCACCGGCTCGGTGACCGTCGGACCCTATGTGCGGGTCAACAACATCGACTGCCGCGACTTCACCCACACCGTGACCATCGGCGGCACGCCCTATGCCAAGAAGGGCACGGCCTGCCGCGAGGCGGACGGGACCTGGAACGTCGCGTAAGCGGCGTAAGGCCACCGGTCATTTCCGTGAAAGCGGCGGCCCCGTCTTACTGCGCGACAGCAGAACAGTCATTCCCGCTTTCGCGGGAGTGACGTCGTGGTTGCGATAGATCAGGTACAATCGATCTCTCTACCGGCGATTGCGAATAACTTCGCATAGCCATTTATTTACCGGCGAGCGCTAGCGTTCGGGCGACTCTGGACCACTTCGCCCTCCGGTTCCCATGGCCGACAGAATATCCTCCGCAACCCGGCTCGAGACCGCGTTTTCGCGCCGTCCGGCAGTGGAGCCGCGCCCGTTTCTCGGCCTGATCGACGCCGTGATCGTGCCCGGCATGAGCGGCTATGATTTCGAGGGCGCCATCCTCGAGACGCATGCGCAGGGCGTGTGGGTGTGGATGGTGCGCGATATCGCGCCCGACCTGATCAGCGACGACCTGACGGATACGCCGGAAGGCCGCGCCGCGCTCGGCAAGCTGGTGCCGGCGCTGATCCAGCGGGCGCGCGAGGCGACGACGAACCTGTTGCCCGAGCCCGAGCGGCGCGTGCGCGTGCAGATGGGCGGCGACGACACCTTCCGCCGGCTGCCTTTCGTGCTGCAGGCGCTCAAGTGCCGCGGGCTCTACGACAAGGCGCGGGCCTTCGGCCGCGCGACGGCCGGCATGACCGACGAGGCGGCGCTGGCACTGGCGCTGCAATCCATGCCGCTGAACGACCGGGCCGTGTGCGCGCTGCTGATGCAGGCGGCGATGGCCGAGATCGCCCACCCCGGCCGCGTGATGGCGGCGGCGATCCGCATCGCCGGGGCGTCCGAGGAGCAGGCGGTGGCGCGGGCCGGGCTCGGCACGCTGGTCGACGCCATGCTGGCCCATGCCCAGGCCCAGATCCCGGCGCTGCAGCAATATGGCGCCTTTGCCGATATCGACATGGTCTGTTCGTCGGTCGAACGCTTCCACCGGCTGATCCGGGCGGTGACGACTTACATGGAGCTCGGCCGGACGACGCGCTGGTCGGGGATCGTCGCGGGCCTGATCAAGACGGTTTCGGAGCTGCTCGAGCCCAAGCTGCGCGAGGTGCTGCCGGACGTGAACCTGGCGTTGCGCCGCCACCATGGCACGGACTGGCTCGACACCGACCAGGTACTGGCGGCGCTCAACGGCTGCTACATCCTCAACGTGGTGCGCGACTGCCGCGACTCCCTGGCGCTCAATGCGCTGTTCGACCAGATGTGGACACAGGTTGGCCAGGCGCTCGACATCCACGTCAACCGCAACCTCGAACTGTTCCGGCAGAACCCGTCGGATCGGGTGACTGGGGACCGGCTGGACGCGGCGATCAAGATGGCCGAGTTGCGGTTCAACGGCGAATATGCCGAGGTGCTGCGGCGGGCGCGCGATGGGGCGGAGCGGCGGGCGGGGTAGCTCCCCTAGCTTGCGGGTCGCAACGCAGTTCGGCGCGTGTGGCCACCCCCACCCACCCGCTGCGCGGGTCCCCCCTCCCCACAAGGGGGAGGGACACCGCGCAAGAACCGAAGCACCGAGCCCGCAGTCGGGTTTCCCTCCCCCTTGTGGGGAGGGGGGACCGGCGGAGCCGGTGGGTGGGGGAGCCAGAAGCACCAGCTTCGCTAGCCCACCTTCACCCGCTCCTTCAGCCTCGCCGCCACTGCCGTCCCGGCATCCTGCACGAAAATCTCGCCCTCGATGGCCTGCGACAGGATCGCGATGCCGCCGGTCGCGGGGGCAGGGCGTTGGGTGTAGGTGACGCCGATGGCTTGCGCCGGGTCGGTCACGTCCGAGCGGGTGAAGATCAGGCAGCCGGGGCCGAAGCTGCGGGCGTCGGCGGCGACGACGGACCAGACCTGGACCTTTTCGCCGAAGCGGCCGGCGAGCCAGGGCGGCGGGGCGGCGATGCCTTCGGCGGCGGGGGCGGGGGAGACCCGCCAGCCGGTGTCGGAAATGTCGCCGCCAATGGCGCAGCGCTCGGCCGCGACCGGGCCGGCGTCGCGCCTGGCCATGGCGCCGATGTCGACGGCGGCGGCGATGTCGCCCAGGCTCAGCTGGACCGGGCGGACCGCGATGGACGAGACGCCCTGCCGGCTGGCCGTGGCGGCGCGGCGGGTGACGAGGGACGGGCCGCGATCGAGATAGGTGTTGCCGAGTGCCTCGGCCCGGAACGGGGAGACCGAGGTCGCGGCATCAGGGGTCTCGAAGGCGGCCTCGATGACCTCGTCGATCACTGGCGGCGCGGGCTTGCCGAGGCTTTCGAGCACGGCGGCGCGGCCACTGGCGATGGCGGCGGCGGTGGTGCGCAGGCCCGCCGCGGCGCCGGTGATGGTGACGTGCGGCAGGCGGTTGCGCGGGGCGAGCCAGCCATTAGCGTCGTCCCATCCGGGCTGTCCGCCGGCGCGCAGCCACAGCTGCAGTTCGGGCTGCCAGGCGCCGGCGGCCACCAGCTGGTCGGTCTCGACGACGGTGGCGTCCTGGGTGATACCTTCGAGCGCGACGGCGAAGCTGATGTTGAGGCCGGGCTCGTTGCGCTGGATCGGCTCAGCGAGGCTGGGGACGAGCGCCGAGGCGAGCGTGATGCCCATGGCCTTGGCGAAATCGAGGAAGCGCGAGGTGGGCGTCAGGCGGCTGTCGACGATGCGCTGCACATCTACGCCGGCATCGGCAGCATGGAGCGCGAGGCGGTAGGGATAGCTCTGCGGCGTAGTGAACAGCGCGCGCCTGCCGGGCCAGACGCCGTAGCGCTCGGCGCGATTGAAGGCGGCGAGCGCCCCGACGATGCCCGGCGTGCGGTTGCCGGGAAAGAGCGGCAGCCGCTCGAGCGCGCCTGTGGCGATGACGACGTGGCCGGCCTTGACGCTGACCACCCGGCTCGCCGGTCGGTTGCCCTCGACCGTGACCTGATGCACGCGCAGCGTGGTGCCGGCGATGGCGAAGGCCTCGGCGCGGGTGAGGACGGTGACCTCGCCCTTGCCCTCGACCATGCCGAGGAGCCGGGTGATGGTCTGGTCGGGCGCGGCCTCGCCTTCGGCCGTGCCGAAATAGCGGATGTTGCCGCCCAAATGCGGGGTGCGCTCGATCAGTATGGCGGTCTTGCCGGCAGCGGCGGCCGAGGCGGCGGCACTGAGGCCGGCGACGCCGCCGCCGATGACGGCGAAGTCGGCCTCGAGGATCTGCTCGGCCGGCGCGCCGAGCCAGGGCGGGGCGCCGAGCCCGGTGTCGCCGAAGCGGTGGTTGAGCGTGCGGGCCGGCCCCACCAGACGGTTGCGCAACGCGCCGAGCAATCCGCGCGAGGCAATCGGGTCGCGCCGCTGGCCGACCGTGGTGAGATCGAGCCCGTCGAGGGCAGGCGTGCGCTCCATGGGCAGCAGGCTGGCGCGGCCGGCCGAGACGAGCGGGGCAAAGCCCTCTTCGAGCGCGAGGGGCGCGTCGCCATGCCGGCCGGCAGCCTGGATACCGCTGGCGAGCGCGGCCGACAGCACGGTGTCGCCGGCAAAACCCGACACCTCGCGGCCGTTGAGCCGGAAGGTCAGCGGCTTCGAGCGGTCGATGGCGCCGCCGCCCATGCCATGTGGGGCATCCGCGGCGAGGCGGTTGGGCCCGGGGCTCACGCCGGCACCGCGCTGAAGTCGGAGACGGCGAGCCGCTGGTTGCCGCGCGTGGCGCCGCGTGCGGCGATCCAGGCTGCTTCGTCGGGGCTGGCCTCGCCGGCGAGCGCGCGCGCGATGACGGGGGCGAGGAAACCGCCGGTGGGACCGAGCCCGGCGACCAGAGTGGCGCGCACGCCGCGGGCCGGGCCGACATAGGGCGCCCCGTCGCTCGAGCGCAGGGTGGGCACCATGGTCTCGCCGGCGAGGCGCAGCGTGGCCGTGCCGCCGATGGCGCTGCCCACCCGGGCATGGGCCGTTTCGGGTGCGCCGGTGGCGAGCGCGATCAGGCTCGTCGCCTTGGGCTCCTGCATCAGCGTGACGCCGCGATCGAGAAAGCTCACATACGCCGCGCCGATGCGGCCGCCCTCGAGCAGGGCGGCCGAGGCGGGGACCGGCTCGAGGCTACGGTCGAGCGCCTCATGCGGCAGGTAGCGCAGGATCGCTTCGTCGCTGGCGAACACGGCCTGCGCGGCCTCGACGGTGAGACCGCCATGGGTGACGCGGGCGACGCCGTCCTTGCGGATGGAAATGGCGGCGTCAGCCTGGTCGAGCCGCCGCACGTCGAGCCGGCCGAGCCAGGCCTCGAGCGCCGCTTCGAAGGCGCCGTGGGCCAGAAGCTGCGCGTCGCGCACCCTGACGACCTGCGCGCCGGGATAGTGCCGGTCGGCCACCGGCTCGACGGCATAGCCGAGCAGCAGCGCCAGCTGGCGGAAATGGCCGAGCGCGGCGGCGCTGGCCGGGGTTTCGGCGACGAACAGCGGATCGACGCGCCGGGTCAATCCCTTGCCCCAGCCGGCGGCGAGGCGGACGAGTTCGGCGGTGCTGCGCTTGAGCAGCGCGAGGGTCTCCGGCCGGGTGACGGGCGCGATCGAGATATCGATGCTGCGCTGCAGCCGGAAGGCCGAGAACGGCTCGCCGACAAGGAAAACCCTGCGGTTGTGGGCAGCCGCCAGCTGGCCAGCGACCAGCCCGGCCAGGGGGCTCGAGCCGAGGACGACGAAATCGTAGCTGTCATCTGCCATCAGGCGACTTTCGGGGCTGCGGCAATGCGCGCGCAACACATCATTGTGGACGGGTGCATATTTCGCCCGAATGCCCTTATAGATCGGGCGCGTTTCAGCTGCCCCGGGTGAGGCACAGGCCTGCACATGATCTTTTGGTCGCTCGCAATATTGGTCACAGCCGTCGCCTGCGCCGCGCTCTATTATGCGGGGGCCGGGCGGAGGGTCAACGCGGGCGCGCCGGTTGTAGACAGCCCCGAAGTGAGCCATCTGCGCCTGCAGCTCAAGGAGATCGAGGCCGATCTCGCCGGCGGGCGCATGGGCGAAGCCGAGGCGGTGGCCGCCAAGGGCGAGCTGGCGCGCGAACTGATGCGGATCAGGGCCGAGGAGAGGCCGGCGGTGGTGGCAGGTGGACGGCGCGGCCTCGTGGCGGTCGCGGCAGTGGTGACGGGGCTCATGGCGCTCGGCGTCTATGGCGTGCTCGGCCGGCCCGACCTGCCGGCGCAGCCGCTGGCGACGCGCCCCGACATGCCGCCGCCCGAGATGACGCTCGACGACGCCATCGCCCGCATCGAGGCGCAACTGCAGCAGACACCGGACGACGTACGCGGCTGGGCCGTGATCGCGCCGGCCTACATGCAGCTCGGCCGGTTCGAGGACGCGGCCAACGCGCTGCGCAAGGTGATCGCGCTCGACGGGCCGACGGCCGACCGCGAGACCGACCTCGCCGAGGCGGTGATGATGGCCAATGGCGGGACCGCGTCGGAGGAGGCGCTGGCCCTGTTCATCAGCGCCGCCGGCCGTGACGAAAAGCACGTGCGCTCGCGCTACTATCTCGCCGAGGACGCGATGCGGCGCGGCGACTTCGCCGCCGCCAAGGCGCAATGGCAGGCCGTTCTGGCGCTGGCCGCGGGCGGTGAAGCCTGGCTCGCCGGCGCGCAGGCCGGGCTCGAGGGCGCCGAGGCGGGGTTGCGCGGTGAAGTGCCGGATACGCCCGATGTCGCCGCCATGGTCGAAGGCCTGTCGGATCGGCTGATGCAGGGTGGCGGCCCGATCGAGGAATGGACGCGGCTGGTGCGCTCGCGCCTCGTATTGGGGCAGAAGGATGCGGCGCAACTGGCCTATGATGCGGCGCGCAAGGCTTACCCCGACCCGGCCCAGCGCACCGAGCTCGATGTTCTTGCAGCGGATAACGGACTGGTAGCAAGCAATTGACCCGTAAGCAGAAACGCCTCGCCATCATTGCCGGCCTCGGGGCCGTGCTCGTCGTCGCGGCGACGCTGATCTTCGTGGCTTTGCGCGACCAGATCGTGTTCTTCTATTCGCCCAGCGAAATCCAGGAGCGCCAGGTGGCGGCAGGGACGCCGATCCGGCTCGGCGGCCTTGTCAAGGAGGGCAGCTGGAAGCGCGAGGGCGAGGTGTCCGATTTCGTCGTGACCGACGGGCAGACCGAGATGGCGACGCATTTCGTCGGCCTGCTGCCCGACCTGTTCCGCGAGGGGCAGGGCGTGGTGATCGAGGGCAGCGTCACCCCGCAGGGCACGTTCGCCGCGACCAACGTGCTGGCCAAGCACGACGAGAACTACATGCCGCGCGAGCTCGTCGACGAGCTGAAGAAGCGGGGGGAATGGCAGCCCGAGGGAGCGCCGCTGTGATGATGCTTGTGCGCTTAGGGAAAGGCCCCCTCACCCGGCCTTCGGCCGACCTCTCCCCCAAAGGGAGAGGTGGCGATGCGGCACTGCCGGTGCGTACCTTACCTCTCCCTTGGGGGAGAGGTCGCCGCGAAGCGGCGGGTGAGGGGGCCTTTCTGGCCGGAGGCATGGCATGACCATCGAACTCGGCCACTTCGCGCTTATCCTCGCGTTCGCCATCGCCACCATCTCGGCGGTGGTGGGGCTCGTGTTCTGGAAGCGGGAGGTGGTTGCCGGTTACCTGCAGCAGGGCGCGATCCTGCAGTTCGTGCTGGTGGCGGCGGCGTTTGCGGCGCTGATCCAGGCTTTCGTGGCTTCCGACTTCTCGCTGAAGCTCGCGTTCGAGCACGCCAATTCGGCCCAGCCGCTGCTCTACAAGATCACCGCCGTGTGGGGGAACCACGAGGGCTCGATGGTCCTGTGGGTGCTGATCCTCGTGATCATGGGCGCGGGGGTCGCCGCTTTCGCGCGCAACCTGCCCAAGGACCTGCTGGCGCTGGTGCTGGCCATGCAGAGCCTGCTGGCTGCCGCCTTCCTCGGCTTCACCATCTTCACCTCCAACCCGTTCGCGCGGCTCAATCCCGCGCCGTTCGAGGGGCAGGACCTCAACCCGATCCTGCAGGATATCGGCCTCGCCGTGCATCCGCCGCTGCTTTACATGGGCTATGTCGGCTTTTCGGTCTGCTTCAGCTTCGCCATGGCGGCGCTGATCTCGGGCCGCATCGATGCGGCCTGGGCCCGCTGGGTGCGGCCGTGGACGCTGGTCAGCTGGTGCTTCCTGACGCTCGGCATCGCCATGGGCTCCTACTGGGCCTATTACGAACTCGGCTGGGGTGGCTGGTGGTTCTGGGACCCGGTGGAGAATGCGAGCTTCATGCCCTGGCTCGCCGGTACGGCGCTGCTGCACTCGGCGCTGGTGATGGAAAAGCGCAATGCGCTGAAGATCTGGACGATCTTTCTCTCCATCATCACCTTCTCGCTGAGCCTGCTCGGCACCTTCATGGTGCGCTCGGGCATCCTGACCTCGGTGCATACCTTCGCCTCGGACCCGACCCGGGGGCTCGTGATCCTCGGCCTGCTCGCCGCCTTCATCGGCGGCGCCTTCGCGCTGTTTGCTTTCCGCGCCTCGGTGCTGCGGGCCGGCGGCCTGTTCGCGCCGATCAGCCGCGAGGGTGCGCTGATCCTCAACAACCTGTTCCTGGCGAGCGCTACCGCGGCGGTGCTGGTGGGGACGCTCTATCCGCTGCTGCTCGATGCGCTGGTGGGCGAAACGATCTCCGTGGGCCCGCCCTTCTTCAACCTGACCTTCGGGGCCATCATGGCGCCGCTGCTGGTGATCCTGCCATTCGGGCCGTTCCTGGCCTGGAAGCGCGGCGACCTCGTCGCGGTGACGCAGCGGCTCGCGGGCGCGGCGGGGCTGGCGCTGTTCGCGGCGATCCTCTGTTTTGCGCTGGCCGGCGGCTCGATCTCGCTGGCGCCGCTCGGGTTGCTGCTCGGCTTCTGGGTCGCCTTCGGGGCGCTGGCCGAGCTGATCGACCGGGCGAAGTTCTTCCGCACCGACCTCCTCACCTCGTTCCGCCGCCTGTTCGGCCTGCCGCGCACGGCCTGGGCCACGGCGATCGCCCATTTCGGGCTCGGCGTGACGGTGATCGGCATCGTCGCGGCCAGCGCCTGGGGCACCGAGGTGGTGACGGCGATGTCGCCCAACGATACGGCGGTGATCGCCGAGCATGAGGTGAGCTTCCTCGGCACCGAGCATGTCGAGGGCCCGAACTTCATCTCCGACACCGGCCGTTTCCAGATCCGCAGTCCCGGCGGCAACCTGACCGACACATCGGGCGAGCGGCGCATCTACCGCGCCAGCGGCCAGCCGACCACCGAGGCGGCGATCGTCACCTACGGCTTCAGCCAGCTCTACCTGCAGCTGGGTGAGCCACAGGCCGACGGGCGCTCGGTGGTGCGCATGTGGTTCAAACCGTACGTGACGCTGATCTGGCTCGGCTGCATCATCATGGCCGGCGCCGGCTTCCTGTCGCTGACCTACCGGCGGCTGCGCATCGGCGCGCCGCAGCCCGCCCATGCCCGGGTGGCGGCCGAATGAGGGCGCTGCTCGCCATCCTGCTGGTCGCGCTGATGAGCCTGCCGGCGCTGGCCGTGCGGCCCGATGAGCTGCTGGCCGACCCGGCGCTGGAGGCTCGGGCCCGGGCCATTTCGGCGGAACTGCGGTGCCTCGTCTGCCAGAACCAGTCGATCGACGATTCCGATGCCGATCTCGCCCGCGACCTGCGCCTGCTGGTGCGCGAGCGGCTGGTGGCCGGCGATACGGATGCCGAGGCGCGCGACTACATCGTCGCCCGTTACGGCGAGTACGTGCTGCTCAACCCGGTGATGGCCCCGCACACGCTGCTGCTGTGGGTCGCGGGTCCGGTGGTGCTGGCGATCGGCGCGGTCGGCGTGTTCCTCGCGGCGCGACGGCGGCGGGCGGTCGCGACCGGCGGCACGCTGACAGAGGAAGAGGCCAGGGCGCTCGAGGAGCTGGAGCGGTAGGCCGCGCCCTCCGGTGAACATTACCGATAATTAACGCCCTTGCCACGGTGCAGAAAGGCAGCGGTCTCCATATGTCAGGCCTATCACGAGTGCCTGACTGAAGGAGATCACCATGCGCTCTATCCTCAATACTCGCGCCCGCCGCTGGATCGGTGCCTCGGCGCTTGCGATCATCGCGGGTATCGGTGGCGGCTCCGCCCTCGTTGCCGCGACGACCGCGAGCAATGCCCAGACCGCCCAGCTGGTACCGGCTGCGCAGATCACTGCGCCGGCCGTGACCAATGCTCCCAATTTCGCCGACCTCGTCGACGCCGTGAAGCCGGCGGTCGTGTCGATCGTCGTCGAAGGCGCCGAGCAGGGCCGCAACCTGCAGCGCGGCGGCCGCCAGTTCCAGTTCAACTTCCCCGACCTGCCGGACGATCACCCGTTCCGCGACTTCTTCGACCAGTTCGGTGACCAGTTCGGCCAGGGCCAGCGTCCGGGCCAGGATGGTCCGCGCCAGCAGCCGCGCCGCTTCATGGCCGCCGGTTCGGGCTTCGTGATCTCGGCTGACGGCTACATCGTCACCAACAACCATGTCGTCGAGAATGCCGACAAGGTGACCGTGGTCTTCGACGACGGCTCCGAGAAGGAAGCCAAGGTCGTCGGCACCGACGAGAAGACCGACCTCGCGGTGGTCAAGCTCGACGGCGAGACCGACCTGCCCTTCGTCAAGCTGAGCGACATCGAGCCGCGCGTCGGCGAGTGGGTGGTTGCCGTTGGTAACCCGTTCGGCCTGGGCGGCACCGTGACCGCCGGCATCATCTCGGCCCGCGGCCGCGACATTGCCGGCTCGGCCTATGGCGACTTCCTGCAGATCGACGCCGCCGTGAACACCGGCAACTCGGGTGGTCCGGACTTCAACCTCCAGGGCGAGGTCGTGGGCGTCAACACCGCCATCTTCTCCCCCAATGGCGGCAATGTCGGTATCGCGTTCGCCATCCCGGCCAGCGTGGTCAAGCAGGTCACCGACCAGCTGATTTCGTCGGGCACCGTGACCCGCGGCTTCCTCGGCGTCGGCATCCAGGACGTGACGCGTGACATCGCCGACAGCGTCGGCCTTGCTACGGCAGCCGGTGCGCTCGTCACCGAGCCGAGCGAAGGCGGCCCCGCCGGTGCAGCCGGCGTGAAATCGGGTGACGTGATCACTGCCGTCGACGGCGATGCGATCGACAACGCGCTCGACCTCAGCCGCACCATTGCCGGCAAGAACCCGGACACCGCGGTCGAGCTGACCATCTGGCGCGATGGCGCCGAGCAGAAGATCTCGGTGACGCTGGGCAAGCTCGACGAAACCGCCCAGGCCAGCAATGACCAGCGGCAGCAGCCGACCCCGCCCGAGCCGATCGCTCCGGCCGAGACTTCCGTCGGCCTGACGCTCGTGCCCAACGATGGCGGCCAGGGCCTGCTGGTGCAGGACGTGAACCCCGACTCCGCTGCCGCCGAGCGTGGCATCGCGGTGGGCGACACCATCCTCGAGGTCAACAACCAGGTCGTCGGCTCGGTGGATGACTTCGAGAAGGCCATCCAGGGCGTCAAGGACGCCGGCCGCGGCACGGCCCTGGTGAAGGCGCAGCGCGATGGCGCGACCCGCTTCATCGGCCTGCCGATCGACTCGGCCAAGTCGTAACTACCGGGGCTCCGGGGCGATTGCTCCGGGGCCCGTTCTTGAGTGAATAGCGAATAGCGACTAGCGAGTAGATGAGCGGCGACGCCTTCCTGCTATTCGCTACTCACTATTCGCTACTCGCTTTTGGGCGGTGCAAATGAAGATTCTGCTCATCGAGGACGATCGCGAGGCGGCGACCTACCTGATCCAGGCGCTGGATGAGGCGGGGCACGTGACCCACCATGCTTCCGACGGCGAGACCGGTTACGCCATGGCCTCGTCGATGGACTACGACGTTCTGGTGGTCGACCGCATGCTGCCGCGCCGCGATGGCCTGTCGATCATCGAATCCTTGCGCGCCGAGGACAACCAGACGCCGGTACTGATCCTTTCCGCCCTGGGCGAGGTGGACGACCGGGTGACCGGCCTGCGCGCCGGCGGCGACGACTATCTCGTCAAGCCCTATGCCTTCACCGAGCTGCTCGCCCGCATCGAGGTACTGGCGCGCCGCTCGTCGCCGGCCGAGGCCGCGACCACCTACGAAGTCGGCGGGCTGGCGCTGGACCGGCTGAGTCGCAAGGTAGAGCGCGACGGCGAGGCGATCCTCTTGCAGCCGCGCGAGTTCCGGCTGCTCGAATACCTGATGAAGAACGCCGGCAAGGTGGTGACCCGCACCATGCTGCTGGAGAACGTCTGGGACTACCATTTCGACCCCCAGACCAACGTCATCGACGTGCACATGTCGCGGCTTCGCGCCAAGATCGACAAGGGGCACGCCAACCCGCTGCTGCATACCATCCGCGGCGCTGGCTACATGATCCGCGACTGACATGTCCCGCCTGGTCCAGCTGTGGCGGACGACCACGGTACGCCTCACCGCGATCTTCATGCTCATCTTCACGGTCTTTGCCGTGGGGCTGCTCGGCCTCATCAGCTGGCAGACCTCGGTGGACCTGCAGCGCCAGCAGACCCAGCAGATCGATCGCGAGACGCGCGCCATCCGCAAGCTCGACGACGATGGCGGTTTCCGCGCCACCATCGTCGCTATCGGCCAGCTCGCCAGCCAGCCGGGGCCGGGCATCTACTACCTCGCCGATCCGGCCGGGCAGATGATCGTCGGCAACGTCTCCGACCTGCCGCCCGAAGTGGTGGCCGAGCCCGGCACCTACAGCTTCAACTACGACCGCGCCCAGGGGCTGGACGGGGATGAAGACCTGCGCCCGCGCCAGGGCAATGCCGTGGTGCGTTCGGAAAAGCTGACCAGCGGGCTGATCGTGGTGATCGGCCGCGACGTGGTCGAGCGGCGCGGCTTCACCGCCATCGTGCTCAACTGGTTCGCCATCGGGGCAGGGGGCATCCTCCTGTTCTCGCTGGTGGCGGGCGTGGTGACGGCGGTGCGCGTGCTCCGCCGCATGGAGACGATCACCACCACCTCGAACAAGATCATGGCCGGTGACCTGTCCGAACGCGTGCCGGTGACCAAGCGCAACGACGAGTTCGATGCGCTCGCCACCAACCTCAATGCCATGCTCGATCGCATCGAAAAGCTGATGCTGGGCATGAAGGAGGTGACCGACAACGTCGCCCATGACCTCAAGACCCCGCTGACCCGCATGCGCAACAAGGCGGAATCGGCGTTGCGCGAAAGCCAGGACGAGGGGGCCCGCAAGGAGGCGCTGGCAGCGACGATCGAGGAGAGCGACAAGCTCATCAAGACCTTCAACGCGCTGCTGATGATCACGCGCGCCGAGGCGGGGACGCCGTCGGGGGCGTTGAGCGAGACCGACCTCAGCGCCGTGGTGGCGGATGTCGCCGAGCTTTACGGCCCGCTCGCCGAGGACGAGGGCATGGCGCTCGAGACCGACATCGCTGCGGGCGTGAGGCTGCTCGGCAACCGCGAGCTGCTCGGGCAGGCGCTGGTCAACCTGATCGAGAACGCGCTGAAATACTACGAGCCGGCCGAGGGCAAGGCCGGGGTGATCCGCGTCGGGCTGCGCACGGAAGGCGGGCGCGTGCTGATCACCGTCGCCGACAACGGCCCGGGCATTCCCGAGGCGGATCGCGGCCGGGTGGTCGAGCGCTTCGTGCGGCTGGAACAGAGCCGGACCGAACCGGGCTCGGGGCTTGGCCTCTCACTGGTGGCTGCGGTGGCGCGGCTGCATCGGGGCGAGTTGCGGCTCGAGGATAACGAGCCGGGGGTGCGGGCGGTGATTGATCTGCCGGGGGCCTAATCCTCCCCCGTTTACGGGGAGGGGGACCGTGCGAAGCATGGTGGAGGGGGCGACCACATGCGCGGACCGATCATCACGTTCAAGCGGGCGCGGCGGTTGCGGCGCGAGATGTCGCTGCCCGAAGTGCTGTTGTGGCGGCACCTTCGCGGTCATGGCGTGGGCGGACTGCGTTTCCGCCGCCAGCATCCCATTGGCCCCTATGTCCTCGACTTCTTCTGCGTCGAGACGTTCCTGTGCGTCGAAGTGGATGGCTATGCCCACGACAACGCCGAGAGCGCCGCGCATGATGCGCGACGGACCAACTGGCTGAGAGAGCAGGGCGTCCGCGTGTTGCGCATCCCCGCCATCGAGGTGATGGAAAACATGGACGGCGTGTTGAAAGCGATAGTGCTTGCGGCCGCCCCCTCCACCAGCTTCGCTGGTCCCCCTCCCCCGCTGCGCGGAGGAGGATGAGAGCGGCCATCGCCTGTCTGGCTTAACCCGCGAAAAATCCACGCAAATTGCGTGTGTCACGTAAGCATTCCGAGACGCGCGCGTGGCAGGAGAGGAGCCATGACCACGTTCATCGTCCATATGCCCGCGACAGAACTGCACCGCCTGACCATGTTCGGCCGTGCCGCCGTGCAGCTCGTGCCGGCGCCGCAGGTGGTGAGCCTCAACCGGACGCGCGAGATCGTCATGATCCGCGCCAGTTTCCGGACCATCGGCAAGATGTCGAAGATGTTCCCGGAGTGGCAGTTCCAGGCGCTGGTGGCGTGAGCTCCCTTTATCCTCCCCCGTAAACGGGGAGATTTGGCGAGGCCGGCGCTTACCCTCAGTGCGCCGTCGGGACCGACGTCTCGCCCACGCCGATGGCGCTGACTTTGCCGCTCTTCATCACGTAGCCGATATACTGGGCGATGTCGGAATAGCCGCCGGGACGGTCGGAGCGGTAGGCAATCTTGTTGCCTGAGGCGGCGCCGAATTTCGCCTTCAGCTCGGCTGCGGGGGCGCCGAGGCCGGGGACGCCGAAATTGGGGACGGCGAAGCCGGCGGGGGCCGGGTCGCAGCCCTTGGCGGGCTTGCCGGCTTCGGCGGCGACCATCATCACGAATTCATGCCCGCCCAGCGCGTTGGCGATGAACCAGACATTGGCGCCGTCCGCCGCATAGCAGAGCCAGTCGGCGCGGCCGCCGCCTTCGCCGCTGGCCTGCAGCGTGCCGCCAAACGCCTTCTGGATGTCCCTGAGCTTGGTGTGCTGCAGCGTCACGTCGAGCTTGCCGACCTTGATGGCGCCGACGGGCGCCTTCTCGAGATTGGCCTGTTTGAAATTGAAGCTGTTGCCGAAGATGGCGGCACCGATGCCGCTGAGTTCAGCGGCCGAAACGGAGCCCATGCCGAGGGTGAGGGCAAGGGCGGCAAATGCGAGGCGCATGATGAAACCGGAAGGTGAGGACGCAGCAAAATAGCGGCACGTTGCTGAAAATCCAGCGACAATTCGCAGTATTCGCGCTCGCGATGGTTTTCGAGCGGTGCGGAATGACATCCGGCGCTCGGAGAGGTATGCGGGAGGCATGACCGTCTCGCTCGATACCCTCCTCGCCAGCGCCCCCTACCTGCGCGACCTCGCCGAACGCCATGCCGACTGGTTCGCCACGGCACGGGATCTGACCCCGGACGTGGCGCTCGCCGCGGCGCTGGCGCAGGTGGCGACGGCCGGGGATACGGTCGAGACCGAGGAGGACATCGGCCGCGAGTTGCGGATCGCCAAGGGCCGGGTAGCGCTGCTCGCCGCCGTGTCCGAGGTGACCGGGCGCTGGGGGCCGGCGCAATCGACGGCGGCGCTGTCCGATCTCGCCGATGCGGCGCTGCATGCCGGGCTGAGCGTGCTGATGCGGCTCGCGGCGGCGCGCGGACTGACCACCAAGACCGCATCGGATTGCGGCCTGGCGCTGTTTGCGCTGGGGAAGCACGGCGGTCGCGAGCTCAACTATTCGTCCGATATCGACATCGTCGCCTTCTTCGATCCGGAAAGGGCGGGGCTGAACGAGCCGGGCGAGGAGACGAAATTCTTCACCCGGGTCGTGCAGCGGCTGGCCGCGCTGATGCAGGACCGGACCGCCCATGGCTATGTGTTCCGCACCGATCTGCGCCTGCGCCCCGACCCCGGCGCGACGCCGGTGGCCCTGCCGATCGAGGCGGCGCTGACCTACTACGAGGCGCGCGGGCAGAACTGGGAGCGGGCCGCCTGGATCAAGGCGCGGCCCTGCGCCGGCGACAAGGCGGTGGGCGAGGCCTTCCTCAAGGAACTGGCGCCCTATGTCTGGCGGCGGCATCTCGATTTCGCGACCATTGCCGACATCCAGGCGATGAAGCGCCAGATCAATATCTCGAAGAATGTCGGCGATGTGCGCGTCGCCGGGCACAATGTGAAGCTCGGGCTTGGTGGCATCCGCGAGATCGAGTTCTTCACCCAGACCCAGCAGCTCATCGCCGGCGGCCGCGACGTCTCGCTGCGGGTGAAGCCGACCGCCGGGGCGCTGGCGGCGCTGGCGGCGGCCAACTGGATCTCGCCGCGCGCCGCCGAGGATCTGACGCGTATCTACTGGTTCCTGCGCGCGGTGGAGAACCGGCTGCAGATGCTGCGCGACGAGCAGACCCATGTGATGCCGGAGGACGAGGGCGGCGTCACCACCATCGCGACCCTGATGGGCATGGATTTGCCAACGTTCGAAACGGTTTACCGGCGCGCGTTGAATCAGGTTGTCGGCTACTATTCCGACCTTTTCGCCGAGGGCGAGAGCCTCGCAGCGGTGGAGGGGAGCCTCGTTTTCACCGGCTCGGACGATGATCCCGAGACGGTCGAGACGCTGAGCCGGATGGGGTTCCGCCAGCCCGCCAAGGCCATCGAGACGGTGAAGAAGTGGCACTATGGCAGCTATGCCGCGACGCGGGCGGCGGCGGCCCGCGCGCACCTGACCGAGCTGTTGCCGGCGCTGCTTTCGACCATCGCGCAGGCGGGCAACCCGGACGATGCCCTGCGGCGCTTCGACGATTTCCTGTCGCGGCTGCCCTCGGGCGTGCAGCTCTTCGCGCTGCTGCGCAACCATGAGAACTTGCGCACGCTGCTGGTGGCGCTGATGGCCTCGGCGCCGCGCATGGCCGATGCGGTGATCCACCGCGCCCATGTGATGGACGGGTTGATCGACCCGGCCTTTGCCGACGACGTGCGGCGGCGCGAGGTGCTGCTGGGCAAGATCGAGGCGTTCTTCGCCGACGCGCGCGACTACCAGGAGGTGATCGACCGGGCCCGCATCATCGGCCAGGAGCAGATGTTCCTCATCGCCGCCGGGCTGCTGGCCGGGACGATCGACGCGGTGCGGGCAGGAGAGCAGTTCACCACGCTGGCCGAGGCGCTGCTGACAAAACTGTTCGAGGCGGTGCGTCGCGAGTTCGAGAAGCGGCACGGCGTAGTGCCCGGTGCGCGGGTGGGACTGTTGGCTTTCGGCAAGATGGCGAGCCGCGAGATGACGGCGCGCTCCGACCTCGATTTCATCATGCTCTACGACCTCAACGGCGCCGACGAGTCGGATGGCGAAAAGCCATTGCCGGCTAGCCAGTACTTCGCCCGGCTTACCCAGCGGCTGCTCGCCGCGGTGAGCGCCCCGACCTCCGAAGGCGTGCTCTACGAGGCCGACATGCGACTGCGGCCCTCGGGCAATGCCGGGCCGCTGGCGACCAGCCTCAAGGGGTTCGTGCAGTATCACCACGAGAGCGCCTGGACCTGGGAGCACCTGGCGTTGAGCCGGGCCCGCATGGTCTATGCCGACGGCGACCTGAGCGCCGACGTCGAGGCCGCCATCGCCGAGACGCTGGCCCGGCCGCGCGATGTGCAAAAGACCGTCGACGACGTGGTGGCGATGCGTGCGCTGATGGCCAAGGAGCGGCCGCGGCGGCACGCGTTTGATCTGAAGCTCGCCAAGGGTGGGCTGGTGGACCTCGAGTTCATTGCGCAATCGGCTCAGCTCGTCGCGGGCGCGACCGTGGCTGCGCCGCAGGCCACGACCGGCGTGGTGCTGCGGCGGCTGGCCGAGACCGGGCTGGTGCCCGAGGGGCTGCGGCTGGCCGAGATCCTCGAACTCTATTCCACCGTGCTGCAGGTGATGAGTGCGGCGCTCGCCGATCCGTTCAAGGACGAAGGCTGGACCCCGGCCTTCCGCGAACTGCTCGCGCAGCGCACCAACACCCCGACCTTCGACCGGCTGGCCGAGGAGGTCCGGGGGATGGAGGCGGAGGTCAGTGCAGCGGCGGAGAGTTGGTACGCCCGGGCGCGAGAAATCTAGTCAACGCACCCGATCAACCGGACCAGGCTGGCGTGACTAGAACACGGTGATCGCGATCATTCCCAGCACAAGTACGCCAACAATGCCGATCACGACCATCGCGCGCTTATCCATTACAGTATTCTCCCCGAAACAATGACGTGATTTTCTATGTGGTCGGCGCGATGTCAAGGAGAAGAGACGGAATTACATACATGATCGTCCGCAATGGCAATGTGTCGCGATGATGTGCGCCGATGACTGTTGGTGGCCTGACCGGGTGCCTCGGCGCCTTGAGAAAGGTCGCCAGATCGACTAAGTTTAGTGGACTAAGTTCACCCGAGGTTGCTCATGACCACCGTCAACATCCACGACGCCAAGACGCATCTGTCGCGCCTTGTCGAGCGGGCTGCCAGTGGCGAGACCGTCGTCATCGCCAAGGCTGGAAAGCCGGTCGCCAAGCTGGTGCCGCTCGAGCAGCCGAAGGTGGATACGTCGCGGCGTCTGGGTGGACTGCAGGGGCAGTTGACGATCCCGGACGACTTCAAGGGCTTCATGAAGGACGAGATCGAAGAGATGTTCTACGGAAAATGAGTCGAGTTCTACTCGACACTCATTTGCTGCTCTGGTCCCAGCAGGCTCCGAACAGGCTTCCGCAGGCTCTGTCCGAATTTCTGCTTTCTCCTCAGATTGAGCCGGCATTCAGTACGGCAAGTATCTGGGAGGTCGCTATCAAGCACTCGCAGCAGCGGGCCGACTTCAGGGCGCATCCCGGAATCCTGCGCGGTGCATTGCTGAACGCCGGTTACGCCGAACTGCCCGTGCAGGGTGAGCACGCGGTAGCGGTCACCGCGCTACCTTGGGTTCATCAGGACCCATTCGACCGACTGCTGGTGGCGCAAGCCATCGTCGAAGGCATCGAACTGCTAACCTTGGACGCAACTCTCGCCCGCTATCCTGGCCCGATCCGCCTGTTCTAGGCCGCCTTCGCTTCTTCCTCGATCAGCAGCGGCAGCGATACGGCGACGGTGGTGCCGAGGCCCTGGCGGCTGTCGATGGCGAGGTGGCCGCCGCTCAGTTCGGCGATGGCGCGGGCGATGGCGATGCCGAGGCCGGCGCCCTGGCGGTCGCGGGTGAGGGCGGCATCGCCGAAGACGAAGGGCTGCGACAGGGTTTCGAGCCGCTCCTGGCTCATGCCGATGCCGGTATCGGTGATCTCGAGTACGACGCCATCGGCCGCGGCATAGGCGGCCAGCGTGATCTTGCCGCCGCGCGGGGTGAAGCGGATGGCGTTCTCGACGAGATTGGCGGTCATCCGCTCGAGCGCGAAGCGGTCGGCGGTGAGCAGCGCATTGCACGGGCCGCCGAGGCCGAGGGTGACACCGGCCTGCTGGGCGAGGCCGGTGAAGCGGCGGAACACGCCGAGCAGCAGGTCGTCGGCGGTGAACAGGTCGCGCTTGAGGGCGCGGCGGCCGCCTTCGAGCTCGGCGAGCTCGAGGATGGAGCCGAAAAAGCCGAGCAGGCGCTCGCCCGAGCTTTTCACCGCCTCGACATAGCTCAGATACTTGGCGTCGCCGAGCGGGCCGAACGGCTGCTGCCGCATCATGTCGGCAAAGCCGATGATGTGGTTGAGCGGCGTGCGGATGTCATGACTCAGATGCGCGAGGAAGGTGGTCTTGGAGCGGCTGGCCGCCTCCGCGCGCAGCTTTTCCTCGTGATAGCGGCGCGCGAGCAGGCGCTGCTCCTCGCGGATCGAGGTGAGCAACTGGTTGGTGCGGCGGCTCTCGGTGACATCCATCACCAGGGTGACGAAGCCGGAGCGGGGCAGGGGCCGCTCCTCGATGAGCAGGGTGGAGCCGTCCTCGCGGTGCAGCTCGAGCAGGCGGTTGTCGCTGTCCTCGCGGATGGACTGCATGTAGCCACCCTGCGCCAGCGACTTCACCACCTCGTGGTAGGCGGCGCCGCAGGCGAGCTGGTCGACGCGCAGGCGTTCGGCAAAGCGGGAGTTGCTGGCCACCAGCCGCGCATCGGCGCCCCAGCAGGCGACGCCGAACGGCATGGTTTCGATAAGTGCGGCCGAGCTGTCGGGGGGTGACGAGGCGGAGAGCCGGTCGAGCAGGTGCTCCAGCACGGTGATGGCCGTGCGCCTTAGCCAGCCAACCAGGCTGAATTGCGCACGGAATCGCATCGTCTCGTCGCCGGATTGCTCCGTCGGCCGCATCAAGTCCTCCGCCTATGTGATTGGGCGACCCAGTGATTTGCCCCGTGCGGTGACTTTGAATCCGCTTCGCCGTCACTGTCCAGAGGGGGTTTTGGGCGCGAGGCGAGGCGGCGGCGAATTCGTGAGTCGGTTGAATCACTTAGCGGCGAAGAAAAATTCTTCTAGCGGTAAGAGGTTGTTAACTATGGGCGCAGGTCCGTGCCTGTGGCCGCCCCCTCCACCGCCTTCGGCGGTCCCCCTCCCCTGCCCAGGGGAGGATCACGGCGAGATCGTGCCCTCATCGCCTCCCTCCCCCCCTTGCGGGGAGGGATTGAGGGTGGGGTGGTGCGGGGATCGCCGATGGACCCCCACCCCCGGCCCCTCCCCGCAAGGGGGAGGGGAGCAGAGGGTGCGGCGTGCTGACCTCACCCCGCCAGCGTGCGCTCCAGAATATCGCCCGTGTTGCGACTGAGCGTGCCGGAATCCCTCAGCGCCATCAACGCCTTCTCGGCTTCGGCTCGCCTGCCCGCCTCGTAGCTGCGCCAGATGCGGAAGGCGGTGAGAACGCGCGCCGCGACCTGCGGGTTGCGCTTGTCGACGTCGCCGACGAACTCGGCGAGGAAGCGGAAGCCGGCGCCGTCGGGACGGGCGAACTGGGTGGTGTTGTTCATGCCGAACGTCGCCATCAGTGCGCGCAGGCGGTTGGGATTGTTCTGCGGGAAGTCGGGCGCTGCGAGGATGGCGCGCAGGCGGTCGACGACGCCCGCGTCGGGGGCGGCGGCGTTGAGGGCGAGCCACTTGTCGAGGACCAGCGGATCAGCCGTGTACATGGTGCGGAAATCGCCGAGCAGCGCCTGCGCGTCGGCGGTCCAGGCCTGCACCACGGTCGAGAGCGCCGAGAGGCGGTCGGTCATGTTGAGGGCCCGCTCGTACTGCTCGCGGGCGAGCTTGTCGGCTCCGGTGGCCCCGCCGTTGACCAGCAGCGCGAGCGCGGTGTTCTTCATCGCCCGCCGGCCGGTCTGCTGGAAATCGGGCGAGTAGGCGAGGCGGCTGTCATTGGTCAGGTAGACCTTCTCCAGCACCGGCGCGATGCGGGCGACGAGCGCCTTGATCAGCTCGCCGCGCACCGTGTGGATACGGTCGGGATCGACATCGTGGCCGATGGCGCGGGCGATGGTCTGCTCGTTGGGGAGGCCGAGCGCCAGCGCCTTGAAGGCCGGATCGAGCTCCTTGGAATTGAGCGTCTCCTCGAGCGCCTCGGCCAGCGCGCCGACCTGCGCGTCTTTCCACGGCATGCCGGCGACCGCGTCGAGCACCAGCTTCAGCGACACGTCCTGCAGCGACTGCCAGCGGTTGAACGGATCGCTGTCGTGCCGGGCGAGGAAGAGCTGGTCGGCCTCGGTGGCATTGGTGGTGAGCTTCACCGGCGCCGAGAAGCCGCGCAGCAGCGATGGCACCGGCTTGTTCGGGACGCCCGTGAAGGTGACCGTGGCCCTGGCGTCGTTGAAGACGATCAGGTCGTCGCGCACATCGGCGCCGGAGACGCCAGCCCAGCTCATCGGGCTGCCATTGGGGCCGATGAGGCCGAACTTGATCGGCAGCACCAGCGGCTGCTTTTCCGGCTGGCCGGGGGTGGGCGGGTTGGTCTGAGTCAGCTCGAGCGTGTAGGTCTGGCTGGCCGCGTCGTAGCTGTCGGTGACGGCAAGCTCCGGCGTGCCGGCCTGCAGGTACCAGTTCTGGAACTGCTGCAGGTCCCGGCCCGAAGAATCCTCGAACACCTTGATGAAGGCTTCGATGGTGGTGGCGTCGCCGTCGTGGCGCTCGAAATAGAGGTCCATACCGCGGCGGAAACCGTCTTCGCCGAGCAGCGTTGCCAGCATGCGAACCACCTCGGCGCCCTTCTCGTAGACGGTTGCCGTGTAGAAGTTGTTGATTTCCTTGTACTTGTCCGGCCGCGGTGGGTGCGAGAGCGGGCCGCCATCCTCGGGGAACTGGGTCTGGCGCAGCTGCTTCACGTCCTCGATGCGGTTCACCGGGCGCGAGCGCTCGTCCATCGAGAATTCCTGGTCGCGATAAACGGTCAGGCCTTCCTTGAGGCAGAGCTGGAACCAGTCGCGGCAGGTGATGCGGTCGCCGGTCCAGTTGTGGAAATACTCGTGCGCGATGACGCTCTCGATGCTGATGTAGTCGGCATCGGTGGCGGTCTCGGGCTTGGCGAACACCAGCTTGTCGTTGAAGATGTTGAGGCCCTTGTTCTCCATCGCGCCGAAGTTGAAATCGGATACGGCGACGATGTTGAAGATGTCGAGATCGTACTCGCGGCCGAAGCGGCGCTCGTCCCAGGCCATGGAGCGCTTCAGCGAATCCATGGCGTAGAGGCACTCGCTCTCCTTGCCATGCGTGCAGTAGATGCCGAGCGCCACCTTGCGGCCGGAGGCGGTGGTGAACTCGTCGTGAATCGAGCCGAGATCGCCGGCGACCATGGCGAAGAGATAGGCGGGCTTGGGGAATGGGTCCTCCCACACCGCATAGTGCTGGTCGCTGCCGACCGTGCCCTGCTCCACGAGGTTGCCGTTCGACAGCAGCACCGGCGCCAGCGTGCGGTCGGCCTGCATGCGGACCTTGAACGGGGCGAGGATGTCCGGCCGGTCGAGATAATAGGTGATGCGGCGGAAGCCTTCGGGCTCGCACTGCGTGCACCACGTGCCGCTCGAGCGGTAGAGGCCCATCAGCCGGATGTTCTTTTCCGGCTCGACCGCGACTTCGGTCTCCAGCACGAAGCGCTTGGTCGGCGGCTGGTGCACGGTGAGGCTGGCCTCGTCGACGGCGTAGGCGGTGAGCGCCAGCGGCAGCCCGTCAATGGCGATCGAGCGCAGCGTCATCTGCTCGCCATCCAGCACCAGCGGCGTGCCGGGCGCGGTGGCGGGGCGCGGCACCAGCGTCAGGAGCGCGCGGATGACTGAGGTGTCGGGCGCGATGCGGACATCCAACTCGACCTTTTCGATGGCGTAGGGGGTCTCCGCGTAGTCCTTGAGGAAAATGGTTTCTTCGTTCTCGCCGCGCATCAACTGCTCCGCAACCTTCTCGCTAACCGACTGTGGCGGGCCCGCAACAGCCGAATCCAAGCCATAGTGTATTCTATGTGGCTGACCACCAGTCATTTCAGCCACGATCCTTGCCAACTTGGGCGGTAATGGGATCGGGCAAGGGCTGGCGCCAGTACGCACCTCCGGACGGGCTGTTACCCGCCGTGTGCGTCATCCAAGAAGCGATAATGAGGGTTGCCCCTCAATTGGCAAGGGCCGCTTGACCTCAACCTATGTTGAGGCCGTAGCCGTGCCGCCGGTGACTGAGACGACGTTGAGGGAGAACGGCTGTGATCGATGCTGTGTTCAAGTGGTTCGAAGCGCGGCTGAACCCGTACCCGCTGGGTGAACCCGAGCAGCCGCCCAAGACGCTGCTGGCCTTCTGCCTGCACTATTCCAAGGGTGCCAAGCGCTGGCTGCTCGCCATGGCCGTGCTCGGCGCTGCCATTGCCGTGGGCGAGATTGCGCTGTTCGGCTTCATGGGCTCGATCGTCGACTGGCTCGGCACCGCCGACAAGGCGACGTTCCTTCAGACCGAGGGCTGGAAGCTGTGGCTGATGGGCGGCTTCCTGCTCATCGGCCTGCCGCTGCTGCAACTGATCGACACCCACATCATCCACCAGACGCTGCTGGGCAATTTCCCGCAGCGCATCCGCTGGATGGCGCATCGCTACCTGCTGCGCCAGTCGATGAGCTATTTCCAGGACGAGTTCGCCGGCCGCATTGGCGCCAAGCTGATGCAGACCGCGCTGGCCGTACGCGAAGTGGTGATGAAGCTGCTCGACGTCACGATCTTCGTGGTCGTCTATTTCGCCGGCGCCGTGGTGCTGGCGGCAATGAGCGACATCTGGCTCGCCGTGCCGTTCCTGGTCTGGCTCGTCGCCTATGTGGCGCTGCTGCGCTACTTCATCCCCAAGCTCGGCAAGGTGTCCGAGCGGCAGGCCGACGCGCGCTCGCTGATGACCGGCCGCATCGTCGACAGCTACACCAACATCGCGACGGTAAAACTGTTCTCGCACTCGCATCGCGAGGAAAGCTATGCGCACGAGGCCATGGATGAGTTCATGGGCACCGTGCACCAGCAGATGCGCATGGTGACGCAGCTGCAGGTGATAATCACCACGATGAACTGCCTGCTGCTCGCCGCCGTGGTGGCGGTCGGTATCGGCCAGTGGCTGAACGATGCGATGACGGCGGGCGCGATCGCGGTGGCCGCGGCGCTGGTGCTGCGCTTCCAGGGCATGAGCCAGTGGGTGATGTGGGAGATGTCGGCGCTGTTCGAGAATATCGGTGTCGTGCGTGACGGCATCAGCTCGATCTCGCTGCCGCGCGTCGTCGCCGACCAGCCCGGCGCTACCCCGATCGGGGCGGTGAAAGGCGACATCCGCTTCAACGATGTCAGCTTCCACTATGGCAAGAAATCGGGCGTGATCGACCACCTGAACCTCGCCATCAAGCCGGGCGAAAAGATCGGTCTCGTCGGCCGTTCGGGTGCCGGCAAGTCGACCATCGTCAACCTGCTGCTGCGTTTCTATGACCGCGAGAGCGGGGTGATCTCGATCGACGGCAAGGACATCGCCGGCGTGCAGCAGGATTCGCTCCGCGAGCAGATCGGCGTCGTGACGCAGGATACCTCGCTCCTGCACCGCTCGGTGCGCGAGAACATCCTCTATGGCCGCCCCGATGCGACCGAGGAGGAGATGCTCGCCGCCGCCCGGCTGGCCGAGGCCGACGACTTCGTGCACGCGCTGGTCGACCCCAAGGGTCGTACCGGTTACGACGCCCATGTCGGCGAGCGCGGCGTGAAGCTGTCGGGCGGCCAGCGCCAGCGCATCGCCATCGCCCGGGTGCTGCTCAAGAACGCCCCGATCCTGGTGCTCGACGAGGCCACCTCGGCGCTCGACAGCGAGGTCGAGGCGGCGATCCAGAGCCAGCTCACGCGGCTGATGCACGGCAAGACCGTGATCGCCATCGCGCACCGGCTCTCGACCATCGCGGCGATGGACCGGCTGGTCGTGCTCGAGCAGGGCCGGATCATCGAGCAGGGCACGCATGCCGAACTGATCGGGCTCGGCGGCACCTACGCCAGGCTGTGGAACCGCCAGTCTGGCGGATTCCTGCAGGACGCGGTGGAGGAGGCGGCGGAGTGATTTTCTCGCAAGCGATATCGTTCACCTTCCACCCCGTGTCACCCATGCGAAAGCAGAGGTCCAACTCTCGGCCCGCGCTGGCTGCGCGATGGATCCCAGCTTTCGCTGGGATGACAGCCGGTGGATGGGGCGCTAGCCCGGCCACTTTTTAGCAACCACTTCAACCATCCCAAGGAGGGACAGATGGATACGCCCAACACCGTCATCGGACATCGCATGGAACCCGCAGCGCTTCGCTCGAAGATGAAACGAAAACAATCTGTTAGAGCCCTGACCTGACTCAAGAAGTCACAAGCGTCGGGCTCGGAAATGAGTGAGAAATGCTCAACCGAGTCATTGCCTGGTTCGATGCCCGCTACAAACCCGTAGCGCTGGCCAAGGACACCCAGCCCCCGCAGGGGGTGACCGCCTATACTCTGTATTTCGCCAAGCAGTTCAGCGGCGCCTTCGCGCTGCGCATGGTGCTGGTAACCATCGGTTCTGTCGCCGATGCGATGATGCCGATCTTTGTCGGCGTGGTCGTGGGGCTGCTCGCCACCACGCCACCAGGCCAGATGTTCGAGCTCAACTGGCAGACCTTCCTGTGGATGATCCTGGTCATCGCCGTGGTGCGGCCGCTGACCTTCCTGCTCGACACGCTGGTGCGTAACCACTCCATCGTGCCCAACCTCGTCAACATCGTCCGCTGGCAGAGCCACTGGCACGTGATCCGCCAGAGCTGGACCTTCTTCCAGAACGATTTCGCCGGGCGCATCGCCAACAAGATCATGCAGGCGGGCGAAAGCGTCGAGATGTCGGTGAACATGACGATCGACGCCGTCTGGTACGCGGCGGTGTTCGTCGTCGTCGCCATCGTGGTGATGGCGGGGCTCGACTGGGTGCTGCTCGTGCCGATCCTGGTCTGGCTGATCCTCTACGGCATCCTGTTCACCATCGTGATGCCGCTCATCGCCAAGCATTCCGAGGATCTCTCGGAAGCCAAGTCCGTGGTCACCGGTCGCATCGTCGACAGCTACACCAACATCCACACGCTCAAGACCTTCTCGACCGACGGGCACGAGGATGAGTACGTGGCGGAGTCGGTGCGGGTGCATGCCGTCGAGTTCAGCAAGCTCATGCGGGTCTTCACCTATATGTGGTCGACCCTGTTCCTGCTGAATGCGGGCCTCGTGATCTCGATCGCCTGGATCGCGCTCGGCGCCTGGAACGCTGGAACGCTGAGTGCCGCGGCCGTCGCCACGGCAATCCCGTTTGCGCTGCAGATCATGAACATGAGCGGCTGGATTCTCGATGCGGGCTCGCAGATCTTCCGCCAGATCGGCACCACGCAGGACTCGGCCGAGACCATTGCCCAGCCGATCTCCATGCTCGACAAGCCCGAGGCGCCGAGGCTGGAGGTGAGAGAGGGTGGCATCGTCTTCGACGACGTCAGCTTCAACTACTGGCGCGGCAAGGAAGGCACGGTGATCGAGGGGTTCAACCTCGCCATTAAGCCGGGCGAGAAGGTGGGCCTCGTTGGCCGTTCGGGCGCCGGCAAGTCGACGCTGGTGAACCTGCTGCTGCGTCTGTTCGACGTCGAGAGCGGGCGCATCACCATCGACGGGCAGGAGGTCCGCGACGTCACGCAGGAGAGCCTGCGGGCGGCGATTGGCCTGGTCAGCCAGGACACCTCGCTGCTGCACCGCTCGGTGCGCGAGAACATCAAGTACGGCCGCCAGACCGCGACCGATGCGCAGATGATCGAAGCGGCCGAGCAGGCGAAGGTGGCCGACGTGATTGCCGGGCTGGTCGACCCCAAGCAGCGCCGCGGCTACGACGCCCATGTGGGCGAGCGGGGCGTGAAGCTGTCGGGCGGGCAGCGCCAGCGCGTCGCCATTGCCCGGGTGCTGCTGAAGAACGCCCCGATCCTGATCCTCGACGAGGCCACCTCGGCGCTGGATTCGGAAGTCGAGGCGGCCATCCAGGAGCAGCTGACCGACCTGATGCAGGGCAAGACGGTGATCGCCATTGCCCACCGGCTCTCGACCATTGCGGCGATGGACCGGCTGGTGGTGCTCGAGAAGGGCCAGATCGTCGAGGAAGGCACGCATGCCGAACTGCTGGCCCGCGGCGGGCACTACGCCCAGCTATGGGAGCGGCAGTCGGGCGGGTTCCTGGATATGAAGGCCGAGCAGGCGGCTGAGTGAGAGTGGGGGGCGGGCACGCTTAGGTGTGTGCGGCCGCCCCCTCCACCGCCTGCGGCGGTCCCCCTCCCCCGTTTTACGGTGGAGGATTGCTGCGGCACGATCTCGCCGTGTTCCTCCCCTGCGCAGCGGGGGAGGGGGACCAGCGAAGCTGGTGGAGGGGGCGGCCACGAACTCCGGCTGTCATCCCTGCGAAAGCAGGGATGACAGCTCGCAGCCCGCGATGGCGGATAGATGGATCCCTGCTTTCGCAGGGATGACAAGCTGTGGGTGGGGTCGCTGGGTAACACCACCTTTGCTCCCAAGGTCGAGCATCCCCGTTCCGCGAATTCATCTTCCCTTCGTTTGAATTCAAGCTATTGAGTGTTCCCGCGAGAACACCATGCAGCTCATCGAGCCGATTCACCGCTTTTTCGAGACCTGGGTCCGCCCCTTCGGACGGAACGACGACCTGCGGCCGCCGCTGCAGACGATCCGGTTCTTCTGGTTCTATGTCTCCCAGGCCAGGCTCGCCTTCCTTGCGTTGATGGTGCTGGGCGGGCTGGTGGCGCTGGTCGAGGCGGCGCTGTTTTATTACGTCGGCCGTCTGATCGACATGCTGACCGCCCTGCCGGCCGGGCAGGGCTGGGACGCGCTGGTGGCGGCCAACGGGCCGGAACTGGCGGGCATGCTGGTGGTGACGCTCGGCTTCCGCTTCCTCATCGCCTGGCTGTCGGCGACGGTGGAAGAGCAGACCGTGTCGCTCGGCTTCTACAACATGGTGCGCTGGCAATCCTATGCGCACGTGATCCGGCAGAACCTGAGCTTCTTCCAGAACGATTTTGCCGGCTCGATCGCCTCAAAGGTCTGGCAGGCCGGCGCGGCGGTGGGCGACTTCATGGTCAGCCTGCTGCAGGTGGTGTGGAACATCGTGATCTTCGTGATCGCGACCACGGTGATCCTCGGGCAGCTCGACTGGCGCCTTGCGGCGGCGATGATCGTGTGGGTCGCGGTGTTCGCGGTGCTCGCCCGCTACTTTGTCCCGCGCATGCGCAAGGCGGCGGCGGCGACGGCGGAGCAGGGCTCGGCGCTGACCGGCAAGATCGTCGACAGCTTTGCCAACATCCAGATGCTGAAGCTGTTCGGCACCAGCGAAGGCGCCGACCGCTTCGTGCGCCGCGGTTTCGACGACTATCTGAGCGCGCAGCAGCGGCTGGCGCGCACGCTGGTGGGCGTCCGCTCGTCGATGGCCATGCTGTCCGGCGTCGCCATCACCGGCATCACCGCGCTGTCGGTGCATCTGTGGGCAGAGGGCGTGCTCACCGTCGGCGGCGTGGCGCTGACCACCGGCGTGATCCTCAGGCTCTATGCCATGCTGGGCCGGCTGATGAACCAGCTCAACGGCATGATGCGCAATTTCGGCACGGCGCAGAACTCGGCCGAGATTATTTCCAAGCCCCTCGGGCTGGTGGATGCGCCCGATGCCAAGCCGCTGGTGGTCACCGAGGCTGCCATCCGCTTCGACCATGTCGGCTTCAAGTACGACAAGGCGTTGCCGGTCATCGATGACCTGGTGCTCGAGCTGAAGCCGGGCGAGCGCGTCGGACTGATCGGGCGCTCGGGCGCGGGCAAATCGACCATCGTCAACCTGCTGCTGCGCTTCTACGACCTCAACAGCGGCCGCATCACCATCGACGGTCAGGACATTTCCAGGGTCACCCAGGAATCGCTGCGCGCCCAGATCGGGGTGGTGACCCAGGACACAGCGCTGCTGCACCGCTCGATCCGCGCCAACCTCACCTATGGCCGGCCCGATGCGACCGACGAAGAGATGACCACGGCCGCGGCCATGGCCGAAGCCGACGAGTTCATCGAGCAGCTCGTCGACCAGCGCGGCCGGGTCGGTTACGACGCCTATGTCGGTGAGCGCGGCGTCAAGCTGAGCGGCGGCCAGCGCCAGCGCGTCGCCATTGCGCGCGTGCTGCTCAAGGATGCGCCGATCCTCATTCTCGACGAGGCGACGTCCGCGCTCGACAGCGAGGTCGAGGCGGCGATCCAGAGCCAGCTGACCACGCTGATGCAGGGCAAGACCGTGCTCGCCATCGCCCACCGCCTCTCGACCATCGCCGAGATGGATCGGCTGATCGTGCTCGACAAGGGCAAGATCATCGAGGAAGGCACGCATGCCCAGCTGCTGACGCATGGCGGGGTGTACGCCTCGCTGTGGGCACGTCAGTCGGGCGGGTTCCTCGATGCTGAGGCGGCGGAGTAGGGGGCACGTGTCGAGCGCGAGCGCCTACCTCACCCAATAGTGCAGATGCGTCACGCCTTCGCCCTCGAGCACGCGCAGGCGCTCGAGCCGGCGCAGCCCAGGCCCCAGGCTGTCGAACAGGTGCGTCCCCGCGCCCAGCACCTGATGCAGCATCAACTCCTGGAGCATTCCCGCCTTGAGCGCCATCGCGGTGCAGATCGACACGGCTGCTACGAAATCTCGCGAAGGATCGTCTCGAGCCCGGTCTCGAACGCCTCGTCGACATCGCCGCCCAGGTTGAAGGCATTGCCGATCTCCATCAGCACGAAGCCATGGAGGAAGGGGACGAGCACGCGCGAGAGTGGCAGCACGCGGGCTTCCGGCACGCCGGCGGCGCGGAGTTCCTCGAACAGCGGTTGCGCCGAGAACAGGCAGGCGGCGCGGATTTCGGGATCGATGAAGGCGTCGCCGGAGTAGATGACGCGATAGCGGTTCGGCGCCTCGTTGCCGAAGCTGCGATAGGAGCGGGCCATCGCTTGCAGGCGCGATTTCGGGTCCGGACCGACGGTGTCACGCCGAAGACGGGCCTCGAGCTCGTGGAGGATCGCGATCTCGACCACCTTCAGCAGCGCGGCGCGATCGGCAAAATGCTTGTAGAGCGAGGGCGGCTTGATGCCGGCCGCCTGCGCCACCGCGCCGAGCGTGAGCGCGTCGGGCCCGGAGGCTTCGACGAGCCCCCGGGCGATGGTCGCGAGTGCGTCGCGCGATGTCTTAGCCGGCGTTGGCAAGGTGCTTCTTCGCCTTCCCGATGGGGCCCAGATGGGTCTGGTGATCGTAGCCGGGATACTTGAGTCCGTAACCGAGCGCACGATCCATCCCGATATGGGCGACCCAGATCAGCGCCAGCTCGACCAGCAGCGGCACGCCGCCGAACCAGCCGATGGCGCCGAGAATGGCGGGCAGGGTGTAGGTATGGGCGAGGTTGTAGATCTTCGCCCCGGTCTTTGCTCCGGCCGAATAGCCGAGGAAGCTGAGGTCCGGGGCGAGCAGCAGGAGGGCGAACAGCCACCAGTTGCCGCCGAGGAACCAGTAGGCGATGGCGGCGGCGATGAGGGCGATGAGGCCTTCGAGGCGGAGGGTGGCGGTGACGGATTTGGGCGGGATGCCTGGGGCGGGGGATGACATGGCGGATCTCAATGGCTAACGTATGTAGCTATGATAGCTATGTATAGTAGCCATGAGAGTCAAGTGCGTGTGGTCGTAACTCCCTGTCTGTATGGTTCTTGCCTGCTACATGGCCGGCAGCATGAGCGGCGTGCCGGTCTCGAGCAGGGTCTTGAGGCCGGCCAAAATCATCGGCCAGCCGCTTTCGACGCCGGCCTTGGCGGCTTCGGCGTTGAAATGGGTGAGGGTGAGCTTGCAGCTCTCGCCCAGCTGCTCGATCTCGTATTGCACGCGCGTGAGCTCCGCGCCTTCACCGGCCCAGTTGGCCTTGAAGGTGGTGACGAGGCGCTTTTCGGGGACGATCTCGACCACTTCGCCGTCGAGATTCACCTCGCCATTGGGATCGAGGTAGTAGAAGCGGCCGCCCACGCGCAGCTCGGGCTGCACCCGGCCGCCATAGTAGTACTGGCGGGTCATCTCCGGGTTGGTGATGGCATCCCACAGCGCCTTGGGCGTGGTGCGGATATAGGTTTCGAGGACGAAATCGGGCTTGTCGGGCATGGTCTGACGGCTCTCCAGCATCGCCTTGAGATTCAGCGCATAGCGCGCGAACGGTTTCTGGTAGGGCGCGATCCAGCGATCGGCGACTTCCTGGATCGGGGAGGCGTTGAGGTAGTGGTACTTGAACCGCCCCTCCTTGCGGCTCGTCACCAGCTTTGCCTCTTCGAGCACCTTGAGGTGCTTCATCACCCCGAACCGCGTCATGCCGAGCCCCTGTTCGAGCTCGGTCAACGTCTGTCCGGCCTTGTCCCGCAAGCTGTCGAGCAGCTGACGGCGGGTCGGATCAGCCAGGGCTTTGAAGACGGCATCCACGGTGGATACGATAGGTGACCAAATGGTCACGTGTCAAGCGTAGCGTGGCGCGAGTGGAGATTGCGCTCCCCTCCCCCTTGAGGGGAGGGGTTGGGGGTGGGGGTCCATCGGTGATCCACTGCACCACCCCCACCCTCATTCCCTCCCCTCAAGGGGGAGGGAGGCGAAGACTGCAACATCCAGGGATTGGCAGCCAACAGGGCAGGGGCTAGAACCCGCGCGACCGGTGGCGAGATCGATTGCGACGCCGGTGACCGATCGGAGGATTCCCTATGGCGAAGACCAGGACAGCGGACATTGCCGCTACCACCGGCTATGGCGAGCTCGACCTGGCCGGAGAATTCCAGCTCACTTCGCCCAAGACCAAGCTGAAGCTGCCAATCACTCTGCCGGGCGACGTGCATGCGGCGCTGCTCGCGGCCGGGAAAATCCCTGATCCCTATTTCGGCGAGAACGAAACCGAGGTGATGTGGGTGAACCGCACGCCCTGGACGATGGAGCGGAAGTTCACCGCCACGCCGGCCGAGATCGACGGCTACCTGACACTGACGCTCGAGAGCGTCGACACCATCGCCGAGATCTTCCTCAATGGCGAAAAGATCGCCGATACGCAGAACCAGTTCATCCGCTACGACATCGATGTGACCGGCAGGGTGAAGGCCGGCACCAACACGCTGCGGTTCGAGTTCGCGGTGACGCGCGATGTCGCCAAGGCGCGTTCCGATGCGCATCCGTTCCCGATCCCGTTCACCAACAACTACCTGTCGAACGGCCTCGAAGGCGTGCACATGAACTTCGTGCGCAAGGCCGCCTGCCACGCCGGCTGGGACTGGGGCATCTGCCTGATGCCGACCGGCGTCTATGGCCGCGTGGTCATCCGGCGCTCGAAACTTGCGCGCCAGGAGAGCGTCACGGTCGAACAGGCGCATGGCAAGAAATCGGTCGAACTGTCGATCACGACTCGTGTTTTCGCCTTCGCTGAAGGTTCGGTTGAACTGACCCACGAGATCGACGGGCAGAAGCTTGCCGACAAGGTGGTGGTCCGTCCGGGCGAGAACGTGTTCGTCCACAACGTCACCATCAAGAACCCGAAACTGTGGTGGCCGAACGGGCAGGGCGAGCAGCCGCTCTACGAGCTCTGGACCACGCTCGATGGCGAGGTGACCAAGCGCAAGCTCGGGCTGCGCAAGCTCGAATGGCTGGTCGAGAAGGACGAGATCGACCACTCGTTCAAGGTGCGGATCAACGGCCGCGACATCTCGATGTTCGGCGCCAACTGGATTCCGGCCGACGCCATTCCTTCGCGCATCACCCCCAATGTCATCCGCGACCTGCTCGAAAGCGCGCAGGCGGTGAACATGAACATGCTGCGCGTCTGGGGCGGCGGACAGTATGAGCCAGATTACTTCTACGAGCTGTGCGACGAGCTCGGCATCCTCATCTGGCACGACTTCATGTTCGCCTGCATGAGCTACCCGAGCGACCGCGCCTTCCTCGCCGGCGTGCGCACCGAGATCACCCAGCAGGTGCGCCGCCTGCAACACCACGCCTCGATCGCGCTTTGGTGCGGCGACAACGAGGTGATCGGCTCGCTGCACTGGTATCCCGAGACCAAGGCGGCGCCCGAGCGCTATGTCGCCAACTATGACCGGCTGAACTCGATGCTCGGCTATATTGTCGAGGACGAGGATCCGGGCCGCCGCTTCTGGCCGAGCTCCCCGTCGCTGGGCTACATGGACTTTTCCGACGGCTGGCACTCGGATACGCGCGGCGACACGCACTATTGGAGCGTGTGGCACGAGGCCAAGGATTTTGCCGCCTATCGCGACGTGAACCCGCGCTTTGCCTCCGAGTTCGGCTTCCAGAGCTTTACCTCGATGAACGTCATCGAGACCTTCACCACGCCCGAGGATCGCAACCCGACCTCGCCGGTGATGGAGGCGCACCAGCGCAATACCGGTGGCAATTCGCGCATCCTCGAGACGATGACGCGCTATTTCCGCTTCCAGAGCGGGTTCGAGAACATGGTGTTCCTGAGCCAGATCCAGCAGGGCCTCGCCATCAAGACCGCCATCGAATATTGGCGCTCGACCAAGCCGCGCTGCATGGGCACGCTCTATTGGCAGATCAACGACATCTACCCGGTGGCGAGCTGGTCCAGCCTCGACTATGGCGGGCAGTGGAAGCTGCTGCACTATATGGCCAAGCGCTTCTTCGCCCCGATCAATGTGGTGGCGGTGCCGGATGGCGATACGGTGCTGCTCAAGGCCATCAACGACACGGCGGCCAAGGCCGAGATCGCGCTCGATGTGCAGGCCGTCGACGCCGCCGGCAAGGCCCGCGTGATCGCCACCGCCAAGGTCAAGACCAATCCCGACAAGGCGGTGGTGGCGACCAGGCTCAGCCTCTCCGACCTCAGGCCCAACGAGTTCCTGTTCTTCTCCTGGACCGCCGAGGACGGCAAGCTGCTGGGCGAGAACGACTATTTCCCCAAGGCCTACAAGGCCTATCAAATTGGCGACGCCAAGGTGACGGCCAAGTGGTCGGGCGGCGACAAGGCGCCGGTGCTGACGCTGACGGCGGACAAGCCGGCCATGTTCGTCACCGCCACGGTCGGTGTGCCCGGCTACTTCTCCGACAACGCCCTGACGCTGTTGCCCGGACGGGAAGTGAAGCTGAGCTTCACGCCGCGCAACGGTGCTGCGGTGGACAAGGACGCGCTGGCCAAGTCGCTGAAGCTCAGCCATCTGCGCCAGACCTACTGACGCCGTCGCGTTGGGCACAGCCTTACCCCACCCGCCGGGGTGACACCGTGCATTTGGCAACGCTGGCTGTTGACCAGCCACCGCGCGAGGCTGATTATTCCCCGCGGAGACCTGCGATGACCAACAGTGAACGGCTTGCCTTCGGGCTCATCGTCATCGGCGTATTGAGCCGGCTCATTCCGCATCCGCCCAATGTGACGGCTGTGGTAGGGGTCAGCCTGCTCGCCGCCTATGCCATCCGCAATGTCTGGCTGGCCGCGCTGGTGCCGATCGCCACCATGGCCATCGCCGACATCGTGCTCGGCTGGCACAATTCGGCGCTGTTCACCTATGCGGGAATGCTGGCCGCGACGTTGATCGCTCGCGGCCTCCTCGGGAAGCTGAGCGTGCTGCGGTTGGGCGGCGCGGCTTTCCTGGGCAGCCTGGCGTTCTTCCTCGTCTCCAATTTCGGGGTCTGGCTGGGTGGCTATTACGGCCCCGGTCTCGACGGGCTCCTCGCCTGCTACGTCGCCGCGATACCGTTCTGGGGCTACAGCCTCATTGGCGACCTCGGCTCGACTGCGATCCTGTTCGCGCTGTTCGTGCTCGGTCGCCGCGCCACGAGCGAGCCGGCGGCGCAGCGTGGCTAGTCCGCAACTTTAGTCCCAGCCGAACGCATTGTTACGGTGGCGGCATTGACAGTGTCGCGCCGCCAGCCTTGAGGTGCGACTGAGCCGCATTCCACCGGCGGCATGGACTGTTTCATGGCCTCCCAAATCGCTCCCATCGAGGAACGCCGCAATCTCGGCATTGGCATCCTGTTGATTGCGCAGGTGTTCTTCGCGGTGCTCGACAGCTCGGCCAAGTTCATGGCCACCGAGGGTTTGCCGCTGGCCGAGATCGTGTTCGTACGCTACGCGGTGCATGTGGCGCTCGGCGTCGCCCTGTTCCTGCCGGTGCAGCGCGACCTGTTCCACTCCAACAATTGGACATTGGAGCTGCTGCGCGGCTTGTGCCTGCTCGGCACAACGGCGGCCAATTTCCTCGCCATGCGCTTCCTGCCACTGACCGTAACCGGCGCGCTGCTCTTCACCATGCCGCTGATGGTCACGGCTTTGTCCGGGCCGCTGCTGGGCGAGAAGGTCGGCTGGCGGCGTTGGGTGGCGGTGGGCGTCGGCTTCGTGGGCATCCTGATCATCGTGCGGCCCGGGTCGGAGGCATTTCACTGGGCCTCGCTGATCTGTCTCGTCGGCGCGCTGTTTGCCGCGCTCTACAGCATCATCACCCGCAAGCTTGCCGGCGTCGATTCCGCCGCGACACAGCAGACCTACTCGGGCCTGATCGCGCTGCTCTGCGTGGCGCCTTTCGCTTTCCAGGACTGGACCTGGCCGTCGAGCGGCGGCGGTTGGTTCGCCTTCTTCGCTGCAGGCATCGCCGGCTTCACCGCGCACCAGTTCAACACCATCGCCCACCGCTATGCGGCGCCCTCGGAACTGGCACCGTTCAGCTACACCGAGCTGCTGCTCCTCGCCTTTGCCAGCTGGCTGGTCTTCTCTGATCCGCCCGACATCTGGTTCTACCTGGGCGCACCGGTGATCATCGGCTCCGGGGTCTACATCTGGTTCCGCGAGCGGCAGCTGAAGCGCCCTGTCACCGAGCCGGTGGAGGCGTGAACGTGGCGAGCGTGGTCAAGCCCATCGAGGAGCGGCGCGTGCTCGGTATCGGCATGGTGCTGTTCGGTTATTTCTGCTTCTGCGTCATCGACAGTTGTGCCAAGTGGCTGATGCTGCACGGCATTCCGCCGATGGAAGTGGTGTTCGTCCGCTATCTCGGCCAGTTCGTGCTGGTGCTGGCGCTGTTTCTGCCGCGCGAGGGCCGGGCGCTGGTGGTGACGCGCAGGCCGTGGCTGCAGTTCTGGCGCGCCATCGCGCTGCTCGGCTCGACCATCTTCAACTTCCTCGCCATCACCTACATCCCGCTGACCATCACCGGTTCGATCGGCTTCACCATGCCGCTGATCGTCTGTGCGCTGTCGATCCCGCTGCTCGGCGAGGCGGTGGGCTGGCGGCGTTGGCTCGCGATCGTCGTCGGCTTTGTCGGCGTGCTGATCATCATCCGGCCGGGCACATCGGCCTTCCATCCGGCGATCTTCCTGTCGTTCGGCGCGGTGATCTGCTCGGCCTTGTACATGCTGTCGACGCGCGCCCTGGCCGGCGTCGATAGCTCCACGGCGCAGCAATTCTATGCGGCCGGCATCTCTACGCTGTTCCTCCTGCCCTTTGCGCTGGGTGGCTGGGTGTGGCCGTCGAGCCCCGAGACCTGGATTCCGTTCATCCTGATCGGCGTCGCGGCGCTGGTGGGCCACCAGCTCATCACGGTGGCGCACCGCTTCGCGCCTGCCTCGGTGCTGGCCCCGTTCAACTACTCGCTGATCGTCTATCTGACGGCGTCGAGCTGGTTTGTGTTCAACCAGCCGCCCGACGTCTGGATCTTCATCGGCGCACCCATCGTCATCGGCTCCGGCCTCTACATCTGGTTGCGCGAGCGACAGCTGAGCAAGAGCGTGGTGAGCGAGGAAATGGCCGTGCGGGACTAGAAGCCGAGAAAGATCATGTCCAGCGCCGATTTGATCTTGTCGTAGTGCGAGAATTTCAGATTGCCCGAGAGGGGCCCGAGTTGTCGGATCGGGGTTGATGCCATGTATTGCGTGACCATCGAGTAGCGCTTACCGGCGAGTTCGAATACCGGGTTCAGGCGTCCCATCGGAAGTGGCGCGCGTTCGATTGGCATCAGCGGCACAACGAGCACGGTATTGAGCCCATCGAGCAGATCGGTCTGCACGTTGAGCAGGTATCCATCGCCAGCACGATGGATGTCGAACGTAGCCATCAGAACATTCGGTACTTCTCGAGAGGCAGTCCATGCTTCTCGACATACTCATTGGAACTGCGAATGGCTTCCGCGTTTTCGGCCTGCCATTTTCGCGCTTTCTCAGCTGCGATAGCATTCCGGATGCCGTCCTGCGCGGCGCCGGACAGGTTGATACTCAGCGCACGGGCCTCTTCCAGCAATCGGGCATCGATTGACAGATTTGCTGATTTACGAACCGGGGCCATGCCGAACTCCATGCGCATCAATATGCGCATGTTAGCGCTACAATGCGCAAAATCTCAAGCCACCCGCCGCCGCAGCAACCCGGTGCCCGGCGCGAAGAACAGCGCCAGCAGGAACACCGCGGCCTGGATCAGCACGATGCAGGGGCCGGTGGCGCCGTTGATGGCGTAGCTGATCAGGGTGCCGAGGATGCCGGCGCCGACCGACACGCCGACGGCGATCATCAGCATTGCCTCGAAGCGCTTGGCGAGCAGGAACCCGATGGCACCGGGAGCAATCAGCATGGCGACGACGAGGATGATGCCGACGGCCTGCAGCGAGGCGACGATGGTGATCGACAGCATGGCCAGCAGGCCATAGTGCAGCAGCGGCACGCGCAGGCCGATGGCGCGGGCATGCTGCGGGTCGAAGGTGTAGAGCAGGAAATCGCGGCGCTTGGCGAGGATAATCACCAGCGTGCCGATGGCGATGACGGCAGTCTCGATCAGGTCGCCCCAGGTGACGCCCAGCATGTCGCCGAACAGGATGTGGCTCAGGTGCTGGTCGGTCTCGATGCGCGAGAACATCACGAGGCCGACCGCGAACATGCCGGTGAAGACGATGCCCATGGCGGTGTCTTCCTTGATGCGGCTGTTGTCCTTGAGATAGCCGGTGCTGATCGCGGCGAATAGCCCAGCAACGAACGCGCCAATGGCGATGGGCAGGCCGATCACATAGGCGATGACGATGCCCGGCAGTACCGCGTGCGAAATGGCGTCGCCCATCAGCGACCAGCCCTTGAGCACGAGGAAGCAGGACAGCACCGCGGAAACTGCGCCGACGAGAATAGCGATCAGCAGCGCGCGCTGCATGAAATCGTAGCTGAGCGGTTCGATGAGGAACGTGTTGATCAGGTCCATCACACGCCTCCCTCGCGCAGGGCGCGACGGCGCGCGGCGATGCGGCCATGCTTGGGGGCAAAGAAGAAGGCGACGAGGAACAGCGCCGTCTGCAGCGAGACGATGACGCCGCCCGTCGCCCCATCGAGAAAGAACGAGATGTAGGCGCCGACGGCTGCCGTCGCCGAGCCGAGGATCACCGCGATGATCAGCAGCGTGCGGAAGCGGTCGGTGAGGAGATAGGCCGTGGCCCCGGGTGTCACCACCATGGCGATGACGAGAATGGCGCCGACCGTCTGCAGTGCGGCCACGGTACAGGCCGCGAGCAACGCGAAGAACAGCACCTGCAGCGCGCGCGGGTTGAGCCCGACGGTGCGCGCATGGTTCTCGTCGAAGAACACCAGCATCAGGTCCTTCCACTTGAGGATCAGGATGGCGAGTGAGACCAGAGCGATGATCACAACCTGCACCACGTCCGCATCCGAGATACCGAGAATGTTGCCCATGACGATGGCCTGCACGTCCACCGCCGTCGGGTTGAGCGACACGATGAGCAGGCCGAGTGCGAAGAACGAGGTGAAGATGATGCCGATCACCGCATCCTCGCGTAGCCGCGTCCGAGCCCGCACGATCACCATCGAGGCGGCGGCGAGCCCGCCCGCAACGAATGCGCCGGCGGAGTAGGGGAGGCCAAGGAGGTAGGCGGCGGCGACGCCGGGGACCACGGCATGGCCGAGCGCGTCGCCAATCAACGACCAGCCCTTGAGCATGAGGTAGGCCGAGAGAAAGGCGCAGACCGCACCGACCAGGGCCGAGACCCAGATGGCCTTGACCATGTAGTCGTAGCTGAACGGGACGAGGAGCTCTTCCAGCATCACTCGTCCTTGGTTTTCGGCTTGCTGGGCGAGGCCGGGGCGCCGGCGCCGTTCTCGCCATAAAACACCACCGGGCGCTCGTCGTCGGTGAGCACGGTAACGCGGCGGCGGTCGGTATCGTCGTGCAGGTCCGCGCCGGCGAGTTGGAAGTGGCGCAGTACGCCGCCAAAGGCCTTTTCGAGATTGGCCTGTGTGAACACGTCCTGGGTCGGGCCGGCGGCGAGCACCGTGCGGTTGACCAGCACGACCTGGTCGCAGAAATCCGGCACCGAGCCGAGGTTATGGGTCGAGACCAGCATCAGGTGGCCCTGGTCGCGCAGCTCGCGCATCAGGTCGATGATCGCGGTTTCGGTCTGCACGTCGACACCGGTGAAGGGCTCGTCGAGCAGGATGATGCGACCCTCCTGCGCCAGCGCGCGTGCGAGGAAGACGCGCTTCTTCTGCCCGCCCGAAAGCTCGCCGATCTGGCGTTTGCGGTAGTCGCCCATGCCGACGCGCGCCAGCGACTGGTCGACCAGTTCGCGGTCGCGCGGCGAGGGCACGCGGAAAAAGCCCATATGGCCCTGCCGGCCCATCATCACCACGTCCTCGACGAGGACCGGGAAATTCCAGTCGACCTCTTCGGCCTGCGGCACGTAGGCGACGATGTTGCGCTTCAGCGCCTCGCGCACCGGCAGCCCGGCGATACGGACCTCGCCGGCGACGGGGTGCACGAAGCCCATGATCGCCTTGAACAGGGTGGATTTGCCCGACCCGTTGACGCCAACGAGGCCGGCAATCGTGCCGGCCCCGAGCGAAAAACTGGCGTCGCGCAGGGCGACATTACCGTTAGGGTAAGCGACGGTGACGCCGCTGACATTGAGGCTCGGCATGCCTTCCGGGTTCCAGGCCTCGTGCGGCACGTTGGCGGATAGGCTCACTTGCCGAACCCCTTGGCGATGGTGTCGACGGTGACTTCGAGCAGCTTGAGATAGGTCGGCACCGGGCCGTCGGCCTCGCTCAGCGAGTCGACATAGAGCACGCCGCCATAGGCCGCGCCGGTCTCCTTGGCCACTTGCTTGGCCGGCTTGTCCGAAATCGTCGATTCCGAGAATACGACCGGGATCCGGTTGGCGCGCACGGCGTCGATCACCTTGCGCACCTGCTGCGGCGTGCCCTGTTGGTCGGCATTGATCGGCCAGAGGTAGAGCTCCTTCATGCCGTAGTCGCGCGTCAGGTAGCTGAAGGCGCCTTCCGAGGAGACGAGCCAGCGCTGCTCGGCCGGAATCTGGTCGAGCCGAGCCCGGAGCGGGGCGTCCATGGCCTTGATCTGCTCGGCATAGGCCGCGGCGTTGGCGTCGTAGGTCACGGCATTGACCGGGTCATGCTCCACCAGGGCCTTGCGGATATTCTCGACATAGACGAGCGCGTTGCTGGGGCTCATCCAGGCATGCGGGTTGGGCTTGCCGGTATAGGGCCCCTCGGCGATGCCCATCGGCTCGATACCGTCGGTGAGCACCACCTGCGGCACGTCCTTCACGTTCTCGAAGAATTTTTCGAACCACTGCTCGAGGTTCATGCCGTTCCATAGCACCAGGTCGGCTTCCTGCGCCTTGGCGACGTCGCGCGGACCGGGCTGGAAATTGTGGATCTCGGCACCCGGCCGGGTGATCGAGTCCACCACCGCCGCGTCACCCGCGACGTTGCGGGCGATGTCGGCGATGATGGTGAAGGTGGTGACCACCTTGAACTTGTCCTGCGCCAGGGCAGGGCCTGTCGACAGGGCCAGGAGAGCAGCGAGGCCCAGGGCAGCAAACTGACGGCGATCGAGCATGGATCAAACTGAGTTTTTGCGAATGGTTCTTAATAGCAAGTAGAAATGGTGCATTGTCAACACCCCGGCAAGCCCGGCTGGTTGCTTTCATGCGCCGTTTCCGCTTCTGATCACGCATTCCTGCCCGGGTAGGGGACCCGAATGCCCGCCTTTCGACTGGTCGATGCCAAGCTGCCGGATTTCGGCATTCCCGAAACCCGGCCGGAGCTCGATCGTTCCGTGTATGCCGCGCGGCTCAGCGCGCTCAACCGCGCCCGCCGCGCCGCCGGCCTCGACGCGCTGGTGATCTATGCCGATCGCGAGCACACCGCGAACCTGACCTATGTGACCGGTTTCGATCCGCGCTTCGAGGAAGCGCTGCTGATCATCTCGCCGGATGCCACGCCGACTTTGCTGGCCGGCCCGGAGAATCTCGGCCGCGCCGAGAATTGCAGTATCGATGTCGAGGCTCGGCTCTATCCGCCCTTCGGGCTGATGGGGCAGGATCGCACCAAGACGCCGGCACTCGACGAGGTGCTGCGCAATGCCGGCATCGACAGCCATCACCGCGTCGGCGTGCTGGGCTGGAAATATTTCGGCCCCGACGAGGCGGCCAAGCCCGAGGTCTGGCTGGAGACCCCGGCCTATATCGTCGATACACTGCGCCACATCGTCGGGCGGGACGGGCGTGTGGTGAATGCCAACGCGCTGCTGATGCATTCCGTCACCGGGCTGCGCGCCACCAACGAAATAGCCCAGATCGCCCAGTTCGAGTTCGGCGCCGTCGCCTGCTCCGAGGCGATCAAGCGGCTGATCCGCAACGTCCGGCCGGGGATGAGCGGCTTCGACGCGGTCCGGCAGATGCAGCTCGGCGTACTGCCGCACTCGTGCCACACCATGTTTTCGTCGGGCGACCGGCTCGTCGGCCTGAACAGCCCGACGGGGCGGAAGCTCGAGGCGGGCGACCCGATGACCACCGCGGTCGGCTATTGGGGCGGGTTGTCGAGCCGCATGGGCTGGCTCGCCGAGGACGAAACAGGACTGCCGGCAGCAGCGCGCGACTACGTCGAGCGCATGGCGGGTCCGTATTTCCTCGCCGCCGCCGAGTGGTACGAGACCATCGGCATCGGCGTCACCGGCGGGGCGCTCGATGCGCTGGTGCGCAAGCACCTCGACAACCCTTTCTTCAAGCTGGTGCTCAATCCGGGCCACCTCATTCACATCGACGAGTGGATGAATACGCCGGTCTATCCGGGCTCGCGCGAGACATTCGCGTCGGGCCAGTGCGTGCAGGTCGACATCATCCCGGCCGCCGGCCCGCCCTATCACGGCGCCAATATCGAGGACGGCATCGCGCTGCTCGACGAGTGGGGTCGCGACCAGCTGCGCGACGAATTCCCAGACGTGTGGGGGCGGGTGGAGGCGCGGCTCGCCTTCATGGCCGATGTGCTCGGCATCCACCCCAAGCCCGAGGTTCTGCCGCTTTCCAACCTCGCGGGGGCCATGCCGCCCTTCTGGCTCAGCCCCGACAGGATCGTTTCGCAGGCGTGATGCCGCAGCATGGCATCACTTGCCAATCACGCCGCCGCAATCTATCCGTTTCACCATCGACATTTGGCTGACCTCCGGCCGTATGCCCCCGCTCTCGGTCAGGCGCACGATAGGACTCCAAAATTCGACTGACCGGGCAGGGTGACCCACGTCCTTCTGTCCAGAATGAAAACTGCAAATGAGGGATCACCCTATGGAAAAGGGCACCGTCAAATTCTACAACGATCAGAAGGGCTATGGTTTCATCCAGCCCGATAACGGCGGTAAGGACGTGTTTGTCCACGCTACCGCTCTGAATCGCGCCGGCCTGCAGGGGCTCGCGGAAGGTCAGAAGGTCTCGTTCGAGACCGGCGAAGACCGCCGCACCGGCAAGGTCGCCGTCACCGAGATCGCCGTCGAGTAATCGACGACCGACTGGGATTGGAAAGGGCCGGGTACCGTCAGGTGCCCGGTCTTTTTCATTTGGGCTTGCCGCTTCCGGCCTCGCCCCAGGTGATGAGCCGGGCGCTGCGATGGCCGGTGAGATAGATCCACAGCCAGCTGATCGCCACCGAGATGCGGTTCTTGATGCCGATCAGGAAGTAGATATGGGCGAGGCCCCAGGCCCACCACCCGACCCAGCCGGTGAGCTGCAGCCAGCCGAAATCGATCAGCGCCGCGCTCTTGCCCACCGTCGCGATATCGCCCAGGTGCCGGTAGCGGAAGGGCTCGGGCACCCGGCCGGCGAGGCGGGCCTTGATTGCCCCGGCCACATACTTGCCACCCTGCTTGGCCGCATCGCCGATGCCGGGCACCGGCTTGCCGTTGGGGGCGAGCACGGTCACCGTATCGCCGATGGCGAAGATGTTGGGGCTGCCCGGCACGCTGAGATCCGGCTCGACCTTGATCCGGCCGGCGCGGTCAGCCTCGACGCCCAGCCACCTGGCGGCCGGCGAGGCGAGCACGCCCGCGGCCCAGATGATGGTGCCGGCTTCGAGCACCTCGTCGCCCAGATGCACCGCGTCGGCGGTGACATTGGTGACGGCGCGGCCCAGCATCACCTCGACGCCGAGCTTTTCCAGCGCCGACCTGGCATAAGCCGAGAGGTCCTCGCGGAAATTGGCCAGCACGCGCTGACCCATCTCGATAAGGACGACGCGCGCCTCCTCGGGCTTGATCGAGCGGAACTCGCTGCGCAGCGTGGTGCGGGCGAGCTCGATGATGGCGCCCGAGAGTTCTACCCCGGTGGGGCCGGCGCCGATGATGGCGAAGGTCAGCAGGGCCCGGCGCCTGGCCGGATCGGTCTCGCGCTCGGCCGCCTCGAAGGCCAGGAGCAGGCGGCGTCGCATCGCGGTCGCGTCCTCCAGCGTCTTGAGTCCAGGGGCATATGGCTCCCAGTCGTCATGGCCGAAATAGGCGTGGCGCGCTCCGGTGGCGATGACCAGCGTGTCGTAGGGAACAGTGCCGCCATCCTCGAGCTCGACCAGCTGCCGCGCCTTGTCGATGCCGACGACATTTCCGAGCAGCGTCGTGACCTCGGGCCGATGCTTGAGCAGCATGCGGATCGGCCAGGCGATCTCCGAGGGGCTGAGCGCGGTAGTCGCGACCTGGTAGAGCAGTGGCTGGAACAGGTGGTGGTTGCGCCGGTCGATCATGGTGATCGCGACGTCGGCGCCTTTCAGCGCCTGGACGGTGGCAAGTCCGCCAAAGCCGCCGCCGATGACGACGACCCGGTGCCTGTTCGTGGTGGTGGTCATTTCCGAACCCCGTGTTCATGCCCCAGGTTTCATATGGGCGCGATGCCGCATCTGGCCTATGTGCAGCGGTGCAGGACAGGCATGCGCAGGGGGCGTCGGCCTGCTCAGGCGCGCTGGCCGCCCTCGCCATCGGCACCCGTCCCAAAGCCTTCGAGCAGCACGCGTTCGGCGACGTGGCCGAAGGCGCGGCTGACCCCGTTGCGGGCCCCTTCGACACTATCGAACACACCCCAGCTGGTGACGCGCCGCAACACCGCGGCGAGGTAGAGCCGCCCGAGCCGGGGCAGCCGCCGCTGTTCGGCCATCACCAGCCGCAACACTTTCGTTGCCGCAGGATCGGCGAGGCTGGCCACGACGACCTGCTCCGACGGGCCGGCGGCGAGCGGGTGGACCGGCAGGCAGTGCTTGGTCACGACGCTGGCGACCAGCGCAAGCTTGGTGCCGAAATGATAGAGCACCGCGGACTTGCCGACGCCGCTGAGCCTCGCGACGTCCTCGATGCGGGTAGCCTCATAGCCCTTGTCGAAGAACACCTCGAGCGCGGCGTCGATCATCAGCTCGCGCCGCTCGGGATGCCGGCGGAAGTTCGGGATCCGCCGGCTGCTTGTGGGCGCCTCCGCCATCGCTACTCGGCCATGGCGTGGGCGCGTTCCTCGGCGGTCAGCACCCGCGGCTTGGGCCGGCGCAGCAGGAAGACGATCGGCAGCGACACGAAGGTCAGGATCATCATCAGCTTGAAGTCGTCGAGGAAGGCGAGCATCGCCGCCTGCTGCGTGATCATGCCGTGCAGCGTGCCGACGATATTCTGGAACCCGCCGGAGGCCGCCGCGAAATCGCGGATCGGCCCCGCGTCGAGCGTCAGGCGCTCGCCCAGCTCGGCATAGTTCACCACCTGCATCTGGGCCAGCACCGTGGTCACCACCGAGATGCCGACGCCCTGGCCGACATTGCGGATGAGGCTGAACATCGACGTCGCGTCCACCCGGTACTTCGCGGCGATCGTCGCGAAGGCCAGCGAGTTGAGCGGCACGAACACAAAGCCCATGCCGATGCCCTGGATGAAGCCCGAGACGATAATCGGGGTCGAGTTCATGACGATGTCGAACTCCGTCATCATGAACAGCGAGTAGCCCATCAGCAGCGTGCCGGCGACGATCAGCAGGCGTGCGTCGTAGCGGGCGACGAGCCGGCCGACCACGATCATCGACACCATGGTGCCGATACCGCGCGGGCCCATCAGCAGGCCTGTCTCGATCACCGGAAAACCCATCAGGTTCTGCAGCATCGGCGGCAGCAGGGCGAGGCCCGAGAACAGCGTGATGCCGGTGATGAAGATCAGCACGAGCCCGGTCACGAAGTTCCGGTCCTTGAACATGCCCATGTCCATGAACGGGTTCTCGGCGGTGAGGCAGTGCACCGCGAACACCCACAGGCCCGAAATGGCGAGCAGCAGGTAGAGCCAGATTTCCGGGCTGTCGAACCAGCCCACGCCCTGGCCGCGGTCGAGCAGCAGCTGCAGCGCCGCGACCGCAAGGGCCAGCATGCCGAAGCCGAAGAAGTCGAACTTGCGGATCTTGATGGCGGTGTTCGGCATCAGCGCGAGCAGCATGAAGAAGGCGACCGCGCCGACCGGCAGGTTGACGAGGAACACCGCGCGCCAGTTGAAGCTCTCCGTGAGCCAGCCGCCCAGCGTCGGTCCGATGATGGGACCGAACATGATGCCGGCACCGAAGATCGCCATGGCCTGGCCGAGCTGCTCGCGCGGGTTGATGTCCATCATCGTCGCCTGGGCGAGCGGCACCAGCATGGCGCCACAGATGCCCTGCAGCACGCGGAACAGCACCATCTGCTCGAGATTGGTGGCGATGCCACAAAGCAGGGAAGCGGCCGTGAAGCCGACCACCGCGCCGAGCAGCAGGTTACGCCGACCGAACCGGTCCGAGAACCAGCCGGTCAGCGGCGTCGCGATGGCCGCGGCGACGATATAGCTGGTCAGGACCCAGTTGATCTCGTCCTGGCTGGCGCCAAGGCTGGCGCGCATATGCGGCAGGGCGACATTGGCGATGGTGGTATCGAGCACCTGCATGACCACCGCCACCATGATGGCGACGGTGAGCATGGCCTTGTTCTTGACGACGACCGCCGGAGCGGAAATTGCGGGAGCGGCAGCGGCGGCCATCTCAGTTTGCCTTCAATTCTCCGGCAACCGCGCCTTCCGGCTTGGTGTCGATGCTGACGGTGGCGCTCATGCCGGCCCGCAGGGGCTCGCCTTCGGTGCTCGAGACGCTGATGCGCACGGGCACGCGCTGGGTCACCTTCACCCAGTTGCCGGTGGCGTTCTGCGCCGGGATCAGCGCGAACTCAGCCCCGGTCGCCGCACCGATCGAGTCGATCGTGCCGTGCAGCTTCTTGCCCGGGAAGGCATCGACCGTGACCTCGGCCGGCATGCCGTTGGCGAGCGTGGTCAGCTGCGTTTCCTTGAAATTGGCTTCGACCCAGATGTCGTTGGTCTCGACCAGCGTGGCGATGGTGGTACCGAGGTTGACGAACTGGCCGACGTTCAGGCTCGCGACCTGCGCGACGATGCCGTCGGCGGGGGCGACCACGGTGGTCTTGTCGAGGCTGCGCTGGGCATTGTCGCGCGCCGCCATGGCTGCACGCACCGCCGGATGGTCGTCAGCCGAAATGTCCGGGTTGCCGGCCAGCGCCGCGGTGGCGCCGGCGACTTCCTGTTCGGCCAGCGCGACGTTGGACTGCGCCTGCTGGAGGGCAAGACGCGAGTCATCGAGCGCCGCTTCCGCCGAAATGCCCTGCTGCTGCAGGTTAGAGGCGCGCTCCCATTCCTTCTGCCGGATCTCGAGCGTGGCGTTCGCCGCATCGAGCTTGGCCTTAGCCGTCGTGTAGCCGACGCGAAGCTGCTCGACATTCACCCGCGCCGAGGCGAGGGCGGCGTTGGCCTGCTCGAGCGCGATCTGGTAGGGCTGCGGGTCGATGGCGAACAGCGTTTCGCCGGCCGTGACCGCCTGGTTGTCCCTGACGGCGACCGACACGATCCTGCCGGCCACATCGGACGAGATCGACACCTTGGCCTGATGTACATAGGCGTTGTCGGTTTCGACATAGCGTCCGCCGGTCAGCCAGAAATAGCCGCCGCCGGCCGCCAGCACCACCGGCACCGCAAGCATGATGGCGAGGCGCCGGCTCGAGCGCTTCTTCTTGGCTGGAGCCTCAGGAGCGGCAGCCGCAGGAGCTGCAGCTTCGGCCGGCTTCGCGGCATCGGCGACCGTCACGTCGGCAGGCTTGGCTTCACCGGGGGCGGGAGGGGTGGCACGGGCATTCATCTCAGTTGTCCTCTTTTTCGGCCAGCTGGCCGAGCAGGTTGGCGCGCATCTTCGCAAGCGCAGCGATCACGGTGTCGCGGTCGGCAGCGCTGACGCCGTCGAGGGCAGTTTCATACATGGCGAGCCCCACCTTCCTGGCAGTGTGCACCACCTCGGCCCCTTCGGGCAGGATGCGGGCGAGCTTGGCCCGGCTGTCAGTGGGGTCGACAAAACGTTCGATCAGACCGCGCTTCTCCAGCCGGTCCAGCACACCCGAGATCGTCATCGGGTCCGCGTCGACCGCGTCGGCGAGCGCCTTCTGGCTGATCGCCTCGTTGTTCGAAATATGCGCGAGGGCGCGCCATTGCGGCAGCGTGATGCCGTAACTGCTCGCCTCGTCCTCGAAGCGCCGCTTCATCAGCCGCGCCACTTCGTGGATGAGATAACCCAGCGGGGCCTGCGATTTGTAGTCCTGCTTCAAATTCATAAGCGCACATATAATAAGCGCACTTATCAAGTCAACGGACTACATCGTTAGGATGGTAGCCATTTTCGCATGACTGGCATTTTCCCACTGCATGCCCTATGTGCCGGACGATGACCCACGACCTCGCAACCGCCCGCCGCTTTTCCGTGGCGCCGATGATGGATTGGACCGACCGGCACTGCCGGTTTCTCCATCGGCAGCTGACGTCGCGCGCGCTGCTCTTCACCGAGATGGTGACGAGCGCGGCGATCGTGCATGGGCCGCGGGAACGGCTCCTGGGGTTCGATGCGGTGGAGCAGCCGGTGGCGGTGCAACTGGGTGGTTCCGATCCGAAGGAGCTGGCCGAGGCGACGCGGATTGCCGCCGAGTTCGGCTATGCTGAGATCAACCTCAATGTCGGCTGTCCCTCCGATCGCGTGCAGTCGGGCCGTTTCGGCGCCTGCCTGATGGCCGAGCCGGCGCTAGTGGCCGATTGCGTGCGCGCCATGCGCGACACCACCGACGTGCCGGTAACGGTCAAGTGCCGCATTGGCATCGACGACCAGGACACCGAGGAGAGCCTCGACCGCTTCGCCGACCAGATGGTCGCGGCCGGCGTGGAGGCGCTTTACGTGCATGCGCGCAAGGCATGGCTGAAGGGCCTGAGCCCCAAGGAAAACCGCGAAATCCCGCCGCTCGACTATCCGCGCGTCTATCGTCTCGCCGAGCGCCTGAAGCCGCTGCCGGTAATGATCAATGGCGGCATCAAGACCATCAAGGATGCCGAGGCGCAGATGGCGCACATGTCGGGCGTCATGATGGGGCGTACGGCCTATCACGAGCCCATGTTGCTGACGCTGATCGACGGGCGCTTTTTCGGCGACACCCGCAAGCCGATCGAACTAGAGGCGGTGATGCGGGCGATGGCGGACTATGCCGAGGCGCAGCTGACCCGCGGCGCGCGGCTCAACAACATCACCCGCCACATGCTCGGCCTTGCCAATGCGCGGCCGGGGGCTCGCACCTTCCGCCAGATCCTGAGCGTCGATGCGGCAAAGCGCGGCGCCGGGCCGGAAGTGATCATGCAGGCCTTCGACGCGCTCGAGCCGGAACTGGCGCTGGCAGTCTAGTCCACCAGCTCCAGCGAATTGCCGGTGACGGCGTAGCGGCTGAGCGTGCCGAGAAAGCTCATGCCGAGCAGGCTCGTTTCGAGTGCCCCCTCGTCGGCGATGAAGGCCCGCACATTGTTGCGCGTGATGCCGCCGACCTCGACCTGGTCGAGCCGCACCGCGGCGGCGCGGCCGGTGCCGTTGGCGGTCGAGACCGGGATGTCGTAGTCGAGTACATCCGTGGAAATGCCGGCATGCTCGGCGTCGTGCCGGGTGAGGACGATTGCGCTCGCGCCGGTATCGAAGATGGTGCGCACCTCGGCCCCGTTGATCACGGTGTTGATCAGGAAATGCCCGTCATTGCCGCCACGGAAGGTGGCGCTGCCGCGTCCCTCGTCGACCACGGCGGCGCCCGGCATCAGTTCCCCGAACACGCGTGAGGTCACGAGTTGCAGGTCGTCGCGATAGGCATAGCCGACGATGGCGACGCCGAAGATGCCGACCCAGAGCACCAGGTTGCCGAACAGTTCGGAAAAGCGGTAGCGGCGCGAAAACAGCCCGCCGGCGATGACGATGAGGAGGACGACCAGCGGGATCAGTTGGCCGAACTGCTGCTGTGTGAGGCCCACGAGGCTGCCGGCATCGGCGCTGATCAAGAGCGTGAGGCCGATGACGATGACGATGGCAAAGCCGATGAACAGCATCAGGGACCTTCAGTTAGCCAGAAGCGGATAATGGTGAGCCATTGCGGCAATTCAAGCGGCTCACGCGAAGATCAGCAGCACGGTCAGCACCGCGACTTCGATCAGCGCGCCGAGCGCCCCGATCAGGTCGCCGGTCTGCCCGCCGATCAGCCGCCGGCACGTCCACACCCAGGCCATCGCTACCAGTCCGGCGGCAATCAGCGACAGGATCAGCGCCACAAGGCTGGTGAAGGGGGCCGCCAGCACCAGCGCCAGCAGCGCGGCAAAGCCCGCGCCGATGCAGAAGGCGCTGCGCGACACGCGGCCTACGGAGGCCGAAGCGCCGCCCTCGCGCGCATTGGGCAGCTCGACGCTGAGCCAGAGCGAACCCGACCGGCCGATCAGGCTCGCCGCGAGCCAGATGCCGCCCGCCGCAACCGGGTTGTACGCCGCGACCGCACCGATCGCCGTGACCCGCAGCAGCAGGTAGAGCCCGAGCGCGGCAACGCCATAGGTGCCGTGCCGGCTGTCCTTCATGATCTCGAGCCGGCGGTCGACGGTCAATCCGCCTGCCAGCCCGTCGGCCGTGTCGGCCAGCGCATCGTCGGCCATCGCGCCGGTCACCGCGATCATCGCACCGACTGCGAGCGCGGCGGCGAAATAGCTCGGCACGCCGGCCCAGCAGAGCAGCATCATCAGCAGCGCCGGGCCGAAGCCGACGATCACGCTGACGAAGGGCAGGGTGCGCGCGATGCGGTTGAGGTCGGGCTTTTCGAACGGCCGGTCGCCGGCCGGCAGGCGCGAGAAAAAGCGCAGGCCCATGACCAGGTCGTCGCCGAAACCGCGCTCCGGCGGCGGCTCGGGCAACGCCCGGTCCTCGGGCCGCATATTGTCCTGCCGGGGCCGCACGGGCCTCTCCTCGCTCAATTGCAAATGCCCGCCGATTGGTCCAGAAGCGTGCCTCCTTACCATCCCAGCGCCGGAGTCGTCACCGATGGCGTCACCCTTTGCCGACATCATCGACCTGCTGCACATCGTCCCCGCCGGCGACGAAACCGCCGTCGCCGCCATCCGCGAGCGCGACCGCCAGCTGACCAAGCCGCCGGGTTCCCTGGGGGAACTCGAGCGGCTAGTCGAATGGCTCGGCCGCTGGCAGGGCAAGGCCAGCCCCACGCTCGACAATCCGATGGTCGCGATCTTTGCCGGCAATCACGGCGTCGTCGCGCAGGGCGTCTCGGCCTTTCCCAGCGAAGTGACGGCGCAGATGGTCGCCAACTTCACCGCCGGCGGCGCCGCCATCAGCCAGATCTGCGCGCTGCACGAGATCAACCTGCGGGTGTTCGAACTGGCACTGGATCTGCCCACCGGCGACATCACGCAGGAAGCGGCGATGGACGACCGCATGGCCGCCGCCACCGTCGCCTATGGTATGGAGGCGATTGCCGGCAAGCCCGACCTGCTCGCCATCGGCGAGATGGGGATTGGCAACACCACCATCGCGGCAGCGCTCTTTGCCGCCCTGTTCGGCGGCACCGGCGCCGATTGGGTTGGCCGCGGTACCGGCGTCGACGATGCAGGCCTTGCCCGCAAGGCCGACGCGGTCGATCGCGCGCTCGCCCTGCACAAGGATGCGCTGGACGATCCGCTTGCCATCCTCGCTCGGCTCGGCGGCCGCGAGATCGCGGCCATGCTCGGCGCTCTCATCGCGGCGCGCCAGCAGAAGATTCCGGTGATCGTCGATGGTTATGTTGCAACTGCCGCCGCCGCCATCGCCCAGGCGGTGAGCCCGGCCGCCATCGACCATTGCCTGTTCGGCCATGTCTCGGCCGAGAGCGGCCATGCCAGGGCGCTCGAGCACATGGGCCAGCGCCCGCTGCTCGATCTCGGCATGCGGCTGGGCGAAGGCAGCGGCGCTGCCATGGCCGCGGTGATGGTGAAGACCGCGCTGCACCTGCACAAGAACATGGCGACGTTCTCGTCGGCCGGCGTCAGCGACAAGGGCTGAAACCATCCACTGCCCCCTCTCGCCCTTGGCGGGGGAGAGGCGAGACTTAGGAGCGTAGCGAGTTAGTCGCAGCAGAGAGGGGGTAGCGGTGGCGCACCACGCTCTCCCCCCTGTCGCAGGCAATTCGGGCCGGCCGGCGGGGCGTTTCCCGCGGATCGAATCCGGGCGCTGCGCCGTTCCTGCTTCGGCAAGGAGGAACGCCATGAAAGTCAGCCAGCACCTGTGGTTCGAAAAGGACATGGAATCGGCGGTCCGCTTCTACGTCTCGCTGATTCCCGGATCGCACCTCAAATCCATCTCGCCGCTGCCGGCCGATAGCCCGAGCGGACCGGCGGGCAGCGTCTACGTTGCCCAGTTCAACCTCGGCGACCAGGATTACATGGCCATCGAGGCCGGGCCGATGGAGGAGTTCAACCATCGCTTCTCGATCATGGTCGAGTGCGACACGCAGGACGAGATCGACACGCTGTGGGAGGCGCTGTCGGCCGGCGGCTCGACCGAACCCTGCGGCTGGCTCAAGGACCAATGGGGCCTCAGCTGGCAGATCGCCCCGCGCCGCCTGCAGGAGCTGATGGACGATCCCGACCGCGCCAAAGCGAAGCGGGTGGCTGAAGCGATGCTGAAGATGGGCAAGCTCGACATCGAGAAGCTCGAGGCGGCGGCGCAGGGGAACTAGGCGACCAAGCGGTCGCAACCCACTCGATGTCATTGCGGCGAAGGCCGGAACCCCTGAGCAGGCGCAGTGACCGGAGGGAGCGTTCCATCAACCGGCTGTCATCTCTGCGCAAGCAGGGATCCATCTTTCCGCCAGCGCGGGCTTCGCGTTGGGCCCCTGCTTTCGCAGGGGTGACAGCCGGTGGAGAGGAAGGATCGCACCTCACGCAGGCACTTCGGGATGGACCCGACCTCGCCGACCCGCCGGTCGCCCTCAACCGGCCTCGGAGTAAATCCTGAGCCGCGGTTTGCGCTCCACTATCGGCGCCAGCGCGTCCATCACCCGCGCCCGCGGGAACGTCGCGATCACTTCCGTGCCGAAGCGGAGCTTCGAGAACAGATCGAAGCGGCCCTGGTGCAGTTCCATGATCTTCTGCACGATCGGCAGGCCCAGCCCGGCGCCCTGCTCGGCGCTCTTGTGCGCCAGCGAGCCCTGGCCGAACGAGGAGAGTACAGTTTCGATCTCGCTTTCGGGAATGCCGGGGCCGTTGTCGCGCACGCTGATCAACTGCCCGCCATCGCCCGAGCGCCCGACCATCAGGTGCACCTTGCCGCCCTGCGGGGTGAACTTTACGGCGTTCGACAGCAGGTTCAGCACCACCTGCCGGATGGCGCGCTCGTCGCCCCAGATCTTGGGCAGATGGTTGGCGTAGGTCACCGTGACGTCGATGCTCTTGGCCTTGGCGCGGATCTCGACCATGCGCCGGCAATCCTCGGCGATGCCGATCAGCGACACCGCTTCCTCGTTGAGTTCGTATTTGCCGGCCTCGATGCGGCTGAGGTCCAGCAGCTCGTTGATGAGGTTGAGCAGGTGCTGGCCCGACGAATGAATGTCCCCGGCATATTCCTTGTACTGCGGCACCGAGTGCGGGCCGAGCAGCTCCGATTGGAGCACCTCGGAAAAGCCGATGATGGCGTTGAGCGGCGTACGCAGCTCATGGCTCATGGTGGCAAGGAACTGCGACTTGGCGATGTTGGCCTGCTCGGCGTGGCGGCGGGCCTCGTCGCTCATCTCACGCGCTTCCTCGAGCTCGCTGATCAGCGCGTCCTTTTCCGACTGGTGCTCGATATTGCCCAGTTCGGAGGCATGCAGCTGCTTGGCGAGGAAGACGAAGAACAGCTCGCCGCCCAGCACGACCGCAGCCAGCGCGAGGTTCAGCGTGCCGCCCACCAGCACGAGGTTGATGAACACCGTCATGGCCGGGGGCAGGGTGGCGGTAAGCGTCGCGGCCGGCAGCGTGCGCGTCGAGACGGCATTGGCGGCAATGCCGATCAGAGTCATCGTGAACATGGCGACGAGCAGCGCCGTGCTCGGCTCGGCCACCACCGTGAACAGCGCCAGCATGGACCAGCAGATGCCGTAGACCGCTTCGGCGATCACGAAGCTCGCCGTCCAGCGTGAGGCATTGAACCTGGACGGATCCTCGCCCTTGAAGCGCCGGCAGAGCAGCACCACGCCCAGATGCGCCACGACAACCAGCGCGGCCCACGCGGCGGCCGCGATCGGCGTCACCCACAGGCTGGCGAACAGCGCGAGGATCAGCACCAGCGCCGGTACGGCCAGCAGGCCATTGATACGCGAAGACGCGTACTCGTCGATCAATTCGAAATCGTAGGAGGCCCGAGTGCCCGAGCTGGAGGTGAGACGCTGCCGCGCATCCTCGACCGCACGTTGCGGGCTGCGGCGCGGCTCACGGCCCGCACGGGCGCGCGCGTTCTCTCCGTGCTTCGCGGCCTTCAACGCCATCTTACGCAATACTCAACAACATGACCGCGAGCAGAAAACGCACTCGCCCGACTTGAGCAAAAACCCTATGCGTCGCATGGTTAAGTTTGGGTGAAAACCAGGGGCGGCAAGGTGGCGCAAACCCGTCGGAATCGGCCGGTTCCGCCACGAATCCACAAGGCCATGCCGGCCTGGGCGACCGGCCGGAAGCGCCCGCCGCGCCGTGGTTTCCGGATTTCCCGTTCGTTCTGGGTGCTGCTGTTCGCCGGCGTCGGCGCACTTGCGCTCTACGCATGGTTGCCGGAGGCGCCGTTCGACCTCGACGGCCAGCCATTGGTCGGCCCGGTCGAGCGCGTCGCCGACGGCGATACCATCGAGATCGCCGGCCAGCGCATTCGCCTCACCGGGCTCGATGCGCCCGAGTGGGACCAGACCTGCACCGCCACCGATGGCGCGCGCTGGACCTGCGGCCGCGCCGCCGCCGACCGCATGCGCCAACTGGTACGTGGCGAGACGCTGAGCTGCACTCCGCATGGGCATGATCGTTACCGGCGGCTGCTCGCCACCTGCCGCGCCGGCAAGGCCGATATCGCCGAGGCGCTGGTGCGCGACGGCCTCGCCGTGGCCACCGACAGCTATGGCGCCGCCGAGCGCGAAGCCCGCCGCGCCCGGCGCGGTATGTGGGGTGGACAGTTCGTCACGCCCGCCGATTGGCGCGCCGGCATCGGCCGCGACGAGGCCGGAACGGCCGGAAACCCTAGCCGTTTCGAGCGCTTCATCAGCTGGCTGGTGGCCCTGTTCCCCAGTTGACAGCCGGAAGAAATTTTCGTCTTATGCCGGCCTTCACTGACCATCTTTGCGCTGATACGCGTAATTTCGCTTAGTCACGCAATCTGATTTCGCAGGGGGCTGCCATAGCTTTGGATAAGATCGACCGCAAGATTCTCGCGCTCCTGCAAAAGGATGCGACGATTCCCGTGGCCGAAATCGGCCGCAAGGTGGGCCTGTCGACGACCCCCTGCTGGCGCCGCATCCAGAAGATGGAAGAGGACGGGATCATCCGGGGGCGCGTCGCCGTGCTCGATCCCGCCAAAATCAATGCCGGCGTCACGGTGTTCGTCTCGATCCGCACCAACGAGCACAACGAGGCCTGGATGCGCAAGTTCGCCGCCGTGGTCGACGATTTCACCGAGGTGGTGGAATTCTACCGCATGAGCGGCGAGGTCGACTACCTGCTGCGCGTCGTCGTGCCCGACATTGCCGCCTACGACACCTTCTACAAGAAGCTGATCAGCAAGATCGCGCTCACCGACGTGAGTTCGTCCTTCGCCATGGGGCAGATCAAGTACACCACGGCGCTGCCGCTCGAATTCGCCATCGTTTCCGACGACGACAAGTAGCATGGCCATCACCCGTGAACGCCTGCGCGAGCTCGTCGGGCTCGTGGAGCCCTCGGTCGCGCTCGGCGATGTGCGCACCGAGGATTGCGGCGACTACATCATCGAGTACCTGACCCTGCAACTCGGCGATACGCCGGTGCGCGGCATCCTCACCCGGCCCACGCAAATTGCCGGCCGCGCGCCGGCCATCCTTTACGGCCACTCGCACGGCGGCCGCTACGATATCGGCGCCGACGAGCTGCTCGACGGGCGTGAATACCTGCTCGATCCGCTCGGTCCGGCCTTCGCCCGGGCCGGCTATGTCACGCTCTGCATCGACATGCCGACCTTCGGCAAGCGCGCCACCGAGAGCGAGAGTTTCGCGAGCAAGGCGCTGCTCTGGTACGGCAGGGGCCTGTTCGCGAAGATGCTCTGCGACCACTCGGCGGCGCTGACGTATCTCGCCTCGCGCGACGACGTCGATGCCGAGCGCATCGGTGCTTTCGGCATCTCCATGGGCTGCATGCTGAGCTACTGGCTCGCCGCCATGGACGAGCGCATCGCGGCGGTGGCGCATCTCTGCTGCTTCGCCGACTTCCGCGCCATGATCGAGCTCGGCGCGCATGACGGGCACGGAATCTATCTCGTCGTCCCGGGCTTGCTGAACGAGGCCGACGCCGGCGCCATCGGCGCGTTGATCGCCCCGCGCCCGCAACTCGTCTGCATCGGCGAGGCGGACAAGCTCACCCCGCCGCTGGCGGTCGAGCGCGCCTGGGAGGAGACGAGCGCCGCCTATGCGCGCGAGGGTGGCGTGCTCGAAAAGGTGACCGAGCCGGGCGTCGGTCATGCCGAAACGCCGCGCATGCGCGAAGCCGCGCTGGCCTTCTTCGCGACCCACCTGGGGTAGGGGCTCAGCCGCCCGTGACGCTCATGTGGCGGCTCAGTGCCGGCGCCGTGTGGTCGCGGTCGAGCATGAAGTCATGCCCCTTGGGCTTGAGCAGCATGGCGCGATCGAGCTCGGCATCGAGCGCGCCGGGTCCGCCCTCGCGGATGGCGGCGCGCAGGTCGACCATGTCGTCCTGGCCGAGGCACATGTAGAGCTGGCCGGTGGCGGTGAGCCGCACGCGGTTGCAGCTCTCGCAGAAATTGTGGCTCATCGGCGTGATGAAGCCGATCAGCCCGCCGGTCTCGGCCACGAAGTCGTAGCGCGCCGGCCCGCCGGTGCGGTGTCCGGTCGGCTCCAGCGTGTATTTCGCCATCAGCCGCCCGCGCATCTCCTTGAGCGGCAGGTAGCTGTCGACCCGGTCGATGCCGACTTCGCCCAGCGGCATGCCCTCGATCAGCGTCAGCGAGAAGCCGCGGCCATGCGCCCAATGCAGCATCGGCTCGATTTCGTCGTCGTTGACGCCGCGCATGGCGACCATGTTGATCTTGACCTTGAGCCCAGCCTCGGCGGCGACGTCGATGCCGTCGAGCACGTCTGCCAGCCGGCCGCGCCGGGTGATGTCAGCAAAGCGCTGCGCGTCGAGTGTATCGAGCGACACGTTGATCCGCTTCACCCCGGCCTGCACGAGGCGCTCGGAATAGTGTCGCAGCTGGCTGCCATTGGTGGTGAGCGTCACCTCCTCGAGCCCGTGCCCGAGATGGCCGCCGATCTTTTCGACCAGTTCCATGATGTCGCGCCGCACCAGCGGCTCGCCACCGGTCAACCGCACCTTCTTCACCCCGCGCGCAACGAAGGCGGTGACGATCTGGTCGATCTCCTCGAAGCTCAGCACCTCCTTGCGCGGCAGGAAGGTCATGTGCTCGCTCATGCAGTAGACGCAGCGGAAGTCGCAACGGTCGGTGACCGACACGCGCAGATAGGTGATCCGCCGGCCATAGCGGTCGATCAGCGGTCGATCGACCGAACGCGGTTCGATATTCGGCTGGGCGATAAGCGTCACGGACATGGTGCTGTTCTATCGCCCCGCGCGGCAATACAAAAGGGCTGGTTCGGTGGAACCAGCCCTTCCGAAATCACGGGTAAAGCGCCGGGTCAGCGGACGATGACGGTCGCCCCGACCTTCACGCGCTCGTAGAGATCGGTCACGTCCTCATTGGTGAGGCGGATGCAGCCCGACGAGACGGCCTGGCCGATGGTCCAGGGCTCGGAGGTGCCGTGGATGCGATAGAGGGTCGAGCCGATATAGAGCGCACGGGCGCCGAGGGGGTTCTGGGGCCCGCCCGGCATATAGGCCGGCAGGTCGGGGACGCGCTTGCGCATCGCCGGCGGCGGCGTCCAGCCCGGCCACTCGGCCATGCGGGTCACCTTGTTGGTGCCCGACCAGGTGAAGCCCTCGCGACCGACGCCGATCCCGTATTTCAGGGCCTTGCCGTCCGGGAGCACGAGATAGAGCCGGCGCTCGCCGGTTTCGACGATGATCGTGCCAACCTTGTACTTGCTTTCGTAGCTGACGATCGACTTGGCGACCGGGCTGCCACGACGGCCGCTCGTTGCGACGGTAGGCTCTTCCCACCGCTTGGTGTCGGTGTTGTAGACACGTGCCGCGTTGGCCGGGCCTACGAGCGACAGGCCGAGGATCACGGTCAGCAGACCGGCGATCGCAATTCTGATCTTGGACATATTCTTCAAACCGCGCCTCATGACATCTTCAGGCGCCGTGCGGGCGCCGTTCTGAAGGTTGATAGACTGTTCAATGCACCCCGCAAGCGGGCCATGCCACGATTCGAACAAACTCTTAACACCAAGCACACAATGTGTTGCCGCCATGCGACAATTTCCGTTCACCTCTGCGTGAGGCGGGCGGGTTGACATGCCCTGAGCGCCCTGCCTAGTGACGGCGACGGGGGAGGGCGATCCATGAATAACGATCCGAAATGGCGTGCCGCCAAGGCGGCGATGGTGGAGGTGCGCCCCGGCATGCGATTGGGGCTGGGCACCGGCTCGACCGCAAAGCATTTCGTCGACCTCGTCGGCGAAGCGGTGGCACAGGGGCTCGATGTGCTCTGCGTGCCGACCTCCGAGGTCACCCATGCGCAGGCCGCGAGCCTCGGTATCCCGCTCACCGATCTCGAAACCACCCCCGAGCTCGACCTGACCGTTGACGGCGCCGACGAGATCGGCCCCGGCCTCAGCCTCATCAAGGGTGCCGGCGGCGCGCTCCTGCGCGAGAAGATCGTCGCCACCGTGTCCGCGCGCATGGTGGTGATCGCCGACCAGTCCAAGCGCGTCGATATGCTCGGCCGTTTCCCGCTGCCCATCGAGGTCAACCACTTCGGCCTCGGCGCCACCTCGATCGCAATCGAAAAGCTGATGCGCCAGCTTGGCGCCGAAGGCCCGCTGCGCCGGCGGATGCGGCCTGATGGCGACGCCTACGTTACCGATGGTGGACACGCCATCCTGGACGCGTTTTTTGGCCGCATTCCTCAGCCAGAAGCGCTCGGGAACAGCCTGCTCGCGATACCGGGCGTGGTGCAGCACGGGCTGTTCATCGACCTCTGCCGCCGCGCCTATGTGGCTGGTCCCGACGGTGTCGACGTTCTGGACGCCTGAACCGGGCTCGGCTAGAGGCTAGTGGGAAGCAACCTTCAATGAGCCAACATCTGTGAGCACCTGGCCGATGATCTCAAGACTCAAGCGCCTGCCCGTGCTGGCCGCCGCGCTTTTCTCCCTGTTTGTCGCCTTCGCGGCCGCGCCGGCTCTCGCCCAGCAGGTCCAGGAAATCTCGCCCGAGCACCTGGCTCTGGCGCGCAAGTATATCGACCTCACCGATCAGGGCGGCGTGTATGAGGCGACCATCGTCTCGGCGGGCGTACGCACCTATCGCACGCTGCTGCCGACCAACCCCGAGATCGCCAAGCCGCTGAGCGACGCGATCGGCAAGGTCATCTCGACCTATCGCGAGCGCAAGGGCGAGCTGTTCGACCAGTTCGCGCGCAACTACGCCTTGGTCTTCAGCGTCGAGGAACTGGGCCAGATCGTGGCCTTCTACGAGAGCCCGGTCGGCCAGAAGTTGAGCAAGGCCAATATCGAGATCAACGAGACCAACAAGCGGGTTCTGCAGATCTACGAGGGCAACCTCGGTAAGGAATTCTTCGCCGCGGTGCGTGCCGAGCTCAAGGCGCAGGGCATCGACAGCTGAGCCATCAGCACCTATGTGGATGAGGCCCCGCCGGCGCGCGGGGCCTTTTCATTTGGAGTGCATGCGATGAGCGAGAGTTACGATCTCGTGGTGATTGGCGCCGGCTCGGCCGGCGTGCGGGCAGCGCGGATTTCGGCGGGCTACGGCGCCAGGGTCGCCATCATCGAGGAATACCGTGTCGGCGGCACCTGCGTCATCCGCGGCTGTGTGCCCAAGAAGCTCTTCGTCTATGCCGCGCGCTACAAGGATCTGTTCGAGATCGCTCCGAGCTTCGGCTGGGATGTCGGTGAGCCGACCTTCGACTGGCCGACGCTCGTCGCCAACAAGGACAAGGAAATCGCCCGGCTCGAGGCGGCCTATGTCGTCGGGCTGGAGCGGCCGGGCGCCGAGATCATCCGCGAGCGCGCGATCGTCACCGGCCCCAACAGCGTGAAGCTGCTCACCTCGGGCCGCGAGCTCGAGGCCAGGACCATCCTCGTTGCCACCGGCGCGCATCCCTTCATCCCGGATATCCCGGGCAGGGAGCTTGGCATCACCTCCAACGAGGTGTTTCACCTCGAAAAGCTCCCGCACTCGATTCTCATCGAGGGCGGCGGCTACGTCGCGACGGAGTTCGCCACCGTCTTTGCTGGCCTCGGTGTTCCCACCACCATCGTCTATCGCGGCGACTGCGTGCTGCGCGGCTTCGACCAGGATCTGCGCGAGGGTCTGGACGCCGGTCTCGAGGCGCATGGCATCAAACGCATCTACCAGACCAACGTGACCGGGCTCAGCCAGGCCGGCGACGATATCCGGGTCAGCTTCTCGGATGGCGTCGACGCCCCGTTCGGCGCCGTGCTCTTCGCCACCGGCCGTCGCCCGAACACCACGGGGCTCGGCCTCGAGACGGCAGGCGTCGAGCTCGACGGCTTCGGCGCGGTCAAGGTTGACAGCTATTCGCGCACCAATGTGCCTTCGATCTACGCCGTTGGCGACGTCACCAACCGCGTGCAGCTGACCCCGGTCGCCATCCGCGAGGGCCATGCCTTCGCCGACACGGTGTTCGGCGGCAAGCCGACCGAGGTCGACCTGTCGCTCTACGGCACGGCTGTCTTCGCCGAACCCGAGGTCGCGACTGTCGGCCTCGCCGAGCACGATGCGCTGACGCATGGCGACATCGACGTCTACGTTACCCGTTTCCGGCCGATGATGAATACGCTGTCGCTCAAGTCGGAGCGCATGCTGATGAAGCTGGTCACGCTCAAGGACGGGGGCAGGGTGCTCGGTGTCCACGTCATGGGGCCGGGCGCCGCCGAGATCATCCAGATGGCGGCGATTCCGATCGGCATGGCCGCCGACAAGGCCGATTTCGACCGCGCGATCGCCATGCACCCGACGGCGGCCGAGGAACTCGTGACGTTCAAGAAGCCGAGCTACATCTATCGCGACGGGGTGAAGCAATAGCGGGAGGGTGATGCGACGTTGAGCGCATTGACGCTACGCCCCGTATCATGAGCATACGCCTCCTATTTAGGAGATCCGATATGAAAAAGACCCTGCTCGTCGCGCTTGCCGCCCTCTCCCTGCTTGCCGGTCCGGCTGTTGCCGCCGACTATCAGGTGAAGATGCTCAACAAGGGCGCTGACGGCACGACCATGGTGTTCGAGCCGGAGCTCACCAAGATCGCCGTGGGCGACACGGTGACCTTCGTCGCTACCGACCGGGGCCACAACGCCGAAACCATTCCCGGCATGCTTCCGGAAGGCGCCGAGTCCTTCAAGGGCTCCATGGGCAAGGACGTCACCGTGACTTTCACCGTGCCGGGCGCCTATGGCATCAAGTGCCTGCCGCATTTCGGCATGGGCATGGTGGCGCTCGTCGTCGTCGGCGACGAGCCGGCGGCTAATGCCGAGGCCGCCAAGTCGGTCAACACCCCGCCCAAGGCCAAGGCCAAGTTCGAGGCGCTGTTCGCCGAAGCCGGCCAGTAAGCGCTGCACGACCATGCGCGCCGGCATCCTCGCCGCGCATGGCGCCTATCGGAACGGGCCGCTCGTGTGCGAGTGGCCCGTTTCCTCGTCAACAGTAGGCTTCACACCGTCCCAATCGCCTGATAGGACGCGCCCGACCGGGAGGTAGCGACTATGCCGACGAGCAACTGGACACCGCAAAGCTGGCGCGACAAGCCCATCCTGCAGGTGCCGGCCTATCCCGATGGCGACAAGCTCGAAGCCGCCGAGGCGCAGCTCCGCAAGTTCCCGCCGCTGGTCTTTGCCGGCGAGGCGCGCGAACTGAGAAACCAGCTCGCCGAAGTGGCCGAGGGCAAGGCCTTCCTGCTGCAGGGCGGCGATTGCGCCGAGAGCTTCGCCGAGCACGGCGCCGACCACATCCGCGACTTCTTCCGCGTCTTCCTGCAGATGGCGATCGTTCTGACCCACGGCGCCAGCAAGCCGGTGGTGAAGGTCGGCCGCATCGCCGGCCAGTTCGCCAAGCCCCGTTCCGCCGACACCGAGACCATCGATGGCGTGACGCTGCCGAGCTATCGCGGCGACATCATCAACGACATCGCCTTCACCCCCGAGGCCCGTATCCCCGATCCGGAGCGGCTGCTGCTCGCCTACCGGCAGTCGGCGGCGACGCTGAACCTTCTGCGCGCCTTCGCCTCGGGTGGTTACGCCGACCTGACCCGCGTCCACGAATGGACGATGGGCTTCATGAAGGACACCACCGCCTATCCGCGCTTCGAGGAGATCGCCCGCAAGATCGATGACGCCATCGACTTCATGCGCGCGCTCGGACTCAACTCGGATAACACCCCGTCGCTGCGCGAGACCAAGTTCTACACCAGCCATGAGGCGCTGCTGCTCGGTTACGAGGAGGCGCTGACCCGTCGCGACTCCATCACCGGCGAGTACTACGCCACCTCCGGCCACATGCTGTGGATCGGCGACCGCACCCGCCAGCCCGAGGGCGCGCATGTCGAGTATTTCGCCGGCATCCGCAATCCGATCGGCGTCAAGTGTGGCCCCAGCCTCGTCGCCGACGACCTGCTCAGGATCATCGACCGGCTGAACCCCGACAACCAGGCCGGCCGCATCACTCTGATCTCGCGCTTCGGCTCGGACAAGATCGCCGACCACCTGCCGCGGCTGATCGAGGCGGTCGAGCGCGAGGGCAAGGTCGTCGTCTGGTGCTCCGACCCGATGCACGGCAACACCGTCAAGGCCTCGACCGGCTACAAGACCCGTCCGTTCGAGCGGGTGCTGAGCGAGGTGAAGAGCTTCTTCGACATCCACCGCTCGATGGGTACCCATGCTGGCGGCATCCATATCGAGATGACCGGCGACGACGTCACCGAGTGCACCGGCGGGGGTGTTGCGGCCATCACCGAGGCCAGCCTGCAGGATCGCTACCACACCTACTGCGATCCGCGCCTCAACGCCTCGCAGGCGCTCGAACTGGCCTTCCTCGTCGCCGAGGAACTGCGCTCGCAGCGGCCGGCGCGCAGTGAACGGATCGTCGCGGCCGAGTGAACCAAAGTGCCCCTCCCGCGTTGAGGGGAACTGGTTGCGCAGGGGCGCGGCCACGAGGCTTGTGCTGCGCCACGGTGATTGATGCCACGCTCCTTCTTCCCGCGCGCCGACGCAGAGACCAAGGCACGTCTCGACCGCGATCCTGTCATACAGCTGGCCAACAGCTTCGACTGGTCCTCCAGTGAACTGGGTCCCATTTCGTCCTGGCCTGTGGCGCTCAGTGCGGCCGCCCGCCTGATCATGACCTCCGTCGCGCCGATGTGCCTGCTGATCGGCAGGAACGGCATCATGCTCTACAACTCCGCCTATGCTCCCATCGCCGGCGCGCGCCACCCCGGCATCATGGGCATGTCCGTGCTCGAGGCTTGGCCCGAAGTGGCCGATTTCAACCGCGACATCATCGACCGCGTGCTGGCCGGCGAGTCGCTGGCTTTTGCCAGCCAGAAGTTCGTGTTCTACCGCAATGGCGAGCCCGAGGACGTCTGGTTGAACCTCGACTACTCCCCGGTGCTCGACGACGACGGCACCGGTCTTGCCGTGCTCGCCATCGTGCAGGAGACGACCAGCCAGGTGCTGTCGGATCAGGTGCTGGCGGAGCACCACGAAAAGCTGGACCTGGCCCTCAACGCCTCGGGCATGGTGGGAATCTGGGACTGGGATATCGCCGAGAACCGCGTGACCGCGGACGAACGTTTTGCCGCGCTGTTCGGCATCTCGCCCGGCGAGGCCGCCGTCGGCCTGCCGATAGAGATATTCTTCAAGGCCATGCACGCCGACGATCGCACCCGCGTATGGGCCGAGATCGAAGCGGCGTTGAAGGACGCCGGTCCGGTACGGTTCGAGTATCGCGTCGTCGATGCCGATGGCCATGTCCGCTGGGTTGTAGCCTCCGGCCGGGTTATCACCGACCGGGATGGCCGCGCCATACGTCTGCCCGGTGCCGTCGTCGACATCACGACCGAGCGCGAGATCGCGGCCCAGTTGGTTGAAAGCGAGGAACGCTTCCGGCTGCTCGCCGACACCATGCCGCAAATGGTGTGGTCGACCCGGCCGGACGGCTACCATGACTACTATAACGCGCGCTGGTACGAATATACCGGTATGCCGCCGGGCTCGACCGACGGCGAGGGCTGGAGCGGCATGTTCCATCCCGAGGATCAGGCGCGGGCCTGGGAGTTGTGGCGGCATTCGCTCGAGAGCGGCGACCCCTACGTCATCGAGTATCGCCTGCGCCGCCACGACGGCGACTATCGCTGGGTGCTGGGCCGGGCGCTGCCCATGCGCGACGCCAGCGGCCGCATCATGCGCTGGTTCGGCACCTGTACCGATATCCACGAAACCAAGCTGGCCCAGGAGGAGCGCGAGGTGATCGCGCAGGAACTGAGCCACCGCATCAAGAACATCTTCGCCGTCATCGGCGGCATCGTGGGCCTCGCGGCACGCTCGCATCCCGAGGCGAGCGAGTTTGCCGACAAGCTGCGCGGCCGCATCCTCGCGCTCGGTCGCGCCCACGATTTCGTGCGGCCCCACTCGCGCAGCTCGATGCCGCTGCACAGCCCGTCCTCGCTAAGCGCGCTGGTAATGGAACTGCTGCAGCCTTACCGCGTCGGCGAGGTCGAGCGCGTCAGCTTCGGTGGTCCGGATGCCGAGATCGACGACGGCGCCGCGACCCCGCTTGCCCTGTTGTTCCATGAGCTGGCGACCAACGCCGCCAAGTATGGCGCCTTGACGCGCCCGGAGGGCCACATCTCGATCGAAACCGCTCTTGATGGCGACGACTACCGGCTGGTCTGGCGCGAGCGCGGCGGGCCGCCACCCGCACCGGGGGTGACCGGCTTCGGCTCGAAGCTCATATCGCTGAGCGTTGAAGGCCAGCTGCGCGGTCGCCTCGAGCGGCGCTATGGCGAGGACGGGCTGGAGGTCGAGCTGTCGTTGCCGCGGCAGGCACTGCGCCGCAAGGCGGAGCTCAGGCGGGAGCCGGAGCCCCGGGAAGCTGGCTGAACAGCCTGAGGTGGCGGGGCGGCTTGGCTGCCCGCTCGCGCCGGCGCGTGGCGGCCGCGAATTCGATGGCCTCGCGCAATTCGTCGCCCTCCACCGGCTTGGGCAGCACGCCGATGGTTCCGGGGACGCCGTCGCCCAGCTGACCCGGGTTGGCCGTCATGTAGATGACCGTGACGCCGTCGGCGGCGAGGCGGCGGCCGACCTCGATGCCGGTCGGGCCGTCGACGAGGTTGATGTCGACGAATGCCAGTTCGGCCTCACGCGCCAGCTCGAGCGCCCGCCGGCTGTCGGCAGCAATGCCCAGCGGCTGGTAGCCCAGCTCCTGCAGCACGCTCTCCAATTCCGTGGCGACGAAAATCTCGTCCTCGACCACCAGTACCTTGCAACTCATCTGCCTGCGCCTTGGGCCATTCTTTTCCGCACCGCCCAACTCATCCAACCCGTGAAGGGTTGCAGCCTAACTCTGCATGGCTGCGATGAAGCTGTGGGAAACGCGCCTTCGGTTAGCAGATCGTTCGATTCGAAGGTCTTGGCGCCCGATCGTTTGCATTGTGCCACGTTCATTTAGCGGAACATTAACCCTAACGGTGCATAAACGGGCTCAATACTTGTCCCGGAGTTCGCCATGTTCCGCCTGGCTACGAGCATGTTCGCCCTCGCCGCTGCCGCGTTCAGCAGCCCGGTCCTCGCCGCCGACTGGAGCGACGATCCGGCTTCCATCTATCGCGAGGGCTATTCCATCGAGCCTTATGAATGGTCCGAGATGGGCGACCAGACGGACGGGCTGCATTTCGAGACCGGCCTGCGCTACTGGTACTCGATGGGCTCGCGGAACTTCGACTTGAGCGGCACCACTTTCGAGGGCACGGACACCTCCCACACGATCGAGGTTCACCTGCGCGTCGAGGACGACTCCACCGCCACCTATGCCAAGGGCTGGGCCGGCTACAGCGTCGCGATCAATGGCGACTATTCCGATCCGTTCTCGAGCGGGGAGGTGACCGACGGGCAGATCGGCTATGGCGGCGCCGACTTCGGCTGGAACGCCATCGACGACGGCAAGGGCAACGGGCTGGCGGGCTTCGTCGGCTACAACTACTGGAACGACTCGCCCCGCACGAACCGCGCCTCGTTTACCACCGCCACCTCCGCCGACGACATCGCATACAGCGAGGATACCGGCCTGTGGTCGCTGCCAGGTGACAGCGTCGATGACCGCCTCGAACTGCACATGCTGCGCCTCGGCCTCAGCGGCAAGGCCGAGATCAACGATTTCTTCGAAATCAGCGGCGAGGTCGCGGCCGTTCCCTTTGCGACCATCTCGGGCGTGCTCGGCGGCGACGAAGGTCCGACCGGTACGGACACCCTCGGTCCGTTCCTGCCGTGCGGCCTGGACGACCTCTGCCCACCACAATTCTTCAAGGCCTCCGCCACCGAGATCGAGGGCTGGGGGTATGGCGGCATGGCCGAAGTCATGGCCGGCTTCCACCCCACCGAGAACATCACCTTCCGCCTCGGCGGTCGTGCCTGGTATGTGCAGGGCACCTACGACGCCAACTATACCGGCGCACTGGTCACCCCGCCGCAGGAGCAGCCGCCCGTGGGCGATCCGCCGGAGCCTGCCGATCCGCCTTATGGGGAGCCCAGCCTCGAGCTCGACGACTACACCGAGACCGAGAACCCCTTCTCCATGCTCCGCTACGGTCTCCTCGCCGAGCTGACCTATCGGTTCTGATCAGGCCTGACCGACCGGCTGTCCGCTTGCCCGTTTCCGGGTGAGCGGATAAGTCTTGCCGCGCATTTGGAGCGTGATCAGGAAAAGTTGCAGACTTTTCCGGTTCGATCGCGCGACCATTCGGTATGCTATCCCTATTCCCCGCCGGCGGACTTTTCCCGTGACCGATCGCCTCCGTATCGCCCTCGCGCAGCTCAATCCGACCGTGGGCGCTATTCGCGCCAATCTCGAGCTGGCCAAGAAGACGCTGGCCGACATGGCGGGGCAGGGGGCCGACATCCTGCTTTTCCCCGAGCTGTTCCTCACCGGTTATTTCCCCGACGACCTGCTGTTCAAGCCGCGCTTCGTCGCCGACGCCATGGCCGCCGCCGAGGACTTCGCCAAGGCGACCGCCGGCACCAATGTCACCGCCATCATGCCCTGCGTCTGGCAGGAGAACGGCCACCTCTTCAATGCCGCGCTGGTCTGCGAGCAGGGCCGCATCATCGCCCGCCGCTACAAGCGCGAGCTGCCCAATGACGATGTGTTCTATGAGAAGCGCTATTTCGAGCGCGCCGACCTGCAGGAGCCGGTGACCATCAAGGGCGTCTCCATCGGCATCCCGATCTGCGAGGATATCTGGCATCCCGACGTCTGCGCCCATCTCGTCGATAACGGCGCGCGCATCCTGCTCTGCCCCAACGGCTCGCCCTACTGGCGCAACAAGCAGGCGACCCGCTACCAGCTGGTCACCGACCGCGTCGCCGAGGACAACGTGCCGCTGCTCTATCTCAACCAGGTCGGCGGCCAGGATGAGCTCGTCTATGACGGCGCGAGCTTTGCCATCGAGCCCGGAGGCCGCCTCGTCGTGCAGGCCAAGAGCTTCGAGCCCGAGATCATGATGTCGAACTGGGAGCGCACGCCCGATGGCTGGCGCTGTACGGATCCGCACGTGACCCCGCTGTCGAGCGTCGATGAGGCGCCGTGGCGCGCCTGCGTGCTCGGCCTGCGTGACTATGTCGAAAAGAACGGTTTCAAGTCCGTCGTGCTCGGCCTCTCGGGTGGCATCGACAGCGCCGTCGTCGCCGCCATGGCCGTCGATGCCATCGGGGCCGACCGGGTTCACTGCCTCATGCTGCCCTACCGCTACACCAGCGCGGAGAGCCTCGCCGACGCCGAGGATTGCGCCCGCCGGCTCGGCGTCAGATACGACGTGGTCTCAATCGGCGATCCGGTCGAGGCCGCGCTTGCCGAGCTGCAGCCGGTGTTCGGCAATCGCCCGATCGACACCACCGAGGAGAACATCCAGTCGCGCATGCGCGGCGTCTACCTCATGGCCGTTTCGAACAAGCTCGGCGGGCTGCTGCTCACCACCGGCAACAAGTCGGAGATGGCCGTCGGCTACGCCACCATCTATGGCGACATGAATGGCGGCTTCAACCCGATCAAGGACATGCTGAAAATGCGTGTCTACGAGCTCGCCGACTGGCGCAACAAGCACCGCCCCGCCGATTGCCTCGGCCCCGATGGCGAAGTCATCACCCAGAACATCATCGACAAGGCCCCCTCGGCCGAGCTCCGCCCCGACCAGAAGGACCAGGACTCGCTCCCGCCCTATCCGATCCTCGACGAAATCCTGCACGGCCTCGTCGAGCTCGAGCTGTCGGTCGCCGAAGTGGTGCAGCGCGGCGAGGGCCGCTTCGACCGCACCCTGGTCAAGCGCATCGAAAAGCTGCTCTACATCGCCGAATACAAGCGCCGCCAGTCGGCCCCGGGCGTGAAAATCACCCGCAAGGCCTTCGGCCTGGGCCGGCGCTACCCGATCACCAACGGCTATCGCGACGAGGTCGAGGTGGTGGAGCAGACGCATCGGCTGGACAGCAAGGGGCTGGAATGAACGACGTGCATGTGGCCACCCCCCTCCCGGCCTCCCCCACAAGGGGGGAGGTGAAGCGGGTTTGTGGCGCTATGGTGCCACGTGAACCGGCAGGCACCTCCCCCTTGATGGGGGAGGTTGGGAGGGGGTGGGACCACACGCTCCATGTCGCCCCATGACCACCGTCCGCTACGCCCCATCCCCCACCGGCCGCCTGCACCTCGGCAACGCCCGCCCCGCGCTGATCAACTGGCTCTTCGCCAAGGGCACCGGCGGCAAGTATATCCTGCGCCTCGATGATACCGACACCGCTCGCTCGACCGAGGAATTCGCCCGCGGCATCGTCACCGACCTCAACTGGCTCGGCATCACCCCCGACGTAAAGTACCGCCAGTCCGACCGCACCGCGCTTTACGATGCTGCCCGCGACCAGCTGATCGCCTCCGGCCGGCTCTATCCCGCCTACGAGACCGAGGAAGAGCTCGACATCAAGCGCAGCCGCGCCCGCCTGCTCGGCCGTCCGCCGATCTACGATCGCGCCGCGCTCAACCTGACGCCCGAGCAGAAGGCGAAATACGAGGCCGAGGGCAGAAAGCCCCACTGGCGTTTCAGGCTCGATGGCCGCCCGGTGCAGTTCGACGACCTGATCAAGGGCCCGCAGACCGTCAACACCGCGTCCATGTCCGATCCGGTGCTGATCCGCGCCGATGGCAGCTATCTCTACACGCTCCCCTCGGTGGTCGATGATATCGACCTCGGCATCACCCACGTGATCCGCGGCGAGGACCACGTCTCCAACACCGGCACGCAGATCGAGATCTTTGAGGCGCTGGGCGGCAACGTGCCGGCCTTCGCCCACCACAATCTCCTCACCGGCGCCGAAGGTGAGGGTCTCAGCAAGCGCCTCGGTTCGCTATCGCTGGCTGAGTTGCGCGAGGCCGGTTACGAGCCGATGGCGGTGGCCATCATGGCCGTGCTGACCGGCACCAGCCTGCCGCTCGAGCCGCACCCGGATCTCGCCGACGTGGCGACGGTCTTTACCCTCGACAAGGTTTCGCACGGCCCGGCTCGCTTCGATCCGGCCGAACTCGCGAGCCTCAACGCCCGCATCCTGCACGCCATGCCCTATGATGTGGCGCAGCCCCGCCTCGCAGCGCTCGGCATCGCCTCGGAACCGCTCTGGCTCGCCCTGCGCGGCAACCTCGCCGTCTTCTCCGACATCGCCGATCTCGCGACGCTGGTGACCGGCCCCGTCACGCCGTTGGTCGCCGACGAGGATCGCGACTATCTCGCCAGTGCGAAAGACCTGCTGCCGCCCGATCCGTGGGACGAAACCACCTGGTCGCAGTGGACCGATGCGCTGAAGGCCGCCACCGGCCGCAAGGGCCGGGCGCTGTTTCACCCGCTGCGGCTGGCGCTGACCGGCCGCGAGCAGGGGCCCGAACTCAGGGCGCTGTTACCGCTAATTGGGCGTAAGGCGTCTCTGGCCCGACTACCCTGACGCGCTTGTCGCCGAACATCACGATCCGCTCTTCCTGCGTCGGCGTCGGCGCCACGACCTGCACCGGCGCAGTCGGTTCGCCCGGCGCCGGCGGCCGGCGGCGCGGCAGCGGGACATCCACGTAGTTCGCCTCAGCCACCTGCACGGGCGTTGCCACCACGGTCGCTGCGACGGGCGCCGCGCGGCGCTGGTCACGCAACGGCAGCGGGAACATCTCGCCGCGGAACGTCACCATGGCGCGCGAGCTGCCGTCGAAATTCTGCGCCACCTCGATGGCGCCCTGGTCCTGCGTCGAGGTGCACTTGCTCGCCGTGTCGAACTCGGTGCGGAAGCGGAAGGCGGTAGGTAGCGAGGCGTAGGGCTCGCCCCACTGGTTGATCATCTGCGCCGGTTCCTGCCCGGGATTGTCATAGTAGTAGAGATCGACATCGAGCCCCGGACACATGGCCCGGCACTGCTCGGCATCGTTGGCCACATAATCCACCAGCGTCGAATAGCTGATCGGCCAATAGAATCCGTCGGTCTTGCGTACGCACAGCGTCCGCACCGTGTGGTAGTTGCCATAGGGATTGAACTCGTCGCCTCGAACCCCGCCGGCGCCGAACCCGTCCTCGGTGAAGCCGCCGAACAGCCGCTCGAACAGGTTGCCGCGGCTGCCGCGGTCGACATTGACGCGCGAGCGACCGTCGCAGTCGAAGCGCGCCATTTCCTGCAGGATGGCCTCGCGCTGCTGTGCTACGGCCTCGCCCGTATCGACGCTCTGCGCCATGTTGTTGACCTGCTCGCGCAGGTCGAGCACGTCGCGCGCCAGGGCCCGGCACTGCGAGTTGAGCTGCCGGCCGGCCTTGGCGTCGTCGTTGCAGCCGCCCCGGATATAGGCGCTCTCGGCCCGCTGCACCTGCCGCTGCAACTGGCGCAGGCCGCCGCCGCGCGAATTCTGGAAATCCTGGTTGCGGTCGAGCGTGCGCAGCATGTTGTCGAGCTGCGTGCAGCTCGCCGCCTGCGCGTGCGCATCCGAGATGTTGAGCAGCAAGGCGGCCCAGGCTGCCAGCATCAGCAGCGCGAGGCGGATCAGCAAAGTGGCGGCGTCGCCGCGGGTCGTCGTCGTCATATACCTCAACCGGGTCGTTGAGCCGTCCCTAGGCCGCCATTGCGCCCAAACGGAGACGCACGCGGCCGGATTCGGCAAGCATTAACAGGATCGTCGGCCCGGGTAACCCGCATGTTGCGCTTTGGTGGCATGGGGCGGCCAATAACCGTGGAATCGCGGCCTCATCGCCACGGGCTGACGCAGCTTTCGCGCCGCCCGTTGCATTTTCGCCTGATATCCATGCCATCTACGGCGCGACTCGAACTGTTGGAGTGACCCGCTTGAAAACCCTCATTGCCGTGGCCGCGTCGGTGGCCTGCCTGCTTTCCGCGCCCATGGCCTTCGCCCAGTCGGGCACCGACATGACCCAGTTCTCGACCGCCTGCACCGGCGGCGCTGAGTTCCTGCTCGGCCAGATGCCCGAGGGCACCGAGGCCGAGCCGATCCTCACCCCGCTCTGCGCCTGCCTCAACACCACCTTCGGCACGCTGCCGCAGAACGACGTCGACATGCTCGCCGCCGACCTGCGCGGCGAGGGCACCGAAGAGGCGCACACCGCCCACGGCAACTATGCCGCCCTCTCCGAAACGGCGCGCACCGGGCTGCAGACCTGCTTCGAGGCGCCCGAAGTCGTCGCCGCCGTCCAGGCCGCCGTGCCCGAGGGCGAGGCCGCGCCGGCCGATCCGGCGTCCACCGAACCTCCGGCGACCGAAGCACCGGCCGCACCGCAATAGGCCATTGAAAAAGGGGCGCTTCGGCGCCCCCTGATCCTCCCCTGCGCAGCGGGGGAGGGGGACCGCCGCAGGCGGTGGAGGGGGCGGCCCCGGGCACAGCTCCCGCGTTCCTGCCGGTACAGTTCCCCGCCCCTCTTGCTTTTTCCGCGCCGTCCCGCCATTTTGCGCGCCATGAAGACCGGCACCGCGATCTGCATTTCGGGTTGCATTATTATCCGCTAGGCATTTGCTGGCGGCGCGGTCTTCTTCACCCAAAATTCCAGGCCCCTGAAGAGCCCGTTCCGCGAGTGAGACCACTTGCGAGGAAGAAGCTTTGGGCGAAACGGCGACATTGCGGCTCTACAACACGCTGACGCGGCAGAAGGAGGACTTCGTCCCCCTCGATCCGGCCAATGTGCGCATGTATGTCTGCGGACCCACGGTCTACGACTATGCCCATATCGGCAACGCGCGGCCGGTCATCGTCTTCGACCTGCTGTTCCGCCTGCTCCGCTACGTCTACGGGCCGGAGCGCGTCACCTATGTGCGCAACATCACCGACGTCGACGACAAGATCAACGCCCGCGCCGCCCGCGACTATCCCGGCCTGCCGCTCAACGAGGCGATCCGCAAGGTCACCGAGGCGACGGCGGCGCAGTATCTGAAGGACGTCGCGGCGCTCGGCACGCTCGAGCCCACGCACCAGCCACGCGCCACCGAGAACATCGCCGAGATGCAGGCCCTGATCGGCTCGCTGCTCCAGCGTGAGCATGCCTACGAGGCGGCCGGCGAAGTGCTGTTCGCCGTCGATTCCATGCCCGACTACGGACAGCTTTCCGGCCGCAACCTCGAGGATAACGTCGCCGGTGCCCGCGTCGCCGTCGATGCGCACAAGAAGAACCCCGCCGATTTCGTGCTCTGGAAGCAGTCGACCCAGGGCGAGCCTGGCTGGGAAAGCCCATGGGGCAGGGGGCGTCCGGGCTGGCACATCGAGTGCTCGGCCATGAGCGAGCGCTATCTCGGCCAGGTCTTCGACATCCATGCCGGCGGCCTCGACCTCATCTTCCCGCACCACGAGAACGAGATCGCCCAGTCGCGCTGCGCCCACGGCACGCACGCCATGGCCAACTACTGGCTGCACAACGGCTTCCTGCAGGTCGAAGGCCAGAAGATGAGCAAGAGCCTGGGCAACTTCGTCACCATGCACGACCTGCTCGAGACCGAAGCCTTCGGCGGCCGCAAGTGGCCCGGCGAAGTGCTGCGCCTCGCCATGCTGATGACCCACTATCGCGAGCCCATCGATTTCTCGGTGAAGCGCCTCGAAGAAGCCGAGGGCAAGCTCCGCGACTGGCAGCGCGCCGCCGCGGCTGCCACCAAGGGCGCGGTGCTGCCGCCCGACACCACCGTGGTCGCCGAGCTCAGCGACGACCTCAACTTCCACCGCGTCACCCTCACCCTCGACAGCCTCGCCCGCGAGGCCCGTAAGGGCGAGCAGGCCGCCGCCGACGATCTCGGCGCCACCCTCGAATTCCTCGGCTTCGGCCTCGATACCCTCCTGCAGCCCGCCTCGCTCTCGGCCGACGCGGCCGTCGACATTGAGGAAGCGGTGAACCGCCGCCTCGCCGCCCTCAACGCCAAGGACTTCGCCACCGCCGACGCCATCCGCGCCGACCTCCTCACCCGCGGCATCCAGCTCATGGACTCCCGCGACGAAACCGGCGCAAGGCAGACGAAGTGGGAGCTGGCGCGGTGAGCGCGCTTGCTCCCCCCTTCACCGGCGGCTGCCAGTGCGGCGCCGTGCGCTTCTCCGCGTCCCGCCTCGGTGGCGCTGCGATCTGTCATTGCCGCATGTGCCAGAAGGCGTTCGGCTCGATCTTCGGCGCCTATGTGACCGGCTACGATGTCGTCTGGACCCGCGGCGAGCCCAGCTGGTTCCAGAGCTCCGACGTTGTGCGCCGCGGCTTTTGCGCCCAATGCGGCACGCCGCTCGCCTATGACACGCACGAGCCCGACGGCAGCCTCGAGCTTGCCCTCGGCGCGCTCGACGATCCCGAATGGGCGCCGCCATCGCGCCATCTCAACCCGCACGACATGCTGAGCTTTTCCCTCAAGCTCGCCGACCTGCCGGTCCAGCCGGCCGCCACCCGCCCCTTCGTCGAGCGGCGCAAGGGCGCGCCGGTGGTGAGCCACCAGCACCCCGACCACGACACCGACACCTGGCCGCCCCAAGGAGGCTTCCCCACGTGACCGCCCTGCGAAGCTTCTATCCCGAGATCGAACCCTACGCCGCCGGCCACCTCGATGTCGGTGACGGCCACTCGATCTACTGGGAGCGCATCGGCACGCCCGGGGCGAAGCCGGCGGTGTTCCTGCATGGCGGCCCCGGTGGCGGCATCAATCCGTCGCAGCGCCGCGTCTTCGATCCGGCCCGCTACGACGTGCTGCTGTTCGATCAGCGCGGCTGCGGCCAGTCAAAGCCCTTCGCCGAGCTCGAGCACAACACCACCTGGGACCTCGTCGCCGATATCGAGAAGCTGCGCGAAATGGTCGGCGTCGAGCAGTGGCTCGTCTTCGGCGGCTCGTGGGGCTCGACCCTGGCGCTCGCCTATGCCGAAACCCACCCCGGGCGTGTCACCGAGCTGGTGCTGCGCGGCATCTTCACGCTGCGCAAATGGGAGCTGCGCTGGTACTACCAGCACGGCGCCTCGCTGTTGTTTCCCGACAAATGGGAACGCTTCATCGCCCCGATCCCGCCCGAGGAGCGCACCGACCTGATCGGCGCCTACCGCAAGCGCCTCACCTCCGGCGATCGCGACATCCGCCTCGGCGCCGCCCGCGAATGGGCGCGCTGGGAGGGCGAGACCATCACGCTATTGCCCGATGCGGCCATCAGCGACCCGTTCTACGGCGAGGACTACGCGCTCGCCTTTGCCCGCATCGAGAACCACTACTTCGTCAATGCCGGCTGGATGGATGACGGCCAGCTGATCCGCGATGCGGAAAAGCTGCGCGACATCCCGGGCGTGATCGTTCAGGGCCGCTACGACATTGCCTGCCCGCCGCAAACGGCGTGGGATCTGCATCAGGCCTGGCCCGAGGCCGAGTTCATCATGGTCGAGGGCGCTGGCCACGCCATGAGCCAGCCCGGCATCCTGCACCACCTGATCGAAGCGACCGACCGGTTCGCGGGAGGCGGAATGTGAGTAACCAACACGCAGACAGCCTGTCCGGTGGCTGCCAGTGCGGCGCCGTCCGCTTCCATGTCGCCACCGTGAAGAAGTCGACCATCTGCCACTGTCGCATGTGCCAGAAGGCCTTCGGCTCGTATTTCGGCCCGCTCGTGATGGTCGAAGGCGTGACCTGGACGCGCGGCGCGCCAAAATTCTACCGCTCGTCGAACCTGGCCCGGCGCGGCTTCTGCGCCGAATGCGGCACACCGCTCTGCTATCTCCATGACAACGACGGCGGCATAGAGCTTGCCGGCGGCGCTTTCGATGACCCGCCCGCAGTGGCCCCGGTCCTCCAGATCAACGTGGCGAGACGGCAGCCCTTCTTCGATGGTCTGTCGGCGGTGCAGCACCACATGAGGGTCGAGCTCGAGGCTGAGTTCAATTCCCGTGTGATCAACTATCAGCATCCCGATCACGATACGGCCGAATGGTCGCCGCGCGGCGGAGGACAGGCATGACGCACGACAGCTATCGCTTCCGCGAATATTCCGGCGGCTGCCAGTGCGGCGCCGTGCGCTGGCACGCGACAGAACTGCGCGACAACCCGCATTTCTGCCATTGCCGCATGTGCCAGAAGGCCGCCGGCAACCTGTTCATCGATCTCGTGGGCATCCGCCACGAGCACCTGACCTGGACGCGCGGCAAGCCGAGCGAGTTCAACAGCTCCGACGTCGCCGCCCGTGGCTTTTGCAGCAATTGCGGCACGCCGCTCTACTACCGCTCGCTCGGTGGCCCGCACGTCTCGATGACCATCGGTTCGTTCGATGAGGCGCATCTGATCCCCATCCGCTACGAGATGGGCCTCGAAGGCCGGCACCCCGATCTCAGGCCCGTCCCCGGCGCCGAGCAGGTCGGCACCACCGAGGACGGCGATGGCGTCGAGGCGGTGGAGCGCGTCCGGGCCTCCAACCACCAACATCCCGACCACGACACGGCCGAATGGCCACCCCGTAACTGAGTATCGAGCATGACTGCCAAGGAACGCCTCTACATCTTCGACACCACCCTGCGTGACGGCGCCCAGACGGCCGGCATCGAGTTCTCGCTCGAGGACAAGATCTCCGTAACCGCGCTGCTCGAGCGGCTGGGCGTCGATTACATCGAGGGCGGCTACCCTGGCGCCAACGTGGTGGACGACCAGTTCTTCGCCGAATCCCGCACCCGCGACGCGACCTTCACCGCCTTCGGCATGACCAAGCGGGCCGGGCGCTCGGTCGGCAACGACCCCGGCGTGCAGGCCATCCTCAACGCCGTATCAGACGCGGCCTGCTTCGTGGGCAAGTCGTCCTCCAAGCAGGTCGAACTTACCCTCGGCATCAGCCCCGAGGAGAACCTCGACGGCTTGCGCGAAACGATCGAGGCCTCGGTCGCCGCCGGCAAGGAGACGCTGGTCGATTGCGAGCATTTCTTCGACGGCTTCAAGCACGACCCGGCCTATGCCCTGCGCTTCGTCGAGACCGCGCTTGCCGCCGGCGCCCGCTGGGTGGTGCTGTGCGACACCAACGGCGGCACCATGCCCAGCGAGGTCGCGGCAATCGTGCGTGAGGTGACCAAGGTCGCGCCGGGCGACAAGCTCGGCATCCATGTCCATGACGACACCGGCCAGGCCGTCGCCAACACGCTCGCCGCAGTCGATGCCGGCGTGCGCCAGATCCAGGGCACGCTCAACGGCATCGGCGAGCGCTGCGGCAACGCCAACCTGGTGACCCTCATCCCCACCCTGATGCTGAAGCCGGAATATGCCGATCGTTTCGAGCTCGGCATCTCGCCCGAACAGCTCGGCAGCATCACCCAGGTGGCGCGCGCCTTCGATGAACTGCTGAACCGCGCTCCCGCCCGGCAGGCCCCCTATGTCGGGACGGCCGCTTTCGCCACCAAGGCCGGCATCCACGCCTCGGCGCTGGCCAAGGATTTTTCGACCTATGAGCACGTGCCGCCCGAAAGCGTCGGCAACGAGCGCAACATCATGGTCAGCCAGCAGGCCGGCAAATCCAACCTGCTCGCCGCGCTCAACCGCCACGGCATCGTGCTGGGCAAGGACGATCCGCGCGTCGACCGGCTGCTGCGCGAGGTGAAGCAGCGCGAGGCCGCCGGTTATTCCTATGATGGTGCCGATGCCAGCTTCGTCGTCCTCGCCCATGAGATCCTGGGCACGTTGCCGAAATTCTTCGAGGTCGAGAGCTATCGCACCAGCGTCGAGCGCCGGCACAACTCGAGCGGCGAGCAGATCACCGTCACCGAGGCGATCGTCAAGATCGTGGTCGGCGAGGACCGGCTGATGTCGGTGGCCGAAGGCAACGGCCCGGTCAACGCCCTCGATCTCGCCATGCGCAAGGACCTTGGCGTCTATTCCGACCGTATCGCCGATCTGGAACTGGTCGACTTCAAGGTGCGTATTCTCGACGGCGGCACGGGCGCGGTCACCCGTGTGCTGGTCGAAAGCCGCGACGGCACCGGCGAGCGCTGGTACACGATAGGTGTGAGTCCCAACATCATCGATGCCTCATTTGAGGCGCTTTACGAGTCGATTACCTATAAATTGATGAAGTCGGAGGCAGCCTGAGGCGCCGGGGCGGGGCCAGCTCCTCCGTAACTTTCCCGGGGGAGCCGCTGAGCCACGCCGACGATCGCCGTACGCTTGCCATTGCCCTCGGTGCCGCGGGGGCAACGCTTGCGGTTGTCATCGGCATCATCGCGGTGCCGGCCGTCGACGCCTGCGCGACCGACGATCGCGGTCTCGTCACGTGCCTCCGCGACATGGTCGATCGCCGCTTCAACCTGCCGGGCGAAGTGCCGCAGCAGCCCTCGCGTTCGCCGACCGCGCAAACGGCCCCCGTCACCGCGCCGATATCGGTCCATCCAGCGCCCACCGCATCTGCTCCGATCGCCGCCGCCGAGCCGGCTCCACCCGCGCCCGTGGCCGAGGTCGAGCCGTTGCCTGAGCCGCCCAAGCCGACGGCGGGGCAGGGTGGTCCTTACATCCCACCCGCCCCGGAGCGCGTCGCCGATCTTCGCCCCGATCCGGTGGAGCCGCCCTCCCCCATGCCGCCGTCCTGGACCCCGTCGCCGCCAGCCTCGGCTCCGGCGGCCACGCCGGCCGAGACGATCCCGCCCGCGCCGACTGCCGATGTCTTCGTCGATATCGCGGAGCCCCCCGCACCGCCGGAGTCCGAGCCGCCCACCCTTGCGGCGGCACCGTTGCCTGCCACGCCCTACACGCTGCCTCCGCCACCGGTATTTCCGCCGCCCGGCCAGCCAGCCGAGACCTCCGCGCCCCCTGCGGCCCCGGCTGAAATGACGGTCGCCGCCGGACCCGAAATCCCGCCGGTCCAGCAGCAACCGAAGATTTCCGCGCCGATCGCGCTGGCGCCCACCATCGACGCCATCGAGCTCGAGGGCACGCGCAGCTTCGTTTCCGGTTCAGGTCCTGCCGGCGCGGTGATGCGCCTGTTCGCCGATGACGAGATGATCGGCGAGAGCCCGGTCGAGGAAGGCCGCTGGCTGGTCGAGACCGGTCCGCTGCTCACGTCGCCCAGGCGCGAGCTGAAGATCGAGGCGGTCGATCCCGACAGCGGCAAGTCGCTTGGCCAGACCGTCATCACGGTCGAAATCGAGCCAGAGTCGGATTCCGCGCCTTCCGAACCGAAGGCCTCGTCCCCCGCCGCCGCCCCGGCCGAACCCGATCCGGAAGCGCCGGCGCCTGAACTCCCGCAGCTATCCGATCCGCCCGCCAAGCCGGCCGACCCGGAGCCGTCTCAGCCTGCCCCCGATCCGCAGCCCGGCACCACTGCGCCGGATGACGTGCCGATCGTTCCGGATGACAGCCTCCCCGAGCCCGAGCCGACGGTCGAGCCCGAGCCGACGGTGGTGCCGGAACCGGCCGATGCGCCCGAGCCGGCTGCCGAGCCGCTTCCCGAACTCCTGCCGAAGAACCCCGAACGCGAAACCGCCTCGGTCACCATCCTCGGCGCGCCCGGCGACAGCCGCTCGATCACGACCCTCCCGCCGCGAGAACCCGCCATCCTCGCCCAGTTCGATCCGCCCCGACGGCGCGGCGAGCCGGTTACTGTGCTCAAGCTCGTGCCGTTCGGCGATCCGGTGAATGGCCGCTTCACCGGCGGCAAGGCCATCATCCGGCGCGGCGATACGCTGTGGACCCTGGCGCACCGCTATTACGGCGCAGGGATCCACTACCGTACCATCTTCGAGGCCAACCGTGACCAGATCCGCCGTCCCTCGCGCATCTTCCCCGGCCAGATCTTCGACCTGCCGCTGGTGACCAACGACTAGCCGGGCATCTACGCCGCTCCACGATGGACTCCGCCGCCGCCACCGCGTAATCGTCCGCCCATGATCGACCCGGCTCGCCTGCTCACCCTACCGCCCCTGATCGTCGAGGACGCTGTTCGCCGTGCCCTCGCCGAGGATCTCGGCCTTGCCGGCGACCTGACGTCGCTCGCCACCATCAGCCCGGGCAGCACCGCCACCGCGACCCTCTCGGCCCGCGAGCCCGGCATCATTGCCGGCCTTCCGCTCGCCCTCGAAACCTTCCGCCAGCTCGGTGGCGCCGTCGCTTTCGATCCGCAACTCGGCGATGGCGATCGTGTCGAAAAGGGCGACATCGTCGCCGTGGTCTCGGGCGACGCGCACCAGCTGCTGGCCGGCGAGCGCACCGCGCTCAACTATCTCAACCACCTGAGCGGTATCGCCACGCTCACCCGCCGCTTCGCCGACGCCGTCGAAGGCACGAACGCCCGCATCTGCGACACGCGCAAGACCATCCCCGGCCTGCGTGCGCTCGAAAAATACGCCGTGCGCTGCGGCGGCGGCCATAACCACCGCTACGCCCTCAGCGACGCCATCCTGATCAAGGACAACCACATCGCCGTCGCCGGCGGGGCAGGGCGCGCCTACACCGCCGCCCGCGAAACCGCCGGCCATCTCGTCGCCATCGAGATCGAGGTGACCACCCTGAGCGAGCTCGAGGAAGTGCTCGAAGCCGGCGCCACCATCGTGCTGCTCGACAACATGGACAACGAGCTGCTGAAAGCCGCCGTGCGCCTCAACGACGGCCGCGCCCGGCTCGAAGCCTCGGGCGGCGTCACCCTCGAGCATGTCCGCGGTATTGCCGAAACCGGCGTCGACTACATCTCGTCGAGCCAGATCACCGTGGGCGCCAGGCCGCTCGACCTCGGCCTGGACGTCGAAATCCGATGAGCGACCTCGCCGACCTGATGAACCGCGCCGCCATCGCGGCGGCCGAGGCGATCCTGGGCGTCTACCGCCGCGATTTCGAGGCCGCGACCAAAGCGGACGGCTCGCCTGTCACCGCCGCCGACGAGCAGGCTGAGCGCATCATCCTCGCCCATCTCGCCGAAACCGGCCTGCCGGTGCTGGCCGAGGAAAGCGTCGCGGCCGGCCGCATCCCCGTGCTGGGCGAGCGCTATTTCGTCGTCGATCCGCTCGACGGCACCAAGGAATTTTTGAAACGCAACGGCGAGTTCACCGTCAACATCGCCTATTGCGAAGCCGGCGCCCCGGTCCGCGGCGTCGTCCTCGCGCCGGCCACCGACGAGATCTACTGGGGCGGCCCCGAAGGCGCCTTCTACGGCCGGGTGGTCGAAGGCGCGATCCAGGACGTGCGCACGCTGAAGGCCCTCGACACCGGCCCGCTCCGCATCGTCGCCAGCCGCTCGCACGGCCACGCGGCGCTCGCCGACCTCTGCGAGGCGCTGCAGGTGACCGAGGACGTCTCCGTCGGCTCCTCGCTGAAATTCTGCCTCCTCGCGCGCGGCGTCGCCCAGCTCTATCCGCGCTTCACCCCCACCTCCGAGTGGGACACCGCCGCCGGCCAGGCCGTCCTGCAGGCCGCCGGCGGCGTCGTCCTCCGCCTCGACGGCGCTCCGCTGACCTGCGGCCATCCCGACCAGAATTTCCTCAACGGCTGGTTCGTGGCCGCCGCCACCGAAGCGCTCGCGCAGCGCGCGCTCGAAGAGATGCGCCGGCACGCCTGAGCGCGCCACCAACGACCCCCTCTCTGCTGCGACTAACTCGCTACGCTCGTAAGTCTCGCGTCTCCCCCGCCAAGGGGGAGAGGGTGCCTCCCACATGCACAGTGCTTGCGGTGAGCTTCTCCCCCTTGGCGGGGGAGAAAGCGAAAACTTGGGCTTAGCGCAGCTAAGTCCTTAGTTTTCGCAAGAGAGGGGGGCTGGGGAGGCCCCCCACCCGCGATCCCTACGCCCCCAAAACCGCAACCCTCCCTTAACCACATCTCCCCATCGGCCTTCCACGCCGAGCCATGCACGACGATACCGTCCCACGCCCAAAACGCAGCGCTTGGCCACTAATCATTAGAATTCAAGTGTTTGCCGCCATGAAAAAATCGCATGGCTGCCCCTGCGCAACCCTTGTTGCTCTTTCCTGACGCTCCATATATAGGCCCGGCATATGCTGGTCCGATATATGTCGGGCGGATAGGAAGCCATGAACGTCAGAACCATCTGCCTCGCCATCCTCTATGATGGTGACGCCACCGGATATGAGATCAGGAAGCTCTCCGTCGAAGGGGAGTACTCCTATTTCATCGATGCGAGCTACGGCTCCATCTACCCGGCGCTTGCCCGCCTCGAGCAGGAAAAGCTCGTGGTTTCAAGGGTCGAGCCGCAGGATGGCAAGCCTGCCAAGAAGGTCTACTCGATCACCGAGGCCGGGCGCTCGGCGTTCATTCAGTCACTGTTTGAAAAGCTGGGTGAGGATGAATTCCGCAGCGAATTTCTGCTCTTCCTGCGCTTTGCATCCGAGCTTCCGCAATCACTGGTCGAGCAGCGCCTCACCGAGCGACTCGCCGAGGTCGACGCGACACTCGCCGACTTCGACCGACTGAAGAAAGAGCATAATCACCCCGGCGACACCTGGGTGATCGATTATGGCCGCACTTGTATGCAGGCGGCCCGCAACTACATCCACGCCCACGGGGCCGAACTGATCGCGCTCGCACGTCCGGACCGGGACAGTGCAGCGGCGGCTGAATAGAGGGACTTTTCGATTATGCGTGCGATCTACTCATACGGCACGGCCGGCGTGATTCTTGTCATTGGGGCATTGTGGCTGGGCAGCGGTACCTTCGTTGCCGGCGGCAATGGCCCCGGTAATGGCGAGCGTCCCATCATCGCTTTCATCGATCCGAGCGCCGAGGGCGAGCACCATGCCGCCGAGGGCGCGATCGATCCGCACCTGACCATCGCCGAGCGCGTCGCCCAGGCGACGAGCGAGGGTGGCACGGCCCAGTCGGTGCGCACCGAGACCTACGCCGTCGAGCCCTTCCCGCTGGAAGTGCCGCTGCGCGGCCGCACCAAGGCCTCCTCGCTGGTATCCATCACCCCCGAGACCCAGGGTGTCGTCACCGCCGTCAACGTGGTGAAGGGCCAGACCGTGGCCGCCGGCGACGTGCTGTGCACCCTCGACGAGGGCACCCGCGCCGCCGCTGTCGCCCAGGCCGAAGCCGGCCTCGCCTCCGCGCAGACGGCTTTCGATACCAACCAGCAGCTGATCGAGCGCGGCCTGTCGCCGTCCAACACCGCGGTCTCGGCCGAAGCGACGCTGCGCCAGGCGCAGACGGCCTTCGATCAGGCCAAGCTCGAACTCGACCGCGCCCGGGTGACCACCAAGGTGGCCGGCGTCGTGCAGGATCCGGTGGCCACCGTCGGCACCGTGCTGGCGCCGGGTACCCCGTGCGCCACGGTGGTCGAGCTCAACCCGATGCTGTTCGTCGCCAACGTGCCCGAGGCCAATATCTCGCGCGCCGAGCTCGGCATTCCGGCCAGGGTGACCACGGTCACCGGCCAGACCGTCGAGGGCAAGGTGAGCTACATCTCCTCGATCGCCGATGAGGGCACGCGCTCCTTCCCGATCGAGATCGAGTTGCCCAATGCCGACGGCAAGGTGTTGTCGGGCATCACCGCCACCGCCGTGGTGAGCCTCGGCACCGTGCCGGCGCATCGCCTGCCGCAGTCGGTGCTGACGCTGAACGATGCCGGCGAACTCGGTGTCCGTTCGGTCAAGGACGGCGTCGTCGAATTCTACCCGGTGACCATCATTTCGGACAGCCGCGACGGCGTCTGGGTCACCGGCCTGCCGGCAAGCGTCGACGTCATCACCATGGGCCAGGAATATGTCGTTCCGGGCCAGAAGGTGAATGCCACCAACGTGACTGGGGCGCCGGAATCCATCGAGTCCGAGACTGCTGCTGAGGGTAAGACGTCATGATGAACTTCCTCGAACGCGTCCTGCGCATGCCGCGGGTCGTGCTGACGGTGATGGCGCTTCTGCTCCTCGCCGGCTTCGGCGCCTACATGTCGCTGCCCAAGGAAAGCTTCCCGGCCATCGACATCCCGTATTTCTATGTCTCGACCAGCCAGACCGGCGTGTCGCCCCGCGATGCCGAGCGTCTGCTGGCCAAGCCGATCGAAGACCGGATCAAGGATATCGACGGACTCGAGAACTACACCTCGACCTCGACCACCGGCCACGCGTCGGTGTTCCTCGAGTTCAACGTCAATGCCGACAAGGACAAGGCGCTGCAGGATATCCGCGCCAAGCTCGACGGCGTTGCCAGCGAGCTGCCCGACGACGCCACCGAGCCGAGCGTGACGGAGATTTCGTTCTCCAACATGCCCTCGCTCTCGGTCGCCATCTACGGCAACGTGCCCGAGCGTACCCTGGTGCAGCGCGCCAAGGACCTGCAGGAAGAGCTCGAAGGCATCGGTATCGTCCAGTCCGTGACCATCTCCGGTTCGCGCGACGAGATGCTGGCCGTCACCATCGATCTCAACCGCCTCGAAGCCTACAACCTGACGGCGGCCGAGCTGTTCGACGCCCTGGCCAAGAACAACCTCGTGGTGCCGGGCGGTACGCTCGACACGGGGCAGGGCTCGTTCAACGTCGAGGTGCCCGGCCTCATCACCACGGCCGAGGACGTCTACTCGCTGCCCATCAAGGCCGTTGGCGACAATGTCGTCACCTTCCGCGATGTCGCGACCGTCACCCGGACCTTCGAGGATGCGACCGAGTACGCCCACGTGAACGGCCAGCCGGCCATCACGCTCGGCGTCATCAAGGAGCTCGGCTCGAACGTGATCGACCTCTCCGATCAGGTCCGTGCCGTCACCGAGAAGTTCACGGCCGACTGGCCGGAAGGCGTCCAGCACTCCTTCCTCGTCGACCAGGCCGATACGACCAAGAACCTGTTCCGCTCGCTCGAGGCTGCGGTGCTCACCGCCGTGGCGCTGGTGATGACCGTCTGCGTGGCCACCCTTGGTGTCCGCCCGGCCCTCATGATCGGTACCTCGATCCCGATCTCGTTCATGATCGCCTTCCTCGTCGTGCAGATGCTCGGCATGACCATCAACATGATGATCATGTTCGGTCTCGTGCTCGCCGTGGGCGTGCTCGTCGACGACCCGATCGTGGTGGTGGAATACGCCGAACGAAAGCTGCAGGAGGGCGTCTCCAAGAAGGAGGCGTTCATCATGGCGGCGCGCAAGATGTTCGTGCCGGTGGTTGGCGCCACCTTCACGACGCTGGGCGCCTTCGTGCCGCTGCTGTTCTGGCCGGGCATCATCGGCAAGTTCATGAGCTACCTGCCCATCATCGTTATCGTGGTGATGGTGGCCTCGCTCGTCTCCGCCCTCGTCTTCATGCCCGTGATCGGCGCGATCATCGCCTCGAGCCACGTGGACCAGAAGGCCAAGGAAGCGGCCGACGTGGTGATGTATGCCGACAAGTTCGATGTGAAGAAGGTAAAGGGCGCCACGGGCATCTATGTCCGCACGCTCCAGCACCTGATCCGGCATCCCATCCTGACGCTCGTGGTCGGCTTCTCGATCGTCATCGGTATGTTCGCGCTCTACATCTCCAACCCGACCGGCGTGGAAGCCTTCCCGGCTTCCGAGCCCGAGTTCGGTACGGTGAACGTGGTCGCGCGCGGCAACTATTCGCCGGTCGAGATCCGCGACATGCTGGCCGAGGTCGAAAACGAGATCCTGCAGGTGCAGGGCGTCCAGGATTCGATCATGACCTTTGCCGGCTCGGGCGGCGACGCCTTCTCCGCCGGCGGCCCGCCGGACACCATCGGCCAGTTCAACCTGCAGCTGCTGCCGTGGAACGAGCGCGTCAAGGCCGAGGAGATCTTCCAGAATATCCGCGACCGCGTCGCCGATATTTCTGGGCTCGAGGTGCAGATCGCCGCGCTCGAGAACGGTCCGCCGGCCGGTAAGGCCATCAACCTGAGCGTCGAGAGCTCGAACTACGACGATCTGATCCCGGTCGTGGCCCAGCTGCGCAACTTCATCGAGAACGATCTCGGTGACACCATCGACGTCGAAGACGGCCGTCCCTCCCCGGGCATCGACTGGGAAGTGACGATCGATCGCGAGGCCGCGGCCAAGTACGGCATCGGCGTGCGCGAGCTGTCGCCCTATGTCCAGCTGGTCACCCAGGGCGTCGAGATCGGCTCCTACCGCCCGTCTGACGCCGATGACGAGCTCGACATCCGCGTGCGCCTGCCGCTCGAGGAACGCAGCTTCAACAGCCTCGACTCGCTGCGTATCGTCACGCAGTCGGGCCTGGTCCCGGTCTCGAACTTCATCAAGCGGGAGGCCGTGCCCAAGGTCGCCAACATCAGCCGCAAGAATGGCAACTACCAGATGGCGGTGGCGGCCAACTACACCCCGGCGATCTCCAACGACCCGACCGCGGTGCAGGCCAAGACCGAGCAGCTGCAGGCCTTCATTGCGCAGGCCGACATCCCGGCGACGACGGAAATCGTCTTCGGTGGTGCCGACGAGCAGGTGGCCGACACGAACGCGTTCATCGTGACCGCGCTGATGGGCGCCCTGTTCCTGATCTTCCTGGTGCTGCTGCTCGAGTATAACAGCTTCTACCAGGTGCTGGTCACGCTCTCGACCGTCGTCATGTCGATCGGCGGCGTGCTGCTCGGCATGACGGTTACCGGCATGAGCTTCTCGGCCATCATGACGGGCCTGGGCATCGTGGCCCTTGCCGGTATCGTGGTGAAGAACGGCATCGTGCTGATCGACACCTACAACCACTACAACCGCGACGAAGGCGTCGACTCGATCAAGGCCATGCTGATCACGGCCAGCCAGCGTGTCCGTCCGGTGCTGCTCACCGCCACGGTGACGGCCCTGGGCGTGATCCCGATGGCGATCAACATCGAGTTCGACTTCATCCGCCGCGAAGTGGTGTGGGGCGGTCTCGCGGGTTCGTGGTTCACCCACCTGTCGGCGGCGCTGGTCTCGGGCCTGTTCGTCTCCACCGCCCTGACCCTGGTCATGGTGCCGGTGATGATCACCGCCCCGTCGGTCATCCGTCGCGGCCGCATCGCCACCGCGCTGGCCAACCTGTTCTCGGGCATCTTCCGCGGCCGCAAGGCCACGGCAGTCACCCCGGATGGCCAGACGGTCGAGATCCCGGCCGACGTCGACAGCTCGAAGCGCTTCATCAAGACCGACGGCAACGGCCTGGTCGAAACCGAGCAGGACGGCGTCACCGTCGTCAGCCGCCAGGCCGCGGAGTAAAGCACCGGCCTCTCCCTGATCCTCCCCCGTGCAACGGGGGAGGGGGACCGCCGAAGGCGGTGGAGGGGGCGACCACAAACGCGATAAAACAAGGCCTGGGTGCACAACCCAGGCCTTTTATTTTAGCTGAATTGGCTATTGTAGCTATCGCCCATATTGGCTATTTTAGCCATAAAGGAGACTTCCAATGACCGAGATGACCGCGACTGATGCCAAGAACCGCTTCGGCGAGCTGCTCGAAATGGCTCGTACCGAACCCGTGCACATTCAGAAAAATGGTCGGGAGGTCGGTGTTCTCGTCTCTCCGGAACAGTTCAGGCAGATGCAGGAAGCGCAGGTGCAGCCGCGAGTAAACCCGCTGGTGGCCAAGCTGCATGCGGAGAGCAAGCAGCGCTGGGGGAAGGTCTATGAAGCGTTGGCCAAATAAGTGACCAACCCAATCGTCTATCTGACGCTGGACGACACCCTCTTCATCCACGCCGATCAGATTGAAACCTACGGCGGCGCAGCAGGAGTTCGTGACCAGGGTCTCGTTCTGTCTGCGCTGCTACGACCCCAGACAGGGTACTATCCAGACCTGATCGCTGAAGCGGCAGCTCTTTGGGAGAGCTTGACGATGAACCACGGCTTCACCGACGGCAACAAGCGGGTCGCCTACGCGTCCATGGTTGTCTTTATGGCAATGAATGGACTCGGCATCGATGCCTCTCAGGAGGAGGCAATCGACTTCATCTATGGGAACATCGAAGGCGGCACGTTCAAGCATGCAGTGCTTGATGAGTGGCTGCGCAGCCGAGCCATTCCTTACAAGACGCCGTAGCCGTTAAGCCCGCGCCGCCACCACGCGCGCCCGCACCACCCGTGCCGCCACCGCCAGCGCAAGGCTGATCCCGAACCCCAGCGCGATCATCGCCCATGAGTTGCTGCCGAGCCCGAGGCCCGAGCTGAGCGCATGCAACACCAGCAGGTGGATCAGATAGGCGCCGAACGTAGCCTGTCCCAGCACCGACCACACCGTGCCATGTAGCGTGATCCGCATGAACAGCACCGCCACCGCAAGACCATAGCCCAGCGTCGCCAGCGAGAAATCGTGCCCCATCGGGTAGCGGCCGACGATGAAATAGCCCTCGATCAGCTGCAGCAGCGCGAACGCCACGAGGCCGGTCCATACCGCCGCCAGCGGCAGTGCGGCGACCGCCTCGCGCTCCCGCCGCAGCAGCACACCACCGACGAGGAACACCGGCGCGAAGAACAGCCCGTTGCGATCCACCCAGAACGGAAACCCGTGCCCCAGCCAGAGCCGCGCATAGCTGCCGACGAGCGTTCCGATGACGAACAATACGACCGCCGCCAGCATCGCCCCGCCCAGCCCCAGCCGCCGGATCAGCAGCGTCGCCAGCGCGCTGCCGACCACCAGTGCCGGCAGGAACCACAGGTGAAAGGCCGGCCCGCCGGTCCATAGCAGCAGCGCAACCCCCTCAGACGTCAGCTCGAAACCGAGATCCTGGCCCTCGAGCAACCGCACCGCAATCGTCGCCGCGAGGATGACGAAGAACGCCGGCAACACCCGCCGCGCAACCTTCAGCGCCAGCCGAAGTGGTGAGGCGAGGTCGGCGTCCTTCCAGAAATAGGCCGACATCAGGAAGAATACCGGCACCGCAAACCGGCTGAGCTCGTCGATGACGAACCCGACCGGCTTCATCTGCGCGAACCCGCCGCTCGCCACGTGCAGGGTCACGACACCGAGTAGGCTCAGCACGCGCAGGGCGTCGAGCGATGCGTTACGGGCAGGGGAGGACGCTGGTGACATTGACGCGGACGTAGTGGTGGCAACACCCGAACGGGCCGGCGGCCCGTCCGGTTCCGGCAAAACTCACTCGGCCGCCGAAGCGCCGCGCTTGACGAAGCCTTCCGGGTCATTCGCCACGCGCCGGGCCAGCTCCTCGACTTCCGAGGCCTCGCGCTGCCGGTTCCACATCTGCGCATAGAGCCCGGCCCGCTGCAGCAACTGCATGTGGCTGCCGCGCTCGGCGATCTGCCCGTCGCGCAGCACGATGATCTCGTCGGCATTCACCACCGTCGACAGCCGGTGCGCGATCACCAGCGTCGTTCGGTTGGCCGAAACCACGTCGAGCGCCGACTTGATATCTTCCTCGGTCTTGCTGTCCAGCGCCGACGTCGCCTCGTCGAGGATCAGGATCGCCGGCCCCTTGAGGATCGTGCGCGCAATCGCCACGCGCTGCTTCTCGCCGCCCGACAGCTTCAGCCCGCGCTCGCCCACCGGGGTGTCGAACCCCTTGGGCAGGCTTTCGATGAACGTGCCGATCTGCGCCAGCTCCGCGGCCTGCCGCACCTCGGCATCCGAAGCATCCGGCCGGCCATAGCGGATATTGTAGGCGATGGTGTCGTTGAACAGCACCGTGTCCTGCGGCACCATGCCGATCTCGGCCCGCAGGCTCTCCTGCGTCACATCGCGCAGATCCTGCCCATCGATGGTGATCCGCCCCTCGATCACGTCGTAGAAGCGGTAGAGCAGCCGCGAAATCGTCGATTTGCCCGCGCCCGACGGACCCACCACGGCAATGGTCTTGCCCGCCGGCACCTCGAAGCTCACGCCCTTGAGGATCGGCCGGTCGGCATCGTAGTGGAAATGCACATCCTCGAACCGCACCACCGGTCCGGTCACCTTGAGCGGCTCGGCCCCCGGCTTGTCCTGGATTTCCGGCGGCCGGTCGAGCAGCTTGAACATCTCCTCGATATCGGTCAGCCCCTGCCGGATTTCGCGGTAGACGAAACCGATGAAGTTCAGCGGCCGGTAGATCTGCATCATGAACGTGTTGAGCAGCACGAAATCGCCCAGCGTCAGCGTGCGGTTCATCACCCCGATCACCGCCATGATCGAGATCACGATCGTGCCGGCATAAAAGATCACCGCCTGGCCGAAGTTGAGAAAGCCCAGCGAGGTCCAGATGCGCACGGCCGAGCGCTCGTACTTGGCCATCGACTCGTCGAACCGCGCCGCTTCCATCTTCTCGTTGGCAAAGTACTTCACCGTCTCGAAGTTCAGCAGGCTATCGATCGCCTTGCCGTTGGCGTCGGTGTCGCTCTCGTTCATGTCGCGCCGGATCGAGATGCGCCAGTTCGAGGCCTTGATGGTGAACCACAGGTAGAGCCACACCGTCACCACCAGCACGCTCAGGTAGCTCACCCCGAACATCCAGATGAAGATCACGCCGGTGATGAGAAACTCGACCACCGTCGGCGCCGTGTTCAGCATCGTGAACCGCACCACGGTCTCGATGCCCTTGGTGCCGCGCTCGATCACGCGGCTGAGACCGCCCGTTCGCCGCGCCAGGTGGAAGCGCAGCGACAGCCGATGCAAATGCTCGAAGGTCTGCAGCGCCAGCTTGCGCACCGCATGCTGCCCCACCGAGGCGAACAGCACGTCGCGCAGCTGCTGGAAGCCGGCATCGATCACGTTGCCGACGCCCAGCGCGACCACCAGCACGATCGGCACGGCGATCCCGAGGATCAGCCCGGCATCGGGCGCGCTGCCATCGAGGCTGTCGATGATCCACTTGTAGACGAACGGCACCAGCGTCGTCGCCACCTTGGAGACGAGCAGCGCCCCGATGGCGAGGATGACGCGGAACTTGAGGTCCGGCCGTCCGGCCGGCCACATATAGCCCCAGAGGTTCTTGACGGTAGAAAATAGGCCGCCTTCGTCCGCGTTGATCGTCGGACGTTTCGGCGCCTCATCGGCGGAAGACATCAGGCTAGCTCTTTGATCTGTGGGCTAGTTGTGGTGAGGCCGGCGAACAGCCCCGACCAGGCCAAACCGAACTCGCTCAGGCGGTCGGCGCGCAACTTGTAGCAGTTGCGTGTGCCCTTGGCATGACGCTCGACCAGGCCCGCATCGAGCAGCACCTTGATATGCTGGCTCACGGTCGATTGTGCCAGCGGCAGGGACTGGGTCACGTCGGTGCAGCAACAGTCGGTCTTCTGCTCGGCGAGAATGCGCAGAATGCTCAGCCGCACCGGGTGCCCCAGTGCGCGCATCACATTCGCCAGATCCTCGTCGTGCATCGTATTCATCGTCAATCAGCGATAGAGAATCGGCCCTTTCAAAGCAAGTTGAAACCGCCTGCCCAAGGGGGCAGTTGCACCGGATTTGCTGACATACGTGTGGCATCAGTGAACCCGCTTCATCCTCCCCCGCGTGGCTGGGGAGGGGGACCAGCAAAGCTGGTGGAGGGGGCGGCAAGAGTCGCGGTTCTTGGCGAACGATTGCCTCGATCGAACCTCACCACCGCCTGTCATCCCTGCGAAAGCAGGGATCCATCTCTCCGCCAGCGCGGGCCGCGAGTTGGACCCCTGCCTTCGCAGGGTGACGCTGGTGCATGGCGCGACACCCCGCCCAACTTCCGCACCACGGTAACCCCCACGCCCCCCTCCGTTGCCTTTTCCCCCAACCCATCCCATTCTCCGCCCAATACAAGAACCCGAAGGGCAGGGGACTACATGCAGAAGATCATCGCCGCGCTCGAACAGCGGCGAGCCGATGCGCGCCTCGGCGGCGGCCAGCGGCGTATCGATGCCCAGCACGGCAAGGGCAAGCTCACCGCCCGCGAGCGGCTCGATGTCCTGCTCGATCCCGGCAGTTTTGAAGAATACGACATGTTCGTCACCCACCGCGCGGTGGATTTCGGCATGGACGACACCATCATCCCGGGCGACGGCGTCGTCACCGGCTGGGGCACCATCAATGGCCGCCTCACCTACGTATTCAGCCAGGATTTTACCGTCTTCGGCGGTTCCCTGAGCGAGACCCACGCCCAGAAGATCTGCAAGATCATGGACCTCGCCGTGCAGAACGGCGCCCCGGTGATCGGCCTCAACGATAGTGGCGGCGCCCGCATCCAGGAGGGTGTCGCGGCGCTGGGCGGCTACGCCGAAGTGTTCTGGCGCAACGTCCAGGCCTCCGGCGCCATCCCGCAGATCAGCGTCGTCATGGGCCCCACTGCCGGCGGCGCCGTCTATTCCCCGGCCATGACCGACTTCATCTACATGGTGAAGGACACGTCCTACATGTACGTCACCGGCCCGGACGTGGTGAAAACCGTCACCTCCGAGATCGTCACGCACGAGGAACTCGGCGGCGCCGGCACCCACACCAGGGTGTCGTCAGTTGCGGATGCCGCCTTCGACAACGACATCGAGACCCTGCTCGAAGTCCGCCGCCTGTTCGATTTCCTGCCGCTCAGCGCCACCCAGAAGCCACCCGTCGTCGCAGTTGAGGACACCATCGACCGCGAGGAGCCCAGCCTCGACACCATCATCCCCGACAGCGCCAACAAGCCCTACGACATGCGCGAGGTGATCGAGAAACTCGCCGACGAAGGCGATTTCCTCGAGATCCAGAAGGACCACGCCGGCAACATCCTCGTCGGCTTCATCCGCCTCAATGGCTCAACCGTCGGCGTCGTCGCCAACCAGCCGCTGGTCCTCGCCGGCTGCCTCGACATCAACTCATCCAAGAAGGCGGCCCGCTTCATTCGCTTCTGCGACGCCTTCTCGATCCCCATCCTGACCCTCGTCGACGTCCCCGGCTTCCTGCCCGGCGTCGCGCAGGAGTATGGCGGCATCATCAAGCACGGCGCCAAGCTCCTCTTCGCCTACGCCGAGGCCACCGTCCCCAAGGTCACCGTCATCACCCGCAAGGCCTATGGCGGCGCCTATGACGTGATGAGCTCAAAGCACATCCGCGCCGACGTGAACTACGCCTGGCCAAGCGCCGAGATCGCCGTGATGGGCGCCAGGGGCGCGACGGAGATTTTGTACCGCTCCGAACTCAGCGACAAAGACAAGATCGCCAAACGCACCGCCGACTACGAATCCCGCTTCGCCAACCCCTTCGTTGCCGCCGAACGCGGCTTCATCGATGACGTCATCATGCCGCGGGAAACGAGGCGGCGCGTGGTGCGCTCGTTCGAGATGCTGAAGGGCAAGAAGGCCGTGATCCCGGTCAAGAAGCACGGCAACATTCCGTTGTGATCCCGCCCCGTCGGGCCGTTGACTCCAGTAATCATGCAAAATATCATGGTTAATGCGTAGTATTTCGCGGAGATATTCTGGCCGCACGCATCGATTGGTTTCAAGTCCTTGGGGGGGAATATGAAAATCAGAACGATTTTGGCTGCCGGAGCGATGGCGATTGGCTTTCCGCTTTCTGCCAATGCGGCCGTGGTCAGCATCGAGGAGCTGACCTTCGATCTGGACCAGTTTGCCGGCGCCTACGTAACCACAAACTCGACCTTTCAGAACGGCGTCTTGTTCGACAACGCGGCTGGGGTGGATGGGTACACAGTAGGCGAGCTGGCGGGCGCGCCGGGCGGAAGCTTCTATCCGGACGACCTCGGGGACCAGATAACTCTGGGCAATGCTTCTACCCAGCAGTTTCTCACCCTGCACTACGGTCCGGGCGTGGTCCTGGGCGCTGGTCTGGCGTCTCTTTTCGCCATTTACGAACAGGCCAGCAGCAATGCTGGAACCGACGATGAAGGGCGATACTACGAGGTTTCGGTGAATGGCGGGACGTATGTCGATGCCCGTACCTACGGAGTTCATCAGACCGCAATCAGTGCCAACTACCAGAACAGGGTCATCCTCGACTTGACCGCTGCTGTATTCGGATTGTCGATCGGCGACCTTCTGTCGACGGTCACGATCCGCAATATTCTCGGCAGCAGCGCCTTCTCCGACCCGGACATTGTCTTCATGGGTCGTGCGGGAGAAGTCGCGGCGGTGCCGCTCCCGGCAACCTTGCCGCTTCTGGCAGCCGCCGTCGGTTTGCTGGGCCTTGCCGGGCGAAAAAGATCGCGCCGAGCTTGAACGAGGCGCTCGTCGCGCAAGGACATCCAGTGCAGCCGGCCTGTTGGTCGGTGCCGGCTCGGGGGCCACGCACCAGCGTGGCCCCCGTTCGTCTTACTGCTGCGCGATATAGGCATCCGTCAGCGCGTCGATCCGCACCGTGGCCCAGTCCATGATTTCCGGGGTCAGATACGCATCGCCGCCAGCGGCCTCCACGCGGTTTGCATTCGCCGCGGCGAGCAGTGCCGCGCGCAGGGACTCTTCGCTGGTTGCATCGGTGAGCCCGTCGACCTCGGCCTGCAGATCATCGACGATCGCCTGCTGGTCGGCGACTGCAACGGCCTCCGGGCTAGCGTCGATCGCATCGAGCGCCGCAACCAGGGCATCCAGCTCCGCCTGCGCAGCCGGGTCGGTCAGGTCGGTCAGAACCGGATCGTTGAGCACGGCCAGCCGGTCGTTGAGGCTCTCCAGTGTCGGCGCGGCATACACGTCCGTGCCGTCATAGGCCACCAGCCCGACCGTCGCATCGAGCACGACCTGGTCGAGCGCGGCCTCCGCCAGGTCCAGATCGCCCTGCGCCAGCAGCAGCTCGTCGCTCGCGGCCTGCAGGTCGGCGCCCGCCTGCACGTATTCGCGTACCAGCGCCATGTTCTTGCTCGAGCTGTTCATCAGCCCGTTGATGTTGCGGTTGAGCGAGTTGAGCCGGCCGAGCTGCGCGTTCAGGTTCTTTGCCTTCTCGGGTTTTGCAGCGACGCGCTCGTCGACCGTTGACGCGACCTTCTTGCTGCCCTTGCTTTTCTCGCTGCTCTTGTTGCTGCTCTTTTCTGACTTATCGCTCTTGTCTGACTTATCGCTCTTGTCTGATTTGTCGCTCTTGTCGTTGCCTTCGCTTTTCCCCTTGCCGTTGTTCGCGGCATAGGCCGAAATGTCGGTCAGCCCGGACTGGTTGAGCAGGATGGGAGCGGCGACGAGCGTGAGTGCGGTAGCACTGAGCAGGATGGCTTTGGGAATCATTCGGATCATGGTGGCCTCCTCATTACGGGTGCACACCGCTTGCACATCAACGCTGTGACGGCCCTGACATTGCTCGTCAGGCATTTGTCGCAAATGCCTGCAACCCGTGAAGAGATCGCACCAAGTCGCCCATGTTCACTTCTCTCCTGATCGCCAACCGCGGTGAAATCGCCTGCCGGGTCATCCGCACCGCCAGGCGCATGGGCATCCGCACCATCGCCGTCTATTCCGACGCCGACCGAGACGCCCTGCATGTGAAGCTCGCCGACGAGGCCGTGCATATCGGCGGTGCGGCCGCCCGCGACTCGTACCTCTCGGTCGAAAAGATCGTCGCCGCCTGCAGGGCCACCGGCGCCGAAGCCGTGCACCCTGGCTACGGCTTCCTGAGCGAGAACGCCAACTTCGCCGCCGCGCTTGAGGCCGAGGGGATCATTTTCGTCGGCCCGCCGGTGAAGGCCATCGAGGCGATGGGCGACAAGATCACGTCGAAGAAGCTCGCTGCCGCAGCCGGCGTCTCCACCGTGCCCGGCCACATGGGCCTGATCGCCGACGCCGACGAGGCCGTCCGCATCAGCCAGTCCATCGGCTACCCGGTGATGATCAAGGCCTCGGCCGGTGGCGGCGGCAAGGGCATGCGTATCGCCTGGAACGACGCCGAGGCCCGCGAGGGTTTCGAGCGCTCGAAGTCCGAAGCCGCGAGCTCGTTCGGGGACGATCGTATCTTCATCGAAAAGTTCGTCACCGAGCCGCGCCATATCGAGATCCAGCTGATCGGCGACCAGCACGGCAACGTGCTCTGGCTCAACGAGCGCGAATGCTCGATCCAGCGCCGCAACCAGAAGGTCATCGAGGAGGCCCCGTCCCCCTTCCTCGATCCGGCCACCCGCAAGGCCATGGGCGAGCAGTCCGTCGCCCTCGCCAAGGCCGTCGGGTACACCAGCGCCGGCACCGTCGAGTTCATCGTCGACAAGGACCGCAACTTCTATTTCCTCGAGATGAACACCCGGCTGCAGGTCGAGCACCCGGTCACCGAGCTGATCACCGGCCTCGACCTCGTCGAGCTGATGTTCCTCGCCGCCGCCGGCGAGAAGTTGCCGATCACGCAAGACCATGTCGGCATCAATGGCTGGGCCGTCGAGAGCCGCATCTATGCCGAGGATCCGTTCCGCAATTTCCTGCCTTCGACCGGCCGGCTGACCCGCTACAACCCGCCGGCCGAAAATTTCGTTCAGATACCCTTCATCCGCAACGATACGGGCGTCGCCGAAGGGTCAGAGATATCGACCTATTACGACCCGATGATCGCCAAGCTCTGCACCTGGGCTCCCACCCGGATCGAGACGATCGACGCCATGGCCGATGCGCTCGACGAGTTCGAGCTCGAAGGCGTGGGCAACAATATCCCGTTCCTGTCGGCGGTCATGCAGCAGGAACGCTTCCGCTCCGGCCGCCTCACCACCGGGTATATCGCCGAGGAATTCCCCAACGGTTTCAGCGGCGTAGAGCTGGACGCAGAATCTCTGACACATCTCGCCGCGCTCGCCTGCACCTCGGCCTTCGCGCTCGAAAAACGGAACTATCCCGCCACCCCCGAGCCCCGCGCCGTGCTGATCGACGGCCAGCGCTGGGACTTCTCGGTCAAGGCCGATGGCATCGAATACTGGCTCACCGCTCCCGACGGCAAAAAGCTGCTGGTCGAAACCGGCTGGAAGCCCGGCAACAGCCTCTGCATCGCCCGCGTCGATGGCCAACTGCATCACGTGAAGATTCAGCGGGTTACCGGCGGCTTCCGCCTACGCTGGCGCGGCGCCGACCTCGTCGCCAAGGTCCTCCTCCCGCGCGTCGCCGACCTCATGCCGCTGATGCCGGTCAAAATCCCGCCCGACCTCAGCAAGTTCCTGCTCTGCCCCATGCCCGGCCAGATCGTCCGCATCGATGTTGCCGAAGGTGATATCGTCGAGGACGGACAGACCCTCGCCATCGTCGAAGCGATGAAGATGGAAAACGTGCTGAAAGCCCAAAAGCGCGCCAGGATCAGCAAGATACGCGTGAAGCCGGGATCCGTCCTGGCCGTCGACGAAGTGATCCTGGAGTTCGAGGCGGTATGAGGGTGCTGACTGATACAGACGCCCCCCTCCCGACCTCCCCCACAAGGGGGGAGGTGCCCCGCCGGTGCGTCAGGCTCGATAGCGCCACCAACTCGCCCCTGCACCTCCCCCCTTGTGGGGGGGGCCGGGAGGGGGGCGTCTGCTGATGTCTAGCTCCCCCACCTTCGCCGACTGGGCCAAGCTCGCCCAACGCGACCTCCGCGACACCCCGGTGGAAGCGCTGAACCGCGACTACGGCGACCTCCCGGTCCGCCCCGCCTATTTCCCCGAGGATGCCCCTGACCCGGGGCTCCCCGGCGCCGCCCCGTTCACCCGCGGCGTCCGCGCCACCATGTATGCCGGCCGCCCCTGGACCATCCGGCAATATGCCGGCTTTTCCACCGCGCGCGAGAGCAATGCCTTCTACCGCCAGAACCTCGCCGCCGGGCAGAAGGGCCTGTCGGTCGCCTTCGATCTCGCCACCCATCGCGGCTATGACAGCGACCATCCACGCGTCACCGGCGATGTCGGCAAGGCCGGCGTAGCCATTGATTCCGTTGAGGATATGAAGCTGCTCTTCGAGGACATCCCCCTCGATCAGATGTCGGTTTCGATGACCATGAACGGCGCAGTGCTGCCCGTGCTCGCCATGTTCATCGTCGCAGCGGAAGAGCAGGGGGTTAAGCAAGCGCAGCTCGACGGGACCATCCAGAACGACATCCTCAAGGAGTTCATGGTCCGCAACACCTACATCTACCCGCCCGAGCCCAGCATGCGCATCGTCGGCGATATCATCGCCTACACCGCCGAGCGCATGCCGAAATTCAACTCGATCTCGATCTCGGGCTACCACATGCACGAGGCCGGGGCGACGGCCGTGCAGGAGCTGGCCTACACCCTCGCCGATGGCATCGAGTATGTGCGCTCGGCCCAGGCGCGTGGTCTCGACATCGATAGCTTTGCGCCGCGGCTGAGCTTTTTCTTCGGCATCGGCATGAACTTCTTCCTCGAAGTCGCAAAGCTGCGCGCCGCGCGTACGCTCTGGCAGAAGTTCATGGTCCAGGCCGGGGCTAAAGACCCGAAATCGCAGATGTTGCGCACCCATTGCCAGACCTCCGGCGTCTCGCTCACCGAGCAGGACCCACACAACAACATCGTCCGCACCACCATCGAGGCGCTCGCCGCCGTGCTCGGCGGCACCCAGAGCCTCCACACCAACTCCTTCGACGAAGCCATTGCCCTGCCGACGGAATCCTCCGCGCGTATCGCCCGCAACACGCAGCTGATCCTGCAGCACGAAAGCCGCGTTACCGACGTCGTCGACCCGCTCGGCGGCTCCTACTACATCGAGGCGCTGACCGCCGATCTCGTCGCCCGCGCCGAAGCCCTGGTGGTCGAGGTCGAGGCCGCCGGAGGCATGACCGCCGCAGTCCAGGCCGGTGGCCCAAAACTCGAGATCGAGAAGGCCGCCGCACTGCGGCAGGCCCGTGTCGATCGCGCCGAGGATGTCATCGTCGGCGTCAACCGCTACCGGCTCGACAACGAGCCCCCCATCGCCATCCGCGAGATCGACAACCGCAAGGTCCGCGACGAGCAGGTCGCCCGGCTCGTCGAGCTCCGCCGCACCCGCGACGACGATGCCGTCGCAGCGTCCCTGACGGCATTGCGCGAGGCCGCGAAGTCCGGTGGCAACCTCCTAGCCTACAGCATCGCGGCCGCCCGCGTTCGCGCCACCCTCGGCGAAATCTCCGTCGCGCTGGAAGAGGTGTTCGGCCGCCACTCCGCCATCACCCGCGTCATCTCCGGCGTCTACGCCGAGACCTACGCCAACGACCCGCAATTTGCCCAAGTCACTGATCGCATTGCTGCCTTCAGAGAGAAGGAGAAGCGCCCGCCGGCGCTCTTCATCGCCAAGATGGGCCAGGACGGGCACGACCGGGGCGCCAAGGTGATCGCCACCGCCTTCGCCGACCTCGGTTTCGAGGTTCACATGGGCGACCTGTTCGAAACCGCGCCGGAGGTCGCCGATCACGTGGCGCAGCTCAAGGTCGATGCAGTCGGCGTCTCCTCGCTCGCCGCCGGCCACAAGACGCTCGTGCCGGAACTGATCGCCGAGCTGCAGGGCAGCGGCCTCGGCGACGTCACCGTCATCGTCGGCGGCGTCATCCCCGAGCAGGACTACGCCTTCCTGCGCGAAGCCGGCGTCGCCGAAATCTTCGGCCCCGGCACCAACGTGCTCGAAGCCGCATTTTCGGTGCTCAACCAGATCGAGGGGAGGCTCAGTAACCGATGATCGGCCGCCTCAACCACGTCGCCATCGCCGTGCCCGACCTCGCCATGGCGGCCGCAAAGTATCGCGACCAGCTCGGCGCCAACGTGCACCACCCGCACGATCTGCCCGAGCACGGCGTCACCGTGGTCTTCGTCGAGCTAGAGAACACCAAGATCGAGCTGATGACCCCGCTCGGAGACAATTCGCCGATCGCAAAATTCCTCGCCGACCATCCCTCCGGCGGGATGCATCACATCTGCTTCGAGGTCGCCGACCTGGCCTCGTCCGCCCGCACGCTGGTCGAAGCGGGCGCCCGCATCCTCGGCGACAGCAAGCCCAGGACCGGCGCTCACGGCCTGCCGGTCCTCTTCCTTCATCCCAAGGATTTCGACGGCACGCTGATCGAGCTCGAAGAGGTCAAGCCCGAGCTCCAGCCGGCCTAGGCAGTCACTTATCCCCGCGCCCGGTCACCACGCCTATCCTCGCGGCCAATCACGCGGGGGATACGCCATGACCGACAGCACGCACCTGAAACTGCCCTTCATCCTGCCGGCCCAGGCCGGCAAGCACATCACCCACAACGAGGCCCTGGCCGCCCTCGACACGCTGACCCAGCTCGCCGTACTCGATCGCGACCTCAATACCCCGCCCGCAAGTCCGGCCACGGGTGACCGCTACATCGTCGGCGTGGCCCCAACCGGCGCCTGGGTTGACAAGGCGGATCAAATCGCAGCCTGGGACGGTGCCGCCTGGCTCTTCCATGCCCCCGAACCCGGCTGGCTCGCATTCGTCCTCGACGAAAATGGCCTCCTCGCCTGGAGCGGCGGTGCCTGGGTGACCACCCTCGGGCTCGGCGGCAGGGCGCCGATGCTCGGCCTCAACGCCACGCCCGACAGCACCAATCGTCTGGCCGTCGCCTCCGATGCCGTGCTGTTCAGCCATGCGTCAGCCGGCGTTCAAATCAAGCTCAACAAGCATTCATCCGCCGATACGGCGTCGCTGCTCTACCAGACGGGCTTCTCCGGCCGCGCCGAGCTCGGCACCGCCGGCGACGACAAGCTGCACATCAAGGTCAGCCCCGATGGCTCCGCCTGGACCGAAGCCATGGTGATCGATGGCAGCGGCAACGTCGGCCTCGGCCTTGCGAGCCCGAGCGTCCGCCTGGATGTCGATGGTCCGGTGCGGATAAAATCCTACACCGTGGCCGGCGTGCCGCCCGCCACCGCAGTCGGCCAGCTGATACATGTGTCGAATGAGGCGGGTGGTGCCACCATCGCCTTCTCCGACGGCACGAACTGGCGGCGCATGGCTGACCGGGCGGTCATTGCATAGGCGGCGTCGGAGTTGGAGTCGGCAGCCGCCTGTGCTAGGGCGAGCGCCGCACGGAAGCTGACCACGCATGTACAAGATTCTCGCCAACGCCTTTGCCGACATGGCCGCCGGCTATGCGCGCCGCCGCGTCTGGATCACGCTGGCCACCGAGGATATCGGTGACCAGCATCGGCGCACCACGCTCGGTCCACTCTGGCTGCTCGTGAACTACTTCGCCTTCGCCGGCACCTTCATCTTCGTGTTCACCGCGACGCCCACGCGTGAATTCGCCATCTATGTCGCGACGGGGCTCCTGGTCTGGACCTATATCAGCGACACCATCTCGCAATCGGTCACCTTGTTCGAGCGCGAGGAAAGCTTCATCAAGGGCACCAACCTGCCTTTGTCGGCCTATGTGATGCGCACCACGCTGCAGAACGTCATCCGCGGCGCCTACGCCGTCCTCGGCTGTGCCATCATCCTGCTGCTCGCCCAGGTGCAGGTCACCATGGAATGGCTGTGGGCCGGGCTGGGCCTGCTGATCGTGCTGCTCTGGTCGCCCGCCGTCGTCGCGGTGTTCGGCTTCCTCGGCGTCTTCTTCCCCGATAGCCAGTTCATCGTCACCAACCTCGTCCGCGTCGCCATGTTCGCCACGCCCATCTTCTGGACCCACGAGGGCGAGGGCGGCCTGCGCGGCGCGTTCTACTACTGGAACCCCTTCACCTATTTCATCGACATGGTGCGCCAACCCATCGTCAACGGCACCGTGCACTGGAACTCCTTCGCCGTGGCCGTGCTCCTCACGGTAGCGCTATGGGCGCTGGCCATTCTCCTCCTGGGTACGCTGCGCCGCCGCGTGGCGCTGATCGTCTGATGGTTGCGATCTCCGCCCGCGATTTGAGCCTCGTCTACCAGGTTCGCGAGAGGCTGAGCCTGAAGCTGCGCGACCGTCGCCTGCCGCAGGCCGGCGGCACCATCTCCGGGTCGGGCAGCCGCCACTATGTCACAGCCCTCGAAGGCGTGAACTTCGACCTCGAAGCCGGCGACCGCCTCGGTCTCGTAGGCCCGAACGGCGCCGGCAAGACCACGCTGCTCAAGGTGCTCTACGGCATCTACGAGCCGACTGCGGGGCAGGTCGATATCAGCGGCCGGGTCGACGCGCTGTTCAACATCAACCTCGGCTTTCGCTCCGAGGCGACCGGCCGCCGCAACATCCTGTTGCGCGGCTTGATCAACGGCTGGAGCGAGGACGAGATCGAGGCGCGGACCGAGGAAATCATCGAGTTCTCCGAGCTCGGCGAGTTCATCGACATGCCGTTCAAGAGCTACAGCCAGGGCATGGGCGCGCGCCTCGCCTTCTCCATCGCCACCACGCTGGAGCCAGAGATCCTGCTGATGGACGAGTGGATCGGCGCTGGTGACGCGGCCTTTCAGGAGAAGGCCAAGACCCGGATGAACGAGCTGGCCACCAAGGCGGGCATCATCATTCTCGCCAGTCACCAGAACGATCTGATCGCGCGGACCTGCAACAAGGTGCTGGAGCTAGAGCACGGCCGGGTCAAGCGCTTCACCTCGGCGCTGGACTATTACGGCGCCGAGGCGCTCGCTGCGCTTGGCGTCACCCCAGCCCCGAAGCAAGCCGTACCGGCCGGACTGCCCACCCCGCTGGCCGGGTCCGGCAGCTAGATATAGCCTACAGCCAGCATCATGCGCTGCACCGGCGACCAATGCTGGTCGGGCACGCCGCGCCGCGTGCACATGGCGAAGAACTCCTCGTACTCCTCCACCGACATCGAGTCGGCAAAGCCGGAGAGCTCGCCCACGCCATAGATGCCGCGCAGCACCAGGTCGGCCTTGATGATCGGGCAGTCGAGGTGCCGCACGAAGGGCAGGGCGCCCCAGTGGATCTGGCTGCCGCGGAACACGAAATCCATCAGGCTGCGCTCGAGCTGCTGGCGGTAGTTCGCGGACACCAACTTCAGCATCGCCGCCTGGCTGGTCTCCGCCAGCGCCGCCGCCCCGTCGATCGAGCGCATCGCCGCGCCGGTCCGGCTTTGTGGCGCGCTCGGGTCGAACCACTGCGATGTCGCGACCTGCAGCTTGCGCAGCGCGTCGCGCTCGGGGAATGCCGCCGGCATGCGTGAGGCGGTGGCGATCAGTTCGGTTGTCGGCAGCTTTGCCAGCGCGTCGCCCAGCCGGCGCGGCGAATAGACCACGTGCGGCGTCGCGCCGATCTTGCCGATCACCACGCGGTTGAGCCCGATCTCGCCGGTGCGGATCACCTTCGGCCTCAGCTCGCTCAGCTCATAATTCTGCCAGAACGCCTTGAAATGCGGGTTGTTGAACACTTTTGGGCCAAAGCCCAGCGCGTAGCTGCCGACATGATAACCGAACTCGTGGTTCTCGGCCGCACCCACATAGTCGTGCGGCGCGCACAGCGCCTGGAAGAAGGGCTCGAGGCCGTGTTCGAGGAAGTAGACGCTGTCATTGACCACCAGCAGCCGGCTCGGCTGGTAGCGTTCCATCACGTGCAGCACGCCGGTGCGGTAGCCACCGAAATCGCGGCCGATATTGCGTCGGATGATCACCGTGTGCGCGATGGAATCGATGAAGGGCAGGTCGCCCTCCGGGATCGCGCCATTGCTGATGATGATCAGGTTGGCGCCGAGCCGCTCGAGTACGGTCAGCGCCCGGATCACCGACCTGGGTAGGTGATGCCGCGGATAGAGGTGGAAGATGCAGAAGATCCCGGTGCTGGCGTCGCGCAGCTTGCGCTCGCTCACCAGGTCGCCGTGCTGTTTCAGCTCGCGGCTCTTCTGCCAGTCGAGGAACGCGAAATACGGGAAGAAGACTAGCCGGATCAGGGTACGGATGATGCCGATAACGGCGCGGCGCAACAGCCACATGCTAGGTCTGTTCCCACGGAGCCGGGGCGGCTCCGCCTTATGAGCCCACGCACCCACACGATCCCGGCCCGAAGGATCGGCGGCGCCGCGAGCAGCCAGTTGATGGCGATCGCGGGAATAAACTTCCCACTGGGCGAGCCCTCGCCCCGGGAGCGCGCCAGAATTCGTGGACTTGTAGAGGAACTGGGGGCTCGCCTCAAGGGCGCCGCAATCGCGGCGTCGCCGCACCTAGAGTTTGCCGAGCAGCCCGGCCGCATAGAGCGATACCTGGCCCAGCGCCGACTGTCGGTAGACCCCCGATCTCCTGAGGTTGGCGAGCCGCTCCAGCATCGGTCCCGACCGCGCCTTGCGGAACACCTCGAGCGTTTCCTTGGCCGTCGGCGTCAGCATGTCGAGACAGGCCACCAGCGCCGCCACATTGTCCTCGTTCCAGCGCGAGAACCGGCCGCTGAACGCCGCCAGCAGGCGCTTCAGCTGCGCCCGGGTGCTGTGGTTGGAACCCACGAGATTGCCCGGGTGCTGCCGGTAGCGCACATGCGGCGTTTCCGAATAGGTCACGTCCCCGCCGGCGCCGGCGACGATCAGGTAGCTGAACCAGTCGTGGCTCACAAAGCCGGTACGCCGGGCCGCTTCCTTCAGCATCCGGTGCGCCGCGCGGTTCATCACCATGGTGTTGCCACCGCCGATCGATTGAACCAGCGCGTTGGCGAACTCCGGCGGCCGCCGGAACAGCGGCGAGCGCAGCAGCTCGTGGCCCGTTTCATCGGCGATGATTGTCCGCGCACAATAGAGCGCCGGGCGGTCGCCGCTGCGCGACAGCACATTTGCCGCGGCGCGCGTCTTGTCGGCCAGCCAGATATCGTCCTGGTCGCAGAAGCAGACATAGTCCGCCTCGATGTCCGGGTTGGCCAGCAGCGAGCGGAAATTGTCGGCAAAGCCGCGATCCGGCCCCTTGAGGATGGTGAAGCGGCCGCGCGTCCAGCGCTTCTGCCAGCGCTGCAGGGCCGCCACCGTGCCGTCGGTGGAGCAATCGTCCGAGGCCCAGATGTCGATCTCGGCCCAGTCCTGTTCCTCGATCGAGCGCAGTTGCTCATCGATGAATCGTTCGCCCTGGCAAGTCGCCATGAGCACGGCCAGTCGGCCTTCGGATGCCGGTCGCAGTTCCGGCAGAATGTCGGCGCGTTCAATCGCGTCTATTTTTGAAGCTCCCGGGGGCTTGGACTGTCTGGAGGACTCTCGTGGGACCTGCACGGTGAGGCCGATATGATTGAGCGTGCACTCCGACTTTTGTGCGGCGGAACATAGTCACTCACCGCGCTGCTTCAAGCGGCAACTCACCGCAACCGATCACAACGCGCAGACCGGCGCGCCGGTTGCGTACCCTCGCCGGCGTTGGCGGCGCTTGCGGGCTTCACCGCCAGTTAACCACGTCGGCCTATCCTTGGCACGGGTGCATCCGGAGTTCCTGCCATGGAACTGCTGCTTCTGCTCGTTCTTGTCCCGATTGCCTGGCTGGTGCTTCTGCCGCGCCGGATCGCCAAGCGCCTGCGAGCCTTTCGCCTGCCGGCCGCCGGCCTGCTCGCGGGTGGCGCCGTCGCCGTCTGGGTCGGCCTACAGTTCGTCGCTACGCCTCAGCACTCCAGCGCAGACTATGCTGCCGGCGACAGCGAACTCCGCGCCATCCTGCTCGAACCGGAAACCGCCCCGCGCTACAGTTCGGTCCGGCCCTAGCTCAGGCCTCGATCGGCGCCTTCCTGGGCAGGGCCGGGATGTCCATCGCCTCGATCTCGGCGACCAGCGGCTCGATTCGCTCGACCATGTCGATGTGGCGCTGCTCCATGATGAAGTTTAGCGTCATGTAGTCACGGCCGGGGCAGAATGTGCAGATGTTGGTCGCCGGGTGGTAGGCGCCGCAATAGATCGGCTCGATCATCCACTCGGTCACCGGCCCGAACGTGCGGTGCGGCGGCACCAGCGTCAGCACGGTGTCGGTGCGACCTGAGAAGCGCCAGAAGCGCGGGCCATAAAGGAACGGAAACCACGACGCGATCTTGCGATGCATCGCGAACATCGCCAGCACCCGCGTCTGGAACGAGGTGATGTCCTTGCTCTCGATCTCGTCGACCACCTTGTCGACCGAACGCACATAGTCGATGAAATTGCCCTTGTACGGAAACTTCGCCATCAGCGCCCGCACCCGGAAGAAATCGTCGTCGATCTCGGTCCGGCGCGTGTCGAGCATCGTGTAGGCCGCCGTGATCACCTCGGCGTTGTACCGGCGATCGGTCTCCGAATGGAGCGCGTGGGTGACGATGGCGAAGTAGAGCGAACGCTGCCGCACGCCAAGCTTGTTTGCCAGACCACGCAACCGGCCTCGTTCGAGAGCCAGGGTCTTGTACCCGTATGGCTTTTCCTGCGGCGACATCACATGGGCGAAGAACAGATGGATCGCCGCGCCAAGCCCCGCCCCGAGAGCGCCCTTGATACGGTCGCCCATCGAAACCTTGTTGTTCTTGTCCTTCTGGATGCCGTGGCTCGCGGTCTGCGAGCGCGACAGCAACGCCGAATCCGACCCTTCCAGCACGCAATGCGCGGCGCGCACCTGAATGATCGAGACACGGCCCTGTTCGTCCGGTCCCCCGGCGCGCGTCGCCGCCATGAAGCGGAACAGCGGCAGGTCGGGATGGTCGAAAATGTCGGCGCTCTTGCCGATCCACTTGTCCGGATAGCCATCGAAGCTGTCCACGGTCTCGACCGAGGTGATCGCGTCGAGCTGTGTCTCGGTAAATGGATGTCCCGGACGCGCCCCGATGAAGCCGTGCGTCAGCTGCGGCGCCAGCCCGACCACCTGCCGCACCAGGTCCTTGAGCTTGGCCTGGTCGAACGGTTCTTTGGAGAATGCGGTAAAGAAGATGGTGTCGTGGCCAGTATAAAGAAACCACTGGAAGTTGGTGAACAGTGCCAGCGGGTCCTTCTGCACGGCGGCGAAGGCAAGGTCGAGCGCCTCTGTGTGGCCCCCGGCAAAGCTGGACGATGAAAAGCTCTTCATGGCTGAATCCCGCCGAAATATTGCCACTATTCACCACGGCCGGCCGTAAAGGGTCAACCTGTGGCGGGGCGCAGGGCTAATTTGTGAGCGAGCCATGTTGCCATGCCCCTTGCGGCAACGTATTGCTGCAATCGCTTTGATCCTAACAATACCCGGTAGCCCGGGCCATTGCCGCCCTTGCGCATCATTCCGCTCGTCCTCGCGGTCGCCCTGTTCATGGAGAACATGGACTCGACCGTCATCGCCACGTCGCTGCCCGCGATTGCTGCCGACATCGGTACCGAACCGATTTCGCTCAAGCTCGCGCTGACCGCCTATTTCGTGGCCCTCGCCATCTTCATCCCGCTGTCGGGCTGGATGGCCGACAAATACGGCGCCAAGAACGTCTTCCGCATCGCCATCGTCGTGTTCATGGCCGGCTCGATCTGCTGCGCCTTCTCGGATTCGCTGCTGACCTTCGTGCTATCGCGCTTCCTGCAGGGTATGGGCGGCTCGATGATGACGCCGGTCGCCCGCCTCGTGCTGGTGCGAAATACGCCGCGCAACGAGTTGGTCGCGGCGATGGCCTGGCTGACGATCCCGGCGCTCATCGGCCCGATCACCGGTCCGCCGCTGGGCGGCTTCCTCACCACCTATCTCACCTGGCACTGGATCTTCTGGATCAACATCCCGATCGGTATCGTCGGTCTGATCCTCGTGACCAAGTACCTGCACGCCGCCGATACCCGCAACGAGCGACCGATCGATCTCGTTGGCCTGTTCCTGTCTGCGGTGACCTTTGCCGGCATCCTGTTCGGCCTTTCGGTCATCAGCCTTCCGGCTATCCCGGCACCCGCCGGCTATGCGTCCGTGGTCGTCGGCGTCATCTCGGGCGTGCTCTACCTGCGGCACGCCAAGCGGGCGCAATACCCGATCCTCGATCCGAAAATGTTCCGGCTACCGCTGTTCCGCGACGCCATCATCGGTGCCTCGTTCTTTCGGGTGGGCATCGGCGCTTTCCCGTTCCTGATGCCGCTGATGCTGCAGCTGACCTTCGGCCTCAGCCCGTTCGAATCGGGCATGACGACCTTCATCGCGGCTATCGGCGCCATCCTTTCCAAGTTTGGCGCCGAGCGCCTCTACGCCCGCTTTGGCTTCCCCCGCGTGCTCATGGCCATGGGCGTCCTTGGCTGCTTCACGCTGGCGATCAACGGCTTCTTCACCCCCGAGGTGCCGCACTGGCTGCTGATGGCGGCGCTGCTGCTCGGCGGTCTCACCCGCTCGCTGTTCTTCACCGGCGTCAATGCCCTGGTCTTCGCCGATGTCGACGAGGCCCGCGCCAGCCAAGCTACCGCCATCAATGCCGTGGCCCAGCAGCTGAGCATCGCCGGCGGCGTCGCCATCGGCGGCGGCGTGCTTGCGGCGGTGTCGCACATGCATGGCGGCGAGCTCACGCTGGGCGATTTCCACATCGCCTGGTTCGCCGTTGCCGCGGTGGCGGCATGCAGCGTCTTCGTCTTCATGCGCCAGCCTCCCGATGCCGGCAGCGACGTCTCCGGCCACCGCGTCAAGGCGGTGGTGAAAGCGCCGCAGCCGGCGGCAGTTTGAGCCTGGCAGTTAAGTTGTAAGTACCGCAGCCCCAGCGCTGCCGACGTAATAGAGCAAGTCCCATCCCCGCGCCCCGCAGCACATGTCCGCCCTCCGCATCACCCCGCTGATCCTCGCCGTCGCCCTGTTCATGGAGAATATGGACTCGACGGTCATCGCGACCTCGCTCGCGTCCATTGCGCACGACATCAATACCGAGCCGATCGCGCTCAAGCTGGCGCTCACCACCTACATGGTGGCGCTCGCCATCTTCATCCCGATCTCGAGCTGGATGGCCGACAAGTACGGCGCCAAGAACGTCTTCCGCTGGGCCATTGTCGTCTTCATCCTCGGTTCGGTCTGCTGCGCCATCTCGGATTCGCTGCTCACCTTTGTGCTCTCGCGCTTCCTGCAAGGCATGGGCGGCGCCATGATGACGCCCGTGGCACGCCTGGTGCTGGTGCGCGTGACGCCGCGCAACCAGCTCGTCGATGCCATGGCCTGGCTGTCCATCCCCGGCCTGATCGGCCCTATCCTTGGGCCGCCGATCGGCGGCTTCATCACCACCTTTGCCAGCTGGCACTGGATTTTCCTGATCAACGTGCCGATCGGCCTGATCGGCGTGCTGCTGGTCAACAAATACCTGCCCGATTGGCACCGCAACGAGCCGCGCAAGCTCGATTTCACCGGCTTCCTACTAGCCGGCATCTGCTTTGCCGGCCTCGTCTTCGGCATTTCGGTGCTGACCCTGCCGGCCCTGCCGGCGAGCTTCGGCTACGGCTCCATGCTGCTTGGCGTGGTAGCGGCCATTGCGTATTGGTTCCACTTCCGCCGCACCGAGCACCCGCTGCTCGATCTGCGCATTTTCAGGCGCCCGCTGTTCCGGCTGACCTTCATCGGCGGTACGATCTTCCGGCTCGGCACCGGCGCCATGCCCTTCCTTTTCCCGCTGATGCTGCAACTGGCCTTCGGCCTCAGCCCGTTCGAAACCGGCATGGTCACTTTCGCTTCGGCTATCGGCGCCTTCGCGCTGAAATTCTTCGCCGAGCGCATCATCGAGCGCCTCGGTTTCCGCCTTGCCCTGATGATTGCCTGCGCCATCACTGCCGCCGGCGTCCTCGGCATGGGCATCTACACGCCCGATACGCCCGGCCCGCTGATGATGGGTTTCCTCGTCATCACCGGCTTCTTCCAGTCGCTGTTCTGGACCGCCACCAACGCCTTCATCTTCGCCGATGTCGACGACAAGGATGCCGGCCAGGCCAATGTCATCAGCCAGGTGGGCGTGCAGCTGTCGCTGGCTTTCGGCGTGGCGCTAGGCGGCGGCATTCTCGAAGGCTTCCGCCTGATGCATGGCGGCGAGCCGCTCCTGGCGGATTTCCACTGGGCCTTCTGGATCATGGCGACCGTCACCATCATCTCGGCCGCCATCTTCGCCCGCGTCCCGCGCACCGCGACCATGCACAGCCATCGCGCCACCGGCGAGGCGGCAGAGTAGGGCAAAAGAAAGTAGGAGTTAGAAAGTAGAAATTAGGCGGGGACAGCGACCATCCGCTGCTTCCTGCCTTCTAACTTCTAACTTCTAACTTCTACTTTCTACTGCCCCTTGAACCCCCGCGCCACCAGGTAGGTCTCGGCCGAATCCTGCCGGCTGGCCTTGGGCTTGGCGTGCATCGTGGTGGCAAAATGCTGCTTCAGCATATGCAGCAGCTCATGCTCGGTGCCGCCCTGGAAGACCTTGGCGATGAAGGTGCCGCCTGGTGCCAGCACCTGTACGGCGAAGTCGGCGGCGAGCTCCACCAGCGCGATGATGCGCAGGTGGTCGGTCGCCTTGTGCCCCGTGGTTGGCGCCGCCATGTCGGACATCACGATATCGGCCTTGTGCCCGCCCAGTGCGTCGATCAGCGCCTGCGGCGCATCCTCGTCGTTGAAGTCCTTCTGGAGCAGGATCACGCCGTCGATCGGATCCATCTCGAGATAGTCGATACCGACGATCAGCGGGTTCTCCGCGGTCGAGCCGACGATCGGCGCCGCGATCTGCGACCAGCCGCCCGGCGCCGCCCCGAGGTCGACGATACGCTGCCCCTTCTTGAACAGGTGGTAGCGCTCGTCCAGTTCCTTGATCTTGAAGGCGGCGCGCGAGCGGTAGCCCTCGGCCCGGGCCTTGGCCACATACGGGTCGTTGAGCTGGCGCTGCAGCCACAGCGTCGAGCCGATCTTGCGCCCCTTGGCCGTCTTCACGCGAACCTTGAGGTCGCGGTCCGACCGGCGTCCGATTCCGTCGCCACTTCCCTTCGGCATCAGCGACTCCTGCGGATATTGGCGCGTTCGGCGCGGTCTGCATCGATCAGCGAAATAAGAATGCCTTCGCGCAGCCCGCGGTCGGCCACACGCACCCGATCCACCGGCCACTCGCGCCGGATCGCTTCGAAAATGGCGCAGCCCGGCAATACCAGGTCGGCCCGGTCCTTGCCGATGCAGGGGTGTGCGACGCGGCGGTCGAAGGTCATGCCGAGCAGGGCCTTGATCGTCACGTCGACATCGAGCCGGCTCATCCACAGCCCGTCGACCTTCTGGCGCTCATAACGCTCGAGGCCGAGATGGAGCCCCGCAAGTGTCGTCACCGTACCCGAGGTTCCGATCAGGTGCACCGGATGCTCGGCAATCATCTGCCGCAGCTTGTCGCGCCCGCGGAACTGGCGCAGGTGGCCGGAGACGAACTGCACCATGTCCTCGAACGTGTCGGCTGTGACATCCACGCCGCCGAACTTTTCGGCAATCGACACCACGCCGACCGGCAGCGATTGCCACGAGCGGATCGATGACGACATGCGCCCTTGTCGGCGCGGCCGGCCGCCGCGGAAATCGAGCCAGGCCAGCTCCGACGAGCCGCCCCCGATATCGAACATCAGCGCCCCGGCCGAGTCGCCTTCGATCAGGTCGGCGCAACCGGTGACCGCGAGCGCCGCCTCTGTTTGCCGGTCGACGATCTCGAGCCTGAGTCCCAGCTCGCGCTCGACTCTGGCCAGAAATTCCTCGCCATTGCTGGCCGAACGGCAGGCTTCGGTGGCGATGAGCCGCATGCGCGCCGGTTCGTGCTCGCGCAGCTTGTTGCGGCACAGCCGCAGCGCCTCCATCGTGCGTTCCATGGCGGCGTCCGAAAGCCGCCCAGTCGTGCTCAGGCCTTCGCCGAGCCGCACGATACGGGTGAAGCCATCGAGCACGCGAAAACTGTTTTCATGTGGCCGGGCAATGAGCAGGCGGCAATTGTTCGTGCCAAGGTCGAGCGCCGCGTATAGCGGTCCGCGATGGCGCCGCTGCGCATTGGCATGGGGATGCGTCCGCCGCTCCGCTCCGCCCTGTGCCGGTTGCCCCCCGGCCTTGGCGGTCGATGGGCCGGGGCTTGCGCCCTGACCCCCACGGTGCCGCTCCGCGCCCAAGGGCTCGGCTACGGCGGCGGACCGATCGGGATCGGCCAACCTGTTCTCCATCTCCCGCGCGGTCGCTCCAGCCGGCCTGAACCGGGGGCGCCCGCACACGGGCTCATTTCTAGTGTCAGCGCAAAGGGTAGAGGAGGATGGGTCCGAGCGCAACGCCCACATTCGGCCGCAAATCGCCCCCGATTTGCCGCGCCGATGAACCCTGTCGGAACCCGCGAAATCGGGTGTTGATCCCAAAGGCGATTGCCGCTAGAAGCCACCACCGAACGCCGAGGGCCCTGGCCCCGCGTTCCCAGGCCGGGCGCTTGGGGAATAGTTCAATGGTAGAACAGCGGACTCTGACTCCGTTAATCTTGGTTCGAATCCAGGTTCCCCAGCCAGCCACTTTCTCCTGATAAATCAAGGCGTTACGCCCTCGGGGCGAGGCAGTTTTGTGCCGTTCATGTTGCAACCATGTTGCAACGGACTACCAAGGATTTCCAAGGGTTTCGCCGGACACCCGGCAACTCCGCGCAACATGAACGCAACAAAAAAGGCCCCAGCCGAAGCCGGAGCCCGAAGGTTTTTGTCAGCGTTTGAGGAATCCTTCGGCCTCGTCGAGCACGGCCTTGGCGAACACGGCGGCAGGTTTGTCGGGATCGACGATCAATAGTAGGCGGCGGACCGCCATGGCGAGGTTCCAGATGAGACGCGCGGTCATTTGTATGCCACTCGGGTGGTGAGCCAATAGCGACCGTCCGGCAGCACCACCGCTGCGAAGTGGCCACCAGCGACGTGCGGCAGCAGCGCGGCCATTTCCTCGAACAGTTCACCGATGCGCTCGCTGGGATCGGCAGCGACCGTAGAGGCGGGCAGGGTGACAGCCGCGCTGGCAGCAGCCACGCCGGTGATCAGATGACGCCGGTTCATGCCGCCTTCTCCTCGTCGAGCGTATCGAGCATCTGGCGGGCTTCATCGACGCCGCCCTTAACGAGCCCCAAGAGCGACTGCAGCGCCTTCCCTTCCTCGCCGCCGACCGTCTCGCATGCCATCAGCGCGGCGAGCGCAAGGTAGTTCACGCGGTCGATCTGATCGGCTAGTCGGGCCAGTAGGATCTGCTTGGTCATATCCCTTCCTCCTCGCCGTCCTCGTTCACCGCTTCCTCCTCCATGGTGCCCCGGCCGTTTGCCCAGAACGCCTGCGAGCCGTGGAAGCGGTACGTGCCGCCTGTCCCCATCCAATACGACTGTTGCGGGCCGATCTCGGGCGAGCCGAGCGAAGGCTCGTCATCCGCGTTCCGAGCCCGACTGGAACCGCGGGCCGGGTCGGTTGCGTAATCGGCCTCGCCGTCGATGATGAAGCGCTGGTCGTAGTCCGCCCTGATCCGCGTAGCCTGATTGACGTGCTCGGTCAGGCTCAGACTCGGCTCGATGTCTTCGTCGCCGTATGCGTGGAGCATCCCGTGGAGCGCGGACCGCTCGGTCCACGACGGGCCGTGCTCGTTCTCGGGCTCGATGCCATCGTGCTCGTCTTCGAGATCGGTCCATCCGCCAGCAGATGCCCATCGCGTTTGTGAGCCAATCGGCTCGGCGGGATCGTACAGCCGCTCGGTCGGCCAGATGCCGTTCCAGTACGGGGCGGTGGCGTAGCGTGGCTCCGGCGAGGCAAGGCTGGGCTCGAGGTCCGGGTCGACATCCTCGAGGTCGCAGTCGCCCTCGGTGTCGTCGAGGAAATCGATCAGCGCCGAAACCAGGTCGATGGCAGTATTGCGTTTGAGGACAATGCCGCGCCGCGGGTCGTCCAAGTCAGACAGTGCGCGATGCACGTCGATTTTGATGAAGTTCATTTTGGTCTCGCGATTTCCGGTTTCTGAGGCCGGGATCGCCAGCAGCAGGCTGGCACCGGGTGCTCAGAAACAGGTCGCGAAACCTGCGCCACGGCCTTCCCCAAAAGGGTCTTGTATAACCGCGGCACACCCGGCAATATGCAGCCGGTCGCCGCCACGGTCGCGTGGCGCGTTGGCAACTTCGGCGAGCGAGAGGCCCGGCAAGGCCGCAGCCCGCCTATCGCGATTGCAGCGCCATCCCCGGCAAGGGACCGCTGCGGGTGTTTCTGAGGCACCAAAAGTGATGCTGAACCCGTTTGGTTAAGAATGCAAGGACCCACCCCACCGGGGAGGGCGATGCTTTTCCTATGAGCCAGGTGGCTTCCCGCCCGATCCATGCCCAGAAGCCGGCGCCGATGATGGCCAGGGCGATAACTGATCAGGGCGACGAGGAAGCCGCTTCGGTAAATCCTCCGAGGAGCGGCCGGGTACGCCTTAGTCGCTCCAGTCGACGTAAAGCTCTGCACCAAAGTGCTCGGCAATGCGAAAAAGTGCTCTGTAGTTCTGCAGCTTCCTTTTCGCGAACAGCGTCCCACGGCTGACACCGGCGCGCCGCGCGGCGCCCACGAAGCTCTCGCCATCTGCCTGAACGAGCATTCGAAGGTCCTCCAGTAGCCGTGGAATAGGCCCATGCTGGTTATGGAGCTGGACGAGAACTCCCGCCTCCCAGCGGACCTTCCTTATGGCGGTCACCGTTCTCCCCATCTCCGCCGCGCATTTATGTACATCGAAGTCGGATGACCGGCTCGTCGCTTTCCGAAGGTCTGTCATCGTCCATGGTCTGAGGTGCGTGACGGCGCCGATATAGTTGGCTCTAGACCGGATAGCAGAGAGCGTTCGCTGCGGCAGGGCCGCCTGCAGCTTTTCATAGTTTGGATACATCTCCCTGATGATCCGATCTTCTACCGCACCCCATCGAGGGACGAAGAAGGCGGGAGGCTTGGACGTCAGCAGCAGGCGTTTCCTGCGGTTCTTGATAGCGTACAGCGAGCGCCCCGGCAGCGACCGTCGGATGATTTCGAGCGGTAAGGCCTGCCTGGCGAGATCGTCCTCCGCGGGACTCCAAGGGTTAGCGGGCATTCGCCTTAGCCCTTATCTCGCCCCCTAGTAAAGCAACCGCGCGGGCCAGGACGCGGCCATCCAGGCGGCGTCGCCATTTGTGGTTCTGAAAATAGCCTGCTGAGAAACACATGGCATCAAGGTCGCTTAGCGACAGGTTCCACCGGCGCCGTCTCACCAATATCTGATCAATGATAAGGATACCGGTCAGGGGCTCTTTGCGCTTCCTACGAAGGCCGTCTCCGTTTGCCCGGCTGCAGATGGCCGACCAAGTTCGACCCGGAAGGGCCGCTAATAGTTCCTCCTTGGGGGACGATGCGAACAGGCGATGGAGACGCAGGACTTCATTGTCCGACCATCGATGAACGGGCTTAGTTATCCCAAGCCGTCCCGCTTTGCCGTAGTGAGCGACCCTTGTGCGCCGCGTGTTGATTCGGACCGCTGCATCGTAGTCAGGATGCCGATTTACAAGAGTGCCGGTTTCGTCTCGGTCCCAAAGGGGGTGCCCGTTAGGCGTTGACCCGCGAAGCATCATTTGGCGGCGCCCGTTTTCGGCAGCTAAGGCGCCACGGGCAACGTGGCTCAGTCGCATGACTCGCACCTCTCGCGCGAGCCTGCGCTTTTCTCGTATCCTTGAGAAATCCGCGCTGACTCCTTTCCTCGCTAATCCGGCTATCCACAGCCGCGACGTGAAAGTAGCGTGCCGGTCATGTGTCACGCCTACTCCATCACTACCAATCTCGAGGCCCTGCGCCGACTGCGCTTCACCTTCGAGGTCGCCTACAACATCGGCAACCTGGCGCCGCAGACCGGTGTCTACCCCGACATGCTGGCGCCGATCATACGGAACACGCCCGAGGGCTTCCGCGAGCTGGTCAAGGTGCGCTGGGGCTTACCCAGCTCGGCGCGGGCGCTCTACCTCAACGCCAAGAAGCGGGCCGAGGCGATCACCAAGAAGCGCGGCCAAGCGCTGAGCGACGAGGAGTTCGCCGAGCTCGTGCGCATGGAGCCTGACCGCGGCACCCACAACGTGCGCAATACCGAGAGCCTGCACTGGACGCGGTGGCTGGCGCCGGAATTCCGCTGCATCGTGCCCTTCACCAGCTTCGCCGAGTTCAGCTCGAGGATCGGGCCGGATGGCAAGAAGGAAGGCAATGCCTGGTTCGCCTACGACGCCGACCGGCCGCTCGGGTGGTTCGCCGGCATCTGGGCGCCGCAGTGGACCAGCGTGCGCAAGACATCCGAGGGGCTGATCACCACGGACCTGTTCGCCTTCCTCACCGCCGAGCCAAACGACGTCGTCGGCGCGGTCAATCCCGATTCCATGCCGGTGATCCTGACGACGCCCGACGAGATCGAGACATGGCTCACCGCGCCGTGGGATGAGGCCAAGAAGCTGCAGCGGCCGTTGCCGCCGGGCGTGCTCCGCATCGTCTCGATCGGGAACAAGGAAGATCCCGAGCCGCCTGCGGCGGAGCCCAGCCTGTTCTGAGCGATCCCTAAATCTCTCGTGATCTGAGCAACTTACTTGGCCCCTCGGCATTGCACCGCTCATCAAGCGGGGATGCAAAGGGGGCGTCGTCAGATGCAGATCGTACCATGGGTGTTGATTGCCATGAACCTGATCGGCGCGGGCATCATGGCCCGATTTGGCCTTCCCAAGGAACTGCCGCTGGTCGGCCGCGAAGATGCCGATCCGCTGTGGGGGCTACTCGGCTTGGCGCTTCTAATGATCAGCATCGCCTCTCGAGCCGTGATCACCGTCGTTTCGTAGCCTCTTACGCAGCCACTCTGCTGGAAAGCCACACAGCCATGACCAGCAGGGCTATGAGCGCGCAAACGCCGGCCCAGCCGACAATGAACCAGAAAATGCCACGGCGGCCACGGAGCATGACGCTTTACCTCTCCTGCCCAGTTAAGGGCGGTGAGCGTGATGAGGATACATCAAATGATAGGCCGGCAAACCTCAACCGGCCCGTTTGAGCGGAATCGGTTCCGCCGGCGGTGCCTTCGGCGCGATCCAGGAGAGGTTGTGGTGATGGCTGCCGCAACCGGGGCAGACCAGCCGGCGCGGCAGCTGGTCGACCTCGAAGGTATGGCCCAGCACGGCGACGAGGCTCGACAGATCGAGCTCGAACACCCCTTTGCACGGCTTCGTCGACTTCAGGCCCTGGTGAGTGCGCTGACAGGCGAGCAGGAGCTCCCAACCCTCGAAGCGTCGATCACCGAGATATTTGCTCGCCTTCGCGTTGTCCTTGCTGGCGAACCAGGCACGGCACTCGTGGCCGGGATAGCGAACGGCAAGCGGGCAGCCAGCCTTGATAGCCAGCAGCCGCGGCACTTCGCTGAGGGGCGGGTTAAACAGCAGCGTGCGCAGCGTCGTCACCTTGTAGTGCCCGAACCGGCCGCACGGCCCGCAGGCGATATCGAGGTGCTTGAAGCGATAGTCGGAAAGCTGACCGGAGAAGTCGTTGGGGTCGGGCGCATTCATCGCGCAAGAATACCCCCGTGAACAGAATGAGAACAAGCCACGACGGATTGCGGTGTTGCCGCACCGAGAGCCACTAGAGCGGGACCGCCACCATCTCCATCCCAAGCTGCAGCGCCACCCGTACCGCGTCGTCGTAACTCAGCTGCTTGGTCGTGCGTGGCGAGAATGCCTTGCTGTCACGCTCCATAGCCGCCACATGCTTACGCATCAGCTGTGCGCCATTCTCTATCGCCGCCTCGCGCGATGTCCCATAGCCCGTGACCTTCGGCGCATCGGGAAACGACACGCTGAACCGGCCCTCATTTTCGTCGAGCACGCCATAGACGATGGTGATCTTGGGCATGGGCTAGCCGATACCGCCTCCACGCATCCGCACCAGCACGACCAGCAATATGATCGCAGCGCAGACGCCGGCCCACCCCACAACGAACCAGATCGGTCCCCTGCGACCTCTGAGCATGACATCCCCCGAGCTGAGCGCGACGTGGTCTCATCACGTAACGCGCGCAACCTTGCCGCCGCGCCGGTGTTTCTGTCCTCGCGGCGTTTAGCGGAGTATCGAGTATGGCGAGGCGACCGGGCAAGCCCCCTTATGAGGTCGGCAAGGAGGTGTGGGTGAAGGCGAAGGTCACGCGGCTGGCACCGCATCCGCGGCTCAAGGAAATCACTCAGATCACCATCGAACTGCCAAGCGGGCATCGCGACACGATGGGGCTGAACGAGGATAAGGTTCGGCCCGCCGACGCCTGAGAGATGCTTATGTTTTTGTTCGACTTTGCCTTGGGGGCTCGTCACCTTTGTACGCGATATCGTATCGCCTGATCTTAGGCACCACCGTCCATAGGGCCATCTCCGCCAAAGCGGCACTTCATGCGCTGAGCCTTATCCAAGGCGGCGGCGGAACTGTTGTGAAAATCGTGGTTACGCGCACGGGCGATGAGATTTCCATCAAGGAATTGCGCCAGCTTGCGGACGACGAAGCCTGAGCAATCAGCCTGGGTGCGGCCGGACAAAAAGGAAAGGCCCGGCACTCCGATGGGGAGGCCGGGGCCAGTGCTCGCGCGGCGTCGCGCAGGAGATTCAGTCTACGAACCCGGCGCTCGGGCGTCCAAAGAACTGACCAAGCGGTCAAAACTGAATCACTATCAAGGGGTTAACGACTCGTTACGGCAGCGCTATATTAGCTCGGTGTATCCGATTCCCGGATAGACGAAACCGGCCCAAGCGGTAGGACGCCTAAGCCGGTTTTTTGGACCGCCTGAGCCGGTGAGGGCTCCGATTTGTGCACAGCTCGGAATATACAGAGTCTCTAGCATCGATCAAGCCCTCACTGGTCACAAACCAATGAGGTAACAACTCCATGAAAGACCGTCCTCTCACTCCAGAGATGGTTCCGGTTATCAAGAAGGCCAGGCAGTTGGATATCCCGTATGCGTGGATTTCCGGCTATTATCGTGGCCTGAATTTCGGCCGCATCGCGGACGTGATGAAGGGGCGCAAATACCCCAATATCCCTCCTGCCGCTGCGTTGCCGGCGGACTTCCCGAAGGGGTAAAGTCTTACAAAGGGGGCGGCCTTCGGGCTGCCCCTTTCAACTAGGGCAGATGCTTCCAGGCATTGAGCCCGAGCTGTACGACCCACACAACCCCGCCTAGAGCCGCTGCGATGCAGACCCATCCGACTTTCGCAGCGACGCCGTTCACGCCTGTTCGCATGGAGCGGAGGAACATGAAGTCCCGGCGCGCGTCGTCTTGGTGGTCCGCATCGTCCAGCCGGAGCCCGGCATCCGCCAGTTCTTCACGGATCGCGGATTTGACCACTTTCGACAGTTGAGCAAGCTGCTCGGCAGTGAAGGCATCCGACATGCGCCAGACCTTTCGTGGGGATGTGGGGGAGGTGACGCTTGGAACAAAACCCCGGCAGCCGTAGCCGCCGGGAGGCGCAGCCGAAGCCGCGGGGATGACTACTGACCCGTCACTCGCTTGAACCAGTCGGAGACGGTTTCGCGATGCCGGGGCGCCTGGATTGTCGGGCGAGGCCGCGGCGGTGGAGGTGCGAAGTCCGGGTCGTCGGGCTCAGGCTCCGCGGGCCTCGGCTTCGTGCGCAGGAACACGGCCGCCAGGATGAGCGCCAGGGCACCTACGGCGGCCGTTGCAGCTTGCCAGCCCCCGAATGCTTTGGCGATCGACCACAGCCGCGCAGCCACGCCCCACAGGGCAAGCGCTAGGCACGCGACCAGACCCCAATGCACCCACCACGGCAGTGCCCAGAACCAAGCCCAGAGATGGCAGGTTACGTCGAGACCGCACCTCATGGCTGCACCTGTCCGAGCTTGCGGACCAGCAGGATAGCTCCGACACCAACGCCGATGAGGATCGCGCCCGCCAGAGCCCATTGTACCGGGCCCGAACCGGAGAACAGCGCACCGAGACTGCCGAGGATGCCCCCGGCGCCGGAGAAGATCACACCCGGATCAAGCCAAGGGTTCTTGGGCGGCGGTTCCGCCTTGGCATCGCCTCCCTCCGGCGCACCGTCATAGTCGTTGGGCGCATCGGCAACAGGCTCGAATTCGCCGGCGGCGAGCTTGAGCGCATTGCCGACCACGCCGGGCTGTGCCTTCCACTTGCCGGACGGATCCTTGCCAGTGACCCGGATGGTCCAGCCGCGGCCGTTCGCGCTCCAGCCCCTCGCCCCCTTGATCTGGCGCAGGAAGGCCATGCGGGCAGAGCAATAGGCGACGATCAGGGCTGCAGTGCCGCCGGGATAGTCGGTCACTGCGCGCAGGGTATTCTCGCCAATCCAGCCGTCCTGCTTCACGCCGAGCACGGCTTGCAGCGTCTTCACCGCGCGGTTCGGGCCCGAGTTGACGCCGAAGTCGAAGGCCGCATAGTCGAGGCCCTTGGGCAGCACATCGCCGCCGGCCTGGGTCCAGTAGCTTTTGCGGTAGATGGTTTCGGCTTCGGTGAGGGTCATCGCCTGCACGCGTTCCGCCGTAACGGAGGGCCTTCCGAGATGGGCCGCCAGCGTCTTGCCGGTAATCCCATACTTGGTTCCGACGAGCTTGCCATCGAGATAGTTGCCGCTGTCGGTCTTGGCATTGGAGTAGCCGCCCTCGTGGCCGAACATCAGCCGAAGGGCGACGGGCAGAGTTTCACGCATAGCAAAGCTCCGCGCCAGTGGGCACGTTGGGGGTCATTGGTCGTCTCCGATGATGAGGGGGAATGGCGCTAGCGCTTAGGCGCAGAAATTGACTAGACGGGCGAAGCCGCGCAGATATTTGCCCGCCTAGAGGAGGGATCGGCTATTGAAGCCGTTGATACTGATTTCGATGTGGTTCGGCCCGTGGCCGAGGTGGATTGAGTTCTACCTCGAGACCTGCCGTTGGAACGCAGATGTAGACTGGCTACTTGTCACCGACCAGCCACCGCCAGAGAACCTGCCACCGAACGTCAGATTGTTAGTGATGCCGTTCGGGGACGTGTTGCGTCGGATAGGCGATGCGACCGGGCTGGCGTTGTCTCACATCGAACAGCCATACAAACTGTGCGACCTGAAGCCTGCGCTTGGGCACTCTTTCGAGGACGAACTGACCGGATATCGCAGCTACGGCTACGCCGACATCGACGTCATGTTTGGCCGCATTCGACACTTTTACACCGACGAAGTACTGGATCGTTACGACGTCATCTCTGCAGGCAAAGGGCGCGTGACCGGGCACCTGGCGGTGTTTAGAAACACACCTAGGCTGCGACAGAGCTACCGCCGCATCCATAGGTGGGCAGAACTTGCCACCAAATCAGAGAATTTGGCGATCGATGAGCGACCCTATCGCCGCGTCTTTACTTCCAGCAACCCGATCACACGCGCCTACAAGAGCATGTTCTGGAAGTCCCTGTTTGTCGAGCGCTACAGCACCTGGACCCCAAAACTGGATTGGTGGGACACTGGTCGACCATGGCCGCAAACGTGGCTCTGGAAGGGCGGAAGACTGACCAACACGCAAGACGGTGAGATGGAGTATCTCTACCTTCACTTCATGCGCTGGCATTCTGGTCGTCACAGGAAGGACGGAAGCCCAGCGCCATGGCCGGCGCTTGGGGCGCAATTGGCCCAACTGCGGTGGCAGGATGCGGCGGCTACGGGATTTACTATTTCCCCGGAAGGAATACAGCGAGCCCCGATCGCGTTTGGCGCTACCTGATCGACACTCCCACAGATTGGCGGCTCACACCGGTTGCCGACGCCGGGCTAATCGTCGAGGCATCGTCTCCCAAGTCCCACGCGGCACTTATCCGCATATTGTTCCAGTTGGCGTCCGCGATTTCCGTTGCATTCGTCCATGTGCAAGCGGTTCCTGTGGTTTGGTTGCAGTATCCCGCTATTCGAATTCCGCCGACACCCGGCGACGACAGCGCCGCCAAGTCGTTGGGAGTTCCGATGTCGGTGTCGACTGGGGTGGGGCTGATGACGTTTTCCAAGGCAATCTGGCTCATAACGGAAGTCGCCACGGTGCCCGAGAAGGTTGCAACGATATCGCCGGAGAACGTGCCTGCGAAAATAATGATGGCAACGCTCAAGACATTGGTCGTCCCGTTCTGCGCTTGAACAGCTATCTCTCCCGCAACTCCGTTCCAGGTGACGCTGGTTAGGGTCCTGACAGATGTCTGCCGATAGTAGAGAACTAATACCGTTACCGGTCTCGAACTGACGCGCGCGCTCCAGGTTTGCGTTGCTGTACCGCCACCGCTGTCCGGGTTAGAAAAGCCCTCATCGATCGGCACAATATCGGCAACCGCCTTTGGCATCAGCGCCGCAAGCATCCGGTACATGTGCTGGCTCATCTTACGCCTCCTGAGCCGATCCGACACAGCCCCAGGTCGTACCGTTCCAGAGAAAGCCAACGGTGAGCCGCTTTGACAGCACAGTGGTGGTTGGCAGGGCAACGCCCATCGCGGCGAAGCTTGCTCCCCATGTGATGGCCCGCGCCGTGCCATTGTCCTTGATCTGGAAAATGAGGACCTGCCCGACCGTTGGCGTGCCGCTCAAGTTGGTCGTCATCGACGTGATGGCGGCTGCGAGGGCGGTGATGTCCACCACGTCGCAGTTGTCCGTGTTCACTGTCGGCGTCGCGCTCGATGCGATCGTGGTTACGCGTGGCGTGACACGCTTGTTGGTCAGGGTCGCAGTGGCCGCCCGCTCGGTTGCGTTGGACGTATTGTCGACATTGCCGAGGCCGACATCGGCCTTCGCCATCGCCAGCGCCGCCTTCAGGGCGCTCTGGGAGATTGCGCCAGTCAGTCCGATCACGGACAGGACGGCGTCCGTTGGAGTGCGCAGCTCGACCCAGTTGGCCAACGTGCTTGCGGGGGTGGCCTTCAGGACGAAGGATTTGTTGATGTCGGAGCGAACAGCGATGTCACCGCGCTGGGCTGTGAGCGCCAGCATTGCCGTCTGGTTGGCGACCTCAGACGTGTCCGTGATGGCCAGCGCCGGCAGGATGCTCTCGTCGAGTAGACCAGCGCCATCGAGCACCGGCACGTTGCCCGCGCCGGTTCCGGTGTTCCTGGTCGAGGCGCTGCCGAGTGCATCCACAGCAGCGAGCTGAGCTGCAGTAGCGAACTTGTGCGTTGTGGCAGCGTCGTCGATGTCGTCGGCGTCGAGAACGATATCTGGGCCCGGGTCCCCGTTGACGCTGTCGACAGAGCCCGACCCGGGTGGTCCCTTGGGTATCTCGAAATCGAACACCGCCGCGCCGGGCGTGCCAGTGTTGGTCACCGTGGCAGGCTCGGTCGGCTCCACCGTAGTCACTGTCCCCACGGTCACCGTGGCAGCATCGCCCGTGTCGCCCTTCGGCAGCTGCAGATTGAGCACCTGATTAGGCGCCTCGCCAGTGATGGTGGCATCGGCGGTCACCCCACCTTCAACCGTCCCGATGGCCAACTCGTTGGCGGGGCCGGGCACAGTACTTGCCGCACCCCGAGGAAGCACCAGGTTCAACTGCTGGTCCGGTGATGCTCCCGTGATCGTGGCATCAGCGTCCTCGCCATCCTCTACCGTCCCGATGGTGAGGACGTTAGAAGGCCCCGGTGCACCCTCCATCGCCTGCCCAGCGTCCCAGTCGGCCGTGTCGCCACTGAGCTTGATGTAGAGCGTCCAGGGCGCCGGCGTGACGGCGAGGTAGACGAAGCCGGCCGGCTTGTCGTCGTGCGCATCCCTGCCGGCCAGGCTGCCATAAGCGTCGAAGGCAATGCCCGTCCGCTCCACCACGATGGTGGTGAGCAACTGGATCATTTCGGCCGTCTGCAGCGCCAGCGTGCGGTTCGTACCCCACTCCGACGATGTCTTGGCGATGGCATAGGGCAACCCGGCAGCGGTCTCGCCCGGATAAGGGATCGCGAACTTGCCGTGCGTCGGGTCGGAGATCTCCGCGATCAGCACGACATGGCCGGCGACGTTGAGGGTATCGCCGGCCTTGGCGTTGACCGGCAGCCAGGCCGTGTCGGTGCCGACGAAGTCGACGCTGCCTTCCGAGACGGCGACCGTGCCGGTCGAGTAGAGTTCGGTCATCTTAGCTCCTGCGGCCGAAATAGCCTCTGACGTCCGCGCTGTAGACGGACCGATAGTTGGTCGGATCGGCGGCGGCCGGGTAGGTGCCTAGCGTCGGGTGCCAGTCGTCGAACTGGGGTACGAACACGGTCAGGCCACCGCTGAAGGTGTTGCTTTTCTGCGCTCGATAAGGGCTGCTGCTGCTCGTCCAAACGAGGACGCCGGCATTGTTGAAATCCTGCAGCACGTAGCTGTTGCCCTCCGTGCGTCGGCGGAACAGCTGATTGGGGGGTTGGATGCCGCTCTGCGTTCCCGCCCCACCGACCTTGGGACCGACCGACTGCTGCAGCGCCAGGCGCAGCTTGCCGTTCATCCGTGCGATCCTGGATGCATCGTCGGGGTAGGCGATCTCCAGATGCAGCAGCCGGGTGACGCCATAGGCGTGCTCCATCATCCCGGAGCCGTTCCAGGGCACCCACACATTCTGTGGCTGCAACGCGACGAGCGGCTGCCCCCACCAGTTATGGGTCGGCGAGGTCGTGCGCTCGAGACGGACATGGCCGACAAAAATGTCTGCCCCATCCGGGGCGTCCATCAGTTCGACATAGGTCTCCAGCTCCTGGGGGCTGCGGCAGTAGAAGTGCTGGATGGTCTGGCGCTGCAGGTAATGGTCAGTGCTGATGTCGGCGGTCCACTCCTGGTGACCTGTCCAGGGCCGCACCTCGCTCTTGGGCGGATCGGCATAGTCGAGAGTGACATCGTCGAAGGTCTGCAGCGACGACAGCAGGCACACCAGCGTGCCGTCCGTCGTCGTCACCGTCCGCATCCCCTCTACTATGGTGATGCGGCCCAGGGGATCGAACTCGATACCCTTCATGGCGCCTGCACCAGGATGGTCTCATCGCCGGTGAACGTGCCGCCATAGGTGTACGGCGCGCTCGGGCCAGGGTCCGGTCCCCAGACCAGTCGAAAGGTGGCATCGCTCGGCACCGGATCGTAGATCGTGCCCGATGGCGCAACGAGGCGCGGTGCTCCGTTGTTCGCATCCATGCTGCGGCCATAAGTCAGGCCGAAGGGCGTACCGCCCGGCACGACCTGCAGGTAGCGACGGAGCGAATTGAAGCGATCGAGACCCATCGACACGTTGCCGCCGGTGGGCGGATCGAACTCGATCAGCTTGTCTGTGGACGGCGGGCGCTGCCTCCGGAACACCATCACGCGGTAGTCGATGCTGACTGCGCCGAGGCCGACCGAGCACTGCACCCGTGCTTCGCTGAGCTGCACCTTGGTTGAGGTGGTCACCGGACAGCAGTAACGACCGGAGCCGTTGACGATGGCCGGCACCTGCACGGGATAACCCGGCGTCAGCGCATTGTCCCCGATCGTCACCAGTGCGAACGGCTCGTAGCCGAGGTCGGCGAAGGTCACGAGGTCGTGCGTCACGAGCGAGGCGGCAGGGCCATAATAGCCCTCGGGCACCGCCCCGTTGTTCTGGCCATCGTCGGCCATGGCTCCGAAGGAAGCATGGTTGATGGTCACGACCTGGTCGAGGATCACCTCCATGTTGTCGAGGGAAGTGTGGAAGTAGACGTTGGCGAGCCATGCCTCGGGATCGAGGGCCGGCCGGTTCCGTAGCGAGTTGATGTCGGTCGGGTCGCCGCCGCCGGGTGCCTCGTCGAAGAGCGCCACCAGAACGGCATCGGGGAATGCGCGAAACGCCGTCTCCGTCATGGCGTGTTCACCGTGATGCCGAAATAGCCTGTCGAACCATGCATCTGGATGATCGGCGTACCGCCGGCTGTGGTGGCGATGCTGTCCCAGTCGTTGAACCTGATCCTTCCGGTGACGCCATCCACGGCAAAGGCCGGCACAGGCGTGCCGTCCGCCAGGAACACGTAGAAGGCTCCCATGACCCCGAAATAGGCGTCAGTGCCGCCTTCCAGGTTCGCCTCGGCGCGCAGCACCCACGCCGCCTGGGAGAAGGCGGCGCCGGCCGAGGCCTTCGCCTTCGCCGTGATCGTCGTCAGGGCGCCGCCGCCATCCACCTCGGCATCCAAGCGCAGGTAGCCATCGGCGATCACCTCGTCGACCTGGGCGAGCACGTTGGCGATCTGCGTCGCCAGGGCAGCGGTCTCGCTCGCCCGAACCAGCTTCTCCTCGAGAATGGCGGCCGTGGCCGAGCCAAACTTCGCCACCAGGCTCTCGCGGATGACGTTGGCGGTCATGTTGGCCGTCGTGACCGCCCCGGCCACCACGTCGAGCTGGGCTTCAAACGCCGCGATCAGTGCATCGAGCGAGCCCGGTTCGGTCTCGGTGAGGAAGCCATGGTCGGCGGCGAGCTCGGGCCCAAGATGCTCCGGCGCGATCGGCGGCAGCTCGGCGGGAATGTCCGGCGGCGTGGTGACCGCGAACCACGGGCCATCGGTGCCATCCTCGTCCTGGTTGGACCAGAGCGTGGCGCGGCCCGACTGCGGCAGGTACTTGCCCCTCACCTCATAGTCGGTGTCGCCCGGCCAGGTGGCCTGTAGCAACGCCGAGGGCTCGGTATCGTCCGGATCGTAGGGCAGCTCGCCGTCGAACACGGGCGCAGCCGCTCCCGCCAGGCGCGCCTGGACGCGGACGGCGCGGACATCGACCAGCCCGGCCGAGAAGTTCACCTCGATTGAGGGCCAGCGCGGCGCGCCGTCATTGTCCGGCATATAGGCCGGCGCCACGCTCCAGCCAGTCATCGGCTGCGGGGCGGGGCGTACGATCACCAGCGGCGCTGTGAAGTATGGCCGCTCGTCCACCTCGGGCGTCCAGTCGTAGTCGGTCGCGTCCTGTTCCTTGATGCCGACGAACTGGTTGCCGTTCGGCAGGTCGTCCATCAGGGTAATCAGGAAGACCTTGTCGTCATACCCGTTGCGGGCCGAGTTCCACTCGACCGGGTCGAGCACCTCGTATTCCCACCACTCCGGCGGAGCCGTGTGCGAGTGGTTGCGGAAGCGCCGGCTCTCTCGGTGCATGGCCTGCATCAGCCGCTGCACCTGAGTGCCCGAATAGACGTAGGGGAATGTCACCGTCGCCGGCAGGCGCCGATCATCGTCTTCTTCCTCGAGCTCGATGTCGCGCAGGGCTGGCGCGTCCTTCATGCCCCATTTCTCAGCCGGCTCGGGATAGGTGGCATTGACGCCGTTATAGGTACTTTCGAGGCCGGGGAACGGCTCGTAGGTCTGCCCCTCGGTGATGACGATGTCCTCGTCGGTGAACGATGCCACCGGCATGCCGGGCGCGCCAACCAGCACCTTGTAGACGCCGCCGATCTCGGCGATGCGTCCGGAGCAGGAGTTCAGCAGTTCGTTGATCACCTCGATCGGCTGCTGGTCGACGCTCACCTCGACGCCGGCGCGGAACTGCTTTTCGGTCCCACCCCCGAGCAGGTCGATATCGAGGTTGCACTTGGCGATCTCGGCATCCCAGTTGGTTGCCGGGGTGCGGCTCGCCGGAAGCCCCTGCAGGCCCCACAGCCAATCGCCCTCATAGGCGAGCCCAGCCAGCGTCTGCCGAATGAGTGCGATTGGATTGTCGTGCAACGCGGCATCGCCGAGGTCGAAGCCGTCCACCTCTGCGAAGTAGTCGGGAAAGCCGGAGAACAGCTCGCGGTTCACCTTGGCCGTGAACACGCAATAGGCCACGCCCCGGCCGATCATATCGGCTCCCCACGGCCGGTCAGGATCCGACCCGAACGAGCTCAGCAGAAGCGGGTCGGCGACGGTCTGGGTGCCGTCGTACATCTTGACCCACAGGTGATCCTTGCTGCCCTTGCGGTATTCGAGCACCGGATAGCCCCGCGTCGGGTGCGGCGTGTCGCCGAGCGTCACCGGCTCCCCATAGACGTAGAACCGGCTGTACCCGCGGATCGGCAGGTCCGAGAACGAGATGACGTGCGTCAGATAGGCATTGGGGGTGTCACCGGCACTGCCCCAGGTGCCGACATACTCGAGGTGGCCGGCCGTGCCATAGCGGCCAAGAATGAAGCTCAGCGGCTCGGCGCCACCGACCGTGATGTTGCCCTTGACGCCGGGCTCTTTCTGCTTCGGCGCGGTCGCCTGCTGAATGAGGCTGCCGACAAACGACAGCGCAACCCCGATGACGAGGTTGACGAGGGCACTGATCAGCCAGGGCATTTAGTCGCTCTTCTCCTCGCCCCACCAGATCGGCCACTCGCCAGCGACGCCGGTGTAGCGCCGGAAGCGGTCGCCGGACCGAAGGCGCTGGGTCTCGTCGCCCTTCTTGGCAGGGTTCGTGCGAGTCAGCTCGCGGGTGTGGCTGACGATCTTGATCGTGGCCTGCGCCTGCCCGCCGATAGCCGGAGTGTCGATAGGTGCGCCGTTGATCTTGCCGAGAAACCGGATGCGCGGTTCGGCGATAAGCAGCATCGTCGCGGGGTCGAGCAGGCCGCGGTAGATTTCGACCTTGGCGCCGCGCGGCTCGTCGGTGCGCAGGATCGCCTCGACCGTCGAGTGCAGAGGGCTCAGCACCATCTGAATGGTGCGCACCTCGAGGCCGATCCGCATGGGGATGGGGTCGATCGAAGCGATCGCGCCATCGCCGTCGAAGTTGCGGCTAACCACGGTGCCGGTCTCGCCCGACAGGACGTTGACCGTCACCGATTCCGCGTCGTCCCAGAGGCCGCGGATCACTGGCAACCCGGTGGTGCGGATCTTGGTCGTGAACACCACGAAGTTGCGCGGCACCAGGGTGCCCCGGTTGCGGATAGCGCCTTGGGTGGCGACATCGAGAGCGCGCACCATCAGCCAGCCCTCAAGGTCTGACGTGCGGTGAAGCGCAACACCGAATGCACCATGCTGACCTGCACCACCTCGGCGGTATCGGGCACCATCACCATCTTGCCGGCGGGCCTAGCGAGGAAAGCGGGATCACCCACCACCATGCCTGGGCGCAGATGCGGGCGCACCTCGAGCTGCGGCGTCTCGCCAGCGCCGCTGGCTGCGCCTCCCTCGACGAAGCGAAACAGCATCCGCCGCTCCGGCGAGGCATAGTCCACAGCCAACATGTCGCCCGGCGTAACAACGTATCCGGCAGGCAGGCCAGTGAGCGCGAGGCTCTTGTTGTCGACGCCGAGCGACAGCAGTTCGATCTCCGCCTCGCCCAGGACGGTGCCGTCTGGATCGGACTGGGGATATGGGCGGCGCGGGTTCCATAGGTAGAAGCTCTGCAATGCGCCATCGAGGGCGTCGACCTTGACCTGCAGCTGGTCGGCCTCGACGTGCTCCATCGGCACGGTTTCGATATCGGCCTCGAACAGGCGTGGGCCGAGATCGGCAGCCAGCTGCTCGCCACCGGCTTCGGACAGTTCCTGCCGATTGGCCAGGCGCCAGCTCACCGAGCGCACGCGCAGAAGGTCGGCGAATATCGCAGCCGACATAGGGAAGGTGATCGCCGGCACGGATCAGCCTCCCACCGCGTACGGGTCGTTGACCGCCTTCTGCACCAGCGAAGGCAACTTCATGCGCGCCCAGTTGTCGATCTGCTCGGCCACCCCAACCTGCGCACCGCGCGCGTCGACCTTGACGTTCAGCACCGGCGAGGTTTTCCCCCCCATGCCGTTGATCGCATCGTCGCCGAAAGCAAAGGCCTCGCCGGGCGTCGCGCGCGCCATGAACAGTTGGCTGTCGGTACCACCCGAACCACCGACAAAGCCGGAACCGCCATTCGCAAAACCGGGCAGGTTGAAGCCCAGCCGTACCGGCCCGCCGCCCAGCAAATTGTTGAGGATGCCGCCGGTCGAATTGCCCCAACCGATCGCACCACCAAGCAGGCCTCCGAGCCAGCCGAACAGGCCCTGAATCGCCTGGTCGGCCGCCATGTCGAGCAGCTTGCCGCCCAAATCGCCGACTTTGCCGATGAGGCCGCTGATCGCATCCTTGCCCGCGATTGCGTCTTTGACGATGCCGCTCAGTGCAGAGGACGCAGATCCGGCCGTGGTGCTGACGAAGTCGTCGAAGGTGTGCGTCAGATGGTCGAGTGCGCTCGTCAACGGCACGAACTTGTTGGTTGCCGCCTCGGCGGCAGGGATCATGCTGTAAAGCCCATCGCGGACCTGGTCGGCATAGGTCTGCTCTTCTTTGGCGCGCGTGCCGTCCCACAATGCCTCGACCATCTTGATGGTCGAACGAATGTCGGTGTCGACTTCCTGAAAGCCGGTCGACATCATCTCCCAGACAGTGTCGCGATCGACACCGGCAGCGCGGGCATTGATGCCGTTCCACAGCACCGAAATGGACTTGGTCACGACATTGATCGAGCCCGCCACCACGATGCCGACCGAGGCCAATCCCTTGAGGGTGATCACCACCAGGTCAACGGCGCCCTGCAGGATGTTGGTGTTGAATGCAGCGTCCGTTGCCTCGCTGGCGAAGCTGGCCAGTGCGGGCGCCACGCGCTCGAGCAGCATGTTGCCGAAGGCCTGACCAACCAGCGACAGCTTATCGACGCTGTCGTTGAACTGCCCGGCCGCCTGCGCCGTCTTGGTGCTTATGGTGATGCCCAGCCGATCGGCCTCGGCCGTGAGCTCGGCGATGCCCGCCCGCCCCTGGTTGAGGAAGGGGATCAGCTGCGCGCCCGATTTGCCGAAGAGCTGCAGGGCCAGCGCCGTCTTGGTCGAGCCGTTCTCCAGCCGCGAGAACTTGTCGGCGATATCGAGCATGACATCGTCGGCGTTGCGCAACTGCCCCTGCGCGTTAGCGATGTCGATGCCGAGCACCTTGAACGGCGTGCTGCCCTTCGCACCGACGCCGGCTTCCATGGCCCTGGTCAGCTTGATGATGCCGCCGCTGATCGTTTCTAGATCCGCGCCGGACATCTTGGCCGCGTAGCCGAGGCGGGACAGCGTCTCGACCGAAACGCCCGCCGCCTCCGACAGGTCGTTCAGGCTATCCGCGCGATTGATCGCGCCGGCGAGAAGGCCCGCCACGGCCGCCGATGCTGCGGCGCCGGCAGCCGCTACGGCAGCGAAGCCGAGCTTAGCGGTGCCGACGAACTTGTCGATGCCGCGCTTGGTGTTGGCGAGCCCGGTGTTGAACTGGGCCGTGTCGAGGCCGAGCAGAACACGCAGGCTGCCGATAACGCTCGCCATCCGTCAGTCTCCTGGGTGTGATTACCAGCCGGCCACCGTGGCCATCTGCTCTTGCCACGACTGGCGCCGCGGCTTTTGAGCACCGCGACGATCTTGCTTCTGCAGCTTCTTCAGTTCCGGCAGCTGCTTCGCGCGCATCAGCCGGGCCGTGGTGTGCGCCAACCAGGCGTTGAGGTTGTGCTCACGGACAAGCCGCCGGTCGCCGGCCTCGAGGTAGGCATCGAGTTGCCGAGGCGTCAGGGTCCAGTAGGTCTCGCCGGGATATCCCAGCGCCAGGAAATCTAGGAAGAGCGCTTCCCAGTCCCACGGCGAGACTTCCGAGGGTTTGCCGAAGCACCACCCCGCGTCGGCTGCGGGAAGGCCGCCTGCAACGCCTCGCCGACCTTGACCGTCACCAGAGCAACGCCCGCCTCACCGATGAGGTCGCCTGCGGCCTCGAGGTCGATCTCGGGATGGCGCTCTTGCAGCCCGGCCCACAACACAGCGCGCCATGGCTCGATCATGAAGTTTGCCGTATCGGCGAGCGCCGCCTCGAGCTGCACCAGACCGAGGCCGGTAAGCTTCTGCACCGCGATCAATTGGTTGACGGACAGGCGAAGCAGGTAGGTCTTATCGCCCACCTGCATCTCGACTTCGCCGCGAAGGGGATTTGCCACGGCTTTCCCCCTTACGCCGCGATCACGGGCGTGGTCTCGGCCGAGGTGGCCGCCACGGCGCCGCCGGTATTGGTGCAGATCACCTCACAGGTGAGATTGTCGCCAACGTCTCCAACCACCGGCACATAGGTCTGGTCAGTGGCGCCGGGGATATCCACACCCTCGTTCTTCCACTGATACGTGAACGTGCCGAACGGGGCCCAGACGCCCGGCCAGCAGGTCAGGGTTTCGCCCACCTGCGCGATGCCCGAGATCGCCGGCAGCACACCGTTGATCGGGGCGGTGGCGACATCGCGGGTCGAGGCGCCGGCGCGGCGATAGGTGGCGGTGAAGGTCATGCGATCGTCGAGCGGAATCGCCTGGTCATACCCGCGGCGAACGATCGGGAAGGTGATGCGCTGGCCATTGGGGAAGGTGATCCGACCCCGGTTCTTCTTGCCGCGCGAAGCGATGATCGCGGTGTCGGTCGCCGAGCCGGGGATGTAGTTGCCCTCGACCGTGCATTCGCCCGGCGTCGTAAGGCCGGGAATATACTCGCGGGTGCGGTCCGGCGACTGGTAGTGCGTAGCCTCGACCTCTTCGTCATCATCCTCGCCGGGGGTGATGTTGATCACCTCGCCGAGCGCGGTGAACACGGTAGGGGTTTCGGCCGGCGCCATTTCGAAAACAGAGCCATAGCCGATCAATGCCTCGGTATCGGGCATGTCAGTCTCCTGCGGGTTGAGAGGTTTGCGGTTAGGCCGAGGCCCACCAGATCAGGTAGTCGGTGCGGGCGGTGAACCAGGCGTCCGCCCCGTCCTTGTCGGAACGGGTCTGCCGGGCTTCACGAAACGCCCCCTGAAACAGCACGCCATCGAACTGTCCCTTGAAGCCATCGAGCCGCGCATCGAGCGCGTCAGCCACGGCACGCGCCTCGGATGCGCTTCGCCCCCGGCAATCGAACTGCACGCGAGACCGCTCGAGACCGTCACGGCCCTGATAGGTGTAGCCGCCGACGCTCGAGATCAGGTGCATGACAATGGACGGATTGCCAAGCCCCTGCGGCAGCTCGTCCCAATGCATGCGGTTGACGATCAGCCCCGACAGCGGCGCGTAGGCCAGGCAAAGATTGGCGAGCACCAGCTGCATCTACTTCCCCGCCTTTTTCGCCGCCCGGCGCTGCATGCGCTGCACGGCCTTGTCGATCTCGCTGCCGAGCTCGGACTTGATGATCTCGAGCGCCTTGCCGCCCTCCTGGTCAAAGGCCGGGCGCAGGAACGGCTGAGGGCCATGGTGCGCCGTGCCGAATTCCTGCAGGTGGGCATAGAAGATGTCGGCGCTCGGCCCGACATACACCTCGGCAAAACTCCCCTCGCCATTGGCCGCCCGACGGGCATCGCGCATCGCCTGCACCGCCTCGGCCTTGGTGCCACCGGCCTGCATCACCGCGGCGAACTCGGACTTACCGACTTCGTTCTTCAGCCGGCTGGTGACCAGCATCGACGACTTCAGGTCCGGCTCGCTCGTCGCCGGGTCGTCCGGTGCCAGCGCCGCCGCAGCATCTGCGATCGGTTGCCCAGCCTTGGTCAGCACCCGGCGCAATACGTTGCGTGCCGTGGCCTTGCTCAGCTGCGCCAGGTTGGCATCGAGCTCCCTGAGCCCCGACACCGAGACGCTCACGTTTCTGCCCCTCACGGCGTCGTCTCGGCCTTGGCAGCCGCGCGGATCAGCAGACCCTCGCGATAGCCGATTTCGGTCACCTCGATCACGTCATACAGACGACCTTTGAAGATCACGCGGCCGGTGGGATCAAGTGCACTGGCCCCAGCGGACCAGAGGATTTCGAACACGTCGGTGAACTGCGCGGTCACCTGCCCGGAAGCGAGCCGCTCGCCGGCGCTAGCACGCCGCCAGGACGCCCACACTGGCGAGTCGATATCGGCGAAGCCATCGATCGGCTGGTTGTGCGCGTCGTAGGACAAACTGCGACCCTGCAACGTGATCTTGCGGTTCCTCTCCCCGCCGGCGAGCGACATCAGGCCCACCGCCTGTAAGGCGAGAGAAGCGCGTCGACCGCGAACGGAAGGGACGTGGCAATGGTCCCGGTCACCACTGTCTCCCGGTTGCGGAACCAATGGCCCACGAGCAGCAATACCGCCTGCTTGATCGGCGCCGGCACGGTCGAGACGCGCACTTCTGGCTGCTCGCCTTCCGCCGGGGTGACCTGGTCGGCATAGCCCGCGCGATACCGGACACGAACGCCGTACGGGTCAGTTCCTACCGCCGGCCAGGCCGTAGCATAGAGCGTGCCATCGGGCAGTAGACGGTAATCCTCGGCGGGCATGGTGACTTCCACGCCTACCGGGTTGGTGTACATGACGCTTTCGACCGCGATGATCGGCCCAAAGGGCAGAATGCGGTTGGTCAAGGCGCAGCCGGAGAGCTCGAGCGTCTGTTCGCCTAGGGACCGGCCCAACCAACCGGTAGGGCCGTCGAGCCATTGGATGGCCGCGAGGATGTAGGACTCGATCAGATCGCGCTCGGCATCGTCGTCGCCGCGAATCTGGGCCTTGGCCTGCTCGTAGGAAACGAACGGCTGTGGCGGCGTGACGACGACAACCGACATTTACTTTGCGTCCTTCGCCTTGGCCTCGGCATCCGCCTTCGCCTTGGCCTCGGCATCCGCCTTCGCTTTGGCCTCGGCTTCCGCCTTCGCCTTGGCCTCGGCATCCGCCTGCGACTTGTTCGGCGGAGGCGGCGCGGCCTTATTGGGCGGCACCGGATCGGCCTTTGGCTTCGGAGGATCCTTGGAAACGAGGTGCGGAACCTTCTTCAGCAGATCGTTCCCGAGCGAGTCCGACACCGCGAACTCGGTACCGGGCTTGATGGTGTCGGGGCTAACCGACGAGATGCTGACCTGGTCGATGGCATAGAGCTTCATCTGCGTTCTCCTTCGGCTCATGGGAACGGCAGCACCGAAGCGCTGCCGCTCATGATCAGCCGACCGATTAGGCTGCGGTGGCGGCCGTGATGCTGTCCGAGAAGTCGCCCTTGATGAACGCCTCCGGGCGATAGTCCGCGAGCGCGACGCGCTCTTCCGCGCGGATCGTCACGAGGTTCTTGCGGAAGTTGTCGCTGTCCTCGGTCGAGATCTCGACGTTGGCTTCCTCGCGATCGAACAGCTGAGCGCCAGTAGAGAAGGCGCCCACCAGGTACTTGTCGGCGGTCATGGCCGGGGTCTCCACGACCGGCAGGCGCCACAGGCGCGGCTCGGTGCCGTCCTGCGGGTTGCCGATGATGTGCCGACCGGTCGTATCCTTGACCAGTTCGATGGTCGCCCAGTCGATCGGGTTCATGACGATACCATCGGGCGGCAGCTCGGCGAGGAACGCCTGCAGCATGGCCAGGCGGATCACGTCGATCTTGGTCACCGGCGCCGGGATGGTGATAGGCGCCGAGAAGGCAGTCGCCTGAGTGTAGATGCCGTTCAGATCGGTGCCGGTGCCCGACCCGTTCAGGATCTGGTTGTCCTCGACATAGGCGAGGCCATAACGCAGGCGGCCGTCGATATAGGACTGCAACTGCGGCACATCGTCGAGGATCTGCTTCGTGGCCAGAACGAAGTGAGCGATCGTGCTCACCGCAGCAGTCACGAGGTCGAACTTGATCTCGGACTGCGGCTTGGTGGGGCCGGAAGTTTCCGACACCGTCGCGGCGCTGTTCGTGAAGCCAGTTTCCTTCACGTACTGGATCGCGTTGGAGGAAGTCTGGCCGGGCATGATCAGGCTGCGCATGGTCAGCCGGCGCTGCGGCGGCGCGATGATGCCGGGGAGACGCTGCGGCACGATCAGGTCGCCGGCCGAACCGTTGGCATCGGTGGTCAGCGCGGAGATGATGGCCTTCACCGGGATGCTGACACGACCCTTGCCGCCGGACTTGAGGAACGCCTTCAGATCCTCGTGCTCGACCACCATCTGGCCGATGCTCTTGCGGCCTTCCGGCTCGCCCTTGGGCTGCACCATCTTCTGCTCGAGCTCGGTCATGCGAGCCGACAGTTCATTGTGCTTGATCAGGGCTTCGTCGGCCGACTTCTTGGTGTCCTCGGTCACCTTGCCGAGGTTCTTCATCTCGGTCTGGGCCTTCTCGGCGAAGCTCTTCACTTCGTCAGTCGCCGTCTTGAGGTTGGCGGCGAGGGTCTTCATGTCGATGTCGTCGCCGCCGCCACCGCCATTCTTGCGGCCGAACTCATGGGCAGTCGCGTGCATCGCCACGGCCGCGAGGCCGAGGATCAGAAACTTCTTCATTTGATGCTCCTTCAGAGCGAGGGGAGTTTGAACTGGCCGAGGTGCTCGATGAGCCCCTTTGTGGCCTCCACATCGCCGGCGCCCTCGGACTCGCTCCGATCGAGCAGATGCTTCAAGCCGCGGTTGGCGATCACCGCGGCCTGCGATTTCGAGAACCCTGCCTCACGCAGGATGCCCTCGAACTCGGGAAGAGTGGGAAGCGTGCCATGGGCCAGCTTCATCTTGACCGCATCGACGCGCGCGGCGTCGTTGGCGGGGAAAGTGACAAGGCTGATCTCGACCAGGTCGAGCTTGGTCAGCGTCCGGATACCGGTCTTTTCGTCATAGGACGAGTTGCGCACCCAGTAGCCGATCGAAAGGCCTGAGACGGCACCGGCCTTCAGCAGCGCGTGCGCTTCCTTGGCCTGCGATACAGCATCGGCGAGGAGGTGCCCCTCGCCGTAAAGACCGCGGTCGTCCTCGCCCAGCTTGTCCCACACGCCGATCGGGTTGTCGGAGCGGTGCTGCCACAGCACAGGGACCGGCCGGCCCTTGGCCTTGATCTCGCGCAGGCTTTCCTTGAAGGCGCCCTTGGCGACAACCTCCTGGTAGCTGTCGACGACGCCGAACACCGAGCCGTAACCCGAGAACTTGCCGTCGTCGCCGACATCCTTCACCTCGAGGTCGAAGTCGCGGACCGCCATCATGGCGTGCTTCATTTTCATTGATCGTTCTCCGATCCGGGGCGGCGCGAGGCATCCGCCAGTTGCTTGATGGAAGCCGCGAGATCCTCGAGGCCGAGCCACGCAGAAAACGCCGAGCGCACCTGCTCGCCGGGTGTAGCGGCCCCGGAGCCGAGCTGATCGAGAGGCACGAGATTGGACTGCACCGTGAGGACGTCGCCGCCAGGCATCGGCGGCAGGTTCTCGCGGCGCCGCATCTCATCGCGGGTCATCCAGCCATTCTGGCCGCCTGAGGCGTACAGGGCCGCACGGCCGGAGCTGTCGGCCCGCAGCAGGCCCTCGAGCACGAACTCGGCATAGTGGTTCAGTCGGTCGGCCGGCTTCAGCAGCTGCTTCTTCACGGCCTGCTCGATGCGCACCAGGTAGGGGCGCAGCGAATAGGTCAGGAAGCCGATGTTCTGCTGCTCGAGGCCGGTGCCCCAGCTGGTCGAGTTCTGTGTATGGCCGACCATGAAGGGCGGCACACGATAGATGCGGCAGACCTGCTCCACCGAGAAGCCACGCGCCTCGATCAGCTGCGCGTCCTCGGGGTTCATGGTGAGCTGCTGATAGTCCCAGCCATTCGGCAACGGCATCACCTTGCCGCTCGCTTTCGAGCCCATGAAGGCCGCGAACAGGTCCATCAGCTCCTTGCGTTGCTCGCTGCTAGACTTGGTGGTTGGCCCTTCCTTGGCGAAGCCGGCAACCTGCAGGCCGCCTTCCATGAACTGCACCGCGGCATCCTCGGCAGCGATCGCCCCCCGCAGGGTCTGCCAGCCGTACCGCACCGGGGACAGGCCCACGTCGCCGCCAAAGCCGAACCCGCGGACGTGAAACACCTTGGCGGCCGGCAGGTCGAAGCGCTTGCCCCTGTCGGTGCCGCGATAGCGCAACTGCCCATTGTCATCGCGGGTGACACCAGTGATCGGCGGCAACGGCTCCAGGGCCACCAGCCGATCGCCGATGAACTTCTGCTCGGAGTAGGAATTTCCCCAGCCGCAGACCGACGCGACCACCCCTTCCCAGTATTCCGCCGCCGTTTGCCAGCCATTGGGGCTGTCATGGAGCAGGCCGTACAGCGGATGGCTATCGGCCACGACCCGCGAGTTCTGGTCGATGCGGCGATAGAGCGGCAGCGGCAGGGTGCCGGAGGTTTCCGACAGCAGGCGGATGCACGCCCAGGCGGTCGACAATGACAGCGTCTGGTCGATTGATGGCCGCAGCGATGCCCGGTTCGCATAGGCCGCCATAGTCTCCTTGTCATCGCGACCGGACAGTTTCGGGTTGGACGCCCAGCCCCAAAGCCAGCTCAGAGGATTCATGCCATGTGCCTCATGCCGGCGAGATAGTCGCCTAGATCGTGGGTGACCTCGGCAGCGGCGGCGACGGCAGGTGCGATGGCGTTGATCAGCCCGTCGATGCCGTCAATCTTGTTCGGGCTCATCTCCGACTCCTTGATCGGCAGGATGGTTTCGTCGCGCCGGCGGCTGACGACGACATTGGAGGCCATCCAGTTCATCACCGGGTTGCCGTCGTGCCGGAGCCGATCGGGGCCGCTCTTCACGCGCGCCTCGAGCTCCTTGGCCGGATCGGTGACCGACGCGGCCTTCTTGTGCAGAATTTCCGCGATGGGCTTCGACCCGTCGCTGTGATCTTCGTTGAGCCGGCTGGCCATGGCCTGCGCTGCGGCGAACTGGTCGAAGGTGCAGCGCCGCACGCCGAACCGCTCGATCCATTCGACGACCTGGTCTTCGACGACGCCATGGTCGACCCAGTCGCCGGGCGTCAGCTGCAGATGGCCTTGCTTGTGCCAGGTGCGGTATGGAGCCGGCCCCTTGCCCTGGGCGTGCTTCGGGTCATCGAGCACCGCCTCGGGCAGATAGAACTTCGGCTTGAAGATCAGCCGGCCCTTGGCGTCGAATGCCGCCAGCACCAGCGCCGTGATGTCGTCCTTGTCCGCCAAGTCGCCGCCGACCCAGCAATCAAGCCCTTCGAAGTCCGACCAGTCGAGCGACGGGTCGGCGCACTGGTTCCACTTCGCCATCGGCAACCATCGCGACACGCCGTTCAGCCAGATGTTGAGGTTCTTGGTCTTGAAGTTTCCCTCGCTAGCCGGCGACGCCTTTGCCTCGGCCGCGCCTTCGCGCATGTCCTTGAGGCTCGGCGTCACGCCCAGCATCGGGTTGGCCTTGATCCAGACCTTCTCATCGAACGGGTCATCGGCCGGCCGGACGACCTTGCCCTTATCGTCGAGCTCTTCCTCGTCGAGCGTGAAGATGACGCCGAAGTAGTGTTCGGCCTCGAACACTTCCTCGAGGATCTTGGTCAGGTAGGTCCGCTGCTCGTAGCAGACGCCGTTGGTGTCAAAGCCCGCGGTAGTGATGATCCACAGCAGCCGGTTCGATCGCGCGCCACGCGCCGACGCGATGACATCGAACAGCGACCGATCCCGATGAGCGTGCAACTCGTCGAGCACGCCGAGGTGCGGGTTATGACCGTCCTGCGTCGAGCCTTTAGAGTTAATGGTCTGGATGTACCCGGCGTTCACCGAGCACGTGATCGACTTCGACCAGGCCGTCAGGCCGAAGGCATCCTGCAGGTCCTGCGTCTGGCGCACCATGCGCTGCGCCGGCATGAACACCTTCTGCGCCTGCGCGTTGGTCGTGGCGCCGATGATGACCTGCGCGCCCGGCTCGTCCTCGCAGCAGAGGCAGTAGAGCGACACCCCGGCCGTCAACGTCGACTTGGCGCCCTTGCGCGCCATCTCGATGTAGACGACCGAGAAGCGGCGCCCGCCGTCTTCGACGCGCCGCCACCCGAAGATGGTGGTGAGAATGAAAATCTGCGGCGGCTCGAGGAAGATCGTCTCGGTCTTCCACCGGCCTTCCCAGTGCGGCAGCTTCTCGATGAAGTCGCAGACGTCGTTGCCGTGCCAGACGTCGAAGTAGTACCCCCACTTCCTCGGGCGCTTCAGGTCCCGAAGGTGTCGCCTGCATGCGAGCTTGACCCACTTGCACGCCACGATCCTGCCGGCGACCACATCCCGGGCATACCGCTCGGCGATGGCGACGTAGTCTCGCGCGTGTCCGGTATCGCTACCGGTTCTGAGCGCCATTCCGGCCGAACACGTTACCGGTTTTGCCGCTCTCCGGCTTCACGCCGACGCGGCTGCGAGCACCACCAATGCCGAGGACTTCCTGCATCTTGCGCACCTCGGTGAAGGCTGCGATCGGCGGAGTCTCGCCTTTGCGGATCGCGGTGACAATGGCGCCCTGCAGCGAGCAGTAGTTCGAGAACAAGCTGCTATCCGCCTCGGTGGCAAGGCGAACCCGGCCGACATCGTCGAGCCAGACTTCCTGCGCCTCGGCTGTCAGCCAGTCGGGCTGCTGCGGCGTCGACATCGGTTCGATGACTTCGACCCGACCGCCATCACGCACAGGCTGATACGTGCCCTTCGCCTTCTTCTCAGAAGGCAACTGGGCCTTGGGACCACGTTGCATGTGAGTTTTTCCTGGACGCGGACCTTAAAGTGCACGCGCATATTTTTGCTTGGCCCGCCGGTCAGGAGACGGGTCGCTCTGGACTTTTGAGCCGCCCACCCCTTAGCTTCAGCCATGGGGGAGAGAACATGCGGTGGATACTTGTGACGTCGGTCGCCATAGCGGCCGTTGGCCTGTGGTTGGCAGTCGCGCTCTGGGGAACCGAATTGGCCGCCTTCTTGTCACAGAGCAATATCGAGCCGGGACCTTGGGGTGACACGTTCGGTGCCCTCAACGCCATGTTCAGCGGAGCGGCCTTCGTGGCTATTGTGCTGACGCTTTCCCATCAGCGCAGGGAGTTGAAGCAGGCGACCGAGGAGAACCATCGCCATAGATTCGAGTCCTCCTTCTTCGAGCTGCTCAAGCTGATGAGAGAACTCCGTGAGGGGGTCAGGTACAAATACGATGATCGGTTGATAACGACCCCGCCGGCAGCATCACTGGCCGCCTTCGCTTTGGCGGTAGAAAGTTTGCAGGACGAGATTACCATTGACGACCGAGCGTCACAGGCTACAGCAGTCGACGCTTTGAAGACATGGTATCAGGAACACATTTTTCAGCAGGCCGAGACCGGCTTGGCGCCCTACTTCCGGGTCATGTACACGATGCTCGATCGATTACGCCGAGACCGCGTTTTGACGCCGCAGGAAAAAACTCAATACGGAAACCTGCTACGTAGTCAGCTCAATAGCGACGAGCTAGTCCTCGCTGCGTTGAACGGGCTCTCTCCAGTCTCAAAGGATTTCGGCGAGCTTCTGACCCAATTTCGCCTATTGAAGTATATGAAGCCTGGCCCGCTCAAGGCCGCGCTGGTCGAAGCATACCCGCCCGCGACATTCGCAGCCCGAAACGACTGATTTGCCCGCGGCCTAGCCCGCTCCTGCGGATGTGGTTGTGACGATCACGTCGCCCCTTCGCCGGCTGTAGTCTTGCCACCAGCGCGTGATGGCCTCTTGCGTCCTGTCCCTCGGGCGCAGCGGATCCTCGACCACGCGTTGTCTGCACAGCTCAGGCGATGTCTCCATCACCACGATGCGGTCAGGCTCGAGGGTGTCTGCCCACCATTGCCTATGTTCTGCCTTCGCCTCACTGACGATCAGCCAGGCGGCTGGCCAGCGCGCGGTGTCTCGCCCGATGTCGCCAAGCATCTCGTTGCGCTTGCGGATGGCGGGCCGCAGGTACATGCCCCGATCCCACCCGTGCAGCGTGCTGGCTGCCATGCCGGCAGCGATCACGTCGAGATCTATGACGAGGTCCCTGACGCTTCGGTGCAGGTGCACGTAGTGGCTCTTGCCGCTGGCTGGTGGGCCACAGACTATGACCAGAGGGATGGTCGAGGGCTTGAGCCAGTCGGGCCGCCACATAACGTTGCCGAAGGCCTGATCACGAGCCGTGCGCTGCAGGTGGCAGGCGGTGCACAGCGGGCGCAGGTTGTCGCGCTCGTTGTTGTGGCTGTTCCCGTCGATGTGGTCGATTTCCTGGGCCGGCACGACGAGGCCACCGCCTTCCCAGCACATGCGGCACAGCGGCTCCTCCGCGAGCACACGCCGGCGCAATTGCTGCCAGAGCCAGCCATAACCGCGCTCGCTGGTGGTTTGTCCGCCGCGGCGGACAATTGCCTTGCGAGCAGTACCACGCTGGTTGGGCGGCTTGATCGGCATCGGATTCTCCGGCTGAATCCATGTTAGCGCTCGAGCATCGGAACCGGGCTTTGCGACCTGGGTTCAGTCCTCAGACCCGGCTAACGCACACACCGATTGACGAGCATGCCATGAAAGCCTTCGTTGTTGAGGTCGTAACCCCAACCGGATTGCCTATCACCCAAGTGAGGACCGAGGCCGACGACCCCGTGGAAGCAGGAAAGCAGGTGACCGGCAGCGATGACCTCTGCTGTGAAGATTACGGCTACCCAGGAACTCTACGAGCCAAGGTCTACGATGAGGTTGAAGACGAGACCTGGATCTATCGGATGTACGATCCCATCGACGGGGATGAAGAGGATGAAGATCACTAACGCATGCCCAATCTCGGGCGCACCGGACACCCGAGTGCCATCTACCGGCGACTTCGTGGAATACGATTGCCCGGTCTGCGGCCGCTTTCGGATCAGCGGAACGGCGATGCAACTCGCCGGTGATGACGATCAGCCCGTGTTGTTCGATGCTTTGGAAGCTGCCAAGGGGGCTGCGGGGCCGGATCAGGTTCCTATGATCGCGAACTTGTCGGGCTGAAATAGAAAAGCCCCCGCTGGAGCGAGGGCAGTGTGACGGCCTTGTAGGCGCTAAGCGCCACAATAGCTACTTTGTGCCAGTCTCTGCCTGATTTGGCAAGTCTTGCCGATGTCGCCCGCATCGGGTGGTTTGGAGCTACTACCATGAAGAACTATGCGCTGCGCTGGATGGCGGACGGCGAGGACAACGGCGACACTCGACCCTTGCTACGACTGGTGGTGGGCAGGGACGGTGCCAAGAGCGTCCAGCTACACATGCCCCACCTGACCTACTGGAGCCAGGCTATGCCCATCAGAGAGGCGCTAGCGTTGGTGGAACGGGACATTGGCCTGACGCCGGGATGGGACGGTGTGGTCGATGTGCTTGCCGACAATCAGCACGAATGGCCGCCGCATTGGCCGCCTTTGTCCTGAAATGCAAAAGCCCGCCGGTTAGGGCAGGGGCTTTTGTCCGGTCGAGCAACGCGACCACACCTGATTTGTGTCCTATGCTGCCTGATTTGTCAACGCGATTTGAACAATGGGAGCAGGTTATGCGTCAGCCAGTAGCCGTCTGCGAGGTCTGTGGGCACCACCAACATAGCGTCGCCATGATCAACGAGCGCTGCAGCCAGTTCTATGACGGCACGCGATGCCGGGGCGTCTATGGCTCCCGGTTGAGCAACGACGATTGGGGCCCATGCTCAGTCTGTCAGGGCAGTGGATATGTCGGCAGCACATCGTGCCCCGCATGCGAGGGTGACGGGCTGGTCGATGTTCGCCAACGTGTGTGATCGGCGACGGTCGCGGCGCGACTCGGCGTATAAAGATCGGTATGGAGAACGACCTACCCGAAGCCGCATTGGCTGAGTTGCGCCGGATAGATGCGAGCGGCCCGTGTGCGGTGGATTACGAGGCATTCAAAGTGCTTTGGGACAAGCGCTACGTGATGGCCGGACCAGATAAAACTCACATCACCTCGCGCGGACGCCGATTTGTGCAACTGCTGGATGGCAGGCAGCCGACTGGTTGATTGACCAGAGGAAATACCTCGATGGTCGAAGAAGACAAGATCGCGGCCGACAAGGTACGGCGACGTCTTGCGGCGAAGCGTTATCGCGAGCGACACCCCGACCGCGTTCGCGAGAGCCGGCGCAAGTACGACGAAGCGCATCCGGAGGCCAACACGGAGACGTGCCGGCGTTGGCGTGAGAGGAATCCCGGGAAAGCCGAAGCCATCATCAAACGCTGGTGGCTGGCACACCCTGAGAAGCGGCGTGATTACCAGCGTCAGTACCTAATTCGGGTCAAGGCGCGCCGGAGGTCTCCGACACTCGCGGTCATTGGCGAAGCCCTAGAGGTCGCCCTGGGCAAGAACGCGCTATTCGCAGCGGCCAAGACGGCGGTGCCTGCGCACGTGCCGCGCGACATTAGGATGGATGCGATCCAGAGCATCATCCTCGCTGTGCTGGAAGGCGAGATCGCCGAGGCGGATATCCCGGCCGTTGCGAAACGGTTTGTAGCGGCACAGTACCGTCAGCTTGATGTGCATGGCATTGTCTCACTCGATGCGACCGTACAAGGCACAGACCACCTCCGCTTTGTCGATACGATTGCTTCCGACGTGGTTCACTTTTGAGGCTGGAGGCCGAGCATGGTGCCACTACGACAACCGCCACGAACTCATGGGAAACTCCCCTCGGAGTCGCACTGCAACCGCTGCGGCGGCGTCCGATCGCACATCGTGTTGAACCAACACGAGACTAGCTGGGACGAAGAGGTCGATGCTGGGCGATATATCGGGGGCTGGGACAGATACTACGTCCTGCAGTGTGCCGGGTGCGGAACTATACATTTCAGGCACGATAGCACGTTCTCCGAGGATACCGATGGGGACGGTGATCCAATAGTTAGGGTCGAATTTCTACCTCCTGCGTACGCCCGTCGTCGGCCGGATTGGCTTGGCGGCTTCGATGGGCCGTTTTGGCTGGGAGAGCATCCCATTCGCACTACGCTCGAGGAGATCTACGTGGCGCTTCAAAATTCTCTCCCCAAACTCGCTGCACTGGGAATACGAGCGCTCGTCGAGCACATTATGATCGACAAGGTTGGCGACCATCGCTCCTTCGCGGCGAACGTGAGGGCATTCTTCGACGCGGGCTATTTGGGCGCGGGCCAACGGGAAGTACTTCAAAGTTCGGTGCTGGAACTGGGCCACGCCGCGATGCATCGCGGTTACACACCTCCAGCAGCAGACCTGGAGGTGCTTATGGATGTTGTCGAACAGATCGTATTTACGATCTACGTCCAACCGGCGCGCATCGCTCGGTTGGCGCCGATACCGCCAAGAGAATAATTACCGCTCACGGGATGGCATGGCGCCGCGTCGAGATGACCGTGGCAGTGCCATTTGCCGTAAACATCTGCTGGCTGCCATCGGTCCATTGCGTGATGCCGTTACCCGGCTTGCCCTTGGCAACGAACCCGAACTCGGCCGCGAGGACGTCGGTAGCCTTCAGCGCGGCGCGAGTGATCTTGTCGCGCGCCGCGCCGCCCTTCCCGAGGCCCAGCCGTTCGGCAGTCTCCGATATCGAGTCTCCGTCGACGATGATGCGTTCGGCCAGCGAAGCTAGATCCCCAAGCCGCTTGCGCGCCCGGCCGTACTTCTCGCGCGCCTCCTGTCCGATATCGGCCACGGGGTTGCCGGCATGGGCGCTGACGTCGACCCGCACGTCGCTATAGTCGGTCGCCTTGCCCGCGCCGAGCTGCGCGCGCTCCGCCAGGTTGCGGAATTCGGCTGCGGCCTGCGTCTGCACCTCGGTCCGCCTCCTCACGCCGGCCAGCCCGCCGATCAACTCGCGCATGGAAATGTCCGCGCGCTGGTAGCCGGCCCAGCGGGCGTCGGGGTTCTGCTCCAATTCGTGCAACAGCGTGGCCCGCGTCATGCTCGGATCGGGAACGCGGCGCCGCTCGATTATCGGCTGACGCCATCCGACCACGGGGCGCCTTTGCTTGGGTTCTTCGCCTGCTCTATGGCTGGTGAACCCCATTCTGCGGCACCGACCGACAGCATCGTCTACGGCGGTGATGCTGGGAAACAGGCCAGCGCCGCCGGACGGGCAAAAGACCTGTTCCAGCACTCGGCGGAGACGCTGAGCCATTTCTCGGCTTGCGGTCTCGATCACTGCCACATCCGCGGAATTCCGCGGAAGGCGAAGTCGATCCCGGGCCAGATCGGCACGGGCTGTCAGTTTCAGCCGATAGCCGCCGGGGGCGCTGGTAAAGACAATGCCGGGGAAGGTGTTCAACTCGGGAACTTCCTCTGCATGCCGGCGCGCACTGCCGCTGCGAGGTCGCCGCCTGGTCGCACATGCCTTTGGATGATCTCGGTTTTCGACGGGCGTCTAGGCGGATTATTGTGGTCGTGGACCTGCTGCCATGCGGCCTGCACGTGGTGATCGAGGGCGTCTAAGGGGTGAAGGCTGGCGATAGCGTCGCTTGCGGGCATGACCCACAGGCTCTCGATCAGGCCCATCTGCAAAGCTGCGTCGGCGAGGTGCGCCTTTAGTTTTGCCGAAGTGTCGGTGGTAATGACCACGAACGATATCATCCGGTTCGCGTGCATGGCGCGCTTGACGCTGGCTTCTGGCCCCATCAGCACCGACAGGCGCTCGATATCACGTGTCACGTGATCAATGTCGACCTTCCACGCGGTTATGACCAGCAGGACCGTCTGCCGCTGTTGGTCGCCCTTCGGTTTTGTGTCCCGGAAGACATGGTTGGCGTTCTTGCGATTGGCGGCTCTATAGTTCATCAGGCTGCTCCGGGAGGATTGTCAGGGGTGACGTCTGCCCGGCGGGGCGAACCTGCCTCGACGAGCCCGATTTCGTGATTTACGGCAGCGGCTAGATCCCCGAGGGCGCGCTCGACGATGGCGTCGGCGAAGCCCAGGCGGCGAAGGATGCGTTCCTCGTCGGCAACGATGCGGCGCCAGTAGATGTCGCGCTCGCGGACTGTCCGGCGACGAAGCCAGATCATTGCGACGTGCCGAGCTCGACCTAGCCTGCGCGATTGAGGAAAGAGCACGAGGTCGGACATAGTCACGCCTTTCCCCGCCGCTCGAACCCCGCCCTCAAACCGGCAAGCGCGTCGGCGAGAGGCCGCAAGCCCTCATCCGATGGATTCGTGCTGCTGGCCCGCGCCCCCTCGCTTGCTTGCTGTGTGGAGGCGCTGCGCGAGGGCGCGCTATCGCTGTGGACTGGTAGATATCTATATGTGTCCCGCCCGTGGGACGGGGTTTCGGCCATTTCCAGCTCTTGCGTCCCACAAGAGGGACGCAAATCCAGTGTTTGCGGTAGCCCGTTACCGTTGTGTCCCACGAGTGGGACGTTGCTTCCCACCGGCGGGACGGGCTTCTGTTTTTTCGAGCGCCTCGCCGGCGGCGTTGTCGGTCGCCATTGAAGAAAGGCTTTGGAGGGCGGCTCGTTCGTGACGTCGTTTCTCACCTCAGTGAGCGCCCACTCGTTCGCCAGCCGACCGAGCAGGGTGCCGCCGCCCTGGCGCTCAATGAGCAGGTGATCGACCAACTGCAGGAAGGCCCGATTGGCGGCAGACTTGCTGATGTTCAGCGCATCACCCGCGTCGCGGGCGGAGAACGCGATCCGCCCGTTATTGTGGCCGTTATACCGAGATCGCAGCTCGACGTAGAGCGCCTTGCCATGACAGTCGATGTGCCGATAGGCAGGGCTGTGGAACACCTGATGGGTCAGCATGACGAAGGACTGTTTGCCCTTGGCCTTGCCGCTCCGATCCCCGCGAAAGACAGCCTTCATACTCCAGCCTCCCGCGCTGCCCTCTGCAGGGCCTCAATCAGTTCGGGAAGCTGCTCGACACGAACGGCCAATCCCTGCTTGCCGGGCCGCCATTCCTCGCCGGATTTGAACCAGACGCGCTGGTTGACGATCTCATGGCCGGCGTAATGGTCGATGCTGACATGCAACTGCTCGATGCTGTTCTTCTTCAAGGTGGCGATGAGCTTGCTGGTCATTTCGGCCCTGGCTGTTCGCGCTCGGCGGCCTCGGCCTCCTTGTGGTGCTTTCGGCACAAGAAGAGACCGACCAGCGGGCGGCGGTAGTCATGGAAGGGGTGGTGAAAGTCGGTTCGCAGGCTGCCACAGACGCGGCACGGCTCGCGTTTCAGCGTGCCATTCCGGATGGCCGTGCGGACGACACCATGGGCGCGCCGGGCGTCCATGTTGGCGTGGTTCCACCGCCATTGTGGTGTTTTTCTGAGGATGCCGGTATCGCTATCGGCAGCCGCTCGCTTCCTCTTGCCGGACTTCGACAAGAGCTTGGACGTCCCCGACGATTTCAAGGTCATTACGCAGCGGCCTCATCGCTGAGGCTTTCAAAATGCTTGCGCAGGGCCTCCCGGGAGGCGACCCACTCGCGGCCGACCTTCATTCCGGGGATCTTGCCGGTCTCGAGCATATAGAAGACTTTGCGTCGGGATTTGAGGTTGAGCACCGCCGCTATTGCGGATGCTCCCCACACCAAGTCCAGAGGTTCAGAGATTTTCGAGTTCAAGGTTTAAATGACCTTTCTGTCATTCTTGACCACTGTCTCTCCATCCGTCCGGCGCTACCCGCTCGATCAAGGACGCCCCCGAACTGCTGTCGGTGGTACGCTTTTCCCTTGGACCTGGCCGCGTTGATCGCGATCCAGTTTGGTACGCCTTATGTACCTGTTTTGTCCGACTTCGAAAATGGTAAGGGCCGATTTGTCACCGCTATACCCAACCGCTAAGCGGTAGAGATAAGTGGGAAAAACCCGCCTCCGATCGGAGCCGTTGCAAATCATATGGCATAGTGCCACTATCGCGGTCAAGCGATGGGATGGCATTGTGCCACCACAGAAATCGGATAGTGGGGAAAACGGAGATGGCGAAGTCGGCGCGGGAAGAGCAGCCCGAGGAAGCTGCAGCCGACATGGAGAAGTTTGTCCTCCGGCTGCCCAGGGGCATGCGCGACGAAATACGAGAGTGGGCGGCTGGCAACAAGCGTTCCATGAATGCCGAGATCATCGCCCGACTGGATGCTTATCGCTGGGTGACGGATAACGCCAACCAGTGGCTTCACACCGAGTTGAGACGCACCCAACAAGAGCGCTTTGACGCCTTGCGGCGGCTACGCGAGGTCACGTCCAATGAGAGCGGACGCAACCCCGAAATCGTGGTTGGGCGCCTGCTGGCTGCGATGAGCCTGCCAACAGATGCTGCAGAGCGACAGGCCGCCGAATGGGAGGCGATGGCATATTTGTCGTTTTTCCCCCTTCCTGACGTTGACCGGATCGAACGAGAAATGACCATCATCGACGTGCTCGGCGAGAAACGCGCAGAAGAACTCGCCAACAAGATGCTTGCGGCCCTCGACGGTCCTCTCAACCGCGTGGCGCAGTACCTCCGTCACCTAGGTTGGGCGGTTGCCAAGCCTACCGGCGATGCCAAGGATGGTGAGGAGAGTCTGCAATGAGCGTTCGTAAGCGGAAGTGGACCACCACCGGCGGTATCGAAAAAGAGGCGTGGGCCGTTGATTACGTCGACGCCGCCGGCAAGCGCCGCCACAAGTCGTTCGCCAAGAAAAAGGACGCCGACAGCTTCGCTGCCAAGACCACCGTCGAGGTCGGTCAGGGCACCCACGTCGCCGACGGCCAGACCATCACCGTCAAGGTGGCGGGCGCGAACTGGATCAAGGCCGGCGAAAAAGAGGGGCTGGAGCGGACGACCATCGACCAGCGCCGCCAGCATCTCGACATTCACATCGTGCCATTCATCGGAGCCACCAAGCTCAACAAGCTGACCGTGCCGATGATCCGCGCATGGCAGGACGACCTGGCCGAGGGCGGCCGATCCGCGGCGATGATCAAGCGCGCGACCGTGAGCCTCGGCTCGCTGATCGCCAACGCGATCGAGGATGGCGCCGCCATGGCGAACCCGGTGCGGCTGATGAAAAAGACCAAGTCGGCCAGCAAGGAAGCGCGCCAGAAACAGCGGCTCAAGTACGGGATCGATATCCCGACTATGGAAGAGATCGCCGCCTTCGTTCGCGCCGCCGATGGTCGCTATCGGCCGCTGCTGATCACCGCCGTTTTCACTGGCCTGCGCGCGTCGGAGCTGCGCGGCCTGCGCTGGTCGGACGTCGATCTCGTGAAGAAGCAACTGTCGGTCAGCCAGCGAGCCGATCGCTACCGCGATATCGGCGAGCCCAAGACGGGCTCGGGCCATCGCGACGTGGCGCTCACCCCGCTGGTGGTCAACACGCTCAAGGAATGGAAATTGGCGTGCCCCAAGGGGGATCTGGACTTGGTGTTCCCCAACACCGAGGGCGGCGTCGAATTCCACCAGAACATGCTGCAGCGCGGGCTGTGGCCTACGTGGGAGGCGGCCGGCGTCGTGGTCGCCAGCCACAAGGTCGACGAGCAGGGCCAGCCGGTGATGAAGCCGAAGTATTCCGGCTTCCATGCCCTGCGGCATTGGTACGCCTCATGGTGCATCAACCGGCAAGTCGACGGCGGCCTCGAGCTAGGCGCCAAGGCGGTGCAGAGCCGCATGGGCCACTCGTCGATCACGGTCACATTTGACGTCTACGGCCACCTGTTCCCAGCCGCCGACGAGCAGGACGCGATGGCCGCCGCCGAGGCGAAACTGTTCGCGGTCTGACTTTCGACGCAACATGGATGCAACATGGCGGGGTGAAAGGCCCGGAAAACCGGGCTTTCGCTACGGACTCTGACTCCGTTAATCTTGGTTCGAATCCAGGTTCCCCAGCCAATCCTCCCTAAGTCCTTGCGGTAGTCGTCTGCCTGAGCAGCCGATTGCGCCACAGTGCTTGGCAACTTGCGCGATGGCGAGTAGCTTAATCGCGGCCGAGTTGCGGGAGCGGCCTGTTATGGCAATTGCGGATGATAAGTCGGCGCTTCTGGTGAAGAAGCTTGCCGGTCTGGCTTTGGTGGTTTTCGGCCTGATACTGGCGGGATATGGCTTCAGTGTTGGCGTGACCTGGCTGGGCACGGTCGGCGTTGTTCTGCTCGTGGCTGGCGTGATCCTCCTGATAATGAAGATCGTTCGGCGCAATCAGCCGGACTGACTGCTGCCCGCGACGAACCTGCAACCTGTTCCTCATAGGAGCCGGGAGCAGAATAGCGTTTCGGCCTCCATACTTCCACGACTGCCGAAAACAGCAGCGATTGCCCGGGGTAACTGCGCTTGCGCACGCATTCGTGCGCGGCCTCGGGGTGCGACAGCTTGACACCCCTGTGGGCTACTCTAACATCCCAGCCTGCCGAGGAGGAGGAAGCCGCGGCATCTTCGAAAAGCTAGGGAACGCGCGGAAGCCGAGGCTGCCGGCGGTTTGGGAGGAATTGCAATGAGGTACGTACATCTTGCGCGCCGTGCCGTTTTGGCGCTGGGCGCATCGGTTCTGGCCATGGGGGCCTCCGGAGCCCTGGCGGACTCCACCATCAAGTGGCTGCATCTGGAAACCAATCCGGACCGGCTGGCCGTGATGGAGGATATCGCCACCCAGTATGAAGCCGCGCATGCCGGCATCACGGTCGAGCTGCAGTTCCTCGAGAACGAGGCGTTCAAGGCCAAGCTGCCCACGCTCCTGCAGTCGAACGATCCGCCTTCGCTGTTCTACACCTGGGGCGGCGGCGTGCTGAAAGAGCAGTCCGAGACCGGCAAGATCCGCGCCATCGATGCCGCGCTCGACGCCAATAACGGCGAGTGGCGCAACGAGCTGAGCCAGGGCGCCATCTCCGGCATGACCTTCGACGGCAAGGTCTGGGCCGCCCCGTTCAAGAGCGGCGTGGTCTCGTTCTGGTACAACAAGGCGCTGTTCGAGCAGGCCGGTGTCGATGGCACCGCCATCAAGACCTGGGACGATTTCACCAGTGCCATACAGAAGCTCAAGGATGCCGGCATCACCCCGCTGGCCTGCGGTGGCGGCGACAAGTGGCCGATCCACTTCTACTGGAGCTATCTGAGCATGCGCGAAGCCGGCCAGGCCGGGTTCGATGCAGCCAAGAACGGCGAGAACGGCGGCTTCATGGCCGAGCCGTTCATCAAGGCCGGCCAGAAGCTCGCCGACCTCGGCAAGATGGAGCCGTGCCAGGATGGCTGGCAGGGCGCTACCTGGCCCGAGACCGTGCCGGTATTCGACGACGGCCGCGCCGCCATGATCCTCGGCTTTGAGAACATGGCCACCCCGACCAGCCAGGCCGCCAATGCGACCGACGGCAAGGGTCTTTCCCAGGACAATATCGGCCGCTTCGCCTTCCCGACCATCGCGGGCGGCGCGGGTCTCGTGACCGAGGATTTCGGCGGCCTCAACGGCTGGGTGGTGACTGCCGCCGCCCCGCCCGAGACCGAGGACTTCGTCAAGTTCATGACCAATGTCGACAACATGAAGCGCATGGCTGCCCTCGGTGACCTGCCGGTGATCAAGGGCGCCGAGTCCGGCGTGACCGATCCGAGCATGCAGGATGCCGTGGCCCAGATGTCCAAGGCGACCTGGCACCAGAACTATGTCGATCAGGACCTCGGTCCGAACGTCGGCCGCGTCGTCAACGACATGGCGGTGGGCATCATCTCGGGCGAAATCTCCCCCGAGGAAGGCTCGCAGCAGATCGAAGACGCCCACGCGATGGAAATGTAGTCCAGCCCATGGACGCCGCCGGGCCGTGCTGGCTCGGCGGCACCGCTATTTCCATCTTCGGCCAACCTCGAGGGGAGGTTCGGTGAGCTTATGAGCACCACCCTGCCGATCGCGTCGGATGCCACCACTGCGCTAGCCGCGCCGCGCCGCAAGGCCGCGCGCATGGGTGCGCAGGGCAAGCTCCCGGTGCTGATCCTGTTTCTGCCGCCCGCGCTGCTGCTGTTCACGATCTTCGTGATCCTGCCCATGGGCGAGGCGGCCTGGTATTCGCTGTACAACTGGAACGGCTACAGCCTCCCCACCGAGTGGGTCGGGCTCAAGAATTTCGAGCTGATCTTCAGGAACGGCGCCTTCCGTACGGCGCTGATCAATAACGGCCTGATCATCCTCATCTCGATCTGCATCCAGGTGCCGCTGGCGCTGTGGCTGGCGACGCTCGTGACCAAGAACGTCAAGGGGGCTGTCGGCTTCCGCTTGATCTTCTTCCTGCCCTACGTCCTCGCCGACGTCGCCGCCGGCATGATCTGGCGCTTCGTCTACGACGGCGAATTCGGCCTCGTCGCCTCCATCTGGGAAGCCTTCGGACAGGACGCCCCGTTCTGGCTCGCCGACAAGGGCACCGCCATGGCTGCGGTGCTGGGCGTGATCGTGTGGAAGTATTTCGGCTTCCACATGATGCTGTTCATCGCCGGCCTCCAGGCCATCGACCGCGAAGTGCTCGAAGCCGCCGAGATCGACGGCGCCACCGGCTGGCAGAAGTTCAGCCAGGTGACGCTGCCCATGCTCGGCTCCACCGTGCGGCTGTCGCTGTTCTTCGCCGTCGTCGGCTCGTTGCAGCTGTTCGACATGATCATGCCATTGACCGGTGGCGGTCCGCTCAACGCGACCCAGACAATGGTCACGTTCCTTTATTCCTTCGGGGTGATGCGCATGCAGGTTGGTTTCGGCAGCGCCGTCGGCGTGGTGCTGTTCATCATCTGCGTGACCCTCGCCTTCTCCTACCGCAGGATATTCATGCGCCATGACTGACGCGCTCGCACCCAACGATCTGCCCGTGCAGGGCCGCAAGGCGCTCGAGTCGGGCCGCCGGCTCGATGCCGGCACGCAGACCTACCTCTATGCCTCGATGATCATCGTCGCGGCCATCGTCATCATCCCGCTGCTCACCACCGCGCTTGGTGGCTTCAAGACGCTCGGCGATCTGCGCAGCAACGCCTTCGGGCTGCCGCGCGAATGGATGTGGTCCAACTATACCGACATCCTGACCGGTGATCGCTACTGGCGGCAGATGGGCAATTCGCTGCTCATCGCCGTCGTCACCGTGTCACTGACCCTCGCCTGCGGCGCGATGGCGGCCTTCGCCTTCGCCCATGTGCGCTTCTTCGGCTCGCGCATGCTGCTCAACTACTTCCTGCTCGGCCTGATGTTTCCGGCCGCCACTGCCATTCTGCCGCTCTTCATCCGCATCCGCGACCTGGGGTTGCTCGATACCTATTGGGGCGTGGTGCTGCCGCAGGTGGCCTTCGGGCTGGGGATGAGCATCCTGCTGTTCCGCAACTATTTCCGCGGCATGCCCTCGGAACTGTTCGATGCCGCCTTCGTCGATGGCTGCGGATACCTGAGGTTCTTCTGGCACGTGTCGCTACCGCTCGCTCGGCCGATCATCGCCACGGTCGGCATCCTCTCCTTCGTGGGCAGCTGGAACAGCTACATCCTGCCGCTGATCATGCTGAACTCGGAGAAGAACTATCCCTGGCCGCTCGGCATCATGGTCTACAAGGGCGAGTTCATGACCGATTGGCAGCTGATCCTGGCGTTCATCACGCTCACCATCCTGCCCACCATCATCGTGTTCTTCCTCGCACAACGGCACATCATCGCCGGGCTGACCGCCGGTGCAGTGAAGTCCTGACGGTGCGCTAGCATCGTCGGCGGGCCTCGGGCGTTGAGGGGCGCCCGGGGCCTTTTTGCTGGGTTGCCGGTGGCTTGCCGTCCGGGTTAGGGCTGGCGCGTTCCGGAGGAGGCCCCGTCATGAAGAAGCTGATCAACGAGCCGCGCAACCTGGTGCGCGAGGTGCTGGAGGGGCTGGTCGACACCACGCCCGGGCTGGCGCTGCTCGACAGCGAGAACGTCGTCGTCCGCGACCCCATCGGCGCGCTCGCCGACTGGCCGGTCGCCGTGCTTTCCGGCGGCGGCAGCGGGCACGAGCCCGGCCATGCCGGCTATGTGGGGCAGGGCATGCTCGCCGGCGCGATTGCCGGCGACGTCTTCACCTCACCCAGCGTCGACGCCATCCTCGCCGGCATCAAGGCCGTGGCCGGCCCGCGCGGCGCTGTGCTGATCGTCAAGAATTACACCGGCGACCGCCTCAACTTCGGTCTTGCCGCCGAAATGGCCACTGCCGAGGGCATCCCCACCGAGATCGTTGTGGTGGCCGACGATGTCGCCCTGCGCGATACGGTCGCGCCCGAGCGCCGCCGCGGCATTGCCGGCACCATCTTCGTCCACAAGGTTGCGGGCTACGCGGCCGCCAACGGAGCTTCGGTCGCCGAGGTCGCGGCGCTTGCGCGTCGTGCCGCCGACGCCGTGGGCACCATCGGCGTGGCGCTTGGTGCCTGCACCGTCCCGGCTGTCGGCAAACCGGGCTTTGAGCTCGCAGATGGCGAGATCGAGCTCGGCCTCGGGATCCACGGCGAAAAGGGCGTGCGGCGCCTGCCGCTCGAAAGCGCTGACGCCCTGGTCGAGCGCATGGTCGACATGATCGTGCTCGACAAGCAGCTGGGTGCCGGACGACGCGTCGCCGTGCTGGTCAACGGCCTCGGCGCCACCCCGCCCATCGAGCTCGCCGTCGTCGCCCGCCACGCGCTGGCCTACGCGCGGCAGCGGGGCCTGGTGGTCGAACGGCTCTGGTCGGGCGTGTTCCTCTCGGCGCTCGACATGCCCGGCTGCTCGCTCAGCCTGCTGGCGCTCGACGACGAATTGCTCGCCGCCCTCGATGCGCCCACCGAGGCACGGGCGTGGGCCGGTGGTGGGCGCGTCGCGGCCGGCCGGCGCGTGATTACTGCCCCGCGCACGACCGCCGCGGCAATCCAGTCTACGCCCGGCCCGCAGTCGGCCACCATCCGGGCCGTCGCAGAGGCGATCGCCGCAAGGCTGGTGGAGGCCGAGGCAGAGCTCGCCGATCTCGACGGCAAGACTGGCGATGGCGATCTCGGCTCCTCCATGGTGCGCGGCGCCGAAGCCATCCGAGCGCTGCCGGACGGCACTTTCAACACGCCGAGCGGCGCGCTCGCGGCCGTCGCCGACGCCCTGCGCCGTGCCATCGCGGGCAGCTCCGGCCCGTTCTACGCCGTCGGATTGGTTCGTGCCGCGAAAGTGCTGGAAGGCAGGGACAATCCCACCGCAACCGACTGGTGCGCTGCCTTTACGGCCGCCGTCGATGCGGTCGAGCAACTGGGCGGCGCCCGCAAGGGTGACCGCACCATGGTCGATGCGCTGCGCCCGGCCGCCGAAGCATGGGCTCAAGCGCTTTCGGCCGGCCAGCCCGCCACCGCGGCGTTCCGCCAGGGCGTTGCAGCCGCCACCGGCGGCGTTGCGGCTACCACCGCGATGTTTCCGAAACTAGGCCGGGCCAGCTACCTCGGCGAGCGCGCGCAGGGCTTTCCGGACGCTGGCGCGGCAGCGGTCGCCGTATGGCTGGCGGCAATCGGCGATCGGCTGCCGTAGGTCGCCGCCAAAAGAAAAGGCCCACCGAAGCGGGCCTTTCTTGCTTGAGCCAGCGATCGAACCGGTCAGGCGATGGCCTGCTTGCGACGGCGGCCGAGCCACCCCAGGGCAACGAGGCCGGAACCGAGCAGCACTACACCCGCCGGCACCGGAACCGCCGCGACACTGATGGAATCGATATCGAAGCCATCACGGCCTGCGCCGCTGGAAGTGTCGAGGATGTAGAGGAAGTTGTAGATGCCGATGAAGTTCACGATCGACGTGGCCGACGTGTTGATGATGTCGCCCAGCCATACGAAGCTGGAGACATCGCCCACCAGCGGGTCGTAGTTCACACCGCCATAGACACTGGCGGTTTCCACGTAGCCGGAACGATCACCATTGGTGATCTCGATGATCGCGGACGGCCCGGTGAACGCGGTGCCGAAAGAAAACACCGCTGATCCACCGAGGCCGAGCGAGAGGAACGTCCCGTTCGGTGCTCCGTAGGCGTTGCTTTCAATCGTCCGGCCGGGATCGGTGATCCCCGAGCCCTGATTGTAGTCGACCAGATTTGCATACGTAACTGCGCTTGCGGCGGATGCCGAAGCCGTAAATAACCCTGCAGCAATCAGCAGAGCCTTGAACATATTCATCTAAGACCCTCACTCATCAGAAGAACGCTTACCGCACCCCACGGATCGTCAGTAACACTTCGTTTACGATGAGGCTAGCCATACATGCGGTGAACCGCAAGAATGATGAATGTGCGGGAACGTGGATCACGGGTGCTGTGCGAAGACAGTATTTCGTCGCCCATGAGATCTCGGGTGAGGCGATCCCGACGTCGTTGATGGGCATCGGGACGCGTTGTCTTGAGGCTAAACCGCCATTCGCCCGTATTTGTTCGCCACTTCCTCCGCCAGTCGCCCACCGACTTCGGCCAGGTGGTCGAATTCCTGCACGAACGAGCCGACGCCGGCGGTGGCCGACCGCAGTTCGATGATCAGGTCCTGCATCTCCGAGGCGGGGACCAGGGCGTGGATTTCGTCCCAGCCGGGCCAGTTTTCGCGCGCATCCGAGCCGATGATCTGGCCGCGGCGGCGGGGCAGGATGGCGTTGATGCGCGCGGTGGCTTCGGTGGGGCAGCGGACGGTGACGTTCATGACCGGTTCCAGCAGCACCGGCTCGCATTGCGGCATGCCTTCGCGCATGCCGATCTGTGCCGCCTGCCGGAACGCCATGTCGGAGCTGTCGACCGTGTGGTAGGAACCGTCGGTCAGCGTCACGCCTACATCGACCACCGGAAAGCCGAGGGGGCCGCCGGCGTCGAAATACTCGCGCACGCCGGCCTCGACCGAGCTGATATACTGGCGCGGCACCACGCCGCCGGTGATCTTCTCATCGAACCCCACACCCGAGCCACGCGGCATCGGCTTGATGGTCAGCACCACGTCGCCGAACTGTCCGTGCCCGCCCGATTGCTTCTTGTGCCGGCCGCGCACGTTGGCCGCCTTGCGGATGGTCTCGCGATAGGCGATGCGCGGCGTCGATGTGGTAACCGGCACGCCATATCGCTTGGTGATCCGCTCGATGACGACGCGCAGATGCATCTCGCCATGGCCTTCGAGCACCGTCTCGCCGGTTTCCGGTACATGCACGAGGCGGAGCGAGGGGTCTTCCTCGAGGATGCGCTGCAACGCCGTCGAGAGCCGGACGTCGTCCTTGCGCTCGCGCGGTGCGATGGCGAGCGACATCATCGGCATGCTGTCGGGCAGCGGGGCGAGCTCGGCGGCCATGCCGGTCGAGAGCGTGTCGCCTGTGCACGCCGCTTCCACCTTGCCGAGCGCGACCGTCTCGCCCTCGCGGGCCGTGTCGCGCTTGGTCGTTTCCTGGCCCATGACGCGGAACAGGCCCGATACCTTGGCCTCGCGCCCATCGGCGGAACGCAGGCTCATGCCGTCGCTGACCGAACCTGACAGCACGCGGGCGATGCACATCTTGCCCGAGCGTGCGGTCTGCATGGTCTTCATCACCTGCACCACGGTACCGGCGCCGTCCTTGAGGCCCAGCCGCTCGCGCGTGGCACTGACTGCTGGCGCTTCGTGGCGAATGGCCTTGAGCAGCCGCGTGATGCCGTTGCCATGCTCGGCCGAGCCGATGAACACGGGCGCGATCTTGCCGGCGCGCATCTCCTCGACCAGGTCATTGAACACGAGGCTCGTTTCCGGCGCCACGTCCTCGAGCAGCTGCTCCATCAGCACGTCGTCATAGTCGGCGATCTGCTCGAGCATGGCGGTTCGTGCGTCCACCTCCGCCGCGCGCTCGCCATCGGGCAGGGCGACGATCTCGCTCTCCTTGGCCTCGTGGTAGACATGCGCGCGCTCGAGCGCGAGGTCGATGCATCCGGTGACGACGCCGCCCTTCACCATCGGCAACTGCCGCAGCACCAGCGGCACGCTGCTCGCCGGCTGCAGCATGGCGAGCACGTCGCGAACCGAGCCGGACAGCTTGTCGATCTTGTTGAGGTAGATGAGGTGCGGCAGCTGGCGCGCTTCGAGATCGCGCAGGATCAGCTGCAGGGCGGCGACCTTCTTGGGGTCGGCCTCGGCCACCACCACCGCCATGTCGACGCCGGCGAGCACGGCCAGCGCCTCGTACTGGAATTCCACCGAGCCCGGGCAATCGAGGAAGGTGTAGCGATCGCCCATGTACTCGCACTCGGCGACATTGAGCTCGACGCTCATCGCATTGGCGCGAGCCTCGGGCGCGGCGTCGCCAACCATGTTGCCGTCCTTGGCATTGCCTTGCCGGGTAATGGCCCCAGTGCGCATCAGGATCGCCTCGAGCAGCGAGGTCTTGCCGCTCGCGAATGGACCCACGAGCGCAATGCACCGGGGCCCGGCTTGTCTGCCGTTCTGACTAGCCATCTACTCCTCCTGTTCTGTTGCTTGGCTGGCGTCACCCTCCCCGGTGCGTGTCCAAAATCGCACCGTGAGGCGCGTCCGCGAGGTCAGCTTACGCCCATTGCGGCGCGCATGCGAGCCATGAGCAAAGCGGCATCGATTGCCGCTTCCCAACCTCGGGACCCGGTGCTATTGACCCTCGCCAACCCGCAGTCGGACGTCGAGTCGTACCCGCTGCGGGCTTCCGTTTTTCTGATGCTCAGAAGGGAAGGGCCCACCCCTTGGCGAAGATCATTACCTCCATCACCGGCGAAAGCGCGCTGACGTTTGACGACGTGCTGCTGCAGCCTGCCCATTCCGACGTGCTGCCGACCCAGGTCGATATCCGCACGCGGGTGACCAAGGACATCTCGCTCAATATTCCCATCCTGAGCTCGGCCATGGACACGGTCACCGAGAGCCGCATGGCCATCGCCATGGCGCAGGCCGGCGGCATCGGGGTGATCCACAAGAATTTCGACATCGCCGTGCAGGCCGAGCAGGTCCGGGCGGTGAAAAGCTTCGAGAGCGGCATGGTGGTGAACCCCATCACCATCGGTCCCGAAGCGACTCTCGCCGATGCGCTGGCGCTGATGAGCGCCAACAACATCTCGGGCATTCCCGTGGTGGAGAATGGCGGCAAGGGCGGCCGCCGGCTCGGCCGGCTGGTCGGTATCCTGACCAACCGCGACGTACGCTTCGCCTCGAACCCGAACCAGCCGATCTCCGAGCTGATGACGTACGAGAAGCTCATCACGGTGCGCGACGGGGTGAGCAAGGAAGAGGCCAAGCGCCTGCTCCACGCCCACCGCATCGAAAAGCTGCTGGTCACTGACGAGGATGGCCGCTGCGTCGGGCTCATCACCGTCAAGGACATCGAGAAGGCCCAGCTCAACCCCAATGCCGTCAAGGACGCGCAGGGCCGCCTGCGCGTCGCGGCCGCGACCGGTGTGGGCGATGCCGGCTATGAGCGCTCGCTGGCGCTGATCGATGCCGGCGTCGACCTGCTCGTCATCGACACCGCCCACGGCCATTCGGCGGGCGTATTGACGTCGGTCGAGCGCATCAAGCGCGAGAGCAACTCCACCCGCATCGTGGCCGGCAACGTCGCGACCCGCGAAGCCACCAAGGCGCTGATCGATGCCGGTGCCGACACCGTCAAGGTGGGCATCGGCCCGGGCTCGATCTGCACCACCCGCATCGTCGCCGGCGTTGGCGTGCCGCAGCTCGCGGCCGTGATGTCCTGCGCCGAAGAGGCCGCCAAGCAGGGCGTGCCGGTGATCGCCGACGGCGGAATCAAGTTCTCAGGAGATATGGCCAAGGCCTTGGCCGGCGGCGCGTCTTGCGTGATGGTCGGCTCGCTCCTCGCCGGCACCGACGAGAGCCCCGGTGAGGTCTATCTCTACCAGGGCCGCTCCTATAAGTCCTATCGCGGCATGGGCTCGGTAGGCGCCATGGCCCGCGGCTCGGCCGACCGCTACTTCCAGCAGGAAGTGAATGACAGCCTGAAACTCGTGCCTGAAGGCATCGAGGGCCAGGTCCCGTATAAGGGGCCGGCCGGCACGGTGCTGCACCAGCTTGCCGGCGGCCTGCGTGCCGCCATGGGCTATACCGGCGCACATAACCTGCAGGACTTCCGCGACAACGCCACCTTCGTGAAGATCTCGGGCGCTGCGCTGTCGGAAAGTCACGTGCACGACGTGTCGATCACCCGCGAGAGCCCGAACTATCGCGGCGGCAACTGATGCGCCTGCCGGGCCGGATCGCCGCCGCCATCGAGGTGCTCGCCGATATCGACGCGCATAAGCGGCCGGTGGCGGAGGCGCTGAAGGCCTGGGGGCTGAACAATCGCTTCGCCGGCGCCGGTGACCGCGCCGCCATCGGCAATCTCGTCTACGATGCGCTGCGCCGTCGCCTGTCGCACGCCTGGGCCATGGGCTCCGACGAACCGCGAGCGTTGGTGCTGAGTGTCGCCGTGCGCGAGTGGGGCGAGACGGTCGAGGGGCTCAACGACAGTTTTGGCGGCGATCGTTTTGCGCCGGCCCCGGTTACCGACGACGAGGCCGTCCGCCTGACCGCCGCCGATCCGCTCGCCGGCGCCCCCGGCCACGTGCGCGGCGACGTGCCGGAATGGACGGTCAGCCATCTTGCCGGCAGTTTTGGTGACGACTGGGTCGCCGAAGCCAACGCCCTCGCCGATCGGCCGCCGCTCGACCTGCGCGTCAACACGCTCAAGGCGGCACGGGACAAGGTACTGCGGGGGCTCTCCCGCTTTACCCCCGAGACCGAGATGCGGCTTACCGAAGGCGTGCGCTTCCCGGCCGGCGAGCGTGACAGCCGCACGCCGAACGTCCAGAGTGAAGAGGGCTACCTCAAGGGCTGGTTCGAGGTGCAGGATTTCGGCAGCCAGATCGTTGCGGCACTCGCCAGCCCGCGCGGCGGCGAGCAGGTGCTCGACCTATGCGCCGGGGCAGGGGGCAAGACCCTCGCCATGGCCGCCGCGATGCAGAACCGCGGCCAGATCTTCGCCTATGACAGCGACCGCACCCGGCTCGCCCCGATCTACGACCGGTTGAAGCGTGCCGGCGTCCGCAATGTGCAGGTGCGCCAGCCCGGCGAAGGCGCTCTCGACGATCTCGTCGGCAAGCTCGATCGCGTCGTGCTTGATGCGCCGTGCACCGGCTCCGGCACCTGGCGCCGCCAGCCGACCGCAAAGTGGAAGCTCACGCCCGACCAGCTGGCGCTACGCGTCGAGGAGCAGCGCGCGATCTTGGCTCAAGCCGCGACTTTCCTCCGTCCCGGCGGCACGCTCGCCTACATCACCTGCTCGGTGCTGCCCGAGGAGAATGCACAGCAGGCGGCAGCCTTCCTCGCCGCCAACCCGGATTTCACCGCGGTTGCCGGCAACAAGCTGTGGATGAGCCATTTCGCCGGCACCAAGCTACGCGCCCGTTTCTCCCCCGAGGGCGGCGTCGCGGTGACCCCCCACAGCACCGGTACCGACGGCTTCTACTTCATCGCCATGCAGAAGGCCGCGTGATGGCGCTCGAGCGCAAGGAACTGCCGGCCGGCCTGCTGCTCACTGCCGCGATCGTCATCGCGCTTGCCGCCGGCACCGCCGCCTGGTTCATGATCCCCGATCCGCAGACCGAGCACCGCTTCGCCTCGCCCTCGGGCCGCACCGCCCTGCATGTGAACGAATATTGCGACGAGGCCGGTTGCATGCGCCGCATCGTTGCCGAGTTCACCGCCGCCGACGGCAGCGCGACGCGCCGGGGTTGCGCGGTCGACCTGGCGGGCGACACGCCGCTCTTTTCGAATGCCTCGCCGATATGGGCCGCCGACGAGCAATCCGTTGAGCTCGTCTATGCTGCCTCCGATGGCGCAGGTCGCAAGCTGCCGTTGAACTTGCAGCACGATTGCACGCTCACCGAGTGAACCGGTGCCGCATCGGTGCGTTGCACCCGCATGAGCACGCTGACCCTGTCCGACCTGAAGTCGCGGCGATCCCTTGTCGCGCTGGTGGTATTTCTCGCCGTCGTCATCGGCGTCGGCACGCTGATTGGCATCGCGACGGCTCCCGGCAGCTGGTACGCTGAGCTCGAAAAGCCATTCTTCACCCCACCCAACGGGGTTTTTGGGCCGGTCTGGTTCGCGCTTTATGTGCTGATCGCCATAGCCGGTTGGCGCACCTTCCTTGCCGAGCCGACCGGTAGCGGCATGAAGCTCTGGGCCGGCCAGATGTTGCTCAACTGGATGTGGTCGCCGCTCTGGTTCGGCCTGCACCAGACCTGGCTTGCCTTCGCGGTGATCCTTGGCATCCTGGCCCTGACCCTCGCCTTCATCGCCCAGCGTTGGAGCCGGGACCGGCTGTCGGCCTGGCTATTCGTGCCCTATGCCGCCTGGGTCGGCTTCGCCAGCGTCCTGAATCTCTCCATCGCCCTTCTCAACTAGCCCGATCTACAGCATCCAGCGATTGACGATCGCAGTGACGTGGTTGCTAACTGTGTGATTGCTTTGGGCGTTGGAAAGAATGGCGATATCCGACTTCGCGGCCGCGATGCTCGACCCGGCCCACTTCCTCACGCACTTACCCTATGCTTTGCTCGTCATCTCGATGATGATGAACGACATGGGCTGGCTGCGCGGCATCGCGATCTCCGCCGGTGTGATCCGCATCGTCAACCGGGCCTTCATCCAGGTCGATCTGGTCATCGTGGTCTGGGAGTTGATCTTCGTCGCCGTGAACGTCATTCAGCTCGCGATCCTCTGGTACTACGCCAAGCGCCACAGGTTCAGCGAGGACGAGCAGCGGCTGGCCTCGATCATCCCGGCCAATATCGAACGTCGTACCGTTCGGCGGCTGCTGCGCCTGGCCAGGCTGAGGCATATCGAGGCAGGTGAAAAGCTGACGATGGAAGGCGAGGCGGTCCACGACCTGATGTTCATCGCCGACGGCGTCGCCCAGATCGAGCGGGACGGGCGCATCGTCGCCGTCTGCGGCCCAGGGGACTTCCTGGGGGAGATGAGCTTCGTTTCGGGCGGCGTGGCCTCGGCCACTGCGGTGGCGGCGCGGCCCATGCGCTACCTCGCCTTCGACCAGCGGCGATTGCGCGCGGCAGTGGAGACCGACGGCGACCTGCGCCAGGCGCTCGATGCCAGCTTCAACGCCAACCTGGTGGGCAAGCTGGCCAAGGCCAACACCGCTCCCGCCTGACCACCGCGGCAGTGTCAGCGCGGTGATATCGTCGGCCTGGTATTCAGTCGGCAAACGCGCCGACCTCGGGCCGCATAGCTGCTCCACCACCGGCGGAGACTTGCGGAATCCGCGGCGCTTCTCTATTGCCGGCCCATGCAAGACATCGCTGCCGTACCCGCTGAATCCATCCTCATCATCGATTTCGGCTCGCAGGTGACGCAGCTGATCGCGCGCCGCCTGCGCGAGACCGGCGTCTACTGCGAAATCCACCCGTTCCAGAGCGCCGGCGAGGCCTTCGAGCGGCTGCAGCCCAAGGGCGTAATCTTCTCCGGTGGCCCTGCCTCGGTAACCGACGAAGGCAGCCCCCGCGCCCCGCAGGCTGTGTTCGACAGCGGCATCCCCATCCTCGCCATCTGCTATGGCCAGCAGACGCTCGCATTGCAGCAGGGCGGCGTGGTCGAGGGCGGCCATGCCCGCGAGTTCGGCCGGGCCGATGTCGAGATCAAGGAAGCCTCGCCGCTGTTCGAGGGCTTCTGGCAGGTCGGTGGCCGCTATCCGGTGTGGATGAGCCATGGCGACCGCGTCACCGAGCTGCCGGCCGGCTTCAAGGTCGTCGGCACCTCCGAGAATGCGCCCTTTGCCATCGCGGTGAATGAGCAGAAGCGCTACTACACCACCATGTTCCACCCCGAGGTGGTGCACACGCCCGATGGCGGCAAGCTGCTGCAGGCCTTCGTGCATAACATCGTCGGGCTGAAATCCGACTGGACCATGCACGCCTACCGCCAGCGCGCGATCGAGAAGATCCGCGCCCAGGTCGGGCAGGGCAGGGTGCTGTGCGCGCTCTCCGGCGGCGTCGATAGTTCGGTGGCCGCGATCCTCATCCACGAGGCCATCGGCGACCAGCTGACCTGCGTCTTCGTTGACCATGGCCTGATGCGCATGAACGAGGCCGACGAAGTCGTCTCGATGTTCCGCGACCACTACAACATCCCGCTCGTCCACGTTGATGCGGCTGACAAATTTATCGGCGCGCTGGAAGGCGAGGCCGACCCCGAGACCAAGCGCAAGACCATCGGCCGGCTGTTCATCGAGGTGTTCGAGGAAGAAGCTAAGAAAATGGGCGGCGCCCAGTTCCTCGCCCAGGGCACGCTCTATCCGGACGTGATCGAGAGCGTCAGCTTCTCCGGCGGCCCCTCGGTCACCATCAAGTCGCACCACAATGTCGGCGGCCTGCCCGAGCGCATGAATATGCAGCTTGTCGAGCCGCTGCGCGAACTGTTCAAGGACGAGGTCCGCGCGCTGGGCCGCGAACTGGGCCTCCCCGAGCGCTTCGTCGGCCGCCACCCCTTCCCGGGCCCCGGCCTCGCCATCCGCCTGCCGGGCGGCGTGACCCGCGAGAAGCTCGATATCCTCCGCCGCGCCGACGCCATCTACCTCGACGAGATCCGGAAAGCCGGCCTCTACGACAAGATCTGGCAGGCTTTTGCCGTGCTGCTGCCGGTGCAGACGGTGGGCGTGATGGGCGATGGCCGCACGTACGAGTTCGTCTGCGCGCTGCGTGCCGTGACCTCGGTCGATGGCATGACGGCGGATTTCTTCCCCTACGACATGAACTTCCTCGGCCGCGCCGCCACCCGCATCATCAACGAGGTGCGCGGCATCAACCGGGTCGTCTACGACGTGACCAGCAAGCCGCCGGGCACCATCGAGTGGGAATAAGCGAGCCGGGCGAAGAAGGGTCGGGAACGCGGGCGGCCGCGCTCCGCTTTGCCTATCTCGTCGCCGGCTTCGTGCTGCTCGGCCTCGGCATCATCGGCGCCTTTCTGCCGCTGATGCCCACGACTATCTTCGTGATCCTCGCTGCCGCCTGCTTTGCGCGCTCCAACAAGCGCATCGAGACCTGGCTGCTGGCGCACAAGCGCTTCGGACCGATGATCATTGCCTGGCGCACCGAACGGGCCATTCCACGGCGCGGTAAGGTGCTGGCAGTGATCGGCATGATCGTGGGCTATGCAGCCTTCCTCATTGGCGCGCGGCCGGACGTGTGGGTGAACCTCTTCGTGCTCGCCATCTTCATCGGCTGCGCCTGGTATGTGGTATCGCGTCCCGAACCGTCGCGACATGAGCCCGAAACTCCCGGCAGCCCGTAATCTCGGCGTTTGCATTCGCGGGTACGCATGAATATGGTGCGCGCCAATTTCCAGCCCTGTTTTACCTAAGGCGACATGTCCAACGACAACATCATTCGCGAGATCGATGAGGAACTCCGCTCCGATCGCATGCGCAACCTGTGGCGGCGTTTCGGCGTCTGGGTGATCGCTGCCGCAGTGGTGATTGTGCTCGCTGTCGCGGTAAACGAAGGCTGGCAGTGGTGGCAGAACTCCAATTCGTCGGCCTCGTCCGACCAGTTCTACAGCGCGCTCGAACTCGCCGAGGGCAGCGACATCCCCGCCGCCCAGGACGCCCTGAACAAGGTGATCGCGGCAAACCACGGCGGTTACCCGGTGCTGGCGCGCTTCCGCTCTGCGGCGCTGCTCGCCAAGGACGGCAAGGCCACCGAGGCCGTCGCCGCGTATGACGCGATCGCCACGGCAGAGAGCAACAAGTACCTGCGCGAACTGGCCCTGGCGCTGGCCGGCAACCTGCTGGTCGATGGCGGTGACGTTGCCCAGGTCGAGCAGCGTGTCGGCGGGCTGATCAGCGGCAACGGCGCGATGCGCAACGCGGCCCGCGAGTCTCTGGGGCTCGCCAAGTACAAGGCCGGCGATCTCGACGGCGCGCGTGCGAGCTTTGAGGAAGTGATTGCCGATCCGCTGGCGAGCAGCCAGCAGCGGCAGCGCCTGCAGATCTACCTGACGCAGCTCATCGCCGAAGGCGCCACACCGCCGGCTGACGATGCCGACACAGCGGCGCCTGCCGATGCGCCTGCCGAGCCCTCGGTCGGCGATGCACCGGCCATGGACACTGCGCCCGCCGCTGACGCTCCGGCCGCCGACGCGCCTGCCCCCGAAACCGCGCCGGCCAACTGAGCCGTATCGCCTGAGCCATTGGGGCCGCCATTGACCGTAACCGTTGCCATTGTCGGCCGCCCCAATGTCGGAAAGTCCACGCTGTTCAACCGGCTGGTGGGCCGCAAGATCGCGCTGGTCGATGACACGCCCGGCGTGACTCGTGACCGCCGCGAGGCCGACGGGCGTATCGGCGACCTGCACTTCAAGGTGCTCGACACCGCCGGCTACGAGGACCGCACCGACGGCTCCCTCGAGGACCGGATGCGCCAGCAGACCGAGATCGCCATCCGCGACGCCGACGTCATTCTGTTCATGATCGACGCCAAGGCTGGGGTGACCCCGCTCGACGAGCGCTTCGCCCAAGTGCTGCGCCGCGCCGGCAAGGATGTGCACCTGATCGGCAACAAGGCCGAGGGCCGGGCCGCCGACCCTGGGCTGATGGAAGCCTACAGCCTCGGCTTCGGCGAGCCTGTCGCCATCTCGGCCGAGCATGGCCAGGGTCTGGCCGACCTCCACGCCATCGTGTCCAAAGCGGTCGATGCTGCTGCCGAGAAGGCTGCGGCCGAAGCGCTGCCGGCCGAGCTCGACCAGATGCCCGAGGTCAACGTCGACCTGCCCGAGGATGACGGATCGACCGAAGAGGGGGTGACCAAGCGCTGGGACCCCAGCCGCCATCTCAACGTCGCGATCATCGGGCGGCCGAATGCCGGCAAGTCGACGCTGATCAACCGCATGGTGGGCGAGGAGCGGCTTCTGACCGGACCCGAGGCGGGCATCACCCGCGATTCGATCCTCGTGCCTTGGGAATACGAAGGCCGCGTCATCAACCTCGTCGACACGGCCGGCATGCGGCGCAAGGCGCGCATCGAGAAAAAGCTCGAGAAGCTGGCAGTGAGCGATTCCCTGCGCTCCATCCAGTATGCCGAAGTTGTGGTGCTGCTGCTCGACGCGCAGATCCCGTTCGAAAAGCAGGACCTCGCGCTCGCCGATCTCGTCGAGCGCGAGGGCCGCGCCATGGTGATCGCGGTCAACAAGTGGGACACCATCGAGGACAAGAACGAGAAGCTGGCCGAATTGCGCGAGCAGTGCGAGCGCTACCTGCCGCAGCTCAAGGGCATCCCGCTGGTCACCATCTCGGGCCTGCAGGGCCGCAATCTCGACAAGCTGATGCAGGCGATCTTCGCCATCGAACGACGGTGGAACGGCCACGTCTCCACCGCCAGGCTCAACCGCTGGCTCGGCGCAATGATCGAAGGCCATCCGCCGCCGGCCGTCTCCGGTCGCCGGCTGAAGATGCGCTACATGACGCAAGCCAAGATTCGGCCGCCGAGCTTCATCATCTTTGCCTCGCGGCCCGACGTCGTGCCGGCCGCCTATCAGCGCTACCTCGTCAACGGCTTGCGCGAGGCCTTCGACTTGCCCGGTACGCCGATCCGGCTGTGGCTGCGTGGCGGCAAGAATCCGTTCGACAAGAAGGACGACTGAGCCGCGTCTTGCGACACAGTCGCACGGCGCATTGCGCGCCCCGTGATCGCCGCTATACTCCGCGCCGTCCAGAGCGACCCGATGCTGAGTGCGGGGCCGCAACATTGATACGACATTGTTTCTCGAAATTCTGATTGTCGCCATCCTGACCGTGGTCAACGGCCTCCTGGCGATGAGTGAGCTGGCCGTGGTGTCTTCGCGGCCGGCGCGTCTCAAGGTGCTCGCCGCCGAAGGCAAGCGCGGCGCCCAGGTCGCGCTGAAACTGCAGGACGATCCCGGCAAGTTCCTTTCCTCCGTGCAGATCGGCATCACCCTGGTCGGCGTGCTGTCGGGCGCCTTCTCCGGCGCCACGCTCGGCGACCGCCTGGGTGGGGCCCTGGTCGGCGCCGGCATCGAGCCCGGCATCGCCATGCCGCTCGGCGTCGGTATCGTCGTCATCATCATCACCTACCTGTCGCTGATCATCGGCGAACTGGTGCCCAAGCAGATTGCCTTGCGCGACGCCGAGGGCGTGGCCGCGCGGGTCGCGCCGATCATGGCGTTCATCGCGACCATCGCGGCGCCGGTCGTGTGGCTGCTCGATATTTCGGGCAAGCTGGTGCTGCGCCTGCTCGGCCAGGCCGGCGAAGCCGAGGAGAAGGTGACCGACGAGGAGGTCAAGACCATCATTGCCGAGGCCGAGAGCGCCGGCGTGCTGGAGACTGAGGAACGCCACATGATCTCGGGGGTGATGCGGTTGGCCGACCGCTCCGCCCGTGGGTTGATGACGCCGCGTCTCGATGTCGATGTGATCGACCTCAGCGATACGCAGGAGGAAATCCTCGAGCGGCTGCGCGTCATGCGCCACTCGGTCGTGCCGGTGCAGGACGGCGGGGTCGACGAGATCACCGGCGTGATCGTCCGTAAGGACCTGGTCGAGGCGCTGCTGGTCGGCGAGGCCGTCGATATCCGCGCGCTGGTGCGGCCGGCGCCCGTGGTGATGGACCGCTCGAGCGCGCTCGACGCGATCAAGGCCATCCGCGGCTCGCTGGTGCACATGGCCCTGGTGTTCGATGAGTACGGCCATTTCGAGGGCATCGTCACGCCCGGCGATATCCTCGAGGCGATCACCGGCGCCTTCCAGGAGGAGGAGGGCGACGAAAAGCCCTTCGTCGTCCGCGACGACGGCACCTATCTCGTTTCGGGCTGGATGCAGGTCGACGAGTTCGAGGATCGGATCGGCGTGCCGATCACCAAGGATGCCAAGTTCGAGACGGTCGCCGGCTACGTGCTCGCCGAGCTCAACCACCTGCCCCAGGTGGGCGAGGTGTTCGAGCGCGGCCATTGGCGCTTCGAGGTGATGGACCTCGATGGCCGCCGCATCGACAAGGTGCTGGTGTCGCGGCTGAACTAGCCGCTGGCTCGAAGCCACCGGGTCATTCCCGCGAAAGCGGGAATCTCTGTTCGCAGTGTGCGGCCAAACGAAGATCCCCGCTTTCGCGGGGATGACACCGAGCGTAAGGCCTGTCAGAGCGCGGTCAGGGCCTTGTCCGACCAGTCGTAGAGCATGCGGTTGTGGTCGAAGCCCGGCTCGATCATGTCGATGAGCTGCGGCGCCACTGCCGCCGGCGGGGGCAGCGAGTTCGGGTCCTCGCCCGGCACGGCCTGGGCGCGCATCGCGGTGCGCACGGCGCCCGGATAGAACACGTTGGCGCGGACCCTGGTGACGCCGCCGGTCTCGGCCGCGTAGGATTTCACCAGCGCTTCGAGCGCCGCCTTGCTGGCGGCATAAGGGCCCCAGAAGGCCCGGGCCGAGCGAGCGGACGAGGACGAGACGAACACGGCGCGCCCGGCCTCGGCCTGGCGCAGCAGCAGATCCACCGAGCGGATCAGCCGGTAATTGGCGGTGACATTGAGCGCCATCACCTTGTCGAAATCCTTGGGCTCGAAATGCGCCACCGGCGACAGCACGCCGAGCATGGCGGCATTGGCAACGAGCCCGTCGAGCTTGCCCCAGCGCTCGAAGATGGCGAGGCCGAGCCGGTCGATGGCGTCGCCATCGCGCAGGTCGGCCGGCACCAGCGTCGCCGAACCGCCGCCGGCCTGGATCTCGTCATCGAGCTCCTCGAGCCCGCCCACCGTGCGCGCCACCGCCACCACATGCGCCCCGCGCCGCGCCGCCTCCAGCGCCGCCTGGTAGCCGATGCCGCGCGAGGCGCCGGTGACGAGGACGATCTTGTTGGCGAGGGTGGGGGAGGTGGTCATTGAACGGTTCCGATTAGGCTCGCGCGCTTCTAGCGGGGGAGGCCGCGTGCGGGAAGGGGAAAGGTGTCGCGGTAGCCACGGACCTTGCGGCGATCGCCTCCCTCCCCCTTGAGGGGAGGGAATGAGGGAGGGGGTGGTGCGGTGGATCACCGATGGACCCCCACCCCCGACCCCTCCCCTCAAGGGGGGAGGGGAGCAGGAGAGATCGTCGCCTTCCTGTCCGCTCAGCTCGCTTCCTTCATCAGCGAGAGCGTCTTGGGAGCGCTCTTGCCGCGGCCGGTGAGGTCGGTGAGGCCGGTGGGGTAGTCGCCGGTGAACTGATGGTCGGTGAATTGCGGGTTGGCCGCGTCGCGCTTGATCCCGCCAACGGCGTCGTAGAGTCCGTCAATGGAGAGGAAGGCGAGCGAGTCGGCGCCGATATAGCGGCACATCGATTCCAGCGAGTCGTGCTGGTTGGCGAGCAGGTGCTCGGGGTCGGGCGTGTCGATGCCGTAATAGTCCGAGTGGAAGATCATCGGCGAGGCGACGCGCATGTGGACCTCGCGGGCGCCGGCATCGCGCATCATCTGCACGATCTTCACCGAAGTGGTGCCGCGCACGATCGAATCGTCGATCAGCACGACGCGCTTGCCCTCGATCTCGGCGCGGTTGGCCGAGTGCTTGAGCTTGACGCCGAAGGCACGGATCGACTGGGTCGGCTCGATGAAGGTGCGGCCGACATAATGGTTGCGAATGATGCCGAGCTCGAACGGGATGCCGCTCGCCTGCGCAAAGCCGATCGCCGCCGGGGTACCGCCATCGGGCACCGGCACGACCACATCGGCCTCGACTGGTGCTTCCCCGGCGAGGTTGAAGCCCATCTTCTTGCGCGCCGCATAGACCGGGCGGCCCGCGACCACCGAGTCGGGACGGGCGAAATAGACGTATTCGAACAGGCACACGCGCTCGGGACGCGGCGCGAAGGGCTTGACCGAGTCGATGGTGTAGCGGCCATCGGGCTGGATCTCGCAGATCACCACTTCGCCGTTCTCGACATCGCGCACGAACCTGGCGCCAATGATGTCGAGCGCGCAGGTCTCGGACGCAAAGATCGGCTTGCCGTCGAGATCGCCGAGGACGAGCGGGCGGATGCCGTTGGCGTCGCGTGCGCCGATCAGCTTGGTGCGGGTCATGGCAACAAGCGCGAAGGCGCCTTCGAGATGCATCAGCGCATCGATGAAGCGGTCGGACGAAGCGACCTTCTTCGAGCGGGCGATCAGATGCAGCACGACTTCGGTGTCCGAGGTCGACTGGCAGATGGCGCCCTGGGCGATGAGCTGGCGGCGCAGCGTCAGGCCGTTGGTGAAGTTGCCGTTATGCGCAATGGCGATACCGCCGACTTCGAGCTCGGCAAACAGCGGCTGCACGTTGCGGAGGATCGTTTCGCCGGTGGTCGAGTAGCGCACATGCCCCATGGCCATGTGGCCGGGGAGACGCTTGACCGTGGCGGGATCGGTGAAGTGGTCGCCGACGAGGCCGAGCTGGCGTTCGGAGTGGAACTGCCGGCCGTCGAAGCTGACGATGCCCGCCGCTTCCTGCCCGCGATGCTGCAGGGCGTGGAGCCCGAGCGCGGTGAGCGTGGCGGCCTCGGGATGCCCCAGAATGCCGAACACTCCGCACTCTTCGCGCAGCGTGTCATATTCCCATTCGTTGAGTGGCTTGGCGGACTGGGTCACGTCGCTACCTCGATGTCTCGGCCCGAAAACAGACAGGACCGCGATGTGCGGTCCTTGTCACGGATTTGCAATGTCGTCACCTGAATTTCATCAGATGCTCGTCGCCGGGGCCGCGTCCTGCGGCGAGTCGTCTTCCGGCACGTCGGTGCTGTTGTCCGGCGGCAGCCCGTTTGGCGGCGTGGTCTCGTCGGGCAGGTCTGCGTCGCTGCCTGAGCCGCGCTGCAGGATGTCGGTGACCTGCTTTTCGAGATCGGGCGGCAGCGTTGCGATCAGCCGGTCGCCCAGGTCGCGCAGGATCGGCAGCGACCGCGAATTGGCCGCCCAGTCTGGCAGGTTTGACGGCATCAGCCACAGGCCGAAGACGACGATCACGATGGCGATCAGGATGCCGCGCGCCACGCCGAACACGAAGCCCAGCGTGCGATCGAGCGGGCCGATGCGGCTGTCGACGACGAAATCGGCGATGCGCATGGTGATCAGGTGCAGGATGATCAGGGCGACGATGAACACGCCGGCCACCGTCACGATGTCCGCGACCAGCTCTTCCTGGATGTAGCCGCGCGCGATTTCCTTGTGGTTGAAATACGCGTAGGCGGCGATCGCGGCCGAGCCGGCCCAGGTGGCGAGTGACAGGATTTCGCGCGTGAACCCGCGGGCCGTCGCCAGGATCGCCGAGATCAGCACGAGCACGCCGATGCCGACGTCGAATGCAGTCAACATGTAGAAATCCGCCCCTGGGGACCCGCTTGGAAATCCCGTTTAGCCGCTAATTCCGGCAAAGCCAAGTCGCCTCCGGGGCACGCGTGCGCCGATGTCCACGGAAAGCGGCGAGCGTGGCCAATCGGCTACTCCGCCGCATGCCGCTGCGCCCGTGCCGCGATCTTGCCGATGAGGTCGGCCAATTCGGCATACTCGCCCACCGCGATACCCGATGGTACATCGCCTTTGCCCAGCCGTCCGGTGACCGCCCCGGCAAAGCCGAGCTTTTGTGCCTCGCGCAACCGCAGCGCTGCGTGGGCAACCGGGCGAACACCGCCGGTGAGCGAAATCTCGCCGAAATAGACATTGGAGGAGGGCAGCGGCGAGCCCATCAGCGACGAGATCAGCGCGGCAGCAACCGCGAGGTCGGCGGCCGGCTCGTTGATCTTCAGCCCGCCCGCGACATTGAGGTAGATGTCGTTGGCCCCGATGCGCACGCCGCAGCGCGTCTCGAGCACGGCGAGAACCATGGAGAGGCGGGACGAATCCCACCCGACCACGGCGCGGCGCGGCGTGCCGAGCGGCGAGGGGGCGACGAGCGCCTGGATCTCGCACAGCACCGGGCGCGTGCCCTCCATGCCGGCGAACACGGCGGAGCCGGCAGCGTCCTTGTCGCGCTGGTCGAGGAATAAGGCCGAGGGGTTGGCGACTTCGCGCAGGCCGCCGGTCGACATCTCGAACACGCCGATCTCGTCGGTCGCGCCGTACCGGTTCTTCACCCCGCGCAGAATGCGGAAGGTGTGGCTGGCGTCGCCCTCGAAATAGAGCACGGCATCGACCATGTGCTCGACGACACGCGGGCCGGCGATCTGCCCGTCCTTGGTTACATGGCCGACCAGCACCACGGCGGCGCCGGACTTCTTGGCGAAACGGGTCAGCGCCTGCGCCGAGGTGCGCACCTGCGTGACGGTTCCGGGGGCGCTCTCGACCCGGTCGGTCCACAGCGTCTGGATCGAATCGATGATGATGAGGTCGGGGGCAGGGCCGTTCTGCAGCGTGGCGAGGATGATCTCGACATTGGTCTCGCTGGCGAGCAGCACCGGGCTGTCGCCGAGCCCGAGGCGCTGGGCCCGCAGGCGCACCTGCGCCACGGCCTCTTCGCCCGACACGTAGACGACGCGCTTGCCGGACTTGGCCAGCGCCGCCGCACCCTGCAGCAGCAGGGTGGACTTGCCGATGCCCGGATCGCCGCCGACCAGCACGGCCGAGCCCATGACGAAGCCGCCGCCGGTAACCCGGTCGAGCTCGCCAATGCCGGTGACGACGCGCGACGCCGTCTCGGTTTCGCCGGCGAGGGGCAGGAGCTCGATCGGCCGGCCGGCCGCGGTCGCCGATTTCGGCCCGGCGCCGACGCCTGAGTCGACGATTTCCTCGGCGATGGTGTTCCACTCGCCGCACGCCTCGCACCGCCCCTGCCAGCGGGCCGAAACAGCCCCGCAGGCCTGGCAGACATAGGAGGTTTTGGTACGCGCCATCGAGTGCCCCGGAATTGGCCTGCAGTTAGCCCCAGTGTAGCGGGGAAGGCAAGAACAAAAAGCGAACGATGGGGTGGGGATAAGTTTTTACGCGATGGTTTCGGTGCGTCACTGAGGCAGACAGCCCCCTCCCGGCCTCCCCCATAATGGGGGAGGTGAAGAGTCGAGGCTCTGGCTTTCGATCGTGCACATGAACCGGCAGGCTCCCCTCCCCCTCGCGGGGAGGGGTTGGGGGTGGGGGTCCATCGGTGATCACCGCACCACCCCCACCCTCGATCCCTCCCCGCAAGGGGGAGGGAGGCGGAGTGGCATGGTCCGTGACGAACTGTTGGCCACGCCGATGCATCCGGCGGCCATTGGCCCCGGAGGATGTCAAAGAACCAAGCGACGTGCCGGCGAGGCGTTTGCCCTCGCGGTTAGTCCGCAATGTAATTGAGGCTCACGCCTCGCCGGCCGATCGGGGTTTTGGGCTTATGGCACGTGGGCCCGGGCGCATCCCGTGCCGCATCGCTTCTGATCGTGCGAGGCCGTAACGGCTGGCATCCGCCCCACCGCCACGACGTTGCGGCTGCCTTGTGCGTGGCAGCCTCGACCCTGGAGCCCGCTCCGCATCGAGCATCTCCTCGCGTTGCTAGCGGCGTCCCCGGCGAACCGGATCGTGCCGACGTGCTTTGGGCCTGGACCGGCACGACTGCCAACCCACCCAATCTCCACCGCACCAACCACTCGTCATGATCTCGCTTCGGTGCAGCGGACGGGGGGAGGATATGATGGGTGGCGAGGGAGGGGGGATAAGATTGTTCCGCAGGTCCAGTGCGCGGGGCCACCCCCACCCACCCGCTTCGCGGGTCCCCCCTCCCCACAAGGGGGAGGGAGAGCCGACTGAGAGGCCGGCGAGAACCCCAGTACAGGCTTAGAGGCTTCGGTTCTTGCGCGGTGTCCCTCCCCTTGATGGGGAGGGTAGTGGAGCTTGGCCGCTTGCGGCCTAGCGGAACTGGGTGGGGTGGGGCCTATGCCCTGGCTGAAGCATTGGCCCACCCCCTCCAAGCTCCCTAGTTCGGTTACCTCGCGGGCCACCTCCCAAGCACCTCGTATCGGCTCTGCCCAAAATGGCTGCGCACCAGGGCGAAGCCCTCCACCTGCAGAGGCAGCGGTTTGGGCAGCCGTGTCTTGGGCACCTGTACGCGGTCGTAGAGCAGTGTCAGGTGGAATTGCGTCATCGGTAGCGAGCGGGGCTCAAAACCGCGTTCCAGCATGCCCCAGCGCAGTTGCCGCTCGAGCTCGGCGAGCGGCGCGGCGTCTTCCGGCAAGAGGACCAGCGGCGATGGTCCGCCGGGGCGAGGCTTGAAGCTCATCAGGCGGGCGAGCCGCAGTGCGAACGGCATGAAGGCGACCGCATCGGCGGCCGCGCTTGCCAGCTCGAGATCGTCGGCGGTCAGCTCCTGATGATAGCCGACGCCGGTGACCGAGATGTGCCGCGTGCCCGGGCCGAGCAGGGGCGCCGCGATGCCGCGGCGTTGCCGCTCGGCACCCGCGAGGGCCGTGAGTTCAGCGTCGAGCCGGTCACCGACCAATATGGCGAAGAACGTCGGATCGCGGCCGGGCCCCGGCGGCAGGCGCGCGACTTTCGCGACAGGGGCGGGCGGGGCGAATAGCGGTAGCTGGTCGACGGACATGGTGCTTCTCCTGGGCCGGACAGGGAAGCATCCACGACCATCTCAGGTCAAGAACAAAACAAGAACAAAACTCAGCCTGCGGTGCTGCCGCTTTCCGCATAGTGCCGGGTGTAGCGGCCCTTGAGGCTGGTGAGGATCTCGTAGCCGATGCTGCCGGCGGCATCGCCGTGATCGTCGACGGTGACCTGCGAGCCGATGATCTCGACCATCTCGCCGGGTGCGGGGATTTGCGGCAGGTCGGTGATGTCGATGCCGATCATGTCCATCGAGACGCGGCCGACGACCGGGCAGAGCTGGCCGCGCACCACCACGTTGGTGCCGCGATGGTTGTTCGACGAACTGAGCGCGCGGAAGAAGCCGTCGGCATAGCCGATGGCGACGATGGCGAGGCGGCTGTCGCGCGACATGGTCTGCAGCGCGCCATAGCCGACGGTCTCGCCGGTCTTGACGTCCTTGGTCATCAGGATCGGCGCTTCCAGCGTCACCACCGGAGCCATCGGGTTGCGCCGGCCGGCGACAGCGCGGCCGCCGTAGAGCGCGATGCCTGGGCGGACCATCTGGAAATGGTTCTCGCGATTGGTCATCAGCCCGGCCGAGTTCGAGAGCGAGGCCGGAATGCCGGGGAACTGCGCCATCACCGAGGTGAACAGCGCCAGCTGTGTGCGGTTCTTCTCGTGCCCGGGCACGTCGGCGCAGGCGAGATGGCTCATGATCATCTGCGGCGCATAGCCGACCTGCTCGATGAGACGGCGGACGATCGAGGTCTCGTTGAGCCGGAAGCCGAGCCGGTTGATGCCGGTGTCGAAATGCAGCGCCGCCGGCAGGGCCTGGTTGGACTCGAGGCAGGCCTTCAGCCATTCCTCGAGCATGGGGATCGAGGCGAGGCACGGCATCAGCCGCTCGCCGACATAGAGCGCGGCGGCGCCGGGGAACAGCCCGTCGAGAATGAAGATATGGCTGTCCTCGGGCAGGGCGGCGCGCACGGCGATGCCCTCGTCGGGCGTCGCGACGAAGAAGAAGCGCGCGCCGGCCTCGTAGAAGGCGCGCGAGGACTGGACGATGCCGGTGCCATAGGCATCGGCCTTCACCACCGCGCCGGTCAGCGCGCCGCGGCTCACCTTGTCGAGCGCCACCCAGTTGCGCTTGAGCGCGCCCAGGTCGACGGTCAGGCGGCCGCCATAGCCGGTCGCAATGGCCGGTGCTGCCATCACTATTCCATCCTCTCGGGCAGGTAGTCGGCGCGCGCGAGGTTGCCGAAGCGCGTGAACTGCGCCTCAAAGCTCAGCTGCACGGTGCCGGTGGGGCCGTGACGCTGCTTGCCGATGATGACTTCGGCGCGGCCGTGCACCTGTTCCATTTCACCCTGCCACGCCAGATGCTCAGGAGTGCCCTCCTTGGGCTCCTTGTTCTTGAGGTAGTACTCCTCGCGATAGACGAACAGCACCACGTCGGCGTCCTGCTCGATGGAGCCGGATTCGCGCAGATCGGCAAGCTGCGGATGCTTGTCGTCGCGGTTCTCGACCTGACGCGACAGCTGGGAGAGCGCGATGATCGGCACTTCGAGTTCCTTGGCCAGCGCCTTGAGCGTGGTGGTGATTTCCGTGAGCTCCTGCACGCGGTTCTCGTTGGCGCGCTTGGACGAACCGCTGAGGAGCTGCAGGTAATCGACGATCAGGAGGTCGAGGCCCTTCTGGCGCTTCAAACGCCGGGCGCGGGCGGCGAGCTGGGCCACCGAGATACCGCCGGTATCGTCGATGAACAGTGGCACCTGCGCCATCAGGTTGGACGTATCGACCAGCCGGTTGAACTGGCTCTCGTGGATATTGCCGCGGCGGATATCGGAGGACGAGATTTCGGCCTGCTCGGCGAGAATACGGGTGGCGAGCTGCTCGGCACTCATTTCGAGCGAGAAGAAGCCGACCGCGCCGCCATCGATGGTCTTCATGCGCCCGTCGGCCTGCACTTCGGACCTGTGGCTCTTGGCCACGTGGAAGGCGATGTTGGTGGCGAGCGAGGTCTTGCCCATGGCGGGACGGGCCGCGAGGATGATCAGGTCGCTTCGCTGCAGGCCGCCCATCAGCCGGTCGAGATCGTTGAGGCCGGTGGCGGTGCCAGAGAGCGAGCCGTCGCGGCTGTAGGCCTCGCCCGCCATCTTGATGGCTTCGGTCAGCGCTGTGGAAAAGCTCTGGAAACCGCCATCGGCGCGGCCCTTTTCGGCAATGGCGAAGAGCGCCTTCTCGGCTTCTTCGATCTGCTTGCCGGCGGTGGTCTCGACATCGGAATCATAGGCGGTCTGCACCACCTCCTCGCCGATCTGGATCAGGTCGCGGCGGATGGCGAGGTCGTAGATGGCCTGCCCGTAATCGGCGGCGTTGAGCACGGTGGTGGCTTCCGCCGCGAGCCGCGCCAGGTATTGCGGCATCGTCACTTCGGCGGTGAGCTGGTCACCAAGATAGGTCTTGGCGGTGATCGGCGTCGCGGTCTTGCCGGCCCGGATGATCTTGCCCATCACCTCGTAGATGGTGCGGTGGATCGGCTCGTAGAAATGCTCGGGGAGCAGGAAGTCGGAGACGCGGTAGAACGCCTCGTTGTTGACCAGGATGGCGCCCAGCAGGGCCTGCTCCGCCTCCACGTTGTGGGGCGCGATGCGGAAGGACTTTTCGTCTTCCGGACGCAGGCGATGCACGTTGTTGTCGGCCATGGCGACTCGGACTGTCCCCCAAAGTGGTAAGGATTGGTTTACCAGCCATCGGGTCGGCGCCGTGTCATCAAACTGCGACGACTCGGTGACGATTCGAAGGCCCTGTGGGTACTGTTGAAAGCGGGGGAAACCAAGGCGCCGCGTTTGCAAATCGTACGCCGCGCGGCATCCGAGTCGTGGCGCCTGGCCGCCGAGGTCAGTTCCCGTCGCGCTCGAGCACCGAAATGATGCGGTGCAGCATGTCATAATACTGTTCGCGCTCGGCCGGTGTGAGCACCGACATGGCGGCGGCGTTGAGCGCGACGGCCTGCTCGAAGGCGGCTTCCGCCCTCTCGACGCCGAGCGGAGTAAGGCTGACGAGCGCGCTGCGCCTGTCGTTGGGATCGGGCCGGCGCTGGATCAGTCCGTCACGCTCCATGCGGGCCAGCGTGTTGGCCATGGTCGGCTGTTCCACCGTCGCCGAGACGGCCAGCTCCTTCTGCGTCAGCGCCTTGCCGCCCTGCAGCGCGAAAAACACCGGCATCGGCCCGACGCCGGCCCCCAGCCGCCGCTCCAGCGCCCGGGCGAACAGCCGCGCCGCCCAGTTAGTGAGATAGCCGGCTGAGACATCGCGATCATAGGTCATATGCATAGCTTGCTATGTAAATCCATAGTGTGCTATGTAATCCGCCGGGGCAGCCAAAGACAAGGAGATCGTGATGGCTCTGAAGAGTTCCGCCACCCGCTACGGCGATGTCGCCATCGCCATCCACTGGCTCACCGCGGCATTGATCGTTGCCCTGTTCGCAACCGGCCTCCTGGCGGCCGGCCAGGCCGATCCTGCGGCCAAGCTGGCGTTGGTGCGTGCCCACGTGCCGCTCGGGGCAGGGGTGCTGTTGCTGACGCTGCTGCGCATCGTGTGGTGGCTGGTCGCCGACCGTCGGCCCGGCGCCGTATCCGGGTTGCCCGGCTGGCAGGCGATGGCGGCACGGGCCGTGCATGTCGGCCTCTACCTGGTCGTGCTGGCGTCGGCCGCCAGCGGCATCGCGACGATCGTGCTGTCGGGCGCGCTGCCGGTGATCCTCGCGGGCGGGTTGCTGCCCGACTTCAACACGCTGCTGCCGCGAGCCGTGCATGGCGTCGGTACCAAGGCGATGCTGGCGCTGCTGGTGGCGCATGTCGGCGCCGCGCTCTGGCACCAGTTCATCCGCCGCGATCACCTGCTGGCACGCATGGGCGTCGGCCGGGTGTAGGCGCCTAGCGGCTGCGGATCAGCACTTCGATGCCGTCGAGCAGCCGTTCGAGGCCGAAGTTGAACGCCTCTTCGCCCCAGAACTCGCCGTCACGAGCCGCCGTAGCGGCGCGGCCGATGCGGGCGGCCAGCGGAAACCGGCGCGCATCGGCGTAACGCTCGAGCTGCGGCATCACCTCAACCCACCACTGCGGATCCTCGAGCCCGCTGCCGCGCCGTTCGGCCCGCAGCTGCGATTCGAGCGCGCTGATATGGGCGGCGTGGTTGAGGATCGCCGCGAGGGTCTGGTCCATCTCGACATCGGTGAGGCCGATCTCGGCGAGCGCGCCGAGCTCGACCTCGTGCTTCATGAGCTCATGCGGCCCCATCAGCGAGCGCGCCGGCCGCGCCGCGTGCAGCCAGGGATTGGCGAGGAGCAGCGCGCGATTGGCTCTGGCGACGTGCGTCAGTCGCGTCCGCCAGCCATCGCCGGCCGGAAGCGCCCCGGGGTAGAGGTCGCGATAGGCATGGTCGACCATGAGCGCCAGCAACGCCGCCTTGCCGGGGGCGAAATTATACGTGGCCATGGTCCGCACGCCGAGCTTTTCGGCGATGGCGCGCATTGATAGCGCATCGATGCCGGACGCTCGCGCCAGTTCGGTTGCGGCCGCCACGAAGTCGCTGACGCTGAGGCCGGTGCGGCCGACCGGCCGGCTGTGGTCGCTCCACAGGAGCGCGATCGTCTCCGCCAGGGAGGCATCAGATGTGCGGCCGGCCACTCCCGACTCCGTCCGTTGTGCCCGCCGACTATCGCCCGGAACGTCGACCTTTGACAGATACGCAATATCGATACAATGTATCGATATTGCGTATCGATAGGAGATGAGCCGATGAGCGAACAGATCCCGGGCTTTGAGGCTTGCGCCAAGCGCGGCGAGGTGGACCCGGCGGCGCCGGTGCGTGCCCGTGGCAGCATCGTCGTCAACCGCGCGCCGGATCTTGTGTGGGCCGCGCTGGCCGACGTGACCAAGTGGCCGGAATTTCGCTCTGATATCCATGACATCGCCAGCGTCGGCCCAGCCGCACCTGGCGGCAGCTTTTCGTGGTCGACCGGCGACATTGCCGTGCAGTCGCGCTTCGCCATCGTCGAGCCGGGCCGTCTCCTCACCTGGACCACGGCGGTTCCCGGCCTGCTCGAGGCGGTGCATGTCTATCGGTTCGAGGCGGCGGGGCAGGGGGCAACGCTGGTTTCGGCCGAGGAGTCGATCAACGCGCCGATCGCCGCGCGGCAGCTGGACGATGCGCAACTGGGCCGCCAGATCGCCAGCTGGCTGGCGGGCATCAAGGCTTTCGCCGAACGCAGCTGAGTGCAAAAGCAGAAGGGCCGGGATTGCTCCCGGCCCAAACTGGTCTATGCGCTGTTTTGTCAGAAGCTGAAGCTGACGCCCGCCTGCACGATGTGATTGGTCGCGTCCGTCGTGACGTCGACACCGGCCGGAACCACGATGCCATCGACTTCCGTGTCGGCATCCATCATCACGCGATAGCGGTAACCCAGGTCGAGCGCGATATTGTCGGCGACGTCCATCTTTATGCCCGCGCCGAGCTGGTAGAGGAAACCGCTGGCGTTGATGTCGCCCGGCAGGCCGTCAGTCGAAACCTCGACCGTGCCGTATCCCAGGCCTGCGCCGAGATAGGGCGTAAAGCCCGTGTCGTTCTCGAAGTCGTACCAGAGGTTGGCGAGGACGTTGAAGCCGGTGCTGGTCGCATCGATGTCATCCGGAATGGCAACGCCGGCGACAGTGTCGACGTCGGCCTGGATGTAGGAGAACTCGACTTCACCGCGCAGGTTCTCGTACACCGTGGTGCCGATGGCGCCGCCGATGATGAAGCCGGGGTCGAGCTCGGTTTCGACGGTGAGACCAATGCCGTCGGTGACGGAGGTATCGCCGGTCGCGAAGGAGCCGCCGGCAAAGAAGGTGGCGTAGAAGCTGGGTGGCACAGCTATGTCGGCGACCGGCTCCTGGATGATCAGGTCTGCAGCCATCGCCGAACCCGTCATGAGGCTCGCGGCGGCAGACAGGATGAACAAACGATTCATGGCAATAAGCTCCTCAAATATGAGTAAGCGATGCCAGCTTATGATAACGATGCCAACTGGCGGAGAATGCGTAGCCGGCAATTGGTGGCAGACCTGTGACGGCTTCGCCACAATGCGGTCAAGACGGAAAAAGGGCCGGGATTGCTCCCGGCCCTTTGCACTTCGGCTGATGGCGAAAGCTTACTCTTCGCTCTCGTAGGCGTCGGCCGCGGCAGAGCCGGCCTCGGCCTGGCCGGCGGCGAATTCCTCGGCCGCGGCGTCGTCGTAGTTGATCGCGGTGAGATCTTCACCGGCGGCCTGGCGGGTCGCCTCGTCTTCCGAGCGGGCGACGTTGACCGTGATCGAGACCGCAACCTCGGCATGCAGGTGCAGCGGCACCTGGTGCACGCCGACCGTCTTGATCGGGGTGGCGAGATCGACCTGCGAGCGGGTCACGCTGAAACCATCGGCGATCAGCGCCTCGGCGACGTCGCGCGAGGCGACCGAGCCGTAGAGCTGGCCGGTTTCGCCGGCCTGGCGGATCATCACCACGGTGTGTCCGTTGAGGCCTTCGGCGATCCCGGCAGCGGCCTCGCGGCGCTCCTGGTTGCGCTTCTCGATGTCCTCGCGGTCGCGCTCGAAGCGCTTGCGGTTGGCTTCGGTAGCGCGCAGAGCACGGCCGGTCGGGAGGAGGAAGTTACGGGCGAAACCGTCCTTCACGCTCACTTCGTCACCGATGTGGCCGTGCTTGCCGATACGCTCGAGCAGAATGACTTTCATGTCTTTGTCCTTTGCTGTCCTGCCATGCAGGCAGTTAGGAGCGGCCGGCTATCCGGCCACCCCAGCCAATCCCGTAGACCGTTACTGAACGGCGTAGGGCATGATGCCGATGAAGCGGGCGCGCTTGATGGCCTTGGCCAGTTCGCGCTGCTTCAGGGCGGAAACCGCGGTGATGCGGGAGGGGACGATCTTGCCGCGCTCGGAAACGTAACGCTGCAGCAGGCGGACGTCCTTGTAGTCGATCTTGGGCGCGTTCGGGCCCGAGAACGGGCAGGTCTTGCGGCGGCGCTGGAACGGACGGCGGGCCGTGGTCGTGGTCAGGTCTTTGATGGCCATTTTTCTCTATCCTTCCGAGTATCAGAACCGGCGCGGCGGACGGCTGCCGCGGTCGAAGCCGCCGCGATCGCCACGCGGGCCACCCGGACGGTCGCCGCGGTCGTCGTCGCGGTCGCGCTTCTGCATCATGGCCGACGGGCCTTCCTCGAGCTCATCGACGCGGATGGTCATGAAGCGCAGGATGTCTTCGCTCAGGCCCTGCTGACGCTCCATCTCGGCAATGGCCGAGTGCGGGGCATCGATATTGAGCAGGGTGTAGTGCGCCTTGCGGTTCTTCTTGATGCGGTACGAGAGGGACTTGAGACCCCAGTACTCGTTCTTGGTCACCTTGCCGCCGCCCTGGGTGATGAGGTCGGTGAACGCGGTGGTCAGTTCCTCGACCTGGGTCGGGGACACGTCCTGGCGGGCCAGGAAGATATGCTCGTAGAGGGCCATGTAGCGCCTTCCTTTTCGAGTGGTTCAACACTCATTCCCTCGGCGCGGAGCCTCCTTGAAGCCGGAAAGGCGTCAAAGCAGTCTTCTAAGAAGCGGGAACACGGGAGGACGGGACGAACCCTATCGGCAACAGCCAACCCTCCGTTCAGCCCCCGGCCGAACGAATGTGAGCGGGGCTATAGGGGAAAAGGGCCGCGATGGCAAGGGATGGCAGCTATGCCAGCCGCGCTCCAGCCGGCACCTCGAAACCTTGCGACTTGAGCAGCGACACGATCGAGGGCGTCAGCGCGCGGCAGCCGCAGGCTTGCGCGTGGGCGTAGTGCCACTCGGCCCGCTGTTTCTTGGTGGGATTGGGCGGCATGCGGTTCGCCTGGTGCCATTCGGCGTTGATCTTGCCCATTTGCAGTCCCTGTGCGAGGCCATCGACCTGATTGCAATATAGGCCGACTGTTTCGAGACCGCCATGACCGCCACAACTCTCCGCGTTCCAGATTTTGCCGCCGTGCGCGCCGTTGCGCCCGTCATTGCGCCTTACGTGCGCCGCACGCCGGTGCTGTCCGTGCCGGCGGCCGATTTCGGGCTGGCGGGCGCCGATATCGGGTTCAAGCTCGAGTTCATGCAGCACTCGGGTACGTTCAAGGCCCGCGGCGCCTTCGCCAACCTGCTGCAGCGCGAGGGGGCGGGCCGCGGCGTGGTCGCAGCTTCGGGCGGCAATCACGGTGCGGCGGTGGCCTATGCGGCGATGAAGCTCGGCATTTCGGCGCATATCTATGTGCCGTCCATCTCCTCGCCGGCCAAGATTGCCCGCATCCGGCAATATGGCGCCCAGATCGTGGTCGGCGGCGATACCTATGCCGATGCGTATGCGGCGAGCCGGGTCTTTGCGGCCGAGCACGGGCTGACCGAGGTGCACGCCTACGATATGTACGAGACGCTGTGCGGGCAGGGCACGGTCGGCCTCGAATGGCTGGAGCAGGCCCAGGGCCTCGATACCCTGCTCGTCGCGGTGGGCGGCGGCGGGTTGATCGGCGGCATCGTCGCGGCGACCGCGGGGCGGGTGAAGATCGTCGGCGTCGAGCCGGAGAACGCGCCCACCCTGGCGCGGGCGCTGCAGGCAGGCGCGCCGGTCGATGTGCCGGTGAGCGGCATCGCCGCCGACAGCCTCGGTGCGCGCCGCATCGGCGAGATCACCTTCGCGCTGTCGGGAGGGATCGAGCGCTGCGTGCTGGTCTCGGACGACGACATCGTCTCCGCGCAGAAGGCGCTGTGGGATGTGCTGCGCGTTGTGTCCGAGCCGGGTGGCGCGGCCGCGATGGCGGCGCTGCTGGCGGGGAAGTACGTGCCGGAAAAGGGCGAGCGCGTCGGCGTGCTGCTCTGCGGCGCCAACACGACGGCGGTGAAGTTCGACTAGTGGTAGTCTATCGCTGCGATCCCTAGACGCTTTGCGGCTTCTGCAAGGCGGCGATCGCGGCTCCACAACCTGCAGTCCGCCGTGATGGTTGCGGAAGCAAGTAGGTGAGCGTCCACGAAGCCAAGTCCGGTCGAGAACAGCCGTCGCTCTTCGATGAGCACCGCAACCTCGTGCTCGCTGGCCACCGAAGGCGGCAGCAGGCGTCGCAGATAGCGCAAAGTCATCGCTCTATCCGACAGTGAGCCGAGTGAAATCTCAAGGAGCACGAACGGATGCATGAGGATGTCCGCACGTGCAGCCAGCTTTCCGACTTCGGCCACGCCCTGTCGGAAATGGTCGATCCAGATCGTCGTGTCAGGCAGGATCATTGCCAAAACGACGTCTTGGTGCCTCGAAATTCGGCTCGCTGCCGCCCAGCGCCGCCAACCGCTTTCCCGCCTCGCGCGCGACGAACCAGCGCAGAGCTTCATTGATCACGGCCGACTTTTCCTTGATGCCGGAAAACTCCTGCGCATCGAGCAGGAGTTGCTCATCTATGGTGATAGTGGTGCGCATCTCACTCTCCGATGCATCAAAAATAGCATCAGATGATGCAGTTTTCAATGCGCGACGGCACCGCCTTGACTTTGCCTTACCCCTCCGGCAAACGCCGCCGCCAACTGGACGGGCGTCCGGGCGGGGCTTAGGCTTGGCCTCAAACAACAAGAACAACGGCGGAGGCCACTCGTGACCAAGCGCGCATTCACCTTCCCCGGCCAGGGCAGCCAGGCCGTGGGCATGGGCAAGGACCTTGCCGACGCCTACCAGGAGGCCCGCAACGTGTTCGCCGAGGTCGACGACGCGCTCGGCCAAAAGCTCTCGGCCATCATGTTCGAGGGCCCGGACGAGACGCTGCGGCTCACCGAGAACGCCCAGCCGGCGCTGATGGCGGTGTCCGTCGCCGTGACCCGCGTGCTCGCGGCGCGTGGCGTGGCGCTGCAGGATCACGCGGCGTTCGTGGCCGGCCATTCGCTCGGCGAATACTCGGCGCTGGCCGCGGCGGGGGCATTCAGCCTTGCCGACGCGGCGCGGCTGCTGAAAATCCGCGGCCAGGCCATGCAGCAGGCGGTACCGGTCGGGCAGGGCGCCATGGCCGCGATCCTCGGGCTCGACCTCGAAACCGTGCTGGCGGCCGCCAATGACGCGTCGGACGGCGAGATTTGCGGCGTCGCCAACGACAATGCCCCGGGCCAGGTGGTGATCTCCGGTCATGTCGGGGCCGTGAACCGGGCCATCGAGCTCTTGAAGGCTGCCGGTGCCAAGCGCGCGCTGCCGCTGCCGGTGTCGGCTCCGTTCCACTGCGCCCTGATGCGCCCCGCCGCCGATGCCATGGAGCACGCGCTGAACCAGGTGACGGTGAATGCGCCGGTGGTGCCGGTCGTCGCCAACGTGCTGGCCGCGCCGATCTCCGACCCTGAAGAGATCAAGCAGCGCCTCGTCGAGCAAGTCACCGGCATGGTGCGCTGGACCGAGTGCGTGAACTGGCTGGTCAAGGATGGCAGCGTGACGCAACTGGTCGAGCTCGGTTCGGGCAAGGTGCTGTCGGGCCTCGCCAAGCGCATCGCGCCCGAAACGGCGACGGTGTCGGTCGGCACGCCGGCGGACGTGGATGCGTTCGTGGCGGAACTGACTGCGTAGAAAAGGCCCCCTCACCCGGCGCTTTGCGCCGACCTCTCCCCCGAGGGAGAGGTGACGAGGTGGCGAGATCGTGCCCCAGCACACCTCTCCCTCTGGGGGAGAGGTCGGTCCGAAGGACCGGGTGAGGGGGCCTTTCTTCGGAACTGAATCAGACTCTGCGAAGGAGCCGATAAATGTTTGATCTGACTGGCAAACGTGCCCTCGTCACTGGCGCTTCGGGCGGCATCGGGCGCGAGATCGCCAAGGCCCTCGCCGGGGCTGGCGCGCGCGTGGCGTTGAGCGGCACCCGCGTCGGTGCGCTCGAGGAGACCCGCGACGCGCTCGGTGGCGGCGATCATCCGATCATCCCGACCAACCTGTCGGACCTCGATGCGGTCGATAAGCTCGTGCCCTCGGCCGAGGCGGCTTTGGGCGGCATCGACATCCTCGTCAACAATGCCGGCGTCACCCGCGACAACCTGTTCATGCGCATGAAGGACGAGGAGTGGGACGAGGTGCTGGCGGTGAACCTCACTTCCGCCTTCCATCTCACCCGCGCCGTGCTGCGCGGCATGATGAAGCAGCGCTTCGGCCGTATCATCGGGATCACTTCGGTGGTGGGCGTGGTCGGCAATCCGGGGCAGGGCAATTATGCGGCGTCCAAGGCCGGCTTGATCGGCATGGGCAAGGCGCTCGCCTACGAAGTCGCCTCGCGCGGCATCACGGTGAACACGGTGGCGCCCGGCTTTATCGGCTCGGCCATGACCGACGAACTGAACGAAAAGCAGCGTGAAAGCATTCTGACGAAGGTTCCGGCCGGACGGCTGGGTGCTGCCGACGAGGTTGCCGCGGCGGTCGTGTTCCTTGCTTCAAACGAGGCGGGCTACATCACCGGCCATACGCTGAACGTCAACGGCGGCATGGTGATGCTGTAAGGCAGGCAACTTGCAGCAAGCGCCTCCCTCCCCCTTGCGGGGAGGGAACGAGGGTGGGGGTGGTCCTGTGATCACCGATGGACCCCCACCCCCTCCCCGCAAGGGGGGGAGGGGAGGAAGGCCGCAAAGGCTGGGGAAACCGGCAGGTGCGGAATATGGCAATGGCGGGGGAAGTATGTTACCTCCGCCGCTGATTTCAGGCTTGGAGCGGTGCTTGCGAGAGCATCAAGTCCTCGCCTACAGTCGGCCGCAACGTGCGGCAGGCCGAACAGAACCCGACCCGGGGCCTGGCGGCGGCAAAGATACGAACCAGTTGGGTAACAAGGGAAGTCAAGTATGAGCGATATCGCTGATCGGGTCCGCAAGATCGTTGTGGAGCATCTCAATGTCGATGCGGAGAAAGTCGTCGACAAGGCGAGCTTCATCGATGATCTGGGCGCCGACTCGCTCGATCAGGTCGAGCTGGTCATGGCTTTCGAAGAAGAGTTCAACGTCGAAATCCCGGACGACGCCGCGGAATCGATCCAGACCTTCGGCGACGCCGTCGCCTATCTGACCAAGGCCGTCGGCTGATCGCCGACCGCTGAACGGCTTTCTTCGATGGAATTGCGCCGCGTCGTCGTCACCGGGATGGGGATCGTCAGCCCTTTGGGCTGCGGGATCGAAGCCACCTGGTCCAACATCCTTGCCGGCAAGAGCGGCGTCAGAAAGATCGACGACTTCCAGGTCGACGATCTCGCTGCGCAGGTCGCCGGCCGCATCCCGCTGGGCGACCACGCGGACGGCAAGTTCAATCCGGACGAATGGATGGACGTGAAGGAGCAACGCAAGGTTGACCCCTTCATCGTCTTCGCCATGGCGGCGGCCAGCCAGGCCATCGCCGACGCCGGCGTCGAACCGAAAACCGAAGAAGAAAAATGCCGTATCGGCACGCTGATCGGCTCGGGCATCGGCGGCATCGGCGGCATCTACGATGCCTCGGTGACGCTGCACGAGCGTGGGCCGCGCCGCATCAGCCCATTCTTCATCCCGGGCCGCATCATCAACATGGCCTCGGGCAATGTTTCGATCCGCTTCGGATTGAAGGGCCCGAACCATTCGGTGGTGACCGCCTGCTCGACCGGTGCGCATGCCATCGGCGATGCCGCGCGCCTGATCGCGCTCGGCGATGCCGACGTGATGGTGGCCGGCGGCGCGGAATCGCCGGTCAACCGGCTGTCCATTGCCGGCTTTGCCGCCTGCCGGGCGCTATCGACCGGCTTCAACGACCAGCCCGAAAAGGCCTCGCGCCCCTACGATAGGGATCGCGACGGCTTCGTGATGGGTGAGGGCGCCGGCATCGTGGTGCTCGAGGACTACGAGCGGGCCAAGGCCCGCGGCGCCAAGATCTATGGCGAAGTGATCGGCTATGGCCTGTCGGGCGATGCCTATCACATCACTGCGCCGGCCGAGGATGGCGATGGCGGTTTCCGGGCCATGCAGGCAGCGGTGAAGCGCGCCGGGATCGATCCGGGCGACATCGACTATATCAACGCCCACGGCACCTCGACGCCGCTCGGCGACGAGATCGAGCTCGGCGCGGTGACGCGCATGCTCGGCAACGCAGCCGGCAAGGCGGCGATGAGCTCGACCAAGTCGGCCATCGGGCACCTGCTCGGCGCCGCCGGTTCGGTGGAGGCGATCTTCTGCCTGCTCGCCATGCGCGACGGCATGCTGCCGCCGACCATCAACCTCGACAATCCCTCGGTCGAATCGCCGATCGACCTCGTGCCGCACACGGCCAAAAAGAAGGAGGTCAACATCGCGTTGTCCAATTCCTTCGGCTTTGGCGGCACCAACGCCTCGCTGATTTTCCGCAAGGCAAGCTGACGTCCCGGCGCGTTTCCGTTCCGGGGACGCGACAAACTGTGACCTGACGGCGCCTCAAGCGCCGGTTTTCGTACTGTTGTCAATATTTCCAGCGACTGGTGCCGTCGCATTGGGAGGTGCGACCGATGGCCGATGAGCGCAGACAGAAGCGGAGACGCCGCCGCAGTGGGTTGATCAGCGTGCTCAACGCCATGCTGACCCTGCTGGTGCTGGGCCTGTTGGCCGGCGTCGGGCTGTTCCTCTATGGCGCCAACGCCTTCTATGCCCCCGGCGCGGTGAAGGCCGACACCAATTTCACCGTCGAGCGCGGCGCCTCCGTTGGCACCACGGCGCAGCGCCTCGAGGACCAGGGGCTGATCCCCAGCAGCAGCGTCGTACCGAGCGGGCTGATCTTCCGCGCCGGCGCGTTCGGGCTGAAGAAGCAGGCCGACCTCAAGGCCGGCGTCTACCTGCTCAAGGCCAACTACTCGATGGCCGACATCCTGCGCGAGATCACCGAGGGCGATCCGCTGGATTTCTACGTGCAGGTCATCCCCGGCAACACCTCGTTCCAGGTGGCCGAGCGGCTCAATGCCGACAACCCGAACCTGACGGGCGAGCCAGTCACTATCCCGCCCGAGGGCTCGCTGCTCGCCATCCGCTACGATTTCAGCCCCGGCGACTCGCGGCAGTCCGTGCTCGACAAGATGCAGGCCGAGATGAAGGCCAAGCTGGCCGAGATCTGGGCGGGGCGCGACCAGGCGATCGACAGCGTCATCAAAACGCCCGAGGAAATGGTGACGCTGGCCTCGATCGTCGAGAAGGAAACCGGGCTCGAGACCGAGCGCCCGGAAGTGGCGGCGGTGTTCATCAACCGCCTGAAGTCGGGCATGCGGCTGCAGACCGATCCGACCGTGCTCTACGGGGTCACCGAGGGCAAGGCCGTGCTGAATCGCGGCCCCACCGCCTCGGAGTTGCGGGCGCAAAATCCTTACAACACCTACCAGATCGACGGTTTGCCGCCCGGCCCCATCGCCAACCCGGGCGAGGCTGCCTTGCGCGCCGTGGCCCGTCCGGCTGCGACCAAGTCGCTGTATTTCGTGGCCAAGAGCGCCGATCCGGCCGATGGACATCTGTTCGCCGACAACTATGACGACCACCGCAAGAATGTGAGCCTCTACCGTAAGGCCGCGGCCGAGGCCGGTGCCGAGGCAGCGCGCGAGGCGCTGGAAGCTGAGGAAGCCGGCGAGGCGGCTACCCCCTGATGGCTACGCCACTTGCCAGCATGACCGGCTACGCCCGCGCCGCCGGCGCGACGCCGGGTATCGCCTTCAGCATCGAGCTGAAATCGGTCAACGGTCGTGGCCTCGACATGCGCATGCGGCTGGCGCCCGGCTTCGACATGCTGGAGGGCGAAATCCGGCGCGTGGTCGGCAAGTCGATCACCCGCGGCTCGCTGACCGTGAGCCTGTCCGTCGATCGGGAAGGCGAGGGCGGCCGGGTGGTGGTGAACCACCAGGCGCTCGAGGCTATTCTCGACGGCTTCAAATGGCTGCAAACCCGCGTCGATGCGCGCCCGCCCTCGCTCGGCGGCATCCTGGCCCTGCGCGGCGTGCTGGAACAGCATGAGACCGCGCTGAGCGCCGAGGAAGAGGAAGCGCTGACGGCTGCCATCCTCGCGACCGTCGAGCAGGCGGTGGCCGGGCTCGTCGCCGCGCGGCGGGAGGAAGGCGCGCGCATCGCCGCCATCCTCAACGACCGGATCGACGAGATCGCGGCGCTGACCAAGGCCGCCGAGCTGCATCCTGGCCGCGGCCGCGATGCTATCCTCGCCAAACTCCGCCAGCAGATCGCCGAACTCGGCGAGGCCAGCCCCGCGCTGTCCGACGAGCGGCTGGCGCAGGAAGCCATGCTGCTCGCCACCAAGGCCGATATCCGCGAGGAGCTCGATCGGCTCTCCGCGCATGTCGCGGCGGCGCGCGCGCTCATCGCCGGCGGCGGTCCGGTGGGGCGCAAGCTCGATTTCCTGTCACAGGAATTTAACCGCGAAGCCAATACGCTGTGCAGCAAGTCCAACGACGTGGCATTGACCGCTATCGGCCTGGATCTGAAGGCTGTGATCGACCAGCTGCGTGAACAGGTTCAGAACGTAGAATAGCCATGGAATTCCAGCGTCGCGGCGTGATGCTCGTCCTCGCCTCGCCATCGGGCGCAGGCAAATCCTCGATCTCGCGCGCCCTGTTCGAGGATGACCCGAGCATCGCGCTCTCGGTGTCGGTGACCACGCGGGCACGCCGCACCGACGAGATTGACGGCAAGCACTACCACTTCATCGACGTGCCGACCTTCAAGCGCATGCAGCAGGACGGCGAACTGCTCGAGAGCGCCGAGGTGCACGGCAATTTCTACGGCACCCCACGGGCCCGGGTGGAAGAGCGCCTCTCCGCCGGCCGCGATATCCTGTTCGACATCGATTACCAGGGCACGCTGCAGCTCTTGAAGCACGCGCGGCCCGACATGGTGACCATCTTCATCCTGCCGCCCTCGATCAAGGAACTGCGCAAGCGCCTCGAGCGGCGGGCCCAGGACAGCGAGGGCACCATCGACAAGCGCCTGCGCAATGCCCGGCTCGAGATGGAGCATTACGGCGAGTACGACTATGTGCTCGTCAACGAAGACCTCGAGGATTCCACCTCGCGCGTGCGCACCATTCTTGCCGCCGCACGCCTCGCGCGTACGCGTTTCCTGCAATTGGATAAATTCGTCAAAGACTTGCAGGATCAGATCGACTCTCTTTAGGAGAGCTGAGGTCCGGTTTTTTGGACCAGCGGGGCGTCATCTGGGCGCCACGCCGTTAAGCTAGTACTTTAACTGTGGAACAAGGCATGTGTGGATAAACCCCACCGGCCTGTGGATGTTCGCCGCGACCGGCTGGCGCTTTGGCATCCGCAGGCGAGACCTTGGTCTTGGGGGGCGACCATGCCGTTCGAAGTGAAGGCGTGCAGTATTGACGAGATGCAGCGGCACCCCACTTTCGCCGACCGTACCCAGGCCAAGGTGAAGGTGGTGCTGCGCGAAACCCGCGCCCGCGAAGCCTTCGATCACAACCTCACCCTGCGCGTGTGGGCCAATACCAACGAGCGCATGTCGGCAAGCGACGTGCAGATGGCCCTGCTGAGCCGCGCCGCGACGATCCTGAAGCGCACGATGTCGACTGCGGAGATCGAGGTCGGCGATGATGGGCTGGTCAGCCGCCCGGGTTGAGCGGCGGGCACCCGTTTGTATTGATTGCGCACCGAGTCATTCCGCGAAAGCGGGGTCTCTGTTGGTTGGCCGGCGCGTGTGGCCACCCCCACCCACCCGCTACACGGGTCCCCCCTCCCCACAAGGGGGAGGGATGTCGTACCCCAACCCAGCAACGGCGTACCCTTGTTCCGATGTAGGTCGACTGTGGCGATAGCCGAGCCACAACCACCGATTTCCCTCCCCTTGATGGGGAGGGGGGACCCGCGGAGCGGGTGGGTGGGGTGGGGCAGCAAGCGCCGAACTGGGGGTGCTACCGCCTTGCCGTCAGCATCACGAATTTCGCGATCACCCCGGCCGCGAACCCGAACAGCGCCAGGCCGAACAGGAATGGGCCGAGGGCCTGCGTGACCCCGGCCGGGTTGGCGAGATCCAGGTTCACCCACACGAAGAACGCCGCCCCCAGTCCTGCGACAATCCCCAGTGTACGCCAGCGCTGGGCGAACAGCGGAATCATCACCGGGACGATGAAGCTGAGGAAGGCGCCGGTCAGCGCGAGAACGCCGCTCATGCGCGCAGCGCCTTGGCGAGCTTGAGGAAGGTCGCGACATCCAGCACTTCGGCGCGCTCGTCGCCCTTGAGTTCGGCGGCGGCGAGCAGCGGCTCGACCGGCACGCCGAGCGACTTGAGGCTCTGCCGCACCATCTTGCGGCGTTGTCCGAAGGCCGCGCGGGTGACCTGCTCGAGATCGCGCACCGGCACGCCATCGGAGGTTGCCTTTGGCTTGAGGTGTACCACGCTGGAGGTGACCTTGGGCGGCGGAGTGAAGGCCTCGCGGCCGACATTGAAGGCGATCCGCGCGTCGGTGCGCCAGCCACACAGCACACCGAGCCGGCCATAGGCGTCGGCGCCGGGCCCGGCGACGATCCGCTCGGCCACCTCGCGCTGGAACATCAGCGTCAGGCTGTCGAAAAATGGTGGCCACGGATCGACGGTGAGCCAGCGGGTCAGCAACTCGGTGCCGATATTGTAGGGCAGGTTGGAGACGAGCCTGGTCGGCCCGTCGGCGAGTGCCGCATAGTCGATCTCCAGCGCATCGCCCGAGATGACCTCCAGCCGACCGGGATAGGCGGCGGCGATGTCCGCCAGCGCGGGCAGGGCGCGCTCGTCGCGCTCGATGGCGATGACCTTCTTCGCACCTTCGGCCAGCAGCGCGCGGGTGAGCCCGCCCGGTCCGGGGCCGACCTCGATGACCGTAGCGTCGGTGAGCGGGCCGGCGGTGCGGGCGATCCGGGCGGTGAGGTTGAGGTCGAGCAGGAAATTCTGCCCGAGCTCCTTCTTCGCCCTCAGCCCGTGGGCCGCGATCACCTCGCGCAGCGGCGGTAGATTGTCGATCTGCATGCGGCGGGAATAGCGGATTTGGCGAAGTTCGCAAATGCCGCTTGACCTTACAATCATGGGAAGGTGCACGAAACTCTTACCGGCCCGACACGTTGGCCGACAAGCGATAGGAGAGTTTGATGCTGAAACCCCTGATATTGGTTGCCTTCGCCGCGCTCGCCGCCCCGGCTTTCGCACAGGAGCACGCAGGTCATGGCGCCACGCCCGCTGCCGATACTGCGACCGATCTGCCGGCCATCTGCCTCGCCAATGCTGGCGAGATGGCGCCGGCGGCCGGTCACGCCATGGGCGGCTCCGCGGCGCACCAGGATCTGATGGACGGCATGGACAAGATGAACGCCGACATGATGGCCGGCGGCACCGCCACCGACATCGACGTCGCCTTCGTCTGCTCGATGATCCCGCACCACCGCGGCGCCATCGACATGGCGCAGGCCGAGCTGGCGCATGGCGATGATCCATGGGCCAGGGAAATGGCCACGGCGATAATCGCGGCGCAGGAGAAGGAGATCGCGGATATGCTGAAGTGGCTGGAGGGGCAGAAGTAAGGGGGGCCGAAACAACCCCCTCTCTTGCGAAAACTAAGAACTTAGCTCCGCTAAGCCCAAGTTTTCGCTTTCTCCCCCGCCAAGGGGGAGAAGCCCTCCATCCGCATCAGTTCTTACATCGACGCACCCTCTCCCCCTTGGCGGGGGAGACGCGAGACTTACGAGCGTCAGCGAGTTAGTCGCAGCAGAGAGGGGGGCGCGGCGCGCGCCGATCTACTTCCCCGCCACCACGCGCAGCCCCATGCCGCCCGTCAGCCGATCCGCCACGCGGAACGCGGCGAGCATGCTCGCGTCCGATCCCTTGCCCGTCCCGGCGAGGTCGAAGGCGGTGCCGTGGTCGGGGGAGGTGCGTACGATGGGCAGGCCCAGCGTGATGTTCACCGCTTCGTCGAAGGCCACGGCCTTGATCGGGATCAGCGCCTGGTCGTGATACATCGCGATCACCGCGTCGTAGCGGCGCCAGTGCGGCAGGTAGAACAGCGTGTCGGCCGGCATCGGGCCCTCGGCGAGGATGTCCTCGTGCTGCAGTTGCACCACGGCCGGGCCGACGACGTCGAAATCCTCGGTGCCGATCTTGCCGCCTTCGCCCGCATGCGGGTTGAGCCCGGCAACACCGATGCGCGGCTCGGCGATGCCGAAGCGGGTGCGCAGGTCATGCGCCACGATCCGGCCGGTCGAGATCAGCAGCTCCTGCGTCACGAGGCCGGGCACGTCGCGGATGGGCACATGGATGGTCGCGGGCACCACGCGCAGCTCGTCATGGGCGAGCATCATTACCGGCATGGGCGGGTTGCCGTCGCGATCGGTTAGCGCGGCGAGATATTCGGTGTGGCCGGGATATTTGAAGCCGGCGGTGTAGAGCACGGCCTTGTGGATGGGCGCGGTCACGACGCCGCGGCAGGTGCCGATCATGGTCGCATCGACGGCCTGGCGGATCGACTCGATCACCACCTTGCCCGACAGCGCCGTGGGTTCGCCCGGCTTGTCGGGGACGAGGCCCTCCACATGTACGACCGGCAGCGCGCCCTCGATGTGTGGGGAGCCGTTCGGCGCGATCTCGGCCAGCGCCACCGGCAGCCCGAGGCGCGCCGCCCTGGCGCGCAGGAAATCGATATGGCCGAACAGGATGAAGGGCGGAAGCCGCAGCTCCTCGCGCCGTGCGAACAGCCTCAGGACGAGGTCGGGACCGATTCCGGCTGGCTCGCCCATGCTGACGGCGAGCGGAAGCATATTGTCGGCCATGTTGTCCTCACGTCGCCGCTACCCGGCCGGACGGCCGACGGGGCAATACTTGCCACACCGCCGTAAAGGCAATGGGCGACGACTTCGTCCATTGCCGGCTGCAGCCGTAAGGCGCCGTTAGCTATAGACGACCTGCGCCTTCTTGCGCAGCTCTTCCATGTACTTCTCGCCCTCGGCCTTCATGGCCTCGGTGCCCTGCTGGGACCGCAGCTTGTTCTTGAGGAAGGTGGTATCGCGCGCTGCGGTCTTGGAGCAGATGGCAAGCATGGAGACCCCGCCCTCGGTGACGCGCGGCTTGGTGATGCCGCCCACGTTCAGGCCGGCCAGCTCCTTGGCCAGCGCTTCGGGGAGCTGGGTAGCGTGGCGGCGGCCCATGTCGCGCACGGCGGCATCGGTGTAGCCGAGCGACAGCTGCACGGCGCTGTCGCAGCCCTGGAACGACGAGCGATACTTGTTGGCCTGCCCGGTGCGCGCCGAGGCATTGCCGGTGGTGGAAATGAACAGCACTTCCTTGAGGATGTAGTCATAGCTCTGGTCTTGGCCGAGCTGGGCCGAGGCTTCCTGGTCGAGCTGCAGGTCGGACACCTGCACGCGCGGCTGCACCACCATGGCGGCGATACGCTGCCAGGCGAGGGCGGCGCGCAGGCGCTGCTTCATCGTCTCCTGGCTGATACCGCGCTGGCGTAGCAGGGCATCGAGCTTGTCCGGCGACAGCTTGACGTTGCGCGCCACCTGCGCGAAGGCGCCGTCCACGTCGGTATCGGAGATGGTGATGTTCAGCCGGCGGGCTTCCTGCAGCTGGATCTGCTCGTCGACCAGCTGCTGCGTCGCCTTCTGCGAATTGCCGCCGCCTTCGAGCGCCAGCAGCTTTACCCGCGAGGCAATCTCGGTGTCCGAGATGGGCACGCCGTTCACCAGCACTTTGGTGGCGGCAAGGGCCGGCATTGCGCTCAGGGAGAGGCCGATCAGCATCGCTGCGATAAGGCGGGGCATAGTGGTCACCATTCGTTTGTTGGTCCCGCCGAGGCGCCCGGCGGGCCTTTTCAATGTTCGAGGATTGCGGCCAAAATCGGTTGGATCCGCAGCTAGTAACCGATGCCGAACTCGGCGCCCGGTGCCTTGAGCAGGAACTTGACGCCGAAGGTAATGGAATCGGGCGTGGCATGGGTAGGGCCGTTGGCCTGCGCGAAGCCGCCGGCAAGGAAGTATCCGTCGTCGTAGAGCAGTTCGCCGCGGGCCTCGAGCCACTCGGAGGCGGCGAGGTCCCACGAGACGCTGGCATTGGCTTTGAAATAGTCGATCGGCAGTGGCGCGCTGGCGCGAACCGTCACCTCCTGCTGATCCTGCAGCACACCGGTGGCCGTGTCGGCCGGCAGGTAGATGTAGTCGGCGCCCAGCGAGTAGCCGTCGCCCATGTTGTAGCTGCCGCCTACGCCGGCACGCGCGAGGCGCATGGCCTCGGTGTCGATCTGCAGCTTGCTGCCCAGTGTCAGGCCGGCGAACGGCGAACCGCGCACGCCCAGCACCAGGTAGGAGGCATCCTCCTCCAGCCCGGAGCTCACGCCGACATTGGCCGCGTCGGGTTCGCCGAAGGCATTGACGCCGGCGAGCTGGAAGCTCTGGCCGCCGACGATCTCGAGCCACTGGCCGCCCGAGAAATTGGCGAGGTAGCGTGCCCCGACATTGGCGCGAAGGCCCGTCTCCTGCCGGTCGGTGCCGGTGAAGCGGTCATAGGCGAAGATGTTGGTGTCATCGAGCACGAAGCTGTGCGCGTTGTCGTTGGTGATACCCACGGCGGTGGTATCGCTGCCGCGATAGACCAGCTGCGCCACCGGCTCGAGCAAATGCGAGTCGGGCCCGTTGCTGGCGATCAACGGCCAGCGCACGTCGATGGCGGCGATTGGCGTCGCCTCGAACAGCAACTGGTCGTCCGGCTCGGGCAGGCCGATGCCGAGATCAGCTCCGTCGCCCTGGTTGTAGTCGGTGATGTCGGCCCGCAGGCCCAGATAGGGGGTCGCGACAATGCCGCCACCGGTGATGAACGGCTTCTGCCAGCTCACCTCCGCGCTCGCATGCGTCTTGGTGCCTTCGTAGCCGAAGACATAGGGCTTGCCGCCGTAGGCAAAGGCATCCTTCATGTCGCGGTGCACGCCGAGCAGGCTGCCGGTAGCACGGACCTGACCCCATTCGCCGAGATCGAAATAGCCGGCGCCACGGGCATTGGGCAGCGTCGCCGCCTGCTGGTTCTGTGCGTCTTCGGCGCTCTGATCGGTCACGAACTGCCCGAGCTTGAGGAACTGCTGCAGCCGGATGTCGGCGTAAAAGTCCTCGCTCAGGTGCGTGGCATAGACCTCGTTCACCTTCCAGTCGGCGGTGTCGAAGCCATAGTCCTCGAAATAGGCGGCGTCGGTGAAGGCGCTGTAGGACCAGCCGACGGTCCAGTTCTCGATCGGGCGGAACTCGCCCGAACTCTGGATAGCGCCGCGCCACTCGCGATTGCCTACGGTCTGGAACGCACCGGGATCGAGCTGATAGATGCCCGAGGCCTTGATGGTGATCGAGCCGTAGTCGAAGCGCTGCTGGTACTCGGCCGCCATCAGGAAGCCCTGCTGGCTCATGATCGACGGCGACAGCAGGATGTCGATATCCTCGCCGACCGGAATGAAATAGGGCACGTTGAGCCGGCCGCCATACTTCTCGTCATAGTCGGCGCTCGGCAGCCGGAAGCCGGCCTGCCGGCCCGAGGTCGGATCGGGCACCGACAGCCAGGGCAGCCAGGCGACCGGGATGCCCAGCACTTCCAGCGACGGCTGCTCGAAGATGACCGTCTTGGTCTCGGCGTCGTGGATCATGCGGGCGGCCCGGACGCGCCAGCCGATGCGCCGGCCCTTCTCGTCGATACACAGCCCGCACGGCGAGTAGCTCGCGTCATTGAGCACGGTCTGCAGCGCGCGCGAATAATTGCCGTCGCGTGCGGTAACCTGGGCGCCGTCGGTAGTGGTGACCGTCATCGACCGGATGAAGGCTTCCTTCATGCCGCCGGTCACGTCCATGCGCTCGGACTTGATGACGTTGCCGTCGGGGTCGGTCAGCTCGGCATTGCCGATGCAGGCGAGGTCGCCCGTCGCCTGCTCGTAGCGCAGGTCGTCGCAGACGATGATGTAGCCGCCGTAATGCATGGTGGCGCGGCCCTGCGCGCTGATCACGTCGGCGGTGCCGTCGTAAACGAGCGTGTTGGCCTCGACCTCGGCCGGCGAGCCGGGCTCGGGAATGCTCTCGAAAAATCCGGGCGGCAGGAACTGGGCGGTGGCGGGCAGGGGCGATAGCGCCGTGACGGCCACGGCAAGGCCGAGCGCTGCGCCGAACGGGCGCAGCCGCATCTTCCCCCCGCGGTCGCGGCGCATCAAGCTCACGTCCGTCCATCTTCCCTGTTGAGCAGCACCGTCACTCCAATGACGATGGCAACTGCTGCTGGCCCCGCAACCGCTATGGCGGGATGCACGATACCGGCGCCCCCGGCACGTCCCGCCAGCTCGGTCACGACATAAACCAAGCTGCCAAGGACGATACCATAAAGCACCGCCCCACCATATTTATTGGTCCTTCGATAACCGGCCGTAAATGCGAAGGCAATGACGAGCGAGCCACACAGGGTGAGCGGCAGCCCGACAAGCCTGAGGAAGCGCATCTCGACCTCGGCCTTCTCGCGCGGATCGGTCAGCCGCGAGGCCAGCGAGGCCGCCAGTTCCCACACTGTCATGTCCGGGACCGAGGCGAATCTCGCCCGCATATCGGCCACGGTCTGCGTGGTGGGCAGGCGGAAATCGGTGAGTGGCTCGGCGAGGCCATTGGAGCGGAAGCGCGTCGCCTGCGGCATGACCCAGCTGCCATTCTGCAGCGTTGCGTCCGGCGCCTCGATGCGGTCGCGCGGGCTATCCATCATGAACACGGTGACTTCCGAAAGCGCGTCGCCGGCCGGGCTGCCATAGCCCGCCTCGAGCATGTAGCGGGTTTCAGCCCGCCGCTCGTCGAGCCACAGCCGCTCGCTCTGCCCGCTGCTGCCACTCGCAAGCGGCGAGATCGAACGGTTCAGGATGACGATGCCGGAATCGAGGACGAGCGAGACCACGAGGCCGCTGAGCAACGTCACGGCTACCGGCGCCTGCATGAGTCGCCATACCGAGACGCCGGAGGCCTTGATCACGGTCATCTCCCGCGACGCCTGCAGGCTCAGCAGGCCCGCGACCGTGCCGACCAGGGTCGTGAGCGGCAGCGTATCCACCACCCACCGTGCCGCGGCCCCGACGATACCGGCAAAGGCCAACGGGATGCCGCCCACTTCGCTCAGCATCTCGAAGCGGTCGGTATTCATGGATTCGACCAGCAGCAGGATGGCGAACAGCACCAGCAGCGTCAGCGCTACGCTGCCCAACAGCCGCCGGACGATGACCCAGTCGATCAGGTTCATGCCGCGCCTCTCGCATGCCGCAGCTGGGCGAAGGGCTTCAGTCGCCAGGCGAGGACCACAAGCGAGATGACGCTGAGGATAACGACGCCCGAGAGCTGCTTTGAGCCGGCCTCGAGCGGCAGATAGCTCGACAGCACGCGCTCGAGCGCTACCACGCCGAGGATCGTGACCTCGACCGGCAATAGCGGCTCGCGTCGCCGGCCGGACGGGAAGGCGCTGATGGCGGCAACGAACAGGCACAGCGCCAGCACGCGCAGGCCATCGGCCGTGCGTTCGGCAAGTTCGCGCACCGTGTCGCTCGACCAGTCGCCGTCGGCCAGTGCCGCGGAGATGAGGCTCCACGTGCTGCGCGCGCCGCGCCCGCCATCGCTGGCATCGCCGGTCAGCCGGTCGAGCGCGATATCGTAGCGGTTGAACGAGATTTCGGAGAATTGCCCATCGAGCGTGCGGTACTGGATGGTGCCGTTCTCGAGCTGCAGGACATAACCCTCGTCGTCGCGGGTGATCACCGCGGAGTCGGCGATATAGGTGCGGCGGGTCCGTTCGTCGCGCCGGTCGTCGGCAAAGAACGAGGTGATCTCGCCATTGGGGCCGCGCCCGCCCACCGTGACGGTAACGCCGCGGGTCAGCACGGCGAAGCGGTTAGGCACCAGCGAGCTGCCGACGAGATCGGCCGCCGCCTGTGCGTCGATAGCGCGGTTGGCGCCCTTCGAGGCCGGCGTGATCACATGCGACATGGCGAACACCGCCAGCATGCCGACCAGCGCATAGGTGAGAATGGCGCGGAACAGGGTCGGCATCTGCTGGCCGACATGGATGATGTGCAGCTCGCGCGACGCCTGCAGCGCCCGGAGCGCGCGGGCGAGGCCGATAGCGAGGCAGAGATAGAGAAAGGCGATGGCGAGCGTGGGCAGCGCCAGCACGGTCTGCCACAGCACGATGAGGAAGCCCCGGTCGCGCACTGTGGCGGCATCGACGATTCTGAGCGTCTGGGCGAGATAGATGATGGTGATCGCCACCCCGAACAGCGCGGCAGCCTCGGCAGCAAAAAGCCTGAGAAGATAACTGCCTAGTCGGGTCACTTGAATCAGTAAGTCCGTTGAGCGCCGCGCGGGTGGATGGCTCAAGGCACGATCCGGGCCGGACTGTGCCCCGCCATGGACGGGGCTGGCAAGGAAAACGGCTGCCCCCCGGTTCGGCGCCGGTCATGTGTTGCGGGTTTGACGCGACCGGCTTTCGGGCTATCAGTCGGGGCATTGCTTATCGGCCGGGCGCATCTCCCGTGCTTTCACCTGGGGTATTGTCGCCTATGCCGCATCGGATCGAGATCAACACCGCCACCCTGCCGCTGGCGGCGACCGGGACGCTGGTCATCTATGTCGCCGAGGACGCCGAGCCGGCTGGCGGCGCCGCCGCGGTGTGGCAGGCGACCGGCCTCGACTGGGCGCGCGTTGCGACCGCTGCCGGGTTCAAGGGCAAGCAGGGCCACGCCATCGACCTGGTCGCGCCGGCCGGCATCGAGGCCGAGCGGCTGCTCGTGCTCGGCGCCGGCAAGACCGGGCAGGGCACCAGCCTTTCGGCCTGGGCCGATCGCGGTGGTTCGCTCGCCAACAAGCTGACGGGGATCAAGGCGACGAAGGCCGATGTGCTGCTCGACGATGAAGCCGCAACCTCCGATCGCGTTGCCGAACTCGCAGCCGGACTGAAGCTGCGCCACTACCGCTTCGATCGCTACAAGGCGGCCAAGGCCGAGGACAACGGCACCGGCCTCACCGTGACGCTGCATGTCGGCAACCGCGCCGCCGTCGACAAGGCCATCGCCGACCGCGACGCCACCACCTCCGGCACGCTGCTGGCACGCGACCTGGTGCACCTGCCACCCAACGTGCTGGGCACGCTCGAATTCGTCGAGGAGGCCGAGAAGCTGGCCAAACTCGGCATCGAACTCGAAGTGCTCGACGAGAAGGCGATGCGAAAGCTCGGCATGAACTCGCTGCTGGCCGTGGCGCAGGGCTCCGAGCGCCCGCCGCGGCTGGTGATCATGCGCTGGAGCGGCGGCGGCAAGGATGACGCGCCGCTCGCCTTCATCGGCAAGGGCGTGGTGTTCGATTCGGGTGGCATTTCGATCAAGCCCGGCCTCGGCATGGAGGACATGAAGGGCGACATGGGTGGGGCGGCCGCCGTCACCGGCCTCATGCACGCGCTCGCCGCCCGCAAGGCCCGCGTGAACGCCATCGGCGTCATCGGGCTGGTCGAGAACATGCCCTCGGGCACCGCCATGCGGCCGGGCGATATCCTCACCGCCATGAGCGGCACCACCATCGAGATCGTCAACACCGACGCCGAGGGCCGGCTCGTTCTCGCCGACGCGCTCTGGTACACGCAGGACCGCTTCAAGCCGCGCTTCATGATCGATCTCGCGACCCTCACCGGCGCCATCGGCGTCGCGCTCGGCAACGACCATGCCGGGTTGTTTTCCAACGATGAGGATTTGGCCGCCAAGCTCATCGCCTCCGGCCTTGCGACCGGCGAAAAGCTCTGGCGCATGCCGCTCGGGCCGGCCTACGACAAGCAGATCGAGAGCCGCTTCGCCGACATCAAGAATTCCGGCGGCCGCCCGGCCGGCTCGATCACTGCCGCGATGTTCCTGAAGCGCTTCGTCAACGACGTGCCGTGGGCGCATCTCGATATCGCCAGCGTCGCGCTCGCCTCGCCGCAGAGCGAAACCAACCAGTCCTGGGCCTCGGGCTTCGGTGTCGCCGTGCTCGACCGGCTGGTGCGGGATCACTACGAGAGCAAATGAGCGAGATCCTGTTCTACCACCTCGAGAGCCAGCCGCTGGAACGGGTGATCCCGATCCTGCTCGAGAAATCGCTCGAGCGCGGCTGGAACGTGGTGGTGGAAACCGGCAGCGAGGAGCGGGCGGAACAGCTCGACCAGATGCTGTGGACCTATCGCGACGACAGCTTTTTGCCGCACGCCCGCGCCGGCGGCGACGCCGACCACCTGCAGCGCATTCTCATCACCACCCGCCCGCACAACCCCAATAACGCCGAGGTCCGCTTCTTCGTCGACCGCGCCGTGCCGCAATCGGGCGAGGGCTACACCCGCATCGTCTTCATGTTCTCAGGCCATGATCCGGACGCGGTGACCGAGGCGCGCGCGGCGTGGAAGGCGCTGCGGGATGGGAACGAGGTGACCTACTGGCAGCAGGAAGCTGGGGGGAAGTGGGTGAAGAAGGGGTAGCATGGTTGGGCCGGTGCTTGTGGCCGGCCCCACCCACCGGCTTCGCCGGTTCCCCCTCCCCACAAGGGGGAGGGAGGTCGTGCCCCATCCCCCCACCTCGGATTTCCCTCCCCTTGATGGGGAGGGTAGTGAAGCTTGGCAGCTTGCTGCCTAGCGAAACTGGGTGGGGTGGAGCCCACGCACCAGCGTCACCCCGGCATCCACCCCTCAGCAGCCTGTTCCCATTTCGAGAACTGGAAGCCCGGCGACACCGTGCAGCCCACCAGCGTCCAGTCGCCGAGGCACGTCGCCCGCTGCCAGGCATTGGCCGGCACCACGAATTGCGGCCGCTGGCCCGCCGCGAAGTCGTTGCCGAGCACGCGCTCGCTGACCTGCTTGCCGTCGCGCGAAATCGCCAGCGTCAGCGGCGCGCCCGCATACCAGTGCCACACCTCGGCGGCGTCGGTGACGCGGTGCCAGGTGCCGGACTGGCCGTTGGTCAGCATGTAGTAGATCAGCGTCGAGGTCGGCCGGCCCGCGACGACCCTGTCGGCAAAGGTCTGCCGATAAAAGCCGCCCTCGGGATGCGGCTCGAGCCCGAGCAGGCTCACGACTTCCGCTGCCGTCATGTTCGTCATCGTCAGGCTTTCTCGGCTTGCTCGAGTTCCTCGCTGAGGGTGAGCCACCGCTCCTCCGCGGTCGCGATTTCACCCTCGAAGCGGGCCTTGTCCTTGCCCAAGGCTATCACGCGCTCGGGCGCGCCATCATAGGTCTTTGGATCAGCCAGGAACGCTTCGACCCGCGCCAGCTCGGTGCGCAGCCGACCGAGCTTCTGCTCCACATCCTTGATCGACTTGCGCAGCGGCGCCACTTCGAGCCGCTTTGCCGCCGCCTCCTGCCGCGCCGCCTTGCGATCCTCGACCACCAACGGGCCGGCCTCTTTCTTGCTCGGCTTGCCGTTCGCGTTGGAGGTGAGCTGGCGCTGGTACGAGTCGAGATCGTCGTCGAATTCCTCGATCGTGCCGTTCTGCGCGATCCACAGCTTGTCCGCCGTGGCATCGATCAGGTGGCGGTCGTGGCTGATGATCAGCACCGCGCCGGTATAGTCGTTCAGCGCGGCGACCAGCGCATCACGGCTGTCGATATCGAGATGGTTGGTCGGCTCGTCGAGAATGAGCATGCCCGGCCCGCCGAAGGTGATGAGCCCCAGCAGCAGCCGCGCCCGCTCGCCACCCGAGAGGTTCTGCACCTTGGTGTCCATGCGCGAGGTGGTGAGCCCCATCTGCGCCACGCGCGAGCGCCGCTTTGCCTCGCTGTCATACGGCATCAGCGGCACGATATGCTCGAACGGGGTCTGCTCGGGCTTCAGATGGTCGAGCTGGTGCTGGGCGAAATAGGCGATCTCCAGCCCCTTGCCCTTGCGCATCTCGCCGCCCATCGGCTTCAACTCACCCGACAGGAGCTTCGCGAAGGTCGACTTGCCGTTGCCGTTGACGCCGATCAGCGCAATCCGGTCGTCCGGATCGATCCGGTTGGTGATGTGCCGCAGCACGACCTTGTCGCCATAGCCCACCGACACATTGTCGAAGCTGATCATCGGCGAGGCCGGGATCCGCTTGGGGTTGGGGAAGTCGAAGGGCAGGGAGGTCTCGTCGAACATCGCTGCCGGCGGCTTCAGCTTCTCGATCATCTTGACGCGGGCCTGCGCCTGCTTGGCCTTGGTCGCCTTGGCCTTGAAGCGATCGACGAATTTCTGCAGGTGCGCGATCTGGTCGAGCGTCTTCTCGCGGCTCTTGTTGTTGAGCTCCATCTGCATCCGGCGCGTTTCTTCGAACGTGTCGTAGGCGCCCTTGTAGAAGGTGAGCCTGCGGTGCTCGAGATGCGCGATCGAGGTCACGGCCTTGTTCAGGAGATCGCGGTCGTGGCTGATCATGAACACGGTGTACGGGTATGTCTGGAGGTACTTCTCCAGCCACAGCGTGCCTTCGAGATCGAGGTAGTTGGTCGGCTCGTCGAGCAGCAGCAGGTCGGGCTGCGAAAACAGCACCGCCGCGAGCGACACACGCATGCGCCAGCCGCCGGACAGCTCCGAGGTCGGCCCGAGCTGCCGGTCCTTCTCGAAGCCGAGGCCCTTGAGGATGGTCGAGGCGCGCGCTTCGGCCGTATGCGCGTCGATCTCGGCGAGCCGGGTGTGGATGTCGCCGATCCGGTGCGGATCGGTCGCCGTTTCGGCTTCGGCCAGCAGCGCGGTGCGCTCCTTGTCGGCCATCAGCACGACGTCGAGAACGGTGACCTCACTCGCCACCGCTTCCTGCGCCACCGCGCCGATGCGGGCCTTGCGGTTGACCTCGATGCTCCCCTGCTCGGGCGCGATATGGCCTTGGATCAAATGGAACAGCGTGGTCTTGCCCGTGCCGTTCTTGCCCACGAACCCCGTCTTGGACCCGTCGGGCAGCACCAGCGAGGCGTTTTCGAACAGGGGGCGGCCCTGGATGCGGTAGGAAAGGTCGTTGATGGTCAGCATTATCGTTGTTCCCCGCGCTGGGGCGGAAAACCTCAGTCTTGATCCGGTCGCTATTGTCGGTGCCAATAGAGCGAACGAGGAGACAAGTCCAATGTTGAGGCCGATCACCACCCTTGCCGTGCTCGCGGCGCTGACGTTCCCCGCCCTCGCCGACGAGCAACCACCCTTCACCGAGCTCAGCGCCTGCCGCCTCGATGCCGAGCGCATCGTGCTCAGCTACGCCTTCGACGGCGGCGCCTGTCAGGAAGTCACCGAGATCTCGACCGCCGAACCGCGCGGCACCATCGCGGCCGTGACCATCGCAACGCACAACACCTCCGAGATGTGCACCATGCAGGTCGTCACCATCGAAGGCAGTACCGTGCTCGACCTGAGCGAACCGGTCATCGACCTCGACGTCACCGCGCTCCGCCCGGACAACACGGTACAGGCCTACGGGCTGATCGAGGCGACCGAAGACGGTGAGTGCGCGGAGCCGGCAGCGCAGTAGCCCGCGCTACTCTTTCAGTCGTCATCCGCGGGCTTGACCCGCGGACCCATGGAACGCCGCACCGATGCATGGGTGCCCAGGTCAAGCCGGGCATGACGGTGGATCATTGCTGAGGCGGTTCAGCGGCAATCCGCCCAGCATCCCCGTCTTGCGCCCGTCACGCCTTACCGGTAGAAGGCCGCACCCAATTCAGACCCACTCCAAGGACCAGACAACATGGCCATCGAGCGCACTTTCTCCATCATCAAGCCCGATGCGGTTCGCCGCGACCTGATCGGCAAGATCGTCGACAAGTTCGAGACCGCCGGCCTCAAGGTCGTTGCGATGAAGAAGATCAAGATGACCCGCGCCCAGGCCGAGGGCTTCTACGCCGTCCACAAGGAGCGTCCCTTCTTCGGCGAGCTGGTCGAGTCGATGCTTTCGGGTCCGGTCGTCGTCCAGGTGCTGGAAGGCGAAGGTGCCATCCTCAAGAACCGTGAAGTGATGGGCGCCACCAACCCGGCCAATGCCGCCGAGGGCACCATCCGCAAGCTCTACGCCGTTTCGGTCGGCGAGAACTCGGTGCACGGCTCGGATGCTCCCGAGACCGCCAAGGAAGAGATCAAGTTCTTCTTCAACGACGACGAGATCGTCGGCTGATCGCCCTGCGATAGAGATACCGAGGGCCGCCTCCGGGCGGCCCTTTTGTTTTGCTAGCGTCAGGCGCACGGTGTCATCCCCGCGAAGGCGGGATCTCCGTTTCGATCGTGCCGCTGCAAGAAAACTGAGGTTTCCGCTTTCGCGGGAATGACCCGGTGGGTGTGGTACTCATCGCGAACAGCAAAGACGAAGCCGTGACCCTGCCCGAAACCATCCATCCGGCCCTTGCGACCGCCCTTGCCGAGCGCGGCTACGAGACGCTGACGCCCGTTCAGCTGAGCGTCCTCGCCCCCGAGGCGGATGGCCGCGACCTGCTGGTTTCGGCCCAGACCGGCTCGGGCAAGACCGTCGCCTTCGGCATGGCCATCGCCCCGACACTGCTCGGCGACGCGATGGCGTTCGACGCGCCGAGGACGCCCCTGGCGCTGCTGATCGCGCCGACGCGCGAGCTCGCCATGCAGGTACAGCGCGAGCTCGAGTGGCTTTACGCTGGCACCGGCGCGCGTATCGCGGCCGGCGTCGGCGGCATGGATATCCGCACCGAGCGGCGGGCGCTGGAGCGTGGCGCGCACATCGTCGTCGGCACGCCCGGGCGCCTGCGTGACCATATCAGCAAGGGTGCGCTCGATCTCGGCCAGCTCCGCGCCGTCGTCCTCGACGAAGCCGACGAGATGCTCGACCTGGGCTTCCGCGAAGACCTCGAGTTCATCATCGAGTCGACGCCCGACACCCGCCGTACGCTGCTGTTCTCGGCCACCGTGCCGCGCGCCATCGCCGATCTCGCCAAGACGTTCCAGCGCGACGCGCTGCGCATCGTCGCCACCAGCGCCGGCGAGCAGCATGCCGATATCGAGTACCAGCAGGTCGTCGTCCGCAACGACGAGAAGGAGCACGCAGTCATCAACATGCTGCTGCTCCACAGCGACTCCAACACCATCGTCTTCTGCCACACCCGTGAATCGGTGAAGCACCTGACGGCGCGGCTCGCCAATCGCGGCTTCCCGGTCGTGGCGCTGTCGGGCGAGCTGACCCAGGCCGAGCGCAGCAACGCGCTGCAGGCCATGCGCGATGGCCGCGCCCGTGTCTGCGTCGCCACCGACGTTGCGGCACGCGGCATCGACCTGCCCAATCTCGATCTCGTCATCCATGCCGATGTGCCGTCCAATCCCGAGACTCTGCTGCATCGCTCGGGCCGCACCGGCCGTGCCGGCCGCAAGGGCATCTGCGCGCTGATCGTGCCGATGCACCGCCGCAGCGCCGCTGCCCGCGTGCTGCGCGCCGCCAATCTCGAGGCCAGCAGCCGCGGAGCGCCTACGATTGCCGAGATCGATGCCCGAAACCGCGAGCAGATTCTCGCCGCCGCCGGCGAGAGCGTAGTGGCCGACGACGTCGACGCCGGCTTCGTTGCCGAGCTGCTTGAGCGCGTCACGCCCGAGCAGCTCGCCGCCGCCTATATCCGGCGCGAGCTTTCGGCCCGCCCGGCCGCCGAGGAAGTCTCCGAGCAGGCCATTTCGGCGTTCACCGAGAAGGCGCCGCGCCGCGACAAGCGCTTCGTCGACGACGATGGTGCCCCCAAGGGCAGGCCCGAGCCGATGACCAATGGGCGGTGGTTCACCCTGTCGATCGGCCGCACCCGCCGCGCCGATCCCAAATGGCTGCTGCCGCTGATCTGCAAGGCCGGCGACGTCACCAAGCGCGACATCGGCTCGATCAAGATATTCGACAACGAAACCCGCTTCGAGATCGCCGCCGACAAGGCCGACGCGTTTGCCGCCACCGTCGCCAGCAATGGCTCCAGCATCGAGAACGGCGCCGATATCCGGCCGTCTTCGGCGCCCGGTCCGCAGCGCCGGAACTTCAAGTCGCGCGACGACGGTCCGCCGCGCCAGTACAAGCCGCGCGGTGACGATGCGCCGCGTCGCGACTACAAGCCACGCGGCGAGGACAGCCCGCGCCCGCAGCGTGACGATGGTCCGCGCTACAAGGTCCGCTCCGACAAGGGCGCCAAGCTCGCGACCAAACCGGCGCGCGAGATCACTCCGCCCGTGGCCGAGGCCCAGCCGCAGCGCGAGCCGGCCCCGTTCAAGAAGGCCAAGCCCAATCCCAAGGACAAGGGCAAGCCGAAATACAAGAACCGGGTGAAGCACGATCCGCCGGCCGACGCCGGAACCGCTCCGCGCAAGAAGCCCAAGAAGAGCTACGACCCGCTCGATTGACGGCGGCCACCCGGCTGCCGCATCCTCCGCCCGATTCAAGGGGGAGGGGCTTATGCCTTACGTGCACGTGCAGATCACCAGGGACGGGGCGACGGCTGAGCAGAAGCGCGCCGTCATCAAGGGCATCACCGATGTGCTGGTGAAGGTGCTCAACAAGAACCCCGACGCGACCTTCGTCGTCATCGACGAGATCGACACCGACAACTGGGGCCACAAGGGCACCTCGGTCACCGAGCTGCGCAAGGCCGCCGCCGCCGAAACTGCCAAGCCCACCAAGGTCAAGGCCGCCAAGGCCGAAAAGCCCAAGAAGAAGGCCTGAGCCGGTGCCCGAAATCCTCGTTCACATCGTCGAAGGGCGCACCACCGAAGCCAAGAAGGCGTTGATGCGGGACATCACCGCCGCCGTGGTGAAGAACTTCAACGTGCCGGCCGAGCGCGTGGTCGTCCAGATCGTCGAGAGCAAGAAGGCCGACAAGGCACGCGGTGGCGTGCCTTTCGACGAGATGTAGGCCGGGCGCCGGATCATTCCGGGCAACCCGGCTCCTCAACCGGCACGGATGCTACATCCACTACCGCGAACGCGACACCCGGCATCGGCAGCCGCCGCAGGTCGAGCGCACCCACGTTGCAGCCCGGCTCGTCGGGCGCTTCCGGCCGATCTTCCCTGTCCTGGTTGCGGTTCGGGAAGTTCGTCTCAAAACCCTTGTTGAAGCATTCGCGGGCGCGCTCGAACCAGAATTCGCGGTTCAGCGGGCTCTGGTTCTGTGCATAGATGAAGCTCGACTTGAGGTCGTCGCGCAGGTCGCCCTCGGTGTCGGCGGCATTGCCCAGGATGGCGGCTTCATCGATGTCGATCGTGCCGATCTCGCAGGTATCGCTCAGCGTCACGCACTGGCCGGCATTGTCGCACAGGATGACTTCGCCGCGATAGACCATCACCCTGGTCTCCTCGCCGACATTGAAGTCGAACCAGGTGCCGCGTACCCCGATGGTGCCGGTCGGCGTGGTGATGATGTAGCGATCCTTGGCGGATTCGCCGGTGGCGAAGCGGAACGTGCCGGCAAGCGCGTTCACCGCGAACTTGCCGGGCGACTGGTCGTCGCGCAGCAGGTAGTCCTCGATCAGCAGCGTCGAATTGGGGCCGACCACCAGCTCGGTCTTGTCCGAGAACTTGATCTGCACGTTCCCGCGCGACCCGGTCTTGACCACGTCGCCGATGAAAATGTCGGCGCCCACGGTCAGCACGCGCGCCGCGCCGTCCTTGTCGGCCTGCGCCTGTGGGTCGACGCCCAATGCCGTACCGGTTGCCGCCAGGGCAGTATTTCCGCCCATCACCACCGCCATTGCCAGTATTACGGCCGCAACAGCCTGCCTATTGATCATGCTCCAACTCCCGATACCTCCGCAGCACCGGCGCTCCGTTGCGGGCATCCGGGCCGGGTACTGAAGCGCATGATCAGTTTTCTGTTGCTGTCCGCAAATCAATTGTAAACGAAAAGTTAATTTTGGCGACAGGCGGGCAGTCCGCGAGCAAAGTCTCGGACGCCTGCGGAATACACTTTTCGGACACTGACATTCGCGCGCATGACGCCGACGTCGTCAGTGTCCCTCGTCGGGAATATTCAACACATGCCCGCAGGCCTTGCAGTGCACCGCGTCCGTCTCGTGCCGGGCGAGCCCGCATTGGGGGCAGGGGAAATAGACCTTGTTGGGCCGGAACACCGCCTGCGCCAGCCGCACGAACAGGCTGATGCCGATGATCATCACCACGATCGAGATGAGCCTGCCACCCGTCCCGGGCAGCGTCACGTCGCCATAGCCGGTGGTCGTCACGGTGGTGACGGTGAAATAGAGCGCATCGACATAGCCATCGATGCCGTTCTCCTCGGAGCCGAACACGGTGAGGATGAAGCCCGAGACGAGGAACAGGAAGGTCACGATGTTGACCAGCGCCTCGCCCTGTTCGCGATAATGCGACAGTTTCAGTTTCTTGAGCGGCCGCCACAGCGCCCCGCTTTGCGACAGCGTCCACAACCTGAGGATGCGCAGGAAGCCGAGGTTCGCCAGCCAGGCCGGCAGCAGCAGCGTCACCAGCACCAGCACGTCCACCAGCGTGGTCGGCTGCCGCAGCCAGCGCCACGGATCCGTGGTGGCAAGGCCGCGGGCCACGATGTCGGCGATCAGCAGCGCCGCCACCGCGAGGTCGATCCAGATGAAGCTCGGCCGATCCTTGAGCAGGGGGGTGGCGATGAAGAAGGCGATGATCGCAAGATCGACCACCAGCACGGCGAACTGGAACCGCAGCGCCGGCGTGGAACTGCCGTGATAGAGCAGCCGCAGCGTCGATCGCAGGCGCTCGAACCGGGTGGGATTGTCGCTGTCGCTGGCCACGGGCACTCCTCGGGTCGAGGACTGGCCGCTCGCCGCCGATAAGTCAATCGTCCCCGGACCATCCGATATGCGCCCCCGGCACTTCACTCTGCCGTCGCGATGTCCTAAGTCAAGCCTGCCGGGGACGACCCCGGCCTTCCGAACATCACCGTGGGACGACCCGCGACTTAGGAGAACGACCATGTCCTGGGTCTTCCTTGTCATCGCTGGCCTGCTCGAAATCGTCTGGGCTATCGGCCTCAAATACACCGACGGCTTTACCAAGCTTGTCCCGACCACGATCACCGTCGCCGCCATGGTGGCGAGCGTAGCCCTGCTGGGCCTGGCGTTGCGCACGCTGCCGGTCGGCACCGGCTATGCGGTGTGGACGGGTATCGGCGCGGTGGGTACGGTGATCGTCGGCATCCTGGTGCTCGGCGAGGCCGCCACCCCGCTGCGGCTCGCCTCGGTCGGCCTGATCGTGGCCGGCATCATCGGCCTGAAGCTCGTCGGTTAGCAGCCGCAGGCGCGGGAGATGTTGCTCTCGCGCCATGCCTCCCGATCAAATCTTGTCCCTCACACAAAAGTTGATGGAACCTTTTGCGATTTCACGTAAACCTCGATCGCAGGGGGCTCCGTCAACGCGGAGCTAATCCGCGCCGAGCGTCAGCGCACTCAGTTTGTGAAGGTCAAGGGGAGCCATGTTGTTCCGCTTTGCTGAGGTCGTGTCCGTCCTCACGCTCGTTGTCGTCATGCTTGTCGCCAAGCACATTCCCATCATCAACGAACTGCCGCTGGCCCACGCCACCGGTGTCGTATGCTTCGCCTTCGCGATCTTCCTGAGCCTCAGGATCTATAACGCCGAGCTCGCCCGCATCCGCGCGGAAGAGTAGGCTTTCGACAGCGGCGCAGGCCCGCCTGCTTTGCAGGCTTCGATGGTGCGTGTGCAACTTCGCCGGTCTATCCGGTGCCCTCGCACGCGTCGCGGGCGCGTGCTAAACCGGCTCCATGAACGCCGTCACCACCCCGCGCATCGCGCGCTCCGTCTGCCCGCATGATTGTCCGTCGACCTGCGCGCTCGACGTCGAGATCATCGACGCGCACACCATCGGTCGCGTGCGCGGCGCCAAGGATGATCCGTATACGGCCGGCGTCATCTGCGAGAAGGTGGCGCGCTACGCCGAACGGATTCATCACCCGAACAGACTGACTCATCCCCTTCGCCGCGTTGGCAAAAAGGGCGCCGGCGAGTGGCGGCGCATCAGCTGGGACGAGGCTTTCGACGAAATCGTTGCGCGTTGGCTGGCGATCGAGGCCGAGCACGGGCCCGAGGCGATCTGGCCCTATTTCTATGCCGGTACGATGGGCCACGTGCATCGCGACGGCATCGAGCGGCTGCGCCACGCCCGCGGCTACTCGCTGCAATACGACACGATCTGCACCGGCACGGCCTGGCCCGGCTTCCTCGCCGGCGCGGGCAAGCTCACCGGTCCCAATCCCGAGGAAATGGCCGAGAGCGATTGCATCGTCATCTGGGGCACCAACGCGGTGACCACCCAGGTCAACGTGATGACCCACGCCATGCGGGCGCGGAAGACACGGGGCGCGAAGGTTGTCGCCATCGACATCTACCGCAACGCCACCATGGAGCAGGCCGACATGGCGCTGGTGGTGCGCCCCGGCACCGACGGCGCGCTCGCCGTGGCGGTGATGCACATCCTGTTGCGGGACAACCTGACGGATCGCGCCTACATGGCGCAGTTCACCGACTTCTCGGCCGAGTTCGAGGCGCATCTCGAAACCCGCACGCCCGAATGGGCCGCTGCCATCACCGGATTGTCGGTCGCCGAGATCGAGGATTTCGCCCGGCTCGTCGGCACGACGGCCCGCACCTATTTCCGCCTCGGCTACGGCTTCACCCGTCAGCGCAACGGTGCGACGGCGATGCACGCCGCGCTTTCCATCCCCGCCATGACCGGGGCGTGGCAACATACCGGCGGCGGCGCCTTCCACTCCAACTCCGGGGCATGGAAGCTCGACAAGTCGCTGATCTATGGCACTGACATGGGCCCGGGTGGGCGCGAACTCGACATGTGCGAGATCGGCAAGGTTTTGACCGGCGATTCCAATGCCTTGAAGGGCGGCGGACCCGTTCAGGCATTGTTCATCCAGAACACAAACCCTGTTAATGTCGCGCCAGAACAGGGCCTGACCCGTTCAGGTTTCGCCCGCGAGGACTTGTTCACCGTGGTCCACGAGCAGTTCATGACCGATACGGCGAAAATGGCCGATATCGTCCTGCCGGCCACCATGTTCCTCGAGCATAACGACTACTACCGTCGCGGCGGCCATACCCGCGTGCTCTACGGCCCCAAGGTGGTCGAGGCGCCGGGCGAGTGCCGCTCGAACTTCGAGGTGGTCAATGAGCTGCTCCGCCGCCTCGGCGCCGACCACGCCTCGCTGGCGATGACCGACCGCGACATGGTCGCCGAGACCTTCCGCCGCTCCAACCTCGGCGAGCTCGACGAGATCGAAAAGACCGGCTTCATCGAGAACCAGCAAAGCCCCGCGAAATCCCATTTCACCGAGGGTTTCGGCTGGCCCGACGGCCGCTACCGCTTCGCCCCGAATTGGCACGGCGTCTTCGCCATGGGCGGCTTCACCTGGGCGTGCGATCCGGCCGAGATGCCGCGCTTCGCCGACCACTGGGACGTCACGGAGCGCGTCGACGCCGAAACCCCGTTCCGCCTCGCCACCAGCCCGGCCCGCGCCTTCCTCAACTCGAGTTTCTCCGAAACCGCCGGCAGCCAGAAGCGCCACCCCGCACCGTCAGTGTTCGTCCATCCGGAGGATGCAGCCGAACTCGGTATCGTCGCGGGCGACATGGTCACGCTCGGCAACGGCCGCGGCGAGGTGCCGCTGGTGGCCGAACTGTTCGACGGCATGCAGCGCGGCGTGCTGATCGCCGAGGGCATCCACCCCAACGCCGCGCACGGGAACGGCGCCGGCATCAACACGCTGATCGGCTCCGATCCCGTAAAGCCCTTCGGTGGCGCCGCTTTCCACGACACCTCGGTGTGGTTGCGCAAGGGCTAGGGTGGCTTAGGCGGCGAAATAGGCTGCGTAGAAGAAGTAGATCGTGAGTCCGCCGGCATAGACCAGGACCAGCGCCCGGAGCAGCGCCTGCGGCACCCGGTGCGCCAGCCGCGCCGCCGCGTAGCCGCCGATCGTCGTGCCGACCAGCGCGAACGAGCCGTGATACCAGTCGATCGAACCGGACATGGCGAAGCGCACCACCGCGATAATCGCCACGACACTGGAAATCCAGCTCTTCAGCCCGTTCATGGCGTGCATGTCGGTCATCCCGGCGAGCGCCAGGAAGGCCAGCAGCAGGATGCCGAGGCCGGCGTTGAAGAACCCGCCATAGACGCACAGCGCCGCCAACAGCGCCAGCACAGCGAGCGTGCCCGCCAGCTTCGCGCCACGCGCCTCGCCGGCCCGGGCCGCGATGAAGGCGTTGATCCGGCCGCCGAAGGCGAACAGGAACACCGCCAGCAGCATCAGCCACGGCACGATCCTGCCGAATGCCTCGTTCGAGACGTGCAGCAGCAGTTCCGCGCCAGCATAGCCGAAGACGAGCGCGATCACTGTATAGGGCAGCAGCTTGTCGCGATGCTTGACGATGTCCTTCCAGAAACCGGCCGCCCCGCTCATGTAGCCCGGCAGCGACGCGTAGGTGTTCGACGCATTGGCGATGACCAGGGGCAGCCCGGCCGCATGCAGCGCCGGAAACAGCACGAACGAGCCGCCGCCGGCCAAGGTGTTGAGCGTGCCCGCGATCAGTCCGGCGATGAAAAGGAGGAGTTCGGTCATAAGGAAGGGTCTGCAGTTTCGTGGCCTATAGCCCGGGGCGGGGGCCGGCGCCAACCTAATCGCGTGATCGGCTGATCAGCGCCGCTGATGCGTGCCCATTGACAAACGCTCCGCGCTTCCCCAAATCACGGTTCGTGCTGCTGGCGCCTGCCGCTCGCCGGGGAAACCCGATGGTGAAGTCCAGCCGCGGATACCCCCGCGACCCCAACATGATCGCTCCCTTCAAGGCGGTTCATGGCAAGGCGAGCCCCATGAAATGATCCGCCTCTGATGAAGAGGACGACATGACTTTTTCTCTCGATACCCCCAGCACGGCCACCCTCAAGGCTGAGGCCAAGGAGCTGCGCGCCGAACGCACCGCGGCCGGCGCCACCATCACGCATAGCGCCGCGCTCGAAGAGATCGCGCGCCGGCACGGCTATCGCGACTGGAACACGGCCGTTGCCGCCATCCCCGAGCGGGCGGTGAGCCCGGTGCAGGTGGGCCAGCGCGTCAAGGGCACCTATCTCGGCCGGCCCTTTGCCGGCATGGTGCTGGGCGTGCAGCTGTTGAGCGACATGGCCCACTACGAGGTGACCGTGAAGTTCGACCAGCCGGTCGACGTGTCGCGCTCGAGCCTCATGGGCCCGATCCTGCGCCAGCGCGTCAAGGCGACGGTCGATCTGCGCGGCGTCTCGATGAGCGCCACCAGCGACGGCGAGCCGCACATGCGTATCCGCCGCGCCTGAACCAGAGCCACGATGGGGCGTTGCCCTGTCGTGGCTCCCTCCTTCGGCGGGTTGTGTTCCATCGTTACTTGCCGATATATGGGCGGGACTCCTTCCGGCGGCCGCGCGCCGCCGACCCTCTGCAGCAGCACGGAAGACCCCCGACATGACCACCCAGACCCTGCCGATCGACCTCTATTACGCCGCCACCCCGAACGGGCGGAAGATCACCATCATGTTCGAGGAGCTGGGCCTGCCCTACGCCATCTACCCGATCAACATCGGCCGCGGCGACCAGTTCAAGCCCGAGTTCCTCGAGATTTCGCCGAACAACAAGATCCCGGCCATCGTCGATCCCGAGGGCCCGGAAGGCCAGCCGATCTCGGTGTTCGAGTCGGGTGCGATCCTGAAATATCTCGCCGAGAAGTTCGGCCAGTTCTACGGCACGTCCTGGCGCGAGAAGGTGAAGATCGACGAGTGGCTGTTCTGGCAGGTCGGCGGCTTCGGCCCGATGCTGGGGCAGAACAACCACTTCTCGCGCTACGCGCCCGAAAAGATCCCCTACGCCATCAAGCGCTACCAGGATGAGAGCCACCGGCTCTACCGCGTGCTCGATACTCAGCTGCAAAAGCAGCAGGCGGCCGGCAAGGACTATGTCGCCGGCGAGGGCTACTCGATTGCCGACATGGCGATTTTCGACTGGTCGCGTGGGGCCGACAATCACGGCATCGACATTGCCGAGTTCCCCGCCTTCGCCGCCTGGCGCCAGCGCGTCACCGACCGCCCGGCCGTGCAGCGCGCGCTTGCCATTACACTCGAGCAGAGCCAGCAGATCAGCGCCGCCAGCGATCCCGAGGCCCGCAAGATCCTGTTCAACCAGCGCTGAGGCGCTGGTCACACGGTCGGCGTCTGGCTGGAGGGTGGCGGAGAGGATGGGATTCGAACCCACGAGACCCTTTAGAGGTCTGCGCCCTTAGCAGGGGCGTGCCTTCGACCACTCGGCCACCTCTCCGTCGCGGCGTGGGATAGCGGCAGATGTCGTGCCGGGCAAGCGGTTTTTCTTGGGAGTCAGATGTGGGCTTACGGCACGCGGTCCCCCGGGATCGCTTCGCGCTGATCCGGGTTATTCCTCCCTGGAAGGAGCCGTCACATGAACAAGAAACCGGAACTGCCGCGCTTCGAGAACGACGACGATCGCCTGCAGGAAGCCAAGCTCATCAAGCGCAAGCTGCAGGAAACGGCGAAAAAGGCCGAGCCGCCCGAGGATCAGCCGGGTGCCGAGGGCATCGCTTCAGCGCGAGCCGACGAAGACACATACGACTAGCGGCCGCCCGAACCTCGCACTTTTCTCCCTCGACCTCTGTCGGGCTTGGACAAATGCCTGCCGGTGCTCAACATTGGCGTCGACAAAGTGATTGTGCCGCTACGTTTGCGGCGCGCATGAGGAGACGACCCAATGGACTACCGCTATCTCGGACGCAGCGCGCTGAAGGTTTCCCCGCTCTGCCTCGGCGCCATGATGTTCGGGCAGCAGACCCCCGATCCGGAGGCCTTCCGCATCATCGACAAGGCCCGCGAGCAGGGCATCAACTTCATCGACACCGCCGACGTCTATGGCGATGGCGCCAGCGAGAAGGTGGTGGGGCAGGGGATCAAGGCGCATCGCGACCATTGGGTGCTGGCCACCAAGTTCGTCAATACCGGCGCCGCCAAGGGCCCCAATATCGGCGGCTACTCGCGCAAGTGGGTGATGCAGACGGTCGATGCGTCGCTGAAGCGCCTCGGCACCGACTATATCGACCTCATCTACTTCCACCGCTCCGTGTTTGACGCGCCGCTCGAAGAGCCGGTGCGCGCCGTCGCCGACCTGATCCATGCCGGCAAGCTGCGCTATTTCGGCGTCTCCAATTTCCGCGGCTGGCGCATCGCCGAGATCTGCCAGATCGCCGACCAGCTCGGCATCGACCGCCCGATCGCCAGCCAGCCGCTCTACAATATCGTCGATCGCAAGGCCGAGGCCGAGCAGTTGCCGGCTGCGTACAATTACGGGCTCGGCGTGGTCTCCTACTCGCCACTCGCCCGCGGTGTGCTGACCGGCAAGTACCAGCCCGGGCAGGAGCCAGGCGCCGACACCCGCGCCGGCCGCGGCGACCGGCGCATCCTCGAAACCGAGTGGCGCCCGGAGTCGCTCGAGATCGCCCAGAAGATCGCCGCGCATGCGAAAGCCAAGGGCGTCGAGGCCGCCGACTTCGCCATCGCCTGGGTGCTGAACAACAAGCTGGTCAGCGCCGCCATCACCGGTCCGCGCACCGAGGCGCACTGGGACGCCTACGTACGGGCGTTGGGCGTAAAGCTCGACGCCGAGGACGAGGCGTTGGTCGATAGCCTCGTCACCCCCGGCCACGCCTCCACGCCGGGCTATAACGACCCCGGCCACCCGCTCGAAGGCCGCGTGCCGCGCTGATGGGCGAACATCTCGTGGAGTAACCGCGGCCCCGTGGCATGACCGCGGGAGCCCACCCGCTGATTCAGATCGACGGCCGCGGCGCAGCCGGTATTCGCGAAATGTTCGTGCAGTCGAACAATAGGCAGATCTTTCTGCTGCCGGTCCCGCCTGCTGGCCCTCCGGCTTCGTACGCGGCATCCGGGCTTGGGGTGGCATGAACCTCGATATGACTGCGACAGAGAAGGAGATCATCAGTCTCGCGGTGACGGCGTATGCGGACTACGCCGAAAGGATTGTGTATCGCGGGGCGATCGCCGTCTCTTGGGTAACCACCGAACGGACGACCGTCACTCCGATGAGGTAGACTGTTGATGGAGCCGAGTGCGCCGTGAAATAACGCAAATGAGTGGATGTACGTCGAGATAGACAGTAAATCGGCGAAATCCGGCGACAAAACGTAAGACATTTTTTGTAATTCAGGCATGATCGTCGACGCTCGACCCAGGAGGGGTCTCAAATGGGTGTCGTCATCCTGTCGTGCTGCTTGTCCGGCGGAATCGGATTTCTTGTCGGCGGCTATCATTCGGTGCTGGGCTGGATCGCAGCCTCGAACCTGCTCTTCGTCACCATCACGGTTGCCGGCCTGGCCGGTGGCGCCGGTCCGCTGGCCGCCCTGGGCTGGGCGATCGCCGTGGCGCTGGCCTTCAATGCCGGCCTGTTCGCGAGCCTTGCGGTTCGCGCCGGCATCGCCGGTACGCCGGTGCTTGCAACCAACTTTCGTAAAACTTTTCCGGATCGCTGAGCGGTCCGGCAAAGCCGGGCTGCCACGGTCCTTGGCGAGCGCCAGAAGGCACTCTTGGGGGCTAGAATGGTCGGCACCAGAACGGGGCTAACGACACTCGTCGTCGCGGCGATTGCCGCATCGTGCATCATCCTTGGCGCGGGATCGGCCAGCGCCGGTGGCAGGCCGCCGCTCGGCTACCAGCTGATGTGCCTGCAGACGCCGGCCGAGTGCAACGGCGGCGGCAAGGCCAGGATTGCGGTGACAGCCGATATCATGGCGACGCTGAAGCGCGTCAACACGCTCTACAATCGCACCATCAAGCCGCGCTACGATCGTAAGGGCGCAGATGTGTGGACCGTTGGCGCCTCAGCCGGCGATTGCGAGGACTACGTCCTGGCCAAGCGCCGCGCCCTCATCAAGGCCGGGCTCCCGGCCAGCGCCCTGCGCATCGCCTACGTCAAGACGCGCAAGGGCGAGGATCACGCCATCCTCGTGGTTAAAACCAACGGCAAGGACCTGGTCCTCGACAACCTCACTGCGGCCATCAGGCCGCTCGGTCAGACGGGGTATCGCGTCGTATCGATGTCGGGTGCCAATCCGCGGCAGTGGAGCTGAGCCGCGCAGCTCGGACTCTTCATCGCCAACAACTTCCCCGAAGCGGCGATATCCGGCGCCCTGCAGAAAATGCATGTCGAAATAGCATCGTGATTTATTTCGCCGTCACGCATCAATAACGCCACATCTACGTTATAGGGATTGTGCGTGAGAGCTTTGGTGCGGGCGTTGGAACGAACGTCGACATTGACTGTTACAGTGCACTGCCTTAGCCTCAATTTTGCGTCGCCCTAAATTAGAGGGGAATGATGTTATGCGGATTATCTCAGCAGCTTTTGCCGCCGTTACGATCTCTGCGGGCGTCCTGGTCTCCGGCCAGGCGATGGCGCAGGTTCAGGTGGCTCCGCCGATCGAGTTGCCCGGCGTCGTGACGCGAGCGGACGTGGTAGCGGCCTGTACGGCGGCCAACGCCACCGATGCAACGTGCCAGGCGACCATTCACGCCTACTTCGCCTATCTCAATTCCACCGGTGTCACCGGCGCCGATCTCGAAGCCGAGATCGCGGCGCTGACTGTCGCGTTGGCACAGAGCGATCTGCCCGCTGGCGCTCTCCCGGTGGTTGTCGCGGCGCTCAACCTTATCGCCACGACCTATGCCTCCGGTGAGCAGGCTGCCGCTATCCTGGTGATCGCCGACACGCTGGCGGCCGGCGGAGATGTCGAGACCGGCACGCTGATCGCGAGCCCGGCCTGATCGGGACACGATCTCGAGCGTGCTTGCCCGTCGGAACCTTTGCGCGTGTGAGTGAGTGGCTTCGAGCGGATCGACCGCGTTTGCGATAATGGCTGCCGGCGCGGTTCTGGCCGGGTTGGCGCTTACCCAGGCGCTGGCCGAGGTGAAGCCGTACTTTATCGGCGGCATCCAGCCCGAACAGCGCTTCGCCGTCATTGCCTCGGGGGACTTCGAGCCGGCCTATTCGCGCTGGTCGCGCAACCTGTTTCTGAATGACTGCCTTGACGTCCCGCGCACCATCTACGGCCTCGCCCAGCCGCCGGCGCGTCGGGACGCCCTTTTCGAGAATTGCCGTCGCCACGCTCAGGCGATCGTGGCCACAACGCCCACCGCCGCCCTGGGCTGGCTCGTCATCGCCACGTCGTCGGCGGGCCTTGGCGATGTCGAGGCCATGCTGCCCGCGCTCGCCATGTCGCGACGGACGGCGCCGCACCTGCAGTGGTTCGCCGACCGGCGCAGCCGACTCGCCGAAGCCAATTTCGCCCAGCTCGACGCTGCCGCTATCGCCGACTACGAGGCCGACCTCGCCACCCTGGCCGCCGGGCGCGACGGCATCGGCGTGCTGGCCCAGCGCTACGTGAGGCAGCCAGAGCATCGCGACGCCTATCAGAGGGCCGTCAACGCCGCGAGCGCCGCCCAGCAGCAGCTCTTCCTCGGCCGCGTGCGCGCGCAGATGGCGGGCGGCGCATGAGCTCGTCGATATCCCGCCATCGAGACGATGTGGCCGAAGCCTTCGATGGCAGCGGCTTGCGGACCGTACCCGCTCCGACAGCGCTCCGGGCGACCGTCAACCTGCTGTCCGCAACGCACAGGTTCAACGGCATAGTCGCCGCCGCGGTCATCGTCCTGCTGCTGCTGGCACCCATTCCGCTCGGCAGCAACCGCCCGGCCTTCTGGATGATCTGGTCGACCTGCATCGGCCTCGCAGCGTTCCTCTACGGCGCCGGGCTGATGGTGCTGCGTGCGCCGCCGCGCGTCGGCCTGTCGAGCCTCTGGCCCGAACTGGCCTTGCTGCTTGCGCTCTGCGCCTGGGTCGGCCTGCAGAGCCTGCCCATCGGCGGTTGGCTGGCGCTGCCGCCGGCGCCGGTGGATGGCCTGTCCCGTGCACCGGGCGGCATCAGCCTCGATCCGGGCAACGGACTGCTGGTGCTGATCCAGTTCTTCACCTTCGGGCTGCTCTACCTGCTCACCGTGCAGGTCGCCATCAACCGGCGGCGCGCCCGGCGCATGCTGCTCGCCATCTTCCTGATCGTCGTCGGCTTCGCCGTCTACGGGCTGGTGAGCCTCACCCAGCTCGGCGATACGCTGCTGGGCTTCGAAAAGCAGATCTATAAGGGCTACGCCACTGCCACCTTCATCAACCGCAACTCCTTCGCCACCTTCCTGGCGGTCGGGCTGACGACGGGTGTTGCCGTTGCGGTGCAACTCGTGGCCGATCGCAAGTCGCTCACTGCGACCCGGCTCGTCGGCATGCTGGCGCTGATCCTGCTCGGCGTCGCCTTCATCGCCGCCGCGTTGCTCGCCACCGGCTCCCGCCTCGGCACGGCCTCGACGCTCGTTGGTACTGTCGTCGTGCTGGTGCTCGGGATGTTGACCGACCGCGGCTCGTCGCGGGCCCTGCTCATCGGCGCTGGCGTGCTGTTCCTGTGCGCCATCGCCGCCGCGCTGCTGTTCGGCACTGCCATCCTCGAACGGACGGTCCTGCTCTCGGGCATCGACACGGGCCGGGCCGAAATCCATCGCCAGATCTGGGCGGCGATTTGGGCGAGGCCGTGGACCGGCTATGGTGCCGGCAGCTTCGCCACCGTGTTCCAGGCACTGCAGCAGCCGCCCCTTTCGACTGAGTTCGCCTGGGAGAACAGCCACTCCACCTACCTGGCTCTGTGGTTCGAGCTCGGCCTCATCGGCGGCTCGATCCCGCTGCTGCTCATCGGCATTGCCGGCACGCGCGCACTGCTGGCCCTGCATGACCCGTCCAGCAAGGCCCTCTCGCTCGCCAGTGCCGCCGCCATTGCGGTCTTCGCCACCCATTCGCTGCTCGATTTTCCTGCCGAGATCGAAGCCAACGCCTTCCTGCTCGTCGTGCTGCTCGGCCTCGGTGCCGCCGGCGCGGTCAACGGCCATCAGGCCCGCCGTCTTGCGGACGCGCAACGCGAGCCGTCGTGATGGGTCGTGGCGGCAGGAACTTTTGCCCGAGCGGCGCCTTGTGCGAGGCTCGCCTTGCCAACGCCTTGTTCACGCTTCGCATTCGAGGATAGCCAGCATGGAAGCCGCCGCGCTCGATCTCAGAGGCATTTTCGATCTGCTGCGGCGGAGAATCTGGATCATCGTCGCCGCTCTGGTCGTCGCGATCGGCCTGGCGGGCCTGGCGCTGCTGGCGCTGAAGCCCGTCTACTCGGCGACCACGCTGGTACTCGTCGACCCCAGCAAGAAGAACCTGCTCGACCCCGAGGCGCAGCTGACCGGCTCGTCCTCCGACAGCGCGCGGGTCGACAGCGAGGTGGAACTGGTCAAGTCCGAGACCACGCTGATGGCGGTGGCGAGCGAACTCGACCTCGCCAACGATCCGGAATTCGGGTTGCGGCTGGGTCTGCGCGACGTGCTGCTCGCCTTCTTCCGCATCGCCGAACCCAAGCTGCCCACCGGCGACGAAGCGCTTGCCGCCATGATCGACGGGCTGCGCTCCAGCGTCGACGTCGACCGGCGCGGCTTGACCTATCTCATCGCCATCACCGCCCAGTCGGGTCGGCCGCAGGTTGCGGCCAACATCTCCAACGCGCTGGCACGCAACTACATCGCCCAGCAGCTCGACGCCAAGGTCACCTCGACGCTCGACTCGGCCCGCATCATCGAGGCGCGGCTGACCGATGCCAGCACCACCGTGGCCCAATCGGAGCGCGCCTTCGACGAGTTCATCGACAAGAATCTCGCCAGCATCAGCGAGGCGACCGGCCGAACCGACCTCGAGCGGATGCGCGACGAGATCCAGACCCTCAACGACTTCCGCGCTCAATCCGCCACTGTCGCCGATGCGGCGCAGCAAAGCCTCGCGCGGCGGGATTGGGCAGCGCTCGCCTCGAGCCTCAAGGACGACGCCGTCTCGAGCCTCGAGCGCCAGCGTGTTTCCCTGCTCGATACCATCGCCGGCGTCGCCGACGGCAGCCAGCAGGAGGTCGATCTCAACGCCCGGCTGGCCGACCTGGAGAACCAGCTCGACACCGCCGCCTCGAGCGCGGTTAGCGGGCTGCGCACCGAGCTGACCCAGTCGCAGGGCCGCATCAGCGACCTGCGCAATCAGCTGCGCCAGTCCATCCTCACCGCCGACCTGCCGTCCGAGGTGCTGACCAGCATCTACGAGCTGCAGCAATCGGCCGAGGTGGCGCGGGCGCAATACCAGACGCTGCTGACCCGGCAGAAGGACCTCGACACCCAGGCCTACCTGCAGGTCGCCGACAGCCGCATCGTCTCGGCCGCCACTCCGCCGACCGAGCCATCCTTCCCTAATCCGCGCCTGATCCTGGTGATGGCGGGGATCGCCGGCCTCGCCATCGGCGTCGGCCTCGCTTTTCTCATCGAGAATTTCATTGGCGGCTTCACCAGCGAGGCTCAGGCCGAAGCCATCCTCAAGACGCCCGTCGCCTCGGCCGTGCCGCGCCAGCGCGCCACGCGCCGCAACGGCGGCGATCCGGCGAGCGTCGCCGATTCCCTCATCGTCGCCCCGCTGTCGGTCTATTCCGAATCGGTGCGCCGCATCCGCATCGGCATCGATCAGGCGTTGCGGCGGTCAGCTGCCACCCGGCCGGACGGGGAAGGCGTCGTCATCGTCGTTTCCTCCGCCGCGCCGAGCGAGGGCAAGACCACCATCGCGCTGTCGCTCTCGCGTGCCTATGCGCTGGCCGGCATGTCGACGCTGCTCATCGACTGCGACCTGCGCAAGCCGGGCATCCACCGCCAGCTCGGCATGGACGCGTCGGAGGGCCTGCTCGAGTATCTGGGCGGGGCGAAGGAGGCGACCGACCTCAAGTCCATCCTCACCGTCGACGCCGGTAGCGGCGCCCAGATTATCGTCGGCTCGCGCCGTAGCGACATCGCCACCGACCAGCTCGTCGCCGGCAAGACCTTCGCCCGGCTGGTGGCGGCGGCACGCAAGAATTTCGACATAGTGGTGCTGGATACCCCACCAGTGGGGCCGGTGGTCGACGCGCTCTATCTCGCCGCGATGGCAGATGCTATCGCCTTCGTGTTGAAGTTTTCGAGCACGCCGCAGCAGGAGGTGAAGGCAGCCATGTCCGCGTTGATGAACGCCAAGCGCGAGGGCGTGCCGGTTCTCACCGTGCTGAACCAGCAATCCAGCAACGCCGCCGCCTATCGCGGCAAATATGCTGGCTACTACGCCGAGGCCCAGAATTGACCCAAGCCGATCTTATCGTCCCTGTCGTCCTCGCCGGGGGGCAGGGGACCCGCTTGTGGCCCATGTCGCGCGCCGCGCGGCCCAAGCAGTTCCTGCCGTTGACCGGGCCCACCTCGCTCTACCAGCAGACCCTGCAGCGCGTTGCCGATGATCGCTACACCGACCCGGTCGTCGTCACCAATGCCGAGTACCGTTTCCTTGCCGCCGAGCAGGCCCAGGAACTCGGCGTGACGCCGGCAGCGGTGCTGCTCGAGCCGGTGGCCCGCAATACCGCCGCCGCCATTGCCGCGGCCGCTGTCCACGTGCGCCGGGTCTTCGGCGAGGACGCGGTGATTCATGTTTTGGCCTCGGACCACGCCGTCGTCATCGATGACAATTACCGCTGGAGCGTCGAGACGGCGGCCGCGGCGGCGCGCGCCGGCCGGTTGGTCACTTTCGGCATCACTCCCGCGGCGCCCGAGACCGGCTACGGCTACGTGCAGCAGGGCGCCGAGGTGGGTGACGGCGTGCGCAGCGTTGCCCGCTTCGTCGAAAAGCCCGACCGCGACAACGCCGAGAAGATGCTCGCCGCGGGCGGCTATTTCTGGAACTCCGGCACCTTCATGCTCGGGGTCCGCAGCTTCCTCGACGAGGTGCAGGCCCTCGCCCCGGAGGTGTATGCCGCGGCCGACGCGGCGGTCGCCGGGGCGCGCACCGACCTCGACTTCATCCGTCTCGACGAGGCGGGCTTTGCCCGCTCGCCCAATATCTCGGTGGACTACGCCATCTTCGAGAAATCCCGGCACGTGGTGCTGGTGCCTGTCACCTACGCCTGGTCCGACCTGGGGGCCTGGGACGCGGTGTGGAAGGTGTCGGGCAAGGATGCTGCCGGGAACGTCGTCGCCAATGGCAATGCCACGCTGTTCAATACCACCAACTCGCTCGTTGTCTCCGACAAGGCGCATGTGGCGATCGAGGGGCTCGACGACATCGCGGTGATCGCCACCGAGGATGCCATCTATGTCGGCAGGCTCTCCGAGGCCCAGAAAGTCGGCCCGGTGGTCAAGGCGCTGAAGGCCGCCAAGGCCACGCAGGAGCTCACGGAAGTCCATCGCACCGCCTATCGCCCGTGGGGCGGCTATTCCTCGGTGCTGAATGGCGACCGCTTCCAGGTGAAGCGCCTGTTCGTGAAGCCCGGCAAGAAGCTCAGCCTGCAAAAGCACCATCACCGCGCCGAGCACTGGGTGGTGGTCACCGGCACCGCCGAAGTGACCATCGACGGCAACGTCACCATGCTCACCGAGAACGAATCCATCTACCTGCCGCTCGGCTCGGTGCACCGCCTCGCCAATCCCGGCAAGATCCTGCTCGAACTCATTGAAGTGCAAACCGGATCCTATCTGGGCGAGGACGATATCATCCGCATCGAAGACGAGTTCGGCCGGGCCTAGTACGCGTCCGTCCGGCCATTTATCCCCGCTCCGTCACACCGGCTTTAGGCTCAGCCTCCGATTTTGAGGAGCTTGAGCATGACGGAAAAATACGAGGGCCGGGCGGCCAACATCGCGGCGCCGGCGCGTGGCGGCTTCACCATCACGGCCAATGACAGTGCCGATCTCACTAGCGAGACCCGCGCCATCTATGTCGGCGGCGACGGCAACCTGTCGCTGGTGCTGGTCTCCGGCGACCAGGTGACGCTGGCCGGGGTTCCCGCCGGCACCCTGCTGCCGCTCCGCGCCCTCCGCGTCCGCGCCACCGGCACCACCGCCACCCAGCTCGTGGGCCTTTACTGATGCCGGTCGCCGCGGGGATCGGCCTCGCCCTCAGCCATGGCGGCCCGCCGCGCGCGAGCAGCGCGCGCATCGTGCTCTCCAACGCCACCGTTGCCGAGAATGCCGCCATCGGCGCCCTCATCGGCACGCTCACCGTGGCCGGTGGCACGGGTGGCTATGTCTTCGCCATCACCGCCGACCCGGACGAAAAGTTCGCGCTCGATGGCAATGCGCTCGAACTCGACGCCACGCTCGACCACGCGACGGCGGCGGCTCATGCAGTGACGATAGAGGCCGACAACGGCATCGATCCCCCGCTGACTCGCACGTTCACGGTCGCCGTCACGGCGGTCAGCGGGCTTGTCGCCATCACGCTCGATCAGATCCCCGAGGGCCGCACCTTCCAGCGTACCGTCAACAGCGACGGCTCCTTCGAGACCTCCGGACCGGTCGCGATCAGCGGCTCGACCATCGGTCAGGCCTCGGCGATCGAGGCCCGCCTGCTGCTCGAGGACGACGACAGCGTCGTGGTCGACTGGACCGTGATCGACCCGGCGCCGGCCGCCGACAGCTTTGCCGGCACGCTCACCGTGCCGCAGGGCGGGCCGTACTATCTCGAAGTCCGCGACGTCGCCGAGACCGCGATCGGCGACGCCGGCACCACCAGCTTCAAGCTCGGCCTGCTGGCGATCGGCCTCGACCAGTCGAACATGGTCGGGATGTTCGCGACCTTCGACAGTCCGCCGGCGCTCGATTCGCTCGGCGCCTGGTTCGACGAGTACAACCACGTCTGGGCCAACACCCCGCCCGGCAATGGCGTCCGTGAGCTGATGAACGCCTTCGTCGCTGGCTCGGGCGTACCCATGGCGCTCGGCAATCCGGCCGTCGGTGGTGCGCCGATGAGCTACTTCATCGCGGGCGAAGATGGCTGGGAAGGTCTCGGCGTCCCTGCCGATGGCAGCGCATATCGCATCGGCGTACGCCCGCTGATCGAGATGATGGGCGGCGACATCGAGATCGTGTTCCTGCGCGGCGGCGAAGGCGAGGCGAATGCGTCCGGCCCGACGCCGCTCGAAAAGAAGAACGCATTCAAGGCCGACACGCTCACGGTAATCGGCCAGATCGAAGCCCTGGTTGGGCATCCGGTCACGGTGATCATGGGCAGCGTGATGACCACCACCGTCGTCGGGGGCACGACCGACGATGCCTGGTCCGCGATGGATGCGGCGGTCTACGAGTTGAGCCAGAACGAGGAACGCTTCATCCTCTCGACCTCGACCAGGGACAGCCAGCGCATCGATGAGTACCACGCCGATGGCGCATCGCATGGTGAAGTCGGCAAGCGGTTCGGCCAGTCGCTGCTGGTCTACAATGGCGACGAGACGGCGCACCCGGCCTGGCATATCGCCGCCGCTGAGATCGTCGATGTCGCCCACACACGACTGACCCTTGCCCACTCCATGGGTGATGACTTCACGCCGGTGGCCGACATCACCGACATCGAGGTCACCGGCGACAACGGCGCCAACTGGCTGGCGAGTGTCGGCGAACGCGAGGACGCCACCCACATCGTGGTCGAGCACGACACACTCACCACCTCGAACAATCGAGCCATTCGCTTCCAGCACGGCACGCTGCTCGCCTATGATCCCGGCGACGCGACCCTGAAGAATCCACTGCGCGACGGCATGGTACGCGACAACGGACCGCTCGCCGCCCCGCTCTTCCCTTCGGCCGGCCGCAGTATTGTCGCGCCTGGCTTCGCCGCCGATCCGACTCCGACCTGGATCCAGATGCTCAGCGGTGCTTTTGGCGGTGGCGGCAGCGGCGCCGACCAGCACTGGAGCGGGGTCGACCTCGCTCTCGCCGACGGCAGGCAGGTCGTCATGCAGTTCGTCCGGTTCGATGACGGCACCTTCGCGACACCCGCCGTGATGACGCTCACGCCTGCCGGCGGCTCAGCCATCGCTGCCGCACTGATCGATGTTTCGCCAGGCGTCGGCAGTGCCGACGAGCGCTGCCTCGCCATCTTCGCGGTTCCTCCGGGCACGTCCGGTCTCGAGAATTGCGACATCGATCTGCACTATGATGCCAACCCGTTCACCGGCACGTGGGTCAATGTCTGGGTCATTCCGGCCGAAGCCGAGCTGGTCGACGCCGTGTTCGTGGCCGACGCATTGTCGCCTGCCGCAGCGCATACGGCGGCGGCCGATCTCGAAACCGGGGTGGGCGGCTTCATCCTGGCCTCGTTCGGCGCTCATCCCGAGACCGATACGCTCAGCGGCACCAGTGTCGCGACCTGGGGTGGCGATACCGCCGGAGTGGCCAATCGCGCCAACTACGACAGCTATTTCACCACCCTGCGCTCGGCCGCCGATGTGTCGGGCACCGCCGCGTCGCCGGACACGACCATCACGGCCGGCTTTGCCATGCCGGTCACGCGGAGCTGGCTTGTGGCAGCGTCCTTTCGCTGACCCGCGACGTGTGGACGCCCCGGTTGGCAACCAGCCGGGGCGTCCACGAACTCAGGCTCAGTTCCGCCGCCGCTCGCGCAGCTTGCGCGCCGGGTTGCCGGCGTAGACGCTCCATGGCTCGAGCGATTTCATCGTCACGCCGCGCGCGCCGAGCACGGCGCCTTCGCCAATGGTGACGCCCGGCCCGACAAAGGCCTCCGCCGCGACCCAGGCCCGCTCGCCGATGACGATCGGCCGCGCGACGAGAGGGAAGCGCGGGTCGTCGATGTCGTGGCTGCCGGCGCACAGGTGCGCGCCCTGCGAGACGATGGCCCGGCGGCCGAGCACAATCTTTGCCATCGAGTAACAGTTGACCCGCGGCCCCAGCGTTGCCGCCTCGCCCATTTCGAGATTGGCGGGGTGCCAGATGCGCACATCTGGGTAGATGGCGACACCACGCCCCAGCTTCGCGCCGAAGGCGCGCAGCACCAGGGCGCGCCAGGCGTGCAGCGGCACCGGGGTCCAGCGGCAGAGCAGCAGCCAGCTCACGGCAAAGAGCAGGCGGAACAGGCGGTTGGCGAGCGTGAAGGTCGGCATGGTCCAGAAACTGTCGCCGGCGGACCAGGGCGTGAGGCCCTTGACGCTGTCGTCGATGTCCCGCCGCTCGCTCAAGCGTGCTCCGCCGCGTCGATCTTGTAATAGGCGCGATACCACTCGACGAAGCGCCGCACCCCTTCGCGCACCGTGATCTTGGGCACGTGCCCGGCCAGCTCCTGCAACAGCTCCACCGAGGCGTGCGTGTCGGTCACATCGCCCGGCTGCATGGGCAGGAACACCTTCTTCGCCTCGCGCCCGAGCGCCGCCTCGATGGCCTCGACATAGTCCATCAGCCCCACCGGCTGCCCGCCGGCAAGGTTGACCACACGGTAGGGCGCCACCGGGCTCAGCGAGTCCGCCGGCACGGCGCTGCTTCCCGGCGCAGCGCCCATCAGGGCGACGATGGCGTCCACCAGGTCGTCGACATAAGTGAAGTCGCGGCGCATCCGGCCCTCGCCGTAGATCTCGATCGGCTCGTCGTTGACGATGGCGCGCACGAACTTGAACAGCGCCATGTCTGGCCGACCCCATGGCCCGTACACTGTGAAGAAGCGCAGCGCCGTGGTCGGGATGCCGAACAGGTGGGCATAGGAATGGCACATCGCCTCGCCCGATTTCTTGGTCGCCGCATAGAGCGACAGCGGGAAATCGGTGCGGTCGGTTTCGGCCGACGAGGCGGTGCGGTTGCCGCCATAGACCGAGCTGCTCGAGGCGAACATCAGGTGTCGCGGCGGCGCCGCTTTCAGCAGCTCGAGCAGGGTGAAGGTGCCCACCACATTGGACTGCACATAGGTGTCCGGCGCCTCGAAAGCATAGCGCACCCCGGGCTGGGCGGCGAGGTGGATGACGATCTCGGGCTCGGCCGCATCGAGTGCCGCCCCGAGCGCCGCGCGGTCCTCGAGCTGGCCGGTGGTGAAGCCGAAGCCGGGTTGCCCGGTCAGCTGCGCCAGCCGGGCGCGCTTGAGCTCCACGTCATAATAGCTCGTCATCGCGTCGAAGCCGGCAACGCTGTGGCCATCGGCGAGCAGGCGCCTAGCCACGTGGAAACCGATGAAGCCGGCCGCGCCGGTCACGAAGATCTTCATGGCTTCCTCCCGTTCTCGTCACGCCGATAGCATCCTCCAGCACCTCAGTCAGGTCCCGGGCGGCGCCATCGGCGCTGAACTGCTGCTCATAGCCCTCCCGCGCCGCCGCCGCCATCGCCTTTCGTGTCTCGGGGGGCAGCGCCAGGAAGCGCCGCAGCAGCCGTACCGTGCCTTCGGCCGTGTCGCTATCGACGAGTCCCGCGCCCGCCGCCTCCACCTCCCGCCAGATATTCACCTTGTCTGAAATCAGCACCGGCACGCCGCAGGCCATTGCTTCGGCCACGACGACACCGAAATTTTCCTGGTGCGAGGGCAGCACGAACGCTTCCGCGCCGCGCATCGCGCCCCACTTGGCCGAGCCATCCAGCATCCCCGGCCAGTGGACACGCGCCGCGATGCCGAGCGCAGCCGCCCGGCCCTTGAGCTCGGCGATGAGCCCCGTCTCGTCGGGACCGGCGATCACCAGGTCGAGCCCCGGCTCGCTGCCCGCCACCGCCGCGAAGGCGTCGAGCAGCAGATCGCAGCCCTTCTTGGGGTGGATACGGCTCATGAACAGCAGGTAGCGCCGCCCGTCGAGCGCCGGCACCCGCCCTGCGAACGCAGCCACCTGCGCCGCATCCGCCGCCGGCGGTTCGCTCGCGCCATAGGCGACGACGCGCTCGCGATAGCCGGGACCGGCGAACATGCCGCGGGCGAGTGTGCGCTCCTCTTCTGAGGTGAACAGCACCATGGCAGCGTCGCGCAGCACCCGACCTTGCAGCGCCCACCAGTAGACCTGCTTGGCCAGATGCTTGAGCGGGTAGGCGGTCCTGAACCACGGGTCCAGCATCCCGTGCGCATAGACGACATAGGGCACCTGCGCGCGGACCAGCGCGTGCCAGCCGGCGACCGTCGCGTGGTTCCACAGCCCATGGATCACCGCCGCATCGTAGCCGGCCGCGTTCTCGCCGACCCAGCGCGTGAGTTCCGGGGAATAGGAAACGCGCCGCACGCGCTGGCCCATGGCATGCACGGGGAAGGGGAAGTCGCGCAGGTGTGGGGCCGCCGGGTCGTCGGTGGTCGCGACCTCCGTGATGTGCCCGGCCTCGGCCATCTTCGCCGCGGTCATGCGCAGCCCCTGCACCGGCCCCCCATATTCCGGCCGAACGCTGGCGATGATCCGCAGAATTCTCACGGTCGCACCCCGGGCGAAAGCGCCCCCCGGATGGCCGGATCGACAGCTGCTGGTTCCGAGGCCGGGGCGAGGTGCGGGCCAAGCCCGAAGCCGGGCCGCGAGAACAGCAGCAGCAGGAAGGAAAAGCCGAAGCAGTCGCCGAAATTGATCAGCTGCGGCTGGAACAGCGCTCCCACGCCGAGCGCGAGGAACATGCACAATGTCGCGCCGCGCCCGCCGCCTGCACCGGCAACGAAGACGGCGCGCGTCTCCTGCCATAGCCGCGCCAGGCAATAGCCGAACAGCAGCGCCGCGCCGACCAGTCCGTTCTCCAGCACGATGGCCAGGTAGCCATTGTGCACTTCCTCGTAGCTGGCCCGGTTGCGAAAGCCGAAGCCGAGCAGGGGCCGCTCGTCCAGTTGCGGCCAGAACAGCGCCCAGCGCTCGTCGCGGCCGGTAAAGCCGGACCCGAGCCCGCGCGCCGCGTCGTCGAGCTCGAACGCCGCGCCGAGTTGGCTGTTTGCGCCATTGACCAGCACGTCGATGAACACCGCCACGATGAGCAGGCCCAGTACTGTCCAGCGCAACCTGCCGACGGTCCTGATATTCAACAGCTGGTAGAGGAGGTAGGTGACCCCGATGCACAGCATGGCGTAGCGGCTGCTCACCGCCAGGCTTGCCGCGAGGCTGATCACCGTCGCGATATCGAGATAGCGCCGGCTGCCGAATAGCGCCAGCGCCACGCAGGCAACGCTGACGCCGCCGAGAATATTGGGATGGATGCCGCCGAGCCAGCGATGCTGCGGCGCCCCCAGGATCGCGAAGGCCAGCACCTGGAAGACCAGCAGCACCACGCTGCTTTGCACCAGCCGCCGCTGGAACTGCGGCGACTGGCTCGCCGCCCGGATCCCGAAGGCGGCGACGATCAGCAGCCCCACATTGAGCATCTGCGTGGCGTTGCCGGTATAGCCGGCCTGCAGCAGCGAAACGAGCAGGAAGCCGATGACGAGGAGGTCGATGCGATAGAGCTTGAGGCTCGACTGGAAGCTCCCGACCCGCGTGTAGCCGATCGCGGCGATGAACATGAGCCCGTAGAGCACCGTGGGCAGGATGCGGTTCACCTCGCCGCTGCCGCCCGGCAGCGAATAGTCCCGCTGCACCGCATAGAGGGGGAAGCTCAGTCCGGCGACGAGCAGCGGCACATAGGTCGCCGGATCGCTGAGCGAGGGCAGCTTCATGCCGACACCATCGCGCGCCGCCGCACCCGCAGCATCAGCAGGATATAGCTCGCCGCCATCACCAGCAGCGCCACGGTCGTCGCCACCGCTGCCCCGGTCGCGCCGAACGGCGGGATCAGCACGAAGTTGAGACCGATATTGATAACGGCGACGACGATCATCGTGCGCGCCAGGTCGCGGTTGTAGCCGAGCGCGGTGAACATGATCGCCGCCGGCGCAAAGATCGCAGTGATGAGCTTGCCCGCCTGCAGCACGATGAAGGTCGCGACGCTCGTCCGGTATTCTTCGCCGAACACCAGCACCACCAGCGGCTCGGCGAAAATGAACATCGGAATCGCCATGGCGACGACGACCGCCGTCTGGTAGCCGAACTGCTCCCGCATCACCGTCCAGCGCTCGCGGTCGCTGCCGGCGGCGGAAACCCGCAGCAGCAGCGGCGTCGTCAGCGCCATCAGCGCGGTGCCGGCAAAGGCCGTGATGTAGGTCAATCGCATCGCGACGCTGTAGTCGCCCGCCGCCTCCGGCCCGGCGATCGGCCCGAGCATCAGCACGTCGATCTTGTTGAGCAGCACGCTGCCCGCCTGCGCGATCATCGAGGCGACCGAGATCGAGAGCACCAGCTTGGCATAGCGCTTTGGCGGCAGCCGCCTCCCTGGGGCAGGGGCGCCACCGGTCGCCCGTCGGTACAGATGCACCAGCGCGAACGAGCCCGACAGCGCCGAGGCAACCAGCATGCTCCACAGTGCCGCGTCCGCTGTTTTGTGGGGGGTGACGACGAACGCAAGCATCAGCGCTACGTTGAAGATGATGCTGTCGTAGAATAGGCTCCAGCTCTTCTCGCCCTCGATCACGAAGACCTGCCGCGCCATGTAGCGCATGGCCGCGAAATAGCAGGCCGCCGCCAGCACGAACACCAGCAGCGGCATCGACACATTGGTCGTGCCGTCGGTGATCGTCAGCCCGAACAGCCCCAGCGCGAGCGATGGCACGATGGCCACGGCGAGCGTCAGCCAGATGGTCTGCACGTTCCGTGCGCTGCGGCCTTTGCGCTTGTGGCGCAGGTAATAATACTCCGCCGCCGTCGACAGCCCGATCGAGGTGAACGACATGCTGATCGTGATCAGCCCGGTGCAGAAAAAGATGATGCCGGCATCGATCTTGTCGAACAGCCGCGCGATCAGCACCGTCACCACCAGCGCCACCACATGGGCGAACACCAGCACCGCCAGCGTGCCGAGATGGCGCGTCAGGTTCGGGCGAATGAAGCTGAGCCGCGAGGCGAGGCTGTCCATGGCCTGCTACCGCTCCGGGTCCGGGCCAGCCATGCGGGGTAGGGCGTCGCCTCTCCCCGTTCGGGTCTGAAGCGAGCGGTCCGGGCGTGTCGCGATCACCAGCGGCCCGTCCATCGATCAGCTCCGCTGACGGCTGCGGTAGCGATCGACCTCGGCCACCGGCCCCGCTGCAGGACGACCCTGCAGCTCCAGCCGCTCGAGTATCTTCGATTTGGCCCAGCGCTCCTCGGCGCGCAGTCGCGCCGCCCGCGCCAGCGCCTCCCATAGGGGCCGGTTGGCGACCAGCGCAGCTATTCCCCGCGCCATTGCTTCGGCGCTGCCCGGCTCGACCACCAGCCCGCACCCTTCGACCTCTCGCGCCAGCCCTGTGCCCGCCGCCGCGGTCGCCACCACCGGCCGGCCCGAGGCGAGCATGTTGGTCAGCTTGCTCGGCAGCACCAGATCCGCGGCGCCCGCCAGCTGCGGCAGCAGATGGATGGTCGCGAGCCCCATCAGCTCGTTGAGCCGTTCCTTGGGCTGCAGATCGTGGAACCGGATATTACCCAGCCCGGCAGCCAGCTCCTCGAGCCGCGCGCGGTTGGGGCCCTCGCCGCACACGACAAACGTTAGGTCGTCGCGATGCTGCAGCAGCCGGGCCGCCTCGAGCACGATCTCGATGCCCTGCTTGTTGGCGATGTTGCCCGAATAGAGCGCCACATGCTCGGTGGCGATGCCCCACTGCTCGCGATAGGGCGAGGGCCGCGTCATCGGCCGGATGGCGTCGATGTCGGCCCAGTTGCGGAACTCGCTGACCCGCTCGCGCGGCACGCCCTTCTCGATCAGGCGCCGGCACATTTCCGGCGAGATCGAGCTCACCTTATGGAAGCTCTTGAGCACCGCGCGCTCGAACCACAAGGCGAGCCCCGCGCCGCGTTTCAGCAGCCCGGTCGCCAGTCCCGCCTCGACCTCGAAGTCCTGCACATGCAGCCAGCTCTCCGCTCCCGCGAGGAAGGCCGCCGCACGCGCGATCGGCGCCCCGATCAGCGACGGCGCGATCGTCAACACCACATCCGGCCTGAACGTCAGGCCCGACCACAACGTCGGAATGCCCGCGGTCGCTGCAAAGCTCGCATGATGCATCACCCGCCTCAGCCCGGTCGGCCGCGATGGGATATAGTGCGGCACGCGCACTATCTCGACCCCGCCCTCGGTGGTCGTGCTGTAGGCCCAGGCCCTGTGCCCGTCCATGATCCGCCAGGCGGGATAATAGGGTTGCCCGGCGATCACCCGCACCTCATGTCCCTCAGCCGCCAGCGCCTCGGCAAGGCCGGCCGTATAGACGGCGATGCCGACCTTTTCGGGCGCGTAGTTGAGGCCGAGGATGAGAAGTTTCACGCCGCTTTCCCTCGGGCCTGGTTGTCGAGGAACCACTGGTAGGTTCCGGCCAGACCCTCTTCGAACCCGATGCGGGGCGCCCAGCCCATGTCGCGCAGCTTCGCTGCGCTCATCAGCTTGCGCGGGGTGCCATCGGGTTTCGTCAGGTCGTGAACGATGCGTCCCTCGAATCCCACCACCCGGCAGACCAGCTCGGCCAGCTCCAGGATGGAGAGATCCTCGCCCGACCCGACATTGACATGCTCGGCGCCGGAATAGCCCTTGAGCAGGAACACCAGCGCGTCGGCGCAGTCGTCGACATGCAGGAACTCCCGCCGCGGCGTCCCGGTTCCCCAGATGGTCAGCGTCTCGGCCCGCGAAACCTTGGCCTCATGCGCCTTGCGGATCATGGCCGGCAGCACGTGCCCGTTCTTGAGGTCGAAATTGTCGCCTGGACCGTAAAGATTGGTCGGCATCGCCGCGATGTAGTCACGACCGTGCTGGCGGCGGAACGCCTGCGTCATCCGGATGCCGGCGATCTTGGCGATCGCGTACCACTGGTTCGTCTCTTCCAGTGGGCCGGTGAGCAGCACGTCTTCCGTAATCGGCTGCGGCGACAGCTTGGGATAGATGCAACTCGAACCCAGGAACAGCAGCCGGTTGATGTCCGCCGCATGCGCCGCGCCGATCATGTTGGTCTCGATCAGCATGTTGTCGTAGATGAAGTCGGCCGGGTAGGTGTCGTTGGCGAGGATGCCCCCCACCTTGGCGGCCGCCAGCACGATCGCATCCGGCTTCTCGCTGCGCACGAAGCGCTCCACGTCGGCCTGGCGCGTGAGGTCGAGTTCGCTGCGCGTGGCCGTGAGTATCGTGCAGTTCTCGCGGGCGAGGCGATGCACTACCGCCGAGCCCACCATGCCGCGATGGCCGGCGACCCAGATCCGTTTGCCGGCCAGTTCGTATCCTGCCGTATCAGCTGTCATGTCCTGTTTCCCTGGCGTTACGCCGCAAGCTGCATCAGGGCGACTTCGCCACCGCGAGCCGGGACGCCGGGAGGACCGGGCCTTCCTGGCTCTCGACATTCGCGAAGTCAAAATATCGACCCGGTCCCACGAAGTAGGGAGAACGCTCGTTGCTTATTGCGGAAGCGGTGAGCGCTCGGATCGAAAGGTGAACTAAATAAAGATAACCCGAGATTTGTGACCGAAAATTGCCGCCGCGACTGCCACACGAGGCAGCCGCGGTGGTACTGTTGGCGTCGGGAGCCCCAATTCCTGTACTGTTTTCCAAGCTAGGCCTCTCTCATCGCTGTCGTAGTCTGGACGGGTCGGCGCTACACGCCTGAGCCGGTGACGAATTCCCGAACAATGGTTCGGCCGATGATCCGGATATCCAGCATCAGCGACACGTTCTGTACGTAGGCGCAGTCGTGGTCGATGCGTTGCCGGGCCACCGCCATGTCGGTGGTCGGGCCACGCAGGCCATTGGCCTGGGCCCAGCCGCTCAGCCCGGGTTTCACCAGGTGGCGAAAGTCTTAGTAGGGTACCGCCTCGCGGTAATCGACGCCCGCCGCCTTCATCCCTTCCACCATCGGCCTCGGCCCGATGATCGCCATGTCGCCGATGAGGATGTTCCAAAGCTGCGGTAACTCGTCGATGCTTGTGGTGCGCAAGAATCGACCGATCGGCGTTACGCGTTCGTCATCCGGCGTGACTTGCGCCAGTCCCGAGGCATCGCAGTCCTCTGCCCGCATGGTGCGGAACTTCAGCATCAGGAATGTCCGCCCGTCCCGCCCCACGCGCGACTGTGCGAACAATGCCGGACCGCTCGAGGTCAGCCGAATGGCGATGCCGATGCCGATGAGAAAGGGCAGAAGCACGATCAGTGCCACCAGCGATAGCGGGATATCGAGCAGCGTCCGTTTGAGGAGCAATTGGAGCGAGCGCGCCAGGCTCGCTTCGGGCACGACGGGCAATCCATCGCGGAACGACAGCGGCAACCCGCTCTCATAGCTGGTGTCCGTGCCCTTGGCTCCTGGCTGGGGACGGGAGGAAGCGATACCGGGCGATTGCGTCGCACCCGCCTCGCCGACGTCGGGCCTCAAGATACGTTCAAAGCCGTGATAAATATCACTCATCAAAGGCCCCGTTGGGGTTTGGCACCTTAGGGAGGCTGGAAACTACGGCTGTAAGTTAGGCTGAGATTAAACGATCGGACAACCGAACGGTTCAAGTGGAAATTGGTTGCCGACACTCAGGCTAGCGACATTGAGGTACGTTGTCATTCCGCGATTAGTCTAAAAAGCTTGCACGGATCAGGATCTTGCGTCGAGTGAGCGGCCGCCGCATGGCAGGCATGTCCTGCCGTCGGCGCGCTCGGTCACTTGATTGTCGCGCACGATGTCAGTACCCACTTGCCGGCTATGCACCGCCGGGCCGAGGGCCGGCATCTGACGACACTATCGAGCCGCGAGGGCGCTGAATGAAAGTCACGGTCTTCGGCTCTGGATATGTCGGCCTGGTCACCGGGGCCTGCCTCGCCGATGCGGGCAATCATGTCGTCTGCGTCGATGTCGATGCCGCCAAGGTCGATCTGCTGAACGGTGGCGGCCTGCCCATCTACGAGCCCGGACTCGACGGCATCGTCGCCCAGGCCCGCGCCGCCGGCCGTCTGTCTTTCACCACCGACATTGCCCAGGGTGTCGACCACGGTGAGGTGATCTTCATCGCCGTCGGCACGCCGCCCGACGAGAACGGATCGGCCGATCTCAAATACGTGCTCGCCGTCGCCCGCTCGATCGGCGAAAACCTCACGGGATTCAAGGTAATCGCCGACAAGTCGACCGTTCCCGTCGGGACCGGCGATCTCGTCGCCGCCGCCATTACCGACGAGCTGGTGAAGCGCGGCTATGCTGCAGCGCCGGACGAGCGGATCCGCCTCGGCCAGCCCGATTTCACCGTCGTCTCGAACCCGGAATTCCTGAAGGAAGGCGCCGCCGTCGCCGATTTCAGCCGCCCCGACCGCATTGTCGTCGGCGCCGACAACACCACCTCGGGCCGCCGCGGGCTTGAGATCATGCGCTATCTCTACGCGCCCTTCACGCTCAACCACGATCGTACCCTGGTGATGGACGTGCGCTCGGCCGAGCTCACCAAGTATGCCGCCAACGCCATGCTGGCGACCCGCATCTCGTTCATGAACGAGCTCGCCAACCTCGCCGAGGACCTGGGCGCCGATATCGAGCTGGTCCGCCGCGGCATCGGCTCGGATCCGCGCATCGGCTACAGCTTCCTCTATGCCGGTACCGGCTATGGCGGCAGCTGCTTCCCCAAGGACGTGAGCGCGCTGCGCCGCTCCGCTGCTGAGAAGGGCCGCGCATTGCGTATCCTCGAGGCGGTGGAAGCGGCCAACGAGGCGCAGAAGGAAGTGCTGGCGGGCAAGATCCGCGAGCGCTTCGGCGACGATCTCAAGGACATGACCTTCGCTGTCTGGGGCCTCGCCTTCAAGCCCAACACCGACGACATGCGCGATGCGCCGAGCCGGGTCGTGATCGCCGACCTGGTCAAGCGCGGTGCAGCGGTCCGCCTGTTCGATCCTGTGGCCATGCCGGAGGCGCGCCGCGTGCTGGCCAACGACCTGGATGGCGCGTTCGACCGGGTGACCTTCGCCGAAACGCCGGAGCAGGCGCTGGCGGGCGCCGACGCGCTGGTTATCCTTACCGAATGGAAAATCTTCCGGGCGCCCGATTTTCGTGCGCTTGCTGGCACATTGTCCAAAAAGGCGATCTTCGATGGTCGCAACATGTATGAGCCGTCCGCCGTTGAGGAAGCTGGCCTTGCCTACTTCCCGATCGGCCGGCGGCAGGTCGGCTGAGGCAGCCTTTACGGCTGCGAGCATTTGAGGAGTTCCGCCTTGCCGAAGCGCGTTCGCACAGCTGTCTTTCCCGTTGCAGGCCTGGGCACCCGGTTCCTGCCGGCCACCAAGGCCATGCCCAAGGAGATGCTGACCGTCGTCGACCGGCCGCTGATCCAGTATGCGGTGGATGAGGCGCGCGAGGCCGGCATCGAGCATTTCGTCTTCGTCACCGGGCGCAACAAGGGCGTCATCGAGGATCATTTCGATCGCCAGTACGAGCTCGAGCACACCCTCGAGATCCGCGGCAAGACCGAAGCCCTCGCCGAGCTGCAGAAGGACCTGCCGTCGGCCGGCCGGTCGAGCTTCACCCGCCAGCAGGAGCCCCTTGGCCTCGGCCATGCCGTCTGGTGCGCGCGCGAGCTGGTCGGCGACCAGCCCTTCGCATTACTGCTGCCCGACATGGTGTTCCAGGCCAAGCCGGGCGTCCTCAAGCAGATGATGCAGACCTACGAGGAGCGCGGCGGCAACCTCATCGGCGTCGAGGAAGTCGATCCCCGCGATGTCTCGAGCTACGGCATCGTGGCGCGCGGCGATGGCCCCGACACCGGCTTCAGGATCACCGCCATGGTCGAAAAGCCCAAGCCGGCCGACGCCCCTTCGAACCTGTTCATCGCCGGGCGCTACATCCTGCAGCCCGAGATCTTCACCCTGCTGAGCGAGCAGACCCGCGGCGCCGGCGGCGAAATCCAGCTCACCGATGCCATGCAGATTCTCATCCGCACCCAGGATTTCTACGGAGTGAAATACCAGGGCAAGGTGTTCGACTGCGGTTCGAAACTCGGCTTCCTCACCGCCAACCTCGTCTTCGCCCTCGACCGGCCCGACCTCGCCGACGATTTCCGCAAGGAGATCGAGAAGCTGGGTCTGCTCGGCCACGCGGCGGCGCCTGAACTGGCCTAGCTGCGCGACTTCCTCGCTCGCTTCGGCTAGGGTCTTGCCCAGAGTCGAAGCGAGTGAATCATGTCCATTTCCCACGACGCCATCCTTGAGCACATGGTCGCCGTCGCGCGCGCGGCCGGCGAGATAACGCAGAGCCATTTCAAGCACTTCCGCGACATCGAGATCGGCATCAAGGGGCCGGCCGATTTCGTCTCCGAAGCCGACAAGCAGTCCGAGCTGCTGATCCGCAGGGAGCTGTTCGGCCGCTATCCGGACTGGAGCTTTACCGGCGAGGAATTCCCCCCCGTCGACAAGGAAGACCAGGAATATCGCTGGCTCGTCGACCCCATCGACGGCACTACCAATTTCATCAACGGCATGCACTACACCATCTCGATCGCGCTCCGGCGCGGCAACGAGACCGTGGCCGGCGTGCTCTACAATCCGCCCGCCGACGAGATGTTCACCGCGCTGCCGGGGCAGGGCGCCTACATGAACGACGAGCGCCTCAAGGTCTCGGCGCAGGCCGACATCGGCCTGATGAATATCGGCACCGGCCTGCCCACGCCCGGCCTTTCGCTCTATCCCGGCGCTTATGCCCGGCTCGACGCCATCCGCGCGCCCGTCGGCGCCGTCCGCATCGTCGGAAGCGCAGCAAATTCATGCGCTTACGTAGCGATGGGCCGCCTCACCGGTTATTTCGAGGAAACCGGCTTCGTCGACACCGCCTCAGGCATCCTGTTCGTCCAGGAAGCCGGCGGCATCGTCACCGACTGGTGGGGCAGAGGCCCCGAGTTCTACGAGAAGACGGGAGCGATGATCGTCGCCAATGAAGCGACGCACGCCTTCCTGCTGGAGCAGCTGAAGGACGTGCCGAAGAAGGACCCGCGCTGAACGCTTCGGCCCGGATTCGTTCAATCTGCACGGTCATCGATTTTCTCCACCGCTAGCCATCACCTGCGAGCATTGTCGCATCCGGCCGAGGGACGGGGACAAGTTTGGCGCATGGCCCGTCCGCTGCGGGCTCCAGCGGTCAAGGGCCAGCTCTGTCCGCGCTACGACGACGACGATAGGTCAGCATATCTGGCCTGCCGACACACCGATTCTGACAGCTCATTAAGAGCGTCTGAACGGATCGATGGCCTCAACCCAGCCGCGCCGCCACGCCTTCCGGATCATCCGTCGTGATCTGATCCACCTTGAGCTCGAGCAGTCGTTCGATCACCGCCATGCCGTCATCGTCGGAGCGGCGGACGGTGTAGGCGTCGATGCGCTTGCCGCCGGCGTGGAAGGCGCCGATGAGGTCGAAGCCGTCGCGGTCGGCCTCCAGCACCATGCGATATTCGAGATACTGCATCTCGGCGCTGGGCGAGGAGGCCACGGCGTCCGCCACGAAGCTCGCATAGTCGCGGGTCGCGAGCAGCCGGTCCATCGCGCCCTTATGGCAGGGGTCGTAGCCGATGCGCAGTTCCGGTACGTTCTCGCTCAGCAGCCGTACCGCCTCCGCATCGCCCGACGACAGGATGAAATGCCGCGCCACCGGGCCGAGCGCTTCCGCGAAATTGGCGATCACCGCCGGGTTCAGCGCCGCCGCGTCTTCCTTGAAATCGAGCTGCAGCAGTCCGTCCGGATGCGCCCCGTCCCGCGCGATCAGCGCCGCGAGATCCTCGAGCAGCATCACCTTGTCGGCGATCGGCTGGCCCGAGTTGTCGCGCAGATTGAGCTCGCGCAGCGTCGCGGCGGACGTCTCGCGCACCAGCCCGGACCCCGTGGTCTCGCGCTCCAGCGACAGGTTGTGCAGCACCGCCATGCCGTTATCGCCGTGGATCACGAGGTCCACTTCGACGCTCGCGCCCAGCTGCATGCCCTCGATGATGCGCCGCCCGGTGAACACCGGATCGGAAGCCGTACGCCGGCCGCGGTGCCATTTGAAAAAGGTCTGGTGCCCGTTGCGGGTCACCGAGATTGCGTCGGCCATGGTGGAAAATCTCAGGTGCTGCGGAAAATGGCGGCGTTGTCGCGATAGGCGGCAAAGGCGCGCGGGCGAAGCTCGATGGGCTGGCTCGCCTGCCAGGCGCGCGCGTCGGGCACCATGGCCTTGAGCCGCGCCCCCTGTGGCAGCTCGATATCGACGATGGCATGCGTGCCATAGTCGGTGACGCGGTGGATTTTCGCCGCGCCATCGGCCGCCGGCACAATCTCCAGCGCCTCCGGCCGCACCGCCAGCGTCGCCGGCCCGTCGGCCACCGGTAGCGGCACGGCAAAGCCCGAATGGGTGAACGTACCGCCCGCGACAGTCCCCTCGACGAGGTTCATCGTCCCGATAAAGCCGGCGACGAACGGCGTCTGCGGCTCGCGATAGACCGCGTCTGGCGGCGCGATCTGCTCGGTGCGCCCGTCGCGCATCACCACGATCCGGTCGGCCAGCGCCAGCGCTTCGTCCTGTCCATGCGTCACGAACAGCGTGGTGATCTTCAGCCGCTGCTGGATGTCCCGAACCTCTTCGCGAAGACGCTCGCGCAAGTGCTGGTCCAGACTCGCGAAAGGCTCGTCGAGCAGCAGGATCTTTGGCTCCAGCACCAGCGAGCGCGCCAGCGCCACGCGCTGCTGCTGCCCGCCCGACAGCTGGGTGGTCGCACGCGTGCCGTAACCGGCGAGGCCGACCAGTTCGAGCACGGCCTCGACCTTGTCCTTGATCTCGCCGGCCGGCAGCCGGCGCAGTTTCAGGCCGAAGGCGAGGTTCTTGAACACGTTCATATGCGTCCACAGCGCGTGGCTCTGGAACACCATGCCGGTGGGCCGGCGCTCCGGCGGCACCCGCGTCACATCCTCGCCATCGATGGCGATCACGCCCGAGCTGGGCGTCTCGAACCCGCCGATCATACGCAGCAGCGTGGATTTACCCGAGCCCGACGGCCCGAGCAGGCACACGAGCTCGCCATCGCCGACCGTCAGGTTGAACGCATCGACCGCCGTCGTGGTCGAGAAGACCTTGGTGGTGTTCTTGATATCGAGGACGGACATTCAGGCGAAAACCTCTCTGCGGCGGAGCTTGCCTCCCCCTTGCGGGGAGGGGCTGGGGGTGGGGGTAGTGCGGTGATCACCGATGGACCCCCACCCTCGATCCCTCCCCTCAGGGGGGAGGGAGGCGATGATTGCACCAGTCATGCTAGCCCCCAAAACCGCGGGCAAAGCTGCCCGAGCTGATGACGCGGCGCGCGAACAGCAGCGCGATGAAGCTCGGAATCCACAGCAGCACCGAGAGCACGGCGCCGAACTGGATTACGGGCTGGTTGTTGATGAAGCTGATCATCAGCACCGGCAGGGTGCGGATTTGCGGAGCGCCGATCAGCCAGGCGCCCTCGGTTTCGTAGAAGGTGCCGACGAAGCTGAGCAGGATTGCTGCCGCGATGGTCGGCCCGGCCTGGGGCAGGGTGATCGACCAGAATACCCGAAGAGGCGAAGCGCCGACATCGCGCGCTGCTTCCTCCATGCGCCGGTCCACCGCCTGAAAAGCCGCCACCGGGATCCAGATCATGAACAGCAGCGTGCCCACCAGCTGGATCAGCACCACGCCCCAGAACGTGCCGATGAGGTTGAGGCTGAGGAAGATGCCGGCGATGGCGACGAGCAGGCCGAATTTCGGGAAGGCCTGCCCGGCGAGGAAGGAGAAGAACAGGATGTTCCGCCCCGGAAACTCCAGCCGCGCGAAGGCGTAGGCCGCCGGCAGGCAGATCGCGGCGGAAAGCAGTGTCACCACCGTCGACAGCGTCAGGCTGATGGTGATCGAGCTCCACACGTCGGGCCGCGCCAGCGTCATGCCCCAGTAGCGCAGGCCGAACTCCTGCGGGATGACCGACGGGTAGCGCCACACATTGGCGAAGGCCCAGGTGCCCACCACCACGAGCGGGAACACGATCACCAGCGTCAGCACCACGGCGAAGAACACCCCGGTCCAGTCGATCCGCTTCTCCGTCAGCACGCTCGCCATGTCAGGGAGTCCGGTTCTTGGCGACGGAGCGGACGTAGAACAGCCCGAACACGATGCAGAAGCAGAAGGCGATCACCGCCTGGGTGATGGCGTTGGTGGGGTCATTCAGGTCGCGGAAGGTGCGTTGCATGAACGGCCCCATCATCTCGGGTGCCGCCGGGCCCAGTACATAGGGCAGGGTGAAGGACGAGAAGATGCCCAGCACCGTGAAGCTCACCGCGACGAGGATGGAGTTGGAGATGCGCGGCAGGATGATGTGCCACAGCACCGCCAGCCGCCCGGCGCCGACATCGCGCGCCGCCTCGATCGACTGGTTGGAAACGTTCCCCAGCCCCGACAGCATGATGAGAACGGTGAGCGGGATATTGTCCCACACCAGCCCGATCACTGGTCCCCACGGCGTGAGGTAGGGCGAGCGAATCTTGGGCAGGCCCACCGCATTGGCGAGCAGGTCCACCGTGCCGTTCGGCCCGAGCACGCGGATGAACGCGTAGCTCAGGATGATCGAGGGCACGAACATTGGAAAGATCGCCAGTCCCTGCACATAGGCGGCGAGCCGCCCCTTGGCGAAGCGCAGGTAGAGCGAGATGGGCAGGCAGATCAGCACCAGGAAGACGGCGCACACGCCGGTCGTCCACAGCGTCACCGTGAGGTTGTTGAGGCTGTACTGGTCGGAAAAGAAGAACTGGTAGGTCTCGAGCGAAAAATGCCGCCCGCCGGCCGCGTCCGGCAGCCAGATCGTCCGCCCGACCGCCGAGATGATCGGCCAGATGATCATCCAGCAGACCAGCAGAACCGGCAAGGCAACGAGCAGGAGGCCCGTGAGCCCCCTGCCGGGTTTCTTGCCGACGATGTCGTTCGCCGGCGTCAGGCTCATGCGGCGTTACGGTCCACGTTGGGCGCAACGTTGCGGTACCAGCCGTCGTTGATCGCTTTCTCCCAGTCGCCGCCCGGGAAGGACGGGATGGTGGTCGGGATCACGTCGGCATATTTTTCGCGCAGGTCCTGGCTGACATAGTCCCAGGAGACGCCCGGGAAGCCGCCGAGCTCGCTCAGCACCGACGATTGCACTTCCTCCGACAGCACGTAGTCGACCAGCTTGATCGCCGCATCGCGGTTGACGCCGTTGGCCAGCACTGCAGACCGCGAGAAGCCGCCCGGCAGGGCGAGATCGCTGAGCTGTACGAGGCCGGTCGTCTCCGGCAGCACGCCGGTGTTGATCGCCTGGATGGCCTGGTCCGACCAGACCGGGATCATGGTCACGGCCGACTGGCCGAGCAGCTGCACCGACTGGGTGTTGCCCGAGGTATAGGCGCCGTTGTCGAACAGCGCCGGTGCGATGTCCTGCAGGATCGCCCAGGCCGGGGCCAGGGCCTTCTCGCCGGCTTCGGCGGTGAAGTTGTCGACGGTGAACGCCGCCGGGTCCTTGCCGTTGGCCTCGTAGATGGCGCGGCGCACGAAGTTGCCGCCCGAGCCGCCCTTGTCGGGACGGTTATAGATGAACTGGCCGGGGTTCGCCTTGATCCAGGCCACGAGATCGGGCCAGGTCTTGGGCACATTGGCCGGGTCGAGCTTGGCGGTATCGTAGGCGAGCAGCACCTGGCTGCCGCGATAGGGCACCGAGAAGTCGTTGTCGATGGCCAGCGGGTTGACCTTGGAATAGTTGGAAAGCCCGGCTTCCTTGAGGTTCACGTACAGCCCGGCATCGATGCCGCCGGCCGGCAGGCGCGGATCGGCGGATTCGAAATAGTCGGCCTGCGGGTCGGCGCCGGTCGGCAGCGCGGCGAGGGCGCGCTCGGCGATCGCGGTCTGCCCGGCGGCGTCACCGGCGTCCACGAGGTTCAGCGTGATGCCCGGGTTGGCGGCCTCGAAGCCCGGCTTCACGAAATTGGTCCAGAAATCGAGGATGTTCTGGTCCGACGAGGTGTACCAGTCGATGCGGCCGGCCTCGGCGAAGGCCATACGCGGAAGCAGCACCATGCCCGCGGCGGTACCGCCGACGGACAGCATAAACGCACGACGTTTCATCGCTAAAATCTCCCCATTGTTCGCCTTGCAGTTCCCTGCGGCAGGCCAATCTACGCTGGCCTTCCGAGGGCGAGACTACCCCGGAACGGCCCGCTGGCAAGTGGAAAAATGGAATGAAAATTCCATTGTGACAGTCGTGCGAACGAAGCGTTCCGCCCGACGCCCCGCTTTAGGCGCGCGACGTGACAGTTGCGTGACGACGATGTCACGCTGTGGAAACGCTGCTATGCGGGCCGTTTCAGCCGAGCACGGACGCGGCGATGATGCCGGCGAATCCGACCAGCGCGACGGATGCGATCTTGCGCACGATGCCGACATGCTGATCGCCCGCCGCCGCACCCACGGCGCGCCCGAGAAGGATCCAGCAGAAGCCGACAACGGGGACCGCGATGGCGAAGGCGGCGACATAGGCCCAGAGGGTAGGGCGCTCGGCCGGGATGATCGAGAGCGCGAAGATCAGCGCCTTGGGGTTGAGCAGGGTGGTGACGAACACCGCCTGCACGTCGATCCGCGCCTTCTCCTCGGTGAGGCTATTGCCATGCCGCCACAGCCGCACCGCGATCACGACGAGATAGGCGACCACCGCCACCTTGAGGGCGATACCGACCAGCGGCCAGACGTGGATCACCGGTCCGAGCACGATGCGGATCGCCGCGAGGGCGAGAAGGTACCCGCCGAGCTCGCCGGCGAGCAGCATCAGCGAACGCCGGACGCCCGCGGTTGCGCCGGAGGTCGCGAGCAAGGTGTTGGTCGGGCCGGGCGTCCCGAGCAGGGTCAGCACCGCCAGGATGAACAGGATCGGGTCAGTCATGTCGTCGCGGCGCCCTCTACGCACGCGAGTGAACCGGGCGAAGGCGGTGCACGCAAGGGGTATCGAAGAGCTTCGGCTATTCGCCTCCCTCCCCCTTGCGGGGAGGGATCGAGGGTGGGGGTGGTGCGGGTTGGTCGTCGATGGACCCCCACCCCCAGCCCCTCCCCGCAAGGGGGACGGGAGCAGGGCCGACATTCGCATCTCACCGCAGATAATGCGCCCGCATCTGCCGCGGCGTCAGGCCATAAGCGTTGCGGAATTGCACGTAGAACTGGCTGAGCGCGGTAAAGCCGCTCTCGAACGCCACGTTCTCGATCGACAGGTTCCCCTCGAACAGCAGCGAGCGGGCCCGGATCAGCCGCATGCGCACGACGAACTTGTGCATCGGCACCCGCATCACGTCCGAGAACAGGTTGAGCGCATAGTTCGGGTGGAGCCCCACCACCTTGGCTACGTCCTCGGCCCGCAGCGGCTCAGCGAGATTCTCGAGGATGTGCCGGATCATCGCCACCACGTAGCGCAGCGGCGTGGCCGCGCGTGTGGACGAGCCGGCGCTCTCGATCCACGGCTCCATCAGCACGTCCCAGCCGGTAACGGCGGCGCGCCGCAACATCAGCGCGATCTCCTCCTTGAGGATGTCGGTGCGCTCGGCGTCGCCGGTGCGATAGTCCTGGAACCAGCGGCGCAGCGTCACCTCGCCGATGGTTTCGGGCGGCAGCATCACCAGCCCGCCGCCCATCATCGTCTCGGTGAGCGTGCCGAGATTGGGCATGTGCAGGAACGTGTCGAGCGGCAGGTAGACGTTGCATTGCCGGCTGTCGGCGTTGGGGCCGGTATCGAGCGCGGTGGTCTGGTGCGGGATGCCGGCCCAGAACAGCACCAGCCGCTCCGACGGGATTCGCACCGGGCGGCCGTCCATCACGTAGTCCATGCTGCCGGCGGTCAGCCAGTTGAGCTCGATATGGCCGTGCGAATGCTCCCGGGGCATGATCTGCGGGTCGAACCAGCGGATGCCGAAGCGCCCGAAGGCCTGGGTCTGGGCGTAGAAACGCCGGTCCGGCCGGGGCACCGGCGCGGTGGCTTTCTCCCGCGGTTTGCCGGGCGAGAAGTGCTGCGGGACCTCGTTCATGCCGCCATCGCGATCTTTAAAAACCGGAAATACCCATTCAGATAACGGGATTGTTCGCCGCATGGCAAGGTCTACGATTTTCACCGTTGGGACGAACGGCGGCGGGTGGAGGACCCGTTTCCGGGCGCATTTGCGCCGGTCCGACCTCTAGGGAGGAAAGATTGCGTAGACATCTACATGCCCTCGGCGGGGCAAGCCTGATGCTGAGCGTTTCACTGCTCGCGGTGCACGCGCAGGATCTGACGGGCCAACTGCCCGACCCGCCCGAATTCGCCGCGCAGAGCGAGCCGAACTTCGTCAGCGTCGGCGACATCCAGGAATACAAGGCACTGCCCGAGTACCACGAGCCCGACTGGGTGACCTCGAAATATGTCGACGCCGGCACCCTGCCGCCCGTCGCCGAGCGTCTGCCCGAGGAGCCGCTGGTCTACAAGACTGCCAACATGCCCGACGGCATCGGCGTCTATGGCGACACGCTGCGCCACGTCATCGGCGGCCGGCCGGAAGGCTGGAACTATATCGGCGGCCAGAGCCAGGGCTGGGGCGGCATCGATATCGGCCTGTCCGAATGCCTGACGCGTACCGGCCCGCTGTTCATGGTCAAGGCCGACGAGCTCGAGCCGCTGCCCAACCTGGCCAAGAGCTGGGAGTGGTCCGAGGACGGGCACGAGCTGACCATGCACCTCGTCAAGGGCGCCAGGTGGTCGGACGGCGATCCGTTCGATGCCGAGGACGTCATGTTCTACTGGGAGGACAATGTCCAGGATCCCAATGTCAGCGCCGTGCCCTCTGGCACCGGCACGCCGGAACGTTTCGGCGTCGACACCAAGCTGGAAGCGCTGGATCCCTACACCATCAAGTGGACCTTCAAGGAGGTCCGGCCGACGCAGTATCTGTACGCGATGGCCTATGACTCGTTCTGTCCCGGCCCGAGCCACATCCTCAAGCCGCAGCATCCGAAATACTCGGACAACACCTACGAGCAGTACAAGAACGCCTTCCCGCCCGAATACATGAATATTCCGGTGATGGGCGCCTGGGTCCCGGTCGAGTACCGGCCGGATGACATCATCGTCATGCGCCGCAACCCGTACTACTGGAAGGTCGACGAGAACGGCAACCAGCTGCCCTATCTCAACGAGCTGCATTACCGGCTCTCGACCTGGGCCGATCGTGACGTGCAGGCCGTGTCCGGCGCCGGCGACTTCTCGAACCTCGAGCAGGCCGAAAGCTATGTCGAGGCGCTGCGGCGCTCGGCCGACGAGGCGGCTCCGGCCCGCCTGCAGTTCGGTGCCCGCACCATCGGTTACGCGCTGCGCATGAACTTCTCGGCCAATGGCTGGGGCGAGCCCGACGCGCGTGGCCAGGCCATCCGTGAGCTCAATCGCGAGCTCGATTTCCGCAAGGCCGTCAGCATGGCGCTGGACCGCCAGCGGCTGGGTGACTCGCTGGTGCGCGGTCCCTTCACCGCCATCTATCCGGGCGGCCTCTATGCCGGCACGACCTATTACGACAAGGCGTCGACCGTGTACTATCCGTACAATATCGACGCGGCCAACGCGCTGCTCGACGGTCTCGGCCTCGCCGATACCGACGGCAACGGCGTGCGCAACCTGCCGGATGGCGGCGGCGACGTGGAGATCACGCTGCTCGCCAACACCGACTACAGCACCGACACCAACCTCGCCGAAGGCGTCATCGCCCAGATGGAGCCGCTCGGCATCCGGGTGATCGCCAACTTCCAGACCGGCACCGCCCGCGACGACATGGCCCAGTCCGGCCAGTTCGACTGGACGGTGGAACGGCAGGGCGCCGAGATGGTGGCGGTCGTGCAGAGCACCACGATGCTGGCCCCGACCGGCCCGCGCACCCATCCGTTCCACAAGGCCGGAACCGATGGCACGCTCGACCTGCTGCCCTTCGAGCAGGAACTGGTCGACACCGTGAACGCCTTCATCACCACCAGCGACAATGCCGAGCGCGCCGAGCTGATGAAGACCTACCAGAAGATCTTCACCGAGAACGTCTACTCGGTGGGGCTGACCCAGTACCCGGGCGCGCTGATCATCAACAAGCGCTTCTCCAACATCCCGGCGGGCGCTCCGATCTTCATGTTCAACTGGGCCGAGGACAACATCATCCGCGAGCGCGTCTTCGTCGCTGCCGACAAGCAGGGCGACTACGAACTGCACCCGCAGACGCTGCCCGGCGCGCCCGGTTCGGCCGGCCCGATGTGACCTGACACCCCGGGGCGGCGGCACGCCTGCCGCCCCACCTCCACGCACGGGCCGGAAGACATAGTGAGGCAGCGATGCTGCGATTTCTGACCATGAGGATCCTGGGCGCGATCCCGCTGCTGTTCCTGCTCAGCATCGTGACCTTCGCCATCATCCAGGCGCCTCCCGGCGACTACGGCGACTACATCCGGTCCATGGCGATGAACCAGGGCGGCGCGACGGCCGAGCAGGCCGAGGCGCAGGCCGAGATGTACCGGCAGACGCACGGCCTCAACGACCCGATGATCGTCCAGTATTTCCGCTGGATCACCGGCATCGTCACCCGCTTCGACTTCGGCCACTCGCTCTACTACAACAAGGAGGTCGGACAGGTCGTCGCCGAGCGGCTGCCGGCTACCATTGCGCTGGCCCTCATCTGCCACCTGCTGGCCTCGGGACTGGGGATCGGGCTCGGCATCCTTGCCGCCACGCGCCAGTATTCCTGGGTCGATACGCTGCTGGGCATCTTCTCGTTCCTCGGCATGACCATCCCGCGTTTCCTGCTGGCGATCATCATCCTCTACGTCCTCGTCTTCCGGCTGAATGTCAGCGAAGTCGGCATGTTCTTTTCGGCGCGCTATGGCGGCGCGCCTTGGAGCTGGGACAAGTTCGTCAATCTCGTCCAGCACGTCTGGCCGGTGGTGTTCATCGCTACCTTCGGCGGGCTCGCCTACAACATGCGCGTCATGCGGGCGAACCTGCTCGACGTACTGAACAGCCAGTATGTCGAGACGGCGCGGGCCAAGGGCCTGCCGGAAGGCGCGGTGATCATGAAGCACGCCGTGCCCAACGCGCTCCATCCGCTCGTCGCCTACCAGGGCGTCGCGCTGCCCTACATGCTGACCGGCGAGATCGAGGTGGCCATCGTCTTCGGCCTCGCGACGGTCGGACCCGCCATCGTCGGCTCGATGGGCGTCGGCGACGTGTACGTCACCGCCACCTTCATGCTGGTGCTCGCCGCGACGCTGATCGTGGGCAACATCATCTCCGACATGCTGCTGGTCGCGCTCGATCCGCGCGTGCGTCTGGGAGGCAGCGAATGACCGAGGTCAACACCCGCTCCTCCATTCCCCTGCCACCCGATGCCGGCGGCCCCGCGCCGACCCCGGCCGAGGAGGCCGCGCCCACCAGGCCGGCGATCACCCGCTTCGGCTCGGGCAACGAGGGCTATGCGACGCTGGTCTGGCGCCGCTTCCGCCGCTCGCCCATGGGCATGATCGGCCTCGTGCTGGTCACGGCCATGCTGGTCATCTCGGTCTTTGCCGATTTCTTCGCGCCCATGGACCCCAAGGCCGCGCACCTGCCGTTCGCGCCGCCAGATGTCATCGCCTTCGAGGACCCGCAGGGCAATTTCAGCCTCATCCCCTACATCTACCCGATCGGCGACACCGGCGAGTTCGACCCCATCACCTTCCAGCCGCTCACCGGCCTGATCAAGGACAACCCGACCCCGGTTGGCTTCTTTGTCAGCGGCTACAGCTACAACACGCTGTGGGTCATCCCGTCGAACCTGCACTTCTTCGGCTCCACCGACGGCCGGCCGATCCATCTGCTCGGCACCGACAAGTTCGGCCGCGACATCCTCTCGCGCGGCATCGTCGGCTCGCGCATCTCGCTGATGATCGCGCTGGCGGTGGTGTCGCTCACCACCATCGTCGGCACGCTGGTCGGCATCTCGTCGGGCTATATCGGTGGCCGGCTCGACAACTGGGTGCAGCGCTTCGTCGACTTCGTGCTCGCCTTCCCGCAGCTGCCGCTCTACCTGGCGCTGACCTCGCTGATCCCTGTGACGGCGCCCTCCAACGTGTTCATCGCCTTCGTCATCTTCGTCATGGCGGTGCTGGGCTGGGCCCAGCTGAGCCGCGAGGTGCGCTCCAAAACCCTGTCCCTGGCCCGCATCGAGTATGTGCGCGCCGCCATCGCGGTGGGCGCCACCGACGGCCGCATCATCACCCGGCACATCCTGCCCAACGTGATGAGCCACATCATCGTCGCCATCACGCTCGCCATCCCGAGCGTAGTGCTGCTCGAGAGCTTTCTCGGCTTCCTCGGCTTCGCCGTGAAGCCGCCGCTGATCTCGTGGGGGCTGATGCTGCAGGATACCGGCACCTTCTCGGTGATCGGGTCGTATCCCTGGATCCTGTCGCCGGTGGTGTTCGTGCTGATCACCGTGTTCGCCTTCAACGCGCTGGGCGACGGCCTGCGCGACGCCGTCGATCCCTATTGAGGCCATGATGACCGAGCCGGTTTCCGATACCCGCCACGATCACGGCAGCCACGGCCGCGAGCTGATCCTTGACGCCCGCAATATCGGCGTGGACTTCCGCGTAGAGGGCGGCACCGTGCATGCCGTGCACGACGTCTCGTTCCAGTTGCATAAGGGCGAGACCATCGCGCTGGTCGGCGAGAGCGGGTCGGGCAAGTCGGTGACGGCCCGCACGCTGATGAAGCTGCTGACCAAGCGCGCCACCATCCTGCCCGAGACGCGGATCGCCCTGTCCGGCAAGGACATTGTGAAGATGAGCGACCGCGACATGCGCAAGCTGCGCGGCAACGACATCGCCATGATCTTCCAGGAGCCGATGAGCTCGCTGAACCCGGTCTATACCGTTGGCCAGCAGATCTGCGAGATCATCCAGCTGCACAACCGCATGGGCCAGCGCCAGGCCATGGCCCGGGCCGAGGAACTGCTGGCCGAGGTTCAGATCCCCGAGCCGGCGGCGCGCCTGCGCCAGTATCCGCACCAGCTGTCGGGCGGGCAGCGCCAGCGCGTGATGATCGCCATGGCGCTCGCCAACCGTCCCGACGTGCTGATTGCCGACGAGCCGACCACGGCGCTCGACGTCACCGTGCAGGCGCAGATCCTCAACCTGATCAAGGATCTCAAGGACAAGTACGGCATGGCGGTGATCCTGATCACCCACGACCTGACCGTCGTCCGCCAGTTCTCCGACTATGTCTACGTGATGCAGAACGGCCGCGTGCAGGAGCACAACGCTACCGAGGCGCTGTTCGCCAACCCGACCCACCCCTACACCCGGCATCTCCTCGCCTCCGAGCCCAAGGGCTCGGCGCAGCCGCTGGCGGACGGCGCGCAGGACGTGGTGCTGGAGGGCGAGGCGGTGAAGGTCAGCTTCACGCTGAAGCGCGGCGGCCTGTTCAAGCCGGGCTTTTTCGAGCTCAAGGCCGTCGACAATCTCGACATCCGGCTGCTGCGCCATGAGACGCTGGGCATCGTCGGCGAATCCGGCTCGGGCAAGACGACCTTCGGGCAGGCGTTGATCCGGCTGATCGCCAACCAGGGCGGGCAGATCTACTTCGATGGCGAGCCGATCCACAATAAGGACCGCAAGCAGATGCGGCCGCTACGCAGCCGCATGCAGATCGTGTTCCAGGATCCGTTCGCCTCGCTGAACCCGCGCATGAGCGTGCGCCAGATCATCGAGGAAGGCCTGATCGTCAACGGCATCGGCGCCAACTCGCGCGAGCGCGTCGACCGGGTGCGGCAGGCTTTGCGCGATGCCGGCATGCCGGACACCATTCTCAACCGCTTTCCGCACGAATTCTCGGGGGGCCAGCGCCAGCGTTTGGCCATTGCCCGCGCCATTGCGCTCGAACCTGAATTCATCCTGCTCGATGAGCCGACTTCCGCGCTTGACCTGTCCGTGCAGGCGCAGATCATTGAGCTATTGCGCAAGCTGCAGGCGGAAAAGGGGCTCAGCTACCTGTTCATCTCGCACGACCTCAAGGTCGTCAAAGCCCTCTGCCACCGGGTGATGGTCATGCAATACGGCAAGATCGTCGAGGAGGGTCCGGTGAGCGAAGTGCTCGAGAACCCGCAGACCGACTACACCTGGCGGCTCGTGCGAGCCGCATTCGAGATTGCGGCCTGACGGCTGCTGGACTGGATATTATCGGAGAGACTTATGGCTAACCCAAAGATCACCTTCATCGGCGCCGGCTCGTCGGTGTTCATGAAGAACATCGTCGGCGACATCCTGCAGCGCGAGGCGCTCGGCGGCGCCGAGATCCGCCTGATGGACATCAACCCGCAGCGGCTCGAAGACAGCGCCATCATCGCCGGCAAGCTGGTGAACACGCTCGGCGTGCCGGCGACGGTGAAGACCTATTCCGATCAGCGCGAGGCGCTCGACGGCACCAATTTCGTCGTCGTCTGCTTCCAGATCGGCGGCTACGAGCCCTCGACCGTCGTCGATTTCGATGTGCCCAAGAAGTACAACCTGCGCCAGACGATTGCCGATACGCTCGGCGTCGGCGGCATCATGCGCGGCCTGCGCACCGTGCCGCATTTGTGGTCGATCTGCGAGGACATGCTGGAAGTCGCCCCCGAAGCGGTGATGCTCCAGTACGTCAACCCGATGGCCATCAACACCTGGGCCATCGCCGAAAAATACCCGACCATCAAGCAGGTCGGCCTCTGCCACTCGGTGCAGGGCACCGCCATGGAGCTGGCCCACGATCTCGACATTCCGTACTCCGAGATCCGCTACCGCTCGGCCGGCATCAACCACATGGCGTTCTATCTCAAGTTCGAGCATCGCCAGGCCGATGGCAGCTATCGCGACCTCTACCCGGACCTGATCCGCGCCTACCGCGAGGGCAGGGCGCCCAAGCCCGGCTGGAACCCGCGCTGCCCCAACAAGGTGCGCTACGAAATGCTCACCCGGCTCGGCTATTTCGTCACCGAGAGTTCCGAGCACTTCGCCGAGTATGTGCCCTACTTCATCAAGGAAGGCCGCGAGGACCTGATCGAGAAGTTCGGCGTGCCGCTAGATGAATATCCCAAGCGCTGCATCGAGCAGATCGCCAAGTGGAAGAACACCTCGGAAGAGTACCGCAAGGCCAACACCATCGAGGTCAAGCAATCCAAGGAATATGCCTCCGAGATCGTCAACGCGGTGTGGACCGGCGAGCCGGGCGTCATCTACGGCAACGTCCGCAATAACGGCGTCATCACCTCGCTGCCCAACAACGCCGCCGTCGAAGTCCCGTGCCTCGTCGACAGCTCGGGCATCCAGCCGACCTATATCGGCGACCTGCCGCCGCAGCTGACCGGCTTGATCCGCACCAATATCAACGTGCAGGAGCTCACGGTCGCCGCGCTGATGACGGAGAACAAGGAGCATCTCTACCACGCCGCCATGCTCGACCCGCACACCGCCGCCGAGCTCGATCTCGACCAGATCTGGCACCTCGTCGACGACCTCCTCGCCGCCCACGGCGACTGGATCCCCGAATGGGCCCGCCCGGAAAAGAAGTCCCGCGCGGCCTGACCACCGGCCTCTCCATGATCCTCCCTCGTTCACGGGGGAGGGGGACCAGCGAAGCTGGTGGAGGGGGCGGCCCCACCACTGGCGTCCACCACAGAACCTCCCAACTGAGCCCGCGGCCAACCCCGCGGGTTTTCTTTTCCCCCCGCACCGGGCATCAATGAGCCATGTCCTCCGACTCGCTCAACCGCGCCCTCGAGCGCTGGTCGCTGCACACGCCGTCGCCCGTCGCCGAAACCGCCACCAGCCACATCTTCCGCGTCGTGCGCGGCAACGGCCTCGTCGCCGCGCTGAAGCTCCTGAAGCCCCAGGCCAATGGTGACGAAGCCCGCGGCGGCGCGCTCCTCGCCTGGTATGCCGGCCACGGCGCCGCCGACGTCTACGCCATGGACGACGATGCCGTGCTGTTGCGCTGGCTCGGCGGCGGCACGCTCGGCGACCTCGCCCGCTCCGGCCACGACGCCATGGCCACCGGGATCTTCTGCGATGTCGCCGAAAAGCTGCACGCGCCGCGCCTCGGCGCGCTGCCCGAACTCACACCGCTACGCCAGCGCTTCGACGGCCTGTTCACGACCCGCCGCATCCTGTGGCCGCGCCCTGCCGCCGAGCTGCTGCCGCGCGCCATCGGCATCGCCTACCGCCAGTTCGACAGCGATATCGCGCCGATTCCGCTGCACGGCGATCTGCATCACGACAACATCCTGCGCGACGGCGAGGCCTGGTATGTCATCGACCCCAAGGGGCTGATCGGCGACCCGGCCTACGACTATGCCAACAGCTTTCTCAACCCCGAGCGTGCCGACGCCATGGTGATCGATGCCGTCCGCGTCGCCCGCCACGTCACCGCCATCGCCGAGCGCACCGGCGTCGCCCGAAAGCACCTGCTGGCCTGGGCCGTCGCCCACACCGCCCTCAGCGGCGCCTGGGACATCGAGGACGGCAATCCGCCGACCCAGCAGGCGGCCATGCTGCCCCTGCTGCTGTCGGCCTACGAAGCGGCCTGAAACGCAAATCTGTTTCACCGCCGGCCGTGAACCCTCGGCGGCCATCCCGAGTTGTCCGGCCATGGGGCCCGTCCCCCGGGCTCCCCCGAAGCAATGGAGGTTGCCATGAAGGTCAGCGAAGTGATGAGCGAGGGCGTGGAACTCTGCACCCCCGACGATACCATCCGCGGCGTGGCGCGCATGATGCGCGAGATCGACGCCGGCTCCTTGCCCGTGGGCGAGAATGACCGCCTCGTCGGCATGATCACCGACCGCGACATCGCCATCCGCGCCATCGGCGAGGGGCTGGGCCCGGAAACGCCGGTCCGCCAGGTGATGAGCCAGAATATCCGCTGGTGTTACGAGGACGAGGATCTCGACGACGTGGCCGAGCAGATGGCCGAGCACAAGATTCGTCGCCTGCCGGTCCTCAACCGCGACAAGCGCCTCGTCGGCATGGTCTCGCTGGGCGACATCTCGCTCGCCGACAGCGAGGACAGCGGCGAAGCCCTGCGCGAAATCTCCGAACCCGGCGGCATGCACAGCCAGCACTGAGGCGGCTAGTTCGCGTCCGGTACGATGAGCTCAACGGTCGGGAAGTAGGTTCGATAACGTGCCGCATCCCGGGTAAGCAGCGGTATGCCCGTTACCGCGGCATGGGCGCCGATGGAGAAGTCCGGCAACACGCCCGTACGAGTGCCACCGGCGCGCCGATACTGGAAGTATGCTTGGCCAGCCAGAAACAAGGCAGTCCTCGGGATAGCCAGAACATTGATGCCCGCTTCTTCCAGGGCGGCCTCGACGGCTTCCGGCGATGCGAAACGCACCGAATACTCTGCGTAGACGATATCGTTGATCCAGACCGGACCGCGTAGCGCGGCGGCCTCGAGTTCGCGTTGAGCCCAATCGAACCAGTGCAGCGTATGATCGGTGACGTCGATCAACACGTTGGTGTCGACAAGCGTCAATCGTCGCCCCGGAGCAGTTTCATCAGCTCGTCGGTGCTCATCTCGGGCGGCTTGGCATACTTTCGCATCCGCAGAAAGCGGCTCTCCGGCCGCTCCCCGTCCGCCCGGCGCACGACGATCTCGCCATTCTCGCCCATGACAAACTCGACTTGGCTCCCCGCCTCGAGTCCGAGCTGGTCGCGGACCGGCTTGGGGATCGTCACCTGTCCCTTGCTTGTCACCGTCGTGCTCATGGCATCCTCGAGCATTACCTTCATCCAACAAGGTAATACTTCAACCTTCTCCCTGCAAGCCTCAGCCCATGCCCCGCACGATCTCGAGAAACTCCGCATGCCCCAGCGCCTTCTGTGCGGCCTGCTTGTATTCCTTCACCAGCGCCCCGTGCGTCTCGCGCGCATGCTTCCTGAGCTTCGGATCGCGCGCCATCTCCGCCTTCGCCACCGCCGGATCGAGCAAGCCGAGGCCATCGAGCACCGGATAGTGCAGTTGCGTCTCCACATGCGGCAGGCCGAACAGGTAGTCGGCAAAATGCTCGCGCCGCGGCATCTCGGCTTTCCACCGCGCCAGCCGCTCCCTGGTCTCGGGATGGATCCGATGCGCCCGCACCTCGCGCCAGAACGGCGTATCATCGCGCTCGGTCATGTAGTGCGTGTTCACGAACGTGCGGAAATCGTCGACCTGCCGCCCGACACGCTTGTTGTAGTCGTCCCGCAGCGCCGTGGTCATCTTCGCCGGATCGCGCAGATACTGCCCCGCGAACATCATCATCTGCACGATCGTGCCGTGGATCGAGGTCGATTCCAGCGGCTCGAGAAAGCTCGAGCTCAGCCCCACCGCCACGACATTGCCGATCCACGCCTGCTCGAGCCGCCCGATCTTGAACTGGATATCGCCGCGCACCTCGATCTTGCGGCCCAGCACCCGCTCCACCTCGGCATGCGCCTCGTCCGGAGTACGGAACTCGTCCGAGTACACATAGCCACAGCCATAGCGGAACTGCGTCGGGATCTGCCACATCCAGCCCGCTTCCTGTGCCCAGGCGCGGGTGTAGTTGGCGATCTCCTCGCCCGGCTCCACCGGCAGCCAGAAGGGCAGGGCCCGGTTCACCGGCAACTCATGCGCATATGAAATCCACGGCGCCTTGAGCTCGCCGACGATCAGCCGCTTCCGGAACCCCGTCGCATCAATGAAGAAATCGCCTTCGAGCCTCTGCCCATCCTCGAACACCAGCGCCGTGACATCCCCGCTCTCGCCATCGCGCTCCACCCCGGTCAGCACGTTGTCGACGATCTCGACGCCCTGCGACTTTTCCTTGAGGAATTTCCCCACCAGCGACTGGTCGAAATGATAGGCCGGCAGGAACGGCCCGAGCGGCTGCAGCGAACCATCCGCCCGCTTCGCCCACGGCGCCTTCTTCTGCTTCAGCAGCGGCCCGAACATGTGCATATCCTGAACCGGCTCGTTCACCGACACCGCGTAGACGTTGAGATAATCCGACGGAGCCCCCGGCGGCGCCTGCACCACCCGGTGCGGATCATCGATCGGCCCGTAATAGGTAAAGCCCTTGCGCCGCCAGTCCTCGTGCCGGATCCCCAGCTTGTAGGTCGCCTCGGTCTTCCGAAAGAACTCGAAGATATCGATGCCGAAATGCGTGAGGAACACGTGGAACGCGGCCGTCGTCGCCTCACCCACCCCCACGGTCGGAATCTTCGACGATTCCACCACGCTGAGCTTCGCATCGAGCTTCAGCCGCCGGATCGAGTCCTGGATGATGAAAGCCGCGATCCACCCCGCCGTGCCGCCGCCCACGATAACAAAATGCGGTTGCCCCGCCATGATGCTGTTCTCCCCTCAGGGGAAGGAAACGCGATGTCGGGCAGGGCGGCAAGGTGGAAACGAGGAGTGAAAGTCCGGAAAGCTAAGGCACGCATTCAGCGCGTGTGGCCGCCCCCTCCACCAGCTTCGCTGGTCCCCCCGCTGCGCAGGGGAGGATCACGGCGAGATCGTGCCACAGCGGATCCTCCACCGTTTACGGGGGAGGGGGACCGCCGGAGGCGGTGGAGGGGGCGGCCACACGCGCCCGGCCTTGCTCACCCCACGGTGTCATCCCGGCGCAGGCAGGATCGATTCTGAGATATCGCTGCCATCACAGCGGGCGGAAAGACTCAGGATGGACCCGGCCTGCGCCGGGGTGACATCGTGCCTGTAGCCTCACACCCCATAAACCCGCTCCGCATTCCGGAAGAACAGCTTCTCCTGCTCCTCGACGCTCGCGCCCGAGACGATCTCCCGGCTGGCCTCCACCCACTTCGTCAAATCCGCGAACAGCGTCACCACCGGATGGTCGCTGCCCCAAACCACGCGATCCCACCCGAAGGTCTCGATGACGAACTCGACATAGGGCTTGAGCGTATCCACCGTCCACGTCGCGTCGACATTGGCGAGAATGCCCGACACCTTGCACACCACGTTGGGCAGCTCGGCCACGCGTTCCAGCCGCGTTGTCCAGCTCTCCCATTCCGCCTCGGCAATCTTGGGGTTGCCGCAGTGGTCGAGCACGAACTGCGTCTCAGGGCACGCTTCGATCAGCGGCGGCGCCAGCATCAGTTCGTGCGATTTCACGCAGACATCGAAGCTCATGCCGTAGCGCGGCAACAGCCGGATATTGTCGATGAAGGTCTGCGTCTGGCTGAGCTCGGCCGGCTGGAACTGCAGCAAACGGCGAATCCCCTTCACCCGCCCCAGCGCCTGCATCTTTTCGAGATGCTTTTCGAAATCGGCATGCTCCGGCCGCCCGGCGGCAATGGCGCCGACAACCCGGTCGAGCCCCAGCACGAATTCGCTCTCGGCCGCCATCTGCGGCTCGGCGACGTCCACTTCCATGTGCAGCGCCGCTTCGATGCCCAGCGGCCCGGCCTCGCGCCAATAGCTCTCGACGCTCCACGGCTTGTTCAGCGCGGGCGCATTCTCGAGCCAGGGATAGGAGAACCTGTCGGGATAGACGAGATGCAGATGGGTATCGAGAATGCGCATGAAATCAGCCGCTTGGAGTGGATTTTGATCCACATGCTAGAGGCCGGCGCCCGGCCTGTCATCCCCGCAGCATCCCGAGTGCCCCGCGCAAATTCCCGCCGCTCGCCGCCAGCAGCCGCTCCGCCTCGGCGATCCCAGCCGCTCCTGCTGCGATCAGCACCGCCGGCTTCACCGCGCCGCCGGCCGCATCCAGCGCCCGGGCTGCCACGTCGGCATCCACCCCGGCAATCCGGCACACCATCAGCGCCGCGCGGGCCCGCAGCTTGTCGTTGTCGGCAACGAGGTTGACCATCAGACCGTCATGGACATGCCCCAGATGCACCCCCATCAGCGTCGACAGCATGTTCAGCGCCGCCTTTTGCGCCGTACCGGCGCCCATGCGGGTCGAACCGGCGATCACTTCGGGCCCGGTCGCGATCAACACCGGAATCTCGGCCGCCTGCAGCAGCTTGGATTGCGCGTTGCCGGCAATACCGACCGTCGCCGCCCGCGCCTCGCGCGCCGCGGTCAGCCCGGCGACGGTGTAGGGCGTCCCACCGCTCGCCGAGGTCGCGATCACACAGTCGTCCGCGCCCACGCCGATGGCCGCCATGTCGGCCCGTGCGCCCTCACTATCGTCCTCGCGCGCCCCGTTGAGCCGCTGGCCGATGTTTTCGCCGTCCGCCAGCACCAGCAGCACGCGGTCACGCGCGATGCCGTAGGTCTGCGGCAACTCGAGCGCGTCGGCCAGCGACATCAGCGCGGGGCTGCCGGCCGCCACATAGATCAGCCGCCCGCCCGCCTTGAGCTTGTCTGCCGCCGCCTGCGCCGCCCGCGCCAGGTCGGGGATCGCCGCCTCTACCGCGGCCAGGGCCCGGCGCTGGCCCTCGAACAGGGCCGACAGGATCGTCCGGTCGTCCCAGGTGTCGAGCCCGGCATAGCGGGTGTCGGCGGTTTCGGTGCCCATAGGGGAGCTCATCGGCGCCCGGCCTCCATAGGATAACTCATGCGCTCCGGTTGCGCCCGGCGGCGCCCGTCCGCATAGTTGCAGCGGAATACGGGCATCGGTATGGGCGCAGCGCGCTTTTGCAATAGTAATGCCAAAAAAATACCACTTGTCCAGAAGGGCGGGGCAGGAGCGTTTCGGCAGCGGTATTGTGCGGCCGTGATGGCGGCGATTGCCGAGATATCACAAAGACTTCTGCCTTTCGGGCAGCGCCTGGATTTTCCGCTTTATAAATGGTCTTTTATTGGTATTATGGCGGCTGGAGGGAAGGGCGTGTCCGATGCCGCAGCGGCGCGCCATCGACGGATATGATGGCACAGGAATCAAATGGCTGACGCCCCAGACGCGCTCTTCGGCGCCGGGACCATCAATCTTTCCCAGGGTGGTCCGCTCTACCTGCAGCTGAAGCGCTGGATCGAGGACGCCGTGTCCTCGGGCGCCATCAAGCCCGGCGACGCGCTGCCTTCCGAGCGCGACCTGGCCCAGAAGGTCGATGTCTCCCGCGTCACCGTGCGCAAGGCCGTACAGCACCTCGTGCGCGATGGCATCCTCGTGCAGCGCCACGGCTCTGGCACCTTCGTTGCCCCGCAGCAGCACCGCGTCGAGCAGTCGCTGAGCCAGCTCACCTCGTTCACCGAGGACATGGCGCGCCGCGGCATGGCCGTCACCTCGGTCTGGCTCGATCGCGGGCTCTACGCCCCCTCGCCGGAAGAGACCATGGTGCTCGGCCTGTCGCCGGGCGAACAGACGGCCCGCATCTCGCGCCTCCGCGTCTCTGGCGACACGCCGCTCGCCATCGAGCGTGCCTCGCTGTCCTCGTCGACGCTGCCCGATCCTGCCGCCGTCGGCGCCTCGCTCTACGCCCTGCTCGAAAAGCGCGGCCAGCGCCCGGTGCGCGCCATCCAGCGCATCCGCGCCGCCAATCTGGGCGAGGAGGATGCAGGGCTGCTCGACGTGCCGGCCGGCGTCGCCGCACTCTATATCGAGCGCATCGCCTACCTTGCGTCTGGCAAGGTGGTGGAGTTCACCCGCTCGGTCTATCGCGGCGACACCTATGATTTCGTCGCAGAGCTGCGTGTCGGGGAGGCAAGCCGCAAATGACCGCGCCCAACGCCACCTACATGCGCCAGGAAATCGAGGAGACCCCGGCTGCCATTGCCCGCCTGCTGAGCGAAGGCCACGACGATCTCGTCCGCGCCGGCCGCGCGTTGCGCGATCGCAATCCCTCGACCATCGTCACCATTGCGCGCGGCTCGTCCGACCACGCGGCGTCCTTCATCAAATACGCCATCGAATTGCTGGCCGGCGTGCCCGTCGCGTCGGTCGGCCCATCGGTGGCCTCGATCTATGGCCGCGAGCTCAAGCTCCGTGGCATGGCCGCCATCGCCATCTCGCAATCGGGGCAGGGCCCCGACACCGTGGCCATGACCACATCGGCCCGCAAGTCCGGTGCGCTCACCTTCGCGCTCACCAACACGCCGACCTCGCTGCTGGCTGCCGCCGCCGATCAGGCGATTCTCCTGCGCTCGGGCGAGGAGAAGTCGGTCGCCGCCACCAAGACCTTCGTCGCCTCGATCGTCGCCGGGCTCGCGCTGGTCGGAAACTGGTTGGAAGACAAGGCCCTGCTGGCGGCTCTGGATTCACTGCCGCAACTGCTCGAGGAGGCGGTGCACTGCGATTGGGCCCCGCTGCTCGGCGCACTCGACAACCACCAGTCGCTCTATGTGCTCGGCCGGGGCCCCACCTTCGCCATCGCCAACGAAGCGGCCCTGAAGTTCAAGGAAACCTGCGGCATCCACGCCGAGGCCTATAGCGCCGCCGAGGTGATCCACGGCCCGGCCCGCATCGTCGAACGCCATTTCCCGGTGCTGGCGCTCGCCGCCCGCGACGCCGCCGAAGCCGCCGTCGCCGAAATCGCCGAGCGGCTGGCCGGGCAGGGCGCCCGCACCTTCATCACCTCGATCAACGCCCGGAGCGCCGAACGCCTGCCCTTCGCCGCCTCCGGCCACCCGATCACCGATGCGCTGGCGCTCATCGTCAGCTTCTACGGCTTCGTCGAAGCCCTGAGCCGCCGACGCGGCTTCGACCCCGACCGCCCGCCTCATCTCAAGAAGGTGACGGAGACGATATGACCAAGTGCAACGGCCTCGCCAATCCTCCCCCGCGTGGCGGGGGAGGGGGACCAGCGAAGCTGGTGGAGGGGGCGGCCAGAGTCTCGGTGGTCGGGATCAGCCGATGACCAAGCAAGCCTTCACCGGAGCCCGCATCTTCGACGGCGCCGAATGGCATGACCGCATGGCGCTGGTCGTCACCGACGGCAAGGTCGAGGGCCTGGTCGCCGCCGATTCCCCCACCGACGCCATCCGCGTGCCGGCGAATGGCGCCATGATCGTTCCCGGCTTCATCGACCTGCAGGTCAACGGCGGCGGCGGCGCGCTGCTCAACGAGACCCCGACGGTCGACGCCATCCGCACCATCTGCGCCACCTTCGCCCAGTTCGGCACCACGGCGTGCCTCCCCACCCTCATCACCGACACGGTGGCGAAGAACGAAGCCGCCATCGCCGCCGGCATCGCGGCCGCCGAGCAGGGCGTGCCTGGCTTCCTCGGCCTCCACCTCGAAGGCCCGCACCTTTCCGTCGCGCGCAAGGGCGCGCACGATCCGGCCCTGATCCGCCCGATGGACGAATCGGACCTGCAGCGCCTCATCGAAGCGCGCCGGCATCTCCCGAATCTCTTGATTACCGTCGCCGCCGAAACCGTTGGTCCCGAACAGATTTCGCGCCTTGCCGCCGCCGGCATCACCGTCAGCATCGGCCACTCCGATGCCACCTACGCCCAGGTGAAAACCGCGACCGAGGCCGGCGCTTCCATGGCCACCCACCTGTTCAACGCCCAGAGCCAGCTTGGCAACCGCGAGCCCGGCCTCGTCGGCGCCGTCCTCGATCTGGGTGCCATGGATGCGGGCCTCATCGCCGACGGCATCCATGTCCATCCCGCCGTCATCGGCACGGCGCTTCGCGCCAAGCGCGGCCCCGGGCAGATATTCCTCGTCACCGACGCCATGTCGATCACCGGCACCGGCTGGACCGAGTTCGAGCTCACCGGCCGGACCGCCTATCGCCGCGATGGCGCCCTACGTCTCGCCGATGGCACCCTCGCCGGCGCCGACCTCACCATGATCGCCGCCATCCGCTACGTGCACGAGACGATCGGCGTCCCCTTCGACGAAGCCCTGCGCATGGCCAGCCTCTACCCCGCCACTGCCGTCGGCGTTGGATCGGAACGCGGCCACCTGAAGCGGGGTGCCCGCGCCGACTTCGCCGTGCTGTCGAAAGAACGCGAAGTGGCCGCCACCTATATCGGTGGCACGAGAGTGCATTAAGCCGACCGATACCACCGCGGTATCACCCCGGCGCAGGCAAGGGCATATCGTGGTGGGGATCGGTCAGCGTCTGCCCAGGCTGCATGGGGAAACGTTCGCTTGAGGCGCAACTGCTCACCGGGTCATCCCCGCGAAAGCGGGGACCTCCGTTCGCTTACATGCCAAAAAGCAGAGATTCCCGCCTTCGCCGGAATGACTCCGTGCAGAAGAGCCGAACCTGGCCTAGCCGCGGCCGATATAGGGCATGTTCGTCGCCATCACCGTCATGAACTGCACATTCGCCTCGAGCGGCAGCCCCGCCATATAGAGAATCGCATCGACCACGTGGCGCACGTCGAAGGTCGGCTCTGGCTCCATCGTGCCGTTGGCCTGCAGCGATCCGGTGGTCATCTTGGCGGTCATATCGGTCGCGGTATTGCCGATATCGATCTGTCCGCAGGCGATGCTGTAGGCTCGCCCATCCAGCGAGATCGCCTTGGTCAGCCCGGTGATGGCGTGCTTGGTCGCCGTATAGGCCGCCGCGCCCGGCCGCGGCACATAAGCCGAGATCGAGCCGTTGTTGATGATGCGGCCGCCCTGCGGGCTCTGGTCGCGCATGGCCCGGAACGCCTCGCGCGCCACGTAGAACGCGCCGTTGAGGTTCACGTTGACCATGTCCTGCCAGGTCGCGATGTCGGTATCGCCGAAGCTCGCCTGCGTCGCAAAGCGCCCGGCATTGTTGAACACCACGTCCACACGGCCGAGCTTGCCCTTGAGATCGGCGAAGTACCGGTGCACCGCACCCGGATCGCTCACGTCGCACACCCCGCTATAGGCTGCGCCCGCGAGGCGCGCCGTTTCGGCGAGCTCCGTTTCGCGCCGCCCGAGAATCGCCACGCGATATCCCGCGGCGCCCAGTCCGATCGCGGCGGCGCGCCCGATCCCCGACGTTGCTCCGCTTACGACTGCAACCTTGCCTTCGGTCATTCTTGTTGTCCCCGCCCTGTCAAGCGCCGCCATATGTCCGGCAACTTGCGGCATAGACAAGGCAGACTAGCGTCTGATGCGACCAGTCCCGCCGGCGCCGCGAATGGCAGCGAAACAGCCGCCGCTTAACGCGCTGGTGACAATCGTTAACAGGTCGTTTCCGGTGCTGTGCTGAATCTGCAACAGCCACCCCGCAACCGCCTTGGCGCTGCCCCAATTCAGCCATTCTGCGATTGCGCCTCGGCAACTCCTGCGTAGAGTGGCCAATGCGAATCCATGCATGGGATCGTTTGTCGGTCGCAAACGCGACGGCAACACACACTGGAGAGTGTGGTCGCGTTTCGACAAACCGCCGGGCAACTGGCAACAACGAATGACTGACTTTGGAGGTCAATAATGAAAATCAGGAGCCTTCTTCTGGGTTCTGTGGCTGCGGCGGGTCTCTCGACCGGCGGTGCCTTTGCGGCCGACCTGGGCGTTCTGCCCTCGTTTGACATCTGCGACGATCTCGGCCTCTCGGGCCTGACCATCTCGTCGGAAGACAACTGCCTCGTCATCACCGGCGGCGTCGAGTATACCTTCACCTGGGGTGACTACACCAACGGCAGCGACGCTGACGCGGACTTCTTCTTCACCGGTTACGACACCGATGTCGACGCTGGCGACGGCGTGAACGACTGGGAGAGCGAGCTCGACGCTTGGATCCAGTTCGCCGCGACCTCGAGCACCGATTTCGGCAAGGCCAAGGCTGTCATCAAGATCGCCAATGAAGATGACCAGGCTGGCTACGACAGCGCCGACGGTGGTCCGTTCGAGGACGGCTATGGCATTGGTCAGCACCTGCAGTTCGACGAGGCCTACGTCTCGATCGGCGACACCACTGTGATCACCGCTGGTAAGACCGGTTCGATCTTCAATTCGGGCGACGACGAACCGCTGGATTGGCTGGGCGGCTTCATCTCCGACGCCAACGATGACGACTCCAACCCGGGTGTGAACTTCTGGGGCGATGCGACCATCGACTCGGTTGGTGGTGGCGCTGTCATCCAGGTTACGCACGACCTTGGTAATGGCTTCGCAGTCAGCGGCGCTCTCGAGGATCTCGACGGCAACGGCGTTAACGACCACGAAGGCGTTGCCATTGGTGTCGTGTCTTACTCGGGTGAAGGCATCTCGGCTCACGTCAGTGTCGCCGCCATCGAGATCCTGGACGGTGAGTTCGGCGACTGGGGCGAGTGGGCTGGCCATGCCGGCTTCGCTGGCGAGTTCGACAACTTCAAGGTTGTTGCCGCCGGTGCCTTCATCCACGACAACGGTTCGGGCGATACGTTCTGGAACGTGCTGGCTTCGGCCTCGGCAACATTCGACATCTTCACCATTGCTGGTGCGGTTGAAGCTGCTGGCGACGACGTCGATACCCAGGTTGGCGTGAGCGGTTCTCTCTCGGCCGAAGTGACCGAGGGTGTGGCTCTCAATCTCGGTGGTCGCTGGACCGACGAGTGGGACAACTGGGGTGATGGCGCTTGGGAGGTTGCCGCTGGCGTGACCGCCGATGTGACCGAGAGCCTTGAAGCCACTGCGAAGGTTGGCTTCCTGGACGACGGTTGGGCCGATGCCTTCTACGGTTCGGCTGGCCTGACCTGGAAGCCGGGTGGCAACTACGAAGCCGGCATCACTGGCACGGTGACCTCGGAAGACGCCTACAAGATCGAGACGACCTTCAAGAAGGAATTCAAGTAAGCTTAGCTTACTTGCTTCTTCGGAAAGGCCCGGCCCAGCGCCGGGCCTTTCTGTTAGGCAGTGCCGCAATGTTCAGCTGCAATTCAGGTCGCGCCCTCTAGTCGTCAACTCGTGATCGCAGCGGCTGAAAATCCTCATCGGACAAAGAGTTGGCGCACTTCTCCGATTCAGTGATTGCAGCTATTCCTCGGTACGGGATGCCGAGTGGCGCCAGATCTGGTCCGGGGACGGTATGAGCATATTCCTTCGCTGGGGCGTTCCGGCGTTCATCACGGTAGTCGGCGGCACCGCCGCCGCACTCGCGACCACCGCATCCACCATTCCCGCCGGCCTTGCGGAACGCGCGAGGACCGTCATCGCCGGACCCGCGGATAGCTGGGCCTCCGTCCAGTTTGACATGCGCGACGCAGTGGTCAGCGGCACGGCGCCGAGCCAGGACGCCGTCGACGCCATCGTCAGCAGGGTCGCCGCGGTCCATGGCGTCCGCTCCGTCACGTCGCAGGCCATGGTGGCCGAGCATGCCAGCCCGTTCCCCCTGGTGGTCACCGTCGAAGCCGGCGCGCTGAAGCTGGCGGGCGGTTTCCCCGATCAATCAGCGCATACGGCCATACTGGCCGAGGCCGCCCCGGACCTCGTCGACACCACCCGGCCGATGTCCGGCGCACCGGAGCGCGAGGCGTGGATCGCCACGGCGCGCTATGCCATCGATGTCGCCCGGCAGCTGGATGAGGGCGAGGTCGCACTTTCCGACCTCGACGTCACCGTGTCCGGCCGAGCCCGCAACGCCGAGGCCTATGACGAACTCGGCCGGCTGCTGGAACAGGGCGCACCGGCCGGCGCCAGCCTCGCCTATCGCGAAGTCCAGCCGGCCCTGCAGTCGCCGTACGAGTGGCGCGCCGAATATGACGGCCGCCAGCTCAACCTGTCCGGCGCCGTGCCCTCCGAGCCGCTGATCGCCGAGCTCGGCACGCGGACGCCGGCCGGAGTCGAGCTGTCGACCAGCCTCGTCCTCGCGTCCGGCGCGCCGGCGGGGTTCGAGAAATCGGCAACGCTGCTGCTCGAAAATCTTCTTAAGCTGCAAAGCGGTATCGCGACGATCTCGGATACCGCATCAACTTTGACCGGTGTGCCGGCCAACCCCGCCGTGGTCGAATCCGTGCTCGTGGCCATGAGGCCCACCGGTACGGTCGTGGACCTCGATGCCCCCAATGTCGCCGAGTACTGGTTCAGCGCTACACGCAAGGATGGCAACATCATCCTCGATGGTTTCGTGCCCGATGCGGCCTTCCGCGACCGGCTGGAGGCAATGGACCAGGTCGATGCCGGAAGCCTCGAGCTTGGTCGCGGCGCCCCCGAGCGCTTCAGTTCTGCCGTCGACCTCGTGGTCACCACCCTGCGCCGCATGAGCGAGGGGCAGGCCGAAATCCGCGGCAATGTCGTCACCATCGAAGGCCGCGCCGCAACGCTGGCCGACTACACCGCGCTCAACGAGACGCTGAAGCTCGGCGCTCCGCAGGGCTTGCTGCTGGCGAGTGCGACAGTGAAGCCGCCGATGGCGACGCCCTTCACGTTCGGCGCCTCGAAATCTGCCGACGGCAAGTTTGCGCTCACCGGCCATGTGCCCAGCGAGCAGGCCCGCGAGCGCCTCCTCGGAGCGCTTCCCGACACGCCGTCCGACACCACGACCATCGCCGATGGCAATCCCGCCGATTTCGAGGGTGCCGCGATCAAGGCGATGTCCGTGCTTGCCCTGCTCGACAGTGGCGCGGTCAGCTATGACGGCTCGGCCTGGTCGCTGTCGGGCGCCGTCGATACGCCGCAGCAGGCGTTCGCGGCGCAGGCCGCGTTCGCCGATACCGGGCTTCGGGCCGCCGGCTGGGCCTACTCGGTCGAACTGCCGCCGCCCGCGCAGGCAGCCGCTCTGCCCATGGTCGAGCCCTATAGCTGGCGGGCGCAGAAGGCCGCCAATGGCAGCATCGCCTTCACCGGCTTCGTGCCGACCGAGCCGCTGAAGCGCTACCTCGTCGGGCATGCCGGCAAGACCGCGGTGGACAGCACCGCGCTCGGCGGCGGTGCACCGGATGGCTTTGTCGGCGGCACCGTTGCCGGGCTCGATGCGCTCATGGCGCTGGACGAGGGAACGATCAGCCTCGCCGGCAACAACTGGACGCTGACCGGCAAGGTGGCCACGACCGAGGCCCGCCATGACCTCGAGGCGAGGCTGCACGCCGCCACTGACGCCGGCGGCTGGCATGTTGCGATCCAGGCGGCCGACGCCGCGCCGGTGGTGACCCCCTTCACCTGGACAGCCACGAAGTCCGACGACGGCCGCATCGCCTTCACCGGCTACGTGCCGACAGAGGCGCTTCGCGCCGAACTCGCGGCCGCCGCAGGCACCACCGTCAACGACCGGACGCTGGTCGGCTCGGGCGAGCCGCGCGACTTCGCCTCGTCGGCTACGGCGGGAGTGGCCGTGCTCGCCAGCCTGCAGAGCGGCGAGGCCAGGTTCGATGGCCAGAGCTGGTCCATCAGCGGCCAGCCTGCCACGGAGGCGGATGCAGCTGTCGTCCGCGAGTCGCTGCCCGAAGCGCAGTGGTCGATCGCGCTGGCCGAGCCGCCCGCGGCGGTCGAGCCAGCAACCGAGCCAGAGGTTGCACCTCCCGTCGAACCGGAGGTTGCCGCAGTTCCGGCCGAACCGGCGACCGACACCCCGGAAGCCGCCGAGCCCGAGGCGCCGGCGCAGGTGGCCGCCGTCGAGCCCACGGCTGCCGTTCCGCTGGCCGAGCGCGATTTCGTTTTCTCGGCCACCAAGGCCGTGGGTGGCCCCGTCGAATTCGCCGGCATCGTCCCGGCCGAACCGATGCGGCGCTACCTCGCAGTGATCACCGGCGGCGAGCCCTCCGCCGGCCTCGCCATCGGCGATGGGCTGCCCACCACCTTCATCCCGAGCGCAGAGGCGGGCAGCCGCGCGCTGGCCAGGCTGGCCGACGGCACGCTCGGTCTCGATGGCGACACCTGGGTGCTCGCCGGCCGCGCCGAAACCGAAGTGGCCCGCGAGGCGGCGCTGGCCGAGATTGCCGGCGCGCCCGGCATCGCGCAGTGGCAGACCGATGTCACCCTGCTGCCGCCGCTCGAGGTGTGCAGCGAAAAGGTCGGCGCCTTCGCCACCCGCAATGCCATCCTGTTCGATTCGGGCAGTGCCCATATCGCCGACGCCTCGCAGCCGGCCATCGACGAACTCGCCGGTTACCTGGCCTTGTGCCCGGAGGTGACCATCGAGGTCGAGGGGCACACCGATTCCGATGGCGACGAGGAGGCGAACCTCGCGCTCTCGGTCTCGCGTGCCGAGTCGGTGGTCGATGCGCTGATCCTGCGCGGCGTTGGGCCGGAGCGGCTCTATGCCATCGGTTATGGCGAGAGCCTGCCGATCGACAGCAACGAGACGCGCGCCGGCAAGCAGGCCAACCGCCGCATCGGCTTCAACCTGAGCGACCAGCAATGAACCTCGATTCGCTCACCTATCTGGTGGAGATCTACTGGCCGTTCCTCGTCGGTGCGGCCGTGATCGGCCTCGTCACCGGCTGGCTCACCGTTCCGGCGCGCAAGGGCTGACCTCCATGCTCAATGCGGCGCATGTGCTCGAAACCGCGCTCCTCATCCTCGCCGCCTTCCTCATCGGCGCGACGGTGGGCACGCTGGCGCGCCTCGCCCTGCGCCGCCCCCAGCGCACGCCGGTCGTGGTCGTGCTCCCCGAGGCAGCGACTGTGCCCGAGCCGCCTGCCGCTGAAGCGCCTGCGCTGGTGACTGCCCCGACGATCGAACCCCTGCCGAAGCCGGCGGCGCCGGTTGTTCCGGCAGATGTCCCGGCGCCCGATTTCGCCGAACTGATAACCCCCGCCACCGCCCCGGAAAGCGCCGGGCCACGACCGGCGCCGGTTGCCCCTGTTGCGATGGGGGCGGCAATGGCCCCGGCGCGGGTTGCCGGCCAGACGACATCCGGCAAGCTGGTGCCGGCTCCCATCCACGACGAGCCAAGGCCCGCCATCGCCGCATCGGGGCAGCCCACCGCGGAGGTGATCCCGTTCCCCTCGAGTCGCGCCAGCACCGACAAGCTCGAGGCCGTTGTCGTAGACGAGCCGGCTGCGCCACCAGTTGCTGCTGCGGAGCTCGAATCGGCCGCTGCGCCCGAGCCTGCGCAGCCGATCGAACCGACTGCGGCGCCGGAGCCGGTGGTCGAGCAGCCGGTCGTCGCAGCGCCGGAGCAGGTAGAGCCCGCCAGCGGGAAGCCGGCCGAAGCCGACGAGACTGCCGCCATGCGGGCGATCGAGGGCAATTGGTCGCCGCGCCGCCGCCAGCCCGCCAAGCGGGCTGAACCGGCGACGGCTGCAGCCACTGCCCCGCTTCCGCCCCCGCCCGTAGAACTGCCCGGCAAGCCGGTCGGCCTCGAGGCGCCGCGGGCAGGGGGCAAGGATGACCTGACCCATGTGATCGGCGTGTTGCCGATCATTGAGACCGCGCTCAACAGCATCGGCGTCTACCATTTCGATCAGCTTGCCGGCTTTACCGACGAGAATGTTGGCTGGCTCGAGGCCCATCTCGGCATCGAGGGGCGCATCGGCCGCGAGCACTGGCGGGAACAGGCGCGCGAACTCGCCTTGGCGATAAGCCAGGCCGCAAAGGCGGCAGGCCAGCAGTAGTCAGGCGGCGCGGGCGCGGCTCTTGAGCAGCTTGCGCACGAAGGCCGCGATCGGCTCGACATCCTCGGGCGTGTTGAGCAGGGCAGGGGAGGCCTGCCCCTCGATGGCGTAACCCTCGGCATCGCGCCGGCGCCGCAGCATCTCCTCGAATGTTTCCCGCCGCAGCTGTTCGGTCAATTGCGTGCGCAGCAGCAACAGCGGCGCCGACGCCAACGCATCGTAGAACGGCCATTGCGGCGCGAGGATATCGTCATGCTCGAACGCCTCGAGCATCTTGCTCAGGTGCGGATCGAACAGGGTGCGGACCCGGCCGCGCTTGTCGAGGAAGTGGGTGCGGGCGCCGAGCACATCGAGCAGGCCTTCGGTGGCGGCCGGATAGTCGTTGGCGAGCATGCGGCGCAGCATGGTACGGAAGCCGGCCTCGGAGCGGCCGCCCTCGAGCGCGTTGAGATTGTTGCGCAGGCGAACCAGCCCGCGCGGATCGGAGACCGGGCCGGCATCGACCAGCACCGTGCCCATCACGAGGTTCGGCCATTCGGCCGCGATCGCCATGGCGACCTGGCCGCCATAACCCTGGCCGATGAAGATGCCGCCTTCCGCAGCCACGGCGGCGAGGCACTGGACGACGTCCGCCGCATCGACGGTCGAGACATAGCGTGCCTTGTCGCGCCGGTCCGAGGAACGGCCCCGGCCCTTGAGGTCGATCAGCAGGATCGGCCAGTCGTCGCCAAAGCTGCGGTGGAAATGGTTCGCGAAATCGGAAAAGTCCGACATGTTGCGCTGGTAGCCGGGAATGCAGACCAGCGGCAGGCGGCCGGCACCGAGCCGCCCCGACACGTGGACGGCCATCAGCTCGTCGGCGGGACCAACCGCAAAGCGGCGAACCGGCAGGTTCCGAAAGCTCGGATAATCGTCGGGGACGGTGCGCGCGGCGGACAGCATGCCCAAGCGATAGCAGGCCACCCGGTCGCGGCCAACCGCTAGACCGGGATCTTCCTCAGCGCATCGGTGATGCTGAGATCGTCCTGTCCGAGCCGGGCGCGATAGACGAGATAGTTGCCGAGCACCCGCTTCACATAGGTGCGGGTTTCCTGCACCGGGATCAGCTCGATCCACACCACCGGGTCGATCTTGTCCGAGCGCGGATCTCCGAAGGCCCGGATCCACTTGTTGGCATTGCCGGCGCCGGCATTGTAGGCGGCCGCCGCGAGCACCAGCGAGCCATCGAAGCGTTCGAGCTGGGCCTTGAGATAGGTCGAGCCGAGCAGCGCATTATACTCGGCATCGGTCGTCAGGCGCGACTTGGAATAGTCGAGGCCCAGCTTGCCGGCGGTTTCCTTGGCGGTGCCGGGCATCAGCTGCATCAGGCCGCGCGCGCCGGCCGAGGAGACGGCGTCGAGCTGGAAGCGGCTCTCCTGCCGGCTGATGGCAAAGATTGCGGCGTGGTCCATCGCGGCGAGTTTCGTCGTCGGCAGGCTGTCGCTCGGAAAGCTCAGCGGATCGAGTGGCACGCCGCGGCGCTCCGCCGTCTCGGCGATCGAGATGGCGAGCTGGTGCGATCCCAGCGTATCCGCCAGTTGCGAGGCCTGCAGCATGTCGGCGCCCTCGGTCAGCTGCGGCGCGAAGCTGCGGAGCAGGGGGAGAGCCAGATCCTTGTGGCCGTTGTCGGCCAGCAGGCGGATGGCCCTGATGGGCTCGCGTGCCTCGAAGATCGATGCGCTCGTCTCCCACTCGGGCATTTCGCGCAGCTCGACCGATTTCATGCCGAGCGCGGCGCGGGCGAGTTGGCCATAGTAGACGGTGCCGAACTTGGCGGCCTTCTCGTAGGCGAGCTTGGCGCCGGCCTCGTCGCCGAGCGCCTCGCGCGTGCGGCCAAGCCAGAAACTGGACTGCGTGATCGTGTCGGGCAGGGTGGAGTGCTGCGCCATCAGCTCGAAATGCGCCGCCGCCGCCTTGGCATCGTCGAGGAAGGCAAGCGCGATCCAGCCGGCGTGGAACTGCGCCTCCACCACCCGGCCTTCGGAGCCTTCGGTGTAGCCGGCGGAGGTGGCATAGGCACGCTTCGCTTCGCCCTGCGCCAGCAGCTGGCGCGTCAACGCCCGGCGCTCATAGCCAAATTCGGCGGCATCGGGCACGTCGCCCTTGGCCTTGTCGAGCCAGGCAATGGCGTCGTCCCAGAGCTCGAACTGGCGGGCACGCTGGGCCCGGCTGAACAGGTAGACCGGGTTCGACCTCATCGACGGATCGACCTCGTCCAGCAGCTTCTTGGCGTCCTTGGCGTTGCGCGAGGTGGCGTTGCGGGCGATCGCCAGCGATTTCTGCGCCGGCGACAGATATTTCATCAGCCGTTCGACGCCCTGCGCGCGATCATGCATCATCAGGTGCACGGCACGATCCCAATGCGCCGCGCGGTCGAGCAGCTCGCCATATTTGTCGAGCATGCGGGACTCGGTCGCCCGGTCGAGGAAATTCTCCGTCCAGATGGCGCGCACGATCGCGCTGGCGCGCTCGGCCTGGCCATCGGCGATGTAGGCATCGGCCAATGCCATCTGTGCACCGATGGTGTTGGGCATCGCCCCGCCCAGCGTCTCGATGACGGTGGCGCCCGGAGCCTTCTCCTTCACCAGCGCCTGTTCGAGGCGGGTCTTGAACACGGTGTCCTTGGCGAAATCGGGGGCGTCGGCAATGTAGCGCCGCACCGATGCGGCGGGGACGGCGCCGTTGCCGAACCAGATCGCGGCCCACTGGATGGCACGGCGTTCGACCGGGTCGGGAATGTTGCGGGCGGCTTCATAGGCGGCGGCCTGGTCGCCACCGTCGAGCAGCTGCAGCGCCGCCTTGAACGCAGCCGAGCCCTTGGCCGGCTCGAGGCTCAGGGTGCGGTCCGTGCCCTCCGCATAGGCCGAGGTTTCGACCGAGGCGGTGGTCAGCGGATCGATGGCGGCGGTGATCGCCTGCACGGCGGTCAGCGAGCTCTGGGCCGGGGCAACCGGCGGGCGCACGGCCGCCGGCGCGGCTGGTGTCGCCGCAACTGCCGGCTTGCTCACCACGGCAGTGGTGGGCTCGTCATGGGCGCGGTCGAACAATCCCGACAACGGAACGGCGGCGACCGCTGCGATGGCGACAGCGCCGATGGCTAGGCCGCGGCGGCCTCGCACAACAACCATGGCTAACGTCCTGTTGGTCCCAGGGCGCTTCCGCCCGGGAAGCGCGATACGCAGAGAATGAAGCAGCTCATGCGAGCTGCTTCGCACAGTCCAACAAGGTGCCCCCACCCCTTGCCGCTAACCAAAAATGCACGACGCCCGTGAATGTTTGGTTAGCCACGCGGTCCTTGTGGGTGTGCGCCGCGCCCTCGCTCGACAGCTTGCTTGTCGCGTCGCACGAGAAAAACTATGGTGCGCGACTGTGGCGAGCCGATGAACCGGTTGTGGCCACATTCGGGCTGCAGGCCCGGCAAGACCCAACAGCGACCGCCCGCAGGGCGGCATTTTCGTCCAGAGGAACTCCCCGAAATGTTGCGAGGCTCGATCACAGCGCTCATCACTCCGTTCGCGAACGGCGCGCTGGACGAGAAAGGCTTCGAGCAGTTCGTGGATTGGCAGATCAACGAGGGCTCGCACGGACTGGTCCCCGTCGGCACCACTGGCGAAAGCCCGACCGTGACGCACGAGGAGCATCGCCGCGTCATCGAGATCGCGGTCGAGGTGGCCAGCAAGCGCGTGCCGATCATCGCCGGCGCCGGCTCGAACTCCACCGCCGAGGCCGTGTCGCTCGCCCGTTTTGCCGAACAGGTCGGCGCTGACGCCGTGCTGTCGGTCGTGCCCTACTACAACAAGCCGACCCAGGAGGGGATGTTTCAGCACTTCTCCGCCGTGGCCGCGGCGACCAGCCTGCCCATCATCCTCTATTCGGTGCCGGGCCGTACCGTGGTCGACCTCACCGTCGATACCATCGTCCGGCTGCGCGAGGCGCATCCCAACATCGCCGGCGTCAAGGATGCCACCGCCAACATGGAGCGCGCCTCGATGCAGCGCGCCCGGCTCGGCGCCGAGTTCATCCTCCTCTCGGGCGAGGACATGACGGCGCTCGGCTTTAACGCCCATGGCGGCCATGGCTGCATCTCGGTGACCTCGAACGTCGCCCCGCGCCTCTGCGCCCTGTTCCAGAATGCCTGCCAGCAGGGCAATTATGCCGAAGCGCTGGAGCTGCAGGACAAGCTCGTGCATCTGCACAAGAGCCTGTTCCTCGAGAACAATCCGGGCGGCATCAAATACGCGGTGTCGCGCCTCGGCCGCTGCCGCAACGAGTTCCGCCTGCCGGTCGTGCCGATCAGCAAGGCGAACGAGGAAGCGATCGATTTCGCCCTCAAGCATGCCGGCCTGTTGAACTGAGCCGCGGAGCTTTGCGTTTGGGGCGTACTGCCACTAAGTAACAGCCATGGCAAAAGCACCTGGAAAGCCCGCGACCATTTCGGTCGGGCCCGTAGCGGAAAACCGCCGGGCCCGTTTCGACTACGAGATCCTCGACACCCTCGAGGCCGGCATCATGCTGACCGGCACCGAGGTCAAGTCGCTGCGCCAGGGCAAGGCCCAGATCACCGAGAGCTACGCCTCGCCCGAGCGCGGCGAGCTGTGGCTCATCAACGCCCACATCCCGGAATACCTGCAGGCCAACCGCTTCAACCACGAGGAGAAGCGGCCACGCAAGCTGCTGGTCAACAAGAAGCAGCTCGCCAAGCTGAGCCAGGATGTCGAGCGCGCCGGCAATACCATCGTGCCGCTGAAGCTCTATTTCAACGAGCAGGGCAGGGCCAAGCTCCTGATCGGCGTCGGCAAGGGCAAGAAGAGCTTCGACAAGCGCGAAACCGAGAAGAACCGCGATTGGAACCGCGAGAAGTCGCGGCTGCTGAAACACGGGTAGGGAATGCCATGGCAAAGCTGGTTGTAACTAATCTGTCCCACGACCTGCAGGCGAAGAAGTCCTTCGTCTCCTACGTCTGGTCCGACGATCCGACCAAGCGCCTGGGCCTTGAAGTGCCCTATGGCACCGCTCTGGACGCCGTCGACGCAGAAGCCGTCAAGGCTGTCCGCGGCCTCGCCGCCGAGCTGCAGCAGGCCGAGGTCGAGGCCCCTCGATAGGCAAGGCTACCGCCCGATCGCCTCGGCCGCCCGCCCGACCACATCCTCGAACATCGCCGTCGTCAGCACGCCCGTATTCGTGTTGTAGCGCGAGCAGTGGTAGCTATCGAACAGCGTCGCGCCGCCGGTGAGCCGATGCTCGGCGCCATGCACGAACGGGAAGCTCACCTTGCGCTCGCCCAGCGTCGTCAGCAGCGAGTCATGCGCGATCCGTCCGAGCGCGAGGAAAGCGCGCGGCTTGTGCACGGCGATCGAGTTGGCGAGAAACACCCGGCAGGTCTTGATCTCCTCGGGCGTCGGTTTGTTCTGCGGCGGCACGCAGCGTACGGCGTTGGCGATCAGCACGCCCTGCAGTTCGAGCCCGTCATCCGGCCGCTGTTTGTAGTGCCCGGTGGCAAGGCCGAATTTCTCCAGCGTGGCGTAGAGCAGGTCGCCAGCATAGTCGCCGGTGAACGGCCGGCCGGTGCGGTTGGCGCCCTTGAGCCCGGGCGCCAGCCCGACGATCATCAGCCCCGGCTCGGCATCGCCCCAGTTGGGGACGGGGGCGTTGAAGAAATCCGGATAGGCGCGCTGGTTGTCGTGGCGGAAGCCGACCAGCCGCGGACAACGCGGGCAATCGTGCGGGGGATTGGTCTCGAGCAATGTGAACCGAAGCGCGACGAAAGGGGAGGATGAGTCCCCTTGTTTCAGGCAAAGGCCGAATGCTCAAGGGGCGTCAGCTGCCCTTGGGCTCCGCCGTGGCCATCGGCCGCTCCACCGCCACGCGCTCGCCCGCATGGCTGCGATCGACCGGCGGGATACGGCCCACGGTCTTGGCGAGCTCGGCGACATCGAGGAAGAAGTCGGCCTGCCGGCGCAATTCGTCCGAGATCATCGGGGTCGCGGTGGTCAGCGTCGAAACCACGGTGACGCGCTTGCCCTTGCGCTGCAGCGCCGCGACCAGCGCGGTGAAATCGCCGTCGCCCGAGAACAGCACGAAATGATCGTAATACTGGCTCATCTCGAGGGCATCGACGGTGAGCTCGATGTCCATGTTGCCCTTGATCTTGCGCCGGCCGGCCGCGTCGGTGAACTCCTTGGCCGGTTTGGTGACCACGGTGAAGCCATTATAGTCGAGCCAGTCGATCAGCGGCCGGATGGACGAGTATTCCTGGTCCTCGACGAGCGCCGTGTAGTAATAGGCACGCAGCAGGTAGGCCTTGGCCTGAAACTCCGCGAGCAGCCGGCGGTAATCGATGTCGATGCCGATCGCCTTGCTGGTCGCATAGAGATTCGCGCCGTCGATAAACAATACGACCTTTTCGCGCGGATCGATGGACATGGTTGTTCTCCTGACCGGAGCGGCCGGCCTCTCAGGCTGCCCGGCATCAAAATCCGAAGTGGTGACCGCTAGCGTGCCCCGGCAGCCGATTTATGGCGTTCGCACCATCTAAGTTCGGAATACGCGCTTAATCGGCAAGAATTGCAATCACCATTTTTTGCGCCCCGGAGCTCGGCGATAGCGAATTTCGGCATCCAAGGCCTTGTTTCCCAATGGAGAACCGGCAGTTGCGCACTGTCATCGAGCTGTGACAAATTCTGCAGCCCGTGCGGCGAAGGACCGAAATCCTTGCACCGGCGCACCATCTGCTGTATGCGGGCCGCTTGATCCCACCACAAGCTGGAGACGTACGTGGCCCGCGTCACCGTCGAAGACTGTATTGAGAAGGTCAACAATCGTTTTGACCTGATCCTGATGGCCGCTCATCGCGCCCGCATGATCGCCGCCGGCTCGTCGATCACCGTGAGCCGCGACAACGACAAGAACCCCGTTGTCGCGCTGCGCGAGATTGGCGACGGCGCCATCTCCCCCGAAGACCTGCACGAGGACCTGATCCACTCGATGCAGAAATATGTCGAAGTCGACGAGCCCGAAAAGCACGCCGCTCCGCTGCTCGACGCCAATGCCGACGAGGACAGCGACACCTTCGACACCATGACCGAAGACGAGCTGCTGCGCGGCATCGAGAGCCTGGCTCCGCCCGAGCGCCGCGACGACTGATGCCCTCTTTTCCTTCTGCCCTTGCGGGAGAAGGTGGCGCGAAGCGCTGGATGAGGGGTTCGCAGACGACAGCCTGCGCGTTCGAAGTGTAGCGACGAGCGACATGAGCGGTTTGGCGCGATTGCGCCACTCCGCATCTCGCATATATTGTTCAAAGGCGTCGGGCATCTCGTTCGGCGCCTTTTCGTTTGCGGAAAATCCGGCTTGCGAGCGCCGCCCGGGAGTGCGGCAACCCTATGATGCGTCAGTACGAACTCGTCGAGCGGGTGCAGGCCTACAACCCGCATACCGACGAGGCGCTGCTCAACAAGGCCTATGTCTATGCCATGCAGAAGCATGGCACGCAGAAGCGCGCCTCCGGCGACCCGTACTTCGCCCATCCGCTCGAAGTGGCGGCCATCCTCACCGAGCTGAAGCTCGACGACGCCTCGATCGCGGTGGCGCTGCTGCACGACACCATCGAGGACACTGACGCCACCCGTGCCGAGATCGACCAGATGTTCGGGCCCGAGATCGGCTCGATCGTCGATGGGCTGACCAAGATCGATCGCCTGCAGCTGGTGACGCGCGAGGAAGCGCAGGCCGAAAACCTGCGCAAGCTGCTGCTCGCCATTTCCGCCGATGTGCGGGTGCTGCTGGTCAAGCTGGCCGACCGCCTGCACAACATGCGCACCCTCGATTTCATGCGCGAGGACAAGCGTAAGCGCATCGCCACCGAGACCATGGACATCTATGCGCCGCTCGCCGGCCGCATGGGCATGCAGGGCATGCGCCAGGAGCTCGAGGATCTCGCCTTCAAGCACCTGCAGCCCGAGCACTACAAGGCCATCACCGAGCGTCTCGGCGAGATGAAGGCCGAGTTCGCCGACACCATCGCGACGATCAAGACCGAGCTGGCCGAGAAGCTGAAGGGCGAGGGCATCGAGGCGCGCGTGACCGCGCGGGTGAAATCGCCCTGGTCGATCTTCACCAAGATCGAGCGCAAGCAGATCGCGCTCGAGCAGCTGTCCGACATGATCGGCTTCCGCGTCATCGTCGCATCCATCCCCGATTGCTATCGGGCGCTCGGCATCGTGCACACCAACTGGAAGGTCGTGCCGGGGCGGTTCAAGGACTATATCTCGGTCCCCAAGCACAACGACTATCGCTCGATCCACACCACCATCGTGGGGGTAGGGCGGCAGCGCGCCGAGCTGCAGATCCGCACCGAGGATATGCACCGCGTCGCCGAGCTCGGCATCGCCGCCCACGCGCTCTACAAGGAGGGCGCGACCGACATCCACAAGATCGAGAACGAATCCAAGGCCTTTGTCTGGCTGCGCTCGACCATCGAGCACCTGACCGAGGGTTCGTCCAATTCGGACTTCCTCGAATACACCAAGCTCGAGCTGTTCCAGGACCAGGTATTCTGCTTCACCCCGCGCGGCCGACTGATCGCGCTGCCGCGTGGCGCCACGCCGATCGATTTCGCCTATGCGCTGCATACCGACATCGGCGACACCGCGGTGGGCGCCAAGATCAACGGCCAGATCGTGCCGCTGGTGACCCAGCTCCGCTCGGGCGACGAAGTCGAGATCATCCGCGACCAGAACCACCTGCCGCCGTCCAACTGGGAGACCATCGCGGCCACCGGCAAGGCGCGCTCTGCCATCCGCCGCGCCGTGCGACAGCAGCAGCAGCAGCGGGCGCATGCGCTCGGCGAGCACATGCTGTCCATGCTGCTCGAGCGCGAGGGCGTGCTGCTCGATGATGCCGAGTTCAAGCAGCTGGCCGAGGCCCTGAGCCAGCCGGGCAAGCGCGAGCTGATGGTGTCGCTGGGCGAGGGGCGCATCTCCTCCGAGGATCTCGATGTCGCCGTGCTCGACGTCAAAGGCATCAAGCGGCGGCGCAAGAAGCTCGACCTGCCCGTGCCCGACAAGGCCGAGGGCTGGTTCGCGCTGCGCGCTACGGACCTGTTCCGCTTCCGCGTGCCCGGCAATCCGCGCTCCGGCCCGCGCGCCCGGGCGGCGCAGGCGCAGCTCGATTTCAACACCGCGGTGGAAGTCTCTCCCGAAGGCGTGGTGCCCGGCGACCGGCTGGTCGGCATCCTCGAGCCGGACAGGCCGATCCGAATCTATCCGATCCACTCAGAGGCGCTGGTTTCGCTCTACGATACCGATGTTGCCTGGGTCGATGTGCGCTGGGACATCGTGGGACGCGAGGATCGCGAGCATATGTGCGTGATCTCGATGCACGCGCAGAACAAGCCCGGCTCGCTGGCGCAGATCTCCACCGTCATTGCCGCCTGCGAGGCCAACATCCATAATCTGGTGATGCGTATGGAATCGCCGGACTTCCACCGCTTCATCTTCCAGATCGAAGTGCGGGACCTGGCGCAGCTCACCGATGTGCTCAATTCATTGAAGCTCGCGACCGGCATCTCGGACGTGCAGCGTGCGACGATCGCCGAGGCGCGGGCCCTCGATCGGCTCGAATGGACCGCGCCCGCCAAAGAAGAGGAACCCGCGTGACCACCGAAGAGGTACTGGACCTGTTCCGCGACAGCGGCGCGCTGCGCGAAGGCCATTTCCTGTCGTCGGGCCTGCGCTCGCCGAAGGCCCGGGTGTTCATGTATCCCGAAAAGGCCGAAGAGCCCGGCTATGAGGCGGTGCGCCACATGGGCTTGCGGGGGGTGCAATAATGGTGGGCACGGAGCTGGCGGTGATCCTCCCCTGCGCAGCGGGGGAGGGGGACCCTGCGAAGCATGGGAGGATCATGGAGAGGCCGGAGCGCGCATCATGATCATCGGCCTCGGCAACGACTTGTGCGACATCTCCCGCGTGCAGCAGGTGCTCGATAAATACGGCGAGCGCTTCACCCATCGCTGCTTCACCGAGATCGAGCGGGCGAAATCCGACCGCCGAGCGCAGCGCGCCGCCTCTTACGCCAAGCGTTTCGCGGCCAAGGAAGCGTGTAGCAAGGCCCTCGGAACCGGCCTTAGTTTCGGCGTTTATTGGCGCGACATGGGCGTGGTGAATCTCCCCTCGGGCAAGCCGACGATGAAACTCACCAATGGTGCGGCCCGGGTGCTGGAGCGCCTTGTCCCGGCCGGGATGAAGCCTCATATCCACCTCACCATCACCGACGATGGCGGCATGGCCCAGGCCTTTGTCATCATCGAGGCGCTGCCGGTTGACCAGCCCGCCGCCCTTTCGTAACCGTGGCCCCGCGCCCCTGAAGGCAACCCAATGAGCCAATCGATGTCCAAGGCCGAGGCCAAAGCCGGCAAGAAGAAGAACGAGCTGCTCGAGACGATCGTCGTCATCATCGAGGCGCTGATCATTGCCTTGCTCTTCCGTACCTTCCTCTACCAGCCCTTCTCGATCCCGACCGGCTCGATGCAGCAGACGCTGATGATCGGCGACTATTTCCTCGCCAACAAGTGGGCCTGGGGCTTCTCGCGCCACTCCTTCCCGGTGGAGCTGCCGTTCAACGGCCGCTTCCTCGCCATCGGCGAGCCGCAGCGCGGCGATGTGGCGGTGTTCCACAACATCACCAACGAGGACTATATCAAGCGCGTCATCGGCATGCCGGGCGACCGCATCCAGATGAAGGCGGGCCGGCTCTACATCAACGATCAGATGGTCGAGCGCGTGCAGATCGGCACCGCGCAGGACACCGACAGTTCCATGAACACCGTGCCGGTAACCGTTTACGAGGAGACGCTGCCCAACGGGGTCAAGCACGTGATCCAGGAGATCAGCGACGACCAGCAGCTCGACAACACGGCCGTCTACACCGTGCCGGCCGGCCACTATTTCATGATGGGCGACAACCGTGACCGCTCGGCCGACAGCCGCGTGCTGACCCAGGTGGGCTACGTCTCCAACGACCAGCTGATCGGCAAGGCCGAGGTGCGCTTCTTCTCGATCAAGAACAACCTGCCGCCCTGGCAGCTGTGGGAATGGCCCGCCAACGTGCGCTGGGACCGCATGTTCCAGTTCGTGAACTGATGGTTGGGCGGCGCGGACACGAAAAGCTGCAGGCCCGGTTGGGGTATCATTTCGCCGACCCCGACCTGCTCGACCGCGCCCTGACGCACTCAAGCGCTGTCTCGCCCGGCAAGCGGGTGGAGCGCTCCTACCAGCGCCTCGAATTCCTCGGCGATCGCGTGCTCGGGCTCGTGGTCGCCGACATGCTTTACCGCCGCTTCCCCAAGGCCAACGAGGGCGAGCTGTCCCGCTCGCTCAACACCCTGGTGCGCAAGGAAACCTGCGCCGCCATCGCCCGCGAGCTCGATATCGGCTCGGAGATGAACCTGGGCGAGAGCGAAGCCCGCACCGGCGGCGCCAACAAGGACGCCATCCTGGGCGACGTCACCGAGGCGGTGATCGGCGCCATCTTCTGCGATGGCGGGCTCGGCAAGGCCTACGAGATCGTCGAGCGGCTGTTCAGCGAGCATCTCGACCAGTCCGGCACCACCCGCGCCGACCCCAAGACCACGCTGCAGGAATGGGCGCAGGGCAGGGGGCTCGAACCGCCCGTCTATGCCGAGATCGAGCGCACCGGCCCCGATCATGCCCCCCAATTCACCATCGCCGTCCAGCTCGGCGCCTTCGAGACGATCACCGCCTCGGGCCCCTCCAAGAAGCTGGCCGAGCACAAGGCGGCGGAGGCCTTCCTCATCCGCGAGAAAGTCTGGCGGCAAACGCTATGAGCGACAAGAACGAGATGCCCGAGGCAGCCGAGCTGCCGGTGCCGAACGAGAACACCCGCTGCGGTTTCGTCGCCATCGTTGGGGCGCCCAATGCCGGCAAGTCGACTTTGCTCAACGCGCTGGTCGGCACCAAGGTGTCGATCGTCACCCACAAGGCGCAGACCACCCGCGCCATGATCCGCGGCGTCGTCACCGAGGGCGACGGGCAGATCGTCTTCATCGACACCCCCGGCATCTTCGCGCCCAAGCGCCGGCTCGACCGCGCCATGGTCGAAGCCGCCTGGACCGGGGCAGGGGACGCCGACCTCGTCGCTTTCATCATCGATGCCGAAAAGGGCGTGACCCCGGAGATCGAGGCGCTGCTCGATGGTCTCGACAAGGTGCCGCATCCCAAGGTGCTGGTGCTCAACAAGATCGATCTGATCAAGCGCGAAAAGCTGCTGGCGCTGGCCGAGGACCTCAACGCCCGGCTGAAGTTCGAGCAGACCTTCATGGTCTCCGCCTCGACCGGCAGCGGTGTGCAGGACTTCCTCGACTGGGCCCTCGAACGCATCCCGCTCGGCCCCTGGCACTTCCCCGAGGACCAGCTCACCGACCTGACGCTGCAGCTCACCGCCGCCGAGGTGACGCGCGAAAAGCTGTTCCTGCGCATCCACGACGAAATCCCCTACAACGCCACCGTCGAGGGCGAGAAGTTCACCATCAACAAGGATGGCTCCTACCGCATCGACCAGGTGATCTACGTCACGCGCGACACGCACAAGAAGATCATCCTCGGCGCCGGGGGCCAGACCATCAAGGCGATCGGCGCCGACAGCCGCAAGGAGCTGATGGAGATCTTCGAGGTGCCCGTCCACCTGTTCCTGTTCGTCAAAGTGCGCGAGAAATGGGGCGATGACCCCGAGCGCTACCGCGAAATGGGACTGGAGTGGACCAAATGAGCTCCCTGGCGGTTGACCGACCCTCGACCGCCATCGCCCGGGTGTTTGCCGGCCTGATCGCGCTCGTCGCAGTGGCGGGCATCTGGCTCTTCCTCGAGGCCAACCTGAGCACCAGCGGCTCGCTCCCCCAGTCGATCTGGGCGCTGGCCGGCTATTTCACCATCCTCTGCAACGTGCTGGTGGCGGTGGTCTTCGGGCTGATCGCGCTGGGGGCGAACATCAAGCCGCGCTTCGTCGCCGGCACGGTGCTCGCCATCGTGCTGGTCGGCGTGGTCTACGAGCTGCTGCTGCGCGGCCTCGTCGATCTCACCTCCGGCTCGGCCATCGCCAACGTCCTGCTGCACCAGGTCACCCCGATCGCCGCACCGATCTTCTGGCTGCTGTTCACGCCCAAGGGCCGGCTGCGCTACACCGATCCGCTGCTCTGGGCGGCGTTCCCGGTGGCCTACCTCGTCTACGCACTGGTGCGCGGAGGCATCGAGGCCCGCTACGCCTATCCGTTCATCGACTTGGGCAAGCTCGGCGCGCTGCAGGTGACGATCAACGTCGTGCTCATCGCCATCGGCTTTCTCGCCGTCGGCGCCGCGTTGGTCTGGCTCGATCGCCGCCTGGGCGCGCGCTGAGGCGACGATGCAGTGGAGCGGTGAGGGCCTGATCATCGGCGTGCGCCGGCATGGCGAGACCAGCGTCATCGCCGAGGTGATGGTCGCCGGCCGTGGCCGCCAGCTCGGGCTGATCCGCGGCGGTCGCAGCACCAAGCTCGCCGCGACGCTCCAGCCCGGCAACACCGTGCAGGTGACCTGGCGCGCCCGCCTCGAGGATCACCTCGGCACCTTCATGCTCGAACTGCTCGAGGGCCGCGCCGCCGCGCTGATGGCCGACCGCGGCAAGCTCTACGCCAGCCAACTGGTCAACGAGCACCTGCGCCTGCTGCCCGAACGCGATCCGCACGACCGGCTGCTGGCGCTGGCCGAGCGCATCCTCGATTTCGACGGCGGCCAGCTCGACCTGGCCGTCGCCGTCGCCCGCTTCGAGCTGTCGCTGCTCGAGGAACTCGGCTTCGGCCTCGACCTCACCACCTGCGCCGCCACTGGCACGACCACCGACCTCACCCACGTCTCGCCCAAGACGGGCCGGGCGGTGAGCCGCGCCGCCGCCGAGCCCTATCTCTCCCGCCTGCTGCGCCTGCCGGCCTTCCTCATCGCCGACGCCGAAGCCAGCCCCGACGATGTCGCCGATGCCTTCCGGCTCACCGGCCACTTCCTCGACCTGCACGTCTGGATGCCGCGCCAGATCGATCCGCCGGCGGTGAGGGAGATGTTCGTTGGTTTGGTGGGTTAGGGTCGGAGCACTTGGCCCACCCCACCCAGCTCCGCTAGGCAGCAAGCTGCCAAGCTGCACTACCCTCCCCATCAAGGGGAGGGAAATCGCGCAAGAACCGAAGCCATCAGTCGGGCCTCCCTCCCCCTTGTGGGGAGGGGGGACCCGCGAAGCGGGTGGGTGGGGGTGGCAACACACATCCGGAGCCAAGGCTCCTACGCCCACTTTCCCACCACCGGCGGCTTGATCACCGGCTCTTCCACCCCGAGCTTCCGCCGCAACTTGCCCAGCGCCAGTTGCTGCATCTGCTGTGGTGTCGCGCTCAGCGGGGCGATGGCCACCACTTCGGTGCCGGTCGCCTCGTCGATCGCGGCGACCCGCATCTGCTGGCCGACCTGGGTGAATTCGAAAAAGATGCGGCCGGACTGACTTTTGTCGTCGTGTCCGGCCATCGCATCAGCCCTCGGCGAAGGTGACCGTGCCCGCCGCGTCGAACTGATAGACGTCGTCGCGGAAGCTCACCGTGCCCTGCCGGTTGGCCCAGGCCGTGATGTAGGTCGTGTGGATCGGTACCTGCACGTCGAGCTTGATGTCCTCGCGCATGCCCTGGGCCCAGGCGTCCAGCACGCTCTGCGGGGTCCAGCCGCCGCCATTGTCGCGCAGCAGCCAGGCCACCAGTTCCTCGATATTCTCGCAGCGCATGCAGCCCGAGGAATGGAAGCGGGCATTCTCGCCGAACAGCGCCTTCTGCGGCGTGTCGTGCATGTACACGTCGTACTTGTTGTAGAAGTCGATCTTGCAGTGGCCCATCGAGTTCTCGCCTCCCGGGTCCTGCCGGAAGGTGTATTTCACCGCTTCCGTGGTCTGCCAGTTGATCGACGAGGGCGGGATCTCGTTGCCCTTGCCGTCGAAAATCCGGATGTTGAACTTGGTCAGGTACTCGGGATCCTCGTTCATGTACTTGATCATGTCCTTCTCGATGATGCTCTTGGGCACCGTCCAGTAAGGATTGAACTTCACCTGGAAGATCTTGGAGTTGAGGATCGGCGTCGCGCGGTCGACCTTGCCGACCACCGAGTTGTGGCGCTGCACCACCTGTGCACCCTCGACCGCCTCGACCGTCGCCGCCGGGATGTTCACGACCACATAGCGGTCCGACAGGGCCGAGGCCCACTGCTCGATGCGCTGGGCATTGAGGCGGAGCTGGTTGAGCCGGTAATCCGCCGGCACCGACAGCGCGTAGAAGGTCGCTTCGTCGACCTTGCCGTGGATAACGAGGCCGTGGCGCGCCTGGAACAGGCGCACGGCGGCATCGAGCGCCGCATCGAACTCGTCGTCGACCTTCTTTTCGAGCGGCATGTCGCCGTTGATCATCAGCCGGCGCTTGAGCAGCGCCACGGCGCGGCGCGAGTCGCCCAGCTGCAGCCCGAAGGTTTCGCGGGTCGGCATCTCCCAGCTGCCATTGGCGGCGACGAAGGCCTCGTAATTCTGGATCGCGAGCTGCAGGTTATACGAGGTGTCGTAGCTCAGGATCGGCTCGATCGTGTCGACCAGGGCCTTGGCGGCATTGGTGTTGCCGTCGCGATCGACGCTGTTGAGCGCCTTTTCCTTGTTCCAGTTGTCCCAGAAACCTTGGGCGCGCACGATGGACGGCATGGCCAGCCCGGCGCCGACCGTTGCCATGGAGGTCAGGAGATTTCGTCTCGTAAGCCGCATCAAGTCACCAGAAGTCAGCATCTCAGGGGTCTGCCCCTCAATACATCGGCTCCGGCATGCAACCAATCAGGTCAAACAGCTGTGAACCGCCCAACCCGTGTTACACACGTACACATGGAGCTTGCAGTCACCGAGGGGCCGGCCTGCAATTGTCGCGATGCATAGCTAGGTTTTGGGCATAAATAAGAAACGCCGGCTTAAGGCCGGCGCTCTTCAGGTCGGTTGTGGCGGCAAAACCACAGAAAATTGATCGCAAATCGCGGCGACCACCGCCGTCATTCCCGCGAAAGCGGGAATCCCCGTTTCCCCGCTCCGGATATCAGAGCTTGTAGAGGATCTGGTCCACCCAGAAGCGCTCCAGGCGGCCCAGCGCCTTGTTGAGGTCCGAGAACGAGTCCTGGCTCAGCCCGCCGACCTTCTCGATCGACTTGAGGTGGCGATCGTAGAGCTCGTCGATCACCTCGGCCACTTCCTCACCCTTCGGCGTCAGCCGGATGCGGACCGAACGGCGGTCCGAACGCGAGCGCTCCTGGAAGATATAGCCCGTCTCGACCAGCTTCTTGAGATTGTACGAGACGTTCGAGCCCAGGTAGTAGCCGCGGGAGCGCAGCTCGCCGGCGGTCATCTCGGCATCGCCGATGTTGAACATCAGCAGCGCCTGCACCGGGTTGATGTCGTCCCAGCCCATCCGGTCGAACTCGTCCTTGATCAGGTCGAGGAGCCGGCGGTGCAACCGCTCGACGCGGCTGACGGCTTCGAGGTAGAGCGGCTTCAGCCCTGCTGCTTCTTCCGGAACCATCGCCTCTGCGGCGTTGGATTTGATAGCCATTTGTGCCTCACTGTCCTGTCGTCGATGTGCGCGATTTCTTCGCGTCTCATGCGACCCAAACTACGGCCCCCCAAATAAGATTGCCCTAAGCCGTAGACTTAAAACTATCTTACGGAAAAAGTTCAGGAATTTGGCTTTACGAGACGTAACCACAGGTCAGAAAATTGTAACCTGAATGTTTCGTATACGGCCTTTGATCCTCCCCTGCGCAGCGGGGGAGGGGGGACCAGCGAAGCTGGTGGAGGGGGCGACCCCAACCGCAGCGCCGCGCAGTTCATCACGGTGTCATCCCCGCGAAAGCGGGGATCTCCGTTTGGTCGCAACCACCGCAAACAGAGCTTCCCGCTTTCGCGGGAATGACACCGTGGCGGTTGCCGACATCCGAGCTAGTCGCGCGCCCGACGCAGCCGGAAATTGAGGAAGAACAGCACCGCGACGCTGCCCACCAGCAGCAGGCGGATGGCAAAGCCGACGGCATCGATCCGCACGTCGGGCGAGCCGGCAAAATACATCGCGAGCTCGACCACAGTGGCGATGACGAGCAGCACAGCACCCCAGCTGGCGCGGATCCACAGTCCCACCGCCGCGAACAGCCGGGCGATCGAGAACACGGCGAGATAGGAAAAGCCCATCGGCCCGAGCTGGATGATCGGGCTCTGCGCCCCGGTGGAGACGCCAAGCAGCCGCGCCGCATCGGCCAGCCCCAGCAGTAGCGCGATGATGGCGATGATCCGCAGATACCGGCCGGCGATTTCGCTCTTCAGATCCATGCGCGAGGTTTAACGGCAACCCACCGATGCGACAAGCGCGGGGTAGGGCCGCCCTTCGCAGCCACCCTACCCACCGGGTCACCGCTCCACCCACCGTACCCTCCACAACCACCGGGTCACCCCGGCGCAGGCCGGGGCCCATCCTGAGATGCTTCCCCCATAGTAGGATGTCGCGTCGACCTCAGGATGGATCCCGGCCTGCGCCGGGATGACACCGTGGGTGGGATGGTGCGACGCCCCAGCCGCTTCCGCGATGCGACCAACTGCTCTAGAACCCCCCACGGACGAACGGAGCTGACGATGAGCAACTGGCCAAAGCACGACATGAGCTTCCTCGGCGGCCGCCGTCAGCGCCGCATGCGCCGCACCGGCTGGATGCGCAACATGGTGCGCGAGACCGTGCTCACCCCGCACGATTTCATCTGGCCGCTCTTCCTCATCGAGGGCCAGAACGAGCGCACCGCCATCCGCACGCTGCCCGGCGTCGAGCGCCTGAGTGTCGATCTCGCCGTGGAGGCCGCCCGGCAAGCCGCCGCCGAAGGCATTCCGGCCCTGGCGCTGTTCCCCAACACCCAGGACGACCGTCGCAATGCAGATGGTAGCGAGGCCTGGAACCCCGACAACCTCACCGGCCAGGCACTGCGCGCCATCAAGGACGCCGGCATCGACATCGGGCTGATCACCGATGTGGCACTCGACGAATATTCCTCCGACGGCCAGGACGGGCTGGTCCGGGACGGCGAAATCCTCAACGACGAGACCGTCGAGGCCATGGTCAGGGCCGCGCTGATGCAGGCCAGGGCCGGCGCCGACATCATCGCCCCCTCCGACATGATGGACGGCCGCGTCGCCGCCATCCGCCGCGCCCTCGACGACGAAGGCTTCGACCAGGTCGCCATCATGGCCTACTCGGCCAAGTTCGCCTCGGTCTATTACGGCCCGTTCCGCGAGGCGGTGGGCTCGGGCAGCCGGCTCGTCGGCGACAAGCGCACCTACCAGCTCGACTACGCCAATTCCGACGAGGCCATGCGCGAAGTGGCGCAGGACATCGCCGAGGGCGCCGACATGGTGATGGTGAAGCCCGGCCTGCCTTATCTTGATATCGTCCAGCGCGTGCACGACGCCTTCGACGTCCCGCTCTTCGCCTACCAGGTCAGCGGTGAGTACGCGATGATCCGCTTCGCCGCCGAAGCCGGCGCCATCAACGGCGAGGGCGCCATGCTCGAAAGCCTGATGTCCTTCAAGCGCGCCGGCTGCGACGGCGTGCTGACCTATTTCGCGCTGGAAGCGGCGCGATTGCTGAACAGGTAACGGCTAGGCCAACTGTGCCTGCAGCAACGCACCTCTCCCCCTTGGCGGGGGAGACGCGAGACTTACGAGCGTCAGCGAGTTAGTCGCAGCAGAGAGGGGGTGCGATGGCGCACCGTGCCTCCCACGCCCCCCTCTCTTGCGATTTCTAAGGCTTAGTAAGGACTAAGCCCAAGAAATCGCTTTCTCCCCCGCCAGGGGGGAGAAGCCTTCCACGAACACCGAGTCCTGCAGCAACGCACCCTCTCCCCCCTGGCGGGGGAGACGCGAGACTTACGAGCGTCAGCGAGTTAGTCGCAGCAGAGAGGGGGTGCGGTCTCGCCTCAACCTACCGACCCATAAACCTCACCACCTCGTCCACCGTCTGCACATCCCCGAACACGCGATAGAACGCCATCAGCGACGCCAGGTGCGCCGCGTCCGTGTAGGTTGCGTTGGCATCCGACACCATGATGCTCTTGTAGTTCAGCATGCTCGCATCCCGCGCCGTGCTGTCGCAGCACACATCGGTCGTCGTCCCTGCCACCAGCACGGTGTCGATGCCGCGTGCCCGCAGGTACGCGTCCAGCCCCGACGAGCCCGGCACGAACGCGCTGAACCGCGTCTTCGCGATCTGCCCATCCTCGGGCTGCACCTCGAGGCCGGTGTAGATCTCGTGCCCCTCATGCCCTTCGGCCAGCGTCTCGAGCCGCGTCTTCAGCCGCTCGGGCGTCATCAGGTAGGTGTTGAACACCGACCAGGTCTCGGCGCTGCCCGCGCTGCTGCCCTTGATCCACACCACATGCCCGCCGCGCTCCCGCACCGTGCCGGCCAGCCGGTTGATCGTCGGCACGATCGCGCGGGCCATCGGTACCTCGCCCATATAGCCCGGCGCGCAAAAATAGTTCTGCATGTCCACCACGAGCAGGGCCGTCCGCTGGGGATCGATCCGGTCGAACGGATGCACCTTGCCGGTCCGCTGCAGCACGCCGCTGACGAGGTCGGCCGGGAGAGCCACGGTATGCATGAGTCACCTTTGGGTTTCGGCGTACCGATGGGATACCGATATGTGGCAGACCTGTGAAGCCGTGGCGTGAGACAAAATCGGCACCTCGCGCTCCCAAGCACTTGTGTGAGGGCCAGCGGTACCCATCTTGTGACCCATGAATGGGACAACACAGATGAGCGACCACCTTCCCGATCCGGCCACTGCACCGGAATTGTTCGATGGCGTGCTGTCGCGCCGCGTAATGGCGTGGCTGGTCGATACAGTCATCATCTTCGCCATCGCTATGGCCATGCTGGTGGTTGGGCTGATCATCGGCGTTGTCACGCTCGGCGTCGGGCTGATCACGCTGCCCTTCATCATCCCCTTCGCCATCCTTGCCTACTACGCGGCAACGCTCGGCTCGCCGGCGCGCTCGACCGTCGGCATGCGCATGTTCGACCTGGTGCTGACCCCGGCGCGCGGCAAGCCGCTCGACGGCTGGGCCATCCTCATCCACCCGATCATCTTCTGGGCGACGATCTGGATCGCCTGGGTGGGCATCCTGCTGCCGCTGTTCACGCCGCGCCGGCAGATGCTGCACGATCTCGTCACCGGCACCCTGATGCTGCGCCGCTCGCCCATGGAGCGTTTCTGGCGATCCGGCGCCATGCGTTCGGCCTGAGCGCTGTAGAGCGGCAAGCATCGGCCATTGCTAGGCCCGGCCCACGCGACTATCCTGACCGGATCGCGCGAAGGCCCCCATGACCGATCAGACGCCCGAGAACACCCAGCTCTTCCTCACGGCTGCGATGCCGTGCCCCTACCTGCCGGGCCGGTCGGAGCGAAAGCTGTTCACCCACCTGACCGGCCGCCGCGCCGCCGCGCTCCATCACCTGCTGAGCGATAACGGCTTCCGCCGCAGCCAGAACCTGATCTATCGCCCGGCCTGCGACGGCTGCTCGGCCTGCCAGTCGGTCCGCATCGTGGCGCAGGAATTCGAGCCCACCGCGCGCTATCGCCGCGTGCTCAAGGCCAACGCCGACATTGCCGTCGAAGTCTGCCAGCCGCGCGCCACGGCCGAGCAATACGCGCTGTTCAAGCGCTACCTCGAAGCCCGCCACGCCGGCGGCGGCATGACCCAGATGAGCTTTGTCGACTACGAGTACATGGTCGAGGACACCCCGGTGCAGACCGTCGCGGTCGAATACCGGATCAAGACCCGCCCCGATCGCCCGCTCGTCGCCGTGGCGCTCACCGACGTGATGCCCGACGGTCTCAGCATGGTCTACAGCTTCTACGACCCCGCCCTCGACAAGCGCGGCCTCGGCAACCTGCTGATCCTCGATCACATCGAGCAGGTGAAGCTCGCCGGCCTCAGCTACGTCTATCTCGGCTACTGGGTGAAGGACTCGCCCAAGATGGCCTATAAGGGCCGCTTCCGCCCTCTCGAAGTCCAGCGCGGCCCGCTCGGCTGGAAGCGGCTGGAGTAGCAGATCGTCTCTGGGCGGGGCCGATGACGCCCGATCACCGACGCTAGGACTTGCCCCCGCGGCTGCGACCGGTGACCCAGTCGCGCATGGCCAGCCAGCGGCGCGTGCGCATGGCCCGGCGCAGTTCGTCCGCCGGCAGGTCGGTCTTGATCGGATGATAGAGGCGGTCGGGCTGCCGGAACGGCCCCGGCGCCTCCTCGTAGTACCGGTAGGCGCGCGGCGGCCGGAAGGCGAAGGTCGCTTCGTGCCTGGGCCCGCTCAGGCGGGTCGAATAGTGCCGGCCCCGCCGCTCCGGCGGCGTCAACGGACCGTCCGCGCCGATCTCGCTGACGCTCAGCCCGTGCGCTTCGGCGAAGGACGGCAGCACGATCTCGAAATGCCCGCGCCATCCCTCGGGCTCGAGCCGGGCGAAGTAGCTCTCGATCAGCGCGCGGCTCGCCCGCACCAGCGGAAAGAACCCGATCAGCGGGTCGGCCGGTCCATCGGCCGGTCCGGCATAATCGTGGAGATTTCCCCAGTTCGGATCGGCGCTGCGCCGGCGCAGCTCGGTGCCGAGCAGGTCGCCGTCATAGGCCGCGGCCGGGCTGAAGAAATCGGCCCAGTTGCCCGAATAGTCGACATCATACTCGATGGCCCACACGCGCTCATATCCTGCCACCGGCGCGGAGCGGGCGGCGACCAGCCAGATCAGGTCGGTGCAGCTGAACAGCCAGTCGGCACAGTCGGCGGTCCGGCGCGGAAAGGCGCCGGTCACATCCTCTCGCCGTACGACGATATCGGCCGCCGCCTTCGCAAGCCCCGGATCGTCGGGCCCATACGGCTGGTAGGCCAGGAACACGTCGAGCACCGGCCCGGCCTCGCGCCGCAGCCGCTGGTAGTGCGCCGCGACCGACGCGCTCCATCGGTGCGTGACGAAGATCACGCAATCCCGCTTGCCGGAAGAGCTAGCCAACGAACCGGTTGTTCCGCGGGAAGCCCGTTGGTGGCTGACGGCCGGCGTCGGCGCGGTTGCCGAGCCATTCGCCGAGATCGGCCATGGTCTTGGTGTAGGTGCGGCCCGAGGAATCGGTCCAGGTAAGGCCGGTTGCAGCAGGGAAGGTCTTGAGGTCGCTCAGCCCGCCATCCTTGTATTTCTGCAGCCGCACGCCCTTGCCGCGCGCCATCTCGGGCAGTTGCTCGAGCGGGAACACCACCATCTTGCGGTTGTCGCCGATCACCGCGACCACGTCGCCGTCGACCGGCACGATCAGCCGCGCTTCCTCATTGCCCGTCAGGTTGAGCACCTGCTTGCCCTTGCGCGTGTTGGCGATCAGCTCGTCCTCGGCAACGACGAAGCCGTCGCCCTTGCGCGAGGCGATGACGCGCTTGCGCCCAGGGCGGTAGACGAACAGCTCGACGATGTCCTGGCCTTCCTCCATGTCCACCATCAGCCGCACCGGCTCGCCCTGGCTACGACCGCCGGGCAGCCGGTCGCCGCTGAGCGTGAACACCTTGCCGCCGGTCGAAAGCAGCAGCAGCTTGTCGGTCGTCTGGGCGTGGATGAACAGTTTCAGCCGGTCGCCGGTCTTGAAGCCCTTCTCGTCGATGTCCGAGGTGTGCCCGCGCATGGCGCGGATCCAGCCCTTTTCGGACAGGATCACCGTGATCGGCTCGCGCTCGATCATCTGAGTAGCGACCTCGTCGTGGTCGATCTCGGTGGCCTCGCCAAGGTCGGTCTTGCGCCGCCATTGCGGGTGCGGCGCGCCATTCTTGTCGACCTTGTTGTAGGCCTTCTTGAGGTCGGCGATCTGCTTGCTGATTTCGCCCCACTGCTTGCGGTCCGACGCTAGCAGGCCGTTGAGGTGCGCCTGCTCCTCGGTGAGGGTCTTGTGCTCGGTCCTGAGCTCGATCTCCTCGAGCTTGCGCAACGAGCGCAGCCGCATGTTGAGGATCGCTTCGGCCTGCACGTCGGTCAGGTTGAAGGTCGCGATCAGCGAGGCCTTGGCGTCGTCCTCCTCGCGGATGATGCGGATCACCTCGTCGAGGTTGAGGTAGGCAATAATGTAGCCGTCGAGCACTTCGAGCCGGCGGGCGATGTCGGCCAGCCGGTTCTGCGTGCGGCGGACGAACACGTCCTTGCGGTGCTCGAGCCAGGCGACGATAGCGTCCTTGAGCCCCATGACACGCGGGACGACGCCCTTGTCGAGCACGTTCATGTTGAGGCTGATGCGCTGCTCGAGGTCGCTGAGCTTGAACAGCTGCTCCATCAGGATGGCCGGATCCACCGTGCCGGCACGCGGCTCGATGACGAGGCGGATGTCGTCGGCGCTCTCGTCGCGGATATCTTTCAGCAGCGGCAGCTTCTTGTTGAGCAGCAGCTCGGCGATCTTTTCGACCAGCTTGGACTTCTGGACGCCGTAGGGGATCTCGGTGACGACGATCTGGTAGACGCCGCGCCCCTTGTCCTCGCGCTCCCAGCGCGCGCGCAGGCGGAAGGCGCCGCGGCCGGTCTCGTAGGAATTGAGGATCGACGCCGGCGTCTCGACCAGGATGCCGCCGGTCGGGAAATCCGGGCCGGGAATGAATTGCATCAGCTCGGCCGTGGTGGCCGACGGGTTCATGATCAGGTGCAGCGCCGCGTCGCAGATCTCGGCCACGTTGTGCGGCGGGATCGAGGTCGCCATGCCCACGGCGATGCCCTGGCTGCCGTTGGCGAGCAGGTTGGGGAAGTTCGCCGGCAGCACCACCGGCTCTTCGGTGGCCCCGTCATAGGTCGGCTTGAAGTCGACGGCGTTCTCGGTGATGCCCTCGAGCAGCCGCTGCGCCACCTCGGTCATGCGCGCTTCGGTGTAGCGGTAGGCCGCCGCGCCGTCGCCGTCGATGTTGCCGAAGTTGCCCTGGCCGTCGACCAGGGTGTAGCGCATGGCAAAATCCTGCGCGAGGCGCACCATGGCGTCATAGATCGACTGGTCGCCATGCGGGTGGAACCCGCCGATCACGTCGCCCACGACCTTGGCCGATTTCTTGTACGCCCCATCCGGATCGAGCCGCAGCAGCCGCATCGCGTGCAGGATGCGCCGATGCACCGGCTTCAGCCCGTCGCGGGCATCGGGCAGGGCGCGCTGGGTGATGGTGGAGAGCGCATAGGAAAGGTAGCGCTCCTCGAGGGCGCGCTTCAGATCGACGATCCGGTTGTCCTCGTCTTCCGGGGGCAGGGAGGTATCGTCGCTCATTTGGTAACCGGGCAGGTGCGAATCATGAGCGCACTATACCCCGGGTGTGGCGTGTTAGAGGCCGGAGGCTGCGCTGCGGCCATGCTTGGTCCTGACGACCATCCACCGGGCACCCACCATCCCCACCCACCGGGTCACCCCGGCGCAGGCCGGGGCCCATCCTGAGATAGCGCGGCCGCGTAGCTGGTGCGGCACTCACAGCCATGCTTCACTCCACTCATGAGCGCGCTCTTTATCGTCTACATCATCGCAAACCGAAACAACGACACGCTGTATGTCGGCATGACCAGCAATCCGGATTGGCGCGATCTCCATCCCGAGTCGACGGGCGAACGGCGGGACATCGCTACATCTCAGGATAGGCCCCGGCCTTCGCCGGGGTGACCCGGTATGTTGGACGCCGATCGAGTACTAGCCGAGACAATTGCCATGCGCCGCTTGATCCTCATCCGCCACGCCAAGTCCGCCTGGGACGATCCCGAACAGGCCGACCACGACCGTCCGCTTGCGCCGCGCGGATGTGAGGCCGCGGCCTGGATCGGGCAGACGCTCCGCGCGGAAGGCTGGCTGCCCGATGCGGTGCTGTGCTCGACGGCGGTACGGACGCGGCAGACACTGGACCTGGCCGGGATCACGGCCGGGGTGACCTACGCCCCTCAGGTCTATGACCTGCGCGACGCCGATTTCATCGACCTCATCCGCACGAAAGGCGGCCCGGCGCGCGTGCTGGCGCTGGTTGGGCACAATACGGCGATGGAGCGGACGGCCACGCTGCTGGCCGGGGACGATACCGATTTCGGCGGTTATCCGACCGGGGCGATCGCGGTGCTCGATTTCGACATCGGCGACTGGTCGGAACTCAGGAAAGGGACTGGTCGCGTCGAGGCGTTCCGGCGGCCTCCGAGAGGCTAGGGCGTCCCGAGGGACGCCCTGCTGAGATCAGAGATTGCAGCGGTGATACTGGCCGTCGTAACCGAGGAACATGTCGGTCCGCGGGTTGTACGAGCGGTAGCGGGCCTCGCAACGGGCGACATGGTTGTCCCAGCTGCTGCCGCCCGAGCGGGCTGCGCTGCCTGCAATCGCGGCGCCGATGGCCAAGCCGAAGATGCCGGCCGCGATCGACGAGCCGACGTTGCGCTGGTTCCAGCGGTACCACTGACGGTAGTCATTGCGGCCCCAGCGGTGCCGGTTTTCACGCCAGTCGCGGCAGCCGCGCCAGTTCGGATGCTGCAGGCAGCGCTCGGAAACGAAACGCTCCTGGCTGCGGAGCGACTGCGCAGCGGCCGGAGCAGGCAACATCATCGTACCGGCAAGCACGGTGCCGAGCACAGCAGAAATAATCTTCTTGTTCATTGGAACACTCCATAAAATCTCTGGGGAGCTTGGCTGCTCCCGCGCCCATTTCTAACCCATTGACATGCATAAGGTTGCGCGATCATGAGGGCGAACGGTAACGTTTTATGGAGGCATGGGGCCGGAACTGAGGCTTTTCCTGCGCCTCGAATTTTGCGATAACGTCGCTGTTCGCGCGACTGGCGAGATCAGATGGGGCACCATCGGGGAACGCGAACGTGATGCCGCCGCTCGCCTGGGCACCCCTCGAACCGTCACGGGAGCCCATATGAATCCTGGTTTTTCTCGACCTCGCGAGGCTGTCGCCAGCCTTGGAATCGTCGCAGCCTGCGTGCTACACGCGAGCCAATCGAACATGCACCATCCCCTCTGCCTCGGGAGACGCCAATGAGCGCCGTCACGAACCTTCCGCTCTTTCCGCGCTTTTTCACCAACACGCTGGCCGAGACCGATCCCGAGATCGCCGAGGCCATCCAGCTCGAGCTCGGCCGCCAGCAGCATGAGATCGAGCTGATCGCGTCCGAAAACATCGTGTCCAGGGCCGTGCTCGAGGCCCAGGGCTCGATCATGACCAACAAGTATGCCGAGGGCTATCCGGGCAAGCGCTACTATGGCGGCTGCCAGTATGTGGATATCGCCGAGAACCTCGCCATCGAGCGCGCCAAGCAGCTGTTCGGCGCCAACTTCGCCAACGTGCAGCCCAATTCCGGCTCGCAGATGAACCAGGCGGTCTTCCTGGCGCTGCTGCAGCCGGGCGACACCTTCATGGGGCTCGACCTCAACTCGGGCGGCCACCTGACGCACGGCTCGCCGGTCAACATGAGCGGCAAGTGGTTCAACGTCGTCAGCTACGGCGTGCGCAAGGACGATCACCTGCTCGACATGGACGAGGTCGCCCGCCTCGCCCGCGAGCACAAGCCCAAGCTCATCCTCGCCGGCGGCACCGCCTATTCCCGCGTCTGGGACTGGGCCAGGTTCCGCGAGATCGCCGACGAGATCGGTGCCTACCTGATGGTCGACATGGCCCACATTGCCGGCCTAGTCGCCGGTGGCGTGCATCCCTCGCCGGTGCCGCATGCCCATGTGGTGACCACCACCACGCACAAGAGCCTGCGCGGCCCGCGTGGCGGCATGATCCTCTCGAATGACGAGGACATCGCCAAGAAGATCAACTCGGCGGTGTTCCCGGGCCTGCAGGGTGGGCCGCTGATGCATGTCATCGCCGCCAAGGCCGTGGCCTTCAAGGAAGCGCTGCAGCCCGAGTTCAAGGCCTACGCCCGCCAGGTCGTCGCCAACGCCCGCGCGCTCGCCGCGACGCTGATCGAGAACGGTCTCGATGTCGTTTCGGGCGGCACCGACAACCACCTGATGCTGGTCGACCTGCGCAAGAAGAACGCCACCGGCAAGCGGGCGGAGCAGGGGCTGGGCCGCGCCTACATCACCTGCAACAAGAACGGCATCCCGTTCGATCCGGAGAAGCCCTTCGTCACCTCGGGCATCCGTCTCGGCACCCCGGCCGGCACCACCCGCGGCTTCGGCGAAGCCGAGTTCCGCGAGATCGGCCAGCTGATCGTCGAAGTGCTCGACGGCTTGCGTGAGGCGAATTCCGACGAGGGCAACGCCGCCGTCGAAGCCGCCGTGCGCGAAAAGGTCATGGCCCTCACCGGCCGTTTCCCGATCTATTCGTGATGCTGCTCCGGTCAGCCCTTAACTCGAAGCCGGCGCCTCCCTCCCCCTTGCGGGGAGGGAACGAGGGTGGGGGTGATGCGGTAGATAACCGATGGACCCCTACCCCCAGCCCCTCCCCGCAAGGGGGAGGGGAGCGTCGCCGCTTGCCGAGGATATTCTGATGCGCTGTCCCTATTGCGGAAACGATGACACGCAGGTCAAGGACAGCCGGCCGACCGAGGATTCCAACGCCATCCGCCGTCGCAGGATCTGCAATGCCTGCGGCGGCCGCTTCACCACCTTCGAGCGCGTGCAGCTGCGCGAGCTTCTGGTGATCAAGAAATCCGGCCGCAAGGTGCCGTTCGACCGCGACAAGCTCTCCCGCTCGGTGAACACCGCGCTCAGGAAGCGCGACGTCGAGCCCGAGCGCGTCGAGCGCATGATCTCGGGCGTGGTGCGTCAGCTCGAGAGTCTCGGCGAGGCCGAGGTCACCTCCGACCAGATCGGCGAGTTCGTCATGGAGGGGCTCAAGGGTCTCGACGACGTCGCCTTCGTGCGCTTTGCGTCGGTGTACAAGAACTTCTCCACCCCCGACGACTTCCGCTCCTTCCTCACCGAACTGGGCGACGACGAGCGCAACCGGCCCAGCCGCGACGATTGAGTTTGCGGCTTTGCCGGGCGAAGCGTATTCGGATGGCAGAAGTTCATAGACTAACACCAGACTTTCCCCGGACCATGGCCCAACCAAAACCCCGAGATCCAGCGCAGCCGCGTGCCGCCAACCAGCGCGGCGCCGCCCGCCTCGCCGCCGTGCAGGCGCTCTACCAGATGGATGTCGGCCGCGTGTCGCTCGAGGATACGCTGAGCCAGTTCAGCGCCATCCACGCCGGCCGCGAGGTCGAGGGCGAGGAATATCTCCCCGCCGACGCCGACTTTTTCCGCCAGATCGTTCAAGGGGTTATCAAGCACCAGCTCGAGCTCGACCCCGCCGTCGACAACGCGCTGGTCGACAAATGGCCGGTCGCCCGCATCGATGCGACCCTGCGCGCCATCCTCCGCGCAGCCGCCTTCGAGCTGCTGCGCCGCAAGGACATCCCGGTCCGCGTCGTCATCACCGAGTACGTTGATGTTGCTAAGGCTTTTCACGAGGACGACGCCTCCAGGATGGTCAACGCCGTGCTCGACCAGATGGCCAAGACCGCCGGGCGCGACAACGAGCCGACCAAGCCAAGGTAGGATGAGATGGACGAGCAGACGCACCCCGTAGGCTCGCCCGTCCGCAATATCGGCCTGCTCGCCGTGGCGCAGGCGATCCTCGGCTCCAACCAGGCGATCATCATGTCGATCGCGGCGCTGACGGCCGCGACGATGGTGGCCGACAAGGGCTTTGCCACCATTCCGGTGACGCTGATGATCATCGGCACCGCGGTCGCCACCGGCCCGGCGGCGCTGCTGATCCACTCGCTCGGCCGCCGCGAAGGCCTGATGCTGGGGGCCGCGCTTGCGATTCCTGGTGGACTGCTCGCGGCACTGGCGGCCTGGCTCGGCCAGTTCTGGCTGTTCTGCCTGGCGCTAGCGGTGCTCGGCATCCCGGCTGCCTTCGGCAACCAGTATCGCTTCGCCGCGGCCGACAGCGTGCCGCCCAATCTCAAGTCGCGGGCGATCTCGTGGGTGCTGTTCGGCGGTGTGGTGGCCGGATTTCTGGGGCCCCAGATCGCCGCCAATACCCGTAACTGGCTGCCCGGGCACGAGTTTGCGGCCACTTACCTGATCATGGGCCTCCTGGCGCTGGTCGCCATCGCGGTGATCAGCCGGACCCGGCTGGCGCCGACCGTGAAGCGCGCCGAGGACCGCAAAGGCGGCCGGCCGATGCCGGTTTTGCTAAGAGATACAAGCATCTGGGTGCCGATGCTGGTCGCCGCGATCAGCTATTCGCTGATGGTGCTGGTGATGGTCGCGGCGCCGCTGGCCATGGTCTATGTCTGCGGGCACACCACGGAGGAGGCGGCTTTCGCCATCCAGTGGCACATCATCGCGATGTTCGCGCCCAGCTTCGTCACCGGCTGGATCATTTCCAGGATCGGGGCGCGGCTGACGGCGGCTATCGGGCTGTTGCTGATTCTATGCGCGGCCGGTACGAACCTGCACGGCACCAGCGTGCTGCACTTCGATATTTCGCTGATCCTGCTGGGTGTTGGCTGGAATTTCGGATTCATCGCCTCAACCGCGATGCTCTCGACCGCCTACCGGCCCGAGGAGGCGGCCAAGGTACAGGCGGCCAATGAGCAGGTGGTGTTCGGCGTTATGGCCATTGCCTCGATCGGCTCCGGCCTGCTGCTGCAACTGGTGGGCTGGCAGGCGATCAACCTGCTGGCGATTCCCGTGGCCGGCGCGGCAATCCTGGCGCTGGCCTTTGTGGCGCTGCGCCCCGCTGGCGCCGCCGGCTTGCCACGGTGATGAACGGCTTCTGAACGACGATGAACGGGTTCTGACCGACCCTGCCGTCGAGTCAAACGCGATTGTCATCCCTGCGAAAGCAGGGATCCATGGCGCAGCAAGTGCGGGCTGAGAGTTGGACCCCTGCTTTCGCAGGGGTGACATCGTGCGTGGGAAGAGCCCGAGGCCCCTAGATCGAATCGAGGATCGAATCGAGGAAGGTGCGGTCCTGGCCGAAGGATGGGGTGCGGCGGCTCTCGATGGTGAACATCTTGCCGTCCTTGACGCCCAGCCGCTCGGTATCGACGACCTTGTTGTTCTTGTCGAAGTAGATGACGAGCAGGGTGCGGTCCTTGCTCAGTTCCATGCCGAACGCGGTCTGCTGCACCTTCTCGCCCAGATAGTACCAGGCGGTCTCGGTGGCGAAGCTGTTGGTGATCTGCGGCGAGCCCAGCACGGCGGTGACCAGCTGTGCGCTCTGGCCGACGCGAATCTGCGCTACGGCATCCTCGGAGATCGAATAGCCGCGCTGGCGCTGCTGGGTGACGCTCATGCCGCTCGAGCAGGCCGAAAGCGTGAGGCCAAGCACCACCGCGGCAGTGATCGGGAGGAGGCGGGTATTGACGGTGCGCAGAGGCATCAAATTTGACTTTCCCGATCGCTGTCCACTAATAGCACGGCCTTGGCCGGGCGGGACTGTTTAGCTGTCAAAGGCGCTGGCTGGCAAGCTGGCAGCATCCTTGGCCCAAAACCCTTCCACACCGGTAAACCTGACTACCCCTGAACTAGCGGACGCGACGGATGATATTGAACTTGTTCAGGAAAAACCCGGCGACTGACGCCGTGTACGCGGTCTACCGAGCCATTGTGGCGCAATCCCGGCAGCCTGTGTTCTACGCCGAGTGGGGTGTTCCGGACACGGTGACCGGCCGTTTCGACATGATCTCGCTGCATATGGGCCTGGTTTTTCATCGCCTGAGGGGCGAGGGCGGCAAGGCCGCCGAGTTCGGCCAGGCGCTTTTCGATCTGTTCTTCAAGGACATGGACCGCTCGCTGCGCGAGATGGGGGCAGGGGACCTTGCCGTACCCAAGAAGGTGCGCAAGATGACCGAGCTCTTCTATGCGTTGATGACCGGCACCAACGAGGCGATCGAACGCGGCGACCAGCCGGGCGTCGAAGCTGTGCTGACCCGCAATGTCCTTGCTGAGACCGCCGACGGTGATGCCGCTGCGCTCGCGGCCTATTTGATGAAGCAGCATGCGGCGCTCGCAGCCCAGCCGCTCGACGCCATTACGGGCGGCCAACTCGACATGGCGGTGGCGGCATGAGCGGTCCGGCGCCGTTCCGGCTGGCCGATGCCGGCATCCGACTTGATTCGATGCCCACCAACGGCCGCGATCTCGACCTGGTGGTGGGCGCCGAGGATCGGCTGGCCATCGCCGGCCAGCTGGACATCACCGCCGTCGAAAAGCTCGAGGTGAAGCTCCATGCCGTACGCTTCAAGGGTGGCATCCGCGTCACGGGCCGGCTCTGGGCCACCGCCGTGCAGCCATCCGTCGTCTCGCTCGAACCGGTGACCCAGGAAATCGTCGAGCCGATCGACCGCATCTTCCTGCCCGGCGGCGAGAAAGCCTATGCCGGGCCCGCCGACGCCGAAATTTTCGTCGACCTTGAAGGCGACGACATGCCCGACCATTTCGAGGGCAACGAGGCCGACCTATCGAGCCTGATCGTCGAGACTCTGGCGCTGGCGCTCGACCCCTATCCGCGCCTGCCCGACGAGACGGTCGGCGAGCTGCCCGATGACGGCGACACGGAAGCCGACCTTCCTTTTGCCGGGTTGAAGGTGCTCAAGGGCGACAAGGAATAAGCCGCTTCTCCCACCCATCCGGGTGAGGTAAGCGTTTGAACGTTGAGAGCACCGTTCCCGCGAGGGGACGACGGACAGTACCCGCGATGAGCGAATCGATCCGCATTTCCGTCGACGCCATGGGTGGCGACAAGGGCCCCCGCGTCGCCGTCGAAGGCGCCTACCTGTTCTGGCGCGAGCGCAAGAACGTGAGCTACATTTTCCATGGCCGCGAGGCCGATATCGCGCCGCTGATCGCGCAGTTCCCCGAACTCGGGAAGATCTCGCGAATCGCTCCGGCCGAGGTGGTGATCTCGATGGAGGAAAAGCCGAGCCAGGCCCTGCGCAAGGGCCGCGGCACCTCCTCGATGTGGAACGCCATCCAGTCGGTAAAGGATGGCGAGGCGGATGTCGCGATCTCGGGCGGCAATACCGGCGCGCTGATGGCCATGGCCACCTTCTGCCTGCGGCCCATCGAGGGCATTTCCCGCCCGGCCATCGCCGCTATCTGGCCGACGCTCAGGACCGACATCATCGTGCTCGATGTCGGCGCGACGGTCGGCGGCGATGCCAAGCAGCTCACCGACTTCTCGATTCTCGGCGCCGCGCTTGCCCGCGCCCTGTTCGACCAGGAGCAGCCCACCGTAGGCCTGCTCAATGTCGGCACCGAGGAAATGAAGGGCCATGACGAGGTCAAGGATGCGGCCCGCATCCTCCAGGCCGCTTCGGGCGAGGGCTTCCTCTACCACGGTTTCGTCGAGGGCGATGATATCGGCAAGGGTACCGTCGACGTGGTGGTGACCGAGGGCTTTGCCGGCAATATTGCGCTCAAGACCGCCGAGGGCACCGCCCGGCAGGTCGGCACCTATATCCGCAATGCGCTGAGGGCCGACATCGTCTCGATGCTCGGCGCCGCCATTGCCGGGCAGGCGCTCGATGCGCTGCGCCGCAAGCTCGACCCGCGCAACATCAATGGCGGCGTGTTCCTCGGTCTCAACGGGCCGGTGATCAAGTCGCATGGCGGCACCGACGAGATCGGCTTCAAGGGCGCGCTCGGGCTGGGCTACGAGATCGCCCGCAACCGGGTGATGGACAAGATCGCCGAGGGCATGCGCCGCTTCCCCACCCTCAACGCTACCTCGGTGCCCGCCGCCGAGCTGGCGCCCGTTACCGAACCCGAGGCCAAATCCGCGTGACCGACAAGAAGACCATCATCCGCAGCGTCGGCGCCTACTTGCCGGCGCGGGTCATGAGCAATGACGAACTGGCCAGGACCGTCAATACCTCCGACGAATGGATCCAGCAGCGCACGGGGATCAAGCAGCGCCACATCGCCGCCGAAGGCGAACTCACCTCGGACCTCGCCGCCGCCGCCGGCAGGAAGGCGCTGGAAAATGCCGGTCTCGAAATCGGCGACATCGACCTGATCATCGTCGCGACCACGACGCCCGACATGACCTTTCCGGCGACCGCAGCGGTGGTGCAGCAGAAGCTCGGCATGCACCACGGCGCCGCCTTCGACATCCAGGCCGTATGCTCGGGCTTCGTCTACGCGGTTGCGACCGGCGACTCGTACCTCAAGAACGGGCTGGGCAAGCGCGCGCTGGTCATCGGCGCCGAGACCGCCACCCGCATCCTCGACTGGACCGACCGCACCACCTGCGTGCTGTTCGGCGACGGGGCAGGGGCGGTGGTGATGGAATTGGGCAAGGCCGGCGACGAGCGCGGCGTGCTTTCAACCGCGCTCCGCTCGGACGGGCACCACTGGAACAAGCTCTATACCGATGGCGGGGTGTCCTCGACCCAGTCCATGGGCCATGTCCGCATGGAAGGCCGCGAGGTGTTCAAGCACGCGGTCGGGATGATTACCGACGTCGTCTACAAGGTGCTCGAGGACACCGGCCACACCATCGAGGATCTCGACTGGTTCGTGCCGCACCAGGCCAACAAGCGCATCATCGACGGCGCCGGCGTAAAACTCGGCCTGCCGCCGGAAAAGGTGGTGGTGACGGTCGATCGCCACGCCAACACGTCGGCGGCTTCTGTTCCGCTGGCGCTGCACACGGCCGTCTCCGACGGCCGCATCAAGCGCGGCGACCTGGTGATGATCGAAGCCATGGGCGGCGGCTTCACCTGGGGCGCCTCATTGATCCGGTGGTAGCTAGGCGGGCTAGGGTTTTGCCTTTTCGATGGCTTCTGCCATCCGCTGCCGCCAATCCGGGCCGGTGGCGCGGAATTTCTCCACGGTGTCCGGCGCCAGACGTAGCGTGACGGCTTCCTTGGCATTTGGCAGCTTCGGCCGGCCGCGGCCGCGCTGGATAGCCTCGTACATCTCGGGGAATACTTCGCGGAACGGCTTGGCTTGAGCTAGTTCCTCGTCGGTGGCATCGAAATCATCCGGGTCTTCGGCGATCTGAGCCTGGATTTCGGCCTCTTCCTCGTCGGTAAGGCCATGTATTTTGCGATTGCTCACAGCTGACTCCGTTCTTTGCGGCTCGCGCGACGCATCGAGATGATCGAAAGGGCCTCGGCACCGAGTGGCTTGAAGATCACGGCGATTTTCTGCTCGCTGAAATAGCCGACCGCCTTCAGCCGCCCGAGCTTGGTCGGCATGATTGTCGCTGCCTCGAAGAACTCGATATCCAGCGCCGCGAAATCAAGGCCGCGACGCTCGAGGTTGCTCAGCCGCTTGGGCTCGTCCCAGATAATCCTGATCATTATCCGTACACGTAAAATGGTTTGGGTTCAATCCGAGGCCAATGATGCCCCGAATCCCCATTCATGCGACAGTCACACCATTGATCCCTAAGCCAGATTGCCACTCGGGCGGGGGCGCGTTAAGGTTTCGACATAATCCGTAGGTGGGGGCGCCTGGCGGAACCTACCGCGATGGAAATAACAGAGGGGCGGAAATGGTTCAGAGGACGGTGACGCGCGCGGACCTTGCCGAGGCGGTCTACGAAGCGGTGGGCTTGTCCCGCACCGAATCGGCGGAGCTGGTCGAACGCGTGCTGGACCTGATCGGCGATGCGCTGGTCGAGGGCGAGAACGTCAAGCTGAGCTCATTCGGCTCCTTCCACGTGCGCTCCAAGAACGAGCGCATCGGCCGCAATCCCAAGACCGGCGAGGAAGTCCCGATCCTGCCGCGGCAGGTTCTGGTGTTCAAACCCAGCAACGTGTTGAAATCGAAGATCAATAAATCTATGGTTCGGGCTGGAAAATAAGCGCTTTTCAGCACGGGTGAGTCGCGTTGGAGAAGTCTCCGGACGCCTTTAGGACCATCTCGGAAGCGGCCGACGAGCTCGATCTGCCGCAGCATGTGCTGCGCTTTTGGGAAACCCGCTTCTCCACCATCAAGCCGCTCAAGCGTGGCGGCGGCCGGCGCTATTACCGGCCGGAGGATGTGCTGCTGCTCAAGGGCATCCGGCACCTGCTCTACGACCAGGGTTTTACCATCAAGGGCGTGCAGAAGATCCTCAAGGATCAGGGCGTGCGTTATGTCATCGGCATCGGCGAGGGCCGGCCGGTCGAGGCGCTGCCCGAACCCACCGCCATGCCGGAAGGCGAGCCGGAGTTCGACGAGGACTTCACCTCGGAGTCCGCCGTCATGCCCGAGGTGGAGGCCGTGGCCGGTGAAGCGCCGCAGCCGGCGCCAGCACGCCTGAAGCTGCCGAGCTTCCGTCCGCAGCCCAAGCCCGCCGGGCTTACCGGCGCCGACCGCGACAAGCTGTCGGACGTGCTGCGCGAACTGCTCGATTGCAAGCGCCTGCTGGAGCGGGCTCGCGAGGGCTGACCATATCGGCTCGGCTGGACCTCGGGGCCGGCAGTCGCTAAGCCTCTGCCATGTCCAGGACCACTGCCGCGACGCTGGCTCTTGCCAAGGCTGGTGTCGCTTTCACGCTGTTTCCCTACGAGTACGATGCGGATGCGCCCCGCATCGGGCTGCAGGCTGCCGAGGCGCTCGGGCGTGCGCCGGAGCAGGTGTTCAAGACCCTGATGGCCGAGGTGGACGGCAAGCCCGTATGCGTCGTCGTACCCTCGGATGGCGAGGTGAGCATGAAAAAGCTCGCCGCCGCTTTCGGTGGCAAGTCGGCCAACATGATGAAGCCGGCCGATGCCGAGCGGCTGACCGGCTTCAAGGTTGGCGGCATCAGCCCCTTCGGCCAGCGCCGGAAGGTGCCGACCGCCATGGACGAAACTGCCGAGTTGTTCGACGAAGTGCTGATCAACGGCGGACGGCGCGGCCTGCTGATCGGTCTTGCGCCGTCGGACGCGGCGCGGGCGGCCGAGATGAAGCTTATCGACCTCATGGCGTGACAGCGGGCGATCCGGCACAAATCCTGTCCGGAGGCCACCATCGCCCCACGTGCGCAGCGCTGGCCCTCAAATTGCCGCTTGCCTCGCTACCGTTGATTTTGTAGGGCATGCCGCAGTGTCGGGGTGTAGCGCAGCCTGGTAGCGCATTTGTCTGGGGGACAAAGGGTCGTCGGTTCAAATCCGGCCACTCCGACCATTCTCCCCCCAAGTTCAGAGGTTAGCGGTTTGGATGAAGCGATAAGCGATCCGCCGGCTGACGAGATGTCCCTGGTGATCGCGGCGCTCGAGCGCTGGCCGATTGCCGCCGGCGGGCAGCCGACTCTCGTCAATCTCTCCGAAAACCATACCTTTCGCGTCGACGGGCAGGGCGGCGGCCGGCATGTGCTGCGCCTGCATCGGCCGCGCTACCAGTCGCGCGCCTCGATCGGTAGCGAACTGAGCTGGCTCGAGGCCATCACCGACGAGACCGAGATTCCGGTGCCGCGCCCGATTCCCGGCGCCGACGGGCAGATCGTGCAGGAGGTGGCGCCCGAGCGCTTCGCCGCCGTGTTCGCCTTCGAGCGCGGCAGCGAGCCACAGCCGGATGCCGATCTCGTGCCGCTATTCGCAACGCTGGGGCGCTACGCGGCGACCTTGCACAATCACAGCCTGGGTTGGTCGCAGCCGGAAGGCTTCGTACGCCCGATCTGGGACGCGGTCGGCATCCTCGAGCCATCGGGCCTGTGGGGCGACTGGCGCAAGGCTCCGCATGTCCAGGGCGAGACGCTCGAGACGCTGGCGGCGCTCGATGCGGCCCTGCGTACGGACCTTGCCGCTTACGGCACCGATATCGGGCGGTTCGGGCTGATCCACGCCGACATGCGGCTCGCCAACCTGCTGGTCGACGGCGAAGAGACCGTGCTGCTCGATTTCGACGATTGCGGCTTCGGCTGGTTCCTCTACGACCTCGCGGCGAGCCTCTCGTTCATCGAGACCTCGCCGCAGGTGCCGGCGCTGATCCGCGCCTGGCTCGCCGCCTACATGGAAATCCGGCCGCTGACCGCCGACGACATCCGGATGATCGATGCGCTGATCCTGCTGCGGCGCATGGCGCTGCTCGCCTGGATCGGCTCGCACGCCGAAACCGCGCTGGCGCAGGTGCATGCCGAGCGGTTTGCACTGGACACGGCAACTCTTGCACGGAAGTATCTGAGCCGCGGATAGGCGGGCCGAAGGGGACGCCGTGCGGATACTCGCTGTCGCCGACCTCCATTATGCGCTGCCCCAGTTCGACTGGTTGCTGCGAGCGGCGCGGCACTATGACCTCGTCATCATTGCCGGCGATCTGCTCGACGGCGCATCCTTCGTCACCACCAGCGCGCAGATGGTGGTGGTGCTGAAGTATCTCGAGCGGCTGCGCGAGCTGACGCCGCTGCTGGTCTGCTCGGGCAACCACGACCTCAACTCCGCCTATTCGAGCGGCGAGCGCTATGCCCGCTGGGTGCCCTATGCCCGGAGCGCCCGGGCGCATACCGACAATGACACGCTGGAACTCGATGGCGTGAGCTTCACCATCTGCCCATGGTGGGATGGTGACATCGCCAAGGGCAAGATCGGCCGGCAACTGGGCGAAGCGGCACTGAAGCGCGCCGCGCGCTGGTTCTGGGTCTATCACGCCCCGCCCACCGATGCGGCGGTGAGCTGGTCGGGCAGCCGCTCCTATGGCGATGCGGAACTGGCACGCTGGATCGCCGAACACCGGCCTGACATCGTGTTCGGCGGCCACGTGCATGAGGCGCCCTTCGTACGCAACGGCTCGTGGGCCTCGCGGCTGGGTGGGACCTGGGTGTTCAATCCCGGCCGGCAGGTCGGCGACATGCCGACGCACATTGTCGTCGATACCGAGCGCAACGCGGCGGCCTGGTTCTCCTTCGAGGGGGCAGGGGTGGTGGATCTGGCGCTGGATGCCGCGCCGCGGGAAATGGAGGAACTGCCCGACTGGGTGCCGGTGGGGTAGGGGCGGCGGCCGCTGCGAGCTACAGCCGCGGATCCGACTTCAGCGCCGAACCTGCTGGTGCCGCGCTCTGCTGCTGGTTGACCAGCGCCTCCAGCACCTCGTCGACCATGCCGAGATGGTCGGTGCGGTCGGCGAACTGCGCCTTCACGTCGGCGAGGTAGGTGGTGGCGTCGATCAGGCGTCGCGCGAGGATGCGGGCGACGTGGAACACGATCTCGGGTCGCATCTGCAGGAACGATTCGGCGTCCTCGATGCGGTGGACGATCACCGGCTCGATGGCGCGCACCGTGGCGCTGTGCGGCCGGCCGAGCAGGGCGGAGATTTCGCCGAACACTGCACCCGGCTCATCGACCAGCGACACACGCACATCGCCGCGCAGCACTTCCACGGCGCCCTCGACGAGGATGAACAGCAGGCCGGAGGTCGGCCCCTCGGTGATGAGCAGGTCACCGGTGTCGTAGCGGGTGGTGCTGAGTTCCTTGGTATGGGCCAGCACGGCCTGCAAGGAGGTATCCTGTGCGTCCATCATCGCCCCCCGTCACAAATCGATCATGCGCCGGAAGCCCGACGCACGCAATTCGCGCGTAGCGATAACCAGATATGCGGCAGCGTTACTGCGCCAGCGCCCGCTTCGGCACGACGATGGTGTCGCCCGGATAGATCGGGAAATCGAGGTCGACCGCGCCGCGCACCATCTGGTTGCCCTGGCGGCGATAGACATAGGCGTTCTTCTCGCTCGCATCGTCGGTATAGCCGCCGGCCGTGCTGATCGCGGCGCGCACCGTCATGCCGTAGACATAGGCGAACTGGCCGGCATTATCGACTTCGCCCTGGATGAAGAACGGCCGATAAGTCTCGATTTCGACTGCGACACTTGGCTCGCGAATATAGCCCTGCGCCAGCGCGGCGGTGATCGCCTTGGCAGTCGCCTGGGTGGTCTTGCCGCGCACCGGCACCGGGCCGACCAGCGGCAGCGACAGGGCGCCGGCATCATCGACCGAATAGCTCTTGGTCAGCTCCGCCTCGCCATAGACCGACACGCGCACGACATCGCCCGTATCGAGCAGGTAGGGACCCTTCACCTCGACCAGATAGGTCGACGCCCTCGGGCTCACCGCGCAGGCGGACAGGGGGACGACGAGCAGCAGGAAAATCAATCGCAGCCAGCGCATGGCCTAACCCAAAAACACTCTGATCAGTGTCCTGAGCATCGGGCGCTTATGGTTAACATTCCGCTTACCGGCGCCGGACCGTTTTGCAAATTGCACCGACTTAACCGAATGTTGACCACGATGGGGTCATAGCTCGCAGGGTCATTTGCGAGGGTTGCCCTTGAATCCCGATGTCGAGAGCGCCGCTGGCCAGTCGACCGAAACCGCCGCTGTGCGGCGCTTTTCGCTGGCCCGCATCCTGCGCATTGCGTTGGTGACCGCGCTGGCGCTGGCTGTCACGACCACTGTGCTGATGCTGGTGCCCAGGAGCTACGAGTCGACGGCCAGCCTGTTGGTTGCCGCGCAGGGCGAGGCAGGCGCCGCCGATTTTGACGCCGTGATGTCGAGCCGGGCCGAGCTCATTACCTCACGCGACCTGCTGCTCGAGGTGGTCGATGCCGAGAACCTGCGCTCCGAGCGCGAGTTCACCGATACAGGCTTTGCGCCGGTGTCGCTGCTGATGCGGCTCATGGGGCAGGGCGGCGATGCCCGCTCGCTCGACGAAACCGTTCTCGCCAATCTCGCCGATCGCGTGAGCGTGGTGCGCGAGCGTGATTCGGCACTGCTGTCGGTGGTCGCGCGTTCCGGCGACCCAGCGCTATCCGCCCGCATCGCCAATGCCGTGGCCCGCGGCTATGTGAACCGCCGCGCCACGCAGGCGCTCGCCGAGGCGGCGGACGCCAGCGCCTGGCTGCAGCAGGAAATCGAGAAGCAGCGCGGCAAGCTGCGCACGGCCGAGGCCGCCGTCGCCGACTATCGCTCCGAGCACGGCCTGCTGCTGAGCGGGCAGGGCGACAGCGAGGTCACCACCGTCTCGTCGCAGATCGCCGAGGCGCAGGCGCGCCGCAATTCCGCCGAGGCGCGCGCCAAGGTGGTCCGCGACCTCATCGCGGCGGGCCAGCCGCTCGATGGCGTCGCCGACGTGCAGAAGTCGGGCGTGGTGCAGGGGCTGCTCCAGACCAAGGCCGGACTGTCGGCCGAGCTGGCGCAGAAGTCGACGACGCTGCTCGCCAACCACCCCACCATCAAGGCGCTGCGGAGCCAGATCGCCGCGGTCGACAGCCAGATCGCCACCGAGGGCGCCAAGGTCGCTGCCGCGCTCGACGCCGAGGCCAAGGTCGAGGCCGATCTCGAACAGCGCCTGCGCGGCGAGCTCGAGCGCGCCAGGCTCACGGCCGGCGATGCGGCGGCGAACGGCGTCACGCTGGTCGGTCTCGAGCGCGAAGCCCAGGCGCAGCGCGACCTGCTCGACAGCTACCTCGCCCGCTACGCCGACGGCGTGTCGCGCGGCGGCTCCACCGCACCGGCCGATGTCCGCCTGGTGTCGGAGGCCACGCCGGCCGCCGAGCCGGCTTCCCCGAACGTTCCGCTCACCCTGGCTGCCGTTGGTCTCGCCGCGCTGGTGCTGCAGGTCGGCGCCGCCATGCTCGGCGACCTGGCTCCGCCGCGGATAGCCCCGACCGAGCCGGTTGGGGACGCCTCCGCAAGGCCCCGGGCTGTGCCCGGGAGCACCGCGAGCGATCTCGAGGCCGAGGACGATGCCCGCCTCGAGTGGGCTGCGCAGGACATCCTGTTCGACGGGGAAGATATCGATGACGTAGCGGTCGAGGAACTCGACATCGAAGCGGCGTTCGCGGCTGAAGACGAGGCCGGTGAAGGGTTCGAGCCTTTCGCCGCCGCCCCCGAGCCGGCTTCGACGCCTGTGGTCTCCGACGAGCTCACCGCGCTCGCTGCGGCCGTGACGACGCAGCAGTTGCGCACCGTGCTGCTTGCTACGGTCGGCAGCGGCATGGGTGTCGTCCCCGTGGTCGAACGGCTGCTCGCGGAAACCATCATCGCCGACCTCAGCGCCGTGGTCGTGGATGCTGCCAGCGGCGAAGTCTCGTCTGCCGCCGGCCTCACCGATCTCGCGGCTGGCCGCGCTGACTATGGCGAGGTCGTGCAGCGCGCTGCCGAGAACCTCGCCGAGGTGCAGTGGGGCCGGCTGCCCGCGCTCGACACGCACTCTTCCCGCCCCCTCACCCTGATCGAGGCATTGGCCGACATCTACCATGTGGTGATCGTCGATACCGGTGGCGCCGACGCCGAATCGAGCCTGCCGCTTTTCTCCGGCGCGCGCGCCACGGTCGTGCTGGTCGCGGGTGACGACGCCGGCCCGGTCGCCATCGGCCGCGCCCGCCGCGCCATCGGTGCACTTGGCTTCACCCTGGGCCGCGTCGTAACACTGCCGACCGTGCAGGCGGACGTGGCATAGGCCGGATGGCGGAACTCAAGGACAGCTTGGTCGGCGCCGCCTTCGATCTGCTCTGGGCGAGCCAGCTCACGCGCCTCATCCGCCGGCAATCGAAGGCCAAGGGCATCATCCTTCGCCTCGATCGCGTGCTGCCCGATGATCCCGCCGATTTCGCTCCGAACGCGGCCATGCAGGTCAAGCCCGAGTTCCTGCATCAGCTGATCCTCCGCCTCCGCGAACTGGGGCTCGATATCGTCGATCTCGACGAGGCGGCGCGCCGAACCGAAAACGACGATCCGACCAAACGCTTCGCGGTGCTGACCTTCGAGGGCGCCTGGCGCGACACGCAGCACTACGCGCTGCCCATCCTGAGGCGGTTGCAAACCCCGTTCACGCTGTTCGTGCCCACAGCACTGGTCGATGGCGTCGGCGAGGTCTGGTGGCTGGCGCTCGAGGAGATCGTTGCCGGTCAGAATGCGCTCGCCGTGATGAGTGGCGGGGAAACCGAGTATTTCGCCACCGCGACCACAGACGAGAAGCGGCGCGCCTATCGCAGCCTCTATCGGCGCATGCGCGCGATGCCCGAGGCGGATCGGGTCAAGCTGATCCGAGATCTTGCCATTCAGTATGGCTTCGACCTTTCCCGCCACTGCCGCGAGCTGGTGCTGGACTGGTCCGACCTGCGCAGCTTCGCCGCCGAGCCGCTCTGCACCATCGGCGCCGGCACGGTGCACGGCTATGAGCTGAGCAAGCTCGCGCCCGCCGATGCGCGCAACGAGATGGAGCAATCGCTCCGCATCCTCAGGGCGCAGTTCGGCAAGACGCCGCTGCACCTGAGTTATCCATTCGGCGAGAAGGATTCGGCCGGTCCGCGTGAATTCGCCATAGCCCGCGAACTGGGCCTGCACACCGCGGTGACCACTCGGCCCGGCGGTATCTACGCCGCCGATCGCCACGCACTCCATGCTCTGCCGCGGGTGCGATTGAATGGCGCGCGGCAGGCGAAGCGCTATGCCGACGTCTATGCCACGCCCGGCGTGTTTTCGCTGCTGCGTCGCTAGGCTATGGAAGCTATCCCCTTTGTTCCAGGTGATCGATGTCTGATCTGATCGTTGACGGTGCGCGGCCCATTTCCGGCACCATCCGCCCCTCCGGCAACAAGAATGCCGTGCTGCCCATGCTGTGCGCGACGCTGCTCACCGACGAGGAGGTGACGCTCACCAACGTCCCCGAGATCAGCGATATCGACAAGCTGGTCGAGTATTTCCGCTCCAAGGGCTCGGCTGTGTCGCGCGACCTCAGCGCGCAGACGCTGACCATCAAGCACGATTTCGCCGCCTTCGCCGCCTCCGACGCCGAGCTGCCGGTAGGCATCCGCGCCGCCGTGCTGCTCTTGGCGCCGGTGCTGCTGCGCTCCGACTTCCTGATCTTCGACACCGAGGCCAAGGGCTGTGCGCTTGGCGTACGCGAGATCGACCCGCATCTCGAAATCCTCGAGCGCTTCGGCGGCGTGATCGCCGGCACCCATCCCTATCGCATCGAGCGGCGCAACGAGATTCGCGGCGCCGACTTGTGGCCGGACTACGCTTCGGTCACCGCCACCGAAACCTTCGCCATGATTGCGGTGCTGGCCAAGGGCACCTCGCATCTCAACAATGCCGCCTCCGAGCCGCATGTGCAGGCGCTGTGCGAGATGCTCGCGTCCATGGGCGCCGACATCGACGGCATCGGCACCTCCAAGCTGACCATCCGTGGCGTCGGGCGGCTCAGCGGCACCGTGGCGCGCGTGCCGGACGACCACCACGAGGTCGCGACCTTCCTCGCCATCGGCGCGGTCACCGGCGGCCGGCTGACGGTGGAGACCGACATGGGTCCGCACATGACGCTGATCCTGCGCCAGCTCGGCAAGCTCGGCCTCCAGTTCGAGGTCGAGGAGGGGCGGATCACCGCCACCGGCTGGACGCGCGAGATCACCGAACCCTACACCGCCGAGATGCTGCCCAAGATCGAAGCGGCGCCGTGGCCCTATTTCCCCGCCGACCTGCTGCCGCATGCGGTGGGCATCGCGGTTGGCTGCACCGGCGACATCATGTTCTGGAACAAGGTCTACGAGGGGGCGCTGGGCTGGAGCGCCGAGCTGCTGAAATTCGGGGCGCGCGTGCACCTGTCCGACCCGCACCGGTTGATCGTGTTCGGCGGCAACCGGCTGCGCCCCGCCACGGTCGAGGCGCCCTACATCATCCGCGTGGTGGTGGCGCTGCTGCTGGCGGCGATCCAGATCCCCGGCGAGTCGCGCATCAAGAATGCCGACCCGATCCGGCGGGCCTATCCGCATTTCGTGGAAAAGCTGAGCGCCCTCGGGGCGGGCGTGCGCTGGGAGTAGGGGCGGTCAGTGTCTGTGCCAAAAACTCGGTGTCATTCCGGCGCCGGCCGGAATCCATCCTGAGGTAGTCGCTGCCATCGACAAAGGTTGAAAGACCTCAGGATGGGCCCCCGGCCTGCGCCGGGGTGACCCTGTGGCGGGGAGGGATCGTGAGCCTCTACTTGTCCGGCTTGGCCATCCAGCGGATGATCCACGTCGCCGGGAAGAACCAGCCCATGCCTATGGCGGCGAGAACGCCGATCAGCAGCCACCAGGCGGCCGCGGTGAGGAAGCTCATGTAGATCCACATGCCCAGCACCGACCAGACGATCAGCGAGCCGAGGATCAGGAACAGGCCAAGGAGCTTGCGGGTCGACTGGGTCATCTGCTCATCGGGGTAATGTGATGGATGCGGCAAAGGCGGCCATTGTCTTGCAGCCCGGCCGGGAGTAGGGCGGGCACAAAGGAATGCCAAGTTGACCATCAGCGCAACCGCTCAAACCGCCACATCCCCCGCAACCGGCGACCGGCTGAAGCCGGTGCGCGTCTGGCTCTATGTCATGGCGCTGCTCGTGCTCGCCATGGTCGTGGTCGGCGGCGCCACCCGGCTGACCGAATCCGGACTGTCGATCACCTCGTGGAGGCCGATCTCGGGCACCATCCCGCCGCTGTCGGATGCCGACTGGCAGGCCGAGTTCGAGGCCTACAAGCAGATCCCGCAGGGCGTCCAGAACAGCTGGATGGGGATAGAGGACTTCAAGTTCATCTTCTGGTGGGAATGGGCGCACCGCTTCCTCGGCCGCTTCCTCGGCTTCGCCTTCGCCGTTCCCTTCGTGATCTTCCTCGTCCAGCGCCGCTTCACCCGCGACCTCGCCTGGCCGCTGGCCGGCCTGTTCCTGCTCGGCGGCTTCCAGGGCGTGCTCGGCTGGTGGATGGTGTCGTCCGGCCTCACCGAACTGACCTCGGTGTCGCAATATCGGCTGGCCGCGCACCTCTTCGCCGCCTCGCTGCTGTTCCTCGCGCTGATCTGGGTGGCGCGGCGGCTCGAGCCCGTGAAGGTCGCGTCCAGTCCTGGCTGGGCCGGCTGGGGCCTGCTGCTGCTCATCGAGCTACAGATCGTCGCCGGCGCCTTCGTCGCGGGCATCGATGCCGGCATGGGATACAACACCTGGCCGCTGATGGACGGGGCGCTGATCCCGCAGGGGCTCGACGCCATCGATCCGCTGTGGCGCAACCTGTTCGAGAACGCGCTGACGGTGCAGTTCATCCACCGCATGATCGCCTATGTCGTCGTCGTCTATGTCGGCTGGCTGTTGTGGCGGCAAGGCCGGCGCGGCGGTTTCGGTGGGGTGAATGGCTGGCTGCCGCGCATCGGCGCGCTGGTGGCGCTGCAGGTCGTGCTCGGCATCGCCACGCTCCTCGCCATGGTCCCGATCTCGCTGGCGCTGGGCCACCAGGCGCTCGCGTTCATGCTGGCGGGCGCGGTGATCGCCTATCTCGCGGACGCCACGCCGCGGCGGAGCTGAGTTCGCCTCCCACTCGATGTCATCCCGGCGCAGGCCGGGATCCATCCTGAGATGCCTCTGCAGTCGGTAGATATAGTTTCGACCTCAGGATGGGCCCCGGCCTGCGCCGGGGTGACTCCGTGGAGGAGGAGAGATCAAATGAAATCAAGGGCTTAGCATGTGGTATAATAATACCCATCACGCAAGCCATTGAAATCACGCGTAAAAATCTTCCCGCTTGACGTCCATCCATCTCGCCCGTATATCCGCGCCACGAAATCCGTGGCATGGGTCACCTGTCCGCCGCCTTCCTCAAGGAAAACAACAATGAGCACCTTCTCGGTAAAGCCGAGCGAGATCGACAAGAAGTGGGTCCTGATCGACGCCAAGGATCTGGTCGTCGGCCGTCTCGCCTCGATCATCGCGATGCGCCTGCGTGGCAAGCATCTGCCGACCTACACCCCGCATATGGACATGGGCGACAACGTCATCGTCATCAACGCCGACAAGGTGAAGCTGACCGGCAAGAAGCTCGACCAGCGCCGCTTCTTCTGGCACACCGGCCACCCGGGCGGCATCAAGGACCGCACCCAGCGCCAGCTGCTCGAGGGCCGTTTCCCCGAGCGCGTGCTCCAGAACGCCGTGCGCCGCATGATCCCCGAGGGTCCGCTCGGCCGCAAGCAGTACGGCAACCTGCGCGTCTATGCCGGTGAGGCCCACCCGCACGAGGCCCAGTCGCCGGTGAAGCTCGACGTCGGCTCGTTCAACTCCAAGAATGTGAGGGCCAAGTAATGGCCGAGACCATCAATTCGCTCGAAGACCTGGGCACCGCCAACGTCGCTGCTACAGTCGTCAACGAGGCTCCCGTCCACGTCCAGAAGCTGGACAAGGAAGGTCGCGCCTACGCCACCGGCAAGCGCAAGAACGCCATCGCCCGCGTCTGGATCAAGCCGGGTGCCGGCAAGATCACCGTCAACGGCAAGGAGTTCAACGCCTTCTTCGCCCGCCCGGTGCTCCAGATGATCCTGCAGCAGCCGATCGTCGCCGCCTCGCGCGTCGACCAGTACGACGTGATCGCCACCGTTTCGGGCGGCGGTCTCAGCGGCCAGGCCGGTGCGGTTCGCCACGGCATCAGCCAGGCGCTGACCCACTACGAGCCCGAACTGCGCGCCGTGCTCAAGAAGGGTGGCTTCCTGACCCGCGACAGCCGCGTGGTCGAGCGTAAGAAGTACGGCAAGGCCAAGGCCCGTCGTTCCTTCCAGTTCTCGAAGCGCTAAGTCTCGAGATTTCAGTTTTGCACGAGGGGCCGGAGCGATCCGGCCCCTTTGCTTTTGGGCGCAGCTCTCGCTTCACACGGAAGGACGCAATTGCCCGCCGGGTCATCCCCGCGAAAGCGGGGACCTCCGTTTGGCTGCGCGTACGGAAAACAGAGATTCCCGCTTGCGCGGGAATGACCCGCGCAAAATTGATCTCCACAGCAGCCCAGCCCGCACGTAATAAGCCCGGCGCGTGCCTGCGCCGGTGCGCCGCCTTGCGGCCTGCTTGGCCCCACGGTACCGATGGCGGCACGAATAACAGAGCAGCCAATGCCGCAGCCAACGCCTCGCACCGTTCTCATCGTCACCGACGCCTGGCACCCGCAGATCAACGGGGTGGTGCGCTCGATCGAACTGGTGGCGGCCGAGATGGAAAAGCGCGGCATCACCGTCAAGATGCTGACGCCCAACGCGTTCAAGACCTTTCCCATGCCCGGCTACGGCGAGATCCGGCTGAGCCGCACGCTGATGAAGCCGGTCTACGCGAAGATCGAGGAAGCCGGGGCCGACGCCATCCACATCGCCACCGAAGGCCCGCTCGGCATCATCGCCCGGCGCTGGTGCCGGCGGAACAAGGTGCCGTTCTCGACCGCTTATCACACGCAGTTCCCGGAATATCTGCGCGCCCGCCTGCCGGTGCCGCTGCGCTGGAGCTATCGCTTCCTGCGCTGGTTCCACGGCGCCGCGAAATACTGCCTCGTCGGCACGCCGCACCTCAAGACGCTGCTCGAGAATCGCGGCTTCTCCAATGCGGTGATCTGGCAGAAGGGCGTCGACACCGCGCTGTTCAACCCGGCGAGGCGCAGCACGCTGCCTTATCCGGGTCCGGTTTTCCTCTATGTCGGCCGTGTGGCGGTGGAAAAGAACATCGAGGCCTTTCTCGGCCTCGACCTGCCCGGCACCAAGCTCGTGGTCGGCGGCGGCCCCAGCCTCGAGCGGCTGAAGGCCGAGTATGCCGATGTCACCTTCCTCGGCCCCAAGCAGGGCGAGGAACTGGCAGCGCTCTTCGCCTCTGCTGATGTCTTCGTATTCCCCTCGAGGACCGACACCTTCGGGCTCGTACTGCTCGAGGCGCTGGCCAGCGGTACGCCCGTCGCCGCCTACCCGGTCACCGGCCCGATCGATGTGATCGGAGACGCTCCCGTGGGCGTGCTCGACGCGGACCTCCGTACCGCCGCGCTGAAGGCCCTCGACGTCTCGCGCGAGGAATGCCGCGCCTATGCCGAGAATTTCTCCTGGGCCGCCAGCGCCGACCAGTTCTTGAGCTATCTGCCGACGCGCGACAGGGCGTGATGCCTTGACCAAGCCCCAATCCGCCCCTAAAGCCAGAGGATACCTCGCCAAGGACGGGTCGATGACTCAGGGAGTAGCAGCGCCAATCGCAGCGGCCGGCTTTGCAGCCGGAGTGCTCGCGCGCGCTAAGGCCCCCGCTCGCTAGCTCTCCCCGATGGCCGCCGGGCGGCCGGGGAGAGCGGAACCAAACGAGCCAAGTGGCGTAGCCGCCGCTTAACCGAGTCAAAACCATAATTCCGCGATAATCGGCATCCCATGAGAGGGTTGCGTGCACCCCGCTAGCGTGCGTCGCGGGTCCAGAGGTTCCAATGAACGACTTTCACCGTATCCGCCGCCTGCCGCCTTACGTCTTCGACCACATCAACCCGATCAAGGCGCGGCTGCGTGCCAACGGCGTCGATATCATCGACCTCGGCATGGGCAACCCGGACCTGCCGACGCCGCAGGCCATCGTCGACAAGCTCAAGGAGACGGTGAAGGACCCGCGCACCCACCGCTACTCCACCTCGCGCGGCATCCCCGGCCTGCGCAAGGCCCAGGCGAGCTACTATGGCCGTCGCTTCGGCGTGAAGCTCGACCCCAACACGCAGGTGGTCGCGACGCTCGGATCCAAGGAAGGTTTTGCCAACATGGCGCAGGCGATCACCGCGCCGGGCGATGTGGTGCTGGTGCCCAACCCGACCTATCCGATCCATTCCTTCGGCTTCATCATGTCCGGCGGCGTCGTCCGCTCCATGCCCGCCGATCCGAACGAGGATTTCATGCGCGCGCTGGATCGGGCGGTTCGCCACTCGATTCCCAAGCCGATCGCGCTGGTGCTGAACTACCCGGCCAACCCGACCGCCTACACCGCCACGCTCGACTTCTACAAAGAGGTCGTAAAGTACTGCAAAGAGCACGACATCTTCATCCTCTCCGATCTGGCCTATGCCGAGATCTATTTCGACGAAGACGTGCCGCCGTCGGTGCTCGAAGTACCCGGCGCCATCGATATCAGCGTCGAGTTCACCTCGATGAGCAAGACCTACTCGATGCCGGGCTGGCGCGTCGGCTTCGCCGTCGGCAACGAGCGGCTGATCGCGGCGCTGGCGCGGGTAAAATCGTATCTCGACTACGGCGCCTTCACCCCGATCCAGGTCGCGGCGGCCACCGCGCTCAACGGCGACGACAAGGTCATCGAAGAGGTCCGCACCATTTATCGCGACCGCCGCGACGTGATGGTCGAGAGCTTCGCCCGCGCCGGCTGGCACATCCCGTCGCCCAAGGCGACCATGTTCGCCTGGACTCCGATCCCCGACCAGTTCGCCCATATGGGCTCGCTCGAGTTCGCCAAGCTCCTGATCTCGGAGACCGGCGTCGGCGTCGCCCCTGGCGTCGGCTTCGGCGAGTATGGTGACCAGTATGTCCGCCTCGCGCTGGTCGAGAACGAGCAGCGCATCCGCCAGGCCGCCCGCAACATCAAGAAATTCCTCGCCGGCCAGCCGACCCACGGGAATGTGGTGCCGCTCACTTCGGCGAAGTAGTCAGCCGTCTCCAGACGCTGCGCCCGTGCGGCGGCGGGCGTGTAGCACTTGCACCACGTCGACTGTGTCGCTTCCATAGCGGAAGATGATCACGTAGGCGTGGTGCGGCAAGCTGCGGAGGCCATCGCCGAGTTCGGGGCGCGGTCGTCCGAGCGTGCCGGGAAGTCCAGCAAACTTAAGCATGCGGGCCTCAAGCTCGCGGACGAACTGCTCTCCGGCGCGATCATCACCCGTCCGCTGGTAGAGGTAGCGCGCAATGGCACGGACTTGTGCCCGGGCACGACCGCTGAAGCGAACCGCGCTCACTTCTTCGGCGTGAAATCGGGCGCGTCTTCGTGCAACGTGCTGTTCGCGTAGTCTACGACCTCGTCAGCGGAGTACCAGACATCCTCGGCGATGGTCGCCGCCAGGCTGTTCTTCAGCGCCTGAAGCTGCGCCTCTTCCGCCTCGACCCGCCGCAAACCATGACGGATCACCTCGCTGGCCGAACCGAACCGGCCGCTCCGTACCAATTCGTCCACAAAGGCTTCCCAGTGCTCGCCTATGGATACGTTCATGACGCTCTCCCGCACAGCTCAAAATAACATAAACTGCGCAAAGATTGACATCAAGCCAGGGTGCTGATCGGACACAGCGCAGCGGTTCACACTTGCCCAAATAAGATGACTGTGATTATCAGCTTTCGGTTTCAACCGAGGGCCATATCATGTTCCGCCGCTTCATCGCTGCCGCTGCACTGCTGGTCGTCGCGATCGCGCCGGCTGCCGCGCAATCCTTTCCTGTCATCATAGAACACGCGCTCGGCGAGACCACGATCCCGGCCGAGCCCAAGCGCATCGTGACGCTCGGCTGGTCCTCGACCGACGCCGCCATCGCCCTCGGCACCGTGCCCGTGGGCATGCCGAGCTTCCGCTCGGAAGGCTGGGACAGCGACTACACGCCGTGGATCGAGGAGGCCGTCACCGCCATGGGCGCGCCGTTGCCTGAGGCCTTCGACGACACCGGCGGCGCGCCGATCGAGAAGATCGCCGCGCTGAAGCCCGACCTGATCCTCGCCGTCTATTCCGGCATCACCGGCGACGAGTACAAGCTGCTGAGCCAGCTCGCCCCGGTCGTCGCCTATCCGACGACGCCGTGGACTGCCTCGTGGCAGGAGGTGATCACCATCGCGGGCAAGGCCATGGGCAAGCCTGACGAGGGCAGGGCGCTGGTCGCCGAGCTCGAGCAGTTCATCAGGGACGAAGCCGCCAGGCACCCCGAGATGGCTGGGCTGAGCGCTGTGACGCTGCTCGACTACAATGGCGCGGCAGCCATCCACTCGGCCGACGATGCGCGCGCCAAGCTGCTGGCGCTGGCCGGCCTTACCATCCCGGAAAAGCCCGAAGCGGCCGGCACAACGGAAGGCTTCTGGTATCCGCTCAGTTACGAGAATTTCGACCGGATTCCGGCCGATGTGCTGATCCCGTTCTTCTCCACCAGCGAGGCCGGTGCCGAGTGGCTGGGCCGCAGCTACGTACAGTCGGCCCCGCAGATCGCCACGGGCGCCTACGCGCTGATGGACGACCGCATGCTCAACATGTCCGTCATTTCCTCGAGCGCGCTGTCGATCGAATGGGGCATCCCGCGCTATTTCGAGCTGATCGCAGAAGCAGCGCGAAAGCTGGGGAAGTAGGGCTATTTCCATCAATCCTATTGACGGATAGGCCCTTTCCTATCCATAGCTCGGACCTCTCTAGTCCAGAGCCTAGCCATGTCCGATATCCAGTCATTCCGCCAGTCCGTTGAAGCCTTTATCGCTGCGCGCGGGTGGACGCCGACGCGCTTTGGCCGGACCATCGCGGGCGATCCGCTGTTCGTGTTCGACCTGCGCGAGGGCCGCGAACCGCGTTCGGACACGCGAGCCCGTATCCTCAAGGCCATGCAGGAGCAGGCCGATGAGGCGCTGGAAGCGCCGTTACGCATCGGCGTCGCCGGGCTCGGCAATGTCGGCGCCACGCTGGTGCGCATCATCCAGAAGGATGGTGAGGAGCTGACCCGAAAACTCGGCCGCAAGATCGCCGTCACCGCTGTTTGTGCCCGCTCGCGCAGCCGCGACCGCGGCATCGATACCCGCGAGCTCGAATGGTTCGACGATCCCGTGGCGCTGGCGAAATCCGACAGCATCGACCTGTTCGTCGAGCTGATCGGCGGTGAAGACGGCCCGGCGCTGGCCGCTGTGAAGGCGGCGCTCGAGGTTGGTCGACCAGTGGTCACCGCCAACAAGGCGCTGCTCGCCCGCCATGGCGTAACGCTCGCCAAGGTGGCCGAGGAGTCGGGCGCGCAGCTCGGTTTCGAGGCCGCGGTGGCCGGCGGCATCCCGGTGATCAAGACGCTGCGCGAGGGCCTCGGCTCGGCCCGCATCGCCCGCGTCTACGGGATCATGAATGGCACCTGCAACTACATCCTCTCGCGCATGGGCAACGAGGGCATCAGCTTTGCCGATTGCCTCGCCGATGCGCAGAAGCTCGGCTATGCCGAGGCCGATCCGGCCTTCGACGTCGAGGGTTTCGATACTGCCCACAAGCTCGCCATTCTCGCCTCGCTCTGCTTCGGCTGCGAGATCGCGCCCGACGAGATTTTCGTCGAGGGCATCACCACCATCAGCGAGGCTGACATCAAGGTAGCGAGCGACCTCGGCTACAAGATCAAGCTGCTCGGCATCGCCCAGCGCTCCAATGACGGCATCGACCAGCGCGTGCACCCCACGCTCGTGCCGAAAACCTCGGCCATTGCCGGGGTGGATGGCGTGCTGAACGCGGTGGCGCTGGAAACCGACCATGTGCACGAGTTGCTGCTCGCCGGCCCGGGCGCCGGTGGCCCGCCGACCGCCTCGTCGGTGCTCAGCGACATCCTCGATATCGCCCGCGGCACCAAGGTGCCGCCGCTCGGTGTCGCCTCGGCCGAGCTCACGCCCTACCGGCAGGCGCCGATGCGCGCGCATGAGGGCGGTTACTACATCCGACTAAATGTCAGGGACGTAGCCGGCGCGTTTGCCGCTATTGCTACCCGCATGGGTGAAGCCGGCATCTCGCTCGAGAGTGTCATCCAGCGTCCGGATTTGCGTGTTAGCGAGCCCGGCGTTGTGGAATCGGAGGTGCGCACCGTCGTGCTCCTGACGCAGTCCACGCTGGAGCAGTCGGTGCGTGACGCGCTTGCGCGCATCAAGTCCGACGGCTTCATCCTCGGCGATCCGCAGATGATCCGGATCGAGCAACTTTAGTACCACTGACGCCCCCTGCGGCGGGGCAGGGAGTGCCCATGAAGCTCAACAAGACGGATGCTGACCGGCAGGCAGCCATCGACCGTTCGCTCACCCTCGAACTGGTGCGCGTCACCGAAGCGGCGGCCATTGCCTCTTCGGCATGGCGCGGCAAGGGCGACGAGAAGGCGGCCGACGCAGCCGCCGTCGAGGCCATGCGCCGCGAGATGGGCAATGTCCATATCGAGGGTCGCATCGTCATCGGTGAAGGCGAGCGCGACGAAGCGCCGATGCTGTTCATCGGCGAGGAAGTCGGCGCTGGCGATGGCCCCGAGGTCGATATCGCCGTTGATCCGCTCGAAGGCACGACGCTGTGCGCCAAGAACCAGCCGGATTCGATCTGCGTGCTGGCCATGGCCGAGCGCGGCAAGCTGCTCAACGCCCCGGACGTCTACATGCACAAGATCGCCATCGGCGCCGGCTATGCCGATGGCCTCGTCGATCTCGATGCCTCGCCGAAGGAAAACGTCACTGCGCTGGCGCGCGCAAAGGGCGTGCCGGTCAACGAAATCACTGCCTGCGTGCTCGACCGGCCGCGCCATGCCGCGCTGATCGACGACCTGCGCTCGGCCGGCGTCGCCATCAAGCTGATCTCGGACGGCGACGTCGCCGGCATCATCCACGCGGTGAACACCGAGGATACCGGCATCGACATCTATCTCGGCTCCGGTGGTGCCCCCGAAGGCGTGCTGGCGGCGGCGGCGCTGCGCTGCATCGGCGGCCAGATGCAGGGCCGGCTGATCCTCGACAGCGAGGACAAGCGCGAGCGCGCTCGCAAGATGGGCGTCGCCGACCCCAACAAGAAGTACCGCACCGACGAGCTCGCCTCTGGCGATGTCTTCTTCGCCGCCACCGGCGTGACGGATGGCTCGCTGCTGTCGGGCGTGCGGTTCGGCAAGAGCACGGTGCGGACGAACACGGTCGTCATGCGCTCCTGGAGCCAGACTGTCCGCTGGATCACGGCGGAACATCACCGGTAGGGCTGGTCGGGCTCCCCTCCCCCTTGCGGGGAGGGATTGAGGGTGGGGGTCGTGCGGCGATCGCCGATGGCCCCCCGCCCCTCCCCGCAAGGGGGAGGGGAGCGATATGCTGGTGTGCATCAAAAACAAAAGGGCCGCCCACCGGGCGGCCCTTTCTCATTCAGTAACCCGGGGCTTACGCCTCCTGGATCGCGCTCACCAGCCACTCGCTGCCATTGCGGCGGGTGAAGGTCCACACCTCGGTGGTCTCGGTCACGTCGTCCTCGCCGCTGACGATCTCGCCGGTGGCGCGGTTGCGGGTGATGTCGCGCGACTCGTAGCGCAGCGCCACCGTGGCGAACTCCGTGCCGCCCTCGCGCCAGGCCTCGGCGATATCGCCTTCGAGCAGACGCACGTCATAGACCTCGTTGCGCAGGCCCTTGCTGGCGTTCTCGCCCAGTTCCTCGGCGAGATAGCTCATCACCTCGGCGGTCGAAATCCGGCGCAGCGCTGTATAGTCCTCGCGCGAGTAGGCGTCCTGCAGCTGGTTCAGGCGCTGCTCGAACACGGACAGGTCCGCATCGCCGACGCCGATCTCGTCCCGCCCGCCGGCCCGCTGCGAGGCGCTCGAGCGCGGCGCCGCATTCGCCGGACGGCCACCGCCACCATAGCTCTGCCCGCGCGGCGCTTCGAAGCGATAGCCGTTAGTGTTGCCGCCGCCCGCCATGGCCGGGTGCCGACGGCGGAGGAAAAAGCCGACGATGAGGGCGATGATCACGACCTGCGCGAGCAAGGCGAGCATGCCGCCAAAGCCGCCAAAGCCGAACCCGAACAGCATGCCGAACAGGCCCGAGAACAGCAGGCCGCCCAATAGCGCGCCGCCAAAGCCGCCGAACAGGCCCGGCCGGGCCGCAGTGGTGGCGTTGCCGACGGTGTTCTGCTGGCCATTGGTCATGGTGCGCTGCACCGGCGTGGTGGCGTTGGGCGAAACGTTGGTGGCTGGGATCGAGCGCTCGGTGCGGATGCCGCGGCTGCCGAAGCTGCCGCCGCGCCGCGCCTCGGCCGTATCGACCGCAACCAGCGACAACGCCATCACGAGGGTGGCGAGGAGAGCGGTGGATCGGAAGCCAGACTTGGCGAACATTGTGGTCCCCATTGAAAACGATGTTCGCTATATGGGGATGCCCGCCGCAGAAGTTTAGAGGCCGCAAGGCCGCAGCGTCCGATTTCGCCCTGATGGCCAATCCTCCACCGGCTGTCATCCCAGCGAAAGCTGGGATCCAACTCACCCCACGCGCGGGAGGACAAATAGATCCCGGCTTTCGCTGGGATGACATCGAGTTTGGCTAAGCGGGCGAGGATAACCGCCAACACCTCTCGACTATGTCGTCAACACGGCTTACCTCCCGAACATATGGACGAGCCGCTCCGCTATTTCCTCGGTGTCTCGAGCTCCGCCACCGGGCGGTCCTGGGTGGATCGGCTGGATCCGGCGGCCGCCCGCATGGCCGCCGCCATCGGCCAGCGCACCGAGCTTTCCGACATCCTCTCGCGTATCGTCGCGGCGCGCGGTGTCGATGTCGACCACGCCGAGCGCTACCTGCAGCCGACCGTGCGCGAGCTGATGCCCGACCCGTCGACGCTGGCGGACATGGACAAGCTCGCCGAACGGCTGGTCAAGGCCATCACCGACAACGAGCAGATCGCCCTGTTCGGTGATTACGACGTCGACGGCGCCTGTTCGGTGGCGCTGATGGTGCGCTATCTCCGCCATTTCGGCCTGAAACCTCAGGTCCACATCCCCGACCGCATCTTCGAGGGCTATGGCCCCAATACCGGCGCCATCGACAAGCTGATCGCCGGCGGCGCGCAGCTGCTGGTCACGCTCGACTGCGGCACCACCAGCGATAAGCCGATCGCCCATGCGCTTGAGCGCGGTCTCGACGTGCTGGTGGTCGATCATCACCTCTCCGACGACGAGCTGCCGCCCGCCACCGCGCTGGTGAACCCCAACCGGCCTGACGATATCTCCGGCCTCGGCTATCTCTGCGCCGCCGGCGTCACCTTCATGGTGCTGGTCGCCGTCAATCGCCTGCTGCGCCAGCGCGGCGACAGCGGGTTGCCCGACCTGATGGCGATGATCGACCTCGTCGCGCTCGCCACCGTCTGCGACATCGTCCCACTCACCGGCCTCAATCGCGCCTTTGTCGCCCGCGGCCTCGAGATCGCGCGCACCGGCTCCAACAAGGGCATCGGCGCGCTAGCCCTCGCGGCCCGCCTGTCGGGACCGATGAATACCTACCATCTCGGCTTCCTCATCGGCCCGCGCATCAATGCCGGCGGCCGTATCGGCGACGCCGCGCTGGGGACGCGCCTGCTCACCCTCGACGACGAGCAGCAGGCCATGATCATCGCCGCCCAGCTCAACGAACTGAACGCCGAGCGCCAGCGCATCGAGATCGAGGCGGTGGAGGAGGCGAGCCGCGCTGCCGAGGCCGAGATCGGCAGCGGCGACGGCCCGCCCGTGTTGGTGCTGGCCTCGGCCAACTGGCACCCCGGCATCGTCGGCCTGATCGCGGCGCGCCTGCGCGAGCGCTTCGAGCGTCCCACCTTCGCCATCGCCCTTGGTCCCGACGGCACCGGCACCGGCTCGGGCCGCTCCATGCCCGGCGTCGATCTCGGCTCGGCCGTCATCGAGGCGGTGGAGCAGGGGCTCGCCACCAAGGGCGGCGGCCACGCCATGGCGGCCGGCGTGACGCTGACGCCCGGCCAGCTCGGCCCGTTCCGTGCCCATATAACGGAGCGGCTGGGCGACTACGTCGCTGCGGCCCGCGCGATCACTGCCTTGCCCATCGATGCGGCACTCACTGCCCGTGGCGCAACACCCCAATTTGTGCGCGAGGTCGAGCGGGCAGGGCCCTTCGGCTCGGCCAGTCCGCAGCCGGTTTTCGCGTTTCCTGCCCACAAGGCCAGGTTCGCCGAGGTGGTCGGCGGGGCGGGGCATGTGAAGTTCACGCTGACCTCCGACGATGGCGGCCGGCTCAAGGCCATCGCCTTCCGCGCCGCCGCCAATGCCATCGGCGAAGCTCTGCTGAGCGCGGGAAATGACGCCCCGCTGCATCTCGCCGGCACGCTCAATATCGATCATTGGCAGGGCCGCGAGGAGGTGCAATTCCGCGTCACCGATCTCGCGAGGCCGGGCTGAAGCGCTTCAACTCATGCTTGCATATCGACGTTTCGCGGCTAAAGTGCACGCTCTTTCAAGAGCGTCGCTGATCATGACGCGGGCCGCATGGTCCGACTGCCGCGGCGCCGATTATCTGGATTGCGCGTAATGGATCAGCTTGCACCGAACACCCAGGCAAGTGCCCCCACGCTCTGGACCCGGCTCGCCTCGACTGGCGCCGCCTGGGTCGGCAGACGACTGATTGGCCGCCCCAGGCATGGGGCTGTGACCATCACCTTCCCCGACGGTTCGATACGCACCTTCGGCCAGCCCGGCACCGGCGAGCACCCCCGGCTCGTGCTGCACAACTTCAAGGTGCTCGGCAAGACGCTGAAGCGCGGCACCGTCGGCTTCGCGCAGGCCTATATCGACGGCGACGTCGAGATCGACGATCTGACCGCGCTGTTCCGCTATTTCCTGCAGAACCGCGACGTGCTCGATAGCGGCGAGAATTCCTGGTACGGCCGCGCCGCCCAGGACATCAGCTATCACCTGAGCCGGCATAATTCGAGGGAAGGCAGCAAGAAGAACATTTCCGAGCACTACGACCTCGGCAATGACTTCTATTCCGAGTGGCTCGACCCCTCGATGACCTATTCCTCGGCCTATTTCACCGCCGACGATCAGAGCCTCACGGACGCGCAGCACGCCAAGTATCGCAAGGTCGCCGAGATGGCGGGCGTCAAGTCCGGCCATCGCATCCTGGAGATCGGCTGCGGCTGGGGCGGTTTCGCCGAGATCGCCAGCAAGGATTTTGGCGCCGAGGTCTACGGCATCACGCTCTCGGCCGAGCAGCTGAAATACGCCAACGAGCGCCTGCAGCGGCAGGGCCTCGATGGCCTCGCCAGAATGCATTTCGAGGATTATCGCGACACGCAGGGCCAGTTCGACCACGTCGCTTCCATCGAGATGATCGAAGCGGTGGGCGAGGAGCATTGGCCCAGCTACTTCAAGACCGTGCATGACCGGCTGAAGCCCGGCGGCACCGCCTCGATCCAGGCGATCACCATCAGCGAGCGGGATTTCGAGGACTACAAGTCGCGCCCCGATTTCATCCAGCGCTTCATCTTCCCCGGCGGCATGCTGCTGACCAAGACCGCCATGCAGGAGCAGGGCGACCGGGTCGGCCTCATCCTCGAGCAGGTCGAGACCTTCCGGCTCAGCTACGCGAGGACGCTGGCGCTGTGGCGCGAACGCTTCCTCGAGCGCTGGAACGAAATCAAGAAGCTCGGCTACACCGAGGACTTCCGCCGCAAGTGGGTGTATTACCTCAGCTATTGCGAGGCGGGCTTCGCCGAAGGCTCCATCGACGTCGGCATCTACCAGTACCGCCGTCCGGAGTAGTCGTGGTCGGCGATCGTGCCGAAGCAACGATTATGTCGCTTTTGTTTCAATAGACTTCGTGTTGCTTCGCTATCGCTGCGACCGAATGTCTGTTGAAATTCGCTTCAGTTGCGAGACATGTACCAAGAATCTGCAATATTTGCAGCGTGGTGCGGTCGGGGGCGGTCGGCATGGCAAAAGCTCTGTTTCTGGTGATCCGGAGTCGCGACAACTGGTGGGTCGATTTCGAAGGCGCGGCCCAGGGCCCCTTCGACTCCCGCGAGAGCGCGGCGCTCGAGGCGCGGTCCATGGGCCGCTTCAAGGCTCATACCGACCGCGAGGCCGAGGTGCTGGTGCCCGACGAGCAGGGCCGCTACTGGGTCATCTGGTCCAGCCTCCATGACGCCGGCGCAGGCCGCAGCTTCACGCCTTACCGGGTCGGCGCGGCAACGGCTGCGAGCGCGGCCTAGGGCGAGGGTCGCTTTCGGGCTCGGACCGTTCCAACCCCACCAGCTGTCATCCCTGCGAAAGCAGGGATCCACCTCTCCTGCAGCTCGGGCTGCGCGTTGGCCCGCTGCTTCCGCAGGGGTGACACCCTGTGGCTCGGCCGATTTGCAGGTCCCACCTAGGGCGTTTCATCCCGCCGCCTGAGATACCGTCCCGGCACCTTGCGCACGTAGATCGTGTCGCTCCCGTCTTCATGCGCCCGCGTGAGCCGGTGCACGCCGTCGAGGATCAGCCAGCGGCCGCGGTGGCGGGTGATCTCGATGGGAAACACCAGGCTCGCAAGTCGCACGCGGCGATATTCCTTGTCGTAGCGATAGGGCGAGCGCAGCACCTGGCGTGGCGTCAATACGTAGCGCTCGTCCTCGAGCGGCCACAGCGGCACATCGAGATGCCACAGCAGCTTGTCGATCGGAAACAGCTCCGCCGGCAGGTCGAGCGCCCACAGCGCCTCGACGTCCCAATCGAGGGCGTACCAGTACTCCTCGATGATCTGGGGCAGCTCGATCACGTGGCCTCGGTCTCGCGTTGCAGATCCAGAATAGCGCCGATTGGCTAAGGCCGTGTGACTCCCAAACATGACTTGACTATTCAACATTCGGCGTCGATAGGTGACCGCAATTCTCAACTATCCGGGCCGTTGCCATGTTTCTCCGCACCGCCGTCATCGTTGCCAGCATCGCCGTCTCGGGCCTGCTCGCCGGAACGGCGTTCGGCGTGGAGTGGAGCTACACCGACAGCACCGGCCAGACCGTAACGCTCGACCACGTTCCCGAGCGCATCATTGCCAGCCAGGATGCGGCAGCAGGCCTCATCCCGCTCGGCATCCGCCCCGTCGGCATCTATGCCGATAGCACCGTCACCGAGGCCAAGGCGCTCCAGGGGCTCGACCTCACCGGCATCGAGATCATCGGCGAAGCCTGGGGCGAGGCCAATATCGAGAAGGCGGCGGCGCTCAAGCCCGACCTGATCATTGCCGAATACTGGCCGCTCGACAAAACCTGGAGCGGCGGTGACGACCTCGTTGCCGCGCTGAAGCCGATCGCCCCGATCACCGGCCCGACCCAGGGCGACTCGATCGTCACCCTGATCGAGGACTACGAGACGCTGGCGTCCAGCCTCGGCGCCGACCTGTCTGCCCCGCGGGTCGCCGCCGACAAGGCCGCGTTCGCGGCATCGCGCGAAAGGTTCAAGGCAGCCGTCGCGGCCAAGCCCGATCTCACGGCTCTCGCCGTCTGGGCCGGCACGGATGCGCTCTACGTCGCCGCCACCGCCGGTTCGGCCGAGCTCATCGACTTCGCCTCCTGGGGCCTCAAGCTGATCGATCCCGAAGTCGCCGACGATCGCGGCTACTGGGAGACTGTAAGCTGGGAGAACGCCGACAAGTATCAGCCCGACCTGGTCATGGTCGATGATCGTCAGGCGTCGACCATGGCGACGGCGAAGGCTCAGGCGACCTGGACCACCATCCGCGCCGCCGCGGCCGACCAGATGACCGATTGGCCCGCCTTCTGGCTGCGCAACTATGCCGCTTATGCCGGTGCGCTCGACAAGCTGACCGTCGCCATCGACGCTGCCGACCCTAACGTCGGCGACTGACGTGCCGGCCGCCCAGGCAGCGCAGGGCCTCGCGCCGGCGACCCGCGCTGGCGGCTTTGTCCTGCTCGCCGGCCTGCTGGTGGGCGTGCTGTTCTTCTCGATCACCGTTGGCGCCCGCCCGATCGCGCTGGGTGACATCTGGAACGCGCTCTTCGCTTTCGATCCCACCCAGACGACGCACCGCATCATCATGGACCTGCGCCTGCCGCGCACGCTGGTCGGCCTGCTGGTCGGCGCTGCGCTCGGCCTTTCCGGCGCAATCCTCCAGGGCGCGACCCGCAATCCCCTGGCCGATCCCGGCATCCTCGGCATCGAGGCCGGCGCGACGCTCTGCGTCGTCCTCGGCATCTCCGTATTCGGCATCCCCCAGCTGTCAGGCTATGTCTGGCTCGCCTTCCTCGGCGCCGGCCTCGCCATGGTGGTGGTCTACGTCATCGCCTCGCTCGGCCGCGAGGGTGCCACGCCGGTGAAGCTGGCGTTGGCCGGTGCCGCGGTCACCGCCGCCATCACCTCGGTCACCAGCGCCATCCTCATCACCAATGTCGAGACCCTCGACCAGATCCGCTTCTGGCAGGTCGGCGCGCTGACCGGCCGCACCATGGACATCCTGATCCAGGTGACGCCCTTCATCCTCGCCGGCATCGTGCTCGCGCTCGCCACCTCGCGCATCCTCGATGGCCTCGCGCTGGGCGACGACGTCGCCCGCGGCCTCGGCATGAAGGTGCAGCGTTCGCGCGCACTCGTGGGTATCGCCGCGGTGATCCTTGCCGGAGCCGCCACCGCCGCCGCCGGTCCCATCGCCTTCGTCGGCCTCACCGTGCCGCACGTGGCGCGCGTCTTCACCGGCCCGAATTATCGCTGGATCCTGCCCTACTCGATGCTGATCGCGCCGATCATGCTCCTCGGCGCCGATATTGTCGGCCGCGTGGTCGTGCCGCCGGGTGAGCTGCAGGTCGGCATCGTCACCGCCGCCCTCGGCGCGCCCTTCTTCATCGCGCTGGTGCGGCGCAGGAAGCTGGCCGAGCTATGAGCACCGCCTTCGCTCCCGTCGGCGAGGTCGTCGCCGCCCGCAAGCGCCTGAGCGGCCGCGGCGCGATCGTGCTCGGCGGCCTCGTGCTGCTGATGATCGTCGTCGCATCGATCTCCATTGCCGTCGGCGACTATCCGCTGCCGCCCGAGGACGTGCTGCGCTCGCTGCTCTCGCCCTTCACCGGTGTCACCGATCCGGCCGGCGATTTCATCGTGCTCGGCGTGCGCCTGCCGCGCCTGATGGCCGGTATCCTCGCCGGCGCCGCCTTCGGGCTGTCCGGCGTCATCTTCCAGACCATCCTGCGCAACCCGCTCGCCAGTCCCGATATCGTCGGCATCACCATGGGCGCGAGCGCGGCCGCAGTGGCGGCGATCATCCTGTTCAAGTGGAGCGGCTTCGCCCTGTCGCTGAGCGCCTGCGGCGGGGCCATCCTTGCCGCGCTGCTGATTTACGGCCTCGCCTGGAACAGCGGCGTCACCCCATACCGCCTGGTGCTGATCGGCATCGGCATCTCGGCCATGGCCGGCGCCATCGTCTCGTTCCTGTTCACCCGCGCCCGCATCATGGAAGTGCAGGAGGCGCTGTCCTGGCTGATCGGCAGCCTCAACGGCGCGACCTTCGAAGCCATCACCCCGCTCGCGCTCGCCATGCTGGTGCTCTGCCCGCTGGCCGCCTGGCTGTCGCGTTCGCTGCGCACCCTGCAGCTGGGCGACGACACCGCCACCGCGCTCGGCACCCGCGTGGAATGGAGTCGTCTCGGCCTCATCCTCGTCGCCGTGCTGCTCGCCGCCGTCGCGACCTCGGCCGTCGGTCCGATCGCCTTCGTCGCCTTTGTCGCCGGCCCGATCGCCCGCCGCCTGCTCGGCCCGGCCGGCAACGCGTTGCTGCCCTCCGCCCTGGTCGGCGCGCTGGTCACCGTCGCCGCCGATTTCGTCGCCCAGCACATGCTCGGCCGCAATCAGTTGCCTGTCGGCGTCGTCACCGGCGCGCTCGGCGCCGTCTTCCTTATCTACCTGCTCGCCGCTGCCCATCGTTCGGGGCAGGGCGGTTGACCCGGAGGCCTGCGATGTCCGCCAACCACCAGCTTTCCGCCACGGACCTGACGCTCGGCTATGCCGACCGGGTGATCGTCGAGGACCTGTCGCTGGAAATCCCGCCGGCCCAGTTCACCGTGATCGTCGGCGCCAATGCTTGCGGCAAGTCTACCCTGCTGCGCGGCCTCGCCCGCCTGCTGACCCCACGCGCCGGCTGCGTCTATCTCGACGGCAAGGCCATCCGCGACATGCCGACCCGCGAAGTCGCGACCCGGCTCGGCGTCCTGCCGCAGACCCCGATCGCGCCCGACGGGATCACCGTCGCCGATCTCGTCGGCCGCGGCCGCTACCCGCACCAGGGCTGGTTCCGCCAATGGACCGCCGCCGACGATGCGGCTGTCGCGACCGCGCTCCAGGCCACCGACACGCTCGATCTCGCCGGCCGCGCCGTCGACGAGCTGTCGGGCGGCCAGCGCCAGCGCGTCTGGATCGCCATGGCGCTGGCCCAGGAAACCGAACTGCTGCTGCTCGATGAGCCCACCACCTTCCTCGACATCAACCACCAGGTCGAAGTGCTGGACCTGCTCACCGACCTCGTGCAGCAGCGCGGTCGCACCGTCGTCGCCGTGCTGCACGACCTGAACCTCGCCTGCCGCTACGCCGACCACATCGTCGCCATGCGCGCCGGCAAGGTCGCCGCCGCCGGCGCACCCGGCGCCGTCGTCACCGCGGGGCTGGTGAAGGACGTGTTCGGCATGGATGCCGAGGTTGCTACCGACCCGGTCTCGCACTCGCCGATGATCGTCCCCATCGGCCGCCACCGCATCCAGCAGCGCCGGAGACTGGCAGCCGAATAGCCCGGTTGGCTTCGCACCCGGCTGCCTGCTAAGGCGACGCCCGTGATCCGGAGACAGCGATGACCAGACTGACCGAAGCAGCCCGCGGCGTATATGTGATCGCCGTGACCCCGTTCGCCGATGACGGTGCGCTCGATCTCGACAGCGTCGACCGCATGGTCGATTTCTACGAAGCGGCCGGCGTCGATGGCCTGACCGTCCTCGGCCAGCTCGGCGAAGCGCCTAAGCTCACCTCGGAAGAATCGAAGCGCGTCGTCGAGCGCGTGCTGAAGCGCCTCGATGGCCGCCTGCCGGTCGTCGTCGGCGTCTCCGCGCCCGGCCTGGCGCCGATGCAGGAGCTCGCGACCGCCGTGATGGGCGAGGGCGCGGCCGGCGTCATGGTCGCGCCGCCCTGGACGCTGAAGACCGACGATCAGGTCCATGCCTTCTACCAGTCGGTCGGCGAGGCGCTCGGCGACACACCCTTCGTGCTGCAGGACTATCCGCTCACCACCAACGTCACCATCGCGCCCAAGGTGATCGACCGGATCATCCGCGACGTGCCCAACTGCGTCATGCTCAAGCACGAGGACTGGCCGGGCCTCGGCAAGATCACCGCCCTCCGTGCGTCCAGCGACAAGGCCGAGACGCGCCGCATCTCGATCCTGTGCGGCAACGGTGGGCTGTTCCTGCCCGAGGAGATGGGTCGCGGCGCCGATGGCGCCATGACCGGCTTCTGCTACCCCGAAATGATGGTCGGCGTCGTGCGCGAATACGCCGCCGGCAATATCGAGCGCGCCAACGAGATTTTCGCCGCCTACCTGCCGCTGGCCCGTTACGAGCAGCAGCAAGGCATCGGCCTCGCCGTTCGCAAATATGTGCTGGCCAAGCGCGGCGTGATTGGCTCAGCAGCACTGCGCAAGCCGCGTCCGGTGCTATCCGCCCTGGATATTGCCGATGTCGAACGCCTGCTCGCCGCGCAGGAACGGCGCCTCGCCGAACTCGGAGCCTAGTTCAGGGCGCCAACGCGCCGAGCACGATCCGTCCGCTGGCGACATTGCCGAGAAAGCGGGCCAGATCCGGCTCGAACACGACCTGCGTCGCCTTCTCGATGCCGAACCACTTGCGTTTGCGCTCGTGCTTTTCGTCCCACTTCTTCAGTTCGGCGGTTACGCGCATCGAGAAGACGATAGCCTGCGACGGCTTGGTCGAGCCGTCGTCGAACAGCTTGATATAGTGGTACGAGCCGATCGGCGCCTCATCCACCTCGCCTTCGATGCCGGCCTCCTCCAGCGCCTCCTGCTTGGCCGCCGCGGCATCCGAGCGGTCCGCCATCGGCCAGCCCTTGGGCAGCATCCATTTGGCATTGGTGCGCGAGGTGATCATCAGCACCGAAATCGTACCATCTCGCTCCAGCCGCCAGGGCAGTACTGCCACCTGGCGCCCCCGCGCTTCCTCGATATCGGCTGCGACCTTCACGTCTCGCTAATCCTCGACTCACCGCTGCAATGAGGCGCCATTGCGACCGGCCAATCCATACCAAATGTTGTGTTTCGCCTTTGGTTCAAGCCCAAGCGACAAGGTATCAGTGGATTGTGGTATGAAATTGGTCTGCCCGGTCCAACCCCTCCGAAAGAAAAGCATCCCACCCTACCCAAAGTTAATGTGCCCCGGCTCCTCAGCGTCCAGACTGCCGCCTTGACGACCAAGGAGCAGCAGTGACCATCGATCCCAATCCCATCCGGCGCCGAGCCGAGCGTCTCGGTGTCGGCTTGGCGCGACGTGCCCTAGCGGCAGTACGGCCTGTGCATGGCCGGCTTGCCGATCTCAACGAGCGGGCGGCGCGGCTGCGCGGCAGGCAACTGCGCTACCGTGACACGGACGAGGGCGATGTCTCGCGCGAGGCAGCGGATCTCCTGAGCGAGCTCGAAGAGCTCCAGCGCATACTCACCGAGCAGTCGGCGACATTGCCGCCGGAGGTTATTGCCGTCAGCCAGTATCAGGACGCGGTCAGGGCGGTATCCGCGCTGTCGCAGACGCTGCAGGCGTTGCGCTAAGGTTCATACTCAATGGCGCAGCACACACATGTCGAGGTTGCCCGCCGCCTCGCCCCGTCGGGGAGAGGATAGCGCAGCTTGGGAGCGCCAGCGACTTGGCGCAGCTGAGGTGAGGGGGCCTTTGCCGGCCATCGCCTGGCCGCAACTGGTGCGAGGCAATTGTAGGGCAGCGTTACCTTGGCTCCGCTAGCGCGCGCCATCCCCGCGGGGAGAGGCGGCGCGGGCCTGAACCTCCGCGCCTGACACACCTGTTGAGTACGGACACCTGCGTCCCTCGGTGCCGCCGAGGTTCCAGCTCACATTCCCTCTTGCGCCGAACCGTACGGTACGGTACGCAATTGCCGAAGATGGACCGTGAGGGTCCGCGGGGAGCAGGGGACCAGCCTTGTCGGTCATCGCCAGCGAAGAAACTTTCACGCCGCGCCAGCAGCAGGTGCTGACCGCTGCGCTCGATCTCCTGGTCGAGCAGGGCGACCGGCTGACCATGACCTCGGTGGCTCGCCGCGCCTCGTGCTCGAAGGAAACACTATACAAGTGGTTCGGCGATCGCGACGGGCTGCTCACCGCCACTGTGCAGTGGCAGGCCGCCAAGGTGAAGGCGCCGCAGGTCGATCGCTGGCGGCTCGATGCAACCTCGCTGCGCCAGAGCATCGAGCAGTTCGCCCGCGACCTGCTCGGCACCATCAGCGGCGAGGTTTCGGTGACGCTGAACCGCCTGGCCATCGGCCATGCCGGCGCTGAGAAGCACGGGCTGGGCGAGATCGTGCTGGAAAACGGTCCGCTCGCCATCCGCAAGCGCCTGAAACCGGTGCTCGAGGCCGGCCGCGAGGCCCGCCTCCTGCGCTTCGACAGTTCCGAGGAGGCCTATCGCAGCTTCTTCGGCCTCGTCGTCCGCGACGTCCAGATCCGCCTGCTGCTGGGGGAGGTCCACGCTTCGTCCGAAGGCGAGGTGAGCAAGGATGCGGCCCGGGCGACCGACCAGTTCCTGAAGATCTACGGGGCCGGGACCTAAATCCCCAACCCGCCACCTATTGGCCCCGCCGGGCCAGAACGCACGAAAAGGGAGACCACCATGCGCGTCTATTACGATCGGGATGCCGATCTCAACATCATCAAGTCCAAGAAGGTCGCGATCGTCGGCTACGGTTCGCAGGGCCACGCCCACACGCTGAACCTGCGCGACTCGGGCGTTACGAATATCGTCGTCGCCCTGCGTCCCGGCTCCGCTTCGGCCAAGAAGGCCGAGGGTGAAGGCCTCAAGGTCATGTCCGTCGCCGAGGCCGCCAAGTGGGCCGACGTCATCATGATGCTGACCCCGGACGAGCTGCAGGCCGACATCTACAAGAACGAGATCGAGGCCAATATCCGTGACGGCGCCGCCATCGCCTTCGCGCACGGCCTCAACGTCCACTTCAACCTCATCGAGCCCAAGAAGACCGTGGACGTGATCATGATCGCGCCCAAGGGCCCGGGCCACACCGTGCGCGGCGAATACCAGAAGGGCGGCGGTGTGCCGTGCCTGATCGCCGTCCACCAGGACGCCTCGGGCAATGCCCAGGACATCGCGCTCGCCTACGCCTCGGGCGTCGGCGGCGGCCGCTCGGGCATCATCGAGACCAATTTCCGCGAGGAATGCGAGACCGATCTGTTCGGTGAGCAGGTCGTGCTCTGCGGCGGCCTCGTCGAGCTCATCCGCGCCGGCTTCGAGACGCTGGTGGAAGCCGGTTACGCTCCGGAAATGGCCTATTTCGAGTGCCTGCACGAAGTGAAGCTGATCGTCGACCTGATCTACCAGGGCGGCATTGCCAACATGAACTACTCGATCTCCAACACCGCCGAGTGGGGCGAGTACGTGTCGGGCCCGCGCATCATCACCTCGGAAACCAAGGCCGAGATGAAGCGCGTGCTGCACGACATCCAGTCGGGCAAGTTCACCTCCGAGTGGATGCAGGAATACAAGGGCGGCGCCTCGCGCTTCAAGGCCACCCGTCGCCTCGCCGACGAGCACCAGATCGAGGAAGTCGGCGAAAAGCTGCGCGGCATGATGCCCTGGATCAAGGCCGGCGCCCTGGTCGACAAGACCAAGAACTGATCCCGGTTCGAAGTCGAACCCAGAGAAGGGCCCCACGGGGCCCTTCTGCATTTCTCCAGGAGGTGGAGCGCCGTCCCATCACCCCCGCGGAGTCATCCGGCGAAGGCCGGGGCCCATCCCGAGGTCGCGCGGCTATTCTCCGACGGCTGGCCTACGCCGCTTCCGCCACCGTCGCCCGCAACGCATCGACGATGTCGCTTGGCGCATCCGGTGTTGGCAGCGTGCCGAACTTGCGCAGCCAGAACCACATCGTAAGGCGGTGCAGCGTCGTGTAGAAGGCGAGCGCCTTGGCCGGCTCCGGATGATTGATCGGGCCGTAGCCCGCGAGGATGGCCGCCGTGCTGCCGGGCGTGTCGTGCTCGGTGCAGAAGATGCATTTTGCCAGATCCATCACCGCACTTTCGGCCCGCATGTTGCCGAAATCGATCAGCCCGCTGAGCTGCAGCTTTCCATCGCGCTCGATCACGAGGACATTGTGCGGTTGCAGGTCGCTATGCGCAAACACCGGCGGCCCGCTCTGCGGCACCACGGCGTCGAAATCGCGCTCGACCAGCCGACGCAGTGTTCCGGCCATTGCCGGATCGCCGCCATGTTCGACGAACCGCTCGAAAGTCCCGTCCACATAGCCGCGCATGTAGACGACATTGTCTGCGTGCTGCGCCGCGCCACCCTCGGCCGGGATCCCACCGAAGGCCGGCAAAGTGATGCCGTGCAGCTTCTTCGCCAGCGCCCCGAGCTGCCGCATCACGCTCTGGTAGTCCGGGTGCGTGGCGAACAGCTGCGCGCGCTCGCCTTCGACATAGGTGGACAGTGCATAGCGGACGGGCAGGCGTGTGAGGGTCTCGTCGACCTTCAGATAGCGCGTTGCGACGACGTCTAGATTTTCCAGCAACCCGGCCGCGTACTGGTCTTTGCGCGGCAGCAGATGGTCGCCGTCGAAGGTTTTCAGCACCAGTCGCGTATCGTCCGCCAGGTCGAGCCGATATACCGCCGCGCTGCCGCCCTGGAAGCGGGTAATCTCCCGTACCGGAGCAAGGTCGAGCTCGGCGAGGATTGGCGCCAGGTCTTCGGGGCTCGGTTGCATCGCTTGCTCACCACCAAGGCTGTTGATGTGTGCAGGCATGACGGTCCTCCGCTGGACGAGGCGCAGAGCTAGCCTCAACCGCGCCTCGCAATCAAGTGTCGCGCCGGGCCATCGGTGCCCACGACGCCTGCCGGCCCGGAAACACGAAGGGCTCCGCACTGTCGCCCGGAGCCCTTCAGCTGTTCCCTTCGCTGGCGGCAAGGGGATCATTCATGGCCGCGGCCTGGTGTCGGCACGCGCTTGGACCGCATCAACGCGATGTCGGTGCGGGTCAGTCCGATGTCGCGCAGCATGCGATCATCGAACATCATCAGGTCCCCAAGGACCCGCTTGCGTTCCGCGTTGCGGAACAGGTTCGAAATATAGCCCAACGTGTTTCTCCCTGGTTGGCGGGCGGCTTATCCGTCCGAGCGGATGAACCGGCAATGAACCGGCGGGTGGATGACGCGCTGCGCTTGAACCGAATAATTCAGAGACGAGAACCAATACGACCGTCCAGCCCGGGCGGTGGCAATTGTGCACGGAGTCATTCCCGCGAAGGCGGGAACCTCTGTTTTTGGCGCATCGCCCAACGGAGATCCGCTTCCGCGGGAGTGACCCGGCGGGAAAATCGCATCCGTGGCCGACACTCCCGTTGCATCAGAGCCGGTGGGCCATGCTAAGAGCCAGCCATATTCAGGGAGAGATTGATGAGCGTAGAAAGCGATATCGCCAGGCTGGTCGAGCAGGAACAGCGGCTGACCTTCACCCGGTTCGACGAGGACACCGCCTTCGAGATCGGCTCGACCATCCGCCGCCTCGCGGCCGAGGCTGGCGTCGCCGTGGCCATCGACATCCGTCTGTTCAATCGCCCGCTGTTCTATGCGGCGATGAAGGGCACCAGCGCCGACAATCCCGACTGGCTGCGCCGCAAAGGCAATTGCGTGCGCCGCTGGGATCGCGCCTCCTACCACACCGCCCTGCGCTGGAAGCGCGATAACCGCGTCAGCCAGCCCGACCACAATGTCGACCCCACCGAGTACGCCGTCCATGGCGGCGCATTTCCGATTCGCATCGAAGGGGTTGGCGTCGTCGGCTCCATCACTGCTTCAGGTCTGCCGCAGCGCGACGACCACTCCTATGTGGTCAAGGCGATCTGCCTCCATCTCGGCATCGCGCCCGGGGAACTGGCCCTGCCGGCCGAGTGACATCGTAAGCATCGGTAAGACTTCTGCTACGTTGGCCTGCTAGATCTGGGGTAACGGGCGCCGCCACCGCGCCCGGTCTCCCGGGAGCATGCGATGAAACTGAACTACGTCCTCCTGGACGTCTTCACAACCGAGCGGTTGAAGGGCAACCCGCTCGCTGTCGTCCTCAAGGCCGATGGCCTGCTCGACGACCAGATGCAGGCCATCGCCGCCGAGTTCAATCTCTCGGAGACCGTGTTCATCCAGAAGCCGCAGTCCGAGCGCCACTCGGCGGCCGTGCGCATCTTCACGCCCCGCGTCGAACTGCCCTTCGCCGGCCATCCCACGGTCGGTGCAGCCGTGGTGCTGGGCCTGCAGAACCGCTCCACTGCCGTCCGGCTCGAGGAAAAGGTCGGCACCATCATCTGCGTCATCGAGCGGGTGGACAAGGAGACCGGGCACGCCCGCTTCGCGCTGCCCAAACTGCCCGAGGAAATCGGCAAAGCGCCCGGCAAGTCGGCAATCGCAGCCACGCTCGGGCTCGATCTCGACGAGATCGGCTGCGGCCCCTACGAGCCGGCCGTCTATTCCGCCGGCAATCCGTTTTACCTCATCCCCGTCGCCAGCGCCGACGCGCTGAAGCGCATCAGGCTCGAGCGTCGCGGTTGGGACGAGAATTTCCCCATCGGCCGCGGCAACATCTATGTCTTCACCCGGACCCCCGAGGAGCGCGGCAACGATCTCGCCGCCCGCATGTTTGGGCCCGGCATGGGGCTGGGCGAAGATCCGGCGACCGGGTCGGCGGCCGCGGCGCTGATCGGCCTCCTCGCCAGGCACGAGGGCAACGGCCAGCACGAATACCGCCTGCGCCAGGGCCACGAAATGGGCCGCCCCAGCCTGATCAGCGTCCAGCTTCGCAAGGAGAATGACGAACTCACCCATGGTGGCATTGGCGGCCACGCCGTGATCGTCGGCGAGGGGACGCTCAATCTCAGCGATTGACATCGGCCTCGCCCGGCCGCCGAGGTTGGAGACTCGGCCGCGCCTGGGTTAGTTTCTGCCGCGATAGGCTACGGAGGGCGCTATGGTGTACGTCATTGCATTGCTGCTGTTTGTCATCCACATCCTCGCCTTTGCGGCGGGCAGCGCCAACGGCGTTGTCATGCCGATCCTGGGTCCCAAGCTCGCTACCGCCTCGCCCGATACGCGCGAGCACCTCTTCGACATCGCCGAAAAGCTGTCCAAGGTCGGAAAGATCGCCATGGGCACGCTGCTGGTCACCGGCATCCTGACGCTGTGGCTCAAGTGGGACTGGATCCCGCCCAACGCCATCTGGTTCTGGATCAAGATGGCCGGCGTCGTCGCCATGATCGTGTTCATCGTCAACAACGAGCGCAGCTTCAAGAAGGCCAGGGCCGGCGACCGCGAGGCCGCAAGGCGCTCGCAGATGTTCGGCCAGTTGACCGGCATCTCCTTCCTCGTCGTCGTGATCGCTGCCGTCTTCTCGTTCAACTGATGCCCATCCTCGACCACATCAATATCCACGTGGTCGACGGGCCGCGCATGGTGAAGTTCCTGGAAACCGTGCTGGAAGCCGAAGAAGGCTTCCGGCCACCCTTCGATTTTCCCGGTCACTGGGTTTATGTCGGCGGCCAGCCCGCCATTCACCTCACCGTGATTGAGCGCCCCGAAGACTATCCGCAGGGCATGATCAACCATATCGCCTTCGGCGTGTACGACTACGAGACGGCCAAGACCCGCATCGAATCGACCGGCTACCCCTACAAGCTCTCCGGCATCCCCGAGACCGGCATCGGCCAGTTCTTCGTCGAAGGCCCGGAAGGCATTCGTGTCGAAGTGCAGCACCGGCGGTAGCGCACCATTTATCCTCCCCCGCGGGCGGGGCAGTGTTTGCTTCGGACTCTGCCATCCACCGGGTCATCCCCGCGAAAGCGGGGACCTCCGTTTGGCTGTACGCACCGAAAACAGAGGTTCCCGCTTTCGCGGGAATGACTCCGTGGCTGTTCCCGACAAACGCGCCCAAGTCCTGAATGAACACTGCTCCGATGGGGGCAGCGGGGGAGGGGGACCGGCGAAGCTGGTGGAGAGGGTGGCCGCGCGCGCTAACGTTCCGTTATTCAGCCGAACGCCTCGACCGTTATCCGCCTTGCCAAGCCGCCCGATTTCCCGCAATATTTCGGTCACTAACGGAATTTCGCCATGCAGCGCTCTCGCGCCATTGCCATCGCCGCCGCCGAACAGAAGGCTCGCCAGAGCCGGCTGATCATTGCTGCGTCGTTGCTGCTGCTGCCGGCCGCGCTTCTTCTCCTTCTTATCAGCCCCTGATAACCGACGGCTCGGCAAGCGAGCGGGTGGTCAGGGGATGCGTGCAACAACCGAACAGCAATTGTCCGGTCGTGAGGGTTTTGACCCCGGCCGTTTGATAGGAATAGGCAAATGACCTCGACGCAATCGAACAAAGACCGCGTCTTCATCTTCGATACCACCTTGCGCGACGGCGAGCAGAGCCCCGGCGCCACCATGACGCTGGAAGAAAAGATCCAGGTCGCCGAAGTGCTCGACGAAATGGGCGTCGACATCATCGAGGCCGGCTTCCCCATCGCTTCGAACGGCGATTTCGAGGCCGTCGTCGCCGTCGCCAAGCAGGTGAAGAACTCGGTCGTCGCCGGCCTCGCCCGCGCAATTCCCGCCGACATCGCCCGCGCCGGCGAGGCGGTACGTCACGCGAGGCAGGGCCGCATCCACACCTTCGTCTCCACCTCGCCCATCCATCTGGCGCACCAGATGCGCAAGACCGAGGAGCAGGTGCTGGAGATCATCTCGGCCACCGTCGCCCAGGCCCGCAACCTCGTCGACAACGTCGAGTGGTCGGCCATGGACGCCACCCGCACCCCGATCGACTATCTGGCCCGCTGCGTCGAGCTCGCCATCAAGGCCGGCGCCACCACCATCAACCTGCCCGATACCGTCGGCTATGCCGTTCCGGCCGAGCACGAGGCGATGTTCCGCTCCATCATCGAGCGCGTCCCCGGCGCCGACAAGGTCATCTTCTCGGCCCATTGCCACAACGACCTGGGCCTCGCCGTCGCCAACTCGCTGGCCGCCGTCCGCGGTGGCGCCCGCCAGATCGAGTGCACCATCAATGGCATCGGCGAACGCGCCGGCAATGCCGCGCTCGAGGAAGTGGTGATGGCGCTGCGCACCCGCGGCGACGCCATGCCCTACGATACCGGCATCGAGTCGACGCACCTGAGCCGCGCCAGCAAGATCGTCTCGGCCGCGGCGAACTTCCCCGTCCAGTACAACAAGGCCATCGTCGGCAAGAATGCCTTCGCCCATGAGAGCGGCATCCATCAGGATGGCATGCTGAAGAACGCCCAGACCTATGAGATCATGACGCCCGAGAGCGTCGGCATCAAGGAAACCACCCTGGTGATGGGCAAGCATTCCGGCCGCGCCGCCTTCAAGGACAAGTTGAAGGAACTGGGCTACGAGCTGGGCGACAATGCCTTCCAGGAAGCCTTCCAGCGCTTCAAGGATCTCGCTGATCGCAAGAAGCACGTCTACGACGCCGATATCGTCGCGCTGGTCGATGACGAAGCCGGCTCGGTCGACGACCGCATCAAGCTGGTCGACATGCAGGTCGTCAGCAAGACCGGCGGCATCCACCACTGCGACATCACCATGACCATCGACGGTGCCGAGGTCTCGGCCAGCTTCGACGGCACCGGCTCGGTCGATGCCATCTTCAATGCCATCAAACAGGCCGTGGGCAAGGATCCGCATCTGGTGCTCTACGCCATCGACGGCGTCACCGGTGGCACGGATGCGCAGGCCAGCGCGCACGTGCGTCTCGAAATGAACGGCCGCATCGTTTCGGGCAACGCGGCCGAACCCGACACGCTGGTGGCCTCCGCCCGCGCCTACATCAATGCCTATAACCGCCTGCTGCTCGAACGCGGCGCGGCGGCACAGGGGGCGACCGAGGCCGTGGCGAGCTGATCTCGCCACAACCCAGCCATCGGAGCCGCCCCCCACGGGGCGGCTCTTTTCATTTGAGGAGGACAATCTTGGCTCACGAATTGCGAGCGGTGGCGACACCCGAGGACTGGGAGGCGATGCACGCCATCCGCCTCGAGGTGCTGTTCACCCCCGAGCGCCATCCCGGCACCGTCTATGACCGTGCCCATCCGCACGACACCGATCCGGCACACACCAAATTCCTGTTGCTGCTCGACGGCACGCCTATTGGCACTACCCGGCTCGATCCGCGCGGGCAGGGCGGCATCGTCCGCCTCGTTGGCATCGTGAGGGACCGCCAGCGCCAGGGCCACGGTTCGACGATGGAGCGCCTGCTTGTCGAGCACGCCCGCAACCGCGGCATGACCCGGCTCTGGCTGAACGCGGCGAAGGAGTCCGTCGGCTTCTACGACAGGCTCGGCTGGACGCCTGAAATCTGGGACGAACAAGAACTTGCCACTTTTGCCCGCAACTGCGTGCAGATGACCAAGCCGCTCTAACCGAGGCGGCGCAACGCGGCTAGGCTGCCGCCCGACTCTAAACGGCCGGAGGCCACATGCTGCGCGAACTGAGGGGAGCCATCACGGCGCTGGCGCTGGTCGTCTGTGCCGTCCTCGCCCTCGTCAGCTTCGATCTGGGCATTCCTGGCCAGGAACTGCTGACCTCGCTGCGCTTCCACATCGCGGCGCTGCTGTTCTGCCTCATCGTCTTGCTGCTGGCCGGCGGTGCCTGGTGGCGCGCCGTGATCCCGCTTCTTCCGCTGTTGGCGAGCGTCGGCCAGGGCGCCGGCATCATCCACGACCAGCAGCAACTGCGCCAGGCCAACGCCGCCGCGGGCACGACCCCGCTGTTCCGGCTGCTGAGCTTCAACCTGCTGAACGACAACAAGAACGGCGCCGCCATCGCCGACTACATCGTCAACTCCGGCGCCGACATCGTCATGGTCATGGAAGGCGGCCCGCTCAGCCACCAGCGCGACAAGGTCTTTGCCGCCTATCCCTACAATCTGGGCTGCATCGATTTCTCTGGCTGCTCGACCACCATCCTGTCCAAGTGGCCGCTCACCGAGATCAACACGCGCGATCTCAGCCAGTATTATCGCAAGCGTCTCGTCACGGCGGTCGCCGATATCGACGGCACCAAGGTCAACCTCGTGCTCGCCCATATGAGCAAGCCCTATTTCGACGTGGTCGCCGCCGAGGAGGCAGCCCGCATCGCCTATTTCATCCGCGGTCTGGATGGTCCGGTGCTGCTCGCCGGTGATTTCAACGCTGCCGCCTGGTCCGATAACATCGTGCGCCTCGCGCGTCGCGAAAAGCTGGCGCCGGGGCCCGGCTATCCCGCCACCTGGCCGGTGGAGCTCGGCCCGCTCGGCGTGCCCATCGACAACGTCCTCGCCCGCGCCCCGCTCGTGATCGAGAGCGTCCGCGCCATGGACGATTCCCTCGGCTCCAACCACTTCGGTCTGATCAGCGAAATCGCCATCGCCAAGGCAAGCTAGGCGGACAGGGCGGCACTATCCTCCGACGCCGCCCGCGCGGCGGGGCGGATGGTTCCGAACAGATCCTTGGGATCATCGAGCGCCGGGACCAGGTCGATATCGTGCTGACGCGCCACCGTCAGGTCGCGCACATAGCGCAGCGCCGAAAAATCCTCGACGGCAAAACCGACCGAGTCGAACAGCGTCACCTCATCGGCGCTGGTGCGCCCCGGCGCCTTGCCGGCCAGCACCTGCCACAGCTCGGTGACCGCAAAATCCGGCCCCATCTGCTGGATCTCGCCTTCGATGCGCGTCTGCGGGGTGTATTCCACGAACACGGATGCACCCGCGACGATATCGCGATGCAGCTCGGTCTTGCCCGGACAATCGCCGCCGATCGCGTTGAGATGCATCCCCGGCGCCACCATCTCCGGCGTCAGCACGGCCGCCCGCGCCTTGTCCGCCGTGGCGGTGGTCACGATGTCGGCCCCGCGCACGGCCTCGGCCGCCGATGCGGCGCGCACGATGCGCAGCCCGCTGCCGGCCAGGTTGGCGCAGAACTTGTCCACCGCCTCGGGATCTATATCGAACACCCGAACTTCCTCGATGCCGAGCAGCGCCTTGAACGCCAGCGCCTGGAATTCCGACTGCGCCCCGGCCCCGATCATCGCCATCACCCGCGAACCCGGTCGCGCCAGCGCCCGCGCCGCCACGGCCGAGGTCGCCGCCGTCCGCAGCGCGGTGAGGATCGTCATTTCCGAGATCAGCAGCGGATAGCCCGTCGCCACATCGGCCAGCGCCCCGAACGCGGTAACCGTCAGCTTGCCTTCGGCCGTATTCTTCGGATGCCCGTTGACGAACTTCATCGCATAGAGCGCCCCGTCCGAAGCCGGCATCAGCTCGATCACCCCGTCGCGCGAGTGGCTCGCCAGCCTCGCCGATTTCTCGAACAGCTCCCAGCGCCGGAAATCGGCCTCGATATAGCCGGCGAGCCCAACCAGGAACCGCTCGATGCCGGTCTGGCGGAGCAGGGTCCGGATGTCGCCGGTGCCGATGAACTGGGTCATGTTCGCCTCTTACTTTGCTGGAGCAGTCAGGCTCGGGTAGTGCGGTCAGGCCGCGATATGGTCCGCCATCGCTGTTGCGCGGACGGTTTGCGTGTGCCCGCCGAGCAGGCGAGCCGTGAGATCGATCATCAGCTCGGCGCTCATCGCGCCCCGGTCGAGCAGCGGATTGAGCTCGACGAGGTCGAGCGAGCCGACCCGGCCGCTCCGGTGCAGCATGTCCATGACCAGCTGCCCGTCGCTCAGCGACAGCCCGCCGGCCACCGTCGTGCCAACGCCCGGTGCAAGGCTCGGGTCCATCGCATCGACATCGAGCGACAGGTGCAAATGCCCGTTAGCCGCCTCCACCCGATCGAGGAAATGCCCGAGCAGCGGTGCCACGCCGGCGACACGGATCGCATCCATGTCAACCACCTGCACGCCCCGCGCATCGATCAGCTGCGCCTCCTCGCAATCGAGCGCGCGAGCCCCGAGAATCATCACGTTCGCGGGGTCGACCGGGGCAAACCAACTGGGCGAATTGGTAAAGCCCGGCTCGCCACAGAGGCGCGCCAGCGACATGCCGTGAATATTGCCGGTTTCGGTCGTCGCCCAGGTGTTGAAATCGCCATGCGCATCGAACCACAGCACGAACAGCGGCTGGCCAATCTCGGCGCAATGCCGCGCCACGCCCGCCACCGAGCCCATCGAAATCGAGTGGTCGCCGCCCAGAAACACCGGCCGCGCCCCGTTCTCGAGGCTGCGATAGCCGGCCTCGCTCGCCGCGATCGCCAGCGCATCGATCTCCGCCGCTGCCGACGGCTTGCGGCCGACATTCACATCACCGAGGTCCGCCACCGCAAAGCCGATATCGGCGAGCCGCTCGGGCAGGCCCGCAGCGCGCAGCGCGTCCGGCCCGAGATAGGCACCCCGGCACGAAGCGCCGACATCGGTCGGCAGCCCGATCAGGTCGATCCTGCGGGTCAGGGAAGGGCGGCGGGCGCGAGCGTCGTGCAGCATCGGGGTTCCTCTTCGAGAACGCCTCAATGTGGGGAGCAAAACCTGCTGGCGAAAAGTCGGAATAGTGCTAGCTTTGCGCATTCAACTTCGCAAAGTGACGGCATCAGATGGCAAATGGCGCATCCAACCTCGATGATCTCGATCATCGCCTGATCGCGCTGCTGCGCTCCGACGGCCGCCTGCCGGTGGCCAAACTCGCGGCGGAACTCGGCGTCTCCCGCGCCACCGTCACCGCCCGCATGGAGCGGCTGGTCAAGACCGGCGCCATTGCCGGTTACACCGTGATGCTGCGCACCTCCGCCCGCTCCGACGCTGTGCGCGCCATCACCATGGTCGAAATCGACGGCAAGAACTCCGAAGCCGTCATTCGCCGCCTCACCGGCTTCCCCGAAATCCGCACCCTCTACACCACCAACGGCCGCTGGGACGTCGTCGCCGAAGTCGAAACCCCCAACCTGCGCGAGTTCGACGAACTCCTCCGCAAGATCCGCCAGATCGACGGCATCGCGAACACCGAGACAAGCATCCTGCTGACGGCGCGCAAGGAGCTGGGTTAGGGCGGGTCGGACTGCCAAGATTCCTCATTGATCGCCTCCCTCCCCCTTGCGGGGAGGGACAGAGGGAGGGGGTGGTCCGGTGATCCATTGATGGACCCCCACCCCCAGCCCCTCCCCTCAAGGGGGAGGGGAGCGGACCTCAGTGGCCCGCCTCCCGCAACGCCCCCGGCAGCTCCGCCGCCACCACATCCATCTCCGCCTCGGGCCCGACGCTGATCCGGATATGCCGATCCAGCCCCGGCACCATGGGCTTGCGCACGAACACGCCGCCGCTCCAGCGCCTTCAGCACGCGCATGGCGAAGTCGCCATCCCGCCCGCAATCCACCGCGACGAAATTCGTCGCCGAAGTCACAGCGCTCAACCCGTTCTCCGCCGCAATCGTGTAAAGCCGCGCCCGTCCCGCCGCGACCCGCGCGATCACCGCCTGCAGCCACTCCTGGTCGCCCAGCGCCGCGATCGCCGCGACCTGTCCCAGCCGCGTCACCCCAAAATGGTTGCGCACCTTGTCGAAGGCCCGGATGAACTCCGCCTCGCCGATCGCGTAGCCGACCCGCATCCCCGCCAGCCCATAGGCCTTGGAGAAGGTCCGCGTCCGAATCAGGTTCGGCCGCGAGATGTCGAGCGCGGGCAGGGTGCCCGCCGGTGCCGTCTCGCAATAGGCCTCGTCGAGCAGCACCAGCGTCTCCTCCGGCACCGCCGCGATGAACCGCTCCAGCTCGCCCGCATCCCACCACGTCCCCATCGGGTTGTCCGGGTTGGAGAGGTAGATCACCTTGGCCCGCTCGCGCCGCGCCGCCTCGAGCAATCCGCCGAGATTTTCGCGGTTCTGCGCATAGGGCACCGCCACTACGCGCCCGCCAAACCCCGCGACATGGTAGTTGAACGTCGGATAGGCCCCGAGCGAGGTCACCGCCACATCGCCCGGCGCAATGATCAGCCGCGCGATCAGGCAGTGCAGCCCGTCAATCCCTTCGCCCACCGCGACATTGGCCGCCGGCACTCCCAGATGCGCGCTCAGCGCCGCCTTGAGCTCGAACAGTTCCGGATCGCCATATTTCCACGCCTCGAACGCCGCCGCGGCCATCGGAGCGATCACCCTCGGCGACGGCCCGAATCCGCTCTCGTTCGCTCCCACCCGGGCGCGAAATGGCACTCCGGTGCGTCGTTCCAGCGCTTCGGGGCCGGTGAACGGTACTGTGGACGGGAGGGATTGGGCGAGGGGCGTGAGGATGGGGCGCATGGCGCGCGACCATATCGCGACCCGCGCCGGCCGCAATGGCCTCAGTTCGCATGGGTCGCCGGAAAAGTTTCACGGCCTTGCCGCACAGATGATTGTGTTGCGCGCGAGCCCTGCGCGGTCCACCTATTCGGCAACTCACTGAGGATCATCAATATGCGCAAGACTAGCCTCGCCGTAGCGGCGGCAATCATCGGAGCGCTGGGCATGACCGGTGCGCAGGGCGCCGAAACCGCGGTCGCCATCTTCGCCGGCGGCTGCTTCTGGTCGGTCGAAAGCGATTTCGACCACGCCCCCGGCGTCCTCTCCACCACCTCGGGCTATATCGGCGGCCACGTCGCCAACCCGACCTACGAGCAGGTGGTCACCGAAACCACCGGCCACCGCGAAGCGGTGCGCGTCGAATACGATCCGGCCGTGACCAGCTACGAAAAGCTGGTCGATACCTTCTTCCACCTCATCGATCCGGTCGAGACGCGCGGCCAGTTCTGCGATTTCGGCGAGAGCTACACGACCGCCATCTATGCCGGGAACGCCGACGAGCTGAAGCTCGCCGAATCCGGCAAGGAGGCGACCGCCGCCGCCCTCGGCAAGCCCGTCGCCACCCTCGTCGAGATGGCCCCGACCTTCTACCCGGCCGAGGACTACCACCAGAATTTCTGGCAGGGTTCCGAGATGCTGATGAACGGCGTCACCCGCGCCGAGCACTATGCCCGCTATCGCGTCGGTTGCGGCAAGAACCGCATGGTCGAAGCGATCTGGGGCGATCAAGCGTTCCGCGGCCTCGACGGGCACGCCTAGGAACTCGGCCTCTCAGTCGTCGCCCTAGGCGGGGAGAAAGCGAAAACCTGGGCTTGGCGCAGCCAAGTCCTTAGTTTTCGCAAGAGGGGGGCGTGGAGGGCACGGGGCCGATGGATGGACATCGGTTACCCCGTCAGGCCGGTCGCGGCGCCACCACGTCCGCCTGCGCGTAGGAGGGGATTCGGATGCCCTCCGCCTCGAGCGCCGCCTTGCCCTTCTCGGTCAGCTCGATCTTGGTGCCCCACCAGTCCGAGTTCTTCGTCCAGGCGCGCAGCACCGCTTCCACCGAGATGGCGCCGAGCGTGCCCACGTGCACGGTCGGCTTGGGGTCGATCAGCACGCGCTCGTCCTTGCGCGCGATGTCGAGCAGCACGTCGCGCGCCTTGCCCATGTCGGCCTCGTAGCCGATGCCGATCTTGATCTCGACCATGCGGTTGGGCTCGCGCGAGTAGTTCATGATCTTGGCGTTCCACAGCCGCGAATTGGGAACGAAGATGAACACTCCGTCGTAAGTGCGCAGTTCGGTCGCGAACAGGCCGACCTCGAGCACGTTGCCGGTGATTCCCTCGGCATCGATAAAGTCGCCGACACTGAACGGCCTGAGCCAGATCAGCATCACCCCCGAGGCGATATTGCTCAGCGTCCCCTGCAACGCCAGCGCGATAGCGAGACCGGCGGCGCCGAGCACCGCGAGGATCGATGTCGTCTGGATGCCGAACTGGCTGAGCGCGATCACCACGGTGATGATCATGATGCCGTAGCGCAGGATCTGCGACACGAGCGGGGCGAGCGTCGTGTCGACCCGACGCGTACGCGGCAGCAGGCTCCGCACCTGCCGCGCCAGCGCCTTCGCCAGCCAGAAGCCGGCGAGCAGGATGAGCAGCGCCGTCAGGACGCGCGTGACGTTGTCGGCGATCCAGACGGTCGAAAAGCTGAGCAGCTGTGAATATTCCATGTGCCTTGTTCCTGCGTCGACGAGCCCGGCCAAGGCCTTACCGGCAAATGCGGTTGCTCTATGACAGGTCGGGCGTTTGTTCGGCCGCGCTTTGCGTGTGCGGGTCGGCGGCGAGTTCCACTTGCGCCTGCTCCTCGTCGCCGACGAGCATCCTGTTGATGGCGAGCTTGCCCTTCTCGGTAATGTCGCGCAGGGCGTTGAGATAGTCCGGCGTCGGCACCCAGGCCCGCATCTGCAGCACGATCTTGTCGCCGGCAAAGCTGTCCACGTGCACCGTCGGCGGCGGGTCGACCTGCACCCGCTTGTCCGAGGTGGCGATCTTCAGCATCGTCTTGCGCGCGACCCCGACATTGATGGTGTCGGGCACGGTGATATTCACATCGATGCGCCGGCGCGGCTCCCGGCTGTGGTTGGTGATCGCGCTCGACCACAGGGTCTGGTTGGGCACGAAGATGTAGAGCCCGCTGGTCGAGCGCAGCCGGGTGCCGAACAGCCCGATTTCCACCACCACGCCCGCAACGCCATTGCCCACCACATATTCGCCGATGGCGACCGGCCGTTGCCAGATCAGCATGATCCCGGCCGCGATGTTGGAGAGCGTGCTCTGCAAGGCCAGCGCGATGGCGAGGCCCGCCGCACCCAGCACCGCATAGATCGACGTGCTCGAAACCCCGATGAAGCTCAGCGCCGTCACGATGGAAAAGATCAGGATGCCGTAGCGCGTCACCTGGCTCAGCAGCGGTGCGAAGTTGCGGTCGACCCCTTGCGCCCGTGGCAGTTGCGAGCGCACCAGCCGCGACAGCACGCGCGACAGATACCAGCCGATGGCGAGCACGGCGACCGCCGCCACCACGCCGCCCGAATTGGTCAGCGCCCATAGCCAGAGGTCGTTGAAGAAGTCGACGGATTCGCTGACGGCGTCGTTCATGGGATTTGCGTTGACCCTGCCCTGGCTTTGCCGCGCCAATCTATGCATTCCGGCCATCGCAGGAAAGTTGGCAATCGGTGCTGGACAAGCCGGGATCACCCTGATAGTCACCCGCCTCGGCCCAGGGTGCGTAGCTCAGATGGTAGAGCAGCTGACTCTTAATCAGCGGGTCCACGGTTCGAGTCCGTGCGCACCCACCAAGCCGATCCCCCTACAGACCTGATCCCATCAAACCGTTGCCCGCTTGGGGCGCCGGCAGGGCCAGTCGTCGTGCGCCCCGGCGCCGGCTACGTTTATCTCATGACTATCGATATCAACAATAAGTCGTTGACAATGACAGTAATTGCCGATGGATACTTGCTGATATCTCGCTTGGGGAAGGGGTTAACGGATGTTTGGGGGTATTGGACGGCTGATCGGCGTCGCCGCTGCCGCCGTGATTTTCGGATCTTCAGCGCCGGCGCTGGCGATCACGACCGTGCCGCTCGATGGCACGCTCAGCTTCATCAGCGGCGACGACGGATTTCCGGAGTTGGTCAATGAGCCATTCTCCGCATCATTCTCGTTCGATGAGACAGCCGTCGACATCGCGAGCTTCACTGATTTCGTCGGCTGGTACGACTCGTTCGGCCCGGCCTTCGGCGCGACCATCAGTGCTGCCGGCTACACTTTGGACCTCATGGGCGGAGTTGTTCAGACCGATCTGGTGAACGACGCTACCGACACCTTCAAGATGCTTGCGTCCAAAACGATTGAGATCGCCGGGCTGGGTGCATTCTCTGTGCAACTGCTGGTGCTTCTCACCGACACCACTGGGGCGGCGCTGACGTCGGACGATCTCGTCACGCCGATCCTGAGTGCTTTCGGCCAGTCCTGGGTGCAGATCTTCATCCAGGAGGAAGGAACCGGCTTTTCCGCAATCTACGGGGGCTCCCTCGCCGCCGTCCCGGTACCCGCGGCCCTGCCGCTGCTCGGCGCCGGTCTCGCCGCGCTCGGCCTCGTGGGCTGGCGCAAGAAGCGCGCTGCTGCCGCCGCCTGATCTGTCGGCAATCGGATGGAAAGAGGGGCAGGCCGCCTAGCCTGCCCCTCTTGTTATATGGCGAGCCCGGCGCGGAGCGATCCCCCACATGTGCGTATTGGCGGAATGACTGCCTTCACAAGTCCGTCACGGGCCTCTACATAGCCGCCAGCAACCCTTCCTCGGAGTGACCCCGCAAAATGCCCTTCGGCCTCGATCCCTCGGCACTTTGGGCATTTGTGAACGTCATCATGATCGACCTGGTGCTGGCGGGCGACAATGCCGTCGTCATCGGTCTCGCCGCCGCCGGCCTGCCGGCAGATGTGCGCCGCAAGGCAATCCTGATCGGCATCATCGCGGCGACCGTGCTCCGCATTTGCTTTGCGCTCATCACGACCCAGTTGCTTTCCCTCGGCGGTGGCCTGCTCATCGCCGGCGGTCTGCTGCTGCTGTGGGTGTGCTGGAAGATGTACCGCGAGCTGTCGGTCAGCCACGAGGAGGAGCATGAGGCCACCGAGGCGCTGACGGATACCGACCTCAACGCCGATGGCACCGTCGCCAAGAGCCCCAAGAAGACACTCAGGGCGGCCGTCTGGCAGATCATCATCGCCGACGTCTCGATGTCGCTCGACAACGTGCTGGCCGTTGCCGGCGCCGCGCAGCATCACGAGATCGCCCTGATCTTCGGCCTCGGCCTGTCCGTGGTGCTGATGGGCGTCGCAGCCAGCCTCGTTGCCGGCCTGCTGCATCGCTATCGCTGGATCGCCTGGATCGGCCTCGCCGTCATCCTGTTCGTCGCCGTGCGCATGCTCTACCACGGCGCCGACCAGCTGCTCGACCACACCCTGCCGTACATCCCGCTGCTGAAGGACACGACCGTCGCGGCGGCGGTGGCGCACTAAGCGTTACCGGCCCGAAGCGGCCTCCGCCGCTTCCCTACCCACGGTGTCATCCCCGCGAAAGCGGGGATCTCCGTTTGAGGCGCCCGCAGCAGCGCACTAAGCGCCGCCGCACCCTCGATGCCCCTCTCCCCCTAGGCGGGGGAGAAAGCGAAAAACTTGGGCTTAGCACAGCTAGTCCTTAGTTTTCGCAAGAGAGGGGGTCGTGGGAGCCACCGGCGCGCCACCGCACCCCCTCTCTGCTGCGACTAACTCGCTGGCGCTCGCAAGTCTCGCGTCTCCCCCGCCAGGGGGGAGAGGGTGCGTCGTTGCAACCACTGATGCCTGTGGAAGGCTTCTCCCCCTAGGCGGGGGAGAAAGCGAAAACTTGGACCTTAGCGAAGCTAAGTCCTTAGTTTTCGAGAAGAGAGGGGGTCTGTGGAGGGCACGTCGATGCCGCCCGCCCACCTCACCGCCCCAGCAGCATATCCACCCGCGCCCTGAACCGTGCGATCCGCCCCATGCTCATGCCCTGGTCATACCCGTCGGTGACCTTGGTGTAGAATTTCTCCATCACCACGTAGTCCTGCCCGAACAGCTGCTGGCGCAGCAGTGCCGACTGCTCGTAGCCGTAGCGGCGGAGCAGGGCGAGGGCGACTTCGTTCTCCGGCCGCACCCAGGTGAAGGCCTTGTGGAACTTGCCGTTGTCCCAGTGCTCGTCGAAGATCCGCATGCCGTGCAGCCCGAGCCGGGTCTGCCGGTGCGAGGGGAAGATCCAGCTCCAGTAGCGGAAGATCGAGCCGCATTCCGGCCCCGAGATCAGCCCGCCGCCGGCCACCCCATCGACCGTCAGGATGATGACGTGGAACGGGTCGACCCGCTGCAGCGCGCGCAGGTACCCCTTGGTCAGTCGGCCCTTCTCATGCGCCTTGAACAGCTCGTTGTAGTGCGGCGACTCGTCGATCACCGCCATCAGCTCGCGGTGGATCAGGTCCAGTTCGTCCGCTCGTGCGGCGTGGTAGCCAAGCTCCGGCATGTTCGCCCCCAGCAATTGGTATTGCCCGCACTATGCCGCCAAAGGCCCGCGAAAGCGTTTATCGCTAAGGTTTCCATCGGCCTAAAGCCGACAAGTGGTCAGCTTGCCCGGCCCATCCCCCTTGGCTAGAAACAACGCCAAAGGGAGAAGCAACAATGAGCCAAGACCTGGTGTTCCAGCCGAACCCCGAGGCCCTTGCCCGGACCCGGACCACGGCCGCGCAGTACGAGGAACTCTACGCGCGCTCGCTCGCCGATCCGGACGGCTTCTGGAAGGAACAGAGCCAGCGTCTCGACTGGATCAAGCCGCCCACCATCATCAAGAACACCAGCTTCGAGTATCCCGACGTCTCGATCAAATGGTTCGAGGACGGGGTGCTCAACATCTCGGCCAACTGCGTCGATCGGCACCTCGCCACCCGCGGCGACCAGACCGCCATCATCTGGGAAGGCGATATCCCCGGCACCGACGGCCGCGTCACCTATCGCGAGCTGCACCAGCGCCTCTGCAAATTCGCCAATGTGCTCAAGGCCAACGGCGTCAGGAAGGGCGACCGCGTCACCATCTACATGCCGATGGTCATCGACACCGCCATCGCCATGCTGGCCTGCGCCCGCATCGGCGCCGTGCACTCGGTGATCTTCGGCGGTTTCTCGCCCGACTCGATCGCCGGCCGCATCAACGATTGCGACAGCCGCATCGTCATCACCACCGACGAAGGCCGCCGCGGCGGCAAGACCATCGCGCTGAAGAAGAACGTCGACGAAGCCCTGCTGAAGACCCCCGGTGTCGACAGGGTCATCGTCGTCAAGGTCACCGGCAACCCGGTGGAGATGAAGCCCGGCCGCGACGTCTGGTACCACGACGAGGAAGCGACGGTCCCAGCCGACTGCGCCCCCGAGCCGATGAACGCCGAGGATCCGCTGTTCATCCTCTATACCTCGGGCTCCACCGGCAAGCCCAAGGGCGTGCTCCACACCACCGGCGGCTACCTTCTGTGGGCCGCGCTCACCCACGAGCGTGTCTTCGATTATCGGGATGGCGACATCTACTGGTGCACCGCCGATGTCGGCTGGGTCACCGGCCACAGCTATATTGTCTACGGCCCGCTCGCCAACGGCGCCACCACCCTGATGTTCGAGGGTATTCCGAGCTACCCCGATGCCTCGCGCTTCTGGCAGGTGGTGGAAAAGCACCAGGTCAACATCTTCTACACCGCCCCCACCGCCATCCGCGCGCTGATGGGCGCCGGCGCCGATTTCGTCGACAAGTACGACATGCCCTCGCTGCGGACCCTCGGCTCGGTCGGCGAGCCGATCAACCCGGAAGCCTGGCTCTGGTACCACAAGCATGTCGGCAAGGAGCGCTGCGCCATCGTCGACACCTGGTGGCAGACCGAGACCGGCGGCCACATGATCACCCCGCTGCCGGGCGCCATCCCGGCCAAGCCCGGCTCGGCCGCAAAGCCATTCTTCGGCGTCAAGCCGATCGTCCTCTCGCCCGAAGGCCGCCTGCAGGAGCAGACCAAGGCCGAAGGCGTGCTCTGCATCGCCGACAGCTGGCCGGGCCAGATGCGCAGCGTCTACGGCGACCACGCCCGCTTCGTCTCGACATACTTCGAGACCTACAAGGGCTACTATTTCTCCGGGGACGGCTGCCGCCGCGACGAGGACGGCTATTACTGGATCACCGGCCGCGTCGACGACGTGCTGAACGTCTCCGGCCACCGCATCGGCACCGCCGAGGTCGAAAGCGCGCTGGTCGCGCATCCCAAGGTGGCCGAGGCCGCCGTCGTCGGCTACCCGCACGATCTCAAGGGGCAGGGCATCTACTGCTACGTCACGCTGATGGCCGGCGAAGCGGCGAGCGACGAACTCAAGACCGAGCTGCGCAACTGGGTCCGCAAGGAAATCGGCCCCATCGCCAGCCCCGACCTCATCCAGTTCGCCCCCGGCCTGCCCAAGACCCGCTCCGGCAAGATCATGCGCCGCATCCTGCGCAAGATCGCCGAAAACGACTACGGCGCGCTGGGCGACACCAGCACGCTCGCCGATCCCGGCGTGGTGACCGACCTGGTCGAGAACCGGCAGAACCGCTAGCGACCACCGGCTTCTCCGTGATCCTCCCCCGTGCAACGGGGGAGGGGGACCAGCGAAGCTGGTGGAGGGGGCGACCCCAAGCACGATGGTGCCCCCATCCACCCCTTCACCTCCCCCTTCATGGGGGAGGCCGGGAGGGGGCCGTCCCTCTCAGTCAGCACCCACCCCACCACTTCGCCGCATTCCCATGCACAATGCCACCATCCGATTCCCCCGAGACCCAACTTCATGCGCCTCGCCACGATCCTCGCGACGATCCTTTCCCTGTCCGCGCCCGCCTACGCGCAATCGCTCGAGCAGATGGCCGGCCAGATGATCGTCGTCGGCTTTGCCGGGGACTCGGTGAATGACAAGGGCGTCGCCGCCGCCCGCGAGGAAATCGCCTCCGGTGGCATCGGCGGCGTGATGTTCCTCAAGACCAACGTCGCCAACCGCACCAATGTCGAGGCCATGAACGAGGCCTTCCGCGCCGCGGCGCCCGCCGGCCTGCCACCCTTCATCACCCTCGATCAGGAAGGCGGCTCGGTCGAGCGCCTCACCGAGGCGGTGGGGTTCAAGGAAATCCCCAACGCCCAGACGGTCGCGAAAACCACGCCTGCCGACAAGGTCGGCCCGCTCTACGCCGCCCAGGCCGACGCCATCGCCGATTGGGGCTTTTCGGTCAATTTCGCCCCCGTCGCCGATCTCGCCGTCAACCCGAACAACCAGGTGATCGCCAAATTCGGCCGCGCCTTCGGCAAGGACGCCGACACGGTCACCGCCTATGCCGAGCAGGTGATCGCCGCCCATCATCAGGCCGGGCTCCTCACCTCGCTGAAGCACTTTCCCGGTCACGGCTCGTCCACCGCCGATAGCCACGAGGGCTATGTCGACATCACCGACAGCTGGACCGACGCCGAACTCGCGCCCTATCGCGGCCTCATCGCGGGCGGCTATAGCGACTTCGTCATGGTCGGCCACCTGATCGACACCGCCGTCGATCCCTCGGGCGTTCCCTCCAGCTTCTCCCGCGTCTGGATCGAGGAGCGCCTGCGCGGCGAGCTCGGCTTTACGGGCGTCGTCATCACCGACGATCTCGAGATGGGCGCCATCCGCGAGCATTACACCCTCGAGCAGACCGTCGTCCGCGCCGTCGAAGCCGGCGTCGACGTGCTGCTGTTCTCGAACACCGCCAAGCCGCGCGCCAGCCTCGCCGACGAAGTCCGCGCCATCCTCGTCGCGCACGCCGAAGCCGACCCGGCCTTCAAGGCCCGCATCGAGCAAAGCTACGCCCGCATCGCCGAGCTGAAGAAGCGCATCGGCGACTGATCCACCGGTCTCCCCGTGATCCCTCCCCCGTTCACGGGGGAGGGGGACCAGCGAAGCTGGTGGAGGGGGCGACCCCAAACTCTGTGCCTCTCAGGCCCCTCTCTGCTGCGACTAACTCGCTGACGCTCGCAAGTCTCGCCTCTCCCCCGCCAGGGGGGGAGAGGGTGCATTGCTGCGGGACTCGGTGCTTGTGGAAGGCTTCTCCCCCTTGGCGGGGGAGAAAGCGAAAACTTAGGTTTAGCCCTTCGCTAAGCCTTAGTTTTCGCAAGAGAGGGGGTCGATGCCGCGCACCAGCTCACCAGCCCCCGTCACCACCCCGTCGCATTTCCATATCATTGCTCGCCCCACGTTTTCCCCACCTCAGCCGCGCGGAGTCGCAAAACTGCTCCACCCGGCGGCGGTGAGCGGATAAACTCCGCGAACCGCAGGCAGACAAGGACGGCAGCATGAACGATGAGGTGAGGGAGGCGCGGCGCGTCCGTGCGCTGTTCATCTCCGATGTGCACCTGGGCATGCGGCCCACGCGCATCAACCAGCTCATCGATTTCCTGCGCTGGCACGATGCCGAAACCATTTATCTCGTCGGCGACATCGTCGATGGCTGGCGCCTCGCCAAGACCTGGCACTGGCCGGCCGAATATCACCAGCTCGTCGAGATCTTCCTCGACAAGGCGCTCAGCGGCACCCGGGTGGTGGTCCTCCCCGGCAACCACGACGAGTTCCTGCGCGAGTATCTCGGCACCTATTTCGGCGAGGTCGAGTTCGTCGATCGCGCCATCCACACCACGGCCCAGGGCAAGACCTATGTCGTCATCCACGGCGACCAGTTCGACGTCGTCGTCGCCCATGCCAAGTGGCTCGCCCATGTCGGCGATTGGGCCTATCGCGCCGCGCTCCGCATCAACATCGTCGTCAACTGGGTCCGCCGCCGTCTCGGCCTGACCTATTGGTCGCTCTCGGCCTGGGCCAAGCACAAGGTCAAGAACGCCGTCTCGGTCATCGGCCGCTTCGAGGAAGCGCTCACCCTCGAAGCCCGCGATTCCGGCGCCGATGGCGTCATCTGCGGCCACATCCACTACGCCGATATGCACGAGCGGCTCGGCATCCACTACGTCAATACCGGCGATTGGGTCGAAAGCTGCACCGCCGTGTGCGAGACCTTCGACGGCGTGCTCGAGCTCATCCACTGGACCGAAACGCCCCAGCCGAGAAAGCCCCGCCGCCTGCGGCTTCGCCGCGCCCCTGTGGCGCCGGAACAGTAAGGGCAGGGACCTATCCCGCCCGCGCCACCTCGTCCTCGAACCGCACTCCCGCCAGCTGCTCCGACACCTGCCACAGCCGCTCCGCCACCTGCCTGTCCTCGGCCTGCGGCGGCACTTTTGCGGCCACCGGATAGCCGCGCGTTTCGCCCAGCGCATGTGGCCCGTAATACCCGCCACGCACCGCTTCGGGTGAGGTCGCAGCGAACAGCGTCGGCAGCGCCCCTTGCCAGGCCGGCTGGAACAGGAACCACAGCAGCGATCGCATCGCCCCGGTGACGCTGCCGCGGCCCGGCGCATTATGGAGCAGGTCTGTGCGCGACACCCCCGGATGCGCTGCGATGCTGCTGATACCCCACCCCTCCGCGAGGCTCCGCCGTTGCAGTTCGAACGCGAACATCAGGCAGGCAAGCTTGGATTGGCTGTAGACCGGCATCGGCCGGTAGGCGCGCTCCGCCTGCAGGTCGTCGAAGTCGATGCTCCCGGCCCGCGCCGCCACGCTCGACAGCGTCACCACGCGGGCCTGCTTTCCTTTGCGCAGCAATGGCATAAGCTGCGCCGTCAGGGCGAAATGCCCCAGATAATTGGTGCCGAATTGCAGCTCGAATCCATCCGCCGTCTCCTGTCGCTGGGGCGGTACCATCACCCCGGCATTGTTGACCAGCAGGTCCAGCCGCTCCTCCTGCCGGCGCAGCCGCTCGGCGAAGTCGCGTACCGATCTGAGGCGCGCCAGGTCGAGCGGCTCGAACCGCACCCGCGCCGCCGGCACCTCGGCCCGTATGCGCGCCACCGCCTCGGCCCCCTTGCCGGGATTGCGCCCGGCAATGATGACTTCGCCGCCGGCTTTGGCCAACGCCAGCGCATCCTCGAACCCAAGTCCGCCCGTGCCCGTCACCACCGCCAACCGTCCGCTCTGGTCCGGAATTTCCGCCGCCGTCCACTTTGCCATCGCTCTTGCCTCTCCATATATTGCACTGAGTGCAATCTAAATAGTGCACTGAGTGCAGGAATTTCAAGAGGGATGAATTGAGCGGGCTGGCGGGAGAGGGGGCAAGGGAGCGCAAGCGCCGCGAGACGCTGCAGCGCATTACCGACGCCGCCATCCGGCTGTTCGGCGAGCAGAGCTACGAAGCCACCACGCTCGATGCTATCGCGGCGGCTGCCGGCATCTCGCGCCGCACCTTCTTTCACTATTTCAAGTCCAAGGACGACATTCTGCTCTCCATGCAGCAGGGCATGGGTGAGATGCTGGTTGCTGCCCTGGCGCAGCAGCCCTCCACCAAGCCGCCGCTCGAGGCCACCCGCGACGCCCTGCTGAGCCTCTCCGCGCCCTATCCGCCCGAAGAGCTGCTCGCCATCGATCGCCTGATGCGTTCGAGCGAGGCCGTCCAGGCCCGCAAGCAGGCGACCTACGTGCAGGCCGAGCACATGCTCTACGCCGCCCTCGCCGAACGCTGGCCCGCCCCCGAGCCCGAGCTCCGCCTCATCGCGCTCCTCACCATCGGCGCCATGCGCCTCTCCCTCGAAGCCTTCAACCGCGCCAATGGCCAGCGCCCCATCGCCGAGCTGCTGCGCGAATCCTATGCGGCGCTCGAGGCTTTGGCCCGGACCCCGAAATCCTGAGATCCCGCTCTACGTGTTCGGCGCGTCGATGCTGAGCAGCGATCGGACCAGCGCGGACTGGCTGCGCACGCCCGTCTTGTCGAAGATGCGCTGCAACTGCGTGCGCACCGTATTGACGCTGACTGCGAGGATGCCTGCGGCGGCCGCAAGGTCGTGACCGTCGACGATCAGCCGAGCGAGCCTGATCTGGGCCGGGGACAGCCCGTAGACCTCCTGCGCGCCACCGATCCGCCGAGCGAGGGTGGCTGCATCGTCGAACGACACCAGCGTCTTGCCGTCTTCGAGCAGCACCCAGCAATGCAGCGGCGTGCCTTCCTCGTCCTCGCCCAGCGCGACGGCCCAGGCCTGCTTGCGCGCCACGGCCAGCGGCCTCTGGCTCTGCAATTCGTCGAACGCCAGCCGCACCGTATCGCGCAGCACCGCGTCGCGCTCGCGGTGCCGGGCCCGCAGCCGGCCGGCATCCGCCACCAGTCCGGCATGCCCGCCGATCCGCTCCCGCGCCAGCCGGTTCGTCCACAGGATGCGCGCCCCGATATCGACCTCGATCAGCGGGCAGTTCGCCTCCTCGACGCTGCTCTCCATCATCACCAGGCACCCGATCTTCCAGGCCCCTTCGATGCGGTGGAGGATGCGCAGCTGGCGCTTGCGGTCCTCCCCGGTGTCGCTGCCGATCTGGTCGTAGGTCATCCAGGCGACGTTGCCATCGATGACGATGTTGACCTTTTCCCAGCGCACGCGTCCGTCGAAATCCTGCTTCTCCGGGAACCGCTCGACAATCTTTTTCAGCCGGGCGGCAATCGTGTCCCAGCCTTCATCCACTCGCACCCCCAGCGAGGTGAAAGCCTCCATCCGCCGGGTCTGCGGCGATTGCACCCAGTGGCTCGCCAGTGCTTCGAAATCGCGCTGCAGCCACGCCTCGGTCTCGGCGCGGATCACCGCCATGATCGCGGCCTTGTCGGCGTCGCCCATCTCCATCCCGCCGTCTACGGCCTTCCCCGGTCGCACCATAGCACGGCCGATTTCGTCCAGCATCGTACTCAACCAGGAACGAGGGCGACGAGAAACAGCATCGCGCCGGCCGCCAGCACGATAGGTCCCCAAAGCCTCGGGCGCAGCTCCGGGATCTCGAACTGTTCCGCGTAGTAGCGGTCTTCCGCCTTGGCATCCATCGGCGCCGGATGGGGGTCGGGTCCGAAATGCGCGGCGACGAGAGTGTGAATGTCCATGCTGTCCTCCGGGGCTCGCTCTGCAAGCACCGTGACACGGACCGGATCGCCCGCCTGTCATGCGCGCGGACGACAGCGGCACGATAGTCGTCCCGTTTAGACGGCCCAGCCGCCCCCGCCGATCGCCCTAACGCTCTATTCGCCCGTTGTCATAAATGCCCGCCGCCGTCATCGGAGCGTCACAGCCCCTTCACCGCCGCGTCACGCGACTCTCGTAAACCCGCGCCATTCCTCGTGAAGGGCAGGGCCCGATGCGTAAGGTACTGATCGTCACCGATGCCTGGCGGCCCCAGACCAATGGGGTGGTGCGCTGCCTCGAGATGGTCGGCCAGGAACTGCGAAGTCGCGGCCACCACGTGAGCTACCTCGCCCCGGAAGGCTTCTGGACCTTTCCCCTGCCCACCTATCCCGAGATACGGCTGTCGCTGGTCATGCCCATGACCATTGCCGATGCCATCTCGCGCGAGGCTCCCGACCACATCCACATCGCCACCGAAGGGCCGCTCGGACTCCTCGCCCGGCTGGTCTGCCTCGAGCAGGGCCTACGCTTCACCACTTCCTATCACACGCGCTTCCCCGAATATGTCGCCGCGCGCATGCCCATCCCTACTGACTGGACCTATGGTTTCCTGCGCTGGTTCCACGAGCCGGCCGAGGCGACGCTGGTGCCCACCGCCTCGCTGCAGGACGAGCTGTCGGCCCGCCATTTCGGCCATGTCCGGCTGTGGACCCGCGGCGTCGACCACTCCGGTTTCGCCCCCGGCCCGAAAACCGAGTTCACCGATCTGCCCGGCCCGCATCTGCTCTATGTCGGCCGCGTGTCGGTCGAAAAGAACGTCGAAGCCTTCCTCGCCCTCGACGTCCCCGGCACCAAGATCGTCGTCGGCGACGGCCCGGCCCGCGCCGAGCTGAAGGCAAACTATCCGGCCGCAAAATTCCTCGGTCTCCGCACCGGGCCCGAGCTTTCCGCGCTCTATCGCTCCGCCGATGTCTTCGTCTTTCCCAGCCGCACCGACACCTTTGGCAACGTCATGCTCGAGGCCCTCGCCTCCGGCGTCCCCGTCGCCGCCTATCCGGTGACCGGTCCGCGCGACATCCTGACCGATCCCGCGGCCGCCGCCATGGACGCCGATCTCGCCACCGCCGTGCTCCGCGCCCTGACGCTCGACCGCGCCGCCGCCCGCGCCCACGCCATGACCTTCACCTGGTCCCGCTGCGCCGACATCTTCCTCGACACCCTGGTCCCCGTCCGCCACGCCACTGGTAACGTGGTACCGGCCGCCGCGGCCTGATCCACCGGCCTCTCCCTGATCCTCCCCCGCGTGGCGGGGGAGGGGCTTCGAGCCGTGCCGAAGGCAAAATCGCTCCAGTGGAGCGATTTTAGGTGAGAAGGCCTTGAGAGCTATGCTCGAAAGGCCCGAGAAGCTGGTGGAGGGGGCGACCACGCGCGCAGGAGCTAGTGACCCGCCCCAGCGCCCCTGCCACACCCCCAGCGGCATAACGCTACAGCCCTGCCGCCACCGTTGATTATTTCCCCGCGTCATGGGCATGTGCGGTTCGTGCGGTGGGATTCTCCCCACCCCGGGAGCACATCCGGATGTCGTCGACATTGGCCACGCGCGGGCTTTCGCCCGAGCTGCGAGCGGCGCTGTACCATTTCACCGTTTTCGGCGCCACCGGCGTGGCCTCGGTCTATCTCGGCATCTGGCTCGCCAATCGCGGCATCAGCCCCGATGAGATCGGCATCATCAATGCCGCCCCGCCGCTCTTGATGCTGCTGGTCAACCAGCTGATCGGCCGCATCGCCGATCGCGCGCCCGATTGGCGCGGCGTCATCATCGTGCTCTCGCTCATCGCCGGCGTCGCCCCCATCGGCCTGTTCTTCCTCTCGGGCTTCTGGGGCATCCTGCTCGTCTACACCATGTGCATGAGCGCCAGCCTCGCGCTCGTTCCCATCATCGATGCCGCCACCCTGCGCATGACGCAGCGGCGCGGCACCAGCTTCTCCTCGGTGCGCGCCTGGGGCACCGTCGGTTACATGGTGGTGTGCCTCGCCGCCGGTCCGCTGATCGGCTGGCTGGGCGATGCCGCCTTCGTGCCGCTCTTCGTCGCCCTCGCGCTGCTGCGCCTGCTGCTCGCCTTCCAGCTGCCGCGCTTCCGCGACGGCGAGGATCGCTCCGCTGCCGCCCCGAAGCACGGTGCCACTCGCTTCCGCCAGGTACTGAAGCCGTGGTTCGTACTCACCCTGCTCGGCGTCGCGCTGCTCTATTCCACCCACGGCGGCCTCGGCGCCTATGGTGCGCTGCTGTGGACCGGGCAGGGCATCTCGCCCGGCCTCATCGGCGTGCTCATCGCCGTCATGGCCGCCTCCGAGGCCGCCACCATGTTCGTGTGGAACCGGCTGAAGCTGAAGCTATCCGCCCGCCACATCATCATCTTCGCCTGTCTCGTCGGCGTCCTGCGCTGGGTGGCGATGGCCTTCGCGCCGCCGCTCTGGGTGCTGTTCCTGCTGCAGATGCTGCACTCGATCACCTTCGCGGTCGGCTACCTGGGCGGCGTCTATTTCATCGCCAACTGGACCGCCGACGATATCGCCGCCGAGGCGCAGGGCTTCTCCTATGTGCTGCAGCAGGCCGTCACCGTGGCGCTGATTCTTGGCATGGGCTGGTGCGTCGCTGCCTTCGGCCACGGTGCCTGGCTGCTCGCCGCCGGCTTCGCGCTCATCGGCGCGCTCTGCGTCCTGGCGTCGCTGCGCCTCCAGCCCAGGGCCGCCCATCCCGTCCAATCCGACCAGCTCGTCGCCGCCGACCCCGCTCCCTGAGTCCAGCAATGACCGCCGCCGCTGCCGCCGAACCGCGCCTCACGCCCGAGTTCAAGGCCACCGTCTACTATTTCATCCAATACATGTCGGCCGCGGTGGTCACCGTCTATTCCGGTATCTGGTTCGCCGGGCGAGGGCTGACACCGGATCAGATCGGCATCATCAACGCCGCCCCGGTGCTGCTGATCCTGCTGCTCAACGTCGTCGTCGGCCGCATCGCCGATCGCGCGCCCGACTGGAAGCAGGTCATCGTCATCGGCGCCGTCATCGCCGGCATCACGCCCTTCGCGCTCTACCTCGCCCACGATTTCTGGAGCATCCTGCTCGTCTGGACGCTGCTGACGCTGCCCAGCGGCCTCGTCGGCCCGGTCGTCGACGCCGCCACCCTGCGCCTCACGCGCCGCCGCGGCACCCAGTTCGGCCCCATCCGCGCCTGGGGCACGGTCGGCTACATGCTGATGTTGACGCTCACCGGCTTCATCATCGCCTGGCTCGGCGGCGGCATCTTCCTGCCGCTGTTCATCGGCCTGTCGCTGCTGCGCACATTCGCCGCCTTCGGCCTGCCGCGCTTTCGGGCCACCACTGCCGGCGAGCCCGCCGCGCCCGCCGATCACGGCGCCCGCCACCTGCGCGAAGTGATGAAGCCCTTCTTCATCCTGCCGCTGGTCGGCTTCGCCATGGTCTTCGGCACCCACATCATCCTCAACGCCTTCCAGGGCCTGCTGTGGAAGGAGCAGGGCTTTCCCGAGGATATCATCGGCCCGCTGCTCGCCGTCGGCGCGCTCTCCGAGGCCGGCCTGATGTTCGTCTTCGCCCGCTTCGCCCGCCGCTTCTCCGCCCGCACGCTGATCCTCGCCTCCGCCGTGACCGCCGTGTTCCGCTGGACCTGCATGGCCCTGCAGCCCGATCTGATCTGGCTGATCCCGCTCCAGGCCCTCAACGCCATCACCTTCGCGCTCGGCTATCTCGGCTGCATGCACTTCATCGCCAACTGGACCTCCGACCACATCGCCGCCGAGGTCCAGGGCTTCTTCCAGATGCTGCAGCAAGCCATGGTGGTCGTCTGCCTCATCGCCTTCGGCTGGCTCATGGGCCTCATCGGCGCCCAGGCCTACTTCATCGCCGCCGCCTTCGCCGCGCTCGGCGCTGCCCTGATCTGGCTGTCGATCAGAATGCAAAGCCCGAAACAGCCGGGAGAGGCGCGGCTGGGCTAGGGCGGACGAACCTGTCCGTGGGTGTTGGCCCGCCCGCTTTCACTACCACCGTGTCACCCCGGCGCAGGCCGGGGCCCATCCTGAGGTGCGGCCGGGCGTGCAAAGTTGGGCAACTTCCCGCCATGGTGTCGCAACCACCATCTACTTCGTGGCGCATCGGCTGGCGCCCCCACGCCGAGCTCGAGGGCTAGGGTGAGCCCTGCACCAACTCGTCCCCCCAAACCACAAGGCCCCCGCGATCGCTCGCGAGGGCCTTGTTCATTTCATCGCTGGCGGGCTTACCCCAGCCGGCCGCTCGCATGCGCCAGCATCGTGTACACCCGGCCGCGGTCGCTCAGCAGGTACTCGCGGCTCTCGCCTGCCGGGTTGGAGCCGGCAGCGGCGCGCTTCAGCAACTGCTCGAACTCCGCCATGTAAGTGGCTGCCGTGCGGGCGAAATCGGCGTCGCGCTGCAGGCGGCGGCGGACCTCGTCATAGGTGGCCTGGCCGCCCAGCGTGTAGATGCGGCGCGAGAACACGTTCTGCTCGCCGGCCTGGTACCGCTGCCAGGCATCCGCCAGCGGGCCCGGCTCGATCGCATGGGCGATCTCCTCGGTCAGCGTCGACAGGTTCTGCGGCTGTGGGGCGGACGGTGCAGGGGCAGGGGCCGGAGCAGCGGCGGGCGCCGAAGCAGCCGGAGCCGCTTCCTTCGGGCCCGATGCATTGCGCAGCACGTCGCGCAGCCAGCCGCCGCCTTCTTCGCTACGCGCGGCCGGGGCCGGGGTCGGCAATGGCGCAGGCCGTTCCGCCGCGGGCTGCGGGCGCGGTGCGCTCGCAACCGTGCTCACCGGAATGTCGTAGCGCGGCGTGTTGCGGGGCTCGGGCGCACGCGCCGGTTCCGGGCGCGGCTCGGGCCGCGACGGAGCCGGGGCCTCCTCGCGCACGATCGAAGCGCGGGTCGGCGCCGCCGGGCGGCGGTCGTTGAGGTCGTGCGTGGCCGGCTGGGCCCGCACGATGGCGTTGAGCTCGGCCAGGGCCTCGATCTGCTCGGCCACCACGCGGCGCATCGCTGCTGCGCTCGATTTGGTCTCCTCGGGCAGCTCCATCACGCCGCGCGCCAGTTCGGAGCGCGTGTTCTCGAGCTCGGCGCCCACTTCCTTGGCAGTGGCGCGCATGGCGCTCGCCGTCTCGTTGAAGCGCTGCGTCGCGGCTTCGAGGGCCTGCTGCATTTCGAGGATCATCGTCGCCTGCGTCTGGCGCAGGGCATCGGCGGCGCGCTGGCTCTCGTTGGACGCGGTGTCCGTGAACGAGCCGAGTTGGGTCGCCACCCGGCGCGAGGTGCCTTCCAGCGCCTCTTCGAGCAGATTGGTGCTCTTGCCGAGCACGCTCTGCATCTCGGTCGTCGCGGTCGAGAGCGCACCCTGCACCTTCTCGGTCGTGCCGGTCAGCACGTCCTCGAGGCGGCCGGTGGTCTCGGCCAGCGAACCCTGTACCTTTTCGGCCGTGCTCGCCAGCACGCTTTCCAGCTGGCCGGTGGTCTCGGCGAGCGAGCTCTGCACGCGCTCGGCGGTCTCGGTGAGCACGCTCTGCAGCTGCCCGGTGCTCTCCGACAGGGCGGCCTGCACCTGCTCGGCATTGCTCGAGAGCACGCTCTGCAGCTGGCCGGTGGTGTCGCTCATGGCGGCATGGATGGTGCCCGACGCGCTTTCCAGCGTTTCGGCAACACCCGAGGTGGTCGAGGCGAGCAGCTGCTCCATCGACTCGCGCGCCGAAACCAGGCGCTGCTCGGTCTCTTCCACCGTCTCCGAGATCGAGTGGGCGAAGCCGCGCATGCGCATGTCGATCTCGTCGGCGCGCGACACGAAGGCCTGCGCCAGTTCGTCCATCGCCGCGCGGCGCTCGTCGAGATTGGTGAGCGTCGTCGCGCCGGTGGCGCTGAGGTTCTGCGCCGCCGTATCGAGGCTGCGCGCCTCGGCATCGAGATTGCCCAGCATCGAACCGAACTCGCCCACCATGGTGCGGATCGAGGTCTGCAGCGCCGTCACATGCTCGGTCACCATGCGGCCGGCCTCTTCGGTCGAGCCGATCGCCTCGCGCACGGTATTGGAGTAGCTGGCGGTCTGCGCCGAAACGCTGGTCTCGAGGTTGGCGAGGTTCGCCGTCGAGGCGTCGAGCACCTTCTGCAGCAGGATGTTGGAGTCGTTGAGCTTGCCCAGCGCCGCCGTCACGTCGGTGAGGATGCGCGAGGTCGAAATGCTCATCAGGTCTTCGGCCTGCGAGGCATTGGTGATCAGCGCCTGCTGCAGCACGTTGCCGTGGTTGGCGAGGCTCATCTCGAGCTGCGCCGTGCGGTCCGAAACCAGCGCCGAGAAGGCGTCGGTCTGCTCGCTCACCACGCGGTTGATCTCGGCCACCTTGCCGCCGATCGCGTCGGCTGCGGCCACGGCCTTGATCGAGATCAGCTCGTCGATATTGCCCGAGGCGCGCTGGATCTGCTCGAGCGCGTTGCGCACCGCCACATCCATGCGGTCGGCCGTCGCCGTCACGTCCTCGGTGATCGCCGAGGTCGCATCGACGATGCGGCGCGAGATGGTCTCCTCGATCCGGTCGGCACCGGCCTCGAGGTCGGTCATCGACTGCACCAGCGCGGTGTTGATCGCGGTGTTGAGCGAAGCGAGCCGCTCGGCCGTGATGTCGGCGCGCGCCGTGATCGCCTCGGGCAGGGTGCCCAGGCGCTGGTCGACGAGGTCGGTGATCGCCTTGCGAGCGGAGTTGACGCCGGTCTCGATGATGTCGGCGGCGCGGCGTGCGCTGTCGCCCACGGTGGCCGAAGCCGCATCGATCCGGGTGGTGACGCCGGTCTCGGCATCGGCGATCTTGAGGATGGCTGCGTCGAGGCCGCGGTTCAGCCCTTCGCTAATCTCGGAGGTCTTGGTTTCGAACAGCGACGCCACGGCGCCGGCGCGTTCCGACATCACGTCGGACACATTGCGTACGCTGCTGTCGATGCGGTCGCGCGCCGAAGCGGCCTGGCTCTCGATGGTGTTGGCCAGCTCCGTCGTGCGGTCGCCGATCGCGGCAGCCAGCCCGGCGGTGTGCGTGCCCAGCGTACTGGCCAGCTCCTGCGTCCGGGTGTTGAGTGCCTCGGAGAGTTCGGCGGTGCGGGCCGAAACCGTCGTCGCCAGCGCCTGCGTGCGGGTGTCGAGATTGTCGCCGATCTGCTGGGCATGCTGCTGTAGCACCGCATCGATGGTGCGGGTGCGGGTGTCGAGGCTGTCCCCGATCTGCTGGGCATGCTGCTGCAGCGCCAGGTCCAGTGCCTGGGTGCGGGTCGCCACCGACTGGTCGAGCGCATCCGTCCGGCTGAGCGCCGATTGCTCGAACTCGCGGGTGCGGGTCGCAATGGTCTGGTCGAGCTCCTGGGCACGGGCGGCGACGGCCTGGTCGAGTTCCTGCGTGCGGGTGGTGACCGACTGGTCCAGCTCCTGCGTGCGGGTCGCCACCGCGTCCGCGAATTCCTTGGTGCGGTCGGTGAGGATGCGGTCGAACTGGTCGACCCGGTTGCCCAGCGCCACGTCGACGGCCTGCGCATGGGTGATGATGTTGGTGTCCATCTGCCGGGCGTGGCCCGCAATGGTCGCGTCGAACGCCTTCACATGCTCGGTCAGCGCCGCGCTCAGCTCGCCGTGGCGGCCGCGCAGCGTCTCGTCGATCAGCTGCGCGCGGCTGTCGAACGAAGCGTTCAGCTCGTCGTGGCGGCTGCGCAGCGTGTCGTTGAGCAGCTCGGTGCGGCCGTCGAAGGCATCGGCGATGATCTGGGTGTGGCCCTCGAGCGCCGATGCGATTTCCTGGCTGCGGCTGGCGATCGCCTCGGTGATCTGCTTGGTGCGCTGGCCCAGCGTCTCGGTCATCTCACGGGTGCGCTGCGTCACCACCTCGTTGAACTGCTCGCTCTTTTCGTCGAGCGCCATCTCGAGCACGTTGGCCCGGGCGGCGAAGCTGGCATTGTTCTTGTCGAGCGCCGCGATCAGCCGCTCGCCCTTGTCGCCGATCACGCCGTCGAGCGAGGCGAGGCGCCCGTCGATGGCACTGGCGATTTCGTCGAGGCGGCTGTCGAACTGCGCGAGGTTCTGCGAACCGGCGCCGGTCAGGGTCACGCGGGCCCGTTCGGTGGTGTCGTCGAGGGCGCCGGAAAGCTCGATCATCGCCGATTGCAGCCGGCTCTCCATCGAGTTGACCTGGATCTGCACCTGCTCGTCGAGCTGATGCGAAAGACCCGAAAGCAGCTGCTCGGCCTCGCGGGCGCGGCCGGTGATGTCCGACGCGATGCGGGTACCGATCATGTCGAGCGCGCTCGACACTTCATGGCCACGGTCACGCAGCTGGTCGAGCAGCGTGATGCCGCCCTGGCTCAGGAGCTTCGCCAGCGACGAGGTGCGGTTGTCGATCGCGTCCGACAGCGTCACGGCGCGGCTGTCCAGCGCCTCGGTCAGCGAGGACAGGCGCGTGTCGATGACGTTGCTGAGCTCCTGCGTGCGGTTCTCGAACGCGCCCGAGATCGTGCCGGCACGGTCCTCGAGCGTGATGTTGAGGCGCGAGGCGGAATCGTCGAGCGCCACCAGCAGGTGGCTGGTGCGCTGGTCGATCAGCGACACGAAGCTCTCGGTCCGCTCGCCGAACGCGCCGTTCAGCGAGTTGCCGGCGGTTTCGAGCGCCTTGGTCAGGTTGCCGCCCGATTCCACGATCGTGCCGGCAATGCGCTGCGAAATCATGTCGAGGTCGAACACCAGGCCCGTGTGGCTCTCGGTGATCGCTTCGCGCACGCGCTCGGTATTGGTGATGACCGCTTCACGCTGGCTGGCCAGTTCCTGGATCAGCGCGCGCATGCGGGATTCATTGTCCGAATAGGTGCGTTCGAGCGCGGTGACCTCGTTGTGGATCATCACCTCGAGCTCGCCGGCGCGCGACAGCGCGCGCTCCAGCCCATCGCCGAGCGCGTTCACTTCGCGGCGCACGGCCTGGCCGACCGAGGCGACCTTCTCGGACGCCGTGGTCTCGGGTTCGGCAAGCCGGATCGCCGCCTGCGTCACCGCCGTCGCCGCGTTGCGCAGGTCCTGCGCGCGCCGGACGAGGGTGGCGATGGCAAAAATGCCCAGCACCGGCACCACGGCCAGCGCCACAAGGCCGATGAAGTCGTTCGAGCCCCAGAACCGCGGATCGCCCAGCTCGCCGCCGTTGCGGATCAGCGCCACGAGGATGATCGCCACCACCCAGCCGGCGGCGATGAGCCCTGCGACCATGGTCGGCGTGTTCGAGGAACGCGACTGCAGGCCGTAGAGAATCTTGGACGAGGGGAAGCGGTCGTCATTGGCCACCGAGCCGGTCTGCGCCGCGAACTTGTCGGCCGCACGCTGGCGCTCGGAACGCGCCGAGTTGTCGCGCGGCATCGGCCGCGGCGCGGGCTTCTCGGCCACGGCGGGGGCCTCTTCGGCCTCCGGCTTGTCCAGATTGGCGAACACCGAATCCTTCAGCGCGTCCTCGACGGCCGAAAATGCCAGGGTCGCGGGGTCGTTCTGGGGGGCTGAGCTCTTCTTTGCCATACTCTTTACAACTCTCGCATCGGCACTCGGGCGGCACTAGAGCTGGCATTGGACAGGACCCGGGTTCCGGTATGCCGTCCAAATTGGGTAAAATGCGATTCAAAATGCCGCAATTGACCCGTCGCCCCCGCGCCGCCGCACGCTAGGTAGGCTCAAACTTACATACAATTTGAGCCAAACCGAATGCATTCTTAACGGAAGGTTAATTTCCCGTGGGAATGCGGCCCGTTAAAGGCGTGGCTAAACTTGTATCCATTCGCTTGGCCTCGCCTTCATCCCCCCTCGCTACCGTTCTCGAAAGCGCCCGCTGCAGGGCGCGTCGTAGCGGGAAGGTCGGGCAATGGCACGTAGCAATGTGGTCAAAGCGGGGCGCGGTGCGTCGAGCGCGGTGGACAAGCCGAGCCCGATCGACATGGACCATCTCGACCACCAGACCATGGGCGATCCCGGCCTGCGCGAGGAGGTGCTGCGCCTCTACGCCAACATGTCCGGCGTCTATCTCTCCCGCATCGAATCCAGCGTCGACACCGAAAAGCTGATCGAGCACCTGCACACCCTCAAGAGCGCCGCCTCCGGCATCGGCGCCACCGTGGTGCGCGATCGCGCCAGGGAGGCCGAGGACATGCTGCGGGCCGGCCAGCCGATCGATCCGGCGCTCCTGCTCGCCATCGCCAGCGCCGTCGCCGAGTGCCAGGACTTCATCCGCGACCTGGTCGGAGCCGAATAGCCGCACCGCCGGCGACGCGGCTTGCGCGGGGCAGGGGCCGCGCCTATACCCGGCAGGTTATCTCCATGAAGACCTGACATGCCCCGCATCACCTATATCGAACCCGACGGCACACGGCGCGAAACCGAGGGCGAGGTCGGCTCGACCGTGATGGAAACCGCCATCATGAACGGCGTTGTCGGCATCATCGCCGAGTGCGGCGGTGCCTGCACATGCGCCACCTGCCACGTCTATGTCGACGACGCCTGGACCGAGACCGTCGGCGGCCCCTCCATGATGGAGGAAGACATGCTCGATTTCGCCTTTGAGCCCAAGCCGAACTCGCGCCTGTCCTGCCAGATCAAGGTCAAGGACGAGCTCGACGGCCTGGTCGTCCACGTCCCGTCACGCCAGGGGTGATTGAAATGGACCAGATAATGGTCCATATTTCTGGTCTAGAATGTTGGACCAGGTTGCCATGAACGTCCCCATCACCGAAGCCAAGGCACAACTCACCGATCTCGTCCGCCGCGCCGAGCGGGGCGAAACCATCGTCCTGACCCGCCACGGCAAACCAGCCGTCAAGATGGTGCCAGTGGAGGAGCCAGCTCCCCGCAAGCTGGATCGGGCGCTGATCGACGAGCTTACGCGGCAGGCGCTGGCCAAGATGAAGCCCGGCGACTGGGACGACATGTATGACGAGGCAGGTCTGCCCAAGTGATCGTCGTCGACACTTCGGCGTTGGTCGCCATCATCAAGCATGAGCCGGCGCGCGATGCGTGTATCAATGCGCTCGACGAGAACCGCACCTGCATGTCGGCGGGAACGCTCGTCGAGTGCTTCGTCACCTCAGAGTGGAAAGGGGTCGGCGGCGAGATGCGCCGGCTCATCGAGCTGCTGGCGCCGCAGATCGTTCCCGTCACCGCGGAAACGGCATACGACGCCCAACTGGCTTACCGGCAGTGGGGCAAGGGCTTGCATCCCGCCGCACTCAACTTCGGCGACTGCTTCTCATACGTCACGGCAAAGCAGGAGCGGCTACCGCTTCTCTTCACCGGCAACGATTTCTCCCAGACCGACATCGCCAGCGTCATCTAGCACTCCGCCGCCCCCATCATTCCACGCCGCAGCAACGCCGTGGATTCTTTTCCCGGCCTGCGCTATTCCGCCCCAACTGAATTCCAATCCATCCCGCCGCCGGGAAACATTAAAGCTATTGAATTTCAATAGCTTGCTCCGTTGCTTGGAAGTGAGTATGTATCGCGCCATCCGAAAAGGCCGCCAATGGGTGAACTGACAACATTTCCTGTCAGCTACAAAGTCGAGGGTCAGCGCATCGTCATCGTCGGCGGTGGAGAAGAAGCCCTCAACAAGGCCCGACTGGTTGTTAAGACGACTGCATCGGTCGTCATTGTCTCAAATCACCTCGAAGCCGACTTCGCCGATCTGCCGGTGACCGTTCTCGCGCGCCCCTTCGAAGCCGCCGATCTCGTTGATGCGGCATTGGTTTTCGTCGCCGACCACGGCCCCGATGGCGAAGCCGCCAAGCTCGCGGCCCGCGCCGCCCGCATCCCGCTGAACGTCGTCGACCAGCCCGACGAGTGCGATTTCTACACCCCGGCGATCATCGACCGTGCCCCCGTCACCATCGCCGTCGCCTCCGAAGGCGATGCGCCGGTGCTGGCCCGGCTGATCCGCGCCCGCATCGAAGCGGGGCTGTCGCCCAATCTCGGCACGCTCGCCCGCCTCGCCGGCGCCATGCGCGAGAAGGTCGCCGCGCTCCTCCCCGGCGCCCGTGCCCGCCGCTACTACGAAGAGCTGGTGACCTCGCCCGAAGTCGAAGCCGCCATGCTGCGCGGCAAGGGCGCCGAAAAGGCCGAAACCCTGCTGGCCGAGCATGCGGCCGAGGGCGAGAGCCCCGGCGTCGTCTGGCTGATCGGCGCCGGCCCCGGTTCCGAGGACTTGCTCACTTTGCGCGCCCAGCGCCTGCTGCAGCAGGCCGATGTGATCGTTCACGATCACCTCGTCCCCGCCGCCGCCGTCGAGATGGGCCGCCGCGATGCCGAGCGCATCCTCGTCGGCAAGCGCAAGGGCCATCACTCCTTCACCCAGGCCGAGATCAACGGCCTCATCGTTCGCCTCGCCAAGCAGGGCAAGCGCGTCGCCCGTCTCAAGGGCGGCGACCCGATGATCTTCGGCCGCGCCGGCGAGGAGATCGAGGCGCTCAAGGCCGAGGGCATCGCCTATCACATCGTGCCCGGCGTCACCGCCGCGCTCGCCGCCGCCGCCGACACCGCGACCCCGGTGACGCTACGCAAGGTCTCGACCGGCTTTGTCATCGCCACCGCGCATGGTGCCGAGTCCGAGGAACTGCATCACTGGGCCTCGCTGGCCTCGGCCGGGCTGACGCTGGCGCTCTACATGGGCAAGTCCGTCGCCGCCGAAACCGCCGCCCGCCTCATCGCCGAAGGCGCCGCCGCGACGATTCCCGTCGGCGTCGTCGTCAGGGCAGGGCGCAAGGACCGGATGCTCTATCGCGGCACGCTCGGCACGCTGGCCGGCGGCCAGGTCGCGCTCGAGGATGGCCCGGCAATCATTTTCGTGGGCGAGGCAATCGCGCACGGCGACTGGAGCGACGCAATCGCGTTCGCCCAAACCGAATTCAAGGTGGCATGACGAATGGATATCCTCACCGGCAATGAGCTGATGAGCGGCGCCGCGGTCTATCTGAGCGCCGACGGCAAATGGGTCGAAGAACTGCAGCAGGCGCGCCTGTTCGGCAAGGACGAGCTCGAGGCCCGCGAAGCCGCGCTCGCCGCCACCAGGAAGACCGGGCGCATTGTTTCCCTTGAGGTCGAAACCGTGAAGCTCGTGGACGGGGTCATCCACCCCGACCGCATCCGCGAGCGCATCCGCGCCGAGGGCCCGACCGCCCCGCGCTTCGACCGCCAGCATCTCGACGAGGACGGCCATGTATCGATATGACGAGTTCGACGCCGCGTTCGTGAAGGAACGCACGGCGCAGTTTTCCGACCAGGTGGCCCGTCGCCTGACCGGCGAGCTCAACGAGGACCAGTTCCGCCCGCTGCGGCTGATGAACGGCCTCTATCTGCAACTGCACGCCTACATGCTGCGCATCGCCGTGCCCTACGGCACCATGAACAGCAACCAGATGCGCATGCTGGCCCATATCGCGCGCACCTATGATCGCGGCTATGGCCACTTCACCACGCGCCAGAACATCCAGTTCAACTGGCCCAAGCTGCGCGATATCCCCAAGATCCTCGAGGATCTCGCCTCGGTCGAGATGCACGCCATCCAGACCTCGGGCAACTGCATCCGCAACATCACCACCGACCAGTTCGCCGGTGCCGCGTCGGACGAGATCATCGATCCGCGTCCGGTCGCCGAGATCCTGCGCCAGTGGTCGAGCCTGCACCCCGAGTTCAGCTACCTCCCGCGCAAGTTCAAGATCGCCATGTCGGGCGCCACGCACGACCGCGCCGCCATCCGCTTCCACGATATCGGCCTCCAGGCAACGACCAGTGCCGAGGGCGAGATCGGCTGGGAAGTCTGGGTCGGTGGCGGCCTCGGCCGCACCCCGATGATCGCCAAGCAGATCAGCGAGTTCGTGCCGCACGAGCATCTGCTCGCCTATCTCGAGAGCATCCTGCGTGTCTACAACCGCTACGGGCGCCGCGACAACAAGTTCAAGGCGCGCATAAAGATCCTCGTCCACGAGGAAGGCATCGAGTCGATCCGTTCGCAGGTGGAGGAGGAATTCTCCCACGTGAAGGGCGGCGTCCTGCACCTGCCGCAGGACGAGCTTGACCGCATCACGAAGTACTTCGCCGAGCCCGACTACGAGCTGGTCAACGAGACCAGCGTCGACATCCCGCGCGAAAAGATCCTCAACCCGCCTTATGCCCGCTGGCTCGAGCGTAACCTCAACGGCCATCGCCAGCCCGGCTATGCCTCGGTCACCATCTCGCTGAAGCCGGTCGGCGGCGCCCCCGGCGACGCCACCGACAAGCAGATGGACGTGATCGCCGACCTTGCCGAGCGCTACTCGCACAACGAGTTGCGCGTCAGCCACGAGCAGAACATCGTCCTGCCGCACGTCAAGGTCACCGACCTGCCGGCGGTCTTCGGCATCCTCGTCGAGCACGGCCTCGCCGAAGGCAATGCCGGCCAGATCACCGACATCATCTGCTGCCCCGGCCTCGATTTCTGCGCGCTGGCCAACGCCCGCTCCATCCCGCTGGCGCAGGAACTGACGCGGAAATTCCAGAGCCCCGAGCGGCAGGCCGAGATCGGCGACCTCAAGATCAAGATCTCGGGCTGCATCAATGCCTGCGGCCACCACCATGTCGGCCACATCGGCATCCTGGGCGTCGAGAAGAAGGGCACCGAGCTCTACCAGATCACCGTCGGCGGCGATGCCACCGAGCAGGCGGCGATCGGCGACATCCTCGGTCACGGCTTCGTCGTCGAGGAAGTGCCCGATGCCATCGAGCGCCTGGTCGACACCTACATCGCCCGCCGCGAAAGCCCCAGCGAACCCTTCATCGCCGCCTTCCGCCGCCTCGGCAAGCAGCCCTTCAAGGAGGCGCTGTACGGCAATGTTTGAAGTCGGCCTGCAAGCTCGTCCTACCCACCGGGTCATCCCCGCGAAAGCGGGGATCTCCGTTTGCGATGGTGCCTTCCAGAACAGAGGTTCCCGCTTTCGCGGGAATGACCCTGTGGACGTCGGCGTGGCGAAGGGCAGAATCTCCGAGGTTCAGAATGCTTGATCTCGCCCCAACCCGCACCCACAAACCCGACAAGCTGCGCCAGCTCGGCATCATGTCGCTCAACGGCATGTTCGACGAGATGGATGGCGTCGGCGTGCTGCGCCAGGCCGTCGAGGACCTGCTCCCCGGCGATCTCGCCATCGTCTCCTCCTTCGGTGCCGATAGCGCCGTGCTGCTGCACATGGTCTCCGAGGTCGACAGGAACCTGCCGGTCTATTTCCTCGAGACCGGCAAGCACTTCCCCGAGACGCTCGACTACGTCGAGACGCTGAAGCGCCGGCTCGGCCTCACCAACGTCATCGCGCTTCATCCCGACAGCAAGGACATCGCCCGCTTCGATCCCAAGGGCGACCTTTGGGAGACCGACCCGGATTCCTGCTGCCATATCCGCAAGACCGAGCCGCTCGATGCCACAGTCTCCGGCTTTGGCGGCTGGGTCACCGGCCGCAAGCGCTACCAGACCGCCGAGCGCGGCGTGCTGCCGCATTTCGAGCTGACCAGCGATGACCGCATCAAGGTCAATCCGCTGGCCTATTTCTCCGATGCCGATATCACGACCTACAAGCTCAAGTATGAGTTGCCCGAGCATCCGCTCTATGCCAAGGGCTACAAGTCGATCGGCTGCGCCCCCTGCACGAGCGTGGTGGCCGAGGGCGAAGATCCGCGCGCCGGCCGCTGGCGCGGGCTCAACAAGAAAGAGTGCGGCATCCATTTCGATTTCAACGGAGCCATCGCCAAACCCATGGCCGCTCAGGACCTGAACCTGTGGAAAGACGGCAAGTTCATCGAGGACCCGTTCCGGGCCTGGGCCGAGGGCGATGACCCGGCTTCGGTGCGCTACACCCACATCCCGCTGCCCGTCTTCCTCGAGAACCGCGAGGCCGTGCTCGCCAACCCCCATCCGGTTGGCCTGCTGGTCTCTCCCGGCGACCGCGTCGAGGATGTTGCTGCCGATCTTGGGCGCTTCGCCTCCATCGCCATCAACTTCCCGGCCTTCACCGATGGCCGCGGCTACTCGTCGGCGCGCCTCTTGGCCGAGCGCTACAATTACCAGGGCGAACTCCGCGCCGTCGGCGACGTGCTGCACGACCAGGTCTCGCACATGTATCGCTGCGGCATCACTGCCTTGGTGGTGAAGCACGAGCCGACCCGGAAGGCGCTGGCCGAGGGCAAGCTCGCCACCGTCGAGAGGTTCTACCAGCCGGTCGGCAAGACCGAGGTGCCGGTCGGCACCCGTCCCTTCCTCCGCCGCCGCGCGGTGGAGATCGCCTAGCAGCAACTAACCCGCGAGCCCGCCAGCACGGGCTCGCTTTCGCCCGCGCCTAGCGTGACAGGCGGCGCGTAACTTGAGACCCGGAGGGCCGTCATGCCCTCCTGCACGCGAGAATTGAATGTCGAACGAAATCGTCACTGACGTGGTCATCATCGGCGCCGGCCCCGTAGGCCTGTTTGCCGTCTTCGAGCTCGGGCTGCTCGACGTCAAATGCCACCTCATCGATATCCTCGATCGCCCCGGCGGCCAGTGCGCCGAGCTCTATCCGGAAAAGCCGATCTACGACATCCCGGCCTTCCCGATGATCACCGGGCAGGGGCTCACCGACAACCTGATGCAGCAGATTGCACCCTTCGGGCCGCAGTTTCACTTCAACCGCATGGTGACCAGGCTCGAAAAGCTCGAGGACGGCTCGTTCCGCCTCGAGACCGATGCCGACGAGACCTTCCTCTGCAAGGTCGTCGTCATCGCTGCCGGCGGCGGCTCGTTCCAGCCCAAGCGCCCGCCGGTCGAAGGCATCGAAGCCTACGAGAACAAGTCGGTCTTCTATGCCGTGCGCAAGATGGACGATTTCCGCGACCAGGACGTGGTCATCGTCGGCGGCGGTGACAGCGCCCTCGACTGGACCCTCAACCTCCAGCCCATCGTACGCTCGCTGACCCTCGTCCACCGCCGCGACGCCTTCAAGGCCGCCCCGGCCTCGGTGAACAAGATGAAGGAGCTGGTCATGGAGGGGAAGATCAACTTCCTCATGGGCCAGATCGGCAAGCTCGAGGGCAAGGACGGCCAGATCGACCACGTCCACATCGCCATGGATTCCGGCGACACCCCGCTCCCGGCGACGCGCCTGCTCCCCTTCTTCGGCCTCACCATGAAGCTCGGGCCCGTCGCCGACTGGGGCCTCGAGCTCAACGACAACCTGATCACTGTCGATACCGAGAAGTTCGAAAGCTCCGTCCCCGGCGTCTTCGCCATCGGCGACATCAACCACTACCCGGGCAAGCTCAAGCTCATCCTCTCGGGCTTCCACGAAGGCGCCCTGATGGCCCAGGCCGCCAAGGCCATCGTCTCCCCCGGCGAGCGCGTCGTGTTCCAGTACACGACCAGCAGCACCAAACTGCAGAAGAAACTGGGCGTAGCCTAACGCTCGCACCGACCCCTCGGTGATCCTCCCCCGCGCAGCGGGGGAGGGGGACCAGCGAAGCTGGTGGAGGGGGCGACCACATCCACCGGCGCAAACCAAACCGAGATTCCCGCTTTCGCGGGAATGACCCTGTGCTAATAGGGCAACTCTTCCAACGGACGCATTTCCGCCGATGAAAATCCACGTCACCGATCAGTCCGGCGTCGAACACGAGCTCGAAGGGCTCGATGGCTGGCGCACCATGGAAGTGATCCGCGACTGGGGACTCAACATCAAGGCCGAGTGCGGCGGCGCCTGTTCCTGCGCCACCTGCCACGTCTATGTCGAGGATGGCTGGTTCGAAAGACTCCCGCCGCCCAGCGACGACGAGGAAGACCTGCTCTATTCGACCCTCGACAAGAAGCCCAACAGCCGCCTCAGCTGCCAGATCCTGCTGTCGGACGAACTGGACGGCCTGAAGGTCACGCTAGCCCAGAGCGCCGCCAAGGACTGAGCCGCCTCTCCTGATGCTCCCCCGCGAGGGGCTCCGTTCAGGTTGGACTGCTCTCGGGCGATGCCATCTTGCTCGGAGTCATTCCCGCGAAAGCGGGAACCTCTGTTTCGGTGCCTGCCGTTAAACGGAGATCCCCGCTTTCGCGGGGATGACCCGGTGGGCCGGCGCTCGAAGCGAACCTTTCCCCTCAAGGGGAACCACCCCCCGGGCCTATTCCACCGTCCCCGCAACCTCGAACGTCGTCGCGTCCGGCGTCAGCAGGCTGCCATAGACCCAGCCTTCGCGGCCGTCCTCGTCGGTCACCTTGACCCAGCCGCGGACATTGTCGGAAACACTCACCCAGCTGCCGTTACGCAGCGTGAACGCCGCCGGAAAACTCTTCCTGGGGCCGGTGCGCACATTGGCGCCGGTCGCCGACACCTGGTGCGAATAGGTCGGGGTTGCTTCCACCTGCACGCTCGCGACGGCGGTGGTCGCGGCGGGCGGCAGCACCGGCACCGCGGGCATGGCCGGCTTCACCGGCACGGATTTGGCGATGTCGAGTGCCGCGGCGCCGGCAACCGGCATGCGCGCGACATAGCTGGGCTTGAGCGGCTTGCTCGCCACGGGTGCCTCGACCGCCGCGGCCGAGACCATGCCCGCCGTCATCGACAGGCTTGAGGCGGTGAACAGGCCGGCTGCCGTCAGCACGCCGGCAAATACTGCTAGGCCTTTGAAGGGAATGGCCATCTTCCGCTCCTCATAGTTCGTAGAGCGCCGCCTCCAGCCGGTAACGGACTGGCCCTCCTGTGGCCGGACACGGAGGCACCTCGCGTCCCTTTCATAATGTAGTGTTGCCGCCCCCGGTTCCACCAGATCGGGCCGATCACATAGCGGAGAGTTAACGCCCCGTTGTCCGTGATCGGCCCGGACCGGTCAGGCGGCCGCTTCGAGCTCCTGGGCCTCGCGGCCGGCCTTGAGCGTGCGCGTGTACCAGGCGAGCTCGTCCAGCATGGTCGTCACCGTCGGCGCCAGGTAGTCGTAGTCGGCAAAATCCTTGCCGCCCCGCAGCATGCCGAGCAGCGGCTCCATGTTGATGTGGACGGCGAAGCGCGTCGGCACCGTCGAGAGCTCGACCACCAGCGCCCGCAGGTGCTCCACCGCCCGCGATCCGCCCACCGCGCCGTAGCCCACGAACGCCGCCGGCTTCCGCTCCATCTCGTTGAAGATGTAGGTGAGCGCGTTGCTGAGCACGCCCGGCACGGTGTGGTTGTACTCCGCCGTGACGAAGATATAGCCGTCGAACTCGCCGATCTTGCGCACGAAGCGCAACTGCGCCTCGTTGGTGAGGGGCACGTAGCGCGGCGAGCCCACGGCGTCGAAGAAGGGCAGGGGATGGTCCCGCAGGTCGACGATCTCGTAGTCCGCGTCGCCGCGGGCCTTCGCGATTTCGAGGACCCACTGCGCCGGCCGGTCCGCGAACCGGGTTTCGCGCGTGGTGGAAAGGATGATGCCGATCTTGGGCTTGGTCATGTTCTGCTGCCTATGACGAAAGATTGAGATATGGCCACCGACGGAGACCTAGTCACCGTTAGTAACTGACGCTAAGTATGTGCCCATGGGAGAACGCCGCAAGACGGCACCAATTTTACACGGAGTCACCCATGGACGACTTGGTCACCCACACGGAACCGGCCCCCGCGGTCGATGCGGTCGGCACGGCCTTCGACAGCCACGTCGGCCCCGACGGCGTCAGCCACGAGGCCTGCCAGCGCGCCATGCTGCCGGTGCATGAGGTGCTGGCCCAGATCAGCGGCAAGTGGACCATCCTCGTCGTGCGCTACCTCTCCGCCGGCCCCCGGCGCTTCAGCCAGATCAAGCGGCAGATCGAGGGGGTGTCGCAGAAGATGCTGACCGCCACCCTGCGCGACCTCGAAAAGGACGGCTTCGTCACCCGCACGGTGACGCCCACCATCCCCCCGCGCGTCGACTACGAGCTGACCGAGATGGGCAAGGAGTTGCAGGAGCCGCTGCGCATCATCGGCAACTGGGCCCACGCCAACCGCCACCGCGTCGAAGAAGCCCGCGAGCGCTTCGCCGAACGCGAAGCCGAAGCCAAACGCCTCTCCTGGTAACCACCGGCCTCTCCACGATCCTCCCCCGCGTGGCGGGGGAGGGGGACCAGCGAAGCTGGTAGATGGGAGTATTGAGGTTGGACCGTTGCATGGAAGGTTGGTTCTCGCGCGGAGTCATTCCCGCGAAAGCGGGAAGCTCTGTTTTCGGTGCGCGCGGCAAACGGAGGTCCCCGCTTTCGCGGGGATGACCCGGTGGCAATTGCGCCCGAAGTGAACACTCCCCCTTGATGGGGGAGGCAAGCGCAGCTTGAGAGCGTCAACGAACTAGCGCAGCTCGGTGGGCTGGAGCCCCACACTCCGTTCACCCCCCCAGATTGTCCCCCCGCACCCGCCATGCTACTCCCCCGCACCGGAGCCAGATGCGCGGGGAGGGCGCTATGTCATCCATCACCGAGGGCAACGCGCGCCAATACGGCACAAGCGAAAAGCTCGCCGCCCGCGCCCGCCTGCATCAGGCCTATTCGCACGACGACAATCCCTGGTTCCCCTGGGTCGCCAGCACCATGGCGCTCGAGCCGGGCCAGCGCGTCCTCGATATCGGCTGCGGCCCCGGCTGGTTCTGGGTCGGCGCCGGCGCTGCCGTGCCCGCCGGCCTCCACCTCACGCTGGCCGATCTCTCCCCCGGTATGGTCGAGGAAGCCACCAACCGCTGCAGCGGCCTGAACTTTGCCTCCATCGACAGCGTCGTCACCGATGCCGTCGCGCTGCCCTTCCCGGACGCCAGCTTCGACCGCGTCATCGCCATGCACATGCTCTACCACGTACGCGATCAGGAAGCGGCCATCGCCGAGATGCACCGCGTGCTGAAGCCCGGCGGCATCCTCGGCGCCACCACCAACGACCGCGACAATCTCTCGGCGCTGATGCAGCTCACCACCGTGTTCGGCACCGATGGCACCGAGCCCGCCGGCGCCGCCTTCGGCTTTACCCGCGCCGAACAGCTGCTCGCCACCCGCTTCGGCAATGTCGAACGCCACGTGAACCCCGGCCGTCTCCGCATCACCGAGGCCGAGGACGTGTTCATGGCCCTCACCTCCTATCCCCCCGGCGACGGCGCCCCCGCCGATCAACTCGCCGCCTTCCGCCAGCGCATCGCCGACGCCTTCGCCAAGGGCCAGGGCGTCCTCGAGGCCGAAAAACGCATGGGTCTCTTCCGCGCCCGCAAGGCCTGACGGGCAGGCCGCGGCCTTACCTATCCCCGGTGTCATCCCGCGAAGGGAGGGGGGACCGGCAAGCCGGTGGGTAGGGCGGCCACAAGCACCGGCCTCTCCATCATCCTCCCCCGCGTGGCGGGGGAGGGGGACCAGCGAAGCTGGTGGAGGGGGCGACCAAACCCTCGGACCTAGGCCGTCTTCCGCTCAGCCACGTCTTCCTCCACCTCCCGCGCCGGCGCAAACCGCCCGATCCACTCCGCGAACCGTTCCACCCAGATCGTCAGATTCGTCCGGATCCGTTCCTCGGTAAAATTCCCGTCCTCGTCGATCGCCCCCGGCCGAGACTGGAAATACACCTCGGGCGTCCCCATCAGCGCCGCGCCGGTCATCGGCAGGATCGAGCGCAGATGCGACTGTGCCGCCGCCGTTCCGCTGACCCCTCCGGTCGCCCCGGCGATCGCAGCGGGCTTGCCCGCCCACACGCTGTCGCCGAACGGCCGCGACGGCCAGTCGATGGCGTTCTTCAAGATCCCGGGGATCGACCGGTTATATTCCGGCGTCACGAACAGCACGCCATCCGCCTCGCCGATCTCGCGCTTCAGCCGCAGCACTTCGGCCGGCGGATTCTCCCACAGCGTCTCGTCATAGAAGGGCAGGTTGTCGATCCGCACGTAGCGGAATTCGAGCTTCCCGGCCGCGAGCTTCTCCAGCGCCTTGGCCAGCTTCAGGTTGGACGAGCTCGCCCGCGGCGATCCCACCAGAACAGCAACCCGGAACATTTCCGTATCCTCGGTAACAAAATGTGACTGGGTGCTGATATGTTCCTACGCCACGCTCTGTGCAAGACGGCACATGGGTGTAACCGGCGAACGCAGTGTTCAGCCCGGATGCAGCAGTCGGCTTCTCCCCCTTGGCGGGAGAGAAAGCGATTTCTTAGGTTTAGCCGTTTGGCTAAGCCTTAGAAATCGCAAGAGAGGGGGTTGTTGTGCGCACGAAAGTCCCGGAGCAAAACCGCAACTTCGCCAAGTCCCTGCGCGGCAACAGCACCGACGCCGAGCGAAAACTTTGGTCTCTGCTCCGCGGCGGCCGTCTCGCCGGCCTGAAGTTCAAGCGCCAGGTCCCCATCGACGGCTACATCCTCGATTTCGTCTGCTTCGAGCACAAGCTCATCGTCGAACTCGACGGCGGCCAGCACGCCGGCTCCGAAGCTGATCGCTTGCGCGATGCCCACTTCCGCACCGCCGGCTTCCGCACCATCCGCTTCTGGAACAACGACGTCCTGAGCAACATCGAAGGCATCTACGCCCGCCTCACCGCCATTGCCAATGGCGAGGCCCGTTGACCCCCTCTCTTGCGAAAACTAAGGACTTAGCTGCGCTAAGATCCAAGTTTTCGTTTTCTCCCCCGCCAAGGGGGAGAAGCCTTCCACAAACACCGAGTCTCGCAGCAACGCACCCTCTCCCCCTCGGCGGGGGAGACGCGAGACTTACGAGCGCCAGCGAGTTAGTCGCAGCAGAGAGGGGGTCGTGGAAGGCACGACAGCGCCACCTACCCCTTCTTCTCCCCCAGCACATTCGCCAGCTCCGGAATAAAATCCTTCACCACCGGCTGCTTCACCGCCGCGAACGGCAGGGGCCGTACCACCCGCATCGCCGCAATCCCGACGCGCACCGTCATCAACCCGTTGACCACGCCCTCGCCGAGCCGCGCCGACAGCTTTGCCGCGAGCCCCTGGCCGACCAGCTGCTCCACCACGCCGTCGGTCAGCACCAGCCCGCCGGTCACCGCCAGGTGCGCGAGGATCGCGCCGATCAGCCGCCACGTGCCCATGATACCCGGCCGCGCCCCATAGAGCCGGGCAATGTCGCCGCCCAGCCGCACGCTCTCGAAGATCACGAAGGCGATGTCGATCAGCGCCCGCGGCGACACCGTCGTCACCAGCGCCACCCGCCGCGCCGAAGCGGCCGTCAGCGCCCGCGCCCGCGCATCGAGCGGCGCCATCAGCAGCCGCTCGCTCAGCCGGATATGCTCGGCGCCATCGAACACGTGCCGCGCATTGCTCTCGAGCTCGTCGCGCCCGCGCGCCAGGTCCGGCCGTCGCGCATAGACATCGAGCAGCTCGCGCGAAATCGCCGCGCCGTCCTTGTTGAGGTCGCTCTCGAGCGTCGCCACCGCCCGCCGCCGCAGCCGGTCGAGCTGGCGCAGCCGCATCAGCGAGGCCACCTCGCGGATGACGATGGCGACCAGCGCCACCACCAGCACGACGAGAATGGCGATGCCCACCCAGCCCAGCCAGGGCTGCGTCGTGAACAGGTCGGCGATCAGCCGTTCCGCCGCCAGCCCCAGCGCCAGCGACACCAGCAGCCCGCCCGCGATCCACGCCACCCGCCCCAGCCAGCTCAGCAGCCGCGGCGGCCGCAACTCGGCCTCGACCACGTCCGCCTCGGTCAGCGGCTCGATCGCCTCGGGCAAAGCCGGCACCTGCGCCGCTTCGAACGCCCGCGGCTTCCGTGCTGCTTCCTCAGCTGCCGTACCGCCTGGCACCTCGCGTGCGAATGGCGCCTTCATTTCAGCCAATCCCCGATCAGGTAGTCGAGCGCCCGGTCGAAGCGGATATGCGGCAGCACCACGTTGCCCTCGGCGTTCTTTTCCAGCCGCTTGGGCGGCTCGAAGCGCAGGAAGTTGAGCCCCACCGGCCGCCCGTCCTCGAACAGCGCATCCGGGTGCGCCGGCAGGTCGCCGGGGAACAGCGCGATCTCGGTCGCCCCGTCATAGCGCGTGCCGTCCAGCACCTCGCCGGCCTCGGGCGTCCCCACGATCACCTCGTGCTTGCCGCCATCCTCGATCACGCTTTCCCGCGTCGCCCGCACCGAGGCGATGGCCATCGATTTCGTCTCCGCCCCGGCAAAGCGCGCCTTGCGCGCTGCATCGGCCACCAGCCGGTTCATCACCGCTTCGAGCCGGTCATGGCTGGACGAGTGGATATGATCCGCCTTGGTCGCCGCGAACAGGATTCGGTCGATCCGCCGCGCCACCAGCCGGGTCAGCACGTTGTTATCCCCCTGCCGGAAGCACTGGAGTATATCTGTCAGCGCCGTCTCGAGATCGGCCACCGCCGCCGGCCCGGCATTCAGCGCCCGCAGCGTATCGACCAGCACGACCTGCCGGTCGAGCCGGGCAAAATGGTCGCGAAAGAATGGCCGCACCACGATCGCCTTGTAGGCCTCGTAGCGCCGCTCGAGCATGGCGTAGAGCGAGCTGGAGCGCACGGGCGCATGCGGCGCCGGCAGCGGCGCGAAGGTGAGGGCAGGGCTGCCCTCGAGGTCGCCCGGCATCAGGAAGCGCCCCGGCGGCAGCGTGCTCATCGCCCGCCCATCCTCACGGCTGCGCCTGAGATACTCGGTGAACGCCGCCGCCAGCCGCTCGGCATCGGCGTCCGAGGCCTCTTTCAGCGGATCGGTCTGTTGGATTTCGTTAATGAACGGTTCAGCTTCGGCCCTGGTATGGGTCAGCGATGCTCGCCCAATCGCCTGCGCGCTCCACTCGGCATAGCTTAGCGACAGCAGCGGCAGGTCGAGCAGCCACTCGCCCGGATAGTCGACAATGTCGAGATTGAGCACCGTCGGCCCGAACATGCCGGACACGAAGCGCTTCGACTGAAACTTAAGACTGAGCCGCAACTGGCTGATTCGACGCGTCGATTCCGGCCAGTGCGGATCCTTCCCGGTCAGCGCCGCGAGGTGCTGCTCGTAGGCAAAGCGCGGCACCCCCGCATCCGGGCTCTCGGCCAGCCGCGCCCCGATGAACCGCCCCTCGGTCAGCGCCGCAAACCCCGGCAGCCGCCCGCCAGTCAGCAGGTTATGGATCAGCGCGGTGATAAAAACCGTTTTGCCGGAACGACTTAACCCGGTCACCCCAAGCCGCAGCGTCGGCGTGAACGGCGCCGTCGCTGCATCGGCGAGGTTGGAGAGCGCGATGCCGAGCTCGTCCGTAACGGTGGTAGGGCGCGTCGCCAAGCCGGGTCTCCTATCTCGCCCTATGTTGCCAGCGGCGGGGCTTTTTTCAAGCATGGCAGGCGCTTAGCTAATCGTTGCCGCATGGTCATGTCGTCGTCATCCAGCTGTGACGCGCGCTTCCTACAGTTTGGAATGGCTCTAAGGATTGAGGGCCTCCCCATACCATCGAGGAGCATTCCAATGAACGACCAGACCCCGATTTTCCGGACGTCGCAGCTCGAGGCGGCCGACGGCGAGCCGCGGAATCTCAGCAATAACAAGACCATGGGTGAAATCATCAGCGCCCGTTTCTCGCGCCGCGATTTCCTGCGCGGGTCGCTGGCCGTGTCCGCCATCGCCGCGACCGTGAGCCCGCTGGCGCTCCTCACCGCCGAGGATGCCAAGGCCCAGGGCACCGGTTCGGCCTTCTCGTTCAAGGAAGTCGAGGCTGGCATCGACCAGACCCACCACGTGGCCGAAGGCTATGACGCCGATATCCTGCTGCGCTGGGGCGACGCCGTCCTCGCCGACGCTCCCGAGTTCGATCCCGCCGCGCAGACCGCCGAAGCCCAGTCCAGGCAGTTCGGCTACAATAACGACTATGTCGGCTACATCCCCCTCGACGGCTCGAGCCAGCACGGCCTGCTGGTGGTCAACCACGAATACACCAACCCGCACCTGATGTTCCCCGGTCTCGTCACCCTCACTGCCGGCGAGATCGAGCAGGGCCCGCTCAGCAAGGAGCAGGTCGATGTCGAGATGGCAGCCCATGGCGGCTCCATCGTCGAAATCCGGAAGGTCGACGGCAAGTGGGCCGTGGTCAAGGACGGCGCGCTCAACCGCCGCATCACCGCCAACACGGAGATGCAGATCGCCGGTCCGGCCGCCGGCCACGACCGTCTCAAGACCAATGCCGACGCCACCGGCACCAGGGTGTTCGGCACCATCAACAACTGCGCTGGTGGCGTGACCCCCTGGGGCACCTACATCATGGCCGAAGAGAACGTGCACGGTTACTTCGACGGTGCCCTGCCGGAAGGGCACCCGGAGGCAGCCAATTACGAGCGTTTCGGCGTGCCGGACGCGTCCTACGAGTGGGCCAGGCACTACGACCGCTTCGATATCTCCAAGGAGCCGAACGAGCCCAACCGCTTCGGCTGGATCGTCGAGGTCGACGTGCAGGATCCCACCTCGGTCCCCAAGAAGCGCACCGCTCTTGGCCGCTTCCGCCACGAAGGCGCGGAGTCGATCGTCAACAAGGATGGTCGCGTGGTCTTCTACCTCGGCGACGACCAGGCCTTCGACTACGTCTACAAGTTCGTCACCGCCGGCACGTTCAACCCCAACGATCGCGCCGCCAACATGGACCTGCTCGACGACGGCACGCTCTACGTCGCCAGGTTCTCCGAGGATGGCGCGATGGAGTGGCTGCCGGTCGTGTTTGGCGAGGGCCCGCTGACCGCCGAGAACGGCTTCAACAGCCAGGCCGACGTACTGATCGAAACTCGCCGTGCCGGCGACCTGCTCGGCGCCACCAAGATGGATCGTCCCGAGGACATCCAGCCCAATGGCGTCAACGGCAAGGTCTACGTGATGCTGACCAACAACAACTCGCGCAAGGAGGCCGATGCGGCCAACCCGCGCGCCAAGAACGCCTTCGGCCACATCATCGAGATCGCCGAAACCGACGGCGATTTTGCCGCCACCACCGGCAAGTGGGAAATCCTGCTCAAGTGCGGCGACCCGGCGGTTGCCGAAGTCGGCGCCACCTTCTCGACCGACACCACGGTCAACGGCTGGTTCGGCATGCCGGACAACTGCGCCGTCGACTCGATGGGCCGCCTGTGGGTCTCCACCGACGGCAACAGCCCCAAGGGCACCGGCCGTACCGATGGCCTGTGGGCAGTCGATACCGAAGGCGCCGCGCGCGCGACCTCGAAGCTGTTCTTCCGCGTGCCGGTCGGCGCCGAAATGTGCGGCCCGTTGTTCACGCCGGACGACGAGACGGCGTTCGTCGCCGTGCAGCATCCGGCCGATGGCGGCGATGACTGGGAAGGCTTCGGCCGCGCCTCGTACTACGAGGACCTGTCGACCCGCTGGCCCGACTTCGACGACGCCATGCCGGTCCGCCCGTCCGTGGTCGTGATCACCAGGCAGGGCGGCGGCAAGATCGCGGTCTGACGTTGACACTGGAGCCGGCGTCGGCCGACTCCACCGGACTTCGCGAGGGGGCGGACGCAACTGCGACCCGCCCCCTCGCATCTCACTGCCCGATCTGCTCCACCTCGTACGGCGTCGTCTGGTAGATCTCGTTGATCCAGTTCTGGAACAGCAGGTGCGCATGGCTGCGCCACCGGTTCTCCGGCACCGCCGACGTATCCCCGTTGGGATAGAGGTTGGTCGGCGGCGCCGTCTCCAGCCCCGCCTTCACGTCGCGCTCGTACTCGTCCGCCAGCGAGCGGTTGTCGTATTCGAGGTGGTTGAGCATGTAGAGCGCACGCCGCGCCCTGTCGGCCAGCATGCACACCCCGATCTCGTCATTGTCGATCAGCACGTCGAGGTCCGGCCCGAGGCTCGCCTTGTCGATGTCGTTATACCGGCTCACGGGGATCATCGGGCTGTCCGAGAACCCGCGCAGCCACGGCGTCGGCCCGCCCACCAGCTTGTGCCGGAACACGCCGAACGCCTTGTGCTCCATGCGGAAGCGGCGCGCCTTGTGGAAATGGTGCAGCGCCGCTTGCGCGCCCCAGCAGATAAACATCGTCTGGTGCACGTTGGTCTCGGTCCACGCCATGATCTCCAGCATTTCGGACCAGTAGCGCACCTCCTCGAACGGGATATGCGCGATCGGCGCGCCGGTGACGATGAAGCCGTCGAACTTGCGCTCCTTCACCTCGGCCCAGGTCGAGTAGAACGTCTTGAGATAGTCCTCCGACGTGTGCTTGCTCTGATGCTCGGTGATGCGCACCAGCGTCATGTCGATCTGCAGCGGCGTCGAGCCGATCAGGCGCGCGAACTGCGTCTCGGTACGCTGCTTGTTGGGCATCAGGTTGAGCAGGCCGATCTGCAGCGGCCGGATGTCCTGGCGCGCCGCGCGGGTCGAATCCATCACCACGACGCCCTCTTGTTCGAGCGTTTCGCGGGCAGGCAGGTGGTCGGGAATGCGAATGGGCATGGCAGCCTCGAAAAATGGGAATGCGAACGGGTGAGCGGAAGCGGCGCCGATAAGACCGGCGCTATCGCATTCGCTGGCCGATCGCCCCCGCGACGAGGTCGAGGAATTCGTCGCCGTCGCGCACCGTCGCGAGGTCCGATGCCTCGACCGTATAGCCGAAATTGTCCGCCAGCTGCTGGTAGCGCGGCAGCCGATCGGTCAGCAGCGCCTCGAACCCCCAGGCCCCGAATGCGTCCGGATCGACACTCTCGTCCTTGTCGATCCCGTTCAGCGCCTTGAACTCCGCCCACTTCTGCACGAGGAAGGGCGGCTGGTAATACATCGGCTTGGGGCTCGACGTGAACCGCCGGACCAGCTCGGCCGTGTCCGCTGCGGTCCCGCGGATATAGAGCAGCAGCGTGCTGCCGGTCAGCGCCTCGATCACCGGATCCTCGGCGTTGCTCGGATCGATGACCTCGATCAGCGAGCCGCCCGTATCGGCGATGAAGTTGGAATAGTCGTAGAGCCGCGCGGCCCGCTCGATGAAATAGGGCACGTCCCGCAGCGCCGCGATCTCGGCCACCCGGTGCTGCTCCTGCCGGCGCTGGTATTCGTCGAGCGCCAGCCCGCCCTTCTTCGTGTTCCCCGGCCGGCCCAGATAGGTCGAGAGCGGATCGAGGTTCGAGAACGTGATGTTGCTCTCGATCTTGATCGAGTCCGAACGCAAGAGGTCGCGCAGGAACGGCAGCTTCATGGCCTCGGCCTTGAAGTTGTCGACGATATACTCGCCCATGTAGCGCGTGCCGATGCGGTAGTCGGCCGAGTAGTGGAACCACTGGTGCTTGCGCAACAGCGACGCCAGCCAGGTCTTGCCGACGCCGGCCATGCCGAACACCGTCACCGCATGACGCGGCGCGTTCAGAAATTCCTCTGGCGTCGAAAACAGCATGTGACGAGAAAATCCGGTGAGCCGCAGGCATTTAGACGATGCCGGGGCAGGGGACAAGGGCAGGGGGCAATGCCGCGGAACGGACAGCCCGCGCACCGCCCTCTTAGTCGTCATCCGCGGGCTTGACCCGCGGACCCATGGACGGGCCGTAGCCATGCATGGGTGCCCGGGTCAAGCCCGGGGGTTACGGCGGCTGTGGTGGTCACCAGCGTATCCCACCCACGGTGTCACCCCAGCGAAAGCTGGGGTCCACCTCACAGCCCGCGCTGGCGGAGAGATGGATCCCTGCTTTCGCAGGGATGACAGCCGGTGCGTGGGGCACCAACCGTGTACACAACCATGATGTCACCCCGGCGCAGGCCGGGGCCCATTCCGAGATGTCTCGGCTCTCCCGCCACCCGCATCCTCCCACCGAACCCGCGCCCAACGCCCGGCAAATCCTGCCGCCCAAGCCGGACTCTTTTGCCCCATTCCCGCCTCATCCGTTACCGGCCAGGAAGAAACGCAAGCAAAATCAACACCATCCCACTCTGGCATCACCCTTGCATCGTCTGTGCCGAACCGGCGTGTCTCGCGCGCAAATGGGGTTATGGAGACAAAATGGGCATCTACGGCGCTCTTTCCACCGCAGTTACCGGGCTTCGCGCCCAGTCCTTCGCGCTCGAGAACATCTCGGGCAACATCGCCAACAGCCAGACCACCGGCTTCAAGCGCATCGATACCGACTTCGTGGATATGATCCCCGACGCCGCCCAGCGCCGTCAGACGGCGGGGTCGGTGCTGGCCTATTCGCGCTCGACCAACAATCTGCAGGGCGACATCAAGGGCACGACGACCGAAACCAACATGGCCATCAACGGCAATGGCTTCTTCGTCGTCGAGCCGGCCATCGGCATGTCGGATGGGGATACCCTGTTCGCCGGCTCCAACTACTACACGCGCCGCGGCGACTTCGAGCTCGACAAGAACGGCTACATCGTCAACGGCTCGGGCTACTATCTCAAGGGCCTGCCGATCGACCCCGCCACCGGCAATACGTCCGGCTCGGCACCGCAGGTCCTGCGCGTCTCGGGCGCCTTCCTGCCGGCCCAGCCGACGACCCGCATCAACTACGAGCTGAACCTGCCGCAGCTGCCCAAGACCACGGCCTACCAGGACGCGCTGACGCCCGGCAGCGAGCTGCTCGATGCCCGTGACTTCCTCAACCTGACGGCCGATACGCCCGCCACGGCCACCGGTGCGACCGTGACCGGCTCCAATCCGTCCTCCACCATCGCGGCCGACGGCGATACGCTGACCATCGAAGTGAACGGTGCGCCCGTGGACTTCACCTTCACCGACACCGGTGGCACCAGCCTGACCACCATCGACATCAACGACCCCACCACCAACACCATTTCCGGCATGCTCGCTCATATCCAGAGCCAGCTACCGGCCGGCACCACGATCGGGCTCGTCGGCGGCGTCATCACCGTCGGTGCTGCCGACGACGATGACGTGATCAGCATTGCCGATGGCACCACGGGTTCGGGCGGCGCCGGCTTCGGCCTTGCCGATGGCGACTACGATCCCACCGTCTCCGATGCCTATGCCCTGACTCAGCGCGTCAACACCATCAGTGCCGACGATTCCAAGGACTTCATCGCCCAGTCGATCTCGGGCGGTGCCATCACCGTCTATTCCGACAATGGCGCCCCGGCGAGCGTGCAGATGCGCTGGGCCAAGGTCAACTCGACCGCCAATGGTGGCGCCGAGCGCTGGAATCTGTTCGTCCTCACCAACGCTTCGGCCACCGGCACGGGCGACGCCTGGACCCGGGTCGGCAACGACTTCACCTTCGGCACCGACGGCGCACCAAACCCGCCGATCGAGTACACCGAACTCAACGACCTCAACGTCAACGGCGTCGACATCGGCAACATCCGGCTGCAATACGGCACTGGCGGCCTGACCCAGTTTGCCGACCCGAACGGCCGCGCCGAGGTGACCACGCAGACCCAGAACGGCTACGCCGCCGGCGAGTTCGTCTCCGCCTCGGTGAACGACAACGGCCGGGTTGTCGTGTCCTACACCAACGGCCAGCAGATCGAAGTCGCCGAGGTGGTCACCGCCACCTTCAACGCCGTGAATGCGCTCAAGCGCATGGATGGCGGCGTGTTCGCGGCCACCTCGGAATCGGGCGAGCCGCTGCTCGGCACCGACGGCGTCATCGGTTCGGCGGTCGAGGCCTCCAACACCGATATCTCCGAGGAGTTCACCAAGCTCATCGTCACCCAGCAGGCCTACGCGGCCGGCACCCGCATCGTCTCTGCGGCCGACCAGATGCTGCAGGAATCTCTGAACATGATCCGCTGAGGCGGACACTGAACCTGGCTGGCGCGGGCTTCTCGCGCCGGTCATCCCGCACTCGGAGCGTCGGAGCAGGTTAGGACATGGGGCTTTCCGTTACCCTCAGCAATGCGCTCTCCGGCATGAAGGTGGGCCAGAGCGCGCTCGACACGCTCTCCAACAACGTCGCCAATGCCGGCACGCCCGGCTATCACCGTCGCTCGCTCAGCGTCATCGACGCGCTCGGCGTCAACTCGACCTATGCCCGCGAGGGCGAGCTCACCCGCGCCTTCAACCTCAGTCTGCAGGCCCACTATACCCGCGCCACCGCCGAGTCCGGCTTCTCGAGCGTCAAGGCCGGCTACCTCGATCGCGTGCAGACCCTGTTCGGCAAGCCCGGCACCACCGGTTCGATCGACAGCGCCTATACCGCATTCGAGAGCGCGCTCGCGGCGGCCGCCACCAGTCCTGATACCTATGCCAGCCGCGCCGAGCTCATCTCCAAGGCGCAGGCGCTTGCCGGCACGCTCAACCGGCTGACCGGCGACATCCAGTCGCTGCGTCAGGAGATCGAGGCTCAGCTCTCCAACAGCGTTGACGGCATCAACAACCAGCTGCAGTCGCTCGAGCGGATCAACAACCGCCTCGCCGACCAGGGTATAGATCCCACCTCGCGTGCTACCCTGATGGATCAGCGCGATCGTCTCGTCGAGGGCCTGTCGCAGCAGATGGACCTGCGCGTCAGCTATCGCGGCGACGGCACCGTGGCGCTGATGACCCGCTCGGGCGTCGGCATCCTCGACGTCAAGGCTTCGGTCTTCCAGTATCAGAGTGCCGGCGCCCTGTCGGCCGCCTCCCGCTTCAGCCCCGACGATGCGCTGAGCGGCGTGGGCAAGCTCAAGCTGATGACGCCCGCCGGGCTGGAGATCGATCTCGTCAAGCAGAACGTCCTCTCCTCGGGCGAGCTCGCCGGCCTGATCGAGCTGCGCGACAAGTCGCTGGTCGAGGCGCAGGACCAGCTCGACGAGATCGCTTCGTCGCTGGCGCTGGCCATGTCCACCAACGTGACCCAGGGCACGCAGGTGACGGCCGGCCCGGCCAACGGCTACGAGGTCGACATCGGGGGGATCCGTAACGGCAACGAGCTGAGCTTCACCTACGTGCAGGGCGGCGGCCAGAAGACCGTCCGCGTGCTGCGCGTCGATGACACCAGCAAGCTGCCGATGGACTATGTCGATGCCAACGGCGCCCGCGTCATCGGCCTCGATTTCTCGGACGGCCCCGCCTCGGTCGCGGCGCAGCTGCAGCAGAAGTTGGGCGGCAATCTCGTCGTCGGTAATCCTGCGGGCTCGACCCTGCGCATCATGGACGATGGCGCCGCCGGCACCACCGACATGCTGTCGCTTTCGACCCGCACCACGTCCACCGGTCCGCAGGATGGAGGCCTCGGGCTGTCGCTCTTCGTCGACAGCAACAATGCCGACTATACCAACTACCTCGACGGTGTTGGCCAGAAGCTCGGCTTTGCCGGCCGCATCAGCATCAATCAGGATTTGCTGACCGACAACAAGCTGCTCGTCCAGTACATCTCGACCACTCCGCTCGGCGACCAGGATCGCCTCAACCGGCTGATCGACAATCTCGATGACCTGCGCTTTGCCGGCGGCAAGGGCGTCAGCGGCTCGCAGGCAAGCTTCCGTCTTGGCGGCACCGTTGCCGACATGATCTCGCAGACGCTCAACTTCCAGGGCAATGCCGCCGCCACCGCGATCGCCGACGCCGACACCCAGGAGCTGACGCTCGACGCGCTCAATCAGCGGCTCGACGCCGAGTATGGCGTCGACGTCGACGAGGAGATGGCGCGCCTCATGGAACTGCAGAATGCCTTTGCCGCCAATGCGCGGGTGATGTCGGTCGTCCAGGAGTTGATGGACGCCGTGATGCAACTCTTCTAGGGGCACTAGCTCATGACCACGGTCAGCAAGACGATGTTCCCGCTCGCCAACGGCATCAGGAACATCACCGCCATGAAGGAGCGCTACGACAAGCTTCAGCTCCAGATGGCGACCGGCGAGAAGGCTTCGAACCTCGCCGAGATGGGTTCGACCCGCTATTTCGACCTGGCTTTGCGCCAGCGCATGTCGCGCATCGAGGGCTACAAGGACACCATCTCCACGGTGAACCTGCGCCTCGAGGTGCTGGATTCCACGCTGACCCGTCTCGACGCCATCGAGAGCGACGCGCGCGCCGCGGCACTCTCGGGCGGCGGCGGTACCTCCGGCATCAACTTCCAGACCGCGCCGACCCTCGCTATGTCCCGCCTCGACGAGGTGCTGACGCTGCTCAATACCGATATCGCCGGTCGCTACATGTTCGGCGGCAACCTCACCGACCAGAAGCCCGTGGCCCTGCCGTCCGAGGTGATGAACGGAGTAGGGGGCCGCGCCGGCTTCAAGCAGGTCGCCGGTGAGCGCAAGCTCGCCGATCTCGGCGCCGATCATCAGGGCCGGCTCGACATCACCGCTGTGGCCGACACCGTCACGCTGGCCGAGGAGAACACCGTCTTCGGCATGAAGCTCTCGGGCATCACCACCACCTCGTCCAATATCTCGGTCACCGCACCGACCGGCGCGCCGCAATCGTTGACCGTGCAGTTCGGCGCGACCCTCCCCGTCGCCGGCGACAAGGTGCAGCTGAGCTTCACCTTGCCCGACGGTACCGAGGAGCAGATCACCCTCGTCGCCACCACCGGCACGGCCGGGCCCGGCGAGTTCCAGATCGGCGCCGACGCCGACACGACCGCCGCCAACTTCGCCGCCGCACTCGGTGGCTCGGTCAAGCAGCTCGCCGAAACCTCCATGGTCTCGGCCTCCGCCTATGCCGCCGCCGAGAACTTCTTCAACGGCCAGGGCCAGCCGGTGCAGCGGGTCGACGGCCCGCCCTTCGACAGCGCCACCGGCTATGTCGCCGGCACCTCGGCCAATACAGTGCTATGGTACCGGGGCGAGGACAGCGCCGACCCGCGCAACACCGTCACCGCCCGCGTCGGGGAGGGCACCACCGTCGGCTATGGCGTCCAGGCCAACGAGATGGGCTTGGTCGACCTCGTTCGTTCGCTCGCGGCTCTCGCCGTGCAGGATTTCCCCGACGCCGACCCGACCTCGGAGCAGCGCTACACCGCCGTCATGTCGCGCCAGGCCGAGCGCCTCGCCGATACCCGCGACAACAATGCCGGATCCCTCGCCGCCATCTCGGTAGAACTGGGGCTGGCGCTCTCGACCACCGGCGCCGTCGGCGAGCGTCACACCGCGCACTCGGCCCAGCTCGGCAACATGCTCGAGCAGATCGAGGAGGCGCCGACCGAGCAGATCGCCATGGAGCTGCTGGCGCTGAAGACCCGCCTCGAGGCGAGCTACCAGACCACCTCGCTGCTCAGCCAGCTCTCTTTGGTGAACTACCTGCGTTAGCCTGGCAGAAGTTCATGGACTACGAACGACAAAACCCGCGCCAAGCGCGGGTTTTTCCCATACCAACTTGCCGTTTTCGGCCTAAGGCTGCCCGCGCAGCCCCATCGCCAGCTCGCGGTTTATATTTATCAATACTGTGAGCTTGCCTGCCGCCGGCTCCGCTTGGATGGTCATCGTGTGCTTCATCACGAACAGTCCCAGGTTCGCGATATTCTCGCGCAACCCCTTGGGCAGCTGGCTTTCCTCACCCGTCACCGAGCCCAGGAACACCGTCCACAGCTTGCGGTTGAAGGCCAGGGCAGGGCCGAGTTCATGCAGCTCGTTGTCCCAATCGTCCCGGATTCGCTGGAGCTGGCCGGCAGCACGGGAAAGCAGGTTGGCTTCGAGAAGACGCGGATTGATCGTCTGCCTGCCTACCTGCTGGTAGGCTAGCGCCGCATTATTTTGCATTTGCCAGAAGTTCCTGCTCGTACTGGATCAGCTTTTTTGCAGCCTTGAGTGCCTTGTACAGATTGCCGGTTAATATCTCGTTATTGATTTCGTCAACAATGCGAACCGTTGATGGCGCCGCCGTGACGATCTCGTTGACAAGGCCGAAATAATCATTGGTGAGTCGCTGCACGTCCTCATGGATGTACATCAGCTGTACCGCGAAATAGATCCGCTTGGCCGGGCTGTCGGCAGTATCCAGCGTGAGGATATCTTTCTCGCGCAGGATCGGCGCCTTGCCGTCGATGAACAGGCGCGTGCGCTGGTCCGAGTTGGTGATGACGCAATTGCCGACGATCAGCTTCTCGCCCGGCTTCAGCTCGACCTTGAGGGACATTATGCGTACTCACCCGTGATTCCGTGGCGAGCATAGTGCATGCCGTCCCTAACCAAAACGCTACCGGCAGCGCATCGCTGCGGGCATGAAAAAGGCGGGCCGAAGCCCGCCTTTCCGCATTTCGTCATGATCGCCGGTCTTAGAACAGGCGCAGCACGGCCTGGTCGGACTGCGAGGCCATCGACAGCGCCGTCGAAGACAGCTGCTGCCGGGTCTGCAGGGCGAGCAGGTTCGCCGCTTCCTCGTTCGTGTCGGCGAGCGTCAGGTTCGCCGCACCGGTCTCGAGGGTGTTGATCATCTTGTTGGTGAAGTCCTGGCGGTTCTGCACGATCGACAGGTTGGAACCGAAGGACGACGACAGCGAACGGAGCTGGCCGAGCGCATCCGAGAGCGTTGCGAGACGGGCGTCGATGGCGGCGTCGCTATCGAAGTCGGTATCGGTCGCGGAGGTGATGCCCAGCGTGCCGTTGTTCACCGAGGTGGCGTCGCCGTCGGCATCCTTGGCCTGGATGTCGATGGTCGAGGTGCCGGTTTCGTTGAAGGTCAGCTTCAGCTTGTCGCCGCGCAGCAGGTTGATGCCGTTGAACGAGGCGTCGTCGGCGAACTTGTCCAGCTGATCGCGCAGGTCGTTGAACTGCTTGGTCAGGTTCTTGCGGACAGTGTTGCCGCCCACGGTCGAGCCGCTCGAGGTGCCATCGGTGGCACCCGAGGTCGAAACGCCGCCGACGGTCAGTTCGTCCGAGGACAGGTTCTGAATGCGCAGCTTGCCGCTGTCATTCGAAGCCAGCACCTTGCCGGCCAGAGCGTCGGTGTTGTTGATCTCCGAGACGAGTTCGTCGGTCGTCTTGGCGACGGCCGCGCTGGCGTCGAAGTCGAGCACGGCGGCGCCACCCGTGGTGGTGCCTTCGGCAACGGTAATGGTCGCACCGGCCAGGCTGGTCAGCTTGATGCTGCCGTTGACGTTCGAGGCGACGATACCGTTGCCGGCCGTCTCGGTAGCCGCATTGATCTTGGTGACGATGTCGTCGACGGTATCGTCTTCCTCGAGCGTGATGTCGGCGGTGGCCGTGGTGCCGTCGGTGATGGTGAACTGCTTGCCGTCATCGGCATTGGCCACGGGCGAGACCGCGGCGCCGGTCACGGCTTCGCTCTTGACCAGCGAAACGTCGACGGCGGTGGAGCCGACGGAACCGTCCGAGAAGGAGATATTGCCGGAGGTTACGGTGTCGGTGACAGTGTAGGACTCGGTCTTGAACGACTTGTCCTGGCGCGCCTGACGCAGGGTCGACTGCATCGACTCGACGGTTTTGGTGATCGAGCTCAGGCCATTGTCGGCAGCTTCGATGGTCTTGATACCGCTGGACATGGAGTCGAGCAGGTTGGCCATGTCGCCGGCACGGCTGTTCAGCGAGGCGGCGGTGAAGAAATTGGTCGGGTTATCGAGCGCCGAGTTCACCTTGAGGCCAGTCGCCAGACGCTCCTGCGTCTTGGCCATGTTGGCAGCGGTGGACTGCAGGCTCAGCAGGTTCGAGCGAACTGCCTTTGACAGATTGACATCAGCCATTTCGATAGGCCCTTTCTGGGTCCGTTACTCAGTTACTAACGCCGTCTCTCCTGAGACGTGCCGGGATCATCGCCGCGAGAGTCGAAAGAAGTCTTAAGTTCGATTTGGCGTTTGAACTTTCCGTGAGCGCTCGAAAACACGGTTAATGCTGAGTTTACTCTGGGCCGAAACGAAAAAGGCGGGCCGAGGCCCGCCTTTCCGTATTCACGGTGATCGCTGCTCTTAGAACAGGCGCAGCACGGCCTGGTCGGCCTGCGAGGCCATCGACAGTGCCGTGGAGCTGAGCTGCTGGCGGGTCTGCAGGGCGAGCAGGTTGGCCGCTTCCTCGTTGGTGTCGGCGAGGGTCAGGTTCGCCGCACCGGTCTCCAGCGTGTTGATCATCTTCTTGGTGAAGTCGGTACGGTTCTCGACGATCGACAGGTTCGAGCCGAAGGACGACGCCAGCGAGCGGAGCGAGAGCAGGGCGCTCGCCAGCACGTCGAGCTTCTCGTCGATCGTCGCGTCGCTGTCGAAATCGGCGTCCTCGACGAAGTCGATGCCCAGGCTGCCATTGTTGACCGAGATCGGATCGCCGTCCTCGTTCTTGGCCTGGATGTCGATGGTCGACGAACCGGTCTCGTTGAAGGTCAGCTTCAGCTTGTCGCCGCGCAGCAGGTTGATGCCGTTGAACGAGGCGTCGTCGGCGAACTTGTCCAGCTGGTCGCGCAGGTCGTTGAACTGCGTGACGAGGTTGCGGCGTACCGTGTTGCCGCGCACCTCGCCCACGTTCGTCGAGGTGCCGTCGGTTGCACCCGAAGCGCTGACGCCATCGACATTGAGGTTCGAGGTCGAGAGGTTCTCGATGCGCAGCTTGCCGCTGTCGTTGGAGGCGCGGATGCGATCCTTCAGCGTGGCGGTATTGTTGATCTCGGCAACGAGCTCGTCGGTCGTCTTGGCGGTCGCCGCGCTGGCGCCGAAGCCGAGCACGGCGGCGCCACCCGTGGTGGTGCCCTCGGCGACGGTGATGGTCGAACCGGCCAGGCTGGTCAGCCGGATGCTGCCGTTGACGTTCGAGGCGACGATGCCGTTGCCGGCCGTCTCGGTAGCCGCGTTGATCTTGGTGACGATGTCGTCGACGGTATCGTCTTCATCGAGCGTGATGTCGGCGGTGGCCGTCGTGCCATCGGTGATGGTGAACTGCTTGCCGTCGTCGGCGTTGGCCACGGGCGAGATGGCGCCGGCGGTATTGGCAGTGCTCTTGACCAGCGAGACGTCCACCGCGGTGTCGCCGACCGAGCCGCCCGAGAAGGAAATGTTGCCCGAGGTTACGGTGTCGGTGACAGTGTAGGACTCGGTCTTGAACGACTTGTCCTGGCGGGCCTGACGCAGCGAGGACTGCATCGATTCCACCGTCTTCACGATCGAGCTCAGGCCATTGTCGGCGGCTTCGATCGTCTTGATGCCGTTGGACATCGAGTCCAGCAGGTTGGCCATGTCGCCCGCGCGGCTGTTCAGCGAGGCGGCCGTGAAGAAGTTGGTGGGGTTATCGAGCGCGGTGTTCACCTTGAGGCCAGTCGCCAGACGCTCCTGCGTCTTGGCCATCTGAGCGGCGGTGGACTGAAGGCTCAAGAGGTTCGAGCGAACCGCCTTGGACAGATTGATATCCGGCATTGGTGAATTCCTTCTGGCTATAACGCATCTCGTTCTGAGATTGGGCTGATGGTAGCCAAGGCCGGCTTAGGATTGGTTAACGAGATGCTGCCCGGTGCAGTTAATTTTCTGACTACGAGCGTCGATGGTATCGATGTACGTCGTTGAAATTAAATAGGTAATCGACTGGCAGGCAAAACCTGCCCGGCACCGGCAAAGCTTGCCGGATAGGGTTTTCGCTGCGGCGGGTAAGGAATCGCTGGCTATACGCGGCGGTCCGTCAGGGCCAGCGAACCCTGGGCGGGCAGGGCGGCGCGCCGGAGCTTTCGGGCCTGCTCGCGCTTGGCCTCGGCGGGTGTCTCATGCGTGCTCGAAAGCAGCGCTGCCGCGAAGGTGGACGTCGCCGAGATCGGATCGGCTTCCGGCTGGAGCGGTGCCCGGGGCAACTCGCTCTCGGGACCGAGGGGGAGAGACGCCGCGGCTTTGGCGCGCACACGCGCTGCCGCCCTGCGGGACCGCTGGTCCCCCACGGTAGCCAATCCGGTGCTGATCGGTTCGGGCGCTATCCTGGCGCGCATCCCGCATCCCCTTGCCAACACTGGCGAAGATGCCCGTCGCACCCTTGCCCGGCGCTTGCTGCGCTCGGGACAGTTTGAGGCAAATGCCGGGCGGCTAGAGCGCCCGGTTCACCGAGACGCCACTCGCCACCGGCGTCTTCGCGCCGCCCAGCGCGCCATCCGCGCCGTAGGTCTTGAGCCGCGCCCTGGCTGCGACCGTCGAAGCGAAATCGGTCAACAGATCCTCGGTAACGGCGCGGGCCGTGGCGATGACCTTGAGGTTCTCGGCCATCTGTGTCGCCAGTGTCTCGTGACCGGCCAGCAGTTGCTCGACCAGTTCGGGTGCTTCGGCCTTCAGCCGCTTGGCCTGGCGCTGCACCGAACGGGCGAGGCTCATATAGTCCTGTGCCAGCCGGGTCTTCTCGGCGGTGAGCTCGCCGGCCGCTTTGGGCTTGCCGCTGCGCAGCAGCACGGTTTCCTCGTTCATCACCACGACCAGCCGCTGCAGCGTGTCGAGGGCGCTCGAGCAGAGCTCGGCGGCGGGAATGGCATCGATGGCGGCGAGCCGTTCGGCGGCATTGGACATTTTACATCGCTCCTCGTGATGCGGTCGCGTTCTGGGCGGCCTCCTGGGCCGCGATGAGGTCGGGCAGCAGCGCTTCGGCAAGGCCGATGCCGCCGCCCTGGGCAATCGAGTTGGCCATCTGTTCGGCCTGCATGCCGCGCCAGGTCTCCTCGGCAAAACCGCCGCCTTCCGAGCTGTTTTCGCTCTTCAGCGAGGCGAACATTTCCTTCAACAGGGTGTTGAGGAAAATGCCCTCAAGGTCTTCGGCCTGCTGGTGAAGCTGGAGCATCTTGGCCGGGCTGATCGATGCCGCGGGAGTGGCTGAGGCGACGGGGGCGAAGCCGGACATCACAGCACCTCGATCTCGGCCTGCAGCGCCCCGGCGGCCTTGATGGCCTGTAGGATCGCGATCAGGTCGCGCGGCGCGATGCCCAGCGCGTTGAGCCCGTCGACCAGTTCCTGCAGGCTGACGGACTCGTTGACCATGGCGAGGTTGCTGCCGGCCGAGTCGACATTGATCTCGGTGCGGGGCTCGACCGCCGTCTGCCCGAGGCTCAACGGGTTGGGCTGCACGACCGTCGGGCTCTCGGCGATGGTCACCGTGAGGTTGGATTGCGCCACCGCGACGGTGGAGACGCGGACATCCTTGCCCATGACGATGATGCCGGAATTCTCGTCGATGACGATCTTGGCCGGCAGGTCGGTTTCGACCACGAGCTGCTCGATATCGGTCAACAGGTCGACGATGTTGCCGTTGAAGTTGCGCGGCAGGTTGAGCCGGATCGTCGCCGGATCCTCGGGCGTAGCGCACGGGATACCGATGAAATCGTTGATGGCGAGGGCCACCCGCCGCGAGGTGGTCAGGTCCGGGTTGCGCAGCGCCAGCCGCAGGGTGCGCTGCGCGCCGAGCACGAAGCCGATCTCGCGTTCGATCAGCGCACCCGAGGAAATGCGGCCGGTGGTCGGCACGCCGGAGACGATCGAGGCCGCGTCGCCTTGGGCCGAAAACCCGTTGATCGTCACCGAACCCTGCGCGATGGCGTAGGCCTCGCCGTCGGCGCCGAGCAACGGGGTCACCAGCAGCGTGCCGCCCTGCAGGCTCTTGGCATCGCCGATGGCGGCGACGCTGACATCGAGCCGGGAGCCCTGGGTGGCGAAGGGCGGCAGGTTGGCGGTCACCATGACGGCGGCGACGTTGGCCGTCCGCATGTTCTCGCCGCGGGTGTTGACGCCCAGCCGCTCGAGCATGGCCTGCAGGCTCTGCTTGGTGAAGGGCGAGTTGTTGAGCCCGTCGCCGGTGCCGTTGAGGCCGACCACGAGGCCATAGCCGACCAGTTGGTTGTCGCGCACACCCTCGATATTGACGATGTCCTTGATGCGCGCTGCGGCGGCATAAGCCGGCGTCGTCGCCGGCTGCAGCATCAGCACGGCAGCGACGAGGCCGAACAGTGCGCGTCCAATGTTGAATTTGCCCATCTGGCAGTCCCCGGTGGTCCTACGCATCCCCATGCGCCATGATCACCAGAGCAGTTGCGAAATCCGTGCCAACTCGCCGCCGACGCCGTAAGTCTTTGATTTTTCAAGCGGCAGCGCTAGATTTTCGCCATCCGGGGTGGCGAGCAGGCAAGTCCTGCCGGGTTGGTTAACCGGAGATTAACCGGTGGCGGCAGAATTTGCCGGTGGGCGGCAGCAGGTGAGTCCGGTGCGGATCGACAACAATTCCCGGGTAGGCAATGTAGGCGGACGGCCATCGGCCGGGCGCACCCAGCCGGGCGGCGTGTTCGAGCTCGGGCAGGGTTCCGAGGCGCCGCAGTCGCGTCCGGTGGCCAATGTTGCCGCGTCGACTTCCCTCGATGCGCTGCTGGCCCTGCAGGCCGTCGAAGATCCGCTGCTCAAGAAACGCAAGACGGTGCGCCGCGGCACCCAATTGCTCGATGCGCTCGACGCGTTGAAGACCGACCTGCTCGCCGGCCAGATGTCCGAAGGGCGCCTCAACCAGCTCATGGCGGTCATGTCGCAGGCGCGGGAGAAATCCGACCCCGGCCTCGATCGCCTGCTCGACGACATCGAGCTCCGGGCCCGGGTCGAGCTGGCCAAACGCGGGATGTTTCCGGCCTGACGGGAATCGCCGCAGGCTCTTCACACGTTAATGACTAAGATTTTCAAGGCTTGCCGAGTGCTAGCCCTCGCCACTATAAGGCCCGCCATTAGGGGCGTCTTGGAATCGAGTCAGAATGTCGACTGAAGTTCTTGATTATCGTCCTAGTGCGGACGAGCCTTTCATGAACCCGCGCCAGCGGGAGTACTTCCGGCAGAAGCTGGAGCGCTGGAAGGAGGATATCCTCCGCGAGAGCCGCGAAACTCTCGAAAACCTCCAGGAAGAAAGCCAGAACCACCCGGACATGGCCGATCGCGCCTCGTCCGAAAGTGACCGGGCTCTCGAGCTTCGCACCCGCGACCGCCAGCGCAAGCTGATCAGCAAGATCGATGCGGCGCTCAAGCGGATCGAGGATGGCACCTACGGGTATTGCGAGGAGACCGGCGATCCGATCGGCATCGCCCGCCTCGATGCCCGGCCCATCGCCACGCTCTCCCTGGAGGCCCAGGAAATGCACGAGCGCCGCGAGAAGGTGTACCGCGACGAGTAAGACAAGGGCCCGCAGCGATGCGGGCCTTGTCGTTTTTGGCTCTTATACCGACCCGCAGCAGCGGGGAGGATAAGTGGCGAGCATGGTCGCCTCAGGCCGGCTCGCTCGTGTCGTCGAGCGCGCCGACCATGTATTGCACCAACTCGGCTGCGTCGGTGTCGGCTGTCCGCTTCTCGGTGACCTTGCGGCCGCGGTGCATGACGATGATCCGGTCGGCGACCGCGAACACGTCGGGCATGGTGTGGGTGATGAGGATTACCGGCACGCCCTGGTCACGCAGCTTGCGGATCAGTTCGAGCACCTTGTGCTGCTCGGGGACGCCCAGATTGTTCGTCGGCTCGTCCATGATCATCATCCGCGCCTTCCAGTAGATGGCCCGCGCGATGGCCACCGCCTGCCGCTGTCCTCCTGACAGGCTCTCGATCGGCTGGGTCAGGGTGGGAAAGACAATGTCGAGCGCGGCAAGGCTCTGCGCCGCTTCCTTCAGCATCTGGCGGTCGTTGAGCGTCTTCACCAGCCCGCCCAGGTAGCGGTTCTTCATCTCGCGCCCGAGGAAGATGTTGGCCGGCACGTCGAGATTATTGGCCAGCGCCAGGTCCTGGTAGATCGTCTCGATGCCGGCGCTGCGGGCGTCGATCGGCTTGTCGAAGCGCACCGGCTTGCCCTCGAAGCGGATCTCGCCCTCGTCGGCGTGGTGGACGCCCGAGACGCACTTGATCAGCGTCGACTTGCCGGCGCCGTTGTCGCCGAGCAGCGCCACCACCTCGCCCGGACGAATATCGAGGCTGACATCGTTGACCGCGACGAGGCCGCCGAAGCGCTTGACCATGTTGCGGATCGAGAGGACCGGGTCGCTCATGCGCCCCTCCCGCGCCGGCCGAGGATCAGGTCGCGTGACTGGTCGATCAGCACCGCGATGATCACCACCGCGCCGACGACGATGAATTGCCAGAACGCCTGCACGTTGAGCATCACGAGCCCGGTGGTCAGTACGGCGATGATCAGCGAGCCGATCACCGTGCCCACGATCGAGCCGGCGCCGCCGAACAGGCTCACCCCGCCGATGATGACCGCCGCGATCGAGCTCAGCAGCAGCGGGTCGCCGATCACCGCGGAGCCCGCGGTAAAGCGCAGCGTCGACAGTACGCCAGCGACGCCGGCGGTGGCCGAGCTCAGCATGTAGAGCTTGATGATATGGCGATCGACCGGGATGCCGGTGCGCAGCGCCGCCTGCATGGAGCCGCCGATGGCGTAGGTGTGCCGGCCGAACTGGGTGCGCTTGAGCAGGAAGATGCAGAGGATCACCACCACCGCGGTGATGACCACCGGCCAGGCGAGGATGCGGTCCATGGAGCGGAGCAGGGCGCCCGTCACCTCGGGTCGGTCGAGCACGTAGAAGCCGCCGCCTTCGCCACGCACCAGGTAGAACAGCGACTCGTTGCCATAGTTGCGAATGCCCTCGGGCAGGCCGATCACCGTGGTGTTTTCCGAGAACAGCAGTGACAGCCCGCGCACGATGAACGAGGTGCCGAGGGTGACGATGAAGGCCGGCACCTTGAGCTTGGCGATGATCAGCCCATTGACCAGCCCAACCACGCCGGCACTGCCGACGCCGGCGAGAAAGCCGAGCACGACGGCGAAGAACAGCGGCACGCCGGCATTGTAGGAGGCGCGGATGGCATGCGCCGACAACACCGACGAGAGGCTCATCACCCAGCCGACGCTGAGATCGATGCCCGCCGCGATGATGACGAAGGTCTGACCAAGCCCGAGCAGCAGCACCGGCACGATGGCCATCAGGATGTTCTGGCTGTTGCGCACGGAAAGGAACGTCGCACCGCCGAAGAACGGTACGGCGACGACGAAGAACAGGATCATGGCGCCGAGGAACACCCAGGCCCACGCCCGGCTCATCAGCAGGACGAACCGGCGGCCGGTCGAGAGCGACGGCTCCGCCGCACCTAGCACTGTTGTCGTGTCGGTCACGCGACCCCCGATGTTTGGAGCCTTGCTATGGATCGTTCAACAGCCACGGTGTCATTCCCGCGAAAGCGGGAACCTCTGTTTGAGGGTACGAACCAAACGGAGATCCCTGCTTTCGCGGGGATGACCCGGTGGTCAGTACAAGGCCGGGGCGTATCCCCGACCCTGTCTTGTCGGATCGCTCAGTTCCCGGTCTTATAGATGAAGCGCGAGAACTCGGGATCGTCGACATTATCCTTGTCGAGGATGGCGAAGCCCGTTTCGACGCGGCGCGGCAGGCTGGTGACACCGGAAGCGTCGGCAGCGGCGAACTGCACCGCCATGTAGCCCATGTCGTAGGGCTTTTGGGCCAGCACGAGGCTGACCACACCCTTGCCCATCAGCTCGATGGCTTCAGCCGTGGCGTCATAGGCGACCACCTGCACGGCGCCGCCGAGGCCCGCATTGACCACGGCATTGCCGGCGCCGCCGGCCGAGAACACGTTGGTGCCGAAGACGCCGACCAGATCCTCGTTCTGCTCGATCACCGCGGCAGTCTGCTGCGCCGCCTTGTTCTGGTCGTCGAGATTGTAGTCGGGCCCAAGCACCTTGATGTCCGGGAACTCGTTGGCCATCACTTCCTTGAACCCCTGCTCGCGGCCTTCGACCGACGAGACGTTGGGGTTGGTTGAGTTGATGTAGACCGTGCCCTTGCCGCCAATGGCTTCCGCGAGGCCGCGGGCCGAGATGCGGCCGCCCTCGACATTGTCTGAGCCGATATAGGCGATCGGGAAGGTCACCGGGCCGTTGGCATAGTCGCCATCGCCGAGGAACGTGTCGACGGTGATCACCTTGATGCCCGCGTCCACCGCGTGCTGCAGCGGCGTCACCATCTGGTCCTTCTCGACCGGGGCGGTGATGATGTAGTCGAGATCGCCGCGCGCGATCAGCGCATCGAGGATCGGCGTCTGCGCCTCGACGCCCCAGGTCGGCGGTACCTGCGTGACGACCTCGATGCCGAGGTCCTTGGCCGCGGCTTCGACGCCCAGCTGCATCACCTGGTAGAACGGATCGACCACGCCCGGCAGAAAGCCGATCTTGATGTCGACGGCATAAACGGCAGTGCTCGACAGAAGTATCGTGCCCAGCAGGGCAGCAGTCATCGTCGATGCTTTGCGCATCGTCCCCTCCCTCGGTTGTTTGCCCGACCCTCCAAAGAGTCCTCCGGCCGGACAGTTCACGATGGCCCGCGGCCCGCGAAAAGTAAACGGGGCTCGCTAGTTACTTAGCTCCACTTCGCGTTCAACGCCGATGGCTTCGAGAAAGGCCCGGTCGTGACTGACGACCAGCAGCGCGCCTTCATAGGCACGCAGCCCCGCTTCCACCGCCTCGATGGCGTGGATGTCGAGATGGTTGGTCGGCTCGTCGAGGATCAGCAGTTCCGGCGGGCGTCCGCAGCCGATGGTGCAGGCGAGCCCGGCGCGCAGCATCTCGCCGCCGCTGAGCTGGCCGACCGGTTTCAGCGCGGCATCGTTGCGGAACATGAAGCGCGCCAGCGCCGCGCGGGCCGCGTTCTCGTTGTCGCCCGGGTTGAGCCGCAGGTAGTTCTCGCGGATCGTCTCGCTGGGATCGAGCAGGCCGACCTGCTGGTCGAGCAGGGCGTGGCGCGGCGTGATCCGCACGGCCCCGGAGGCGGGCGCGAGATCGCCGGTGATCAGCCGCAGCAGCGTGGTCTTGCCCGAACCGTTCGGGCCGGTGATTGCCACGCGCTCCGGGCCGGTGATCGTGAGGCTGAGCTCGCGGATGATTGGCTTGTCCGGCACAGGGCCACCGGTCAGCCGGTCGAGCTGCAGCACGGTGGTGCCGTTGGCGAGGCCGCTCGGTTCGAGCTTCACCGCCAGCGGCTGCAGCACCTCGATCTCGGCTTTCGCCTCCAGCAGCGAGGCGGTGGCCGAAGCGCGCCGCTTCTCGCCCAGCTTGTTGAGTTCGCCGGTGCTGACCTCGGCCGCCATCTTCATGCCGCCCAGGATGATCCGCGGCAGGTCGCCGCGCGCCGCCTTACGCGCGCCGGCGGCGTTGCGCTTCTCCTTGCGCTCCCGCATCTGCTGCGTCTTGCGGTCGATCTCGTCGAGCGTCTTCTCCGCGTGGGCCAGCCCTTGTTCGGCCGCCGCCAGCTCCAGCGCCTTGCGCTCCTGGTAGAGCGCCCAGCCGCCCCCATAGACATTGGCGCCGATCGTCGTGAGCTCGACGATCTGGTCCATCTCGACGAGCAGCGTGCGGTCGTGGCTGACGACGATGGCTCCGCCCTTCCAGCCGCGCAGCAGCGCCGCCACGGCTTCGCGTCCATCGGCGTCGAGATTATTGGTCGGCTCGTCGAGCAGCAGCATGTCCGGCTGCTGCACCAGCAGCGCGGCGAGCGACAGGCGGGTACGCTGCCCGCCGCTGAGGGTGGAGATGGGGCGATCGAGCTCGAGGGCGGGCAGGCCGACCTCGGCCAGTGCGGACTCGATCCGCGACTGCAGCGTCCAGTCGGCTTCGGCGGCATCGTCCACGGTGCCTTCGCCGGCCATCATCCGGTCGAGCCGGGCAACCGCTTCGGTCTGCCCTAAAGCCTCCACCACCAAAACCCCTTCGTGTTGCACCACCTGGCGCAACATGCCGATCGACCCGGCGATGCTAACACTGCCGGAGGTCGGGGGGATTTCTCCGGTGACGAGGCGCAAGAGCGTGCTCTTGCCGACGCCGTTGCGGCCGATCAGGCCGGTACGGACGGGACCGAAGGAAAGATCGAGATTGGAGAAGAGCGGGACGCTGTCAGGCGTGGTGTAGGAAACCGCTTTGAGCGTGATGGAACCGGGCATGGGAAATCTCCGGGTGACGGATCGGGACGAACTGATCTGTCAGGCGGAAATCCATGAATACCTGCCGGTTGGTGCTGCGGATGCCCGGAACATAGGGATCGAACCCGCGATGTCAACCTTTGGGCGCCTCGCCAACTCGTTGCTCACGCTCGATGCCGCTCCCTCCACCGGGTCATCCCGGCGCAGGCCGGGGCCCATCCTGAGGTCTCACCACTGCCACAGGCAGCGGAACTCCCTCCGGAGAGGTGGAAGTGCATGGAGAGCACCACTCTTAAGGCGGATCGATCGTGCGGTTCGCCGCAATCGCCGCGAACCAGTTCGGCGGGCGTTCGATCATGCGGCGGACGACCGGGCGTTCGGGGCCCTGGTGCAGTTCGCGCAGCTGGTCGCCGATGGCTTCGTCGGCGTGGGTAAGGCGCTGGTTGTGCCGGGCATATTCGGTCCAGGTCGGGCTCTTGTAGCTCTCGATCCAGCGGTCGGTCTCGGCGAGGTCACGCTTCAGCGTCCATTCGCGGGCGCCGTCGCGGATGCGGATGCGGCGGCGGTCGGCCATAACCTTGAGGAACTGGCGCACGTCTTGCGGGCGGATGCGGTATTCGATCGAGATGACGATCGGGCCCGAACGCGGCTCAATGGGGAGCGTGATCTGCGGCTCCTGCCAGCGGTTGGCTGGGTCGAGATCCTGCATCGTGCGCGGCGGAACCGAGATGACGAGACCGATCGCAGCGCCGAACAGCATCACCCCAGCCGCACCGAGCAGGGCGGCCGACACGCCGAACTCCTCACCGGCGAGGCCCCAAATCCAGCTGCCCGCTGCCATGCCGCCAAAGGTGCAGGTCTGGTAGAGCGAAAGCGCTCGGCCCACCACCCAGCGCGGCGTCGAGAGCTGCACCGTCACGTTGAACAGGGTCAGTGCCAGCACCCAGCACGCCCCGCCGATGGCGAGGGCGGGGGCGGCGAGCCATGGGCTCGGGCTGAGGGCCGTAACGGCAGCGCAGATGGCAAAGCCGATGAAGGCGATGCGGACGATGCCTTCGCTGGAGAAGCGCTCGGCGAGGCGTGAGCTGATCAGCGCGCCGCCGACCGCGCCGATGCCGAAGCAGCCGAGCAGCAGGCCATAGACCAGCGGGCCGCCATCGCGGAAATTGGCCGCCACCACCGGCAGCAGCGCCATTACTCCGACCGCCGAAAAGCCGAACAGGAAGGCGCGCACCAGCACCCTGCCAAGCTGCGGCGACAGCGCGATATAGCGCACGCCGGCCAGCATGGCGCCGGTGACGGATTCGCGCGGCAGTCCGGTCGGCGCCGGCGGTGGCTTCCAGCCGATCAGTGCCGTGATCATGGCGAGATAGGTGAAGGCGTTCACCGCGAAGGCGGCCGCCGCCCCGGCAAAGGCGACGATCACGCCGCCGACCGCCGGGCCGAGGCTGCGCGACAGGTTGAAGCCGATCGAGTTGAGCGCCACCGCCGAGCCGACGCTCGATCGGGGCACCATGTCGCCCACGGAGGCCTGCCAGGACGGATTGTTGAGCGCCACGCCGCAGCCGATCAGGAAGGTGAAGGTCAGCAGCAGCCAAGGCGTGATCAGGCCGAAATAGGCCGTAACCGCCAGCAGCGCCGAGATCGTCAGCATGAAGAACTGCGCGATCAGCATGACCCGGCGGCGCGGGAAATTGTCGGCGATGGCGCCGCCGAGCAGCGAGAACATCATGATCGGCAGCGTGGTCGAGGCCTGGACCAGCGCCACGAGATCGACCGAGCTCGTGAGCGCCGTCATCATCCACGCCGCGCCGACGCCCTGTATCAAGCCGCCGAAGCTCGACACCAGGTTGGCGATCCAGATGTTCCGGAACGTCGCGTTCTGCTGCAGCGGCAACAGTATCGATGGCCGGGCACTGGCCATGAGATGAGGTCCTCCTCGACCGTTCAGATATTCACCGGGTCATCCCCGCGAAAGCGGGGATCTCCGTTTCGTTCCGTAAACAGGGATTCCCGCTTTCGCGGGAATGACACGGTGGGTGGGCGGCAATGACTTCGTCATCGTAGCATCAGCTCAGGTAGCGCTGGGTCAGGTGGTCCTGGAAATGCCGCGCCGACAATTTTTCGCCCGTGGCACGCTGGATGATCTCGGGCATCGAGGCCTTGCTCGCCTCGTTCCAGATTTTCTCCCGCCGCCAGTCGTTGATGGCGACGAAGCGGCCATTGGCCATGTCGTTGCGCACGTTGGGGATGTCGCGCTCGATCGCCGACCACAGCTGCGCCGCGATCAGTGCGCCCTGGGTGTAGCTGGGGAAATAGCCGATGGCGCCGGAGGGCCAGTGCACGTCCTGCATCGGGCCGTCCTTCATGTTGTCGATGGTCGAGAGCCCCAGATACTCGCGCATCTTGGCGTCCCAGGCTTCGGGCACATCTTTTGGCGCGAGCGAGCCGTCGATCAGGCCCTGCTCGAGCTCGTAGCGCAGGATCACATGCAGCGGGTAGGTGGCCTCGTCGGCATCGACGCGGATCAGGCCGCGCTTGATGAAATGCACATGCGCCAGCACGTCCTCGACATCCCAGCCGGCCACCGCATCGTCGCCGAGCTTTTCCCGCACATGCGGCATGGCCCAGGCCCAGAACTCCGGCGAGCGGGCGATTTCCTTTTCGACGAACAGGCTCTGGCTCTCGTGCATGGCCATGCCGCGGGCCCGGCCGACCGGCCAGTGCGTCCACTCATGCGGCAGGTTCTGCTCGTAAAGCCCGTGCCCGGTCTCATGCATGATGCCCATCAGGGCGGGCAGGAAGTCGCTTTCGATATAGCGCGTGGTCATGCGGATATCGGTCGGCACGCCGCCGCAGAACGGGTGGGTCGAGATATCGAGCCGGCCGTGGTCGAAATCGAAGCCGACCGCCTCCATCATCACCAGCCCGAGCGCCTTCTGCTTTTCGATCGGGAAGGGCGCGTTGAGCGGCTTCAGCGGGCGCTTGGCCAGCTTCTCCTCCTGCTTCGCCAGCGCGGCCGGCACGAAATCCTTGAGGAAGGTCTTGAGCTCGGTGAACACCGGGGTGATGTCGGCCATCCGGTTACCCGGGTCGTATTGCTCCATCATCGCGTCGTAGGGCGCGAGCCCCAGCACGTCGGCGCGCAGCTGCGCTTCCTCGCGGGCGCTGGCGACGAGGCCCTCGAACGCCGGCAGGAACGTCCCCCAGTCGCCGGTCGGGCGCAGCTCGCGCCACAGCTGCTCGGCCCGGATGCGGGCGTTGACCTGCTTGCGCACGAACTCGGACGAGAGGCAGGTCATGTTGGTGTAGACGCGGCGGAACTCGCGGATGGCGAGCGCCTGCATCTCGTCGAGCGGCTCGGCTTCGGCGTCGCCGAGCCAGTCGCCGACTTCCGACGCCGTCGCCATCTCGTGGTACATGCCGGCGAGCACGCCCATGGTCTCGGCGCGCTTCTCGCCGCCGCCGACCGGCATCATCACCGCCTCGTCGACGCCGAGCATGGATTGCGCATGCTCGATGGCCTCGAGCCGGCGGGCCAGTGCGTCGAGCTTGAGGAAGGCGGAATTGGCGGACATGGGAGACTCCTTGGCGAGTTGCGGGAACACGTAGCGTCAAACGGCGGGCGCTGTCATCCCTGCGAGCGGAGAGGGTTGAGGCCGAGTGAACATCTGGCGGGCTGGGGCCTCCGACCCCCTCTCTTGCGAAAACTAAGGACTTGGCTGCGCTAAGCCCAAGTTTTCGCTTTCTCCCCCGCCAAGGGGGAGAAGCCTTCCATCAGCATAAGCGCTCGCAGCAACGCTCCCTCTCCCCCTTGGCGGGGGAGACGCGAGACTTACGAGCGTAAGCGAGTTAGTCGCAGCAGAGAGGGGGTTGGGAGGCATTGAGCGTGCCACCACTGCGCCGACCCGGTGGGTGGGAGGGATCGAGGCAATGGCAGCGGCAAAACCGCCCAAGCGCCCCGCCGCCTTGCCATATTCGCCGCCTCGTGACACAACCCGCGCCAACAAAACAGGGCAGGGCGCTCCATATGGCGAGACTGGTCGGCTTCTATCCCGGTTCGTTCGATCCGCTCACCAACGGCCATCTCGATGTGATCGAGCGTGCCTGCAAGCTGGTCGACAAGCTGGTGATCGCTATCGGCACGCACCATTCCAAAAAGCCGATGTTCTCCCATGAGGATCGACTGGCGCTGCTCAAGGCCGTGCTCGAGCCGGTCGGCAAGCGCACCGAAACCGAGTTCGAATTCGTCGATTTCTCCGGCCTGATGGTCACTGCCGCCCGTGCCGCCGGCGCCAAGCTCGTGATCCGGGGCCTGCGCGACACCACCGACTACAATTTCGAGATGCAGATGGTCGGCATGAACGCCCAGATGGCGCCCGACCTGCAGACCGTGTTCCTGCCGTCGAGCCCGCATGTCCGCCACATCTCGGCCACGCTCGTACGTCAGATCGCCGAACTCGGAGGCGATATCAGCGCCTTTGTCCCGCCCACCGTTCTCAAGGCCCTCAAGAACAATGGCTGATCCCATCAAACGCGCCGGCATTATCCTGGGGCTGCTTGCCGCCCTCGTCGCCGGTCTCTTCGCCTTCTCCTTCGCCGGTCCCGCGCGCGCTCAGGACACTCCGTCCGCCACGCCGCACTGGATCATCGAGCTCAAGGACGGCCCGGTCGACATCGAGCTGCTGCCCAACGTGGCGCCCAAGCATGTCGAGCGCATCGTCGAGCTGACCAATGCGGGCTTTTACGACGGCATCGTCTGGCACCGCGTGATCGAGGGCTTCATGGCCCAGTCGGGTGACCCGACGGGCACCGGCACCGGCGGCTCGGACAAGCCCGACGTCGTTGCCGAGTTCAACGCGGAATCGTTCGATCGCGGCGCGGTCGGCGCGGCTCGCACAAACGACCCCAACACGTTCAATTCGCAGTTCTTCATCTGCTTTGCCGACTGCACCTTCCTCAACGGCCAGTACACCGTGTTCGGCCGCGTCGTTTCGGGCATGGAAGCGGTCGACAAGATCACCCGCGGCGAGCCCCCGGCGAACCCCGACAAGATCGTCTCCGCCAAGATCGAATACAAATAAGAAAGGCCGAACCGATGGCTTACAAGGATCCGGAAAACACCCTCGTCATCGAGACCACCAAGGGCACGGTGGTGATCGAGATGCGTCCCGACCTCGCTCCCAACCATGTCGCGCACATCAAGAAGCTGGCGCGCGAAGGTTTTTATGACGGCGTGGTGTTCCACCGCGTGATCGACGGCTTCATGGCGCAGACCGGCGATCCGACCGGCACCGGCATGGGCGGCTCGAAGTACCCGAACCTGAAGCAGGAATTCAACGCCGAGCCGCACACCCGTGGTGTCGCCTCGATGGCCCGCTCGCAGAACCCGGACAGCGCCAACAGCCAGTTCTTCATCGTCTTCGACGACGCCCGTTTCCTCGACCGCCAGTACACGGTGTGGGGCAAGGTGATCGAGGGCATGGAGAACGTCGACAAGATCAAGCGCGGCGAGCCGGTGCGCGATCCCGACCAGATGGTGTCGGTGAAGGTCGCGGCGGATATCGCAGAATGATCCTCAGGGCCGCCATCGTCGCTCTCGGCCTTGGCGGCCTTGCTACGCCCGCTCTTTCCACAGAGTGGGTGAATTGCGCGGCGCCCGACGGCGCTGCGACATTCGATTTCCTCGCCGGCGCGCTCGACGTGCTGTCGATCGTCGGCATGAACATCTCGGTCGGCGAGCAGGTCTGGGCCAACAGCGCCGCCTACGGTCCCGGCGATCCGGTTGTGGTCGGCCAGGCCTTCGAGGATGGCGAGAAGATCCTGATCGACGCCATGGACGAGGCGATGAACGCCAGGATCGCGGAACTGCGCCTGTTCAAGACGACCGAAGGCGATGCCTTCGCTTATGGCGGCACGCTGCGCATCGCCGGGCATGGCGCCTGGGCCGTGAGCTGCTCCGGCCCCTGATGCGCGTCGACGACTTCGATTTCGACCTGCCGCCCGAGAGCATCGCGCTCCACCCCGCCGAGCCGCGCGACTCCGCCCGCATGCTGCTCGTCCGTCCGGGCGAGCCGCTCGAGGACGCGCATGTCACCGACCTGCTGCGCGTGCTGCGCGCCGGGGACGTGCTGGTGGTCAACGATACCCGCGTGCTGCCGGCCGAGCTGACCGGTCAGCGCATCCGCGGCGAGCTGCGGGCCAATGTGAGCTTCAACCTGCACAAGCGTGTCGATGCCTCGACCTGGCGCGCCTTTGCCCGGCCGGCGAAGAAACTGCACGTGCTCGACCGGCTGGAGTTGGGCGATAACGGCTCGATCACCGCTACCGTCGCCGGGAAGGGCGATACGGGCGAGATCACGCTCGCCTTCGACCTCTCGGGCGCCGAGCTCGACGAGGCCATCAAGGCGCATGGCGCCATGCCGCTGCCCCCCTATATCGAGGCCAAGCGCCATACCGAGGAACGCGACAAGACCGACTACCAGACGGTCTACGCCGCCCGCGACGGCGCCGTTGCCGCACCCACGGCGGGGCTGCATTTCACCGAGGGTTTGCTGCAAAAGCTCGCGGACATCGGGGTAACCGTCGAGCGCTTGACGCTGCATGTCGGGGCAGGGACCTTCCTGCCGGTGAAGGTCGACGACACCGACGACCACGTCATGCACGCCGAATGGGGCGACATCCCCGCCGCCGTGGTCGAGCGCATCCTTGCCGCCAAGGCCAAGGGCGGCCGGGTGATCGCGGTGGGCACGACGAGCTTGCGGCTGCTGGAGACGGCGGCGCGGGCGACGGGGACGCTGCAGCCGTTCGTTGGCGATACCGACATCTTCATCACCCCCGGCTACCGCTTCAACGCGGTGGACGTGCTGATGACCAATTTCCACCTGCCGCGCTCGACCCTGTTCATGCTGGTCAGCGCTTTTGCCGGGCTGGACACGATGCGGGCCGCTTATGCGCACGCCATCGCCGACGGGTACCGGTTCTACTCCTACGGCGACTCGTCGCTGCTGTTCCGGGCCTGAGTGATCGGTAGCGCAGGGCGCATCGGCAAAACTCGGTGTCATCCCTGCGAAAGCAGGGATCCATTTCGCAGCCCGCGCCGGTGGAGGGTTGGATCCCTGCTTTCGCAGGGATGACAGCCGGTAGGTAGGAGGGAGCAGGGACCCGCTGATAGTTAAGCGCACACTTGACAATCATTCGCGCGCCACGATACTTAAGCCAACACATAAGTGATGGAGAGCGCAGATGCGCAAGTTGATCGCCTGGAACGTGATGACGCTGGACGGCTATTTCGAGGGGCCGGAGCCGTGGTCGATCGACTTCCATAGCCTCGTGTTCGGCAAGGACCTGCAGGAACTGAGCGACGAGCAGCTCGCCGAAGCCGGGCTGATCCTGTTCGGCCGCAAGACCTACGAGGGCATGGCCCAGTACTGGCCGAGCGCGCCCGAAAGCGAGGCGGCGGCGATGAACGCCGTACTCAAGGCCGTGATCTCGAACACGCTCACGAGCGCCGACTGGAACAACACCTGGCTGCTCAAGGGCGATGCGGTGGAGCTGGTGCGCGGGCTGAAGGCAGAGACGGGCGGGCCGATCTACGTGTTCGGCAGCGCCGAGCTGCTGGCGAGCCTGCTCGCCTACGGCCTCGTCGACGAGTATCGGCTGTGCATTGCGCCGGTGCTGCTCGGCAAGGGCACCCCGCTTTTCAAGACTTCCGACGCGCAGACCGGGCTCGAGCTGAAATCGTCCAAGGCCCTCGAGAATGGCGGCCTGCTGCTGATGTACGGGATCAAGGCAGCCTGATCGGCGGCATTTGCACCGGCGTCATCTCGACCCGGTGGGTGGGCGAAGCTGGAGAGGGCGTCGCTTGAACCGGCAGGGATGACAGGACGTCATGGGCCGGATAAGACCCGGCCCATGAAATCCGATTACGCATTCACCCTCCTCGCCACCGACGGCATGGCGCGTCGTGGCCGCATCGACACGTGGCGCGGGGACGTGCAGACACCCGCCTTCATGCCGGTGGGGACCGTGGGCACCGTCAAGGCGATGTATCCCGAGCAGGTGCGCGACACCGGCGCGGATATCCTGCTCGGCAACACCTACCACCTGATGCTGCGGCCGGGCGCCGAGCGCGTCGCGGCGTTGGGCGGGCTGCACGACTTCATGGACTGGCAGCGGCCGATCCTCACTGACTCCGGCGGCTTCCAGGTGATGTCGCTGGCCAAGCTCAGGAAGCTGAACGAGAAAGGCGTCACCTTCCGCAGCCATATCGACGGCGCTGCCTATGAGCTGACGCCCGAGCGCTCGATCGAGATCCAGACGCTGCTCGACAGCGACATCATCATGCAGCTCGACGAGTGCATCCCGTTGCCCTCCGAATACAAGGAGATGGAGCGGGCCATGGAGCTGTCGCTCCGTTGGGCTCAGCGCAGCAAGGATGCCTTCGGTCACCAGCCGCACCGGGCGCTGCATGGCATCGTGCAGGGCGGCGACAATGCCGAGCTCAGGGCCCGCTCGGCGGCCGGACTGAAGTCGATCGGCTTTTCCGGCTATTCGATCGGCGGGCTGGCCGTGGGCGAGCCGCAGGAGACGATGTTCCGCGTCCTCGGCGAGATCACGCCCGAATTGCCGACGGACAAGCCGCGCTACCTGATGGGCGTGGGCAAGCCCGACGACATTCTCGGCGGCATCGAGCGCGGCGTCGACATGTTCGACTGCGTGCATCCGACGCGGGCCGGGCGGCACGGGCACGCCTATACGCGCTTCGGCGTCATCAACCTGAAGAATGCGCGCCATAAGGACGATGGGCGGCCGCTGGACGAGGACTCGCCCAATCCGAACTGCCGGCGCTTCAGCCGGGCCTACCTGCACCACCTGGTGAGAACCGAAGAAATCCTCGGCGCCATGATCCTGAGCCAGATCAACCTGCACTACTACGCCCAGCTCTGCATCGGCGCGCGCGCCGCGATCGAGGCTGGAACCTTCGCCGATTATGCGGCACAAACCCATGCGACATGGGCGGCGGGCGATATCCCCGCGCTGGTCTAGCGCGTCCGAACCAAGAGAGAGCAAGCGTCATGGCGTCGAGCCGCAAGTCCCTCCTCAATCCGCTGATGAAGCACCGCAAGCGCCTCGCCGACACGACGATGCGCGCGCTGTTCGCGGCCGATGCCAACCGCTTCAAGACCTACTCGGCCAAGGCCGGCGACCTGCTGCTCGACTATTCCAAGAACCGCATCGACGACAAGGCGCTGGATACCCTGTTCGCCATCGCCCGCGAGGCCGGCCTCGAAGAGCGCCGTGCCGCGATGTGGAAGGGCGAGCACATCAACACCACCGAAGACCGCGCCGTCGAGCACATGGCGCTGCGCTACTTCGGCGACAAGAAGGTCGTGGTCGACGGCAAGGACGTGATGCCCGACGTGCGCGCCGTGCTGGCCGCGATGAAGGTGTTCTCGGACCAGATCCGCGACGGCTCGATCAAGGGCGCGACCGGCGAGACCTTTACCGACGTCGTCAATATCGGCATTGGCGGCTCCGATCTCGGTCCGGCCATGGTGACGCTGGCGCTGGCGCCCTACACTCGGCCTGACCTTCGCGCGCACTACGTGTCGAACGTCGACGGCGCCCATATCCACGACACGCTGCAGGGGCTCGATCCCAAGCGCACGCTGTTCATCGTGGCGTCGAAGACCTTCACCACCGACGAGACCATGACCAATGCCGGCTCGGCGCGGAAGTGGATCGCCGAGGCACTCGGCGACGCGGCGGTGTCGGATCACTTCGCGGCGCTCTCGACCAATCTGGAGGCCTGCGCGGCGTTCGGCATCAAGTCCGACCGCATCTTCGGGTTCTGGGACTGGGTTGGCGGGCGCTACTCGGTGTGGTCGGCTATCGGCCTGCCGGTGGCGATTGCCGTGGGTTACGAGAACTTCGAGGCGTTCCTGCGTGGCGCCTACGAGATGGACCAGCATTTTTTGAAGACCAAGCTCGAAAAGAACCTGCCGGTCATCATGGGCCTGCTCGGCGTCTGGTACCGCAATGCCTGGGGTTTCTCGACCCACGCCGTGCTGCCTTACGATCAGCGGCTTTCCCGCTTCGCCGCGTACCTGCAGCAGCAGGACATGGAGTCGAACGGCAAGTCGGTGGATTTGAAGGGCAAGCCGGTCGACTATTCCACCGGCCCGATCGTCTGGGGCGAACCGGGCACCAATGGCCAGCACGCCTTCTACCAGCTGATCCACCAGGGCACCGACGTTATCCCGGCCGATTTCCTCGTCGCCGCCCAGCCGCATGAGCACCTGCCGCCGCACCACGACAAGCTGGTCGCCAACGTCCTGGCGCAGGCCGAGGCGCTGATGCTGGGCAAGACCAAGGACGAAGTCGTCGCCGAACTGACGGCCCAGGGCATGCCCAAGGCCAAGATCAAGGAACTGACCCCGCACAAGATGTTCCCGGGCAACCGGCCGTCCAACGTGCTGATGTACCCAAAGCTGACGCCGGAGCGGCTGGGCAGCCTCGTCGCGCTCTACGAGCACAAGGTGTTCGTGCAGGGCACCATCTGGGGCGTGAACTCCTACGACCAGTGGGGCGTCGAGCTCGGCAAGCAACTGGCTAAGGCGCTGCTGCCCAAGGTCGAAGGCAAGGCCAGGGCCGACGGCCACGACAGCTCGACCAGGGGCCTGGTCGACGCCTATCTGAAGATGAAGGGCTGACGCCGTAACTCGCCTGTACGCCCACCCGCTTTCGTCCTTTCCCTTGCAGGGAGGGTCGCGTAGCTTGCCCAAAATATCTGCCAGCGAAGCTAGGGTGGGGGAATGGCGCTAACCGAGGCGGTGGCGGAGCGGAGCTACAAGGCGCCGCCGGTCGACGTGGACATCGCGACGCTCGCTGCACTGTTCGGCGAGCTTGGTCTCGGAGTGCCGACGGCGGTGACTGAGCTTGTCGGCGGCGGGGCCCGCTCGTTCCGCATCGACCGGGCCGACGGCGCGCCGCTGGTGCTCAAGGCGTTCAAGGACGCGTTTCCCTACGCGACCGGCAAGGAAATCTATGCCTCGCAGCTGCTGCGAGACCTCGATGTTCCCATGACGCGGTTCCTCGCTTCCGACGAGAGCCGGACGCGCCTGCCGTTCCGTTTCACCATTGCCAATTATCTGCCGGGCCTGCAGGTGATGCAGTTCAAGGACGAGCCGGACGTTGGCGACCTCTACCGGCAAATGGGCTCGATGCTGCGTAAGCTGCACTCCGTGCCGGTGCCGGGCGGCTATGGCGCCATCGGCGAAGAGGGCGTGGTCGACCCGTCGTCGACCAACAGCGAATACGTCAACCGCCGTTTTGCCTACAGCATCGGCCGGTTCCGCCACTTCGGCGGCGGCGAAGCGCTGGCGCAACGGCTGGAAGCGATCTTTGCAGCCCATGCCGATGTCATTGCCGAAAGCCGCGGCGCCGTCTTCGCCCACGACGATTTCCAACCCCACAACGTGCTGGGCGAGCGTGATGCAGCGCGGCGGTTGCAACTGACCGGGCTGCTCGACTATGGCAATGCCCAGGCCTCGGACGCCGTATGCGACCTCGCCAAGGCGCTGTTCTGCTGCGAGCACGACGCGCCGGGCTCGACCGCGTACATCCGCGAAGGCTACGGCCCGATCGATCATTCGGATCCCGACGCGGCGCTCTGGATCTACACATTGGTCCACCGCGTCACCATGTGGATGTGGCTGCGGCATTCCGGCTTCATCCGCGAGGGCGAGCACAACCCGCTGATCGACGACCTCACACACATGGCGGAAGCCGGGACTTACGCGACTTGACCATCACCTCCGACGCCGATCTCGAAAAGCTCAAGGCCATCGGCCGCATCTGCGCCGTGGCGCGCGACGCCATGGCTGCGGCACTACGGCCCGGGATCACCACGCTCGAGCTCGACGACATCGGCCGGAAAATCCTCGACGATCATGGCGCCCGCTCGGCGCCCGAGATCACCTACGACTTTCCCGGTGCAACCTGCATCTCGGTCAACGAAGAGATCGCGCACGGCATTCCGGGCGCCCGGGTGATCCGGGCCGGCGATCTCGTCAATATCGATGTGTCGGCCGAACTCGACGGCGTGTTTGCCGATACCGGTGCGTCCTTCGTCGTGCCCGAGGCCGATCCGCGGCTGGTGGCGCTCTGCCGCGATGGCAAGCGCGCCATGTGGGAAGGCATCCGCGCGGTGCGCTCCGGTGCGCCGTTGGGCGACATCGGCAACGCCATCGGGCGCTTCGCCAGGAAGAACCGCTACACGCTGATCGAGAATCTCGCGAGCCACGGCGTCGGAGACAGCCTGCACGACGAGCCGGGCGAAATCCCGACCTGGCCGGATCGCTCGGAACGCCGCACCATTGCCGATGGGCTGGTGTTCACCGTCGAGCCCTTCCTGTCGCTGGGCGGCCAACTGGCCGAGCAGAAGAGCCGCGACGACGACTGGACGCTGGTCGCCAATCCGCCGGCGCCCTGCGTGCAGTACGAGCACACCGTGGTCGCGACGCGCCGTGGCGCCATTGTGGTGACTGCGGCGTGAGCATGGCGCCGCGCTGAACGGTTTCTGAGCGGCCGGTTCCAATCGCATTCAAATACAGGGCCCTAGATTGGCTTCAACGCTGCACCCGGCAGCCAACTGAACCAAGAAGGCCCCCTCGAAATGACCTCCCTCGATCTCTTCAGGCAGACCAGCCGCGCGGCGGTGCTCGCGCTCGTTCTCGCCGGCACCGCGCTGGGCGCGGCCGCCCCGGCGCAGGCCGCTCCCCCGCTGCAGGGTTTCTCGCTCGACGTGCAGCCGCAGGGCGACGCGAATACCCTCAAGCAGTTCAAGAAGAAGGACTTTGGCCCCAACGACTTCTTCAACTGGTGCCTCACCGACAAGCAGATCCGCCGCGGACTGCGCCACTACGGCTTCGACGACGTCCAGATCGTCGATCACCTGAACAAGAACCGCGTCCGCGTCGAAGCGGTGTGGGACGACTGGGTTTACTCGATGCGCATCCACCGCTGCAGCGGCGTCGTCGACCGCATCAAGCGGCTCTACCCCGTGTGGGAAGACGACGACTACGATGACGACGACTGGGGTCCGTGGAACAAGAAGAACTGACCTGCAGTGATCGGGGCAGGGCGACCTGCCCCGATCAGATGTCGATGCGGCGGAACAGCCACCAGGGCAGCGCCCGCACCACCAGCATGATCCACCACCAGTAGCGCGGCGCGTATTGCACCGGTCCGCCGCGCTCCGCCGCCGACCGGACCACCCGCGCCACGCTGTCCGCCGGAACGAGATGGCGGCCGGGCGGGCTGTCGGCGGTCATCGCCGTCGCCGTCGGCCCCGGCTTCACCACCACGGCCCGCAGCGGCGTGCCGGCAAAGCGATGCGCGATGCCTTCGACCAGCGTCTCGACGCCGGCTTTGGTCGAGGCGTAGATGAAATTCTTGCGCCGCCCGCGGTCGCCCGCAACCGACCCCAGCACCACCAGCGCCCCATGCCCCTGCCGCTCCAGCAGGTTGGCCGCCGCCAGCGCCCACAGCGCGGTCGAGACATAGTTGGTCTCGATCATGCGGTGTGCCAGCGAGAGATCGGCCGCCGCCTCGGCCTGGCCCGGCATGACGGCATAGGCGATGAGGATATGGTCGACGCCACCGGCCGGCTCGACCAGCCTCGCCAATGCCTCGGCTGACGGGCGGGCCGCGAGATCGAGGCGCTCGGCGCGGCAATGCGACGCGCCGGCAGCCAGGAGTTCGGCGCTCATGGCGGCGAGCCGCGCTTGGTCGCGTCCGACCAGCACCAGGCTCGCGCCCTCGGCCGCGTAGATGCGCGCCGTGGCCGCGGCAATGCCGGATGTCGCGCCCAGGATGAGCACGCGCAGCTTTGCGCTTGGTATGTCCGAGATCGTCCCCGAGCTCCTGTTCTGGGGCTAAGGTCTAGCATTTGCTGGTAAAAAATCGAACACCGGCGAGGTAGCGATAGCCGCGGACGGGTGAGAGGCTCGTCTGCCGTTTCGTTGGCCGGGACGGGAAACCGGAAAAATCGTCCCGTTCCTCTTCTCCATCATGTCCGGTTGGCACGCCGGCCATCGCTGATGAACCAACGTCGCCGGTGCCTCCCGGTTGCGCCGGCCGGGCGGGGTTCTGCATCGCCTTTCGGCCGCATTGCTGTCCTTCGCGGGACACACTGGCCCTCTAGCGTCCGCCCGACCCTAAGCCGCAACTTCGGGGACAATCCGATGTCCATTGAGACCACCGAGGCCCGGTCGGCCCTCGCAGATTCCACCACTGCCGCCATCGAGCGCGAAAAGGCGCTGTTCATCACCCGCAATGCCGCGCGCTGCACCCACCTCCTCGTTCGCCTGATCGAAGGTGGTCCCGACGATGATCTGATCATCCGCGCCGCCTTCACCCTCGATCAGGTGCGGACCTGGCACCAGGCCGAAACCCGCGTGCCGCGCCGCGAACTCGCCATGGAGGCGGGTCCCGATCGCGGTCTGATCGCCGCCTTCGGCCGGCTCGACGAGGATGTCAGCGCCGCGCGTATCGCCCGGCTGTTCGCGCCCCTCACCGTAGCGCAGCGTATGGCGGCAGGCCGCAGCTAGCGCTGGTCGTTGTAGGGCTCCTTTGCCGTCCCCACGCGCCGGGCGAGGGCGCTGAACGACTGCATGCCGTTGTCCGACGCGGTGGCGTTGGCCATGCGCAGCAGGCGGGCCGGAAAGGCGAGGGCGTCGCGCTCGGCCGGCCGCAGGTTCTCGATGCTGCGGTCGTCGTTGATCGCGGTCTGCTCGGCCTCGCGCATCGCGTCGTCGACCTCCTGCCGGGTGACGAGCCCCTTGTTGATCAGCGTCTCGTGCATCGCCGCAATGGCGAGATACAGCCCCTCGAGCTGCAGGTTGGCGGTATTCATCGAAGAAACTCTCCCAGGAAATGAAAGAGGCGGGCCTTCGCCCGCCTCCATGCTGCGCTCATCCTCAGCGGATGAACAGCACGATGATGATGATGAGCCAGATCGGCACACCCAGGAGCCACAGGCCGAGGCCTCTCAACATAGTTTATCTCCTCTAGGTCCGGCGGAAGAAGGTGCGGAAGTAGGTGTTGTTGTCGCGGTGGTTGCCGCCCACCTGCGCCGCCCAGAACGCCCCCACCGCGCTCACCAGCAATGCTGCCGCCGTGAGGAACGCGGCAATCACGCCGGTCTTGCGCGTCTTTTCTGCGGCATCGGCCGCGGCCTTGCGGGCATTGTCGATGGCGGTCATGGTCTGCTCGACCCGCGTAGTCGCTTCCTCGGGCGGAATGCCCGTATTGGCGGCGACGATCTGGGCGAGATAGGCGCGATCCGCCTCGTTCACCGTGCCGTCGATGGCACCCTGCGCCACGATCCGGGCCGCTTCGGCGCGGATGGCCGTGGTGTCGGCGGTCGGCGCCGGGGCGCCTGGGGCCGGCCGGAACAGCGTGTCGACGAAGTAGGCGTTCGGATCGAGGGCCGCACCGGCGTCGTCCGCCACGGTAGCCGCCGCGTTGGTGACGGTCGCTGCCGCCGAGCCTACGGCACTGGCCGCGGCCGAGATGCCGCCCACCGCAATGATGGCGCCGACGACCAGCGCGCCACCCCACACGAGCAGGCCATGGGCGCCGTCGCGCATATCGCTCTCGTCCTCATTGGCATCGCCGTGCCGCTTGCGCAGCCGGCCGGTGACATAGGCGCCGGCCATGAAGCTCGATACCTGCACCCACAGCAGCCAGGTGCCGGCCGCGATCGCAATCCAGACCGGCAGTACGTCGTCGGCGGCGCGGAAGTCGACGAAGCTGAGCCCGATGGCGGAGCCGAAGCTCAGCAGCACCAGCGAGATGGCCGAGGCGATGACGATGCCGGCGATGATCGCCGGCCAATCGACGTAGGAGCCCTTTTCGTCGGCCACGGGAACAGGCGCGACGACGACGTCGGTTTCGTTAGCGAAGCTCATGGGACGGCCCTCAACGCAGGCCGAAGAAGGACAGGATGGCCATGATCACGACCACGAGGCCGACCAGGTAGATGACACCGTTCATTTTTCTTGTTCTCCGTTGACGCTATAGTCTGGTCACGGAGAAGTGCAATAATCCCGGTTTGGTTGCGCGCTGACGGTAAATAATCCAGCGCACTTGACGATTGGATCGGGGCGGCCCCCACCCGCAATGTCATTCCTGCGCGGACGGGAACCCAGTCGGTCATCGAGCGTGCGGCCACCGGATCCCGCCTGCACGGGATGCCGCCGGAGTTTTCGGGCCGCTTCGAACTGGAACGCCTTAGGTCCGCTCGCGGCCGACCTTGCGGTCGATTTCTTCGAGCACACCCTGGTCGCGCGCCACGCGATCGGAAATCATCTGGCGCAGCTTGTGCAACTCCTTGCCCGACAGTTCCTCGGCGCCGATGAGCCGGTTGTCGGCCCGCTTGAGCGCAAGGATCAGGTCGTCGAGCTTGGCCTGCACCGCCTCGCCGTCGCGGTTCTGCGTGTGCTGCAGCACGAACACCATCAGGAAGGTGATGATCGTCGTCGCCGTGTTCACCACCAGCTGCCAGGTTTCCGAGAACCCGAAGATTGGCCCGGTGACCGCCCACGCGGCGATCAGCGCGACGGCGATGACGAAGGTGGCCGGCTGCCCGGAGCCCCGTGCCACCAGGTTGGCAAACTTGTCGAACAAACCGCTGGCCATCGTTGCACCTTCAATTTGGCCGGAGATAAACATCGGCGCAGTGAGGCGGGTTCCAGCGGACGCATTGACGGTACCGCCGCGCTTTGCCGGAGAGAGGCCATTCCGCTCGGAGTCATTCCCGCGAAAGCGGGAACCTCTGTTTTCGGTGCGCGCAGTCAAACCAAGCTCCCCTCGCGGGATGACCTGGCGGGCGAATGGAGCGTTTCACGTTCGAAGCGTCCACAACTCCGGCGTCATCCCCGCGAAGGCGAGGACCCAGTGGCCGCATGTGCGGTGCCCCGACAGCGTTCCGCCTTCGCGGGACTGGCACGGTGGGCGGACCTTGCCTCAGTTTGCCAGCTGCTCGCGGAAATTCCGTTCCCACTTCGCGCCCGCTGCACGGAGGCTGTCGAGGAGGTCGGCTTCCAGCTCGGGCAACACCCGATGGTTGGAGTGGATGGCGAAGCACTCGATCTGGATGTTGGGCACGAAGGGCCGCATCACCAGGTCAGGCGGCAGGCCGGCGCTGAGGAAGAACGGATCGAGTAGGGCGAGGCCGAGGCCGTTGGCGCAGAAATGCGCGGCAAGGCCGGAATCCGCGATCTGGATACTGATCCGGCGGGCCACGCCGGCGGCGTCGAAGGCGTCGATGACCTGCTGGCTCAGCGGCGAGAGCCGGCCCATCGAGATCAGCGGCTCCTCGGCGAGGTCGAGCGGCCCCAGTTCATGTCGCGACGCCAGAGGGTGGTCCCGGTGCATCAGGCACACCACGCGGGCGCTGCACAGGCTGATCGCGGTCAGCGCGTCGTGCTGCGCGATGCCGTGCACGAGGCCGAGGTCCGACTCTTCCCGGACCACCTCCTGCTCGACGCCGGGGCGATGATTGAGCCTGACGGCAACCGGCGTTTGCGGATGCCGCCGGCGCACATCGATAAGCGCGGGAGTGAGCATGGTCTCGGCCAGAACCGACATCGCCGAAACGTGCACGGGGCGACCGAGGCCGGCACCGAGCGCCAGGGTCAGCGCCTGCACGCGGTCGACGCTGGCGAAGACCTTTTCGAATTCGCGGCTCAGCGCCGTCAGGTCGGGTGTAGGGATGAGCTTGGAACCGCGCCGTTCGAACAGCTGCAGGCCTGTCCGGTCCTCGGCCTGCTTGACCATGCGGCTGATCGCCGGCTGCGACACGTTGATCATCTGCGCTGCCTTCGCCATCGTTCCATGCGTCAGGATCGAGCGGATCATCTCCATCTCACGCAGGCTGATACGGCTGGAGTAGCGCGACAACGCGGCGATAACCTCAGGTCATTGGCTGCTAATTTATGATGATTAGACGACATGTCCCGGCCCTGCCTATGAGTCATAGGTGGGAAGACGGAGGATCTTCCCGGGAGGTGCGGACGATCGAAAAATGATCGCCGCGCATTTAGGGAGGGGATACCTTGAGACGCTTCACGCGCCGCAATACCTTTTTGCCTGCGGTCCTGGCCGGACTGCTGAGTTCTGCTTTCATCGCGCCCGCCGCGCTGGCCCAGACGGCCACCGCACAGGCGCCCATGCTCGATGCCATGGAGCTGCCGCCGGTCGCCGAGCGCGTCGGCAGCGAGCCGATGATCGTCACGCCCGTTGATGGGGTCCGCACCTATGGCGGCAACATGCGGCAGGTCTACCAGGGCGCCGGCGACGAGTCCTGGCTGCTGACCTTCTACCACTACGAGCCGTTCATGCGTTGGAACAACGAGATGAGCGGCGTGGTGCCCAACGTCGCCGAGGGCTACGAGGTCAACGCCGATGCCACTGAATACATCTTCGATCTGCGCGAGGGCATGAAGTGGTCGGACGGCGAACCGTTCACGGCCGCTGATATCGTGTTCTGGGCAGAGCATGTGCAGTTCAACGACAATATCGACCCGCTCGTCCGGGCGGGCTTTCTCACTGCTGCCGACGAGCTGAAGGTCGAAGCGATCGACGACTATACGGTGAAGTTCACCTTCGGCCGTCCGAAGTCGATGCTGCCGTTCCAGCTGGCCACCAATAGCGGCGTCTGGCTCGCCACCTATCCGCGCCACTACATGGAACAGTTCCATCCCGACTTTAACCCCAACGCCGAAGCCGAAGCCAAGGCGGCGGGCTTCACGACCTGGGAAGAGCGCTTCGTCGAGCGCCACAGCATCTACAACAACCTCGAAAAGCCGGTGATCACGCCGTGGGTGTACACCCGCCGCGCCGACGACACCGAGCTCATCACCATGGAGCGCAACCCCTACTACTGGAAGATCGACGACCAGGGGAACCAGCTGCCCTATCTCGACGGCTCGACCATCGAAGTCGTCAAGGACTTCGAAGTCATGCTGCTCAAGGTCCTGAACGGCGAGGTCGACTACAACGCCCGCTACATCAATACGCCGAACAACCGCGCCGTGATGTTCGACAATGAGGCCAAGGCCGGCCTCAAGTTCTTCGACATCGTCAACCCGGCCGCCTCGCCGGTGCAGATCCACCTGAACCAGACGGCCAGGGATCCGGTGCTCAAGGAGCTGTTCTCGAACCGCGACGTCCGCATCGCGCTCAGCGTCGCGCTCGACCGCCAGGAGATCATCGACATCATCTATGCGGGGCAGGGCACGCCGCACCAGATCTCCCCGCGTCCCGAGGAAGTGCAGTTCTACGACGAGGAGATGGGCACCCAGTTCACCCAGTACGATCCCGACATGGCCAACCAGCTGCTCGATGCGGCCGGCTACGACAAGCGGGATGGGAACGGGTGGCGTCTGTCGCCGGACGGCCAGCCGATCAACTTCGTGATCACCACGCGCGCCGACCGCCAGCCCTATGTCGACATGCTGCCCTTCATGGAGGAGGACTGGCGCGCCATCGGCTTCAACGTGCAGTTCCGCTCGCTCGAGAAGGCCGCCAAGGACGTGATGCGCAATGCCAACGAGCACCACGTGCTGGTCGACGACGGCGACGGCGCCTCGATGAACACCTATGTGTTCCCCCGCGCCTATGTGCCGCTCAACGGCGACAGCGCGTGGATGACCGGCTGGGTGCACAACGCGATCGGCGGCGCCGATCCGCAGGAGCCGCCCGAGTGGATGAAGGGCGTGATCGCGCTCTACGAGCAGATGCAGGTCGAGCCCGACCTCGAAAAGCAGGCCGAGCTCTACCGGCAGATTCTCAAGGTCCACAAGGAGCAGTTCAACATCCTGGGCCTCGGCCTGCCGGTGAACGGCATCGGCGTCCACCGCCTGCAGAACGTGCCCGCCGTCGCCTACGCCAGCTCCGCCCCCCTGTTCCCCGGGCCGACCCAGGTCGAGCAATACGCCGCCGGCGCGCAGTAAGCCTGCCTTGAACCACGGGAGTGCGCCGCCGCGCACTCCCGCCATGCGGGCGCCGACCGCCACCGTTTCATCATTCCATTTTCCAGGACACCCGATGACTGCCTCCGGCCTCAAGATCACCGCCATCGACGTCAAGGAGTACAAGTGGGAGCGCGACGTTCCCATCAGCAACGGGCTCCACACCTACACCAACCACGAGATCAGCTTCGTCGAGGTGCAGACCAATGCCGGCATCACCGGCTACGGCATCGGCCGCCCGCGTCCCGCCGAGCGCGCCTTCCGCGAGCAGTTCGCGAAAAAGCTGATCGGCCGCGACCCGCTGATGACCGAAGCGATCTGGAAGGAGCTGTGGTCGCCCAAGCTCTACGGCCGCAAGGGCATGGAGACGCGTGCCCTGTCCTCGATCGACACCGCGCTGTGGGACATCAAGGGCAAGGTCGCCGGCCTGCCGCTCTACAAGCTCGTCGGCGGCTATCGCACCGATATCCCGATCTACACCGCTGGCGGCTACTACGCCCCTGGCAAGGGGCTGAAGGAACTCGCCCAGGAAATGGTCGGCTTCGTCGAGATGGGCGCCCGCGCCGTCAAGATGAAGGTCGGCGCCGTCTCGATCACCGAGGATGTCGAGCGCATCCGCGCCGTCCGCAAGGCCGTCGGCCCCGACATCAAGGTGATGATCGACGCCAACTGCGCCTACCGCGCCTATGACGCCATCTCGCTCGCCCGCCGCGTCGAGGACCAGGACATCTTCTGGTTCGAGGAGCCGGTGCAGCCCGACGACTATGACGGCTTCCGCCGGCTGTTCGAGGCGACCGGCGTCACCATCGCCACCGGCGAGAACGAGTACACCAAGCACGGCTTCCGCGACCTGATCGCCACCGGCGCGATCTCGATCCTGCAGCCCGATGCCCGCTATACCGGCGGCGTCACCGAGTTCCTCAAGATCGCGGCAATGGCCGATGCCAACGGCCTCGACATCTGCCCGCACGGCGAGCAGCTCGCGCACCTCAACCTGCTCGCCGCCATCCCGAACGCGCGCATGCTGGAATACTACCCCAAGCCCGAGAACAAGCCGGACATCTTCCTCCACACCGCCCCGGTGAACGCCGACGGCACCGTGACCTGCCCTGACGTTCCGGGCATGGCGCTCGACCCCAATCCCGACTTCCTCAAGAAGGTGGAACGCCTCGCATGACGGGCCGGCGCGTCAGCGGCCCGGAGGCCGGCAGATGATCCGCTTCATCGCCAAACGGCTCCTCGCGATGGTGGTGATGATGTTCGTCATCTCCATCGCCGCCTTTGTCATCATCCAGCTTCCGCCCGGCGACTTCCTCACTACGCTGGTCGCCAGCATGCAGCAGGGCAGCGACGTCAGCCAGGAGCAGATCGCCTTCCTCACGCGGCGCTTCGGGCTCGATCAGCCGCTCTACGTCCAGTACTGGCGCTGGATCAGCGGCATCCTGTTCGAGGGCGATTTCGGCTACTCGTTCCAGTGGAAGCGCCCGGTAGCGGAACTGATCTGGGACCAGCTCGGCTTCACCATGCTGCTCTCGCTCGCCACGCTGCTGTTCGCCTGGGCCATCTCGTTCCCGATCGGCGCCTACTCGGCGGTCAAGCAGTACTCGATCGGCGACTACATCGTCACCTTCATCGGCTTTATCGGGCTCGCTATCCCGAACTTCCTGCTCGCGCTGGTGCTCATGTATATCGGCTTCCGCTATTTCGGGCAGTCGGTGGGCGGCCTGTTCTCGCCCGAATTCCGTACGGCGCCGTGGTCCTGGGCCAAGGTCTGGGACCTCATGAGCCACCTGTGGATCCCGATGATCGTGATCGGCGCGGCGCGCACCGCCGAGCTGATCCGCATCATGCGCGCCAACCTGCTCGACGAGCTGAACAAGCCCTACGTCACCACGGCGCGCGCCAAGGGGCTGTCGGAGATGCGGCTCATCTTCAAGTATCCGATCCGCATCGCGCTCAACCCTTTCGTCTCGACCGTCGGCTGGGTGCTGCCCAGCCTCGTTTCCGGCGCGGTGATCGTCTCGGTGGTACTCAACCTGCCGACGGTGGGACCGCTGCTGCTAAGCTCGCTGCAGAGCCAGGACATGTACCTGGCGGGAGGATTCATCCTGTTGCTGTCGGTCCTCACCCTGGTGGGCACGATCATCTCGGACATCCTGCTCGCCATCCTCGATCCACGCATCCGGCTGGAGTAGGGCGATGACCACCGATATCCCCAATGCCGTCCCCGAGACGCACCCCCGCACCAGGGGCGACACGCTGCCGACCTCCGGCGCCCGCAATTCCGTGGCCGACGACATCGAGACGTCGGATCTCGGCACCGTGGTGGACGTTGCCAGCCAGTGGCAGCTCATGCGCTGGAAGTTCTCGCGCCACAAGGCGGCCGTGATCTGCCTGTGGGTCGTCGGCTTCATCTACTTCGTCGGCGCCTTCGCCGAAATCATCGCGCCGCTGGATCCGAACCGCACCTCCGGCCGGCACCAATACGCGCCGCCGCAGGCGCTGCACCTGATGGCCGCTGATGGCTCGGGCTTTTTCCTGTACGTCAACGACTACAGCTTCGAGACCGACCCGCGCACCTTCCGCAAGTCCTTCGTGGCTGACCCGGACAAGCCGATCCCGGTCGGCTTCTTCGTGCGTGGCGACAAGTATCGCTTCTGGGGGCTGTTCGAGTGGGATGTCCACCTGATCGGCCCGGTCAACCCGCGCGATCCCTTCTTCCTGCTCGGCACCGACCGGCTCGGGCGCGACAACTTCTCCCGCATCGTCCATGGCACGCGTGTGTCGATGTCGATCGGCCTCGTCGGCGTTGCCCTCAGTCTCGTCATCGGCCTCGTTCTGGGCGGCATCTCCGGCTACTACGGCGGTCGCGTCGACCAGTGGATCCAGCGCACCATCGAGTTCCTGCGCTCGATGCCCACCATCCCGCTCTGGATGGGCCTGGCTGCGGCCATCCCGCTGACCTGGGACCCGCTCGCGGTCTATTTCGTGATCACGGTGCTGCTCTCGCTGATTGGCTGGACCTCGCTCGCCCGCGAGACCCGCGGCAAGGTGATGTCGCTCAAGAACGAGGATTTCGTCACCGCGGCGCGGCTGGACGGCGTCAGCGAGTTCCGCATCATCACGCGCCAGCTCCTGCCGGCCTTCATGAGCCACATCATCGCGGTGACGACGCTTGCCATCCCCGAGATGATCCTCGCCGAAACGGCGCTGTCCTTCCTCGGCATCGGCCTCCGGGCCCCGGTGGTCAGCTGGGGCGTGCTGCTGCAGGAAGCGCAGAACGTCAACACCGTGGCGACGGCGCCATGGCTTATCCTGCCCGGTGTCGCCGTGGTGATCGCGGTGCTTGCCCTCAACTTCCTTGGCGACGGCCTGCGCGATGCGGCCGATCCCTACTCGCACAACTAGGGGTCGTCATGTCCGATATCCTCCTCGAGATCAGGAACCTCTCCACCCACTTCGAGACGCGCTCGGGCGTCGTGAAGGCGGTCGACGGGCTCGACCTCACGCTGCGCCGCAACCACACCATGTGCGTGGTCGGCGAGAGCGGTTCAGGCAAGTCGATGACGGCCTCGTCGATCCTGCAGATCCTCAAGAAGCCGGGACGGATCGTCTCGGGCGAGATGATCTACCACTTCAAGGATGGCCGTACCGTCGACATCGCCAGGCTCGATCCCAACAGCAAGCAGATGCGGGCGATCCGCGGCAAATACATCTCGATGATCTTCCAGGAACCGATGACCTCGATGTCGCCGGTTCACACCATCGGCAGCCAGATCAGCGAGATGATCCTTGTCCACGAGGATGTGTCGAAAGCCGAGGCCAAGGCTCGCACCATCGAGCTGCTGAGCCGGGTGCGCATTCCCAACGCGGCGGCACGCTTCTCGTCCTATCCGTTCCAGCTGTCGGGCGGCATGCGGCAGCGCGCCATGATCGCCATGGCGCTGGCCTGCCGGCCCGAGCTGGTGATCGCCGACGAGCCCACCACGGCGCTCGATGTCACCACGCAGTCCAACGTGCTCAACCTGATGCGTGAGATCCAGCGCGAGTCCGGCATCTCGATCATGCTGATCACCCATGACCTGGGTGTGGTCGCCGAGGTCGCCGACGACGTCACGGTCATGTATCTGGGCCGCACCATGGAACAGACCAACGTGTTCGACCTGTTCAACAAGCCGCAGCATCCCTACACGCGCGCGCTGCTCGGCTCGGTGCCCCGGCTCGATCTTCAGCGCGGCGAGCGCCTGACGCAGATCCGCGGCATGGTGCCCAGCCCGTTCGCGCGCCCCAAGGGCTGCCCCTTCGTCACGCGTTGCCCGGAACGGCGGCTCGGCCTGTGCGAAAAGGAGGAACCGGGTCTCTACCGCGTCGGCGACAGCACGTCGCGCTGCTTCCAGCATGATCCCGCCCATGCCGCGGCCTGGGTCCAGGGCGATGAGGTGATGGCGTGAGCGAGGTGATGCAAACTCCCGTGAAGGCAAAGACCTCCGAACCCTGCCTCGAGGTCCGCAACCTCAAGATGCACTTCGGCCAGATCGGCGGCTTCTTCAAGCAGAAGACCGGCGTGGTGAAGGCCGTCGATGGCGTCGACCTCACCGTGGCCGATGGCGAGACCGTCGGGCTCGTGGGCGAATCCGGTTGCGGCAAGTCGACCCTCGGCCGCGCCATCCTGCGCGTCTACGAGCCGACCGAGGGCGAGATCCGCTACCGCAAGCGCGGCACCGGCGACTGGATCGACCTGACCAGAGCCCCGCCCAAGACGCTGATGGATCTGCGGCACGACATCCGCATGATCTTCCAGGATCCGTTCACGTCGTTGAATGCGCGCCAGACCGTGCTCGAGGCCATCGGCCAGCCGCTCCTCGCTCGCGGCGTCGCCCGGTCCGAGGTGCGCGACCGTGTCGCGACGATCATGGGCAAGGTCGGGCTTCGGCCCGAATACATGTCGCGCTATCCGCACGCCTTCTCGGGCGGCGAACGCCAGCGCATCGTCATTGCTCGCGCCCTCGTGGTCGAGCCGCATCTCGTCGTCGCCGACGAGGCCGTGTCGGCGCTCGACGTGTCGGTACGCGCGCAGACCCTCAACCTGCTGCAGGACCTGCAGGACGAGTTCAACCTCACCTACCTGTTCATCAGCCACGACCTCTCGGTGGTGAAGCACGTCTCCGACCACGTGGCGGTGATGTATGTGGGGCGGGTCGTCGAGTTCGCGCCGAGCGCCCAGATTTTTGCGCGCCCCCTGCATCCGTACACGGCGGCGCTGATCGGGGCCATTCCGGTATCCTCGCCCAACCTGCGCAGCCGGGTGCGCCCCGAGCTGACGGGCGAAATCCCCGATCCCTCCAGGCCGCCGCCGGGGTGCCTGTTCCATCCGCGCTGCGCCTTCGCCACTGAGGCCTGCCGCAAGGACGTGCCGCCGCTCCGCACCATGGCGGGCGGCCGCCAGGTGGCGTGCCATCACGCCGAACAGCTCGAACTGGCGGGGATTCCGGCATGAGCGCGCGATCCCTCAGACGACCTCCCTAGCGGTCCGGCGGACGGACCGAACACAACGATCATTGGATATTTTTGGAAAGGGTACCGCCATGTCGGACATGCTGACCCATTGGGCGATCTGTGACGATAGTTTGAGACTGATGAAGGCCGACGCGCGGGTCGAACCTGCGTTCACCGAGGCCTGCGAACGCCAGCCGCAGGTGGTGCGGCTCGGCGCCTGCACGCGCGGCGGCGGCAAGTGGATGCATCCGCTGCTCGCCGAGTCGATCAGGCGCTGGGACGATGCCGATGCGCATCCCGAGATCGACAAGAAGCTCGCCTGGGCCGTCGGCGGCATCACCCACCAGGCCTGCGACACCGTCGCCAAGCCGTACCTGTCGATGCATGCCGGGTCGGAGTGGAACCTCACCCACGACGTACTGATGGGCTCGCCCAAGGCGCGCGGTCGCGAGCACGAGGTCGACGCGGTCGAAGTGATGACCTGCTCGGCCTATTGCGACGTCCACGTGTTCCGCAAGGTCTACCTGTCCGGCGACGAGACCCCGTTCACCCGGCTGTTCCTTGGCGACCTGGGCGCGGCCGGCAAGGCCTTCGAGAGCTTCATCGGCACCATGTTCCAGCGCGCGCTGCTGTCGGCCCACACCTTCAAGCCGCCGCAGCCGCACACCGACGAGGCCTTCCTCGCCTGGTTCGACCATCTGATGGAATATGTGCAGCCGCTCTACCTCGATACCTCGATCTGGGTGAAGGCGTTCAACAACCCCGATCCGGCGCTGATGCAGCGCTATGCCATCGAGACGAAGTTCTACCTCGACAGCGATCCGGTCATCGAAGTCGCTCGCGCGCTGCACCAGGGCAAGAGCGTGTCGCAGTCGGCCATCGAAAGTGCGACGGCCGACGGCATCAACCAGTCCATGTACGGGCAGGGGCTGGAGCTCAGCATGCGCTACCTGCACAACGCCACCGACCTGTGGCACGGCCGGGCCGAAAAGCTGGTGGCTCCTCTCGCCTACCAGCCGGTCTGGTTCGAAAAGCCCGCGGCGCAGGCCTGAGGGCAGCGCGGCGTGGTATGGCCACGCCGCCTCCCTCCCTCAGCGGCCGTTCAGGCTGTCGATCTCGGCGCGATGGCGCTGCATGGCGAGTTGGATGCGATAGTCGCGCTCCAGTCGCTCCCGTGCCTCGGGCCGCGGCGCCAGCTGGGTGACGGGCTGGGCCATCCCCGTGCACGCCGACGGCAGGTCGGGATAGAGGCCGGTGGCGGTCGCCGCCACCATGGCCACGCCCAGCAGGGTAGGGTCCTGCGCCGCCGGTTCCACCACCGCGCAGCCGAGGACATCGGCGTAGAGCTCCATCAGTAGCGGGTTGTGGGTGTGCCCGCCCGTGACATGCAGCGTCTCGATCGCGTAGCCGCGCGCGTTCAGCGTATCGAGGATATGCCGCACCTGCACGGCGATCGCCACGGCCGTGCGCCAGTACAGGCGGCACAGGCTGTCAAAGCTGCTGTCCAGCGACAGGCCCGACATGACGCCGAGCGCCCGTGGGTCGGCAAGGGGCGAGCGGTTGCCATGGAAATCGGGCAGGACATGCAGCTGCGGCGCGAGGTCGGGCCCCTCGCTGGCCCGTAATTCGCTCACCCGGTCGATGACGCGACGATGCAGCTCCGGCGTCGGCTCGCCTCCCGCCGCATGCACTCGCAGCATGTGGTCGAGCAGCGCACCGGTCGCCGATTGCCCGGCCTCGTTGAGCCAGACGCCCGGCAGCACCGCGCCGTAATAGGGGCCCCACACCCCCGGCACCGGCAACGGCCGATCCGACAGCGCCATGACGCAGCTCGAGGTCCCCGCGATCAGCGCCAGGTGCCGGTGCATGTTCGGGGCATCCGCCGCGAAGCTCCCGAGCGCTCCGAGCGCACCCGCATGTGCATCGATCAGGCCCACCCCGACCACGCAGCGCGTCGACAGCCCGAGCTTTTCCGCCGCCGCCGCCGTCAACGGCCCCAGCGGTTGCCCGATATGGCTCGCCGCCTCGGGCAGACCCGCGCGGCCGAGCAGGTCGTCCAGCCCCACGGCGGCCAGGAAATCCGGCTGCCAGCCCGGGCTCTCATGGCCCAGATAGGTCCACTTGCACGTCAGCGTGCACTCCGACCGCGCCGTCGATCCCGACGCCTTCCAGGTGAGGAAGTCGACGAGGTCGAACAGATGTCCGGCGCGGTTCCAGCTGTCGGGCACATGGCGCTTCAGCCACATCAGCTTGGGCACCTGCATCTCCGGCGACATCGTGCCCCCGATGAAGTCGAGCACCCGGTGCCCGCCCGCCGTGCACGCCTCCGCCTCCGCCTGCGCCCGGTGATCGAACCAGGCGACCGTATCCCAGCGCGCCTCGCCCCCGGAACTGACCGGCAGCTGCCCGCCCGCGCCATCCCGCATCACCAGCGAGCAGGTCGCATCGAAGCTGATCCCCGCCGCCTCCTCCGGCCGCACCCCCGCGAGCCGCATAACCTCGCGCACCGATTGCCCGACCGCCTCCCAGATCTGCTCGGAATCATACTCGGCGATGTCCGGACCGACCCGGTGGAGCGCCAACGCATGTTCCGCCCGCCCGACCATCCGCCCCGACGGCGTCACCACGCCCGCCCGCGCGCTCGCCGTCCCCACATCCACCGCCACCAGCATCGCGGCCTTGCCCGCCTCCCGCGCCGCCTGCAGTTCCAGCAGCCCGGGCAGCGACCGCATGTCCTCGATGATCGCGTCCGGCTCCAGCGCCTCGACCTCCGGCCGCAATCCGCTCGGCCCGATATGCCCCCCGCCGGCATAGGCGAACACCCGCATCCCCGCTGCCCGCGCCGCGCTGATGCCGGCCGGCGAATCCTCGATAACGAGGCAGTTCTCCGGCAAAACGCCCATCTCGCGCGCCGCATGCAAAAACAGGTCCGGCGCCGGCTTGCCGTTCGTGACCATGCTCGCCGAGTAGATCCGCCCCTCAAACCGCTCCAGCAGCCCCGTGAGCTCGAGGCTCAACCGGATCCGCTCGACCCCGCTCGACGAAGCCACGCAGAACGGCAGCTCCAGCCCCGCCAGCACCTCGCCGATCCACGCCGTCGGCTTCAGCTCCTGCCGGTAGAGCGCATAGAGCCGATCGCGCATCCCGCTCAGCGACGCATCGCTCAAATGCGCGCCGTGGCTCTGGTTCAGGCTCTCCGAAATCGAGGCCAGCGACCGCCCCAGATACGAGCGGAACGCCAGGCCCGGCTCGAGCGCGATGCCCTGCTCGCCGATCAGCTCGAGCAGCACGCGCATCGCCAGCGGCTCGCTGTCCACCAGCACGCCGTCGCAATCGAAGATGACGAGCTTGATCGGCGCCATGAAGTCCTCCCGGCCCTATCGGTAGCCGGGCGGCGTCCGCTTCGGCAAGGCGGTCACAGCGTGTTGCCGAGATAAGCCTCGAGCGTCGCCGTCGTCCCCCGCGACCACAGGCTCGCAAGCGCCGTGGTGAAGGCCGTGACATAGGCCGGGTCGGTCGCGAGCGGCCCGAAAATGTCCGCCATCGACAGCCACGCCACCGGATCGGCCTTGGCCACCTTGGCCAGCGCCGTCAGCCGGTCCCAGCTCGGATCGTTGGGCGGGATGGCCTTGCCGCTGTCGCTCTCGCCATAGCAGTAGCGGGCCCACAGCGCCGAAACGAGCGCCAGCCCGGTAACGCCCTTGCCCGCCGCCAGCCGGTCCGCCGCCGAGGGCAGGATGAACTTGGGCTGGCGGTTGGAGCCATCGAGGCACAGCCGCTGGATGGTGTCGCCGATCTTGGGGTTCGAGAACCGCCGTTCGATCAGCGCGTAATACTCGCCGAGGTCCGTATCCGGCACCGGCGGCACGACCGGGATGATCTCCTCGCGCTCGACCTTTTCGAGGAAGGCGCGGATCAGCCGATGTTCCATCGCCTCGTGCACGAAATGGATGTCGAGCAGCCCCGCCGGGTAGGCGATGATGGCGTGCCCGCCATTGAGGATGCGAATCTTCATGTGCTCGAACGGCGCGACATCGGGCACGAACTGCACGCCCACCTGTTCGAGCGCGGGCCGGCCGGCGGGGAAATTATCCTCCAGCACCCACTGCTTGAACTCTTCGCAGAACACCGGCCAGGCATCGGCAATCCCGAACTCGCGCTCCAGCGCCTCGCGCTCGCGCTGGCTGGTCGCCGGGGTGATACGGTCGACCATGCCGTTGGGAAAAGCCACCGCCTCGCGCACCCAGCGGCCGAGTTCAGGGTTGATCAGCTCGGCGAGCCCCGCCACCGCGTTCTGTGCCACATGGCCGTTGCCGGGAATGTTGTCGCAGCTCATCACCGTGAAGGGCGCGATGCCGCGCTCCTTCCTGAGCTGCAGGCCGAGCAGGATCAGGCCGAACACCGTGCGGGGCGCCTCCGGGTTCACGCTGTCGGCGACGATGTCGGGGTGGTCGGCGGCGAAGCGCTGCGAGGCCGGATCGATATAGTACCCGCCTTCGGTCACCGTCAGCGACACGATGCGAACCTTGGGGTCGGCCAGCGCCTCGCTGATGGCGGCGAGGTCACCCACCGGCAGGAAGTCGATCATCGCACCGGTCACCCGCGCCCCGGTGTGGCCTGCTTCCTGCTCCACGACCGTGGTGAGGTAATCCTGCGCGCCAAGCTTTGTGCGCATATCGGCGTCATTGGCGCGCACGCCGGCGCCGATCAGCGCCCAGTCATGGTCGAGCCCGAGGTTGAACAGCTGGTCGAGATACACGGCCTGGTGGGCGCGATGGAAATTGCCCACGCCGAAATGCACGATGCCGGCCGAAAGGTCGCTGCGCTGGTAGTTCGGCACGCTGGCCTTTTTGGCAATCTCCGGCAGGTGGGCGGCGGAGAGTTCGATCGGCATGGCTCTAGTCCTTGGTCTAACGGTTCATTGTCGGGCGAGGCGCAGCCTCACTCACCGACGTCATTCCCGCGAAAGCGGGAATCCAGTCGATCTGTTCACCGCCGCCGGCTTCCGCTGCGTCCCACCAGGTGCCTCTTTCGCAGGAACACTGCGGTGCCCGTTCAGCGCAGCGCCTGGCCGGCCTGGTCGAAGCGGTAGATGCGGGCCGGGTCGGGCGACAGCCAGACCCCTTCGCCGGGATGGTAGTTGTTCTCGCCTTCTGTGCGCACCGTCTGTAGCCCGGCGCCGTCGACATGCACATGTAGAAATGTGTCGGAGCCCAGGTGCTCGGCCACGCCCACCCGGCCGCTCCACTCGCCGGCATCGCGGGCGATGCGGATATGCTCGGGCCGGACGCCGATGGCGTGCGCCTGGTACTTGCCGGCCGCGCCGCCCTCGAGGAAGTTCATCTTGGGCGAGCCGATAAAGCCGGCAACGAAGCGGTTGGCCGGGCTCTTGTAGAGCTCGAGCGGCGTGCCGAACTGTTCCACCCGGCCGGCATTCAGCACCACGATCCGGTCGGCCATGGTCATGGCCTCCACCTGGTCGTGCGTCACGTAGACCATGGTTGTCTTGAGCTGCTGGTGCAGTTCGGTGATCTCGATGCGCATGTTCACGCGCAAGGCCGCATCGAGGTTCGACAGCGGTTCGTCGAACAGGAAGGCCTTGGGCTGGCGCACGATGGCGCGGCCGATGGCGACGCGCTGGCGCTGCCCGCCCGACAGCTGCCGGGGCTTGCGGTCGAGGTAGTCGGTGAGGTTCAGCACTCGCGCCGCGTCTTCCACCTTCTGGTCGGCAATGGCCTTGTCGATATTGGCCATCTTGAGCGGGAAGTTGATGTTCTGGCGCACCGTCATGTGCGGGTAGAGCGCGTAGGACTGGAACACCATGGCAAGCCCGCGATGCGCCGGTCCCTTGTCGGTCACATCGACGTTGTCGAGCTTGATGGTGCCCGAGGTCGTGTCCTCGAGGCCGGCAATCAGTCGGAGGAGAGTCGACTTGCCGCACCCCGAGGGTCCGACGAAGACGACGAATTCGCCGTCCTCGATTTCGAGCGAAACATCGGGAATGACCTGATGGCCGCCAAAGGTCTTGTTGACGTGTTCGAGCGTGATCGAGCCCATGGTCCGAATTCCCCTATTTCACGGCGCCGAAGGTGAGGCCACGCACCAGCTGCTTCTGGCTGAACCAGCCCAGCAGCAGGATCGGCAGGATGGCCAGCACCGATGCGGCGGAAAGCTTGGCCAGGAACTGGCCTTGCGGTGACGAGAAGGACGCGATGAACGCGGTCAGCGGCGCCGCGTCGTCGGTGGAGAGCCGCAGCGTCCAGAACGCCTCGTTCCAGGCGAGGATGACGTTGAGCAGCAAGGTCGAGGCGATCCCCGGCACCGCCATCGGCAGCAGCACGTAGACCAGCTCCTTGCCCAGCGTCGCGCCGTCCATGCGCGCCGCCTCGAGGATGTCGACCGGGATTTCCTTGAAGTAGGTGTAGAGCATCCACACCACGATCGGCAGGTTTACCAGCGTCAGGATGATGGTGAGTCCGAGCAGGGTGTCGAGCAGCCCGGTATTGAGGAAGATCAGGTACATCGGCACCAAGACGCCTGCCGCCGGCATCATCTTGGTCGACAGCATCCACATCAGCACATCGCGCGTCCTGGGCGTCGGCGTGAACGCCATCGCCCAGGACGCCGGCACCGCGATCAGCAGCGCCACCAGCGTCGAGCCGATCGAGATGATCACCGAGTTGAAGAACGGCCGGAAGTAATCCTGCTGGTCCAGCACCATCGAGTAGCTCTCGAAGGTGAAGGACGGGATCATCGAAAACCCCGCCGCCGCCTCGCCCTCGGTCTTCATGCTGGTGATGATGGTGTAAAGGATCGGAAAGAACACGATCAGCGCCACCAGCCAGACGAGGATCGTCATGGTGAGTTTGCGGCGCGTGGATACGGCCCGGGCCATTAGTGGTCTCCCTCGAATGTTGCGGCAAGGGGCCAAGACCCCTCACCCGTCTCGGCCTTCTGCCGATCCACCCTCTCCCCGACGGGGAGAGGAATGGTGGTAGCCGCCGGCCCCTCGGTATTCTTCTCCCCGTCGGGGAGAAGGTGGCGCGCAGCGCCGGATGAGGTGTTCAAGCGCACCGGCCTCTCCCTGATCCTCCCCTGCGAAGCGGGGGAGGGGGACCAGCGAAGCTGGTGGAGGGGGCGGCAAAGCGAGCCGGTGTTTGGGGGCGCCCCCTCCACCGCCTGCGGCGGTCCCCCTCCCCCGCTGCGCAGGGGAGGATGACGGAGAGATCGAGCACCTCAAGCATCCAAATTCCTCCCCACCGCCCGCATCAGGAAGATCGCGACAATGTTCGCCAGCACCACCGCCACCAGTCCGCCCGCCGCGCCGGCGCCGATATTCCCGCCCAAAACGCCCGTGTTGTAGATGAGGAAGGGCAGGTTGGTGCTGGCAAAGCCCGGGCCGCCGCCCGTGGTGATCTGGATCTCGGCATAGACGCCGAGCAGGTAGATGGTCTGGATCAGGATCACGACCGTGATCGCCCGTGCGAGGTGCGGCAGGATGATGTACCAGAAGCGGCGCAGCGCGTTGGCGCCGTCCATCTCAGCGGCTTCCTTCTGCTCTTCGCTCAGCGATTGCATCGCCGTCAGCAGGATCAGCGTCGCGAACGGCAGCCACTGCCAGGCGACGATCAGGATGATCGACAGCAGCGGATAATTGCCGAGCCAGTTGACCGGCTCCTGCCCGAAGAATCTCGATATCGCGGCGAACACGCCCCAGGTCGGGTTCATCAGCTCGTGCTTCCAGATCACCGCCGCCACTGGCGGCATGACGAAGAACGGCGAGATCATCAGGATGCGGACGATGCCCTGGCCCCAGATCGGCTGGTCGAGCATCAGCGCCAGCAGGATGCCCAGCCCGACGGTGATCACCAGCACGCCGACGACGATCAGCAGGGTGTTGAGGATGGCCGGCCAGAACGCCGGGTCGGTGACGAAGAAGGTGAAGTTGCTGAAACCGGCAAAGCCGGAAATGGCCGGGTTGGTGAGCCGGTAGCGCTGGAACGCGAACCAGATGGTGAGCGCCAGCGGCACGACCATCCAGATCAGCAGCACGAACACCGAAGGCGCCATCATCAGCCGCGCCAGGCGATGGGTCTGCTTGGTGGCCATTTATGTCGTCCCCCCTCGTACGCCGGGTCCCCACCGGCTTGGTCATAATCGCGGCCGCTCGTGCCACCGTCGCCCCACCCACCGGGTGTAGGCTAGTCCGCCGGCGGCGTGCCCCGGCCTCTCCTCGATCCTCCCCTGCGAAGCGGGGGAGGGGGACCGCCGAAGGCGGTGGAGGGGGCGGCGGGAAGCGCCGGTGGACCAAATGGTCCGCTTACTTCGTTGGCCGCCATCTCATGTTCTTTGGAGAAGAAGCCCGGCAGCCGAAGCCGCCGGGCAGTCGCCCTTGGAGGAGGACTCAGTAATACCCGGCCGCGCTCATCTCGCGGTCGACGGTCTGCTGCGCCTGGCTCAAGGCGTCATCGACGCTGGTCGAGCCGGCAAGGGCCGCCGAGAACAGCTGGCCCACCGTGGTCGCCATGCCGGCGAACTCGGGGATGGCGACGAACTGCACGCCGGTATAGGGCACGGGCTTCACCGTCGGCGCGGTCGGGTCGGCCGCGTTGATCGAGTCGAGCGTCATCTTGGCGAAGGGCGCCGCCGCCTGGTACTCGGCATTCTCGTAGAGCGAGGTGCGGGTGCCCGGAGGCACGTTGGCCCAGCCTTCCTTGGCCGCGACGAGCGCCAGGTAGTCCTTGCTGGTTGCCCAGGAGATGAACTTCTCGGCCGCTTCAGCCTTCTGCGAGCCGGCCGGAACCGCGAGCGACCAGGCCCACAGCCAGTTGCCGCGCTTGCCCAGGCCCGTATCGGGCGCCAGCGCGAAGCCGACCTTGTCGGCGACCTGGCTCTCGGCCGCGTTGGTCACGAACGAGGCGGCGACGGTGGCGTCGATCCACATCCCGCACTTGCCCTGCTGGAACAGCGTCAGGTTCTCGTTGAAGCCGTTCGACGAAGCGCCGACCGGGCCGGCATCCTTCATCAGGTCGACGTAGAACTGCAGCGTGTTCTTCCACTCCGGCTGGTCGAACTGCGGCTTCCAGCTCTCGTCGAACCAGCGCGCGCCGAACGAGTTCGACATCGCCGTCAGGAACGCCATGTTCTCGCCCCAGCCGGCCTTGCCGCGCAGGCAGATGCCGTTGATGTCGTTGGCGCGGTCGGTCATCTTGCGCGCCGCGTCGGCGATGAAGTCCCAGGTCGGGGCGTCGGGCATGGTCAGCCCGGCCTTCTCCATCAGGTCGGTGCGATACATGATGAAGCTCGACTCGCCGTAGAACGGGGCGGCGTAGAGCTTGCCATCCGCGCTGAGGCCGCCGCGGATGGCGGGCAGCAGGTCGTCGACGTCATAGGCGTCGCCGAGATTGTCGAGCGGCAGCAGCCATCCATTCTTGGCCCAGATCGGCACTTCGTAGGTGCCGATGGTCATCACGTCGAACTGGCCGCCCTTGGTGGCGATGTCGGTGGTGACGCGCTCACGCAGGATGTTTTCCTCGAGCGTCACCCATTGCAGCTGGATGTCGGGGTTCTTGGCCGTGAAATCGTCGGTGAGGCCCTGCATGCGCACCATGTCGCCATTGTTCACCGTGGCGATGGTCAGCGTCGTCTGCGCATAGGCGGTGGAGCCGAGCGCAGCCACGAGCACGCCCGAAAGAAGCGGAAGCAGTCTCATCAATGTCCTCCCATAGCGAGCATTTGTCTCGCTGATGGGCAATTACTCACCAACTTTAGGATGATGTCAAGCGGTCGCGAGGGTGTTCCTCACGGCGAGCAACGGCACCCCAGCGCCGATGTGCTGGCAGAAGTTCGTGTACTAACGCTGGACTATCGGTGGCCAGATGCCGGTCTTTAGGCCGCCAGTATGGCCTCGGCGGTGCCTTCGTCGGTGATCAGTCCGTTGACCAGCCGGCGGTTGAGGGCGGCGCGGATCCCCGGTGTTTTTCGCTCGCCCACGGCGATTGCCACCACGGTCGAGTTCTCTCGAGACGGCAGGGGGGCCGAGGCTACGCGGTCGTTGGTCAGTCCGTCGATGAACTTGCCCTGCGCGTCGAACGCCCAGCCGACGATCTCGCCGACTGCCCCGGCCTTCTGCAGATGCTTCAACTCGGTCGGCGAGATGAAGCCGTCCTGCACCAGCGGAGCATCCGGTCCCAAGTCGCCGATACCGACGAAGGTGACATTCGCCTCCTGCGCCAGGGCGTGCGTTTCCCTGATCATCGGCTGGCTCAGCAGCATGTCGCGCTCGGCCGCCGAGGACGCGATGACGGGCAGAGGCATAGGGAAGGCGCGGGCCTTAACTGCTTCTGCGATATTGAAAATCACGTTGTAGAACGCCGCCGAGCCGTCCGGCGCGATCGAGCCTGTCAACGACACGATCTTGTGCTGTGGCGCCTCCATCGGCGTCAGCTGCTCGATCGCCGCCTTGAGCGTCCGGCCCGTGCCGATCGCCATCACCACCGGCTTGTCGTTCCTGAGCCAGCGCTCGATCTGCGCCGCCGCCGCGATCGCCACCCCGTGGATCGATCCCGGCGCATCCGGATCGGTCGGCACCACCTCGGTGAAGTCGAGCGCGTACCTGGTCCGCAACTGCTCCGCCAGCTCCATGCACCGCCCGATCGGATGGTCGAGCCGCACCCGCACCAGTCCCTCGCTCACCGACAACGATACCAGCCGCTGCGCCGTCTGCCGCGACACCCCGAGCTTGCGCGCAATCTGCTCCTGGTTGTTCCCTGCCACATAATAAAGCCACCCCGCCCGCGCCGCGTCATCCAGGCGAGTGACCGCTGTTTCCTGACGCTGCGCCATGACGTTTCTGCCCTCCGGGTGGGCGGATACTCATCGAATAGGCCAGTTATCGCAAGGACATATTTCGATGCAGCGTGACCGAGTGCGGCGGCGGGATGGCCACCCGCCTCAATCGATTGCGAGCTGAGTCCCGGAGATGCGGTCGAACCGGATCGTCACATTGCGACTTCCCAGCTTCACATTGCTGAGGGTGAAATGGTCGAGTCCGACGTCCACTGGATCGACATTGATGCTGCCATCCTCTGCAATCTGCAGACCGGCGACGTGGCGGATGATGATGTCGATCAGATAGGAGTGGTTGTAGTCCACCTCGTCGCTGATCGGCTCGCCGCTCATACTGTCATAGTGCTCGACGAGGTACGGCGTGACGCCGTCGCGCTGCTGGAAGTGGAGCAGGGCGTATTGCCAGAAGAAGTGACTGAAGAGCTCGTCCTGCGCGTGGGCGTTTTGGCGGGAGACCTTGCCGATGGCGTCGAGGACGACGGAGTTGGTGTAGGGCCAGGTCGGGCCATCCCACATGCAGCCGTTGCGGCCCTTGAAGAACTGACCCTTCCACGAGCCGCCGGGCTGGAAGACTTCGCATTTCGGCGAAACGGAGGGGAACGGGTTGCCGGTGTCGAACTCGTCGGGGCCGAGCGCGGCGAGCAGGCCATCGAGATGCTGGGGGCCGGCGATTTCTGCCCACCAGGGATAGAAGCCAACGATGTTGCGGACCATCGCCTTCTCGTCGGTCTGATGGTGAAGGTCGTAGAAGAAGGCGGTATCAGCGTCCCACTGCTTGCTGAGGACATCGGCCGCGATTGCCTCGGCGAGCGCGTCGAACTCGGCAGCGTCTCCATCGCCGGCGAGGCGGCAAAGGGCGGCGGTGCCACGAGCGTTGAGATATTGGTAGATGGCGCGGTCGACGCGCTTCAGCGGCGTGTAGGTCGACTGGTCGAACGGGTCGTTGGGGAAACCGTGGAAGTACCAGTAGCTGGGCTGGTACTCCTTGCCGGTGAGCTGGTGCCGCTGCTGGATCGGCAGATTGTCGCCGCCGGTGGCGAGAAATTTCGACTCACCGCGCACCTGGGTCTTCAGCAGAGGCAGGGCGGCGCGGGTATTGTCGTCGAGGCCCTTGGCGAGCGCGTACTGGTAGGTACCCCAGCCCATGAAGTTGGCGTAGGGGTGGATGGTCTTGCTGAGGGTGCGCGCGTCGAACTGGCCGTCTTCGCGCTGTGTACCGGCAAGAACGTGGAACAGCCCGTCGATGAGGTGCGGATCATGGTGCCAGCGCGCCTCGATCAGGTGCATGGGGGTCGACAGCGGAATGAGTTTCGAGAACTCCCAACCCACCGGCGACCACGGGGTCTTGCTCATCTTGTGTGAGCGTCCCTCGTAGAAGAACGAGCCATCGAGCGGGGCGAGGCCGGGACGCGCGAGGTTATGGCGCAGCAGGTACCAGCGATAGGCATAGAGCCGGTCGAGCACCGGGCTACTGCTCGAAAAGTGCGGGACCTGGTCGAAGAAGGATTGGTAAGCGGCCTGCTGGTTGACGAGGAGGGTGGCGCCACCGGTGGCGGCGGCCTTCTTGGCGTTCTCTGTGAGGGTCGCCCATTCGTCCGACTCGGCAATGCCAACGGCGGCGGCGACGACGAACTCCGCGGTGGCGTCGGGGGCGAGGGTGAGGCCGGTCCACAGGTTGGGAGCGCTCGCCGCGATGATGGCCCGGAGGGTGAAGCCATGGGTTTCGATGGCTCGCTCACCGCGAGCGATGGCGCCGTCGAGATGGACCCACTCGGGATCGATCTTCAGCTGCAGGGTGACGGGCGTGTCGCCAGCATTGTGCCAGCGTTGCAGCGAGACGGCCTCGTCTTCCCAGGTGATGTACTTGCGCTCCTCGAGCGTGACTGTACCGAACTGGGTCCGCGCCGTCAGATGGCTGGGCCGCCACTCGACCTCGGAGGGAAGCGTGGGCGTGCCGGCGTGCTCAACCGTGAACAGCAGCGGCATGTTGATCTTGTGGATGAAGTCGAGGGCTCCGGAAAAGCCGGGGGCATCGTCGAGATAGTCGGCCCAGAACCGTGCGCCGGTAGAGCCAAGCAGCAGGGTGCCCGGCTTGGTGCGGAGGCCGCGACGACCGGTCTTCAGGAGCTCGTCGATCTTCATGCCGGAAAGTCCGCGTCGACTTTGTCGAGGATCGGGCCAAGCTTGCCGATCTGCTCTTCAGCGAGACGAACTAGGGGCGGGCGGGTATTGGTCCAGCTCGAAACGCCGTAGCGGCGGGCGACCATGGCCTTGATGGTCGGGATCTGCGGGAAGCTGTTCGATGCTTCGCGCAGGGCGACGATGCGCTTCTGCGCGGCTTCGACCTCTGCTGCAGCGGACGGGTCGGCGAGCTTGTCGAACACCGTGCGGAGCTGCTTGCCGGCGAGGTTGGAGGTGGCGGTGATACAGCCCGCGCCACCCTGCTGCAGGAGGGGCAGGAGCAATGGATCGGCGCCCGCAAGCACCGACAGCGTCGGGAAACGCTTCACCATGGCGATCATGTTGTCGAGCTGGCCGCCCGAATCCTTCACCCCGGCGATGGTGCGCGGATATTTCTCGATCAGGCGGCCAATGAGATCGAGGCTGAGCGGAATCTGGGAGATCGGCGGGATGTGGTAGAGCACGACCTGCAGCCGGTCGTCGGCAATGCTGTCGAGCACGTGGCTGTAGGCATCGTAGAGGCCCGGGTCGGAAACGCCCTTGTAGTAGAAGGGCGGGAGCATCACGACCTTGCTGACGCCCAGATCAAGCGCGTGCTTGGTCAGCGCGATGGTCTCGGGCAGGGCGCATAGGCCGGTGCCAGGCATCAGCGCGTCGGCGGGGATGCCGCCCTTCACCACCGCCTCGAGCATGGCCATCCGCTCGGCCAGCGAGAACGAATTGGCCTCGCCCGTCGAGCCGAGCAGGGCGACGCCGTGAAGACCATCGGCGAGGAGCTGTTTGCTGTGGGCAACAAGCGCGCCGTGGTCGGGCGAAAGGTCGGCATTGACCGGCGTGGCGGCGGCACTGAACACGCCTTTGATCGATGACATGAAAGGAGCTTTCGGTTCAGGCGCGCGAGGCGGCCAGCTTGCGGGCGTAATCGATGGCCGCGAGCATGTTGACGTGCTTGGCCTTGCCGGTGCCGGCGAGGTCGAAGGCGGTGCCGTGGTCGACCGAGGTGCGGTCGATGGGAAGGCCGAGCGAGACATTCACCGCTGTATCGAAGGCGACGAGCTTGATCGGGATATGGCCTTGGTCGTGGTATTGCGCCACGACGAGGTCGAAGGCGCCGGAATAGGCCCGGTAATAGAGGGTGTCGGCCGAGATCGGGCCGACGACGTCGATGCCCTCGGCACGCGCGAGGGCAACGCCGGGGGCGACCTGATCGTCGTCCTCGCGGCCGAACAGGCCGTTCTCGCCGCAATGCGGGTTGATGCCGGCGACCGCGATACGCGGGTTGTCGTAGCCGATGCGCCTCAGGTGGTTGTACCCGACCCGCACCGTCTCGAGGATGCGCTGCGGCGTGGCGCGGCCGATGGCATCCTTGAGCGACACGTGGGTCGAAACGTGGATGACCTTAAGCTTCTCGGACGCGAGCAACATGAAGCTCGAGCGCGACCCGGTGAGATGGGCCAACATGCCAGTGTGCCCGTCGAAATGGTGGCCGGCGAGGTTCAGGGCTTCCTTGTTGATCGGCGCGGTGACGATGCCGGCGGCCGAGCCCGATGTTGTCAGCTCGACGGCGCGAGCGATGTAGCGGTAGCTCGCCTCGCCGCCGACCGGATCAAGCTTGCCGAAGGGCAGGGGCATGCCGTCGACCTGCACATGCTCGAGGCGGAGCAGGTTGCCGGCGGCGGGCGCATCGGCGGGGCCGAGCTTGAGGCCGGCACCCGTGACGGCGATGGCCTTCTCCAGCGTCTCGGCCGAACCGACGACGACGATCTGGTCGCGTATGGTCTCAGGTAGTTCGGCCGCGGCCTTGACGATCACTTCGGCGCCGACGCCGGCCGGATCGCCCATGGTAATGGCGATGGGTTTGCTGGCCGTGGCCATGATGGTCTCCTCAGGCGCCCTTCACCCAGTCGGGGCGAACGCGCACGAACTTGATGGCCCGGCGGAAGTAGGTGAAGGCCACATTGATCCGGCCCTGCGAGTCGGCCGTCACCGTCGGATAGGACAGTTCGCGGGCGCGGCGGTCGGGCTTGTCGAGATTGAGCGCAGGCGGAGCCTCGGGCGCAAGCTCGATGTCGCGGATTTCCGGCCAGCTGCGCCCTTCGTCGTAGGACAGGGCCAGAGACAGCGGGGTACGCGGCACGCCCCAGATCGGCGCGCCCTTGGCGTTGGCGCGGATATCGGCTTCGGCAGCGATGTTATTGAAGACGAGGCCCCAACGACCGTCGCCAAGGTCGCGGACCTGGATCGACGAGTTGTTGTTGGGAAGCGCCGTCGCGACGGGCTTGCTCCACGTACGGCCATTGTCGGTCGAGGTCGCGGCCATGATGTTGTCGGCGTAGCGGCTGCGGAAGAAGGCGGCAAGCGAGCCGTCCTGGCGCTGCACGATGTTCATATGCACGGCGCCCTTGCTCTCGGGCACCGGATGTTCGGACCACGTCCCGCCCCGGTCGGAGCTGATCTTCACGGCGCTGACGTCGTTCTGGCCGTGCCACTCCTCGCCTTCGACGGGCAGGCAGTGGAAGATCGGCAGGATCCAGTCGCCGTTGTTCAGCACCAGCATGGGCTGACGGATGAAGGTGCCCACTTCGTCGAACAGCGTGTCGATCTCGCCCCAACTCTTGCCACCATCCCTGGAGATGCGGCGGCGAACGACCGCGGTGGCCTGATTGCCGAACAACTGCCCAGTCCATAGCAGCCAAAGGTCGCCATCGGGTGCCTGGAACAGGACGGGGTTTTGTTCAGAGCGCTCGGGGTCGTCCGAGACCTTGATTTCGGGCGTCCACTGGTTCGAGCCGGCCGGCAGGCGGGTGAAATAGATCGAACCGTCGGGCTTGCCCTCGCCCTCGCCGCCGAACCAGGTGCATGCGAGGTCGCCATTGCTCAGCGCCAATAGGAATGAGGCATGCACCTGCGCCACATGGGTGGGCAGAAACGTCTCCTCGCGATGGGCGTCGCCTGCGGCTATGCGGATGGTTCCGTCGGCGTCGATGGTGGCCCGCGACATGGCTCTCGCTCCCTGCTTTGCTAACTTGTAAAGTCATTATCATGGGAGTTTTGCATGCGCAAATGCATATTTTATTATGCAAAATCAGTTAGATACTGAACAATGCGAGATTGTCGCAGGGGATATGAAAGATACATGTTGACATGATCATAACCTGTGACATCATCCGGCCGCCATCACCGCAAGCGGCCAAACGCCGGAGGGTGCGGTGACCTAATGGGAGGATTTCATGGTCGAAAAATCGACTGGCGGCCTGTCGCGCCGCGACGTGCTTCGGGGCGGTGCTGGTGTGGTCGTCAGCATGACTGCCTTCGGTCTGCTCGGCAGCGGGGCGATGGCTCAGCAGCAGCAGGTCTTCAAGATCATTCATCCGTCGTTCGACATGAACTGGTCGCCCTATCGTGGTGGCGGTGCGGCGTTGCGCTGGCACTCGCTGTGGTGGGCGGGGCCGATGTATTTCGACGACAAGGGCGAAGTTCAGCCCTACATCTTCGCCAGCTGGGAGCCCAACGCCGACTGGACCCAGTGGACATTCAAGCTGGACCCCAAGGCGGTGTTCTCGGATGGCTCGCCCATCACCCCGGCCGACGTGAAGGGCTCGTGGGAAATGGGTGCTATGCCGCTTACTGCCAGCCAGCGCGTGCCGCTGGTGCTGGCGGGCGTGCAGGGCTATGACGAGCTCTCGGCCGGGACCGGTACCGAACTGGCGGGCGTTGTGGTTGTCGATGACGCGACCATCCAGGTCACGCTCAAGGCGCCCGACCCGATCTTCTACATGCGCCTCGCCAACCACCTGGTGCCGATCTCGAAAGTGTCGCAGTCGCGCGGCGCCGACGGTAACCAGAACCCCGACTGGTACACTCCCGAGGGCGGCGTGGTCAGTTCCGGCCCGTTCAAGCTCGTGGCGATGAACCTCGACGAGGGCACCGTCGCCTGGGAGCCCAACGAGAACTTTTTCGGCCCCAAGGTGAAGCTCAGCCGCATCGAGCTGCGCGTCATCGAGGACTCGGTAGCGGCGACCGCGCTCCTGAAGAGCGGTGAGGCCCATGCCCACACCGCGCTCGTGACCCCCACTATCGTCGACGACCTCGGCGTGGACTTCTCCAAGGGCACCGAGATTCCGAACGGCCAGCACTTCTACTTCAACTCGAAGACTGCTCCGTTCGACGACGTCAACGTCCGCAAGGCGCTAATCCTCGCCGTCGACCGCGCGGAAATGATGCGTGCGTCCTTCCCCAAAGGGCCGCACAGGCAGGCCGAGCAGATCCTGGTGGGCGTCAAGGGCGTCGACCAGAACTGGGAGCCGTATCCCTACGATCCGGAAGCCGCCAAGGCCGCCCTCGCTGCCTCGAAATACGGTTCGCCCGACAAGCTGCCGCGCATCATCTTTGCCGGCATCATCGCGCCGGCCGAGCAGGCGGCGGCACAGTTCGCCATCGAGCAGTGGCGCCAGAATCTCGGCATCACCGCGATCGAGCTGAAGCCCACGCTCGACAATTTCGCGCCCGCCGACGTGCACATCGTACGCGATGACGCCGGCTCGCGCGTTCCGGATGCGACGGAGTTTCTCCGCACCGCCATCCATTCGACATCGCGTGTCGCCCGGGAGAAGATGAACGGATACTCCAACCCGGAAGTCGACAAGCTGCTCGACGAGGCGGCGCCGTTGCCGGTGGACGATCCGAAGCGTGACGAACTGGCCCAGGAGGCGCAGCGCGTTTTCCGCGAGGATTACCAGCTGCTGCCCTGGTACATCGAAGCCATGTCGCGCTGGGCCCTGCCCAACATTGCCGGCATGGAAAAGAACCTCGACTGGCAGGTGTTCGCGCCCTGGAACATCGAGATCACCTGATCTCGCCACTGCGAGTAGAGTAGGGGGCCGCGCCGCGGGTGCGGCCTCAACAGCCGAGGTTTGCCGATGCTCACATATGCCCTCAAGCGCCTGCTGCTATGGATCCCGTCGGTACTGCTAGTGCTGCTCGCGGTTTACGCGTTGGCCTTCTATGGCGCCGGCGATCCCATCAAGCTCATCTTCCTGCGCGAGCCCGGAGGCATCGCGTTCTCGCCGGAGCGGCTTGCCGCCATTCGTGAGGCGGCGGGGCTCGATCGGCCATTCCTGGCCCAGTTCGGTGACTATGTCTGGCGCGTGCTGCACTTCGATTTCGGCAACTCGCTGACCTCTGGCCGCTCGGTGGCGCGCACCATTGCTGCCGCCGCGCCGGTGTCCATCCAGCTGGGCCTGCTGGCGATTGCGCTGACTGCCATCGTCGCCATTCCGCTCGGCGTGATTGCTGCGCTCAACCAGAACCGCGCGATCGACTACGCCATCCTCGGTTCAGCGTTGTTCTTCTACGCCATCCCCGCCTATGTCGCAGGCCCCATCCTGATGGTGCTGCTGATCCTCGTACTGCCCGGGGGCTCGGTGCCGTACGGCTGGGGCGGGCTGTTCGATGTGCGGGTAATCCTGCCGCTGATCGTGCTGTCCATGCATCCGATCGCGCTCATCGTCCGCCAGACCCGTTCGGCGGTGATCGAGGTGCTAAGCGAGGATTTCGTCCGCACCGCCCGCGCTAAGGGCCTGCCCGCGAGCAAGATCGTCACCCGCCATATTCTCAGGCCGATCCTGACGCCGGTGCTGACGCAGCTCGGGCTGATCATGATCACGCTCGTCAACGGCGCGGTGTTTGTCGAGCTGGTGTTCGGCCTTCCGGGGCTTGGCCGCCTCGCCATCCAGTCGCTGCTCAATTCCGACTACCCGGTGATCCTTGCCGTGACGCTTATCGCCTCCGCTCTCGTGATGGTCTCCAACCTCGTGATCGACCTGGCCTATCCGCTGCTCGATCCGCGCGCCGCCGAGAGGAAGTAAGCCATGACCACGATCGACACCGCCAAGCTCGAGGAAAAGCCGGCCGGCCTCTGGTCCGATGCCTGGGCTCGCCTCGCCGCCAACAAGATCGCCATGGTGGGACTGGGAGCGATCGTGCTTCTGATCCTTATTGCCATCTTCGGGCCGATGCTGACGCCCTACGATTTCCTCACGCAGAGCCTCGACAGCCGCAACCTGCCGCCGTCCGCCGCGCATTGGCTCGGCACTGACGAACTTGGCCGCGACGTCGCGAGCCGCGTCATCTACGGCACGCGTACAGCCTTCTTCGTCGCCATCGTGGTGACGGCCATCTCGGTGGTCATCGGCTCGGCGCTGGGCGCCATTGCCGGTTACTTCGGCGGCAAGGTCGACGCCACGATCATGTGGTTTACCGACATCTTCATGTCGGTGCCCAACCTGCTGCTGGTCATCGTCATCAACACCTCGCTGAAGCCTCCGTTGGGCCGCTGGATGGACTCGCTCTATCTGGCGACCGGCAACACCATGTTCCGCAACACGGTGATCGTCGACTTCCTCATGGTCTTCGGCACCATCGCGCTGGTGATGTGGCCGCCCTATGCCCGTACGGTCCGCGCACAAATCCTCACCGTTCGCAGCCAGCCCTATGTGCTCGCCGCGAAGTCGCTCGGCCTCACAAGCCGGCAGATTATCCTGCGTTACCTGATCCCCAACTCGCTCGGCCCGCTGATCGTCGCGGTTTCGGCCGGGCTCGGGGGCGCCATGGTGCTCGAGAGCGCCTTCAGTTTCCTGGGCGTGGGCGTGCAGCCCCCGACCCCGAGCTGGGGCCTGATGATCTCGGATGGCCTGCGCACCTGGCAGCAATACCCACATCTGCTGGCGGCGCCCGCTATCGCGCTCGCCGTCGCGTCGGTCGCCTTCAGTTTCATTGGCGATGGCCTCAACGACGCCCTCAACCCCAAAGGTGCCAAGTAATGTCATCGGCTTCTTCTGCTGCGGCGGCGAGTGCGTTGCTGCGCCCGGTGTCCTTCGTCCAGCCGCCCCGGATCGAGTACGGTCCGGGCAAGGCTCGGACGTTGGGCGAGTTCGTGCCGGGCTGGCAGGGCAAGCGCGTGATGATCGTCGCCGACGCCTTCAACGCCAGCCGCGTCGAAATGCTCGGCCTGCCCGAGCAGCACCACGTCTTTTCCCGCGTGAAGCCGGAGCCGGACCTGCCCAACCTCGAGCAGGCCCTCGATGAGGCGCGCGGCTTCAGTCCGGACGTGATCGTCAGCTTCGGCGGCGGCAGCGCCATGGACCTGGCCAAGCTCGTTGCGGTGCTGATGGATAGCGGCAAGGCCTTTCGCGATATCGTCGGGGTCGGCAAGGCCGATCCGCGCAACTGCGCGCTGATCGCCATTCCCACCACCGCCGGCACTGGCAGCGAAGTCGGCGCCCGGGCGCTGGTCACCGATCCCGCGAGCCAGAGCAAATCTGCCGCCGACAGCCGTCACATGGTCGCCGACCTTGCCATTGTCGATCCCGACCTGACGCTGTCGCTCCCCGCTGCAGTCACCGCGGCGACCGGGGTGGACGCGCTGGCCCATTGCGTCGAAAGCTTCACCAGCAAGCGCTCGCACCCGCTGGTGGATATCTACGCCCGCGCCGGCATCACGCTAGTCGGCCAGTACCTGAAGCGCGCGGTGACCGATGGCAACGATGTCGAGGCCCGTGCCGGCCTGGCTATGGCGGCGCTCTATGGTGGCCTGTGCCTCGGCCCGGTCAACACCACCGCCGGCCACGCGCTGTCCTATCCGCTGGGCACCCGCTACGGCATCGCCCATGGCCTCGCCAACGCCGTGATCTTCCCGCACACGCTGGCCTTCAACGCCGCAGCGCAGGCGGACAAGACGAGTGAGATTTCGGCGCTGATGGGTTTCTCGGACGACCTGCTTGAAAGCGCCTATCGATACTGCGCCGACCTTGGCATCGAGATGCACATGTCCAGGCTGGGCGTACCGGCCGATGACCTGCCGTCGATGGCGGAAGAGGCTCACGGGATCAGACGCTTGCTGGATTTCAACCCGCGTGACATGACCCCCGCAGAGATACTCGGCCTCTATCAGGCAGCGTACTGAGGCGGGGCCCTGCCGCTCCGCAGCGGCAGGTAGGGGACTACAGCGACAGGTCCAGCATCCGGCCCTCGAACAGCCGGTCCCTCGACCCTTCGAGATGCTGCCGCATCAGGTCGCGCGCCGTCCCGGCCTCGCCGTCGCGGATCGCCTCGAAGATCGCCCGGTGCTCGTCCAGTACCTTTTCGAGTCCGCGCCCCGGGCCCATCAGCGCCAGCCCGTGCAGCTTCATGCCCACCGCGATATGAGTGCGCAGAGCCTGCATCGCCGAACTGTAATAGTGGTTGTTCGAGGCGTCCGCGATCGCCAGGTGGAACGCGAAGTCCGCGTCTTCCCGATGCCGGTGCTGGTCGGTAGCGGTGCTCAGCAGATCGACGACCTGGCCGATCGAACCGATCGCCGCCGCATTGCGCCGCCGGGCTGCAAAGAACGCCGCCTCGGGCTCGATCGTCAGGCGGAATTCGTAGCAGCGCTGGATATCGGCGATGGTTTCGACCGGAGGGAAGCCCAGCGAACGCGGCTCGCTGCGCAGCCGCACGAAACTGCCGGCACCCTGTCGCGAATAGATCAGGCCTTCCTTGCGCAGCCGCTCCAGCGCCTCGCGCACGATCGGGCGGCTGACGTCGAACTGGTCCGACAACTCCTTCTCGCTGGGCAGCTTGTGGTCGGGCGCGTATTCACCGTTCGAGATGCGGGTCAGCAGCAGCTGGTAGACCCGGTCGGCAAAGAGCGTGCGATGCCGTGGCTCGTCGTCGAACCCCGCGCCGGCCTGTTTGACATCGCTCATCATTGCCCTCCTGCAAATGCGTCGCCAGCAACCGGCGTGGCGTCTTGTGAAAAGCTCGCAAGCCGCAGGATGTCCTGAGGTGTGCCGAAGCCGCCGGACTTCGTCAATATTGTGAGGCTCCGATCCCCAAGCGTTGCACGGGTCACCGGAATGCCCGGCAATACTTCGCCAAGCACCTCGAGGCAGCCGATTCCGAGCGCTCCCAGCACCGACTGCGCGGTTTCCCCGCCGGTCAGCAACACAGTACCGAAGGCGCCGTCACGTAGCAGGTCGGCGACGGAGCGGCCGAACCGCGCCATTGCTGAGCTGAACCTGTGGTCGTGCGCCACCACAGCCTGCACCAGCGTTGGTCCGCCTGTCATTGCGCCGATCGCCCCGTCGCGCGAGACGATGTGATTGAAAGCCAAGCCCGCACGTGCCAGCTCGACCTGTTCGAGCGTGATCGGGTCGCGCGAGCCGATTGCCACCAGCAGTGAACCGGGCAGCCGCCGTGTCATTGAAGCCGGGCGATGACCGAGGAGCTCGGCGAGCGCCAAGCCGAGCCCGTTCGCGCCGACCAGCAGCGCGTCGCTCGCGGCATCGCGCACCAGCCTCGAAATGGCCGAGGCATCCGGGGTGTCAGGGGCCAGATGGGGAAGCGCGCCGAATAGTGGCGCAATGGCGATCGGGTCCGGCACGCCATGGCCGACCACGTGCCCGCCCCGCACGATACGCCCCTGGCTCGGGACCGCAGGCGCCACCAGCGCCCGTGTGCGCCCGAACGCTGCCATCATCGCGGCAACTTCCACCGCGACATGGCCCTTGAGCCGGGAATCGACCTTTTTCAGCGCCCATTCGGGCCGCGATGCCGCAAGCTCTTGCGATACGGAGGTGACTGTGTCTCGCGCCGTCTCGGCCGTGCCTTCGCGGCTCGCCGTGTTCACCACGACAACGTCGGCCCCCGAGCCGACGGCCTCTGTCGTGGCCCGGGGGCCGATCGCCACCGTGACCCGCAGCCCGCGCGCGGCGATAGGCGCGCTGACATCGAGCGCCCCCGTCAGATCATCCGCAACAATGGCCAGCCGCACCTTGCCGTCTCCTCCACCCACGAGGGCATGTTGCTTGTAAAGGTCTATGTGAACATGTCAATATTGTCGCAGGATGTGGCTCGTGATGGATGCGGCACAAGACCACCTAACGAACTGAAATACAGCGAGATTTCTGCGCAATGCCAATCGCGTTTACAAGTGAGTGATAACTTGACAATTTGCTAACATCGCCGCTAGATGCGACCAATGCCGGCATTCGAAGCCGCGCTTGCCGGAGGAGTATGCCGTGTCCAACCCTGTGCTGTCTGTCAACGGGCTCAAGACCTCGTTCCGCAACCGCAACAAGTGGATCGAAGTGGTGCATGGCGTCAGCTTCGCGGTGGGCAAGCGCGAGACGGTGGCGCTGGTGGGCGAGAGCGGTTCGGGCAAGTCGGTTACCGCCATGTCGGTCATGCAGCTACACAATCCGGGCAACACGCATGTCGAGGGCTCGATCCTGCTCGAGGGCCAGGAGTTGCTGGGCCTCCCCAATACGGCGATGAACGCCGTGCGCGGCAAGCGCATCGGCATGATCTTCCAGGAGCCGATGACCAGCCTCAACCCGGTCATGCCGGTCGGCGAGCAGATCGCCGAGGCGATCATGGCGCACAAGGCCGTGTCGCACGCCGAAGCGAAGGCCGAGGCGATCCGCCAGCTTGACCGCGTCCGCATCCCCGACGCCAGGACCCGCGCCGGCGAGCATGCGCATCAGTTCTCGGGCGGCATGCGCCAGCGGGTGATGATTGCCATGGCCCTGGCCTGCAGCCCGCGCCTGCTGATCGCGGACGAGCCGACCACTGCGCTCGACGTCACCATCCAGGCCCAGATCATCGAGCTCATCAAGGCCTTGCAGGACGAGGAGGACATGTCCGTCCTGTTCATCACGCACGACATGGGTGTGGTTGCCGAGATCGCCGACCGCACCGTGGTCATGCGCCGCGGCCTCGTGGTCGAGGACCGGTCGACGGTGGATATCTTCGCCTCGCCGCAACAGCCCTATACCAAGGCGCTGCTTTCGGCCGTACCCAAGCTCGGCGCGATGGCCGACGAACCGCGTCCGCGCAAATTCGCCATCGCCGATCCTGAGACGGGCAAGCTCGGAGAGGCCGCCGCCAGCGCCGACACCGTCAGCCAGGATGCCGCGCCAGTGCTCGAGGTGAAGGATCTCACGACACGCTTCACCATCCGCTCGGGCCTCATGGGCCGGGTGAAGGGCAGGGTGCATGCGGTCGAGAAAGTCAGCTTCTCGCTGCAGCCGGGCGAAACGCTGTCGCTGGTGGGGGAGAGCGGTTGCGGCAAGTCCTCGACCGGCCTCTCCATCCTCCAACTGGTAAAACCCACCGGCGGTTCGGTGAAGCTCGATGGCGAGGAGATCGTCGGCCTGTCGGAAGACCAGCTGCGCTCGCGACGCAAGCGCATGCAGATGATCTTCCAGGATCCGTTTGCTAGCCTCAATCCGCGCATGACGGTCGGCGGCGCCATTGCCGAACCGATTCTTCTGCACCGCATGGCCGATCCCAAGGAAGCGCCCCAGCGCGTCGCCGAACTGCTCGAGCGCGTCGGCCTATCGCCGGCGATGGCCAACCGCTACCCACACCAGCTCTCGGGCGGCCAGCGCCAGCGCGTTTGTATCGCCCGTGCGCTCGCGGTGAAGCCCAGCGTCATCGTCGCCGACGAAAGCGTTTCGGCCCTCGACGTCTCGATCAAGGCGCAGGTGGTGAACCTGATGCTCGAACTGCAGGAGAGCCTGCGGCTGAGCTACCTGTTCATTTCGCACGACATGGCCGTGGTCGAGCGCGTCAGCCACCGCGTGGCCGTGATGTTCCTGGGCGAGATCGTCGAGATGGGCACGCGCGCGGAAATCTTCTCGAACCCGCAGCACCCCTATACGCGGAAGCTGCTGGCCGCGATCCCTGTGGCCGACCCCACGCAAAGGCAGCGCCGCCGCAACATCGGCAGCGAGGACATCAGGAGCCCGCTGCGCCAGCCCGAATACGTCCCGCCAACCCGCGCCTACGCCCAGGTATCGGACAGCCACTACGTGATGGCGCAGTAGGCACGACATAGTTGGTCACGATCCAGCCGCAACGCCGACGGACGGGCCGCGGTACACCGGAACAATGCGCATGCCCTGTTGGTCATGACACCGGCGGCTGCGTTTTACCTAGGCATTCGAGCATTTGGCACAGGAGTGGCACACCGCGCTCCGTGCACACGCTCATGAGAGTGCCGTGACGCGTTAACTGTCTGAAATTGCTTGCAAAAAAAGTGGTACGCCCGCTGGGATTCGAACCCAGGACCATTCGATTAAAAGTCGAATGCTCTACCACTGAGCTACGGGCGCCTGAGCCTCAGGATCGGCGCGGAACATAGGCATTAAGCCCGGCCTGTCAATTGCAAACGGAGCAGGGCGCACCCGCTCAGTTGAGCAGCGGCAGCGGCTTGCCCGAATATGGGGCGGGCTCGCACGGCACGCCGACCGCATCGAGCCGGCCGCACAGTTCGAGCGCCGAGGCGCGGTCGATCACCGGGCCGGCGACGAGCTGCTTCATGCCGCCCTCGCCGTCGGTGAGAATGGGGGAGAGGCCGAGCAGCAGCGTGCCAACATTGGTGAGCATGTCCTGCCATTCGGCTTCCGCTGTCTCGGCGGCCAGCGGGAAGCCCAGTGCGACGCCCTGCGCCGTGATGCCGGGCAGGGCAGGCGGGATTTCGGCGGTGAGCGGCACCGCGGTGAGTTTCATCTCGTCCGAGCCGGGCGCCAGCGGCCGCTGCTGTACGGCGACGGTGCCTCCGTCGGTCTCGAACGTCACGGTCTTGCCGGCACCGATCGAGGCGGTCGACATGCTGTCGATGCGCGCCACGGCCTTGGCCTGTGATTCCTCGATGAGCTTGGGCACGCTGATTTCGAGCGCGCCGACGCGCTTGGCGACGAGGCCGGAGGAATCCTCGCTCAGCGCCAGCCGCTGGCTGAGTTCGGAGGCCTCGCGGCGGGCGCGGTTGGTCTCCTCCTCGAGCGTCGCGACTTCGCTGCGCAGCTGGTTGAGCGTCGAGCCCTCAAGCCGGGAGGCGTGCAGCGCGCCGTAGATGCTCGGCGGCACTAAGCCGGAAAGGTTGGCACCCAGGATCGCGACCACCCAGGCCGCGAGCGCGACGACACCCCATAGCGTGACGTCTGATTGCCGGAACTGGTCTGCTGCCTTGGCCAAAGCGATCCCCGAAAGCCCCACGAATCGGGGCTGCCCGCGTAGTTTACCACTTCCTAACTGCGTTATCGGATTGCCAACAACTTGCTGCCATAAACGAGGGGGAAATCACGACCTCTTCTTCAGGGGCCCTAATGACTGAACTGCTGTCGATCATCCTGGCCGCGGGCGAAGGCACCCGCATGCGTTCGGCCATACCCAAGGTGCTGCACGAGGTCGGCGGACTGCCGATCGTCGGGCACGTGGTGAACGCCGCGGTGGCGGCTGGCTCGACCAGGGTGGCGGTGATCACCGGGCCCGGCCACGACGCGGTGCGCAAGGCAGTGAACGGCTTTGCTCCCGAGGTGCAATTCTTCGAGCAGACCGAGCGCAAGGGCACCGCCCATGCTGCCTCGATGGCGCGGCCGCTATGGGAGGATGCCGAGGGCTATGTCGCAGTGGTCTATGCCGATCACCCGCTGCTGCGCGGTCTGAATTTCTCCGCCGTGCTTGACCGGCTCGAGGCGGGGTTCGACGCGGCGATCCTCGGCTTCCAGCCCAAGGACCCGACCGGCTACGGCCGTTTCATCACCGATGGCGAGCGGCTGCTGGCCATCCGCGAGCACAGGGATGCCTCGGACGAGGAGCGCCGGATCGGGCTGTGCAACGCCTGCATCCTCACCTTCAAGGCCTCGGTGTTCCGTGAACTGATCGACAAGGTGCGGCCCAACAACGCGCAGAAGGAACTCTACGTCACCGATCTCGTCCAGCTCGCCAATGAGGCCGGCTACAAGGTCGGCTATGGCGTCGCCCCCGAGTCGGATGTGATGGGCGTCAACGACCGGGCCCAGCTGGCGCGGGCCGAGGCGCAGTTCCAGGAGCTGCGCCGCGACGACTTCATGAAGGCCGGCGTGACGCTGCGCGACCCCTCTACGGTGTATTTCAGCTACGACACGGAGATCGGCCGCGACGTGACGATCTTCCCGAACGTGGTGTTCGGACCGGGGGTGAAGATTGGCGACGGCGTCGAGATTCGGGCCTTCTGCGACATCGAGGACGTGAAGATCGGCGAGGGCGCGACGATCGGGCCGTTCGCCCGCATCCGCGGCGGGGCCGAACTGGGCAAGGACGTGCACCTGGGCAATTTCGTCGAGGTGAAGAAATCCGTGCTGGGTGACGGCGTGAAGGCCGGGCACCTGAGCTATCTCGGCGATGCCGAGATCGGCGCGCGCACCAATATCGGCGCGGGCACGATCACCTCGAACTATGACGGGGTGAACAAGTCCAAGACCATCGTGGGCGAGGACGTGTTCATCGGCTCGCACACCTCGCTGGTGGCGCCGGTGACCGTGGGTGACCGCGCCTACACGGCCTCGGGCAGCACCATCAACAAGAATGTCGAGCCGGAAGCGATGGCGATTGCCCGCTCCCGGCAGGAGAACAAGCCGGGCTATGCGCCGAAGTTGAAGGCGCGCGCCCTGGCCATCAAGAACGCCAAATCGGGCAAGTAGGAAGAGGGCCTCAGCCATGTGCGGTATCGTCGGGATCATCGGGGTGGAGCCGGTCGCGCCGCGGCTGGTCGATGCACTGAAGCGGCTCGAATATCGCGGCTATGACAGTGCCGGCGTCGCGACGCTCGAGTCCGGCCAGATCAACCGCCGCCGCGCCGAGGGCAAGCTCGGCAACCTGGCGCAGAAGCTGAGCTTCGAGCCGCTAAGCGGCAATATCGGCATCGGCCACACACGCTGGGCGACGCATGGCGCGCCGACCGAGGGCAACGCCCATCCGCACGCAACCGACAAGGTCGCCGTGGTCCACAACGGCATCATCGAGAATTTCCGCGAGCTGCTCGCTGATCTCGCCAAGGACGGCTATCTGCCCAAGACGCAGACCGACACGGAGTCGGTCGCGCTGTGGGTCACGCGCGAAATGGATCGCGGGCTCGACCCCGAGATGGCCGTGGCCCGCACGCTGAAACAGCTCCGCGGCGCCTTCGCTCTGGCCTTCATGTTCAAGGGCGAGGAGGCGCTGCTGATCGCCGCCCGCTCCGGCGCGCCACTGGCCATCGGCTATGGCGCGACCGAGATGTATCTCGGCTCGGACGCCATGGCGCTCGCGCCGTTCACCTCGCGGCTGAGCTACCTGCTCGACGGCGACTGGGCCGTGCTGACCAAGAATGGCGTCACCATCCGTGACGGCTCCGACGCGATCGTCCAGCGCGAGATGATGGTTTCGGCCGCCTCAGCGCTGCTGGTCGACAAGGGCAACCACCGCCATTTCATGGCCAAGGAAATCTACGAGCAGCCCGAAACCGTGTCGCACACGCTCAGCCACTACGTGGACATGGGTGCCGAGACCGTGGCGCTGCGCGAAAAGCTGCCTTTCGACTTCGCCAGCCTCTCGCGGCTGACCATCTCGGCCTGCGGCACCGCATCCTATGCCGGCATCGTCGCAAAATACTGGTTCGAGCGCTATGCGCGCCTGCCGGTGGATGTCGATGTGGCCTCCGAGTTCCGCTATCGCGAGCCGCCGCTGGAGCAGGGCGGCCTGAGCTTGTTCATCTCGCAGTCGGGCGAGACCGCCGACACGCTGGCCGCCCTGCGCTACTGCGCCCGCGAAGGCCAGCACGTCGCCTCGCTGCTGAACTCGCCGGAATCGACCATGGCGCGTGAAAGCCAAGTGGTGTTCCCGACCCTGTGCGGCCCGGAGATCGGCGTCGCCTCGACCAAGGCGTTCACCGCCCAGCTGACGGCGCTGGCCAGCCTCGCCATCGCCGCGGGCGTGGCGCGCGGCAAGATCGGGAGCGAGCAGGAAGCCGAACTGGTGCGGAGCCTGACGGCGCTGCCAGCGGCGATTTCAGCGGCGCTGGCGCTTGAAGGGCAGGTCGAGGATATTGCCAAGCGGCTGAGCAAGGCCAAGGACGTGCTCTATCTCGGCCGCGGCCAGATGTTCCCGATCGCGCTCGAGGGCGCGCTGAAGCTCAAGGAAATCAGCTATATCCACGCCGAAGCTTATGCGGCGGGTGAGCTGAAGCACGGCCCCATCGCGCTGGTCGACGAACTGATGCCGGTGATCGTCGTCGCCCCGTCGGACGAGCTGATGGAAAAGACCATTTCCAACATGCAGGAGGTGGCGGCGCGCGGCGGCAAGATCATCCTCATTACCGATGAGGAGGGCGCCCGAACCGTGGGCCATGGCGTGCAGGACCTGCTTGTTCTGCCCAAGGTCTCGTCGTTCGTCGCACCAATTCTCGCGACCATCCCGGTACAACTGCTCGCTTACCACACCGCGACCTTCATGGGCACCGACGTCGACCAGCCGCGCAACCTGGCGAAGAGCGTCACGGTTGAATAAGCCGTTCTTCGAGCACGACGGCGAGCTGAACGTCCTCGGCGGACGGCTCGAATTATGCTCGATGAACCCGCTGACCGGATTCTTCCGCAACGGCAACTGCCTCACCGGCCCGCTCGATGAGGGCCGGCACACCGTGTGCGCGGTGATGACCGATGCGTTCCTCGCGTTCTCGAAATCGCGCGGCAACGACCTGTCGACCCCGATGCCCGAGTATGCCTTTCCGGGCCTGAAGCCCGGCGACCGCTGGTGCCTTGTGGCGCTGCGCTGGGTCGAGGCGCTGGAGGCCGGGATGGCGCCGCAGGTGGTGCTGAAGGCGACGCACCAGAGCGTGCTGAAATATGTCGAGATCGAAGTGTTGCGCCGCTATGCGGTGGATTGACCCTGCGATGGAAGTGCCATTGGGCACCGTGTCATTCCCGCGAAAGCGGGAACCTCTGTTTTCTGCGCCGGCGGCCAAACGGAGATCCCCCGTTCGGGGGATGACCCGGTGAATAGGCGCCAACCTGCCATCTGACGCATGGCTCACAACCCCGCGCGCGGGGTTGCTTATCGTCCTATCGGTGCATACTTGAGCGGTTCGGATTTGTCCGCCCGCCGCACGCGGGTTCACTCTCCTACCGCGGGACAAGACCATGACACTCGAACCTGCCATCGCCTCCATCGTCGCACTCCGTGCGCACATCCCCGATGACGCCTTCACCGCCGATACGCTGGGCACGCTGCGCGAAGGCAGCGGCGTGGTGATTGGTGAGGACGGCCTCGTGCTCACCATCGGCTACCTCATCACCGAGGCCGAGGAGGTGTGGCTCACCACCCACGACAACCGCGTCGTCGCCGCCCATGTGGTCGGTTACGACCAGGTCACCGGCTTCGGCCTTGTGCAGGCGTTGGCCCCGCTCGACCTGCCGGCGCTCGAACTCGGCGACTCGAGGGGCAGCCAGCTCGGCGATTCCGGCGTGTTCGCCGACGGGCAGGGCCGCTCGATCCGCACCGCCATCGTCGCCAAGCAGGAATTCGCCGGCTATTGGGAGTACCTGCTCGACGAAGCCATTTTCACCGCGCCGGCACACCCCTCCTGGGGCGGCGCCGGCCTGATCGGCTCGGACGGCAAGCTGATCGGCATCGGCTCGCTGCGCCTGCAGATGTCGCGCAATGGCGAGGTGTCGGACATCAATATGGCCGTGCCCATCGACCTATTGCCGCCCATCCTCGATGATATGAAGACTCGCGGCGCGCCCGACATGGCGCCGCGTCCATGGCTGGGCGTGTTCTCGGCCGAGAGCGACGGCGACGTCATCGTCATGTCCGTTTCCGATGGCGGCCCGGCCGACAAGGCCGGCATCCAGCGCGGCGACATCATCTCCGACGTGCGCGACGGCGCTGTCTCGGGACTGGCCGACTTCTACCGCAAGCTGTGGGAGATCGGCCCGGCCGGAGCGGAGGTGCCAATGCGCATCGTCCGCGACGGGCGCGAAAACTGGGTGCGGGTGAAATCGGCGGATCGCAACGCCTTCCTGTGGAAGCCGCGCGTGCAGTAGCGCGGCTGGAATCCCGTTCTCCGTCCACGCCTTAAGTTGCAAAGCCACGCCCCATGCAGGGCGTGGCTTTTTGCATTTGGAGTGCTAGCACTCTGGCTGCGGGAGACTTACCAAGGGAAGAAACATGAAGCTCGAATCTATTGCGCTGCACCACGGCTACACGCCGGAGGCGACAACCAAGTCGGCGGCGGTGCCGATCTACCAGACCACGTCCTACACCTTCGACGACACCCAGCACGGCGCCGACCTGTTCAATCTCGCGGTGCCGGGGAACATCTACACCCGCATCATGAACCCCACGACCGCGGTGCTCGAGGCTCGCGTCGCCGAGATGGAGGGCGGCATAGCCGGCCTGGCGCTCGCCTCGGGAATGGCGGCCATCACCTATGCCATCCAGACCATCGCCCAGGCGGGCGACAACATCGTCTCGGTGAGCCAGCTCTATGGCGGCACCTACAACCTGTTCGTACACACCTTTCCGCGGCAAGGGATCGAGGTGCGCCTGGCCGACCAGGGCGATTTCGACGGCATCGACAAGCTGATCGACGCCAATACCAAGGCCGTGTTCTGCGAGTCGATCGGTAACCCCGCAGGCAACGTGGTCGATATCCAGCGCCTTGCCGATATCGCCCACAAGCATGGCGTGCCGCTGATCGTCGACAACACGGTGGCGACCCCCTACCTCTGCCGCCCCATCGACTTCGGCGCCGATATCGTGGTGCATGCGCTGACTAAGTATATCGGCGGCCACGGCAACTCGATCGGCGGCATCATCGTCGACAGCGGCAAGTTCGACTGGGCGGCCCACAAGGATCGCTTCCCGCTGCTCAACGAACCCGACCCGTCCTACCATGGCGTTGTCTATACCGAGGCGCTCGGGCCTGCTGCCTTCATTGGCCGCGCCCGCGTCGTACCGTTGCGCAACACTGGCGCGGCGCTCTCGCCCAATAGTGCCTTCCTGTTCCTGATGGGGCTCGAGACGCTGGGCCTGCGCATGGAGCGGCATTGCGAGAATGCCGAGGCGCTGGCCGCGTGGCTCAAGAAGCACCCAAAGATCAACTGGGTGAACTACGCCACGCTGCCCGACAGCAAGTACAAGGCGACAGCGGACAAGATCACCAAGGGCAAGGCTTCGGGTATTGTCAGCTTCGGCATCAAGGGTGGCGCGGCCGCCGGTGCGCAGTTCATCGACGCGCTGCAGATGATCTTCCGCCTGGTGAATATCGGCGATGCCAAGTCGCTCGCCTGCCATCCGGCTTCGACCACCCATAGGCAGCTCGGTCCCGAGGAACTGGCCAAGGCGGGCGTGTCGGAGGACCTGGTGCGCATTTCGGTCGGCATCGAGCACATCGACGACATCATCGCCGATGTGGAGCAGGCGCTGGCCCAGGTCGGCTGAAGCAAATGGGGCCGCTACGGGAGTAGCGGCCCCATTCGTTCGACGGACGGCTGCTGCCTTAGCGAGCCGCAGCCTCGATCACTTCGGCGACCGCCTCCGGCTGGGAGACGAGGCCCGAGTGGCTGGCCTTGAGTTCGGTGATCTGGGCGCCGATGCGGCCGGCGAAGAACTGCTGGGCCTGGGGCGGGATCATCAGGTCTTCGGTGGTGACGATGTAGAAGTTGGGCTTGTCGTGCCAGGCCGCGACCTCGGTGACCGCGTCGAAGTTGGCGGGGCTGGAGGGCAGCTGGTGGGTGGCCATGGCTTCGGCTTCGGCCACCGGCACGTCACCGGCAAAGAACTGCGGGAAGGTGGCGGGGTCGAGGATCAGGCCGCCTTCGACCGGGCGGATGGTCTTGACGCCTTCGCTGGGCTGGCCGCCTTCGAGCAGCTTGGTCAGCGTCTCGCCCTTGTCCGGCGCGAAGGCCGAGACATAGACCAGCGCCTTGACCTTCTTGTCATTGCCGGCCTCGCCGATCACGACGCCACCCCAGCTATGGCCGACCAGTACGGTCGGGCCGTCATGTGCCTCAAGCGTGGCCTTGGTGGCGGCGACGTCGTCGGCCAGCGAGGTCAGCGGGTTGGCGACCTGGGTGACGTTGTAGCCCTTGGCCGAAAGGATATTGGCGACCTTGTCCCAGCTGGTTTCATCGGCGAAGGCGCCGTGCACGAGGACGATATTCTTGGCTTCCATGTTTGCCTCCTGGGCAATGGTGGGGTTGACAGCGGTCAGCGCGACGGCGCCGAGGACGAGGGCGGAAAGGGCGGTCTTCATTTTCATCTCCATGTTTCGGGGCGAGGTTGGACGATCGGCAAAGTCCTTTGCCGCTGGCTTGACGCCGAGCTCGGTAATCTGGATCTTGCGTTTCGGCCGGAGATTGCTGAACTTCCCCGCCGTTCGATGGTCATGAGATAGCGCTTCGCCCCATGAACAACCATGATCGCGCCTCCAGACTTCATGCTCCAGAATCCGATGCCCAGTTTCCGATGATGGCGTCGCGCGTTGACCTGCTGTCGCAGGTGCTGACGCTGATCCGGCTGCGCGGCGAACTGATCTTTTCCGCCGACCTCACCGCGCCCTGGGCGCTGCGCTTCGAACCCGGTTCGGCCTATTTCCACTTCGTGTCGGAAGGCGAGATGCAGATCGAGGCGAGTGATGGGCGGCGGCTGAAGGCGGTGGCGGGCGATCTCGTCGTGCTGCCACAGGGGCGAGGGCATGTGATCGGCACCGATGCCGCGACGCCGGTACGGGCGCAGGATGTGCTGGACGAACAGGTGCGCGAGCGGAGCCTCGCCATCCGGCTGGGCGGCAATGGACCGCTGACGCAGCTGGTGACCGGGGTGTTCCGCTTCGAAGGCGACAACATGCCCTCGATGCTGGCCGTGCTGCCCTCGGTGATCCACCTGTCGCGCGCGGCGCGCACCGAGGAAGCGGGCTGGCTCGAGGGCCTGACCTATTTCCTGCTGGCCGAGGCGCGTGAGCCGCATCCGGGCGCGGCGCTGATGATCTCGCGGCTGATCGACGTGCTGGTGATCCGCGCCATGCGCGTGTGGGTGCAGACCGCGCCGCCCGAGAACAAGGGCTGGCTCGGCGCGCTGGCCGATGCCCGCATCAGTCGGGCGCTGAAGGCCATCCACGACGAGCCGTTCCGGCGACGCACGGTGGCCGAACTGGCGGGGCTGGCCGGCATGTCGCGCTCGAGCTTCGCGGACCGGTTCACCAGTCTGATCGGTGCAGCGCCGCTGCACTATCAGACGCGCTGGCGGCTGCTGCTGGCCAACGAGATGCTGAAGGCGCCCGATACGCGGGTCAGCGACGTGGCGCGGCGGGTCGGCTACGATTCCGATGCGGCCTTCAGCCGGGCGTTCAAGGCCCAGTTCGGGATGGCGCCAACGCTGGTAAAACAGGCTGGGCGGTAGCCCGTCTTTCGTCCCACTTGACCGCCTTGCCGTTCCCTCGCACCGTCCTGGCGCCCGACGCATAACAACGCCAAGCTTTGCCGGGCGTGGGAGAAGCTTTCATGACTACATTGCACGCTGCGTCCGCGCGCGTTCTCGAGCAATTGCGCACCGAGTTCACGTTCCAGATCTCGGTGGATGTCGACAATATTCCGCAGGGACTGGTGGTGGCGCAGGCGGCGTTGAATGCCGGGATCACGCTGGTCGAGATCGGCACGCCGCTTTGCAAGTACGAAGGCGTGCGCAACGTGGTGCCGGTGTTCCGCCAACGTTTCCCCAAGGCGCTGCTGCTGGCCGACATGAAGACCATGGATGGCGGCGCGTTCGAAGCCCGCACGGTCTATGAGGGCGGCGGCAACATCATCGATTTCCTCGCCGCGGCCGGCGTACCGAGCGCCAAGGCCGCCTGTACCGTGCGTGACGAGTATCGCGCCAAGAACGCCGAGATCCCGCGGCTCGCCTTCGCCGACATCCTGCTGCCGCTGCAGGGCCCGGCGGCCAAGGCCGTCGAGGTCGCCGACAGCATGGTCGAGGCCGGGGTGGATGGCGTGGGGCTGCATCTGCAACTCGACGCGCGCCGCGCCGACCCGAACCTGTGGGCTTCGAGCTATCTCGCCGATGTTGCACAGGCCGTGTTCGAACGGGTCGGCAAGGTGGCCTCGGTGCAGGTGGTCGGCGGGCTCAGCATCGAGCAGGCCAAGGGCCTGGCCAAGGCCGGGCTCCGGGCCTTCGTGATCTCGGGCAATATGGGCATCCACGACGCCGGCGTGCGTTACGGGCTGCCCGCCGCCGAGATCGAGACGCTGGTGCGCGACTTCATGCGCAAGGTGATGGCGGCGGTGTGAGCGGGGGGCGCTGATACGTGGGGCTGCTGGCCCGGCTCTGTGGGCGTAGCTGAACTCGGAGTCATTCCCGCGAAAGCGGGAACCTCTATTTTCAGCGCGCGAGCCAAACGGAGATCCCCGCTTTCGCGGGGATGACCCGTGGAGGCAGGGGCGCCCGATGATCGCCGAACTATCCCTCCCTCAAGGGGGAGGGAGGCGATGGGGTGCTACCGAGCAAGTAGTTACGGCCTCACGATGCCGCCGTCGCGGCGGCGGTCTTCGGCCATGTAGTAGGATTTCTTCGACAGCTCCGGATCGAGCAGGGCGGCGGCCTTCTTCTCGTCGATGTCGATGCCGAGACCCGGCTTGTCGTTGCCGTAGAGATAGCCGCCTTCGAGGATGGCGTGGCCCTCGAACAGGTCATATTCCTCGGGCTTGAAGTGGTTCTCTTCCTGGATGCCGAAGGCGGTGGACGCCAGGTCGACATGCATGGCGGCCATCTGGTTGACCGGGTCGTTGTCGCCGCCTTCCTGCCAGGCGGTCTGCACGCCGAACCACTCGCACAGCGTCGCGATCTTGCGGGCCTGGGTGATGCCGCCGCCCTTGCTCACGCGCACGCGCACGAAATCGATCAGCCGCTCGGTGATCAGCGGCAGGTACTCGTGCGGGTTGATGAACAGCTCGCCCATCGCTTGCGGCGTGGCGCATTGCTGGCGGACCTGGCGGTACCAGTGCACCTGCTCGGGCGAGAGCAGATCCTCGAGGAAGTAGAGCCGGTAGGGCTCGAGGAGCTTGGCCAGTTGCACGGCGTTGGTGGGCGCGAGGTGCTCGTGCACGTCGTGGGTGAATTTCGGACCCCAGCCGAGTTTTTCGCGCAGGTGCTCGAACATTTTCGGGATCGACTCGAGGTAGGCGTCGTCGTCGAAGGCCTTTTCCTGCGGCCAGTGGTTCTTGGGACCACGGGCGTTGGCGCGATCGAGGAAGCCGCCGCCGCCATAATTGCCGAGCTGGCAGCGGATGACGGTGTAGCCTTCCTCCCAATAGCGGCGGACATCGTCCTCGAGCTCGGTGATCGTCTCGCCCGAGGCGTGGGCGTAGGCGGCCACCGCGCTGCGCGTCTTGCCGCCGAGCAGCTGGTAGACCGGCATGCCGGCTTCCTTGCCCTTGATGTCCCAAAGGGCCATGTCGATGCCGGCGATGACGGTGTTGCCGATGGCGTCGTTGCGCCAGTAGGTCGAAGTGTAGATCGACTGCCAGATGTCCTCGATGCGGCTGACATCGCGGCCGATGATCAGCGGCGCCACGGTTTCGACCGCCGCCTCGACCACGCGGGCGCGGTACATGTCGCTGGCCGAGCCGATGCCATAGAGCCCGGGTTGGTCGGTGAGCACTTTCACGAACAGCCACGCCCCGTTCGCGCGCGTGCGAATTGTCTCGATCCCGGTGATCTTGGTCATCTCTTCCCTGTGGTGATTTGTGCGGCCGAGTATGGGGCCGCGTCGACGCAATGGGCGGAACATGCGCAAGCGGCGCCGCGGAGGCAAGTTGGGCGAAGGGCGAATTTTGCGCTAAAGGCGGGGCATGACTCGCATCAACTGCATTCCGCCCGCCGAACTGGTCCGCCAGCACCTCGTTGCCGAATATCGCGAGCTGCCGCGCATCTTCGCGCTGGTGCGCGAGGCCATCGCGCGCGGCGAGCGGCCGGGGGACCGGCGCAACCCGCTCGAGTACACGCTGGGGGCCGGGCATATCCGCTTCTTCTATCCGCGGCTGGGCTTTGTGGTGCGGCGGCAGCGGCTGCTAATCGCCGAGATGCAGACCCGCGGTTATCGGCCGAGCTTTGTCGAGGTGGATCACCTGATCGAGGGTATTGCCGAGGAGTGGCTCGCCGACTGGGAGCCGACGGAGCTCGCGATGGCGGTGAACCGGGCCCGGATTGCCGAACGGCTGCGGGCTGTGCCGCAGCCGCCCGAGTCGGGTTAGGCCGGACCGAACCAGCGGATCAGCGCTTCGACGAGGCCGGCATCACTGCCCTGGCCGACCTAGGCGACGTGGCCGTCGGGGCGGAGGAGGACGGCGGTTGGGGTAGGGACCTCGCCAATGACCGGCAGTTCCCACGGGCCGGTGGTGGTGGCTTCGATGAGCTGGACGCGGTCGGCCCATGGGGCGGCGGTTGCGTTCGATGTGCCGAGGCTGATCAGCGCCGGACGAGCTTCGTGGAGCAAGGCGTAGACGCGGAGCGGGCCGTTGGCGGTGACGAGGTCGAGGTCGGGCACGCGGCGGCCGAGCAGCGGGTGGCCGTCTCCGAGATCGTAGTGGAGGTCGAGCCCCGACATCCGGCCGGCGAGGTGCTTTCGCGCTGCATCGACGCCGAGGAGGTCCGCGACGAAGCCGTGCAGCGCCTTGCTGCGATCGTCCTGCCGGCCGATGGCGACGGCGGCCATGGTGTCGCGCAGCACGGCCGCGGCGACCGGGTGGCGCTCGTCGTGGTAGCTGTCGAGCAGGGCGTCGGGCGAGATGCCTTTCACCACCTGCGCGAGCTTCCAGCCGAGATTGGCGGCATCCTGCATGCCGATATTCAGGCCCTGTCCGCCGGCCGGGTAGTGGACATGCGCCGCATCGCCGGCGAGCAGCACCCGGCCGCGCCGGTAGTGCTCGGCCTGCCGGGCCATGTCGGTGAAGCGCGACAGCGAGACCGGGTTCTTAACGCCGTAGTCGGTGCCGTAAACCGCGATAAGCGCGGCGCTGAGATCGGCGAGGGTGGGCTCGTCCGTGCGGCCTACTGTGGGCTCGGTGACCAGCACGCCGACCGTGCCGTCTTCGGCTGGGCTGAGGCCGGAAAGTCCATGCTCGCCCTGCCGCATGCCCCATTCGGGCGGTTGCGTTGTGAGTTCGACCTCGGCGATCAGGTGGCTGACGCTGGCGTCCCAGCCGGGAAAGCCGATGCCGGCGGCCTTGCGCACAAAACTGCGGCCGCCGTCGCAGCCGACGAGATACTGCGCCCGCAGCGGCGGGTCGTCGGCGAGGCCGATGGTGACGCCGTCCTCGTCCTGCACGAGACCGGTGACCTCGGCGCCGCGCCGGATGGTGACGCCAAGCTCTTCGACCCAGCCGAGGAGGATGCGCTCGACATGCTGCTGGAACAGGGCGAGGCCATAGGGGTGGCGGGTCGGGAAATCGCTGATGTCGAGCCGGACGTGGCCGAAGCCCGCGACCTGCGCCGGCTTGCCTTCGGCAAGGAAGCGGTCGGCGATGCCGCGCTGGTCGAGCAGTTCGATGGTGCGGGCGTGAAGGCCGCGGGCGCGGGTGCCGAGCACGTCCTGGTGCGCGCGGCGCTCGAGCACCAGCGCATCGATGCCGGCGAGTTTCAGCTCGGCGGCGAGCATCATTCCGGTCGGGCCGGCGCCGGCGATGACGACGGGATGATCGGTGGTGACAGGCATGGTTCGACCTCGGCAGCTATGGCTTGGGTCGAGCGTTTTACGGCATGGCCGGGGCCTTGAAGCAAGCCCGTTCTGCGCTACATATCAGTATGGGAGAGGGCGAAACGCATCTTCCCGCCACGAACGTGGACATCTCTCCAGCACATTGGCATACCCAGCGCAGAGGCCGATTTGGCCGCACGCGAAGCTGGAGTTTGCCCGATGAAGACCCGTGCCGCCGTCGCCTTCGAAGCCAAGAAGCCGCTCGAAATCGTCGAGCTGGACCTTGAAGGCCCCAGGGACGGCGAAGTCCTCATCGAGATCAAGGCCACCGGCATCTGCCATACCGACGCCTATACGCTCGACGGGCTCGACAGCGAGGGGCTGTTCCCCTCGATCCTCGGGCATGAAGGCGCCGGCGTCGTGCGCGAAGTCGGTCGCGGGGTGACCTCGGTGAAGCCGGGCGACCACGTCATCCCGCTCTACACGCCGGAATGCCGGCAGTGCAAATCGTGCCTTTCGGGCAAGACCAACCTCTGCACCGCCATCCGCGCCACGCAGGGCAAGGGGCTGATGCCGGACGGCACCTCGCGCTTTTCCTACAAGGGCCAGCTCATCCACCACTACATGGGCTGCTCGACCTTTTCGAACTACACCGTGCTACCCGAGATCGCGGTGGCAAAGATCCGGCAGGACGCACCGTTCCAGTCGGCCTGCTATTGCGGCTGCGGCGTGACCACGGGCGTGGGCGCGGTGATCAACACCGCCAAGGTGACGCCGGGCTCCAATGTCATCGTGTTCGGGCTGGGCGGCATCGGGCTCAACGTGATCCAGGCGGCCCGCATGGTGGGGGCCGACAAGATCGTCGGGGTCGACATCAATGATGGCAAGGCCGAGTGGGGCACGCGCTTCGGCATGACCCATTTCGTCAACCCCAGGAAGGTGGAAGGCCCGATCGTCCAGCACCTGGTCGAGCTGACCGATGGCGGCGCCGACTACACCTTCGACTGCACCGGCAACACCGACGTGATGCGCACAGCGCTCGAGGCCTGCCACCGTGGCTGGGGCGTTTCGACGGTGATCGGGGTGGCCGAAGCCGGCAAGGAAATCTCGACCCGCCCGTTCCAGCTGGTCACCGGCCGCGTCTGGAAAGGCTCGGCCTTCGGCGGCGCCAAAGGGCGGACGGATGTGCCCAAGATCGTCGACTGGTACATGAACGGCAAGATCGAGATCGACCCGATGATCACCCACGTGCTGACGCTCGAGGAGATCAACAAGGGGTTCGAGCTCATGCACGCGGGCGAGAGCATTCGGTCGGTGGTGGTGTTTTGAGGGGGGCGGGCGCGCCTGCCGCGCTACTGCTTAGCTAACTCCATCAGCTTGGCTGTAACCTGAACAATTGCGGGCTCTTCATTGTCTATATAGACGCTGCTTCGATCCTCAATACGTGGTACTGGTTTGCCAGCGTACCAGTCCACTGCCTTTCCCGTGGCATCCTTCCGCTTCCCCTTCTCGAAAATATCTCGATAGCGACGGGGGGATATTCCGATGAAGGGCTCGAACAAGACGTGAGTCTCCTGTTCAAGGGCGCTGAAGGTAATCGAGTCGGAGTGCATGTCCTTGGCGTGGCTCTTGGGATAAGGCTCAAGAAAAACCACTCTGCGTATGCCGGCAGCCACGATGTGTTTTGCGCACATGTGGCAGGGGAAAGTGGTGCAGAACAGGATGCTGCCGCTTACGGGCTTTCCCAATCGGGCTGCGTCAGTGATTGCTGACATCTCTGCGTGAATTATTCGCCCGAACTCGATTATGTCCATCACCCGGGACTCGGCTATCGAAGGCGTATTCATTAGCGACCGAACCTGAGCGCTGGTATCGCCTGTTGATGTCAGAGCCGTGGACAGGTAGCCGAGCTTTCCCATCCGCTCTACCAAGTCGTGAACGATCCGAAGCTTGCGGACGTGATTGCCGTCGGCGCCCTTCTCAAAATCCCGGTACTTGTCTCCCGCTGCGTCGGACCAATAGGTACCTCCAAAGGCCTTAGGCACTTCGTTGCATCCCATTGAGATGACCTCGCCGGCTTGCGAGAATATGGCCGCGCCGACTTGTCTCGACAGGTCAAGCGACCGCAGTGAAGCGCCCGCTGCTGCGTACATTCCGTACTCTGCCTTCGTCGGCGAAATGCCGTTATGACCGAAGAATGCTTGAATGAATCTATCGATCGTATCCGCCGTCGTAGGTTTGTGCTCTCCGCGGACAAATACATCGCCAAGATGGAAGACGTCGGAGACGCGTTGGCCATAAGTGTCGCTGACCTCGCTGTAGTCAATCTCGATCAGCTCCAATGCCTGTGCCTCGGCCTTGGCGTCATCTACGATCTGTGTGTCATATGATTTTATCTTCTCGATTAGAACCTGCTTTCGCTCCTCCTTGTCCAAGTACACAGATACCTGAATGAACTTCCGACCATACACCTGGCGAAGCAGCGTGATCTCCTCAGGGCGCTTAAATTGGCGGATAATGTACGCGGTACCGAGCCTCGGCGTGTTTGCTGCCGTCTGGGCGGCAAGGTTGTCACGCGACAGTTGGCGAAGGCGACGGATCTCGCTGATAGCCAGGCACGAGAACGCAGCGTTGTTGTCGGTGTAACGACGCACCTTATCAGCGCTGGCGATTAGGCCCTTGTATCGATCAAGGTAAGTGGTGGCCTCAGGCTTGAGAGAGGGCGCAAGATCGCCCAGCACGGTGGTGAGGTGGATGACCGACGCTTGATAGCTCACCGAGTTGAGCGACTTTTCAAGCGACTGGATCACGAAATCCATGTCGACGCCTATGGGACCCACGAGGCCAATGATGATTTCGGGGTCGTCGACGATCTCGGCTGTGCTGGCCAAAATAGAGGTCCTTAGGGTGAACTTAACGACGTCGGAACGATTGTGAGTTGTGTCGACTCATTGAACGGGTATGTTGAATGGGCAGCTTGGAGGAACGGGCGATGTCGGATGTCTCGTGGAACGCTGGTCGAAATCCTGCTCCAACGCGACAGTCAGAACTAATGCAGATAATGCGCGATGCAGTTCAGCATGTTCTTGACAGGCCAGATACTCGTCGGGGGCCATATATTCTCTCAGATTCGGATTTGCAGTCGATCAAGGACGCTGCGGCTAAAGAGCCGCGTTGATTTGTTGTTGATCAATAGCTTGCAAAGTAGTTTCGACGTGTCAACGTGAGTGTCAGCGTTTGGAAGCAAACGCTGAAGATCGTCCACCCCTTGACACCTCCCCCAAACCCCGCCCATAAAGCCCCACGAATTTTCGGAGCACATCCGTGCACAAGCTTATCGTAGTAGTGGGGCGCATCGGGCACGTGGGGTAACAATCCCCGCGACGGTTCGGTGCGCTCAAGCCAAGGTCCCTGACGGGGCCTTTTTTGTTGCCGATTTTCCGCCGCGAGGCGGCAAGTGCAGATAGAAAGCCGGCGGGAGAGCCGGGTGGGAGTTCAAAAATGGGCGAGCAGATGACGGGCGCGGAGATGGTGATCCAGGCCCTGGTCGATCAGGGCGTGGAGCACATCTTCGGATATCCGGGTGGCGCGGCGCTGCCGATCTACGACGCGATGTTCCAGCAGGACAAGGTGCAGCACATCCTCGTGCGGCACGAGCAGGGCGCCGGCCACATGGCCGAGGGCTATGCCCGCTCGACCGGCAAGGTCGGCGTGGTGCTGGTGACGTCCGGTCCGGGCGCGACCAATGTCGTGACCCCGCTGACCGATGCGCTGATGGATTCGATCCCCATCGTCGTGATCTCGGCTCAGGTGCCGACGACGCTGATCGGCACCGACGGCTTCCAGGAATGCGACACGGTCGGCATCACCCGCTCGTCGACCAAGCACAATTACCTGGTCAAGAACGTCGCCGACCTGAGCCGCGTCATGCACGAGGCCTTCCATATCGCCAATACCGGCCGGCCCGGCCCGGTGCTGGTGGATATTCCCAAGGACGTGCAGTTCGCCATGGGCACCTATTACGGGCCCGACGAGATCGCGGCGACGCGCCACAAGAGCTACCACCCGGCGACGGCCGGCGACGCCTCGGCCATCGCGGCCGCGGTCGACCTGATGCTGCGCGCCGAGCGCCCGATCTTCTATACCGGCGGCGGCGTGGTGAATTCCGGCCCGGAAGCGAGCGAAAAGCTGCGCGAGCTGGCCGAGCTGACCGGCTTCCCCGTGACCTCGACGCTGATGGGGCTGGGCTCGTTCCCGGGCTCCAACCCGCAGTGGATGGGCATGCTGGGCATGCACGGCACCTACGAAGCCAACATGGCGATGCATGACTGCGACCTGATGATCAATATCGGGGCGCGGTTCGACGACCGCATCACCGGGCGCATCGATGCCTTCTCGCCGGGCTCGACCAAGATCCACGTCGATATCGACCCGTCCTCGATCAACAAGACGGTCCGCATCGACCTGCCGATCGTCGGCGATTGCGGGCTGGTGCTCGAGGAAATGGTGCGGATCTGGCGGAGTAAGACCAACGAGCCGCGCACCGAGGCGATCGCCCCGTGGTGGCGGCAGATCAACGAGTGGCGCCAAAAGAACTCGCTGGGCTTCAAGAACTCCGACACGACGATCAAGCCGCAGCACGCCATCCAGCGCCTCTATGCGGCGACCAGGGATCGCGACGTCTACATCACGACGGAAGTCGGCCAGCACCAGATGTGGGCGGCCCAGCATTTCCACTTCGAGCAGCCCAACCGCTGGATGACCTCGGGCGGCCTCGGCACCATGGGCTATGGCCTGCCGGCCGCTGTCGGCGTGCAGGTGGCCCATCCCGATGCGCTGGTCATCGACATTGCCGGCGAAGCCTCGGTGCAGATGACCATGCAGGAGATTTCGACGGCGGTGCAGTATCGCCTGCCGATCAAGATCTTCATCCTCAACAATGAGCGCATGGGCATGGTCCGCCAGTGGCAGGACCTGCTGCATGGCGGCCGCTACGCCCATAGCTATTCGGAGAGCCTGCCCGATTTCGTCAAGCTGGCCGAGGCCTATGGCGCCAAGGGCATCAAGTGCGACGATCCGGCAAAGCTCGATGCGGCGATTGCCGAGATGCTCGATTACGACGGCCCGGTGCTGTTCGACTGCCTGGTCGAAAAGCATGAGAACTGCCTGCCGATGATCCCGTCGGGCAAGCCGCACAACGAGATGATCCTGCCCGATTTCGAGGACGATATCGGCGCGGTGATCGACGCCAAGGGACGCCAGCTGGTCTAGGAAACGCGCCCCAACCACGGTGTCACCCCGGCGCAGGCCGGGGTCGATCCTCGGATGCCGCAACCTTCAGCGATGGTTGCGGCGACCTCGGGATGGATACCGGCCTTCCCCGGTATGACCCGGTGGGAAGGGCAGAAAGGTGCCCCAGGGCACTGGAGGAACGAAACGAATGAACGCACATCTTCAGCCGAGTGGTTCGGCCTATTTCCTGGCTCCGGAATCGCAGACGCCGGAGCGGCACACGCTCAGCGTGCTGGTCGACAACGAGCCGGGTATCCTTGCTCGCGTGGTCGGGCTGTTCTCGGCGCGCGGCTATAATATCGACAGCCTCACGGTCTCGGAGACCGAGCACGAGAAGGGGCTTTCGCGCATCACCGTGGTGACGGTCGCGACGCCCAAGGTGCTGAGCCAGATCAAGCTGCAGCTCGAGCGGCTGGTGCCGGTGCACAAGGTCCATGACCTGACGGCCGAGGGCAAATCGCTGGAGCGCGAGCTGGCGCTGATCAAGGTGGCGGGCTCGGGCGAGCCGCGCGCCGAGGCGCTGCGGCTGGCCGATGCCTTCCGGGCCCAGATCGTCGATGCGACCACCGAGAGCTTCGTGTTCGAGGTGACCGGCAAGCCGAGCAAGATCGACAGCTTCATCTCGCTGATGGTGCCGCTCGGGCTGGTGGAAGTTGTGCGGACCGGGCTCGCGGCGATTTCGCGCGGCGCCGAGGGCATGTAAGACGGATGGGCCGGGAGCGATCCCGGCCTTTTTCTTGAGGGGATCTCGCGTGTCGTCCGGCCATCACCCGTTCCGCGGGCCGTTGTTCATGGTGCTCGCGACGGGCTCCTATGTGATCAACGACACGCTGATGAAGGTCGCGACCGAGGGACTGCCGCCCTACGAGGTGCTGTTCCTGCGCGGCGTCGCGGCCACGATCATCGGGCTGCCGCTGCTGCTGGTGCTGGGTTACGGGCCGCAATGGCGGCTGATGTTCGAGCGGCGCGTGCTGACACGCAACTTCGCAGAGATGGCGGCCGTGCTGTGCTACGTGGTGGCGCTCGCCAACATGCCGATCGCCGATGCCTCGGCGCTGGGGCAGATCACGCCGCTGCTGATGCTGCTCGGCGTCTCGATCCTGTTCGGCGAGAAGATCGGCGCGGTGCGCATGGCGCTGATCGGGCTCGGCTTTGTCGGCGCGCTGATGGTGGCGCAGCCGACCATGCGGGGGATTTCGATCTATGCGCTGCTGGCGCTGACCAACGCGGTGCTGTGCGCGGTGCGCGACATTGCCGGGCGTCGGGTGGCGGCCAATGTGCCGGGGATGATCGTCGCGATCTCGGCCGTGCTGGTGGTGCTGGTCGGGGCAGGGGGCATGCACCTGATCACGGAGCGCTGGGTGATGCCGGAGGGGCACCACCTGATGCTGCTCGCCGGCGCCGGCTTCTTCCTGATTTTCGGGCACCTGTTCATCTTTCTTGCCTACCGGATCGGGCCGACCGGGGCGGTGGCGCCGTTCTATTACTTCTTCACCTTCTGGGCGGTGATCTCCGGGCTGGTGGTGTTCGGCCAGCTGCCCAATGCGCTGGCGCTCGCCGGTATCGCGCTGGTGGTGACGAGCGGTCTCGCCATCGTGCTGCTCGATGAACGGCGTCGCCGACTGGCGCCGGTGGCGTGACGGAGCGGCCGGGTATCGCATGGGGCTGATCCTGCTCAGCGGCGTGCTGGTGGTGCTGCGCGAACGCTGGCTGCGCCATCGCGGCGGCTGATCGGGTCCATCAAAACGTTCGATTGGCCGAGGGGTGGGGGATGCGCTAGGTAGCTCGCAGCCTGGAGGCCCCGATGACTGATCTCTCCGTCAACCTCAACGCCATCGCCTATCTGCGCAACCGGCGCAGCGTGCCGTGGCCGAGCGTCACAGGCATTGGCCGCATCGCGCTCGAGGCCGGCGCCGACGGGCTGACGGTGCATCCGCGGCCGGACGAGCGGCATATCCGGCGCAGCGACGTGTTCGAGCTGGCCAAGCTCCTGCGCGAGGAGTTTCCGGGCCGCGAGTACAATATCGAGGGCTATCCGTCCGAGGATTTCCTGACGCTGGTCGAGCGCGCGGCGCCGGACCAGGTGACCTTCGTGCCGGACGATCCGATGCAGGCGACCTCCGACCATGGCTGGAACATCGAGGCGAACGAGGCGGTGCTGCTGCCTGCCATCGCGCGGATGAAGGACGCCGGCATCCGCGTGTCGCTGTTCATCAATGCCGAGGTGCATGCCGCGTCAGCGGCGGCAATGGTCGAGGCGGACCGGATCGAGCTTTATACCGGGCCCTATGGCGGGGCGATGCAGCCCGATATCGCGGCGGTACATCTGGCAGCGCTGAAGGCGACGGCCGATGCGGCGCGTGACGCGGGGGCCAATCGCCGGCCGGGTGGGGCCGGGTTCAAGGTCAATGCCGGGCACGATCTCAACCTCGACAACCTGCCGCCGCTGAAGCAGGCGATCCCGGACCTGGCGGAAGTGTCGATCGGGCATGCGATCGCGGCCGATGCGTGGATTTACGGGATGGCCGAGACGGTGCGGAAGTACAAGGCGGCGTGCGCGTAGGTGAAAGAGCCGAAGCAGACGGCCCCCTCCCGGCCTCCCCCATGAAGGGGGAGGTGAAGAGTCGAGGCTTTTGCCGGGATGGTGCCCAACACACCGGTCGGGCACCTCCCCCTTCATGGGGGAGGCCGGGAGGGGGCCGTCTCGCTCGGTGGGCTTGATCCGCCTAGCCAATCCGGTAAAGCAGGGCGCTCCCCGCTCCTAGCAGGTTCTCCATGCTCGATATCAACTGGATCAAAGCCAATCCCGCCGCGTTCGACGCCGCGCTGTCGCGCCGCAAGAACGTGCCGTTTTCCGCGGCTCAGCTGATCGAGATGGACGATTCCCGCCGCGCCGCCATCGGCACCGTCGAGGAGGCGCAGGCCCAGCGCAATGCGCTGTCGAAGCAGATCGGCCAGGCCAAGGCGCAGAAGGATGAGGCCAAGGCCCAGGCGCTGCTGGATGAGGTCGCGCATCTCAAGGACGTTATCCAGTCGGGTGAAGCTAGCCGCAGGGAAGCTGAGGACAGGCTGTATGACGCCCTAGGCGTGATCCCAAACCTGCCGCTGGATGAGGTTCCTCGTGGTGACGACGAGGCTGACAACCAGGAGTACTTCGGGCGTAACGGCTCGCTGGAGACTGCGGCCCGGAATCGGCCGCCTAAGCCAAGCTACAACTTTGCGCCGAAAGAGCACTTCGAGACCGGCGAAACGCTGGGAATGATGGACTTCGAGATCGCGACAAAGCTTTCGGGCAGTCGCTTCGTGGTCTTGAAAAGTCAACTAGCCCGACTCGAGCGCGCCATCGGCCAGTTCATGCTGGACCTGCACGTCGACGATCACGGCTACACCGAGGTGGAGCCTCCCTACCTTGTCCGTGACGACGCACTTTACGGGACAAATCAGCTGCCGAAATTCAAAGACGATCTCTACGTCGTCTGGACTGAGCCGATGTTTGAGGATCGGCTGCGCAACGAACACAATCTGGAGCGCGCGCAGACGATAATGGACGTAGAGCGCTTGGGGATTGAAAGGGCGCGCGCGAACCGGACTGAGGAGTTCGAGTTCCTTCGGAGCCCCGATAGGCTTTGGCTCATCCCCACCGCCGAAGTTCCGCTCACCAATCTCGTCCGCGAGTCGGTGCTCTCCGAGGAAGAACTCCCCCTCCGCTTCACCGCGCTGACGCCGTGCTTCCGCTCGGAAGCCGGGTCGGCGGGGCGCGATACGCGGGGGATGCTGCGGCAGCATCAGTTCAACAAGGTCGAGATGGTGGCGATCACCACGCCCGAGGCGTCGGGCGACGAGCATGAGCGCATGCTGTCGGACGCCGAGGATGTGCTGAAGCGGCTGGGCCTGCATTACCGGGTGATGCTGCTGTCGACCGGCGACATGGGCTTTGGGGCGCAGAAGACCTACGATCTCGAGGTGTGGCTGCCGGGGCAGGACACCTACCGCGAGATTTCGTCGGTGTCGGTGTGCGGCGACTTCCAGGCCCGGCGCATGGATGCGCGGTTCAAGGGCAAGGACGGCAAGATCCGGCACGTGCATACGCTGAACGGCTCCGGCGTGGCGGTCGGACGCGCGCTGATCGCGGTGATGGAGAATTACCAGCAGGAGGATGGCTCGATCCTCGTGCCGGACGTGCTGCAGCCTTACATGAAGGGGCTCAAGACCATCGGTGCGCGGTCGTGAGAATCCTGATCACCAATGACGACGGGGTCGACGCGCCGGGTATCGCCATCATGCGCGAGATCGCGGCGGAACTGAGCGACGACGTGTGGGTGGTGGCGCCGGACGGCAACCAGTCGGGCGCCGCGCACCGCTTCACTTTCGGGCGCGAACTCGGGCTGGAGGAGCGCGAGGACCGGGTTTTCGCCGTCGTCGGCGGATCGCCGGCCGACTGCGTTGTCGCCGGAATGACCTTTGTCTGCAAGGACTTGAAGCCGGACCTGGTGCTGTCCGGCGTCAATAACGGCCAGAACCTCGGCGATATCCTCAACTGCTCGGGCACGGTGGCCGGGGCGCGCGAGGGCGCGCTGCATGGCGCGCTCGGCATCGGCATCAGCCAGGGCGTCAACTACGAGCGCGGCACCGATATCGACTGGACGAACTCGCGCACCTATAGCGTGCGAGTGATCAAGTCGTTGATCGAAAACGTAAAATCGCGCGGCGACGCGTATTTCAACGTGAACCTGCCGTTCTGCGCGCCCGAGGATGTGAGCGGCGTGCGCGTGGTGCCGTTCCAGCGCTTTTCGCGCTCGCCGATGGCGTATTACCCCAGCGACAATGCCGGAAAATTCTTCATCGCCATTCCCGAGACGCCCAAGCCGCTCGACCCCGAGCACGATTTCGGGCTGCTGATGCACGGCAATGCCATCACCGTGACGCCGCTGATGCTGCAGCACACGCACCACGAGCTGGCGGGTCGGCTCGAGGGCGTGATGGGGCTTTGAACGATTGAACGGGAGGCGTTCAGTTCGTTCAGGGTGGGGTGACTACTGGGCGGTGCCACAATTGGGGTGCTCCATCGGGTTTCTCGATGGGCAGTTTCTCATGGGTAGGGTGGGGCGGGGATAGTTCCCTGTCCTCTGCGTGTCATCCCAGCGAAAGCCGGGATCCCAGCGTCCGCAGGCGCGGGCTGTGAGTTGGGCCCCAGCTTTCGCTGGGGTGACAGCTGGTGAGTTGGCGGCTTCACGGGATCGCTGGGGCAGGGGCGCTGCCATGCTCGGGTCGCCTGTCCACCATGATCATGAATGGGTTCTGACGGGGTGTTCAGGTTGGACGCCACATACTCGGTGTCATTCCGGCGTAGGCCGGAATCCATCCTGAGATTTGTCGGACATTGGTGATCTTCGCGTCGACGTCAGGATGGGCCCCGGCCTGCGCCGGGGTGACCCGGTGGGTGGGCAAGGTGGTGCCTGCTCAAGATCGGTCTGGTCGGTATCGATGCGTGGGGTCGCCCCCTCCACCAGCTTCGCTGGTCCCCCTCCCCCGTGAACGGGGGAGGATCAGGGGGCTCAATCTTCTTTCGGGAGATCGTCTTCCACGTGCAGCCATGGCACGCGTTCGGACCAGTACCAGTGTTCCTTGATCTCGATCGACTGGCCGGCGTCGAGGGTGGCGACGAAGAGGTCGATTTCGTCGGGGCGGGTTTGGCCGGTGTAGGACATGGGCGAGCCGCAGGTGCCGCAGAAGCTGCGGGTGACGCCGGGCGATGAGGCGTAGTGGCGAAGGCTGTCGCCGGTGAGGGTGACGGCCGAGCGGTGTGCGGTGAAATAGGTGGTCACCGGCGAGGACGTGGTGCGGCGGCAGCTTTCGCAGTGGCAGTGGCCAGCGTTCAGCACTTCGCCGGCGACGCGATAGCGCACGCTGCCGCACCGGCATTGGCCCGATAGCTCAGGCATCTGCTCCTCCCTTGGGTACCACCAGCGGCCTTAACCCTACCGGTTCCTGAATCCGTGATCCGGTTCGGCGCAAAACGCTTCGCATTTAAATCACTCTTTACCTTACCGGCCTAATCTCACCTCCATTGAGTACCTGCGTAGAGTGGACTGATGAGTAATCGCGTGACCGGAAGGGCGTTTAAGACCGCCGCGATTTTGGGCCTTCTCGTGGGCGCTACGGCGCTTTCGGGATGCAGCTCGCTGGGAGGGCTCGGCGGTTTCGACCGGACGACCACCAGCTCGGTCAACACCAGCGCGCCGATGGTATCGAACCAGTCGATGCCGCGGACGCTGTCGGCGGAAAGCCGTTTCGTTCCACCTGCAGATATTGGCGGCTCCGGTCCCGGCTCGGCGATCGGCGCGACGGCTGCCATCAGCAGCGGCCAGCCGCTGGGCTCAGTATCGACCGAAGACTTGCCTGTGCTCACCTCGTCAGCCAACGGAAGCAACACGATGATGCCCGCTGCCCAGCCCCTGAGCCCCGTTCCGGCGACACCCATGCTCGCCTCGGCACCGGCTCCCCTCTCTGCCCCGTCCAACACGCTCGTTTCCGTCCCGTCGGACGCCTATGTCCATGTGATCGAAAGTGGTGAAAGTCTCTACACCGTCGCCCGCCGCTACAACGTGACGGCGCAGTCGATCATCTCGGCCAACGGCTTCTCGTCGCCCGACAAGATTTATGTCGGCCAGAAGATCGTGATCCCCGGCAAGGCGAGCCAGTTGGCGGCCCTCGGGCCGAAGCCGAGCGCTGCGCAACCGGCGCAGATCCTCGCCCCGGCCGTGCAGCCCGCGCCGCAGCCGGCCCAGGTCGCCTCGCTCGGCAACGCTCCGGCGGCAAACACGCCCGAAGCCACGGTGAAGCCGCTGGCCCCGACCGCTGCTCCGGCCCAGGTCGCGACGGCAAAGCCGCTGGAGCAGCCCAAATCCGAGCCGGTGCTGTCCGGCGCCGACAAGTTCCGCTGGCCGGTCTCGGGCCGCGTCATCACCGATTTCGCCAATTCCAAGGGCACCGGCATCAATATCGAGGCGCCGGAAGGCACCGCCGTCCGCGCCGCCGAGAATGGCCAGGTGATCTATGCCGGCTCGGGCGTCGAGGGTTACGGCAACCTGATCCTGATCCGCCACCCCAATGGCTACGTCTCGGCCTACGCCCACCTCAAGGACATGAGCGTCGCCAAGGGCACCGTGGTGAATCGCGGCGACACCATCGGCGCGGCCGGCAAGACCGGCTCGGTGTCCAAGGCCCAACTGCACTTCGAGCTGCGCAAGGGCGCGACCCCGGTCGATCCGCTGCCGCTGCTGGCGAGCTGAGCTGGGTAGAAGGTAGGAATTAGAAGCTGGAAGGCCCCGGGAGACTGGGGCCTTTTGCTTTTTCGCGGGGTCAGAGCGTGTGGCCACCCCCACCCACCCGCTTCGCGGGTCCCCCCTCCCCACAAGGGGGAGGGAAATCGTGCCCCATCCCTCCGCCTCGGATTTCCCTCCCCTTGATGGGGAGGGTAGTGGAGCTTGGGAGCGTAGCGAGCTAGCGCAACTGGGTGGGGCCTACGCACCGGCCTGGGTGGTTCGCTTGATGAACTCCAGCATCAGCCGCCCCGCCGGCTCCGCGTGCGTTTCCAGCAGGAAGTGGCCGGCGTCGAAAATGTGGGCTTCCATGCCGGGCAGGGTTTCGAGCCAGCTGAGCACCTCCGCCAGCGCGAAGAAGGCGTCGTGGCGGCCCCAGAGGAGCAGGGCGGGCGGCTGGCGACGCTCCAGATAGTCGGCAATGGCGGGAAAGCCGGCAGCGTAGTTGCCGTAGTCGGCGATCAGCGCGCGATGCATTTCCAGGCGGTCGGGCAGGGACATGACGCGCCAGTCTTCCTCCCAGACGGCGGGCGCGATGCGGGCAGCGATGTCCCCGGGGACGCCGGCGATGTACTGGTCGCGCGTGCCTTCGAGCGTGAGATGGCCGGTCGCGGCCCTGGCGTTCTTGTCGCTCGGGTCCGACCAGAAGCGTTTGGTTGCCGCCCATTCCGGGCCGAAGCCGGATTCGTGGGCATTGCCGTTCTGGATGATGAGGCCGAGCACCTGCGTGGGCTGCGCGATGGCGATGGCGAGGCCGACCGGGGCGCCGAAATCGTGCAGGTAGATGTAGCGCGGACCGACCCGCAGATGCTCGAGCAGCTCGGTGACGGCGGCGGCGAAGGCCGCGAACGACGTGGCGGACAGCATGTCGGACTCGCCGAAGCCGGGCAGGTCGGGCGCGATGACATAGGCGGCCTGCGCGAGCGCCGGGATCACGCCACGAAACGTGCGGGCGGAGCTCGGGAAGCCATGGATGAGGAGGACGGCTGGATTGGCCGGATCGCCGGCGGCGAGGAATGAGAGTTCGCTGCCGCCGGAGAGGCGGAAGCGCTGGCGCGTCGGCTCGGTCATAGATGCCCTCGGATAGTTACCCAGCGCGAACTTAGTTCGGCGGATGACGTTCCGAGGGCGAACAAGATTTATGTGTTGAAGCCGCGCACCGCGTGCTTGATGAGGACGGGCTGGGCCGGGTCGAGGTCGATCCAGGTCTTGACGCCGCGGGCGTTGATCGGGTTGGGGCCGGTAGAGACGTCGGTGTGGAAGTCGAAGGCCGAGGCCAGCGGCTCGCAGCCCAGCGCGCGGAACTGGTTGTTCCACGGCGCGCCGCCGATACCGCCATCGGTGTGCCAGAACATCAGCGTGGGCAGCAGCGTGCGGTCCCAGTCGAGCTCGAACCCGGCGCCTTCATCGAGATAGGTGCCGGTGAGCGGGCTGGTGACACCGCAGAGCTGCACATTGTAGTCGCTGCGCGGGCTGAGTGGGATATGCGAGAAGTCGACGCGGCCGCCATCCTTGGGCACCGAGCTCAGGCTCGAGAACTCGTGCTGGTCGGGCGACGGGGTGCGGCCCGGATGGGTGAGGCCAAAGGCGAAATCGACCTTCAGTTCCAGCCGGCCGGGGGTTTCCGGCATGCGGAAGTTGGGGTGCACACCAGCGGAGATCGGGCCCTTGTGGCGGGCGAAGATTTTCAGCGTGAAATCGAGGGCAGGGGCGCCGTCGCGGGCCGTGATGGTGCGCTCGAGGCGGCGGACGGCCGAATGCGGCTCATAGTCCAGCGCCAGCGTGACGCTGCGCTCGTCGCCCGAGACGATATCCCAGTCATAGTGCGCGGAAGGGCCGTGGATGGTGCCGTTCGGCTGCTGCGTCATCAGCCTGGACCATTCGGGCAGGTTCGGCGCCTGCCGGCCGCCGGTGCCGAAGGGCACGCCGACGAAATCGCCCGACAGCACGCGCAGGTGCCCGGTGATCGCGGGATCATCGACCGTGCCGACCCAGGGCGCGCGGGCGAACGGCTGGAACGGGCCGTTGGGCAGCTTGAAGGTGAGGTCGGTGACGGTGGCGGCGGTGGCGACGACCGTGGCCTCGCCATGCGACCAGCGCAGTTGATGTGATGCTGACATTATCCCCTCTAAGGAACTGGATTGATTCGTAATTTGATTGTTACGTGAGGCGAGTGTAGCTGAGACGGCGGTGCGTGTGGCACCCCCACCCACCGGCTGCGCCGGTCCCCCCTCCCCACAAGGGGGAGGGAAAGCGTGCCTCGATCTGGCTATCACCACAGATTGTCACCCCAGCGAAAGCTGGGGTCCAACTCTCCTCCCGCGCTGGCGGCGCGATGGATCCCAGCTTTCGCTGGGATGACATCCTGTGGGTAGGCGATGCCAGTGCCCAAACCTCAAATCGCCTTGCCCTGCTCCCCCGCCAGGGCGCGCACGAACTGGATCGCGACGCGGCCGGAGCGGGCGCCGCGGGTCATGGACCACTCGACGGCGCGGGCGCGCAAGGTGTCGTCGTCGATCTCGAGGCCGTACTCGTCGCAATAGCCGCGGATCATGGCAAGGTAGGTCGGCTGGTCGCAATTGTGGAAGCCCAACCAAAGGCCGAAGCGGTCGCTCAGCGAGACCTTTTCGTCTACCGCTTCGCCGGGCGTGATGGCGGTGGAGCGCTCGTTTTCCACCATGTCGCGCGGCATCAGATGGCGGCGGTTGGAGGTGGCGTAGAACAGCACGTTCTCCGGCCGGCCCTCGAGGCCGCCGTCGAGTATGGTCTTCAGCGACTTGTAGCTGGTCTCGTCCTTGTCGAAGCTGAGATCGTCGCAGAAGACGATGAAGCGCGCGTCTTCCTTCGCGATCAGGCGCATCAGCTTGGGCAGCGCCTCGATGTCCTCGCGCGCGATCTCGATGAGGATGAGGCGCTTGAGGCCCGTCTCGCCGAGCGCGTTGATATGGCCGTGCACGGCTTTGACCAGCGAGCTCTTGCCCATGCCGCGCGCGCCCCACAGCAGCGCGTTGTTGGCCGCATAGCCGCGGGCGAACTGCAGCGAGTTCTGCAGCAGGATATCGCGCACGTCGTCGATGCCCTTGAGCATGTCCAGCGGCACGCGCGAAACCTTCGGCACGGGCAGCAGGGCGCTGGCCGTCGCGTCCCAGTGATAGGCATCGGCGGCGGTGAGAACGGGGCCGGAAGCGGCGGCGTCCGGGCTGAGCCGGTCGAGCGTATCGGCAATGCGGGTGAGGGCCGCGAGGATGGCGGCCGAATTGTCGTCAGTCATTGAGGGCAGAACTCCCGGGTACGCCTCCGTTTGTGACGCAGCCGGAAAGGCTTTGCAATCCTTGCCGCCAACACTATATTCCGCGCGATTTTTGCCGGGTTGGACTGTCCAGCGCCGGAGACCCGCCCCATATGGGGCAAGAACGGCCATCCGACGCCGGCTGCCATCAAGCAAGGAGCTTCCTTAATGTTCGTGACCCCCGCCTTCGCACAGGCCGCAGGAGCCCCGCCCGCCGGCGGCATGGGTGGCGCGGATCTGCTGATCCAGTTCGCCCCCATCATCCTGCTGGTCCTCATCTTCTGGCTGCTGATCTTCCGTCCGCAGCAGAAGCGCATGAAGGCCCACCAGGCGATGCTGTCGGCGATCAGTCGCGGCGACACCGTCGTCACGAGCGGCGGTCTCGTCGGCAAGGTGACCAAGGCCGTGGACGGCGAGGACCTCGAGGTCGAGATCGCCCAGGGCACCCGGGTGAAGGTCACGCGCGGCGGCATCACCGACGTGCGGTCGAAATCGACCCCGGTCAACGACAACAAGGCCTGATCGGGCCTCTTGCCAGCCGGTTCACCGCAATGTGGGCCGGCTGACCTACTTCTGACACAGATGCGGAGCCTCAACGGGCTCCGTTACGCCATCTAAGTGGCGTCCACAGGATCCGAGCCGTTCATGCAGTTCTCGCCCCTCCGCACAGCCATCATCACCATCGTTGCGGTGCTCGGCATCCTGTTCACCATCCCGAGCTTCCTGCCCAAGGACTTCCTCGACAACGGCTATCCGGGCTTCCTGCCCAAGCCGACGGTGGTGCTGGGGCTCGACCTGCAGGGCGGCTCGCACCTGCTGCTGCAGGTCAATCGCGACTCGATCATCGAGGAGCGCATCAAGTCGCTGCGGCGCGACGTGCGCACGACGCTCACCAACCAGGGCATCGGCAACCTGATCACGGCCGGCGACAACGCCATCACCGTCGAACTGACAGATGCCACCCAGAAGGCGGCCGCGATGACGGCGGTGCAGGCGCTGCAGAACAATATCTCGTCGACCTTCGGTGTCGGCGGCGTGGCGGAACTGGCCTTCACCGAAACCCCGGACGGCAAGATCAGCGTGGCGCTGACCCCCGAGGGCGTGACGGCGCGCATGTCGGCGCTCGTCGCCCAGTCGATGGAAGTGATCCGCAACCGCGTCGACGAGGTGGGCACCACCGAGCCGCTGATCCAGCGCCAGGGCGAGGACCGCGTGCTCGTGCAGGTGCCGGGCTTCGAGGATTCGGGCCGACTGAAGGAACTGATTTCGCGCACGGCGCGCCTGACCTTCCACCTGGTGCACCCGAGCATGTCGGCGGCGCAGGCCGAGGTGCAGGGCGTGCCGGCCGGCTACATGCTGGTGCCGAGCCAGGACGGCGGCAACGAACTGATCAACGAGAATGTCGAGCTCGGCGGTGAATCGCTGACCAACGCGCAGCCCGCGTTCGACCAGCAGACCGGCCGCTCGGTGGTCAGCTTCCAGTTCGATACGCGCGGCGCCATCACCTTCGGCCAGATCACCTCGGCCAATGTGGGCAAGCGCTTCGCCATCGTGCTCGACGACCAGGTGATCACCGCGCCGGTGATCCAGCAGCCGATCACCGGTGGTTCGGGCCAGATTTCGGGCACCTTCACGCCGCAGACCGCCAACGACCTCGCCGTGCTGCTGCGCGCCGGCGCGCTGCCCGCGACCCTCGACGTGGTCGAGGAGCGCTCGGTCGGCCCCTCGCTCGGCGCCGACTCGATCCGCGCCGGCATCACCGCCGGCGCCGTGGCGGCCATCCTGGTGCTGACTTTCATGGTCATTGCCTACGGCCTGTTCGGCCTCTTCGCCAACGTGGCGCTGATCCTCAACATCGTGCTGATCCTGGGCTCGCTCTCGGCGCTCGGCGCAACGCTCACACTGCCCGGCATCGCCGGTATCGTGCTGACCATCGGCATGGCGGTGGACGCCAACGTGCTCATCTACGAGCGCATGCGCGAGGAGCAGCGATCGGGCAAATCGATCATCGCCTCGCTCGACGCCGGCTTCCACCGCGCCTGGGACACGATCATCGACTCCCACCTGACCCAGCTGATCGCGGCCATCGTGCTCTATTTCCTCGGCTCCGGCCCGATCCAGGGTTTTGCGGTGACGCTGGGCCTCGGCATCCTCACCTCGCTGTTCACCGCCTACACGGTGACGCGCTTCTTCATCTCGCTCTGGTTCCGTTGGAAGCGTCCCAAGACGCTGCGCATCCAGCACTTCCGCTTCATCCCGGACGGCACCAAGATCGACTTCATGAAGATGTCGCGGGTGGCGATCGTGGTCTCGATCCTGCTCACCGTCGGCGCCATCGGCACCGCCTTCTTCAAGGGCTTCAACCTGGGCATCGACTTCGTCGGTGGCTCGGCCATCGAGGTACAGCACACCCAGGACGGCCCTGCCGATCCCGCGCGGGTGCGCGAGCTGCTCGAAGGGCTGAACCTGGGCGAAGTACAGGTGCAGAGTTTCGGCACGCCCGAGGACCTCTTGGTCCGCATCCAGCTGCAGCCGGGCGGTGACGCCGCCCAGAACGCAGCGGTGGAGCAGGTGCGCTCGACGCTCGCCTCCGACAATTACGAGGTGCGCCGCACCGAGGCCGTGTCGGGCACGGTGTCGGGCGAGCTCGCCTTCAACGGCACCATCGCCGTGCTCGTCTCGCTGGTCGCCATCCTGATCTATGTGTGGTTCCGCTTCGAGTGGCAGTTCGGCCTTGCCGCCGTGACCACGACAGCGCACGACGTGATCATGACGGTGGGCCTGTTCTCGATAACGGGGCTGGAGTTCAATCTCAGTTCGATCGCGGCGGTGCTGACACTGGTCGGCCTGTCGCTGAACGAAACGGTGGTGATTTCCGACCGCGTTCGCGAGAACCTGCGAAAATACAAGAAGATGTCGGTCTCCGAGATCATCAACCTGTCGATCAACCAGACCATCGTGCGTACCTCGCTCACCCAGTTCACGGTGCTGCTGGCGCTGTTCCCGCTGGTGTTCTTCGGCGGCGAGTCGATCCGCGGTTTCACCATCGCCATGACCTTCGGCTCGATCTTCGGCATGTATTCCTCGATCTTCATCGGCGGCCCGATCCTCATCCATTTCGGGCTGAAGCCGCGCAGCGAGGCCGAGGAAGCCGCCAAGGAGAAGGCCAAGGCCGCCAAGCGTTCCGACGGCGCGGTGGTCTGATCCGATGGCTGAGCTGGCGGGGTTCTACCCCCAGCAGGTCGGCATCGACGCCTACGGTAATGGCGGCTTTCGCTTCGCCGGCGTGAGCCATCGCGGCTCGCTGCTCTGCCTGCCATCCGGCATGCACGCCTGGCCGGTGACGGCGCCGGCGGAGGTAACGCTCGAGGCGCTGGCGCCGGTGTTCGCCGCGGCCGAAACGCTCGACGTGCTGCTGCTCGGCATAGGCCCCGATATCGCTCCGCTCGACCCCGCCGTCCGGGACGCGTTGCGCGAGCGGCGGGTGATCGTCGAGGCCATTGCCACCGGCAGCGCCGTGCGCACCTACAACGTGCTGCTGGCCGAGGACCGCGCCGTAGGCGCCGCGCTGATCGCGGTGGAGAACGCCAAATGAGCGGGGAGGGCGGCTATGTCGCCCAGTTCCTGCGCGACGCCGACCGCGACCGTTACTTTGCCACGCTGCTGCTGAAGGCGCCCGAGCAGGCCGCCGTGCAGGCGCTCTACGCCTTTGCCGCCGACGTGGCGACGATCCGCGACCGGGCCCGCGAACCGGCGGCCGGCGAGATCCGGCTGCAATGGTGGAACGACGCGCTGAAGGGCACCGGCCACGGCAATGTGCGCCAGAACCCGCTGGCGGCGGCGCTGCTCGACGCCATCGAGGCCTACCAACTGCCCGCCGGACCGCTGGTGCGGCTGCTGGCGGCACGCCGCTTCGACCTCTACCAGGACCCGATGCCGGACGTTGCGAGCTTCGAAGGCTATGCCGGCGAGACCGTGTCGGTGCTCTACCAGCTCGCAGCCATGGTGCTGAACGGCGGTAACGAAGTGGAGACCGGCGACGCCGCCGGACATCTCGGCGTGGCGCACGCCTTTGCCGGCCACCTGCGGGCCTTCGGCTACAATGCATCGAAGGGGCGCATCTTCCTGCCGATGAACATTTTTGTCGCCAATGGCGTGACCGATGGGGAGATCCTGTCGGGCACCGAGAGCGAAGGGCTGTTCGCCGCGCTCGGCCAGCTCAACGACCTGGCGCAGGAGCATGTGGAGAAGGCGCGGACGGCAATCCGCGCGCTGCCCAAGCCGCTGCGGCCGGTCTTCGCACCGGTGGCCATCGTCGGCCGGCAGGCGGAATTGGCGGCACGGATGCGCGCGCCATTCGCTGAGGCGCCTGATCTGGCGGATTGGCGGAAGCTGCTGGCGATGTGGTGGTGGGTGGCTCGTTAGGCGGGCACGATCTCTCCGCGATCCTCCCTCGTTTCGCGGGGAGCGTTCACATTGGACTGCTCGGCGTCGGCGCTCTTGGGCACGGCGTCATTCCCGCGAAAGCGGGAACCTCTGTTTTTCTTGAAGCGCCGCAAACAGAGATCCCCGCTTTCGCGGGGATGACCCGGTGGATGGCTGAGTCCAATGTGAACAGTCCCCGCGAAGCTGGGGAGGGGGAACACCGCAGGCGGTGGAGGGGGCGACGGAAAACGCCGGTGCCCGTGACCGCCCCCTCCACCAGCTGCGCTGGTCCCCCTCCCCCGTAAACGGGGGAGGATCACGGAGAGAGCGTGCTTCCTGGCGGCGCGGATTTGCCACGGCCTTGGTTGCGCCTCATGATCGGACCGTAGGGGATTCGGGATGAGCTTCGGGGCTTGGCTGAACAGACTGGCGCCGGATTTTTTCGCGACGGGGCGGCGGTTTCCGTTTGCGATCCTGCTGGCGGCGGCGATGACAGCGGTCGCGCTGTTCACGATCAATGCCCCGGGTTTCGTCGATGGGCTCGAGCCATGGATACGGGCGGCGGCGGGGCTCGCGACCGGAGCGGTGCTGGCGGTGGCCGGCGTGTTTTTCGCGGAAAGCCGGCCGGAAGCGACGAGGACCGCTTTCGTGCTGAAATATCTGCTGCCGCTCGCGGCCCTGGGGCTGTTCGAGGTCACCAGCACGTTCTGGGTGTTTCCCTGGCTGCTGCCCGCCGTCGCCATTCTCTGGCTGTCGGTGTCGCCGTTCACCTGGGTGGGGCGCGGGCCGGAGCGCGAGGCGCAGCAGAACGTGTTCTGGTGGGTGAACCATCAGTCGGTGGCGACGGCGGCGATTGCGGCGGCGGCGTTCGGCATCATCGCCGTTGGGATGGTCGCCATCGAACGCTCGCTGTCGGTGCTGTTCGGGCTCGAGGCGAGCGACCTGTTCTATCGCTGGGTGCTGCCGTTTACCGGGCTGTTCCTGACCCCGGTCTACTGGCTCTCGACCTTGCCGCGTGTGGCCAACGTGCCGCCGAGCGAAACCGAGAATGCCGACTTCACCTCGACCGCGATCGGCTTTCTCGGCCAGTTCATCCTCGTGCCGCTGCTGCTGATCTACGCGGCGATCCTGCTCGCCTATACCGTGCAGATCGTCATCACGCGGGCGCTGCCGCAGGGGATGATCGGCTGGATGGTGCTCGGCTTCGTCGTCATCGGCGCCGGCACCTGGCTGGTGCTGCACCCGCGCTTCATGCGCGAAAAGCCGCTGGTGCGGTTGTTCCGCCGGCTGTGGTTCTGGCTGACGCTGGTGCCGCTGACGCTGTTCTTCCTCGCCGTATGGGTGCGGGTCGACGCCTACGGACTCACGCCCGAGCGCATGCTGCTGCTGGCCGGCGGCCTGTGGGCGAGCCTGCTGGCGCTGATCTTCCTCGTCCGGCGCGGCGATATCCGCCTGATCCCGGCGCTGGCCGGCATCATCCTGCTGCTGCTCTCGGTGGGGCCGTGGAATGTCGCGCACCTGCCGACGAGCCAGCAATTGGTGCGGCTCGATGCGCTGGTGATGAATGCCGGCGCCGACCGCTCGGCGAGCCCGCCGCGTGGTGACTGGAGCGGCGAGGAGATTGCCGAGGCGCGCGGAATCATCGATTTCCTCGTCGGCACGCCGGAGGGGCGGCAGGGCGTGCGCGAGGTGCTGGGGAAGTACGGGGTAACGTGGGATCCGGGGCAGGATGGATCTTACGTCGTGCTGGAGGCGCTTGGCGTCAGCGTGCCTTCGCCGGACGGCGTGCAGCGTTACGCGACGTTGTTCCGCGACTTTGACGGTGTTCCGGTGGATGTCGCCGCGATGCCCTATCTCATCCGGCCGGTCGGGTTGTATGGCAATACCGCCATCGATGTGCCGCCGCTGCGCTTCTGGCTGCAGGACGGCGGCATGCGTGTCGGCCCGGCGCTCACGCCGGACCCGGAGCTGACCCCGCTGGAGCTTTCGGCCTGGATGGCGCGGCAGACCGGGGCCTTCATCACCGATCCGTGGATCGACTTCGCGGTGAACGGTCGCAACTACCGGCTGGTGGTGCAATCGATCACCATCGACCGAGGCGACAACAATGCCGGGCCGGTGGTGCTAAACAGCCTCGAGGGGCAGCTGTTCTCGGACGCTGCGCGCTAGCGCGCGATATCGTCGACGCTGCGCTGCAGGCTCATGCGGTCGAGCGATTCGAAGGGCAGGTTGACGAAGATGCCCAGCCGGCGCTCGAGCTCGGCCATGATGCGGCTGAGGCCCTGTTCCTTTTCCCAGTCCTGGCCCTCGATATGGGCCGGATCGGGGCTGCTCCAGTGCGCCGAGACGGGCATGCCCGGCCATTGCGGCAGCGGCTCGCCGGCGGCGGTATCGGACAGGGTGAAGACGAAATCGAGGTTCTGCGCGCCTTCGCCGGCGAACGCGCTGTAGTGGCGCGGCTTCTGCTGCACGAACGGATACTCGCCGGTCTTCAGCAGATCGGCGACCATCAGGTCGATGGCGGCGGCCGGCTCGACGGCGGCGCTCAGGGCTTCGAAACGGCCCTTGCCGATCTTGTTGAGGATCGCCTCGGCCATCACGCTCCGCGCCGAGTTCCGGCGGGAGAGGAACAATACGCGGTAGACACGCTCGGTCACTCGAACACCCTCGCAGATCGGATATCGACGGCGGAGGTATTGCGCGGCGCCGTGACAACACGGTGACGTGAGGATGACGGGGATGTGGGAGTGCGGAGCGGGGTGTAGCGCAACGACGCTGGTGGGTTGGGGGACCGCGTGCCTGTGGCCGGCTACCTCAGGATGGGCCCCGGCCTGCGCCGGGGTGACCCTGTGGGTGGGGAGGTTAGATGGGCAAACTCGCAGGCCCCCGTCGGCCTCAGGCCCAGGTGGCGATGTCGGTCAGCGCCCGCGAAGTGATCGCTTCTTTCTTGGCGATGGTTTTTTCGGTGCTCTTCCAGCGGCCGACATGGCCCTCGGGCTTCTTGATCGACACCGGGGGGAACAGCCCAAAATTGACGTTCATGGGCTGGAAGCTGCGGGCGCCCGAATAGGCTTCGGCTTCGAGGTGGCCGCCGGTGATGTGGTTGATCAGCGCGCCCATGGCCGTGGTGGCGGGCGGGATAGCGAGGGTTTCGCCGCGCGCGTCGGCGGCGGCGAGGCGGCCGGCCATGAGGCCGACGGCGGCGCTTTCAACATAGCCCTCGACGCCGGTGACTTGGCCGGCAAAGCGCAGGCGCGGCATGGCCTTGAGCTTGAGGTCCGGGCCCAGCACCTTGGGCGAGTTGAGGAAGGTGTTGCGGTGGAGGCCGCCGAGCCGGGCGAACTGGGCGTTCTTGAGGCCGGGGATGAGCCGGAAGATCTCGGTCTGGACGCCGTAGCGCATCTTGGTCTGGAAGCCGACCATGTTCCAGAGCGTCCCCAGCGCATTGTCCTGCCGCAGCTGGACGATGGCGTGCGCCTTGACCGTGGGGTTGCGCGGGTTGGTGAGGCCGACCGGCTTCATCGGGCCCCAGCGCAGCGTGTCGCGGCCGCGTTCGGCCATGACTTCGATGGGGAGGCACCCGTCGAAATAGGGGACGTGTTCCCAGTCCTTGAAGGCGTGCAGCGGGGCCGACAGCAGCGCATCGACGAAGCGGTTGTACTGGGCTTCGTCCATCGGGCAGTTGAGATAGTCGCGCCCGTCGCCCATCGGCCCGACCTTGTCGTAGCGCGACTGGGCCCAGACGATGTCCATGTCGATAGAGTCCTTATGGACGATCGGCGCGATGGCATCGAAGAAGGCAAGCGAGTCCTCGCCGGTGAGCTGCTGGATGGCGCTCGCAAGGGCAGGGGAAGTCAGCGGGCCGGTGGCGACCACGACATTGTCCCAGTCCTCGGGCGGTAGGCCGGCGATCTCGCCGCGCTCGATGGTGACGTTGGGGTGGTTGTGCAGCGCCGCAGTGACCATGTCGGAAAACTGCACGCGATCGACCGCGAGCGCGCCACCGGCCGGCAGCTTGTGCGCATCGGCGGCCCGCATGATCAGCGAGCCGCAGCGGCGCATCTCTTCATGCAGCAGGCCTACGGCATTGTGATGATGGTCGTCGGAGCGGAACGAGTTCGAGCAGACGAGCTCGGCGAAGTTCTCGGTCTCGTGCGCGTCGGTCTTTTGCACCGGGCGCATTTCGTGGAGCACGACCTTGGCGCCGGCTTCGGCGGCCTGCCATGCGGCTTCGGACCCGGCGAGCCCGCCGCCGATGACGTGAATGGGGTTCTTTTGCATGGCGCGCCAGATAGCAAGCGGGGCGCGCGCGGGCAATGGCCGAGCCGGGTTGTCAGCCGGTGCCGGCGGGGTATGCTCGCTCGCGGCCGGTCGCCGCGCCAACCCGCGGGGGACATGTATTGACGATCACGCTCTGGGGACGGTTGAGCTCGTGCAACGTGCAAAAGGCGGTGTGGGCGCTCGAGGAGCTCGAGCTGCCCTATGAGCACGTGCCGCTGGGCGGTCAGTTCGGCGGCACCGATGATCCGGATTATCGGGCGCTCAACCCCAACGGCCTCGTGCCGACGCTGCGCGACGAGCACCTGGTGGTGTGGGAGAGCCACGCCGTGGTGCGTTATCTGAGCGCCGAATATGGCAGCGGGCTGCTGTTCCCGATGGAGGCGCGCGACCGGGCAGCGGTGGACCAGTGGACCGACTGGACGGCGACGACCTTCCAGCCGGCCTGGATCGGACTGTTCTGGAGCAAGGTGCGCACGCCGGTGGCGCAGCAGGATGAGGCGACAATCGAAAGGTCGCTGGCGGCGACGGCGCGGTGCTTCGAGCTGTTGGAGCGGCGGCTGGCCGATGCACCCTATCTCGGCGGGCGGAGCTTTTCCTACGCCGATATCGTGGCGGGGGTGTCGCTCTACCGCTGGACGACCATGGCGATCGAGCGGCCGGAGCTGCCGCATGTGGCGGCCTGGCAGGAGCGGCTCAACCAGCGGGCGGCGTTCCGGAAGGCCGTGAACGTGCCCTATGACGAGCTGGTCGGGCGGCTGACGTTCTAGGAACGGGGCCCTGAAAAGGCTGAACGCCCGCTTCTATCAGGAAGCGAGCGTTCTAGGATGCCCAAGCGATGCTGTAGACGGAGCGCGGACCGTTAGATGGTGCGCGCATGGTCGCGAGCGATACGCGTGATGTCAGTGCGGGTGATACCCAGGTCGTTCAGCTGACGGTTGTCGAGAGCGGCGAGCTCACGGACGGTCTGCTGATAAGCGGCCCACTTCTTCAGCGTGGTGCGGATGCCCATTTGTTAGTCTCCTTTCGTTTGCAGTCTGTAGATAGGTCAGTTCCGATCGGACGAGCAGAGCGAAAAGCATCAGAACCGTTATGCGTGCAGCGCATGGGTTCGGCGGATTGTGTTCATCGCCGATTCAGCTTGGCGGCAGGATGGTGGCGGCGACGCGGCGAACTCGCCAACGCGCATGGTTAGCGCGGAATGAACGCCCTGCATTCGAACAGGCCCTGCGTCATTTTCCTGAAGTCGCTGGCTGAAAGCCCCAGCCCATCGCGCGTCGAGGGAGCTTCGGTTTCCTTCGAGCCCTGCCTGGGGTCGATGAGGCGCCTGGAGCGCCATACGGCACGGACAAACATGGGCGTCACCCCTTTGCGGTCACGGCCAAAGTATCATGCGCTGATTTGCGTCCCTCCGCATGGGAGCAAAATACAGTGCCGACATGCGTCGAGCGCATGGCAAATTCATTCCACTGTCACGATGAGGGACGGGCGGACACCGGGGCGTCGCGCGTCGGGCATGAGTGTGGCGCAGGGGGGCGGGTGGGCGGATGGATGGCGGGATGGGGCCTCGGTGCGTGTGACGCCCCCACCCACCGGCTTCGCCGGTCCCCCCTCCCCACAAGGGGGAGGGAAGTCGTGCCGCGTGGGCGCGGACAGTGCCAATTTTCACAGTTGTCATCCCTGCGAAAGCAGAGATCCAACGGGCAGCAGGCGCGGGCTGTGAGGTGGACCCCTGCTTTCGCAGGGGGGTGACAGCCTGTTGATGTGGCAACGTTTTGCCCCTGGCCCTCGACCTCAGGATGGGCCCTGCGCCGGGGTGACCCTGTGGGAGGGAGGGACGGTGCCCCTTACCCGATCGTCCGTTCCAGCAGCGATAGCCAATTTCCGTGGGCGATCTTTTCGAGCAACGGCTGGTCGTAGCCGCGGGCGCTGAGGGCGTCGAACAGGCGGGGGAGGCCGGTGGCGTCGGCGATGGGGGCGGGAATCAGGGCGCCGTCGAAATCGGAGCCGAGGCCGACGCGGGTTTCGCCGAGCGCTTCGATCAGCGCGTCGAGATGGCGGACCATCAGCTCGATCTCGGTGTCGGCGCGCATCTGGCCGTCGGGGCGGAGGAAGCCGGTGGCGAAGTTGAGTCCGACCATGCCGTCGCTGTCGCGGATGGCCTTGAGCTGTTCGGCCGTGAGGTTGCGCGGGCTCGGCGTCAGCGCGTGGACGTTCGAGTGGGTGGCGACCAACGGCGCGGTCGACAGCTCGGCGACGTCCCAGAAGCCGCGCTCGGTGATGTGCGACAGGTCGATGAGGATGCGCTTGTCGTTGCAGGCTTTGACCAAGCGCTTGCCGGCCTCGGTGAGGCCAGGGCCGAGATCGGGCGAGTGCGGGAAGCGGAACGGTACACCGTGGCCAAAAATGTTGGTGCGACTCCAGACCGGGCCGATCGAGCGGAGGCCCGCGGCGTAGAGCACGTCGAGGAAGTAGAGCTCCTCGTCGATCGCCTCGGCGCCTTCGATATGGAGGACCGCGGCGATGGCATTGCGCGCCATCGCGGCACGGATGTCGGCGGCCGAGCGGCACACGGCGAACTGGCCGTTCGAGGCGGCTTCGAGCCGGAGGAGCAGGGCGACCTGATGCACTGTCATGCGGCGGGCGAGGTCCATGGGGAGCTCGGGCGGCAGCGGGGTGTTCGACATGTCGCGCGCGGTGGTGAAATCGGTGCGCTCGTTGGGCGAGGGACAGAACACCGCGAACATGCCGCCGGCGAACCCGCCCGCGCGCGCCTTAGGCAGATCGATATGGCCGGGGCCGCCGCCTTCGAGGAATTTCGCCACCGGGTCGGGCGAAGTGTCCTTCATCAGGCGGAGCAGGGCGTCGTTATGGCCGTCAAAGACAGGGAGGGGCGTAGGCAAGGGCGTGGTTCCGGAGTCGCGGGTGATGGGGGAGAAGAGCAGGGTGGGGGGATTTGGGCAAGGATGGGGCGGGGTGACGCGAACACAGGGTGACAGCTGGTGGGACGCTTGTGTCTCATACCGCTCCATCTCTCAGTCGGGTCTCCCTCCCCCTTGTGGGGAGGGTAGCGTAGCTAGGCGAAGCCGTAGCGAAGCTGGGTGGGGGTGGCCACACTCGCCGGTGGGTGGGGCCACCCCCACCCACCCGCTTTGCGGGTCCCCCCTCCCCACAAGGGGGAGGGAGTCCCGACTGCGTGGCCGGGGCATAGCGGAGATTTCATCGGCCGGATGGACCCGCGTGCCCCGTTCCGCCTTGGCGTCGCCGGCAAAGCATGGCAGTCACGGCATATGGCACTGCTTCGGGACCTGAGCATGAGCGAGATCGTGTCGCGCATCGGCGCGGTGCTGGTCTATGCCTGGCTGCAGGGGCTGCTGTTTGCCGCGTTCGCGCGCCTGCTCGGCGACCGCCGGCCGCAATATGAGGGGCGGCTGACCGTCAATCCCTTCGCCCAGGTCTCGGTCTGGGGCATGGCCGTCGGCGTGCTGTTCGCCATGAGCTGGGTGCGGCCGCTGCGCTACGACCCGGCGACGAACCGGTTCGGCGCCTGGGGCGTGGTGCTGGTCGTGCTGGCCGGGCTCGTGGCGATGGCGCTGCTGGTGCCGCTGGCCGACCTGCTGCGGCCGCTGGCGCTGATGCTACCGCGGACCGGCGGCTATGCCGTGCTCTATTCGATCAACCAGTTCCAGCTGGTGACGGCCGGTTCGGTGCTGCTCAACCTGCTGCCGATCCCCGGACTCGCTGCCGGCGCCATCTGGCAGGCGGTGCGGCAGGATCAGGGTAAGCGGCTCGGACGTTACGAGGCCATCGGGCTCGCCATCGTCACCGCGGCGGTGGTCGCAGGACTGGTGCCCAGCCTCGGCGCCGCGGTGCTGCCCTATGTGACGCTGGTCGGGGCCTAGCCGCCCGCCCGGCCCTCATAGCCATACTGCGTCATCAGATCGTCGACGGTGCCGTCGGCGACCAGTGCGTCGATGGCCTGGTCGATCTGGCTGCGCAGGAAGCTGTTGCGGGACGAGACGATGGCGCCGACGCGGGTCTCGGATTCCGGGATCGGCGCGTTGGCGATGACGTGGAGTTCGGCGGCTTCCGGCCGTTCCTGCTTGAGGCGCGCCAGCACCGGCTGCCACAGGATCATGCCGGCAATGGTGCCATCGAGCACACGCGTCGCCATGAGGTTGGGATCGGCATAGGGCAGGCGGATCCAGCGCTCGGGCTTGGGCCGCTGCTGGGCCCAGGTGATGTAGTTCATCTCGCCCATCGAGGCCATGGCCGTGCCCAGCCGCTGGTCGAGCGGGATGTCGCCGAGGCTCTGCCAGTCGGGGTTCTTGACCGCGAGCACGAACGGAATGGTGGCGTAGGGCCGGGTGATCGAGAAGGCCTCGGATACCGGCGTGTTCTCGGAGACCGAGACGCCCATGAACATGTCGCAGGTATTGTTCATGGCGAGGTTGAGCTCGTCCATGAAGCCATCGCCATTGAGCGGGAAGCCGCCAAAGCCCTCGATGACGTTGACCTCGAGGAACAGCGCGTCGCCCAGCGCCTTGGCCACGGCCTCGTCGAACGGGCGGCCGAGACTGGTGCGGTCGAAGCACACGTTGATGGCATCGCCCGCCTGGCGGCGGGTGTTGTTCAGCTCTTCGGGCGGAATGCCGGAACTCTGCGCCATGGCCGCGCCGGTGGTGAACAGCAGCAGCGCCGGGACGATGAAACGCAACATGGTTGTCTCCTGGAGCACCCGACTGTTCCAGGAGAACAATGTGGTGCTCTGTATCTTCCTTTGGTCGCGCTCCGAGCCGGCAAACCGTCCGGAAGCGCTCCTAAAACAGAGAAAGGGGCCGTAGCCCCTTTCCCGTCCGATAGTATGGCAGGCTCAGTTCGTCGCTGCGGGCAGCTTGAACACGAAGATCGAGTTGCCCGAGCCGGTCGGGAGCGGGATCTCCGGGAAGGCCGAGGAGATCGAGCTCGCCGCGTTCGAGTAGCCGGTCGGCACGACCAGGTACTGCTCGCCGTCGATCTCGTAGGTCATCGGATAGCCACCCACCGGGGCGTTCAGGCGCTGCGACCAGACGACGTCGCCCGTCTCCTGATCCCAGGCGTTGATGTTACGGGCAGCGTCGCCGCCGAACACCAGGCCGCCGGCAGTGGTGAGCACCGAGCTCGTCATCGACGGACGGCTGCGATACTGCCACTTGTGGTCACCCTTGGAGACGTCGATGGCGTCGAGCAGGCCGGCCTCGGTGATGCCCTCGGGCAGCACGCGCGGGCCGAACTTCATGGCGCCCACCGCGTTGCCGGCGGTGAACTCGGTCTGCGTCGGGGCCGTGGTGTTGCAGGCCTCGGTCAGCGGCACGTAGTAGGACTTGGTCTGCGGGCTGTAGGCGCCGGCCATCCAGAGCTTGCCGCCCGACACCGAGGCGCACACCAGGTGCTCTTCACCAACGGCCTGCGAGATGAGGTCGGTGTTGATGTTGACGGTACCGTCCTCGGCGATGGAGCTGACGACGTTCTGCTTCACCGTCTCCTTGGACCACAGATACTTGCCGGTATCGCGATCGAGGGCGAACACGATGCCGTTCTTGCCGGCCGCGGTGACCAGCAGCTTCTGGGTCTGGCCGTCGACTTCCTCGTCGACGAGGATACGCTCGAACGGGCTGTCCAGGTCCCAGTTATCGCGCGGCAGGTGCTGGTAGTACCACTTGAGCTTGCCGGTCTCGACGTCGAGCGCGAGCGTCGAGTTGGTGTAGAGCACGTTGCCTTCGCCCGAGCCGCGGATGAGCTCGGAATAGGGGCCAGGCATGCCGATGCCCCAGAACGTGGTCTTGGTTTCCGGGTCATACGCGCCGGTGGTCCACGGCGTGCCGCCCCAGCGGTTCTCGGGCGGAACGTCGCCCCAGCTGGCGCCCTGTGCCGGATTGTCGGGGTCGTCGATAGTGTTGAAGCGCCACAGCTCTTCGCCACTGTTGATATCGTGCGCCATGATGAAGCAGCCGCCCGCCGTGCCGGCGATCGAGCAGCCCGAAATGGCCGAGATGATCTTGCCGTCGGCGATCAGCGGGCCAACGGTGTAGCTGTAGCCCTTCTGGGTATCGAGAACCTGCTTCTCCCACACCACCTTGCCGTCCTTGGCGTTCAGCACGACGATCTTGGCGTCGGCGGCGGTGAGGATGACCTTGTCGTCGTAGAGCGCGATCGAGTTCTTCTGCCGGCGCGCCTGGTTGAGCTGGTAGCTCCAGGTGGCGGGCAGCTCGGTGAGCGCGTGCCGGTAGGTCCAGATCAGATCACCGGTCTTGGCGTCGAGCGCTTCGACGATGTTGTTGTTGGTCTGCAGGAACATCACGCCGTCATGGACGAGCGGGGCGGTTTCCTGGATGCCGGCCTCGGCCATCGGCCAGGCCCAGGCGAGCTGCAGTCCGCCGACAGTATCCTTGTTGATCTTGTCGAGCTGGCTGTAGCCCTGGTTGTTGTAGTTGCCGCGGAAGAACAGCCAGTCACCGGCCGGCGGGTTCAGCAGCATCTCGTCGGTGACGGGAGCATAATTCTCCCGCACGCCCTGTGCGAATGCGGGCGTCGCGATCAGCGCCAGCGCGGTCGTTGCGACCATCATGGACTTCAAAAGATCGATTCTCATCGAGGTCTCCTAATACCGGCACACATCCGTGCGCCTAAACTGACATCAGTTGGCGGCGGCGCCTGCGACCGTCGGGAGCTGCTTGCCCCAGGTGAATGCCTGCGGAACCCCGGATGCGGCAGGCGCCGCGGCGGCTCCGGTCTGATCTGCGGGGGCGGGACCACCCGGCAGCTGCTTGCCCCAGGTGAAGGCCTGCGGCACCGCGGTGGCGGTGGCGGCCGCATCGGCGGCAGGTGCACCGCCGGCATCGGCCTGGGCGGCCGCCATGCTGGCGGCACCGGCAGCCGTTTCGGCCGGCAGTGAGATCGAGGCCAGAAGGTCCGGGTCGGTGGTGAGAGGTTGGTCGCCCGGCTGGGCGCCGTTGAACTTCATGATGTAGGCGATGATGTTCAGATAGGTTTCGTCACCCAGCTGGCCCGGCGCCGTCGGCGGCATGGCCACGTGGATGAAGTCGAACAGACCACCTGCCGTGGCCCAGTTCTGCATGACGTCCTGCCCGGCAAGGCCCGGAGCGTCGGGACCTTCGAGCTGGCGGCCATGGCACTGGGCGCAATTGGTGTTGTAGGCCGCTTCGCCGGCGGTGGCCTGATCGGCTGTGAACCCGCCCGCATGGGCGGGGGCAACAGCGATCGCGGCCAGCGCCGTCACGGCTGCTAGCGATAGAGGTTTCAGGGGCACGTTCTCCTCCCGAGTATGGAAGATTGGCGGGCGCCTCGGGCAGGGACTCTGTCGGCGGCCGCAGGAGCTCTCAGTGGCACGTTGGTCGAGAAGGCTCAATGCCACTCTCGCTCAAAACGTCCAGTTGGCGTGATCAAACTTTAGTCTGAAGGACAGAAATCTGCTCGCGGCGGTCCTGCCGGGCGCGGTGAACGAGTACGGGATCAGGGTATTCCGCTATGCGCGGCCGCGAACATCCGTACTACGGATACGAGTTTATCGCGTCATCGAGCCCGTATCGACCAGTGAGCGCGGCGAGCTCGCCCGAAGCGTCCAGTGCGGCGAGCGCGGTCTCCATCGCCCGCTTCAGCGTCTGGTCGCCCTTCCACAGGCCGAGCGCCATCGTGTAGTGGGCGAAGCGATCCTCGGGCAGCCAGAACAGGGTCAGGCCGGTGCCGAGGCTCAGCGTCGCTGCAACAAATCGCTCGGTGATGCCGGCATCGGCGCGCCCGCTCGCCACCGCATCGGCGAATTGCTGCGGCGTGCGAGCCGGCACCACGCGCAGCGACTGTTCGCGCAACCAGCTCGAGAGCTGCAGCCGGTCGAGCCCGCTGGTGCCCGGGAGCACCGCGACCGACCCGCCTGCCTCCGGTAACCGCCCTGTTGCCGAAACCCCGACCCAGCCGGTCTGCGCCGGAGTCGGGATGGTTTCGAGGAAGCTGCGGGTCTGCACCGTGTCGGCCACCCCGCCGGCGACAACATCGCACTGGCCACGCGTAAGCGCCCAGTTACGCGGATTGAAGTCCGAGCCGATCGAGGCGACGGTGTTGACCAGCAGCCTCAGCCCCATCTGCGCCGCGATGGCGGAGACGAGCTCGACATCGAAGCCGGGTTTGGCCGGATCGCCGGTGACCAGCGGCGGATAGCTCGGTGGCACGCACAGCTTCAGTACCCCGGCGCGGCGGCGGTCGGCGAGCGAGGTATCGGGCGGCAAAAAGCTCACCGCGAACAGCAGCACGACGACGACCACGAGGTTGATCGCCACCTGCAGCCAGCGCTTTGTGCGGAGCGTCATTGCCGGCTGAAGTCGATCATGGCGATGACGAAGAACACCACCGCCATCGCCGCGATGATGGTGGGACCCCAGTAGGGCGTGAACTGGTTGAAGTTGATCAAGACGCCGCGCAGCGCATCGACCGCATAGGTGATCGGGTTGATCTGGACGAGGAAGACCAGCCACTCGGGATAGGTCACCGCCTGCTGCGCCCGGGTGAGCGCGGGATCGAGCGGGAAGATCGAGGACGAGGTGAAATAGAGCGGCAGGATCACCGTGTTCGAGAACACGCCAAAGCCCTCGAAGCTGCGGACGCGGGCGGCGAGGATGACGCCGAAGCTGGTGAGCCCGAAGGCGAGGATGAACATCAGCAGCAGCGCCACGGCCATCTGCTCGATGCTCATGGTCACGTCGGCGAAGCGGGCGAGGATGAGGACCAGCGCACCGTGGAGCGTGGCGACGGTCGCGCCGCCCAGCACCTTGCCAAGCAGGATCAGCCAGCGCGGCATGGGCGAGACCAGCACTTCGCGCAGAAAGCCGAACTCGCGGTCCCAGATCACCGACACCGCGAACTGGATCGAGGTGTACATGATGTTGAGGACGATGACAGCGGGGAACAGGAACTGCAGGTAGGTGTAGGGGATGACGTAGCGGACCTCGCCATACACCTCGCCGCGGAAATAGGGGTTGAGCCCGACGCCGAGGATGAGCAGCCAGATCAACGGGCGGCTGATGCCGCCGATCAGCTGGGCCCGGTCGCGGGTGGCGCGGGTGATTTCGCGCAGCCAGACGCCGTAGAGACCACGCATGGCCACGACGAAGCTGTTCATCGCCGGCCTCCCCGCCGTCCGGCGGCTTTTTCGGCGTCGCGCTGACCGTCGGCCCGGTCGCGCAGCTCGCGGCCGGTGAGGGCGAGGAAGACGCTTTCGAGCGTGGGATCCTGGAAGCGCACCTCGGTGAGCCGGTCGCGGAACTCGGCGAGGAAAACGTCGGTGGCGGCGCCGTTGTCGGCGGGAAGCGCGAGGCTGTGCGTGCCGAGCGGCTGAGCGTCGGGCCGCCTCAGGCGGATCGCCGCAGCCGCGGCCTCGTCGCGCGGGACGACGTGCAGCCAGCGGCTGCCATGCTCAGCCTTGAGCGCCTCCGGCGTGCCCTGGGCGATGATCCTGCCATGGTCGATGATGCACACCGTGTCGGCACTCTCGACCTCCTCGATGTAGTGGGTGGTGGTGAGGATGGTGAGCTGGCGCTCGCGGCGCAGCTCGTCGAGATAGGTCCAGATGCGCTGCCGGGTCTGCGCGTCGAGGCCGGCGGTGGGCTCGTCGAGGAACAGGATCTGCGGCTCGTGCAGCAGGGCGCGGGCGATCTCGAGGCGACGGCGCATGCCGCCCGAGAACGAGCGCACGATCTCGTCGCGCCACTCCTCGAGCTCGACCAGCGCCAGCACGGCGGCACTGCGCTCGCGCCGGACGCGCGGGGCGAGGCCATAGACGAGGCCGTGGAACTCGAGATTTTCGGCGGCGCTCAGCCGGTCGTCGAGGCTCGAATCCTGGAACACGACGCCCAGCGAACGGCGCGCCTTGCTCGACTCGCGCACCACATCGGCGCCGGCCACGGTGGCGCGGCCGCCATCGGGGCGGCGCAGCGTGCTGAGAATCGAGAGCAGGGTGGTCTTGCCGGCGCCATTGGGGCCGAGCAGCGCAAAGCTCGAGCCGCGCTCGATGTTCAGGCTCACCTGGTCCAGCACGGTATTGGCGCCGTAGCTGGCATGCAGGTCTTCGACGCTGATCACGGTGTCTGGCACGGGGCAGGAACTCGAACTGGCTGGCGCGGGGGCAGGGGGACTCGCCCGTCGACGTAGGCTTTTCACGATCGAGGCGCGGTGGGCAAGGCCGAACCGGGCCAGGCGGTTCTGCCTGCACTTCACGTTGGGGCGAGGTTTACGAGCATTTGGGCGCGGTGGAAATGGGTGGTCGTGAGGCCGGCGCGCCGCGCTATCGTTCTGCCGCACGAAGGAGATTCGCGATGCGAAGGGAAAGCTGGGCGAGCTTTGAGCGGGGCGGCACGACCTGGGTGGTGGCGCATCGCGGCGCGTCGTCCGAGCACAGCGAGAATTCCACGGCGGCGTTCGAGGCGGCGATTGCCGCGGGGGCGTCGGCGAGCGAGACCGATGTGCGGCGCACGGCCGACGGGGTGTTCGTCTGCCACCATGACGAGACGCTGCAGCGCACGGCTGGTGTGGAGCAGGCCATAGCGGATGTGAGTTTTGCCGAACTGCGGCGGCTCGCGCCCGGCGCGACGCTGCCGCTTGCCGATGTGCTCGATGGCCTGCGCGGTCGCATCAATTTGCTGCTCGATGTGAAGCTGGGCGCCGAGGCTGACCTCGTGGCGCTGATGGACGTGCTCGGGGGCTTCGGCGCGGACGACACCGTCGCCATTGGCGTGCGGTCGCTGGCGGCTCAGCAATTGGTCGGCCGGCTCGCTCCCGGGATGGTGCAGCTCGGCTTGCTCGAGGACCCCGCCGATAATGCACAGTTCGTTGCGGCCGGCGGGCGCTGGGTGCGGCTATGGGAGCGCGATGCTTCAGCGGCGCGGGTCGAGGCCATCCAGGCGCTGGGCGCGCCGGTGCTGGCGATGGTGGGGGGCAATGGGACGGGTCGGGCCGTTGGGGACATTGATCGGGGCGGCGTCGCCGCGCTGCGCGCGGTCGGGGTGGATGGGTTGATGCTGAATGAGCCGGGGCTGGCGCTGGGGTGAGCGTTGGCGGACCCCGATGGTTGCAGCCTCCACAGGATGTCATCCCTGCGAAAGCAGGGATCCATGGGGCGGCCGGTGCGGAGCTGAGAGTTGGACCCCTGCTTTCGCAGGAGTGACAGCTGGTGGGGAGGTGGGGTTGTGCCCTCAGGGCCGCATCTCAGGATGGGCCCCGGCCTGCGCCGGGGTGACACCGTGGGTGTGGCGAGGGGTGATGCGCTGCCTCTGGAGCGCGGTTCCGGGGCACAAAAGCAGAAGGGCGGCACTGGGCCGCCCTTCCTTGTTCGTGCTGGTGCGCCGTTACTGGGCGCAGATGCCGGGGTCTTCCAGCGTGCACAGGTCGAGGCCGGTGAACTTCGGGTCTTCGACCGTTTCGCCGTTGATCAGGCTGATCAGGATATCGGGCGCCTCGTTGCCCATCTGGTAGGGACGCTGGCCGATCTGGAAGTGGCTGCGGCCCTCGCGGAACGCCTGGGTCTGCGGGGGCAGCGTGTCGCCGGCGATGATGATCAGCTCCTTGCTGTCGAGCTTGGCCTTCACGAGGTCGGTGTTCTGGGCATAGGCCTGCGGGCCGAACTGGGCCCAGCCGCCGACGAGGACGAAGGCGTCGAGATCAGGGTTGGCGGTGAACACGTCGGCCATCTGCTGGTTGGCCGTCGGGATATCGTCATTGGTGTAGGTCGGGCAGCCCTCGATCTCGGTCCAGCCGTTCGAGTCGTTGAGCCGCTCGGTGCCCTTGGCGCCGGCAATGGTGTCGCGGAAGCCGGCGGCGCGTTCGTTGATGTTGGCTGCGGCGACGTTGCCGAGCTGCAGGCAGACAGTGCCGCCCTCGGGCTTCAATTTCATGGCTTCCTGGGCCATGCCCACGCCCATGTCGTAGTTGTTGGTGCCGAAATAGGTCTTGCGCAGCGAGGCGTCGGCCGGCAGCAGGTCGGCGTCGACGGTGATGATCGGCATGGTCGGCGCCGCGGTGCGCAGCATGTTGGCCATGGCCGGGGCGTTGGACGGCGAGATTGCGATGCCGGCCACGCCGCGGCTGATCAGATCCTGCACGATCTGCACTTCACCGGCTTCGTCCGAGCTGAGCGCCGGACCGGTATAGAGGCATTCATACTCGCTGTCGGCGTGGGCCGCGTTCCAGTCGGCGCAACCCTGGCCCATTACCGTGAAGAACGGATTGTCGAGCCCCTTCACCACCACGGCCAGGATCTTCTTGTCCTGGGCCACGGCGCTACCCGCAAAGACGACCGCGAGGGTCGCTCCGGCGAGCATCAGCATGTTCTTACGCATTCAAGTCCTCCCGTTGTGCACAAGCCGGTCCCTCGACCGGCTGCTTCGCCGGGCTTCGGCGTTGCGGCCGGGAGGTCCCTCACCCCGTCGGCCAGCCGAAGCTCCGTCGATCCGTTCGCGCACGAAAAGCCGGCCGTCTGTTACGGCATCGGTCCTCGCGGCGTAAAGCAAACAAGCGTCGCCGGCGCCCATGTCCGGCGATTTCTCCCTCATCGGTCGATATTAATGAGCGCGATCCGCAGTAGTCAATCTCCTGATGTACGTGCAGCAACTATGGCGACAATGTTGTATGACAAGTGGGGAAACAGTAGAGTTTCCCGATCAGTTCGAATGATTGCCCTCGCCATTTATCGTCATTCGCCGATGATCGAAGCCTAGATTGACGGCGCGGCGGCTGTGGCCCATAGAATTGCCGCAACATCTGGCGGGAGCGAGGGGGCTCCCGGCCTTGGGAGGGGCTTGGATGGCGGTTCTGGAACTGGCGGGGATCGCCAAGCACTATGGCGCGATCACTGCGCTTACCGATATTTCGCTGACGCTCAACAGCGGCGAGGTGGTTGGCCTGGTCGGGGACAACGGGGCGGGCAAATCGACCCTGGTCAAGATCATCGCCGGCAACTTCCATCCGTCGGAGGGCACGATCAGCCTCGACGGCAAGCCCGTGCAGTTGCACGGCCCCAAGGATGCGCGCTCCAAGGGCATCGAGATCGTCTACCAGGACCTGGCGCTGGCCGATAACCTGACGGCGGCGGCCAACATCTTCCTCGGCCGCGAACTCACCAATATCGCCAGGACGCCGCAGCAGGCGGAACTGCCGGCCAGCCGGCGCCGGCGCGGGCTGCAATGGCTGATGCCGGAGATTCTCGATTATCGCGCCATGTACAAGCGGGCGGGCGAGCTGTTCGCCGAACTGAAGTCCGAGACCCGCCCGCGTGACGTCGTGCGCAAGATGTCGGGCGGGCAGCGGCAGGCCGTCGCCATCGCCCGTACGCGGCTGTCCAACCCCAAGATCGTGCTGATGGATGAGCCGACGGCAGCGATCAGTGTCCGCCAGGTGGCCGAGGTGCTGAACCTCATCCGCCGGCTCAAGGAGCAGGGCATCGCGGTGGTGCTGATCAGCCATCGTATCCCCGACGTGTTCGCGGTGTGCGACCGGCTGGTGGTGCTGCGGCGCGGCCGCAAGGTGGCCGACAAGCTGGTGGCCAACTCCTCGCCCGAGGAAGTCACGGGCCTGATCACCGGCGCGCTGCAGACCGCCTGAGGGAGAATGCGATGACCACCGATACTTCCCTCAAGGACGCCATCGAGCAGCGCACCCACGGCAACTGGCTGAGCGCCATCGTCAGCCAGCAGACGTTCTGGATCGTCTGCGCGGTGATTGCGGCGATCGTCGCCATGTCGCTGCTGACCACGACCTTTGCGACGCCGAACAACCTGTTCAATGTGACCCGCAACTTCGCCTTTGTCGGCATTGTCGGGCTGGGCATGACGGCGGTGATCATCTCCGGCGGCATCGACCTGTCGGTCGGCGCCACGGTGCTGATCTCGGCCATGGTGACGACGCTGATCATGCACGCCGGGCTGCCGATCGGGCTCGCCCTGCCGGCCGCCATCGGCGCCTCGCTGCTGGTTGGCCTCATCAACGGCGTGCTGATCGCTGTGGCCGGAATGCCGGCCTTCGTCGTGACGCTCGGCATGATGTCGGTAGCACGTTCGATCGGCATGGTGCTGTCGAACAATGCGCTGATCTACGAGTTCGGGCCGGACCAGCCGATCCTGTTCTCGATCGGGGGCGGCTCGGTGACCATTCCAGGGCTGCCGCCCATTCCCAATCCGCTGATCGTGATGATCGTCCTGGCGCTGATCACCGGCTTTGCGCTGCGCTCGACCCGCTGGGGCCGGCACCTCTACGCCATCGGCGGCAACGAGAAGGCGGCGGTGCTGACCGGCGTGCCGGTCAAGGCGATCAAGATCTCGGTCTACATGTTCGTCGCCTTCTGCGCCGGCGTGACCGGATTCCTGATGACCGGCTGGCTCGGCTCGGTGACCACCGGCCTCGGCACCGGGCTCGAGCTCACGGTGATCGCCGCGGCGGTGATCGGTGGCGCCAACCTCGCCGGCGGCTCGGGCACGGCGCTCGGCGCGGTGATCGGCGCATTGCTGATCGAGATCATCCGCAACTCGCTGACGCTGCTGGGGATCTCGACCTTCTGGCAGGGCACGTTCGTCGGCGCCTTCATCATCCTCGCGGTAGCCTTCGAGCGGCTGCGCAACCGCGAGATCGGCGACTGAGGAGAGTTTGAGTTCGCACCGGCCGGCTTCGGGAGGAGGCCGGCGCGCGCGGTGTGGAGGAAACCGCCCACGAGGGTGGATCATGAGGAGGAAGAGTATGAAGAAGATCGTAGTCAGCTTCGCGGCTCTTGCCGTCGCCGGGCTTGCGCTCGTCGGCGGCGCCGTCGCACAGGACAAACAGCAACTGGCCTTCGTCGTGAACGCTTCGTCCGACTTCTGGAAGCTGGCCGAGGCCGGCGTGAAGAAGGCGCAGGCCGAGCTGCCGAACTATGAGCTGCAGTTCCGCTATCCCGCCCAGGGCACCGCAGCGCTGCAGAACGCGTTGATGGACGACCTGGTCGCCGCCGGCACGGACGCGATCATGATCTCGTCGGCCGACCCGAAGAACTCGATCGATGCGTTCAACCGCATCGCCGCGCAGGTGCCGTTGTTCACCACGGACTCGGACGCCCCGCAGTCAGACCGCATCGCCTATCTCGGCTCGTCCAACACGCTGGCAGGTGAGCAGGCCGGTGAGGAAATGGTCAAGGCCATGGCCGGCAAGGAAGGCAAGTGCATGGGCTTTGTCGGGTTCCTGGGCGCCGATAACGCCGTGGAACGCATCCAGGGCTTCCGTAACGCCATCGAGGGCAAAGGCATCGAACTGGTCGACGTGCGCGGCGACGATGTGGACTTCACCAAGGCCCGCACCAATGTCGACGACGTGCTGGTGGCCAACCCCGAGATCAACTGCATGGTCGGGTTCTATTCGTACAACTCGCCCAAGATCTACGAAGCCCTGCAGGCCGCAGGCAAGCTCGGCGCGATCACCGTCGTCGCCTTCGACGAGGATCCGGTGACGCTGGGCGCCGTGCGTGAAGGCTCGTTCGTCTCCACCGTCGTGCAGCAGCCGTTCGAATGGGGCTACCAGGGCATGCTGCTGATGGCCAAGTACCTCGAGGGCGACAAGTCCGGCATTCCCGAGGACAAGCTGATCATCGTGCCGACCAAGGTGGTCGACAAGGCGAATGTCGATGCCTTCGAGGCCGACCTGAAGGCCAAGATCAGCGGCAGCTGATCCACAAATGCGGGCGGCGGCGCGCTTGGGAGCCCTGCCGCCCGAAACCTCTGTAATCCGGCCTGCTGCCGGTGTTACCGTTCCGGTCGGCAGTGAACTGGGGAGGTTCGATGCCTGAGGAGGAAGCCGATCGCCCGTTCCTGCGGCTGATCGGGGTGCGCAAGACCTATCCCGGCGTCGTGGCGCTGGCCGGCTTCGACATGAGCATCGCCCCCGGCGAGGTGATCGGCCTTGTTGGAGAGAATGGCGCCGGCAAATCGACGCTGATGAAGATCCTGGGCGGCGTGACCCGGCCCGATAGCGGCACCGTGGAGATCGACGGGACCGCCTATGACGGACTGACCGTCGGCGGCGCCATGGATGCCGGCATCGCCTTCGTGCACCAGGAACTCAACCTGTTCGAAAATCTCGATGTCGCCGCCAACGTCTATATCGGCCGCGAGCCGCGCATTGCCGGCGTGCTGGTCGACGAGCGCAAGATGCGCGCCGACGTGGCGCCCTACCTGAAGCAGCTGGGGGCGAGCTTCACGGCGGATACGCCCGTGTCCAGGCTGTCGCTGGCGCAGCAGCAACTGGTCGAGATCGCCAAGGCGCTGAGCGTCAACGCCCGGCTGGTCATCCTCGACGAGCCGACCTCGTCGCTGCCGCTGGCCGAGACCGAAAAGCTGCTCGAGGTGGTCGCGGGGCTGAAGGCGCACGGCATCGCGGTGATCTTCATTTCGCACCGGCTGGCCGAAGTCGAAGCGGCCTGCGACCGCGTGGTGGTGCTCCGCGACGGCGTGCTGGTCGGCACGCTCGACAAGGCGGAGATCACCCATGACCGCATGGTCCGGCTGATGATCGGCCGCGACCTCAAGGTGGCTTACGCGCCGCCGGCGGCCGCGCGGGGCAGCGCGGTGCTGTCGGCGCGCGGCGTGCGTACCACGGCCTACCCGACCCATGCCGTTGATGTGGATCTCCATGCCGGGGAAATCCTCGGACTCGCCGGGCTGGTCGGTTCGGGGCGCACCGAGCTGGCGCGGGCGCTCTTCGGTATCGATCACAGCCCGGGCGGCACAGTGACGCTGGACGGCAAGCCGATCGCACTCAAGGCAGCCTCCGACGCGGTGGCTGCCGGCATCTTCCTCGTGCCCGAGGACCGCAAGGGCGCTGGCATCCTGCTCGACATGTCGATCGCCGAGAACATCTCGCTGCCTGACCTCGCGACCTACGCGCCAGGTGGCATCGTCGCGCCGGCGCGGGAGCGCGAGCGGGCCGAGCTATCCAAGCGCGAGCTGGCCATCCGCGCGCCCACCGTGGCGACGCGCGCCGGCAGCCTGTCGGGCGGCAACCAGCAAAAGGTGGTGCTGGCCAAGTGGTTGGCGATGAAGCCGAAAGTGCTGATCTTCGACGAGCCGACGCGCGGCATCGATGTCGGCGCCAAGTCCGAGATTTATCGGCTGATGCGCGGCCTCGCCGATGCCGGCGTCGCCGTGCTGATGATTTCCTCGGATATGGAGGAGGTGATCGGCGTCTCCGACCGCATCGCCGTGATGCACGAGGGCCGGATTTCGGGCCTGCTGGCGCGCCCCGAGTTCAGTGAAGAAAACGTGCTGACGCTGGCCATCGGCCAGCCGCTCAGGAAAGCCGGGTAGGGGGAATTGTGAACAAGAAAGAGAGCCATGAATAAGAAGGACTTGGGCCTTCTGGTCCTCATCGTCGTCGTTGGCCTGTTCGTCTACCTGCGCAATCCGGCCTTTCTCAGCCCCAACAACCTCGCCAACACGGCCAACCTGATCGGCCTGTTCGGGCTGTTCTCGATCGCCCAGGGCTTTGTGATCATTACCGGTGGCATCGACCTCAGCGCCGGCTCGATGATCGCGCTGCTCGGCGTGCTGTTCGTCGACCTCGTCGGCAACAAGGGCGTGCCGTGGCCGATCGCTTTTGCCATCGTCATGGTGCTGGGCCTCGCGCTCGGGCTGATCCACGGGCTGCTGATCACCCGGCTGAAGCTGCAACCGTTCGTTGTGACCCTGTGCGGCCTGTTGATCTATCGCGGCGTGGCGCGCGGCTACACCGCGGATGCCACCGCCGGCTTCCCGTTCGGTTCGGAATATCCGGGCCTCGACTTCTTCGTCGCCCGCATCTTCGGCGTGCCGGTATCGCTCTATTTGCTGGTGATCGTCGGCGTCATCGCCTGGGTGGTGCTGCATCGCTCGGTGTTCGGGCGCTACCTGTTCGCCATCGGCAAGAACGAGGAGGCGGCGCGCTTCTCCGGCATCCGCACCGGCGTGGTGATCACCTCGGCCTATGTGATCTGCGCCGGGCTGACGGCGCTCGCCGCGATCTTCTTTGCCATGTACACGCGCTCGGTGCAGCCGAGCTCGCAGGGCAATTTCTACGAGCTCTACGCCATCGCAGCGGCCGTGCTCGGCGGCTTCTCGCTGCGCGGCGGCGAGGGCTCGATCATCGGCGTGATCCTCGGCACGATCCTCCTGCAGGAGCTGCAGAACCTCGTGAACCTGCTCGGCATCCCGTCCTCGCTGAACTTCGCGGTGATGGGCGGCGTGATCCTCGTCGGCGTCATCGTCGACCAGCAATGGAATGCGTTCCGGGCCAAACGGCGTGTGGCGGAGGCGGCGCGGGCGGCGCCGGAGGCGCAGGTGTCGGCGGGGGCAGGGGGCGGTTAGCCACCTGCCGCGACGTCAGTCGAACCAGCCCTTCGGCTTTTGGCCCGCAAGGAATGGCCCGATAAATTCCATCAGCAGGTCGGCCTGCCCGATCAGCGCGGTATGTGACGTTGCCGGAAGGATGGCGATACGCGAAGCCGACAGCGGCTGACCCGCATCGCCCATCACGCCGCCACCGAGCAGGTGGAACATTTCGACGCTGTGCTGGAGCATCATGCCGTCGGCATCGCCGGCAAGGATCAGTACCGGTGTATCGAGCGCCGCTACGTCCTCGCCCCAGGCCAGCGGCGCCTGTTCGAGGGCGATGACCTTTTCGGCGAGTGCCGGAAAGCCGCCGGGATCAGCGGCCAGCTTCTTGTACTCCTCCGCCAGCGGTGAGGATGTGAACTGCTCGACCGTCCATTGCGGGATCGCCTCGCGGAAAGCCGGCCGCCAGCCCTGGAAGTCGTAGGCGCCGGAGGCAAAGATCAACTGGTCGACCTTGTCGGGATGATCGATGGCCAGGCGCAAGCCGGTCATGGCGCCCATCGAGAAGCCGAAGATATCAGCCTGCTCGACGCCGACTGCCTCCATAAAGGCAGCCACGTCGTTCGCCAGATTGGCATAGGTGATCGGCCGGTCGATATCGGTAGTGCGACCGTGGCCCTGCAACTCGAGGGCATAGACCTGGTGGGTTTCGGCCAGCCGCCCGACGATATCGCCCATCATCGGTATGTTCATGAAGCCGCCATGCAGCACGATCAGGGGATCGCCGCTGCCGGAAACCTCGTAGTACATCTGCATGCCGGCGACCTCGATACGGTCGCCATCCGACGCCTGTGCGAAGACGGGAGCGGTGGCCAGGAGCGCGGCTGCGGCCAGTGTGAAGCGTAGCATCGTGATTACTCCTCTGCTTGGCAGAGCGGCTTGCCCTGCCTTCATGAAGTAATCGAAACAGCGGCGCGCACATCGACAGGCCGCCACGAAAAAGCGCAGTTCAGCCCTCCGCTTCCACCAGTCCCCGTTCCTCCAGCAGCGGGCGGACCTCCGGGTCGCGGCCGCGGAACAGGCGGTAGGCTTCGGCGAAGTCGCGTTTGCCGCCGGCCGAGTAGATGAAATCGTGGAGGCGCTTGGCCGTGGCGGGGTCGAACGGGTCGCCCGCGTCCTTGAAGGCGCGGAAACCGTCGGAATCGAGGACTTCGCTCCACAGGTAGCTGTAGTAGCCTGCAGCGTAGCCATCGCCTGAGAACAGGTGGAGGAAATGCGTGCTGGCGTGGCGCAGGGCGATTTCACGCGGCATGGAAATGCTGGCGAGGACGGTCTTCTCGAAATCGGCGACCGAGCCGGCCATCGGCTGGCTGTGATAGTCCATGTCGAGGATGGCCGAGGAGACGAACTCCACGGTTTCAAAGCCGCTATTGGCGGTGCGGGCGGCGCGCATGCGCTCGAGCAGGGCGGCCGGGATGGGGGCGCCGGTCTGGTAATGGGTGAAGCGCGCCAGAACCGGATCCGCCTCCAGCCAGTGCTCGTAGATCTGGCTCGGCAGCTCGACGAAATCGCGCACCACGCTGGTGCCGGAAATGCGCGGATAAGTGACATCGGAGAGGAGGCCATGCAGGCCATGGCCCATTTCGTGGAACACCGTGCGGGCCTCGTCGAGCGAGAGCAGGGCGGGCTGACCCTCCGGCGGCTTCACGAAATTGCAGGTGTTGACGATGAACGGGATCTGCACGCCGTCGAGCTTTGACTGCTCGCGGAACGAGGTCATCCAGGCGCCGGAGCGCTTGCCGGGGCGGGCGAAGTAGTCGCCGTAGAAGAGGCCGATCACCTTGCCGTTGCGCGTGACTTCCCAGACGCGGACGTCGGGGTGATAGCCGACAATGTCGGCGCGCGGGGCGAAGGTGAGGCCGAACAGCTTTTCGGCGACGAAGAAGGCGGCGTCGACGACCTTGTCGAGCTGCAGATAGGGTTTTAGCTCGTTCTCGTCGAAATCGTAGCGGGCGAGGCGGAGCTTTTCGGCGAAGTAGCGCCAGTCCCAGGCTTCGAGCGGGGTGGCCTGGCCTTCGGCCCTGGCGAGCTCCTGCAGCGCGTCGCGATCGGCTTCGGCCTTGGCGCGGCCGCCGGCCCACACTTCCTCGAGCAGGCCGCGGGCGGCGGCCGGGGTGCCGGCCATCGAGTCGGCGAGCTTGTAGTCGGCATAGCTCGGATAGCCGAGGAGCCTGGCCTGCTCGGCGCGCAGGGCGACGATCTCCTCGATGAGCTTGGAATTATCGTTCTTGTTGCCGTTGGCGCCGCGCGTGACGAAGGCGCGCCACACCTTTTCGCGCACGCCACGATCGGTGGCGAAATGCAGGATCGGCTCGACGCTGGAGCGCGACGGGGTGACAGCATAGGGCGCGTTCAGCTTGCGGTCGCGGGCGGTCTCGGCCGCAGCGGCGCGGGCAAACTCGGGCAGGCCGGCGATCTCGGCTTCGGTGAGTGCAAACACTGTCTCCTGCTCGTCGGCGAGGACGTTCTGGCCGAACTGCGTGCCCAGCGTCGCGAGCCGCTCGACGATGGCGCCAAAGCGCAGCCGCTCGTCGGCGGTGAGCCTCGCGCCCGAGCGGACGAAATCGAGGTGATAGCGCTCGAGCACGCGCAACGCCTCGGGATCGAGGCCGAGCGTGTCGCGCCGCTGGTAGAGCGCATCGATGCGGGCAAAGAGCTTTGCGTCGAGGAAGATGTCGTTCCAGTGCCGCGCCACCAGCACGGCGACCTCGCGCTCGACCGCCTGCAGCTCGTCATTGGTGGCGGCCGAGGAGAGCTGGCCGAACACCATGTCGACGCGGCGCAGCGGCTTGCCGGAGCGCTCCAGCGCCGCGATGGTGTTCTCGAAGCTCGGCTCGCCCGCGCTGCCGCCGATCGCCGCGATCTCGGCGCGATGCAGCTTCAGCGCCTCGTCGAAGGCCGGCTTGAAATCCTTGGTTTCGATCAGGTCGAACGGCGGTGTTTCGTAGGGCGTGGTCCAGGCGGAAAAGAACGGGTTGGTCACGGCGAGCTCCTTGGGTGGCTGCAAGGTGGCGTCGCCGGGTGATTTGGGCAAGGGGGCGGGAAGCGCTAGCCCCTTGCGTGTCGCGCAATCATGGGTGTACTGAACTACATGGTTCAGTTTAACTCATCCCGCTTCGACGCCTCGTTTTCCGCGCTCTCCGACGCCACGCGCCGCGGGGTGCTGGAGCAACTGGGGCGCTCGGATGCCTCGATCACCGAGCTCGCCGACCGGTTCCACATGACCCTCACCGGCATGAAGAAGCACGTGAGCGTGCTGGAGCAGGCCGGGCTGGTGACCACCGAGAAGGTCGGCCGGGTGCGGACCTGCCGGCTCGGGCGCAGCCGGCTGGAGGAGGAAGCACAGTGGATCGAGAGCTACCGGCGGATGTGGGCCGAGCGTTTCGACGAATTGGATCAGGTCATTGAAGAGCTGAAGCAGAAGGAACAGGCCGATGGACGAGAGATTGAGTAAGACCGCCGCGCGGAACGAAACGACGACGGACCGCGACGGGCGGGAACTCGTGGTGCGGCGGATGTTCAACGGCCCGGCGCGGCTGGTGTTCGAGGCCTGGACCAAGCCGGAACTGATGATGCGCTGGTGGGCGCCGAAATCCTTCGGCATCAACCTCTTGTCGGTCGAAACCGATGTCCGCCCCGGCGGCACCTACCGCCTCGAGTTCGGCGTGCCGGGCTCAGACCAGCCGGTGGCCTTTTTCGGCCGCTACCTCGAAGTCGAGCCGCCCAAGCGCCTCGTCTGGACCAATGAGGAAGGCGAGGCGGGCTCGGTGACAACCATGACCCTGGAGGAAAAGGGCGGCCGGACGTTCCTGGTGCTGCGCGACGTCTATCCCTCGATCGAAGCACTCGACGAAGCCATCGCCTCGGGCAGCACAGGCGCATATCCCGAGCAGTTCGAGGAGCTGGACGTGCTGCTGGCAGAGGTGGGGGGCTAAAGCCGTCGGCCCACACGCACCAGGTTTTCGTCCGGATCCGACACGGCGAACTCGAACATGCCCCAGGGCTGGGCCTTGGGCGGATGGAGCAGGCGGTCGCCGAGCCGGGTCGCCAGCGCTTCCACGTCGTCCGAATAGACGTAGATCCCGAACGGGCTCTTGCCGGGGATCAGCCAGTCGTCGGGCGCGCGGGTGAGATGCAGCGCGCCGCCCTTGCCGTCCGACAGGATGGCATAGTCGGGATAGGTCTCGCCGGGATCGCGCTCGAAGCCGAGCAGCCGGTAGAAGGCGAGCGCGGCGGCGAGGTCGTTGCACGGAACGATGGCAACGACCTCGGTGCGCGCCGCCATTACTCCGCCGCCGTGCGTTGCGGGCGTCGTCCCATCACTTCCTTGAGGAAGCGGCCGGTGTGGGAGCGCTTGTTCTCGGCGATCTGTTCCGGCGTGCCGACGCCGACCACTTCGCCGCCGCCATCGCCGCCTTCGGGGCCCATGTCGATGATCCAATCCGCGGTTTTGATGACTTCGAGATTGTGCTCGATCACCACCACCGTGTTGCCGCTGTCGACCAGTTCATGTAGCACTTCGAGGAGCTTGGCGATATCGTGGAAGTGTAGGCCCGTGGTCGGCTCGTCGAGCATGTAGAGCGTGCGGCCAGTGGCGCGCTTACTCAGCTCCTTCGACAGCTTCACGCGCTGCGCTTCGCCGCCTGACAGCGTCGTTGCCGGCTGGCCGACCTTGACGTAGCCCAGCCCCACCCGCTGCAAAGTCAGAAACTTGTCGCGGATCGAAGGCACGGCGGCGAAGAAGTCGACCGCTTCGTCGATGGTCATGTCGAGCACGTCGGCGATCGACTTGCCCTTGAACTGCACTTCGAGCGTCTCGCGGTTATAGCGGTGGCCCTTGCACACTTCGCAGGTGACATAGACGTCGGGCAGGAAGTGCATCTCGATCTTGATGACGCCGTCGCCCTCGCATTTCTCGCAGCGGCCGCCCTTCACGTTGAACGAGAAGCGGCCCGGGCCATAGCCGCGCGCCTTGGCTTCCGGCAGGCCGGCGAACCATTCGCGCATCGGCCCGAAGGCGCCGGTATAGGTCGCCGGGTTGGAGCGCGGCGTGCGGCCGATCGGCGACTGGTCGATGTCGATGACCTTGTCGAGATGCTCGAGCCCGGTGAGCTCCTTGTGCGGGGCGGGGATGACGCGCGCGCCGTTCAGCCGGCGAGCAATGCCCTGGTACATGGTGTCGATCATCAGCGTCGACTTGCCGCCGCCAGACACGCCGGTGATGGCGACGAAATTGCCGAGCGGCACGTCGACCGACACGTCCTTGAGGTTGTTGCCAGTGGCGCCGCCCACATGCAGCTGCTTGGATTTCCTCTGCTTCCGCCGCTCGAGCGGCAGCGGGATCGCCATCTCGCCGGTGAGATATTTGCCGGTGATCGACTTGGGATTGGCCATCACCTCCTGCGGCGAGCCCTCGGCAACGATGTGCCCGCCATGGACGCCCGCGCCGGGGCCGATATCGACCACGTAGTCGGCGGTGAGGATGGCGTCCTCGTCATGCTCGACGACGATCACCGTGTTACCGATGTCGCGCAGGCGGCGCAGCGTTTCGAGCAGGCGCTCGTTGTCGCGCTGATGCAGGCCGATCGAGGGTTCGTCGAGCACATAGAGGACGCCGGTGAGGCCGGAGCCGATCTGGCTGGCGAGCCGGATGCGCTGGCTCTCGCCGCCCGACAGCGAGCCGGAATTGCGGGCCAGCGTCAGGTAATCTAAGCCGACGTCGTTGAGGAAGCCGAGGCGCTCGCGGATCTCCTTGAAGATGCGCTCGCCGATCTGGTTCTGCTGCTCGCTGAGCTTGGCGGGGAGGGCGTTGAACCACTCGGCGGCGGCGCGGATCGATTTCTCCGACACCTGCCCGACATGCAGGCCATCGATCTTGACCGCGAGGGCCTCGGGCTTGAGGCGATAGCCGGCGCAGGCGACGCAGGGCGCCTGCGACATGTAGCGCTCGATCTCCTCGCGCATGCCGGCGCTCTCGGTCTCCTTGTAGCGGCGCTCGAGATTGCCGATCACGCCTTCGAACGGTTTTGTGCTTTTGTAGGTGCGGAGCCCGTCATCGTAGACGAAGGTGATCGCGGTCGAGCCGGTGCCGAACAGCACGGCGTGCTGCACATCGAAGGGCAGCTCGTCCCAGGCGGTGCCGGTCGAAGCGCCAAAATGCTTCACCACCGCCTGCAGGGTCTGCTGGTAATAGGGCGCACTGGTCTTCGACCATGGCAGGATTGCCCCGTCGCGCAGCGAAAGGCTGCCATCGGGGACGATCAGGTTGGGATCGATCTTCTGTTCGGTGCCCAGGCCATCGCAGACCGGGCAGGCGCCGAACGGGTTGTTGAACGAGAACAGCCGCGGCTCGATCTCGGGGATGGTGAAGCCCGAGATCGGATCGGCGAACTTTTCCGAAAAGATCAGCCGCTTCGGCTCGCCCTTGTCGTCCACCTCGTCGGCGAACTCGGCAAAGGCGATACCGTCGGCGAGCTTCAGCGCCGTCTCGAAGCTTTCGGCGAGGCGCGAGGCGATGTCGGGGCCGACAACGACCCTGTCTACAACCACTTCGATGTCGTGCTTGATCTTCTTGTCGAGGCTGGGCGCGTCCTCGATGTCGTGGAACTCGCCGTCGATCTTCACGCGCTGAAAGCCCTTGCGCATGAGGTCGTTGAGCTCGCGCTTATACTCGCCCTTGCGGCCGCGCGCGATCGGCGCGAGCAGATAAAGCCGCGTCTCCTCCGGGAGCGCCATGACCTTGTCGACCATCTGGCTGACCGTCTGGCTCTCGATGGGCAGGCCCGTGACCGGGGAGTACGGGATGCCGACGCGCGCGAACAGCAGGCGCAGGTAGTCGTAGATCTCGGTGACCGTGCCGACGGTCGAGCGCGGGTTGCGCGAGGTGGTCTTCTGCTCGATCGAGATCGCCGGAGACAGCCCGTCGATCTGCTCGACATCGGGCTTCTGCATCATCTCGAGGAACTGGCGCGCGTAGGCCGACAGCGACTCCACGTAGCGGCGCTGGCCCTCGGCATAGATGGTGTCGAAGGCGAGCGAGGATTTGCCCGAGCCGGATAGCCCCGTCATCACGATCAGGCTGTCGCGGGGCAACCTCAGGTCGATATTCTTGAGGTTATGCTCCTTGGCACCGCGGATGACGATGTCACGGTTCGGGTTGCGCTTCTCGGCCATCAACAGTTCCACCTACGAGGCGTGCGACCATAGTGCCGCACTGTGCCAAATCGTGTCAGGGTTTTCAAAAAGAGGGGTCGGCCGCTCATTTCGGGATCGTCGGCCGGATTTGCAAGCTAACCAAAGGCCAAGGCCGATGTCACCATCCGTGCGTCCGCTCCGCGATCAACTGATCGAGAACATAAGCGGAACATAGAGGATTCGGTCAAGCCGCGACGTCGACCTTTGCCGCGCTGACCTTGAACGAGAACTCGATCTCGTCGTGGTCGAAACGAACGCCGTCTTCGGTACGGACGATCACACCGGCGCTGATCAACCGTGTCACGTCGCGATGCACGGCCTGCACGTCGCGCTCGACCCGGCGGGCCACCTCACGGATGGACAACGGGCCCTGGTTGGCCAACGCGCGGATGATGGCCAGGCGGGAAGGGGAGAGGACGGCGTACATATCCTCATAGGAGTTGAAGCTGACACCGTGAAACGGAGTGCGCGGACGTCCGGTCATCACGTCGTTCATGGCCCCAACGAAGGCCGAACCGAAATCTTCCATTGTCTCTACGCGAACATGCAGCGTGGTCATTTCAGCAGTCTCCTTGCATCGACACCGAAGTCTGCAAACAAGGCCTCGGGCGTAGTAAACCTGTAGGGTTCTTCGCGCTCGCCATAATGGCGATGGTCGCCCTTGCCACGCTCATTGTCATAGCGCAGGACGCATTCGTCATCGATGACCAACGCCAGGCGGTATTTGAACGAATGTTCGCTGCCAGGTACCGGTCGAGGCAGTCTCCACAGCACCGCTTCAACGAAGATACCTTCTCCCAGTTCGCGCCGGTCCTCATAGACCAGTTCCGCCTTGGTGTTGTCAGCCATAACAACATACCCCCGCTGTTGTCAATGATAACAACGCCGTTGCCTGCGTTGCCGCTTGACAATAGCCACAACAATGAGAACATAAAAAGAACAAAAGCATGAAGCTGTGGGATCGACGCGATGTGACGCGCGTTGATCCGACGGTGGCGTTAGGATGCGCCCTCAAGTTTCGGCCCGGTCTCCGGGCGAGTATGGAAGGATTTTGGCCATGGCTGGCAGCGTGAACAAGGTGATCCTGGTAGGCAATCTCGGCAATGACCCCGAGGTGCGCAACCTGCCTTCGGGCGGCAAGGTGGTGAACCTTTCCATCGCCACCTCGGATCAGTGGCGCGACAAGAATACCGGCGAACGCAAGGAGCGCACCGAGTGGCACCGGGTGGTGATCTTCTCGGAAGGCCTGGTTCGTGTCGCCGAGCAGTATCTGCGCAAAGGCTCCAAGGTATATGTCGAGGGCGCGCTGCAGACCCGCAAGTGGCAGGACCAGCAGGGCCAGGATCGGTATTCGACCGAGATCGTGCTGCAGGGCTTCAACTCGACCCTGACCATGCTGGATGGCCGCGGCGAGGGCGGGGGCGACAGCCCCGGCGGTGCGACCGGCTTCTCCGGCCCGCGCGAAAGCTCGTTCGGCGGCGGCCGGCAGGACTCGCGGCGCCCGAGCGCCGCGCCGGCCTTCGAGTCCGGTTCGATGGACGACGACATCCCGTTCTGATCTGCGGAACTCAGGCAAAACGAAAAAGCGGATGGCAGGACCATCCGCTTTTTCTTTGGCCCGATCTGCGGCCCGCTTATTTCTTGAACGGCACCGAAGCCTTGAGGGTCTCGCCAGTCGCATTGAAGACGACGCCGAAATCGACGGCGATGCTGCCACCGGCCTTGGCCAGGGTGATTGCAGCGGTGACGGTCAGTTCCTTGCCGGTATCGTCCTTCGTGCGCTCCCTGAGGTTGAACACGATGTCGCTGCCGCGCTTCTTGCCGACGGCGACGCCGGTGAAGGTGATGTTGGAGGTCATCACGGCCTCGTAGCGCTTGGCACCGTCATTGTAGACCATGGTGCCGCCGACCGAGATGCTGGTGCCGGCCAGCGTGCACCGGCCCGAGTAGTTCACCTTGTCCTGGTTGCCTTCGGTCAGCGAGAGCCGGCAGACCACCGACTCCTTTTCGGCGCCGATCAGTTCGCCGCGACCGCGCCAGTCGCCGAGATAGGACTTGAGCAGCGCCACGTCGGCGGCCGCGGCATGGGCCGGGGCGGCGGACAGGGGGGCCAAAGGCGCTACCACGAGCAGACCGACGAGCGCCGCAATGCGCGTCAGGGGTCTGATGAGCTTCATTTCTTGATGCCTCCAAGCGGATGAAAGAATCGCCCCCCGGCGACCAGCAATGCCGGGAGAATGAACACATCTCCAATCAAAGCAAAGCCAAGAGTTCCCACGAACAGCGTCCCGAACAGGGCAACCTGTGGCAGTTCGGAGAACATCACGATGGCAACGCCCGAGCACAGGATCAGCGTCGCCGCCACGATCGCTCCGCCGATGCGCTGCATGGTGTGGTGGATCGCATCCATGTGCGAGCGGCCGTTTTCCCGGCGCTCGTGCAGGTAATGCGACAGGAAGTGCGTCGTGTCGTCCACCGCGATACCGAAGGCGATGGTCAGCGACAGCACGGTGGTCAGCTGCAGGCCGGAGCCCGAGAACCACAGATACGCGGTCGTCGCCAGCACCGGGAACAGGTTCGGGATCGCCGTCGCCGTGGCGACGCGGAAAGAGCGGAAGGCAAAGGCGATGAGCAGCAGGTTGACCACCACCGAGATGGAGAGATCGAGCTGCAGGCCGCGCACGATGCTGTCGGTGGCATAGGTGGTCATGACGCGGAAGCCGCCGACCGTGGCGCCCTCGATGCCCGCCGCCTGGATGTCGGCTTCGATGCCTTCCTTCAGCTTCTCGAGTTCGTTCGAGGCGATGATCGTCGGCATGAAGCCGGTGACCAGCGCGTGCATGCCGTCTTCGGTGACGAAGCGGCTGCGCAGGCTGCCCACGGCGTTGAACACCTCCTCGCGGGTGAAACCGCTCTCGGTGTAGTGCTTGAACGCCGCTGCCGAGACGACCTTGTTCACCCCGAGATGCTTCTCGACGATCTCGTGCACGCGCGTCACGGTGGCGAAATCCTCGTCGCCCACATCGGCCATGCCCTGCTTGAGCGGCACGCTGACATAGAGCGGCGCGACGCCGCCCACGCCCTGGTCGATCTGCTCGGCGGCGGTGAGCGCGGTCGAGCCCTTCGCCATGAAGTCCTCGAACGAAAAGCGCGGCTGGATCATCAGGTAGGGGACGAACAGCAGGATCGTGCCGACGATCGCCATCAGCGCCACCGGGCGGCCGAACTTGGTGGCGACGAACCACGACAGCGGGATCGGCGCGTTGACGGCAAGGCTCGGGGTCTTGGGCAGCTTGAGCCCGAGGCGGACCGCCAGCTTCAGCAGCAGCGGCAGGAAAGTCATCAGGCAGATGAAGTTGACCACCGAGGCAAGGCTGCCGGCCCACGAGAATTCCTGGATGCCCTGGCCGGGCGTCAGCGACAGCGACAGGAAGGACACCAGCGTGGTCAACATGGCCAGGGCCGAAGCCGGCCCCACCACGCGGACGGTCTCGTCCACCGCCTTGTAGGGATCCATGCCGTCGCGCCAGTAGGCGAGCCAGTTGAAGATGAAGAACAGGCTCTCGGCGAATGCGATGACGATGACGATGGTCGTCACGATGATGGTGAGGAACGAGAACGAGCCGAACAGCGCGATGATCGAGCCCATCACCCACAGCACCGCGATGAACGGCGTCGAGGCGACCAGCAGCGCCCCCCAGAACGAGCGCAGCGACAACAGCGCGATGAGGGCGCCGAGCCCGAAGCCCCAGATCGTGAACTTCACCTGGTCGTCGACCGCCGCGGTGAGCATCTCGCCCGTCCAGACGGGCGGGCCGGTGAGCTCGACGTCCACGTCGTCGGACTCATAGTCGCTGACCAGCGTCCGCAGGTCGTTCAGCATCTCCTTCTGGCCGCCGCCCCGGGTCATTTCGGGATTGGGGAAGACGATGATGACGACGCCGGAAAGATCGGGATTGATCAGGTTCCGCATCATCGGATCCTGATTGTAGAGGTCCGTCAGGGCCTTGCTGACCTCTTCGGGCGACTGCATGCCTTCGGGCACCGCGGGCAGGGTGGTGCCGTTCGGCCCCGGCACGCGCAGCGTGAAGGCCGACATGGTGCCGTTGACATATTCGGAGTTGGAGAGGTCGAGCGCCATCATGCGGATGGTCTCGATGGTCTCCGGATTGGTCAGCGTGGGCGAGTTGACCAGCAGGTAGATGTCGTTCTCGAATGTGCCGAACGTCGTCGAGAGATGCTCGTAGGCGTCGTATTCGGGACCTGAATCGGCAAATACCCGAAGCATGTCGCCGTCGACGCTGATGCGCGGCATCTGGCTGGCACTGAATATCGTCATCGCCGCGACCAGTAAGCCGAGAATCGCCGGGTGCCGCAGAGTCAGCTGGCCGAGTTTTTCCAGCCCGAAGCCGATCGAGCGCTCATGCCCGAAGGCCCAGTTCCAGATCCGGGCCAGGACGTTACTGTTAGACAATAGAATCTTCCCCTAGGCGGCGCGCCCCCGCGTCGGCGCGGATTACTAAGCGCAGACGCCGGACGCGTCCAGCCGTTTGCGCCGCGGGCAGCGGAGCGAATGCAGGCTTTTCGGCCCAAAGTTGCCGCAAACCCACTGCATTTTGATCATATGAGGCCCCTGGCATGTTCCATTGCCGTGGACATCTGCGCTATCCGCCCGGCCGCGTTGGTTTTCGGGGCAGGAATCGCCTAAAGCTCTCCTCTTAGTCTCAATAACCGAATCTGGCCCGTGGCTGACAATAACGAAGACGAGACCGGCGCGCCGACGCCGTCCGATATTGCTCCGATTTCGCTGACCGACGAGATGCGCAAATCCTATCTCGATTACGCGATGAGCGTGATCGTGAGCCGGGCGCTTCCCGACGTGCGCGACGGGCTGAAGCCGGTGCACCGGCGCATCCTTTATTCGATGTACGAGCAGGGCTACGCCTGGAACCGGCCGTACCGCAAATCGGCCCGCGTGGTCGGCGACGTGATCGGTAAGTATCACCCGCATTCCAACGATGCGGTCTATTTCTCGCTCGTCCGCATGGCGCAGGAATTCTCGCTGCGCGTGACGCTGATCGACGGGCAGGGCAATTTCGGTTCGGTCGACGGCGATATGCCGGCCGCCATGCGCTACACCGAAGTGCGCATGGAGAAGGTGACCGACAGCCTGCTCGACGACCTCGACAAGGACACCATCGACTTCAAGGACAACTACGACGCGTCCGAACGGGAGCCGACGGTGCTGCCGGCGGGCTTCCCGAACCTGCTGGTCAATGGCGGGCAGGGCATTGCCGTGGGCATGGCGACCAACATCCCGACCCACAACCTGGGCGAGGTGATCGACGCGCTGCTGTTGCTGATGGACAATTCCGAAGCGCTGACCGAAGACATCATGACTGTGCTGCCGGGTCCGGATTTCCCGACCGCCGCCGTCATCCTCGGCCGCTCCGGCATCCGTCAGGCCTACGAGACCGGCCGCGGCTCCATCCTGATCCGCGGCAAGTCGCATATCGAAGAGATACGGGGCCAGCGCGAGGCGCTGATCATCACCGAGATCCCGTATCAGGTGAACAAGTCGGTGATGATCGAGAAGATTGCCGAGCTGGTGCGCGACAAGCGCATCGAGGGCATCTCCGACGTACGCGACGAATCCGACCGCCAGGGCATGCGCGTGGTGATCGAGCTCAAGCGCGACGCCGTGCCGGACGTGGTGCTGAACCAGCTCTACCGCTTCACCCCGCTGCAGAGCTCGTTCGGCTGCAACTTCGTGGCACTCAACGGCGGCAAGCCCGAACTGATGAGCATGAAGCAGATGCTCACGGCCTTCATCGAGTTCCGCGAGGTGGTGGTCACCCGCCGCACGCGCTTCCTGCTCAACAAGGCCCGCGACCGCGCTCATACGCTGGTCGGCCTGGCCGTAGCTGTCGCCAATATCGACGAGGTCATCCACACGATCCGCACCTCGGCCGACGCCGGCGTTGCCCGCGAGCGGCTGATGGAGCGCGACTGGCCCGCCCGTGATGTCGCTCCGCTGATCGCGCTGATCGACGACCCGCGTCACCGGATCAACGACGACGGCACCTTCAAGCTGAGCGACGACCAGGCTCGCGCCATTCTCGCGCTCACGCTTTCCCGCCTGACCGCGCTGGGCGTCACCGATATCAGCGAAGAACTGAACGGGCTGGGCAAGGATATCGAGGAATATCTCTCGATCTTGCGCTCGCGCGAGCGCGTGTTGCAGATCGTCCGCGACGAGCTGACCGCGATCAAGGAGCAGTTCAACACCCCGCGCCTGACCTCCATCGACGATGCCGCCGGCGACTTCGAGGACGAAGACCTCATCGCCCGCGAGGACATGGTGGTGACCGTCACCCACGGCGGCTACATCAAGCGCGTGCCGCTCTCGGCCTATCGGGCGCAGCGCCGCGGCGGCAAGGGCCGCTCCGGCATGGCGACCCGCGACGAGGATTTCGTTTCGCGCCTGTTCGTCGCCAACACGCACACTCCGGTGCTGTTCTTCTCGTCGGCCGGCCAGGTCTACAAGATGAAGGTGTGGCGCCTGCCGATCGGCGAGCCGCAGGCCCGGGGCAGGGCGCTGATCAACATGCTGCCGCTCGATGAGGGCGAACGCATCACCTCGATCATGCCGCTGCCCGAGGACGAGGCGAGCTGGAATCAGCTCGACGTCATGTTCTCGACCATCCGCGGCACCGTGCGTCGCAATTCGCTGGCCGATTTCACCGAGATCAACAAGAACGGCAAGATCGCCATGAAGCTCGACGAGGGCGACGGCATCGTCGATGTCGCGACCTGTACGGCCAATGACGACGTGCTACTCACCACCGCGCTCGGCCAGGCGATCCGCTTCCAGGTCGACGAGGTCCGCGTGTTCAAGGGCCGCGACTCGACCGGCGTGCGCGGCATCAGCCTCGCCGAAGGCGACCGCGTCATCTCGATGGCCATCATCCATCACTTCGACGCCGACTCCCCCGAGCGCTCGGCCTACCTCAAGATGAGCCGCGCGGTGCGCGGCGAGGGCGAGAGCGAAGAGGTGGTCGAGGATGCCGAGGACGCGGTGCCGGCCGGCGAGCTGAGCCAGGAACGCTACGCCGCCATGTCGGCGGCCGAGCAGTTCATCCTGACCATTTCGGAGAATGGCTACGGCAAGCGCACCTCGAGCCACGAGTACCGGATCACCGGCCGCGGCGGCAAAGGCATCGTCGCCATGGCGGTGAACAAGCGCAACGGCCCGCTGATCGGCTCCTTCCCGGTGGAAGACGGCGACCAGATCATGCTGGTGACCAATGGCGGCCAGGTGATCCGCGTGCCGGTCGATGCCGGTCCGGACAACCGTATCCGCATCGTCAGCCGTTCCTCGCAGGGCGTCACGGTGTTCAATACCGCCGAGGGCGAGAAGGTGGTGTCGGTCGAGCGCATCAGCGAGCCGGAAGGCGAGGACGCCGAGCCCGAGGCCCCGGAGACCGATGCGCCGGGGGATGACGCCGGCGAGTAACGGCGAGCGCCGGGAGACGGGCTGCGATTGCTGCCCGTCTCCGCAGGGTCCGTACTCGACCGGACCTACGGGGTGAACGGCACCATTTGCACCGATAGATAGACCATCGGGTACTCGCTCGATTGCTCCGAGCTGTTTCCGGCGCGACCGCCCAGCCCGTCGCCGGTAACCGAGATGGCGCCGCCCTCGCCAGTCGAAACCGCGCCGCCGACCGAGGCGCCGGCGGTCCCGCTGATGCCTTCCTTGGCCAGGTCAGTCGCCTTGTCGGCCCTTTCGGCGCTACGCACGACAACGACCGCCTTGCCGGCGGAAAGCACCTCGCCAATCAGGGCCCTGCATTTCTCCCCGATCCCGGAACGTATCGTGTCGAGCCCCTCGTCGGTCAGTATGAGGCTGTGGACATTCTCCACCGTGTAAGTGCGGCTGGTGCCCGCGTCTCCCGATACCGTAAGGCTGCCCAGGAAGCTGAGGCGGTTCGTCGACGTCGATAGCCCGCCCGTGATGCCCCGTGTTCCGGTTCGCTTCGTAGCAGTAACGCCTTCATCGACCACGTGCTGCGCAATCTCCTTGAGAGCCGTGGTCTTGGCGAAGTCGTCGTAGCACAGCCGGCTGTAGGCGACGCCCGCGCTCGTGGCGAAGCCGGCCAGCGCATTGCTACCCTCCACATAGAGGTGGCCGATGCGGACGGCGCTTGTCGGAAGGATCGCCGTGTAGCCCGGTGCCACCGACAGCTGCGGCGCCTGTAGCGGCTGCCGCGTCGTGCTGCAGCCCGCAACCACCATGCATAGTCCGATCAACGCCAATCTGCGCATCATTGCCCCCAACTTATCGCCAGCGCATTTCTAGGCGATCGGCGGGGCGACCGAGACCTAGGACGATATCGCACGTAGTTTCCCCGATGCCGGGCTGGACCGGCGGCGGCTACCCGCTTGCGATGGCGCTTCGCCTGTGGCTTGCTGCCCTGCGAGTCAGGAGCCTCTAGATGATCAACACCGCCATTCTGCTGCCCTATATCCTCGCCTGCCTGCTCTTTTCCATCGTGCCCGGCCCGTCGGTGACGGTGGTGGTGGCCAATTCGCTGGCGCGCGGGACCAAGGCAGGGCTGCTGACTATCCTTGGCACCGAGATCGCCATGCTGAGCATGGTGTTCATCGTCGCGGTCGGCCTCGAGGCGGTGATGCGGCTGGTGTCCGAGGCGTTCACGATAATCAAGCTGGTCGGCGCCGCCTATCTGATCTGGATCGGCTTCAAGATGTTCACCTCGTCCGGCAAGCTCGATGTCGGCCAACCAGGCGAGCGGCTGCCGCTCCTGCGCTATGTGTGGCAGGGCGCACTCATCAACTGGTCCAACCCCAAGACGCTGCTGTTCCTCGGCGCCTTCCTGCCTCAGTTCGTCGACATGAGCCGCCCGGCCTTCGACCAGATCATGGTGCTCGGCCTGATCGTCATGGCGGTCGCCACGGCTACCGACTGCGTCTACGCCGTCCTCGCCGGCAGCGCCCGCCAGTTGCTGACCCAGGCCCGCGTGCGGCTGATGACGCGTGTATCAGGCGTGATCCTGATGCTGGGCGGTGTCTGGCTGGCGCTGCAGCGGCGGGGGTAGTTCGGACCATCGGCCTGCCGGAGCGCCACCGGAACGGAGGGGTGTGCAACGCACCTTGCCGTCGCATTCTGGCCTTCATTACCTCCCGCGTAATCGATTTGTGCCGTGCGCTCGGCTCAGATGTCTCCATCAACCAATGGAGACAGAACATGACGCTCAACAAGATCCTCGCCCTCGACGCCCTGACCTGTGCGCTGATGGGCATCGTGCTCGTGGCCTTTGCCGGGGGGCTGTCGGTCCTGCTGGCGCTGCCGCAGGATGTGCTGCTTTACGCCGGCCTCCTGCTGTTCCCGATCGCCGCGTTCATGGCGGTGCTGTCGCGGCAGGCGTCGCCCTGGACGGCCGGGCTATGGCTCGTCGTGCTCGGCAATCTCGGCTGGGTGCTCGCCAGCCTGGCCGTGCTGCTGCTGACGACGCCGAACCTGCTCGGTATCGCCTTCGTGCTGCTGCAGGCCGTCGTGGTTGCCCTGCTGGCCACGGTGGAGTTCGCGGGCCTGCGCCGGCCGGTGCAGGCGTGAGGAGGAGGGATGCTCAATCCCGGCGCGCTGCGTAACCTGCGTCTCGCCGCAACTTGCGGTAGCCTCGCCACCCTGTCCGCGGCGCAATCGCCAGGCTGCGCCCGTTCGTTGCCTCAGCTCCGCAGCCCCGGGGCCTCGTGCCCGGTGCTCTGCACATAGTCGGTGTAGCCGCCGCCATAGGTGTGGATGCCGTCCGGCGTCAGCTCGAGCACGCGATTGGAGAGCGCCGCGAGGAAGTGGCGGTCGTGCGAGACGAACAGCATCGTGCCCTCGTACTGCGCCAGCGCCGCGATCAGCATCTGCTTGGTGGCGATATCGAGATGGTTGGTGGGCTCGTCGAGGACGAGCAGGTTCGGCGGATCGAACAGCAGCAGCGCCATCACCAACCGCGCCTTCTCGCCGCCCGAAAGCACCCGGCACTTCTTGTCGATCTCGTCGCCCGAAAAGCCGAAGCAGCCGGCGAGGGCGCGGAGCGGCGCCTGGTTGGCCTGCGGGAAATTGTCCTGCAGGGTTTCGAACACGGAGCGGTCGCCATCGAGCACGTCCATGGCATGCTGGGCGAAGTAGCCCAGCTTGACGCTCGGGCCGCGGTTGACTGTGCCGTCATCCGGCTCGGCGGCGCCGGCGACGAGCTTCAGCAGCGTCGACTTGCCGGCGCCGTTGATGCCCATGATGCACCAGCGCTCCTGCCGGCGGATGTGGAAGTTGAAGCCATCGTAGATCGCGCGGCTGCCATAGCCCTTCGAGACGTTCTTCAGCATCACTACGTCCTCGCCCGAGCGCGGGGCCGGGCGGAACTCGAAGGCGATGGTCTGGCGGCGCTTGGGCGGCTCGACACGGTCGATCTTGTCGAGCTTCTTCACCCGGCTCTGCACCTGCGCGGCATGGCTGGCGCGCGCCTTGAAGCGCTCGATGAAGGCGATCTCCTTGGCCAGCATCGCCTGCTGGCGTTCGAACTGCGCCTGCTGCTGCTTGTCGGAAAGCGCTCGCTGCTGGGTGTAGAACTCGTAGTCGCCGGTATAGCTGGTGAGTGCGCCGCCATCGATCTCGACGATCTTGTTGACGACGCGGTTCATGAACTCGCGGTCGTGCGAGGTCATCAGGATCGCGCCCTGGTAGTCCTTGAGAAATGCTTCCAGCCAGATCAGGCTTTCGAGGTCGAGATGGTTGGATGGTTCGTCGAGCAGCAGCACATCGGGCGCCATCAGCAGGATACGGGCCAGCGCGACACGCATCTTCCAGCCGCCCGACAGCGTGCCGACATCGCCATCCATCATCTCCTGGGAAAAGCCGAGGCCGTCGAGCACTTCGCGAGCGCGGCCATCCAGCGAATAGCCGTCGAGCTCCTGGAAGCGCCCCTGCACCTCGCCGTAGCGCGTGATGATCTCGTCCATCCGATCGGCCTGGTCGGGATCGGCCATGGCGGCCTCGAGCACCGACATTTCGGCCATCAGCTCGCTCACCGGACCGGCGCCGTCCATCACCTCCGCCACGACCGAGCGCCCGGCCATCTCGCCGACATCCTGGCTGAAATAGCCGATGGAGACGCCGCGATCGACCGACACCTGGCCCTCGTCGGGCTGCTCCTCGCCGATGATCATACGGAACAGAGTCGTCTTGCCGGCGCCGTTCGGCCCGACGAGACCGGCCTTCTCGCCACGCAGCAGCCCGGCAGAGGCCTCGATGAAGACGATCTGCCTGCCATTCTGCTTGCCGATATTTTCGAGGCGGATCATGCGCGCTGCCGGGTCCTTCTGTGTTGCGCCGGTGGCAGTACAGAAGATCGGCGCAAACGGGAAGCCATCGCACCGGGCATCCGCCATGCAGCGGCTAACCCCGTCAGACCTGATCCTGCAGCACTCGCGCCCCGTCCGCCTAGCCACCCGCTTGACCATGCCCGCCGATGTGGATGTATTGCGCGGGCGCATGGGCAGTATCGGAGCGGATCGTGAGTTGGTTGGCGCGTGTGCGCAGGTTGTTCAGCGGCCTTTTCATAGACGATCAGGTCGTCGCACTGATGCGTGCGGAAAATGACGACGCCAAGATCTTGTCGTTCAGGCTGTTGCATTTCCTGCGTGTCCGAAAATTGTTCACTTTCTCCGTACATGGCCGACCGATCAGTGTGCGATCGGCGACGCCCGATATCGGCGTCGCATTTCTCAGTCTTGGTGCCGAATTGGACGATGTCATCGCTCTGCTGCCGCCGGACACCGAGGGGCTGATCGTGGATGGCGGCGGCTATATCGGCACGGCGGCACTGCGGTTGGCGCTGGCATTTCCAAACGCGACCGTAGTCACCATCGAGCCGTCATCGAGCAATATCGAGGTGCTCAGGCGCAACGTCCAGGATGTCCCGAACATCAGGGTGGTTCAGGCGGCCATCGCTCCCCAGGCCGGCTACGCCGAGCTCAAGAATATCGGCACGGCAGAATGGGGCTTTTCGCTCCTCAGCGCGCCGGGCGGGCGTGGTGTGACCATCGACCGGGTCAGGACAGTCGATCTGAGGAGCCTCATGATCGAGCAGGGCGAGGACGAGATCGTCCTGTTGAAGCTGGATATCGAGGGAGCCGAGGCCGGCGTCCTCGCGGCGAGCCAGGATTGGCTGCCCGCGACCAGGGTCATGGTCGCCGAGCTGCACGAGTGGCTGGTGCCGGGCGTCGACGGGATATTCGCGGCGGCCACATCGGACCGCCGGAACATCTCGCTGGCCGGCGAGAAGGTGATGTCGATCCGCAAGGATCAGCAACCGCACTACGCACCGCAATAGCCGCACGAAACAAGAAGGGCGCAGCCGGGGAGACTGCGCCCTCTGGGGACGGGCTCTGTTCTGGAGGCCGCCCGTGACCGCCGGTACCGATTGGGGGAATGTGCCTGGCGGTCGGGGACTGCTGAGCCGTTCTGGTGGTCGCGCTCCCGAACCTGAAAAGTCTGCAACTTTTCCTGGGAGCGCTCCGCCCTAGAACGGCATGATGGCGTCGGCGATCTGCTGGCCGTAGCGCGGCTGCTGCATCTGCGTGATCTGGCCGCGGCCGCCATACGAGATGCGCGCTTCGGCGATCTTGGCGGAAGGGATGGTGTTGTCGGCCTCGATATCCTCGGGCCGCACGATGCCGGCGACGATCAGTTCGCGGACCTCGAAGTTCACCCGCACTTCCTGCCGGCCCTCGATGACGAGGTTGCCGTTGGGCAGCACCTGGGTGACCACGGCAGCAACCTGCGTCGTCAGGCTCTCGTGCCGCGCCACCGAGCCCGAGCCGCCATCGGCGAGGCTGCCCGAGGTGGTGATGGCGCCATTGGCCTGCACGTCGGCGAGCGGGACATTGCCGCCGAAGATCGAGCCGAGCACGCCGCCGACGCTGCCCTTCGATTCCGAGCTGCGTTCGCGGTCGGTCGAGTTGGAGATGTTCGCGCTGTCCTGGATGGTGACCATGACGGTGAGGATGTCGCCGATCTTCTGGGCGCGCTGGTCCTTGAAGAAGCCGCGGGCGTGGTTGGAGAACAGCGAGTTGGGTTGGTACGAGGCCACCACCGGTTCCGGCATCGGCATCTGCACCGGCCGATAGCCGGCCGATGCGGTCGGGTCGGCGATGGCGGTCAGCCGGGGCTGTTCGCCCACCGAGGCGAGCTGGTCCATGGTCGAGCAGCCGGCGGCGAGACTGGTGAGCGCGAGGGCGGCGGCGAGCTTGAGCGTGTTCATCGGGTTCTTCCTTGCGCCGGTCATAGCCCCGCGACCTTGAGCTGGCCGGCGGCGGTCGTGATTTCGACGGCGCCCGAGGCGGTGGCGACGCCGTTGAGGATTTTTCGCGAGACGGAGTTCATCACCTGCACCGGCTGGCCGGCGGCGGCGTCGGAGAGCGACTGGCCGGCCACGGTCAGCGTCATCGGTCCGGTCCTGAGCAGCACGGTGACCTGCGTGTTGCGCTTGACCGCGAGCGGCTCGATCACGTCCGAGGCCTTGAGCATCACGCCCTCGCGGGCATTGCGGCGCAGCTGCTTGCCGACGAGGTCGCTGAGCGAGGAGATGCCGGTCTCGTCGGCGAGCGCGAGGCTGACCCGCTTCATCTCGACATCGCCCGGCGTGAGGATGGCGCCCGCTTGCAGCGACGCACTGAGATGCGGCACCTCGACCATGAAATCGACCCGGCCGCTGACGTCCACCGGCAGCTCGATCCCCTCGATCGCAAAGCGGGCCGAGAACATCGACGCGCCGGGCTGGTAGGTCAGGGCGCTGAGCGTCGCCGGGACATCGACAGCCTCGGCCTTGAAGTTGGTCTCGGCATCGAAGCGAGCGACGAGCTCCACACCCGGCTGCATGATGCCGCGATGGGCGAGCTCGGCTTCGATCAGCCCGGTAAGCGTAGTGGCGTCGACGATGCTTACCTGCCGCTCCACGCGGACGCTGAGCACGTGATCCTGGCTGTAGTCGACGAGGCCGACCGCCTTGGCTGCGGCGCGGACCGCCTCGAGGCTGACAATGCCGGTGGTGCCGGGTGCCGGAGCACGGAACAACCCGCGTTCGGCGAGAAGGCCGGCATCCTCGAACATGTCGCCGACCGTGACGATCGGGCGGTTGATCGAGACTTCGGCCTTGAGCACCGGCGCAGCCTCGGCCGCGGTGGCGAGTAGCGAGAAGAGGGCAGGGAGTATGAGTTTGTGCATCTGTTATCTCCCGGTCAGCGCAGTTGCGTGGTGGATTGCAGCATCTCGTCGGCCCCGGAGATGACGCGGGCGTTCATCTCGTAGGCGCGCTGTGCTGCGATCAGGTCGGCAATTTCGGTCACCGAGTTGACGTTCGAGCTTTCCAGATACCCCTGCAGCAGGTCGCCGACGCCGTCCGAGTTGGGCGTGCCCAACTGCGCCGGGCCACTCGCGCCGGTCTCGACGAACAGGTTGTTGCCGGCCGACGAGAGACCGGCCTTGTTGACGAAGCGCGCCAGCTGCAGTTGGCCGATCTGGGTCGGGGCGTTGGAGCCGGGCATGAAGGCCTCGACCGTGCCGTCCGAGCTGATCGAGACCGCCGTGGCATCGCCCGGAATGGTGATGCCGGGCTGCACTGGGTAGCCGTCGGCGGTGACGAGCTCACCCTCGGGGCTGCGCTCGAACGTCCCATCGCGGGTATAGCCGGTGCGGCCATCGGGCATTTCCACCATGAAGTAGCCCTCGCCGCGAATGGCGATATCGAGCTCCTTCTCGGTCGGCGCCACGACGCCCTGGCTCATGATGCGCGGGGTGGCCGCGGTCTTGACGCCCGAACCCACTTCGATGGCCACCGGTGCGACCGTGCCGCCTTCGGACGTTGCGGCGCCCGCCTGGCGATAGGCCTGGTAGAGCAGATCCTGGAACTCGGCGCGTGCCCGCTTGTAGCCGGTGGTGCGCATGTTCGCGATATTGTTGGAAATGACTTCGACGTTGCGCTCCTGCGCAGCCATGCCCGTCGATGCGATGTAGAGAGCCTTCATGTCGCGTTCTCCGGGTTAGCCGTTGAGGGAGCCGAGCTTCTGGATGGCGCTGCGGCGCTGCTCGTCATGCTTCTGCAAGAGGTTGGCGATGCCTTCGTAGGCGCGCTGGATCTCGAGCATCTGGCTCATCTGCGCCACGCCCGAGACGTTGGATTTCTCAATCGCGCCCTGCTGCACCGTGGTGGCGACCGCCGGCTGCGGGCTGCCGCCCGTCCACAGGTTCTCGCCAAAGCGCTCGACATTCTGCGGATCGGCGAACTCGACGATACGCAACCGGCCCTTGACGCCGGCGCTCGACGAGATTGTGCCGTCATCGGCGATCTGGATGTCGGTCTCGTTGGGCTGGAACTGCACCGGGCCGTTGAGGCCCATGATCGGATACCCGCTCGGATCGACCAGTTGGCCCTCCGACGAGACACCGAGCGATCCGGCCTTGGTGTAGCGCTCGCCACCCGGCGTCTGCACCACGAGGAAGCCTTCGCCCTTCAGCGCCACGTCGAGCGGGTTGCCGGTATCGACCACCGGCCCGGGCGAGAAATCGTGCACCGTGGCCCAGTCGTCGGTGTAGCTGAGCTGCTGGTCGAGCGCCGGGAAGTCGCGATCGCGCGCCACCGGCATGAGGTATTCCTCGAACAGCAGCTGCTCGGATTTGAAGCCGGTCGTGTTCATGTTGGCCATGTTGTTGGCCACCACTTCGATCTGTCGCCTCAGGGCGATCTGTCGCGATAGGCCGATAAGCGGCACATTTTCCATGGCGTAAGTCCCCGTTCAGTCCCCGAGCCGTCCGACCTCCCCAGGCCGTCGGGCTCGCCGTTTACCTTGCAGCAACCATGCCAGTCTTGCTCCGCGAGCAATATCAATGACTTAGGTGGATGTCTGGTCTAGGGCGAGGTTGCCGGGTTCCGATCGGGTGGCAAAATCTGCTCGGCAAAATGTGCCGCGAAGACACGCTTCGTAACCAATCGTTAACCCTCTGCCGCTTACCTCGAAAGGGCCGGAATCGTCCGGTGGGGCAGGGGTTTGGGGTATGGCTCTCGAGGCCGAAGTCGAGGGCGGCGACGTTGCCGCGCCCGCAAAGAAGAAGCTCCCGATCATGCTCATTGCCATGATCGTCGCGGCCGTGGTCGTTGTCGGCGGCGGTGCCGCAGCCGGCTACTTCCTGTTTCTCGCGCCGCCCGCCGACGAGCACGCGGGCGATCACGTCGCGCTGCCCGAGACCTTCATCTTCAACCTGCCCACGATGACCGTGAACCTGCGCGGTGACGAGGGCGGCAAGGCCCAGTTCATGAAGCTCACCATCGCGCTCGAAGTGGCGAGCGAAGAGGTGATGCTCGAAATCCAGCCGCGCATGGCGAAGGTGGTCGATGCTTTCCAGGTCTACCTGCGCGAGCTCCGCCGCTCCGACCTCGAGGGTTCGGCTGGCGTCTACCGGCTGAAGGAGGAGCTGCGCCGCCGCGTCAACATTGCGATCTATCCGGCGCAGGTCGACTCCATCCTGTTCAAGGAAATCCTGGTGCAATAATGCCCGGTCCCAACGAGCAGGATAAACTCAGCGAAGACTGGAATGCCGACGCCGCCGCGGCACCGGCTGCCGGCGACGATGCGCTCAGCGCCGACTGGGCCGCGATGCTCGAGGCCGACGCAGCCGAGGATGGCGCGGCCGACCGCGTGCTGAACCAGGACGAGATCGACAGCCTGCTCGGCTTTGATCCCAATGCCGGCGGCAGCCCCGAGCTGTCGGGCGTGCAGGCGCTGATCAACTCGGCGCTCGTCTCCTATGAGCGCCTGCCCATGCTCGAAATCGTCTTCGATCGGCTGGTCCGGCTGGCGACGACAAGCCTCAGGAATTTCACCTCCGACAACGTGGAAGTCGCGATCGACTCCATCTCCTCGGTGCGTTTCGGCGACTACCTCAATTCCATCCCGCTGCCCGCCATCCTCTCGGTGATCAAGGCCGAGGAATGGGAGAATTACGGGCTGCTGACCGTCGACTCTTCGCTCATCTACTCGATGATCGACGTGCTGCTCGGCGGCCGCCGCGTCGGCGGGCAGATTCGGGTCGAGGGCCGGCCCTACACCACCATCGAGATGGCGCTGGCTCGCCGCATGATCGAGGTGATCCTCGAGGACACGCACCGCGCCTTCGAGCCGGTGACCGAGGTCAACTTCAAGGTTGAGCGGCTGGAGACCAATCCGCGCTTCGCCGCCATCTCGCGCCCGGCCAATGCCGCGATCCTCATCGAGCTGCGCATCGAGATGGACGATCGCGGCGGCAAGATCGAGATCCTGCTGCCTTACGCCACCATCGAGCCCATCCGCGAGCAGCTGCTCCAGATGTACATGGGCGAGAAGTTCGGCCGCGACCCGATCTGGGAAGGCCATCTCGCCACCGAGATTTTTGCAGCCGACATCGAGGTCGAGGCGATCCTGCACGAGATGGACCTGCCGCTGAACCGCGTGCTGAGTCTGAAGCCCGGCGACACCGTGATGTTCGAGCGCGGGCCGTCCGATCCGGTGAAGCTGCGCTCGGGCGAAGTGGAGCTGACCGAGGCGGTGATGGGCCACATCGGCAACCACGTCTCGGTGCGCGTGGCGCGCCCGCTGAATGCGCCGAAGGTGACCATGGCCGCCTTTGAGGCCATCGACGACAATCAAAGACTGGAGCAACGCTGATGTTCGGGCTGCCGCTGGGGATCGTGGTGGAAACGCTCGTGGCGATTTTGCTCGCCACCACAATCGGCTATTGCGTGATCCTCAACCAACGCCTCAAGCGTCTCCACTCCGATCGCGGCGAGCTGCGGCAGATGGTGGCGGATCTGGTGCAGGCAACGGGGCTCGCCAACTCGGCCATCCAGGAGCTGAAGACCACGGCGCAGGACGCCGAGACCGTCCTTGCCAACCGGCTCAACGAGGCCGAGCGCTTCGGGGTCGAGCTCGCCAGCCACGTCAATGCCGGCCAGCAGCTGATCGATCGGCTCGCCCGCATCACCAGCGCGGCGCGGGCGCCCGCCAACGAGTTCACCGGCCATCGCCTCGCCCCGGCCCAGGCCGTGCAGCCCGAGGATGACCGGCTCGAGCCCGAGCCCAACAAGGTGCAATCGGCGCTGCAGCAGCTCTCCATGCGGCCGCGCATCCGGGGCAACGCCGCCTGATGAAAACGCCGCGCCTCCTGCCGGTCGTTATCGCCGCCACCTCGGCGCTGCTGCTCCTGAAGGGCATCGGCCTCATGACGGGAGGCGGCTACGTGCTGGTTGGCACGGAGACGGCGCAGGCCGCAGGCGGAGCGCCCGCCGCGCCGGCGTCGATGCACGCCGACCCGACGATGCAGCTGCCGCTCGAAACGACGCTGGAGGACACGAGCCCCGTGCTCGCCGACGAGTCGCCGGTGATCTCGCTGGGCGAGCAGCCGGCCGGCGGCGGACACGGCGCACCCGCTGCGGTCGAGCACGGCGCTCCGGCGGCGGAGGCCGGACATGGCGAAGCCTTGCCGCCCGATCCTGTGGCGCACCCGGTCGAGGCGCCTGCCGCCACCCAGGCTGCCTGTCCGCCGGTCGACCCGGCCGCGCCGGCACTGGCGGAGGGGCAGGCCGACTGCGTGCCCGTACCGCTCAACGAGCACGGCGACGCCGTGGCCATGGAGGTCAACTCCGAGGGCGTGCTGGTGCCGGTGGCTGGCAATGCCGCGAGCGCGGGCGCACTCGCCACCCGCCTCGGCGAGCGCCGCGACGAGCTCGATGCCCGCGAGAAGGAACTCGAGATGCGGCTCGCTCTGGTCGAGGCCGCCGAAAAGCGCATCGAGGAGCGCACCGCGGCGCTCAAGGCGCTCGAAGCGCGGATCAGTGCCCTGGTCGACGAGCGCAAGACCGACGAGAAGGCGCAGTTCGGCGGCATCGTCGCCATGTACGAGACGATGAAGCCCAAGGAAGCGGCGGTGATCTTCGATGCGCTCGACACCCAGATGCTGGTACGCGTCGCGCGGGCCATGAACCCGCGCAAGATGGCCCCGATCCTCGCGCGCATGGAACCGATGAAGGCCAAGGCCCTCACCGCCGGCCTCGCCCGCGAGGACACCGAGCCGACCATGGATGCCAACACGGTCGAAGACCTCGCCAACCTGCCGCAGATCGTCGGGCAGTAGGCACGGCCACGGGGTGTCATCCCTGCGAAAGCAGGGACCATGTCGCAGCCCGCGCTGGCGGATGGTTGGATCCCTGCTTTCGCAGGGATGACAGCCGGTGGTTTGGCTTCGACCGACCCACACTCACAGCGTCATGCCGGCGCAGGCCGGCACCCATCCTGAGGTCTCTCAACCTGCGCAGCTGGCCGCCCCATTGGGCCCCGGCCTGCGCCGGGGTGACCCTGTGGTGGTGGAAAGCATTGGGCAGTAAACCACCGATTTTCCAAGCGCTTCGCTCGGGCCGGTTAGTCCGGCGTTAAGTCTGGCTGCCTATGTTGGCCCGTACCAGAAGTGTATGGGCGGGCAGAAGCCGGCATGACAGCGCGGGTCGCAGATTGGCGCGGGGCCTTTGTGGCCCTGTGGCGCCTTGCCGGATTGGCGCTGTTCGCCGCCCTGGCGCTCGCCGGTACCGCCGCCGCGCAGGACAAGGCGCAGCTCCTTGCCACTGCCGAACGCGGCTACGCCCGTCTCGTCCTCAGCTTCCCCGACCGCAAGAACCTGCCGCCTTATCAGGTGAATTACGAGAACGGCGTACTGGCCATCTCGTTCGACCGGCCGATCTCGGTGATCCTGCCCGACCTCAACCTCGCGCTGCCCGGCTATGCCACCATCGCGCGGGTCGATTCCGAGAGCAAAGGCATCCGCATCGGCCTGCGCGGCACCTACAACGTCAACCGCACCGAGGCCGGCGAAGCGCTCTATGTCGACCTGCTGCCGAGCAGCTGGACCGGCACGCCGCCGCCGTTGCCCGCCACTGTACTGGCGCGCATGGCCGAACTCGAGCGCGCCAAGGCGCAGCAGGAAGCCGAGGAGCGCAAGGTCGCAGAGACCCGCTCGGTCAAGCCCGAGGCGAGCGTGCGCGTCGGCCGCAACCCCACCTTCCTGCGTGTGCAGATCGACTGGAGCGTGGCGACCAAGGCGCGCTTCGAGCTCAATGGCACCAAGGGCACGGTCATTTTCGACTGGCCGGTGGCGCTCGACCTCTACGATCTGAAGACCGACCTGCCGGCGGAGTTCCAGGGTGCCATCAACACCGTGACCCGCTCGGATACGCGCATCGATTTCACCGTGGCCGAAGGCACGGTGCCGCGCTTTTACGAGAGCACGCCGCAGCAGTTCCTGCTCGATATCGACATCGCGCCCGAGGAGGGCCTGAAGGCCGCGCTCGCCGCCGAGGAACGCACCAGGCAGGCTCGGCTGGCGCTCGATGTCGCCGCCAAGGAGCAGGAGGCCCGCCGCGCCGCCCGCCTCGGGCTCGAGGCGAGCACCGACGAGACGACCGACCTCTATCCGGTAAGCCGCGCCACCGTGGTGCCCTCGGTCACCGACGTTGCCGGCACCGTGCGCATCGCCTTCCCCTTCGATAGCGATACGCCCGCTGCCGTGTTCCGTCGCGGCAACACCGTGTGGATGGTCTTCGACACGCAGCAGGCCATGGCCGAGCCGGCGGACTCGCCCGAGCTCGACAGCGTGGCCTCGAACTTCGAGCTGGTTTCGGCTGGCGAGACCAAGGTCATCCGCATGGACCTTGCCGCCGACCGGCTGGCGACGCTCGGCTCGGAAGGTCGCGCCTGGGTGCTGTCGCTCGGTGACGCGCTGCTCGGCGCCACCGAGCCGGTGACGCTGACCCGCGAACGGGACGAGCAGGGCCGCTATCACATGGTCGCCGATCTCGAGCGGCCGGGTCAGGTGCATGTGCTGCGCGACCCCAATGTCGGCGATACCCTGCGCGTCGTCACCGTCATGCCGCCGGCACGCGGGCTGACGCGCAACCTGCAATATGTCGATTTCGACGCGCTGCGCAGCGCCCATGGCCTCGTCATCAAGCCGCGCACCGACCAGATCGATGTCGCCATCGAGGACACGACCGCCGTCATCTCGTCGCAGCCGGGCCTTGCGCTCTCGGCTGTCGAAACCTCCCGCAAGCTCGATGCCGGCAATGCGCCGTCGCTGCGCCAGAGCTTCATCGACCTCGCCATGTATCGCGCCGCCGATCCCGGCGAGTTTGCCGAGCGCCGCGAGGACGTGATGAACCGCGCCGCCGTCGCCGAGGGGCGGCTGCGCGACCTGGCGCGGCTCGAACTCGCGCAGCTCTACGTCGGCAACGAACTCGCGTTCGAGGCCATCGGCGTGCTTGAAACGCTCGGTAACGAGCTGCAGAGCGAGGATCTGCGCAAGAAGCTGAACCTCGTAACAGCCATCGCCGATACCCTGGCCGTGCGGCCGCGCGATGCGCTGGCCATCCTCAATGGCGGCACTTTCCCGGACGAGTCCGATGCGCTGCTGTGGCGCACCATGGCGCGCGTCGACGACAACGACTTCAACGGCGCCCGCTCCGACGCCATTGCCGCGGAGGGGGTGGCCGAGAGCTATCCGGCCTGGGTGAAGACCCGGTTCCTGTTCGCAGCCCTGCGCGCTGCCGTCGAGACCGACGACGTGCCGCTGGCCCTGCGCCTCGTCGGCAAGGTCGACTTCGCCCGGCTCGAGCCCGAGCAGGTGAGCCGCTATCAGTTGATGCAGGGCCGCATTGCCGAGCTCGAAGGCAAGCCCGACGACGCCGTTGACGCCTACGGGCAGGTGATCGCCGCCGATTTCCGCCCGACCCGTGCCGAGGCTGTGTATCGGACGCTGAAGCTGCTGAACGAGGCCGACAAGCTCGACCTCGACAAGGCGACGCAGACGCTGTCCGCCGAGGTGCTGACCTGGCGCGGCACGGCGCTCGAAGCGCAGATGCAGAAGCTGCTCGCCGAGCTCTATTTCGAGAACCACGACTATCGCGACGGCTTCATCGCCGTCCGCGACGCGGCCTCGAGCTTCCCCCAGAGCGCCACCACCGATGCCTTGCTCAAGCAGGCGCAGACGACCTTCGAGGACCTCTACCTCAACGGCGCCGCCGACGCGCTGCCCGACCTCGATGCGCTGTCGCTGTTCTACGATTTCCGCCAGCTCACCCCGCCCGGCACGCGCGGCGACGAGATGATCCGCAACCTCGCTCGCCGGCTGGTCAAGGTCGACCTCCTCGCCCAGGCCGGCGACCTGCTGCAATACCAGATCGACAGCCGGCTCGACGGCATCGCCAAGTCGCAGGTGGCGGCCGATCTCGCGCTGATCCGCATCGCCGACCGGCGGCCGGAAGCGGCGCTCGATGTGCTCAACAAGACCCGCCTCGCCGAACTGCCGCAGCAACTGGAGCGCCGTCGCCGCGTGCTCGAGTCGCGCGCCCTGATCGATGCCGGTCGCGAGCAGCTGGCACTCGACATCATCTCGCGCTTGAATGGCCGCGACGCCGACATCCTGCGCGTCGAGGGCTACTGGCGCGGCAAGAACTATGCGCTCGCCTCCGAGTTGCTGGAAACGCTCAGCGGCGGCGACAAGGGCGATGCCCCGGTCGGCAAGGACCAGCGCATGGGGCTGGTGAAGGCCGCCGTCGGCTTCGTGCTGGCCGGCGACAAGCTCGGCCTGTCGCGGCTTCGGGCAAAATACTCCGACGCGCTCGCCAACTCGGCGGAATGGCCGCTGTTCGAGTACGTGACCCGCGACATCGCCCCGCAATCGCTTGAATTCCGCCGCGTGGCCCAGGAAGTGGCGGCGCTCGACTCGCTCGACGCGTTCCTCAGCTCGTATCGTGACATGTACGGCAACGGCGAAGGCGTCGTGCCGGGACGGCCGAGCGTGGCGAACGGCGCGGCTTAGGGTTCTAACGTCCCGGTGTGGGAAGAGTACCCCCACCCCTGTCCCCTCCCCGCAAGGGGGAGGAGACCCTCGAACCAGGCTCTGTGCTTAGTGGAGCGATGACTTGCGAGCGCAAGTCACCTCCCCCTTTGCGGGGGAGGGACAGGGTGGGGGGTAGCCGTGGGCTGGATGCGAGCGACAACACCGGCGCTAAACCGCCACAAAACTCCGGATCAGCGACCCTGCCACCAGGTGCCAGCCGTCGACCAGCACGAAGAAGATCAGCTTGAACGGCAGTGAGATCACCACCGGCGGCAGCATCATCATGCCCATCGACATGAGGACGGAGGCGACCACCATGTCGATGATCACGAACGGCAGGAACAGCAGGAACCCGATCTCGAAGGCGCGGCGCAGTTCCGAGATCATGAAGGCCGGGATCAGCGTCTGCAGCGGCACCGCGGCCGGATCGGCGGGCGGCTCGGTGTTCGACATGTCGAAAAACAGCTGCAGGTCCTGCTCGCGCACATTGGCCATCATGAACTCGTGCACCGGCGCGGCGGCGAGCGGAAAGGCCTGCTCCATCTGGATCTGGCCGGCCACCAGTGGCGCGATGCCGTTGTCGTAGCTCTGCTGCAGTGTCGGCCCCATCACGAACAGTGTGAGGAACAGCGCGAGGCTGACCATCACCGAGTTGGGCGGCGCCGTCTGCAGCCCGATCGCCGTGCGCAGCAGCGACAGCACCACGACGATGCGGGTGAAGCTCGTCACCATCACCAGGATGGAAGGCGCAAGCGACAGCAGGGTGATGAGCCCGACGATCTGCACCGCGCGCTCGGTGAGCGTCGTGTCGTCGCCGAAGTCGATCGAAACGTCCTGCCCGAAGGCCAGCGTTGGCAGCGCTATGGCGAGGACAAGCGCGAGGAGAGTGAGGACGCGGCGCAGCCTCGACCGGTCAGTGCGACCCGGCCTCGCCTGTGTCTCCGAGAACTCGCCCTGCGCCAAAGGCCGCCCGCCCATTGTCCGTGCCTTGGGCGGTTGTAGCTGAGTCGGGTTTGCCCCGGGCCGCGTTATCCCCAGCCATCGGCGGCATCGGGATGATTGCCGGCTCGCCCTGGCTCACCGGACGCAGCAGCCCGGTATGGCGCAGCGACGGCGACTTGCGGGCCGCGCCGGGCCGCACGAAGGCGCGCAGCTTGTCGATCTCGGGCTTGCCGAGCGGGGCCGGGGAGGGCGCTGCAGCCTGTTCTCCTGGCCGCCGGACGGGCGGTGGCGGGGTCTCGACCGGAATGCCGGCCTCGACCACCATATCCTGCGGACCGCCGGTGAGGATCAGGTGCTCGACATTGTCGCGGCGGATGATCAGCAGCTGCCGCTTCGCATCGACCTGCACCTGGTCGACGATGCTGAGCCGCCGGTTGCGGCCACGCGCGATGCCGGTCGCCGTTCCGCGTGTCAGGAGCTTCAGCGCCCAGACGCCCAGCACGATAAGAACGAGGACGACACCGAGCGCCAGCGCCGACGTGACGATTGCACCGGCCGACTCACCCAGCAGACTGGTCAAAAATTGCATAGCCGCGCCCTCTCAAACTCCACCGGCGCCCGATCCGAGTGGCCATCGAACGCGAGTCAGTGGAACTTTGTTGCCTAGTAATGCGCCGGCTTTATGCAAAATGCGAGACATCACCCCGTGAACACCCTGCATAGTTAACGACCCGTTAACCATAGCCCGGCAGGATTTGCCCAGTTGGACCGGGGACTCGCCAGCAATGAAATTGGGGCTGCTTGACGCGCTGAGCGAGAAGATGCGGTGGCATCAGACTCGCCAGACCATCCTCGCTGAAAATGTCGCCAATGCGGACACGCCCGGCTATCGCGGCCGCGACCTCAAGGCCTTCTCGTTCGACGAGCAGATGAAGACGACGTCCAGCGTCAAGATTGCGACACTGGCGACCCAGCCCGGCCATATCAGCGTCGAGGGCACTGGCGCCGGCAACGAAGGCTTCGGCGTCCGCACCCTCAACAGCTTCGAGATCACCCCCGAGGGGAACGGCGTCACCCTCGAGGACGAGATGATGAAGGTGGCCGGCAACCAGATGGACTACCAGTCGATCACCGCGCTCTACACGCGCTCGGTCAAGCTCATCAAGACCGCCCTCGGCAAGCAGGCCTGATAGATGAATGATTTCCTCTCCTCCCTGAAGATCGCGGCCACCGGCCTCCATGCCCAGTCGGCGCGCATGCGGGTCATCGCCGAAAACCTCGCCAACGCGGATTCGGCCGGCAAGACCCCGGACGACGACCCCTACCGGCGCAAGATTCCGACCTTCAAGGCGGTGATGGATCGCGAGCTCGGCGGCACCAAGGTCGAGATCGGCCGCGTCGCCTACGACCAGTCAGATTTCGACAGCCGCTACGAGCCCGGCCACCCGGCCGCCGACGCCACCGGCTATGTCCGCTACCCCAACGTCAACTCGCTGATCGAGACGATGGACATGCGCGAGGCGCAGCGGAGCTACGAAGCCAACCTCAACGTGGTGACCGTGACCCGGCAGATGCTGGGCGCCACCCTCGACATCCTGCGCGGCTGAGACCGAAGGACCCTGACCGATGGCCATTCCCGTCAACGCCGCCACTGCCGCCTACTCGAATGCCGCAAAACTGCTGGGGCAGGGCGGCAAGCCGCAGGTGAACCAGGTCGCCGACCTCACCGGCGGCAACGACTTCGCCAAGATGCTCGGCCAGGCCGTGCAGGGCGTGGTCGACAACGGCCGCGTCGCCGACACCAAGGCGATGGACATGGTCAACGGCCGCGGCGACATGATCGATGTGGTGACCGCCATCAGCCAGACCGAGCTCGCCATGGACACCATGGTCGCCGTCCGCGACCGGGTGATCTCGGCCTACGAGGAAATCATGCGCATGCCGATCTGACGGCGCGCGAGACTCGGATAGCGTGAGCGTCATGGCCGACACCGCCCCCTCCACCCACTCGAGTGTCATCCCTGCGCAAGCAGGGATCCAACCCTCCTTCCGCGCGGGCCGCGAGATGGATTCCCGCCTGCGCGGGAATGACATCGAGCATGGGGCACGATCCCGCCACCCCCGCGATGTCATCCCGGCGCAGGCCGGGACCCATCCTGAGGTCGGCGTGTGTGGCGCCATGGATTCCGGCCTGCGCCGGAATGACACCGGGAGTGGGGCGCCGCTGGTTGCCACATCCACTGCCGTCATCCCCGCACAGGCGGGGATCAAGTCGGCCCGAGGCACCAGCTCATCCGGCGGACCGCACCCATGACCGGCGCCGCCATTCTCGATCTCGCCCGCGAGGGCATCTGGGTCATGATCCTGATTGCCGGCCCGATGATGATCGTCGGGCTGGTCGTCGGCGTTGTCATCGCGCTGTTCCAGGCGCTGACCCAGATCCAGGAAATGACCCTGGTCTTCGTGCCCAAGATCCTCGCCATCTTCGTCACCATGCTGCTGACGCTGCCCTTCATGGGCGCCATCCTCGGCGGCTACATGACCCGGCTCGCCGACATGATCATCACCGGCGGCTGAGATGATCTCGCTCAACTGGCTGCCCGAGACCGCCTACACCTACCTCGTCATCTTCGCCCGCGTCGGCGCCATGCTGATGCTGATCCCGGCGCTCGGCGAGGCGACCATTCCGGCCCGCATGCGGCTGACCTTCGCGCTGATGCTGTCGGCCGTGCTCTACCCGATCGTCGTCGCCGAAATCCCGCCGATGGGCGACAGCCTGTTCGGCCTGCTCGTGACGCTGTTCCACGAGATCGCTATCGGCCTGATCTTCGGCGCCATTGCCAGGCTCGCCGTCTCTGGCACCGCCACCGCCGGCGCGGTGATCGCCTCGGCCGCCGGCATCTCGCTCGCCCAGGCGGCCGACCCGGTGAATGGCGGCGCGCAGGGCGCGCTGATCGGCGCCTTCCTGTCCATGCTCGGCATCACGCTGATCTTCGCCACTGACCTCCACCACGTCGCCCTGTCCGCCATCCACGACAGCTACATGGTGTTCACTCCGCGCGAGCCGCTGATGCTCGGCGACGTGGCGCAGACCATCGTCGACACGGTCGCGAGCGCCTTCGTCATCGGCGTGCAGATGTCGGCGCCGTTCATCGTGTTCAGCCTGGTGTTCAACCTCGGGATGGGCATCCTGAGCCGGCTGATGCCGCAATTGCAGGTGTTCTTTATCGCCATGCCGGCCACCGTCGGCGTCGGCCTGCTGCTGATGGCGCTGCTGCTCACCATGATGATGGGGCTCTACCTCACGCACTATGAGGGCGTGCTCGGCACGCTGCGCGGGGTCTGATGAGCGACGAGGCCCCCGAACAGTCTTCGAAAACCGAAGACCCCTCCGAACGAAAACTTCGCGACGCCCATGAGAAGGGCAACGTGGTCAAGAGCCAGGAGGTCAACACCTGGTTCATCCTGTCCGGCTCGGCCCTCGTCTTCGCGCTGATGGCGGCGCCGACCAGTACCAGCCTCGTCGGCTCGCTCCGCATCCTCCTCGAAAGCGCCGAGCAGTTCGAAGTCGGCAGCCAGGCCCTGACCCAGTTCTGGAACAATCTCGCCGGCTCGATCCTGATGGTGGCGCTGCTGCCCTCGATCATCCTTGCCGCCTTCGCCATTGCCGCCAACCTCGTGCAGCACCGGCCGCTGCTCTCGCTCGAGCCGCTGAAGCCGAAACTCAGCAAGATCAATCCGATCGAGGGCGCCAAGCGCCTGTTCGGCGTCGACGCCCTGGTCAATTTCGTCAAGGGCCTGGTCAAGCTTTCCGTGGTCTCGGCCGTGCTCTGGTTCGTCATGGCCCCCGAGCTTGGCAGCATGGAATCCATGCTCGACCTCGAACCGGGCATGATCCTCGCCGACTTCATGGACCTGAGCCTGAAGATCTTCGGCGCCGTGCTGGCGGTGGTCACCATCATGGCCGTCGCCGACTACGTCTACCAGCGCAATCGCTGGTGGAACCGGCTGAAGATGACGGTGCAGGAGACGCGCGACGAGTACAAGCAGCAGGAAGGCGACCCCACCATCAAGGGCCGCATCCGCCAGGTGCGCATGGAGCGCTCGCGCAAGCGCATGATGGCCGCCGTACCGCAGGCGACCGTGGTGATCACCAACCCGACCCACTATGCCGTGGCGCTGAAATACGATCGCGACATGGCCGCCCCGCAATGCGTGGCCAAGGGCATGGACGCAGTGGCGCTGCGCATCAGGGCGCTGGCCAGCGAGCACGACGTCCCCATCGTCGAGAACCCGCCGCTTGCACGCGCCCTGTACGCCAGCGTCGACGTCGACGACACCATCCCCGCCGAGCACTTCCGCGCCGTCGCCGAAATCATCGGCTTCGTGATGCGCCTGAAGCAGGCCAGGGGCTGGCGTGCGAGCTAGCTAGGCGCCGCCGCGATGAGCCCCGATGCCACCTCACTCACCGTGTCACCCCGGCGCAGGCCGGGGCCCATCCTGAGGTCGCCGCGGCTCCGTCGCCAAACCCTCACCCTCTCAGGATGGGTTCCGACCTGCGCCGGAATGACATCGTGCTTGTGGCGCCGTGAGTGCCCCTCAACCCGCCTTCAGCTTCTTGCGCAACTCGTCCATCGGCATCGACAGGGCGCCGCCCGGATCCTGCTTGCGCCAGCGTCCGATGCCCAGTTTGCCCGAAACCTCGTGGTGGCCGAGCACGTGGTCGTAGTCGAAGACATTGGGCTTGTTGAATTTCAGCCAGCGCAGCAGGTCGAACAGCGCCTCCTCCTGCTCGGCGGTATACTTGCGGTAGATGCCGGCCGGGCCGCCATGCGGGCTGTCGGCGCTCAGCTTGCGCGTCTCGGCGGCGGGGTAGGCGGCGCCGAACCAGCTCTTGCGGTTGGCATCGAGCACGCCGGCGCACACGACCTCGATGCCGACCAGCTTGCTGCTGACATTGGAGCCCAGCCCCGGCCAGTTGGACTCGCCCGCATGATAGCCCCATTCATCCAGCGGGAAGGACTGGTAGATCTTGCCGGTCGGCCCGATCACGAAGAAGCAGTAGCCCTCCTCGCGTCCCCACGAGAGGCTGCCCTTGGCGTCGTCCTCGTGGCGGTCGCGGCCCGCCGTGTAGTGGACGATAGCACCGCGCGGATAGCGGTCGGCGTATTTGCCGCGCGTCCGCATGTGCGGCGTCACCGCCTCGGCCAGCGGGCACCACAGCAGCCCCGAGCCGGGCTCGCGCACCGACGGCCGCAGCGGCTCGCCGGCGATTAAGTCGAAATCAGGTGCATCAGGCATTGGATCCTCCCTCCGATCGCACGACCAGAGGGTAACGGCACGCCGGAGCGCGGGGATATTCGTAGCTCTCCGCCCGACGGGATCGGTAGAATAGCGTAAGGAGGCGACAGCGGCTGACGCGCGAAGATCAAGGCGCCGGGCAGGTGAAAGGCCCTCCCGCACCGGGGAAAACGCCATTGTCGCTATCCATGCGTCAAAGCCATTTGCTAGACCTCTAGAAAGCCGATTCGGCGCGAATTCCTTAAGGCTACAAGCAGCGCATGGCCCCACTGCCGCTAGACGAGGATAACTATCCCGCTCCGCTGGTGAATCGTGGGCGGCCCGGCAGCAGCCCATGGCGCGTCATCGGGCTCGCGGCCTTCTTCATCATCGTCGCCGTGCTGATCGTCGGGGCAGGGGATCGCATCCCCGCCGACCTTATCCTCGTCTTTCTCGGGCTGCTCGCCGTCGTCGGCGTCTTCTGCCTCTTCGCCATCGCCGCCGGGCTGTTCCGCTTTTCGGCCAGCGAGGACGGGCAGAGCCTCAGCAAGGCCGTGGTCGACAGCCTGCCGTTCGGCGCACTGGTGACCGACCGGGCCGGCAGGATCAGCTACGTCAACGCCCACTATGGCGAGTTTCCGGGCGCCGTGACCGATGGCGTGCCCGTTTCGGTCCCACGCCTGTTCGCCGGCGAGCCGGAGGCCAGCGAGGCAATCTACCGGCTGGCGCGCGCCGCCCGCGACGGCCGCCCCGCGGCCGAGGACGTCCGCATCGTCGGCGGCATCGGCGGTTCGGCCGGCGGTTCGACCAAGCCGTTCTGGTACCGCGTCGGCGTGCGCGCGCTGCCGCCCATCGACTCGACCCCGCTCGTGCTGTGGACCGTCGAGGACATCACCCGCGACCGCGAGCGGCAGGACAACACCTTCCTCGAGCTGCAGCGCGCCATCGACTATCTCGACCACGCCCCGGCCGGCTTCTTCTCCGCCGATGCGCAGGGCCGGGTGCAGTACCTCAACTCCACCCTCGCCGACTGGCTCGGCTACGACCTCGCCGAGTTCGAGGCCAAGGCGATCAAGCTCGCCGACATCGTGCGCGGCGACGGCGCCAGCCTGCTGATGCGCGGCCGCTCGGACGGCGAGATCCGCACCGAGATCATCGACATCGACCTCGTGCGCCGCAATGGCACCTCCATCCCGGTGCGCCTGATGCACCGCGCCGCCCGCCTTGCCGATGGCGAGCTGGGCGAGACCCGCACGCTGGTGCTCGACCGCCGCCAGGGCGCCGACAAGGAAGAGGCGCTGCGCTCGGCCGAAGTGCGCTTCTCGCGCTTCTTCAACGACACGCCCTTCGCCATCGCGACGCTCGACCAGTTCGGCCGCATCATCCGCACCAACGCCCCGTTCAGCCGCATCTTCGACTGGTCGGGCGGCGACAAGTCGATCGACATGCAGCCCATGGCCGAGCTGCTGGCCGAGCCCAACCGCGAGGCCTTCGCAAGGGCTCTGGAAGCCGCGCTCGCCAGCCGGTCCGAGATCGAGCCGGTCGATGCGGCGCTGACCCGCGGCTCCGATCACGCGGTGCGGCTCTACGTGTCGAGCTCGGAGGAAGGCGAGGGCGCCGCCGAGCGCATCAATGTCTACGCGCTCGACATGACCGAGCAGCGCAAGCTCGAGGCACAATTCGCGCAGGGCCAGAAGATGCAGGCCGTCGGCCAGCTGGCGGGCGGCGTCGCGCACGACTTCAACAACGTGCTGACCGCCATCATCGGCTTTGCCGACCTGCTGCTGCTGAAGCACAAGCCGGGCGACCCGTCCTTCGCCGACCTGATGTCGATCAAGAACAGCGCCAACCGCGCCGCTGGCCTGACGCGCCAACTGCTGGCCTTCTCGCGCCGGCAGACGCTCAGGCCACAGGTGCTGGAGGTGCCGGGACATCTCGACGACCTGACGGTGCTGCTGAAACGCCTGATCGGCGAGCAGATCACCCTCGGCGTCGAGCACGCCGCCAATGTCTGGCCGGTGAGGGCCGACCTCGTGCAGCTCGAGCAGGTCGTGGTGAACCTCGTCGTCAACGCCCGCGACGCCATGCCCAACGGCGGCGCCATCACCATCCGCACCCGCGACGTCACCGAGCAGGAAGCACAGGGCTTTACCTATCGCGGCATGCCGCCGGCCGACTACGTGCTGATCGAGGTCGAGGATACCGGCACCGGCATGCCGCCCGAGATCATGGAAAAGATCTTCGAGCCCTTCTTCTCCACCAAGGAACTCGGCAAGGGCACCGGCCTCGGCCTCTCGACCGTCTACGGCATCGTCAAGCAGTCGGCCGGCTTCATCTACGTGGACTCGGTGGTGGGCAAGGGCACGACCTTCCGCATTTTCCTGCCGCGCTATGTGCCGACCGAAGGCGAGACGCCAGTCAAGCAGGCCGTCGCCCAGGTCAAGGACCTCACCGGCCACGAGCGCATCCTGCTCGTCGAGGACGAGGATACCGTGCGCGCCTTCTCCGCCCGCGCGCTGCGCACCACCGGCTACGAGGTGTTCGAGGCCGATAGCGGCGACGAAGCGCTCGATGTGCTCGACGACATCGACTACGAGATCGACCTGATGATCTCGGACGTGGTGATGCCCGAGATGGACGGCCCAACGCTGCTCACCAAGGTGCGCGAGCGCATGCCCGAGCTCAAGGTGATCTTCGTTTCCGGCTATGCCGAGGAAAATGTCCGCCAGGACATTGCCGACAACACCAGCGTCGAGTTCCTGCCCAAGCCTTACTCGCTCGACCAGATCAATTCCAAGGTCAAGGAAGTGCTCGGCAAGGTAGCAGTGGAGTAGCGCTCCGGCCCCGACAGGCCTATATGCCGGGGATGGATACCACCCCGAACAAGCTCGACCAGTTTCTCGCCGTCGTGGAAACGGCCACCGCCGACGGCACGCTCGTTCGCATCGCGCTGCGCATGCCCTTCGGCGCCGACGAGACGCTGAGGAGCGTCGACATCAAGCCCGCCATCATCCGCGATGCGCTGAAGCTGAGCTTCACCCTGCACCACCAGACCCGCGACCTGACCCAGAACCATCCGCCCACCGGCGCCATCGGGCAACTGCGGCGGCTGATCGACAGGGATTTCCGCCAGGCCTTCCTGTTCACCACCGAGTTCGACCTGCAATACGACGCGCAGGGCAAGGCGCCGCGGCTGAAGCAATCGGCCGCAACCAGCAAGGCCGCGGCGACGCTGAGCCACGACCGGGCCAAGGCGCGACCGATCCCGGCGGGCGAGCGGCCCTGGCTGACGGCTCTCGGCGTCACCGGCGCGGATGGACAGGTGTTGAAGGCCTCAGGCGACAAGTTCAGACAGATCAACCGCTACGTCGAAATTCTTGGTCCGCTGCTTGAAGCAATCCCGGCCAACAAGCTGCGTCGCGTTGTCGATATGGGCGCCGGCAAGGGCTATTTGACCTTCGCGGTCGCCGACTACCTCGCCAGCAAACGCGCCGAGCCAGCCGAAGTGGTGGGCGTCGAGTTCCGCCCCGACCTGGTCGAGTTCTGCAACACGGCGGCCGAGGAGACCGGCGTCAGCAATCTCCATTTCGAGCAGGGCACCATCGATGCGTTCGACTCGACCGGGGCGAACGCGCTAATCGCGCTCCACGCCTGCGACACGGCAACGGACGACGCCATCGCCAAGGGCATCGCCGCCGGTTCCGAGTTGATCGTGGTCGCCCCGTGCTGCCACAAGCAGATCCGGCGCGAGATGGAGGCTTCCAACCAGCACACCGACCTCGATTTCGTCACCCGGCACGGCATCTTCCTCGAGCGCCAGGCCGAGATGGTCACCGACGCGATGCGCGCCATGATCCTCGAGCACTTCGGCTATGCCACCAAGGTGTTCGAGTTCGTCTCCGACGTGCACACGCCCAAGAACGTGCTGATCGTCGCGACCAAGAAAAAGGGCGGCAAGGACGCGGGGGCGCTGAAGCGGCTGGCGGAAGCTAAGGGCTTCTTCGGCATCCGCCGGCACTATCTCGAGGATGCGGTGGGGCTGACCTGAGGCGCTGCCCCCGTCCCGCCACACCCACCGGGTCACCCCGGCGCAGGCCGGGGCCCATCCTGAGATGATGCGATCGCGCACCATCCATCCACCACACCAGCTGTCATCCCTGCGAAAGCAGGGATCCAACGTGCAGCCAGCGCGGGCGGAGACATGGACCCCTGCTTTCGCAGGGGTGACACCCTGTGGATGGATCAAGTCCCGAGCACCGCTACGCCGACCTCAGGATGGGCCCCGGCCTGCGCCGGGGTGACACCGAGTTGTATAAGCGGCTAAGCCACCCGCCCATTCGGCAGCGGCGTGCCCTTGGCCACCAGCCCCTCGTCGGCCAGCTCGTCCCAGAACGCCGCCGGGATCGTTGTGCCCCACCACGTGAGAATGCCCGACAGCTCGGCCGGTGACTTCGGCCCGGTCAGCACCGACACCACCACCGGATGCGCCACGCCGAACTGCAGCGCCGCGGCGCCGAGCGGCACGCCATGCTTGTCGGCCACCGCGCGCAGCGCCGTGACCTTTTCGACGATGTGCGGCGGCGGCGCCTGGTAGGCGCCCGTGGTCGGACCCCAGATATTGGTGCCGGCCAGAACACCGGCGGCGAACGGGCCGGCGGCGATCACCGAGGTGCCGTTCTTCGCGCAGGCAGGGAACAGCTCATCGAGCGGCGATTGCTCGATCAGGTTGTAGCGGTTGGCGATCAGGAACACATCCCACTGGCCGATATCGAACGACTGCAGCAGCACCGGCACTTCGTTGACGCCGAAGCCGATGGCCTTGACCGCGCCCGTGCGGCGCAGCTCGTCGAGCGCTCTGTAGCCCGAGCCGGCGAGGTCGGCCCAGTGCTTCTTGTTGACTTCCTCGCCATGCGTCTGCACGCCGATATCGTGCACCAGCAGCACCTCGATGTGCCCGAGGCCGAGCCGCTGCAGGCTGGCTTCGTACGAGCGCATGATAGCATCGTAGGAATAGTCGTAGACGATCTCGAACGGGAACGGCTTGGTCCACGGGCTCTCGATGGTGCGCTCGGCATCGGAGCGCACCGGCCGCAGCAACCGCCCGACCTTGGTGGACAGCACCGTCTTGTCGTCGCGGAACCGCATCGCATCGCCCATCAGGTGCTCGGCGCGGCCAAAACCGTAATGCGGGGCGGTGTCGTAGTAGCCGATACCGGCGTCGAGCGCGGCGCTGACCAGATCGCGCGCCTGCTGATCGGGCACATCGGTGCCGAGCATGCCGGCGAGGGTCGCGCTGCCGAGCCCGAGCTCGCTCATCTCGAGATTGGTGCGGCCGACCTTGCGCGTCTTGAAGCTGATGGCGCTCATTGTATGGACTCCCCCATGGCGTGGCGGCGGAAACTGACATGTTAGTGTTTGGGGGTAAAGCCACCAAAGGTGTAGGATTGCGCTGAGGAGAAACGCCGATGGTGAAGCTGGGTCTGATGCACGCCGTGCTGCTCGACTGGGCCTTGGGCGAGGAGGGCAAGCGCAAGCCGCGCGTGGCCGACGCCTTCATCCAGTCGATCGCCCCTTTCGATACCGGCCTCTATCTGCTGCGGCTGATGGACAGCATCGGCATGCTCGATGAGGTGCAGCGCGACTGGCTGCGCGAGGAATCAACTGATAGTTGACATATGTAAGCAAACTGCTTACATTTCTTTATGCTTAAGACGTTCAAGAGCAAAGGGCTGGGGAGCTGTGGGACAAGGGAACCACGGCCAGGATCGACCAAAAGATGCATTTGCGCATCCTGCGCCGGCTTGACGCCCTGAACTCCGCAACAAGGCCGGAGGACATGACTGTCCCGGGCTTTGATTTTCACCCGCTGCGTGGCTTCGACCCAACGCGCTATACCATCCACGTCAACGGGCCATGGTGCATCACCTTTGCCTTCGACGGGCCGGACGCTGTCGCGGTCGATTCGAGCAGTATCACTAGCCTGCGGTGTCCGGCGAGTGTCACCAGAAAGTGGGAATGACCCAGAAAGATGTCCGATCCGATCGTCGCGAGGCGCGACACCAATCGCCCCCCCACCCATCCCGGCGCCCTGCTGCGCGAGGATATCCTGCCTGCCGTCGCCCGACCCAAGGCGGAGATCGCCCGGCTGCTCGGCATTTCCCGCCAGCATCTTTACGACATCATCGATGAGAAGAAGCCGGTATCGCCCGAAGTTGCGGTGCGGCTTGGCAAACTCTTCGGGAACGGTCCCGGACTATGGGTGCGGATGCAGGCGGACTACGACGTGTGGGCTGCCGAGCGGCAGGTCGACGTAAGCGATATCCCGACGTTGAAGGTCGCCTAATCCTCGCGAAAGGCGTGGCTCAGCTGCGCTTCCAGCGGGCCGATCAGATAGCTCAGCACGGTGCGGTCGGCGGTGCGAAGGAACGCTTCGGCCGGCATGCCGGCGACGAGATGCTGACCGGCCGGCAGTCGGGCGAGCTCCGAGGGGGCGAGGTTCAGGCGCACGGTGTAGTAAGCGACGCCCGTGGCTTCGTCGCGGGTGAGGTCGGGCGAAATGGTCTCGACGCTCGCCGCCAGCTCCGGCGTCGAGCGGATATCGAGCCCGACCAGCCGGATCGTGGCCGGCTGGCCGGTGCTGAGCTTGTCGACATCGAGCGGCGACACCCGGGCGTCGAGCACCAGCCGGTCATTGGGCGGCACCACCTGCATCAGCGTTTCGCCCGCCGCGACCACGCCGCCGACCGTCCGCACGATGGATTCGTGCACCGTGCCGGCCTGCGGGGCGCGGATTTCGAGCTTCTTCAACCGATCCTCGGCGGCGATCTTCTGTTGCATCAGCTCGGCGATCTGCAGCCCGGCCTCGCGCAGCTCGCCCAGCACGTCGGAGCGGAAGCTCGCCGCATTCTCGGCGATCCGCGCCCGGCTGGCGGCGATCTCGGTACGCGCCCCGGCGATCGCGGCCGCGAGGCTGCCGGCTTGTCCCTGCAGCTCGGAGAGCTCGCGTCGGGAGGCGTTGAGCCGGCTCTCCTCCATGAAGCCCTGGCGGAACAGCGCTTCGGAGTCGGTCACCTCAGCCGACAGCAGCTCGATCTGTTCCTCGACCGCGGCGCTCTGTGCTTCGAAGCCGGCGATCTGCTCGCCGAGCTGGCCGATTTGCTCCTGCAACTGCGTGTTCAGCCCGGCCTGTGCCGCCGCCCGGCTCGCCATCAGCCGGCGCTGCGCGGCGACGAGATCGAGCAGGGTGGGATCGGGCCAATTGGCCGTGACGGTGGGCAGGATGATCTCGGGGTTGCCTGTGCTCTCGGCCGTGAGCCGGGCTTCGAGCGCGAAGGCAGCCGACAGCTGCGACATGATCACGGCGAGGTTGGCGGCTACGGTTGTCGTATCGAGTTCGACCAGCAACTGCCCGGCTTCGACGCGGTCGCCGTCGCGCACCAGGATCTTCGTCACCACGCCGCCTTCGGGATGCTGCACGCGCTTCGTGCCCTCGCGCGGCACGACATTGCCCTGCGCGATCACCGCGCCCGCGATCTGCGTCGTGCCGGCCCAGCCGCCCAGCGCCACGGCAAACAAGGCAATGGCTCCAACCCCGAACAGGGCGTGCCGGCGGAGGCTGGTGAGCGGCTCAGACATGCGCCTTCACCTCCGGGAGACGCGGCTGCGGCGCGGTGATCTGCTTCAACACCTCCTCCTTGGCGCCAAAGGCATTCTGCCGGCCGTTGACGAGGTAGAGCAGCTTGTCGCACACCGCGATGGCGCTCGGCCGATGCGCCACCACGATCACCACCGCGCCCCGCGCCTTGGCCGTTTCCAGCGCAGCGGTGAGCGCGGTGTCGCCGGCGAAATCGAGATTGGCGTTGGGCTCGTCGAGCACCATCAGGAACGGATCGCCGAACAGCGCTCGTGCCAGCCCGATGCGCTGCCGCTGCCCGGCCGACAGCGCCGCCCCGCGCGGCCCGATCCGGGTCTGGTAGCCCTGCGGCAGCGTGACGATCAGCTCGTGCACCCCGGCGAGTTGCGCCGCCGCGAGAATATCGTCGCTCCGTGCGTCCGGCCGGAACCGCGCGATGTTCTCGGCCACCGTGCCATCGAACAGCCCGGCATTCTGCGGCAGGTAGCCGATCGAACGCCCGAGCTGGATCGGATCGTAATGCGACAGCTCCGAACCATCGAGCCGCACGTCGCCGGCCAGTGCCGGCCACACCCCGACCAGCCCGCGCACCAGCGAGGTCTTGCCCGATCCCGACAGTCCGAGCACACCCAGGGCTTCGCCGGCCTGCAGCGAAAACCCGACCCCGCTCACCAGCGGCGGGCCGTCGCGCTCCGGCCCGATGGCAAGGTTGCGGACGTCGAGCCGCAGCCGCGGATCGGGCAGGCTCAGTTGCACCGAGGACGTGGCGACGGGAGCGGGCAGGGCGGCCTGCAACCGCCGCAGTGCCTGCATCGCATTGGTCAGCCCGCGCCAGTGCGCCACCACCTGTTCCACCGGCGCCAGCGCCCGCGACGTGACGATCGAGGCCGCGATCATCAGCCCGGCCGACAATTCACCCTGGATCACCAGCCAGGCGCCCATCGCCAGCACGGCCGATTGCAGCAGCAGCCGGAACGACTTCGTCACCGCCGAATACATCGCCGCCACGTCGCCGGCACGGCCCTGCACTGCGCTCATCGCCTCGCTCCGCGCCTGCCAGCGACTGGTGACGTCGTCGAGCATGCCCATGGCGAAGATCGGCTCGGCATTGGCGCGCGCGTCCTCGCCAAAACCCTGCCGCGCCATCTGCGCGCGCGCCGCTTCGGCCGTGGGCCGGGCCGCGAGCCGCTCGTTGACCACCAGAAGGGCAGTGGCGATCAGGGCACCGGCCGTGGCGAGCAGGCCGAGATCGGGATGGAACAGGAAGACGATCAGCAGGTAGACCGGCAACCAGGGCAGGTCGAACAGCGCCAGCGGCCCCGGTCCGCCGACATACTGGCGCACCGTATCGAGGTCGCGCACCGGATCGCTGCGGCTGCTTCCGAGCGGCGTCAGGCTCTGCCGCAGCGCCACCCGGAACACATCGGCCGAAGCGGAGGCCTCCAGCGCAGCGCCGAAGCGTGCCGCCATGCGCGAGCGGACGACATCGATCAGCGCGAGGAAGGCGAACGTCGCGGCCACCAGCGCGAACAGCACCACCAGCGTCGGCACCGAGCGGCTGGCCAGTACCCGGTCATAAACCTGCAGCATGAATAGCGGGCCGGTGAGCACCAGCAGGTTTGCGACAAGGCTCAGCAGCCCCAGCGCCACGAGGGGCAGGGTGGTTCGCCTGGCGAGGGCGCCGACGACGCCATCGCGTCGAACGCCAATCGACATAGCCTACACCCCCGCCGCTCTCTACTCGGACGATCGATGTCAGGGTGAAAGCCGTGACCCGTCGCTTGAACCGCCATTGCGGAAGACGAGCCATGCCCGGCGCTCATGGGCCGAGCGCCGTACACAAACAAAACCCCCGGAACTCCGGGAGTTCCGGGGGGGCGTGCGGCACGGTGCCTGTGCCGCATTTTGCGGCAGCCGGTAGCAAGGACACCGGCTGCCGAATTCTTCGGCAAATGCCTCAGACGATCCAGTCGGACGACGCGAGCAGGGATTCGAGCATCGCGCCGTTGAGCCCGAGCGCCAGCACTCCGCCGGCCCCGTCGCTGACGCGCAGCTCGACATGCTCGCCGCTGCCGTCGACGTCGATGCCGAGCGTGTCGAACGTATCGCCGCTCGCGGCGGCCGCATCGGCAAAGGCCGCGAGGAACGCCGAGCTCGAGGCAAAGCCGGTGAGCCCGATGTCGAGGCGATCGCCGGAGCGGAGCGAAAAGTCCTCGATCGTGTCGCGGCCGGCCGAGAACACGAAGGTGTCCGCGCCCGCCCCGCCATGCAGCAGGTCGTCGCCCGCCCCGCCGAACAGCCGGTCGTTGCCGGCCTGGGCGTAGAGCTGGTCGTTGCCGTCTCCGCCCATCAGCAGGTCGTCGCCGCCGCGGCCATAGAAGCGGTCGTTGCCGCCATAGCCGTAGAGTTCGTTGCCCGCATCATTGCCGGTCAGCGCGTTGCCGAGCTCGTTGCCGTAGCCGTTGATCGCGCCGCTGCCCGTGAGCTCGAGCGCTTCGTTCGCCTCACCCAACCGGTACCCTGCCGCCGACACGATGCGGTCATAGCCATCGCCTGACAGCACGATGTCGTGCGAGCCGCCGACGGTGATCGTGTCGGAATCGTCGGTGCCGAAATAGGTCCGCGGCAGCTCGCCCAGCGTTGCCACCGACACCGTGCCATCGGCAAAGCGCAGGGCCTCGACCCCACCGACGACGTCGTAGCCGTCAGCCTTGTGGATCACCAGCCGGCCCATCAGGTCGCGGGTGATCTGGTAGTCGTCCTGATCGCCGGCATAGTGCAGCACGTCGGCATTGCCCTGGCCGCCGTCGATCACGTCGCGTCCGCCCGAGCCGATGATGAGGTCATCGCCCTTTTCGGCGTAGAGCGCGTCGTTTCCAGCTCCACCGACGAGGGTGTCCGCACCGGAGTTGGCGCGGAACTCGACGCCGGAATCGTCGGCCACCAGCGTCTCGGCCTTGGTCGTGCCGCTGACATAGCGGAACGTCACCAGGTTGGTGGCCATGTCGGTGGGGGCGCCATAGCTCTCGCCGTTGTTCACGAACAGCGTCGGCGACAGGTACTTGGCCTCGGCCTCGTCGCGCACCGAGCTCAGCACCTCGACGGTATTGTGGTGGTCCGGCCCGCCGTGGAAGTTGATGTCGCGGTTGGTCGCGCGCACCTGGAAGCTGTTATTGGCCTCGCTGGTCCAACTGGCGAACAGCAGCGCGTGTCGCGTGTCGAACGCCTCGAGCCCCTGCATGGTGCTGTCGTAGAGCGCGCGTGGCTGGAAGGCATAGCCATTGCCGCCGTCGCCCTTGTTCACCGCGCCGTCGACCGACAGGTTCGACGCCTCGAGGAACACCGACTGCGCCAGTGTGAACCCGTTGGACGGCGCATTCTCCACCGCGATGTCGAACAGTTTTGTGTAAGCCGTGCCCGACAGCAGGATCGCGTTGGAGCGGTCGAAGGCCGCCTCGACATTGGTGAAGCTGCCCGGATCCTGCGGCGCAAGTCCGGAACTCACGCTGAAACCGCCGAGCCGGACATTCTCCGCCACTTCGATGCGCTGCACCGAGGCAGCGGTGGAGAAATCGAAGGCGAGCCCATTGACCAGCCGCACCGTGCCGTCCTCGCCTACCGAGGCGACCTCGACCATCGAAGTGCGCAGCGGCTTGTCCTCGCGCCATTCGGTATCGCCGATCGAGTCGAGATATTCGGGCGTATTCTCGAGCTCGATCCACAGGAAGTCGCCGGCCTTGAGGTCGGAGGTGTCGGCGAGATGCAGGTACATCGCGCCTTCGCTTGCCGCCTCGTTCAGGGCGAACTCGCCTGAAAACTGCGGCAGGTCGATCTCGCCGCCGACCTGGAAGGCCCCGCCCGCGCGGGCGCTGCCAGCCAGTTCGATCTGCGTCAGGCCCGAGCCCGAGCCGGTGACGGTAACGTTGTCTCTGTTGATGACGATGGTCTGGTCGAAACTGAAGGTCCCGGCGCCGAGCACGATGGTCTCGCCGGCGGGTGCGTCGTCGATGATGGTCTGGAGTTGGGCGGCAGTCGTTGCAGCAGATACGGTGATCATCGGGGTGGCCTCTCGCTGATCGTTGCTATGGACGCGAATGCCTCCCTGGCTCGCGGAGCTTTTGTCGCCGCATAGCGCTAACCGGCCCTGAGCCGGTAACACCGCATTTTCAGAAAATGCCCCGCAGCAACGCCCAACCCCTCGCCCGCAAAAGCGGCGAGGAGGGGGCGAGCCTTGCTGTGTCTGGGGAAAAGCGCCGCACAGGTGGGCTGCGCTGGGCGCAACGCTGTGCGGGGGCACGTGCCATGGCCGCGGAGTCATTCCCGCGAAAGCGGGAACCTCTGTTGCGATGCGCGCCATCAAACGGAGATCCCCGCTTCCGCGGGGATGACCCAGTGAATGCGACCGCGGGAAGGCCGGCTTACTAAAGCTGCTTGATCACCACCGGCTTTTCCGCGTCCCACGCCACCGCATTCCTCAGCGGCAGGCCGAACTGCGCCTCCTCGATCTCGAACACGTCGCCCGCCTCGGTCTTGATGCCGTCGGCAAAGCTGAGCGTCGCCGTGCCGAACATGTGCACATGCACGTCGCCCGGCTGCCGGAACAGGTCGTACTTGAAGTGGTGGTGCTCGAGATTGGCGATGGTGTGGCTCATGTTGTCCTCACCCGACAGGAACGGCTTTTCCCAGATCACCTTGCCGTCGCGCCGGATGCGCGACATGCCCGAGACGTTGCGCGGCAGCTCGCCGGTGCGCAGTTCCGGCCCGAACGAGCACCAGCGGAGCTTCGAATGGGCGAGGAACAGGTAGTTCACCCGCTCGGTGACGTGGTCGGAGAACTCGTTGCCGAGTGCGAAGCCGACCCGGTGCGGCGTGCCGTCCTTGCCGATCACGTAGATACCGGCCATTTCCGGCTCCTCGCCGGCATCCTGGGCGAAGGCCGGGGAGGGGATGGGCTTGCCCGGCGCGGCGACGATGTTGCCATTGCCCTTGTAGAACCATTCCGGCTGCACGCCGATCTGGCCGGGCGCGGGCTTGCCGCCCTCGAGCCCCATGCGGAACATCTTCATCGAATCGGTCAGCGGTGCCTCGGCGGCCTGCTGGTTCGACTTGTGCATCGCATCGCGCGTCGAAGCCGACCCCAGATGGGTGAGGCCGGTGCCGGTGACATGCAGGTGCGCCGCATCGGGATGGTCGATCGGAGCGAGCAGCCGGCCCTCGGCCGCGAGCTTCGCCTTGTCCACGGTGGCGCCAAGCCCCTTCTCGATCACCACCGCGCGCAGGTCGACGCCACGCTCGATCGCCTCGATGGCGAGCGCGTAGACGCTGGCCGCGCCGTTGACCACGCTGGTGGTGCCGCCTTCGGTGACCGCGACCGCGCGATTGCCGCGCTCGTCCGTGAACTGGATCAGATGCATGTGCTGCCCTCGTTTTCAGCGTTTGCGCCCCTATAGCGCGGCCCGCCGCCCGATGCATTGCGTTTTTGGATGTAGATCAGAAAAGCTGGCTCGCCGGCGTCGAATCGGGCTCACCCGCATACTAGGGCACAGCGAATTTACCCCCTTGACGATTTGGAAACAAAATGAGAACAAACTAAGCACGTTCGATGGACATATATCGGTTTGCGCCGCGCCGACCGAAGTGGAATAAGGGGACACCATAATGGCTGCTGTGACGCCTCTGCGCGTGGTTGAGGGATCGATGGACAAGGACAAGGCGCTGGCTGCAGCGCTGAGCCAGATCGAGCGGAATTTCGGCAAGGGCTCGGTGATGCGTTTCGCCGACAGTGCCATCCAGCAGATCGAATCCATTTCGACGGGTTCGCTTGGGCTCGATATCGCGCTGGGCATTGGCGGTCTGCCGCGTGGCCGCATCGTCGAGGTGTTCGGGCCGGAAAGCTCGGGCAAGACGACGCTGGCGCTGCATGTGGTGGCCGAGGCCCAGAAGAATGGCGGCATCGCCGCCTTCATCGACGCCGAGCACGCGCTCGATCCGGTCTATGCCCGCAAGCTCGGCGTGAAGGTCGATGACCTGCTGATCTCCCAGCCCGATACCGGCGAGCAGGCGCTCGAGATCGCCGACACCCTGGTGCGCTCCGGCGCCATCGACGTGCTGGTGGTCGATTCGGTCGCGGCGCTGACCCCCAAGGCCGAACTCGAAGGTGAGATGGGCGATTCCATGCCGGGCCTTCAGGCCCGCCTGATGAGCCAGGCCATGCGCAAGCTCACCGCCTCGATCTCCAAGTCGAAGGCCATGGTGATCTTCATCAACCAGATCCGCATGAAGATCGGCGTCATGTACGGCTCGCCCGAAACCACCACTGGCGGCAACGCGCTGAAATTCTACTCCTCGGTCCGCCTCGACATCCGCCGTATCGGCGCGATCAAGGAGCGCGAGGAAGTCATCGGCAACCAGACGCGCGTGAAGGTGGTCAAGAACAAGCTGGCCCCGCCGTTCCGCCAGGTCGAGTTCGACATCATGTATGGCGAGGGCATCTCCAAGACCGGCGAACTGCTCGACCTCGGCGTGAAGTCCGGCATGGTCGAAAAGTCCGGCGCCTGGTTCTCCTATGACAGCCAGCGCCTCGGCCAGGGCCGCGAGAACTCCCGGCAGTTCCTCAAGGACAACCCACAGATCGCCGCCGAGATCGAGAAGGGCGTACGCGAGAGCGCCGGCATCCTCTCCGAAGCCCTGCTCACCGGCCCCGAAGGCGACGAGGGCGACGACGGCGAGCCCTGATCGCCCGCACACGGTCCCATGCACGGGCGCCCCCTGGGGCGCCCTTTTTGTACGACCGTTAGGACAGTCCCGTACGGAATGTTCCGGACTGGAGCGCACCTCCATACCCGCTACGAGTCGGGCGTTTGGGGGATATCATGAAACGTACTGCTTCGATCGTCGCAGCCTGCACCTTGCTGGCCGGTTGCGCTACCTCGCCCAAGGATATCGCGCCGGCCTACGTGTCGCCGATCCTGTACCAGAACCTGACCTGCGAGCAACTGGCCCAGGAGGCAGCGCGGGTGTCGCAGGCGGCCGCAGTGGCCACCGGCGCCCAGCAGGACCAGGCGAGCAAGGACGCGGTGATGACCACGGTCGGCGTCGTGCTGTTCTGGCCCTCGCTGTTCTTCATCGGCGGCGACAAGGGCAACGCAGCGGAAGTCGCCCGGTTCAAGGGCGAGATGCAGGCTATCGAACAGGCCAATATCAGCAAGAACTGCGGCCTGCAGTTCCGCGCCGCCGGCTGAAACGGACGGAGAGGACCCTGCGAAAGCAGGGATGCAGCTCTCGCCCGGCGCCGCTGCCAGCCGACCTCTTGCCTGCGCAGAGGCGGCAATCGAAGATGCGGCATCATTCGCCGCCAAGCCTAGCGCCCCCCGTGACGGGGGTGTTTAGCCTGGATTGCTCTTCGGAGATGCCATTTTGCACGGAGTCATTCCCGCGAAAGCGGGAACCTCTGTTTCGGTGCGTGTCATCAGGCGGAGAGCCCCGCTTTCGCGGGGCAACTGCGTCCAGGGCGAACACTCTCTCAACGCAGGGGGCACGGCGCAGAGACCTCGATGCGAGGGCGCCGGCGATCTCCCCACCCACCAGCCGTCATCCCGGCGCAGGCCGGGACCCACTGCTCAGCCCGCAGACCCAAGCTCATGCCGAGCCGGTCCATCCCTGCAAGACCCCACCAGCCACGGCACACAGCACGGGACGAACGCCGCACACTGCTCGCCCTTCGCCGGGGATGACGACCGCGCACAAGGCCCAACCCAGCCACTCATCCCCGCAAATATGACAGCCCTGCACCCTATGCTGGACATCACGGCAAGCCCCGCGATAGAAGGCGTTTCCTGTTGTCCATGGCGGGGCCGAGGCCTCGCCATTTGTCTGCCAAGAGACCCGAAATGACGAGCGTGAACGATATCCGGTCGAGCTTCCTCGGTTACTTCGAGAAGAACGGCCACGCCCAGGTCGCGTCGAGCCCACTGGTGCCGCGCAACGATCCGACGCTGATGTTCGTCAATTCGGGCATGGTGCAGTTCAAGAACGTCTTCACCGGCGTCGAAAAGCGCGACTACACGCGCGCCACCACCGCCCAGAAGAGCGTGCGTGCCGGCGGCAAGCACAACGACCTCGACAATGTCGGCTTCACCGCGCGTCACCACACCTTCTTCGAGATGCTCGGCAATTTCTCGTTCGGCGACTACTTCAAGGAGCAGGCCATCGAATACGCCTGGACCCTGCTGACCAAGGAGTGGGGCCTGCCCAGGGAGAAGCTCAGCGCCACCGTCTATCAGGACGACGACGAGGCCTTCGACCTGTGGAAGAAGATCGCCGGCTTCTCCGACGACAAGATCGTCCGGCTCGGCGCCAAGTCCAACTTCTGGCAGATGGCGGATACCGGTCCGTGCGGCCCCAACTCCGAGATCTTCTACGACCACGGCGACCAGTATTGGGGCGGCCCTCCGGGCACGCCCGAGGAAGACGGCGACCGCTTCGTCGAAATCTGGAATCTCGTCTTCATGCAGTTCGAGCAATTCGCGGATGGCTCGCGCACCCGCTTGCCGAAGCCCTCCGTCGACACCGGCATGGGTCTCGAGCGCGTCGCCGCGGTGATGCAGGGGACCAACAACAACTACGAAATCGATCTGTTCAAGACCCTCATCGATGCCGTGGCGCACGCCACCGGCACGAGCCAGCGCGGGATTGACGAGGGCAAGCTCGCCTCGCTGCGCGTGGTCGCCGATCATCTGCGCTCGATGAGCTTCCTCATCGCCGAGGGCGTGCTGCCCTCCAACGAGGGTCGCGGCTACGTGCTGCGCCGCATCATGCGCCGCGCCATGCGCCACGCCACCCTGCTCGGGGCGAACGAGCCCGTCATCCATCGCATCGTGCCGACCCTGGTGCGCGAGATGGGCCAGGCCTATCCCGAGCTGGTGCGCGGCGAGGCCATGGTCGAGGAGACCATCGAGCTCGAGGAACGCCGCTTCCTGAAAACCCTGAGCCGCGGCCTGCAGCTGCTCGACGAGGCCTCCGCCGATCTGAAGGAAGGCGACATGCTGGAGGGCGTCACCGCCTTCAAGCTCTACGATACCTACGGCTTCCCGCTCGATCTGACCCAGGATGCGCTGCGCAACCGCGGCATCAATGTCGATCTCTCCGGCTTCGAGGACGCCATGGCCAGGCAGCGCGCCGAGGCGCGCAAGAGCTGGGCCGGTTCCGGCGAAGTCGGTGAGGACAAGGTCTGGTTCACGGTCGCCGACCAGGTCGGTCCCACCGAGTTCCTCGGCTATGAGACCGAGACCGCCGAAGGCGTCGTCACCGCGCTCGTCAAGGCCGGCCAGGTCGTCGAGGCGCTGAACGCCGGCGATGAGGGCTATGTCGTCCTCAACCAGACCCCGTTCTACGGCGAAAGCGGCGGCCAGGTCGGCGACACCGGCACGCTCACGGGTGAGGGCAATGCCGCCGACGTGCTCGACACGGTCAAGAATAACGGCGTCTTCGGCCACAAGGTGAAGGTCACGGCCGGCACGCTGAAGCTCGGCACGCCGCTGACGCTGGTGGTCGATCACGATCGCCGCTCCGCCATCCGCGCCAACCACTCGGCCACCCACCTCCTGCACGAGGCGCTGCGCATCGTGCTCGGCGATCACGTCGCCCAGCGCGGCTCGCTGGTCTCGCCCGACCGCCTGCGCTTCGATTTCGTGCATACAAAGCCGATCAGCCCGCAGGAGATGGCCGAGATCGAGGACATCGCCAACGCCATCGTGCTCCAGAACTCCCCGGTCGAGACCCGCCTGATGGGCGTCGAGGAAGCCAAGGAGTCCGGCGCCCGCGCGCTGTTCGGCGAGAAATACGGCGATGAAGTGCGCGTCGTCTCGATGGGCGATCCCACCGGCAACGCGGTAGGCTGGTCGGTCGAGCTCTGCGGCGGCACCCATGTCCGCCGCACCGGCGATATCGGGCTCATCACCGTGCTGGGCGATTCCGGCGTCGCCGCCGGCGTGCGCCGCATCGAAGCGCTCACCGCCAAGGGCGCGCGCCTCCACGCCCGCACCAACTCGAACCTGGTCGCCAGTGCCGCCGAGGTGCTGCGCGTCGGCCCGGCCGAAATCCTCACCCGCATCGAGGCCATTCAGGAAAACCTGAAGAAGTCCGAGCGCGCGCTGAGCGAGGCCAACAAGAAGCTGGCGCTCGGCGCCGGCGGCGGCAGCGCCGCTACGGCCCCGGCCGATGACAGCGTCAACGGCGTCACCTATGTCGGCCGCGCCGTCGAGGGCGTGTCGCCCAAGGACGTGAAGGGCCTCGTCGATGCCGAAAAGAAGCGCATCGGCTCGGGCGTCGTCACGGTGGTGCTGAAGGGTGAGGATGGCCGCGGCACCGTCGCCGTCGGTGTCACCGACGATCTGACCGCAAGATACTCGGCCGGCGATCTGATCAAGCTCGCCACCGTGGCTTTGGGCGGGCAGGGCGGTGGCGGCCGTCCCGACATGGCCCAGGGCGGCGGCCCCGACGGCGCCAGGGGCGCCGAAGCCATCGCAGCCGTTCGCGGCGCACTTTAGAGCGCTTCACGTTCGAAGCGGTCCACAAACACCGGCGTCATCCCCGCGAAGGCGGGGATCCAGCGGCCGCATGCGCGGTGCCCGACTGGGTTCCCGCCTTCGCGGGAATGACATTGCGGAGGCGGGCGCCGCCTCCGACTGATCCTGAAGGGCTCTCGAGAGCCGTTGGCTCGCCCCGCTCCGCCTCCGGCGCTACTGGAACGCCGTCTCCGCAAAGCTGCGCAGCTTGCGCGAATGCAGCCGCTCCGGCGGCTGATCGCGCAGGATCTCCATTGCCCGCAGCCCGATCTGGAAGTGCCGCGCCACCTGGGTGCGGTAGAAGTCCGAGGCCATGCCCGGCAGCTTCAGCTCGCCATGCAGCGGCTTGTCGCTCACGCACAGCAGCGTGCCGTAGGGCACGCGGAAGCGGAAACCGTTGGCGGCGATGGTGGCCGATTCCATATCGAGCGCCACGGCGCGGCTCTGGCTCAGCTGCCGGGTGATCTCGGCCTGGTCGCGCAGCTCCCAGTTGCGGTTGTCGAAGGTCGCGACTGTGCCGGTGCGCATGATGCGCTTGGTCTCGAGCCCCTCGAGATGGGTGATCTGCGCCACCGCCTGCTCGAGCGCCACCTGCACCTCGGCCAGCGCCGGGATGGGGACGGTCACCGGCAGGTCGGCATCGAGCACGTGGTCCTCGCGCAGGTAGGCGTGGGCGAGCACATAGTCGCCGAGCTCCTGCGAATTGCGCAGGCCCGCGCAATGGCCGAGCATGATCCACGCATGCGGCCGTAGCACCGCGATGTGGTCGGTGATCGTCTTGGCGTTGGACGGGCCGACGCCGATGTTGACGATGGTGATGCCGCGGTTCTTGGGCATGGTGAGGTGCAGCGCCGGCATCTGCGGGATACGGGTGGCGCGCATGCCGCTGGTGCCGCCGCCGAGCCGCGCATTGCGGGTGGTGAAGCCGCCGGGCTCGACGAAGCTCTCATACTCGGCGTGGCCGTCTTCCATGTAGCGCTGCGCCACGCGCGCGAACTCGTCCATGTAGAAGCCGTAATTGGTGAAGATCACGAAATTCTGGAAGTGATCGGGCTCGGTGCCGGTGTAGTGCGCCAGCCGCTGCAGCGAATAGTCGACGCGCGGCGCGGTGAAATGCGCCAGCGGGTAGGGCCCCCCCGGCGGCGGCACGAAGGTGCCATTGGCGATCTCGTCGTCGGTATCCTGCAGGTCAGGCACGTCGAACAGGTCGCGCAGCGGGATGGGCAGGGCGTTGATCGCCTCGCCGTCGATGCGCTCGGTGGTCGGGATGGCGAAATGCAGCGGGATGCGGGTCGAGGATTCGCCCACCTGGATGGCATTGCCATGGTTGCGCAGGATCACGTCGAACTGCTCGATCAGGTAGGACTTGAACAGGTCCGGCGCCGTGACCGTGGTGCGGTAGATGCCCGGCGTGTGCAGGTACCCATAGGGCAGGGTGCTGTCGGTCTTGCCGTAGCTGGTCGAGGTCACCTGCACCTCGGGATAGAACGCGCGCACCCGGCCCTTGGGCACGCGGCCCCTGGTCAGCCCGATCAGCTGCTCGCGGATGAAGCCGGTATTGCGGTGGTAGACTTCGGCCACATAGGCCCAGGCAGCATGCGGATCGGTGAAGGATTTGGTCGGCAGCGGCTCGGGCGAAATCGTATCCATGATCTTCTCGTTGGCGAGGCGGCGCGGCCGCTTGCAGGCCATCCTTAGGGCCTTCGCGGCGGGTCCGCAATTGGGCCACCTTACCGGGCGTTCATGAATTTCACCTTCGAGTGAAGGGTCTTTTTCTCGCCTGCGCCGCGACCCATCTTTCAACTGTTCACTGGATTACTGCAAACGACCCATGCACCGGTGAATTGCGAGGAGTGACCTGCCGCTGCCCCCAAGCCCTCAACAGTGCGGCGGGTGACCCTCAGGGCCACGGACCAGAAATGGTTCGTGGCCCTCTTCATTTCTGCCGCTACTCCGGCAACGCCACGTCCTGCGGCTCACTGACGTCATACACCTGCACCGGGTTGATCTCGCCGTCGTAGGACGCATCGACCTCGTAGGTGACGAGCCGGTATTCCCCATCCGCCAGTTCCCAGGTGCCCGAGCTTGACGCATCGCCGATGCCGCGCCAGTAGGCGGTGCCGGTGATTGCGCCGGTCTTGCCGTCGACCACGACATTGGTCATCAGGACGCTCGCTCCCATGCCAGTCAGCTTCAGGCTCACCAGCTTGCCGTCGGCGCCGTCGTCCTCGTATTCCGGCTTCACCATGGGCGAGGCAAAGCTGAGCGGCGCCAGCCCGTCGAGCTCGTCCCAGCCATAAAACACCGAGCTCAGGTTGTACGCGCCGCCGCTGCAGTTGAACTGGTACAGCCGGAACTTCCGCTCGGGATCGGTCGGCGCGTCATGGCTGCCGCGATAGGTGAAGTCGTGAACCAGCGGCGCCGGCCCGCCGAAGCCGCCATCGATGGCAGCGCTGCACGGCTCGGTGAAGGCGAGGGTGAACAGCCGCTGCACCAGCGCAGTGTCGGGCGGCTCGCCGTTCGTGGTGTAGAGCTCGGTGGTCGGCACGAAGCTCTCGTACTGGCTCGCGGCGGTCTGTGCATTGGCGACGCTGATGCTGAGCGCAACGAGCGCCACGGCACTTGGGATATGACGCATGGTGGAGTCCTCGATGCCCCGATTTTGGCATCCCGCCATCGGGCTGGCGAGGGGGCGGAACAGAAATCCGCTTCCGGCATCAGGAGCTTGCGGCTATGGTCGCGCCGACGCGGGAGGGACCATGCGGCAGCCAGTATCAGCCATCGCCATCATGTTCGGCGCGCTCGTCAGCTGGCCGGCGCTGGCCGTGGAGCTGCGCCATTCGGCGTTCCAGGTCACCTTCAACTATGCCGGCGAGGACCGCGCGCTCAACGACGCCACCGTGCCGCTGCTGCCGGCCAATGCCTGCTATAACTGGTACGCGCAGGTCGATACCGACGCGCCGCCCGGCACAGCCACCGAGACCCTGAGCCTGCCCGTTGCGCTTGCGGACTGGGGCGATCTCGCCACCGACCCCGACGATGGCGTCGACATCTCCGCCGACGGCAAGGTCCTCACCCGCACCTTCACCCCCGAGATCGATGCCGAAGGCTGGTTCAGCCACGGCTGGTGCGTGGTCGAGGGCGACCCGACCGGCGCGCACAAGATCGAGATCGCCGTCGAAGGCGAGCCACTCACCAGTTACGACTTCCAGGTCGTCCTCCCCGAGGACTACTCCTGGCCTTCCGTCAACCAGCCGATCCCGCGCGAGCGGAGCGTCGACAACAGCTGGTGACTCCTGCCGACCCTGAGGAAACCATGTCGCTTTCGATGTATGCGATTACCGTACCCGTGTTCACGCGGTACCTGAACAATCTCGACGCCATTCTGGTGAAGGCCGAGGCCAACGCCGCCGAGCGCAAGATCAAGCCGGAGGTGCTGGTCGCCTCGCGCCTCGCGCCCGATATGCATCCGCTGGCCTTCCAGATCCAGTCGACCACCGACCGCATGAAGTTCGCGCTGTCGCGGCTCACCGGCAAGACGCCGCCGAGCTGGGAAGACAACGAGGTCACCATCGCCGACCTGCGCGGCCGCATCGCCAAGGCGCGGGAGTTCGTTTCGAGCTTCTCCAAGGCCGATCTCGTCGGTTCCGAGAACAAGGTGCTGACGCTGAAGGTGCGCGGCGAGGACACCCAGGTTCCGGCGCTCGAGCACATCACCCTCAACGCCGTGCCGCAGATCTTCTTCCACGTCACCACCGCTTACGCCATCCTGCGCCACAATGGTGTGCCGGTGGGCAAGCGGGACTATACGGGCTGAGGCTCTTCATCCTGCAGAGGGGCCGAGCGTCAGCGCCCGAACCCCTCATCCGGCGCTACGCGCCACCTTCTCCCCGACGGGGAGAATACGGAGGGTGCGGCGGCCACCACTATTCCTCTCCCCGTCGGGGAGAGGGTGGATCGGCCGGAGGCCGAGACGGGTGAGGGGTTAGCCGCAACCCCCTCAGCTATACCGCTCCTCCTTCCACGGATCGGCGTGGTTGTGGTACCCGCGGATCTCCCAGAAGCCCCGGTGATCCCGCTCCGCGAACTCGATCTTGCGCAGCCATTTCGGGCTCTTCCAGAAATAGAGATGCGGCACCACCAGCCGCACCGGGCCGCCATGCTCCAGCGTGAGCGGCTGGCCTTCCCAGGAATGGACGATCATCGCCTCGGGTGAGGCGAAATCCTCGATCGCCATATTGGTGGTGTAGCCGTCATTCGAGGTGAACAGCACGTGCCGCGCCGATGGCTTGACGCCGACGGCATCCATCAGCTGGTGCGTGGTGACGCCCTGCCAGTGGTTGTCGTAGCGCGACCAGCTGGTGACGCAGTGGATGTCGTTGACCTTCTCCACCTGCGGCTGGGCCATCAGGTCGTCGAAACTCCAGGTGGTCGGCGTCTCGACCTCACCGGCAATGTCGAGCCGCCACACCTGCTTGGGCACGTTGGGCGTCTGGCCCAGGTCGAGGATCGGCCAGGTCTTGACCAGGTGCTGGCCGGGCGGCAGGCGCGAGTCCTCGGGCCGGCTCTGCATGCCGGTCAGGAATTTCCCCAGCTCGGCCCAGCGGGATTTCGATTTCGTCAGCTTGCTGTCTTCGGGAGTATCGTCGTCAGCCATGGTCGCCTCGCTGCGTGATGCTCGAAAAGGTGAGCTTCCGCGCGGCCAAGTCAATGAGATTTGACGCATCGCTGGCCTGCCGCCTGTCCGATTTGGGCGCCGCCGGCCATTGTCGAGGCCCCGGGTGGCACCCATGTCAGCGTCAGACGTTATTCCAGACGCTCAACATCGGAGACTTGAGATGCTGAACCCTGAAGATCGCCGCGCCATCGAAGGCCTGTTCGACCGCCTTGCGGAGGCCGAGCGGCGGGCGCCGCAGCGCGACCACGAAGCCGAGGACCTGATCCGCGCCGAAATCGGCCGCCTGCCCAGCGCGCCCTACTACATGGCGCAGACCATCGTGGTGCAGCAGCAGGCGCTGGAAGCGGCCGAGCAGCGTATCCAGCAGCTTCAGGCGCAGGCCGAGGCGGGCGAGCAGCGCCGTCGCAGCCCGTGGGATCGCAACGACGACGGCTACGACCCGCGCCAGCAGCGCGGCGGCGGCTTTGGCGGTGGCGGCTTCCTCGGTGGCGCCATGCAGACCGCGCTGGGCGTGGCCGGCGGCGTCCTGCTCGGCAGCGCTATCGGTTCGCTGTTCGGTGCCGGCTCGGCGCAGGCCAGCGATCAGCCTAACGATACCCAGGACAACGGTCAGGATCAGGGTGCGGCCGACCAGCCGGCCGATGACGGCGGCAATGATGCCGGCGGCGACTGGGGCGATTTTGGCGGCGATGGCGGCGGCTTCGACATGGGTGGGGATTTCTGACGCAGTTGTGATGGGTTGCTCGACAGGGGAATCTGGGCATGATCCATCGCGATGACAGAAACTCAGGCAGAAGATCTTCAGCATAAAGACGAGAGCGGGGATTTCCGGCTCTCGACTATGCTTACCGAAATGGCCAGCGGGCCGGAGACCGATCGGATATCGATCGGAGACTTGCTGACGGCGATGCAGCGACGGGCATTGGGGGCGATGATCTTCATCTTCGCCGTTCCGGTCGCGCTGCCGCTGCCCCCAGGCGTGTCGACGATTTTCGGCGCGCCCCTGCTATTTCTCACCGCCCAGCTGATGCTGGGGTTGCAGCCTTGGCTGCCGCGCTTCATCACCGACCGCGCGCTGACGCGGCGCGAATTTGCGCGCATCGTCAGCGCCGTCACGCCTTGGCTGCACAAGGCCGAGAATGTGATGCGGCCGCGGCTGAGCTTCGTCGGCCACCGGCCCTTCGTCTATGTGCTGGGCTTTGCGTGCCTGGTGCTGTCGATCATCCTGTTCCTGCCCATCCCTCTCGGCAACATGCTGCCGGCGCTGGCCGTGAGCATCATGTCGCTGGGCCTGTTGGCCCGCGACGGAGCCTGGATGCTGCTCGGCCTGGCCACCGGCGTCCTGGCGGTGGTCGTGGTGTGGGGCGTGCTCTGGGCCATGCTGTTCGCCGCGGTATTCGTGATCGGCAACGTCTTCGGCATCACGTTCTAGCTGTCGCACACCGGCGTTTCCTGAGACCACCGGGTCATCCCCGCGAAAGCGGGGATCTCCGTTTGGCCACACCCACCGCGAACAGAGATTCCCGCTTTCGCGGGAATGACAGCGTGCGTGGGCCCTTATCGCGCCCGCTACCAGTACGCGAGCATCGAGAACGGGTCGTTGGTGAAGGTGCCAGCCTTGCGCTTCTCGTAGAAGTTGTTCCCGCCCGCCTCGAGCACATAGTACATGTTGTTGTACGGGAACTTGTATCCGGCGGTGTGGAAGTGTTTCACGTCCGATGTCAGGGTGGTGTGGCGCTTGCCCCGCAGCACCTGGTCGGCAACGCTGTAGGCGAGCGCGGCCGACTTCTTCTCGGTCATCTTCTTGCTCAACACGCCCGGGGCGAACTGGTTCTTCTGCCCGACCACGCCGCAGACCGAGTTGGGATACGCCTTGTCGGCCACCCGGTTCATCACCACCGTGCCGACCGCCAGCATTCCGTCGGGACTCGAGCGGTTCGATTCGAAATACATGGCGCGGGCCAGGCAATCACGCGAGGAGAGGCTGCCAAAGCCTCCGAGGGAAGCGCAGCCGCCGAGCAGGCCCAGCAGCAGCGGCGCCGCGATCAGCAGCCGGAACGAGATGGCCAATGATGACTCCAGAACGCAGATACAACTAAGGAGTTGGGCCCTGACGCTGCCCGCCTCCCTAGAATGCGCGTGCCGGAGTTAAGATGGTGTTGAGGATGTCAGCGCCGGCGACCCGAGTAGCGGCCATTCCCCGACGCCATGACCAGCGTCACGAGGCAGGCGAGTCCCGCGACCGCCACTACGGCGGGCACCGGGTCCTTCTTCACCGCCTTGCCGGCGCGCCGGGCCTGCTTGCCGACGGCCCGGGCGACCGCTGTGCCCTCATGTCGCGCGAAGTCGGCAGCGTCATGGGCGAAGCGGGAGATGTCGTGACGGGCGCCGTCGCCGAAATGATCGAGAGAACGGGAGATGCCGCTCGCTTCGCGCGCCAGCGCCGTCAGGCGGCGCGACAGGTTGGACTGGGTATCGTCGTAGAAGCCGGTAAGGGCGCGAAGGTCGAGCATTGTCGGGGTCCTCGAATAGGTTCGAGGGCACAACGCGGCGGCGATTTCCGGGGTTCCAACTGGGCGAGGGCAGGGGGCCACCGGGTGGCTCGGTCCTGCCCTCTACTTAAGCACGGATCAGGTTGATCCCAATCCGTTAACGAGGCGTTAACGCTCGCCCGCCGGGGCGACCGCCTTGCGATAAAGGTGCCAGGTGGCGTGCCCGAGGAGCGGCACGACGATGGCGAGTCCGACGAGCAGCGGGATCGAGCCGATGACCAGCAGCGCGGCGACGATGATGCCCCACAGCGCAATGGTGACCGGGTTGCGCAGCGTCACGCGCAGCGAGGTCAGCACCGCCACCGCGGCGCCGACATCGCGGTCGAGCAGCAGCGGGATGGAGACCACCATCGAGGCCAGTACGCCGGCGGCGAACAGGAACCCGACAAGGTTGCCCCAGATCATCAGCGACGTGCCCTGCGACGTGCTCAGCACCTCGTCGAGGAAGGCCATGAAGGTCGGCGGCGAGCCCGGCCCGAAATGCGCCTCGTAGATGAACTGCGCCACCATCAGCCACACCGTGAAAGTGATGAGCATGAGCACGCCCAGCGCCGCGATCGAGGCGAAGGCCGGGGTGCGGAATACATCGAACGCCGCGCGCCAATGCGTATCGAGCCCGAGTTCCTGCCGCCGGCTCATTTCGTAGATGGGCAGCGCGAGGAACGGGCCGACCAGTGCGAAGCCCGAAATCAGCGGGAAGAGCAGCGGCCAGGAATTATTGCCCGAGGTCCACACGGCGAGGATCGCCCCGCACAGCGGGTAGATCAGGCCGAGAAAGGCGAGGTGCGAAGGCCTCTCCCAGAAATCGCGCCAGCCGAGCCGCAGCGCGTCGATGAGATCGGCCGGGCCGATGGTGCGGACAGCGGGTATGTCGAGCTCGTCCGCGGCATTTGTGAGCACGTGAAAGCCAGTCATTCCATCCTCCTCGAAGAGGCAGTGGAAAGTCGCCGCTGGGCATCACGCCGGCGGAAACCGCCTCTGCGTCAGATCGTCACTGTAGCGCCGAATGGCGGCCATGTCGAAGCGGAGGACACAGGATCGTTACGGCGTGGTAGCGCCGCGCGGAATTTCAAGACGTTAGCGCGAACCGGACGCGGGTTGAAACCGGCGCGATTGGCCCTAAATCGCAAGGACCTATCCGCAAGGGAATGACCGATGAGCAAAGAGAGCGCCCGACTCAACCGCCAGTTCGACCGTATCGGCCGGGCCGTGCCGGCGACGTCCGGCTTCCTCGGCTGGATCCGCCAGCCCGGCTCGCGCTGGGTGCGTATTCCGCTCGGCATCATCATGATCCTGGGCGGCGTGTTCAGCTTCCTGCCGATCCTGGGCATCTGGATGCTGCCGCTCGGCCTGTTCCTGATCGCGCTCGACCTGCCCTTCCTGCAGGGCCCGCTCAACCGCCTCAGCTTCTGGGCGCAGCGCAAATGGGCCAACTGGCAGCGCAGCCGCAAGGCCAAGCGCTAACCCTCACTCCAGCGTTCCGCTGGCGATCGCTGCCTCAAGCAGGTCGACGGCGTGCGCCAGCTTTTCGTCAACGACGTGCAGGTAGCGCGTCCAGTCGTCGAGATGGCCGAGTTCCGCGTCACCGTCCGAGATCCCGCGCAACGCGATCAGCGGCACGCTGAAACGCTGGCAGGCGCGCAGCACCGCATAGGTTTCCATATCCACCATGTCGGCCGCGATCCGCCCATACGCCGCACCGGAGACCACGTTGCCTCCGGTCGACAGCGTCGCCTTCGCCACGCCCGGAATGAACGGGCCGAGCGGCATGATCGCCGGCTGGCCGAGCAGCGGCGTGATCCCGGCCTCGAACCCGAGCGCCGAGGCATCCATGTCGCGATAGCCGACCGAGATCGCCTGATACACACCGGTCTGCTCGAGCCGGTTCGAGCCGGCCGAGCCCAGCGACACGACGAGGGCCGGCAGCTTGCCCGCCGCCTCTAGCTTGGCCAGCGCATGCGTCACCACCACGGCGGCCTCCACCGGTCCCACCCCGGTCATCAGCGGGTTGATGCGCGCCTTGAGGTGGGGGCCGTACTCGTTGTCGAGGGCCATCACATAGAGGATGTCGGCGGTTCCGGGCTTGCGGGCGGCGAAGGGCATACTGCTTCCTGCGGCTTTCACGGCGGGTCGCCGAGGCGTAAACTCGCACGGGGGGCGATAGCAAGGGAGGAAGACCATGCTGATGGTCGAACATCGTGCCTATCCCACGCTGCCAGTAGCCGACATCGCGCGGGCCAAGGCCTGGTACCACGACAAGCTCGGCCTCGATCCGGCCGAGGAACACCCGACCGGGACGATCTACCGGCTCGCCGCCGGCACCGGCTTCCAGCTCTACGAGTCGCAATATGCCGGTTCGGCGCAGAATACCGCCATGGCGTTCGTGTCTGACGACGTACCGAGCGACATGCGCATGCTGCGCGACCGCGGCGTGAAATTCGAGGACTACGACTTCCCTGGACTCAGGACCGAGAACGGCATGGCGACCATGGGGCCGTATCACGGCGCCTGGTTCAAGGATTCGGAGGGCAACATCCTCGCCATCGGGGACGAGCCGAGCTGAACCCGCGACCGCCGCATTGACAACCGCGCGCGGCGGGCAACACCCTGCCGCGCCATGACAATTGCTTCGACCCTGCCTGCCGACCTGAAACCGCGCCTCGCCGCCGAGATCGACGCGCGGCGCGACGAGCTGATCGCGCTGACGCAGGACCTGATCCGCATCCCCACCGTCAACCCACCAGGCGAGGGCTATCTCGATATCTGCGAATATCTCGCGCGCCGCCTGAAGAAACACGGCTATGCCGTTGAACTGATACGCGCCGAGGGCAAACCCGGCGACAGCGACCGCCACCCGCGCTGGAACGTCGTCGCCCGCCGCGAGGGCAGATCACCCGGCGAGACGGTGCATTTCAACTCCCATCACGACGTGGTCGAAGTCGGCCGCGGCTGGACCGTCGATCCCTTCGGCGGCGAGCTGCGCGATGGCCGCGTCTACGGGCGCGGTACCTGCGACATGAAGGGCGGCCTCGCCGCCTCGATCATCGCGGCCGAGGCCTTCGCCGACGTGGTGCCGGACTATGCCGGCGCCATTGAGATTTCCGGCACGGCGGACGAGGAAACCGGCGGCTTCGGAGGCGTCGCCTACCTCGCCGAGCGCGGCTACTTTTCGCCCGAACGGGTGCAGCACGTCATCATCCCCGAGCCGCTCAACAAGGACCGCATTTGCCTCGGCCACCGCGGCGTGTGGTGGGCCGAGATCGAGACCTTTGGGCGCATCGCGCATGGCTCGATGCCGTTCCTCGGCGACAGCGCCATCCGCCACATGGCCGCCGTGCTGCGCCAGTTCGAGGATGTGCTCTATCCGGCGCTGAGCGAGAAGCGCACGGCCATGCCGGTCGTGCCGCCTGGCGCGCGGCAATCGACCATGAACATCAACTCCATCCATGGCGGGCAGGACGAGCCCGAGGGTGGCTATACCGGCTTTCCGGCGCCGGTGGTGGCGCACTCGGCCCGCATCGTCATCGACCGGCGCTACCTGATCGAGGAGAGCCCGGCGGCGGTGCGCCAGGAAGTGATCGACCTGCTCGAGCGCCTCAAGGCCGAGCACCCCGGCTTTTCCTACGAGATCCGCGATTTGTGGACGATCCCGCCGACCATGACCGACCGCGAAGCGCCGGTGGTTCGCTCGGTGACCAAGGCCATCGGCGAGGTCATGGGCGTGTCGCCCGAATATGTCGTCTCGCCCGGCACCTACGACCAGAAGCACATCGACCGCATCGGCCGGCTCAAGAACTGCATCGCCTATGGGCCGGGCATCCTCGACCTCGCGCACCAGCCGGACGAATGGATCGGCGTCGACGACATGCTGGATTCGGCCAAGGTGATGGCGCTGACGTTGCTGGATCTGCTGGGGCCGCAGCCATGACCGATCCACAAACTCGGGGTCATTCCCGCGAAAGCGGAATCTCCGTTTTCGCGGCGCGCCACAGGCCCCGCAAACAGGGATTCCCGCTTTCGCGGGAATGACCCGGTGAATTGCAGCTTGTCCGGGGATGAGCGATCCAACGGAATCTTGTTTCCCGGTGGCCATGTGCGACACCAATTCCCCCTCACGCACCCGGTTCACGCCAGCCCAGAACCATCCTAAGCTCCGTCCAAGGCCGCGGGGGTAAGCGGCTCAATCAGAAGGGATAATCATGCGCAAATCACTGGTCGTGCTGGCCCTCGCCGGCGCATTGGCAATGACCACCGCGATGACTCCGGCTTTCGCGCAGGCGCGGACCGATGTGAAGATCGGACTCGTGCTCGAGCCGCCCAGCCTCGACCCGACCGCCGAGGCCGCAGCCGCCGTCGACGAGGTCGTCTACTCGAACGTGTTCGAGGGCCTCACCAAGTTCGCGTCGGACGGCTCGATCGTCCCCGGCCTCGCCAGGTCCTGGGACATTTCCGAGGACGGCCTGACCTACACCTTCCACCTCAATGACGGCGTGACCTTCCACGATGGCTCGGCCTTCGATGCCGAGGACGTGAAATTCTCCCTCGACCGCATCAATGCCGAAGGCTCGCTGAACGCGCAGAAGGCGCTCTATGCCTCGATCGCCTCGGTCGAGGTCGTCGACCCCGCGACGGTCAAGGTCACGCTCAGCCAGCCCGATGGCAACCTGATCTACAACCTCGCCTGGGGCGATGCGGTGATCGTCGCGCCCGAGAGCGCCGAGAACAACAAGACCAACCCGATCGGCACCGGCCCCTTCACCTTCACCAACCGCGTCGAGGGCGATAGCATCACGCTGGCGAAGAACCAGGCTTACTGGGGTACGCCGGCCAAGCTCGAAGGCGCGACCTTCCGCTTCATCGCCGACCCGACCGCAGCCTTTGCGGCGCTGCAGGCGGGCGACATCGACGCCTTCCCGAACTTCCCGGCGCCCGAGACGGTGAGCCAGTTCGAGAATGATTCGCGCTTCCGCGTGGTGATCGGCGCCACCGAAGGCGAAACCATCCTGTCGATGAACAACGACAAGCCGCCGCTCGACAACGTCAAGGTACGCGAGGCGATTGCCCATGCCATCGACCGGCAGGCGATCATCGATGGTGCCATGTTCGGCTTCGGTACGCCCATCGGCACCTTCCTGTCGCCGGCCAACCCGGACTATGTCGATCTGACCGCCCAGTCCAACTACGATCCGGAAAAGTCCAAGGCCCTGCTGGCCGAAGCGGGCGTCACCGACCTGACCCTGTCGCTCAAGCTGCCGCCGGTGGAAGGCTATGCGCGCCGCGGTGGCGAAATCATCGCCCAGCAGCTGGCGGCTGTCGGCATCAAGACCGAAGTCACCAATCTCGAATGGGCGCAGTGGCTGAGCGAGGTGTTCACCGACAAGAACTTCGATCTCACCATCATCTCGCACACCGAGCCGAACGACATCGATATCTTCAGCCGCGAGACCTACTACTTTGGCTACAACAATCCCGAGTTCAACCAGATCATCGCTGACCTGAAGGCGGCATCCGATCCGGCAAAGCGCTCCGAACTGCTCAAGGCCGCCCAGCAGAATCTCGCCGACAACTACGCGGCGGGCTTCCTGTTCGAGCTCGCCAAGATCGGCATCGAGAACGCCAAGCTCACCGGCCTGTGGGAGAACGCCCCAACCCAGGCGACCGACCTCACGGCGGTAGCGTGGACGGAATGAGTTGTGTGGGGCGGGGCCAGGCTCGCCCCGGTTCTTGGCATTGGTGCGCGCCCTGACTTCACTCCAAAAGGCCCCCTCACCCGGAAGGCTGCGCCTTCCGACCTCTCCCCCAGAGGGAGAGGTGGTGCTGTGGCGAGGTGATGCCCCGTTCTCACCTCTCCCTGGGGGGAGAGGTCGGCGCGCAGCGCCGGGTGAGGGGGCCTTTGCCGCCCAAGGGCACCACTGATGCCCTCCTACCTCCTCGGCCGCCTCATCTCCCTCATCCTCAGCCTCATCGCGGCCTCCATTGTCATTTTCCTCGTCCTCGAGGTCGTGCCCGGCGACCCGGCGCAATTCATGCTCGGGCTCAACGCCACCCCCGAGGCTGTCGCCACGCTGCGCCAGAATCTCGGCCTCGAAGGCCCGCTGCTCGAGCGCTATTTCACCTGGGTGTTCGGGCTGCTACGCGGCGATTTCGGCATCAGCTACACCTACAAGGTGCCGGTCAGCGGCCTGATCGCCGACCGCATCTGGATCTCGCTGCCGCTCGCGGCGCTGGCGCTGGCGCTATCGACTCTGATCGCCTTTCCGGTCGGCATCCTCGCGGCCGTAAGGCGCAACTCGCCCACCGATGTTGGCATCATGGGCGCGACGCAGGTCGGGCTGGCGCTGCCCAATTTCTGGTTCGCCATGCTGCTGGTGCTGATCTTCTCGGTCACGCTGCGCTGGTTCTCGGCCGGCGGCTTTCCCGGGTGGTCCGATCCCGTCGCGGCGCTCAAGGCGCTGACCCTGCCGGCCATCGCGCTGGCGCTGCCGCAGGCCTCGATCCTCGCGCGCGTCATGCGCTCGTCGCTGCTCGATACGCTGGGCGAGGATTATATCCGTTCGGCCCGCGCCAAGGGGCTGAGCCAGGGCCAGACCCTGTGGCGGCATGCGCTGCGCAATGCGCTGATCCCGGTGCTGACCATTATCGGGCTGCAATTCTCGTTCCTGCTCGCCGGTGCCATCATCATCGAGAACGTGTTCTTCCTGCCCGGCCTCGGCCGCCTCGTCTTCCAGGGCATCACCTCGCGCGACCTCATCGTGGTGAAATCCGTGGTGATGCTGCTGGTCTTCGCAGTCATCGTCGTCACTTTCCTTGTCGACGTGACCTACGCACTGGTCGATCCGCGCCTGCGGAGGACGGCGACATGAGCGCGCTCGCCGCCACCCCGCCGCGAGACAGCCTGCTGCGCGCCGCGCTGCGCTCGCCCAATTTTGTCATCGGAGCGACGATCACCGCCGTGTTCGTGCTCGCAGCGCTGCTGTCCTTCGTATGGACGCCCTACGAAGCGGCGCTGCAGAACATCCCCAACAAACTCAAGCCGCCCTCGCTGGAGCACTGGCTGGGCACCGACCACTTCGGCCGCGACATCCTCTCGATGATCATGGTCGGCGCCCGGACCTCCATCGCCGTCGCCTTTGTCGCGGTGAGCATCGCCATCGTCGTCGGCGTGCCGATCGGGCTGTGGGCCGCGGCCAAGCGCGGCACGCTGCTCGACGACGTGCTGATGCGTGCCAACGACCTGGTGTTCGCCTTTCCGGCGCTGCTGATCGCCATCCTGATCACGGCGGTGTTCGGTCCGGGGGCGATCAACGCCATTATCGCGGTGGGCATCTACAACATGCCGGTATTCGCGCGGCTGGCGCGGGCCGGGGCGCTCAGCCTGTGGAACCGCGAGTTCATCATGGCGGCACGGGTGGCGGGGAAGGGCGCCGCCCGCATCTCGTTCGAACATATCCTCCCCAACATCGGCAACACGCTGGTGGTGCAGGCCACCATCCAGTTCGCGCTCGGCATCCTCGCCGAAGCGGCGCTTGCCTATGTCGGGCTGGGCGTGCAGCCGCCGACACCGAGTTGGGGCAAGATGCTGGCCGACAGCCAGACCATGATCGCGCTCGCGCCACACGTGGCGCTCGTTCCCGGCGTCACCATCGTGCTGATGGTGCTGGGCGTGAACCTGCTCGGCGACGGCCTGCGCGACGTGTTCGACCCGCGCCTCAGGCGAGGTCGCTGATGGCGCTGCTCGAGATCAAGGACCTGTCGCTCGATATCGGGCCGTATTCGATCCTCAAGGACATCGACCTGACCGTCGATGCCGGCGAGATCGTCGGAGTGATCGGCGAGAGCGGCTCGGGCAAGTCGATCACCGCGCTGACGGTAATGCAGCTGCTGCCGCAGGGTGCAGTCACCAAGGGCTCGGTGAAGCTCGAGGGTCGCGAGGTGCTCGGCCTGCCGGATGCCGAAATGCGCAAGATCCGCGGCGGCACCGTGGGCATGGTGTTCCAGGAGCCGATGACGGCGCTGAATCCGGTCAAGACCATCGGCGAGCAGGTGGCCGAGACGGCCATGGTGCACGGCCGGATGGGCCGGGCCGAGGCCATGCGCATCGCCCGGCAGACGCTCGACCGCGTCGAGCTGCCGGCCGATCGTTTCCCGCTCGATCGCTACCCGCACGAGCTCAGCGGCGGCCAGCGTCAACGCGTGGTCATCGCCATGGCCATCGCCATGCGCCCAAAACTACTGATCGCCGACGAGCCGACCACTGCGCTCGATGTCACCACGCAGGCGCAGATCCTGAAACTGCTGCAGCGTCTGGTCGACGAGGACGGCATGGGGCTGATGTTCATCACCCACGACCTCGGCGTCGTCGCCGACATCGCCGACAAGGTCGCCATCATGCAGCGCGGCGTAGTGGTCGAGGCCGGCGAGACCGTGCCGCTGTTCCGCAAGCTCACGCATCCGTATTCGAAGGCCCTGTTCGAGGCCTCCTCGCACGTCCCGCCGCGCATCCCGCCGGCCGTAACCGGTGGCACGCCCGTGCTCACCGTCGACGACGTGGTGCGCGAGTACCCGCTGCCGCGCCGGCTGTTCGAGAAGCGGCGGGTGCTGCGCGCGGTTGATGGCGTGAGCCTGAAGATCGAGCGCGGCGAGAATGTCGGGCTGGTGGGCGAGAGCGGATGCGGCAAGTCGACCCTCGCTCGCGCCATCATGGCGCTGGAGCCGACCCAGGGCGGGCGCATCGCCATCGCGGGCGAGCCGATCGATCCGAAGCGCGGCGCCTCATTCGCGACTCGTCGGCATCTGCAGGTGGTGTTCCAGGACCCCTATGGCTCGTTCAATCCGCGCCATCGCGTCGACCGCCTGATCACCGAACCCTTCCACCTGTTGGGCAATGCAGCACCAACGGGGATCGCCTGGCAGAAGTTGGTGGACAAAGCCCTGGAAGAAGTCGGACTTTCCCCATCCGATGCCACGAAATACATCCACGAATTCTCGGGTGGCCAGCGCCAGCGCATCGCCATCGCCCGGGCCCTGATCATCGAACCCAGCCTCATCATCCTCGACGAGGCGGTGTCGGCCCTCGACGTCTCCGTCCGCGCCCAGGTGCTCGACCTTTTGACAGATCTCTCCGACCGACTGCAGCTCAGTTATCTCTTTATTTCCCACGACTTAGCGGTGGTCCGTTTGATCACCGACCGCGTCCTCGTGATGCGAGCCGGCAAGATCGTCGAGGAAGGCGAGACCGAAGCGGTGTTCAACAACCCGCAACACCCCTATACCCGCGACTTGATCGCCGCGACGCCCAACCTCGAGGCGTCCCTGGCTCGACGCGAGGCCGTAACACCATGACAAACCTCGATCTTTTCTTCGATCCTACGAAGTGCTTCATCGGCGGCCGCTGGCTTCCGCCTGCCGGCGGCGACTACCTGCCGATCGAGAACCCCTCGACCGGCGAGATCATCGGCCACATCCCCCGCGGCACCGCCGCCGACGTCGAAGCCGCTGTAATCGCTGCCAAATCCGCCCTCGCCGGCGAGTGGGGGCGCATGCCTGCAGCCGAGCGCGGCCGGCTCCTGAGCAAGATCGGCCGCGCGGTGCTGGAGCGGGTCGACGACCTCGCCCGCATCGAGGCGATGGATGTCGGCAAGCCGCTGAAGCAGGCCCGCGCCGACGCGGTGGCGCTGGCGCGCTACCTCGAGTTCTATGGCGGCGCCTGCGACAAAATCCACGGCGAAACAATACCTTACCTCGACGGCTACACCGTCTACACCCTGCGCGAGCCGCACGGCGTCACCGCCCACATCATCCCGTGGAACTACCCGATGCAGATCATCGGCCGCTCGGTGACCGGCGCCCTCGCGATGGGCAACGCCGCCGTCCTGAAGCCGGCCGAAGAAGCCTGCCTCACCGCCATCGCCTTCGCGAAAATCGCCGAGGAGGCCGGGCTTCCAGCCGGCGCGCTAAACGTGGTGCCGGGTCTCGGTGAGGAAGCGGGCGCGGCGCTGACGACGCATCCCGGCGTCAATCACATCTCGTTCACCGGCTCGGTTGGCGTGGGCAAGCTGATCCAGCACGCAGCCGCCGAGAACGTGGTGCCGGTGACGCTGGAGCTGGGCGGGAAGTCGCCGCAGGTGGTTTTCGAGGATGCCGACCTCGACCGCGCGCTACCGTTCCTGATCAATGCCGGGATCCAGAATGCCGGGCAGACCTGCTCGGCGAGCTCCCGCGTCCTCGTGCACCGCTCGATCCATGACGAAGTGCTGGCCAGAATGTCCAGCAGATACAAAGCTCTGCAGGTCGGGGCGGCGGTAGCCGATCTCGATCTCGGGCCGCTGGTATCGGAGCGGCAGAAGGAGATCGTGCATGGTTTTCTCGGCGATCTCGGCGGTGGCGAGGTAGCCGGGCAGGGCGTGATCGTCGGCGATGCCCCCGCGGGCGGCCACTATCAGGTTCCGACGCTGGTCGCGAATGTGCAGCCCGACAACCGACTGGCGCAGCACGAGATCTTCGGCCCGGTGCAGGTGGTGATCCCGTTCGAGGACGAAGCCGAAGCGGTGGCGATCGCCAATGGCACGGACTATGGCCTCGTCGCCGGCGTGTGGACGCGCGATGGCGGGCGGCAGATGCGGATGGCCAAAGCCATCAAAACCGGGCAGGTGTTCCTGAACAATTATGGTGCGGGCGGCGGTGTCGAGCTGCCGTTCGGCGGCGTCGGCAAGTCTGGACATGGCCGCGAAAAGGGGTTCGAGGCACTGTACGGCTTCTCGGTATTGAAGACAGTGGCCGCGTGGCACGGGTGATTTCATGAGACTGCAGGACAAGGTCGCCATCATTACCGGCGGCGCATCGGGGTTTGGCGCCGGCATCGTGCGCAAGTTCGCCGCCGAGGGCGCGCGCGTGCTGATCGCCGACATCAACCTCGAAGGCGCGGAAGCTTTGGCGCGCGAGCTCGGGCAGAAGGCCGGGCATGTCGATGTCAGCAAGGATGACAGCGTCAACCAGCTGGCAGCGGCGGCGCTGATGGCGTTCGGCAAGGTCGATATCCTCGTCAACAATGCCGGCGTGTCGCACATGCCGGCGGCGCTGGACGATATTTCCGAGGCGGATTTCGACCGGGTGTTCAACGTGAACATGAAGTCTGTCTACCTCACGGCCCGGCACCTCGTGCCGCACTTCAGGGCGCGCAAGGCCGGGATGATCCTCAATGTCGCGTCGACGGCGGCGGTGAGCCCGCGTCCGCGGCTGAGCTGGTACAATGCGTCGAAGGGCTGGATGGTGACCGCGACCAAGTCGATGGCGATCGAGCTCGCGCCATTCGGCGTGCGCGTTAACGCCATCAACCCGGTGGCCGGCGAGACGCCGCTGCTCAAGACCTTCATGGGCGAGGACACGCCCGAGATGCGAGCGAAGTTCCTTGCCACGATCCCGCTCGGCCGCTTCTCGACGCCCGAAGACATGGGCAACGCGGCCTGCTTCCTCTGCTCGGACGAAGCGGCAATGATCACCGGCGTGGCGCTCGAGGTCGATGGCGGGCGCGTAATCTAGGTTCCGGCGTGGACATGTGCCATGGGCGGATCAATCCAATTTCACGAGGGAGCCCGGATGCGAACCGGACCGCGCAACCTGATCACCGACGTAGAGGGGCTTCGCGTCGGCAATGCCGAAGACTTCAAGATCAAGACCGGCACCACCGTGCTGGTGGCGGACAAGCCCTTCCGCGCCTCGGTCGATGTGATGGGCGGCTCGCCCGGCTCGCGCGAGACGGAGCTGCTGGCCCCGGACAAGCTGGTCGAGGAAGTCGACGCGCTGGTGCTGTCGGGCGGTTCGGCCTTCGGGCTCGATGCGGCCTCGGGCGTGAGCGATGGGCTGCGGAAAATGGGCCGCGGCTTCAAGGTCGAGACGGCGACGGTGCCGATCGTGCCTGGGGCGATCATCTTCGATTTGCTCAACAAGGGCGACAAGGGCTGGGACGAGAACCCGTATCGGGCGCTGGGGCGCGAGGCGCTCACCAACGCAGCCGCTGACTTCGCGCTCGGGACGGCGGGAGCCGGCGTCGGAGCGCTGACCGCGAACCTCAAGGGGGGCCTGGGCTCGGCCTCCCTGGTGATCCCGGGCGGGTTTACGGTCGGGGCGCTGGTAGCGGCCAATCCGACCGGCAGCGTCACCATGGGCGACAGTCCACATTTCTGGGCGGCACCCTTCGAGGTGGACGGGGAGTTCGGTGGCCTCGGCCCGCTGGCGACACCAATGCTCTTTGCGCAGACCGCCCGCTCCAAGCGTGACTGGGTGGCGCCGATCGCCAACACCACCATTGCTATCGTCGCGACGGATGCGGATCTGTCGAAGGCACAGCTGAAGCGCTTCGCCGTTGCGGCGCAGGACGGAATCGCGCGTGGCGCGAGCCCGGCTCACACCCAGGTCGATGGCGACCTGATCTTTTCGGTGTCGACGGGAGCGCGACCGGTGGCGACACCCCTGCTCAACGTGCTCCAACTCGGGCATGCGGCGGCGGTGTGCCTCAGCCGGGCGATGGCGCGGGCCGTCTATCTCGCAACGCCCGCGCCGGGCGATCCGGTGCCAACTTGGCGAGAGAAGTGGAAGGCTTAGCCGTTCAAGCCGTGGTCAGGCGTTCGGTCTTGATGCGGTAGCAGAAGTCGCACTGGCCGTCGCCGTTCATGCAGGTCTTGGTGCGCTCGAGCTTGAGGCCGAGTTCATCGGCCATGGCGAAATCCGAGTTGCAGATCAGGAGTTCGCCGAGATCCCGAGCGCCGATCTGCTCCATGAACTCGGCATAGTCGCAATGACTGACCTGGTTACGCAGCAGTGTATCGGTCTGCTCGAGCGTCTCGAACTCGTAGCGGATGCCTTCGCCGAAGCCAGCGAACTCGCTGGCAAGCGTGGGGATGTCGAGCAGGGCGCCGCGCTGCGCAACGAGCTCGCGGTTGGCCTTGTCGAGAGCCGCCCGCACCAGCCGATGAGCCTCGGTCTTGCCGAGCGCCGCTTCCATGGCACGGATCAAGGGAATCTGAGCCTGGACCTGGGTGGTGATCCGTTCGAACGGCGTCATGCGGAGGCTCCTCGTTCCTGTGATGATGGCAGTATCCGCGCGATGGTGAAACCCCGCGCCGCACTGCCGCGTTGCGCACCATCATCCAAGGAGGACGCGCCATGAACACGCAGACCAAAGTCACCGCGATGATCCCGGCCCACAATGTCGAGCGGGCGGTGAAGTGGTACGAGGAGAAACTCGGCTACGCGCCGACCAGCCAGGACGAGTATGGCGCGAGCTACCAGTTCAACGGCGTCACCGCCTACCTTTACAAATCCGACTATGCCGGCACAGCGGAACACACACTGCTGAGCTTTGGCTCCACCGACCTCGTCGCCGACATGGAGGCGCTGCGCGGCAAGGGTGTCGAATTCATCGACTACGATCTGCCGGACCTCCGGACCGAGAATGGCATTGCCAGCTTCGGGCCGGTGAAGAACTCGTGGGCCAAGGATTCCGAGGGCAATATCCTGGGCTTCGTCGAAGGCATGTAGCCCTACCGGCAGCGGAAGACGTTGGTGGGCTTGGCGTCGCCGGCCGCAACGCGGATGCCTTCGCCCGGCGGGCCGAAGATCGGCGTCAGAGTGAGGCGCTGGCCGTCAATGGTGACGGTGAAGCTGCCATCCTTGTTGTCGGTAAGCTGCAGGTCGGAACTCTTGCCGCCGACCGCGTAGGTGGTCGCCGTGACCACCGTGGCGTTGCCGTTGCACGAGGCGGCGTCGGCTCCCCACGTGCCGAGCAATGGACGGGCGTTGAACGGGAAGTTCGCCGGAGCGACCGGACGCACGGCGGCAGGCTTGGTTGCCGCGGGCTTGGTGGCGGTGTCGTTCGATTGGCTGGGTGGGGCGCTGCTGTCGCAGGCAGCAAGCAGAGGCAGGGCGGCAAGTATGGCGAGGGAAGCGAGGCGCATCGGCGAATCCGGTGTCGTTGGTCTTGTCATGGCATGGCTGCGCTGGCATTGCGGCGTGATTGTGCACGGAGGGCCTCACGATTGGCGACGCCGCAAATCTTTGTGGATGCAGATGCTTGCCCGGTGAAGGACGAGGTCGTCCGTGTCGCCGGAAGACACGGTCTGGTCGTCACCTTCGTCGCCAATTTCGGGCTGAGGCCGTCGCGCGACCCCATGATCCGCAACGTGATGGTGCCGCAGGGCGCCGATGCCGCGGACGATTGGATCGTCGAGCACGCGGGGCCGGGCGATCTGGTGGTGACGTCGGACATTCCACTGGCGGGGCGGGCGCTCAAGCAGGGCGCGGTGGTGCTGGGGCCCACGGGCAAGCCCTTCACCGAGCAATCGATCGGTATGGCGTTGGCCATGCGCGAATTGAACCAGCACCTGCGCGAGACCGGCGAGAGCAAGGGCTACAATGCCGGGTTCACGGCCAGGGATCGATCGAACTTCCTGCAGGTTTTCGACGAAGCCGTGCAGCGCGCCAAGCGCGGGTGAGACGCAAGTTGCATAAACTATGGTCGCCATGCCCTTGAAATGGGCTGCAAACTGCGCTTCAAGACGTGCCGGTTTGTTCCCGCCCGAGTTTCTCTCCTTTGCGTCAGATACTAGATTTCCTCCACCGGCATGAGCCGCGCGGCGAAACTCTTTCGCACCTCAAGTCCGGCCTCGGCGCGGTGATCGCCATGACGCTGGTTGGCGCGCTGGCGGCGCTGACCGGGTTGCCGATGCTGCTCGCACCATTCGGCGCGACGGCGGTGCTGTTGTTCGGGCAGGCCGAGAGCCCGCTCGCCCAGCCGGCCAACGTGTTCGGCGGTTACCTGTTGGCGGCAGTGATCTCGGTGGCCATTCTCGCCGTCCTGCCGCAGGTGTGGTGGGTAGCGACGATCGCCGTCGGGCTGACCATTGCCGCGATGCTGGCGCTGCGCGTGACCCATCCGCCGGCCGGCGCCGTGCCGTTGGTGGCGTTCTCTACGCACATGCCGGCCGAGACGCTGTTCATCGTGGTGGTGTTCGGGGCCGTGTGCCTCGTGGCGGTGGCGCTGGTGCATCACCGCCTGCCGCCGCGCATCACCTATCCACGACGGCCGCCCAACCCGGTGCGCGACACGCCCTAAGCCGTGATGATGGCGCGCACGTCCGCTTCGACGCGGTCGAGCACCTTGTTGATGGCGGCGACGGCGGCATCGGCATCGTTGGCCACGATAGCATCCGCCAGTTCGCGGTGCGGCGGGAAAGAGTCGAGGCCGAAATCGTCGCGACCGAACGGAGACTCGCTCGAGCGCTCGAGTGCGTCGTCCAGGCGATGCAGGATCTGGCCGAACATGGGATTGCCGGACGCCTCGTAGATGGCGCCGTGGAAGGCATGGTCGGCCTCGTGCCAGTTGCGGCGCGCATCGACCTCGGCGATCAGGACGTCGCACAGGCGCGAGATTTCGGCGCGCTGTCCCGGCGTGGCATTGAGCGTCGCCTTGCGCACCACGTCTTTTTCCAGCGAGCGACGAACTTCGATCAGGCGCAGCAGCGCCTCGCCTTCGAGCCGGATCATCGTGGGGACGAGGCCCCTGGAGGTGGTTACTCGCGCGGCGAGGTAAGTCCCGTCACCTCGCCGCCGCTTTATGATGCCGAGGCCTTCCCACCGGTTTAGGGCCTCGCGGATGGTCGAGCGACCGACCCCCAGTGTGGCGGCCAGCGAGATTTCGGGGGGCAGGCGATCTCCGGTCTTGAGACCGGCGCGTTCGATCATCTCGGCCAGAGCGTCGAGCACCGCAACACCGCGCGTCCGCTGCTCGAGCGGTTCGAGGTAGCTCAGTGCGCCGTCCTTGCTCACGGTGTATCTCCGGCCGTTCAGACGGCTTTAATGATACGTTCAGAAATCCGCAACACGTGTGTCAGCCATGCTGTCGCAAGGGCTGGGCGGCGAGCCCCAGTTCCTGCGTCAGCGCGTCGATCAGGATGTCCATCTGCGCCTTGGAATTGTACCCCTGCACCGACAGGCGGATGATGCAGTGGTCCTGCCACTTGAAGCTCGGGATCTCGATGCCGTAGCGGTCGAACAGCGTCTGGCCGAGCACCGGCATATCCGCCTCGGGCACGGGCATGGCGACCATCTGCGGGGCGCAGAATTCAGGGCTGCTCAGGGGCGCGAGACCGGTCAGTTCCTGCAGCCGCCGCGCGGTATCCTGCGCGACGATGTGACAGTCGGCGGCGACGCTGGCCCAGTCATGCTCGGCGCGAAACTCCAGCGCGGCCGGCACTGTCAGCCAGGCGGCGGGATCGCGCGTGCCCTGCATCTCGAGCTCATCGATGAACGGCGAGTTGCCGAAGGCGCCCTTGGCGTCGGGAAGCTTGGAATCCTTGGTCCAGCCGTGGCTGATGACCAGTGGATTGATCATCCCCTGCAACTCCGGCCGGACATACAGAAATGCCGAGCCCTTGGGCGTCATCAGCCACTTGTGGCAATTGCCGGCGTAGAAATCTACGCCCATGCCGTCGAGGTCGAGTACAATATGCCCCGGTGTGTGGGCGCCATCGATGACGGTCCAGATGCCGCGATTGCGCGCCTCTGCAATGGGGCGCTCGATCGGGAAAAGCAGGGCGGTGGGGGAAGTGATGTGGCTGAGAAAGAGGACGCGGGTGCGATCCGTCATGCCGGCAAGGATCGCCTCCGTAAAGGCCTCCTCGGAGACGAGCGGCATCGGCACTTTCACAGTGACGATCTTCGCACCGGTGCGACGGGCCACGTAGGTCCAGGTCTTTTCGAGCGCGGAGTATTCGTGGTCGGTGGTGAGGATCTCGTCGCCGGGCTTCAGGTCGAGCGAGTGGGCGACGATGTTGAGGCCCTCGGTGGCGTTGACGAGGCCGACGATGTTGTCAGGACCCGTGCCGAGAAACGCCGACAGCGCCTCGCGTGGTACGCGCATGCGATCGCTCAGACCCCGCCCGAGGAACTGCACAGGCTCGCGCTCGAGCTCGAGCTGCCAGGCCTGATAGCGCTCGAAGACGGGGCGCGGGCAGGCGCCGAAGGAGCCGTGATTGAGGAAGACGACATCGTCCCGGAGCAGGAAGTGTCGGGCGAGGTTGGAGGACAAGTCAGCGCCCCTTCAGGGTTGGATCGAGGGCATCGCGGAGGCCGTCGCCGAAGAGGGTCGTCGCGAGCACGGTGATGGCGAGCGCGGCCGTGGGAAACACGGCCATGTGCCAGTAAAAATACATAAAATTCATGCCGACATTGATCATCTGGCCCCAGCTTGGGGTCGGCGGCGGCACGCCGATACCGAGGAAGCTGAGCGAGGCCTCGAGCATCATGGCGAGCGGGATGGCGAGCACGAAGCCGACGATGATCGGGGAGATCGCGTTCGGGATCAGGTGCCGGCGGATGATGTACCAGGGCGAGGCGCCGAGCGCCTGCGCGGCGCGGATGAACTCCTTCTCGCGCAGGGCTTTCACCTGGGCCCGGACCAGCAGGCACACGTTCACCCAGCCGAACAGCGCCGAGATGACGATGATGGTGAGGAAGCCGCCGCCGGTGATGGCCCCGAGCAGCAATGCGGCGAGCAGCGACGGCACTACCGAGAACAGCTCGATGATGCGCATGATCACCCAGTCGGTGCGCCCGCCGAAGTAACCGGCCAACGCACCGAGCGGGATGCCGATCAGCACACTGAAGGCGGCCGCGGCAAAGCCGATGGTGAGCGAAACGCGGGCGCCGTAGACGATGCGGGTGAAGAAGTCGCGGCCGAGATCGTCGACGCCGAACCAGAACTCGGCCGACGGCATGGCCAGCGCTTGTTGCAGGAAGGCTTGCTGGTCGGGCGCAGTCTTGGTGAAGAGCGGCGCGAAGATGGCCGCCAGCATCAGGATGACAAGGACGATGCCACCTGCCACTGCCGCCTTGTTGGCGAGAAAGCGGCGCCAGGCGAACCAGGCGGGGCTGCGCTGCTTGCGGGTGGCGGGGACGGCGAGTGCTGTGCTGGTCTGGACCTCGGAGCTCATCGCGGCTGGTCCCCGAAGCGGATACGAGGGTTCAGCCAGGCATAGCAGATGTCGCTGATCAGGTAGGCGAAACAGAACATAAGCGTGACCATGAGAACGAGCGCCATTTCAAGTGGATAGTCCCGGTTCTCAATGGAGGACACGAAGTACGAGCCAAGGCCGGGGACCCGGAACATCGCCTCGACGAAGATCGAGCCCGTGGCAGTGCCGATGAACATCGGCAGGAACACCGCGACCATCGGGATGGCCGAGTTGCGCAGCACGTGCTGGAAAATGACGCGGTTCTCGCTCAGGCCCTTGGCGCGCAGGGCGGTGACGAAGGGCCGGTTGAGGTTGTCCAGCATCGCCGAGCGCGTATAGCGCGCGTAGGTCGCGACGGGGATGGCGGCGTAGGCGATGATGGGCAGGATCCAGCGCTCGGGCTTGCCCCAGCCGCTGGCCGGCAGCCAGTTGAGCCAGACGGCAAAGACGAGGATCAGCAGCATCGAGATGACGAAGACGGGTATGGTGAGCCCGAGCGTAGCCAGCGCCGAGGCGAAATAGTCGATCCAGGTGTTGCGGTTGAGCGCGGCGGCCATCCCCAGCAGGATGCCCAGTGGCGCCCCGACCAGCACGCCGAGGCCGCCAAGAATGAGGCTCGGCGGCCAGGCATCGGCGAGGAGGCTGATCACCGTCTCGCCCGGTGCCTGGTAGGGGAAGCCGAAGTCGAAGGTCAGCACGCCCTTCATGTAGTTCACGTACTGGACCCAGAGCGGCTGATCGAGGCCGAGCTTGGCCATCAGCGTGTCGCGCACGGCCTTGGAAACCGGCATTTCATTGCCGTCGAACGGGCCGCCGGGCACGGCGTGCATCATCAGGAAGACGATGACCGACACCACGAAGAAGGTGAAGGCGATCGAGAGGAGGCGGCGGACGATGTAGAGGACCATGCGCGCGGGCTCCCTAGTGCGTCACGATCGCCTCGACCAGGTGGCCGGGCGCGATGGGGACGAGTTGCGGGGTATCGCCGGGGACCGCCGCGCCGACAAGGCTGGCGGCGGCAAGGCGGGGGGTCGCGGCGTCGATCTCGGCGCCCTTGAGGAAGGTGCGCTGGCGGCGGTCGCGCGGGTTGGTGGCCGGGATCGCGTCGAGTAGCGCACGTGTATAGGGGTGCCGGGGATTTTCGAAGAGCAAGGCGGTGGGCGCCTGTTCGACGATACGGCCGCGATACATGACGACGACGCTATCGGTGAGCGAGCGGACGACCGAGAGGTCGTGGCTGATGAACAGCATGGAGAGGCCCATCTCGCGCTGCAGCTCCTTGAGCAGCCCGATGATCTGGGCTTTCACGGAGACATCGAGCGCCGAGGTCGGCTCGTCGGCCACGAGGATCGAGGGGCCGAGGATTAGAGAGCGGGCGATGGCGACGCGCTGACGCTGGCCGCCAGACAACTCGTGCGGATAGCGGCTGCCGAAGCTGCGGTCGAGGCCGACCTTTTCGAGCCAGTCGAGCGCCATTTCGGTGCGCTGGCGCGGCTGGTGCAGGCCGTGGATATCGAGCGGCTCGGCGATGATCTCGGTGAGGGTCAGCATCGGGTCCAGCGCCGAGTAGCTGTCCTGAAATACGACCTGCATGCGCTTACGGAACGATTTCAGTGCCTCGCTGTCGAGGCCGCTGATATCGGTGCCGTCGACGAGGATGCTGCCCTGGGTCGGCTCGGTGAGGCGCATCGCCATCATGCCGGTGGTGCTCTTGCCCGAACCGGACTCGCCGACCAGCCCGACGATCTTGTTGCGCGGCAGCACGAGGTTCACGGCGCGGACGGCGTGATGATCGACATAGCTGGAAAAGATCCGACCCTGGCGCCGGAGCTTGTAGATCTTGCCCAGGTCGCGCAGTTCCAGGGCAGGGGCCACCTGCTCGTCGCGGTCCGGGGTCTTGGCGATGCCTGCGGTGAGGCTGGCGAGCAGCTGCTGGGTGTAGCTGTGCTTGGGCGCGTCGAAGATCTGCTGGACCGGGCCTTCCTCCATGACGCGGCCGCCATACATGACGACGACGCGATCAACGGTTTCGGCGATGACGCCGAGATCGTGAGTGATCATGATCAGTGCCATGCCGAACTCGGCTTGGAGCTGCTTGATCAGCTGCAGGATCTGAGCCTGGATGGTGACGTCGAGCGCGGTGGTTGGCTCGTCGGCGATCAGCAGCTTAGGGCGGCAGGAGAGCGCCATGGCGATCATGGCGCGCTGCAGCATGCCGCCGGAGAGCTGGTGCGGATAGTGGCCGAGCACGTCGGCCGCGTTGGCGATCTCGACGCGCTTGAGCAGGCTTTCGGCCTCAGCCAGCGCCTCGCGCTTGGAAACACGCCGGTGCGTGCGAATGGTTTCGACGATCTGGTGGCCGATGGTGAAGACCGGATCGAAGGCGGTCATCGGGTCCTGGAAGATCATCGCGGCGGACCTGCCGCGTAGCGACGACATGGTGCGTTTGTCGGCCGCGAGCACATCGACGTCGTCGAGGACCATGCCGTCGGCGGTGATCCGAGCCGTGGGGGCGAGCAGGCGCATCAGCGCCATGCAGGTGACCGACTTGCCTGAGCCGGACTCGCCGACGATGCCGAGGCTTTCGCCTTCCTCGACATGCAGGCTGACGTCGCGGATGGCTTCGACAGTGCCGCCGTGCTGGGCGAAACTGACCTTCAGGCCCTTGATATCGACGAGTTTCATAGGCTGTTCCGGGCAGGAAAAGCGCTCCCCGGACGAGCCGGGGAGCATGAGTTCGCTACCGCGCGACGCTGATGTGCGAGTAGAGGAAGTTGCCGATGCGATCGAGCGGGGTGAAGCCCTTGCTGTTCGGCGTGACGCCAGGGCCGGTGATATCCTCGCTGACCACAGCCATAATGATCGGGTGCACCAGCGGCACGATCATGCCCTGGTCGATCATCACCTGCTCGGCCTGCTCGTAGAGCTTCACACGGTCTTCCCACACCGGCGCCTTGTCGGCTTCGGCGACGAGCTTGTCGTACTCGGCGACGTGGTAGCTGTGACGGCCACCATTGTAGAAGATGCCGTAGAAGTTGGACGGGTCGAGATAGTCGTACTCGTAGGGCGCGATGTAGATGTTGTTCTTGCGGGCGAGCATGCCCTCCATCCAGTCCTTGCCCGGCATGACCTTGATGTTCATGGTAACGCCAAGGATGTCCTTGAACTGGGCCTGCAGGTACTGGGCCATCGGCGGCAGGATGGCGCCGTTATAGCCGCCTTCCTCGCGGAACCAGACCTCGATGGTGGGGAAGCCCTCGCCATTCGGATAGCCGGCCTTGGCCATGAATTCCTTGGCCTTTTCCGGATCGAATACGGCCTGTTTGGCGATGTTCTCGCTGTAGCCGGGATAGCCCGGTGCGAGGATCGAACCGGCCGGAATGGCGATATCCTTGAGCACCGTCTTGGTCAGCTCGTCGCGGTTGACGGCATAGTAGAAGGCGCGGCGGACATCGACATTGTCGAACGGCGCGGCTTCGAGGTCGAACGAGATATACGAGGTCGCGAACACCGTGTTGGTACGGATCGCGTCGGGCATGCGCTGCTGCATGGCCGGAATCTGGCCTGCATTCAGGTAGGTGAAGGCGAGATCGCCGGCGAGAAAGGCGGGCATGCCGACTTCAGGCAGGCCGACCGAGGGGTCCATGGTGAGCTCGTCGACCGTTGCGGCCCAGGGGCCGGTGTAGGTTTCGTTCTTCACGAGGACGACCGAATTGTTCGACTTCTCCCAGGATTTGAGCTTGAACGGGCCCGAGGAGATGACGTTCTCGACATTGGTCGACCAGTCGTCGCCGAACTTATCGAACTGGTGCTTGGGCACCGGATACCAGAGCGACACCACGCCCGGCAGGTAGGGCTTGGGCGCAACGGTGGTGACCTCGAGGGTCTTGTCGTCGACGGCCTTGATACCGAGCGTCGTGGCTTCGGCCTTGCCTTCGGTAACTTCCTTCCAGTTCTGGATGCCGCCGGCAAAGTCCCAGTACCAGGCGAAGTCGTAGCCGGAGGTGGCGGCGTGCTGGAGGGCGAAGACATAGTCCTCGGCGGTCAGCGGCTCGCCGTCGCTCCAGACGAGGCCATCGCGGAGCTTGAAGGTCCAGCTCAGGCCATCTTCCGACTGGGTCCAGCTCTCCGCCGCAAGCGGGGTCAGCTGATATTCATTGTCGAAGCTGGTGAGCGGGATCTGCAGCAGCTCGGAGCCCGAAGCACGCGCATAAACCGTCTTCATGTAGTCCATGTAGGTGCCGGTGGTGGACCCACCCGGCACCGTCAAGCTTGTCTGCGCGAGCACCGGTACGGCGGTCAGACCCGCAGCCAGCGCGACCGCGCCGACGATCTTCAGCAACGCGTTCATTGAGCTCCCTCCTTGATGCAGAGCCGTTGTCGTTACGTCCCCGATATCCGCTTTGCGGCCATGCATGATGGCGACCGGAAGGCGGATCGAATGCGCGACGATCAGGACGGAGATCTCCTCCCGAGCGTCGGATTCATGACAGCCAATCCCCTCAGAAGACCGCCATATGACATATGTCTGACAACTGGCGCCGGGCTTGGCAAGTCCCCCTCGCGAGAGCCGGTGGATATTCGTTGTGCTGTAGCCGCGTTTGCCAAAACAGTGAGCAGACTTGCGCAATTTGCGGTTAGCGAACAGGCTGGGTGCCGCGTTCACGGGCAGTCCGATTGTAAGATGCGGAGTGGTTTCCCCGCCGATGTCTGCGGGGGACATCGCGGTCGGTCGGCGTTAGGCTCGCCCGGTCGTAAGGGGAATCGGTCGCATGCAGGCTGACAGCATTGTCCTGGGGGCTGGTATCGTTGGCGTCAGCGTGGCGCTGCATCTGCAGATGCGGGGCAGGGCCACGGTACTGGTGGACCGGCGCGGAGCCGGCGAGGAGACCTCCTACGGCAACGCGGGGGTGATTCAGCGCGAAGGCGTGCTGCCCTATGCCTTTCCGCGGGCTCTCGGCGACATCCTGCGCTACGGCCTGAACAACCGTACCGACATGCACTACCATCTGGCGACGCTGCCGGTGATCGCCCCCTTCCTTGCGCGGTACTGGCGCAATTCTCAGCCCGAACGCTACAGCCGGATCGTGGGCTCGTATGCACCGCTGATCGCGGCATCGGTGGCTGAGCATGCGCCACTCATCGAGCAGGCGCGGGCCGGGCACCTGATCGAGAAGCGCGGCTGGTATCAGATCTATCGGGATCCGGCGAAACGAGACCAAGCCTACGCCAATGCCGATCGGGCACGTGGCGAATTCGGGGTCGAGCACGAAAAGCTCAGCGGCGATGAGATGTTGAGACGCGAGCCCGGCCTTGCGGCGCAACTCAGAGGTGCACTTCACTGGGTCGAGCCGTGGACAGTTCGCGACCCGGGCGGTCTCGTGGTGAAGTATCGCGAGTTGTTCGAGCGACTGGGGGGCAGGTTCACGCATGGCGATGCGCTGCAACTCGAGCAAGGTGGCGTGGGCTGGCGCCTACGGACCAGGGATGGGGTCGTCGAGGCCAAAGAGGCGGTGATTGCGCTCGGCCCGTGGGCCGGTGATCTCACGAAGCGGCTGGGGTACCGGCTGCCGCTCGGCGTGAAGCGCGGCTATCACATGCACTACCACCAGCCTGATGTGCAGCCGCTCGGAAACTGGATCAACGACGGCGATCATGGCTTCATGCTGACGCCCATGGAGCGAGGCATCCGGATGACGACCGGCGCGGAATTCGCCCTGCGCGATGCGCCTTCGACGCCGGTCCAGGTGGATCGCGACGAGCCGATTGCGCGCGCGCTGTTCCCGGGATTGGGAGCACGGGCCGACGCTCACCCCTGGCGTGGGGCGCGGCCGGCCACGCCCGACATGATGCCGATCATCGGTGCAGCGCCGCGGCACGAGCGCCTGTGGTTTGCGTTCGGGCACGCGCATCACGGGTTCACGCTGGGGCCGGCAACCGGCCGGCTGATTGCCGAGATGATAACCGGTGAGGCGCCATTCCTCGATCCGTCGGCATTCGCGCCGACACGGTTCCGTGGCGCCTGATCGGCCTGCGACAATCTGTACCGTACGCTTTGTCGTGAGGCACCTTGCCACCTATATTGGCTGAGCTATCTCTGGTGCGCGGTTACCGGGCCCCTCTGACGTGGCGTCTAACGCCCCGTGATGTCGGAACTGCTCCACGTTCACATGGAGAGGTCCGGCAATGGAATTTTTGCTCGCCGATTTTCTAGGTACTCCCGCCTATTTCTGGTTCGCCTTCCTGGCGATTGTTGTCGGCCTGCTGGCCTTCGATCTTGGTGTGCTCAATCGGCGCGACCACGAGATCTCGGCCAAGGAGAGCCTGACGCTGTACGCCGGCTACGTTTTTGTGGCGGTGCTGTTCGGCCTGTGGGTCTGGTTCAGCCGCGGCGCCGAGGCGGGGCTCGAATTCTACACTGGCTACCTGATCGAGCAGAGCCTCGCGATGGACAACATGTTTGTCATCGCGACCATCTTCGGCTTCCTGGCCGTTCCGCGCATCTACCAGCACCGCGTGTTGTTCTGGGGCATTCTTGGCGTGATCGTGTTCCGCGCCATCTTCATCGGCCTGGGTGCGGCACTCGTTCACTCGTTCTCCTGGATTTTGCTGCTGTTTGGCGGCTTCCTGGTGTTCACCGGTATCCGGATGTTCAGCCACAAGGACGAGGAGCCGGATATGGAGCACAATCCGATCCTGGCCTTCCTCAGGAAGCACTTCCGGATCAGCCAGCAGCTCGACGGCCACAACTTCACGACCAAGCAGCCCGACAGCAAGACCGGCAAGCTCGTGACCTTCCTGACGCCGCTGGGTGTGGCGCTGATCATGGTCGAGACCGTCGATCTGATCTTTGCCGTCGACTCCGTGCCGGCGGTGTTCGCGGTGACGCAGGATACGTTCATCGTCTACACCTCCAACATCTTCGCCATTCTCGGCCTGCGTGCGCTCTACTTCGCGCTGGCGGCAGCGATGAACCGGTTCCGCTATCTTCAGGTGTCGCTGGCCATCGTGCTGGTGCTGATCGGCATCAAGGTCGCGCTTGTGCCGTTCGGCATCAAGATCGACACGCTGCTCTCGCTTCTGGTGACGATCGCGATCCTGGCCGGTGGCGTTATCTTCTCGTTGTGGAAGACCCGTGGTGAGCGAGACGTCACCGCAGTAGAGGATCCCAGCCAGGGGCACCTCAAGCCCTGACGCGGCTGGCGGTCAGACGAGAATGTCTGACCGCTTCTCCAGGTAGAGCGCGAAGCCAATCATGCCGTTCACCTGGGCTTCGACCGCCCACGCGTCGTAGCGGGCGTCCTCACGGATCATGATGCCGAGCGGGCGGACGTCGACGATCCTGCCTGTCGGTGCAATCGAGGCGCAGACGGGCTCGTCGATCTCGTTGCGATCGGTGGCGAAGGTCGTGAACACCGCCTGCGGGTCGTCGGCGGTGGCGATGGCCAGCACCTCGTAGTAGCTGTCGCAGAACACGGTGCCGACGAAAATTGGATCGACGAAGGTGTGAGTGCTGCCTTCAAGTGGCGGTTGAGCCTGTGCGGTCGCGGGGAGCAAGGCCAAGGCAAAGCACAGGGCGGGAAGGACGCCTTTCATGACGGGCTCCTTTCACGGTTTTCTGGTCGCAAGTGCCAGCGAGGGAAGGCGCGGGCATCCGACTCAACCTTGCGGAGACGCGAGCGGTTGCGGGCTGTGGTTCACGGCTGCGTGAGCGGCAAGCTAGGGCCGGACCATCTCGACAAGCAGTGTGCCTTCGGGGAGCGGCACGAGCAGTTCGGCCTCCGGCCGGCTGAGGAACAGCCAGTCGGCCCACTGCTCGGGCTTGAGCACGCAGACCTGGCGGTCGTGGATCGGAGCAATGTCGGGGCCGGGCTCGGTGGTGAGCATGGTGAAGCTGAGCGCGCCGTCCTTGTCCTCGCTCCACAGGCCGGCAATGCCCATCACCGGCGAATCCTTGAGGCGGAAGCGGTACTTGGTCTTGGGCGACTTGGTGCCGGTGAACTCGAAGAAGCCCGAGAGGATGATGAGGCAGCGCTTGCTGTCGTCGAAGTGCCGGTTGTCGGAGCGGAAGTTGAAGACGGGCGGCGCCTTGGGGCGAGGCGCCGGCCAGCCAAAGCGCATCAGGATGAGTTCGACGCCGTTCCCGGAAGCACGCAGCACCGGACCCATGTCGCCGATGCGGATATTATCCGACTGCGGCAGGTCGCTGGCGGTCTCACTCTCGGGCGTCTGCAGTTCCGCGGCGCGGATGGCGTCGCGGTATTGAGCGTAGGTGACCTGCTGTTCGTACGAGTTGCACATGGGCCGAGGCTAGAGCGAAGTGCCCGCCTCGGCCAGCAGGTTCACGCCGCCAGTTGCAGGTACTCGCGGCGGATCTCGTCGGCGACCATGGATTGCAGCAGCCACAGCGTGCGATCGCGGATGCCGTGGGCCTCGAGGTTGACCACGGTGTTGTAGAGATACTGCGCGCCCGAGCCCCAATGCCCGGCTGCGCGGGCAAGTGTGCGCGCAACCTCGGTCAGCGGCAGCTTGCTGATGTAGTTGGCGCCGCGGGGCGAGGCGACGAAGGCGAGGGCGGCGATCGGCCCGTCGGCAGTTTCCAGGCTGACCCAGAGCGGCACGTTGGTGGCTGGGGTGGCATCGGTTTCGCGCCAGAGCAGGCGCGTCATCTGGCCGAGAACATCTTCCTCGGGCAACCGGTAGGCGATGCCGACCGAAGAGCCGCCGCGGTCGAGGGCCATCATCACCCCGGGCAGCGTGGGCGTACCGCGCCAGCGGGTGAGCCGCAGGCAGAAGCGGCGGTGCCAGCCGTGGATGCGGGCAGGGCGCGTATCGAGATGCTCCGTCTCCGGCTTCCAGATCAGTGAGCCATAGGCGAACAGCCAGAGCGGTCCTTCCGGGCGGTCGGCGAGGAAGGCGGCAGCGCGCTCCCGCATCTCATCTTCGGTGGGAACGGCCATGCCGGGCGGTGGGCCGGGATCGGGCTCGAGGCGTTCGACCAGGGCAACCAATTCAGCGGTCAGGGCCATTTTGCGGGGCGACGGCATTCACGAAACTCCTAGCGGGCCCCCCGCCGGGAAGGGCGCGCTTATGACGCTTCGGCGACAGTGGGGCAAGTGTACCGATGGTACGGTTTTTCTCGCGGGCAATGTCACGTGCCGGTCACGCCCCGGCGCTACGAGCGCGGCAGCAAAACGGGGTTGGATATGACACTCAAATTCATCGTGATGAGCGATCTGCACCTGGTGCCCGAGGGCGCGCTGAGCATGACGCTGGATACGGCGGCGCGGTTGGAGCACGCCGTGGACGCCGTGATTGCACGCTACGGCGATGCCGACTTCTGCGTGCTGGCGGGCGATCTTGCCGATCATGGCGAGGCCGCGGCCTATGAGCGGCTGAAGCGCATTGTCGCTCGGCTGCCGATTCCCGTGCACATCACGCTGGGCAATCACGATGACCGGGCGACTTTCCTCGAGGTGTTCGGAGCCGAGTTCGCAGCCGAGACCGGCAAGATCGACAAGGTGATCGATGCCGAGGGCTATCGCGTGATCCTGCTCGATTCGTCCGAGCCGGGCCGGGTGGATGGCGTGCTCGAGATGGCGCAGATCGACTGGCTGAAGGCGCGGCTCTCCGAAGTGATGGATCGGCCGGTGATCGTGGTGCTGCACCACAATGCCAACGCGCTGCACATCGAGTCCGATACGATCCGCATCCTCGAGCCCGACGCGTTCGTGGAGGCGCTGAAGACGCATCCGGATATCCGGCAGGTGATCGCAGGGCATGTGCACCTCACTTCGGCGGCGACCTATCGCGGGCTGCCGTTCACGACGCTGGCCGGTGGCCACTATTCGGTGAGCTTCAACATCGACCAGCCGGGCGTGCCGTTCCGGCGCCTCAGCGGGCCGGGGCAGATGGCTGTGGTGGTGGGGACGCCAGACCGCACCACCGTGCTGTTCGAGGACTTTATCGACGGCAATGGCGAGATCGTCATCGCCGCCGAGTAGCCGGTCAGGCGGGCTGCAGCTGGCCGGTCCCGTCGTCCTCGCTCTTGCGGGGCGGCGGGAAGGCGAGCGCCATAGCTGCGGCGGCAAGGCCGACTGCGGCCGAGGCAATGTAGAGCCAGTTGTAGGTGCCGAACGTATCGTAGAGCCAGCCGCCGCCGAGCGGGCCGAAGGCCATGCCGATGGACGAGGTCATGGTTGCGGCGCCGAGCACGGTGCCGAGCAGGCGTGGCGGGAAGTATTCGCGGGCCAGCACCGAGTAGAGCGGCATCACGCCGCCATAGGCGAGGCCGAGCACCGAGGCCAGCATGTAGAAGTGGCTGATGTCGCGCAGGTAGATGTAGGCGTAGATGCCCGCAGCCTGCAGGACGAGGCCGCCGACGATGACCTTGCGCACGCCGATCCGGTCGGCGGCGACGCCGAAGATGAGGCGGCCGAACAGGCCGGCGACGCCCTCGATGGCGTAGATGCCGGTCGCTGCCGTGAGGGTTGCGCCACAGATCATGGCGTAGCTGACGGTGTGGAAGATCGGGCCCGAATGTGCGGCGCAGCAGAGGAAGAAGGTCGCGGCGAGCACGATGAACTGGGGGGTCTTGAGGACCGAGAAGCCGGAAGCCTGCTTCGCCGGTGCAACTGCCGCAGTGGCGTCGGCCGAGGGGGCCGGAGCCGGGGCGTCGTTGGTGACCCAGGGGGCGCGGCGGATCAGAAGCGCGGTCGGAACGACCACCACGACCGCCCCGATGGCGATCCAGAACATGGCACTGCGCCAGCCCCACATGTCGATCAGGTAGCCGGCGAGCGGGCTCATGGTCATCGGGGCGACGCCGCCGCCGATCGAGACCAGCGACACGGCGAGGCTTCGATTCTTGTCGAACCAGCCCAGGGTCGCCGAGATGATCGGGGCGAAGAAGGCGCCGCCCGAGGCGCCGACGAGGCCGCCATAGGCGAACTGGAAGACGATGAGGTCGCGCGCCTGGCTGGCGAGCAGGAGACCGGCGCCGAGAAGGGCGGCAGCGATCAGCACCACGGGGCGGGCGCCGATCTTGTCGCTGAGGGTACCCCAGCCGAAGCCGGCGACGCCCATCACGATGAAGCCGACGGTCATCGCCATCGAGATGCCGGCATGTGTCCAGCCGGTCTCCACGGAGATCGGCGTGAGATAGACGGGCAGGGCGAACATGGCGCCCATGGCCACGCAGGTGATCACGGCGCCGGCGGCGACGACGACCCAACCGTAACGGGTATTCATTTCAAGTGTCCCTCCAGGACAAGCCTACGCTACCCCCTAGACGAACGAGAGGCCGCGTTTTCGACATGCCGACATCACTTAATTCGTAGATTAAGTAACAATGCACCGAAACTTAAGTCAAGACTATAGTGTCGTGGAAGGTGGGGGCCGGCCGCGAACGGCCGACCGGAGAGCGTCAGGCGTTGCTGGCCCCGGCGATGTTGACCATCCAGGCGGTGCCGAACCTGTCGGTGAGCATGCCAAAGCTGTCGCCCCAAGGTGCTTTCTCGAGCGGTGTGGCGATGGTGCCGCCATCGGCCAGCTTGTTCCAGTAGCCGCGCAATTCGGCATCGGCATCGCCGCTCAGCGACACCGTCACCGTGTTCCCCGGCGTATAGGGCATGCCGGGCGGGTTGTCGGAACACATCAGCCAGTAGCCGCTGGGCGAAACCAGCTGTCCGTGCATGATCTTGTCCTTGTCGGCCGGATCGTGCGGCATGCCACCCTCGGCGTAGGTGCTCATGGTGAGCTCGCCGCCAAACACGGATTTGTAGAACTCGAGGGCCTGGCGCGCATTGCCCTGGAAGCTGAGATATGGGTTGAGACGTGTCGGCATGATGGAAACTCCTCCTTCTTGCGCCGACGACGCTAGCGAGGCAGCGTGACTGGAACAAGACGCGTCCCTGTCGACATGATCGCGTCGGGTTCGTGGGCCACCAGAGGATGTTCACGGAGGAATTGCCATGAAGCTGTTGATCGCCGCAACGGTACTCGCCGGCGCCGCATTGCCCGTGATGGGACAGGAGCTGTCGAGCGAATACACCAGGCTGAACCAGGACACCGACTGCACGGTCATTGCCAGCAGCGCCGCCGAGGGGGAGGGCGACTGGGCCGACCTCGTGTGCCCCGGATATGGCGGCTACCCCTACGTGATCCGCTATGGTGACGGGCGCGAGACGGTCACCTACGGCTTTGCCACCGACAGCGGCATGCCAAGCTTCTCCCCGTTCAACTACTCGAACGGGACGGTGGAGTGGCGCGTACGCAGTGACGGTGAGACCAAGCGGCCGGTGGCGGCAATCCAGCGCTGGTACCTCGCCGATATCGACGGGAACTGGGCGACGCAGATTCTCGTCGTCTCGCGGGTGGGCCAGCCGCAGGACGGCTCGCGCGCCTGCGTCGTGGGCTATGTTGCGGCCGCCGACGGGGCGCCAGCCAATGAGCGGGCGCGAAAACTCGGCGACGGCGCCGAGGCCTTCGAATGTGGCGACGACACGCCGACGGTCGAACCGGCGATCGCGGAATTCATCCCACCGACGGAGTAGGCAATGGAGGACCTGCAATTCCGGGCGATAGTGATCCACTGGCGCGGGCCTGCGCCGTTCTTCTTCGCCCGCATCCCCGATGAGATCGGGGCCGAGATCGGCAAGGTGAAGAAGGCCGCGAGCTATGGCTGGGGCGTGATCCCGGTGAGTGCGACGATCAACGAAGTGAGCTTTCAAACCTCGCTGTTCCCCAAGGATGGAACCTACCTGCTGCCGATCAAGGACGCAGTACGCCGCAAGATCGGCGTGACGGCCGACGACGAGGTCGAGGTGGCGATGACCATTGGCAACAGCCAGCCGCGATTCTGATTGTTGGCGGCGAGCCCGGCCGGCTATGTGGGGACCCACGGAGAGAGGGACTCAACGCATGGATGTCGTACAGCCGCAGCCGCGCCTGCCCATGGCGGTGCTGGTGTCGGGCAGCCTTGTCGCGATCGGCATCAGCCTTGCGTCGACGGCACCGTATGATGCGATCATCGCCATCGATGCGCTGCAGATCAGTCACGCCGACTATGCGCTGATCCTGACCGCGGCTTCGATCGTGGGCGTACTGGCCTCGGTGGCGCTGGGTTGGCTGTCGGACCGGATGGGCGACCGGCGCGTGCTGATGCTGGCGACGGCGCTGGTCGGCGCGCTCGGCTTTGGGCTCATGTATGTACTGCGCAGCCCGTTTGCCTTCGTCATCGCCTACTGCGTGATCCTGCCGTTCGGCAACGCTGCGTTCAGCCAGACCTTTGCCTATGCGCGCGTGTTCTACGACCAGCGGCTGCCCAGGGAGGCCGAGTTCCGGATCACCGTGCTGCGCTCGATCTATGCGGCATCGTGGGTGATGGTGCCACCGTTCGCCGGTTGGATCGCGGCGGTTTACCAGGTGTTCGACGTCTACCTGCTGGCGGCGGTAGCCTATCTCGTTTGCGGCGCCATTTCGCTGCTGATGCTGGCCGATCCCGGTACACGGGTCGAGGCCAGGCCGCCCAAGCGGGTGGAGGGGGCGCGGGAAGGGATCGGGACGCCGATCCTGATCGGCATCGGCGGGATCCTGCTGATCAATGTGGCGATCCGGATCTCGGGAACCGCGACGCCGCTGGCCATGGTCAGCGATTTTGGCGGCAATATCGGCGATGTCGGTATTTCCAACGGCATCCGAGCACTGCTCGAGATTCCGCTGATGCTGCTGTGGGGGTTGGCCGGACGCCGGTTCCGCAAGCACACGCTGATCGCGGCGGCGGCGCTGGTGTTCGCGCTCTACATGGTGCTGATGAGCCGGGCCTCGAGCGTGGCCGAAGTCTACTGGCTGCAGGTGCCTTGCGCTGTGGCCATCGCGGCGCTGATGAGCGTGCCGCTCAGCTACATGCAGGAGGCGATCCGTGGCCGGGTGGGACTGTCGACCTCGCTGCTCGATGTGACCTTCGTGGTGTCGGGCATGCTGTCGGCCGGCATCTTCGGCGTGGTGGCCGCCCCGGGACACTATCTCGAGCTGTTCTGGATTGCCGGTGGGCTGGCGGCGGTGGGGGCACTGGTGCTGGTGGTGGCGCATAACGTGGTGGACCGTCCGGCTGTAGCTTGACGCCAGTATCGCACCGCAGTGGATGGCGGGGATAACCGAGCATCGGCGCAACCGTGAGCCGCCTGGGGCGTTTGCCGCAGGGCAAGCTCAGGAGGCCCGGATGCGGATCAGGCGGTTGCACGAAGCGGCAGGTCAGGCGACCTGGGTGATGGTACTCGAGACGGGCGACGAGGCGATGGAGTGCCTCAAGCGCTTCGCCGAGCAGGAAGGGCTCGATGCTGCGAGCTTCACCGCCATCGGCGCATTCGAGCGTGCGACGCTCGCCTTCTTCGACTGGGAGCGCAAGGAGTACCTGCCGATCCCGGTGGAGGAGCAGACCGAGGTGGCTTCGCTCACCGGCGACATTGCGATTGGCCCGGACGGCAAGCCGGCCGTGCATGTTCATGCCGTGCTGGGACGGCGGGATGGCAGCGCGCTGGCCGGGCACCTGCAGGCAGGCTACGTCCGGCCGACGCTGGAACTGGTCCTCACCGAGTCGCCCGGTGCGCTCAGGAAGCGCGTCGATGCCGAGAGTGGCGTGGCGTTGATCCGGGTCTAGCCGACGCGGCCGAAGAGGTTGTCGGCGCGAGGGACGTGGCGAACGATTTCGTCGCTGATGGCGGTGAGCTCCTCCAGGGCGGAGGCCGGGATGTCGCCGTTGAGAACGCCGGCGACGTCATCCACCTGCCGGGCGTTACGACCGCCGATGATGACCGAAGCGATACCGGGTTGGGCGAGGTTCCAGCGGATGGCGAGGTGGGCGAGGGGGCGGTTGAGCTCTTGGGCGATGGCCTTCATGCGCTCGACGCCGTCGTAGACATGCGGCCAGATATCGGCGCGGAAGGGCAGGATGCGGTGGCGCTGGTCGCCTTCACGCAGGCCGGGATCGCGGGCGAATTTGCCGGTGAGGATGCCGTGCGCCATGGTCGAGTAGGTGACGACCTTGACGTTGTGGGCGATGCACCAGGGGATCACGTCCTCTTCGGCGTAGCGCCAGATGAGGTTGTAGCCGAGCTGGTGGGCGTCGATGGTGCCGACCTCGCTCACCTGCTCCATTTCGGCGACGCCGAAGTTGGAGACGCCGACGGCGCCGATCTTGCCTTCGGCGCGGGCGCGCTCAAGGCCCTCCATGACCGGCCGCATGTCGCGTCCGGTGCGCGGCCAGTGGATGTAGTAGAGATCGATGCGATCGGTATTGAGGCGGCGGAGACTGGCATTCACCTCGGTGTAGATTGCCTCGGCCGTGCTCTCGGGGGGATCGAATTTCGAGGCGAGGAAGATCTCGTCGCGGCGCGGCGCGATGAATTTCGCGTAGAGCTCTTCGGAATGGCCCTTGCCGTAGGTGGCGGCCGTGTCGAAGTGGCGGATGCCGGCATCGTAGGCGGCCTGCATGGCGGCGAGGAGATTTCTGTCTTCCTCGCTCGGCTCGGTGTAGGGCACGAACCAGGAGCCGCCGAAGCCGAGGCGGGGCTGCTCGACCGGGCTGGTGCCGATGCGGATGGTGTCGGTGGCGGCAAGGGTGGCGGGCATGGCTTGGCTCCTGTCGTCGGGGCGCGGAGTGTTGCCGATGCGGGGCAGGAAGGCGAGGCGGCAGAAAGGCTTATGCACGGCGGCGGGAAAGGGGATTGGCGTGGCTGAGGTGTCAGCGGGGATTCTGCTGCATCGGCAGCGGACCGGAGGCCGCGAGCTGTTCCTGGTCCATCCGGGCGGTCCGTTCTGGGCCGGCAAGGATGAGGCGGCGTGGTCGATTCCCAAGGGTCTGGTCGAGCCGGGTGAAGCGTTCGAGACGGCGGCTCGACGCGAGTTTGCCGAGGAGGTGGGCGCCGCGCCGCCGGCTGGAGGGCTGGTGCCGCTCGGAGAGTTCCGGGTGACGGGCGGCAAGGTCCTGGTAGCGTTTGCGCTCGAGGGAGAATTTGCGCCGGAGGCCATCAGGTCGAACCTGTTCGAACTGGAGTGGCCGCCGCGCTCCGGGCGCATGCAAAGCTTCGCCGAGGTCGACCGGGCAGGCTGGTTCGCGATCGAGGCTGCGCGGATGAAGCTGCACAAGGGGCAGCGGCAACTGATCGATGCGCTGCTTGAGGCGCTTGGAGAGTAGGGTGCCGAGCCCCGCCGCCTCAGCGACGAGGGGTGACGGCGATGCTGAACGGAGTGGACGTCGTTTCGTCGTCGGATTTCTCGACCTTGCTCAGGGTCAGGTCGATCTCGTCGACGATGCGTTCAACGGTCTCGTTGAGCGAACGCACGCGGTAAAGCACGGGACCGCGATCGTGCGGCAGGCGGAAAATGACCTCGCAGGGGCCGGCGACGCGCGTGCTGGTACGGGGGGAAGCGCGCATCTCGAGGATCTGGCCGACGGCATAGCGATGGGTCATGTAGGGTTCCTGAATGAGCGAGGCCACAGATCGATCGTCCGACCTGTGACCTCCGCGCGCCGGTCTGGAGATGCCCGGCCGGGCCCGAGGGCCTCGCGCTCAGGCGCCGCTCAAGTCAGCGCCCGAGACGTATCGCCAGACTAGAGCAGCGAGAGGTTGGTCGCCGAGACCTTGCCGTCGCGGCCCTTCTCGAGCTCGTAGCTGACCTTCTGGCCCTCGTTGAGGGTGCTGAGGCCAGAGCGCTCGACGGCAGAGATGTGGACAAAGGCGTCCTTGCTGCCGTCATCAGGCTGGATGAAGCCAAAGCCCTTGGTGGTGTTGAAGAATTTTACGGTGCCCTCGATCATTGAGGTGCCTTCCTGATTTGTGGCGTCGGCACGAGTGCAAACGCCCGTTCCCGGCCGGCAACATGCCGGGCCTGGCCTAAACGTTCACAAGATCAAGGAAAGCCGGGTCGGACCCAGTGTCGCGTGATTTCAGCGAAGCGTGCGATAGTACATGCGTCAGTATTGCGGCTTTAGCAAGGCGGATAATGGAGCCACGACTGGCGGCGTGCCGATGCATCCGGCGGCCGATGGTCCCGGAGGATGTCAAAAAGCGAAGCGACGGGCCGGCGGGGCCTTTGCCCCTCGCGGTAGTCCGCAGCAATTAATGAGGCTCACGCCTCGCCGGCCGATCGGGGTTTTGGGCTTATGGCACGTGGGCCCGGGCGCATCCCGTGCCGCATCACGAGCTGCCCGAAGCTGAGCTGGCTGCCGGATTCCGCGCTCACCAACCTTCACCCCCCGCCCGATGCGGGCAGTTGCAGCCTGGGACCGGGCGTGCATCCGCCAAGTCCCCCGCGTTGTGTAGCGGCGTCCCCGGCGAACCGGATCGTGCCGACGTGCTTTGGGCCTGGACCGGCACGACTGCCGACCCACCCAATCTCCACCACACCAACCACTCGTCATGATCTCGCTTCGGTGCAGCGGACGGGGGGAGAATACTGGTGGTGCAGAGGGAGGGGGATAAGATTGTTGAACTTTGTTTGGGGCTCACGTGAAGCGGGTGCGTGGGGCCACCCCCACCCACCCGCTTCGCGGGTCCCCCCTCCCACAAGGGGAGGGAGTCCCGACTGCAGGCTTCGGCGTTTCGGTTCTTGCACGGTGTCCCTCCTCTTGATGGGAGGGTAGTGGAGCTTGGCCGCTTGCGGCCTAGCGCAACTGGGTGGGGTGGGGCCTACGCGCTGGCAGAGCCTGTGGCCCCACCCCCTCCGAGCTACGCTAGTTCGCTGCGCTCACAAGCTGCGCTTGCCTCCCCCATCAAGGGGGAGGTGGGGCCGGTTGGCGCGGTTGGAAGTTGCCTCATCCCTCGATGCGACACCTCCCCCTTGATGGGGGAGGTTGGGAGAGGACGACAGGTACGGGCGGCGAGGTCGCGTCAGAGCTGCATCTCGACGACAGGCAGTCCGGGTGCGCTCAGGCGCAGGGTTGCCGGACTGGTAGCCTGGACGAACGCGACGATTCGCGCCTCCAAGGTGCGGCGTTCTCGCGACGCGTAGGGCGTGTTGTCACCGAGATCGCCATTATCGAGGAACAGCAGGTCGCCGCCTTCCACCGTGGCCGATACGACCAGGTCGTTGCGCGCAACCTCATCGTGTAAATCGCGCAGCGTGCATTCGACCTGGATCACGCCGTCGCCGACGAGACCGGCGGAGGCATACCGGCGCTCGGCATCTTCAGGCGCGCGCCACACCGCAGCATCGATCCGTACCGCCTCGCCGCTCGGCCCGAATGTATCGCGGGCGACGATCACGCCGTCGCGCAGCGTTTCCAGCATGAGCGGCGCCAGGGAGGGCAGGGCGCCGGCGATCCAGTAGCCGTTCTCCTCGTCGCGCATCAGCGACACCTGCTCGCCGCCACAGGTGAGCCTCGGCTCGCCGTTGGAAAAGCACAGAATATCGACCGCGCCGCTGGTAATCTCGTCCCAGGCCCGCGACACCGGGTGCGACCAGAGGTTCTTCTTCTCGCCCTCGCGCCGGCGGGTCGCGATATAGGCGACCGGTTCATCGGACCACCAGCTGCGCCTGAGGTGAAAGCTGTGCTTGGGAAAGCCCGCGACCGTCAGCAGCCCGGCGCGAGAGCCGTGCCAGGGCCAGAGATAGGTCTCGCCGAGATAGTCGATGCCGGTCCATAGGTACTGGCCGGCGATGTAGTCGTTGTCGGCCACCGCCCGCCAGTCGTCATAGCCGTGACCGTTCTCGCTGCCGACGATCGGCTGGCCCGGGAATTTGGCGTGATCGGCCGGGTAGAGATGTTCCTTGTAGTTGTAGCCGACGAGATCGAGCGGCTCGAGGAAGCCGGTATAGCGGGAGAGCTCGGGGAAGGCGGCGCCCACCGTCACCGGCCGCGTCGGGTCTTTTCGCCTGACGATTCCGGCCAGCCGACGCGAGATCGTCGCCAGCCGCCGGGCATCGGGGCGGTTTGGATCGTAAGCGCGTTGCTTGGCAGATTTGTTCGCATCGTTGTTGCCGGTCATCGCTTCGAACATGGCGCTGGCATAGGGATCGTTGGGGTAGTCGATCTCGTTGCCGATGCTCCAGGCGATGATCGAGGCGTGGTTGCGGTGCGCGTCGATCATGTTCTCGAGGTCGCGCTCGCCCCAGGTGTGGAAATCGCGGGCGTAACCCTGGTGGCGCGGCGGATAGACGTTGTGGCCCTGCCACCACTTGTTCTTGGGGTTCTCCCACTCGTCGAAGGCCTCGTCGATGACGTAGAAGCCGAGCACGTCGCAGAGGCGATAAAGCTCGGGCGCGTGCGGGTTATGCGCCATGCGGATGCCGTTGCAGCCCATCTGCTTGAGCTTCAGCAGCCGGCGCAGCCAGACTTCGGTTGGCACGGCCGTGCCGAACGGGCCGGCATCCTCATGCAGGCAGACGCCTTTCAGCGTGCGCGGCTCGCCATTGATGAAGAAGCCGCGGGCGGGGTCGAAGCGGAAAGTGCGGATGCCGACCGTTTCCTCGTACATGGCAGACTGGCCCGTACCCCAGGTGAGGGCAGTCGTGAGCCGGTAGAGGTTCGGAGCGGTGTCCGACCACAACTCGGGCTGCTGCGCTGTCGCTGTGGCGACGGCGTCGGCGGAGGAGCCTGCGGCAATCTCGGTCGTGGTCTCGAAGGCGTGGACATGGCCCGACGACAGCGAAGCAAGCTCGTGTCGCACCTGCACGGTTACGCCCGCTGTCGTGTCGTTGACGACGGTCTGCGCGACGCGAACCGTCGCTTCCGCCGCATCGGCCGTCACCGTCTCGAAGGTGGTGCTGTATTCGGCGATGCGCACGGGCTCGTGCAGCTCGATTACGACATGTCGGTTGATGCCCGAGCCGTTGTACCAGCGGCTGTCGGAGATATCGGTGTGCTCCACGCGGACGCTGATCACGAGATCGTCGCTATTGGCGTAGGAGAGGATTTCGGTGAGGTCGAACGAGAGTTCGGCATAGCCCGAGGGTCGTCCGCCGACATGGTAGCCGTTCGCCCAGACTTGCGCGTTCTTGTAGACGCCATGGAATTTCAGTCGCACGTGCTTGCCGGCGATGGCGCCGAACTCGCGCAGCGAGACATGTGTGCGATACCAGCCGATGCCGCCAGGCAGGTAGCCGGTGCCGCTGGAATGGGTCTCGCCAAAATCCTGCTCGATGCTCCAGTCATGCGGCACCGTGACGGGGCGCCATGAGGTGTCGTCAAAGCCCTTGGCCCAGGCCTCCGGAGTATCCGAAAGGGTAAAGCGCCACTGGCGGATATCGTATCTGTGCATGAGCCGGTGGCCCCTATTGATCTGCGGACGCCGATGCAGCGGCAGCGACGTATTTGCTGAAGACGCCGGCGAACAGCCGTCCGTTGATGGTGGCGATGCCGGCAAAGCCGACGAGGAACCAGAAGAGCCCGTAGCCGGTAAGCTGCGGGTAGAAGATGGTGACGGTGACGCAGAGCGCGATCAGCGCCAGTGCCGCAAGGGTGACAAAGGGGTGCTTCCACGACAGCAGCCGTGCGTTGCGCAGCACGTCGCGCGTACGCCCCTCGAAGCTTGCGAGATAGGGGAACACGAACAGCGCTGCCGCCGCGAAGTTGAAGGCGAGCACGTACCAGATCGCGAGCAGGATCAGCTCGGCCAGCGGCCCGAAGGTGAGGTTGGTGATGACCACGTACCAGGCGGCGAGCACGCCGATCAGCGCCAACAGCAGCAGCAGGATCACGGTCGCCTGTCGGAAGTTGCGCCGGAACGAGCGAACATAATCGCCGGTGACCGAATTGCACTCTCCGGTCGCGATCCGCATCGCAGTGAAATTCAGCGCTGTCAGCGACGCGCCCAGCGTCACCACTGGAATCGACGTGGCGACGAACAGCAGGTTGAGGACCATGACGTCGGCGAGCAGGCTCAGCCCGCGCATCAGCGCGGAGTCCGCCGAAAACAGGGAAGCCATGGGTCGATCCTCCGCACAAAGCCGGGCGGACAAGCGCGTGCCCGCCCGGCTCGAGGTCAGCTTGCTAGAGGCCGCGGGCCGTCTTCCAGGCGTCCATGTCGGCCTGGAGCGAGGCGCGTGCGTCCTCGTAGCCGACATCGGTCAGCTTCTGGCGCATTTCTGCGACAGCGGCGGCCGGGTCGGCGAACTTGCCGTAGGCGAGCTGAGGAATATATTCCGACAGCACGGCGCTCATGGCGGCGAGGCTCGGGTCGATATTCTGCTTGTTCACGATCAGGGTGGAGTAGGGATACTCCTTGGCGGTCGCATCGAGCTCGGCGATGATCTCGGCCTTGTTCGGTGCGTCGGAGGTGCGCGGCAGCTCGAACTCATCGGTGCGGCCCCACCAGTAGTCGGTGCCCACCGACATGGTCGACTGATCCCAGCCGTCGGGGTAGCCGAGCTTGCCGTCGGCGGTGATGAGGTAGTCCGTGCCCTCGATGCCGAAGTTGAAGAGCATGTAGATCTCTTTGTCGTTCCGGATCAGGTCGTAGACCTCGAGGGCTTTCTCGGGGTTCCTCGAATAGGCGCTCACGGCCATGGCGCCGTGGGTGAAGATGTCCTTGAAGAAGTTTCCGTTCTCCTTGCCCCACCAGAAGAACTTCATGTCAGCGCCAGGCTGCTTCTGGTTCATGTTGTTGACGACGTCGTTCACGAAGGTCTGCGTGTGGTGCTGTTCGACGCCGGAGCGGCCGGCATAGAGCAGTTCGCGCGTGTCGCCGTCGTAGTTCAGCGCGTCCTCGCGCCACACGCCGATGTCGTTCCATTTCTTGGCCAGTTCGGCCGCCTGGATCAGCGCGTCGCCTTCCATATAGCGCGACGTGACGGTGTAGGGATCGGACGCCTTGGTGTCGAAGGGCGCGAAATTGCCCGCCATGATGCCCTGGAGCGTCTGGAAGTCGGTGTGGCCCTGGATGTAGCCGGTGAGCGGGGCTTCGGTGAGGCGGGCGGCATCCCACGGATAGGCGTCCGGCTTGTTCGCCTTCACCCACTCGAAATACTGGCTGAAGTCCTCGAACTTGGTGATCTCGCCGTTCTCGATCCCGGCTTCCCTGGCCCAGTCGCCTCGGTACATGAAGCCATGGTTGGTGTACTGGGTATAGTTGTCCTCCGGCATGAAGTAGATCTGGCCGTCGGCGAGCTTGGTCAGGTCCCAGTGCCCGTCGGCCTCGACCTGCGCCCAGGTCTTGGGCGCGTGCGCCTGCAGCATTTCGGGCGAGAGCGGCAGGAAGGCGCCCTTTTCGGCATTCTCCCAGGCGTAGAGCCAGTCGGTGGCGGTGCCGATCAGGTCGACATTGTCGTCGCCCGACAGCAGTTGCACGTTGTACTGCGTCTGCCAGTCGGCCCATTCGATGAAGAACAGGTCGAGCTTGGCGTTGACTTTCTCGATCAGCAGCGGGTTGAGCTTGTCGAGCATGGCCTCGAGACGGCCGTTGGTGGGCTTGTTGCCCATCGTCAGCATGGTGATTTCGACCGGCGCATCCTGGGCGAGCACGCTCGCTGTCAGCGCCGGCATGCTGATGCCGATGGCGAGCAGTGCCGCCCCCGCCCTGACGATAGTCCTTCTCTGCATTTCAGACTCCTCCTCTGAATTCAGTCTTGCTGCGCTTGTGCGGTGAATTCCCTCACCTCGGAGCGCCTTCGAGGGTGCTGCCGGTCATCCGCGCCGGCCGCGAAACTCAGGCTCGTGTCACCCCTTCACCGCGCCGATGGTGATGCCGGAGACGAAATATTTCTGCACGAACGGGTAGAGCAGCAGGATCGGGCCGATGGCCACGATCGCGCTCGCCATTTTCAGCGTGTTGCTCGGCAGGTCGGTGACGCTGACATTGGACCCGGCCACCGAGTTGCGCAGCGCGTTCGCGGTGTTGATGATGTTGTAGAGGTGGTATTGCAGCGGTTTGAACTCGACCGTGCTGCCCAGGTAGAGCGACGACAGATACCATTCGTTCCAGTAGCCAAGCGCCAGGAACAAGCCGATCGTCGCGAGCGCCGGCTTCATCATCGGCAGGCAAAGCTGCGCGTAGATGCGGAAGTCGCCGGCGCCATCGACCTTGCCGCTCTCGATGATCTCGTAGGGCACGGTACGCATGAAGTTCTTCATCAGGATGATGAGCCAGGGCGTCATCAGCAGCTGCAGGAACACCGCGAGGTAGTTGCCGCGCAGGCCCAGGTCGCGCGCGATCCACAGGAAGGTCGGGGCGAGGCCCGCCGAGAACAGCGTGGTGAAGTAGATGAAGAACGAGATGTGGTTGCGGAAGGGGAAGTCCTTCCGGTGCAGCGCGTAGCCGGTCATCGAAATCACGAACAGGCCGATCGCCGTGCCGAAGACGGTCATGGTGATGGTGACGACATAGGACCCGATGATCTGCCGGGGGGCCCGGAAGATCCACTCGTAGGCGGCGAGCGAGAACTCCTTGGGCAGGATGCCGAACCCGCTTCGCATGATCGCGGATTCGCTCGAGAACGAGGCCGACAGCATCAAGACGAAGGGCAGCAGGCAGAACAGTGCGAACAGGGTGATCGTGACGTAGGAGATCGACCGGATGACGATGTCGCTTCGGTCGAGCTTGATGGCACGCGGTTTGGCCGGCCCGAGCCCGACGCCGCCTTCCGCGATGATGGTGTCGATGTTTTGGGTCATCAGAACAGCGCATAGTCCTTGTTGATCCTGCGCACGACCCAGTTCGCCGTCATTACCAGGGCGAAGCCGAACAGCGACTGGTAGAGACCGACTGCGGTGGAGGTGGTGAAGTTGTTCTGGCTGAGCACCATCCGGTAGACCGAGGTCTCGATGATGTCAGTGGTCGAGAACAGCGCGGCATTGTTGCCGATGAGGTTCCAGAACAGCCCGAAATTGCCGTGCATGATGCCGCCCAGCGAGAACAGCACGAGAATGATGAAGGTCGGCTTGAGGCTCGGCAGCGTCACGTAGCGGATGCGCTGCCATGCCGACGCGCCATCGACCGTCGCCGCCTCATAGAGGCTGCGGTCGATGCCCATGATCGCCGCGAAGTAGACGATCGAGCCATAGCCCGTCGACTGCCACAGGTGCACGATGATGATGATGAGCGGCCACGCCCCGGCGCTGGAGTAGATCTTGATCGGATCGCCGCCGGTCTGCCGGATCAGGGCGTTGAGCGCGCCGGTGTCGTAGTTCAGCAGGTTGAAGGCAATGACGCCGACCAGGACCGCGGAGATGAAGAAGGGCAGGAACATCGCAGCCTGGCTGATCTTCTTGAACCAGGCCAGCCGGATCTCGTTGAGCATCACCGCGATCGCGATCTGGAGGATGTTTCCGAGCACGATGAAGGCGAGGTTGTAGAGGATGGTGTTGCGGGTCAGCATCCAGAGCTGGCCCGACTTGATCAGGAACTCGAAATTGCGGAGCCCGACGAACGGGCTGCCGAAGATCCCGTCCCGGTAGTTGAAATTCGTGAAGGCGATCCAGGCTCCGGGGAGCGGCATGTAGTTGAAGACGATGAAGAACACGATCGCCGGGATGCACATGAGCAAGAGGACCTTGCTGTCCATCAGCTGCCGCAACAGAGACTTCCGTCCCTGGGCCGAACCCGTTTCCGTCATGTTCCCCCTCTCTGCCGTCGGCTGCGGCGCCCCTCCAGACGCTGCCACCTGAACCGCCGGCGCTCGACGCCGGCTTACGGATGGCACTGCAGTCAACTGCGCCTGGGCATAAGGCCCAGGGATGGCTCCACCGAAGTCGGCGACGTCCCTCGGGGACGTCGGATTGGTCTCGGGCGTAGGCTCAGCTATGCCGCAACGCCCCGCAAAAGCGGGGTTCACACGATGCGATGATCTCCTCCAGGCGCGCGGCGAGTTGCCTCGCCACGAGGCCATTGTTAGCGACGGGATCAGCGGCAGGCAAGTTTTCAGTAAATATTTAGTCGCGACGTGCCGAGGGCAGGGGGCGGGTGCTCTCGCGCCAGCGCAGGCTCGTCGCGAGCGTGACCCGCTTGGGCAGTTCACGCCCGTTCATCCGCTCGAGCAGCAGCTCGACAGCATTCTCGCCAATCTCTTCCGCCGCAAGGTGGACGGTGGTGAGCGGCGGGCTCAGAAACTGCGCCACCGAAATGTCGTTGAAGCTGGCAACCGCAATATCGTCGGGGATGCGCAACCCCATCTCGTGAATGGCACGATATGCCCCGACGGCCATGTTGTCGTTGGCCGTGATGAGCGCGTCCGGACGATCCGTCTCGGCAAGCAGCTGGCGGGTGAGCCGGTAGCCGCCCTCCTCGGTCTTGCTGCCCGTCAGGCAGAGGCGCTCGTCGAAACTGCCGGCCTGCCTGGCCCACTCGACATAGGCGCGATGGCGTCTTTCGGGCTGAGGTGATGGAACGCCGTCATACACGTCGACCCACCCGGCAAAGGCGATCCGCTTGTACCCGGCCTGCGACATGGACTGCAGCAGCTTGCGCGTGGCGAGCATCAGGTCCGACTCCACAGAGTCGATCTCGTCGGTCGGCGGGCTGAAATCGGCGAAAACGACATTGCGATTGTGCTGCCGCAGCCACGCGATCTCGTCTTCCTTGTGCCGCCCGATCACGATGATCCCCGACGCCGCCCGCAGCAGCGCCGCGTCCGGCAGGCTGTCGGTGTGGTAGACCTTGATCGTCTCGATCTTGAGCGCCTGGCAGCGGCTCTCGATCCCCAGGCGCAGCCCGACATAATAGGGGTCGACCAGTTCCTGCTCGGGCCTGAGGTAGTGGACCAGCGCGACCTTGCTGAGCCCCTGCTGATACGCGCGGTTGCGGGCGCGGGGCGTCTCGTATTTCAATGCCTCCGCCGCCTCGATGACCGCCTGCCGGGTCTTGGCCGTGACCGAGAGCGTCTGGTCGAAGTTGAGCACGCGCGACACCGTCGCGGTCGAAACGCCCACAGCTTTCGCAATTTCCTTGAGGGTGACCACAGGTGCTCCGTAGCAGCCGAACATCCTGCTAGGCAAGGCGGGCAGGGCAGGGGCACTGCTCATCATCGGCAATCGGCGTCGCAGCAGATGCCCGCGTCGGCGGCCTTTAGCTGCGCCAGTGCGGCACCGGTTCACTGAGCGTCTGCAGCCCGTCCGGCGCCTCGCCTTCGATGCGGCGCAGCAATAGCCGGGTGAGTTCGAGCCCGGCAGTGTAGACGTCCTCCTCGATCGTGTCGGCGTTGGGGAACACGGTGGAGAGGATGTCCGAGGTCTGCTTGCACACGAACTGGATGTCGCGCCCGAGCAGCACGCCACCGTCGGCGAGGCCGCACAGCACCGAAATGGCGCGTGTCTCGCTGTCGTAGATGACGCCGTCCGGCCGGTTCGGATCGGCAGCAAGGTCACGGCCGAACTGCCGCATCTCGGGCGAGGCCGGGCGGAAGTTCTTCTGCACCACCACCCGCCCGGAAACGCCCAGCCGCTGCACCGCGCGGGCGAACGTCCGCTCGATATTGTGGAAGTTCGTCGTCGTGTCGTCGCCCACCGTGAGCATCAGCCGCTTGCAGCCCTTGCTCACCAGCCGTTCCACCGCCTGCTCGGCAAAAGCCTCGGCGTGGAAATCGTGAAACGGATGCGGCGTGAAGAATTCCGTGCGTCCGTGGCTGACGAACGGAAAGTCCGCATCCATCAGCATCTGCACGCGCCGGTCGCGCAGGCCCGTATGGGTGATGATCACTCCGTCGGCGGTGCGGTTCTCGAGGATGTAGCGCACCGATTCCACCGAGGCGAGCCGGTCGAACTCGGGGATTACCGTCAGGTGGTAGCGGGTGCCGGCAATAGCCTCGCCGATGCCGCGGATCATGTGGGAGGCAAAGTCGATCGCCTCATCGGCGCCGTCGAGCACCAGCGCGATCACATTGGTCTTGCCGGTCCGGAGGCGCACGCCGGCGCGGTCGGGAATGTAGCCGACGAGCTTGGCCGCCTCGGCCACCTTGCGGCGCGTCTCCTCCTTCAGCGACGCGCCGCCGCGCAGCGACAGCGACACGGTGGACAAGCTGAGGCCGGTCAATTCGGCAATGGTCTTGAGCGTCGCCCGCTTGGCGGTCGATCGGGAAGGGGCGCTGGTGGGAGACTTGGGCATCTGAGGCTTCATCGGACGTTTGGTCTTACACCGGGCCGCCGCGCAGCGAAACGGCGAAAAATTGCATCGATGCAATCGTGAGGTACGAGCCTCAAGCTCCTGATATTTCTGCCTAAGACATTGAGATGGATCGCATATGTGCCGATCCGCCGTGCCGACACTATCAGAAGGCACGCAGGCGTTGCAACGTTGCAGGAAATGCGCTTAGCTCCACCGGCACCTGAGGGGGTGCACGCACCGTCGCTCCACGGTTGCGATGCCAAGCAATGGAGGAGGAGTTCATGCTCAAGAAGACTTTGCTGTCGTCTGCCGCCGCGCTGACGATGCTGGCGGCGGCCGCCATGCCGGCCAAGGCCGAAGTGTCGCTGATGTACGCAGAGTGGCTGGCCTCGCTGGTCGAGCCCGGTATCGCCGCCTTCGAGGCGGAAACCGGCGAGAAGGTCAACGCCATCAAGCTGCCCGGTGTCGGCTACGACCAGCGCACCGCGCTCGATCTCGCCGCCGGCACTGCCGCCGACGTGATCCAGATGGACTCCTTCATGGTCTCCGAGTTCGCCTCGTCGGGCTATCTCGAACCGCTCACCGAACAGGCCAAGGGCTGGGATCAGTACCAGTATTACATGCCGGGCCTGCTCGAGGTCGCGTCCTATGACGGCAACGTCTACGCGCTGCCCACCGACACCGACGTGCGCATGCTGTGGTACGACAAGTCCAACTTCGAGAAGGCCGGCATCCCGGTGCCGTGGGAGCCCAAGAGCTGGGCCGATGTGCTCGATGCCGCCCAGAAGCTGAAGGATGCTGGCGTCCAGTATTTCTTCCAGCTGCCGGCCGGCATCAAGCAGGCTGAAGGCGCCACCATGCAGGGCTTCTACATGGCTCTGCTCGGCGCCGACAAACCCGAGGGCGATCGCAACCGCCTGCTGAACCGGGAGACCTCGCAGTGGATCGGCGATAGCCCGGGGATCCGCAACACGCTCGAGCTCTACAAGACCGTCTACCAGGACATGGGCATGCCCGCCGACCTCAACTACGCCGCCGATATCGGTGCGGCGGTGCGCGAGGCGCTGGCCAACGACCAGCTCGGCATCCTCGCCTCCGGTTCCTGGGAAGATGCGTGCCTGTGGGACTGCAACGGCGTGAACCTGCCCTCCCGCGAGGAGCGTGACGCGCTGGTCGGCTGGACGCCGTGGCCGGGCAATGGCGAGGAAGGCAGCAAGGCCACCACCAATATCTCCGGTGGCTGGACCATCGGCGTCAACTCCAAGGCCGCCGACAAGGCGTTGGCCTTCAAGCTGGTCTCGACCATCTTCGATGTCGGCAATTTCAAGGACTGGACCATCAAGAACCACCGCATGGCAGTGCGCACCGACATCTCGGAATCGCCCGAGTACACGGCTGACGCGTATCTCGCCAAGGCGACGGCGCTTGCCGCCGACACCACCGGCCGTGACACCATCCCCGGCTACCAGACCGTCTCGGCACTGGTGCAGCAGATGACCTCCGACATCCTCGATGGCGCAACGGTCGAAGAGACCGTCCAGAGCTATCACGATGCACTCGTCGACGAGTTCGGCGAGGAGAAGGTGATCACGTACGAATAAGCGGCTCCTCCCGACACGACGGCGCCCACCTGTCTATCCGGGTGCCGTCGTGACGGAGACCGGCGCGCGCTCGCCGGCGCGACACTCTTTCGATCTTACGCATACGAGCCGCCCATGAGACACCAGGCCAACCCCTGGATCACCAGCAACCTTTGGTTGCTCAGTGCCGCCATGCTGCCGGCGATCATCCTGGTCGGCGCGCTCATCTACTTCACCGGCTGGGCCTTCACCTTCAGCTTCACCGACCTAGGGCTCACCGGCCGCAAGGCCATCGAGTGGAGCTGGGTCGGCTTCGACAATTACGAGCGCCTGTTCACCCGGCGCGGCGGCTTCGTCGACAGCTTCTGGACCACCGTCACCTTCGTCTTCTTTTCGGCCATCGTCGGGCAGTCCCTGCTCGGCTTCCTGCTCGCCGCGGTGCTGCGCCAGTCCTATGGCGCCACCCGCTCGGTCGTCGAAATCGCCATCATGCTGGGCTGGCTGCTGCCCGACATCGTCGCGGCCTTCCTGTGGTCGGCCACCACCTCGCAGACCGGCCTCATCAATTCGCTGTTCGTGACCCCGTTCGGCTTCCGGCCGATCAACTTCATCAACGATTACGCGCTGCCCGTCGTCACCATCGCCAACGTGTGGAAGGGCACCGCGTGGAGCTACCTGCTGTTCGTCGCCGCGCTCGATTCGGTGCCGCGCGAGGTGATCGAGGCGGCCAAGATCGACGGCGCCACGCGCTTCCAGCGCATGTGGATGGTGGTGCTGCCGATGATCCGGCCGCATATCGCCACCAACATGCTGTTCATCACCATCTGGACCTTCACCTACTTCCCGCTGATCTTCGCCATGACCGGCGGCGGCCCCGGCAAGCAGACCGAGACACTGGCGGTGTTCCTCTACAACCAGGCTTTCGGGCGCGGAAATCTCGGCTTCGGCGCCGCCATCTCGGTCGCCATGCTGATCATCGTCGGGCTGCTGTCGACGGTCTACCTGCGCATGCTGAAGGAGCCCAAGTGATGGAGCGCATCGGTCTTTCGCGCCCCCTAACGCTGGCGCTGGCCGTCATGGCGCTGATCTGGGTCAGCCCCTTCGCCTGGCTGTTCGGCAATGCCTTCGACAACGCCTCGGTCGGCCGCCTGACCTGGCCGAGCCAGTTCGGCATCGACAATTTCCTGCATGCCGTCTCGGGCGACGCGGGGCGGATGTTCATGAACTCGCTGCTGATCGCGGCGGGCACCGCGACCATCTCGTCGCTCGTGGGCATCTGCGCTGCCTATCCGCTGAGCCGCCTGCGCATGCCGGGCAAGAATGCGCTGCTGTGGACGCTGGTGCTGCTGCGCATGCTGCCCGCCGCCGGCGTGCTCGTGCCGATCTACTTCACGGCGCAGCGGGCGGGGCTGCTCAACCAGCTCGGCGTCATGCTCACGCTCACCGTGCTGAACCTGCCCTTCACGCTGCTGCTGCTCAAGAATTTCTTCGACACCGTGCCGATCGAGCTCGAGGAGGCCGCCTATGTCGATGGCGCCTCGCTGTGGCAGATCGTCAGCCAGATCGTCCTGCCCATGTCCAAGGCCGGCATCGCGGTGGTGTGGTTCTTCTCGTTCACCGGCGCCTGGAACGAGTTCCTCCTGCCGCTGATCTTCTCGCGCGTCGAGGCGGGTTTCCCGATGTCGGTCGGGCTCTACGCCGCCTTCGGCCGGCAGGGCTCGATCGACTACGGCTACCTCACCGCCTTCTCGATCGTCTACGCGGCGCCGGCGGTCGGTGTGTATTTCCTGCTGCGCCGGAACATGAACACCGGTTTTGCCGGGGTCGGGGTCAAGGGCTAGACTCGCCGGGGCGGGGAGCAGGCGTGCGGATGCGTCCGACAGCCTTTCGGCTTCGGAGGTCTCAAAGAGCCATCTCCCAGGGGGAGATGAAGCGACGGGCCGGCGGGGCGTTTGCCCCTCGCGGTAGTCCGCAATATGTGAGGCGCACGCCTCGCCGGCCGATCGGGGTTTTGGGCTTATGGCGCGTGGGCCCGGGCGCATCCCGTGCCGCATCGCTTCTGGTCGTGCAGGCCGTGAACGGCTGGCATCCGCCCCACCGCCACGACGTTGCGGCTGCCTTGTGCGTGGCAGCCTCGACCCTGGAGCCCGCCCCGCATAGAGCGTCTCCTCGCGTTTGTAGCGGCGTCCCCGGCGAACCGGATCGTGCCGACGTGCTTTAGGCCTGGACCGGCACGACTGCCGACCCACCCAATCTCCACCACACCAACCACTCGTCATGATCTCGCTTCGGTGCAGCGGACGGGGGCATTGTACGAGCTTGGGGAGAGAGGGGGATAAGATTGTTGGCTGGTGCGTGTGGCCACCTCCACCCACCCGCTACGCGGGTCTCCCTCCCCACAAGGGGGAGGGAGAGCCGACTGATAGCCCGGCGGGAACCCGACTGCAGGCTTCGGGGCTTCGGTTCTTGCGCGGTGTCCCTCCCCTTGATGGGGAGGGTAGTGGAGCTTGGCGGCTCTGCCGCTTAGCGCAACTGGGTGGGGCGGGGCCCACGCACCCGGCAGAGCCTGTGGCTCCACCCCCTCCGAGCTGCGCTAGTTCGCTGTCGCTCACAAGCTTCGCTTGCCTCCCCCATCAAGGGGAGGTGGGCCGGTGGGTGGTGAGGTGTCGGTGGTGGTCAGCGCCTTTCGGTGCGCAGATCGTTCGCTTACAAGCTCCGCTTGCTTCGTCCGTCGCGGGAGAGGTAGGGGCGGGGGATGGGCCGGGGAGGCGGGGATGCGGATTGCGGTGACGGGGACGCATGGGGTCGGCAAGACCACGCTGGTCGAGGAGTTTTGTGCGGCGCATCCGGGCTACGCGCACGTGCCGGAGCCCTATTGGCTGTTGGCGCAGGCGGGCGTGGTGTTCGCCGACGGGCCGAACGTGGCTGACCTCGAGGAGCAGCTGCAGCAGAGCTGCGCCCTGATCCTTGCGACGAGCGAGGCGGATGTGGTGTTCGATCGCTGTCCGCTCGATCTCATCGCCTATCTCGAGGTGGTGAGCGCCGGCGAGGGGTTTGAGTGGAGCCCGGACGGCAGGCTGCTCGGCCGGATCGAGAAAGCGCTGGCGCGCCTCGACCTCCTCGTGTTCGTGCCGCTGCGGCGACCGGACGAGATCGCGGTGCCGATCGAACACCCAAAGCTCAGGGCCCGGGTGGACGCCCGGCTCAAGACCATGCTGCGCGAGGATGATCTTGGGCTGCTGGCCGATGGGCCGCGGGTGATCGAGGTGACGGGAACGCCGGGGGAGCGGGTAGAGGCAGTGGCGCGGGTGGTGGCTGAGGGATCGCGCTGAGCCGGTGGTGCGCGAGTTCGTCTACGACACGATCGACGACATCTGAGCGGCGCGCGACTGGTTCGACGCCGCCGGCATCGCCATGTGGGTCAACACGTTGGACGGCGTGGCCTGCGGGGGTTTTACCGATACCGCCGCGCTCGAGCGGCCGGACGAGGTGGGGGGCAGGGGTGTCGGTGGTGCAGACGGATTTGGCGGGGCGGATGCGGGGGTGGTTGGGGCGGTACACTGAGCGGGCTTGACATCTCCGATGGGCTAGACGATTCATTAACCACCGCGACACAGGCAATGTGAACGCACCACCGGCAGCTAGGCTGCGCAGGGAGACTACGTGGGGACGGTTTGAGCTCCATACGTCTTGGGTTCGTTTGTATTAACTGCAGCCGCCTTCGGTAACGCCAACCTCTGGTTGGTACGCTGGAGGGGATGCGCACGGAGCTCCGCTCCTTGGCACCTCGGAAATCTCAACCAAGTCGAAGCCTTGGGTGCAGATTTTGCCACTCAAGGTTTGAGCCAAGGACATGCGGTATGAGCATAAGCATCGAGATGGACAACGCTTGCCGTGATCTAAAGCGGCATGGCTTTGACGTGACCAATTTGCCCGGGGACGTAATCCGGGTCGATCGGGCGGACATGGATTCGCCGATTGTAGTGTCTGCGGCGCTTTCGGATGAGCGGGGCCTTCGCTGGCTCCACGCCGAGCTGCGTCGCCGCACTTGGAAATAGGTCGCATGGCCGAGTGCCACCCTTGGCACTCGGTTTCTTGATAGCCCGCCATGCCGCCCCATCATGGAGCGAAAGCTATGACTGTATCACCTGTTGACGATGACCACATTTTGCCTCGGCCGGTGTCGTTGCTACCCGACTATGCGCACGCAAAGGCGCGCCAGAACCTTACCGACAAGCTCATCCAAGCATATGGCCTGTCCAGGCCATCGGCATTTGCCATCGCAAATGCCGTCGTGGACCCTAGTCAGGTAAGGCGCGTAATCGGAGATGCTGAGGAGCCTGGAGGCGAGCGTATACCTGTGCCGGGAGGTACTCTGCACGGGATTCGCACTTCGGTCTGGTCGAGGCGGGTTATGCCCGACCCAAGGAACCCCCGTACGCTTCCCTCTAGACGACATCCGTTCGCGATCGATCCCGGCAGCGCCGGCGAGGATAGCAAGTTCCGTCCCCTTGCGGAGCCAGAGCCGCTGCGAATGGACCACCCTCAGCTAGCGGAGCTTAGGGTGAAGATTGAGAATGCTCATCATCTAACATGGGCATCGCAGCAGGCCGCCAGCTATGTGCTCGCGGAGAACGACTGGCGAGTTTCAATTGCATCTCAGGGTGTCATGGAGTCGGTCTGGTTGGCCAGCACAACCTACGAGCACGCTGACGGTGCTCCGGCTCAGACGGTACTCGTTACGGTAGAAGGTTCGTCGCGGACAACGGCCGTGCACGACCTTCTAAAAATCCGGTCGGCCGACATCCCATATGACGACAACGAAGGGCGGCTCAGGGTCCACGTTCGAAAGCTTAATGAGGCATTCGAACGAGGGGAAAGAGGTCAGGATGCTTTGATCGCGTTGCGATGCGAAGTCATTCCGGCATTGGTGATCGTCGGGTTTACTCCTCACGCAGGAGGTACGACCGAGTTCTCAACAGCCATTAAGTCGTTGGTCGCGCTCCGGCACGTTGACCCTCCAAAGGCTTGGGGTGAAGGACCGGAAAATGAATCGCTAGCAGACGAGGTACTGGACGAACTTTATCGACGCGGCTTGGTCTCAAAAGTAGAGCGTGACTATTATGCTGGTGCCTCCACGAAAGCGGAGGCTCTTGCGGCACGGCTCTCAGATGATCCGGTCATAAGAGCGGCGAGCATCGTCAAGCTGTTCATGAGCAACGATGCGCGGAAGGCAGAAGCGATTAGAGTTGCCGTCACTAGCCAGTCCACCAGAAAGCGGGTGACGCCGAAGCTCATGAACGAGCTTGCCACGGCGTTGATACTGAGGGCGGTTGCGGACCCTGCGAAGATTGATCGATTCCGGCGGTATTTGCGGCACTCCTATTCCAAGTCTGCCCACCACGAAGACTGGCAACCGACCGGTCGCGATGCGGAGCGGCTTGGGAAAGATGCGTTGGCAGAAATCCATCGTTCTCTTGCCGCGGGGGCGTCCGCAGAGGAGCCGGGACCGGCCTCACTTGAGTTGGCCGTCCGGGCGGCATACCCGCTGGTTGTGGCCGGCGGTCTCAACGCCGACCGAGGCGGAACTGGTAACCAGCCAGATCGCAGGACGCCTGCGGAAGTGCTCGATGCCATGCGTCGTTCTCCTCACGGTGTACTCCAACTTGCAAGAAGCATCGCAGATTTCACAGCCGGTGATCCACTTGTCGCACTAGATGAGGCGGGCACCGTACGGATGTCGTCAGACGGCCTGGCGCCACAGATCGTGAATGACGTGTGGCTTCGAACGGAGTTTCCGCCTCCGGGGCGCATGAAGACAGTTCGTGTGGGCGATACGCCGGAAGACGTATTTAATGCTGCGCTTAGTTCTTTCAGCGGCGCATTGCAGCAGCTTGAGGGCGCCTTTGAAGTGCTATGTGGCGTTTCTGGGCACGATGGAGAAGCGCTCCTAGACTCCAAGGGGGTTGAGCCCAGACTGACTGATCACTGGAGGGACGTCACAAAGCGCATCGAGGATGAGTTGGTCGTTTGGTCAAGGACTTACCGGCGACTACATCGAGCAGGCGCTCTCGCTGTTGCTGGTGAGAGTGAGGCGGACCTCGACGAGGAGGATCCCTATGCGGACGCAGACCTCGAAGATGATCTGATCTAGAAAAGAGGGGCCGCGAATTGCTCGCGGCCCCTTCTTCTATTTCGTGCGTGGTTATGTTTGGTTGGCAGCAGCCGAAGGCGCCAACTCAGCTGCAGCCCGTCGTCGTCCCGCAGTCCTCGCACACCATGCAGTGGCCCGAGACCTTCATCCGCATCGAGTTGCAGTTGGAGCACTGGTCGCCGGTATAACCCTGCATCTGGGCCTGTGAGCGCAGCTGGCCGAGGTCCTGGCTGGGGGGCGGGGTGGGGATGGGGTTGAGTTCGGCTTCGTTGAGGACGTGGGGGTTGAGGTCCACCTTCAGGGCCGTGGCGGCCTTCAGCGCGGTGACGGTCGAGGTCTGCATCGACTGCACCGGGTTGTAGGCGGCGGCCGTCAGCCCGCCCGAGACGAGCATCAGGTTCTGGTCTTTCACCTTGCCGCGGGTCATGCCGCGGGAGACCAGGTTCTGCGCCGGGATCGGGGCAGGGCGCTGGCCTTCGTCGGCCTTGCCGAGCGCGGTCGGGGTGTCGGTGTGGACATGGGCCAGATCCTCGCGATCGAGATAGCTCACGGCCAGCTCGCGGAAGATGTAGTCGAGGATCGAGGTGGCGTTCTTGATCCGGTCGTTGCCCATGACCATGCCGGCCGGCTCGAAGCGGGTGAAGGTGAAGGCCTCCACATATTCATCGAGCGGCACGCCATATTGCAGGCCGAGCGAGATCGAGATGGCGAAGTTGTTCATCATGGCACGGAAGGCGGCGCCTTCCTTGTGCATGTCGATGAAGATTTCGCCCAGGCGCCCGTCGTCGAACTCGCCGGTGCGCAGGTAGACCTTGTGGCCGCCAATATTGGCCTTCTGGGTGTAGCCCTTGCGGCGGTTCGGCAGCTTTTCACGCTCGCGGGAGACGCGCTCGACGATCTTTTCGATGATCTTTTCAGTGACCTGCGGGACGCGCGCCATCTGGTTGGCGGCGGCGAGCGCCTCGACGGCATCCTCCTCGTCGTCCTCGTCATCGGAAATGATCGAGGCGTTGAGCGGCTGGCTGAGCTTGGAGCCATCGCGATAGAGCGCGTTCGCCTTCAGCGCCAGGCGCCAGGAGAGCATATAGGCTTCCTTGGCGTCGGCGACGGTGGCGTCGTTCGGCATGTTGATGGTTTTCGAGATAGCGCCCGAGATGAAGGGCTGCGCAGCGGCCATCATCAGGATGTGGCTATCGACCGAGAGATAGCGCTTGCCGATCTTGCCGCAGGGATTGGCGCAATCGAACACCGGCAGGTCGGCATCCTTGAGGCCGGGGGCGCCCTCGAGGGTCATCGAGCCGCACACATGGGTGTTGGCGGCATCGACATCACGCTTGGTGAAGCCGAGGAAGCTGAGGAGGTCGAAGCTGATGTCCGAGAGCTGCGCGTCGGTGACGCCGAGGCTCTTGAGGAAATCGGCGCCGAGCGTCCACTGGTTGAAGATGAACTTGATGTCGAAGGCGGACTTCGCGGCCTTGTTCAGCGCGTCGATCTTGTCGTCAGTGAAGCCCTTGGCGCGGAGCGTGGACGGGTTGACGCCCGGGGCCTGGTTCAGGTTGCCGTGGCCGACGGCATAGGCCTCGATCTCGGCGATCTGGCTCTCGGTGTAGCCGAGGGTGCGCAAAGCCGGGGGCACGGCGTTGTTGATGATCTTGAAGTAGCCGCCGCCGGCGAGCTTCTTGAACTTCACCAGGGCGAAATCGGGCTCGATGCCGGTGGTGTCGCAATCCATCACGAGGCCGATCGTGCCGGTGGGGGCGATGACCGAGACCTGGGCGTTGCGGTAGCCGTGCTTTTCACCGAGGCGCAGCGCATCGTCCCACACGGCCTTGGCGCGGGTCGAGAGGTTCGCATCCTTGAGCGAGGCGTGGTCGAGCGCGACCGGGGCGATCGACAGGCCCTCATAGCCGTCACGGTTGCCGTGGGCGGCGTTGCGGTGATTGCGGATGACGCGCAGCATGTGCTGGGCGTTGCGCTCGTAATCGCCGAAGGCGCCGAGCTCGCCGGCCATTTCGGCGGAGGTGGCGTAGGAGACGCCGGTCATCACGGCGGTGATGGCGCCGGCAATGGCGCGGCCTTCGGCCGAGTCATAGGGGATACCCGAGGTCATCAGCAGGCCGCCAATGTTGGCGTAGCCGATGCCGAGGGTGCGGTAGATGAACGAGCGCTCGGCGATGGCCTTGCTCGGGAACTGCGCCATCATCACCGAGATTTCGAGGACGATGGTCCAGAGGCGGGTCGTGTGCTCGAAGGCGGCGACGTCGAAGGAACTATCGGCGTTGCGGTAGGGGAGCAGGTTCACCGAGGCGAGGTTGCAGGCCGTGTCGTCGAGGAACATGTATTCCGAACACGGATTGGAGGCGACGATCTCGCCGGCTTCCGGGGTGGTGTGCCACTCGTTGATGGTGGTGTGGAAGTGCAGGCCCGGATCGGCCGAGGCCCAGGCGGCATAGCCGATCTGCTCCCACAGGTCCTTGGCCTTGAGAGTCTTGGTCACCTTGCCGGTGATGCGGGCCTTCAGATCCCAGTCGCCGTCGGTCTCGACGGCCTTGAGGAAATCGTCGGTGATGCGGACCGAGTTGTTCGAGTTCTGGCCCGAGACGGTGAGGTAGGCTTCGCTATCCCAGTCGGTGTCGTAGGTCGGGAAATCGATGTCGGTATAGCCCTGGCGGGCGAACTGGATGACGCGCTGGATGTAGTTTTCCGGCACGAGCGCCTTCTTGGCCGCGCGGACTTCGCGCTTCAGGGCGGGGTTCTTGTTGACGTCGAAGCAGTCGTCGCCGTCGCCTTCGCAGTTCACGGCGGCCTTCATGACGGCCTTCATGTGGCGCGCGACGACCTTACTGCCGGTGACGAGGGCGGCGACCTTCTGCTCCTCCTTCACCTTCCAGTCGATATAGGCCTCGATATCGGGATGGTCGGCATCGACGATGACCATCTTGGCGGCGCGGCGGGTGGTACCGCCCGACTTGATGGCGCCGGCAGCGCGGTCGCCGATCTTGAGGAAGCTCATCAGGCCGGAGGACTTGCCGCCGCCGGAGAGGCGCTCGCCTTCGCCACGGAGTTTTGAGAAGTTCGAACCGGTGCCCGAGCCGTACTTGAACAGGCGGGCCTCGCGGACCCACAGGTCCATGATGCCGCCGTCGTTGACGAGGTCATCGGTCACCGACTGGATGAAGCAGGCATGCGGCTGCGGATGCTCGTAAGCGGACTTGGACGAGGTCAGCTTGTGGGTGAAGGGATCGACGTAGAAATGGCCCTGGCCGGGGCCGTCAATGCCATAGGCCCAGTGCAGGCCGGTGTTGAACCACTGCGGGGAGTTCGGCGCCACCTTCTGGGTCGCCAGCATGAAGCAGAGCTCGTCGAAGAAGGCGCGCGCGTCCTCCTCGGTATTGAAATACTTGCCCTTCCAGCCCCAGTAGGTCCAGGTGCCGGCGAGGCGCTCGAAGACCTGGCGGCTGTCGGTCTCGGAGCCATGGCGCTCGGCTTCGGGGAGTTTTGCCAGCGCCTTCTCGTCGGGAACCGAACGCCACAGCCAGGAGGGAACATCGTTCTCCTCGACGCGCTTCAGGATCTTGGCGACGCCGGCCTTGCGGAAATATTTCTGCGCGATGATGTCGGCAGCTACCTGCGACCAGGTGGAGGGGACCTGGATATTGTCCAGCTTGAACACGGTCGAGCCGTCGGGATTGCGAATCTCGCTCGTCACCGAGCGGAAATCGATCCCGGCATAGGCACTGTCATTTGCTTTGGTGTACCGGCGTTCGATGCGCATTCTTATAGATTCCCCAATAATGCAGGCGTGAAAGCCCGCAGCCGCCACTAGATGGCTTCCGCCTTGAATTCGTCTGACGCTTTGTACCCTGCCGCCTGGGGCGGCCATACGAGCCCCGGTGGAACATCTGCAGGTCTATCTGCCAGCAGTTCGTTCCGACATGCCGCCGCGCTGACCACATGGGTCGGCGCAACCCGTAAATGATTGCGGCGGCGCTTCGAGTCGGTCAATGCCCGCCTCCAACTCACAGACACAAGCGGTAGTGGTGGGCGCTCCGGAAAGCGCCTAAATCCAGTATCTCATATGTGGATTACGGGGAAAAGTTCCAACCCCGATTCGTGAATGGGCAGCGTCAATTTTGACTGAATCGCGCCGATCTGCTGCTGCCAGAATCGGCGCTAAGCCCACGAGAAACCGCCACTCTTAGGCCCTGTTTGAGCGATGCGCGAGGATGAGGGATGGGGGCTAAGCGCGAGGCGGATTTCGGTGCGAAACCTGTCAAGCGCATTATTTCCTTCACAATTTTAGCGCCATAGGCAGCGCTCCGGGCTTGCCGGCACCACAATAGGTAGATGTGCGCGGTGGCGTCCGACGAGGCGGCGAAGGCCCTAGGCGCTGGCGCGCCCGCGTGCTAGAGCCAACGTGGTTTCGATGGCGCCGTTTCGTGCGCCGGTTATGGACGGACGGCATGGCACGCGACGATCGCGACGGGTTCAGCTGGAAGGACTTCCTGCTGGAGATTCTTACCTGGTGGCGCGGCAATACCTGGGGCACGCGGCTGTGGATCGCGACGCAGGGCGAGTATGTCGGTACCGACGAACTGGGCAACCGCTACTACCGTTCGCGGAATGGCAAGATCGGCCCGAACGGCTACGAGCGCCGCATGGTGTCCTACGCAGGCGGCGTCGCCGAAGCCTCCAGGATTCCGCCCGGCTGGTATGGCTGGATGCACTATCGCACTAATACGCCGCCGACCGAGGCGGAATACAAGGCTCGTGCCTGGCAACTGCCGCACCAGCCGAACCTGACCGGCACCGCGCTGGCCTATCGTCCGGACGGTTCGCTGCTCAGCAAGGGCGAACGTCCGCGCGTCAGCGCCGACTATGACGCCTGGTCGCCGGAATAAGGCGACGGCTATCGCACGGCGTTTCTCCATGCTCCACCGGGCATTTTTAGCCATCGCCGCCAGCCTGTTGCTGGCTGCGCCGGCGCTGGCGCAGCCGATCGCCAATCCGGTGGCGAAATTCTCCGGGCTCGACAAGATCACGGGCAGGATCACCACCTTCGACGTCTATGTCGACGAGACCGTGCAGTTCGGGGCGCTGCAGATCACGCCCCGGGCCTGCTATACGCGGCCGCCGACCGAGACGCAGCGCACCAGCGTGTTCGTCGAGGTGGACCAGGTGAGCCTCGCGGGCAAGATCGAGCGCATCTTTACCGGCTGGATGTTCGCCGACAGCCCGGCGCTCAACGCCATCGACCACGCCGTGTACGACATCTGGCTGCTCGAGTGTAAGCCGAACTCGGACGTGCCGCCGCCGAACGCAGGCGGCTGAGGGGCGCCCCTCCACGATGTCATTCCCGCGAAGGCGGGGACCCCGTGCTTGACGCACCGACGTGCAACTAGGTTCCCGCCTTCGCGGGAATGACACCGAGGGCAGTTGAAGCGCCCAGCTTGACGGGGGATTGCCGATCGTATTTAACGGATGCGTTATTTAACGCATGCGTGAAATATGGATCAACTGACCCTGACCTTCTCGGCACTGGCCGATCCGACGCGTCGGGCTATCCTCGAGCGGTTGAGCCGAGGGGAGGCCTCGGTGAACGAACTGGCGGCGCCCTTCGCGATCTCGCTACCGGCCATCTCCCGGCACCTGAAGGTGCTCGAGCAGGCCGGGCTGGTGCTCAGGACGCGGCAGGCTCAGTGGCGGCCGGTGCAGCTGAATGCGGCGCCATTGGCGGAGGTGTCAGGCTGGGTCGAGCGCTATCGCCGGCACTGGGACACCCAGTTCGACCGCATGGATGCCTATCTGGCCGACATGCAGAAGGGAGACCCCGATGGCCGGAAACAGTGAGGCGACGGCAGAACAGCGCGAACTGGTGCTGGAGATCGACCGGGTGTTCGACGCGCCGCGCGAGCTGGTGTGGCGGTTGTGGCGCGATCCCGAGCATATGGTGCGCTGGTACGGGCCGGAGGGCTATGCGCTGCTCGAGTGCGACATCGATTTTCGCGTCGGCGGAAAGTGGCGGCGCTGCATGAGCAACGGGCCCGGGCATGCGCACTGGATTTCGGGCGAGTATCTCGAGATCGACGAACCGGGCCGGCTGAGCTTCACTTACATCAACGCCTATGACGCGTTCGAAACCGTGGTGACTATGGATTTCATCGAGCTCGCCGACGGACGCACGCGCATGCTGTTCCGGCAGACGCCATTCATCAGCGCCGCCGAGCGCGACGGGCATGGCTGGGGCTGGCGGAGCGGCTTCGAGCTGCTCAGCCGCTATCTGCTGCTGTTCATGGATGACGATGACTGGCGGCCCAAGGGGCGACCGCGCAGCGACGGGGTGGCCGAGGACATCGCGGCGGCGCGTGGCCGCAGCCAAAGACAGAAGGAGGAGAGCAATGAAGATCGGTGAACCGACGATCGTGGTGCGCGAGGCGCAGCCCTATGTGGCCGTGCGGCGGGCGGTGAAAATTCCGTTCAGCAAGGATATCGATGAGGCCATGGGGGCGCTGTTCGGCGGCGTCCAGGCGCAGAAGATACAAACGGTTGGTCCGGTTTTCTTCAAGTACAACATCGTCAAGATGCCCGAGCTGGAGATCGAGTTCGGCATCAGCACCATGGGGCGGGTGCAGTCTGAGGGTGAGTTGATCGGCGGCGAACTGCCGGCAGGGCGCTATGCTCAGCTGACCTATCTCGGTTCGTACGACCACCTGATCGAGGCGAACGCCGCACTGATCGACTGGTCGCGCGCCAACGGCCACGCCTTCGACGTGCACGAGCAAGCCGATGGCGACCATTTCGCCTCGCGTGTGGAATTCTATCTCAACGGGCCTGACGACGAGCCCGACCCGAACAAGCTCGAGACCATCGTCGCCATCAAGCTCAAGGATTGAGGCCATGCTGCTCGGGGACAGGACGGCGGTGATCTATGGCGGCTCGGGCGCGGTAGGTAGCGCCGTGGCCAGGGCCTTTGCGCGGGAAGGCGCGCTCGTATTTCTCGCGGCGCGCAATCGCGACGGGCTGGAGCGGGTGGCCGGTGAAGTGAAGGCCCTGGGCGGCCGCGCCGAGGCGGCGCCGGTGGATGCCACAGATCACCGGGCGGTGGAGGCGCATCTGCAGGAGATCGCGGCAAAGGCCGGACCGGTGAAGATCATGTTCAACGCCGTGGGGCTCGACGACACGCAGGGCGCGCCGCTGACCGACACGTCGCGGGAAAAGTTCATCGCGCCGATCATCACGGCGATGCAGACCTGGTTTTCGACCGGCACGGCCAATGCGCGGCACATGGCGGCCAATGGTGGCGGGGTGATCGTCGGCATCTCGGCCAATGCGGCGCGCGAGGCCTATGAGGTGATGGGCGGCTTCGGGGTGGCGACGGGGGCGGTCGAGCATTTCATTCGGCACCTGGCGGTCGAGAACGGGCCGCGCGGGGTACGGTGCGTATGCGTGCGCTCGCCGGGTTCACCCGATGCGCCGGGGGTGCGGGAAGCGTTCAAGATCCATGCCGCGGCCGAGGGAATTTCGCTGGCGGAGTTCGAGCGCAAGGCAGGGCTCGGGACGCCTTTGCGGCGGCTCACGCCGCTGGCCGGGATCGCCGATGCCGTAGTGCTGGCCGCCTCCGACCTCGCGAGCGGGATGACGGCGACAGTGCTCAATGCCACCGGTGGGGCGCAGATGGACTGAGCTCAGGCTCGGTCGAGAGCGAAGAAATCCGCCTGGTGGCGAAGGGCGTCGGCGAGGCGGGCTTCGTAGTCCTCGCGCGGGATCTCGATGCCGCCAAAGGTCTTCAGGTGATCAGTCACGAACTGTGTATCGAGCAGCCGGTAGCCGCCGGCGACGAGCCGGTGCAGCAGGTGCGCCATGGCGATCTTGGAGCAATCGGTCTTGCGGTGGAACATCGATTCGCCGAAAAAGGCGCCGCCGAGTGAGACGCCGTAGAGGCCGCCGACAAGATGGGTACCATCCCAGACTTCCACGGTGTGCACCATGCCGCGATCGAACAGCGCGCCGTAGAGGCGGCGGATCTCGGGGTTGATCCAGGTGGTGTCGCGATCGACTCCCGCGGTGGCGCAGCCCTCGATGACGGCGGGGAAATCGGCATCGACCTTCACCTGGTAGGGATGGGTGCGCAGAGTCTTTTTCAGGCTGCGCGAAATGTGGAAGGCGTCGAGCGGGATGATGCCGCGCTTTTGCGGGCTGACCCAGAACAGATCGGGCGAGCCTGCGTCCTCGGCCATGGGGAAGATGCCGGCCTGATAGGCGCGGACGATCAGTTCGGGCGTGAGGTCGATGGCGAAAGGGTCGGTCTTGCGCGACATGGCTGGAATATGGGCCGGGCAGGGGCGGCGCACAACCGGCGGGGGCTTGCATGCACAGGCGGCGATGCGCAAGTCTTCGCGAACAGCAGGAAGGGGCGCCCATGGGCAGGTGGCTGCGACGGATCGGCATCGCCGTTGTGGTGGTCGCAGGGCTTTACGTGCTGGCCGGTGCGGTGCTGACCTCGGCGCTGCTCAATCATCTCCTGACGCCCGGCAGCGTCGACTGGGCCGGCTACAACAACCCCAACCCGCCGACCGACCCCTTCGAACTCGGCTTCTTCGGCGACCCGAAGGTGGCGCTGGGGTTGGAGTTCGAGACGGTAAGCGTCGAGACCGAGCTCGGGCCAGCCGAGGCCTGGTTTGTGCCGGCGGCGAAGATGACGGGCCCGTGGGCCATCTATGTGCATGGTATCGGCGGGGTGCGCGAGAACGGCTACCGGCAACTGTCGATCCTTCATGACGCCGGTATCCCGACGCTGATGATCACCTACCGCAACGATCGCGGTGCGCCGGCGGAGCCCAATAACCCGCTGCACGCCTTCGGCACGACCGAGTGGCGCGATCTCGATGCGGCGGTCAGCTGGACGCTGGACCGGGGGGCACCGGCAGTCATCATCGCGGCCGAATCCATGGGTGGGGGCATCACCGGGCAGTTCCTGATGCATTCGGAGCAAGCGGACACGGTAGTGGCGCTGGCGCTGGATGCGCCGGCGCTCGATTTCAACGAGGTGGTGGCGGACAAGCTCGGAGCGCGGGCGCTGCCCTTTGCGCGAACGCTGGCGGCGGCGGGGATTGCGGTGTTCGATCTCTACCGGCGCGCAAGGCTCAGCCAGGCCGTGAGCCTCGAGGCGGTGGCGAAATTTCCGGGACCGGTGTTCCTTGCGCATGGCACGGAGGACGGACTGGTGCCGATTACGCTCAGCGACCGGCTGGTGGCGGAGCGCGTGGGGCCGATCACCTATCTGAGGACGGGCGCCAACCACCTGCTGTCGTTCAAGGAAAATCCGGCGCGCTATCGCGAGGAAATGGGCGGCTGGCTGCAGACGCTTGCCGCTGCGCCGCAATAGCTCAGTGGATGGCGCGATTGATCAGCGCGGGAAGGATCGCAGCTGCGACGAGCAGCGGGGCGAGGAAGATGGCGGCGTCGAGAAGATCGAACATGTGCGGCATCGGTTTACTCCGGGTTCGGATTGGAGCATGCCAGCCAACGCCTGAACGGACGGTGGGTTGCCCGTTCAGACTGCGTTAACCACAGGAAACGCCGCTCAGGCCTTGTTGTCCTTGAGGAATTTTTCCAGCCAGTGGATGTCATACTGCGCGCCGGCGATGTCCTGGTTCTGGATCAGGCGCTGGAACAGAGGCAGGGTGGTCTTGACCCCGTCGACGACGAACTCGTCCACGGCGCGGCGGAGGCGCTGCAGGCACTCGTTGCGAGTGCGGCCATAGACGATGAGCTTGCCGATGAGCGAGTCGTAGTAGGGCGGGATCGAGTAGCCCTGGTAGACGGCGCTATCGACGCGCACGCCGACGCCACCGGCCGGGTGGTAGAAGGCGATCTTGCCGGGCGAGGGCGCAAAAGTCTGCGGGTCCTCGGCGTTGATGCGCACTTCGATGGCGTGGCCGGTGAAGGCGACGTCTTCCTGCTTGATGCTCAGCTTTTCGCCCGAGGCGACGCGGATCTGCTCGTAGACGATGTCGATGCCGGTGATGCGCTCGGTGACCGGGTGCTCGACCTGCAGGCGCGTGTTCATCTCGATGAAGTAGAACTTGCCGTTCTCGTACAGGAACTCGATCGTCCCGGCGCCCGAGTATTTCAGCTTGCGCATGGCGGCGGCGCAGACTTCGCCGATCTCGAGCTGCTCGTTGAGCGGCACGGTCGGGGCCGGGGCTTCTTCCCACACCTTCTGGTGGCGGCGCTGCAGCGAGCAGTCGCGCGTGCCGAGGTGAACGGCGTTGCCCTGGCCATCGCCCAGCACCTGCACTTCGATATGCCGGGGCTGGCCGAGATATTTTTCCATATAGACCGACTCGTTGCCGAAGGCCGCCTTGGCCTCGGTGCGAGCGGTCGACCAGGCGAGCAGCAGATCGGCCTCGGTGTGGGCGACCTTCATGCCGCGACCGCCACCGCCGGCGGTGGCCTTGATCAGCACGGGATAGCCGATCTCGGCGGCGGTCGACTTCGCCTCGTCCTCGGTCTTCACCTCGCCGGCGGAGCCCGGAACCACCGGGATGCCGAGCTCGACAGCGGTCTTCTTGGCGGTGATCTTGTCGCCCATGATCTCGATATGGTGCGACGAGGGGCCGATGAAGGTGATCTTGTGCTCGGAGAGGATGCGGGCGAAACGCGCATTCTCGCTGAGGAAGCCGTAGCCCGGGTGCACGGCGTCGGCGCCGGTGATCTCGCAAGCCGCCATGATCGACGGGATGTTGAGATAGCTGTCCTTGGCAGGCGGCGGGCCGATGCAGACGCTCTCGTCGGCGAGGCGCACATGCATGGCGTTGGAATCGGCGGTCGAGTGGACGGCAACCGTCGAGATGCCGAGCTCCTTGCACGCCCGAAGGATGCGGAGCGCGATCTCGCCGCGATTGGCGATGAGGACTTTCTGGAACATCGCCGTGTTACTCGATGACGACGAGCGGCTGGCCGTATTCGACCGGGGCGGCGTCCTCGACGAGGATGCGGGTGACGGTGCCGGAGCGGTGCGCCGGGATCTGGTTCATGGTCTTCATCGCCTCGACGATGAGGACGGTCTGGCCCTCGGACACCTTGGCGCCGACGCTGACAAAGGTCGGCTTGCCCGGCTCGGGCGACAGGTAGGCAGTGCCGACCATGGGCGAGGTCAGCGTGCCCGGGTTGGAGGCGAGGTCGTCGGCGGCGGGCGCTGCGCCGGCAGCGGCGCCGGCGGGCACGGTGGAGGCCGCGTGGGCCGGCGCGGGCGCGGCCGGTGCGTAGGCCGGGACCGAAACCTGCTGCACCGCCTGGGTGGCGTAGCTGCGGGTGACGCGGACACGCAGGTCCTCGCGCTCGATCTCGATCTCGGCGAGGTTCTGCTCGTTGAGGAGCTTCGCGATGGCCTCGATCAGGTCCTGATCGGCATTCGGGGAGGACGCCTTGGTCATGTTCTGCCTCTTATAGTTTTTCGGCCAGTGCGCGGAGGGCCAGCCTATATCCGGTGGCGCCCAGACCGCAAATCACCCCCATCGCCACCGGCGAAACGTAGGAGTGATGGCGGAACGCCTCACGGGTGTAGATGTTCGATAGGTGGACTTCGATCACCGGAAGCGACACGGCGCGGAAGGCGTCGTGGATGGCGATCGAGGTGTGCGAATAGGCGCCGGGATTGATGACGATGGCTTCGAACTGGCCCAGCGCCTGCTGGATCCAGGTAACGAGCTCGCCCTCATGGTTGGACTGCCGGCAAGTGACTTCGAGGCCGAGCGCCTGGCCCTCGGCAATGGTGGCCTTTTCGATGTCGGCAAGGGTCTCGGACCCATAGGTCTGAGGCTCGCGGGTGCCGAGCATGTTGAGGTTCGGGCCGTTGAGGACGAGAACGCGGTGAGCCATGGTCCGTGCCTTTTGCACCGGGCCCCCTGCGGGCGCAAGCGCGGCGCGGAATAATGCACGAAAAAGGGCGGATTTGCGGCGCGTGGGGCTGTGGGGAGAGGGTCAGGCCGCCGCGGTGGCGTTGTCGGCGAGCTGGCGCTCGTTGACCACCATGTTGCGGCCGCGATGCTTGGCCGCGTAGAGGCAGCGGTCGGCCCGCTCGATTAGCGAGGAGGTCGTATCGCCGCTACGGTGCAGCGCCACACCGAAGGACGCGGTGACGCGGCCCAGCTTCTCGTTGGTCGAGCGCTTGAGCAGTTCCTTGGCCTGGATGGCGCGCCGGATGTGATCGGCCAGTGTCACGGCGCCGTCGAGATCGGTGGCCGGCAGGATGGCGACGAACTCCTCGCCGCCGTAGCGCGCCGCGAGGTCGCGGCCCTTGATGTTGGATTTGAGCGTCATGGCGACGAGGCGCAGCACCTGATCTCCGGTCTGGTGGCCCCAGGTGTCGTTGAAGCGCTTGAAATGATCGATGTCGATCAGCATCAGGCACAGCGACTCGCCGGTATCCAGGGTTTCGCGCAGCAGGCGCGCGATACCGTCGTCGAAGGCCTTGCGGTTATAGACCTTGGTGAGCGGATCGAGCAGGGCCTCGCGGCGGACGTCCTCGAGGTCGCGTTGCAAAGCCTCGATGTCGTCGCGCGAGGCGGCGAGGCTGAGCTCGAGCTGATGGTTCGACACCTGCATGCGGCGCGTCTCGGCCAGCAGCATGTCGGCGATCTGGCGCAGGCGGGTCGCGTCGAAATCGGCCGCGCCGAGGTCGCCGCTCGCCATCTGCAGCGAGGCCGAATACGCGCTCGCCGTGGTCATGGTGGTGTCGATGGCTTCGTGGATGGCAACCATACGCTGCGAGACGCGCTCGGAGACGCCCGACAGCCGCTCGTGCACATCCTGCGATTTCAGGAACTCGTTGTAGAGCCGCTCCGCCATATCGGCCGTGGGCAGGCCGGCCCGCAGGATTTCGTTGATGCGGCTGTTCAGCGCCGCGTTGACCCCGGTCACATAGGTGTAGAGCAGCTCATAGAATTGCGGATAGGGAGGAATGGTGGCCCGTGTGAGCACGTCCATAGCCGCTTGGGCATAGCCCAGGGCGCGCTTGAATTCCTGCTCCGACACAGTTCCCCCGACCGCAGCGCCTCTATTGATCGGAGGTCATTCTCTGATCTTCGGCATTAATAGTGCGTAAAAACGCATGGCGCGTCGGCCATTTTACCTCACGGTCGAGGTATTTCCGTTACGGCGTCTATTTCCTCAACAGAAAAGCCGGAATCGGACCATCGGCCCCGAAGGGTGAATCAACGACGATGCCTTCGATATGCTGGTCGCGCTGACGCGGCGGGCGGCTGGAGTCTTCGCGCCGGTTCGGAGCCGGGCTCGACTCTTCACGCGGCTCGCGATCGGCGCGACGGCGGCGGCCGCCCTCGGGTTTTTCGCGAACTGGAGCGGCGGATTCGGAGCGCTTGGCCGGTGCGGCATCGCCAGGCAAGCCGGCCTCGGGAATGTCCTTGTGGATCAGCTTGGTGATGGCATCGATATACTTGCCATCCGAAGGGGCGGCGAGAGTGACGGCCACGCCAGAGCGACCGGCACGACCGGTGCGGCCAATGCGATGCACGTAATCTTCGGCATGGGTAGGCACGTCGAAGTTGAAGACGTGGCTCACTGCCGGGATGTCGAGGCCGCGGGCCGCGACGTCCGATGCGACCAGCAGCTGCAGCTTGTCGGTCTTGAACGCATCGAGCGTTTCCATGCGGGACTTCTGGTCCATGTCGCCGTGGAGGCCGCCGGCGGAAAAGCCGTGGCGCTCGAGCGAGCGGGCGAGCGTCGCCACGTCGCGCTTGCGATTGGAGAAGATGATCGCGTTCTTGAGGCCGACTTCGGCGCGGATCAGGGCGCGCAGTGCGGCGCGCTTTTCCTCGGGCTTGTTGGAGACGCGCACGAGGCGCTGCTCGATGGTTTCGGCGGTCGAGTTCTGGCGGGCGACTTCGATCTTGATCGGATCGCGCAGGAAGCGGGTGGTGAGACGCTGAATCTCGGGCGGCATGGTGGCCGAGAAGAACAGAGTCTGCCGGCGCGGCGGCAGGAGGCCACAGATGCGCTCGATGTCGGGGATGAAGCCCATGTCGAGCATGCGGTCGGCCTCGTCGATGACGAGGATGTCGACGCCGGTGAGCAGGATGCGGCCACGCTCGAACTGGTCGAGCATGCGGCCGGGCGTGGCGATCAGCACGTCGGCGCCCCGGTCTAGGACCTTGTTCTGGTCCTCGAAGGAGACGCCGCCGATCAGCAGCGCGACGTTGAGCTTGTGGTTCTTGCCATACTTTTCGAAGTTCTCGGCGACCTGCGCGGCGAGCTCGCGCGTCGGCTCGAGGATCAGCGTGCGCGGCATGCGCGCCCGTGCGCGGCCGCTTTCGAGCAGGGTGAGCATGGGCAGCACGAAGGATGCCGTCTTGCCGGTGCCGGTCTGCGCAATGCCGATAATGTCCTTTTTTTCAAGGACGTGCGGGATGGCCTGGGCCTGGATGTCGGTGGGCTTGGTGTAACCGGCAGCCGCGACCGCATCGATCACCTTGGCGGAAAGGCCGAGCCCGGAAAAGTCATTTGCCAAATCAGTGGTCCGCTCAAGTCAGATAGAGGCTGGTCGACGGGCAGCTACTTGAGAAGGTGCGGGTCGACATTAAGTCGCGAAATACAGCCGATGGTCAGGCCTCGCCGACAACAAGCGGTCCGGACTCCGCCCTGTCCGGGGGGCGTGCGCGACGCGGGCCGGAACATAGTGCAAACCCCTTGCGAGTCAACGGGATTCGCGGGGGTTTGATTAATTCGGAGCAATGATGATTGGCGACTATGTCGCGCTCAAGTTGCCCGGCAGTATTTCGCATAGCTGCCGGGCGCTCCGCGAGCGCGAGCAGCACGGTGTCACCATCAGAGCCGCCAGCCTCGCGCGGGAGCGAGAGTCGAACGTCCGACCTCAGATATCCAGATCGGTCACGAAGGCGGCGTTTTCCTGGATGAACTCGAAGCGGGCTTCGGGGCGGTTGCCCATCAGGCGGTCGACGGTGGTCTTGGTCTCGTCGAAGTCCTCGCGGACGCGGACCTGCAGCATGGAGCGGGTCTTCTTGTCCATCGTGGTTTCGCGCAGGTGGACATAGGGCATTTCGCCAAGGCCCTTAAACCGGGTGATGTCGGGCTTCTTACCCTTGAACTCGGTGTCGAGGATCTGGTCGCGGTGGGCGTCGTTCATCGCGTAGGCGACCTTGGGGCCGAGCGTGATGCGGTAGAGCGGCGGCATGGCGAGGTAGAGGTGGCCACCCTCGATGAGCTTGGGCATCTCCTGGAAGAAGAAGGTCATCAGCAGCGAGGCGATGTGGGCGCCGTCGACGTCGGCGTCGGTCATCAGGATGATCTTGTCATACCTGAGATCGTCGTCGCGATAGCGCTCGCGGGTGCCGCAGCCGAGCGCCTGGATCAGGTCGGCGATGGCCTGGCTGGCCTGGATCTTGTCGCGGCTGAGGCCGGCAACGTTGAGGATTTTTCCGCGCAGCGGGAGGACCGCCTGGCTGGTCCGGTCCCGCGCCGATTTGGCGCTGCCGCCCGCCGAGTCGCCTTCGACGATGAATAACTCGGCGCCCTGGGCGGCCGACTGGGTGCAGTCGGCGAGCTTGCCGGGAAGGCGCAGCTTGCGGGTGGCCGACTGGCGGTCGACTTCCTTTTCCTTTTTGCGCCGCAGGCGTTCCTCGGCGCGCTCGATCGCCCAGTCCAGCAGTTTTGTCGCCTGGTTCGGCGAGGCGGCGAGCCAGTGGTCGAAGGCATCGGAAATCGCCTTGTCGACAATACGGGTCGCCTCGGGCGAGCTCAGCTTGTCCTTGGTCTGGCCCACGAATTCCGGCTCGCGGATGAACACCGAGAGCATGGACGAGCATTGGACGAACACGTCGTCGGCGGTGAGCTGCGCCGCACGCTTGTTGCCGCTGAGCTCGGCGTAGTTGCGCAGGCCGCGGAGCAGGGCGACGCGCAGACCCTGCTCGTGCGTGCCACCATCGCCGGTCGGCACGGTGTTGCAGTAGGAATTGACGAAACCGTCACCGAGGCACCAGGCCACGGCCCACTCGACGGCGCCGTGGCTGCCGGGCTTGCCGACTATGCCCGAGAAGATGTCCTCGGTGATGCGCGGTTCGCCTTCGATGCGGTTGGCGAGGAAGTCCTTCAAGCCGCCGGGGAAGTGGAAGGTGGCCTTGGCCGGAACGTCGTCCTTGGCGAGGCTCTCGTCGCAGCTCCAGCGGATCTCGACGCCCCCGAACAGATAGGCCTTGGAGCGCGTCATCTTGAACAGGCGGGCGGCCGAAAATTTGTGCTCGCCGAAGATCTGCGGGTCGGGATGGAAACGCTGCGTGGTGCCGCGGCGGTTCTGCACCTTGCCGAGCGTCTCGACGCCGCCGAGCGGCTTGCCGCGCGAGAAACTCTGGCGATAGAGCACCTGGTCGCGCGCCACCTCGGTGACGAGGCTGTCGGACAGCGCGTTGACCACGGAAACACCGACGCCGTGGAGCCCGCCCGAGGTCTCGTAGGCCTTGCCGTCGAACTTACCGCCGGCATGCAGGCGCGTCATGACGATCTCGAGCGTCGAGACGCCCGGGAACTTCGGATGATGCTCGACCGGAATGCCACGGCCATTGTCGGTGACGGTCAGGAAACCGTCCTCGCCCAGGTGCACCTCGATGCGGCTGGCGTGGCCGGCGATGGCCTCGTCCATCGAGTTGTCGATGACTTCGGCGAACAGGTGATGGAGCGCGTTGGCGTCGGTGCCGCCGATATACATGCCGGGGCGGCGACGGACCGGCTCGAGGCCTTCGAGGACTTCGATATCGGCGGCGGAATAGGTGTTGGCGTGGGCGACGTTGTTCGCGGCGGCGGCAGCGACGGCGCGTGCCGGTTTCGGCGCAGGCTGAGGGGTGGCCTGGGGCGTCGGGTCCTCGCCGAAAAGGTCTTCGATGGCCGCCAATGAAATCTCCGTCGGAGCGCGAATCGGGCGCTCACAAAGCTCTAGCACAAGTGCGGGGCAGGGTGGGTTAAGCGCTCCGCGTACGGCTCCCTCGCAGGGCTGTCAATCGGGTGAACGGCAGGTGAACGCACGGTTTTGTGAGTGTTCAGCGGCGATCGACTATCACCAGCAGCGAGATTGCCGGCTGCCTCTACAGAGATAGCTGCCGCACTCGGAGGGCATGCTGGCAATCTCACCCTCGCCCCGCGGTAACCCGCTTCCGCTGAACCGCCGCCGTGTCGCCACCGACATGAACGGCAGATGAACGGGCCATCAGGCGGCCGTTAATGATGCGGAGCATAGGGTCCAGCTTACCCAAGTGGGGTGAACCCACGACAGACGACCTAGGAGACCCGAAAATGACCCAAGTCCTTTCCCGCATGAAGAAGACCGGCCGTGCGGCGCTGATTGCGCTCACGCTCGGCGCCTCGGCGTTTAGCGCCATGCCTGCCCAGGCCCAGTCCGGCGGCCCGTCCTTCAACTTCGAGTTCGGCATCCAGGGCGGCGGCAACAATTTCGCCTATGGCTTCCGCGACGGCCGCCGCTTCCAGCGCGAGTGCCTGACCAATAATGAAGTCCGCCGTGGCCTGCAGCGCCGTGGCTGGGACAATGTCCGCTTCGTCGATCGCCGCGGCGTCCGCGTGAAGGTCGTGGCCGATTGGGGCCGTCGCACCTATGCCATGGACATCAACCGCTGCACCGGCCGCGTCACCAATGTCGAGCGTCTGCGCGAGCGCTGGCGCCCGGGTCTGCGCTTCCAGTTCAACTTCTGATTTCCAACGGACGGGAGCGAGACCTCCTCCCCTTGCTTCCGCCCAAATCCCGGCCCTTTGTGGCCGGGATTTTCGTTTCGGCATTCAGCCGGGAGACAACAGATGAAACGCAACTTCCTCACCTCGACCGTGCTCGGGCTCATGCTCGCGGCCGCAACCCTGCCGGCCGTCGCCGCGCCGCCGATGTTCGGTTTCGATTTCGACAGGGGCAGATGGCGGACGATCTGCATCGAGCTGACCGACCATCGCATCCGCCAGGTGATCGCCGACAAGGGCTATACCAACATCTATCTCAACCAGAAGAACGACCACCGCATCCGGGTGCGCGGCACCAGGGATGGCTGGCAGTGGCTGCTCGAGGTCTCGACCTGCAACGGCAACATCCTCGAGCGCAAGAAGTGGCGCCCAGCCTAGGAAAATTATGCAGTGTAATCAATGCGGCACGCGCCGACACGGGACAGTGCACGCGTTGTTATGGAGCAGGTGATTCAGACTTCGTTTGCTTTCTCGAAGCACTTTCTTAAGCGCTCCCGGCTAATCTCAGGGGCATACGGTTTTGTGTGTGGAGTAGCCGTATGCGCGTCCGAAACGAGGGTGGCCTCGCGTATCCTGAGGCCGGTTTTCGGGCGCCACGCCATAACGGGTGGCTGCAAGCCGGGTTGAAAAGTTCTGCGTACCGGCTTGCCCATCTCGTTCTGCCCCGTCCCATCGCCATTGCTGCCGTCGCCGCGCTGTTCTACCTGGCGTGAGCGCTTGATTTCCGGCGCGCCCGGGTGCATTGGGATTTGTCCGCCAACACCAGCAAGGAGGGTCGCCGTGGGTTTTCGTCATGACCAGCACCGCAGTCGCGGCCCTGTCTGTGCCCTGCAGCTTCAGTTGCAGGGCTGACCGGTAGGGTCCGGACGACAGTCTCGTCTCCACTTAACGGTCTGCCCAAACCGGCTCCGCATCGCGCGAGCCCAGTTCGGCAAGGCGCTCTCGCGCCGCAGACTCGAGACAGACAGATGGCCTCCATCAGCCTCAAATCCATTTCCGCCATCGCGACAGCGCCGCTGTTCGCGGACCTCAACATCGTCATCGCCGACGGCGACCGCGTCGGGCTTGTTGCCGGCAACGGACTGGGCAAGACCACGCTGCTGCGCATCATGGCCGGCGAGACCGAGCCGAGCGCGGGCGAGATCGTGCGCTCGCGCGGGCTTCGGATCGGCTATGTCGAGCAGGACGTGCCGGGGGCACTGCTGCCGCTGACGCTGCGCGACGCGGTGCTCGACGCGTTGCCGCCGGCCGATCGCGAGACCGATGCCTGGCGCGCCGACGTGGCGCTCGACGGCTTCGATACGCCCTATGAGATGCGGGACCGGCTGGTTTCCGAGCTGAGTGGCGGCTGGCAGCGGCTGATGCTGATCGCGCGGGTATGGGTGACCGACCCCGACGCCATGCTGATGGATGAGCCGACCAACCATCTCGACCTCACCAAGATCTTCAAGCTCGAGACCTGGCTCAACCGCGAGGCGCGCAACATTCCGCTGGTGGTGGCGAGCCATGATCGCGACTTCCTCGATGCGGTGACCAACCGGACGCTGTTTTTGAGGCCGGTGGCGTCGCGCTATTTCCCGCTCAGCTATTCGGCCGCGCGAGACGAGCTGGAGCGCGAGGACGCGTCGCAGGCGATGCAGAACGAACGCGATCTCAAGGAAGCGGCCAAGCTCAGGAAGCAGGCGGCCAAGCTCAACAATATCGGTATCAACTCCGGCAGCGACCTCCTGGTGGTGAAGACCAAGCAGCTGCGCGAACGGGCGAGCAGGATCGAGGAGGCGGTGCGCCCGGTGCACAAGGAGCGGGCCGGCGAGATCCGGCTCGGCAATTCGGGCACGCATGCCAAGCTCCTGGTCGGGCTCGAGAATGTCGATGTGGCGACACCGGATGGCAGGCTGCTGTTCCGGATCGACAAACTGCACATCTTCCAGGGCGATCGCATCGTGCTGCTCGGCCGGAACGGGACCGGCAAGACGCAGCTGGTGAAGCTGCTGCACCGCGCGATGACCGGCGAGGCGCTGCCGGGCGTGCGCGTCACCCCCTCGCTGGTGCTGGGCTATACCGACCAGGACATGTCGCAGCTGCCGACGCGGGAGACGCCGGAGAGCTTCATTTCGACCCGCTTCGACCAGACCGATGCGCGGGTGCGGAGCCTGCTGGCCGCGGCGGGCTTCGTGATCGAGAAGCAGAGCCAGCCGATCGGCAAGCTCAGTTTCGGGCAGCGGGCCCGGCTGGGGCTATTGGCACTGCGGCTGACGGCGCCGAACCTCTACCTGATGGACGAGCCGACCAACCATGTCGATATTCCGGGCCGCGAGGCGCTGGAAGGCGAAATCCTCGCGCATGGGGCCACCGCAGTGCTGGTGTCGCACGACCGCAGCTTCGTCAGGAATGTCGGCACGCGTTATCTCGAGATCGTCGGTCGCCGGCTGCAGGAGGTCGAAGGGCCGGAGGATTTCTTCGAGACGATGATGTTGGAAGAAAGTTGAATGACATCTGCGCTCTTCCGTCACATGTTACGCAATGAAATCGATATCATTACTTGAACGGCGTATCGAGATATTGAGTTACGTCTAGTCGAGTAACGATGGATTCACCTGTCGAAGCCTAGTCTTGCTCCACACCAACGGATTGGGGCCGGAGGCAATGCGGGAGCCGGATGGGGGATATGCGCAGCGTCTGGCCGATCGTCGCGCCGAACTGCGCTACGACGGGGGCGTTGCGGGCACCTTCACCTACACGCCAGGCGGCGGTGGGCTGCGCGTCGAACCGTGCGAGGTTGTGAGCCTGTCCGCCTCGGCCATGGTGGTCCGCTCGGCCGTGCACGGCCAGGCGGGCGAGCATATCTGGATCGAGCTCGACGGCTTCGGGCCGATACGCTGCGAGATCGAGGACATCCGCGAGGACGGCTTCGTGTGTTTCACCCTGCTGCGCGACGACGCCCGGAAACGGCTCGGCGCCTGGGTGTCGCTGCTGCGCCGGCGCGGCGGACGGCTAGAGGGCGACCACCGCCAGTTCATGCGCACGACGCCCCGTGATGCACGCACGGCCGTGACCTTTTCGGACGGCACGACGATCGATGCACGGCTCGCCAATGTCTCGCGCACCGGCGCGGCGGTGAGCAGCGATCACCCGGCCGCTCCTGGCGAGGCCGTTTCCGTCGGCCGCGTTCCGGCTCATGTCGTTCGCGTCTTTGACGGCGGCTTCGCGGTCGCCTTCGACCTCGTACTCGAGGCGGCCGATGCCGATCGGCTCGTCGCGGGCTACGAAGTCGTCATCCCACCGAGTAGACAGGCAATCTGAGTATTGATGGATAGTGCAGCCCAGAAGGGGCCGGCCAACGGCATAGCGACACATGTGAACCGCATCGATGTGCGCTTCATCGGCGACGTGATGGGCAGCTACGTTCTGGCGCGCCGCGCGCAGACGCCCGGCGTGGTGAAGGTATTCGCCTGCCGCGCGCGGTCCATTTCGGCCTTCGAGGCGGTGTTGAACGCGCCGGTGGCAGGCGAGCCGGGCGACAGCTTTACGGCGACGCTCGATGGGCTTGGCATCGTACGGGGCCGTGTGACGCGGGTGCTGCCGGACGGCTTTGCGGCGAGTTTCGAGTGTACCGAGGCTGAACGGGCGCAGCTCGGCGCGCGTATCGACTGGCTGAAGCGCAAGAGCCTCAAGACGGTGAGCGATCGCCGCCAGCACAAGCGCCTGCTGCCGCGCGAGACGCGCGCCAGGCTGGTGCTGGACGATGACGCGCGCTTCGACTGCTTCCTCATAGACATGTCGCAGTCGGGCGTGGCGATCTCGGCCGACGTGCTGCCGCCGTTGGGGACATCCGCCGGCGTCGGCGCGGTGCCGGGGCGCGTGGTCCGCCATCTCGAGGCCGGCTTTGCCGTGCAGTTCAACCAGCTGCAACCGCTCGACCAGCTCGAGGCGAAGCTAACGCTGAAGACGCGCGACGATCCGTGACCGCGGGGGAGCGGCTGGGCTGACCGGGCTGTTTCGTAGATGGATGGAACCGGCGGCGGCTGCTAGGCTTTGGCATGCTCCGCAAGCTTCGATTCCTGGCGTCCTATCCTCGCTCCGGCAACACCTGGACGCGTCTTCTGCTGCTGTCGCTGCTCCGCCAGCGCGGTGTCGTTCCGGCATCCGATGACGTTCGGGATATCGGGAAGCACCTGCCGTGGGACACGACGCCTGCCTACGCCAGGATGTTCGTGGACAAGGCGCCGGATCAGCTGACGCCGCCGGAGATCGCCGAACTGCGGCCGCGACTGCATCGGTGGCTGGCACGGCAGGTGAATAGCCAACCCTACATCAAGACGCATTCCTTCTACGGCGTGGCCTATGGGCATCCCACCTTCGACCAGAGCGTGTTCGGCGGCGCGGTCTACATCCTCCGCAATCCGCTGGATGTCGCCCCGTCACTGGCCAAGCATTTTTCGTACTCGGTCGACCACGCCATCCGGGTGATGAATGAGCCGCTCTACGTCGCGAGCGGGCACGAGGGCGGCATGCCCGAGCCCTGGGGCGGTTGGTCGACCAACGTGCGCAGCTGGGTCGATCTGAGCGGAGGGCGGGTCGTTACGATCCGCTATGAAGATCTCGTCGCCAGCCCCGAGAACGAGTTTGCCAGAGTGCTGTCGCATCTTGGGCTGGGTGCGACGGAGGACGAGATCCGCCTTGCCGTGGCCGAGACGAGCCTCGATCGGCTCGAGAGCCTGGAACAGTCGGGCAAGTTCCGGAACCCGTCGAAGCAATCGGAACGCTTCTTTGGGGTGGGGGCGCGGCACGACTTCACCAAGAAGCTGACGCCCGAGCAGGCCCGGGCGATCGTGCTGGCGCATGGGCCGGTCATGGACCGCTTCGGCTATCTCGACGAGACCGCCCTGAATTTCGCCGGGCTCTCCCGCGACGAGGTGCTGGCCAGCGCTCGGTGAGTTTTGTGCCCAAGCGACGAAGCTGCGGCGCATTCCGGTGTCACGACGACGCCCGCTTGGGCAGCAGCCCGCGGACGAGGTGCCAGAGCGGGGCGATCAAGTACTTGGCAACCGGGATGAGGATAAGCCCGAGGACGAGGCCGATCACGAGATCGGCGGCGATGGTGGCGAGTTCCGCCGCGATGCCGGCAATGGCCGGGATCAGCTGCTCGGCGCCGTGGGCAAAGGCCTCGACGACATGCTCGATCTGGCTCAGCCCGAAGCTCGCCAGGCCGTGGACGACGATGCCGCCGCCGACCCAGATCATGGCGGCCGTACCGACGACCGAGAGGGTCTGCATGACCCATGGCATCGCGACGAGCACGCCGCGGCCGAAGGCGCGGCCGGCGCCGGTGCGGGCGCCGCGGGCCATGGCGAGGCCGATGTCGTCGGCTTTGACGATGAGCGCCACCGCGCCGTAGACGAGGGCGGTGATGCCGACGGCGACGACGACGAGCACCAGCGCCTGCTCCCACAGGGGCAGGCCGGGCAGGGCGGCGAGCGCGATGGTCATGATCTCGGCCGAGAGGATGAAATCGGTCTGGATGGCGCCGGCGACACGCTCCTCCTCCAGCGATTTCGGGTTGTCGGCCGGCTGGTCGAGATCGGCCTCGAGCTCATGGGCGGCGTGCGGGAAAAAGGCTTCGTAGACCTTCTCGGCCCCTTCGTAGCAGAGATAGGCGCCGCCGATCATCAGCAGCGGGGTGATGATCCAGGGGGCGAAGAAGCTGAGCGCGAGCGCCGCCGGCAGCAGGATGAGCAGCTTGTTGCGGATCGAGCCGACGGCGATCCGCCAGACGATCGGCAATTCGCGATCGGCGGAAAAGCCGGAGACGTAGTTGGGGGTAACGGCCGTGTCGTCAATAACGGCGCCGGCGGCCTTGAGCCCGGCCTTGGTCGCCTGGCCCGCGACATCGTCGATCGAGGCGGCAGCGACCTTGGCGAGGGCGGTCACATCATCCAGCAGGCCGAGCAGTCCGACACTCATTGGGGAATCTCTTTCTATTTGGCCATCAGCATGCCAGCCCCATCGGCTGGCGCAAGCACTCTTGGGGCTGGGCTGAACGCGCATGTGAGGCTAGATGTGCCGCGATCGAATGAGGAGAGCGCCGTGCTGCCATGGATTGAACTCGACCGTGCAAACGTGCCCGGCGGCGGAGAGTTTCGACTGATGCAGCGTGGGACCGAGTTCACGATCTTTGCCGGTACGATCGGGCTGATGAGCAGCCGGCAGGCCGGGTCGGAGGAGGCGATGGCGCGGATCGCGGCCGAGCGCATCGGCGGGCGAGCCAAGGCGCGGGTGCTGATCGGCGGCCTGGGCATGGGGTTCACGCTGCGGGCGGCTTTGGCAGGGTTTCGGCCCGATGCGGAACTCGTGGTGGCCGAACTGGTGCCGGAGATCGCCGGCAAGTGGGCCCGTGGACCGCTGGCGCACTTGCATGGCGAAACCCTCGACGATCCGCGGCTGACGCTGAAGGTGGGTGACGTAGGCGCCGTGATGGCCGGTGATGCCGGCAAGTTCGACGCCATCCTGCTCGATGTCGACAATGGTCCGGAGGGACTGTCGCGGCCGGGGAACGATGCGCTCTACAGCCATTCCGGGATCGCCAGGGCCAAGGCGGCGCTGCGGCCGGGCGGCATGCTGGCGGTGTGGTCGGTGGCGCCGGACGCACAGTTCACCAAGCGGCTCGGGCAATCGGGGATGAAGGTCGAGGAACTGAAGGCGCGGGCGCATGGCGGCAAGGGCGCGCGGCATGTGGTCTGGGTGGCGACGAAGTAGGCCGCCTGGCTTTGGTGGCGGCCGGTTCGCTGCTATCGTGCCGGCATGGCGAGCCTGGTACAGACACGTCCCGTCGAGTCCCCACTGGTGGAGAGCATCAGCTCGACCCGCTTTGTCGGGGCAGGGCAGGTGCCGATGCGGCCGGATGGCTGCTGGGACATTGCCATCATCCAGCGCGACGGGCACCGGCAGGTGCTGCGCACCGGGCTGACGACGCGGCCGGTCGGGTTCGATCACGAGGACGGCGACGAACTGCTGGTCATTTCGTTCAAGCCGCACAGCTTCATGCCGCTGATGCCGGGCGAGGTGATGCGCGACGAGGGCGTGATGCTCGAAGGGTTCGGGCCGGGCGGATTCTGGATCGGCACCGATGTGCGCGAGATCCCGACCTTCGAGAATGCCGACGTGTTCGTCGAGCATCTCGTGCGCGACGGGATCGTGGGCAACAACGAGCTGGTGGCTTCGGTGGTCGATGGGCATCCGAAGGCGATGTCGGAGCGCACGCTGCAGCGGCATTTCCTCAAGACGACCGGGCTCACCTACAAGCACTTCACGCTGGTGCAGCGGGCACAGAAGGCGATGGGGTTGCTGCAGCTGGGGCGGCCGTCGGTCGAGGTGGCGCTGGCGCTAGGCTTTTCCGACCAGGCGCACATGATCAATTCGCTCAAGGCGATCATGGGACAGACGCCCAGGCAGATCGTGCGCGCCGCAGCCAGCGAGGTTGGCGGAAACTTCCAATAATCGCCGGCGGGGGTTGGCTACGAAGGGGGTGTCTTCAACGCAACCCCGACCGGAGCAACCCAAATGGCCACCATCACCCCCTTCAAGATCGGCGTCTCCGCTGCCCAGATGCAGGACCTCGAGGAGCGCCTGCGTCGCACCGTAATGCCGAGCGAGATCGATGCCCGCGGCTTCAACCAGGGCCCGACCAACGCCTATGTGCAGGGTGCCATCGACCGCCTGCTCGGCGGCTATGACTGGCGCGCGACGGAAGCGGCGATCAACCGGCTGCCGCAGTTCACCACCGAGATCGACGGCCAGAATATCCACTTCATCCACGTCAAGTCGGGCGAGGCGAATGCCAAGCCGCTGCTGCTGATCCATGGCTGGCCGGGCTCGATCGTCGAGTTCCTCGACGTGATCGGGCCGCTGACCGACCCGGTGGCGCATGGCGGCAAGGCCGAGGATGCATTCGACGTGGTCGTGCCGTCGCTGCCTGGCTTCGGCTTCTCCGGACCGACCCGTGAGGCCGGCTGGAACAACGTGCGGATCAGCAGGGCCTTTCTCGAGCTGATGAGCCGGCTCGGCTACGAGCGCTTCGGCGTGCAGGGCGGCGATGCCGGCGCCATCATCGGACCCGAGATCGGCCGGCTGGCGCCCGACCGGATCATCGGCGTCCACCTCAATGCGGCGACCATGGGCTTCATCCCGTTGGGGCCGATCGAGCCCGAGGAGATCGCGACGTTCAACGACCGCGAGAAGGTGCGGCTGCAGCGGGTGCAGCGCTTCATGGCCGAGCACTTTGGCTTTAACGCCATGCAGTCGAGCCGGCCGCAGGCCCTCGCGTACGGCATCTCGGACTCGCCGGCGGGGTTGCTCGCCTGGATCAGCGAGCTGTTCACCAGCTTCGGCGACCGCGTCGATGCCGTGCCGATGGACAGGTTCCTCACCAACTTCATGATCTACTGGTTCACGGGAACGGCCGCGTCCTCGATCCGGCTCTACTACGAGAATGCACATGATCCGGACGCCTGGTCGCCCAAGGCCAACTCCGGTGTGCCAACCGGCGTCGCGGTGTTCGGCTACGACGAAGTGCCGATCCGCCGCTACGGCGAGGCCAGCAACACCATCGTGCGCTGGACCGAGTTCGACGTGGGCGGGCACTACGCGGTGCTGGAGGTGCCCGAGGTCTGGACCGGCGACGTGCGGGCATTCTTCGCCGGGCTGTGACATGCGGACATCCCGAAAGAGAAAGGGCCCCGTGCGGGGCCCTTTCCGATTCCTGCGATCGATCCAGCGCTTAGGCCGAGTAGTACATCTCGTACTCGACCGGGTGCGGGGTGTGCTCGAACTTGATCACTTCCGTCATCTTCAGCTCGATGTAGCTGTCGATCTGGTCGTTGTCGAACACGCCGCCGGCGGTGAGGAACTCGCGGTCCTTGTCGAGGGACTCGAGCGCTTCACGCAGCGAGCCGCAGACGGTCGGGATCTGGCTGAGTTCTTCCTTGGGCAGCTCGTACAAATCCTTGTCCATCGGGTCGCCTGGGTGGATCTTGTTCTTGATGCCGTCGACGCCGGCCATCAGCATGGCGGCAAAGCCGAGATACGGGTTCGCCAGCGGATCGGGGAAGCGGACTTCGATGCGCTTGGCCTTCGGCGACTGGCCGAAGGGGATGCGGCACGAAGCGGAGCGGTTGCGGGCCGAGTAGGCGAGCAGCACGGGGGCTTCGAAGCCCGGCACCAGGCGCTTGTAGCTGTTGGTGGTCGGGTTGGTGAAGGCGTTGATGGCCTTGGCGTGCTTAATGATGCCACCGATATAGTAGAGGGCATCCATCGACAGGCCTGCATACTGGTCGCCGGCGAAGAGCGGCTTGCCGTCCTTCCAGATCGACTGGTGGCAGTGCATGCCCGAGCCGTTGTCGCCATAGACCGGCTTGGGCATGAACGTTGCGGTCTTGCCGTAGGCCTGGGCGACCTGCTGGATCACGTACTTGTAGATCTGCACGTTGTCGGCGGCGGCGATGATCGGTGCAAACTTCATGCCGAGCTCGTGCTGGGCCGAAGCCACCTCGTGATGGTGCTTCTCGATCGGCACGCCCATGGCGCCCATGGCGGCGAGCATTTCACCGCGCATGTCCTGCGCGCTGTCGAGCGGCGGAACCGGGAAATAGCCCTTCTTGAGGCCGATATGGTGGCCGGTATTGCCCGACTCGTACTCGGTGTCGTTGTTGGTCGGCAGTTCGGTCGAATCCACCGAGAAGCCCACCTTGTAGGTGGTGTTCGAGTAGCGGACGTCGTCGAAGATGAAGAACTCGGGCTCGGGGCCGAAATAGACGCTGTCGCCCAGGCCAAGTTCCTTGACGTAGGCCTCGGCCTTCTTGGCCGTGGTGCGCGGGTCGCGGTTATAGGGCTGGTAGGTCAGCGGCTCGAGAATGTCGCAGTTGATGGCGAGGGTCGAGGCGCCGAAGAACGGGTCCATGTAGGCCGAGTTCGGATCGGGCATCAGCACCATGTCGGACTCGTTGATGGCCTTCCAGCCGGCGATCGACGAGCCGTCGAACATGGTGCCTTCTTCGAACAGGTCCTCGTCGACCATGGTCTGGTCGAAAGTCACGTGCTGCAGCTTGCCGCGCAGGTCGGTGAAGCGCAGATCGACGTACTTGATGTCCTCGTCCTTGATCCTCTTGAGGATGTCGGCTCCAGTGGTCATTAGGTTCCCCTGTTAAAAAGTCTGGATATGGTTCTAGGCGGGCAGACGCGGCAGGGCGCCCCTAGAGCGCGTCGTCGCCGAATTCGCCGGTGCGGATGCGGATGGCCTGCTCGATCGAGTAGACGAAGATCTTGCCGTCGCCGATGCGGCCGGTCTGAGCGGCGCCGCGGATCGCTTCGATTGCCTTTTCGGCGAGATCGTCGGGGCACACCACCTCGACCTTCACCTTGGGCAGGAAGTCCACGACATACTCGGCACCGCGATAGAGCTCGGTATGACCCTTCTGGCGGCCAAAACCCTTGGCCTCGGTCACGGTGATGCCCTGCAGGCCAACTTCCTGCAGCGCTTCCTTCACTTCGTCGAGCTTGAACGGCTTTACGATAGCCTCGATCTTTTTCATTCAGGCCTCCACTTGGGCACCGGTCAGTGCCGCCCAGATGTATGCAGGGTCCGTGCCACGCGTGCCAGAAACCGAAAACGGTAATCAGTTCAGCACAGTGTGGCGCACGGCTTATCCATGAGATGAAGTCGGCCCGACCGTATATGCTCAATGTTTGTGCAACCTGAGCGCGATGTGATCATCAGCGCGACATCTCAACGAACACGAAAGCTGAATAAAGCGGCATCGGCAAGGGGCGGATAACGCCGGGGCGTAACGGTGGACCGCCATACTGGGCACTTGCAGGCAGGTGCTACAGTAGCCGCCATCCCCCTTTGACCTTGCTCCGTTCTTGCCATATATGCACGCGACCCGGCCGACGGGGCACCTTGCGGGTGTGGCGGAACTGGTAGACGCACTGGATTTAGGTTCCAGCGCCGCAAGGCGTGGAGGTTCGAGCCCTCTCACCCGCACCAATCCGCCACGGCACCCCCGGCCACACGAGATTCGAAGAACAACGGGAACACCCAATGGCTGTCACGGAAACCCTCAACGAGGGCCTCAAGCGCAAACTCTCCCTGGTCATTCCGGCCAAGGACCTGAGCGATCGTCTCGACGCGCGCCTCGAAGAACTGAAGGGCACCGCGAACATCAAGGGCTTCCGTCCGGGCAAGGTGCCGATGGCCCACCTCAAGAAGGTGTTCGGCCGCTCGGCGATGTCGGAAGTGCTGTCCGACGCGATCAACTCGACCGTCTCCAAGACCCTCGACGACCGTTCCGAGCGCGCCGCGACGCAGCCGAAGGTCGACCTGCCGGACGACCAGAACGTGATCAACCAGGTGCTGGACGGCGGCGCCGACCTCAATTTCGAGGTCAGCTACGAAGTGCTGCCGCCGGTGGCGCTGATGGACTTCAAGGGCCTCAAGGTCGACCGTCCGGTTGTCGATATCTCGGAAGAGGACATCGACAAGGAAGTTGAGCGCGTGTTCGCGCAGCAGCGCGGCTACGAGGAGAAGGGCGAGGACGGCGTCGTCGAGAATGGCGACCGGCTCGGGCTCTCCTTCAAGGGCACGATCAAGGGTGAGGCCTTCCCGGGCGGCACCTCGGACCATGCGCATCTCGTCGTCGGCTCGGGCGAGTTCATCCCCGGCTTCGAAGAGCAGCTGGTGGGGATGAAGAAGAACGAGACCAAGACCGTGAAGGTCACGTTCCCCAAGGACTATGCGCAGGAAGAGCTGGCCGGCAAGAAGGCCGACTTCGAGGTGCAGATCCTCCATATCGACGGGCCGCGCTCGGGCGAGCTGAACGACGAGTTCGCCAAGAATCTCGGGCTCGAGAACGTCGCCGCACTGCGTGACGCAGTGAAGGACCAGATGCGCACCGCGCTCGATTCGATGAGCCGCCAGGCGATCAAGCGCCAGGTGCTCGACCAGCTCGACGAAGGCCACAAGTTCGACGTGCCGGAGCAGCTAGTGGATGCCGAGTTCGACACGATCTGGCAGCGCGTCGTGCATGAGGTCGAGCATCACGGCCGCTCGTTCGAGGACGAGGGCACGACCGAGGAAGCCGCCAAGGAGCAGTATCGCGCGATTGCCGAGCGCCGCGTGCGCCTGGGGCTCGTCGTCGCCGAGATCGGCAACGTCAACAAGATCGATGTGACCGAGGAAGAGCACCAGCAGGCGCTGATCGCCGAAGTGCGCCGGTTCCCGGGCCAGGAACAGCAGGTCTACGACTACTACCGCAAGAACCCGCAGGCTCTTGCCGGACTGCGCGCGCCGGTATTCGAGAACAAGGTCGTCGACTACGTGATCGAGCTGGCCGAAAAGACCGACAAGCCGATGACCCGCGCCGAACTCAGCCGCATCATCGCGGCCGACGACAACGAGGTTCCTGAGGAGCACCACCACTGAGCGGTGCTGCGACGAGGTTTGAGGCCGCCCTTCGGGGCGGCCTTTTTGTTTGCGGCGGCGTAGGATCCCACCGGCCAAGCCGTTGCGCTCGGTGTCATTCCTGCGAAAGCAGGAATCCACCTGTCCGCAAGCGCGGGCGGCGAAATGGATTCCTGGTTTCGCAGGAATGACACCGGTGGGGTAGGGAGCCTCGTGCCCTCCAGACCCCCTCTCTTGCGATTTCTGGGACTTAGCGAACGCTAAGCCCAAGAAATCGCTTTCTCCTCCGCCAAGGCGGAGATGGGCACCGCGTACTTGGCTTGCTACGCTCCTGCCATGAACACCGAACACGTCCTCCTCACCCCGTCCGAAATGTCCCGCGCCGACCAGCTGGCGGTAATGGCCGGGGTGAAGTCGGTCGACCTGATGGAGGCGGCGGGGACGGCGGTGGCCGAGTTCGTGGCGGAGCGCTATCCGGATGGGCGCGTGCTGGTGCTGTGCGGGCCAGGGAATAATGGCGGGGACGGGTTTGTCGCTGCCGAAAAGCTGCGGCAGGCGGGGCGTGAGGTGCGGCTCATGCTGTTCGGCGCTCGGGAGAAGCTCAAGGGCGATGCGGCGCTGTTCGCCGACCTGTGGAAGGGGCTGGTCGAGCCGGCGCGGGCGGATGGGCTGCAGCCGGCCGATGTGATCGTCGATGCGCTGCTGGGGGCGGGGCTCGATCGTGAGGTCGAGGGTGATCTGGCCGGGCTGATCGAGGCGGTGAACGCGTCGGGCTTGCCGGTAGTGGCGGTGGATGTGCCGAGCGGGCTCGATGGGGCGAGCGGGCAGGTGCGCGGCGTGGCCGCGCAGGCGACGGCGTCCGTGACGTTCTTTCGGCTGAAGCCGGGGCACTTGCTGCTGCCGGGGCGGGCGCTCTGTGGCGAAGTTGCGCTGCGGCAGATCGGTATTCCCGACAAGGTGCTGGGCCAGATCGAGCCGAAGCTGTGGCACAATGGACCGGCCCTGTGGCAGGTGCCGCGACCGGATGCTGCGGGGCACAAGTTCACGCGCGGGCACTGCATGGTGATGTCGGGCGGGCCGCTGCAGACAGGGGCGAGCCGGCTCGCGGCGACGGCGGCGTTTCGGGCCGGGGCCGGGTTGGTGACGCTGACCGGAGCACATTCGGCGCTGCTGGTGCATGCCAACCACCTAACGGCGATCATGCTGAAGCCGTCGGACGGGGCGGCGAGCCTGTCGCTGCTGATCGAGCAGCACAAGGTACGCTCGTTCGTGATCGGGCCGGCGGCGGGTGTAGGGGAGGCGACGCGGGCCAACGTGCTGGCGGTGCTGGGCAGTGGCTCGGCGGCGGTGCTCGACGCCGATGCGCTGACGAGCTTCAAGGAAGCGCCCGACGCGCTATTCGCGGCGATCAAGGCGGATGCCGGGCGGCCGGTGGTAATGACGCCGCATGAGGGCGAGTTCGAGCGACTTTTCGGGGAGGTGAAGGGCTCGAAGGTGGAGCGGGCGCGGGTGGCGGCGGCGCGTTCGGGCGCGATCGTGCTGCTCAAGGGAGCTGACACCGTGGTGGCGGCGCCGGATGGACGGGCGGTGATCAACGACAACGCGCCGCCGACATTGGGTACGGCCGGTTCGGGCGACGTGCTGGCCGGGATCATCGCGGGATTGCTTGCGCAGGGTATGGGTGGGTTCGACGCGGCCTGCTCCGGGGCATGGGTGCATGGCGAGGCGGCGAACCGGTGGGGCAAGCCGGGCCTGCTGGCGGAGGATTTGCCAGGGTTGGTGCCGGAGGTGCTGGCTGGGCTCTAGAGCTGTGCCTCGATAGCGGCCTTGTCGATGACCGACCAGACTTCGGCGATGCGGCCCTGCCGGAAGGCGTAGAATACGTTTTCGGTGAAGGCGACCGTGCGGCCGTTCACCGGCAAACCGAGAAACATGCCGCGGGGCGCACAGTTGAAGGCAAGGCGTGCGGCCACGATCGGCGCCTCGACCGCGAGCAGCTCGATTCTGAAGCGCAGGTCGGGAATCTCGGCGACGTCCTGCTCGAGCATGAGGCGATAGCCCGCGAGCCCGAGGCGGCGAGTGTTGTGGATGGCATCGTCATGTACGAACTGGCCGAGCGCCGACCAGTCGCGAGCGTTGAGGCAGGCGATGTAGTCGCGGTAGATGGCTTCGAGTTCGCTCAAGACTTCACCACGCCACCTCCAGCCGTTCCAGCCCATGAAAATGGTAGATGTTCTTGTACTGGGGCGGCTTGGCGAAGCGCAGGCCCGGCAGGCGGGTGAATAGCGTCCGTAGCGCCACCTGCAGCTCGATCCGCGCCAACGGTGCGCCGATGCAGAAGTGGATGCCGGCGCCGAAGCTGACATTGGCGCCGTCGGTGCGGAAGGGGTCGAAGCGGTTGGGTTCGGCGAAGCGGGCCGGGTCGCGGTTGGCGGCGCCGAGCATGAGGCCAATGGTCTCGCCCTGCTTGAAGCTGAGGCCGTTGTCGAGGGTCACGTCCTGCAGGGCGTAGCGGGTGAACATGTGGAGCGGGGCGTCGAAGCGCAGGCACTCCTCCACCGTGGCTTCGGTCTGCTTGTCGTCGGCGAACAGCGTTGCCGGGTCGAGGCCGCTTTCGATGATGGCTTTGACAGCGTTGCCGGTGGTGTGGACGGTAGCTTCGTGGCCGGCATTGAGGAGGAGGATGGTGGTGGAGATCACCTCGTCCTCGGTGAGCTTTTCGCCATCCACCTCGGCGGTGAGCATGTGGGTGAGCAGGTCCTCGCGCGGCTTGGCGCGGCGGGCGGCGATGAGCTCGCGGATATAGGCCATGAACTCGATCGAGGCCTGGTTGGCGTCGAGCTCGGTCTCGCGGGTGACGCCGTACATGTACATGGCGACCATGCGGTTGGACCAATCGACCAGCTGCATGGCCATCTCGGCGGGCATGCCGATCATTTCGGCGATGACGATGGCCGGGATGGGGACGGCGAAGCTGCGCAGCAGCTCGGCGTGGCCGGCGGGCTCGAAGGCGTCGATCAGCTCGTTGGTGAGGCGTTCGATGCGCGGGCGGAGTTGCTCGACGTTTCGCGAGACGAAGGCGCGGTTGACCAGCGCGCGCAGCCGCGTGTGGGTCGGCGGTTCGAGCGCGAGCAGCGAGAACTTTTCGGTCTGGTCGAAGGCGGCGACATGCGGCTTGGGCGGGGACATGCCGAGCTGTTCGCGGCTCATCAGGTGCAGAATCTGGCGCCCAAAACGCTTGTCGCGGAGGAGGAGGCTTACGTCCTTGAAGCCGGCGAAGCACCAGTGATCGTAATTGTCCCAGAAGAAGGCCGGCGAGGCGGCATGGACGGCGTCGTAAAAGGCATAGGGGTCGCGGTAGAAGGACAGTTCGCGCGGCTGCGCGGAGGCGTGGCGATCGACGAGGGTGAAGGGGACGGAGTCGGTCAAGGGGAACCTGCTGCAGGACGTTTCCTGCGATGCTAGCGACGCGCACGAGGCGAGGGAAGGTGCTGAAAGCGCTTGCCGTTCGCGGCAAACCGGCTATGCGTTGCCGCCGAACAAAGACGCCGGAGGCCGGACATGAGCGAGCTCACCCTCGAACAAGCGATCGACAACATCTATGCCTCGCTCGAGGCCAACAACCAGGACATCGACCAGCACATCAGCGCGCTCAAGGGCGCGATGACCAAGGCCGGCGCCAAGGAAGCGGTGTTCGATCCGGCCAAGCTCGCGCAGAACAACCGGCAGGGCCGCAAGATGATGCAGGCCTACTTCCGGCAGCGCGGCGTGAAGGTCGAGTTCAAGGGGTAGACAGACCCAGAAGGCGGCGGAGTTCTTCGCGAACTTGCGCCAACTGCAGCGCGCTGAGCTTGCCGATGGGCTCCACCATGGCCGCTTTGATGGTGGCAATCTTCAGCGTCCGGATGCGTGATGGTGCCGGCAGACCGGCTGCCGCATAGCTCTGGCCGAGCGACACATCGCCGGGCCAAGGGCGATTGCCCTCGCTGGTGATCATCAGCACCCACAAGAACATGCCCGTGCCGATAGCGCCGTCCGAGATGACCATGGCGGGGCGATGCTGAGTGGTTTCACTGTTGGTGTAGGGGAAGGGGACGCGAACGACGTCGCCGGCCTCAAAGCTTGGCATAGGCCACTCGGTCCGCCTCGCTGTCCCACTCTTCGAACAGGGCGAAGGGGTCGTCGAGGGCGACGATGGTGGCCTTGGTCAGGATGACGCGATCGCCGTCGATCTGGTAGGCGAGCTCGTCACCGTCCCTGAGGCCCAGCGCGGTGCGCACGGGCTGCGGAATGGTGGTCTGCGCTTTGCTGGTCAGCCTGCTCTTGATCATGGCCGTAATGTAAGGAAATTCCTTACCGGCGACAAGCTCAGACCGGCGCCTCTTCCGGCAGCTTCTGCGCGGCCGTGGCTTCGCGGGTGTGCCAGTCGGCGCCGGTCCAGTCGCGGACGGCGATGGCGATGCGGTCGGGCTCGGGGCCGAAATCGATGAGGTTATAGGCGTTGGGTTCGCCGCGCAGCCGCGTCGAGATGGCCGAGGAGGCCTGGCAGACGAGGATGGGGGCGGTGGCCGAGGCACGGGCGCCTGTCGGGGCGCCGACCTTGACCTCGTAGGCGTGCCTGCGCACGTAGCTCATGTGGAAATGGCCGGAGAGGACGAGACGTACGCCGAGCCGGGCGAAGGTCTCCAGGGCAAGGTCGGCGCGATCGACCGAGCGCATCGGCTTGAGGCCCGGCGTTTCGGGCTGCAGCAGCGGATGATGGACAACGATGACGCGCACCGCGCCAGGGCTGGCGGCGGCGAAGCGGCCCTCGAGCTCTCGCAGCTGGCGGTGGCGGATCGAGCCGTGCGACCAGTTGAGCTCGAGCCGCATGCGGCGGGCGGTGTTGATGCCGGCAAAGGCGATGCCGCCGGCTTCGAGGAAGGGCTCGGTCTCATGCGCAATGTAGCGCTTGTAGAGGCCATAGGGCGAGGCGAAGCGGCGGAAGAGGTTGACCGCCGGCACGTCGTGGTTGCCGGGCACAGCGAGGAAAGGCAGCGCCAGTTCGTTGAGCCAGCGCCGGGCCTGCGCGAACTCGCCGCGGCTGCCGACCTGGGTGAAGTCGCCGCTGACGATCACCAGGTCGGGGGCCTGGGCCTTGAGCTCGGTCGCGAGCGCCTCGGCGACAGCGGCGTCGTGGTGGCCGAAGTGAAGGTCGGAGAGGTGGGCGATCCTCATGCGGTGGCCTCCTCGCTTTGCTCTGGCCGCACAGCAGCGGGCGCCGGAGCGAGAACGGTAAGCGCCCGCTTGTCGATGCGGAAATCGAGCGGTGTCTGCAGGCTTTCGACCTCGCCGTCGAGCATGACCTTGAGGCGCTTATGGCGCGAACGGATCGACACCTGCTCGGCGGTCTCGATGGTCAGCGCTGCGTCGTCCTGCCAGCGGCCGATGACGATGCCAGCGGCGAGGCTGACGGCCTTGAGTAGGGTGACGCGGTTCAGCTTATAGATCCCGAGGTGCCCGGCATCCAGTTGCGAGCGGGCGAAGACGTGACCGAAGGCTTCGTCATACGAGTTGTTGGCTACGGCCACGGCCTGCAGCCTGTCGATATGGGGCGCCTCGCCGTCGCGTGTCACCTCGAGCGCGATACGACGGGCGCGCAGGATGCGACGGGCTGCGTAGCTCATGAAGGCGATGCGAGCCGGCAGGCCCGCGGCGCCGCGGATACGTTCGCGGCCGGCCGCGATGGCAGGCACGAAGCCGATCACCACCTTGTGCAGGAACACGCGATCGTTGACCCGTCCGATGTCGATGCGGCGCTCGGCAAAGCCAGGCAGGGCCGCGATCCAGGCGTCGGGGTCGAGCGGCAGGTCGAGGTCGCGGGCGAGCAGGTTCGCCGTGCCCATCGGCAGGATGGCGAGCGGCCTGCCGGTCTCTGCGGCGACCTCGGCAAGGGCCGTCGCGGTTCCGTCACCGCCTGCAGCGACGAGGATGTCGGCTCGGCTGCGGCGGGCAGCGCGGAGGCGGGCGCGGAACGACCAATCCTGGTCGGCATCGATGTCGGCCGTATAGCCGATGGCCCCCAGCTTTTCTTGCAGGCTGGCAGCATCGAGGCTGGCGGAGCCCGAGCGGGAGTTGAGCAGAACATGCAGATGCGGCACGAGCGGTGTCCGGGCGGGTGGTGTCAGTGGGCGGAACGCCCGGCGGGCCAAATGGTTCGGGCGGTCCTAACCATCCGGGCAGCTTTCGGCGGGCCGGGCGGAAGCGCAAATATCGTTGCGTTGCAGCTCGCCACATTGGCGCCTATCTGTCGCTTTACCCGCCCTTAACGGGGCTTCGCCTGAAGTCGGCCGCTGAGCGCTGATTCTTCCTAACCAGGGGCAAACATCTCGAAATGAGAGATCCGGTCGAAACCTACTACAACTATCTCGTGCCCACCGTCATCGAGCAGACCAACCGGGGCGAGCGCGCGTTCGACATCTATTCGCGCCTGCTCAAGGAGCGGATCATCTTCGTGACCGGGCCGATCGAGGACAACATGGCCTCGCTGATCACGGCGCAGCTGCTGTTCCTCGAGTCGGAGAATCCGAAGAAGGAGATCTCCATGTACATCAACTCGCCCGGCGGCGTCGTAACGGCGGGCCTGGCGATGTACGACACCATGCAATTCATCCGTCCGGCGGTCGCCACGCTGTGCGTGGGCCAGGCGGCTTCGGCCGGCTCGCTCCTGCTGACGGCAGGCGAGAAGGGCATGCGCGCGGCGCTGCCGAATGCCTCGATCATGGTGCACCAGCCCTCGGGCGGCTATCAGGGCCAGGCGACGGATATCCTCATCCACGCCCAGTTCACCGAACGCCTGAAGCGCCGGCTCAACGAGATTTACGTCAAGCACACCGGGCAGGACTACGAGACGATCCACAACGCCCTCGAGCGCGACAACTTCATGAGCGTCGAGCAGGCCAAGGAGTTCGGCCTCATCGACTCCATCTTCGAAAAGCGCGCGGAGCCCGAAGCAGCTTCTTGAGCCTTTTATGCATTAAGGTGAACGGCAGAGCCGCACCTCAGTGTGACACTTGTGTGATTGCGGGGGGTCCGGCTGGCCATTAAGGTCGGTCGGACTTACCTTTTGTTCAGGATAACGGGGCTAGCGTTCAAACCTAGCCGGGAATGGGAGCCCTAACTCCCTGGAGTGACAGGATGTCCAAGGACACCACCAGCGGCGAATCCAGCAAGAACACGCTTTACTGCTCGTTCTGCGGAAAATCGCAGCATGAGGTCAGGAAGCTTATCGCCGGACCGACCGTGTTCATCTGCGATGAATGCGTCGAGCTGTGCATGGACATCATCCGCGAGGAGAACAAGACCTCGATGGTGAAGTCCTCGGACGGCGTGCCGACGCCAGCCGAGATCTGCAAGGTGCTGGACGACTACGTCATCGGGCAGTTCCGTGCCAAGCGCGTGCTGTCGGTGGCAGTGCACAACCACTACAAGCGCCTGCACCATGCGACCAAGAACCAGGACATCGAGCTTTCGAAGTCGAACATCCTGCTGATCGGCCCGACCGGTACCGGCAAGACGCTGCTGGCGCAGACGCTGGCGCGCATCCTCGACGTGCCGTTCACGATGGCCGATGCGACGACGCTGACCGAAGCCGGCTACGTCGGCGAGGACGTCGAGAACATCATCCTCAAGCTGCTGCAGGCCGCCGACTACAATGTCGAGAAGGCGCAGCGCGGCATCGTCTATATCGACGAAGTCGACAAGATCTCCCGCAAGTCGGACAACCCCTCGATCACCCGCGACGTGTCGGGCGAGGGCGTGCAGCAGGCCCTGCTGAAGATCATGGAAGGCACCGTGGCTTCGGTGCCGCCGCAGGGTGGTCGCAAGCATCCGCAGCAGGAGTTTCTGCAGGTGGACACGACCAACATCCTGTTCATCTGCGGTGGCGCGTTTGCCGGGCTCGAGAAGATCATCGCCGCTCGCGGCGAAGGCTCGGGCATCGGCTTCTCTGCCGTGGTGAAGGACCCGCGTGACCGCCGCGTCGGCGACCTCCTGAAGGACGTGCAGCCGGAGGACCTGGTGCGGTTCGGACTTATTCCCGAGTTCATCGGCCGCCTGCCCATCCTCGCCACGCTCGAGGATCTCGATGAGGCGGCGCTGATCCAGATTCTCACCGAGCCCAAGAATGCCCTGGTGCGCCAGTACCAGCGCCTGTTCTCGATGGAAGAGGTCGAGCTGACCTTCCACGAGGACGCGCTCAAGGCGATCACGCGCCTGGCCATGGAGCGTAAGACCGGCGCGCGCGGCCTGCGTTCGATCATGGAAGGCATCCTGCTCGACACCATGTACGACCTGCCGTCGCTCGATGGCGTCGAGGAAGTGGTGATCAGCGAGGAAGTGGTGAACGGCAAGGACGCCCGCCCGCTCTACATCTATGCCGAGCGCAAGAAGGAAGAGACGCAGGTCAGCGCCTGAGCTTCAAGCGATTGAATTGAAAGGCCCCGCCAGTAATGGCGGGGCCTTTGCTTTTGCGCCGGCGGCTGGTGCATAAGCGCGGCATGGCAGCGGCAGATCGGATCGGCGGACGGTGAGCGACATACCGGCGGGATTGTCGGCCGCGGTGCGGCGGCTGGCCGAGGGCCAGCAGAACCTGGCGGCAAGCGCGGGGCGAATTTCCGAGCATTATCGGCAGCGCGGGGCGTCGCGACAGGTGATCGGCGGTGAGGCCGATGTGCTCGCCTACGCCCTGAGCCGGATGCCAGCGACCTATGCGGCGGTGTCGGCGGTGCTGGAGGAAGTCTCCCGGTGTGCACCGGACTTCGCGCCGGCGGCGGTGCTCGATGTCGGGGCCGGTCCGGGGACGGCAGCATGGGCGGCGGCGGCGGCGTTTGCGGGGATCGAGGCGCTGCTGGTGGATCACAATCGCGCGTTTCTCGCAGTGGCGGAAACGCTGGCCATCGAGACCCCGGCGGGCAAGGTGGCTGTGCAGCTCGGTGAACTCGGGCGGTTCGCGCTCGGGCGGCAGTTCCCGCTCGTCACCTGCGCCTATGCGCTCACCGAACTTTCCGATGCGGAATTGCTGGTTGCCGCCGACAGGCTGTGGAGACATTGCGATGGCGTGCTGGTGATCGTCGAGCCCGGCAGGCCGCGCGACTACGAGCGGTTGCTGGCCGTGCGCTCGCGGCTGATCGGGCAGGGGGCCGAGGTGGTCGCGCCGTGCCCGCATGAACGGGCCTGCCCGCTGGTGGCGCCGGACTGGTGCCATTTCTCGGTGCGGCTCAGCCGGACGCGCGACCATATGCGCATGAAGGGCGGCACGCTCGGCTACGAGGACGAGAAATACAGCTATCTCGTCCTGGCCCGGCCGGGAATCGGGCAGCGCGCAGGCGGGCGGGTGCTGCGGCAGCCGGAGGAGAACAAGTTCTCGGTGGCGCTGGCGGTGTGTGCTGCGGAAGGGCTCGAGCAGCGCGTGGTCCCGAGCCGCGACAAGGCGGCGTTCAAGGTGGCGAAGAAGCTCGTCTGGGGCGATGCGCTCGACTGATGTCGAGTCATCATATGATTACTGTACCACAGGTTCACTTGTCCGGATTTGCGGCCGCGAGTAGGTTTGCGCGCAAGCGGGGTCACGAAGAGGAAGCAAGATGAAGTTCAACGATATCCTTGGCACCATCGGCAACACCCCGGTGGTGAGGATCAACAAGCTCGGCCCCAAGGGCGTGAAGCTCTATGTCAAGGTCGAGGCCTTCAACCCGCTTGGGTCGGTCAAGGACCGCCTGGCGCTCGGGGTCATCGAAGCGGCCGAGAAATCCGGCGCGCTGAAACCGGGCCAGACAGTGATCGAGGCCACTTCCGGCAATACCGGCATCGGCCTCGCCATGGTGTGCGCGGCCAAGGGCTATCCGCTGGTCGTTACCATGGCCGAGAGCTTTTCGGTGGAACGGCGCAAGCTGATGCGTTTCCTCGGCGCCAAGGTGGTGCTGACCCCGGCGGCCGAGCGCGCCAACGGCATGATCCGCAAGGCGGAAGCGCTGGCCGAAGCCAATGGCTGGTTCCAGACCCGCCAGTTCGAGAATGAAGCTAACCCCGAGATGCACTCGAGGACGACGGCGCAGGAAATCGTCCGCGATTTCGCCGACGAGAAGCTCGACTACTGGGTCACCGGCTTTGGTACCGGCGGTACGCTGACCGGCGTGGGCCGGGTGCTGCGCGAGAAGATGCCGAACACCAAGATCATCGTCGCCGAGCCGGAAGGCGCGCCGATGCTGACCAGCGGCGAGGGCCAGGAGCGCCGCGCCGACCACGCCGCGACGGGCAGCCACCCGGCATGGAAACCGCACCCGTTCCAGGGCTGGAGCCCGGATTTCATTCCGTGGATCACCAACGAGGCAGTGACCGAGAAGCTGTTCGACCAGGTCCTGACCATCGCTGGCCCCGAGGGGATGAAGACCTCGATGGAATTGGCGCAGAAGGAAGGCATTTTTGTCGGCATCACCGCCGGCGCGACCTTTGCGGCGGCGCTCAAGGTGGCGGAGACGGCCCCGGCCGGGTCGACGATCCTCGCCATGTTGCCCGACACGGGTGAGCGCTATCTCTCGACGCCGCTGTTCGCCGATGTGCCAGCCGACATGACTCCGGACGAGGAGGCGATCTCGCTCTCGACCCCGGGTCAGCAGCTGCCGCCGAAAGTGGCGGCGTGATGTGAATGGCGGGCGGCCCTTTCCGGGCCGCCTCTTGTTACTCGGCGGCGACCCGCAAGGTTGCCGCGTCATGTGCCTTGAGGTCGGCCAGCGTGCCGACCTTGCCGCCGCACACGGCGCAATGGACCGGGTGCTGGTCGGACAGCGATGTCGTCGCGACCGTCAGGTGGTTTTCGTGACCGCAATAGTCACACGTCACATGCAAATCCAGGCGTTGTTCTGAACTCATAGTCCCTGCCTTCCGAACGAGGTGAGGCGGGAGTGTGGCGCGGGTGGCGCACGCCTCTCAGTCGGCTCCTTGCCATAAAATGCGGTGGCCGATGGATGGAACCCTAGGCCCTTTCGGCAGCCCTTGCCATTCACTTTGATGGGCACGTACGCCAAAACGCGCGATCACGCCGCGTATCTGGGAGCGGGGCCGATATAGGTCGATTTCGGGCGGATGAGCTTGCCGGTGCTGGCCTGTTCGCGAGCGTGCGCGATCCATCCGCCGGCGCGGCCGACGGCGAACACGGCCGTGAAGCTTTCGCGCGGAAAGCCAAGGGCTTCGAGGAGCAGCGCGGTGTAGAACTCGACATTGGTGAGCAGCGGGCGATCGGGTTTATGGCGCCGGAGGGCGGCGAGGGCGGTTTCCTCGACCGCCATGGCGAGACCCATGCGCGTCACATCGACGTTACCGGTGGATTTGAGCCGTTCGAGGGCGCCCGCGAGCGCATCGGCACGTGGGTCGCGGGCACGGTAGATGCGGTGGCCAAAGCCCATGAGCCGTTCGCCCCGGTGCAGGGCGGCGTCGATCCAGGGCAGCGCATTGCCAGGCGTGCCGATGGCATCGAGCATGTCGAGCACCGGGCCGGGGGCACCACCGTGCAGCGGTCCCTTGAGGGCGCCAAGGGCGGCGAGTACGGAGGACATGAGGCCGGCGCGCGTGGAGGCGACGACACGGGCCGCAAAGGTCGAGGCGTTGAGGCCGTGATCGCACACCGTGACGAGATAGGTGTCCAGCGCGGCCGCCTTTTCGGGCGTGGGCATCGTGCCGGTCAGCATGCGCAGGATGTCGGTGCTGTGCGGCAGCGCTGGATCAGGCGCAATCGGCGCCAGGCCGTCGCGCTGCCGTAGCGCGGCGGGGAGGAACACGGCGGGAGCGGCGGCGAGCGCGAGGGCCGTGCCGAGGTCGTCACCGTCAGGCTGGCGGGCGACGAGCGCGCGCATGGCGTCGAAGGGCTCGAGCCCCGTGGTATCGACGAGGGCTGCGAAGGCCGCCTGGCGGGCGGCGCCCAGGCGCGCGGCGAGCTGGCGCGGATCGGGCAGATCGTCGAAGAAGCCGTCCCAGAGCAGGTGCAGCACCTCCTCGTAGCGGCTACGGCCGGCGAGGGCTTGCAGCGGCAGGCCGCGGATCACCAGGCGTCCGACGAGGCCGTCGACATCGGAGAGGACGGTTTCGGCGGCGACGACGTTTTCAAGACCATTGCTCATTCGGGCACCTCAATGTTGCGCTGAATGTCGGATGCGCTAACATTGACGTCAATCTTGATGCTATCGATCAATGTAAGGTGCGGGCATGTGGCTGGAGGCGCGGGAGGCATTGCGACGACTGGGGAGCAAGCCGCAGTCGCTCTACGCCAATGTCAGCCGTGGGCGGATCCGGGCCAAGCCCGACCCGGCCGACAGCCGGCGCAGCCTCTATCGCGAGGAGGACGTGGACCGCGTGGCGGCGCGTTCGCGCGGGCGGCGCGGGGCGGCGGCCGCCGCGTCGGAGGCGATGAGCTGGGGCGAGCCGGTGCTGGCGACCGCGATCTCTACGGTGTCGGGCGGGCGGCTCTACTACCGCGGGCGCGACGCGGCGGAACTGGCCGAGAGCGCGAGCTTGGAGGAGATCGCGGCGCTGCTTTGGGGCGGGCGCAACGAGTCCGTCCTGGGGCAGGGCGTGTCGGAGCCACCGGGCATCGCCGCGGCCTTCGCGGTACTGGCCCGACGGGCGGCGGCCGATCCGCCGAGCCTGGGTGGTGGGCCGGCGGCATTGCGGCTCGATGCGGCGGGAGTACATGCGGACATTTCAGCAGCGCTGGCTGGACCGGGCGACGCGCCACTGCACGAGCGGCTGGCGCGGTTATTCGGTCGGCCCAGGGCGGCCGACGCGATCCGTCGGACGCTGGTGCTGCTGGCGGACCACGAGCTCAATGCCTCGACTTTTGCAGCACGGGTGACGGTGTCGACCGGGGCATCGCTGGCGGCGGGCGCGCTATCGGGGCTCGCGACATTGCATGGGCCGCGGCATGGCGATGCTGCGAACGAGGTGATGGCGCTGGCCGAGGATATCGACGCGCACCCCGACGATGCCGAGGCAGCGCTGCTCGACTGGCTCGGCGAGCGGCGCATAGTGCCGGGGTTCGGGCACCGGCTCTATCCGCACGGCGATGTCCGCTGTCGAGCCTTGCTCGCCGGTATCGACCTGCCGCCGGCCTTTGCCCGGTTGCTCCGGGCGGGTGAAGTCGTGCTCGAAGAAGCGCCCAATATCGACTTCGGACTTGCGGCGGTGGCGGCCGCTTACGATCTGCCGAAACAGGCGCCGGCGCTCATATTCGCCGTTGCGCGCTCGGTGGGCTGGCTGGCACACGCCATCGAGCAGGCGGGGACGGGGACCCTCATTCGGCCACGGGCCCGGTATATTGGACCAGGACTTGGTCCCATTTGATGTAGATGCAGCACAGCTGAAGGGGTAACCACAACGCATACCAGCCATAACGGGCAGGTCGACTTGCCGTTTGGACAGGCTAACCTATTTAATCAGCAGAATCAGGCTCGCCGCCCATTGTGGGGACTGGCCCGATTGCTAGGCGGACGTGGGGTCCGAAACTCTCCTCCCGAAGTCCCCGCGTCCCAGGAAAGGACCAAATATGTCGGATACGACCCAAGGTGGCGCCGCTTTCGATCGCGAACGGGTTTACCCGGTGCTGCCGCTACGCGATATCGTTGTCTTTCCGGGCATGATCGTGCCGCTCTTCGTCGGCCGTGAGAAATCGGTGAAGGCCCTCGAGGAGGTGATGCGCGACGACAAGCACATCCTCGTCGTCACCCAGAAGAATGCCCAGGACGACGATCCGTCGCCCGCAGACATTTACGAGACGGGCACGATTGCCTCCGTGCTGCAGCTGCTGAAGCTGCCCGACGGCACCGTCAAGGTGCTGGTGGAAGGCCTGCGCCGTGCCCAGATCGACAAGTACATCCAGACCGTCGACTATTTCGAGGCCGAGGCCCACACGCTGGTCGAGCCCGAGGAAGACGAGACCGAGCTCGAAGCGCTCGCCCGTTCGGCGCAGAGCGAGTTCGAGAACTACGTCAAGCTCAACAAGAAGATCTCGGCCGAGGTGGTCAACGCCGTCAGCCAGATCACCAACCATTCCAAGCTTGCCGACACGATTGCCAGCCACCTGGTGATCAAGATCGAGCAGAAGGAAGAGCTGCTGGCGACCGTCTCGATCATGGAGCGGCTGCAGAAGATCCTCGGCCTCATGGAAGGCGAGATCGGTGTGCTGCAGGTCGAAAAGCGCATCCGTTCGCGCGTCAAGCGCCAGATGGAGAAGACGCAGCGCGAGTATTATCTCAACGAGCAGATGAAGGCGATCCAGCGCGAGCTGGGCGACGGCGAGGAAGGCTCGAACGAGCTGACCGAGCTCGAAGAGAAGATCAAGAAGACCAGGCTGTCCAAGGAAGCGCGGCAGAAGGCCGATGCTGAGCTGAAGAAGCTCCGCACCATGAGCCCGATGTCGGCTGAAGCGACGGTCGTCCGCAACTATCTCGACTGGCTGCTGACGCTGCCGTGGGGCAAGAAGAGCAAGGTCAAGCGCGACCTGGTCTACGCCGAGCAGGTGCTGGACGAGGATCACTATGGCCTCGAGAAGGTCAAGGAGCGCATCCTCGAGTATCTGGCGGTGCAGTCGCGCACCGGCAAGCTCAAGGGCCCGATCCTCTGCCTCGTCGGTCCTCCGGGCGTTGGCAAGACCTCGCTGGGCAAGTCGATCGCCAAGGCGACCGGCCGTGAGTTCGTGCGCATGGCGCTCGGTGGCGTCCGTGACGAGGCCGAAATCCGCGGTCACCGCCGGACCTATATTGGCTCCATGCCCGGCAAGGTCGTGCAGTCGCTGAAGAAGGCCGGCAAGTCCAACCCGCTCTTCCTGCTCGACGAGATCGACAAGATGGGCCAGGACTTCCGTGGCGATCCGAGCTCGGCTCTCCTCGAAGTGCTGGATCCGGAGCAGAACAACACGTTCAACGATCACTATCTCGAGGTCGACTACGACCTGAGCGACGTGATGTTCGTGACGACCTCGAACACGCTGAACATCCCGGCTCCGCTGATGGACCGCATGGAGATCATCCGCCTCTCGGGTTACACCGAGGACGAGAAGTTCGAGATCGCGCGCCGTCACCTGATCCCGGAGACGCTCAAGGAGAACGGGCTGCAGCCCAAGGAGTTCGTCCTCGACGACGAGCAACTGATGGCCGTGGTGCGGAACTACACCCGCGAAGCCGGCGTGCGTAACCTGAAGCGTGAGCTGTCCAAGCTGATGCGGAAGGCGGTGCGCGACATCATGACCAAGAAGGCGACCAAGGTGGAGATCACCTCGGAGCTGCTCGAGGAATATCTCGGGCCGGCCTTCTTCCGGAACGACAAGCTCGATGCGGAGCCGCAGGTCGGCGCCGTCACGGGCCTCGCCTGGACCTCGGTGGGTGGCGAAATCCTCACCATCGAAGGCGTGATGACACACGGCAAGGGTCGCATGACGGTTACCGGTAACCTCAAGGAAGTGATGAAGGAATCCATCACGGCCGCCTCGGGCTACGTGCGCTCGCGTTCGATCGACTTCGGCATCAAGCCGCCGCTGTTCGATACGCGCGATATCCACCTGCACGTGCCGGAGGGTGCAACTCCGAAGGACGGTCCGTCGGCGGGTATCGCCATGGCGACCGCCATCGTGTCGCTGATGACCGGCATCCCGGTCCGCAACGACGTAGCGATGACCGGCGAGGTGACGCTGCGTGGCCGGGTGCTGCCGATCGGTGGCCTCAAGGAGAAGCTGCTCGCCGCCCTCCGCTCGGGCATCAAGACGGTGCTCATCCCCGAGGAGAACACCCGCGATCTCAAGGAGATCCCGGCGAACGTGACCGAGGGCATGGAGATCATCCCGGTGAGCCGGATGGACGAGGTGCTGAGCCGCGCCCTGGTGCGCCAGCCCGAGCCGATCGAATGGCAGTATGACGAGGACAAGCCGGCCGCGCCGGCCCCCGCCATCGAGCCGGCCGACGGCGATGACGCCGGAGCCAGCCTGCCGCACTGAGCGGCATAAGTGATGAAACACGGAACGGCGCCTTCGGGCGCCGTTTTCATTTGCGGCGCTAGCGTTGTCTATCCAGCTAGACAAGCTCCGTCGCAAGGCTGTCACATCCTGCTACTATCCGCGTCGCCTTTGGATGATGGAGTGGACGATGACGACGGCTGGCGCGATGCGGGACTTTCACCTCACCAATGCGCGGGTGCTGGCACCCGAGGTGACCGGCGCCACCGAGCTGTTCGTGCGCGAAGGAGTTGTTGCCGACGCGGCTGGGCCAAAGGCGCAGGTCATCGACTGTGAGGGGGATCTGCTGATCCCCGGACTGATCGACCTCCATACCGACAATATCGAGCACCACTTTCACCCGCGCCCGGGTGTGACCTGGCCCTCCGGGCTGGCGGCGGCGATGGCGCATGACGCGCAGATGGTGTCGGCGGGCATCACCACCGTGCTCGATTCGCTGTCGCTGGGTGACTATGACAGCGCTGGCGCGCGCACGAAGATGCTGCATGCCGCGATCGGCGGCGTGGACGCCGCGCGGGCGGCGGACCTGCTGCGAGCGGACCACTGGTTCCACTTCCGCTGTGAGCTGTCGGATGGCGGGCTGCTGCCGATCATCGAAGCGCATGTCGACAATCCGCAGCTGCGGCTGATGTCGATGATGGACCACACGCCGGGCCAGCGGCAGTGGAAGGACACCGACCTCTATCGGGCGTTCCGGCGCAAGAAGAACAATGTGGTGTGGTCCGAGAGCGAGTGGCGGGCCTATCTCGACGACCGAGTGGAGCAGCAGACACGCTTCGTGCCCGAAGCGCGCGCGATCATTGCGGCGCACGGGCGCGACAAGCAGATACGCCTCGCCAGCCACGACGACACGACCATCGAGGATGTCGAGCAGTCGGCCGGCGACGGCATCACGATCAGCGAGTTTCCGACCACGATGGACGCGGCGCGGCATGCGCGGGCCAAGGGTCAGCAGATCGTCATGGGCTCGCCCAATGTCGTGCTGGGCGGCTCGCATTCGGGCAATGTCGGCGCGATGCAGCTCGCGGAAGCCGACTGCCTCGACGTGCTGACCTCGGATTATGTGCCGGCGAGCCTGCTGCACGGCGCCTTTCTCGTCGGCCAACGGCTGGGCGACCTCACCACCGGTATCCGGACGGTTACGTCACGTCCGGCCGAGCTGCTCGGCTTCGACGATCGCGGCCGGCTGGAACCGGGGTTGCGGGCCGACATCGTGCAGGTGCGCATGGTCGGCGACCTGCCGGTGGTGCGTGGCGTGTGGGTGGCGGGGCGGCGCTACCTCTAGGCCGCAAGGCGGGTTGCCCGGTCCGAGCGAATAAGCTCATGCTCTCCGTGAACCCGGCCGAGAACCGGGGCGGAGGGAACTTATGAATCAGGCGCGGCTCGCGGCAGTTGTCGACAGGATCATGCCGGCGGATCGCGATCCGGGAGCCATCGGCTTCGGGGCGCTCGACTATCTGGCCTGGCACTTTTCCGAGTTTCCGGCGGATCGCGAGCTGATCGCGACAGGGCTCGATGCACTGGCGACAGACTCTCCCGACGATGAGGCGCTGGCGGCAGTCGAGGGTGAGGCGTGGTTCCGGCGGCTGGTGGAGCTGGTAGCCGAGGGCGTCTATGCCGACCCCGGCAATGGCGGCAATCGCGGCGCCGGCGCGTGGAGCATGGTTGGCTATGCGCACGGGCTGCCGGAAGGTCCGAACGGACCGGAGCAGCAGGACGGGCAGCGGGCGACCGGATACTCCGGCACTCTCGACTATGACGTAATCATTGTTGGCGCAGGAGCCGGCGGCGGCGTTGCGGCGGGCGTGCTGGCCGAGGCCGGACGGAGCGTGCTGCTGCTCGAGCGGGGACTGATGCGGTCTTACGGCGACAGCGGTTATCGCGACCATTTGCGTAACCATCGGCTTGCGCTTTACGGGCACAATACCGGGCCCGATCTCGACGGAAATCCGCGGGTTTTCGTCGATCGCGACGAGGTCGAGCATGTGGTGGCGCCGCATGACGGGCGCTACCAGAACCTCGCAGCCGCGGTAGGCAGCGGCACGCTGGTTTACGGCGCACAGGCCTGGCGCTTTCATCGCGACGACTTCCACATGGCCGGCATCTACGGCGTGCCGGAGGGCTCGTCGCTGACGGACTGGCCGATCGGTTATGACGAGCTGGCGCCATGGTACGAGCGGGCCGAGTGGGCGATCGGCGTGGCCGGGCAGGGGGCCGCACACACGCACGAGGGGCCGCGGGCCAAGGACTATCCGATGCCGCCGCTGCCGGAATCGGTGGCGCTGCCGCTGCTGAAGCGCGGCGCCGAGGCACTGGGTATCGCGACCACGCGGCCGCCGCTGGCTATCAACAGCGTCGCGCGCGACGGGCGGGCGGCCTGCATCGCATGCGGCAGCTGTGTCGGCTTTCCCTGCCCGAGTGACGCCAAGAACGGCACGCAGAACACGATGGTGAAGCGGGCGCTGGCGACGGGGCGCTGTACACTGGTGACTGGCGCTATGGTGCTGCGGGTCGAGACCGATGGTACAGGCAAGGTGACGGGCGTGCGCTTCGTCGATGTCGATGGCACCGAGCATGTGGTGCGGGCCAAGGCCGTGGTGCTGGCGGGCGGGGCGATCGAGACGGCACGACTGCTGCTCAACTCGCCCTCGGCGCGGGAGCCGGACGGTCTCGGCAATGGCCACGACCTCGTCGGGCGGAACCTGCAGGGGCATGTCTACCCGGTCGCCTACGGGCTGTTCGACGAGCCGGTGCATGGTTCGCGCGGGCCGGGCGTCGGGCTCGCGACGACCGCGTGGAACCACGGTAATGCCGGCATTGTCGGCGGCGGCATGCTGGCTGACGATTTCGTCCAGCCGCCGGTGATCTTCTGGAAGAACGTGTTGCCGCCCGAGCAGAAGCGGTGGGGGCTCACTGCCAAGGATTTCATGCGCGACCAGTACCACCATGTGCTGCGCATCGCCGGGCCGGTCCATGAGATCCCCAACCCGGAGGCACGGGTGACCGTCGCTGCTGGCGTCCGCGACAGATGGGGGCTGCCGGTGGCGCGGCTTTCCGGTTCGGTGCACGCCGAGACGACCCGGACCTCGCGTTTCATGTACGAGCGCGCGCATGACTGGCTGCGGGCCTCGGGGGCAGAGCGGACCTGGGGCGTGGCGCCGGATCCGGGCCTTACCGGCGGGCAGCATCAGGCAGGCACGTGCCGCATGGGGACGGATCCCACCAACTCGGTCACCGATACTGCCGGCCGGGTGTGGGGGCACGACAATCTCTACATCGCCGACGGTTCGGTGCATCCGACCAATGGCGGCTTCAATCCGGTGCTCACCATCATGGCGATGGCCTTCCGCACCGCCGACGGCGCGGCGCGGGCGCTGTAGCGCCGCGGCATCTCGCTCGCGATTTCGTGCCTGCCCATCAAGGCAGGCTCGCAAGTTCGTGATATTGCTCCCATCTCCCGGGCTCGGCTTGCAGCGGCCGATGAGAACGAATATAGAACAACGCCCAGCGGGAGCATAGGGAGCCCCCGACGTGAACAAAGCTCTGGTCGTCATCCTGGCCGCGGTGACGCTCGATGCCGTCGGCATCGGTCTCATCTTTCCGATCCTGCCGAATCTGCTGCGCGACGTGACGCACGCGGGCGAAGTGGCGACGCTCATGGGCGTGATGCTCGCCCTCTATTCGGCCATGCAGTTCCTGTTCTCGCCGGTGCTGGGCGTGCTCAGCGACCGCTTCGGGCGGCGTCCCGTGCTGCTGATCTCGCTGGCGGGCGCGGCGATCGATTATCTCGTGATGGCCTTCGCGCCCGAACTTTGGATGCTGGTCATCGGCCGCGCCATTGCCGGCGTCACCAGCGCCAACATGGCGGTAGCGACCGCCTATATCACCGACATCTCGGCCGAGGAGGAGCGGGCCAGGCGCTTCGGCTACTTCCACGCCATGTTCGGCATCGGCTTCATCATCGGCCCCGTGCTGGGCGGCATTCTCGGCGACATCTGGGTGCGCGCGCCTTTCCTGCTCGCTGCGGCGCTGAACGCGGTCAACTTCGCGCTGGCGCTGTTCGTGCTGCCCGAATCGCGCAAGGGCGATGCCGGCACGCGGTTCGATCTCGATACGCTCAATCCGTTCAAGCCGCTGGGCTGGGCGCTGACCTTCAAGGCCTTGCTGCCGCTGATGGCGATCTTCGTGATCATGAACTTCGTCGGCACCATGTACGGCACGGTATGGGCGCTGTTCGGCCAGGACACATTCCAATGGAACGGTCTGATGGTCGGACTGTCGCTCGGCGCCTTCGGCGTCTTCCATGCCGGCGCGCAGGCACTGTTGACCGGACCCGCAGCGGCGCGGCTGGGCGAGAAATGGGCGCTCGTCCTCGGCATGGCGTGCGAGCTCACGGCGCTGGTGATTCTTGGCTTTGCCACGCAGGGCTGGATCCTTTTCGCCCTGGCTCCGCTCTTCGCCCTCGGTGGCATCGGCATGCCGGCGCTGCAGTCGCTGACCACGCGCCAGGTCGACGCCGACAACCAGGGCAAGCTGCAGGGCATGCTGGCGAGCCTCGTCAGCCTCTCGGCAGTATTCGGGCCGCTCTTCTTCTCCTACGTCTATTTCCTGATCAAGCCGACCTGGCCCGGGCTGATCTGGATCGTGGGCGGAGCGGTGTATCTTCTGGCGCTTCCGCTGCTGCTTGGCATCAGAAAGACGTCAATCGCCACGGTGACGCCCGAAGTCCGCCAAAGTTGAGCCAGAATTGGCACTTCATTAACAGGAATGCGGTGGCTGACGTGCGGAAACGCCCGGATTTCCTTGCGTCGACCTCAGAATCGAAGAAGGTTCACCGCGTCTTACCGCCGGGCAAATTGGCCGGCATCCCACAGTGAGGAAACCAATGGCTAACAAGAATGATCTGATCGGCATGGTTGCCGACGCCGTCCCCGCGCTGACCAAGGCCCAGGCTGGCGAGGCTGTCGATGCCGTGTTCGACGCCATCACCGCCGCTCTGAAGAAGGGTGACGAGGTGCGTCTGGTTGGCTTCGGCACCTTCGCCGTGTCCAAGCGCAAGGCTTCGGTCGGTCGCAACCCGGCTACTGGCGCCGAGATCAAGATCCCGGCCTCGAACCAAGCCAAGTTCAAGCCCGGCAAGGGCCTGAAGGATTCGATCAACTAAGATCGGTTCCGGTCTTTGAGACCACAGGGCCCCGCGCGCAGGTCGCCGGGGCCCTTGTTGTTTCTGCCGGTGGGATCGAGAGAAGCGTGGTGGGCGGTGACGGTCTCGAACCGCCGACCCTCTCGGTGTAAACGAGATGCTCTACCAACTGAGCTAACCGCCCGCTGCGCCGAAAACCGGCGCGGGTCACGCGACGCCGCTACCTATGGTTTCGCAGCCAACTCGTCAACCCGCGCATGCTTTTCCCCGGTGCCAGTGCAGCATCAACAGGGCTGTCGAAAAACTTCCACATCCGCGCTTGACACCCTCCGACCCTCCCTCTAAACGGACGCCACGTTGCACGGCGGCAAGCCGTTTAGCGGGTGTAGCTCAGTTGGTTAGAGCGTCGGCCTGTCACGCCGAAGGTCGCGGGTTCGAGCCCCGTCACTCGCGCCACCTCCCTGGTGGCGCAGGGGGGGTCGATAAGCGGCTCCCCGGAATTTGATCCTCCATTCAAAGTCATGTCGCGGCATTGGTGCTAACCTTGCCGATGTGGCGCCCGTTGCATACTCGGGCCACAATGCGCATGTCCAATAGGCGTCAAGCGGAACCGCAGGCGCTGGGCGAGCATTGGTCGCTCGGGAGGCGACAACGGAGAAACGGATGCGGATGTTGCGACGTCTGCTGCTGGTCATGTTGGCCATGGGCGCTGGAATCGGGGCAGGGGCTGCCGCCGAGCTCATCAGCGTGCCCGTCGAATCGAGCACCATCTCCGTTCCGGTAGCGGGTGAGAGTTTCGACTGGAGCGGCTTCTACGCCGGCGTGTACGGCGTAGCCCAGCGCAGCGAACAGCGCGACGCTGAAGTTGGCATCGGGATCGCGGCCGGCGTCAACGCGCAGTTCGATTTCTTCCTCGTGGGCGGCGAAGTAGCGCTGCACGGGCTGACCTCCGATACCATCGATACCGCCTACGGCCAGATCACCGGCCGCGGCGGCGTGCTCGTGACCGAGGATTTGCTGGCTTATGTCTCGGCCGGCTATGGCACCGAGCTTACGGGCACCGGAGAGATCGGCGTTCTGGCCGGCGGCGGCCTCGAATATGCGATCACCGACGGCATATCCGTGAGCGCGGAATATCTGCACGGCTTTGCCGCGCAAGGCGACAATCCGACCGACCAGATCAGCCTGGGCGCCAAGTTTCACTTCTAGCGGAACCGGTCGTGGATAATCATTCGCCTGCCTGTCGTCGGGACAGGGCGTTTATGCTTATCCTGATCTGAACTATCAGGTTTTGTTTCCCTTGAAACGATGGGTGGCGTGGGCTAAGCCCGTGCCACAACAAGTCGCGTCGTCACGCGGGCCCAAAATTGCCTGCCTGGCCGCGCGAACCGGCAGCTCCTGCCGGTCCGACCACTAGGCTGTACAATGAACGAGTTGCTCAGCAACTACCTGCCGATCCTCATCTTCGTCGGCCTGGCTGCGGTTATCGGCCTGGCCCTCATGGTTGCCCCCTTCATCGTTGCCTACAAGAAGCCCGATCCCGAAAAGGTGTCGGCGTTCGAAGCCGGCTTCGAGGCCTTCGACGATGCGCGCATGAAGTTCGATGTGCGCTTCTACCTGGTCTCGATCCTGTTCATCGTGTTCGACCTCGAAGTGGCGCTGCTGTTCCCGTGGGCGGTGGCGTTCCGTGACGTGGGCTGGTTCGGCTTCACGTCGGTCATGATCTTCCTCGGCGTCCTGACCATCGGCTTCATCTACGAATGGAAGAAAGGCGCGCTGGAATGGGATTGACCGAAGGCACGCTGGTTGCTCCCCAGCCCAAGGGCGTCATCGACCCCAGGACCAACAAGCCGGTGGGCGCCGACGATCCGTTCATGCTCGAGGTCAATGCCGAGCTGGCGGACAAGGGCTTCCTCGCCACCACCGCTTCGCAGCTGATCACCTGGGCCCGCACGGGCTCGCTGATGTGGATGCAGACGGGCCTCGCCTGCTGCGCCGTCGAGATGATCCAGATGTCGATGCCGCGCTACGACATCGAGCGATTCGGCACCGCGCCGCGCGCTTCGCCGCGCCAGGCCGACTGCCTGATCATCGCCGGCACGCTGACCAACAAGATGGCTCCCGCGCTCCGTAAGGTCTACGACCAGATGCCGGAGCCGCGCTACGTCATCTCGATGGGCAGCTGTGCCAATGGCGGCGGCTATTATCACTATTCCTATTCGGTGGTGCGCGGGGCTGACCGGGTGATGCCGGTGGACATCTATGTGCCCGGCTGCCCGCCGACGGCAGAGGCGCTGCTCTACGGCATCCTTCTGCTGCAAAAGAAGATTCGCCGCACCGGCACGATCGAACGTTAGGACCGGCAATGACCGAGGCCCCGACCTCTTCCCCGCTTGCGGCGCTGGCCGAACGCGCCAGTAACGCGCTTGGCGACAAGGTGCTCGAGACCAAGCTCGCCTTTGGCGAGCTAACGCTGACGGTGCAGCGCGAGGCGATCGTCGACGTGGTGACGTTCCTGCACGACCACGAGGCGTTCATTTCGATCTCGGACGTGTGCGGCGCCGACTATCCGGAGCGCGAGGAGCGCTTCGAGGTGGTCTACCACCTGCTCAGCCCCAAGCAGAATGTGCGCGTGCGGCTGAAGCTCACCACCGACGCCGACAAGCCGGTGCCCTCGATCACCGGGATTTTCCCGGGCGCCGACTGGTTCGAGCGCGAGACCTACGACCTGTTCGGCGTGCTGTTCACCGGTCACCCGGACCTGCGTCGCATCCTTACCGACTACGGTTTTGACGGCTATCCGCTGCGCAAGGACTTCCCGACCACCGGCTATGTGCAGGTGCGCTACGACGAAGAACGCAAGCGCGTGGTCTACGAGCCGGTGAAGCTGGCGCAGGAATTCCGCCAGTTTGACTACCTGTCGCCATGGGAGGGCACCGACTACGTGCTGCCGGGCGACGAGAAAGCGAAGAACTGATGTCTGAAGTCGACGTCCGCAATTTTACGATCAACTTCGGTCCGATCCACCCGTCTGCGCACGGCGTGCTGCGGCTCATCCTCGAGCTCGACGGCGAAGTGGTCGAACGCGTCGATCCGCATATCGGGCTGCTGCACCGCGGCACCGAGAAGCTGATCGAGACCAAGACCTATCTGCAGGCCGTGCCGTATTTCGACCGCCTCGACTACGTGGCGCCGATGAACCAGGAGCACGCCTTCTGCCTCGCGGTGGAAAAGCTGCTCGGGCTCGAAGTGCCGATGCGCGGCCAGCTGATCCGCGTGCTCTATGCCGAGATCGGGCGCCTCTTGTCGCACATCCTCAACGCCACGACGCAGGCGATGGACGTTGGCGCGCTCACCCCGCCGCTGTGGGGTTTTGACGAGCGTGAAAAGCTGATGATCTTTTACGAGCGCGCCTCGGGCAGCCGTATGCACGCGGCCTATTTCCGGCCGGGCGGCGTGCACCAGGATCTGCCGCAGGCGCTCGTCGACGATATCGAGGCGTTCTGCGACCCGTTCCTGCTGGTGCTCGACGATCTCGAAAAGCTGCTCACCGGCAACCGCATCTATATGCAGCGCAACGCCGATATCGGCGTGGTGGCCTTGGACGATGCGTGGAAGTGGGGTTTTTCGGGCGTGATGGTGCGCGGTTCGGGCGCGCCCTGGGACCTGCGGAAAGCCCAGCCTTACGAGTGCTACGACCGCTTCGATTTCGACGTTCCGGTCGGCAAGAACGGTGACTGCTACGACCGCTATCTCGTCCGCATGGAAGAGATGCGCCAGTCGATCCGCATCATGAAGCAGGCGATTGCGCTGCTGAATTCGCCCGAAGGGCAGGGGCCGGTGGCCTCGACCGACGGCAAGGTGGTGCCGCCCAAGCGGGGCGAGATGAAGCAGTCGATGGAAGCACTGATCCATCACTTCAAGCTCTATACCGAAGGCTACAAGGTGCCGGCCGGCGAGGTTTACGCCGCGGTCGAAGCACCCAAGGGCGAGTTCGGCGTCTATCTGGTCTCGGACGGCACCAACAAGCCGTATCGCTGCCACATCCGCGCGCCGGGCTTTGCGCACCTGCAGGCCATGGATTTCCTTTGCCGAGGGCACATGCTGGCTGACGTCGCCGCCATCCTCGGTTCGCTCGATATCGTATTCGGTGAGGTCGACCGCTAAATGTCCGTCCGCCGCCTTGCAGATGAGGCCGTCCAGCCGGCGAGCTTCGCGTTCAGCGCGGAGAACCAAGCCTGGGCCGAAAAGAAGATGGCCGAGTATCCGCCGGGCCGTCAGCAGTCCGCCGTGATTCCGGTGCTGTTCCGTGCGCAGGAGCAGCAGGGCTGGATCAGCCGCGCCGCGATCGAGACGGTCGCCGGGCTGCTCAGCATGCCGTATATCCGCGTGCTCGAAGTCGCGACCTTCTACACCCAGTTCCAGCTGAAGCCGGTCGGCACCGTCGCGCACGTCCAGGTGTGCGGCACGACGCCGTGCATGCTGCGCGGTGCCGAGGACATCCGGCACGTGTGCGAGCGCAAGATCAACCACGAGCCGTTCGAGACGACGCCGGACGGCAAGTTCAGCTGGGAAGAGGTGGAATGCCTCGGCGCCTGCGTGAACGCGCCGCTGGTGATGATCGGGTCGGACACCTACGAGGACCTGACGCCGGAGAGCTTCGAAGCCATCCTCGACAAGTTTGCCGCCGGCAAGGGCGCGGAAGTGAAGCCCGGCACGCAGATCGCGCGGCAGACCAGCGCGGCCGAGGGCGGGCAGACGACGCTGCTCGAAAAGCCGACCGCGACGCGCACCTATAAGCCGTTCCCGCCGCCGCCCGAGCCCGCTCCGGCGCCTGCCGCTGCTCCCGCTGCCCCGGCGCCCGCTGCGGCGGCTCCGGCAGCAAAGCCCGCCGAGCCGACCGCCGCCGGCCGAAAGAACAAGACGACCGAGGAAACCGCGCCGGCCCTGAAGTCGCCGTCGCCGGAAAAGGTCGCGACCGCGACCGCCGAGGGCGAGCGCAAGGCGGCGAACGCGTCTGCCAAGGCCGACGGCAAGCCGAACAAGGCGATGCGCGACAAGGCCACCGGCGCGGAATCGCCGGCCGGCAAGATCGATGCGGGCAAGACCGACACCAAGGCCAAGCGCGTTGCCGCGGCGCCGTCGGTGACCTCGCCGACGCGTGAGACCGGCGGCCCGCTGTTCTCCGCACCGGCTGGGCAGAAGGACGACCTCAAGTTGATCTCGGGCGTCGGTCCGGTGCTCGAGGGCCGGCTCAACGAGATCGGCGTCACCACCTGGGCGCAGGTCGCCGCGCTCGGCGCCGACGACATCGCCAAGCTCGAGGAGCGGCTGTCGTTCCCGGGCCGTGTCGCGCGCGACAACTGGATCAATCAGGCCAAGGCGCTCGCCACCGGCGGCGTCGAGGAATATCGCCGTGTGTTCGGGAAGGACCCGCGCTGATGCTGGAAGACAAAGACCGCATCTTCACCAATCTCTACGGCAACGGCGACTGGGGCCTCGAAGGGGCGCGCGCGCGTGGTGGCTGGGTCGATACGAAGAAGTTCATCGACAACGGTCGCGACTGGATCGTCAACGAGGTTAAGGGCTCCGGCCTGCGGGGCCGCGGCGGCGCAGGCTTCCCGACCGCGCTCAAGTGGACCTTCATGCCCAAGGAAGGCGCCGGCGACGGTCGTCCGAGCCAGTTGCTGGTCAACGCTGACGAGTCGGAGCCGGGCACGTGTAAGGATCGCGAGATCCTGCGCCATGATCCGCATCACCTGATCGAGGGGTGCCTCCTCGCCGGCCGCGCCATGGGCGCGCATATCGCCTACGTCTATATCCGCGGCGAGTTCATCCGCGAGCGCCAGAATTTTGAAGCCGCGGTGCAGCAGGCCTATGACGCCCGGCTGATCGGCAAAAACAACATCCACGGCTGGGACTTCGAGATCGTCGTCCATCACGGCGCCGGTGCTTATATCTGCGGCGAAGAAACCGCGCTGATGGAGTCGCTCGAGGGCAAAAAGGGCCAGCCGCGCCTGAAGCCGCCGTTTCCGGCCGCCATGGGCGTCTACGGCAACCCGACGACCGTCAACAACGTCGAGTCGATCGCCGTCGTGCCGGAAATCCTGCGCCGTGGCGGCGCCTGGTTCGCCGGTTTCGGCCGACCGAATAATACCGGCACCAAGCTGTTCATGGCCTCGGGCCACGTGAACAAGCCGGCCGTGTTCGAGGATTCGCTCGGCTGCACGTTCGAGGAGCTGATCGAAAAGCATTGCGGCGGCATTCGCGGCGGCTGGGACAACCTGCTCGCCGTGATCCCCGGTGGTGCTTCGTGCCCGGTCGTGCGTGGCGAAGACATGCGCACCGCGATCATGGACTTCGACGGGCTGCGCGAGAAGAAGAGCTCGTTCGGCACCGGCGGCATGATCGTAATGGACAAGTCCACCGACATCATCCGGGCGATCTGGCGCATCGCGGCCTTTTTCAAGCACGAGAGCTGCGGCCAGTGCACGCCGTGCCGCGAAGGCACGGGCTGGATGATGCGCGTGATGGAGCGCATGGTGCAGGGCCGCGCCCAGAAGCGCGAGATCGACATGCTGTTCGAGGTCACCAAGCAGATCGAAGGGCACACCATCTGCGCCCTCGGCGACGCGGCGGCCTGGCCGATCCAGGGCCTGATCCGCAATTTCCGCGACGTCATCGAGGCGCGCATCGACCAGTATACCTGGTCCTCGACCAGCGAGGGCGCCGTGCCCTCGATCGCGGCGGAGTAGGGCGATGGCCAATATCAAGGTCGACGGTACACTCGTCGAAGTCCCGGATCACTACACTCTGATGCAGGCCGCCGAGGCTGCCGGCGCCGAGATTCCGCGCTTCTGCTACCACGAGCGCCTGTCGGTGGCCGGCAATTGCCGCATGTGCCTCGTCGAGGTGAAGGGCGGTCCGCCCAAGCCGCAGGCGAGCTGCGCGATGTCGGTGCGCGACCTGCGCCCCGGCCCGAATGGCGAGCCGCCCGAGATGTTCACCAACACGCCGATGGTCAAGAAGGCCCGCGAAGGCGTGATGGAATTCCTGCTGATCAACCATCCGCTCGATTGCCCGATCTGCGATCAGGGCGGCGAGTGCGACCTGCAGGACCAGGCCATGGCCTATGGCGTGGACAAGAACCGCTTCGCCGAGAACAAGCGCGCCGTCGAGGAAAAGTATCTCGGGCCGCTGGTGAAGACCGAGATGAACCGCTGCATCCACTGCACGCGTTGCGTTCGCTTCACCACCGAAGTCGCCGGCATCAGCGAGATGGGCCTGCTTGGTCGCGGCGAGGATGCCGAGATCACCTCCTATCTCGAGCGCGCGCTGTCGAGCGAGCTGCAGGGCAACGTCATCGACCTCTGCCCGGTCGGCGCGCTGACGAGCAAGCCCTATGCCTTCCATGCCCGTCCGTGGGAGCTGGTGAAGACCGAGTCCATCGACGTGATGGATGCGGTCGGTTCCAACATCCGCGTCGATGCGCGTGGCCGCGAGGTGATGCGTATTCTGCCGCGCGTCAACGAGGCCATCAACGAAGAGTGGATTTCCGACAAGACCCGCTTCATCTGGGACGGGCTCAAGTCGCAGCGCCTCGACCGGCCGTATGTCCGTTCGGGCGGTAAGCTGAAGCCGGCGTCGTGGGACGAGGCTTTTGCGGCCATCGCCAAGGCGATCAAGGCCTCGGGCGGCGGCAACAAGGTCGGCGCCATTGCCGGCGATCTCGCCTCGGTCGAGGACATGTATGCGCTGAAGGCGCTGATGACCTCGCTCGGTTCGGGCATGACCGACAGCCGTCCGGCGATGTCGGGGATCGATCCGTCCATGCCGCGCTCGGCCTATATCTTCAACCCGACCATTGCCGGGATCGAAGAGGCCGACGCCATCCTGATCATCGGTTCGAACCCGCGCAAGGAAGCGGCGGTGCTGAACGCCCGCATCCGCAAGGCCTGGCGCGCCAAGGGCACGCCGATCGCGGTGATCGGCGACCAGGCCGACCTCACCTACGACTACACCTATCTCGGCAACGGGTTCTCGGCGCTCGCCGATCTCGTCGCGGGGCAGGGCAGCTTTGCCGGTACGCTGGCCAACGCCAAGAAGCCGCTGATCATCGTGGGCGAGGGCGCCGTGTCGCACGGCGCCGCCAAGTCCAAGCAGATCGGCCGCGATACGATTGCGCTCGCGGCCAAGCTCGCGACTGGAGCCAATGTCGCGGAAGGCTGGAACGGCTTTGCGCTGCTGCACAATGCGGCGGGTCGTGTCGGCGGGCTCGACATCAAGTTCGTGCCGCATGACGGCGGTGTCTGCTCGGCCGACCAGATCGGCCTTGCCGGCGAAGGCAAGCTCGACGTGCTGTTCCTGCTCGGTGCCGACGAGTACGACACGTCGGCCATGGGCAAGGCGTTCGTCGTCTATGTCGGCACGCATGGCGATGCCGGTGCGCATCGCGCCGACGTGATCCTGCCGGCCGCGACCTACACCGAGAAATCGGGCACCTATGTCAACACCGAGGGCCGCGTGCAGCTCGCCGAGCGCGCCGTGTTCCCTCCGGGCGAGGCCAAGGAAGACTGGGCGATCTTCCGCGCCCTGTCGGCCGTGCTGGGCCAGCCGCTGCCGTTCAACTCGCTGACTGGGCTGCGCGCCGCGATCTATGCGGAGTTTCCGCACCTGGCGCGGCTCGACCAGATTGCGAATAGCTCGATCGACGACGTGAAGAAGCTCGCCGGCGCCGCGATCAAGACCAAGTCGGCGACCTACACCTCGCCGATCGCCGACTTCCACCTCACCAACCCGATCGCGCGCTCGTCCGCGACGATGGGGGAATGCGCAGCCCTCGCGGCTGGCCTCAAGCAGGCCGCGGAGTAAGGAACCCCGATGGATTTCGTCGTTTCAGCGCTGGACTACCTGCTCGGCATCCCGATCTTCGGTTGGGGTACGCAGGTTGGTTTCATCTACAAGGCGCTGCTGCTGCTGGTCGCGCTGTTGATCTTCACCGCCTACATCCTGCTCGCCGACCGCAAGATCTGGGCGGCGGTGCAGGTGCGTCGCGGCCCCAACGTCGTCGGTCCGTTCGGCCTGCTGCAGTCGTTCGCGGACTTGCTGAAGTTCGTGTTCAAGGAGCCGGTGATCCCGGCGGGCTCGGACAAGGGCCTGTTCCTGCTCGCCCCGCTGGTGACCTCGATCCTGGCGCTCTCAGCCTATGCGGTGATCCCGTTCGATCGCGGCTGGGCGCTGGCCGACATCAATATCGGCATCCTCTACATCTTCGCCATCTCGTCGTTGGGCGTGTACGGCATCATCATCGGCGGCTGGTCCTCGAACAGCAAATACGCCTTCCTCGGCGCGCTGCGTTCGGCCGCGCAGATGGTGTCGTACGAAGTGTCGATCGGCCTCGTGATCATCACGGTGCTGCTCGTCGTGGGTTCGCTGAACCTCACCGATATCGTGGTGGCGCAGCAGTCGGGCGGCATCGCCACCATGCTGGGCGTGCCGTGGCTGAGCTTCCTCGACTGGTACTGGCTGCCGCTTTTCCCGATGTTCGTGATCTTCTACATCTCGGCATTGGCTGAAACCAACCGTCCGCCGTTCGACCTGCCGGAAGGCGAGTCCGAGCTCGTGGCCGGCTACATGGTGGAATATGGCTCGACGCCGTACCTGTTGTTCATGCTGGGCGAGTACATCGCCATCATCCTGATGTGCGCGATGACGACGATCCTGTTCCTCGGGGGCTGGGACGCGCCGCTCGATATCCCCCCGTTCAACTGGATCCCGGGCCTCGTTTGGTTCGGCCTCAAGCTCTGCGCGGTGTTCTTCATGTTCGCCATGGCCAAGGCCATCGTGCCGCGCTACCGCTACGACCAGCTGATGCGGATCGGCTGGAAGGTGTTCCTGCCGATCTCGCTGCTGATGGTGGTGGTCGTGGCATTCGTTCTCCAGCTCACCGGCTGGGGCTGGCACGGAGGTGCTGTCTGATGCGTTTCACTCAGTTCCTCAACGGCCTCCTGCTGCGCGAGTTCGTCGGCGCCTTCTTTGCGGCGATGCGCTACTTCTTTGCGCCCAAGAAGACGATCAACTACCCGTTCGAGAAGATCCCGTACTCGCCCCGCTTCCGCGGTGAACATGCGTTGCGCCGCTACCCCAATGGCGAAGAGCGCTGCATCGCGTGCAAGCTGTGCGAGGCGATCTGCCCGGCGCAGGCCATCACCATCGAGGCCGGCCCGCGCCAGAACGACGGCACCCGCCGCACCATCCGGTATGACATCGACATGGTGAAGTGCATCTATTGCGGCTTCTGCCAGGAGGCCTGCCCGGTCGATGCCATCGTTGAGGGCCCGAACTTCGAATTCGCCACCGAAACCCGCGAAGAGCTGTATTTCTCGAAAGAGAAGCTGCTCGCCAACGGCGACCGCTGGGAGCGTGAAATCGCTGCCAACCTGGCCGCCGATGCGCCGTATCGGTGATCGCGAATGCAGATGATTTTCAACGAAGGCGCCACAGCGACACCTCTCCCTCGGGGGAGAGGTCGGCGCGCAGCGCCGGGTGAGGGGGCCTTGCCTTCGTCACCGAGTTTGGGGCAAGGCCCCCTCACCCCAGCCCTCTTCCCCAAAGGGAGAGGGGGCGAGAGTTCCGAGGCCTGCGCATGACCCTCCCGCTGTTTTTCTTCTACCTGTTCTCGGTCATCACCGTCGCTTCGGCGCTGATGGTGATCGCGGCGCGCAATCCCGTGCACTCGGTGCTGTTCCTGATCCTCGCTTTCGTGAACTCGGCCGGGCTGTTCATGCTCGCCGGCGCCGAGTTCCTCGCGCTGATCCTCATCGTCGTCTATGTCGGCGCGGTCGCGGTGCTGTTCCTGTTCGTCACCATGATGCTCGACGTCGATTTCACGTCGCTGCGCGAGGGCATGCTGCAATACGCGCCGGTGGGCGTGGTGGTCGGCATTGTGCTGCTGCTCGAGCTGCTGCTGGTCGGGGGCAGCTTCGTCTTGCCATCGGGCATCGAGGCCGCCGGCACGGTGCCGATGGATGCGGCGCTTTCCAATACGCGCCAGATCGGCCAGCTGCTCTACACGCGCTACGTGTTCCTGTTCCAGGGCGCCGCGGCGATCCTGCTGGTCGCCATGATCGGCGCGATCGTTCTGACGCTGCGGCACAAGCCGAACGTCAAGCGGCAGGATGTGTTCAAGCAGACCGGGCGCAAGCGCTCGGAGGCGGTCGAGCTGGTCAAGGTCAAGTCGGGGCAGGGGCTCTAGATGCTGCTTCAAGCAACAGGTATCGGCGTTGGCCATTTTCTGGCGGTTGGCGCGGTTCTCTTCACGCTGGGCGTGTTCGGCATCTTCCTCAACCGGAAGAACATCATCGTCATCCTGATGTCGGTGGAGCTGATCCTGCTGGCGGTGAACATCAACTTCGTCGCCTTCGCGGGCGAGCTCGGCGATCTCGCCGGCCAGGTCTTCGCGCTGCTGATCCTCACGGTCGCCGCGGCGGAGGCGGCCATCGGCCTTGCCATTCTCGTCATCTTCTATCGCAACCGCGGCACCATTGCCGTGGAAGACGTCAACCAGCTGAAGGGCTGACCCCGTGATCCAGGCCATTGTATTCCTGCCCCTGGTCGGGGCGCTGATCGCGGGCCTCCTCGTCCGGATCATCGGGCATCGGACCAGCGAGTTCATCACCACCGGGCTCTTGATCATCGCCGCGGTACTGAGCTGGATCGTCTTTTCGGGCTTCTGGTTCGCGCCTGAGGCGGCCGAGGGTGCCGCCGAGGCAGCCGGCCATGCCGAGGTGCTGAAGGTCACGGTGCTGAGCTGGATTCACTCGGGCGACCTCAGGCTCGACTGGATCCTGCGCGTCGACACGCTGACCGCGGTGATGCTGGTGGTGGTGACGACGGTGTCGTGCCTCGTCCACGTCTACTCGATCGGCTACATGGCCGACGATCCGCACCGGGCGCGCTTCTTCGCGTATCTCTCGCTGTTCACCTTCGCCATGCTGATGCTGGTGACGGCCGACAACTTCCTGCAGATGTTCTTCGGCTGGGAAGGCGTGGGTCTGGCCTCGTACCTCTTGATCGGCTTCTGGTACACGCGCCCCTCCGCCAACGCGGCGGCGATGAAGGCGTTCGTGGTCAACCGCGTCGGTGACTTCGGCTTCGCGCTCGGCATTTTCGGCGCCTTCATGGTGCTCGGCCATCTCGATTTCGACGGCGCCTTCCATGCCGTCCCCGAGGTCGCGGGCATGACCATCCGGTTCCTCAGCTGGGACCTCGACGCGATGACTGTCGTCTGCCTGCTGCTGTTCATGGGCGCCATGGGTAAGTCCGCGCAGTTCTTGCTCCACACCTGGTTGCCGGACGCCATGGAAGGCCCGACCCCGGTGTCGGCGCTCATCCATGCCGCCACCATGGTGACGGCCGGCGTGTTCATGGTTGCCCGCCTGTCGCCGATGTTCGACGCCGCGCCGGTCGCGATGATGGTGGTGATGCTGATCGGCGCGATGACGGCGTTCTTTGCCGCGACGGTCGGCCTCGTCCAGAACGACATCAAGCGCGTGATCGCGTACTCGACCTGTTCGCAGCTGGGCTACATGTTCGTGGCGCTGGGCGCCGGCATGTACTCGGCCGGTGTGTTCCACCTGTTCACGCACGCCTTCTTCAAGGCCCTGCTGTTCCTAGGCGCCGGCTCAGTGATCCATGCGATGCACCATGAGCAGGACATGCGGAACATGGGCGGGCTACGGAAGAAGATTCCGGTCACCTACTGGCTGATGATCATCGGCACGCTGGCGCTGACCGGCGTCGGCATTCCGGGCACGCCGCTGGGCTTTGCCGGGTTCTTCTCCAAGGACGGCATCATCGAAGTGGCGTATGCCGCGGGTGAATCGACCGGCTACATCGCCTTCTGGTCGCTGGTGATCGCTGCCGCCTTCACGAGCTTCTACTCGTGGCGCCTGATCCACCTGACCTTCCACGGCAAGCCGCGCGATGCCCAGCACGGGCACTCGGCTCATCCCGACCCGGCCCATGCCGCGGCGGAGAGCCACGATGAGCCGCTGGACGCCCACGATCACGGCCATGGCCACCACGGCAGCGCCCACGACAACGCGCATGAGAGCCCGGCCGTGATGCTGGTGCCGCTCTACATCCTCGGTGTCGGCGCGGTGCTCGCGGGCGTGGTGTTCAACGACCTGTTCTTCGGCCATGCCGAGCATATCGAGCATTTCTTTGCCGGTTCGGTCGTCGTGCCGCACGATCTGCTCGAGGCCGCCCACGGCGTGCCGCTATGGGTGAAGTGGTCGGCGACCGTCGCCATGGTCCTCGGCTTCGGCGCGGCGTGGTGGATGTACATCGTTGATCCGGCCGTGCCGCGGAACCTCGCGGCCAGCAACCAGGGCCTCTACAAGTTCCTGCTCAACAAGTGGTACTTCGACGAACTCTACGACCGCATCTTCGTCAAGCCGGCGCTGTGGCTCGGCCGCGCGCTGTGGAAGGGCTTTGACGACCAGCTGGTCGACCAGACGCTCACCGAGGGTCTAGGCAATCGCGTCAAGGACATCACCGGCCGGGTGGTGAAGCTCCAGTCCGGCTATCTCTATCACTACGCATTCGCCATGCTTATCGGTATTGCGGCGCTGCTCACCTGGGCCATCGCCGCTGGGGGACTTCTCGGATGATCTTCAGCGACAATCTACTGACGGTCATCACGTTCCTGCCGACGCTGGGCGCGCTGATCCTGCTCTTCGTCGGCGGGCGCGATGCGGCGGGCGAGAGCCTGCAGCGCTGGATTGCGCTGGTTGTCACCGTGGTGACGGCCGCGCTCAGCCTCTACCTTTGGTATCTGTTCGATCCGAGCGACACCGGCTTCCAGTTCGTCGAGAACTACAACGTGCTGGGCGACTCGATCGGCTATCGCATGGGCGTTGATGGCATCTCGGTGCTGTTCATCCCGCTCACCGCGGTGCTGATGCCGGCCGTGATCCTCACCAGCTGGGGCTCGGTCACCAAGCGCGTACGCGAGTACCTGATCGTCTTCCTGATCCTCGAGACGTTCATGATCGGCGCGTTCGCGACGCTCGATCTGGCGCTGTTTTACGTATTCTTCGAGGGCACGCTGATCCCGATGTTCCTGATCATCGGCATCTGGGGCGGGGCGCGGCGTATCCAGGCGACCTACAAGTTCTTCTTCTACAGCTTCACCGGCACGGTGCTGATGCTCATCGCCATTATGGCGATGTTCGCGACCGCTGGTACGCTCGACATCCAGAAGCTGCTGACCTTCAGGTTCCCGCCGGAGATGCAGACCTGGCTGTGGATCGGGTTCTTCGCCTCGTTCGCGGTGAAGATGCCGATGTGGCCGTTCCATCGCTGGCTGCCCGAAGCCCACGTCGAGGCGCCGACGGGCGGCTCGGTGATCCTGGCCGCGATCCTGCTCAAGCTTGGCGGCTACGGCTTCATCCGCTTCTCGATCTCGATGTTTCCCGATGCCTCGCACCAGTTCGCGAACTTCGTGTTCGTACTGTCGATCGCGGCGATCATCATCACGTCGCTGATCGCACTCGTGCAGACCGACATCAAGAAGCTGATCGCCTACTCCTCGGTGGCGCACATGGGCTTTGTCACCATGGGCATCTTCTCGGGCAACATCTACGGCATCCACGGCGCGATCTTCCAGATGATCTCGCACGGCATCGTGTCGGCCGCGCTCTTCCTCTGCGTCGGCGTGGTCTACGACCGGATGCACACCCGTGACATCGAAGCCTATGGTGGTTTGGTCGAGCGCATGCCGCGCTATGCCTTCGCCTTCATGGTGTTCACCATGGCCAACGTGGGCCTGCCGGGCACGTCCGGGTTCGTGGGCGAGTTCCTCACCATGTTCGCGGCGTTCCAGGTCAACACCTGGGTGGCGTTCTTCGCGGCCTTCGGCGTGATCCTGTCGGCGGCCTATGCGCTCTGGCTCTATCGCCGGGTGATCTTCGGCGCGCTGACCAAGGAATCGCTGATGGGGATCCTCGATCTCGATCGCCGCGAGGTCGCGGTGCTGGTGCCGCTGATCATCCTCACCATCCTCTTCGGCTTCTATCCGGCGCCGATCCTCGATGCGACCGCTGCCTCGGTGGGTCTCGTCGCTGACAATTTCGCCAGCGCCATCGGCGCCGCCCCGCAGGCGGTCGCCGCGGCGACCGGGCATTAGGAGACGGGCATGCAGTCCGACGTTACGAGCTTCGCTTCGCTCGCTCCGGCTTATCCGGAACTGCTCATGGCCGCCGGCGCGGTTGTGGTGCTGTTGATCGCGCTGTTCTGGAAATCGCTGCGCCCTGGCGCGGTGGCGATCATCTCGATCGTGCTGCTCCTCGCAGTGCTGGCTGTGCTGCTGTTGCAGCCGGCGACCGGCGTGCTGTTCAACGGTGTGTTCATCGTCGATGGCTTTGCCCAGTACATGAAGGCGCTCGTCCTCGGCGGCGCGGCGGCGACCGTGCTGATCTCGCTGTCGACCAGCAAGGAACACGGCATCGACAAGTTCGAGTACTCGGTGCTCGTGCTGCTGGCGACGCTGGGCATGATGGTCATGGTGTCGTCGAACGACCTGATGACCCTCTATATCGGCCTCGAGCTGCAGAGCCTCGCGCTCTACGTCGTCGCGGCGATGAAGCGCGAGGACGGCCGGGCGACAGAAGCCGGCATCAAGTACTTCGTGCTCGGTGCGCTGAGCTCGGGCATGCTGCTCTACGGTGCTTCGCTGGTTTATGGCTTCACCGGCACCACCCAGCTCGACCTGATCGTCGGCCAGGTCACGGCCGAGGGCCGCTCGATCGGACTGATCTTCGGCATGGTGTTCCTGCTTGCCGGTATCGCCTTCAAGATCTCGGCCGTGCCGTTCCACATGTGGACGCCCGACGTCTACGAAGGCGCGCCGACCCCGGTGACGGCCTTCTTCGCCGCCGCCCCGAAGGTCGCCGCCATGGCGCTGTTCGTGCGCGTCGCCACCGTCAGCTTCGGGCCGATCACGCATGACTGGCAGCAGATCGTGATCTTCCTGTCGATCGCCTCGATGGTGCTCGCCTCGTTCGCCGCCATCGGCCAGAACAACCTCAAGCGGCTGCTTGCCTACTCGTCCATCGGCCATGTCGGCTTCGCGCTTGTCGGGCTGTCGGCCGGCACGGCAGGCGGCGTCGAGGGCGTCGCCATCTACATGGCGATCTATGTCGCGATGACCGTGGGCATCTTCGCTTGCGTTCTGGCGCTGCGCACCGAGGACGGCCGACCGGTCGAGACCATCTCGGAGCTGGCGGGCCTCGCATCGGGCCGTCCGTTCCTCGCCGGCACCATCGCCATCCTGATGTTCTCGCTCATCGGCCTGCCGCCGCTCGCCGGGTTCTTCGCCAAGTGGCAGGTGTTCCTTGCCGCGGTGGAGCAGGGGCTGTTCGTGCTGGCGGTGATCGGCGTCCTCGCCTCGGCGGTGAGCGCGTTCTACTACCTGCGCATCATCAAGGTGATGTACTTCGACGAGCCGCAGCTGAAGTTCGCTGCGGTGCCCGGCGAACTGGCCGTAGTGATGGCCGGTGTCGGCTTCCTCATCGTCACCTATTTCGCCACTGTCGGCGGACCTCTCACCGCCGCCGCGCGCTTTGCGGCCGGAAGCCTGTTCTAGTGGCGGACTTCTGGCTGGGGCCAAAGGCAGCCATTCGGGGATATAGAGTCCACGGCTTTGACAGCGTGGGATCGACCTCGACCGAGGCGGCCAGGGCCGCCCAGGCCGGGGATGTCGGCGACGTCTGGTTCTGCGCGCTCGAGCAGACGGCCGGTCGTGGCCGCCGTGGCCGGCCGTGGCAGACGATCCATGGCAACCTGGCTGCTAGCCTGCTGGTGGTGCCGGAATGCGACCCTGCCATGGCTGCGACGCTCGGCTTTGTCGCCGGCGTGGCGCTGCACCGCGCGCTCGGTGATTTCGTCCCCGGCGCCAGGCTGAAGACCGGCATAGATGGCGCCGATTTCGCCGGCGGCCGCATCGCGCTGAAATGGCCCAACGACGTACTGGCCGATGGCGGCAAGCTCTCGGGCATGCTGCTCGAGGCGCAGAAGCGGCCCGATGGCGGCATGGCGATCGTGATCGGCATCGGGGTCAACGTCGTTGCCGCGCCCGATGGCCTGCCGTATCCGGCGACCTCGCTCAGGCAGCTCGGCATCGAGGCCGATGCGGCAAAGGTGTTCGGCGCGCTGTCGGACGCCTGGGTCGAGGCCTACGAGGCGTGGGACCAGGGCAGGGGGATCGGCGCGATCCTCGAGCAGTGGCGCGCCGCTGCCGCCGGCATCGGCGGCGAGGTTGCAGTGAGCCGCGACGGCGACGTCGTGCGCGGCATTTTCGAGACGATAGACGAGGCGGGGCGGTTGATCGTCCGCGCCAACGATAATTCACGTATCGCCATCACGGCGGGTGACGTGCATTTCGGCACCACCGCCAGCCACAGGAGCATTTGATGGCCAGAGCTTTTACCGACGAACTGGTCTTCGTGCCGCTGGGCGGCGTCGGCGAGATCGGCATGAACATGGCGGCCTACGGCTTCGGGCCGGAGAACGCCCGCAAGTGGATCGTGGTCGATTGCGGCGTGACCTTCGCCGGCCCCAACGAGCCGGGCGTCGAGCTGATCCTGCCCGACCCGGCCTTCCTCGAGGAAAATGCCGACGATGTGCTGGCGCTCGTGCTCACCCACAGCCACGAGGACCATTACGGCGCCGTGCTCGACCTGTGGCCGGCCTATGACCGCCCGGTCTATGCCACCCCCTTCACCGCCGCGATGCTGACCGCCAAGCGCGAGTCCGAGGGCATCATGGAGGATATCGAGATCCGCCCGATGCGGGTCGGCAAGCCCTTCACGGTCGGCCCGTTCACCATCGAGGCGATCAACGTCGCCCACTCCATCCCGGAAAGCTGCGCCCTGCTGATCACGACGCCGGTCGGCCGGGTCGTTCACACCGGCGACTGGAAGCTCGATCCGGCGCCCATTGGCGCACCGCCCACCGACCTGCCGCGCTTCGGTGAGATCGGGGCCGACCGCTCGGGCCCGATCGCGCTGATCTGCGATTCCACCAACGCGATGAAGGAGGGCACCAGCCCGTCCGAGCACGAGGTGGCCGAGACGCTCGACCAGCTGATCGCTGCCGCCCCCCACCGCGTGGCGATCACCACCTTTGCCTCCAATGTCGGCCGCATCATCTCGGTCGCCCGCGCCGCGCAGAAGGCCGGGCGCCGCGTGGTGATGTCGGGCCGGGCCATGCATCGCATCACCGGCATTGCCCGCGAGCTCGGGCTGATGGAGGGGATCGAGCCCTTCCTCGATCAGGGTGAATACAAGTCGCTGGCCCGCAAGGACGTGGTGCTGCTATGCACCGGCAGCCAGGGCGAGGCCCGTGCGGCGATCGCCCGCATCGCGCGCGACGAGCATCCGGAGATATCGCTGAATGCCGGCGACCGGGTGATCTTCTCGTCCTGGGCCATCCCGGGCAACGAGCGCGAAGTGATCGACATCCAGAACATGCTGATCGACCGCGGCGTGGACGTCATCACCCGCGATCACGCCATGGTCCACACCACCGGCCATCCTCGGCGCGAGGAGCTGAAGCGGCTCTACGACCTGGTGAAGCCCGATGTGCTCATTCCGGTCCACGGTGAAGCCGCGCATCTCGAGGCGCACGCCCAGCTCGGCCGCCAGCAGGGCATCGACATGGTCGTCCACGCCCGCAATGGCGACATGGTGCGGCTCTTCCCCGATACGCTGCAATTCCCCGGCGAGGTCCGCACCGGCGAGCTCTACCTCGATGGCAACGTGCTGTGTACGCCCGAAGAGAGCGGCGTGAAGGGCAGGCGCCGGCTAAGCTTCGGCGGCCACATCGTCGTGAGCCTGTGCGTCAATTCTGGTGGCCACATCATCGCCGGCCCGGAGCTCGCGATCGAGGGGCTGCCCGATGTCGAGGATGACGGCGAGTCACTGCCGCACCTGATCCGCCGCGCCGTCACCGGCACGCTCAAGTCGATCCCGCCCAAGCGGCGCAGCGATCCCGATCTGGTCAACACGGCGTTGCATCGCGCGGTGCGCAGCGAGGTCACGGCATATTGGGGCCGCAAACCCAACGTAACTGTGTTCGTCCACCGCGTCTGAGTGCGTCATGCAAGTCGGCACCTATATCGCGATCTTCTTCATCGTCTGGTGGCTTTGCCTGTTCGTCGTGCTGCCCTTCAAGGTGCGCAACCAGATCGACGCGGGCGAGTGGCAGCCAGGCACCGAGCGCGGCGCTCCCGCCGGCATCCTCCGCCTCTGGCCGAAGCTCCTGGCAACGACGATCCTCGCCGCCGTGGTGACCGGCCTGCTGCTGTGGGCGCTGAGCACGCCCTGGCTGCAGGAATATTGGCGCTAGGGCTCGCGCACCCGCTACCGAGACGTTAGTCAATACACCCACTGACCGTCATCCCGGCGCAGGCCGGGACCCACTGCGCGACCGCCAGAGCGGCGCGCTGACCCCGCCGGTCCATCACTGAAAGATCGGCCCGTCCTGCGCGCGTTCCAACACCGGAGCACTGGGTCCCGGTTTTCGCCGGGATGACGGCCGAACGCGGGGCGCAACACGGTGCCCTACCGCTCTGGCTTCACCGGCACCGCGTGTGTGTGCGCCATCACCAGCGCCGCCCGCAGTTCCTCCGTCGACACGCGATCCAGCGTCACCGTCGTCCAGCCCTGCCGTCCCCAGCCATTGTCGATGGCGGCGAACGCCTCAGGCGCCAGCAGCACCTTGAACTCCTGCTCGTCGGGGGTGAACTTGAGGTTGGCGCTGAGGCCGTCGGCGGCGAGCGTCGCATAGGTGCGCCGGACCTTGAACGCCTGCCGATCGAAATGCGGCGCCTCGGTGGTCCCTTCAAGGCTTAGTGCAATTGTCCTGAATTGGGAAGCAGTTGTCATCGTTTCTTCATCCGCAAATGAAAAAAGCAGGGCCAAGGCCCTGCTTTGATGAGTTTCTCGACAATACGCTGGTCTTAGGCACACGGTTTAGGTGGCGGCCAACGCTCCTCCCTTGACGTTGTCGACGTCCGGCAACTTGTGGTTGCCTGTGTTCTTATGGAGCCGGACCCTAACAACTGAATCCGGGGCTGCCAAGCGGATTCTGCATGGCTGCCATTGCATTTTTACATAGTCTTCATCGTGGTTTGACGCTGGATCGTGACGCTGCACAAAAGCGCCGCAAATCGTCTCGCTTGCCCAAGTTTCGCGCGCTTTTGCAGGCTCCACTTTTGCCTTGAGTGCGCTATAGGGTTGCCAATCGAATCCGGCGCCATAAGGGTCCATCCATGCGTTTGAGCCGCTACTTCCTGCCCCTCCTCAAGGAGACGCCGAAGGAAGCCGAAATCGTCTCGCACCAGCTGATGCTGCGCGCGGGCATGATCAAGCAGCAGGCCGCGGGCAGCTATTCGTGGTTGCCGCTGGGCTTCAAGGTGCTGAACAAGGTCATTCGCATCATCGAGGAAGAGCAGAACCGCGCCGGCGCCATCCAGCTGCTGATGCCGACCATCCAGTCGGCGGACCTGTGGAAGGAATCGGGCCGTTACGACGCCTACGGCAAGGAAATGCTGCGCATCGAGGATCGGCACGAGCGCGAAATGCTGTACGGCCCGACCAACGAGGAGATGATCACCGACATCTTCCGCACCTACGTGAAGTCCTACAAGGATCTGCCGCTGAATCTCTACCACATCCAGTGGAAGTTCCGTGACGAGGTGCGCCCGCGCTTCGGTACCATGCGCAGCCGCGAGTTCCTGATGAAGGATGCCTATTCCTTCGATCTCGACGAAGCCGGAGCCAAGCGCTCGTTCTACCGCATGTTCGCCGCCTACCTGCGCACCTTCTACCGGCTCGGCCTCACGGGTATCCCCATGCGGGCCGATACCGGCCCGATCGGTGGTGACATGAGCTACGAGTTTCACGTCCTCGCCGACACGGGGGAAAGCGCGGTATTCCTCGACGCTGGCCTTCTGGACAAGCCGATCCCTTCGATCGAGACCGATTTTGAGGGCGATCTCTCGCCCATCTTCGACGATTGGACGTCGCTCTTTGCGGCCACCGACGAAATGACCGATGAGGAGACCTTCCGCGCGTCGGTGTCCGGCAACAACCAGCTCGCCGCCCGGGGCATCGAAGTCGGCCACATCTTCTATTTCGGTACGAAATACTCGACGCCCATGAAGGCCACCGTCACCAGCCCAGAGGGCCAGGTCGAAGTCCACATGGGCAGCTACGGCATCGGCCCGACCCGCCTCGTGCCGGCCATCATCGAGGCCAGCCACGACGAAAACGGCATCGTCTGGCCCGTGAGCGTCGCGCCGTTCGAGGCTACCGTCATCAACCTCAAAGTCGGCGATGCCGATTCCGATGCGGCGGCCGAACGGCTGTACGACGATCTCGTGCGTGAGGGCATCGACGCGGCCTATGACGATCGCGACCAGCCGGCCGGCGCCAAGTTCGCCGCGGCCGACCTGATCGGCATCCCGTACCAGCTGATCGTCGGGCCGCGCGGCCTCAAGGAAGGCACGGTCGAGATCAAGCACCGCAAGTCCGGCGAGCGCGAGACGCTGTCGATCGAGGCGGCGGTCGGCCGGCTCAAGGGCCTGATCGTGCCGCAGCGGCGGGACAGCGTTTGACCGACGCCCCCGCCACCGCTGCGAAGGCGCCGGGACCGTTCTCGCGCTTCGAATGGCTCGTGGCGGGCCGCTACCTGCGCGCGCGTCGCAAGGAGCGCTTCGTTTCGGTGATCGCGGTGCTGACGCTGATCGGCGTCATCCTCGGCGTGGCGACGCTGATCGTCGTCATGTCGGTGATGAACGGCTTTCGCACCGAGCTGATCGGCAAGATTCTCGGTCTCAACGGCCATTTCGTCGTGCAGGAGACCGAAGCCGGCTTTGCCGACTACAACGACGTCGTCACCCGCCTCGAGGGCGTGCCGGGTGTGGTCTATGCCATTCCGTATGTCGAGGGTCAGGCACTCGCCTCAGGCGTCTCGAGCGCGACAGGCGTCGTGGTGCGCGGCATCGACGAGGCTTCGATCGCCAAAGTTGCCTCGCTCCGCGACGGGGCACGGCTGGGTGGCTGGGACCAGTGGGATGACGGCACCGGCATAGCCATCGGCCAGCGGCTGGCCGACCGCCTCGGCGTCACCATCGGCGACGACATCACCATCATCAATCCCAACGGCACGCTGACCCCGTTCGGCCGCACGCCGGCCGAGCGCACCATGCCGGTCAACGTGATCTTCGATCTCGGCGCGCCCGAGTATGACAGCTTCTACATCTACCTGCCGATGCAGGTGGCGCAGGTCTATTTCCGCTTCTACGAGGATCGCCTCAAGGAGGGCGCCGCCATGCCCAGCGTCATGGCGACCGAGGAGGAGATCGATGCCGCGTCCGAGCGCGTGTACAAGGCCTCGAGCGTCGAGGTGTTCGTCGACAATCCCGACGACATTGCCGGCATGAAGGAACAACTCGCCGCCGCGCTCGACCGGCCGATGGCGATCACCGACTGGCAGCAGCGCAACGCCACCTTCTTTTCGGCCCTGCAGGTCGAGCGGGTGGTCATGTTCGTGATCCTGTCGCTCATCATTCTCGTCGCCGCCTTCAACATCATCGCCAGCCTCGTCATGCTGGTGAAGGACAAGGGCCCCGATATCGCGATCCTGCGCACGATGGGTGCGACGCGCGGCGCGATTCTCCGCATCTTCTCGATGACCGGCTTTGCCATCGGGCTTTCGGGTACCGTACTCGGCCTGCTGCTCGGACTTGTGGTCGCGACTTATGTCGAGCCGATCCGGGCCTTCGTCTCCAACGTGCTCAACATCCCGATCTTTCCGCCCGAGCTGTTCCTGATGGCTGGCCTACCGTCGCGGATCGATCCGATGGAAGTGCTGTTCGTCGTCGTGCTGTCGCTCGGGCTCACCTTCCTCGCGACGCTCTATCCGGCCTGGCGCGCGGCCAAGCTCGATCCGATCGAGGGGTTGAACCAGTGAGCGATGTCAGGGCCAGTGCCGGCGATCCGGGGCCGTTCTCGCGCTTCGAGTTCATTGTGGCCTGGCGCTATCTGCGCGCCCGCCGTCGCGACCGGTTCGTGTCGGTTATCGCGGGGCTGACGCTGACCGGCATCGCGCTGGGCGTCGCGGCGCTGATCGTCGTCACCTCGGTGATGAACGGCTTCAATTCCGAGATCGTCTCAAAGCTGCTCGGGCTCAACGGGCACTTCCAGGCCTATCCGATCGAGGCGCGATTCACCGACTATGACGAGAGCGCCCTGCAGATCCGCGGCGTCGACGGCGTGGTTGCGGCGATCCCGTTCGTCGAGGGGCAGGCGCTGGCCTCGGGTGTACGAGCGGACGCCACTGGCGTCATCGTGCGCGGCATGTCGCTGGCCTCGATCGAGCAGTTGAAGCTGCTGCATGGCGGCGCCATACTTGGACATTGGGACGACTGGGACACCGGCAACGGCGTCGCCATCGGCCGGCGGCTGGCGGAAAAGCTCAAGGTCAATGTCGGGGACCCGGTGACGCTGCTGAGCCCGGAGCCCGCGACCCTCGAGGAGGGTGGACGGCCGCGCACGCGCTCCTTCCCGGTGCAGGTGATCTTCGATCTCGGCATGACCGAGTTCGACAGCTTCTACCTCTATATGCCGATGCAGCCGGCGCAGGACTATCTCAACATGTTCGACCGGGTGCTGAAGCCAAACGCTTCAGTGCCGGGGCCCGATGCGACCGACGAAGAGCGCGAGGCGGCCTATGACCGCATCTACCGCGCCTCCGCAATCGAGGTGTTCATCACCGACCCGAACAGGGTCGACGACATGCGCCTCAGGATCGGCCAGCAGATCGAACGGCCGCTGATCCTCTCGGACTGGCGCCAGCAGCACCAGAATTTCTTCGAGGCACTGCAGACCCAGGGCTCGGTGATGTTCGTCATCCTGTCGATGATCATCGTCGTCGCCGCCTTCAACATCATCTCGTCGCTGATCATGCTGGTGAAGGACAAGGGCACCGATATCGCGGTGCTGCGCACCATGGGGGCGACGCGCGGCTCGATCATGCGCATCTTCGGCATTGCCGGCATCGCCATCGGGGTCGGCGGCACCCTGTTGGGGTTGGCGCTCGGACTGGTGATCGCGGCTAATGCCGAGGCCATCCGGGCGTTCCTGTCGAGCCTGCTCGGCATCACCATCTTTCCGCCCGAGGTGTTCTACCTCTCCTCGCTGCCCAGCCGCACCAACCCGTCCGAGGTGTTCGCCATCGTCGCCGTGGCGATGGGGCTGAGCATCCTCGCGACGCTCTATCCGGCGTGGCGCGCCGCCCAGTACGATCCTGTCGAGGCCCTTCGCTATGAGTGACGTCCACCTCCAGCTGAGCCAGGTGCACCGCCATTATGGCGAGGGCGACACCAGGGTGCGGGTGCTCGAGGCGGCCGACCTCACCGTGCGCGGCGGCGAACTCGTCGCCATTGTCGCGCCGTCGGGCGCCGGCAAATCGACGCTGCTGCACCTCGCCGGGCTATTGGAGCGGCCGCAGGCGGGTGAGGTGACCATCACCGGCCTTCCGACCAGCAAGCTCAATGAGCGTGGCCGCACGCTGCTGCGCCGCAACACCATCGGCTATGTCTACCAGTTCCACCACCTGCTGCCGGAATTCTCGGCCATCGAGAACGTCGCCATGCCGCAGCTGATCGCCGGGGTGGAGCAGGGGGCGGCCAATGCCCGCGCGCAGGAACTGCTCGACCTGCTCGGCGTCGGCTCGCGGGCGCAGCACCGGCCGGCCGAGCTCTCGGGCGGCGAGCAGCAGCGCGTCGCCATCGCCCGCGCCGCCGCCAACCATCCACGCATCATCCTCGCCGACGAGCCGACCGGCAATCTCGACCCGGCGACGAGCGACGTGGTGTTCGAGGCGCTGGCCGGGCTCATCCGGCAGGAAGGCGTCGCCGCGCTGATCGCGACGCACAATTTCGACTTAGCGCGGCGGGCCAACCGCATCGTGACGCTGCGCGACGGGTTGATCGTCGAAACGACGGTTTAGGGCAGGGCGCCTACCCCAAGCTCGAGTGTCATCCCTGCGAAAGCAGGGATCCATTTATCCGCCAGCGAGGGCTGCGAAGTGGATCCCTGCTTTCGCAGGGATGACATTCAGTGGTTGGTGCGCGAAGTGCGCCTACTCCGCCGCTCCCTGCGACTCGCGCCGTAGCCGCTCGCGATCGTTGAGGTGGTTGATCCGCGTCCGTAGTGCTCGGATCTGCCGTTCCTGCCGCTCGGTGGTGGACTTCAGCTGCCGGATGCGCGCCTCGGCGGCGTCGCGGTGGTTGATGTCCCACTCACGCACACGTTGCACCACCACCTTCGCCGCCGGCCTTTCGGCGAGGATATCCTCCCACTCGAGCCCGAGCGACTGCAGCATGCGATGCGCGGCCAACGCGGCCGACGCCCGTTCGCCCGGGTGGTCGGAGCCGAGCAGCTTCAGGATGCGTTCGAGCTTTTCGCGGTCGCGGTCGGTCAGCGGCATCGCCAAGGCGTAGCGGGCGGCTGCGGCAAAATCCAGCCTAAGGCTTGTCGCCCATGAACTTATGAATCTCCGCCGTGGTCAGCGCGCCATCGAGATAGCTCAGCGTCCCCGGTCCGAGCACTTCCGTGGCCGCATTGGCGAGGCCGGCGAGCGCGGCGCGGGCGAACGAGCCGCCGGTGCTGACCCGTTGCACGCCGGCCGCCGCAAGATCGCCGATCGCGTAAGGCGTCTGCTTCTGCCACAGCACCACATTGAGTGGCTTCGAAATCGAAGCCACCACCGTGCGGATCGCGTCGAGATTGGGCAGGCCGGGCGCGAACAGCACGTCAGCACCGGCCGCCTCGTAGGCCTGCAGCCGCCGGATGGTGTCATCGAGGTCGGGGCGGCCGTGGAGATAATTCTCGGCTCGGCCGACGAAGGTGAACGGGAAGGGCAGGGCGTGTGCCGCCTCGGCGGCGGCCGCCACGCGCTCGACGGCATGGTTGAACTCGTAGATCGGCTGCTCGGCCCGGCCGGTCGCATCCTCGATCGAACCGCCCACGAGACCCGCTTCGGCCGCCAGCCGGATGGTCTCGGCGGCATAGGCCGGATCGTCGCCATAGCCGTTCTCGAGGTCCCCGCTCACCGGCAGGTCCACGGCCGCCGCGATCTGCGCCGCGTTGGCCAGCGCCTCGTCGCGGGTGACGCCCATATCCTTGCGGCCGAGCGTCCAGGCAAAGCCCGCACTCGTCGTCGCCAGCGCCTTCATCCCGAGCCCCGCGAGCAGGCGGGCGCTGCCGGCATCCCACGGATTGGCCATCACGAAGAGCGGGCCGCGATGCAGCTCGCGGAAGCGCTCGCCCTTTTCCGACTGGTTCATCTGACGTCCTCCGACTCGCAAATTAACCACATACTCATGGATTGGGACGAGCCAATAGACAAGAACAAACGCGGAACATATAAGAACAGAATAGAAACAACTGAGGTTCCCATGCTCACGTTCTTCAAGGATCTGCTCGCTTTCGCCACCATTGCCGGCTTCTCGGTCGCCTCGCTCACCTGGATGGATATCGCGACCCGACTCGTGTGACGGGTTGTGGATTGATGTCCCGTCGGCTGGCCGTATGGCCGGCCGGGGCTTAGGAAGATTTCATGTCTGGCCCCGGCTTCATCCACCTGCACGTTCATTCCGCCTACTCGCTGCTCGAGGGGGCGCTGCCGCTCGGGCGTTTGCTCGACCTCGCCAAGGCGGACAAGCAGCCGGCGCTCGGCATCGCCGACACGAACAACCTGTTCGGCGCGCTCGAGTTCTCCGACAAGGCGGCCGGTAAGGGCATCCAGCCCATCGTCGGCGTGGAACTGGCGGTCGATTTCTCGGCCATCGAGAACAGCCAGGACCGCATGCAGGAGCGCGGTCATTCGCGCGACCGCTTCGGCAAAGGCGGGCTGGTGCTGATCGCCGGCAGTTCCGATGGCTTCGCCAATCTATCGGCGCTCGTCAGCCGGTCCCATATCGAAGGCGAAAATGGCCGCGCCGCCGCTCGGCTCGAGTGGCTGACCCGCGAGGCGCTCGATGGCATTATCTGCCTCTCGGGCGGCCCGGAAGGGGCGATTGACCCCTGGTTCGGTAACAATCTCGATACGCTTGCCATCGCTCGCCTCGACCGGCTGCGCGAGGTGTTTGGCGACCGGCTCTACGTCGAGCTGCAGCGCCATGGCCGCCTGCAGGAGGCGGCGAATGAAGCCAAGCTGATCGACTATGCCTACGCGCATGGCGTGCCGCTGGTGGCGACGAACGAGCCGTTCTATCCCACGCCCGCCGACTTCGAGGCGCATGACGCGCTGCTGGCCATCGCCGGGGGCACCGTGCTGGCCCAGACCGAGCGGCGCAAGCTCAGCGACCAGCACTATTTCAAGACCCGCGCGGAGATGCAAAAACTCTTCGCCGACCTGCCGGAGGCGCTCGACAACACGGTCGAGATCGCGCAACGCGTCGGTTACCGGCCCAAGAAGCGCAACCCGGTGCTGCCGACCTTCGCCGCCTCGCCGGGTCAGAGCGCCGACGAAGCCTTTGCCGCCGAAGCCCGGGCGCTGGCCGAGATGGCGCGCACCGGGCTCGAGCGCCGTCTCGCCGAGGTCGGCCCCGGCCCGGGCAAGACCGTCGAGATCTATCGCGAGCGGCTGGAATACGAGCTCGGCATCATCGAGCGCATGAAGTACCCTGGCTACTTCCTGATCGTCGCCGATTTCATCCAGTGGGCCAAGGCGCAGGATATTCCGGTGGGGCCGGGCCGCGGCTCGGGCGCCGGTTCGCTGGTTGCGTATGCGACGACCATCACCGACCTCGATCCGCTGCGCTACAACCTGCTGTTCGAGCGCTTCCTCAATCCCGAACGTGTGTCGATGCCGGACTTCGACATCGATTTCTGCCAGGACCGCCGCGAAGAGGTGATCCGCTACGTCCAGCAGAAATACGGCGAGGCACAGGTCGCCCAGATCATCACCTTCGGAACGCTTCAGGCGCGCGCCGTGCTGCGCGACGTCGGTCGTGTCATGCAGATGCCATACGGGCAGGTCGACCGGATCGCCAAGCTCGTGCCCGCCAACCCTGCCGACCCGTGGACGCTGGAACGCTCGCTCAAGGAAGTGCCGCAGCTCAGGCAGATGGCGGATGAGGACGAACAGGTCGGCGAATTGCTCGCCGTCGGCCAGAAGCTCGAGGGGCTCTATCGCCACGCCTCGACCCACGCGGCCGGCATCGTCATCGGCGACCGGCCGCTGCAGGAGCTGGCGCCGCTCTATCGCGATCCGCGCTCCGACATGCCGGTCAGCCAGTACAACATGAAGTGGAGCGAAGCTGCCGGTCTCGTGAAGTTCGACTTCCTGGGCCTCAAGACGCTGACCACGATCAAGCGCGCCGTCGACATGATCAACCGCGGCCGCGCCGACAAATTCCGCATCGAGGACATCCCGCTCGACGACGCGGCGACCTACAGGCTCTATTCGATCGGCGATACGGCCGGCGTGTTCCAGGTGGAAGGCGCCGGCATGCGGCGCGCGCTTACCGACATGAAGCCCGACCGCTTCGAGGACATCATCGCCATCGTCGCGCTCTACCGCCCCGGCCCGATGGAGAACATTCCGATGTTCAACGCCCGCAAGCGCGGCGACGAGGACATCGAGTATCCGCACGAGGCGCTGGGCGAGGTGCTGAACGAGACCTACGGCGTCATCGTCTATCAGGAACAGGTGATGCAGATCGCGCAGATCCTCTCCGGCTACTCGCTCGGCGAAGCCGATATGCTGCGCCGCGCCATGGGCAAGAAGATCAAGGCCGAGATGGATGCGCAGCGGGCGCGCTTCCAGGAGGGCTGCATCCGCTATGGCCTGAAGCCGGGCCTCGCCGACACCATCTTCGACCTGCTCGCCAAGTTCGCCAACTACGGCTTCAACAAGTCGCATGCCGCGACCTACGCCCTCGTCTCCTACCAGACGGCCTATCTCAAGGCGCATTACCCGCACGAATTCTTCGCGGCGACCATGACGCTCGACATGGGCAATACCGACAAGCTCAACGAATTCCGTCAGGATGCGCGCAAGCACGACATCGAGATCGTCCCGCCCTGCGTGAACCGCTCGGATGCGGTGTTCAACACCCATGACGGCAAGGTGTTTTATGCCATCGGCGCCGTGAAGGGCGTGGGCCAGGCGGTAGCCGAGCACATCATGGAGCGGCGCGGCGACAGGCCGTTCCGCGACCTGGGTGACTTCGCCGCCCGGGTCGACGCCAAGATTATCAACCGCCGCACGCTCGAAGCCCTGATCAATGCGGGCGCCTTCGACCAGCTGGTGCCGCGCCGCGAGCAGGCCTTTGCCGCCATCGATGCCATCGTCGCCACCGCCCAGCGCACCAATGCCAATGCCGCCGACGGCATCATGGATATGTTCGCCTCGGCCGAGCCCGAGCCGATCCGGCTCAATCCGTCCGTAACGAATTGGCTACCGGCCGAGCGGCTGGCGCGCGAGCACGGCGCCATCGGCTTCCATCTCAGTGGACATCCGCTCGATCAGTATGCCGAGCTGTTCGATCGGCTGCGCGTGCAGCCCTATGCCGATTTCGAGCTGGCGGTGAAGGAAGCCGACGCGCGGGCGGGGCGCCTCGCGGGCACCATCGCGACCCGTAACGATCGGCGTACCAAAAAGGGCAACCCGATGGCAATCGTGTCGCTCTCCGATGCAAGCGGCGCTTACGAGGTGATCGCCTTCTCCGAACAGGTGAGCCAGTTCTCCGACGTGCTACAGCCCGGCAAGTCTGTGGTGCTGACCGTCGAAGCCGACGAACGCCCGGACGGCATCAGCCTGCGCCTGATCAACGCACAGCCTATCGACGGCCTCGCCGAAAAGGTCGGCAAGCGGCTGACCGTGTTCACCGACAGCGCCAAGTGCCTGCAGCCGATCAGCAGCCAGCTCCGCCCTGGCGGCGAGGGCCTCGTCAGCTTCATCGTGATCCGGGATGCGGGCGCGCGCGAGTACGAAGTCGAGCTCAAGGGCGGCTTCCGGCTCAGCCCGGAACTGGCCGGCTCGATCAAGGCGATGGAAGGCGTGGTGGACGTTCGGCTGAGCTGACGTTTCCCACCGACAAGAGGCGGGGGGCTAGCCGTCGTCCTCGATCTCGCCCACCCACCGGGTCACCCGGCGCAGGCCGGGGCCCATCCTGAGATGCTTCAGGGGCTACGGCACTCTCGCCGCTCACCGGCCCGTCATCCGGGCGGAAGCCGGGAGCCACTGCTCAGTTGGTAGCCCAAAGCTCACTCCTCACCGGTCCATCCCAGCAAGGTCGGCATGGTCAGCGCACAGGACGGCTTCGCGCACTGGGTCCCGGCGTTCGCCAGGATGACGATCGAGTGAGGCACGATAAAGCAGGGACTCAGCCGTACCCTTGCCTATGACGGCAAAACCCCCTATATGCGCGGCGCGTCCGGGAATCCGGGCGTAATTCACACGCGTGACGTGGCGCCGCGGCATGAGGCCGATGGCTCCAGCCGGTGGCGGGAAACCGCTGCAAACGTCCGCGGAGGCAATAACCGGTAAAGGAAGCCTTCCATGGCATTGCCCGATTTTTCCATGCGCCAGCTGCTCGAGGCAGGTGTTCACTTCGGCCACCAGAAGCACCGCTGGAACCCGAAGATGGAACGCCACATCTTCGGCGTCCGCAACGACATCCATATTCTCGACCTGAGCCAGACCGTGCCGGCCCTGCAGCGCGCGCTGCAGCTGATCTCGGACACCGTCGCCGATGGCGGTCGCGTGCTGCTCGTCGGCACCAAGCGCCAGGCGGCCCCGGTAGTGGCCGAAGCGGCTCGCCAGTCGGCCCAGTACTACGTCAATTCCCGTTGGCTCGGCGGCACGCTGACCAACTGGCAGACCATCTCGCACTCGATCAACCGCCTGCGCGAGCTCGATGCGCAGCTGACCGAAGGCGCGACCGGCCTCACCAAGAAGGAAGCCCTGCTGCTGTCGCGTGAGAAGGAGCGCCTGGAGCGCGACCTCGGCGGCATCAAGGACATGGGCAACCTGCCCAACCTGCTGTTCGTGATCGACACGAACAAGGAGCAGAACGCCATCAAGGAAGCCAAGCGTCTTGGCATTCCGGTGATCGCGATCGTCGACTCGAACTCCGATCCGGATCTGGTCGACTACGCCATCCCGGGCAATGACGACGCCGCCCGCGCGCTCGAGCTCTACTGCTCGCTGGTCGCCCGCGCTGCCATCGACGGCATTGGCCGTTCGGCTGCCGGCCGCGGCGCCGACCTCGGCGCGCAGGAAGAGGCTCCGGAAGAGCCGGCGCTCAGCGCCGAAGACGCCGACACCTCGGCGCCTGCGAACTAAGTCTGGGCTTTTCCGGACTTTCACATTCCGACCAATGGCGCGGCTCCGGCGTGGGGCCGCGGAAAGGTGATATCGAAATGGCTGTTACCGCTCAGCAGGTTAAAGAGCTCCGCGAGATGACTGGCGTGGGCATGATGGACTGCAAGAAGGCGCTCGAGGAGACCGGCGGCGACATGGAAGCCGCGGTCGACTGGCTGCGCACCCGCGGTCTCGCCAAGGCGGCGAAGAAAGCCGGCCGCGTGGCTGCCGAGGGCCTCGTGGGCGTCTCGATCGAAGGCACCAAGGGCGCCATCGTCGAGGTCAACTCCGAGACCGACTTCGTCGCGCGCAACGAGCAGTTCCAGGGCATCGTCGCCAACGTGGCCAAGCTCGCGCATGACGCCGACGGTGACGTGGGCAAGCTGTCCGAGATGCCGTACCCGGGCTCGGGCCGTTCGGTCTCGGCCGAGCTGACCGACGCGATCGCCAAGATCGGCGAGAACATGAACCTGCGCCGCACCGGCGTGCTCGAGGTCAAGGACGGCGTCATCGGCTCCTATGTCCACAACACGGTGAAGCCGGGCCTGGGTAAGCTGGGCGTGATCGTCGCGCTCGAGTCGACCGGCAACAAGGACGTGCTGGCTGGCCTGGGCAAGCAGATCGCCATGCACATCGCCAACACCAAGCCGCTGAGCGTGTCGCCCGACGACATCGATCAGGACGTGGTGGCGCGTGAGCGTGCCATCTTTGCCGAGCAGGCCAAGGAGTCCGGCAAGCCGGCCGAGATCGTCGAGAAGATGGTCGAAGGCCGCGTGCGTAAGTTCTACGAGGAAGTCACGCTGCTCTCGCAGGTGTTCGTGATCGACGGCGAGACCAAGGTCGGCGACGTGGTCAAGAACACCGAGAAGGACGCGGGCGCCCCGATCAAGGTCACCGGCTTCGTCGTCTACGCCCTGGGCGAAGGCATCGAGAAGGAAGAGACCGACTTCGCGGCCGAAGTTGCGGCGACCTCGGGTGTGCCGCAGGCACCGGCCAACGCCAACTGACACAACTCTTTTTCGGGCGGGCTCTTCCAAGCTCGCCCGAATATGTCATAACCGCCCGCAGCGCCCATGCGGGGGCGCCTCATGCACCCGAGGGAGACTGACCAATGGCCAAATCCGCCTACAAACGGATTCTGCTCAAAGTCTCTGGCGAGGTGCTTGCAGGCGACCAGTCCTTCGGCATCGAGCCCGAATTCCTGCACGCCATGGCCGACCAGATCGCCGAGGTCGCCAAGACCGGCGTCGAGGTGGCGATCGTCATCGGCGCCGGCAACATCTTTCGCGGCATGGCGGTGGCAGCCAAGGGCGGCGACCGGGTCACCTCCGACCTGATGGGCATGCTCGGCACGGTGATCAACTCGCTCGCGCTCGGCGATGCCCTCGAGCAGAAGGGCCTCAAGGTCAAGGTCTATTCCAACGTGCCGATGGAGACGGTGGCCGACACCTTCACCGCCCGCGACGCCAACCTCGCGCTCGCCGATGGGTATGTCGTCGTCTGCGCCGGCGGCACCGGCAGCCCGTTCTTCACCACCGATACGGCGGCGGCGCTCAAGGCGATCGAGCTCAGGTGCGACGTGCTGCTCAAGGGGACGAAGGTGGACGGCGTCTATTCGGCCGATCCCAAGAAGAACCCCGATGCGACGCGCTTTGAGACGATCACCCATGAGGAGGTGATCGCCAAGGACCTGCGCGTCATGGATACGGCGGCCTTCGCGCTTGCCCGCGACAACGGCTTGCCGATAATTGTTTACGCACTTGACGACAAGGCTGGCCTCAAGGGCGTCCTTGCCGGCCAAGCCAAGAGTACACGCGTCGGCTAAGGCGCGGAAAAATCTAAGGAGTATGTCCGATGGCTGAGACCTTCTCGCTGCCCGCACTCAAGGACCGCATGCAGAAGTCCATCGCCTCGCTGCGCGACGAACTGGCGGGCCTGCGCACCGGGCGCGCGAGCGCCAGCCTGCTGGAGCCGGTGACCGTGGAAGCCTATGGCGGGCGCATGCCGCTCAACCAGGTGGCGACCGTTACGGTGCCCGAGCCGCGGATGCTGAGCGTGCAGGTATGGGACCGCACGCTTGCCGGCGCCGTCGAAAAGGCCATCCGCAACTCCGGCCTCGGGCTCAACCCCGCTGCCGAAGGCCAGGTGATCCGCGTGCCGCTGCCAGAGCTCAACGAGGAACGTCGTCGGGAACTCACGAAGGTGGCGCACAATTATGCCGAGCAGGCTCGCGTGGCTGTGCGGCACATCCGCCGCGACGGCATGGACCTGCTCAAGAAGCTCGAGAAGGATGGCGATCTCAGCCAGGACGACAGCCGCAAGCAGTCCGATCTGGTGCAGCAGGCGACAGACCAGGCGGTGAGCGAGATCGATAAGGTCCTGGCCGTCAAGGAACAGGAAATTATGCAGGTCTAGTATAGGCCTGCAGTACCGGCCCCTGGAGGGCGCTTAATGTCCGTCGATACCGCCGTTGCCACGACGCCCAGCGCGAAGCCTGGCCTCAGGATTCCGGCGCATCTGGCGGTCATCATGGATGGCAATGGCCGTTGGGCCCAGGCCCGCGGCAAGCTGCGCACCGAGGGGCATGTCGAGGGCGTCAAAGCCCTGCGGCGGCTGGTCGAGCTGTCGATCCGCTACGGCATCAAGCACCTGACAGTCTTCAGCTTCTCGTCCGAGAACTGGCGTCGCCCGCTCGATGAGGTCAACTTCATCTTCGGTCTGCTGCACCGCTTCGTCGCCTCCGACCTCGCCTCGCTGATCCAGAACAACGTCCGCATTCGCATCATCGGCAGCCGGGCAGGGCTGGACGAAGCGCTCAAGCGCCTGATCGACGAGGTGCAGAGCAAGACCGCAAGGAATACCGGGCTCGAATTGATCGTCGCCTTCAACTACGGCGGCAAGAACGAGCTCACCGAGGCGACGCGCCATATCGCGGCCGAAGTCGCCGCCGGGCGGCTCAAGGCCGAAGACATCACTGAGGAAACGGTCGAGCGCGCGCTCTATACCTCGGGCATCCCCGATCCGGACATGATCATTCGCACCAGCGGCGAGCAGCGTGTCTCGAATTTCCTGCTCTGGCAGGGCGCCTATTCCGAGCTGGTGTTCGTCGACGAGCACTGGCCGGATTTCAACGAGCAGGTCTTCCTCAAGGCGCTCGACGAATATTCCTCGCGTAACCGGCGCTTCGGCGGGATCGAGTCGAGGAGCCCGTGAGCGCGCCGGACGATCCCCGTCCCAGTTTCAATCCGCTGGCCCGCCGCTCATGGACGGACCTGGGCCCCCGCATCGCGTCGGCGGCCGTCCTGCTCCTTGTCACAGTTATCGGCCTTTATTTCGGCAGCTACGTCTTTGCCGCCTTGGTCGGCGCCATCTTTGCCGGCTGCTATCGCGAATGGGAACGCATGGTAAGGCTGCAGGCGCTGACAGCCATCGGCGGCGCGCTCATCGCGCTGCTGGCGCTGTCGGCTCTGGTCTACCCGGCCTTCGGCCCGCTCGCATCTCTGGCCGTCATCGGTGTAGCAGTTCTCGTCGCGGCCCTGGGGAGTGCCGGCCCTCGCTGGTGGCGCATCGGAGGGGTGACCTTCTACGGCGTCGTCATCGTCGCCCTGCTGACGATCCGCGGCGACGCAACCTGGAACCTGCCCGGCGTCGTCGACACGGGACTTTGGGCCGGGCTCATGCTCGGCTGCGTGATCTGGCTCACGGACACCGCCGCCTATTTCACCGGCCGCCAGGTGGGCGGCGAAAAGCTCGCCCCCGATATCTCGCCGGGCAAGACCTGGTCGGGCGCCATTGGCGGCTTCACGGCCGGCACGCTGGTGGGCCTTGTGGTGTGGTTGCTTGTGGCGCCCCAGTCGCCATGGTGGATCGGCCTGGTTCTATCTGCGGCGCTGAGTATCGTCGGGCAGGTGGGAGACTTGGCCGAAAGCGGTATCAAGCGGCGCTTCCGGGTCAAGGATTCCGGCGACATCATTCCCGGACATGGCGGGCTGATGGACAGACTCGACAGCCTCACCTTCGGCGCACTGTTCGTCTATCTCGTCGGTCTGCTGCACGCCGGTCCCGACGCAATCGCGGCGGGCTTCCTGTATTGGTAGCAAATCGCAATCTCAACGCATTCGATTCCTAGGTTGGATCGAGGGCGAGGCAACGGACTGGCGACGACATGGACTTCTTTTTCTGGCTGCTCTCCTATGTGGTGCCATTTCTCGCCGTGCTCACGGTCATCGTGTTCGTGCACGAAATGGGGCACTACCTCGCGGCCCGTTGGAACGGCATCGCGGTCCAGGCCTTCTCCATCGGCTTCGGCCCGGAGTTGATCGGCTTCAACGACCGTCACGGCACGCGCTGGAAACTCTCGGCTATCCCGCTCGGCGGCTATGTGCGCTTCGTGGGCGACATGAACGCCGCCAGCGTGCCCGACGAAGAGTTCATCGAGCGGGCAGGGCCCGAACTGCGCGAGCAGCTCTTCGTCAACAAGAATGTCTGGCAGCGCATCTCTGTCGTTGTCGCCGGTCCCATTGCCAATATCATCCTGACCCTGCTGGTGCTCTATGCGCTGCTGCTCGGCTACGGTCGCTACACCCTGCCGCCGGTGGTGAGCTGGGTCGGCCCCTGGTCGTCGGCCATGGTTGCCGGCCTCGAGCAGGGCGACCGCATCGTGTCCGTAGACGGCTTCAAGGTGCGCGGCTTCGAGGACTTCCAGCGGCTGGTCTCGACCGCGCCCGAGCGCACGATCACCATCGTGCTGGAGCGCGACGGCGACACCCTGACCCTGCCGGCGACACCGGACGCGGCGATCTCCACCGACAGGTTCGGCAATAACCATCGCATCGGGCGACTCGGCGTCACCAGCAACGTGACGCAGGACGACGTCGTCCTCTACAAGCCGAACCCGATCGAAGCCATCGGCATGACGTTCGAGGAAGTGCGGTTCATCATCGATCGCACCGTGGCATTCCTGGGCGACTTCTTCGTCGGCCGCGGCGATGTCGACCAACTCGGCGGTCCGGTGAAGGTCGCCACGGTGTCACAGCAGGTGGCGACGCTCGGCATCGTGCCGCTGATCAACCTGATGGCGTTGCTGTCGCTCAATATCGGAATCTTCAACCTGCTGCCGATTCCCATGCTCGACGGCGGACACCTGGCCTATTATCTCGCCGAAGCGATCCGCGGAAAGCCGCTGCCGCAGCGCATTCAGGATCTCGGCTACCGGTTCGGGCTCGCGATCGTGTTCACGCTGATGGTCTTCACGGTCATCAACGACCTGTTCTGACGAATCCGGGCCCGCGACGGGAGCGCATCCAGGACGCCGCGTCATGATGTCGTCACGGTCCTGCCGCATTTGCCGGAGACCCGGAGCTTTCCGTTAACCCTTGGATAAGCTTGGTTTTCTAGGTGTTGCAGGAATGCACGAGGACCAATCTTTCGCTAACCTCGACGCCGCTCGCGGCTTGTCCGTGGTTAAAAATCCAGTAAAAGCTTTTGATGGAGTTGGCTGGGGAGAGCTGTGCATGGCGATTCCCGGCGTAGGTCGCACGAGGCAACAAGAATTATGATGAACCCCAAGAAGCTGATGCGCGGTGTCTATGTGGCGCTCGCCCTCGTGTTGGCGGCGCCGCTCAGCGGCCTCAGCGGAACCATTCTCGGGGTCGATGTGGCCCAGGCGCAGCAGGGACGGTTGGTTTCCTCCGTGCTGTTCGAGGGTAACTCCGGCATCACCGACGACACCCTGATGCGCATGATCACCACGGCCGAGGCCGGCACCTACACGCAGGCGACCCTCGCCGCTGATGCCGAGACCATCCGCCAGGCCTACGCGGCCAAGGGCTACATGAACGTGACGGTGACGCCGCGCATCGAGGCGGTGTCGGCTGACCGTGACCGCCTGACCTTTGTCGTCAACGAAGGCGAGCGCACGGGTATTGCTGCGATCAATTTCACCGGCAACAATTCGATCGGTACGGGTACCCTCAAGTCGGTAATCCGTACGCGCGAAACCGGCTTCCTGAGCTGGCTGTTCCGCGACGACTCGTACAGCCCGGAAATGCTGCAGGTCGATTCGCAGCTGATCGAGCTTTACTACATGAACCACGGCTTCCCCGACGCGCAGGTGACTTCGGCGGTCGGTGAGTTCGATCCGTCGCGCAACGCGTATTTCGTCAATTTCTCGATCGCCGAGGGTGAGCGCTATCGCTTCGGCGAGGTTGGGGTGGAGACGTCGATCGCGGGCCTGAATGCCAATGCGCTGACCGGCAACATCCGGACCGGCCGCGGCAGCACCTATTCGCTCGCCGACCTGGAGCGCTCGCAGCAGGACCTGGCCTTCGAGGCCACGGCACAGGGCTATGCCTTTGCCGATGTCCGCCCGCGCGTCGACCGCGACGTGGCGACCAGCACGTTCAACGTGACCTATCTCATCGATGAGGGCGCCCGCGTCTATGTCGAGCGCATCAACATCACCGGCAACGTCAAGACCCGCGATGCGATCATCCGTCGTGAGCTCGATTTCGGTGAAGGCGACCCCTTCAACCGCTCGATGGTGCAGCGCGGCAAGACCAATATCGAGAAGCTCGGCTTCTTCAAGGTCGTTAACTTCGACGTGCAGCCGGGCAGTGCCCCCGACAAGGTCGTGCTCAACATCAGTGTCGAGGAGCAGCCGACAGGCGAGTACGGCATCACGGCCGGGTACGACTCGACCTCCGGCATTCTCGGTGAGGTGTCGGTCACCGAGCGCAACTTCCTTGGCCGCGGCCAGTATGTACGTGCGTCCCTCACTGGGTCCGAGGACGGCAAGGGCTTCGACTTCTCGTTCACCGAACCGCGTTTTGCCGGCCTGCGGATTTCGACTGGCTTCGACGTCTATCATCGGGTCAAGGACGAGACTGACTCGAATATCTACGGCACGACGGCGACTGGCGGTCAGATTCGCATCGGCGCTCCGATCACCACCGATCTCAACGCGTCGCTATTCGTGGGTCTCGAGCAGAAGGTGGTCAACGATGACGACGATCCGCATTCGCTCATCATCGACGTGACTGAGGACGACACCTTCGAGAAGGCATGGGTCGGCTACTCGCTGAACTACAACACGCTGGACGACAGCCGGCGTCCGACTGAAGGCTTCATCGGCCAGTTCAGCCAGCAGTATATCGGTTGGGACTACAACCTGCTGAAGACCGAGGTGAAGGGCCGCTACTTCATGCCGCTGATGTCCGACTGGAACGTCATCGGTAGCGTCAAGGGTCAGGCGGGCTACATTGCCTCCCTCGATGACGATGGCGTGCATCCGCTCGAAGCTTTCCGCACCAGCAGCATCGTGCGCGGCTTCCGTTCGGGTGGCATCGGCGCGCGGTTGGACGACAACGACGAACAGCTTGGCTACACGTCGTACGTGGCCGCCTCTGCTGAAATCGAGTTTCCGATCCCGATGCTTCCGGAAACCTACGGCGTGCGTGGCGCGGTTTGGGCAGATGCCGCCCTGATCGATGGCAATGGCAGCACTGCTGACATTCCATCTATTGGGTACCCGATCGCGGACGGCAGCATCGACGACAACTTCAAGGCGTCGGTGGGTGCATCGATCATCTGGGACAGCCCGTTCGGTCCGCTGCGTGGTGACTTTGCCCACGTCCTCAACAAGGCGACGGACGACAAGACCCAGGTCTTCACGCTGACGCTGCAGCAGCTGCTGTAATCTCCGGGCCGGCCAAGAGGCCGGCCCTTGGTTTTCGAGGCCGCGGCGCGGTTGCCCCGCGGCCTCTTTGTTGTGTAATGACGGCTATGGTCGATACGCGCTTCCACTCTTCCTCCGGACCGATCTCGCTGGGTGTCGTGTTGTCGACGCTTGGGCGCGCAGTCGAGGGCGACAGTCGCGCAGGTGACCTCGTCATAACCGGCGCGGACGAGCTCGAGCTGGCCGGGCCGGGGCACCTGGCGCTGGCCGCCCATTCCGACTACCTGCCTGCGCTGCGCGAGAGCCGCGCCGGCGCGGTCATCGTGCACCCCAAGTTCAAGGACGACGTGCCGGCCACCGCGGTGGCCATTGTCGATGCGCGCGCACATGACCTGTTCGCCGACCTGCTCGAACGGCTCTATCCATTGGGAACGCGCGGCACGGCTAAGGCGCAATTCGAGGCGAGCGGCGCAGCGCCCTTCCTCGAAGAGGGCGTGCGGATCGGGCCGAATGTTGTGCTGGGTCCCAATGTCGAGATCGGCCGCAACACGGTCATTGGTCCGAACACGGTCATCGGGCGCGGCGTGACGATCGGCCGTAACAGCGTCATCGGCCCCAACGTCTCGATCGAGTGCTCATACCTGGGCAATAACGTGGTCATCCATGCCGGCGCCAGGATCGGCACCGAGGGCTTCGGCTGGCTAGGACACGCGACGACCAACCGCAAGATCCCGCAGCTTGGCCGCGTCATCATCCAGGATTCGGTGGAGATCGGCGCCAACACCACCGTGGACCGCGGCGCCCTTGGCGACACGGTCATTGGCGAAGGCACCAAGATCGACAATCTCGTGCAGATTGGCCACAATTGCCGCATCGGGCGCTATTGCCTGATCGCGGCGCATTGCGGTCTTTCGGGATCGACTGTACTTGAGGACTCGGTCTTGCTGGGCGGCGGGGCTTCGACTGCAGGGCATTTGACGATCGGCCGCGGCACGCTTGTGATGGGCTGGGGCGGCGTCACCAAGGATGTTGCGCCGGGTTCAAGGGTCGGAGGATTTCCGGCACAGGACGTGCGCAAGTGGTGGCAGGAAATCGCCTCGCTGCGGCGGCTTAGCAAAGGGGTCAAGATTGGACGTGAAGAGTGATGCGCCAGCGGAGTTGGCTCGCGAGCTGACTTCGATGGATATCCAGGAAATCCTGCGGCATTTGCCGCATCGCTATCCGTTCCTGATGATCGACCGGATCATCCAGATCGATGGCAACGAGTCCGCGGTTGGCATCAAGAACGTCACGTTCAACGAGCCGATGTTCCAGGGCCATTTCCCCGGCGAGCCGGTATTCCCCGGCGTGCTGATCATCGAGGGCATGGCGCAGACAGCTGGCGCCATCGCGATTGCGTCGGGCACCGGCAAGGGTAAGGATCACATCGTCTACTTGCTGACGGTCGACAAGTGCAAGTTCCGCAAGCCCGCGCGTCCGGGCGACCGGATCGAGTACCACATCAGGAAGATCCGCCATCGCATGACGATGGGCTGGTTCGAGGCCAAGGCGATTGTAGATGGCGTGGTGATTGCCGAGGCCGAGGTCGGCGCCATGGTGAGCGAAACCGGCAAATGAGCGTCCATCCCACGGCCATCGTCGAGCCCGGTGCCAAGCTGGGTGCGGGCGTTACGGTCGGGCCCTACAGCGTCATCGGCGCAGAGGTCGCGCTTGGCGACGGTGTTGAGGTCATCTCGCATGCCGTGGTGACGGGCAGGACGACCATCGGACCGCGGACCCGGATCTTCCCGTTTGCCTCGGTTGGTCACCAGCCGCAGGACCTCAAATATGCCGGCGAGCAGTCGACCTTGCGGATCGGCGCCGACTGCACCATTCGCGAGCACGTGACCATAAATCCCGGCACGAGCGGCGGGGGCATGGAGACAGTGGTCGGCGACCGCTGCCTGCTGATGATCGGCGTCCATATCGGGCACGACTGCCGTATCGGCAATAACGTCGTGCTCTCCAACAATACCGGCATCGCCGGGCACGGCATCATCGACGACTATGCCATTCTCAGCGGCCATTGCGGCACCGTCCAGTTCGTCCATGTCGGCGCCCACGCCTTCGTGGGCGGCATGGCCAAGGTTGAGAAGGACGTCATCCCCTACGGGATGGTCAACGGCAATCCGGCGGTCATGCAGGGGCTCAATCTCGTCGGGCTCAAGCGCCGCGGCTTTGATCGGGAAGCGATCCACCGGCTTCGCGCGGCATATCGGATGATCTTTGCTTCCGAAGGCACTCTGCAGGAACGCGTCGACGATGCCTCCGAGCTGTTTGCCGACGAACCGCTGGTCCAGAACGTGGTCAAGTTCATCAGCGCGGCCAAGGGCGGCCTGACGCTGCCGGACAACGTTCCCATGGAGGACTGATGGCCCGGCGGCTCACTGTTGTGGCAGGAGCCGGGCCGCTCGTGACCCACGCGGTCGATGCGGCGCTGAGCCTGGGCTACAAGGTGCAGGTGCTCTCGCTGGTGCCACGACCGGACATCACCCAAGCCAAGGTGATTACCGCCGACGTCGCGAACCCGCTCGGCATCATCTGGTCAGTGAAGGTGTTCCGCACCACTCATATCGTGCTCGCGGGCGCTATCCACCTGCCGGACCGCGCACGCGAAGGGCTGATCAGCTTCGCCGCCGGCAACGGCGACAAGGCGACCCGTCCGACCTCGGGAATGCCGGTCGGCGATGCGACGCTCTCGGCCATCGGCAGCGTGCTCAAGAAGATGACGGGCGCCGATCTGATCGGCGTGCACGAGATTGCGCCCGACCTTTTGGCGACCGACGGTACGATTGCCGGACCGCAACTGCACGAAGACATCATCGCGTCGGCGCGTTTCGCGCTCGGCGTGGCCCGCGGTATCGGCGCGCTCGACATTGGCCAGGCCGCTGTGGTCTCGGGCCTGCGCGTCGTCGCCGTCGAGGATATCGGCGGCACCGATGCCCTCATCGCTCGGGCCGGACAGCTCAAGCGCGAGGGACTGGTCGGCGATGGCGTCGTGCCGATGATTCTGGCCAAGGCGATCAAGCCGCAGCAACCCGCCTTCGTCGACCTGCCGACCATCGGAGCGCAGACGGTGATCGCCGCCGCCGCAGCTGGCATCTCGGTGATCGTTGCCGAGGCGGGCAAATCGATCGTGCTCGAGCGCCCGGCACTGATCGCAGAGGCTGACCGACTCGGGGTCAGCGTGGTCGGCCTTGCAACGGAATAGCGAACTCAGGCTTTTCGTGCTCGCCGGCGAGAGCTCGGGCGACCGGCTGGGTGCCCACCTGGTGCGCCGGCTGCGGGAGCGCGGTTCCGTCGCGCTGATGGGTGTGGGTGGGCAGGAGCTTGCGGCCGAGGGGCTAAAGAGCATCTTTCCTATGGAGAACCTGGCGGTCATGGGCTTCAGCGATGTGCTGCGGCGCTTGCCGCTGCTGCTCTGGCGGATCCGGCAGACAGCCGATGCGATCATCCGGCAGCGCCCCGATGTGGCTGTCCTGATCGACTCGCAGGTGTTCGTGAAGGCCGTGGCCAAGCGGGTTCGCAAGATCGCGCCCGACATTCGCCTGATCCTCTACGTGGCGCCCACGGTCTGGGCGTGGCGCCCTGAGCGGGCAGGGCAGCTTAGGCCGCTCTTCGATGAGCTCCTGGCCATTCTGCCGTTCGAACCGGAGGTCATGGCGAAGCTCGGTGGGCCATCGACACATTTCGTGGGGCATCCCGCGGTCGAGCGTTTCCCGTACCGGACAAGCCAGCCCGACCAGGGCCCGTTACTGCTGCTGCCTGGAAGCCGCAGGGGCGAGGTCCGGCGGCATCTGCCGCTGATGCGACAGGCGGCCGAGAAGCTTGCCGACCATCAACGCATCACCGGCTTCGTGATCCCGACTTTGCCGATGCTGGTAGACAGCCTGCGGGCCGAGACGGCCACGTGGCCGGTGCCGGTGCGGGTCGTGACGGGCGTCGAGCGGGACGCCGCCTTCAGCGCGGCCTATGCCGCCTTTGCCGTGAGCGGCACGGTGACGTTCGAGCTCGCCGTGAGCGGCGTACCGATGGTGGTCACCTATGTCGCCGATCCGCATCAGGCGCGGCTCTATCGGAAGTTGAGGCTGAATGTCGATGTGGCGCTGCCCAATGTCGTCCTTGGCCGACGCGCCGTCCCGGAAGTGCTGTTTGAGGAGACGCCGGCTCCGCGCGATCTGGCACCGTTGCACGCACTCCTCGATGATCCCAAGAACGTCGAGAGCCAGCGCAACGCGTTTGCCGAACTCAGGGCCCTGATGCAGAAAGGGGCGCCCGAGGCGCCCCTTGTCGATGCTGCGGAACGGGTGCTGGCGGTGGCTCAGCGTTCGCTCATCGCCACGTAGTCGCGCGTCGGAGCGCCCTGGTAGAGCTGGCGCGGCCGGCCGATCTTCTTCTGCGGGTCGGCGATCATTTCCTTCCACTGCGCGATCCAGCCCACGGTGCGGCTGAGCGCGAAGATGGCGGTGAACATCGAGGTCGGGAAGCCGACCGCCTCGAGGATGATACCCGAGTAGAAGTCGACGTTCGGGTAGAGCTTGCGCGAGATGAAATACTCGTCGGTGAGCGCGATGTGCTCGAGCTCCTGGGCCACCTGTAGCAGCGGGTTGTTCTCGACGCCGATCTGGGCCAGCACCTGCTTGCAGGTGTCCTGCATCACCTTGGCGCGCGGATCGTAGTTCTTGTAGACCCGGTGGCCAAAACCCATCAAGCGGATGCCTGACGACTTGTCCTTCACCTTGGCGATGAAGTCCGGAATGCGGTCCGGCGTACCGATCTCCTTGAGCATGTTCAGCGCCGCCTCGTTGGCGCCGCCATGGGCGGGGCCCCACAGGCAAGCCACGCCGGCCGCGATGCACGCGAACGGGTTCGCGTCGGACGAGCCGGCAAGACGCACGGTCGAGGTCGAGGCGTTCTGCTCGTGGTCGGCATGCAGGGTGAAGATCAGGTCCATCGCACGGGCGATGACCGGGTTCACCACATAGTCCTCGGCCGGAACCGAGAAGCACATGCGCAGGAAGTTCGAGGAGTAGTCGAGATCGTTGCGCGGATACACGAACGGCTGACCCACCGAGTATTTGTAGGCCATCGCGACGATCGTGGGGATCTTGGCGATCATGCGGATCGAGGCGATCTCGCGCTGCTGCGGATCATTGATGTCCGTCGAGTCGTGGTAGAAGGCCGCCATGGCGCCGACCACGCCGCACACGATCGCCATCGGGTGCGCGTCACGGCGGAAACCGCGGTAGAAATAGTGCATCTGCTCGTGGACCATGGTGTGCTTGGTCACGCGCTCGGTGAAATCGGCCAGCTCCGCCTTGTTGGGCAACTCGCCGTAGAGCAGCAGGTAGCAGACTTCGAGATAATTGGATTTCTCGGCCAGCTGCTCGATCGGGTAGCCCCGATACATCAGCTCGCCCTTGTCGCCGTCGATATAGGTGATCGAACTGTCGGTGGCGGCGGTGGAGGTGAAACCGGGATCGTAGGTGAACAGCCCGGTCTTGGCGTAAAGCGATCGGATATCGATGACTTCCGGGCCAACCGACCCCGAGAGCACCGGGAATTCGAAAGTCTTGTCCCCGATGGTAAGTTTGGCGACTGTATCGCTCATCGATCGCTCTCCTAATTGGGCCGAAAATGCCCGCGAATAGGTGGGAGCGGGCCGGCCGGATCGTCGTTTGTTGCGGCGGGTAGCAGTGGCGTATCCGATATACCTACCCCGTGCAACACGTGGGTGAACAGCGCTGTCCTAATCGGCTTTTCCGATAAGCTCAGCCTGCCTGATCGGCCAGTCGTGCCAGCGTTTCCTCGCGTCCGATCAACACCATGACTTCGAAAATGCCGGGCGAAATCGTGCGTCCGGTGAGGGCGGCACGTAGTGGTTGCGCTACCTTGCCGAGCTTCAGGCCGCGCGCTTCGGCGAAGGCCCGGGCGGCCGCATCGATCGTCTCGACACTCCAGTCGTTGAGGCCCTTCAGGATGTCCGCGAAGGCACCGATATTGGCCCGTGCATCGGGGGTAAGCTGCCCGGCTGCGGCCTCGTCGATCGGCAGCGGGCGCACGGCATAGATGAACTGGGCGAGGTCGATCAGCTCGAGCACGGTCTTGGCACGCGGCTGCAGCTCGGGCAGGGCGGCGAGTACCGTGTCCTTGTTGGCGCTGAGACCGTCGGCATCGGTCAGCCGGCCGACTTCCTCGGCGGTCGCCAGCATCACGTCATAGAGGCGCTTGGGATCGGCCTCGCGGATATAGTGCCCGTTGATGTTCTCGAGCTTGACGAAATCGAAGCGCGCCGCACCCTTGTTGAGGGCATCGAGGCTGAACCACTCGACCATCTGCTCGGTGGAAAAGATCTCGTCGTCGCCGTGGCTCCAGCCGAGCCGGGCGAGATAGTTACGGATCGCCTCAGGCAGGTAGCCCATCTGGCGATAGGCCTCGACCCCGAGCGCCCCGTGGCGCTTCGAAAGCTTGGCGCCATCCGGACCGTGGATCAGCGGGATGTGGCTCATCTCGGGCACGAACCAGCCCATGGCGTTGTAGATGACGATCTGGCGCGCGGCATTGGTCAGGTGGTCGTCGCCGCGGATGATGTGGGTGACGCCCATATCGTGGTCGTCCACCACGACGGCCAGCATATAGGTCGGCGTGCCGTCCGAGCGCAGGATGATGAAATCATCGAGGTTCTCGGTCTTGAACACGACCTCGCCCTGGACGTGGTCCTGCACCCGGATCTCGCCGGTGAGCGGCGCCTTGATGCGGATCACGGGAGCGACACCGGCGGGCGCCTCAGAGGGGTCGCGGTCGCGCCAATAGCCGTTGTAGCGCGGCGGCAGGCCCTTGGCGCGCGCGTCCTCGCGCATCTGCGCCAGCTCCTCGGGCGAGCAGTAGCAGTAATAGGCCTGGCCGCGGGCCAGCAGCTCGTTGGCGATCTCGGCGTGCCGCGCAGCGCGGGAAAACTGCATGTAGGGCTCGCCGTCCCAATCCAGCCCCAGCCACTTTAGGCCCTCGAAGATCGCCTGTACTGCCGCCTCGGTCGAGCGTTCGCGGTCGGTGTCCTCGATGCGTAGCAGCATCTTGCCGCCGGTGTGGCGGGCGAAGGCCCAGTTGAACAGGGCCGTGCGCGCGCCGCCGATATGGAGGTAACCGGTGGGCGAGGGGGCGAAGCGGGTGACGACAGGGGTGGCCATGGCGGCGTGAAGGATCCCGGAAACTAAGGTGCTGCCGGTGTGTAAGCAGCCGCAGGTGCAAGTGCAAGCCTCGGCCGCTGGCGGGCGGTCGCGGCGCGTGCCATGGTGGCGTGTGGCGCGAGACGGGGGCTCGCAGCATGACCCTGACGGTGGACGGAGGCGAGGTCTCTGAACGCCGGCTGCCGCCTGTGCGGGAGCCGGGCGCGCAGTTGCCCGCGCCGTCGGCTGGCGGACAGATGCGGGCCATCGACCTGGGTCTGGCGGGCAGCATAGTCACCGCGCTTGAGCACCGGCGGCTGTTTCTGCTCGCACCCTACGCGATGATGGTCGGGCTTATTGCCTACATGGTCTGGCCTGAACTGCCGGACTTCTGGCCGACCATGGCCGTTGGTCTGGCTTTGTCCATCGCCTTGGCGCTATGCCGTAACCGACTGGTGACGTTTCGCCTCACCGCGCTCGCGTTTTGCGTGTGGTTCGGCTTTGCCCTGCTTGCTATCCATGGCGCCTTATTCGGCACTGCCATGCTGCAGCGCCCGCTCTACGGCACCTACGAGGCACGCATCGACGAGATCCTCCTCGAGGCCGAGAGCGGCGTCCGGGTCATCGTCTCTAACCTCACCCCGGTCGGCGATGCCCGGCCGGCGCCGATGCGGCGGGCCCGCATAGTGGTCAGTGGCGGCTCGACGCTGTCGCCGGGCGATGTGATCCGCGCGCCGATCCGCTTCTCGCCGGTACCCGGTCCGGTACTGCCAAATGGCTTCGACAGTCAGTTTCACGCCTACTTCGATGGGGTTGGCGCCTACGGCAACACCACCGGCACGTTCGAGCTCGTTTTGGCGGGCTCGGAGGCGACGCCTGAGCACATCATCGACAGCATCCGGCGCGGCATTGCGCAGCGGATCGATGCCGAGCTGCCGCAGCCTTCGGCCGGCATCGCGCGGGCGCTGATCACCGGTGACCAGAGCGCGGTGTCGGACGTGGCGCGCGAGACCATGGCGGTCGCCGGCCTCGCGCATGTGCTCTCCGTCTCGGGCCTGCACCTCACCATCGTCGCCGGGCTCGTGCTGGTGACGCTGCGGCTGGGGTTCGCCCCATTCGCCGGGCTGCACGGCATGCTGTCGGTCAAGCGGGTCGCGGCGGTGGGCGCTATTGTTGCGGCTCTCGCCTACTTCGCCATCTCGGGCGGCAATGTCGCGGCGTTGCGCTCGACCATCATGCTGGTGCTGGTGCTTGGAGCCATCGTGTTCGGCCGCCGGGCGCTGACCATGCGCAACGTGGCTATAGCAGCGATCATCGTCATCGCTACCGATCCGGCGTCGATCTTCCGGCCCAGCTTCCAGCTTTCCTTCGCCGCCGTCGTGGCGCTGATTGCGATCTGGGAGCTCTGGAAGCCCAAGGAGGAGCGGCAGCGCTCGGTGCCGCGGCGCGTCCTCGGCTATCTGGGCGGCATCGCTCTCACCAGTCTCGTCGCCGGGCTCGCGACGTTGCTGTTCTCGGTTTACCATTTCCAGCAGACCTCACCGCTCGGCGTGCTCGGCAACCTGTTCTCCCTGCCGCTGGTCGGCTTCATCATGATGCCGGCGGCAGTCATGGCAGCGCTGCTCATGCCGTTCGGTTGGGAGCAGCCGGCGCTGTCGGTGATGGGCTGGTCGATCGATCGCATGCTCGATCTCGGCACACTCGTTGCCGGTTGGAGCGCCGGGCTCAGCTACAGCCCGCTGCTGACGCCACTGGCGCTCGGTGTCGGGCTTGCCGCCTTCGCCTGGTTCACCTTCCTCTCCACCTGGCACCGGCTGATCGGTCCTGTAATCGCCGTGCCACTGGTGCTGCTGCTCGCGCTCGATAGCCCGCCTGATGTGCTGATTGCCGATACCACGCAGGCCATAGCCATGCGCAGCGCCGAGGGACTGGCGCTTGTTGCGGGCAAGCCGGGCAGCTTTGCGGTCAACGTCTGGGCCGAGACCTATGGTGATCCGATCTCCGCTGCCTCGCCACTCAGCTGCGACAGTGTCGGTTGCTTCGGGGCGAGCCCGCGCGGCTTCACACTGGCGCTGGCACTCGATCCGGCAGCCTTCTACGAGGATTGCGCGCTGGCCGACCTCGTGATCGCACGCCGGCGGGTGCCCGCTCCGTGTGGGGCGAGTACGGTCATCGACGCCGAGGCTCTGGCGCGCGGTGGCGTGCACTGGCTGCGCTGGGACGAGGGCAGGGCGGCCTTCGAGGTCCGCCCCGCCATTCCGCCACTCAGCCGGCCGTGGCGAGCAGCGCCACAGTGAGCACTCAGAGCGTCAGGAACGGCTCAGGCAGGCCAGGCACTTCGATATCGATGGCAAAGACGCTGCCGGCATGCGGCTGGCTGTCGACCTCTTCGGGCGCCATGTTCTCGCGCGCGGTGGTGAGATAGAGCGTTCGGTAGTCCGGCCCGCCAAAGGCGGGGCAACTGACGCGGGTGACACCGGGCACTTCGATCGTTTCGACCAGCGTGCCTTCGGGCGAGATACGGATCACTGCGCCGCCGCCCCAGCGGGCATTCCAGAGGAAGCCTTCGGAATCGACTACCGACCCATCGGCGCCACCGAGGCCATCCATGGTGTAGAAGTCTTCCCATGGCCCGGCGGGTAGCCCGGTCTCGGGATCCAGCGCGCACTTGACGATCATCTTGCCCGCATCGGTGAAATAGGCGGTGCGACCGTCGGGCGAAAAGCAGAGCGAGTTGGGGACGCGGATGTCGCTGATCACCTTCACCACCTCGCCTGCGCGGTAGCGATGCACGTTGCCGCTCGGACCTTCCGGCTTGCGGCCCATGGTGCCGATCCAGAAGCCGCCGGTGCGATCGACACGGCTGTCGTTGGTACGGTTCGTCGGGATGTCCGCCTCGATCGGGGCGATCGGGGTCCGTTCATCGGTGACGAGGTTGTAGCGCAGCAGCACGCCGGACTGGGCCACGGCGAGGTTGTCTGCATCGATCACGGCGGCGGCGGCCACCGTGTCCTGGAACACGACCCGATCGACGATGTGGCCGTCGGGGCCGGCGCTCAGCATGGTGCGGTTGAGGATATCGAACCAGAACAGGCGGCCGAGCAGCGGATGCCAGAACGGCCCTTCGCCCAACTCGCAGCGGCTATCGACGAAAAGCTCGGCCTTCCGGTTCATTTGGATCGTCCCTCCTCATAGGCCGCAACGGCTTTGACCGCTCGTTCGGCAACCTCCCCGGCGTGCATGCCGGGCTTGAAAATATAGGTGCCGAGGCCGAAGCCAGCGCAGCCGGCGGCAAAATACTCGCCGAAATTGTCGGGGTTGGCTCCGCCTACGGCATAAAGCGGCAGTGCCGGCGGCAGCACGGCCTTCATGGCCTTGATGCCCTTGGGGCCGAGCACTTCGGCCGGGAAGAATTTCAGTCCGGTCGCCCCGGCGCGGATAGCGGTGAAGGCATCGGTGGGCGAGAACACGCCGGGATAGGAGGCGAGGTTCAGCTCGCGCGTGCGGATGATCACCTCGGGATTGGTATCGGGCGAGACGATGAACTGGCCGCCGGCATCGGCGATCTCGTCGACCTCGAAGCGGGCGAGCACCGTGCCGGCGCCGATCGAAGCCCGGCCTTCGAAGGCCTTCGCCGCATCGCCGATCGATTTCAGCGCCTCGGGGGAGTTCAGCGGCACTTCGATGAGCGTGATGCCGGCGCCGACAAGCGCCTCGCACACGGCGATGGTTTCGGGCGGGGTGATGCCACGCAGGATGGCGATGATGTGACGGTGGTCCATGGTCCTAACCCTGTCTGGCGGCCTTGAGGCCGGCAAGCGTCGCGTCAGTGGCGTCGACGACGCGCGTCTTCGCCCCCAGCCGGTCGAAGGCGATCTGATAGAGCCCGCTGAGACCGACGCTGCCGATCAGCGGGATCTCGCTGCCGCCGATCCAGCTCTTCTGCCCGCCGATCTCGGCGCCGATCAGGAGGCCCGAAAGGAAGCCGGCGCACCAGGGTGCGGAGCGGCCGGAGAGGAGGGCGCCGGCGCGGACCTTGAACAGCGTCGCCGTCAGGCGCTCGGGATGTTCGAGGCCCTGGTCGAGACCGGCGGCAAAGCCGATATCGCGGTCCTCGCCCTCGAGCTCGCCGCCCAGCGAGTGGCGCAGCACGGAATGGGTGCGCAGGAGCTCGAACACTTCGCCGGTCATGGCGCTCGAAAAGCGGGTGAGGCGGGTGCCATCGAGCAGCGCCCACTTGCTGTGCGTGCCGGGCATCACCACGAGACCGGAGAAGCCGGGGACGAGGCTCGACAGGCCGAGCAGCTGCGTTTCCTCGCCGCGCATCACGTCCTCGGCGCCGACATCGCGCATGCACACGCCCGGCAGGATGCGCGGGTCGAGCTCGCCGGGCATGTCAGGCCAAACGGCCCCGTTGGCGAGCGTCCGCAAGTCGGCGGGGGCATCGAGATAGGGCGCTTCGATCCAGCCCTGGCGGGCTCCGGCCATGCCGCAGATCACCACCTCGCTGACGCCGTCGGCCTCGCTGCCGAGCAGCCCGGTCAGTACTTCGGGATATTGCTCGCGGCTCAGCCGGCCCATGCCGTCGGGCGAGGAGCGCGAGAACGCGATCTCGCCATCGCCATCAATGCCCCAGGCGCGCAGATTGGAGGTGCCCCAATCGACCGCGACCCACTCGACTTGTCCTGCCAAATTCTTCTCCCTGACGTGCCGGCGGAAGGCCGGACGTGGTGTCGCCTAAAGCGCGGTCGGGAAGGTGATCCACTCTCCCGGTAGGATCGCGCCGATGCGACCGCGGACGATGTGTCCGCGAAGCGCGCCGGAACCTAGCGTCTTTGGCACCAAGACCCTAGTGCAACTGTCGTCTATCGGCTCTGATTTCATAAGAAAAAAAGGGCCGGCGCGAAGCCGGCCCCAGGACCCGATTGGCGGTGGGTCAAACTCAGTATTTGCGCAGCAGCCCGACGAGACGGCCCTGCACCTTCACCCGGTCGGGCGGGAAGATGCGGGTCTCGTAGGCCGGATTGGCCGCTTCGAGGGCCACCGAATTGCCGCGGCGGCGCAGGCGCTTCAGCGTGGCTTCCTCTTCATCGACCAGCGCGACGACGATCTCGCCGGTCGAGGCCATGTCCTGCTTGCGGATGAGCACGGTGTCGCCATCGAAGATGCCGGCATCGATCATCGAGTCGCCGCGCACTTCGAGCGCATAGTGCTCGCCAGGCCCGAGCATTTCGGGCGGAATGGCGATGGTGTGGCTATGGGTCTGGATCGCCTCGATGGGCGTACCGGCCGCGATGCGGCCCATGACCGGGATGGAGACGGAGCGATAGGGCTCGTCGGCCGGCGCTGCCGCAGCCGGGCGGGGCGGAGGAGCGGCGACGCGGCCGAGATTGCCTTCGATAACCGACGGCTCGAAGCGCGCCTTGCGGCCGCCGAGCGAGGGGTTCATCGAATCGGGCAGCTTGATCACCTCGAGCGCCCGGGCCCGGTTGGGCAGGCGGCGGATGAAGCCGCGCTCCTCGAGCGCGGTGATCAGCCGGTGGATGCCGGACTTGGAGCGCAAATCGAGCGCGTCCTTCATCTCGTCGAAGGAAGGTGGAATACCTGACTCTTTCATCCGCTCGTGGATGAACATCAGCAATTCATGTTGCTTGCGCGTCAGCATCTGGCGGCTCCGGTGAGCAGAATCGGAACAAAGACTGAACGTGTTGTATCCGTTCCAGTTATGTTCTGCAACCGTGCGGTAAATATCCGGTTAGCGACGGGGTGCTGTCGGCGCCAAAACGTACGGGATTCCGGGGTTAGGCGCCCCAGTTGAGGGGGATGACGTCGACAATCTCGCCAGGCGGGACGCCGGGCGAATCCTCGGGCAGGACGATCAGCGCATCGGCCAATGCCAGAGAGCTCGAATGGCTGGAATCGGTCTCGAAGATCGGATCGACCTGCAGGAAGCCGATATCGTTGCGGCTGAGCGTGGCGCGCATGTAGTGGCGGCGCGGGCCATTGGCGGGCAGGCCCTTCAGCGTCGGCGCGCCGATGCGGGGCCAGTAGGGGTCGGCAAAGCCCGTCATGGCGCGCAGGGCCGGCTTGATGATGATGGTCGAGGTGACGAGCGCCGAGACCGGGTTGCCGGGGAGGCCGAAGACGAGCGCCTTGCCGCGGGTGCCGAACATCAGCGGCTTGCCCGGACGCATCCTCAGTTTCCAGAAATCGAGCTCGACGCCGAGGTCGCGCAACACTTCCTGCACGTAGTCGCGCTCGCCGACACTGGCGCCGCCAGTGGTCACCAGCATGTCGATGCCCTGGTCGAAGGCCGAGAGCAGGGCATCCTCGATCTTCTTCGTGTCGTCAGGCACGATGCCGAGGTCGATCACCTCGGCGGCGTAGGGCGCGAGCAGCGGGATAAGGCCGTAGCTGTTCGAGGCGATGATCTGGTCGGGGCCCGGCGTCGAGCCGGGCGGCACCAGCTCGTCGCCGGTGGCGACTACCGCGATGCGCGGACGTTTCGTCACTGTCAGCTCGGGGCGATTGGCGGAGGCGGCGAGGTTGAGCATGCCGGGCGTGAGCGCCACGCCGGCCGGCAGCAGTTCGGTGCCGCGCTTGAAGTCGAAGCCTTGCTTGCGGACAGAATGGCCGGCCACCGGGGTCTTTTCGAAGCTGATCTGGTTGCCCTTGGCGGTCGCTTCTTCCTGCATGATCACGGCGTCGGCGCCGATCGGCATGGGCGCGCCCGTGAAGATGCGGACGCACTGGCCATGCTCCATCATGCCGACGAAGCGAGCCCCGGCCTGCGAGGTGCCGGCGAGCTTCAGCGGGCGGCCGGGCACCACTTCGGCGGCGCGCACGGCGTAGCCGTCCATGGCGCTGGCATCGAAGGGCGGCTGGTTGTGGGTGGCGACGAGCGGCTTGGCGAGCACGCGGCCGTGGGCGCGGGACAGCGGTACGGCTTCGCTGCCGAGATCGGGGAGCTTGCGGAAGACGCGCTGCAGCGCCTCGTCCACCGGCATCATCGCTGGAAATCCCCCGATTTGCCGCCCGATTTCTGCTCGAGCTGCACCGCCGCGATGCGCATGGCGCGATCGTGCGACTTGGCCATGTCGTAGAGCGTGAGCGCGGCGACCGAGGCGGCGGTCATCGCTTCCATCTCGACGCCGGTCTGCGCTGTGGTTTCAGCCGTGGCGGTGACCAGCAGGGCAGGGCCGTCGCCGACGATCTCGACGCTGACGCTGGTCAGCGGGATCGGGTGGCAGAGCGGGATCAGCTCCGAGGTTTTCTTCGCCGCCATGATGCCAGCAATGCGGGCCACGGCGAGCGCGTCGCCCTTCTTGAGCTGACCGCCGAGGATCAGTTCTACTGTTTCGGGCTTGGCTTCGAGCCGCGCGGTGGCAACGGCGCGACGACGCGTAACCGCCTTGTCGCCGATATCGACGATATGGGCTTCCCCACGCTGGTTGAGGTGGGTAAGGGCCATGTCAGCCGCGCAGCAGCTTGATGGTCGCTGCGGTGACGTCATCCTGCCGCATCAGGCTCTCGCCGACGAGGAAGGTTCCGATGCCCGATTCTTCGAGCTTGAGCAGGTCGGCGTGCGAGTTGACGCCGGACTCGGAGACGAGATGCACACCCTTGGGTACGCCGCCGGCGAGGGTGATCGAGGTGTTGAGCGTCGTCTCGAACGTGCGCAGGTTCCGGTTGTTGATGCCGATAAAGCCGGCATTGAGGCCAAGGGCGCGGTCGAGCTCGATCTGGTCGTGCACCTCGACCAGCGCGTCCATCTTCCACTCCTCGGCCGCGTCGAGCAGGTAGCGCGCCACATCGTCTGTGACGGAGGCCAGGATGATCAGGATGCAGTCGGCACCCCATGCGCGGGCTTCGGCGACCTGATAGGTCTCGAACAGGAAATCCTTGCGCAGCACGGGCAGGTTCGTCGCGGCCCGCGCCTCCATCAGGTAAGCCGGCGCCCCCTGAAAGCTTGGGGTGTCGGTGAGGACGGAGAGGCAGGCGGCGCCGCCCCGCTCATAGGCACGGGCGATCTCGGTGGGGTTGAAGTCTGTACGGATCAACCCCTTGGACGGGCTCGCCTTCTTCACTTCGGCGATCAGTGCAAACTGCCTCTCCGCCCGCTTCTTCTTCAGCGCCGACAGGAACCCGCGCACCGGCGGCGCGTCGTGGGCCTCGGCCACCACGTCGGCCCACGGCCTGAGGGTCTTGGCGGCCGCGATCTCCTCGCGCTTGTAGGTTTCGATACGGGAGAGGATATCGGACATGTCAGCTGTTCGTTACGGAAATGAGCTTGTCGAGGGTGGTCTTGACGCGACCGGAATCGATCTGTTCGGCGGCGAGCGCGACACCCTGCTTCAGGCTGTCGACGCGCCCGGCGACGATGAACGCGGCAGCCGCATTGAGCAGCACCACGTCGCGATACGCATCCTTTGTGCCATCCATCAGCGCGCGGAGACGGCCGGCATTATAGGCCGGGTCAGCGCCCTTGAGGTCGGCAAGCGTGGCACGGGGCAAGCCGGCTTCCTCGGGCGTGACCTCGAAACTGCGCAGGTCGCCGTTCTTGATGGAGGCAACGAAGCTGGCGCCGGTGGTCGAAAGCTCGTCGATCCCGTCGGCGCCATAGACCACCCAGGCCGAAACGGCGCGGTTGGCGAGGAGGGCGGCGGCGACCGGCTCGACCCACTTCTTGTCGTAGACGCCCAGCATATAGCGGCGTGCTCCGGCGGGATTGGACTGCGGTCCCAGCAGGTTGAACATCGTACGCGTGCCCATCTCCATGCGGGTGGGGCCGACATGCTTCATCGCCGGATGGTGGGCTGGCGCGAACATGAAGCCGATGCCGGCCTCGCTGATGGCGCGGGAAATCTGGTCGGGCGTGAGGTCGAGCTTCACTCCGAGCGCGGTCAGCACGTCGGAAGCGCCGGATTTCGAGCTCAGCGCGCGGTTGCCATGCTTGGCCACGGGAATACCGGCTGCTGCGACCACGAACGAGGTGGCGGTCGAGATGTTGAGCGTCTCGGCACCGTCGCCGCCGGTGCCGACGATGTCGATCGTGTCTTCCGGCTCGGCGATCGTCACCGGGACCATCTTCTCGCGCAGGATCGAAACCGCGGCGGCGATTTCGCCGACCGTCTCGCCCTTGACGCGCATGCCCATGAGGAAGGCGCCGATCTGGCTGGGCGTTGCGCCACCATCCATGATGGTGGTCATCACGCCGCGCATTTCCTCACCGGTGAGATCCTGGCGCGAGGCGATCTTGTTGAGGGCTGCCTTGATGTCCATCACGCAGCCCTCTTCAGGTTGAAGTCGCGGGCGATGTTGAGGAAATTCTGCAGCAGGGCGTGGCCGTTCTCGCTGGCGATGCTTTCCGGGTGGAACTGCACGCCGTGCGTCGGGAAATCGCGGTGCTGCATGCCCATGATCAGGCCATCATCGGTCGAGGCAGTGACCTCGAGCGCGGCCGGCAGCGTCTCCTGCTTGACGATCAGCGAGTGGTAGCGCGTCGCCTCGAAGCCCGCATTGAGGCCACGGAAGAGGCCTCGGCCGGTGTGGTTGATCTTGCTGGTCTTGCCATGCATCAGGTCGGGCGCGCGAACCACGTCGCCGCCCATGGCCTGGCCGATGGCCTGATGGCCAAGGCAGACGCCGAGGATCGGTGTCGTCGGGGCGAAGCGCTCGATCACGGCGAGGCAGATGCCTGCCTCGGTCGGCGTGCACGGGCCGGGCGAGAGCACGATGGCGTCGGGCGCGATCGCGGCGATCTCGTCGGTGGTGATCTTGTCGTTGCGCCATACCTCGGGCTCGGCCCCGAGCTCGCCCAGGAAATGGACGAGGTTGTAGGTGAAGCTGTCGTAGTTATCGATGACGAGAAGGCGCATGTGTCGGGTTCCCCTGAGCTTGGTTCTAACCACCGGGTCATTCCCGTGAAAGCGGGAATATCGGTTCAGACGTCAGAACCGCCATCGAAATCCGTATGCTGCGCTCACTGCCCGACCCTCGCTTCGCCGGCATAACGTAACGCCTCTTCGGCAGCGCTGAACAGGGCGCGGGCCTTGTTTTCACACTCGAGTTGCTCGAGTTCGGCCTTGCTGTCGGCGACGATGCCGGCGCCCGACTGCACGTAGATCTTGCCGTCCGAAACGATCGCGGTGCGCAGCACGATGCAGGTATCCATCGTGCCGTCGGCGCCGAAATAGCCCACGCATCCGCCATATATGCCGCGGCGGGATTTCTCGAGCTCGTCGATGATCTCCATCGCCCGCACTTTCGGAGCACCCGACACGGTGCCCGCCGGGAATCCTGCGGCCAGGGCGTCGACGAAATCCTTCTTCGGATCGAGCTCGCCCACAACGTTCGAGACGATGTGCATGACGTGCGAGTAGTACTCGAGGAAGAACTTGTCCGTAACCTTGACGCTACCGATCCTGGCGACGCGGCCGACATCGTTGCGGCCGAGATCGAGCAGCATCAGGTGCTCGGCGAGTTCCTTGGGATCGGAGAGCAGTTCGTCGGCCAGTTCCTTGTCGCGCGTCGGCGTCGCGCCGCGCTTGCGGGTGCCGGCGATGGGGCGGATGGTCACCTGGCCCTTCTCGACCTTCACCAGGATTTCCGGGCTCGATCCGGCCACGGCGAAACGGCCGAAATCGAGGAAATACATGTAAGGCGAGGGATTGGTGCGCCGTAGGGCACGGTAGAGCGCCGTCGCCGGCAGGTCGAAATCGGCCTCGAAGCGCTGGCTCAGCACCACCTGGAAGATGTCGCCGGCCCGGATGTACTCCTTGGCGGCCTCGACCATTTTGGCATAGTCGGCCGGCGGCGTGTTGGACCGCACCGCGATCTTGTCGAGCCTGGGGGGCGTCGCGGTGTAGGGCAGGGTGCGGCCGAGCCGGCCAACGGCATCATCGATCCGTGCCTGCGCGCCTTCCCAGGCCTGCCGGGCATTGGTGCCCTCGCGCACGTAGACCGGGGCCGTGACGTAGAGCTCGTCCTTCACCGTATCGAACACGGCAAGCAGCGAGGGCCGCATCAGGATCGATTCCGGGAAGCCGAGCGGGTCCTCGTGACGGTCGGGCAGCACCTCCATGAGGCGCACCATGTCGTAGCCGAGATAGCCGTAGATGCCGGCGGCGGTGGAGGGGAGGCCCGGCGGCACATCGGCCTGGCTCTCGGCCACCAGAGCGCGCAGCGCCTCGAGCGGAGGCTCGCTCACCGGGGTGAAAGCGTCGGGTGTGAGGCCGGCATTGCGGTTGATGCTGGCCTGGCCCTTTTCGACCTTGAGGATGATGTCCGGATCAAGGCCGATCATCGAGTAGCGCCCGCGGATGGCGCCATCCTGTACGCTTTCGAGCAGGAAGGTGTTGGTGCGTCCGTCGGCCAGTTTCAGGTAGGCGCCGATCGGCGTCTCGAGGTCGGCGACGACGCGGCGGAAAACGATCTGCGCGCGGCCGGCCCCATACCCGTCCGCAAAGCGGCTAAACTGGTCGTCGGTGGTCATTGCGTGGCGCCGGTGCTCAGCAGCTGGTTGAGAACCTGCGGGTTCTGGCGGATCGGGTTGTCGGCGAGGAGGCCGCGGATCAGGTCCTCGTAGACGCCGTCGCGGATCGAGTTCTCGACGAACTGCGTCGCCTGTGCATTGGCGTCAGCGGCGGCGGGGGTCACTTCCACTACCTGGAACACGACCTGGTCGCCATCGGCGTTCTTCGCCGAGCCGAAATGGTTCGGCCCGCCGTTGAAGATCGCCGCAGCGACATCGCCCGACAGCGCGGGGTCGTTCTGCGCCGTGGAGCCGCCGACGGTCGCGGTACCGTCCCGCTTTATTGCCGGGCTGAGGATGGGGAACTGCCCCACCGATGTGGCCACATCGGCGAAGGGCGTGCCCGCCTCGAGCTGATCGGTGATGCGGGTGACCTCCGCGGTCAGCGCCTCGCTGGTCCGTTGCGTCGTCAGTGCAGCAACGACGGCATCGCGGACCTCGTCCAGCGTCTGGTCGCGCGCCGGCGCGATCGACTTGAGGTCAAAGAAGATGTTGCGGTTCGAGCCCATGGTGACGGCAGCCGTGAGCTTGCCTTCCTCGGCCGAGAACACGGCGGTCGAAAGCCTCTGCAATTCCTCGGGGCTCACATCGCGGTCGCCCGAGAGCTCGGGGGCGCCTTGCGTCAGCGGAATGGTGACCACGTTGAGGTTGAAGCGCTGGCCGATCTCTGCGAGCGGCCTGAAGGCGGCGCGCAGCTCCTCGACCTGATCGAGTACATCGCCATACTCGTTGCGAGCCTGGGTCAGTGCCAGCTGGCGGCGGATATCCTCACGCGCTTCCTCCAGCGTGATCTGGCCGCCCGGCTGTATCTCCGAGACGGTGACGACACGCTCCGAACCGATGCCCGGAATAATGACATAGTCGTTGAGCGGGAGGCCGAACGCGGCTTCCGCGAGCGCGGAGTCGGTGACCTCTGAGCGGGCCAGCGTGCCCAGATCCTGCAGCGTCACGTTGTTTGCGGCCACGAGGTCGGCGATTGGGGTGCCTGCGGCCTTGCCCGCCTCGAAGGCGGCCTGCAGTTCCGGCGTTCCAAGCACCAGCTGCTGGATGTGGCGGCGCTCGATCTTCACCCGGGTGTCCTTGGTGCGCTCGTATTCCGCTGCAATTTCCTCGTCGGAGATCACCTTGCTTGCTGCCAGGGAATCCGGCGAGAGCGCCAGCATGTCGATGGTGCGGGTCTCCGGGGTGCGGAACTCGGCCTGGTGTTCGCTCAGATAGGCCGCAAGCTCCTCCTCGGTGGGATCGGCAACCGGCGGCAGGGTCTGGGCGTTCAGAACGAAATAGTCGACGGTACGGGCATCGCCCAGATAGCGGTTCACCAGTTCGAGCGCCGCAGTCGGCGCCTGGGTGTCGCCGAGCAGGCCGGCGATCAGTTGCTGGCGTTGCGCCGCCTTGGTCTGGAGGTCGAAATATTCCGCTTCGGTGAAGCCACTATTCTGCAACACGCGCGTGAAGCTGCCGGCATCGAACTGGCCGAGCGCGTTCTGGAAGGTCGGGTCTTCGCGCAGCAGCTTGCTCAACCGGTCCTGCGACACGCCGAGGTTGAGGTCCTGACCGAGCTTGTTGACCACCGCTTCGCCGGCGAGGCGCTGGAGCACCATGCCGGGCACGCCGAGCGCGGTAGCCTGTTCGACGGTAGGAACCTGACCCAGTTGCTGGGCGACCTGGTTGATCTGGCTGTCATAGGCGCGCTGATAGTCACGCACCGTGATGTCACGGCCGGCGACGCTCGCCACCGTGGAAGTGCCAAGCTGGGTTATGACATTTTCGATGCCGAAGCCGGCGAGGCCGATCAGCAGGAGTACGCCAAGAATCTTGCCGATCCAGGAGCGACCGAAATTGCGCAGGCTATTCAGCATCGAGACAAATCCAAGAGCCACCGCCGTCCCGGCGGGCGGCGGATACTAGACAGGGTCGAGTTTGTGCCGCAAGGCACATCAAAGGCGGGGGTTATGGGAAACTCCGGCGATAGGCAAGTAGAAGGAACGTCAAGTGAGCGCTGAGATCACGCCGCTGATTGCGGGCAACTGGAAGATGAACGGCACCAGCGCGGCGCTGGGCGAGGTCCGCAGCCTCGGCGAGAAGCTGGCGCAGACCCCGCCGAGGTGCACCGTGGTCATCTGCCCTCCCGCGACGCTCCTCGAGCGGTTGAGCGATCTCGCGGCGCCGATGGGTATCGTGATCGGCGGCCAGGATTGCCACGCGGCGCCCAACGGCGCCCATACGGGCGATATCAGCGCGCCCATGCTCGCCGACGCCGGCGCGCAGTATGTCATCGTCGGCCATTCCGAGCGCCGTGCCGACCATGGCGAGACCGACGAGATGGTGCGTGCAAAAGCGAACGCGGCGATGGGCGCGGGGCTGATCCCGATCATCTGCGTGGGCGAAACCGAGGCCGAGCGCGATTCCGGACGCGCCGAATCCGTGGTGCTCAGCCAGCTCTTGGGCTCGGTGCCGCCGGACTGGCGCGACAGTGGCATCGTCATCGCCTATGAGCCGGTATGGGCCATCGGCACCGGCCGGACGCCGAGCGTCGAGGACATCGCGCAGATGCACGGCACCATTCGGCGCGACCTCGAACAGCGCTTCGGCGACAAGGGCAAGGCTGCCCGCATTCTCTATGGGGGCTCGATGAAGCCGGCCAACGCGACCGAAATTCTGGCCATCGCCAACGTGAATGGCGGCCTGGTCGGCGGGGCAAGCCTCTTGGCAAATGACTTCCACGCCATTATCTCGGCGGTTTGAAACGGCGCGGCGCAGCCAGTGACATGGTTGCGCTCGGCGCTGGCATTTGTTTTGGCGCGCGTGTAGAAGGCCCGCCAAACCGAAATCGAAAGCCTTGGGTCCAATGGCCAACGTACTGATCGTCGCCTATCTCCTCATCGTGGTCGCGCTGATTGCGGTCATCCTGCTGCAGCGCTCCGAGGGCGGCGGTCTGGGCATGGGTACCTCGGGCTCGAACGGGCTGATCAGCGTGCGCGGTTCGGCGAACCTGCTGACCCGCACTACGGCGATCCTTGCGGCGCTGTTCTTCGCCTCGGCCATCGGCCTCACCATTCTTGCCGAGCTCGATCGCGGCACCAGCGGCATCCTCGAGGGCGCAAGCCAGGGCGGCGAGACGCCGACCACGGTGCTCGACGCGCTGCAGCAGATGCAGCAGCAGACCTCGGGCGACCTGCCGCTTCCGGGCGGCACGGCGCCGGCTCCGGCCACCACGGCACCCGCGACCGATCCCGGTCTCGCGCTCCCGGCGGCTCCGACGACCACCGAGCCGGCTCCTGCGACCGACGCCGCGCCTGCTGCGCCGGCGGATGGAGCGACCACCGCTCCCGCCGCTCCAGCGCCGGCTACGACAGAACAACCAGTGGCCCCGTAAGGTCCGCGACAGGTACCCAGGGAAGGGGATGGCAACATCCCCTTCTTCTTTTGTATGGGCAGCACTCGTGATCGAGGCTGGCCTTGAGAATCAGAGTTTCGACCAAATAAGGTGAAGGCCCATGGCTCGGTACGTTTTCATCACCGGTGGCGTGGTTTCCTCATTGGGCAAAGGCCTTGCATCCGCGGCGCTCGGCGCGGTGCTGCAGGCTCGTGGCTACAAGGTCCGCCTCCGCAAGCTCGACCCCTATCTCAACGTCGACCCCGGCACGATGTCGCCGACCCAGCATGGTGAGGTGTTCGTCACCGATGACGGGGCCGAGACCGACCTCGACCTCGGTCACTACGAGCGCTTCACCGGCCGGCATGCCAACAAGCGCGACAACATCACCACTGGCCGCATCTATTCCGACCTGATCGCCAAGGAGCGCAAGGGTGAGTTCCTGGGTGCCACCGTGCAGGTGATCCCGCACGTTACCGACGCCATCAAGGACTTCATCCGCGATGGCAACGAGGACTTCGACTTCGTGCTCGTCGAGGTCGGCGGCACGGTTGGCGATATCGAAGGCCTGCCGTTCTTCGAGGCCATCCGCCAGTTCGGCAACGACTTGCCGCGCGGCGACGCCGTCTACATGCACCTGACGCTGATGCCGTTCATCCCCTCTGCCGGCGAACTCAAGACCAAGCCGACCCAGCACTCGGTGGCAACGCTCCGCTCGATCGGCATCTCGCCCGACATCCTCTTGGTGCGCTGCGACCGGCCGATCCCGCAGTCCGAGCGCAAGAAGCTGGCGCTGTTCTGCAATGTGCGCGAAAGCGCCGTGATCCAGGGTCTCGACGTCGCCTCGATCTATGACGTGCCGCTCGCCTACCACAAGGAAGGCCTCGACGCCGAGATCCTCGCCGCCTTCGGCATCACCGACGCGCCGGCGCCCGATCTCAGCCAGTGGAACGAGGTCTCGACCCGCCTCCACAACCCCGAGGGCGAGGTCAACATCGCCATCGTGGGCAAGTATACCGGTCTCAAGGACGCCTATAAGTCGCTCTCGGAAGCGCTCGTCCATGGCGGCATCGCCAACCGGGTAAAGGTCAACCTGCAATGGATCGACAGCGAGATTTTCGAGCGCGAGGAGCCCGCGCCCTATCTCGAGCACATCCACGGCATCCTCGTTCCCGGTGGCTTCGGCGAGCGCGGCTCGGCCGGCAAGATCCAGGCAGCGCGCTTTGCGCGACTCAAAGATGTGCCGTATTTCGGCATCTGCTTCGGCATGCAGATGGCCTGTATCGAGGCGGCGCGGAACACGGCCGGCATCAAGAACGCCAATTCCTCCGAGTTCGGTCCGACCAAGGAGCCGGTCGTGGGCATCATGACCGAGTGGACCAAAGGTAACGAGAAAGAGACGCGTTCGACCGAGGGCGATCTCGGCGGCACGATGCGGCTCGGCTCCTATCCGGCCCAGCTCGCCAAGGGCTCGCGCGTCGCTGACATCTACGGCTCGACCCGGATCACCGAGCGGCACCGCCACCGCTACGAAGTGAACATGAACTACCGCAAGGTGCTCGAGGCCAATGGCCTCCTCTTCTCCGGCGTCTCGCCCGACGGCAAGCTGCCCGAGATCGTCGAGCGCACCGACCATCCGTGGTTCATCGGCGTGCAGTTCCACCCGGAGCTGAAGAGCAAGCCGTTCGAGCCGCACCCGCTATTCGCGAGCTTCATCGACGCCGCCAAGACGCAGAGCCGGCTGGTGTGACGACCGAGATCCGGACGGCGCGATTGCTGTTGCGCCGCGCCCGTCCGGACGATCTCGATGCCGTGCATGCGTTCATGTCGTCGCCGCAGGCGATGCGCTACTGGGCGACGCTGCCGCACGAGTCGATGTCCGTCACCGAGCGGTGGTTCGAGGCGCAGTTCTTCAGCGGCGATCCGGCCCGCGACGAGTGGGTCGTCGAGCACGAAGGCCGGGTCATCGGCAATATCGGCATCTGGAACCAGCCTGAGCTCGGCTACATCTTCCATCCCGACGTCTGGGGCCGGGGCATTGCGATGGAAGCCGCCGCGGCCTTCATTGCCTATGCCTTCGCGAAATATCCCATCAATGCCATCACGGCCGATGTCGATCCGCGCAATGCCGTATCGCTTGCCTTGCTGCGCAAGCTGGGTTTCGTCGAGACCGGCCGCGCTGAACGGACTTTCCTTGTTGGCGACGAATGGTGCGACAGTATCTATCTGGCGCTATCGCGCCCCAGCAACTGACCGAGACCCCGATGGCTGACATCCTCTCCCTCTCCAAAGCCCGCAAGGCCAAGGCGCGCGCCGACAAGGAACAGGTTGCGGCGGAGAATCGCGCCAAGTTCGGACGCACGAAAGCCGAAAAGCAGCGCGAGGCGGCGATCAAGGCACTCGCCGAAAAGCGACTGGACGCGACAAAGCGCGAGGAATAGGGCAGGGATATTGCCCCTGCTCGGAGAACTGCCTTGACCTCGCTTTACGAATTTTCGGCGCCGCGGCTCGACGGCACGGTGCAGTCGCTGGCCGACTATCGCGACAAGGTGGTGCTGGTGGTCAATGTCGCCAGCAAGTGCGGCTTCACTCCGCAATATGCCGGGCTCGAAAAGCTCTACCAGACTTACAAGGATCGCGGCTTCGTCGTGCTCGGCTTTCCGTGCAACCAGTTCGGCGAGCAGGAGCCGGGCACCGAAGCCGAGATCGCGGCGTTCTGCGACCTCAACTACAACGTGACCTTCCCGCTGTTCAGCAAGATCACTGTCAACGGCAAGGGCTCGCTGCCGCTCTACAACTGGCTGAAGCGCAAGGCGCCCGGCCTGCTCGGCGTGCAGCTGATTCCGTGGAACTTCACGAAATTCCTCGTCGATCGCTCCGGCACGACGGTCAAGCGTTTCGGCTCGGCCACCGAGCCGGCCGATCTTGCCGCGCCGATCGAGGCGCTGCTCTAGCCCCTGTGGTGCAGGCGCCGTCGCTCGCGGCGGGTTTCGTGCCGCGCCGGCGCCTCCTCGACGCGGCCGCGCCAGAACAGCACGGCGCCCCACACGGCAAAACCGGCAATCACGATAAGTCCCAACCAAACGCCAGAATGCATCAGCGCCTCCCCTGGGCAGGTCCGGGGATGCTAGTCCTCGGCGCGGGGGAGGGCAATGTTACGGTTTTGTGTCAGGTTCGAGGGGAACGGTGCGCCCCGCCCCCCTCTCTGTTGCGACTAACTCGCTGGCGCTCGTAAGTCTCGCCTCTCCCCCGCCAAGGGGGAGAGGGTGCATTGCTGCGGGACTCGGTGCTTGTGGAAGGCTTCTCCCCCTTGGCGGGGGAGAAAGCGAAAACTTGGGCTTAGCGCAGCTAAGTCCTTAGTTTTCGCAAGAGAGGGGGTCGTGGGAGCCACCGGTGTGGCTTCAAACGAACACCCCCGCTTTTCGCGGGGGTGCAACGTCGTCGCCGGGCCGCCGGCCTTACTCGGCGGGCGCCATGTCCTTGCCGGTATAGACTTCGGCGACCTCGTACTGGTCCCGGCGCCAGAACCCGTTGAACGGGGTGAGCGAGGCCTGGGTGTAGGCGCCCATCAGACCGAACTCGATCCAGTCGTCCTCATCCACGTCCGAGGGGAAGGTGAAGATCTGCGGCAGCACATCGTAGCTGTCGCAGGTCGGGCCCCAAACCGTGAAGTCCGAGAACTCGCCGTCATTGTCGTGGAGACGCGGGCCGCGCCAGACGCGCGAGGGCGGGGTGAAGTGCATGAATTTCACTTCCATCAGCGAGCCGTAGGCGCCGTCGTTGAGGTAGACCGACTGGCCGCCGCGCTGATGCTTCACCCGCAGCAGCAGCGAAGTCGACGAGGTGACGAGGGCACGACCGGGCTCGATGATCAGCTCGGGCTTGGATCCGGCAAAATTGTCCTTCACCGCCTGCGAGATGGTCTCGAAATAATAGTCCATGGGCGGTGCTTCGGAGGTCGGATACGGCGCCGGATAGCCGCCGCCGATGTTGAGGCGCTTCAGCGTGATGCCCGATTCCTCGGCGATCTTGGCTGCTGCTGCGATGTGCCGCTCGTAGGCGTACACGTCCTCGCACTGCGAACCGACATGGAAGCACAGCGACGGCGTGTAGCCCATCTGGTCGACGAGCTTGACGATCTCGGCGGCGCCGTCCTGCATGACGCCGAACTTGATGCCGAAATCGTAGCTCTTCAGCGCCTTGCCGGCCTTGAAGCGAGTAGTGACCTCGATGTCCTTGCTGGGCGACACGACGGCGGCGAGCTGGTCGAGCTGCTGCGGGTGGTCGATGGTGAAGGAGCGAACGCCGAACTCGTTGTAGGCGCGCTCGATCTCGCGCTTGTTCTTGATCGGGTTGTTGTAGTGCATAGCCGCGCCCGGAGCGTGGTCGCGCACCAGCTCCATCTCCATGTTGGAGGCGACATCGAAGGCCTTGAGACCCTCTTCGTGCAGCTGCTTGATGATGTGTGGCGACGGGTTGCACTTGACCGCGTAGGTCAGCAGCCCGTCAAAACCCTTCTTGAACACCTTCACCGACCGGTGCAGCTCCTTGCTGGAAAACAGGAAGCTCGGAAAATCCGGTTCCTCGGCTGCAATCAGGCTGGACGTGTTGGCGTAGACCTTGGTTGGCTCAGTCATTGGCGGCTAACCTTTCGGTGGTCGGGAGAAGGGCCCCTCCGGAGGGCTTTTGCAGGGGGCGAAAACGAGCGCTGCATATAGGGGCGATTGCCCCCCGTCGCAACGTCATATTTCTGCATTGCCAAACCGTAATGCCGCGACCAAATAGCTGCCAGAATCCCGGCGTTTGTCGGGCGGGACCAACCGGATTCGTCCTGGGGATTACCGATGTCGAAACAGTCCTGGCTCTTCGCGCTCGGCGGCGTTGCCGCAGGTGCGGTTCTCGTCCTTGCCTATGCCGAGATTTCCAGCCGACGAAGCGAGGCGCCGCCCGTCATCGCCGCAGTGGCGCAGGAACTGCCGCCGGTCGCCGTCGAGCCGCCGCGCAGCGTGCCGCAGACGCGTACGGAGATGCAGCTGAGCTTCGCGCCGGTGGTGAAGTCGGTGACCCCTTCGGTGGTCAACGTCTACGCCACCACGATCAGCCAGCGCTCCAACTCGCCGTTCATGGGCGATCCGTTCTTCCAGCGCTTTTTCGGCGACAGCCCGTTCATGCAGGGCCGTCCGCAGAAATCGCAGTCGCTCGGTTCGGGCGTGATCGTCGATGCTTCCGGGGTCATTATCACCAACGAGCACGTCATCGAGGGCGCCAACGATATCCGCATCGCCACCAATGACGGGCAGGAATACCCGGTCGACCTCGTGCTCGAAGACCCCAAGACCGACCTTGCCGTGCTGAAGGTGAAGGATCCCAGGGGCGTGACATTCACCCCGCTGCAGTTCGCCGATTCCGACCAGCTCGAAGTCGGCGACCTCGTCCTCGCTATCGGCAATCCCTTCGGCGTCGGCCAGACCGTCACCTCGGGGATCGTGTCGGCGCTGGCCCGCACCGGGGTCGAGAGCGACAATTACGAGTTCTTCATCCAGACCGATGCGGCCATCAATCCGGGCAACTCGGGCGGCGCACTCGTCGACCTGCAGGGTCGGCTGGTGGGCGTCAACACTGCCATCGTGTCGCGGTCGGGCGGCTCGGTCGGCATCGGCTTTGCCATTCCGGCCAACATGGCCAAGCTCGTCGCCGAAACCGGCATTGCGGGCGGCGCCCTGGTGCGGCCGTGGTTCGGCGCCCGCATGCAGTCCGTCACCGCCGACCTCGCCGACAGCATGGGGGTGGGCCTGGCGCGTGGCGCCCTGATCAGCGAACTCGCCCCCGATGGCCCGGCCGCACGCGCCGGTTTTGCTGATGGTGACGTGATCCTCTCCGTCGACGGTTTTGCCATCGAGCAGCCCAGCGCCTTCGACTTCCGCCTCGCCACCAAGCCGGTCGGCGCGACTGCCGAGGTCGAGTATTTCCGTGGCGGCAAGACCGAAACCAAGACGGTGACGCTGGAAGCGCCGCCGCAGGCCGGCCAGCCGGTCACCGTTTCGGGTAATACGCGCTTTGCCGGCACCACCGCCGAGACCGTGACCCCTGCGGTGGCGCAGGAACTCGGCCTGCGCTTCGACACGCGTGCCGCACTGGTCCGCTCGGTCGAACGCGGCTCGCCCGCAGACGACATGGGATTGCGGGCAGGGGACCTGATCCTCACGCTCAACGGCACCGACATCCCGGACGCCGAAACCTTCGGCAAAGTCGCCAATGATCGCCCCCGCAGCTGGCAGGTCGTGCTACAGCGGGGCGGAAGGATCGTCCGTGCCGAGGTGAGTGGCTGATGCAATCTTTGTTCGATGATGCCGCGCCGCGCCCGCTGGCCGAAGAGTTGCGGCCGCAGCGGCTCGCCGACGTCATCGGACAGGATCACCTGCTCGGGCCGAACGGTCCGATCGGCCGCATGGTGGCGGCCGGGCGCGTCTCGTCGTTCATCCTGTGGGGCCCGCCGGGCGTGGGCAAGACCACCATCGCGCGGCTGGTCGCCAAGGAGGTCGGGCTCGATTTCGTGCAGCTGAGCGCTGTGCTGTCGGGCGTCGCCGACCTGCGCAAGGTGATCGCCGACGCCAAGGCGCTGCGCGCCGGGGCCGGTCGGCAGACGGTGATGTTCGTCGACGAGCTGCATCGCTTCAATCGCAACGTGCAGGACGCGCTGCTGCCGCATGTCGAGGACGGCACCGTCATCCTGATCGGCGCCACCACCGAGAACCCGAGCTTCTCGATGGTTGCGGCACTGCTGTCGCGGGCCAAGGTCTACACGCTGCGCCGGTTCGAAAAGGCCGACCTCGCCATCCTCGCCGAGCGGGCCGAGCAGCATGTCGGCAAGAAGCTGCCGATCAACGACGAAGCGCGCGACGCCATGCTCGACATGGCCGACGGCGACGGCCGCTATCTGATCGGCCTCGCCGAGGAACTGTTCGCGCTGCCGGAGGGCACCACGCTCGACGTCGTCGGCCTCGCCGAGACGGTGCAGAAGCGCGCGCCGGTCTACGACAAGGGCCAGGAGGAGCACTACAACCTACTCAGCTGCTTCCATAAATCGCTGCGCGGCTCGGATGTGCAGGCCGCCATGTACTGGGCCCAGCGCATGCTGGTGGGCGGCGAGCACCCGGACACGATCTTCCGGCGCCTCGCCTGCGCAGCGTCCGAGGATGTCGGCATGGCCGACCCACAGGCCATGGTGCAGGTGATCACGGCCTGGAACGCGTTCGAGCGCACCGGCCTGCCGGAGGGCGAGCTGTTCATGGCGCAGGCCATCGCGTATGTCGCGACCGCGCCCAAGTCGAACGCCGCGCACGTGGCGTTCAACGCCGCCAAGGCGCTGGCGCAGCAGACCGGCTCGCTGCCGCCGCCCAAGCATATCCTCAACGCCCCGACCAAGCTCATGAAGGAGCTCGGCTACAACAAGGGCTATCGCTACGACCACGACTGGCCCGACGCCTTCTCCGGCCAGGAATTCTTCCCCGACGAGTTCGCCGGCGACAGGCTCCCCGAATTCTACCAGCCCAACGAGCGCGGTTTCGAGCGCGAGGTGAAGAAGCGCCTCGAATTCTGGGCCGGCCGTCGTGAGGCGCGGCGGGAGGAAGAGGGGGAAGGCTGAGTTTCAGGCTCCACCAGCGTTGCGATCTGCCGCAGTGCCATCCCCGCGAAAGCGGGGATCTCTGTTTATGTTCGGCTCCCGGAGCAAACAGAGATTCCCGCTTTCGCGGGAATGACTCAGTGGATTGAAATAACCATCCCGCGCGCTCCTACCCCGAAGTCCTTGCACCCTATGGAAAACTGTCACAACAGTCCCATATGACCTGAGAGATCAGGGGAGGGGCAAGATAGACGTTTTCGCGCCAGAGTTCGCACCGTTCACGGTTGCATTGATCGTAATGCTCGCGATCGGCGTAATCGAGTTGCTGTCGCTGCTCGGCGGCTTCTCGCCCTCGGCGTCCATCGAGGCTGCGCTTCCAGAAATCGACGTGCCCGATCTCGAAGCGCCCGAGCTCAGCGGCGCGGAAGTCGGGCCGCTCTCCCACATTCTCAGCTGGTTCTCGATCGGGCGGCTGCCGTTCCTGGCGCTGCTTGTCATCTTCCTCACCGGCTTTGCACTCTCTGGCTATTTCGTCCAGTGGGTTGCGGCCGGCGTCCTAGGCAGCGCGCTCAACGCTTGGCTCGCATCCATCCCGGCGCTGATTGGCGCCAGTTATGCCACGCGCCATCTCGGCCGCTGGCTCGGCGACATCTTTCCGCGCGACCAGTCGGAAGCGGCGAGCCGCGCCGAGCTGATCGGCAGCTATGCCACCATCATTCGCGGCGAAGCCCGGCAGGGCCAGCCAGCCGAAGCCAAGACCACGGATCTGCGTGGCCGCACCCATTACATCCTCCTCGAGCCCGGCGAGCCCGGCTCGAGCTACGGCGCCGGCGATCGCGTCTTCATCGTCGGCCGCGAGAAGAACATCTATCGCGCCGTCACCCGCCTCACCCCGCCACAGGAATAGCCGCATGTACGACCAGCTCATTTCTACCCTGATCTTCGCCGGCATCATTCTCATCGCGATCTTCGTGATCGGCATGATCATCGCGCGGCTCTATCGCCGGGCCAGCAAGGAAGTGTCCTTCGTCCGCACCGGCTTTGGCGGGCAGAAGGTGATCATGAATGGCGGCGCGCTCGTGCTGCCGGTGCTGCACGAGACCATCCCGGTCAACATGAACACACTGCGGCTCGAAGTGGTACGCACCGCCGAGCAGGCGCTGATCACCAAGGACCGCATGCGCGTCGACGTGCAGGCCGAGTTCTACGTACGCGTACAGCCGACCGCCGAGGCGATCGCCGACGCGGCGCAGACTCTGGGCCGCCGCACCATGGAGCCGCAGGCGCTGAAGGAACTGGTGGAAGGCAAGTTCGTCGACGCGCTGCGCGCCGTGGCCGCCGAGATGGCGATGGAAGAGCTGCACGAGCAGCGCGTTAACTTCGTCCAGAAGGTGCAGGCTGCGGTGTCCGAGGACATCCTCAAGAACGGCCTCGAGCTCGAATCCGTGTCGCTGACCGGCCTCGACCAGACCAACCGCGAATTCTTCAATCCCAACAACGTGTTCGACGCCGAGGGTCTGACCAAGATGACCCAGTCGATCGAGGAGCGGCGCAAGAGCCGCAACGAGATCGAGCAGAACACCCAGGTGGCGATTGCGCGCAAGAATCTCGAGGCGCAGCAGGAGCAGTTCACCATCACGCGCGACACCGAATATGCGCGGCTGAACAACGAGCGCGAGATCGCCATCCGCATCGACCAGCAGAACGCCGAGATCGAGAGCCTGCGCGCCCAGCGTGCTACCGAATCCGAGGCTGCCCGCACGATCAGCCGGCAGCAGATCCGCGAGGCCGCGATCAAGGCCGACCAGTCGATCGCCATTTCCGAGCAGTCGAGCGCCATCGCGGTGGCGGCAAAATCCGAGGAGCAGTCCAAGGCCGACGCCAAGGCCAACGCGGCCCGCGCCCTCGCCGCCAAGGCGGCCGAAGAGGTGGAGACGGCGCGGCTGACCGAGATCGCCGAGCGCACCAAGCGTATCCAGCTGATCGAAGCGCAGCAGGAAGCCGAGAAGGCCTCGATCAACATCGTGGTCGCCGCCGATGCCGAAAAGCAGGCTGCCACCAGCCGCGCCGAAGCCGCCCGTACGCTGGCTCAGGGCGAGGCCGAAGCCGAGAAGATTCGCGCCGAGGCGACCGACGTTTCCTACAAGGTCGAGGCCGCGGGCAAGCAGGCCATGAACGAGGCGGCCAACCAGTTGTCGCCAGAACAGATCGCCATGAATATCCGCATGGCCCTGATCCAGGCGCTGCCCTCGATCATCGCGGAATCGGTGAAGCCGATGGAAAACATCGACGGCATCAAGATCCTGCATGTCGACGGTCTTGCCGGCGGCGGCAACGGCGGCGGGCAGCTGATGAACGGCAACGGCGGTGGCATCGCTGACCAGGCCGTCGATGCCGCGCTGCGCTATCGCAGCCAGGCCCCGCTGATCGATGCGCTGCTCGCCGAACTCGGGCTCAAGGGCGGCTCGCTCAACGGGCTGGTGTCATCGGCCGTGGCCCCCGCGCTCGAGATCGACGAGGATGGCGAGGACGAGGCCTCGACGCAGTAAGCGGCCCCAAAATGGGAAGGCCCGCCGGAGCGGGCCTTCCAGAATTGCCGAGAAGCCGACTGACTTAGATGGGGAGCGGAGCCGCAGCGCGCTTCTTGCGCCAGCCCATGAAGCCGAGTGCGCCAAGACCGGCTGCGAGCAGGGGCAGGGCGGCAGGAACGGGAACGGCGGCCACAGTGGCGATGTCGTAGCCGAACAGCTGGATGTAGCCGGTGCCATAGTCGCGAGCACCGGAGCCGCTCAGGGCCCCTTCGATCGTGCCGCTGAAAAAGATGCCGTAGATCGTCGTGGGAAGCGATGCGAAGCTGACGAAGTTCGGCGTGTTGATCAGGTTCGTACCAATCGAGTTGCTGCCAATCGACGTCCAGGGGTCGGCATTGTCGTAGCCCACGGCCGTGGAGAAGATCGTACCGCCAACCGCATCAAGGAACGAAAGCGTACCGCTGATCCACAAGTCCTGACCCGGTCCGGACGTCAACGTCTGAATTGTAGCGCCAATGAACGACCCGGTGATGCCTGCCCCGCCAAACGAATACTCAAGCGTGAAGTTGTCACCGACATTGGCGGGCTTGGTGCTGTCGAGCGCAAACCCGCCATGCAGCGTCTCCTGGGTCGGATCGCTCGCAAGCCCCCGATTGGCGATCGTCGCGTTATCCGGATCGTAGGTGGCGGTGAAGTTCACGGTTGCGGCGCTGGCGGTTGAAACGCCGAACGTCAGTGCACCCAGAACAGCCAACACTGCATGAATTCTCATTATGACAACCCTCGCGTTAACATCAGGTTAACTACTTAGGGGTCGTGCGACATATCGTCAATCTTCCTGAGCTGAACTCTGTATTGGCGCCTCCGACGACAGAAACGCGACAGACGAACGATTCCTGAGCTCAGTAGTTTTTCGCGATACCGCACCCGGTCGCTGCCGCGCTTGAGACCGGAGCGGGGATGGTGGCTTCCCCCTTCCCAATGTCCTGCGCCCCTCGTACAAGGCGCTCATGAACCCTTATCTCCTCGTCGGCATCGGCGGCGCGCTCGGCGCGTTGGCGCGCTTTGCACTCAGCGGCGCCGTCGGTAGCTCCCCGAACGGCTTTCCGCTCGGCATTTTCGTCGTCAACATTCTCGGCTCGACGGCCATGGGCCTGCTGGTGGGCGTGCTCGCCAAGACCACGCCGCAGTTCCAGAACGAAATCCGGCTGTTCGTCGCCGTCGGCATCTTTGGCGGGTTCACCACCTTCTCGAGCTTTTCGCTCGATGCCATCACGCTGCTCGAGCGTGGCGATTTCGTGCTGGCTTTTCTCTACATCGTCGGCTCGGTCGTCCTGTCGCTGGGCGGCCTGTGGCTCGGCCTTTCCGCCATTCGGGTGCTCGCGTGAGCGGCGTCCGGCAACAGGTCGTCGCGCGCGACGAGGACGGCATGCGGCTCGACCGCTGGTTCCAGACGCATTTCCCACAGGTCACGTTCGGCCACCTGCAGAAGCTGTTGCGCTCTGGCCAGATCCGCGTCGATTCCGGCCGCGTGCAGACCAATACGCGGCTCGCCGCCGGCCAATTGGTGCGCATCCCGCCGATCGATCCGGCGCCGGAAAAGGCGGAAGGCGAGATCAACAGCAAGGACGCCGAGTTCCTGCGCTCGATCATCCTCTACGAGGACGATGACCTCTACGTCTTCAACAAGCCGCACGGGCTCGCCAGCCAGGGCGGCAGCGGCACCAAGCGGCACATGGATGGGTTGCTGAAGAGCCTGCCCAACAAGAAGGGCGAGGCGCCGCGCCTCGTCCACCGCCTCGACCGCGACACCTCTGGCTGTCTCGTTGTCGCCAAGACCAAGGCGGCGGCCGCGCATTTCGGCACCGTGTTCGCCTCCCGCCAGGCGCGAAAAATCTACTGGGCCGTGGTGTGGGGCAACCCGTCGCCGCGGCAGGGCTCGATCTCCTGCTTCCTTGCCAAGCAGGCGACCACCGATGGCGAGCAGATGGTGGTGGTGAAGCAGGGCACGCCCGGCGCGCAGCACTCGATGAGCTATTATTCGACCACCGATACCGCCGCCCGGCGCTTTGCCTGGGTGACGCTGAAGCCGGTGACCGGCCGTACGCACCAGTTGCGCGTGCACATGGCGCAACTCGGCAACCCGATCATGGGCGATCCGCGCTATTTCAACATCCAGAACTGGGAAGCGCCCGAGGAGATCTCGAAGGGCCTGCACCTGCACGCCCGGCGCATCCGGCTGCCGCTCAAGGGCGGCACCTATCTCGACGTCTCCGCGCCGCTGCCGCCGCACATGCAGGCGACGTTCGACGTGCTCGGTTTCGATGCCGAGCGCTATGACGCGCAGGACCAGGACCCCGAAGACGCCTGATCAAAAGCCCGCGAGCAGGGGACTAATCGCGGCGTTGGCGTGTTCACCTCCCGTCCGCCCGTAGTGGGCTCTCAGGGAGATAACAATGAAATCGATCGTTCTTGCCGCCTCGGCCGCGGCAGCCCTCGCCATTGCTGTCCCTGCCTTTGGGCAGGATGCCTCCACCATGACCTTTTTCGTCACCTCCGTCGGCGTTGGTGACGGCGCCAATCTGGGCGGGCTTGAGGGAGCCGACGCCCATTGCCAGCAGCTCGCCGATGCAGCCGGCTCCAGCGGCAAGACCTGGATGGCCTACCTGAGCGCCGAAGGCGTCAACGCCAAGGACCGCATCGGCGCCGGCCCATGGCAGAATTTCAAGGGCGATGTGATCGCCACCGACGTCGCCAACCTGCATTCCGATACCAACAACATCAGCAAACAGACCGCGCTCACCGAAACCGGTGCGGTGGTTCCCGGCCGTGGCGACGATCCGAACCAGCACGACATCCTCACCGGCACCAATGCCGATGGTACGCTGGCTACCGGCCAGACTTGTGGCGACTGGACGCTGAACGGGGAAGGCACGGCCATGCTCGGCCATGTCGACCGCATGGGGCCGGACAGCCTCGCCACCGCCACATCGTGGAATGCGGCGCATCCGTCGCGCGGCTGCAGCCAGGAGAACCTGGTCTCGACCGGCGGCGCCGGCTTCCTCTACTGCTTTGCGGCGCAATAGCCGCGAGCCCCGGCGCGGGGCGTGACACGCCCCGCGTTTTATGGTTCTGAGCGGGCCGAAAGGATATTCCTCCATGCGGCTCGTCGTCTTCGATCTCGATGGCACCCTCATCGATTCCGTCGCCCTGATCGTCGAGACGATCACCGAGGCCTTTACGGCCGTGGGTCAGGCAGTGCCCACCGAAAAGGAGATGCGCGCCATCTCCGGCATCACCGCGCGGGAAGCGATGGCGATCCTTGCGCCCGGCGTCGATGCCGAGCGCATCGAGGTCATCATGCAGTCCTACCGCACGCACTATCACAGCCGCGCCGGCACCGCGCGCGAGCCGCTGTTCGACGGGGCGCTGGCCGCGCTTGACCGGCTGCAGAGCGATCCCGAGACCATCCTCGCCGTGGCTACCGGCAAAGGCTATCGCGGGGCGATGACGCTGCTTGAGCGGCACGAGATCATCGGCCGCTTCCACTCGATCCAGACGCCCGACCACAATCGCGGCAAGCCCGACCCGCAGATGATCGAGACCGCGATGGCGAAGGCCGGCGTCGGCCGCGACGCCACCGTGATGATCGGCGACACGGTGCACGACATGCGCATGGCCCGCGCCGCCGGGGTCAAGGCGCTGGGCGTCGCCTGGGGCTATCACGAGGTGGTGGAACTCCACGAGGCGGGCGCCCATATGGTCATCGACAGCTTCGATGCCCTCGACGGCGCCATCGACAAGTTGCTGGAGGCCTGATGCGCGAATTTCTCGAAGATGCCTATCAGCACCGCGAAGACGGCTATGGCCGGGCCCAGCACCTCAACAAGGTCGAGCTGCCCAAGCGCTTCTACAAGGAGGTTGGCGTCGGCTCGGCCGCCGGCGGCTATGCCGTCACCCTCGACGGCAAGACGCCGCGCACGCCGGGCCAGGTGCCGGTGGTCGTGCCACACCAGCCGCTCGCCGAGGCGATGGCGGCCGAGTGGGCGGCGCAGGGCGAGTTCATCGACCCCAAGGTGATGCCCGTTGTCCGCCTCGTGAATTCGGCTATCGAGGCCGGCGAGGAGCGCCTGCCGGCCCTGCGCGCCGAAATCGTGAAGTATGCCGGCAACGACCTGCTGCTCTATCGCGCCGACAGCCCGCGCGAACTGGTGGCCGAGCAGGAGCGCGTTTGGGACGCGGCGCTCGTCAAGCTGGCGCGGCATTTCGAAATCGGCTTCCAGCCCACCATCGGCATCCTGCACCAGCCCCAGCCGGCCCCGACGCTCGAGCGGCTGACGCACTCGCTCGCCGATGCCGGCCTGATCGAAACGGTGGCGCTGAACTCGCTCACCGGCATCACCGGCTCGGGCCTCCTCGCCATTGCGTTGCGCGAAGCGCTGATGGATGCCGAAGAGGTCTGGTTCGCCGCCCATGTCGACGAGGACCACAATATCCGGCTGTGGGGCGAGGTCGACGAGGCGAAGGAACGCCGCGCCAAACGCCGGCTGGACTATGACGCGGCGGTGCGGGTGTTGAGGATGACGCGGGGCTAGGGCACTGCGGCGTCGCAAGCCACCGGGTCATTCCCGCGAAAGCGGGAATCTCCGTTTGCGATGGTGCGTGTGGCCAACAGAGGTTCCCGCTTTCGCGGGAATGACCCCGTGGGTGTGATGCACCACGGCGCTAGCCTCAGCGCTTCCTGCCCACGATCCAATCCGCCACCTCTGGCGCGATCTCGCGCAGCGGGTCGAGCACGAAATCGCGCTCGTGCGCGTGGCGGTGCGGAATATGCAGCCGCTCTAGATCGAGCTCCAGCCGCTCGTAGGCGACCACATCGATATCGATGCGTCGCGGTCCCCAGCGGATGTCGCGCACCCGGCCCATCTCCTTTTCGATCGCGAGACACGCGTCGAGCAGGTCGAGCGGGGGCACGGTGGTCTCGACTTCCACCACCATGTTGGAAAAATCCGGCTGGTCGGTCTTGCCCCACGGCTTGGTCAGCAGCATGCCGGATTGCGCCACGACGTGAATGCCCGGCCAGCGATCGAGCCGTTCGACCGCCTCGCGCACCTGCGCCGGCGGATCGCCGATATTGGCCCCGAGGGCCAGCCATGCCTGCGCCATCAGCGGTCGCTCCTCTGCCGGTGCAGTTCCACCGCCGCCTCGCCGGCCACCATCGGGATCGGTGCCGAAGGCTTGCGCACCCGTACCTGCACCCAGGTGATCGCCGGAAAGACGTCAAACAGCCGGTCGGCGATGTTCTGCGCCACCGCTTCGATCAGCTTGGACCGGCGCTCCTCGAACGCGGCCTTGGTCACCTCGTAGATCTCGGCGTAGGACACGCTGGCGTCGAGATCGTCGGTACGCCCAGCCACGCGCAAGTCGATTCCGCAGACGAGGTCTACGAAGAAGCGCTGACCGAGCACGGCCTCTTCGGGCATCACGCCGTGATAGCCGAAGAACCCCAGGTTGCTGAGGATGATGCGGTCGCCGCCAAATTCTGTAGTCACGTGGATATCCTAAGTCTCCGGCCCATACTGGACCGCCTGTGCGACGCGCAGGGCATCGCGATTGGCGCGCACGTCGTGCACGCGAAAAATCTGCGCCCCGGCGCCATAACCGAGCACCGAGGTTGCCACCGTGCCGGCCACCCGCTCGTCCGGCTCGCCGCCGGTCACGCGGCCGATCATCGATTTTCGCGATGTGCCGACCAGCACGGGGTAGCCGAGCGCCACCAGCTCGGGCAGTCGCCGCAGCAGCTCGTAGTTTTCCGCCAGCGACTTGCCGAACCCAAAACCCGGGTCGAGCACGATCTGTTCCGCAGCGATGCCAGCATCCGCCGCTATCTGCAGGGTGCGGTCGAAATAGCGGCGTATCGCGTCGATCAGGTCGCGGCTCGTATCGCGCGCCTTGTCCCAATGCATGGCGACCACGGGCGCGCCATACTGCGCCGCCACTGCGGCGATCTCCGGCTCGCGCTGCAGCCCGTGTACGTCGTTGACGATGGCTGCGCCGGCCGCGAGCGCCGCCTCGGCGACACGGGCCTTGTAACTGTCTATCGATATCCGAGCGGCGATCCCATCTGCGATGAGCGCATCGATCACCGGGACAACGCGCGTCAGTTCGTCAGCCTCTAATACCTCGGCAGCGCCCGGCCGCGTGCTCTCGCCGCCGACATCGATGAGATCGGCGCCCTCGGCGACCATCGCGCGCGCATGCGTCAGCGCCGCCGGCAGCGCGTCGAAGCGGCCGCCGTCGGAAAAACTGTCGGGCGTGACGTTGAGGATGCCCATCACCCGGGCCGTGCGCCCGAGCGTCAGGGTGCCGCCGCGAGGCAGCCGCAAGACGTGCTCGCGATGGAGCTGCATCAGTTCGCCGAAACCGCCACCGGAGCGCGGTCTGCCTCGGCCTTGGCCGCCGGTACGCCGAACAGGTCGTACTCGTCGCTGTCGGTCACCGTCACCGACACCATATCGCCCGGCTTGATGCCGTCAGCTTCATGGATGATCACCGAGCCGTCGATTTCGGGCGCATCCCACTGCGAGCGGCCGACGGCGCGGCCCATTTCGGGCTGCACGTCGTCCACCAGCACGTCGATGGTGCGGCCGACCTTCTTCGAAAGGACGTGGGCCGAGATATCCTGCGCCACTTCCATCAGCCGCTCGTAGCGCTCGCGCTTCACTTCATCGGGGACGATGCCCTCGATGTCGTTGGCCGGCGCGCCGGTCACCGGCTCGTATTCGAAGCAGCCGATGCGGTCGATCTCGGCCTCTTCGAGCCAATCGAGCAGGAACTCGAAGTCCTCCTCGGTCTCGCCGGGGAAGCCGACGATGAAGTTGGAGCGGATGGCGAGGTCCGGGGCCATGCCACGCCAGGCCTTGATGCGGTCGAGCGTCTTCACCTGGTTGGCCGGGCGGCGCATCGACTTCAGCACCTGCGGCGAGGCGTGCTGGAACGGGATATCGAGATAGGGGAGGATCTTGCCCTCCGCCATCAGCGGGATGACGCTGTCGACGTGGGGGTAGGGGTAGACGTAGTGGAGGCGGGTCCACACGTCCATCTTGCCCAGTTCCTCGGCGAGGGTCTGGAAGCGGGCCTCGATATCGCGGCCACGGAACTTGCTCGACTGGTACTTGATGTCGAGGCCGTAGGCCGAGGTGTCCTGGGAGATCACCATGATCTCCTTGACGCCGGTGGCCACGAGCCGCTCGGCTTCGTACAGCACCGAGGCGATCGGGCGCGACACGAGGTCACCGCGGATCTGCGGGATGATGCAGAAGGTGCAGCGGTTGTTGCAGCCCTCGGAAATCTTCATGTAGGCGTAGTGCCGCGGCGTCAGCTTCAGCCCGGCTTCCGGCACGAGGTCGACGAACTTGTTGGGCACCGGCGGCACGTGGGTGTTCACCGCGTTGACCACATCCTCGTACTGGTGCGGGCCGGTGACGGCGAGCACGCTCGGATGGGTGGCGCGGATCATCTCTTCTTCGACGCCGAGGCAGCCGGTGACGATCACCCGCCCATTGGCGCCGACGGCTTCGCCGATCGCCTCGAGGCTTTCCTTCTTGGCGCTGTCGAGGAAGCCGCAGGTGTTCACCAGCACCACGTCCGCGCCTTCGTAGTCGCGCGAGAAGGCATAGCCCTGCGCGCGCAGCGTCGTCATGATGCGTTCGGAATCGACGAGTGCCTTGGGGCAGCCGAGGCTGACCAGGCCGATTTTCGGGGCGTTTGTCATTGCGGCGTGGCTATACGCCAAATGGCGGAAAAAGCAATGATCGGTGGTTTGCGATGTAAGCAGGGCAGCCCTGATGACCCGCGCTTCACGATTAAGTCAGCTTACGGAAGGTTCAGTTGACCTGAATCTTGAGTTCAGGGCTCTTGTTTGACGCGCCCACCTCCCGCGGCGTCAGCAGGAAAGCACGCAATTGATCGACTCCCTGAACAAATACCAGCCCCAGGCCCTCGCGGTTCTGCGCATCGTCACCGCCCTGTGCTTCATGGCGCATGGCACGCAGAAGCTGTTCGGCTTCCCGGCCTCGCAGATGGGCCAGCCCGAACTGCTTTCGCTGATGGGCATTGCCGGCATCCTCGAGGTATTTGGCGGCCTCGCCATACTGATTGGCCTCTTCACCCGGCCGGTGGCCTTCATCCTCGCCGGGCAGATGGCCTATGCCTACTGGTTCATGCACGTGCCGATGATGGGGCAGGGCAACATCATCCCGGTCGCCAATGGCGGCGACGCGGCGGTGCTGTTCTGCTTCGTGTTCCTCTACCTCGTCTTTGCCGGCCCGGGCGCCTGGAGCGTCGACGAGATGATGAAAAGCCGGCGTCTCGCCGCCGCCTGATCGAGCCGAGCTCAAATGAAAAGGCCGCCCTCGGGGCGGCCTTTTTGCATTCAGATATCCGGCTTGTCGGTGATGGTCGGCGGCGTCCGCCGGGCCGTCCGTCGCGCGGTCGGGGTAGCCGGGGAAGGCGACGACACGCCCTCGCTGGTCTCGTCGACATCCGGGGCTTCGTCGGCGATATCGGAGATCGCGTCGCGCACCTCATCCATCAGCGAGCTCGGCACGCGGCTGATGCTCACCGCCCGGGTGGTGGCCTCATTGGCCTTGAAGAACACCAGCAGCACCTCGCAGATCACGCGGAGCAGCAGCAGGAACAGTGAGCCATAAACGGCGATCTCGAGGATGCCCCACAGGCCGTCGCCGAAGTTGCGGCCGAAGCTCGCGAACAGGTGCCCCACCGACCAGAGCAGCAGTGCCGCAAGGCCGGTGGCATAGAGCACCGGCACGAGGCGGGGCGAGAGGATCGTCTCCAGACGGAACAGCGTCGGCGACAGGAAGATTTTCTTGAGATCGTCCAGCGTCATGGCGTCATCCTCTAATGGAATCGTTGCCCCAAAATGCGTGCCTCAGGCCGCCGGCACAAGAGCCTCTCGTGCAATGCCGCCCGTCGCGCCGAAGCGCAGCTCGAAAGCGGCGCGCAAGGCGCTATCCACCTCGGGCATCGAGGCGAGCTGGCCAAGGTCCTCGAAGCTCGTCACGCCCTGGTCGGAAATGCCGCACGGCACGATGCCGCCAAAATGATCGAGATTGGGGTTCACGTTGATGGCGATGCCATGGAACGTCACCCAGCGCGACACGCGCACACCGATGGCGGCAATCTTGTCCTCGCGGCCAAAACCCTTGTCGGGTCGCTGCACCCACACCCCGATCCGGCCCTCGCGCCGCTCGCCCTTGATGTTGAAGGCGGCGAGGGTGTCGATGATCAGCCCCTCGAGGCCCTGTACGAGGCAGCGGACGTCCCGGCCGCGCTGGCGCAGGTCGAGCATGAAGTAGACCACGCGCTGGCCGGGGCCATGATAGGTGTACTGCCCGCCGCGCCCGGCGTCGTAGACGGGGAAGCGGTTGGGCGCGAGAAGGTCCTCGGGCGTCGAGGACGTGCCAGCGGTGTAGAGCGGCGGATGCTCCACCAGCCACACCTGTTCGCCGGCGGTGCCATCGGCAATGGCGGCGGCGCGGGCGCGCATCGCGGCCAGCGCGGTGGGGTAGTCGACCAGACCATCGGCGATGGTCCAGTCCACGGGGGTGCCATCGGTGCGCATCAGCTTCATGCCGGTGTCGCAGGACGGGTCAGTCGTTAACGCTTCGGTAAGCACGGCCATCCAATGCTCGCTTCGTCATCCGGGCTGATTCAGTCCGGCCTCGTTCCCGGTTTATGTATGAACACTCTAGACACAATTGAAGTCGATATCACCGTTGAACTGGGGGCGGCCACCATGCCGGTCCACCACCTGCTGCGCATGGGCCGCGGCGCGGTGATCGAGCTCGACACCACCGAGAACGACCCGCTGCGCGTCTATGCCAACAACACCCTGATCGCGCGCGGCGAGATCAAGGTCGAGGACGGCCGGCTGACCGTCGAACTCACCGAAAAGGTCCGCCGCGTCGCCTGATCGGAGCCAGGGCTGCAAAGCGGAATTAATCGCTTGCGCCCGCGAACGAGCGTTGCTAAACGCAGCCTCGCTTCGCCGGAAGGCCAAGCGCAATACCCCTGACGTGCGGTCGTGGCGGAATTGGTAGACGCGCAGCGTTGAGGTCGCTGTGCCGCAAGGCGTGGAAGTTCGAGTCTTCTCGACCGCACCAGGAGGTTCCGGTTCCTCGACCGGACGAACGAACGGCCCCGCAAGGGGCCGTTGTCGTTTGTGGGCCTCGCTGCCTACTTGCCCCGCCAGCCCAGCAACCGCATCGCGTTCAGCGTCACCAGCACGGTCGCGCCCGTATCGGCGAGGATCGCCGGCCATAGCCCGGTGACGCCGATGATCGTCGTCACGAGGAACACCGCCTTCAGCCCCAGCGAAGCGGCGATGTTCTGCCAGATGTTGCCGAGCGTGGCTTTCGACAGGCCGATCATGTTGGCGACGTCGCCGACGCGGCCGTGGAGGATGGCGGCATCGGCCGTTTCGAGCGCGACGTCGGTGCCGCCGCCCATAGCGATGCCGATATCGGCCGCCGCGAGGGCAGGGGCGTCGTTGATGCCGTCGCCGACCTTGGCGACGACGCGGCCCGCGGCCTGTAGTTCGCGCACGATGCGCTGCTTGTCCTCCGGCAGTAGCCCAGCGCGCACCTCAATGCCGAGCTCGCCGCCGATGGCGCGGGCGGTGCGCTCATTGTCACCGGTCAGCATCACGGTTTTAACGCCCTCGGCCTTGAGCCGGGCCAGTGCCTCGCGCGCATCGGCTCGCGCTTCGTCACGGATGGCGAAAAGCCCGGCGACCTGGCCGTCGGCGGTCAGCACCGAGACGGTCTTGCCGGCATCGTTGAAGCGGTCGATCTGCGCTTTGGTCTCGGGCGACAGCCCCGCAGCATCTTCGACGGCGGAGGGCGAGGCAAGCAGCAGGTTCTGGCCGCCAACGCGCCCGGTGACGCCCTTGCCGGCGATGGCCTTGGCGTCGGCCGCCGGCGGCACCGGCACGCGATCGGCCTTGGCGCGCGCCAGGATCGCCACGGCGAGCGGGTGGCTCGAGCCGGTTTCGAGCGCCGCCGCCAGCGACAGTGCGTCACGCTCCGAACGGCCGATGCCGACCACGTCGGTGACCACCGGCTTGCCCCCGGTTAGCGTGCCGGTCTTGTCGAAGGCGACGGTGGTGATGTTGCGCAGGCCTTCCAGCACCGCGCCGCCCTTGAGCAGCAGCCCGCGCCGTGCTCCGGCTGACAGGCCCGCAGCGATCGCGGCAGGGGTCGAGATCACCAGCGCGCAGGGGCAGCCGATCAGGAGGATGGCGAGACCCTTGTAGATCCACTCGCTCCAGTTCTGGCCGAACAGCAGTGGCGGCACGATGGCCACCAGTGCGCCCACCACCAGCACGCCCGGCGTGTAGTAGCGCGAGAAGCGGTCGATGAAGCGCTCGGTCGGCGCCTTGCTCTCCTGCGCCTCCTCGACCAGCCGGATCACCCGGGCGATGGTATTGTCGGCCGCGGCCGCCGTCACGCGCACCCGCAGTACCGCGTCGGTGTTGATGGTGCCGGCGAAGACGGCGTCGCCTGCGCCCTTGGTCTTGGGCACGCTCTCGCCGGTCACCGGCGCTTCGTTGATGGCCGAGCGGCCGTCGACGATCTCGCCATCGGCAGCGATGCGGTCGCCCGGGCGTACGAGGATGATCGAACCCACGGCGAGTTCGGCCGCGGGGACCTCCGTCGTGCCGCCATCGCGCTCGACCAGTGCGAGCTTGGGCACCAGGTCGGCGAGCCCCTTGATGCTGGCCCGCGCTCGCCCGGCCGCGACACCCTCGAGCAGTTCGCCGACGAGGAAGAGCAGCACCACCGTGGCCGCTTCTTCGGTCGCACCGATCAACACCGCGCCGACCGCCGCAATGGTCATCAGCGTCTCGATGGTGAAGGGCATGCCGCGCATGGCCGCCGCCAGCGCCCGCTGCGCCACCGGGATCAGGCCGACGGCCATGGCCGCAACGAAGGCCCAGTGGCCGATGGCCGGGACCGCGAGGCCGACGAGATAGGCGGCGACCAGTGCTGTGCCGCAGGCGAAGGTCAGGACCGCCTTGCGTGTCTGCCACCACGGCCCGTCGATCGGCGCGCCATGCTCGTCGGCGTCGCCTTGGTCATGCGGATGGTCGTGGTCATGATCGTGATCATGGCCCTCGTGCGAGTGTCCCTCGTGCGAACGATCGTGCTTCTGGGCATCGGGCGCCGCCCCCTTGGCGGGAGCAATCGTGTAGCCCAAGGCCTTCACTTCTCGCTCGATCGCGCCCCTAGCGATGATCCCGTCCGGCTGCACGGTCAGCGTGCCGCTATTGAGCGAAACGCCGACCTCGCCGACGCCCGGCAGCCGCCGCACCGCGCCTTCGATCTTCATCACGCAGGCGGCGCAATCCATGCCGCCAACACGGAATTTCAGCTTCTCGGCGGTGTCGGACACGGCGTTGTTCCTTGGATTCGTCTTCATGTCCGCCTACATCTAGGACCTCTAGTCACTAGAGGATCAAGAGGCGAAAGCGATGAATCTTCCGATCGGCGAATTGGCCAGGCGCACCGGCGTAAAGGTGCCGACGATCCGCTTTTACGAGCAGATCGGGCTGTTGCCGTCGCCGCCGCGCACCGAGGGCAACCAGCGCCGCTACGGCACGGACGAAGTCCGGCGCCTGAACTTCATCCGCCACGCCCGCGAGCTCGGCTTCGAGGTCGAGGATATTCGCGAGCTGCTCGGCATGTCGGCCATGCCGCAGGCCTCGTGCCATCAGGCCGACAGCATCGCCCGCAACCACCTGACCGAGATCGATCGCCGGATCGCCAGCCTCACGGCGCTGCGCGGCGAGCTGTCACGCATGGTGGATGAATGCCATCACGGCCGCATTTGCGATTGCCGGATCATCGAGGTGCTGGCCGATCACAGCCAGTGCACCGCGGAGCACGTGCACTAGGCGTCAGGGTGCTTGCTCTTGCCGTAGCCCAGCAGCAGGCCGGCGAGCACCGCGAATATCAGCGCGGCAAAGATCACGCCGATGCCGGGAATGAGTGCGCCGACCAGCCCCGGGCCGGGCTCAGCACCTTCAACCGGGGGTGCGGGTGGGGTGAGCATCGTGCCGAGCGGCAGCAGCACCAGCGCCAGCACGCCGAACACGCATAGGATCATCGAAAAGAACAGCAGCTTGCCGCCGACGTTGATCGAAAAAGGCTCCCGCCCTTCCATCGCTCAGTCCCCCTCGCACACGCCGCCGAGCAAGCGAGCGTTCACAGGAGCTTAGCCCTTGATGGCGACGAGTCAAATACGACTGGCGCAGGGCGCTAAAGCAGTTCTTCGAGGTGGAAGTTGCGGGCCACCGCATGGTCGCGCAGGCCAAAGGCCGGCAGCCGGCCGGGCACGAGTGCATCGGCCACCGCAGCGGCATCGGGCGCATCCGTGGCATCGACGACGACGCGGATGAAGGGCTCGACCATGCCGCGGCTCAGCTTTTCCTGCAGCTCGAACAGCAGCACCCGCACATTGCCGCGCGACTCGCAGGCAATGCACTCGGTGCCCGGCTCATGCGCATGCAGCGGCGGATCGAGGTGCACCACCGCGGTATCGCGTCCGCCGAAGCGCGCCAGCGCGGCCTTGTCGGTGACCACGGTCACCGGCACGGAGCGCTCGCGGCGGGCATAGGGGGCAGGGGAGGTCATTCGGGGAAGGCCCCCTCACCCGGATTGCTGCGCAATCCGACCTCTCCCCCGAGGGAGAGGTCAGCTCTGGGCGAGATCTCGCCGCCCCACCACCTCTCCCTTGGGGGAAAGGTCGGCCGAAGGCCGGGTGAGGGGGCCTTTTGCGACGCCGACATGCTCACGCCGCCCCCTTGTCCGAGCTCGGCGTGTAGTTGAGGATCTGGCCGAGCCAGCGCTCAACCTCGCGCACGGCCATACCCTTGCGCTTCGCATAATCCTCGACCTGGTCGCGCTCTACCTTGGCGACGCCGAAATAGTAGCTCTCGGGGTGGCTCAGATAGATGCCCGACACCGACGAGCCCGGCCACATGGCGTAGCTCTCGGTGAGCTCGACGCCGATGCGCTGCTTGGCATTGAGCAGGTGGAATAGCGTCGTCTTCTCGGTGTGGTCGGGCTGCGCCGGATAGCCGGGGGCAGGGCGGATGCCCTTGTAGGGTTCGCCCGCCAGCTCGTGCGGCTGAAAGGTCTCCGCGGCGCCATAACCCCAGAACTCCTTGCGCACCCGCTCGTGCATCAGCTCGGCAAAAGCCTCGGCAAAGCGGTCGGCCAGCGCCTTGATCAGGATCGACGAATAGTCGTCGTTCCGGCGCTCGAAGCGCTCAGCGATCAGGTTCTCCTCGAGCCCCGCCGTCACGACGAAGCCGCCGAGATAGTCGGGGATGCCCTCGGGCGCGACGAAGTCGGCCAGCGCCATGTGCGGCTTGCCGTTGGTCTTCGACAACTGCTGGCGCAGGGTGAAGAAGGTCGCAAGCTGGTCCTTGCGGTCCTCGTCGGTATAGAGGCGGATGTCATCGCCGACCTGGTTGGCGTGCCAGAAGCCGATCACCGCCTTGGGGCGGAACCAGTTCTTCTGCAGCACCTCGCGCAGCATCTTCTGGGCATCGTCCCACAGCTGCCGGGCCGCCGGACCCTGCTTCTCGTCCTCGAGAATGGCAGGGTAGCGGCCCTTCAGTTCCCAGGCCTGGAAGAACGGCGTCCAGTCGATATATTTCGCGATCTCGCCGAGGTCGTAGTTCTCGAACACCCGCGTGCCGAGGAACGCGGGCTTCGGCGGCACGTAGCCATCCCATTGCGGCTTGAACCGGTTGGCGCGCGCCGCCTCGAGGCTGGTGCGCTGCTTTTCCGCCTCGGCCTGGTAGTGCCGGGCCGCCAGCTTCTCGTACTCGGCCTTCACGTCCTCAACATAGGCCGGGCGCTGCTCGTTGCTGAGCAGCGACGACACGACGTTCACGGCGCGGCTGGCGTCGTTGACGTGCACGGTCGGCCCGCCATGGTATTGCGGGTGGATCTTTACCGCCGTGTGGACGCGCGAGGTCGTCGCGCCGCCGATCAGCAACGGCACTGTAAAACCTTCGCGCTCCATCTCGGCGGCGACATGCACCATCTCGTCGAGCGAGGGGGTGATGAGGCCCGATAGACCGATGACGTCGACCTTCTCGGCCTTGGCGGTCTCGAGGATCTTGGCCGTCGGCACCATCACGCCGAGATCGATGATCTCGTAGTTGTTGCAGCTCAACACCACGCCGACGATGTTCTTGCCGATGTCGTGGACGTCGCCCTTCACGGTCGCCATCAGGATCTTCCCGGCCGACGAGCGCCCGCCGGCGCCGCCATTGGCCTCCTTCTCCGCCTCCATGTAGGGGAGGAGCAGGGCCACGGCCTGCTTCATCACGCGGGCGGACTTGACCACCTGCGGCAGGAACATCTTGCCGCTGCCGAAGAGGTCGCCGACGACGCCCATGCCGGCCATCAGCGGGCCTTCGATGACGTCGAGCGGGCGCGGGAGTTTCTGGCGGGCTTCCTCTGTATCGGCGTCGATAAACTCGGTTATTCCATTCACTAGTGCGTGGGATATCCGGTCTTCGACCGCGGAATTCCGCCAGCTGAGGTCCTTGGCCTTCTGTTCGCCGCCAGCCTGGCCCTTGAACTGCTCGGCGATCTCCAGCAGCCGCTCCGTCGCGTCGGGGCGGAGGTTGAAGATCACGTCCTCGCAGGCCTGCTTTAGGTTCGGCTCGAGCGTGTCGTAGACGGCCAGTTGGCCGGCATTGACGATGCCCATGTCCATGCCCGCCTGGATGGCGTGGTAGAGGAAAACCGAGTGCATCGCCTCGCGCACCCGCTCGTTGCCGCGGAACGAGAAGCTGAGATTGCTCACGCCGCCGGAAATGTGAGCGTGCGGAAGTGTTTGGCGGATTGTCTTCGTGGCTTCGATGAAGGCGATGCCATAGCCCGCATGCTCCTCGATGCCGGTCGCCACCGCGAAGATATTGGGGTCGAAAACGATATCCTCGGGCGGGAAACCGACTTCCTCGGTGAGCAGCTTGTAGGCCTTCGAGCAGATCTCGACCTTGCGCTCGTAGGTGTCGGCCTGGCCCTGCTCGTCGAACGCCATCACCACCACCGCGGCGCCATAGGCGCGCACGAGGCGGGCGGTTTCGAGGAATTTCTCGACGCCTTCCTTCATGGAGATGGAGTTGACGAGCGGCTTCCCCTGCACGCACTTGAGCCCCGCCTCGATCACCTCGAATTTCGAAGAGTCGATCATCAGCGGTACGCGGGCAATATCCGGCTCGGCGGCGAGGAGGTTCAAGAACTCCGTCATCACGGCGACCGAGTCGATCAGGCCCTCGTCCATGTTGATGTCGATGACCTGGGCGCCGTTCTGCACCTGGTCGCGCGCCACTTCGAGCGCGGCGGTGTAGTCGCCGGCGGTGATGAGCTTCCGGAACCGGGCCGAGCCGGTGACGTTCGTCCGCTCGCCGACGTTCACGAACGGAATATCCTCGGTGAGCGTGAAGGGCTCGAGGCCGCTCAGGCGCAGGAAGGTCGGCACCTCGGGGATCTTGCGCGGCTTGTACTTGCTTACCGCTTGCTTGATGGCGCGGATGTGGTCCGGGGTCGAACCGCAGCAGCCACCGACGATGTTGAGGAAGCCATCGCGCGCAAAGCCCTCGAGCTGCCGGGCCATGAATTCCGGCGTTTCGTCATAGCCGCCGAACGAGTTGGGCAAACCCGCATTGGGATAGGCGCAGATGAAGGTGTCGGCGACGTCGCTCAGCTCGGCGATATGGGCGCGCATGGCGTTGGCGCCGAGCGCACAGTTGAGTCCGATGGTGAAGGGCTTTGCATGCCGCACCGAATACCAGAACGCCGTCGGCGTCTGGCCGGACAGCGTGCGGCCGGAAAGGTCGGTGATCGTGCCCGAGATCATCACCGGCAGCTCGTAGCCGCGCTCCGCGAAGATGCGCTGGGCGGCGAAGATGCCGGCCTTGGTGTTGAGTGTGTCGGTGATCGTCTCGAACAGCAAGAGGTCAGCGCCGCCGTCGATCAACCCGTTGATCTGCTCGGAATAACCGGTGACGATCTCGTCGAAGGTGATCGCGCGGTGACCCGGCGAGTTCACGTCCGTCGACATGGAGGCGGTCTTGTTGAGCGGGCCGAGGGCGCCGGCGACGAAGCGGCGCCTGCCGTCCTTCTCGAAGGCGAGCTCCGCCGCCTCGCGCGCCAGCTTCGCGCCGGCAAGGTTCAGCTCGTAGGCGAGCTCCTGCATGCCGTAATCGGCCATGACGATATCGGTCGAGGAGAAGGTGTTGGTCTCGACGATGTCGGCGCCGGCGAGGAAATACTCGAGATGGATGGCACGGATGGCATCGGGCAGGGTCAGGTTGAGCAGGTCGTTATTGCCCCGCACATCCTTGTGCCAATCCTTGAAGCGCTCGCCGCGATAGGCGGCCTCATCCAGCTTGAGCTGCTGAATCATCGTGCCCATGGCGCCATCGAGGACGAGGATGCGTTCCTGGGCGGCCGCCGTAAGCGCTTTGCGCACCTCGTCGCCGTCCGGCAAGGAATTTCTATCGATCTCAAGGTGTTGAGCCTGGGTCATCACTCGACTTTCCAGAGTTGCTCGCGCCACAATGGGCACGTCGTCACTGCGTTGGCACGGCAGGATATAAAGATTTCTTTATATGATTGCCAGTGCGAGGGCAAGGAAGGCGGTTGCGTCGCCAGAGCCGCAACTGAAAGCGTCGATCAGGATTCTTGCTCCCATGACAATTCCAATCCTTCTCGTTCCCGGCCTCAACTGCACCGCCGAGATCTACAGCGCCCAGCTGCCGGCCCTGTGGCAGGCGGGACCCGTGACCATTGCCAACCATGTGCGGGGTGACAGCATGGCCGAGATCGCGTCGGCGATCCTCGCCGCCGCGCCGCCGCGCTTCGCCCTGGTCGGCTTCTCTATGGGCGGCTACATCGCCTTCGAAATCCTGCGGCAGGCCAGGGACCGCGTCGAGCGCCTGGCGCTGCTCGATACCTCCGCGCGGCCGGATTCGTCCGAAGCGACGCAGAAGCGCCGCGATGCCATCGCGTTGACGGAGCAGGGCAAGTTCGCCCTCGCCGTGTCGACGAGCTTTCCCAATGCCGTGCATCCCGACAACCAGGGCGATGCGGAGCTGCGTGCCCTGCACACCCGCATGGCGCTGGCCGTCGGCCCGCAGACCTACGTCCGGCACCAGAACGCCATCATTGCCCGCCCGGATTCCCGGCCCGAGCTAAGCAGCATCGCCATACGCACGCTGGTGGTGGTCGGCGAGGCCGACGCGATCACCGTGCCCGAGGCGGCACACGAGATGGCCGCCGGCATCGCCAACGCCAGGCTGGTGAAAGTACCGAAAGCCGGCCACATGGCGCTGGCGGAGCAGCCCGATATCGTGACGCAGGCGCTGCTGGACTGGCTGGCGCGGTAGCGCCGCAGCTATGCATGGGTCCGCGGGTCAAGCCCGCGGATCACGACCGAGAGGTTAGTGCTCGAGCAGGGAGGGGCACGGACCATGCCACACCCACCGGCTGTCACCCCAGCAGAAGCTGGGGGCTGCGAGATGGATCCCAGCTTTCGCTGGGATGACAATCGTGGGGGTGGCGGCATCGCTGCTCATCACGCTTCCTCGATCACATTCCACCGCATTCGACTCAAATTAACCCGGCCGCAACCACGATGCGGTTGTGTTGAGGCGTTCCGCGCGCCTTCTCCCTAGAGTGCGCGCCTCTCTAGTTATCGGGTTGATCGGCTTTGGCAGTTTTCCCTCGCGACCTTCGTGCGGCCGCCCGGCTGCTGGTGCTGGCATCACTTCTGCTCCCGGCCATCGCCGCGTGCAGTGGCGGCAACGGCGTGCCGCATGTGAAGCGCGCCGCCTTCAGCTCGAAAGAGTTCGGCGTCTCGGCCAGTCCGCGCGTCACCAACGCAAAGAACCCGCGCAAGGGCGGGGGCAGGGCGCTGGTCGGCAAGCCCTACACGGTGCGCGGCGAAACCTACACGCCGCTCGCCAACCCAGTCGGTTATGTCGCGAGCGGCAGTGCCTCCTGGTACGGCAACGATTTCCACGGCCGGCTCACCGCCAACGGCGAAATCTTCTCGGCCACCGCCATTTCCTGCGCCAGCCCGGTGCTGCCGCTGCCGAGCTATGTCCGCGTGACCAACACCGACAATGGCCGCTCCGTTGTCTGTCGCGTCAACGATCGCGGTCCCTACATGCATGGCCGGGTGATGGACCTGAGCTATCGCACCGCCGAGATCCTCGGCTACGCCAACCGGGGCGTCGGCAACATCCAGGTCCAGTATATCGGCCCGGCGCCGCTCAATGGCGACGATACCCGCATGCTGCTGGCCAGCGTCGACAGGCCGACGCGCATGGAGCAGCAGACCACGATGCTGGCGATGGCCGACACTCCGGCGCTGGTGCCGCAGCCAGCCGAGCGGCCGGACCTGCTCGGCGATTTCATCGGCCTGTTCGGCTATGCCGACAGCGGCGCGGCCGATCGGGACATTTCCAGCGCCCACGCCGCCGTCAACGCCATGGCGACGCGCTCGGGTGATCTCGATGCCTGGGCCGCCTCGGTGGATGAAGACAAGCGCGCCATCAAGCTGCAGCTTGGCGTCTTCACCGATGAGACCCGGGCTTATGACGTGGCGCTCGCCTTCGCCATGCTCGGCGCCGTCGACGAGGAAGCCGTGCGCGTCCCCGGCGCCGATGCGACCCGGCTGGTGCTCACGCATCTCAAGCCCGGCGTCGCCCGCGATGACGCAATGGTGCTTGCCCGCGAACTTGGTCTCAAGGATTTGGTGCTTTATTAGAAGGGCGTGGCGGCCGGGCAGGGCCGCGGGAAGAGGTTGGGATGCGGTTCTTCCAGGGCCTTCTGGCAGCCATCATTGTCGCTACGACGCCGGTCTCGGTCGCTCGCGCGCAGGAATTCGACACCAAGGCGACCTACGCCGTGCTGATGGACTACGAGTCCGGCACCGTGTTGTTCAACAAGGCCGCCGACGAGCGGCTGGTGCCCGCCAGCATGGCGAAGCTCATGACGCTCGCCGTTGTGTTCGACGAGCTCCAGCAGAAAAAGCTGCAGCCGACCGACGAGTTCTTCATCTCGGAGTATGCCTGGCGCACCGGTGGCGCCGCCTCGGGCGGCTCGACCATGTTCGCCGAGCTCAACTCCAAGGTCCCGGTGATGGACCTGGTGCGCTCGGTCGTCATCCAGTCGGGCAACGACGCCGCCATCGCGCTGGCCGAGGGCATCGCCGGCAGCGAGCCGGCCTTCGCCACCATGATGAACAAGCTCGGCGCCGAGATCGGGCTCACCGGCTCGAGCTTCGTCAATTCCACCGGCCTGCCTGACCCGAACCAGTATTCGACGGCACGCGACCTCGCGACCATCGCGCGCTTCATCATCGCGCAATTCCCCGAATATTATCCGATCTTTGCCGAGACCGAGTTCACCTGGAACAAGATCAGACAGCTCAACCGCAACTCGCTGATCGAGCTCGGGCTGGGCGTCGACGGGCTGAAGACCGGTCACCTTGAGGAGGCCGGCTATGGCGAGGTGGTCTCCACCGCCGCCTCGGGCCGCCGTCTCATTGCGGTGCTCCACGGCCTCAAGTCGATGAACGAGCGCACCGAGGAAGGCCGCAAGCTGATCAGCTGGGGCACACGCGGCTTCGAACTGATCCCCGTCTTCGCGCAGGACGAGGTGATCGCCGAGGCCGATGTCTATGGCGGCTCTTCCGGCTCCGTGCCGCTGGTGGGCAAGGGCAATATCGACCTGTTCATCCCCAAGGGGGCGCAGAACTGCCCGCAGGCCACTGTGACCTACAAGGCGCCGATAATGCCGCCTGTGCAGAAAGGCCAGGAGCTGGCTCAGCTCAATGTCATGTGCAACGGCGCTGTGGTACAGGTCACGCCGCTCTATGCGGGCGCCGATGTCGGCGAAGGCGACATCATCCGCAAGGCGACCGACGCGCTCAAGGAACTGGCGCTCGGCTGGCTGTAGTCCGGGGCTGCTTTTGACTGGCACGGTGGTATTCACCGGCTGTCATCCCAGCGAAAGCTGGGATCCAAGCTTCCACCCGCGCTGTGGCCAGATGGATCCCAGCTTTCGCTGGGATGGCACCGTAGAAAACGCTTGGCCTGGAAGATTGCCGGAAACGCTGACCAATGAATGACCTTCCAGCCAAACCGGCGGCCAAGTTCATCACCTTCGAGGGTGGTGAAGGCGTCGGCAAATCCACGCAGGTCAAGCGTCTGCTGGTCCGCCTCAACCGCATGGATATCGAAGCGGTGCGCACGCGCGAGCCGGGCGGCACACCGAGGGCCGAGGCGGTGCGCGCCTTCATCCTGCAGGGCCGCTCCGAGAGCTGGGGCCCCGGCGCCGAGGCCGTGCTGTTCGCCGCCGCCCGCTACGACCACGTCTCGACGCTGATCGCGCCCAGCCTTCAGAGCGGCAAGTGGGTGATCTCCGACCGCTTCCACGACTCGACCCGCGCCTACCAGGGGCTCACCGGCGGGGTGGACGACAAGCTGATCCGCGGACTCGAGACGCTGGCGCTCGACGGCCATACGCCCGACCTCACCTTCATTCTCGACATGGACCCGGCTGTCGCCTTCGCCCGGGTCAACAGCCGCGAGCTCGAGAAAGCGCTGGCCGAGACCGGCGATCGGTTCGAGAAGGAAGATCTCGAGTGGCACCAGCGGCTGCGCGCCGCTTTCCTTGCCATCGCCGACACCAATTCCGACCGCTGCGTTGTGCTGCCGGCCAATCAGTCCGAAGATGCGCTGGAAGAGGAAATCTGGGATACGGTCATCCGCCGCTTCCCCGAACTGACGGAACAGAAAGCCAGCTAGTTGGACTATCCCGAACGCGAGCCCGACCAGCTCGAGGGCGTACCGCCTCCCGAGTTCCAGACTGCCGTTGCCGGCCACGATGCCGCCATCGCGACGCTGGTCGAGCGGCTGGCGGCCGGACGGCTGCCGGGCGGCATCCTGATCCACGGGCCGCGCGGCATCGGCAAGGCGACGCTGGCCTTCGATCTCGCCCGCCGCATCTTTGCCCATACCGGCGACGAGAGCCCCGAGCATATCGCGGCGCAGGTCGCCGCTGGCGCCTACCCGAACCTGTTCGTGATGCGCAAGGCGGCGCGCGAGACCGGCAAGGGCTACTACACCGCCATCCGCGTCGAAGAGGTCCGCCGCTTCATCGAGGAACTGCGCATGACGCGCGGCCGCGCCGGGCACCGCATCGCGCTCGTCGATCCGATCGACGACTGCAATGACAGTTCTGCCAATGCGCTGTTGAAGATCCTCGAGGAGCCGCCGGCGGACACGACGTTCCTCCTCGTCTCGCATCGGCCGGGCTCGCTGCTGCCGACGATCAAGTCGCGCTGCTTTCAGGTGGCACTACGGCCGGTGGCCGATGCTGACGTGCGGACGGTGCTGCAAGGCAATGGCGCGCCGGCTGGCCTGATCGATCGCGCCGTGTCGCTGGCCGGTGGCAAGCCGCGGCGGGCGTTCGAGGCCATGCTGCTCGGCGAGGGCGGCGCGCTGGCCGACCTCCAGGCCTGGCTCGCCAACCCCTCTGGTCCCGCCGCGCCGCGTCTCGCGCTTGCCGATGCGCTGGGTGGTGACCGGGCTTCGGCAGAGCTCGCCTTCGCGCGTGACATCCTCAACGACTGGATCGCGGAAGCGGCGCGCACTGCCGCGGCCTCCGGCGACCGCCGGCGGCTTGCCTCGGCCAACGAGCTATGGGACAAGGCCCAACTTTCCCTTGCCGATGCCGATGAATACAACCTCGACATGCGGCAGACCCTGGTCGCGCTCCTTGATGCGATCCGGAAACACCACCAATTGAGCGTCGCCCAGTCCGCACCATGACCGAGACTTTTTACGTCACCACTGCCATCGCGTATCCCAATGGCGAGCCGCATATCGGCCACGCCTACGAGATGATCGCGACTGATGCCATCGCCCGCTGGGCCCGGCTCGAGGGGAAGGACACCTTCTTTCTCACCGGTACGGACGAGCACGGCATCAAGATGGTGCAGACCGCGACCGCGCAGGGGATCACCGCGCGCGAGCTCGCCGACAGGAACTCGGCCCGCTTCAAGGAGCTGGCAGCGCGGCTCAACGTCTCCAACGACGATTTCATCCGCACCACCGAGCCGCGCCACTACGAGGCGAGCCAGGAGATCTGGCGCAAGATGGCGGCCAGCAATAATGGCGACATCTACCAGTCGACCTACAAGGGCTGGTACTCGGTGCGCGACGAAGCCTATTTCGACGAGGACGAGCTCACCGACGGCGAAGGCGGCAAGAAGCTCGCGCCGACCGGGGCCGAGGTGAACTGGGTCGAGGAGGACAGCTACTTCTTCCGCCTCTCGGCCTATCAGGACCGGTTGCTGAAGCTCTACGAGGAGCATCCGGAGTTCATCGCGCCGGCCGAGCGGCGTAACGAGATCATCGCCTTCGTGAAAGCCGGGCTGCGGGATGTCTCGATCAGCCGCACGACGTTCGACTGGGGCATTCCGGTGCCGGGCGCGCCGGGGCATGTGATGTATGTGTGGGTCGACGCGCTCACCAACTACATCACCGGCGTCGGCTATCCGGATGGCGGTTCGGAGCAGTTCAAGAAGTACTGGCCGGCGAACCTGCACGTCATCGGCAAGGACATCATCCGCTTCCACACCGTCTACTGGCCGGCCTTCCTGATGAGCGCCGGCATCGACGTGCCGCACCGCGTCTTCGCGCATGGTTTCCTGACCTCGGAAGGCAAGAAGATGTCGAAGTCGGTCGGCAACATCGTCGACCCACACGAACAGCTCGACCTCTACGGCACCGACCCGGTCCGCTGGTACTGCCTGCGCGAGATCAGCTTCGGCCAGGACGGCGACTGGGGCAAAGAGAAGTTCATCAACCGCAACAACTCCGACCTCGCCAACAATTTTGGCAACCTGGCGCAGCGCTCGCTGTCGATGATCCAGAAGAATTTTGCCGGCGTGCTGCCGGAAGCGGCGCCGAACGAGGCCGACAAGGCGATCGTCGCCGAAGCCATCGCTGCGGTCGGACGCATGAATGCGGCAATGCAGACCCAGCAGATCCACGAGGCGGCCGGCGAGCTGACCACGCTGCTCAATGCCGCCAACCTCTATTTCGCCGATCAGGCGCCATGGGGGCTGAAGGCCGACCTGCCGCGCATGGGCACGATCCTCGCCACGACGGCCGATGTGGTGCGCCGCGCGGCTATCGCCGCGCAGCCGTTCGTGCCGGAATCGGCGGGCAAGATGCTCGACGCGCTGGCGGTGCCCGCCGACCAGCGGCTGCTCAGCCATGCGCTTGCCGCAGAGGCCATTCCCGCCGGTACCGCCTTGCCGCCGCCCGAGCCGGTGTTCAAGAAGTTCGAGCACGCCAAGACGGCGTAAGAGACGGCCCGACCGATGCTGATCGACAGCCACTGCCATCTCGACTTCCCCGAGCTCGCCGCCGATCGGGCTGGCATGCTCGAGCGCGCCAAGGCCGCCGGCATCGACGGCATGGTCACCATCTCGACCCGGGTGAAGCGCTTCGACGAGATTATTGCCATTGCCGAGGCGCATCCGGAAGTCTGGTGCTCGGTCGGCACGCACCCGCACCATGCCGACGAAGAGCTCGACATCTTTGCCGACGACCTGATCCGGCTGAGCGAGCATCCACGCTGCGTCGCCATCGGTGAAGCTGGGCTCGACTACTTCTACGACAATGCGCCGAAGGAGGCGCAGGAGACCGGCTTCCGGCGCCACGTCGAGGCGTCACGCCGAACCGGGCTGCCGCTCGTCATCCATTCCCGTTCAGCTGACGTTCATATGGGTGGCATTCTGGCGGAGGAAATGGGGCAGGGGGCCTTCCCGTTCGTCCTCCACTGCTACACCGGCGGCGTCGATCTCGCCCGTACGGCGCTCGATCTGGGCGGCTACGTCTCGTTCTCCGGCATCATCACCTTCAAGAACGCCGAGGAAATCCGCGAGGTCGCCAAGCTCGTGCCGGCCGACCGTTATCTGGTTGAAACAGACGCGCCTTATCTGGCGCCGGTGCCGCATCGCGGCGCGACCAACGAGCCGAGCTTCGTGGCGCATACCGCCGCCAAGGTCGCCGAGGTGCGCGGCATCGAGCTGGCGCGGCTGGGCGAAGAGACGACGAGCAATTTTTATCGATTATTTTCAAAGGCCAAGGCGTAATGCCTGAAGCAACGCGTATAGTCGCTACGGTCATGGGATGCGGGTCATCCGGCGGTGTGCCGCGCATTGGCGGGCACTGGGGGGTGTGCGATCCGGCCAATCCGAAGAACCGCCGCCGCCGCTGCTCGCTGCTGATCGAAGGCTTCAGTGAAGGCTCGGACGTGCCGACCCGGATCATCGTCGATACCGGCTGCGACCTGCGCGAGCAGCTGCTGTCGGCCGAGGTCGATCGCGTCGAGGCCGTGCTCTATACGCACGAGCATGCCGACCACACGCACGGCATCGACGACCTGCGTGTGCTGGCGCTGAACAACAAGCGCCGCGTCGACGTCTACTTCACCGCCGAAGCCGCCAACCGCATCGTGCCGAGCTTTGCCTATTGCTTCACGGCGCCGCCGGGCTCCGGCTATCCGCCGATCCTCAACCAGCACCTGATCGAGGCCGGCACGCCGCTGGTAGTCGACGGGCCGGGCGGTTCGATCACCGTGCTGCCGTTCGAGCAGGAGCATGGCGACATCACCTCGCTGGGCTTTCGTGTCGGCGGCTTTGCCTATTCGTGCGACCTGAGCGGTATTCCGGATGGCTCGCGCGAGGCCGTGAGCGGGCTCGACACCTGGATACTCGACGCGCTGCGCCCGGCGCCGCATCCGAGCCATCTGAGCCTGTCAGAGGCCCTCGAGCTGGTCGAGGACCTGAAGCCGCGCCACGCCGTGCTCACCAACCTGCATATCGATCTCGACTACGTGCAGACCGACGCCATGACGCCGGACCACGTGCGGCCGGCCTATGACGGGCTGCAGATCGACATCACCAACGGCGAGATCATCAGTCCCCGCTGAGCGCACTCGCGTTACTCTACGGCCCAACGCAAGGGAGCGGGCAGCATGATTGAAGTCATCGACACCGGCATCGCGCCATCCTCGGCGCCGATCAACGACTGCGTCCGCGCCGGCGATCACGTGTGGATCGTCGTCGTGGCCGAGGATCCAAAGACCGGCGACATCGTCCAGGGCGACATCGAAGTGCAGACGCGCCAGGCGCTCAGCAACCTGCAGCAGGCCGTGCGGGCCGCCGGCGGCGAGCTGACCAACCTGGTGCAGGTCCAGGTGTTCCTGACCGACCGGACCGACGCCAAGGGCATGAACCGCGTCTACGCCGAGTTCTTCACGGTGAAGCCATATCCGATCCGCGCCACGGTGGTGGTCAAGGAGCTCATCGCCGAAGGGCTACGTATCGAAATCACGGCAACTGCCGTAATCCCGAAGGGCCGGTGATCGGCAAAAGCTGGTGGCACGAACGAAACGAACGAAATCCGTTCAAATCGTAACATGCGCTAGTTCCATAATATATATTATGCGAATGGAGGAAGCATCCTGATGACCACGACCGAGGACCTCGCCCAGCGTCTTACCGACGCTCACAAGGCCGGCCGCCACGACGTCGATCCGACGCCCTATTCCACGATCGACCGCGACACCGTCTTTGACGTGCAGCGGCGCGTGATGGCGCTCCTTGGCGAGACGCCCGGCCTCTACAAGACCGGCGTCGCTCCGGACGACGGGCTCGGCGTCGTCGCGCCGATCTACAAGTCGCACTTCGGCCAGTCGGGCGACTTCAAGCTGCCGCAGGCCAACGTCATCGGACTCGAGCTCGAGATCGGCCTGGTGCTCGACCGCGACCTCGACCAGGCCACGGCGCAGCGCGATGAGCTCGAGATCATCGAAGCCATCGACTACTATTTCGTCGGCATCGAGGTCTGTGGCACGCGGTTCACCGACCGTGCCGCGGCCGGCTATAATGGCGGTCTCTCGGACGGTATGTCCCATCTGGCTTACGTCATGAATCCGGATCATCGCGATCTCGGTGGCGACATCCACAATTTCGACGTCGAACTCGAGTTCGCCGGCCAGCGCATCCATTTGGCGCCAGCCAAGCACTCGTTTGGAAACGTTCAGGCATCGTTCATCGCCTATGCCAAGAACCAGCAGCCCCACTGTCCTTTGAAGGCTGGTACGATCATCACCACCGGTTCGCTCTGCGGCCTCGTGCCGGTCAGCGGCACCGGTCATGTCGTCGGGCGGCTGGGCAACCATACCGTCGAATTCGACATCGTCTGACCCGAGGGATTCCAGATGCAGCCGTCCCGCGACATTTCCCGCCTGATCGAGATCATGGCGGCCTTGCGCAACCCCGATGGCGGCTGCCCCTGGGACCTCGAACAGACCTTCGAGACGATCCGGCACTACACGATCGAAGAGGCCTATGAAGTCGCCGACGCCATCGAGCGCAAGGATTATTCCGACCTGCGCGAGGAACTCGGCGACCTCCTGCTCCAGCCCGTCTACCACGCACAAATGGCTCAGGAACAAGGGCTTTTCGACCTCGGAGACGTCGTCTACGCCATCACCGAAAAGCTGATCCGGCGCCATCCGCACGTGTTCGGCGAGGAAGCCGCGCGCAGCGCCGGCGGCGCCAAGGCCAAGTGGGATGAGGTCAAGGCCGACGAGCGCGCCAAGAAGGCCGAGAAGAAGCAGGTCGAGGCCTCGATCCTCGACGACGTGCCGCACGCCCTGCCCGGCCTCGCCCGCGCCGAAAAGCTCTCCAAGCGCGCCGCCTCGGTACAGTTCGACTGGCCCGACTGGCGCCAGACGCTGGCCAAGGTGCGCGAGGAACTGGACGAGGTCGCGGCCGCCGCCGAAGCCGGCAACGCGGCCGATATCCATGAAGAACTGGGCGACCTGCTGTTCGCGGCCGCCAACCTTGCCCGCAAGCTGGGTGTCGAGGGCGAGTCCGCCTTGCGCGACGCCAACGTCAAGTTCGATCGGCGCTTCCGCTATGTCGAGGCCCGCGCCAAGGAAGACGGTGTTGCGCTGGCTGAGGCCGGGCTCGACAGGCTCGACGGCTACTGGAACGAGATCCGGGCCAAGGACAATTCAGGCGGCGTCTAGTCCGTCGATGCGACCGGCAAAGCGCTGCGCGAAGCTACTAGTATAGCGCGGATCGACCCGCACCTCGTAAACCTGCCCGTCATCGTCGGGCTCGGCCTTCCCCAGGATCTCGGCATGGCCGTAGAGCCAGGCGATATCGGCGCCGGCCGAGTGCGGCACCTGCACCTTGTAGGTCCGCCCCTGCCCGCCCAGCACCTGCTCGATGGTTTCGAGCAGCGCCGGCAGCCCTTCACCAGTCTGGGCCGACACAGCCACGGTCGCCGCGACTTTGCCCAGCGGGCTCATCGTCGCCAGCGCGGGGTGCGTGCCGTCGGCGTCCTGCTCGAGCAGGTCGATCTTGTTCCAGACCTCGATGATCGGCGTCGTCTCGGCCGAAACACCGAGCTCTTCCAGTACCTTGAGCACGTCGGCCGCCTGCGCGGCGTGGTCGGGATTGGCAACGTCGCGGACATGCAGGATCACCTGCGCTTCCAGCACCTCTTCCAGCGTGGCGCGGAAGGCGGCGATCAGGTCGGTCGGCAGATCGGAGACGAAACCGACGGTGTCGGACAGCATCACCTCGCGGCCGTGCGGCAGCTCGATCTTGCGCACCGTGGTATCGAGGGTCGCGAACAGCAGATCCCTGGCGAACACCCCTGCCCCGGTCAAGGCATTGAACAGGCTCGACTTTCCAGCGTTGGTGTAGCCAACGAGCGCCACGACCTGGAACGGCACGGCGTCACGACGGCCCTTTTGCTGACCGCGCGTTTGTTTAACTTTATCAATGCGTTCTTCAAGAAGCTTGATGCGGTCCTGCAGCTGGCGGCGATCGCTTTCCAGCTGCGTTTCGCCGGGGCCGCCCATGAAGCCGAAGCCGCCTGAGCCGCGCTGGCGTTCGAGGTGGGTCCAGCTGCGGACCAGCCGACTCTTCTGGTAGTTCAGGTGCGCCAGTTCGACCTGCAGCACGCCTTCTCGGGTCGCTGCGCGTTCACCAAAAATCTCGAGGATCAGGCCGGTGCGGTCGAGCACCTTCGCGCCGGTTTCCTTCTCGAGGTTGCGCTGCTGGATCGGGTGCAGCGCCGCATCGACGAGCAGCAGTTCGACCTCGTCCTCCTTCACCCGGCGGGCGAACTCGGCGACATGGCCGCCGCCCACGAAGGTCGCCGGCTTGATCTCACGCACCTTGGCGATCTCGGAGAACACGATCTCGACCCGGATGGCCGCCGCAAGGCCCTCGAACTCGGCCTGCCGGGCCTCGATCGAATGGCCAGTGGCACGACCGCGCACGTCGGGTACGACGAGCCCGACGCGGGTGGGCGCGGTACGCTGATCTATGAATGCCTTCGGGCCGCCCTTGTGGGCGGCCTCGTCGTCGAAATCGTCTGTCATTCAGGCGCTATCAAGCTTGGTCGGTATGCTCGGGATCGAAGAGCTGGATCGGCGCACCGGGCATGATGGTCGAGATCGCATGCTTGTAGACCAGCTGCGATTGTGCGTCCCGCCGCAAGAGCAGGCAGAAGTTGTCGAACCAGGTGATGACCCCCTGCAGCTTCACCCCGTTCACGAGGAAGATCGTGACCGGGACCTTCTGCTTGCGAACGTGGTTGAGGAAGGCATCCTGAAGGTTCTGAGTCTTTTCGCTGGGCATTCCTGGCCTCTTATCTGTGTCGAACGGCAGCCTGACGCCCCGTCCCGTGTTATCGACCAGAGCTCCTAGTAGCCCTGCCCGATCCGCCTTCGTGCTCCCATCGCGGAGCAACTATGGCATAGAAAATATCGCGTTGCCTACCCGGCCGAACAAGGCCGGCTAAAGCCCCAGCGACTTGATCTTGCGATGCAGTGCACTACGCTCCATGCCAACAAACTCGGCGGTCTTGGAGATGTTGCCGCCGAAACGCTCGATCTGCGCCATCAGGTACTGCCGCTCGAACACCTCGCGGGCGTCCCGCAGCGGCAGGCTCATCAGGTGGGCCGAGGAGTCGCTGTCGCCCACCGTGGGCAGCACCTCGCCGATATCGGGCGGCAGCAGAGCCGCAGTGACCACGCCGTCGGCCGGCGCCTGGTCCTTGATGAGGATCAGCAGCCGCTCGATCGAGTTGCGCAGCTGGCGGGCGTTGCCCGGCCAATCCTGCGCCTGCAGCACCGCGACGGCATCGGGACCGATGGTCAGGGTGCGCAGGTTGTGGAGGCGGCAGACCTGCTCGATGAACACTTCCACCAGCGAGGGAATATCCTCGCGCCGTTCCTTCAACGAGCTGAGCTGGAGCGGCACGATCGAGAGCCGGTGGAACAGATCGGAGCGGAACTGGCCCTGCTCGATCAGCGTGCCGACATTCTGCGAGCTCGACGAGATGATCCGGACGTCGATGGGCACGGCGACCGTACCGCCGACGCGGTTGAACTTGCTCTCGACCAGCGTGCGCAACAGCGCCTGCTGCGCTTGGGCCGGCAGCGTCGCCACCTCCGAGAGATAGAGCGTGCCGCCATGAGCGCGCTCGAGTGCACCGACTTCCGTGCGTAGCGTTCCGGTCTTTTCGCGCGTCTCGCGGCCGAACAGAACGACCGAGACTTCGTCAGGCGAGTAGAGCGAGCAGTTGATCTCGACGAACGGCGCCTGGGCCCGGGCGCTCTTTTCATGGATCAGTCGGGCCGAGAGGCCCTTGCCGGTGCCCGAGGAGCCCGAGATGAAGATGCGCGAGTTGGTGGGCGCCGACTTCTCGATCAGCGAGCGTACGGCCTGGATTGCCGGCGAGTTGCCGACCATCTGAGCCGCCTTGTTCGAACGCTCGCGCAGATCGGCCACCTCGTTCTTCAGGCGAGCCGATTCCATGGCGCGCTGAGTGATCAGCAGCAGCCGGTCTACCTTGAACGGCTTCTCGATATAGTCATAGGCGCCGCGGCGGATGGCGCTGACCGCGGTTTCGACATTGCCGTGACCCGAGATCATCACCACCGGCATGTCCGGGTGCTGGCTCTGGAACTCGTCGAGCAGCTGCAGGCCGTCGAGGCGGCTGCCCTGCATCCAGATATCGAGAAATACCAGGCTTGGCCGGCGCTTCGCGATCTCGTTGAGCGCCGAGTCCGCGTCGTGGGCCTGGCGGGCCTGGTACCCCTCGTCTTCCAGAATGCCCGCGATCAGGTCGCGGATATCGTCCTCGTCGTCGATGATCAGGATATCGAGGGCCATCAGGTGTTATCGACCGCTTGCAATTGCGGCTCCTCTTGCTGTCCGCCGTCAGGTTTTGCCCCACCCGCCGTATCGTCAGTCGCTGTTGCGGTCGCGGCCTGCTGCTCCGCTTCCGTGGTCTCGGGAGCCTCGGGCTCCGCGTCGTCTTCGCCGGGCCGCTTGCGCGGCAGCGTGAAGGTGAAACAGGCGCCGACGCGCCCACTCTCGTCAGGCTCGGCGTCGACGAGGTCGACTCTGCCGCCGTGCTGTTCAATGATCTTTGCGACGATAGCAAGACCGAGGCCGGTGCCTTTCTCGCGCGTCGTCACGTAAGGCTCGAGCAGGCGCTGCCGGTTTTCCTTAGGCCAGCCCTTGCCGTTATCGGAGATCGAGAGGCGCACCATGTCGCCCTCTTCCGCCGCGGCGACGGTGATGACCGGGTTCTTGATCCCTTCGAGTCCGGCGCCTTCGATCGCTTCCACCGCGTTCTTGATCAGGTTGGTGAGAACCTGGCTGATCAGCCGGTTGTCGAACCAAGCAACGATCGGCGCCTCAGGAAGCTCCATGTTGATCGCAACTTCCGGCAAACGCACGCTTTCGAGGAACACGGCCTGCCGCACCGCATCGGTGAGATTGCCCTTCTCGAGCTTGGCTTCCGGCATGCGGGCGAAGGAGGAGAACTCGTCGACCATGCGGCCGATATCGCCGACCTGGCGCACGATGGTGTTGATGCATTTGTCGAAGATGTCGAAATCGTCGGCGAGCTTGGATGCATAGCGCCGACGCAGGCGCTCGGCGCTGAGCTGGATCGGGGTCAGCGGGTTCTTGATCTCGTGCGCGATGCGGCGGGCGACATCGGCCCAGGCGCCGGTGCGCTGGGCGGACAGGAGATCGGTGATGTCGTCGAGGGTCACGACGAAGCCTTTGGACTCGGTCATCGTGCCTTCGCGGGTCAGCTGGACCTGGTAGGTGCGGTAGTCCGGGCCGGAGCCGATTTCGATCTGGTCGCGGATGGTACCGCGGCGGTTGGATTTTGCCCGCTCGAAGATCGGCGCGAGCGCCGGTATGACGTCGTCGATGCGCTTGCCGACCAGAGAGATTTCGTCGGTGCCGAACATCTCGGCAGCGCGCAGATTGACCAGCGTGATGCCGCCGAACGGATCGAGCCCGACGATGCCGGCCGAAACGCCCTCCACCACGGCCTCGGTGAACTGGCGGCGCTTCTCGTTGGTCTCGTTGGCTTCGACGAGGGCGACGCGCTGCGACCTGAGCTGCTGCGTCATGGTGTTGAAGCGGTTGGACAGGTCGCGCAAATCGCCCTTGCCCGGCAGCACCGGCACGTGCACGTCGAGGTCGCCATCGGACACGCGGCTCGAGGCGATCATGAGGTTTCGGATCGGGTCGACAAAGCGGTTGGCAAGGGCGATGCCAATCCACACCGCGGCGAGCAGCAGCACCAGGGCGAGACCGACATACATGAGCGTGAAGGTGATCTGGAAGACCAGCCGATTGCTCTCGTAATTGCGATACTCGGTGATGTTCTGGTCGGTGAGGCGGGTAAACTCCAGCACCTCGGGATCCACCGGGCGCGCCACGAACAGATAGGTATCTTCATAGCCACGCAGCTTCACGACCGAACCGACGAGGTTGGTACGGCCAGGAGCGATCTCGGTGGGCCGGCCTTCGACCACGCCTTCGGTGAGGCCGGGTGGCACGCGCGGGGCGGTGCCGGGAGCGTTGATCTGGGCGCGCATGAGCGTGTCGCCATCGGCCGAGATCAGCGAGGTGAACGGCAGCGAACGGGTGACGGCCAGCGCCGTCAGGATGCGCTGGAAGCGCTCGCGGTCGGTCTCGAAGGTGCCGCGCGCCTGCTCCAACTCGTTGGCGACCCAGATGATGTCGTCGCGCAGCACCTGCGAGTGCTCGAGCAGGTAGGAACGTGCCACGAGGCGCGAGCTTTCGACCATGGTCCGCGTGCGCTCGGAGAACCACTGGTCGAGCCCCTGGTTCAGCGAGATCATGGCGACGACGGCGACCAGCAGCGCCGGGACGGCCGCAATGGAGGCGAACATGGCGACCATGCGCACCTGCAGCGCCGCGCCGGGCTGGCCCTGCAGTCGCGATTGGGCCAGCAGCGTCGCCTCGGTGAGCACCAGGGCAACCACCGACAGCACGAGCAGGCCGTTGACGATCCAGATGATGGTCCAGACCTCGGGCGTAGGCTCGATGTCGCTGGCGCCGGTCATGATCAGGAACGAGCCGGACGATACGAAAACCGAGAGCAGCACGACGATGAGGCCGATGGTGCGGATCACCTTGCGGCCGGTATCACCGAACATGACGGGCCGCGTGCGCGCTGCTGCCACCGTCGACACGGACGGTTCGGACAGTGCTTCGCTGGTCAGCGTGGCGTCGTGCAATCCGGACTCGGGTTCAGGAGACTCGTCGCCGGCGCTCTCTCCCCGGCAGCGTGACCCTCTAGCTCAATTGGTGCAAAAATGTGACACCGTGGGAGGAGTGCCACACTCCCTCCCTACCCGCATTGATGCATTTTCGCAACAACACGTCTGAGCGTAACCCAATTCGTGAACGATCAGCCCTGCCGGCGGGACTGCTTTACGATCTCGATCGAGTGGGCGCGGATCTTCTTGCGCAGCGTATTCCGGTTTAGCCCGAGCAGGTCGGCCGCCCTGATCTGGTTGCCCCCACACGCGTTGAGCGCCATGGCGATGAGCGGCGCCTCTACCTTGTCGATGACACGCTGATAGAGACCGGCGGGCGGCAGGTTTGGTTCGAATTCGCGCAACAACTGCGCGACGTGAGTCTCGACAGCCGTGGACACATCGACCGGCCCGGTTGCGGTAGCGACCGGCTGGCGGTCCGCGAGGTTGAGCTCAGACTGGACGATCTCGACCGAGATATTCTCATCGGCATAAAGCGCGGCGAGGCGGCGGACGAGGTTCTCGAGCTCGCGGATGTTGCCCGGCCACGAATAGTTCTGCATCAGCCGGATGGCGTCGGGCGAGATGGTCTTGAGCGGCTCGCCCTCGCGCTGGGCGGCGCGCAGGAAGTGCTGCACGAGATCGTTGATGTCGTCGATGCGCTCGCGCAGCGGCGGCAGGCGGATCGGCACGACGTTGAGCCGATAGTAGAGGTCCTCGCGGAACAGGCCCTGCCGGATCATCTGGCCCAGATCGCGGTGCGTCGCGGCGACAATGCGGACGTTCGACTTGATCGGCGTGCGGCCGCCGACCATCGTGTACTCGCCTTCCTGCAGCACACGCAGCAAGCGGGTCTGCGCGTCCATCGGCATGTCGCCGATCTCGTCGAGGAACAGAGTGCCGCCCTCGGCCTGCTCGAAGCGGCCGGACGAGCGCGCGGTGGCGCCGGTGAAGGCGCCCTTCTCGTGACCGAACAATTCGGCCTCGATCAGGTCGCGCGGGATGGCTGCCATGTTGATGGCAACGAAGGGGCCGTTGCGGCGCTTGCCGAAATTGTGGAGGGCGCGGGCCACCAGTTCCTTGCCGGTGCCGCTCTCGCCGGTGATCATCACCGTGAGGTCGGTCTGCATCAGGCGCGCCAGCGCCCGGTAGATGTCCTGCATGGCCGGGGAGCGGCCGACCAGCGGCATGGTCTCGCCGGGATCATCGGCTTTCTTCTCGGCGTTCGTCGCCTTCTTGGAGTCGGCGAGGGCGCGCGCGACGACCGACAGCACCTCGGCGATGTCGAAGGGCTTTGGCAGATACTCGTAGGCGCCCACTTCGTTGGCGCGGATCGCCGTCATGAAGGTGTTCTGCGCGCTCATCACCACCATGGGCAGGTCCGGGCGCAGCTTCTTGATCTTGGGCATGATGTCGAAGGCATTGCCATCCGGCATCGAGACGTCGGTGATCAGCAGGTCCCCTTCCCCGCGGCTCACCCAGTTCCACATGGTCGACATGTTGCCGGTGGGGCGAACCTCGTAGCCCGCGCGAGTCAGCGCCTGGTTCAGCACCATGCGGATCGCGGCATCATCATCGGCGAGCAGCACAGTGTGGCTCATTTGGCCAGAACCTCGTTGTCGTCGGTTTCAAGCATCGCGGCCTTGGTCGCGACGGGAAGAAGGATGCGAAAGCGGGTGCGGCCGGGACGACTGTCCATGTCCACGACGCCGCCATGGTCGCCGATGATCTTGGCGACAAGCGCGAGGCCGAGGCCCGAGCCGTTCGACTTGGTGGTGACAAACGGGTCGAACAGGATCGGCACCATGTCGGCGGGAACGCCGGGGCCGTTATCCTCGATGATGATCTCGATGGGCAACGAGATGCGCTCGGACACACCCTGCACCGAGATACGAATGCCAGGCCGGAACGCCGTCGAAAAACGAATCTCCGGTTTCGGTGTGCGCTCAAGGGCTTCTGCAGCGTTCTTCACCAGATTGAGGAAGACCTGAATCAGCTGATCGCGATTGCCGGCGACGGGTGGCAGCGACGGATCATATTCCTCGTAGAGGCTGATGCCCCTGGCGACGCCGTTCCTGGCCAGCAGTTTTACGCGGTCGAGGACGACATGGATGTTGATCGGCTCACGCTCGAGCGGGCGGTCGTCGCCGAACACCTCGACGCGATCCATGAGATCGACGATGCGGTCGACTTCGTCGCGCACCAGGCGGGCGAGCGGCAATTCCTCCGCTGTGACGGACTGCTCAAGCAGTTGAGCCGCGCCACGGATGCCCGAGAGCGGGTTCTTGATTTCGTGGGCGAGCATGGAGGCGAGGCCGGTGACCGAACGGGCAGCGCCGCGGCTGACCAGCTGGCGGTCGATCTTGTCGGCCATCGTGCGCTCCTGGAACAGCAGCGCGATGCGGCCGTCCGAGTCGGACAGCGGTGAGGCGAAGACATCGACGATGCGGTCGTCCTGCTGCTCGGTGAAGCGCGAGGAACCGACGCGAACGCGATACTCGGTCATCGGGCCGCGGCGATCGGCGACGGCCTGCATAAGGCCGATGATCGGCGAGCCGAAGGCGATGAGGTCGTCGAGGCGCTGGCGCGACAGTACGCTCATCGAAGCGCCGAAGAAGGCCTCGGCAGCGTAGTTGACGAAGACGATGCTGCGATCCTCGCCGCATACGATGATCGGTTGCGGCAGAGCCTGCAGCACCGCCGTGCTGAGGGCCGGGACAGGCGCCTTGCTCATGCGGCGAGCCTCCAGTCGGCAGCGTAGATCGTGTCGATCATGGAACCGACATCGGCTGGATTCTCGGCATTGAGCAGCCGGTTCCGCTCGGGTTTATCGAGCACGATGCCTGCGGCCTCGAGATACCAGTCGAGATGCTTTCTGGCGACGCGCACGCCGATATGGGTGCCGTATTCGGAGAGGATGTCCTCGTAGTGCTCGCGGACGAGCGCGGCGAGTTCTGTGCCCACAGGCGCCGGTGCGACTACCCTGCCCTCAAGCGCGGCGCCGATCTGGCCGACGGCCCAGGGACGGCCTTGCGCGCCGCGACCGATCATCACGGCGGCGGCGCCGGACTGGCGAAGAGCCTCCTCAGCGGCCTCGGTGCTGACGATGTCGCCATTGACGACGACCGGAACATGGACGGCCTCGACCACGGCGCGGACGAGGTTCCAGCGGGCGGTGCCCTTGTAGAACTGCTGGCGGGTGCGGCCGTGGACGGTGATCATCCTGGCGCCCGCATCGACGGCGCGGCGGGCGAGATCGGGCGCGTTCAGCGAGTCGTCGTCCCAGCCGAGGCGCATCTTCACGGTCACGGGCAGCGGAGTCGCAGCGACTGTGGCGTCGATCAGCTTCAGCGCCTCGTCAGGCACGCGCATCAGGGCCGAGCCGGCATAGCCGTTGGTGACGCGCTTGGCCGGGCAGCCCATGTTGATGTCGATGATGTCGGCGCCGGCGGCGTAGGCAATCTCGGCGCCGCGCTTCATCCACTCGGCCTCGCAGCCGGCGAGCTGGACGACATGCGGCAGCGCGCCGGACTTGCCGAGCTTGCGCACCATCTCGTCCTGCCCGGTGGCGAGGGCGTTGCTGGCGATCATTTCGGACACGACAAGGCCGGCGCCGAAACGCTCCGCGAGGCGGCGCATCGGCGCGTCGGTGATTCCGGCCATCGGCGCCAAAAAGGCGCGATTGCGCAAGGCGTGATCAGCAATGCTCAACGTGCAGGCAAACTCAGACAACCGCTGCCCCAGATTTGCTCATTTCCAGGAAATGCCCGCAGAATAGTCAAAAATCCATCGTGTGCAACCACGTATCGCGCGGACTTGGCCTGCGCCGGGCGCGGCTCTTGCCCCGGTGCAACGCCGCCGATAGAGCTTGCCCGCACTAACGGGCTTGCTTGAAACGACAATGACACGTTCGCCGTCAATCGCCGTCATCGTGGTGGCCGCCGGGCGCGGCGAGCGCGCCACTGCTAGCGGAGACGCCAGCCCGAAGCAATATCGTCGGCTGGGGGGCAGGCCTGTGCTGGCGCGCACCATCATGGCTTTCCTCGCTCGGCCCGATATCGGCTTCGTAGTCCCCGTGATCCACGCCGGCCATGCGGAGATGTATGCGGCGCTCGGGCTCACGGATGACCGACTGCTGCCACCGGTGACGGGAGGTGCGCAGCGGCAGGCCTCGGTGCTTGCCGGGCTGCAGGCACTGGCGCCGAAGCGCCCCGACCTGGTGCTGATCCAGGACGCAGCCCGTCCATTGGTCGACGACGCCGTCATTGCCGGAGTGATCGGAGCGTTGGCCGGGAGCGATGCGGCCCTGCCCGTGGTGCCGGTGACCGATACGATCAAGCGCTCGCTCGATGGACGGACGGTGACGGCGACCGAGGATCGGCGGACGCTGTTTGCGGCGCAGACGCCGCAGGGGTTCCGGTTCCCGCAAATTCTTTCCGCGCACCTGCGGGCCGGCCAGATGCCGCACGAGTTTACCGACGACGCGGCGATTGCCGAATGGGCCGGGCTTACCGTGGCGCTGACGCCGGGGAGCACGACCAACATCAAGATCACCCATCCCGAGGATTTCGCGCGGGCCGAGCGCCTGCTGCACGGAGGCAGGACCATGGAAACGCGCGTCGGCACGGGCTTCGATGTCCATCCGTTCGACGAGGGTAATGCCGTGTGGCTGGGGGGCGTCGAGATCCCACACACGCATAAGCTCAAGGGACACTCGGACGCCGATGTGGCGCTGCATGCCCTGACCGACGCCATCTATGGCGCGCTCGGCGAAGGCGATATCGGCAAGCATTTCCCGCCCTCCGATCCGCAGTGGAAAGGGGCGGCGTCCTCGATCTTTCTCGGCCATGCAGCAGGGTTGGTGACCGAGCGCGGCGGACGGATCGTCAACCTCGACGTCACGATCGTGTGTGAGGCGCCGCGGGTGAACCCCCATGTTGAGGCGATGAAGGCGGCTATCGGCAAGGTCACGGGCATCGGCCCCCGCCGCATAGCGGTCAAGGCAACGACCAGTGAAGAGCTGGGTTTTGTCGGACGGCGCGAGGGTATTGTCGCGATGGCCACCGCCAGCATCGAACTGCCGCGCGAGGATTGAGATGAAACTGCCCGACGACATTGCCTCCCTTGCCGCCGAGACCATAGCAGCGCTGCGGGCCAAGGGGATAACCGTGGTGACGGCGGAGAGCTGCACCGGTGGGCTCATCGCGGGGGCGCTGACGGCGGTGCCGGGTTCGTCCGAGGTAGTCTATGGTGGCTTCGTCACCTATGCCAACGAGGCCAAGATCGGCATGATCGGCGTGCCCTACGCCATGCTCAAGCAGTATGGCGCGGTATCGCGGCATGTGGCCGAAGCGATGGCCGAGGGTGCGCTGGGGACGGCCGGCACGCATATGGCGATCGCGGTGACCGGGATTGCCGGGCCAGATGGCGGCACGGCGGAAAAGCCGGTCGGGCTGGTGCATTTCGGGCTCGCGACCATCGACGGCACGCAGCATGTCCAGCATGTGTTCCCGGGCAACCGGGATGAAGTGCGGCACGCTACCGTGGTGACGGCGCTGAACATGCTGTTCGAGGCGGCGCGCTAGCGTATCAGTACGGTTTCGACGTCCCGGGCGTAGTCGGCCCAGCTGCGCGGCCTGTAACTGGCTGCTACATGGGCCGTGCGGGCCGTGAGGTAGTCCGGATCGGTGACGACGCGGCGCAGTTCGGCCAGCCAGCTGTCCGGATCGTCGAGCGCAGCGTGGAATGAGAGCCCCTGCCCTGCTTCCGGCAGCGAGGTATTGTCGGCGGCCAGGCAATAGCGGCCGAAGGCGAGCGCCTCGGTGATGGGGAGGCCCCAGCCCTCAGCCATCGACGGGAACAGCGTGCAGCGGGCATTGGCGTAGAGCCAGGCCAACTCGCCGTCGCTGGCATCGGTGATGACGGTGGCAAACTCGTTCCAGCCGTCTTGCGCCTCCAGCTCGTGGAGGAGGCTCGGATCGTTCAGCGTGCCGCAGAGCACCAGGGCTGGGGTGCGGGTCCCGAATTCGCTGTGGAGGCGCTGCCAGAGCCGGACGGCGAAGCGCTGGTTCTTGCGCAGCGCGAAGCTCGAGGTCATGAGCACGAACGGGCGCGCAGCCAGTTGGGTGAGCCGCGGGGTCTCGGCCGGCGGTGTTGCCGGATCGAGGCCGGGCGGCAATGCAACGGGATGGATCGTCGGAGCCGGCAGCCCGTGTTCGGCGAGATAGCGTTCGATGTCCTGCGCGACCCAGCGGGACGGTGTAAGCAAGCTGGAACTGAACGACAGCGTGTCCCGCAGCCACGGCTCGAACAGTTCGTGGAGAAATTCGACCGTGATGTCGGGCCGGCGCAGCGGGATGATGTCGTGCACCATGGTGACGACCCGCACGCCGCGCTGCGCCAACTCATGCAGGTGGACACGCTCGGCGGGCGACCAGGTCTTCATCCCGACGGAGAGGTAGAGGTCGCCGGCCTGCGGCGTCAGCTGCTCGCCGAGCAGGCGGCGGAAGGCCAGAGCAACCTTCAGCCGCTGCAGCGGGCGGAGCAGCCGTGCCATCGGCGAGGCGGTCTCCGATCGCTTGCCCAGATGCGGCAGAGCGCGCATGGCGGTCAGTGCCCTGGTGGAGACCGCGCGATATGCATCGCTCCGTCGGTCATGGTACACGCCGACGCCGTGCGGCCTGGCCTCGAAGTGCCGCAGCAACTCCTCGTTGACGCGAGTAACGCCGGAAGGCGGCAGGTGCCGGCGCGCGATCAGGAATCCGGCGTCCACGAAAATGCGGGGACTTTGATCGTTGTCAGGCATGCCGTCCGTCGCTAGTCATTGGTTGTGCTCAACTATTTGAAGTTTGTGGCGGGTTGGAAGCACATCCCGCTGCAGTCGTCTCGATTCTCGCTGCAGAGTGGCCTCTCGCCGCTGTTCCGCACAGCTGGCACCGTGGCGGTGGTCGGCAATGGACGGCTGTGCGCCGGTCAAGCGGCCGGAATCAGGGCCTGCGATACGGTTGTCCGCTTCAACATGGCGCCCAACGCCGGCGCTGCAAGCGGTGGGTACCGGACGGACGCGCTGGTGCTCATCAACCACGACTGGCGGCGGATGGCCCGGCATTCCTGGCAGATCAACCTGCCGGTGGTGCTGGCAGCCAGGGAGGTCTGGCTGCCGATCGAGCCGCAACTGGTGGACGAACTCGACGGAGTAGCGCCCGGGAGGGGCCCGAATATCCGGAACTACAGCCACAGCATTCTCGAGCGGCACGGCCGGTTCAAGCCGGTGCGCACGGTTCCGGCGCAGACCTACCGGGAGCTGGCGCGCGAGGTCGGCCACGATGGCGGTGTGCCGAGCAGCGGGCTGATCGTTGTGAGCTACCTGCGGCAGCACTATCCAGCGGCCCGGCTCCATCTGTTCGGCTTCGGTCACGCTGGCATCGACGTGCATGCCTGGCAGATCGAGCGCGCCATCGTCGATCGCATGATCAGCGATGGCGGTGTCGTCCGGCATCCGGTTGCGGACTAGCCGAAGCGGCGGTCGGCTTCGTCTTCGAAGGCATCGATGATTTCGTCCTGCTTGGCGACGAATGCCGGCTCGGCCACCGCAGCGACCAGCGGATTGGAGATCTTGAAATCGATGTCGAAGCGGATGCGGGTGCCCTCGCCTTCCGGCGTGAAGGTCCACTTGCTGTCCAGATAGGCGAACGGCCCGTCGGTCGCCTTGGCGGTAATGGTCATCGTCTCCGGATCGGCGACCACGCGGCTGGTATAGGCCTGCGTGATCGGGCCGAAGGTGATGGTCATCCGCGCCAGCAGGCCTCCGGCTGCGTCGTCGCGCACCTCCATGGCCTTACAGTTGGGAATGAACCGCGGGTAGGACTCGAGGTCCGAGACCAGATCGAACATGCGTTGCGGCAGGTGTTCGGAGTGACGCTCGATGAACAGGTCAGGCATGGGCGAGCTTGGCCATCCTTGCAGCGCGGAGCTTTTCGAAATCCTCGCCGGCGTGGTGCGAAGAGCGGGTGAGCGGGCTCGATGAGACGAGCAGGAAGCCCTTGGTCTCGGCCACGGTGGCGTAAGACTTGAACTCCTCGGGGGTGACGAAGCGGTTGACCGGGTAGTGCTTCTTGGTCGGCGCCAGGTACTGACCGATGGTCAGGAAATCGACGTCAGCCGAGCGCAGGTCATCCATCAACTGCAGGACCTCGTTCCGCTCCTCGCCGAGGCCGACCATGATGCCGGACTTGGTGAACATGGTGGGATCGAGTTCCTTCACGCGCTGCAGCAGGCGGATGGAGTGGAAGTAGCGGGCGCCCGGGCGGACCTTCAGGTACTTCGAGGGGACCGTCTCGAGATTGTGGTTGAACACGTCGGGCTTGGCCGCGACCACGATCTCGAGCGCCCCTTCCTTGCGGAGGAAGTCGGGCGTCAGGATCTCGATCGTGGTCTTCGGAGTGCGGGCGCGGATGGCGCGGATCACCTGAGCGAAGTGCTCGGCGCCGCCATCGGGCAGGTCGTCACGGTCGACCGAGGTGATGACGACATGCGCGAGGCCGAGCTTTTCGACAGCGTTGGCGACGTTCTCGGGTTCCATCGGATCGAGCGCGGTCGGCAGGCCGGTGCGCACGTTGCAGAAAGCGCAGGCGCGGGTGCAGATCTCGCCCATGATCATCATGGTCGCATGCTTCTTGGACCAGCACTCGCCGATATTGGGACAGCCCGCTTCCTCGCACACGGTGACGAGGTTGTTCTCGCGCACGATCTGCTGGGTCTCCTTGTAGATGGGAGAGCCCGGCGCCTTGACGCGGATCCAGTCCGGTTTGCGTAGCATCTCGTTTTCGGGCCGGTTGGCCTTCTCGGGATGGCGCGGACGGGAGTCGGTTCTGTCGATCAGGGTGACCAAGGAGATATCCTAGCCGGCAATGAGCCGGGCAATGATGACAACAATGATGGCGCCCACCGTCGAGGTGATGATCTGCGTGACGATGGGGCTCTTGATGCCGAGGTTGATATTGAGGGCAGCGAACAGGTAGCCGCCCACGAACGACCCAATGACGCCGCTCACGAGGTAGGTGATCAGCCCACCGCCACCGACGATCAGGCTGGCGAGGAAGCCAGCCACGACGCCGATCACGAGAAAGATCACCAGTGCGCGGGTATCCATGCGACCCATTTGTAGTTCTCCCCCAATTTGCTTTTCCGGCAGTCCCATCGTTCTTACCCTCATTTGCCCCGTATCGATATCGCGTTCGGGCATAGCCGGTTCAACCCCGGCGACGGGCGGGCTCAGTAACAGTAGATCGTGACCAGCTGGTCGGCGCCAAGCGGCCGGTAGGTCAGATCGGACAGGTCGGCGCCGAGCGGTGCGTCGGCCAGCACCTGCGGGCCGTTCGGGCCATCCTCGAAGATCTGCAGGCGCAGGGTCCGCGCGTTGACGCGGTAGACGAGGACGTCGACAGGCACGTCGCCGAATTTGGCGAGGCGCTTGTACTCACGCTCCTTAGGCTCGGCCTTGTAGGCGAGCACCGGGAGCGTCGAGGGCTCGAGGTCGCGCACCGCGGGCTGGGTCCCGAGCTGGGTCGTCACCGCGCCGGCGCAGGTCACGCTGGTCGCCGAGCTGTCGACCGCCAGGGCGGGCGCGGACAGCGCGGCGAGGACCAGGGCTGAAGCGATGGCGCGACGCATGGCTATTTGGCCACCACCCGGGCAACGAGGATAACCAGCAGCGCGCCGAGCGTGGCGGTGACGATGCTGGAGACCCAGACATTGTCGATGGGCAGGCGGATGCCCGCGAGGTTCAGCACGTAGCCGCCGACGAACGAACCGATGACGCCGACGATCAGGTTGCGCAGCAGCCCGCCGCCGCCAAGCACGAGGCTCGCCAGCCAGCCGGCGAGCAAACCGATGGCGAGGAAGACGATCAGCGGCGTGATGTCGTTGGGCAGGCCGGGAATGTCGGCGGGCGGCACCATTAGCGGGCTCCTCAGATGTTCAGGGCGCGACCGTAGGCGTCGAGCACCGATTCCTTCATCGTCTCACTGAGAGTCGGATGCGGGAAGATGGTGTGCATCAACTCTTCCTCGGTGGTCTCGAGGCCCATGGCGACGACGAAGCCCTGGATCAGCTCGGTGACTTCGGCGCCAACCATGTGGGCACCGAGCAGCTCGCCGGTCTTGGCATCGAAGATGGTCTTGACGAGGCCCTCGGGCTCGCCGAGCGCAATGGCCTTGCCGTTGCCGACGAAGGGGAAGCGGCCGACCTTGATGTCCCTGCCCTGCTCCTTGGCCTTGGCCTCGGTAAGGCCGACGCTCGCGACCTGTGGCTCGCAATAGGTGCAGCCCGGCACTTTCAACTTGTCGAGGCCGTGCACGCCCTTGAGGCCGGCAATGGTTTCAACCGTGATGACGGCCTCATGCTCGGCCTTATGGGCCAGCATCGGCGGGCCGGCGACGTCGCCGATGGCCCAGATACTCGGCACGTTGGTGCGGCCGTAGTGATCGATGACGATGGCGCCGCGGTCGATCTTCACCCCCAGCGCCTCAAGCCCGAGGTTTTCGCTGTTGCACTGCACGCCGACCGCCGAGATCAGCGCATCGGCAGCAATCTGCGACTTCTCACCGGTCTTGGGTTCGACATGGGCGACGATGCCGTCCTTGGTCTTTTCGACCTTGGCCACCTTGGCGTCGGTGATGATCTTGATGCCGCGCTTCTCGAAGCGCTTCTTCACATGGGCGGCGATCTCGGCATCCTCGACCGGCAGGATGGTCGGCAGCAGCTCGACGACGGTCACTTCGGCGCCCAGCGAGCGGTAGAAGCTCGCGAACTCCATGCCGATGGCGCCTGAGCCCATGATCACGAGGCTCTTGGGGAACTTCGCCGGCTTCATCGCCTCGAAATAGGTCCAGATTTTGTCGCCATCGGGCTCGATGCCGGGCAACACGCGCGGCCGGGCCCCGGTGGCGATGATGATGTTCCTGGCCTTGTAGGTGCCTTCGCCCAGCGCATTCTTAGGGATCGGGCCCTGGGGCTGGACGATCTGCTTTTTGGTCGGCGCCACCTTGATCTCGGTCGGCGAGGTCAGCACGGCCTCGCCCCAGATGATGTCGACCTTGTTCTTCTTCATGAGGAACTGGACGCCATTGTTCATCTGCGCCGCGATGCCACGCGAGCGTTTGACGATGGCTTCGAGGTCGAAGCCGAACTCCGTGGCGGTGAGGCCGTAGTCCTTGGCGTGAGCCATGTGGCCGTAGACTTCGGCCGTGCGCAGCAGGGCCTTGGTGGGAATGCAGCCCCAGTTGGAGCAGATGCCGGCCATGTGCTCGCGCTCGACGATCGCGGCCTTCATGCCGAGCTGCGCGGCGCGGATGGCCGCGATATAGCCGCCGGGTCCGGCGCCGATGACGATGAGGTCGTATTGGTCAGCCATCTGGACTGCCTTTCGTCGTGTTGCCGGCCAGCGGTTCAGAGACCGAGGGCGGATTTGACCAGCGGCACGAGGCCTTCGCCGATCTTGCGGGTATTGGCGGCATCGAGGTGGACGCCGTCGATCGGGGTCGCCACGGCCACGCTTGCCGCGTTGAAATACGCAGCGCCAACTTCCTTGGCGACGCGGCTGTAATAGTGATCGAAGAGCTTGGCCTCATCGGCGCGAGGCGCGAACATCGGGTGCAGGTCGACATGCTCGGTCGCAACGGTCAGCGGCGGGGCGACGATCAGCACTTCGGGCACGCCGCCATGCTTGCCATAGGGGTGCGTGCGCACGATCTCGACCAGCCGTTTGACGCCCATGGCGGCACCGAAGGCAGTGCCGTTGAGGTAGATCTTCAGGTCGTTGGTGCCCAGGAAGATGATCACCAGGTCCAGTGGTTTGTGGGTATCGAGCAGTGTGGGCAGGATGCGTGCGCCGTTTCGGTCGGCGGCCGACGAGAAATCGTCGAACGCCGTGGTGCGCCCGCCCAGACCCTCGGGGATGACGCGAGCGGTGCCACCGAGCCCTTTTTCGAGCACGCTCGGCCACCGATCTTCGAAGGCGTGCCGGCCCTGCGATGCCGCGTCCGCGCCGAAAGTGAGGCTATCGCCGAAGGCGAGGATGGTCTTCATCATCAAATCCCTGCCCTTTAGGCGAGCATCATCACCGGGGTTTCGATCAAGCCCTTGAAGGCGGCCAGCAGCTCGGCGCCGAGCGCGCCGTCGACGGCGCGGTGGTCGCAGCTCAGGGTCACGGTCATGAAGTTGGCCGTCTTGATCTGGCCCTTCTCGACATAGACCCGCTCTTCGCCGGCACCGACCGCAAGGATAGTGCCGTGCGGCGGGTTGATGACGGCCTGGAAGTTCTTGATGCCGTACATGCCCAGGTTACTGACCGACGAGGTGCCGCCCTGGTACTCGTGCGGGGCGAGCTTCTTGCCGCGGGCGCGAGTGGCGAGGTCCTTCACTTCCTCGGAGATCTGGCGCAGCGACTTGGTATCGCAGGCCTTCACCACCGGGGTGAAGAGACCACCGGGCACTGCCACGGCGACGGCGACATCGGCGTGCTTGTGGTAGAGGATCGAGTCACCGGCCCAGGTGGCGTTGGCGGCCGGCACCTTCATCAGCGCCGCGGCCCAGGCCTTCATGACGAAGTCGTTGACCGAGAGGCGGTACTCGGGCTTGCCGTCCTTCGATTTGGGCGACGCGGCGTTGATCTGCTCGCGTGCCTCTAGCAGCGCGTCGATCTTGCAGTCGAGCGACAGGTAGAAGTGCGGGACGGTTTGCTTCGACTCGGTGAGGCGGGCCGCGACGACCTTGCGCATGCCGTCGTTGGGCACGAGCTCGTAGCTGCCTTCCGGATAGAGGGCGAGCACCTGAGCCTTGGTCATGCCGCCAGCGAGTGCGGCGCCGCCGCTAGCGGCGGCAGGTGCCGGAGCGGCCTTGAGCGGGGTCTTGCCGGACTTGGCGGCTTCGACGTCGGATTTGACGACGCGGCCATGCGGGCCGGTGCCCGAGACGGCGCTGAGCTCGATCCCTGCTTCCTTGGCGAGGCGCTTGGCCAATGGGGAGGCGAAGACGCGGGCACCGTTGGCGGCGGGGGCTGGAGCGGCCTTGGGCGCAGCCGGAACGGGAGCGGCGGCGGGTGCTGCCGGCGCGGGGGCCGGAACAGCTTCGGCCTTGGCGGGCTCGGGAGCCTTGGCGACGGGAGCTGGAGCGGCGGCCGGAGCCGGCTCCTTCACGTCGGCGGCGCTCTCCCCTTCCTGGAGGATCACGGCGATGACGGCGTTGACCTTCACGCCTTCCGTGCCCTCGGGCACGACGATCTTGCCGACCGTTCCTTCGTCGATCGACTCGACTTCCATCGTCGCCTTGTCGGTCTCGATCTCGGCGATCACGTCGCCGGAGGAGACCTTGTCGCCTTCCTTGACGTGCCACTTGGCGAGCTTGCCCTCCTCCATGGTGGGGGAGAGTGCGGGCATGGTGATGTTGATGCTCATGACCTCAGCTCCGGTAGGTGACCGCGTTGACCGCCGCGATGACTTCATCGACGCTCGGGAGCGCCAGCTTTTCGAGGTTCGCCGCGTAAGGCATCGGCACGTCCTTGCCGGTAACGCGGGTCGGCGGGGCGTCGAGATAGTCGAACGCCTCGGCGGTGACCACGGCGGCCAGCTCGGCGCCGATGCCGCCCTGCGGCCAGCCTTCCTCGACGGTGACAAGACGGCCGGTCTTCTTCACCGACTCGATGACGGTCTTGGTGTCCATCGGGCGCAGCGTGCGCAGGTCGATCAGCTCGACATCGACGCCGGCGGCGACCAGCTTTTCGGTGGCCTGGGTGGCGTAGCGCATGCCCATCGAGAAGGAGACGATGGTGACGTCCTTGCCTTCCTTGGCGATGCGCGCCTTGCCGATCGGCAGGACATAGTCATCGACCTTGGGCACGAGGCCGGTCGAGCCGTAGAGGATCTCGTTCTCGAGGAAGACCACCGGAGTGTTCGACCGGATGGCGGCCTTGAGCAGGCCCTTGGCGTCGGCGGCCGAGAACGGCGCGACGACGTAGAGACCGGGGACGTGGCTGTACCAGGCCGAATAGTCCTGGCTGTGCTGGGCCCCGACGCGGGCGGCGGCGCCGTTGGGGCCACGGAACACCATGGGCGCCGAGACCTGGCCACCGGACATGTAGAGCTGCTTGGCGGCGGAGTTGATGATCTGGTCGATCGCCTGCATGGCGAAATTCCAGGTCATGAACTCGACGATCGGGCGGAGGCCGGCGAAGGCGGCGCCGACGGCGAGGCCGGCAAAGCCGTGCTCGGTGATCGGGGTGTCGACGATGCGCTCGGGCCCGAATTCCTGCAGCAGGTTCTGGGTGACCTTATAGGCGCCCTGATATTCGGCCACTTCCTCGCCCATGACGAAGACGTTGGGGTCGCGGCGCAGCTCTTCGGCCATGGCCTCGTTGAGGGCCTGGCGCACGGTCATCTCGACCATCTCGACATCGGCCGGCAGGTCCGGATCGGAGGCGACCTCGAGGATTGCGACCGGCGCGACGCCGGCAGGAGCGGTCGGCTCGGACGAAGCTTTGGCCTCGGCGACAGCTTCGGCGGAGACGGTGGCCGGGGCGCGCTGCGCAGCCTGGCCGCTGAGGTCGCCGGCTTCCTCACCTTCGCCGAGCACCACGGCGATGGGGGCGTTCACCTTGACGCCTTCGGCGCCCTCTTCGACGAGGATCTTGTTGACGACGCCGGTGTCGACGCTCTCGACCTCCATGGTCGCCTTGTCGGTCTCGATTTCAGCGAGCACGTCGCCGGGCTTTACCTGGTCGCCTTCCTTGACGAGCCATTTGGAGAGTTTCCCCTCTTCCATGGTCGGCGAGAGTGCGGGCATGAGAATGGTAGGCATCTGGGTCTCCAGCGGGAGATCGAATGGGTCGGCGAGCGGCGATCAGGCGGGGGCGTAGATGTCGGTCCACAGCTCCGACGTGGCGGGCTCGGCATCGGCGGTAGCGAAGTCCGCAGCCTCGGTGACGATGGCGCGGATCTGCGTCTCGATTTCCTTGAGGCTCTCTTCGGTGCCGTAGCGCTGCTCGATGATGCGGGCCTTGACCTGCTCGATCGGATCGCGCTCGGCACGCATTGTCGAGACCTCGTCCTTGCTGCGGTACTTGGCCGGATCGGACATGGAGTGGCCACGATAGCGGTAGGTCAGCATCTCGAGGATGTAGGGGCCTTTGCCGGAACGGGCATGCTCGATGGCTCGCCTGGCGGCATCGTAGACGAGGCGGATATCCATGCCGTCGACCTGCTCGCCGGGAATGTCGAAGCCCTCGCCACGGCGGGAGAGGTTCGGCTGGCCCGAGGCGCGATCGACCGAGGTGCCCATGCCGTAGCGGTTGTTCTCGATGATATAGACGACCGGCAGGTTCCAGAGCTTGGCCATGTTGAAGCTCTCGTAGACCTGGCCCTGGTTGGCCGCGCCGTCGCCGAAATAGGCGAGCGAAACCGAGCCGTCCTTCTTGTACTTGGACGCGAAGGCGAGGCCGGTGCCGAGCGCGACCTGGGCGCCGACGATGCCGTTGCCGCCGTAGAAGCGGTGTTCGTTGGAGAACATGTGCATCGAGCCGCCTTTGCCGGCGGAGAGACCGCCCTGACGGCCGGTCAGCTCGGCCATGACGCCCTTGGGATCGAGGCCCATGACCAGCATGTGGCCGTGGTCGCGGTAGCCAGTAATCTGGGCGTCCTCGCCCTTCTTCGACGCCATCGTGACGCCGGTGACCACGGCTTCCTGGCCGATATAGAGGTGACAGAAGCCGCCGATGAGGCCCATGCCGTACATCTGGCCGGCCTTCTCTTCGAAGCGGCGGATGAGCAGCATGTCGCGGTAAGCGGAGAGTTCCTGATCCTTGGTGAGTTCGGGGATATTGGACTGGGCCGATTTGGCCGCCGCTTTACGCGCCATGGGCAAGAGCTCCGGAAGATGGATAAGCAGCATCATCGCGTGCGGCATCAAAGCCGCAGCGAAGAGACCTTAGCGCATGTTTACGACAGATGCGAATCCAGAGCCGACACGAAGAAACGGAGCTATCTATCCGTTCCAGCTTCGATTTCGCCGCTTAACTGATCTGTGGTTGATGCAACAGATGAACGTAAAACCGGTTTACCGGACGGATCGACCATGATGATGATGTCATCGGGCCGAGACATTGCCAGAAGCGCCCTAGCCCGCTCGGAAACGAGGTCCGGATCGAGCTTGGTGGTCTGGAACAGATCGATTCGATGGCGGTAGGAATCGATCTCGGCCTGTAGCGCCGCCGACCTGGCGCTGAGTTCGCTGATCTCGGTTTCGAGCGCGTCCTGGCTCTCGATGCCGAACTGCCCGGTGACGACGCTATAGCCCAGATAGCCCTGGAAAGCGATCAGCCCGAGGGCAAGGGCGACATGGCGCCAGAAGGCGGGGCGTTTGAGACGGGTGGGCATGGTGTCCGGTCGGCTGTAACGGCTCCAATCTAGTGTATGACCGCTTAACAGGCGGTTTCGGGAGCAGTGTCGCACGACCCCGATCACACGGGGATAAGAACAGCGAGGGCCGCGGCATCGCTGGATGCCGCGGCCCTCGCAAACTTCGACCAAACGATCAGCCCTTGAGGATCGACGTGCCGGCGTATTTCGCGGCGGAGCCGAGCATTTCCTCGATGCGGATCAGCTGGTTGTACTTGGCCAGCCGGTCGGAGCGCGACAGCGAGCCGGTCTTGATCTGCCCGCAATTGCAGGCGACCGCGAGGTCGGCAATGGTCGAGTCCTCGGTCTCGCCCGAGCGGTGCGACATCACCGAGGTGTAGGCGGCGCGGTGGGCGGTATCGACAGCGTCTAGGGTCTCGGAGAGCGAGCCGATCTGGTTGACCTTGACGAGGATCGAGTTGGCGACGCCCATCTTGATGCCGGACTTGAGCCGCTCGGTGTTGGTGACGAACAGGTCGTCGCCGACGAGCTGGACCTTCTTGCCGAGCAGGTCGGTCAGCGCCTTCCAGCCCTCCCAGTCGTCTTCGGCCATGCCGTCCTCGATCGAGATGATCGGGAATTTTCCCACCAGGCCGGCGAGGAACTTTGCGTTCTCTTCGGAAGAGAGCGACTTGCCTTCGCCTTCCATCTCGTACTTGCCGCCCTTGAAATACTCGGTCGAGGCGCAATCGAGGCCGAGATAGACGTCCTTGCCAGCGGTGTAGCCGGCCTTCTCGATCGACTTGACGATGTACTCGAGCGCCGCCTCGGCCGACTTGAGGTTCGGCGCAAAGCCACCTTCGTCACCGACATTGGTGTTGTGGCCGTCGGCCGCGAGGCCCTTCTTCAGGGTGTGGAAGATCTCCGCACCGATCTGCACAGCATGCGCGATGGATTCGGCGCCGACCGGCAGGATCATGAATTCCTGCATGTCGATCGGGTTATCGGCGTGGGCGCCGCCATTGATGATGTTCATCATCGGCACCGGCAGCACATGGGCGTTGGGGCCGCCGACATAGCGGAACAGCGGCAGCGAGCTCGACTCGGCGGCGGCCTTGGCGACGGCGAGCGACACGCCGAGGATGGCGTTGGCGCCGAGGCGGGCCTTGTTCGGGGTGCCGTCGAGTTCGATCAGGGTACGATCGACTTCGATCTGGTCGAGGGCGTCGAGGCCCTGGATCTCGGCGAAGATCTCGGTGTTGACGAAATCGACGGCCTTGGTGACGCCCTTGCCGAGGAAGGGCTTGCCGCCATCGCGCAGCTCGACGGCTTCGTGGGCGCCGGTCGAAGCGCCCGAGGGCACGGCGGCGCGGCCGAAGCTGCCATCATCGAGCACCACATCGACTTCGACCGTCGGATTGCCGCGGCTGTCGAAGATCTGTCGGCCGGTGACATCGATGATGGTAGACATGCGCGCTGCCCTCTTATGCAAACGATTGCTCGGGCCCTTGTTAGACAAGGGATGTGACACAGTGAAGGGGGTGGCCGAAAGATTCTGGGCGCCGACGCGGCGGGCTCAGGGCCGCGCCACCTTGCCGTTGTCGATGAGCCAGGCAACGGCCTCCTTCACCGCCTCGAGCGAGCTGAAGCGGGGAGTGAAGCCGAGGAGGCGGCGGGCTTTGTCCATCGAATGATTTGGACTGCGGGCGATGTGTTCCCAGGTGGCCTGGGCTTCCTTGGGGTCCTGGGTGGTCTTCCAGGTGTCGAAGGGCTGGTAGCTGAGGCGCGGCTCGTGGCCGAACCAGCGATACATGGCTTCGGCATAGCCACGCAGATTGATGGCCTGTGGCGAGACGGCGTTGAAGGCTTCGCCCACCGCGGTCGAGCGGTTGGCGATGATGGCCATGACGAGCGCGGCGAGATCGTCGGCATGGACGTGGTGGACAGTCTCGAGGCCGAAATTGGCGAGGCTCAGCTCCTCGCCGCGGGCGATTTTGGAGAACACTTCGGGGTTGAAGTGGCCGGCGGGGTTCAGCGGGTTCCAGCCGGGGCCGACGATGTGGCCCGGGCGGAACACGGTGGCGGGGAAGTTGTGGCGGCGGGCCTGATCGAGCAGGAAGGTCTCGATGGCGGCCTTCTGGGTGCCGTAGTCGCCGAAGGCGTTGAGCGGCTGGTCCTCGGTGGCGGGGACAGCGGTGTTGTGGCCGTAGACCCAGATGGTGCCACAGTGGATGAAGTGCTGGACGCGGCCGCGCAGAGCCTCGACGAGGTGCTTGGCGCTCTCGAGCGTGAAGCAGATCATGTCGATGACGATATCGGGCTCTAGCGCGGCGATGGCGGCGCCGAAGCTGCCATCGGTCTCGGCGGCGGCACGGTCGATGGTGACGGTGTCAACCTCGGCCCAGGCGGCATTGGGCGAGTATGGTTTTGCCGAACCGCGCGAGACGTTCAGCACCTGGTGGCCGGCCTCGACGAGGCGCGGCACGAGATAGGTTCCGACGTGACCGCTGCCACCGATGATGACGACCCTGGACATGCTTGCCTCCTGAGCTGACCGCCCTGCTCTGTACAGCAGCTGGCCCGACGAAGCGACAACCCGGACGTAGGAAAGCGCCCGACAGCCATCGGCTTCGGGGTCTGTTCGGTCTTGCCGCTTCCGAAGCTGCGGCATGGGCGGGACTTCGTCCCTATTATGCCGGTAGACCGGCCAAAGTAGTCGGTGGGACTGTCGCCCCGCCCATTGCGAAGGGACTTATGACGCACGGCACCGCGAAGCGATGCAGGAACCGCAGTCACCCCGGATGCAACGGCTTGCACCCGGCCCCCTACCCGCTCCGCGATGCCCCGTCGGCACCTCGCATCGAAGCGGTGCATGCAGTATAAGGCCGCCCCCGGAAGCGGGGATAAGTCGACATGGAGGGGATGATGGAGCTGCCGCCATTGGCCGCGCTGGGCGACCGGATCATGATCTGCGGGCCGTCGAATGCGGGAAAATCAACGCTGGCCGTGGCGCTGGGCAGGAAGCTCGGGGCCGAGGCGTTTCACCTCGATCTGTTCCGGCATCTGCCCGACACGGACTGGGTGCAGCGCTCGGACGAAGAGTTCGCCGCGCTGCACGATGCGGCGATCGCCACGGAACGCTGGGTGATGGATGGGAACTACTCCGCGCTGATGCCGCGGCGTTTCGCGCGGGCGACCGGGATCATCCTGCTGGGGGACGGGCGTTGGGCGAATTTCGCGCGCTATCTCAACCGGACGCTGTTCGAGAAGCGGTCGCGGCCGGGATCGCTGGCGGGCGACAAGGACAGCATCAAGTGGGAGATGGTGCGCTGGATCCTGCTGGTGCAGCCGAAGAATCGGGCGCGAGACCAGGGGCGGATGCGTGCTGCCGGGCTGCCACTGGTCGAGCTGGGCTCGATGCAGGAGCTGAAGCGGCTGTATGCGGCGTGGGGGCTGGAGAGGTAGGCTCGCTTGTGAGAGCGACGCCCCCTGCCCGTGAACACGGGAGTGTTCACTTCGGACGCAAATGCCCTCCTGGTCATCCCCGCGGAAGCGGGGATCTCCGTTTGCTGCCCATGCCAAACAGAGGTTCCCGCTTTCGCGGGAATGACTCCGCGCAAGATGGCGTATCCGAAGAGCAGTCCAAGCCGAGCACTCCCCCGCCACGCGGGGGAGGATCACCGAGGGGCCAATGGCTAGCGCTTCGGCGCCGGCTTGGTGATCAAGCCGAGGCGGACGGCGCTCTCGGCGGAGGCGAGGACCGCGTCGTGCGCGGTGATGTAGGGGCGACCGAGCAGCGCGACGCTCTTGGTCGTGTCGTAGTGCTTCTCGTTGCCGATGTCGTTGATGATCTGGCGCACCGGGCCGCCCATCATGGCGACGATCTTGATGATCCAGTCGGGCGCGCGCTTCTCGGTGATCGGCCAGTCCGGGTATTTTTCGCGCAGGATGCCGGCAACGGCGTGGAAGGGCAGGTACTCGGCGGTGGCCATGTAGCGCTCGCCGATCGAGGCCGGGTTCTCGAGCGCGGCGACGTGGAGCGCGGCGACATCGCGCACGTCGACCACGGCAAAGCCGTTGGAGGGCATGGCGGCGGTCTTACCGGCGAGCAGCCCGGTGGCAAGGCCGATGGAGATCGAGGCATCCTTGTCGACGGCCGGGCCGAGGATGGCGCCGGGATGGATGGTGGTGAGCTCCATGCCGTGCTCTTTGGCATAGGCCCAGGCATTGCGCTCGGCGGTGGTTTTGCCGATGCAGTAGGCCCAGGTGTATTTCAGGTTCTCGAACCGGGTCATGTACGTCTCGTCATAGACGCGCTTGCCCGTGGTGTGGCCGTGGCCATAGCCGACAGTAGCGACCGACGAGGTCATGATCACGCGCTTGACGCCCGCTGCGTTGGCGAAGCGCAGCACGCGCTCGGTGCCTTCGACGGCGGGGCGGATGACAAGGCTCTGGTCCCTGGGCTCATCGGCGCGGATGACGGTGGCCACGTGCATGACCGCGGCGACGCCCTGCATGGCCGCGGCCCAGCCCTTGTCGTCGAGCAGGTCGGCTTCGACGAGCTCGAGGCGAGATAGCGCTTCCTCGCCGGTCTGGGTCGCGACGCCGGCGCGAACCTCCGCGGTGCGGCTCAGGGAGCGGATGGTGCCGCGCACCGGATAGCCCGCCTGCAGCAACTGGATCACCACCCATTTCCCCACGAAGCCGGTCGCCCCGGTTACGAGGATCAAGCCCTTGTCGGTCATTCAAGCCCCCTACCCTACGCGCCCCAAATCTCGGGGCGTTATCTTCCCAACGCAAACGAAAAGGCGGCCCGGAACACCGGACCGCCTTTCAACTCAATCAGCTCAGGTCACGCGGGCTTACGCCGCGATGCCTTCGTCCTCGGTGTCGCGCACTTCGACCGGACCGGAATCCTGGCCCTTGGCATCGGGATCGCGATCGACCAGCTCGATCACCGCGAGAGCGGCGTTGTCGCCGTAGCGGAAACCGGCCTTCAGGATACGGATATAGCCGCCCTGACGGTCCTGGTAGCGCGGGCCGAGCACACCGAACAGCTTCTGCACCTGGGTCTCGTCGCGCATCTGGGCGATGGCCTGACGACGGGCATGAAGGTCGCCGCGCTTGCCGAGCGTGATCAGCTTTTCGACGATCGGCCGCAGTTCCTTGGCCTTGGGCAAGGTGGTGACGATCTGCTCATGCTTGATCAGCGAGGCAGACATGTTGGCGAACATGGCCTTGCGGTGGGCCGAGGTCCGGTTGAGCTTACGGTTGGTATTACCGTGGCGCATTTTGTTACTCCCATAGGCCCGGGCGTCTCACGACGGGCGGTTGGCGGCTACTCAGCCGGCTTTAATAGTGATCTTCGTAGCGCTTGGCCAGATCGTCGATGTTCTCAGGCGGCCAGTTCGGCACGTCCATGCCGAGATGGAGACCCATCTGGGCGAGAACTTCCTTGATCTCGTTGAGCGACTTGCGGCCGAAGTTCGGGGTGCGGAGCATCTCGGCTTCGGTCTTCTGGATGAGGTCGCCGATGTAGACGATGTTGTCGTTCTTCAGGCAGTTCGCCGAACGGACCGACAGCTCCAGCTCGTCGACCTTCTTGAGCAGCGCCGGGTTGAAGGCGAGTTCCGGGACGACGTCCTGGGCCTTCTCCTTGGTGGGCTCTTCGAAGTTGACGAACACCGACAGCTGGTCCTGCAGGATGCGCGCGGCATAGGCCACGGCGTCCTCAGGCGAAATGCCGCCATTGGTTTCGACGGTCAGGGTCAGCTTGTCCTTGTCGAGGCTCTCACCGGCGCGGGTCGCGTCGACCTTGTAGGAGACGCGGCGCACGGGGGAGAACAGCGCATCGACCGGGATATAGCCGATCGGGGCGTCGTCCGGACGGTTCTTGTCGGCCGGGACGTAGCCCTTGCCGGTGTTGACCGTGAACTCCATGTTGATCTCGGCGCCGTCGTCGAGGTGGCAGATCACCAGCTCGGGGTTCAGCACTTCGATATCGCCCGACACCTTGATGTCACCGGCGTAGACAGCGCCCGGACCCTGCTTGTTCAGGGTGAGGCGCTTGGGGCCATCGCCAGCCATCTTGACGGCGATTTCCTTGACGTTCAGCACGAGGTCGGTAATGTCCTCGCGCACGCCCGGCAGCGACGAGAATTCGTGCAGGATGCCGTCGATCTGGATGGCGGTCACAGCCGCCCCCTGGAGCGAGGACAGCAGCACACGGCGCAGCGCATTGCCGAGCGTCAGGCCATAGCCGCGCTCAAGCGGTTCAGCGACGACGGACGCGATACGCGCATTGCCGCCGTCCGAAACGATGTCCAGTTTGGTCGGCTTGATGAGTTCCTGCCAGTTCCGCTGGATGGTCACGGTGGTGTCCTTTCAAATGGGCGGTCCGCCTAACCGCCTGTCCAAAGCAATGTCCCTATCCCGGCGCGAGTGCGCGCGCCGGGAGATCTACCGTGACAGGGTCAGACGCGACGGCGCTTGCGCGGCCGGCAACCGTTGTGCGGGATCGAGGTGACATCGCGGATGCTGGTGACGTTGAAGCCAGCAGCCTGCAGCGCGCGGAGCGCCGATTCACGACCCGAACCGGGACCACGAACCTCGACCTCGAGGGTCTTCATGCCGTGTTCCTGGGCCTTGCGGGCCGCATCTTCCGCCGCAACCTGGGCGGCATACGGGGTCGACTTGCGCGACCCCTTGAAACCCATCACACCCGAGGACGACCACGAGATGGTGTTGCCCTGCACGTCGGTGATGGTGACCATGGTGTTGTTGAACGACGCATTCACATGCGCCACGCCATTGGTGATGTTCTTGCGTTCTTTGCGCTTTACGCGCGCGCCTTCAGGCTTTGCCAATTTGCTTCCTCAGTTCGATATCGACGCCGCCGTAGTTCCAGCGGCTACATCGGGATGACGGAGAGGTCCTCCGCGACCCCAGATTACTTCTTCTTGCCGGCGATCGGCTTGGCCGGACCCTTGCGGGTGCGGGCATTGGTATGGGTGCGCTGGCCGCGGACCGGCAGGCCCTTGCGGTGACGCAGGCCACGGTAGTTGCCCAGATCCATCAGCCGCTTGATATTCATGGCGACGTTACGACGGAGATCGCCTTCCACCACGTACTCGCGGTCGATGGCTTCGCGAATCTGGATGACCTCGGCGTCGGTCAGGTCGTTGACGCGGCGCTCGGTCGGGATACCCACCTTCTCGGTGATGTCCTTGGCGAACTTCGGGCCGATGCCGTGGATATACTGAAGCGCGATGACAACGCGCTTGTTGGTCGGGATGTTGACGCCAGCAATACGAGCCACGTCCGCTCTCCTTTAGTCGGCGGCAGAAGCCGCTCGATTGATAACGACAAGGGACCGGAGTCCGGACCCCCATTCAACTAGGGAACCGAATCCAGTCCATAAATCCATGAGACTGGCGCGGTTCATAAGGACAAGGCCCAGCAGAGTCAACTGCTCAGGGCCCTGCCCGGCAAATACGAGCTATGCGAGCGCCTCGCGGATCGCCGCAGTCACCTGCTCTACCGATTCCATGCCATCGACCGTCTTGAGCAGACCCTTGCCGCGGTAGAAGTCGACGAGCGGAGCGGTGTCGCGCTTGTAGATGTCGAGGCGATTGCGGATCACCTCCGGATTGTCGTCCGGGCGGTTGCTCTCCTTGGCGCGGTTGATGACGCGCGCCACGAGGATATCGGCATTGGCGGTCAATTCTACAACCGCATCGAGCTCCATGCCCTTCTCGGCCAGCATGCCGTCGAGGGCCTTGGCCTGCGGGATAGTGCGCGGAAAGCCGTCGAGCACGAAGCCGTTGGCACAGTCGGCCTGGTCGAGCCGCTCGGAGACGATGCCGTTGACGATGTCGTCGGAGACGAGATCGCCGCGGTCCATCACTTCCTTGGCGGCAAGACCCATCGGTGTCTTGGCCGCAATGGCCGAGCGCAGGATGTCGCCGGTCGAGAGCTGCGGAATACCGAAAGTCTCGACCAGGATCTTGGCCTGCGTCCCCTTGCCGGCGCCCGGCGGGCCCAGGAGGATCAACCTCATTTACGCTTTCCCCCAAGGCGCGAACGTTTCACCAGGCCCTCGTACTGCTGCGCGATCAGATGGCTCTGGATCTGCGTGACCGTATCGAGGGTCACCGTCACCATGATCAGCAGCGACGTGCCGCCGATGAACTGGCTCACCGACAACTGGCTGTGGATCAGCTCGGGAATGAGCGCCACCACCGTCAGATACAGCGCACCGATAACCGTGATGCGAGTCAGCACATAGTCGATGTACTGGGCGGTACGCTCACCCGGACGGATGCCCGGAATGAAGCCCCCGGAACGCTTCAGGTTGTCGGCCGTATCCTGCGGGTTGAACACGATCGAGGTATAGAAGAAGGCGAAGAAAATGATCAGGACGGCGAACAGGATCAGGTAGAGCGGCTGGCCGCGGCCGAGCAGCGCTGCCGTGACCTGCAGCCATTGCGGCGCATCGCCCTGGGCCGCGAACGACGCGATGGTCGCCGGCAGCAGCAGCAGCGAGGAGCCGAAGATCACCGGGATGACGCCCGAGGTGTTCAGCTTCAGAGGCAGATGCGAGGTATCGCCCTGGAACATCTTGTTGCCGACCTGGCGCTTCGGATACTGGATCAGCAGCCGGCGCTGGGCGCGCTCGAAGAACACGATGATGGCGATCACGACGATCGCCAGTACCGGCAGGCCGATGCCCCACAGCGGGTTGATGCTGCCCTGCCGGGTGAGCTCGAGCGTCTGCACCACGGTGGTGGGCAGGTTGGCCACGATGCCGGCGAAGATGATCAGCGAGATGCCGTTGCCGATGCCGCGCGAGGTGATCTGCTCACCCAGCCACATCAGGAACATGGTGCCGCCGACCAGCGTGATGACCGTCGACAGGCGGAAGAACCAACCCGGATCGAGCACGACGCCCTGGCTCGACTCGAGCCCGACGGCGATGCCATAGGCCTGCACCGCGCAGAACAGCACCGCGAGGTAGCGGGTATACTGATTCAGCTTGCGGCGGCCGGACTCACCTTCCTTGCGCAGCGCCTCGAGGCGCGGCGAAGCAGTGGTGATCACCTGCACCACGATCGAGGCCGTGATGTACGGAATGAGGTTCAGCGCAAAGATCGCCATGCGCTGCACGGCGCCGCCGGCGAACATGTCGAACATGCCCAGGATACCCTGGGACTGCTGCTCGAACGATGCCGCATAGGCATCGGGGTCGATGCCCGGCAGCGGGATATAGGTCCCGAGCCGATAAACAAGAAGCGCACCCAGTGTGAACCAGATGCGCTGCTGAAGGGCCTTCGCTTTCGCGAAGGTCCCGAAGTTGAGATTTCTGGCCAGCTGTTCGGCTGCGGACGCCATGATCGCTCCCTTAAGACTGGGGCTTGGCGCGCTTAGGCGTCAGCCTTCTGCTCTGCCTGAGGCATATCGACCTTGCCGCCGGCCGCTTCAATAGCAGCAAGCGCACCCTTGGTGGCGTAATCCACCTTGAAGGTCACCTTCTTGGCAGTGAAGCCCGCGCTACCGATCAGGCGGACGCCGTCACGCTTGCGACGGATGACGCCGGCGGCGATGAGCGCCTCGGTGTCGATCACGTTCTTGGCGTCGAGCTTGCCGCTGTCGATATAGGCCTGGACGCGGTCGATGCGCAGCTGGTTCCAGTCCTTGGAATTCAGCGCGTTGAAGCCACGCTTGGGCATACGCATGTGCAGCGGCATCTGGCCGCCTTCGAAGCCGTTGATGGCGACGCCGGAACGGGCCGTCTGGCCCTTGCCGCCGCGGCCGCCGGTCTTGCCGACGCCCGAGCCGATACCACGACCGACGCGCACGCGCTTCTTGTTGGCGCCCGGGTTGTCCCGGAGTTCGTTCAAACGAGTCATTGCTCTCGTTCCTTACTTGGCGTCGACGACGCGGACGAGGTGCGGGATCTTGTTGATCATGCCGCGGACCTCGGGCGTGTCCTTGAGGGTGGACTGCCGGCGGATCTTGTTGAGGCCGAGCCCGATCAGGGTCGCACGCTGGTCGCCGGGGCGACGCGACGGGCTGCCGATCTGCTCGATGGTGATGGTCTTGTCGGCCATTCTAGCTACTCCTCAGCCCGCAATCAGGCTTCAGTGGTCTCGCCACGACGAGCCTGTAGGTCCGAGACCTTCAGGCCGCGACGGGCGGCGACCGAACGGGGGCTGTCGACGCGCTTCAGCGCATCGAAGGTCGCCCGCACCATGTTGTACGGGTTGGCAGTGCCCTGCGACTTCGCCACGATGTCGTTGACCCCGAGGGTCTCGAACACCGCACGCATCGGACCGCCGGCGATGATGCCGGTGCCGGGAACAGCGGCGCGCAGGATGACGCGCCCTGCCCCGTGGTGGCCGATCACGTCGTGATGCAGCGTACGGGCATCGCGCAGCGGCACGCGGATCATCTGGCGCTTGGCCTGCTCAGTCGCTTTGCGGATGGCCTCGGGCACTTCACGCGCCTTGCCATGACCGAAGCCGACGCGGCCCTTCTGGTCACCGACCACAACCAGGGCAGCAAAGCCGAAGCGACGGCCACCCTTCACAACCTTGGCGACGCGGTTGATGTGAACCAGCCGGTCGACGAATTCGCTATCGCGCTCTTGAACGTCTCTCATCGAATTTTCCTTTGTCGCCGGATCAGAACTTCAGGCCGCCTTCGCGGGCCGCATCAGCCAGGGCCTTGACGCGGCCATGGAAGAGATACGAGCCACGGTCGAAAACGACCTCGCCGACATTGGCGGCAACACCGCGCTCGGCGATCAGCTTGCCGACGGTGGCCGCAGCCTCCGAAGTCGAGCCGTTCTTGAGCGAGGCCTTCACGTCCTTGTCGATGCTCGAAGCGGCAGCGAGCGTACGGCCCGAAGCATCGTCGATGATCTGTGCGTAGATATTCTTGTCGGTGCGGTGCACGCTGAGGCGAGGACGGCCTTTGGAATTGGCCTTGAGCGCCTTGCGAACGCGCGCCTTGCGGCGCTCAGCACCTTTGAGGCTGATGGGCATCTCGTGCGCTCCTTACTTCTTCTTGCCTTCTTTGCGGGCGACGAATTCGCCCACATAACGCACACCCTTGCCCTTGTAGGGCTCCGGCGGACGCCAACCGCGGATATCGGCTGCAACCTGGCCGACCTGCTGCTTGTCGACACCGGTGACCACGACTTCGGTCTGGGTCGGGGCAGCGATCGTGATTCCCTTGGGGGTCTCGAACACCACTTCGTGGCTGAAGCCGAGCGAGAGCTTGAGATCCTTGCCCTGCATGGCAGCGCGGTAACCGACGCCCTGGATCGCGAGCTTCTTCTCGAAGCCGGTGTTGACGCCGATCACCATGTTGTTGATCAGCGCGCGGGTCGTCCCCCAGGCAGCGCGGGCTTCCTTGCTGTCATCGGCGGGCTCGATGACGATACCATCATCGGTCTGCTTGGCGTTCACGACATCCATGAGCGTCAGCGACTGCTCGCCCTTCGGCCCCTTCGCGGTGACCGTGCGATCGTTGATCGTGACGGTGACGCCACTGACCGGTGCGATCGGCTTTTTGCCTGTACGGGACATTCTATCTTACTTCCTTCGGAGTAATCGTCACACCGACGGCTTCACGGCTTTCGCCTTAGAAGACGCGGCAGAGTACCTCACCACCCAGGTTCTGGGCCTTGGCTTCATGATCGGCCATCACGCCCTTGGGGGTCGACAGGATCGACACGCCAAGGCCATTCGCGACCGACGGGATATTCTTCACCGACGCATAGACACGGCGGCCAGGACGCGAGACGCGCTCGATCGTCCGGATCACCGGCTGGTTGTCGGAATACTTCAGCTCGATGTCGAACTGCGGCATGCCGTTATCAAGCGTGCTCTCCGAGAAACCACGGATGAAGCCTTCCGACTTCAGCACTTCGAGCACGCGGGCCCGCAGGGTCGAGGCCGGCGTCTGCACCACATCGCGACGACGCTGCTGCGCGTTGCGGATGCGGGTCAGCATATCGCCGATCGGATCAGAGATTGCCATTGTCTTCTCTCCTTACCAGCTCGACTTGACCATGCCCGGGATGAGCCCGAGGCTGCCCAGCTGACGCAGGGCGATACGGCTCATCTTGAGCTTGCGGTAATAGCCACGCGGACGGCCGGTAACTTCGCAGCGGTTGTGCACGCGGTTCTCGGCCGAGTTGCGCGGCAGAGCGGCGAGCTTGAGCTGCGCCTTGAAGCGCTCCTCGAGCGACAGGCTCTGGTCCATAACGGTCGCCTTCAGCTTGGCGCGCTTGGGAGCGAGCTGCTTGGAGAGGCGCTTGCGCTTGTTGTTCTTCTCGATGGAGCTGGTCTTTGCCATGTCCGTCCTCGTCTCTCTTCCGTTACTGCCGGAAGGGGAAATTGAAAGCCTTGAGCAGCGCGCGGGCTTCGTCGTCCGACTGCGCGGTGGTGCACACGATGATGTCCATACCCCAGGTCTGTTCGATCTGATCGAAGTTGATCTCGGGGAAAATGATGTGCTCCTTGATGCCCATGGCATAGTTGCCGCGGCCATCGAACGAGTTCGGGTTCAGCCCGCGGAAGTCGCGGACGCGCGGCAGGGCGATATTCACCAGTCGGTCGATGAACTCGTACATGCGAGCCTTGCGCAGGGTCACCTTCACGCCGAGCGGCATCTGCTCGCGAACCTTGAAGCCGGCGATCGACTTGCGTGCGTGGGTGATGACCGGCTTCTGGCCAGCAATCTTCTCAAGATCCGCCGCGGCAGCGCGCACCTTCTTGGTGTCGTTGACCGCCTCGCCGACGCCGATATTCAGCACGACCTTGTCGAGCTTGGGCGCCATCATGACGTTCTTGTAGCCGAACTCCTTGATGAGCTCGGGCTTGATGGTCTCGTCGTACTCGGTACGGAGACGCGGGACGTAAGCTGTCTCAGCCATCGATCGTGTCTCCGGTCGACTTGGCGACGCGCACCTTGGTGCCGTCTTCGTTGATCTTGAAGCCGACGCGCGTCGGCTTGCCATTGGCGTCGGCCACCGCGAGGTTGCTCAGGTGGATCGGCGCGGCCTTGGTAAAGATGCCGGCGTCCTGGCTCGCGGTCTGCTTGGTGTGGCGACGCACGAGGTTGATGCCGGTGACCACGGCACGGTCGTCAGTCGGGATGACCCGCTCGACGGTACCGGTCTTGCCCTTGTCCTTGCCCGCGAGAACGACGACCTTGTCGCCCTTCTTGATCTTCGAGGCCATCACAGCACCTCCGGCGCAAGCGAAATGATCTTCATGTGGTTCTTGCTACGCAGCTCGCGCGGCACCGGCCCGAAGATACGGGTACCGATTGGCTCGGCCTGGTTGTTGATCAGCACGGCGGCGTTGCGGTCGAAGCGGATGATCGTGCCGTCGTCGCGACGCACCGGGAACGCGGTCCGAACGACCACGGCCTTCATCACCTGGCCCTTCTTCACGCGACCACGCGGGATCGCATCCTTCACCGACACGACGATGATGTCGCCCACCGAGGCGTACTTGCGGTGCGAGCCGCCGAGCACCTTGATGCACATGACACGACGCGCGCCGGAATTATCGGCAACGTCGAGATTGGACTGCATCTGGATCATGGCTTGATGCCTTCTAAGTTCGGGGTCTGCCTACGCGGCGAGCCCTAAATTCCGGTTTACGCGGAGGGCTTTAGGACCCAACGCTTGTTCTTCGAAATCGGCGCCGACTCTTCGATCCAGACGACATCCCCGACCTTGGCCGCATTGGCCTCGTCATGGGCGTGATACTTCTTGGACCGGCGCACGGTCTTCTTCATCACCGGGTGGGTGAAGGCGCGGTCGACGCGCACCACCACGGTCTTCTCATTCGTGTCGGAGACCACGGTCCCCTGCAAAACGCGCTTGGGCATCTGTGTCTCCTACTTCGCTGCGGCTTTTTCGCCGAGCACGGTCTTGACCCGCGCGATCTCGCGGCGGACCTCACGTACGCGGGCCGGCTTCTCCAGCTGCTGGGTAGCGCGCTGGAACCGCAGGTTGAACTGCTCTTTCTTCAGCCCGAGGAGCTGATCCTTCAGCTCGTCGGGGGTCTTGGCGCGAAGGTCGACGGCACCGCCGCTCTTCACTTCCGTTTTCTTCTTGGCCATGGCTATCAATCCGCAATGCGGGTCACGACCCGCGTCATGATCGGAAGCTTCATGGCGCCCAGGCGCAGTGCTTCCTTGGCAACGTCCTCGGGGACGCCGTCGATTTCGAACAGGATGCGACCCGGCTTGACGCGGGCGGCCCAGAATTCGACCGAACCCTTGCCCTTACCCATGCGGACTTCGGTCGGCTTCTTGGAAACCGGCAGGTCGGGGAAGATGCGGATCCAGACACGGCCGGCGCGCTTCATCTCACGAGTGATGGCACGACGGGCCGCCTCGATCTGGCGGGCGGTGACACGCTCGGGCTCCTGCGACTTCAGGCCGTACTGGCCGAAAGCGAGGTCGGTGCCACCCTTGGCGTTGCCATGGATGCGGCCCTTGTGCGCCTTGCGGAACTTGGTGCGTTTTGGTTGCAGCATTTATCTATGCCTTCTTAGTTCGCGTTCTCGCGCTCGCGGTCGCGACGGTTCGGGCGATCGCCACGATCCTCACGATCGCCGCGCTCGCGACGCTGACCACCATCACCCGGACCGGCTTCCGTCGCACGGCGCTCATGCGCCGACGGATCGTGCTCGAGGACTTCACCCTTGAAGATCCACACCTTGATGCCGATGATGCCGTAGGTCGTACGGGCTTCGGCAGTGCCGTAGTCGATATCGGCACGCAGGGTGTGCAGCGGCACGCGACCTTCGCGATACCACTCGGTACGGGCGATGTCGGCACCGCCGAGACGGCCACCGACGTTGACGCGGATACCACCGGCGCCCATGCGGATCGCCGTCTGCACGGCGCGCTTCATGGCACGGCGGAAGGCCACGCGACGCTCGAGCTGCTGGGCGATGCCCTGCGCCACGAGGTTGGCGTCGGTTTCCGGCTTGCGCACTTCAACGATGTTGATGTGCACTTCGCTGTCGGTGAACTTCTTCACCTTGGCGCGGATCTTGTCGATGTCGGCGCCCTTCTTGCCGATCACGATGCCCGGACGGGCAGTGTGGATCGACACGCGGCACTTGCGGTGCGGGCGCTCGATGACGATCTTGGAGACCGCGGCCTGCTTGAGGTCCTCGAGCAGGGTCTCGCGGATCTTCAGGTCTTCCTGCAGCAGCGAACCGTACTCACCCTTGTTGGCGTACCAACGCGAGTCCCAGGTGCGGTTGATGCCGAGGCGCAGACCGATCGGGTTGATCTTCTGACCCATTATGCGGTCTCCTCAACTTGGCGAACCACAATGGTGAGGTTCGAGAACGTGTGCTCGAGGCGAGCGGCGTGACCGCGACCGCGGGCCATGAAGCGCTTCATGATCAGGCCGTTGCCGACATAAGCTTCCGCGACCACCAGGCTATCGGGATCGAGGCCATGGTTGTTCTCGGCGTTGGCGATGGCGCTCTCGAGCGTCTTCCTGACCGGGCCGGCGACGCGCTTGCGCGAGAACTCGAGCTCGGCCAGGGCCTTGTCGACCTTCTTGCCGCGGATCATCGCTGCCACGAGGTTGAGCTTCTGGCCCGAGGTACGAAGCATGCGGAGAACCGCCTTGGCCTCGTTGTCCTTGAGCGCGCGCTGAGTTTTCGGCTTGCTCATTTTACTTCCTCTTGGCCTTCTTGTCGGCCGCGTGACCGTAGTAGGTCCGGGTCGGCGCGAACTCGCCAAACTTGTGGCCGATCATTTCTTCGCTGACCGCCACCGGCACATGCTTGTGGCCGTTGTGGACACCGAAGGTCAGGCCGACGAACTGCGGCAGGATCGTGGAACGACGGCTCCAGATCTTGATGACTTCATTGCGGCCGCTCGAACGCGAGGTCTCTGCCTTCTTGAACAGATAGCCGTCGACGAACGGGCCCTTCCAGACTGAACGCGACATGGCTTAGCGGCCCTTCTTCAGGTGACGCGAGCGGACGATGAACTTGTCCGTCGACTTGTTGGAACGGGTCCTCTTGCCCTTGGTCGGCTTGCCCCACGGGCTCACCGGGTGACGGCCACCCGAGGTACGGCCTTCACCACCACCATGCGGGTGATCGACCGGGTTCATGGTCACACCGCGGTTGACCGGCTTGCGGCCGAGCCAGCGGCTGCGACCGGCCTTGCCGATCGAGGTGTTGGCGTGATCCTGGTTCGACACCGCGCCCACAGTGGCGAGGCATGAGCCATGGACGCGGCGCTGCTCGCCCGAGTTGAGGCGCAGGATGGCCCAGCCGGCATCGCGACCCACATACTGGGCGTAGGTACCGGCGGAACGCGCGATCTGACCGCCCTTGCGGGGCTTCATCTCGACGTTGTGCACGATCGTGCCGACCGGCATGCGCTCGAGCGGCATGGCATTGCCCGGCTTCACGTCGGCGGTGCCGAGCGTGGAGACGACCTTGTCGCCGGCGGCGAGGCGCTGGGGAGCAACGATATAGGCGAGCTCGCCATCCTCGTACTTCAGCAGCGCGATCCAGGCCGTGCGGTTCGGATCATACTCGAGGCGCTCGACGGTAGCGACCGCATCCCAACGGGTGCGGCGGAAGTCGACGACACGGTACGACCGCTTGTGACCGCCACCACGGTGATAGGCCGTGATGCGACCGGCGTTGTTGCGGCCACCCTTCTTGGTCAGACCCTCGGTAAGGGCCTTGACCGGCTTGCCCGTCCACAGCTCCGACCGGTCGGTCGTGATCAGCTGGCGGCGACCCGGGGAGGTCGGATTGTAAGTTTTCAAACCCATCTTCTGCTCTCCCCCTTAGATGCCGGTCGAAATATCGATCGACTGGCCGTCGACCAGGGTGACAATGGCCTTCTTGACGTCCTTGCGGGTGCCAAGTTCCTGCCGGAAACGCTTCACCTTGCCCTTGCGGACCAGGGTGTTGACCGCCTTCACCTTGACCGAGAAGAGAGCCTCGACGGCTTCCTTGATCTGGGTCTTGGTGGCGTCGATCGCGACGTCGAACACGACCTGGCCGTTCTCGGACGCCATGGTCGATTTCTCGGTGACGACCGGATTGCGGATCACGTCGTAGTTGGTGAACTTGCTCATGCGAACCGTGCCTCGAGCGCTTCGAGCGCTGCCTTGGTCAGAACGAGCTTATGGCGGCGGAGAATGTCGGCGACATTGATCCCCTGCACCGGCAGCACGTCGATCTGCGGAATGTTGCGGGCCGCGTTGGCGAAGTTCTTGTCAACCTCGGCGCCGTCGATGATCAGAGCATTCGTCCACTCGAGCTTGCCGAACTGGGCGACGAGCGCTGCAGTCTTGGGCTCCTTGGTGGCAACGTTCGAGACCACAACCAGCTCGCCGGCGTTGGCCTTGGCCGAAAGCGCATGCTTCAGGGCCAGGGCGCGCACCTTCTTGGGCAGGTCGATCGCATGGCTGCGGGGCTCGGGACCGAAAGCCCGGCCGCCGCCGCGGAACTGCGGAGCCGCCTTGTTGCCGTGACGAGCGCCGCCAGAACCCTTCTGCTTCACCGACTTCTTGCTGGTGTAAGCGATCTCGGAGCGGTGCTTGACCTTGTGGGTGCCGGCCATCGCCTTGAGCTGCTGGTAGCGGACCATGCGGTGCAGGATGTCCTGGCGGACTTCCAGACCGAAAATGTCGTCCTTCAGGGTGACCGAACCGTCGGTCTTGCCGTCCAGAGTGGTGACCTGGAGTTCCATTATTTCGTCTCCTCGGCCACGGCTGCCGCCGGCTTGAACGAGCCGGGGACAACGACGTCCTTGTGAGCGGCCTTCTTGACCGCGTCCTTGATCTGGATCCAGCCGCCCTTGGCGCCCGGAACCGCACCCTCGACCATGATCAGCCCGCGCTCCACATCGGTGCGCACGACCTTGAGGTTCTGGGTGGTGATGCGACGGTCGCCCATGTGGCCGGCCATCTTCTTGCCCTTGAACACCTTGCCGGGGTCCTGACGCTGGCCGGTCGAACCGTGCGAGCGGTGAGAGACGGACACACCGTGCGTGGCGCGCAGGCCACCGAAGTTCCAGCGCTTCATGCCGCCGGCGAAACCCTTACCGATCGAGGTGCCGGTGACATCCACCAGCTGGCCCTCGACGAAATGGTCGGCCTGGAAGGTGGCGCCCACTTCGATCAGGTTCGCAGGATCGACACGAAACTCAGTTATCTGGCGCTTCGGTTCGACCTTGGCGACCGCGAACTGGCCACGATCCGCCTTGGTGATGTTCTTGGCCTTCACGGTGCCGGCGCCGAGCTGGAGGGCGGTGTAGCCGTCCTTCTCCTGCGTGCGCTGACCCACGACCTGGCAGTTCTCGAGGCTGAGCACGGTCACGGGGACGTGCGTGCCGTCCTCCATGAACAGTCGGGTCATCCCCACCTTCTGTGCGATCAAACCAGAACGCATCGGTTGTTACCTTCTCTCTTTGGCGCTTGACCGGGTCATTATCCAAGAGGACCCTTTGGATGGTCAGCGCGAAAACTCTCTACTCGTTGCTCGACTTAGAGCTTGATCTCGACGTCGACACCGGCGGCCAGATCGAGCTTCATCAGCGCGTCGACCGTCTGCGGGGTCGGGTCAACGATATCGAGCAGACGCTTGTGCGTGCGGATCTCGAACTGCTCGCGCGACTTCTTGTCGATGTGCGGCGAACGGTTGACCGTGAACTTCTCAATCTGTGTGGGCAGCGGGATCGGCCCGCGCACCTGCGCACCCGTGCGCTTTGCCGTGTTCACGATCTCCCGGGTGGAGTTGTCGAGGACACGGTGGTCAAAGGCCTTGAGCCGGATGCGAATGTTTTGACCGTTCATCTTGCTTTCCCAGCGAAAAATGGAGCGCGGCGCGCTTGAGGCGCGCCGCGCCAGCCATTGCAGGCCTTACTTCAGGATCTTGGCGACGACGCCGGCGCCGACGGTGCGGCCACCTTCACGGATAGCGAAGCGGAGCTTCTCTTCCATGGCGATCGGCACGATCAGCTGGACGTTGATATTCACGTTGTCGCCAGGCATGACCATCTCGGTGCCTTCCGGCAGCGTCACCACACCCGTCACGTCGGTCGTGCGGAAGTAGAACTGCGGACGGTAGTTCGCAAAGAACGGCGTGTGACGGCCACCCTCTTCCTTGGTGAGGATGTAGGCCTCGGCCACGAACTCGGTGTGCGGGTTGACCGAACCGGGCTTGCAGAGGACCTGGCCGCGCTCGACCTGAGTACGGTCGATACCACGGATCAGCGCACCGATGTTGTCGCCAGCCTGGCCCTGATCGAGCAGCTTGCGGAACATTTCGACGCCGGTCACGGTCGTCTTCTGGGTGGTCTTGATGCCGACGATCTCGACTTCCTCACCAACCTTGACGATACCGCGCTCGACACGGCCGGTCACCACGGTGCCGCGACCCGAGATCGAGAACACGTCTTCGATCGGCATCAGGAACGGCTGGTCGATCGGACGCTCCGGCTGCGGAATGTACGCATCGACATGGCGCATCAGCTCGAGAATGGCGTCGTGGCCAAGCGTCTTGTCCGAGTCCTCGAGGGCGGCCAGAGCCGAACCCTTGACGATCGGAATATCGTCGCCCGGGAATTCGTACGAGCTGAGCAGCTCGCGCACCTCGAGTTCGACGAGCTCGAGCAGTTCCGGATCGTCGACCATGTCGCACTTGTTCAGGAACACCACCAGGGCCGGCACACCGACCTGACGGGCGAGCAGGATGTGCTCGCGGGTCTGCGGCATCGGGCCATCGGCAGCCGACACGACCAGGATCGCGCCGTCCATCTGGGCCGCGCCGGTGATCATGTTCTTCACATAGTCGGCGTGGCCGGGGCAGTCGACGTGAGCGTAGTGACGGTTGGTCGTCTCGTACTCGACGTGAGCGGTGTTGATGGTGATGCCGCGGGCCTTCTCTTCCGGCGCGGCGTCGATCTGGTCGTACGCCTTGAAGGTCGCGCCGCCGGTCTCAGCCAGCACCTTGGTGATTGCAGCCGTCAGCGAGGTCTTGCCGTGGTCGACGTGACCGATGGTGCCGATGTTGCAATGCGGCTTGGTGCGGGAAAACTTTTCCTTAGCCATCACTATTCTCCGTATTCAGCCTTTGGTGGCTGGAGTTGGGTTCTTCTTGGGTTGGAAGATCAGGCGTACTTCGCCTGAACCTCCTGAGCGACCGCCTGCGGCACCTGCTCGTAGTGGTCAAACGTCATGGTGTACTGCGCGCGGCCCTGAGACATGGAACGCAGCGAGTTCACGTAGCCAAACATGTTGGCGAGGGGCACCATCGCGTCGATCACCTGAGCGATACCCCGAGCCTCGGTGCCGCGGATCTGACCGCGGCGGGAGTTCAGGTCGCCGATGACGTCGCCGACATAGTCTTCCGGGGTGAGAACTTCAACCCGCATGATCGGCTCGAGGATCTTCGGAGCCGCCTTCTCGATGGCCTCGCGGAAGCCCGCACGGCCGGCGATTTCGAAGGCGAGAACCGAGGAGTCCACGTCGTGGTAGGCACCGTCGGTGAGCGCGAACTTGATGTCCACGATCGGGAAGCCGATGATCGGGCCTGCGCCCATGACCGACTCCACACCCTTCTGCACGCCCGGAACGTATTCCTTCGGCACGTTGCCGCCGACGACTTCCGAGGTGAACGCGAAACCCGCGCCCGGCTCGTTGGGCTCGATGCGGAACTTGATACGCGCGAACTGACCCGAACCACCCGACTGCTTCTTGTGGGTGTAGTCATGCTCGACCGTGCGGGTGATCGCCTCGCGGTAAGCCACCTGGGGCGCACCGATGTTGGCTTCCACCTTGAACTCGCGCTTCATGCGATCGACGAGAATGTCGAGGTGAAGCTCGCCCATGCCCGAGATGATCGTCTGGCCCGACTCTTCATCGGTCTTGACGCGGAACGACGGGTCCTCGGCAGCCAGGCGAGCCAGGGCAAGGCCCATCTTCTCCTGGTCGGCCTTCGACTTCGGTTCGACAGCGATGTCGATGACCGGCTCCGGGAACTCCATGCGCTCGAGGATGACCTTGTGGGCCGGATCCGAGAGCGTATCACCCGTGGTCGTGTCCTTGAGGCCGACGATGGCGACGATGTCACCGGCGAAGGCCTCGTTGATCTGCTCGCGAGAATTCGCGTGCATCTGGAACATGCGACCGACGCGTTCCTTCTTCTCCTTGACCGTGTTCTCCAGCATCGCACCGGCCTCGAGGTGACCCGAGTAGATGCGGCAGAAGGTCAGCGAGCCCATGTGCGGGTCGTTGGCGATCTTGAAGGCCAGCATCGACAGCGGCTCGCTGTCGGTTGCGTGACGCTCGATCTCGGCATCGGTCTTGACGTCGATACCCTTGATCGCCGGAATGTCGGTCGGAGCCGGCAGGAAGTCGATGACGCCATCCAGCAGCGGCTGCACGCCCTTGTTCTTGAAGGACGAACCGCAGAACACCGGGTACAGCTTCACGTCGCAGGTGCCCTTGCGGATCAGCCGGCGCAGCGTGTCGTTGTCCGGCATCTCGCCGTTGAGGTAGGCCTCGGTGGCCGCATCGTCCATCTCGACGGCGGTCTCGACCAGCTTCTCCCGGTACTCGGCAGCGCGGGCCTTCAGATCCTCGGGGATCTCGACCACGTCCCACTGGGCGCCCAGCTCTTCGTTGCGCCAGACCAGAGCATTCATCTCGATCAGGTCGACGACGCCCTTGAACTCGCTCTCGGCACCGATCGGCAGCTGCATGACCACCGGCTTGATGCCCAGGCGCTTGTCCAGCGTGTCGAGGCAGAAGTAGAAATCGGCGCCGGTCTTGTCCATCTTGTTGACGAAGATCAGACGCGGGACGTTGTACTTGTCGGCCTGCCGCCAGACGGTCTCCGTCTGCGGCTCGACACCCTGGTTGCCGTCGAGCAGCGCGATGGCGCCGTCGAGCACGCGCAGCGAACGCTCGACTTCAATGGTGAAGTCCACGTGGCCGGGGGTATCGATGATGTTGAAACGGAACTGAGTACCGTCACGGCCCTTCCAGAACGTCGTGGTAGCGGCCGACGTGATGGTGATGCCGCGTTCCTGCTCCTGCTCCATCCAGTCCATGGTCGCGGCGCCGTCGTGGACTTCGCCGATCTTGTGAGACTTGCCGGTGTAGTAGAGGATACGCTCGGTCGTGGTCGTCTTGCCGGCATCAATGTGGGCCATGATGCCGAAGTTACGATAGTGATTGATCGGGTATTCGCGGGCCATTGCGAGGAGCCTTCCGTTACCAGCGGTAGTGCGAGAAGGCACGGTTGGCGTCAGCCATACGGTGCGTGTCTTCGCGTTTCTTGACGGCCTGGCCGCGACCGTTGACGGCATCCATGAGCTCGCCGGACAGGCGCTCCTTCATGGTGTGCTCGCCACGCTTGCGGGCGGACTCGATGAGCCAGCGAATGGCGAGAGCCTGCTGGCGGTCGGTACGGACCTCAACCGGAACCTGGTAGGTGGCACCACCGACGCGGCGCGAACGCACTTCGACGGCCGGGCGGATGTTGTCCAGCGCACCGTGGAACACGGTGATCGGATCCTGCTTCAGCTTGGCCTGCACCAGGTCGAAGGCGCCGTAGACGATCGACTCGGCGACCGACTTCTTGCCGTCTTCCATGAGCGAGTTCATGAACTTGGAGACGACGATATCGCCGAACTTGGGATCGGGGTTGACTTCGCGCTTTTCAGCTGCGTGACGACGGGACATCTGATCTGCTCCTTACTTCGGCCGCTTCGCGCCGTATTTGGAACGGCGCTGCTTGCGATCCTTCACCGACTGGGTGTCGAGAACGCCGCGCAGCACGTGGTAGCGCACACCCGGCAGGTCGCGCACACGGCCACCGCGAATGAGCACCACGGAGTGCTCCTGCAGGTTGTGGCCTTCGCCGGGGATGTAGGAAATGACTTCGCGCGAGGTGGTCAGACGGACCTTGGCGACCTTGCGGAGAGCCGAGTTCGGCTTCTTGGGGGTAGTCGTATAGACGCGAGAGCACACGCCGCGCTTCTGCGGGTTTGCTTCCATCGCCGGTACTTTGTTCCGCTTGGGCTTGGACGCCCGAGGCTTGCGGATCAACTGATTAATGGTCGGCATTGCGCTCTTTCCATCGGTCCGAAATTCACTGGTCGAGGACGCAAACAAACCAAAAGGGGCACCAGGTCCGCCCTCCAAGGGGCAGCGGCGCCTCTTATTGCAGCGGACCGCCGGGATTACCGACGTTCATGCGCACAAAGATTTGTCGTCGTCTCGTGCCTTTGGCAGTGTGTTTGAGGTTCCTGGATGCCCGCTCTAGGTGGCAGATACCCGCGTGAACTTCACGACCGACCGCTAAGGTTGCGCCTCTATATGGGCAGTGAGTCCCCTCGTCAAGGATTCTTTCGCGAGCAAGTCATGCTCGAAAGCCTGCTCATCCGGGGAATTTCCGCATCCGGACGGCAGCAGGAGGGTCGACAGGGCTAACCTGCCCGCAACGCATGGCTTTGACCAGCCGCGGCACGCGGCTTTCCTCTGGATTCTCGGATCTGCCCCCTGCCCTCGCCACCACCGATTGGCCGGTCGGCGCCGAACGTGTAGGGTGGCCCACGTTTTTCGCGAGGAGCCTTTCGATGAGATCCGCTTTGCTTGCCGCCGCGCTCGCCGCCGTGGCCGTTCCGGCTGCGGCGCAGGAGCTGGTCGATGCCAGCCAGGTGGACGACATCGTGACGCTCGCCCGGGGCTATGGCGCAGCCGAACTCGAGGACCAGCCAGGCGGCGCGCCGCGTATCGCCGGCAACATCAAGGGCGTGCCCTACTACGTGTTCTTCATGAACTGCGGTCCGGACGGCAAGGGGTGCGAGGACCTCAACTTCTATTCTGCCTTTGCCGGGGTGAAGCCGACCATGGACGCCCTCAATGCCTGGAACCGCGACAAGCGCTTCGGCAACGCCTATCTCGATGCCGACCTGGACGCAGCGCTCGAATTCGACGTGAATCTTGAGCACGGTGTCTCGCGCGACAACCTCGACGCCGCGTTCAGCCTGTGGTCGGTGCTGCTTGGCGAGTACACCGCCTATGTCGGGTACAAGGCGCCGTAGTAGCGTCTCCTAAAGGCTCAGCCACCCCACGGATTGTCATCCCTGCGCAAGCAGGGATCCATTTCGCTCCCTGCGCTGGCGGAGGGATGGTCCCCTGCTTTCGCAGGGGTGACAGCCGGTGGCTTGCGGCGAATGGGGTTCTGTCCGCCCTTAGTCGAGGATCATCACCGCGAAGCCGTCATAGCCCTTGGCGCCGACTGTCTGCAGCGCAGTGGCGGAGAGGCGCGGGTTGCCGGCGATGAGCTCGAAGGCGCCGCGGCTGCCCATGACGTTAGGGTCGGTGCTGGCCGCGTTGGCGAGCTGGCCGTCGCGGACCACGTTGTCGAGGACGATCACGGTGCCGGGACGGCCGAGCTTGATGGCCCAGTCGAGATAGATGGTGTTGCTCGGCTTGTCGGCGTCGATGAAGACGAAGTCGAAGGGCTCCGGCTTCTCCGCTGCCAGCACCGGCAGCGTGTCGGCGGCGGCGCCGACGCGGACGTCGATCATGTGGGAGAGCCCTGCCCGCTCGATGTTCTGACGCGCGACGTCGGCGTGCTTCTGTTCGTACTCAAGCGTGACCACGCGGCCGTCGGCCGGCAGGCCGCGCGCCATCCAGATGGTCGAATAGGCACCGAGCGTGCCGACTTCGAGGATGCGCCTGGCGCCGGTCATCCGCACGAGCAGGTGCAGAAACTTGCCCTGTGCGGCGGAGACGTCGATGGGGCGGAGCCCGCCAGCGGCGTTCGCCTTGAGCGCATCGGCGAGGACGGCGTCCTCGGCGACCAGCTTTTCGAAGATATAGTCGTCAACCTCGGTCCACACGGCACTCATCGTTCTCTCCATCGCTTTCGGCGGCTTCTAGTCCCGGCGGCGTGACGGTTCAATGACCGGAGCCAGGTTCCGCCCAAGGCAGGAGTTCGTGGGGACGCAGCGTCGGCGCAAAAAAGAAAGGGCCCCGGAGGGCCCTTTCGAATGTCGTGATTGAGATCGCTTACTCGGCCGGCTCGGCCGGGGTCGCTTCCGGGGCCGGGATGGCGACGGCTTCGGCCTGGCGGCGGCGCTCGTCGAGGATCATCTCGTCGCGGCGAGCTGCGATGGCCTTGGCCTTACTGGTACCGGCACCGGTGCCCGCCGGGATGAGCCGGCCGACGATGACGTTCTCCTTGAGGCCCTCGAGCAGGTCGGCCTTGCCGGAAACCGCCGCCTCGGTGAGGACGCGGGTGGTTTCCTGGAAGGACGCGGCCGACACGAACGAGCGGGTCTGCAGCGACGCCTTGGTGATGCCGAGGAGCACCGGAACGGCCTCCGCCGGCTTCTTGCCATCGGCGACGAGCTGATCGTTGAGCTCATCGAAATCGAGCTTGTCGAGCTGCTCGTCCTTGAGCATGCCGCTGTCGCCCGGGTTGGTGATCTCGACCTTCTGCAGCATCTGGCGAACGATCACCTCGATGTGCTTGTCGTTAATCAGCACGCCCTGGAGACGGTAGACTTCCTGGATCTCGTTGACGAGGTAGCGAGCGAGCTCCTCGACGCCCTTGATCGCCAGGATGTCGTGCGGTGCCGGGTTGCCGTCGAGGATGTACTCACCCTTCTCGATGGTGTCGCCTTCCTGCAGGTGGAACGGCTTGCCCTTCGGGATCAGGTACTCGACGGGATCGGCGCCCTCTTCCGAGGCCTCGATGATGATCCGGCGCTTGTTCTTGTAGTCGCGGCCGAAGCGGATCGTGCCGGTGATTTCGGCAATGATCGCGTGATCCTTCGGACGACGGGCCTCGAACAGCTCGGCCACACGCGGCAGACCGCCGGTGATGTCCTTGGTCTTGGCGCTCTCGAGCGGGATACGCGCAAGAACGTCACCCGGAGACACCTTCTCGCCAGGCTCGACGGCGATGACCGCGTCGACCGAGAGCAGGTACCGGGCCTCGCCGCCGCGATCGAGCTTGACGACGGCGTCGCCGCGCCTGACCGTGATCGCCGGCTTGAGACTGTCCGAACGCTGGTTGCCACGCCAATCGATGACCACGCGCTTGGTGAAGCCCGTCGTCTCGTCGGTGGTTTCCGCCACGGAGGCGCCGTCGACCAGATCCTCGAAGGCCACTTCGCCTTCGACTTCCGCCAGGATCGGGCGGGTGTACGGATCCCATTCGGCGATACGCTGACCGCGCTTGACCTCGGAACCATCGTCGACACGGAGCTTGGCACCGTAGGTGACGCGGTGCGTGGTGCGCTCCTTGCCGTCCTGATCGAGGATGGCGATGGTGACGTTACGACCCATGGCGATCAGCTGGTTGCCCTCGATCTTGGCCACGTTCCGGTTGCGGATCTCGACCTTACCCTCGGCGCCAGCCTCGAGATAGGACGAGTCCACCACCTGCGCCGTGCCACCGATGTGGAACGTGCGCATGGTGAGCTGCGTACCCGGCTCGCCGATCGACTGGGCGGCGATGACGCCAACCGCCTCGCCGATGTTGACGGGCGTGCCACGCGCCAGGTCGCGGCCATAGCAGGCGGCGCAGCAACCGGTGCGCAGATCGCAGGTCAGCGGCGAGCGGATGCGAACCGACTGGACCTTGTAGGACTCGATGACCTCGACGTCCTTCTCGGTGAGCAGCGTGCCCTTGGCGACGATGACGTCGCCATTCTCCGGGTTGACGATATCGTCGGCCGCGGTACGGCCCAGGATACGCTGACCCAGGGACGCCACGATCTGGCCGGCATCGACGATGGGCTCCATCGTCAGGCCGCGATCGGTGCCGCAGTCGATCTCGGTGATGATCGAGTCCTGTGCCACGTCGACGAGACGACGGGTCAGGTACCCCGAGTTCGCGGTCTTCAGCGCGGTGTCCGCGAGCCCCTTACGGGCGCCGTGGGTCGAGTTGAAGTACTCGAGAACGTTCAGGCCCTCCTTGAAGTTGGCCGTGATCGGGGTCTCGATGATCGAGCCGTCCGGACGCGCCATCAGGCCGCGCATACCGGCAAGCTGCTTCATCTGCGCCGGCGAACCGCGGGCGCCCGAGTGGGACATCATGTAGACCGAGTTGATCGGGAGCTGACGGCCGGTCTCCGGGTCGAACTTGACCGCGGCAATACCCTTCATCATCTCCTCGGCGACCTTGTCACCGCACTTGGCCCAGGCGTCGACGACCTTGTTGTACTTTTCGCCCTGAGTGATCAGGCCGTCATTGTACTGCTGCTCGAATTCCTCAACCAGCTTACGGGTGTCCTCGACGATTTTGTACTTGGACGCCGGGATAACCATGTCGTCCTTGCCGAACGAGATGCCGGCGCGGGCAGCGTGCTTGAAGCCCAGGTCCATGATCCGGTCACAGAAGATGACCGTCTCCTTCTGACCGCAACCGCGATACACGGTGTCGATCATCTTGGAGATCATCTTCTTGGTCATCAGCTGGTTGGCCGTGGCGTACGGGACCTTGATGCTCTTGGGGAGCAGCTTGCCGATGATCATGCGACCGGGCGTGGTTTCCACGACCTCGGTCGAGTGCCTGCCGTCTTCGTCATAGACGTCGACGCGGCCCTTGATCTTGGTGTGCATGGTCACGACGCCGGTCGCCAGCGCATGCTCCAGCTCGCCCATGTCGGAGAACGCCATGCCTTCGCCCGGCTCCTTATCGTTCATCAACGACAGGTGGTAGAGACCCAGCACGATGTCCTGGCTCGGCACGATGATCGGCTGGCCGTTGGCGGGGTGCAGGATGTTGTTGGTCGACATCATCAGCACGCGTGCTTCCAGCTGCGCTTCAAGCGACAGCGGGACGTGCACGGCCATCTGGTCACCGTCGAAGTCGGCGTTGAACGCCGCGCAGACGAGCGGGTGCAGCTGGATCGCCTTGCCTTCGATCAGGTGCGGCTCGAACGCCTGGATGCCCAGACGGTGAAGGGTCGGAGCGCGGTTCAGCAGAACCGGGTGCTCGCGGATCACTTCATCGAGGATATCCCAAACCTCGGGCTTCTCCTTCTCGACGAGCTTCTTGGCCTGCTTGACGGTCGACGACAGACCCTTGGCCTCGAGACGCGAGTAGATGAACGGCTTGAACAGCTCGAGCGCCATCTTCTTGGGCAGGCCGCACTGGTGGAGCTTCAGCTCCGGACCCACGGTGATCACCGAACGGCCGGAATAGTCCACGCGCTTGCCGAGCAGGTTCTGACGGAACCGGCCCTGCTTGCCCTTGAGCATATCGGACAGCGACTTCAGCGGACGCTTGTTTGCACCGGTGATGGTGCGGCCACGGCGGCCGTTGTCGAACAGCGCATCCACCGCTTCCTGAAGCATGCGCTTCTCGTTGCGGATGATGATGTCCGGGGCGCGCAGTTCGATCAGGCGCTTCAGGCGGTTGTTGCGGTTGATCACACGACGGTAGAGGTCGTTGAGATCGGACGTGGCGAAGCGGCCGCCGTCCAGCGGGACGAGCGGGCGGAGCTCGGGCGGAATGACCGGGATGACGGTCATGATCATCCACTCGGGCTTGTTGCCCGAGACGATGAACTGCTCGACGATCTTCAGGCGCTTGGCCAGCTTCTTGGGCTTCAGCTCGGTGGTCGCCTCGGCGATCTCCACGCGGAGGTCGGCGGCGATCTTCTCGAGGTCGAGCGAGAGCAGCAGGTCGCGGATGGCCTCAGCGCCGATCTTGGCGGTGAAGGTGTCGGCGCCGTACTGATCCTGCGCGTCGAGATACTGCTCCTCGGTGACGAGTTCGTTCACGCCGAACGGGGTCAGACCCGGGTCCAGCACGACATACTGCTCGAAATAGAGGATGCGCTCGATGTCCTTGAGGGTCATGTCGAGCAGCAGCGCGATGCGCGAGGGCAGCGACTTCAGGAACCAGATGTGCGCAACCGGAGCGGCGAGCTCGATGTGGCCCATGCGCTCGCGACGGACGCGCGACAGGGTGACTTCAACGCCGCACTTCTCGCAGATGACGCCCTTGAACTTCATGCGCTTGTACTTGCCGCACAGGCACTCGTAGTCCTTGGTCGGCCCAAAGATGCGCGCGCAGAACAGGCCGTCGCGCTCGGGCTTGAAGGTACGGTAGTTGATGGTCTCGGGCTTCTTGATCTCGCCGTAGGACCAGCTCAGGATTTTCTCGGGCGATGCGATCGAGATTTTCATCTGATCGAACATCTGAACCGGGACCTGCGGGTTGAACGGGTCCATTACGTGATGAGTAGTCATAAGGTGCTCCTCTTATCGGAGGCTCGGAGCGCTCAGGCTCCGAGTTCCGAAGTGATTGGGGGGTGAACTCGGCAGACGGTTATTCCGCCGCGTTCTGAGGAGATGGGAGCTGGTCCGCCGGCCCACCCTGGGACAGGGTTTCGCCTTCGAAAGTGTCCAGTTCCACATTGAGGCCGAGAGAGCGGATTTCCTTGACGAGAACGTTGAAGCTCTCGGGGATGCCCGCCTCGAAGGTGTCGTCGCCTCTGACGATCGCCTCATAGACCTTGGTACGACCGGCAACGTCGTCCGACTTGATGGTCAGCATTTCCTGCAGGGTATAGGCAGCGCCATACGCCTCCAGGGCCCACACTTCCATTTCGCCGAAGCGCTGGCCGCCGAACTGCGCCTTGCCGCCCAGCGGCTGCTGGGTAACGAGCGAGTACGGACCGATCGAGCGCGCGTGGATCTTGTCGTCCACGAGGTGGTGGAGCTTCAGCATATAGATGTAGCCCACGGTCACCTGACGATCGAACTGCTCGCCGGTGCGGCCGTCGAAGACGGTCGACTGACCCGACGACTTCAGCCCGGCCTGCTCCAGCATGGTGACGATGTCGGCTTCCTTGGCGCCGTCGAAGACCGGCGTTGCGATCGGCACACCCTTGGAAAGGTGCTCGCCGAGGCGCAGGACGCTGTCGTCGTCGAGGCCGGAGACATAGTCGTCACCGTCATAGAGCGCGCTGATCTGCTTCTTGAGCGGCGTCAGGTCGCCCTTCTGCTGGTAGGCACGCATCATCTCGTCGATCTTCTTGCCCACGCCGCGGCATGCCCAGCCGAGATGCGTCTCGAGGATCTGGCCGACGTTCATGCGCGACGGCACGCCGAGCGGGTTCAGCACGATATCGACCGAGGTGCCGTCTTCAAGATACGGCATGTCCTCGACCGGCACGATGCGGGAAACCACACCCTTGTTGCCGTGACGGCCGGCCATCTTGTCGCCCGGCTGGATCTTGCGCTTGGTCGCGACGAAGACCTTGACCATCTTCATCACGCCCGGCGGAAGTTCGTCACCGCGCTGCAGCTTGTCGACCTTGTCGATGAAGCGCTGCTCGAGCAGCTTGCGGCTCTCCTCGTACTGGGCGTGGAGGGCCTCCATCTCGGCCATGACCTTGTCGTCGTCGAGGGCGAACTGCCACCACTTGGACCGCGGCTGGGCGTCGAAGGTCGCGTCGTTCAGCTTGGTGCCGGCGACATAGCCCTTGGGACCGGTCGTGGCGGTCTTGCCGAACAGCATTTCCTTCAGCCGCGCATAGACGTTGCGGTCGAGGATCGACTGCTCGTCGTCACGGTCCTTGGCGAGACGCTCGATTTCCTCGCGCTCGATGGCCATGGCGCGCTCGTCCTTGTCGATGCCGTGGCGGTTGAACACGCGCACTTCAACGACAGTACCAGCATCGCCCGGGGGCACGCGGAGCGAGGTATCACGGACGTCCGAGGCCTTCTCGCCGAAGATGGCGCGGAGGAGCTTTTCTTCCGGCGTCATCGGGCTTTCGCCCTTCGGCGTGATCTTGCCGACGAGGATGTCACCGGCAGCGACTTCGGCACCGATGTGGACGATACCGGCTTCGTCGAGGTTCTTCAGCGCTTCTTCCGAAACGTTCGGAATGTCGCGGGTGATTTCCTCGGGGCCGAGCTTGGTATCGCGGGCCATCACTTCGTATTCCTCGATGTGGATCGAGGTGAACACGTCCTGCATGGCGATCTTCTCGCTGAGCAGGATCGAGTCTTCGAAGTTGTAGCCATTCCACGGCATGAAGGCGACCAGCACGTTCCGGCCGAGAGCCAGATCGCCCAGGTCGGTGGACGGGCCATCCGCAACGATGTCGCCGGCTTCGACGTGGTCGCCCACCACCACCAGCGGGCGCTGGTTGATGCAGGTCGACTGGTTCGAACGCTGGAACTTCATCAGGTTGTAGATGTCGACGCCCGGCTTGCCCGGATCGGTCTCTTCGGTAGCGCGAATAACGATACGGGTCGCATCCACCTGGTCGACGATGCCCTTGCGCTTGGCGACGATGGCGGCGCCCGAGTCACGAGCCACGACCGACTCCATGCCCGTGCCCACGAAGGGAGCCTCGGCACGCAGCAACGGCACGGCCTGCTTCTGCATGTTCGAGCCCATCAGGGCGCGGTTGGCGTCGTCGTTCTCGAGGAACGGGATCAGCGAGGCGGCGACCGAAATCACCTGCTTCGGCGACACGTCCATCAGGTCGATCGTCTCCTTGGGCGTCAGGCCGTTGTCGCCGGCGTGGCGGGCCACGACCAGGTCATCGGCGAATTCGCCCTTGGCGGTCAGCTTGGCGTTGGCCTGAGCGACGTAGTGCTTGGCCTCTTCCATGGCGGACAGGTAGACGACCTCGTCGGTCACCTTGCCGTCCACGATCTTGCGGTACGGGGTCTCGATGAAGCCGTACTTGTTGACGTGGGCGTAGGTCGCGAGGTTGTTGATCAGACCGATGTTCGGGCCTTCCGGCGTCTCGATCGGGCAGATACGGCCATAGTGCGTCGGGTGCACGTCACGGACTTCGAAGCCGGCGCGCTCACGGGTGAGACCGCCAGGCCCGAGCGCCGAGAGACGACGCTTGTGCGAGACTTCCGAGAGCGGATTGGTCTGGTCCATGAACTGCGAAAGCTGCGAGGAGCCGAAGAACTCGCGCACGGCGGCAGCCGCGGGCTTGGCGTTGATCAGGTCCTGCGGCATGACGGTGTCGATTTCGACCGACGACATGCGCTCCTTGATGGCGCGCTCCATGCGGAGCAAGCCGAGCCGGTAGTGGTTCTCCATCAGCTCGCCGACCGAACGCACGCGGCGGTTGCCGAGATTGTCGATGTCGTCGATCTCGCCCTTGCCGTCGCGGAGGTCGACGAGGGTGCGGATGACCTCGACAATGTCTTCCTTGAGCAGGATGCGGACGGTGTCCTCGACGTCGCGATCGAGACGCATGTTCATCTTCACGCGGCCCACGGCCGACAGGTCGTAGCGCTCGCTGTCGAAGAACAGCGACTTGAACATGGCTTCGGCGGTTTCGACGGTCGGCGGCTCGCCCGGGCGCATGACGCGGTAGATGTCGAACAGCGCGTCCTCACGGGACTCGTTCTTGTCGATCGCCAGCGTGTTGCGGATGTAGGCGCCCACGGTGACGTGGTCGATGTCGAGGATCGGCAGCTCGTCGAAGCCGGCGTCCTTGAGCTTGGTCAGCAGCTTCTCGTCGATCTCGTCGCCGGCCTCGGCAAAGATCTCACCGGTCTTGAGGTTGACCAGGTCCTGGGCGATGTACTGCCCATAGAGGTCTTCCTCGACGACCGCGAGATGCGTGAGGCCACCCTCGGCGAGCTTCTTGGCCTGCCGCGGCGAAAGCTTCTTGCCGCCTTCGTGCACAACGTCGCCGGTCTTGGCGTCGATGAGGTCGAAGGTCGGCTTGGCGTTCTTCATCTTCTCGGCGTCGAACGGCTTCTTCCAGCCGGTCTTGGTCTTCTCGAAGCTCACCGTGTCGTAATAGGTGTCGAGAATCTCCTCCGCGTCGAGGCCGAGGGCCTTGAGCAGCGAGGTGACCGGAATCTTGCGGCGACGGTCGATACGCGCATAGACGATGTCCTTGGCGTCGAACTCGAGGTCGAGCCAGGAACCGCGATACGGGATGATGCGCGCGGCAAACAGCAGCTTGCCGGACGAATGGGTCTTGCCCTTGTCGTGATCGAAGAACACGCCCGGCGAGCGGTGCATCTGCGAAACGATCACGCGCTCGGTGCCGTTGACGATGAAGGTGCCGTTCGACGTCATGAAGGGCATGTCGCCCATGTAGACGTCCTGCTCCTTGATGTCCTTGACCGAGCGGGCGCCGGTCTCCTCGTCCACTTCGAACACGATCAGCCGCAGCGTCACCTTGAGGGGCGCTGCGAAGGTCATGTCGCGCTGCCGGCACTCGTCGACGTCGTACTTGGGCTGCTCGAACTCGTACTTCACGAACTCGAGGGAAGCAGTGTTAGAAAAGTCGGTGATCGGGAAGACGGACTTGAAGACGGCCTGCAGCCCCTCTTCGGAACGACCGCCTTTGGGCTCGTCCACGATGAGGAACTGATCATACGAAGCCTTCTGGACCTCGATGAGATTCGGCATCTCCGTGACTTCGCGAATGCTGCCGAAAGACTTGCGTACCTTACGGCGGCCGTTGAACGTGGTAGCCATACCAGCTCCTCAGTTTCTCGATGTCTCGGAGGCGAATGTCCAAAGGCCCGACTATCAGCCGTCGGGCATCAGGACATTGGCCTTGCTTTTGTCGCCGGGGCCTCAGCGAGAGGGAGGGAAGCCCCGGTTGAACGCAACTCGTCGGAACGGGAAATGCACTGCCCCGTTGCCATCGCAGTGAAGCCGACCATCGCTCGAAAAGCGCTGCTCAAACTCCGAAATTCCTGATTGTCCCTGCCCGGCTATCCAATCGCGCGGGTGGAACTGCGTCCCAAGCACCATAAATGAGACGCCAATAAGGCAGCGCGGTATTTTCTACCGCGCTGCCCGAATTCGTGTCCGTAGACGAACTTACTTGAGCTCGACCTTGGCGCCGGCAGCTTCCAGCTTCTTCTGAATGTCCTCGGCCTCGGCCTTGGACGCGCCTTCCTTGACGGCCTTCGGAGCGCCTTCGACGAGAGCCTTGGCTTCGCCCAGGCCCAGACCGGTGATGGCACGGACTTCCTTGATGACGTTGATCTTGTTGTCGCCGAACGAGGCGAGGATCACGTCGAATTCGGTCTTCTCTTCAGCAGCAGCGGCCGGAGCAGCAGCACCGGCAGCGGCGGCAACGGCGACCGGAGCGGCAGCCGAAACACCCCACTTCTCTTCGAGCAGCTTCGACAGTTCCGAAGCCTCGAGGACGGTCAGGGCAGACAGGTCGTCTACGAGTTTGGCGAGATCAGCCATTTGAATTCACTCTCTTTGATGTTTCAGTTCGAACCGTGGAGGGTCGTTTCGACCCCACGTGGGTAGTCATGCCTATGCTGCATTGCCCTTCTCGGCGTGAGCCGAGATGACCCGTGCAACCGCACCGCCCGGAGCCTGCAGGACAGACGCGATACGCGTGGCCGGCTGCTTGAGCATGCCGGCGAGCGTGGCGCGGAGCTGATCCAGCGAGGGCATCGTGGCGAGCGCCTTGACGTTGTTCGCGTCGAGCCCGGTCTTCCCCATTGCGCCACCGAGAACCACGAACTTCTGGTTCTTGTCGGCGAAAGCGGCCGCGACTTTCGGCGCGACCATGGGATCCTGGGCGAAGGCGACGACGGTCGGACCTGTGAACAGGGCCGAGATGTCCGCGTTGTCGGTTTCCTTCAGAGCAAGCTTGGCAAGGCGGTTCTTGGCGACCTTCACCGTTCCGCCGGCCTGCTTCATCTGCTTGCGCAGATTTTCCAGGTCAGCAACGGTGAGGCCGGTATTCTGAGCGACCACGATCGAGCCAGCCGCCGCGAACGACGCCTGGAGCGAAGTGACGAGCTCAGCCTTTTCCGCTCTTTCCACTGCTAGTCTCCACATATGATCCGGAGATAGGCCCCGGACCGTTTGCCAATTGCTGCCCTCCGTTTCGGGAGTGCAGCGGTTGATGCCTGTCAACCGGCTGACCGTTGGGAGGACGAAATGCCCCTTGGCGGCAACTGGCCTGGTTCGAACCGGAACGAATTCCGGTCTTCACCCCATCTATGCAGGCCCCTCTTGGAGCTTAGGCGCCTCGCGGCGCACCCGCAGTCTCGGACAGGACTTCTGCCATCCCTGCGGACGGCATTTCCGGCGACCGAAGCCGCCGGAAACCTTGGGTCGCGAAGATCGCGACCCGTCATTCGTTGGTCGCGCGATCGAACCGCAAAAGTCTGCAACTTTTGCTGATCGCGCTCCGTGTCAGTCCTTAGTGGACCGACGACGGGTCGACGTGGACACCGGGGCCCATGGTCGACGAAACGGCGACGCGCTTCATGTAGGTGCCCTTGGCGCCGGCCGGCTTGGACTTCTGAACCGCATCGGCCAGAGCCTTGATGTTTTCCAGCAGCGCTTCCTCGGTGAACGAGGCCTTGCCGACGCCGGCATGGATGATGCCGGCCTTCTCGACGCGATACTCGACGGCGCCGCCCTTGGCGGACTTCACCGCACCGGCGACATCCGGGGTCACGGTGCCGACCTTGGGGTTCGGCATCAGGTTGCGCGGACCGAGAATCTTACCCAGGCGGCCGACGAGCGGCATCATGTCCGGCGTAGCGATCACGCGGTCGAAGTTGATGTTGCCGCCCTGGATCTGCTCCATCAGGTCTTCCGCACCGACGATATCCGCACCGGCGGCCGTGGCCTCGGCGGCCTTGGCGTCGCGAGCGAACACGGCGACGCGAACGGTCTTGCCGGTGCCGTTGGGCAGGTTCACCACGCCGCGGACCATCTGGTCGGCATGACGCGGGTCGACGCCCAGGTTGAAGGCGACTTCGACGGTCTCGTCGAACTTGGCCTTGGCGCGCTCCTTGACGAGCTTGATGGCTTCGCCGAGCTCGTAGAGCTTCTTGCGGTCGATGCCTTCACGAATGGCGGTCGTACGCTTACCGAGGTTTGCCATCTGGATCAGCCCTCTACCTGGATGCCCATGGAACGGGCCGAGCCCGCAATCATGGTCATGGCCTGCTCGACATCATAGGCGTTGAGGTCGGCCATCTTCTTCTCGGCGATCTCGCGAATCTGCTTGGAGGAGATGGTGCCGGCCGATTCCTTGCCCGGGAGCTTGGAACCCGACTTGAGGTTCACGGCCTTCTTGATCAGGTAGGTCACCGGCGGGAGCTTGGTCTCGAAAGTGAAGCTCTTGTCGGCATAAATGGTGATCACGGTCGGGATGGGCGAACCCTTCTCGAGCTCTGCGGTCTTGGCGTTGAACGCCTTGCAGAATTCCATGATGTTGAGGCCGCGCTGACCCAGCGCGGGGCCGATCGGGGGCGACGGGGTCGCCGAACCGGCAGCGACCTGAAGCTTCAGGTAGCCAGTAATCTTCTTTGCCATGATACGTCCTTTCAAACGCTGCCCGGCGTCACCCGGGCGGTGAGACGCCGTGGTCCGGGACTTACGGGCGCTTGGCGAGCACCCTACCCTCCCACGGTTTTCGGCAACCTTGCGGCTGCCGCATCGGCTTGCGCCGAATTCTTCAGTCGGTACGCGAAGGCTAGACCTTCTCGACCTGACCGTATTCGAGTTCCACAGGCGTCGGCCGACCGAAGATCGACACTTCCACCTTGAGGCGCGAACGTTCCTCGTCGACCTCTTCGACCACGCCGTTGAAGCTGGCGAAGGGACCGTCGGCGACCCGCACCTGCTCGCCCACCTCGAACGAGACGGAGGGCTTGGGATGCTCGACGCCTTCCTGCACCTGCTGCAGGATGGCCATGGCTTCCTTTTCCGAGATCGGCATGGGCTTGTCGCCCGAACCGAGGAAGCCGGTAACCTTGGGCGTGTTCTTGATGAGGTGGAACGCCTGGTCGGTCATTTCCATCTTCACCAGGACATAGCCCGGAAAAAACTTGCGCTCGGCATCAACCTTGCGGCCGCGACGCATCTCAACGACCTTCTCGGTCGGCACGATGACGTCGTCGAACAGCTCCTCGAGCTTATTCTGAGCGACCTTCTGCTTGATGTCCTCAGCGACCTTGCGCTCGAAGTTCGAGTAAGCCTGAACGATATACCAGCGTTTGGCCATGCCGCGCCGTAGCTCCTAGAGTATCCGTTTGTCGCTCAGCGGATCGACAGCATCAGCTGCACGAGCCAGGCGATGATCTGGTCGGCGGCAAGGAAGAACAGGCTCGCAAGCGTCACCATGATCAGCACCATGATGGTGGAGATCAGCGTTTCCTGCCGGGTCGGCCAAGTCACCTTGTTGGTTTCCTGGCGTACTTCCTGGAGGAATTTCAGTGGGTTGACGCCCGCCATCGGCTCTTCTTTCCGTCCGGCCTTCCGGCCAAAAAGCAATAACCGCGCGAGTCACCCCGGGCGGCTGGGAAGCGGTATCTAATGGCTTGGCCCAGCTATTGCAAGCCCCAGTGACATGCTCGTGTCACCAGATCGATCAACCTGCACACCGCGCGTGGTGATCTCGTTGTCAGCGGGTCGTCAGGTTAGAGCGCGTAGCCTTCTGAATCGCGACGGACCATATGGAGGGCACATCTTGTTCAACGCGTATGAATTGAACCCGGACCCCAGCGCCGCCGGCCAGTTGGTCGGCCTCGCCGCAGCCGAAGTCGAACGCGAGCTGATTCTCGCGACGCTGCGCGCCACCCAGGGCAACCGCACCCACGCGGCCGCCATCCTCGATATCAGTGTGCGTGCGCTGCGTTACAAGCTGAACGAATATGCCGCAAACGGCATCACCGTCCCACCCCCGCCGCATGGCTCGGAGCGCATCGAACTGGCGTGAGGGAGCTCTCGCAGGTGGCAGGGGCAGCAGGACTTGAACCCGCGACCCTCGGTTTTGGAGACCGATGCTCTACCAACTGAGCTATACCCCTAAAACCTGCGGCCCTCCCTCTACTGAAAAGGCGAGGGCTTCGCAAGTGCCCAGCAGACAATCCTGACGGCGTCGACCACCCTGAGAACACGAGGCAAGCGCCCTCACCCGCTACCCGCGTTTTCGTGCGGCGGATGGGAGCGTTCATGGCCTATGGATTCGACGTACCACCACCATCCGCAATTAGAGATAACAATCGAGGCGCTCGTCGCGCGGCGTGCCGGCGCCGTAGTCGGGAGCGCCGATATCGTCGCGCAGGTGGCTGCTGAGTTCGCGGATATCCATGCGGCGGGGCTCGGCTGACCACGAAAAGACGCGGCGTGCGAGTTCGACGAGCGGGTGGCGGGACTTCCGGGGCTGATAGAGCATTTTCCCTCCTCGGGCTTTGCTGCCCCGTAGATGCGCTCCCTCGGCTTTGATTTCCAACCAAACGTCGGGTATCGTGCATAAGGAGACTTTATGCCAAACAACCTGCCGCCGCTTGCCGCCATACGTGTCTTCGATGCCGCCGCCCGGCATCTGAGCTTTACGCGCGCCGCGGCGGAGCTGGGGATGACACAGGCGGCGGTGAGCTACCAGATCAAGCTGCTCGAGGAGCGGGTGGGTGCGCCGCTGTTCCTGCGGCGGCCGCGCGAGGTGGTGCTGACCGAGGCCGGGCAGCGGCTAGCGCCCGATATCAGTCGGGCCTTCGACATCCTGCGCGATGCTTTCGTGGAATTGGGGGAGCGTGAGCACGGGACGCTCATCGTCAACACGATGCACACATTCGCCTCGCAGTGGCTGGCGCCGCGGCTCGGCATCTTTCAGCTGTTGCACCCGGAAATCGCGGTGCGGCTCGAAACAACCGAGCGGCTGGTCGATTTCGGGCGCGAGGAGGTGGATGTGGTTGTCCGCTCGGGCAAGGGCAACTGGCCGGGCCTGGCCGCGACCAAGCTGCTCGATGTGCGCTACACGCCGATGCTGTCGCCGGCGTTGGCCGACTCGATCGGCGGCGTGCGTGAGCCGGCCGATATCCTGAAACTGCCGCTGATCGACCCGCGGGATCCGTGGTGGCTGACATGGCTCACCACCAACGGCCTGCCGATCGAGGTGCTGCAGCACCAGAAGGCGCCGTCGCTGAGCATCCAGGCGCTCGATGCCGTCTCGGCTATGGCCGGCCAGGGCGTGACGCTGCTGACCCCGGCCTATTTCGAGCGCGAGGTGGCCGACGGCAAGCTGATCCAGCCATTCAGGCAGGTCATCGACGAAGGCAATGCGTATTACCTCGCCTATCCCGAGGGCCGCAGGAACGTCGCCAAGATCAAGGCGTTTCGCGACTGGATCGTGGGCGAGGCGGCGCGCTCGAACGCCTAGGCTGGAAGTCGCGGCCTATTGTCGGGAAGGTTGGAGCGGGTGAAGGGAATCGAACCCTCGTATTCAGCTTGGAAGGCTGCTGCTCTACCATTGAGCTACACCCGCGACGCGTTCCTGATAGCGAAGCGGCGCTGAGCTAGCAAGCGGTCGGCGATGCAAAGGAAAGGGTGGTGGGAGAGGTAGGACTCGAACCTACGAAGGCTTAGCCAGCGGATTTACAGTCCGCCCCCTTTGCCACTCGGGACACTCTCCCGGTCCCTTGGGAACCGCTGACTTTCGTCAGGCGCCGAACCACCGGTCCGAAGCGCGTGCGGTTTATGCTGACGGGGGCTCCCCCTGTCAACACCGAATGTGACGTGTCGTGACAGAGATTGTGCCGCCGGCGGTGGAGGTTGGCGTCTCCACCACCGGCGGCCTGCCCCGCCCGGTGCGGATCGGGCGGGCGTGCGGTCCGGCGCTCAGGTTTCGGGTCCGGGCAGCGCCGGCCGGAGTACTCAGTCGTCCCTGCGGTCGTCGTCGCGGCCTCGGCCGCGGCGGTGGCCGTCGTCATCATCGCCGTCGCGGCCGAAGCGATCTTCGGCTTCGCAATGCACCCTGCCGGTGACCTTGCTGCCATCATAGGCGACGAGGGTGGTCGTCGTGTGGCTATCGATCGCTACGGTGGCGCAGTAGTCCGCCAGCACCTTGTCGTTGACGAGTTTCTTGATGCTGGCTGCCGCCGCCGGCTGCACGGCGACGGCGAGGACTACGGCGATGAGTGTGCTTACTGTCAGAGCCTTCATTGGAGCCTTCTAGTTGGAGCCTTCTTCCGGGCCTTCGGGTCTACTGTCTGCTGGACGACGACCGGTTTAGCAGAGTGGCCCTTACGCACGGCCGGCGGCCGCCGTAAGCTGCTCGTAAGCTTGATTGCGATAGTGGACCGCCGATGCGCCGCCGCCACCTCCTCACCCTGTTCCTCGCGCTCGCCGCGACGCCGGTCCTCGCCCAGGGCCGCGGACGCGACGACGATGACGACGATCACGACGATGCCCTGAAGGGCGTCGAGGATCGACGCGCACTGGCGCTCGAGGAGCTGCTGCGGCGCTTTGCCGAACAGATCTCGGGCCGCGTCGTCGATGTGAGCCTCGAGGAGCGCGGCGACCGGCTGACCTTTCGCGTGACCTATGTGGCGCCAGACGGGCATGTGCGGCGGGCCCGGCTCGACGCCGCCACCGGCGCGGTGCTGGACTAAGCCATGCGCATCCTGGTCATCGAAGACGAAGACGGCATCGCCACCACCGTCCGCACCGGGCTCGAGATGGCCGGGTTCCTGGTCGAGCGCGAGGCCAATGGCGAGGACGGCTGGTTCCGCGGCGACACCGAGGCGTTCGACGCCATCGTGCTCGATCTCGGCCTGCCGATGCTGGACGGGCTGACGGCACTGAAGCGCTGGCGCAAGGCCGGGATCACGACGCCGATCCTGATCCTTACGGCCCGCGGCAACTGGGACGAGCGCGTCGAGGGGATCGACGCCGGCGCCGATGACTATCTCGCCAAGCCCTTCCGGGTGGAGGAACTGGTGGCCCGCATCCGCGCCCTGCTCCGGCGCTCGGTCGGGCACCCTGCCCCGGTGATCGAGCATGGCGACATCAATCTCGATACGCGGCAGGTGCGGGTGGTGAAGGCCGGCGCGCTGGTGCCGCTGACGCCGCAGGAATTCCGCCTCGTCAGCTACCTGATGCACAATCTGGGCCGCGTCGTCGGCCAGCCCGAGCTGACCGAACATCTCTATACCGACGACACCGAGCTCGATTCGAACGCGGTGGAAGTGCTGGTGCGGCGTGTGCGCCAGAAGCTGGGCGCCGATTCCATCATCACCCGCCGTGGCTTCGGCTACGGCATGGGCATCGAGCCCGAATGAAATCCGCCTCGCTCCGCCTGCGGCAACTGGCGCTAGCGGCGGCGTCGCTGGTGCTCGTGCTGGTGGTGGCTGGCTACGCGTTCGCGGCGATCTTTGCCGACCACACGCAGCGCTCGCTGGCGTCGCGGCTGACGGCGGAACTCGACCGGCTGGTCGCGGTCACCGATGCGACCCTGGCGCTGCCGGAGCTGACCACCCCCCTGCCCGATGCGCGCTACGACACGCCGGCCGGTGGCATCTACTGGCAGCTGCTCGATCCAACCACCACCGAGCGCGTCCGCTCCCGCTCGCTGTGGGACACGACGCTGGCCGCCTCGGCCACCGGGGATGAAGTCGTCACCGAGCGCACGGCCGGACCGGCGGGGCAGACGGTGCTCGTCGTTTCGCAGAGGCTGACCTTCGAGGGCCCGGACGGCACAGAACGACCGCTGCAGCTGGCCGTGGCGGAGAACCTCGCCGATGTCGAGGCGGCCAATGCCGCCTTCCGCTCCGACCTCATTCGCGCCCTGACCATCATCGCATTGGCGCTGCTCGGCACATACTGGCTCACCGTCGAGATCGGGTTGGCGCCGCTCAAGCGGATCAAGCGCGATGTCGGGCGGGTGCGCTCGGGCGAGGCGCACACACTCGAGGGTCCCTACCCGACCGAAGTGGTGCCGCTGGTGACCGAGGTGAACGATCTGCTCGCCCTGCAGGAGCAATCGATCGAGTTTGCCCGCGAGCGCGCCGCGGACCTCGCGCATGGTCTCAAAACCTCGCTGACGCTGATGAATGGCGAAGCGTTTGAGCTGCAGCGCACCGGTCAGGCGGAGGCGGCGGGGCGGATCGAGCAGCTGACCGAGCGGATGACCGAGACGATCGATCACCAGCTGAAGCTTTCGCGCTTGCGGCACCGTGTGCGCTCCGACCGGCATGTGACGCCGCTGGCGGAGGTTGCCGGCAAGGTGGTGGCGGCGGTGCGCGCGACGCCCAAGGGGCGGGAGCTCGCGTGGAAGACGGAGATTCCGGCCGGGCTCGTGGCCCGGCTCGACGCCATGGACCTGTCGGAACTGCTCGGGGTGGTGCTGGAGAACGCGGCCGAATACGCCAGCCACGCCGTGCATCTCTCGGCCAGACAGGACGGCGAACGGGCCGTCATCGCGATCGTCGACGATGGACCCGGGTTGGACGAAGCCGCCATCGCGCGCCTGGGCGAGCGCGGGCGGCGACTCGACGAGGCGCGGCCCGGGTCCGGGCTGGGCCTCGCCATCGCGCGGGAGATCGTGACGCTGAATGGCGGAACTCTGTCCTTTGCCCGCGCCGCGGCGGGCGGACTGGCAGTGACGATCGAGATCGGCGCGGCGGCGGCCCGCTAGCTTGTTCGGGCGGGCAAAACGGGCTACCGCATCGGCATGAGCCGCAACAAATTCCCGCCCAAGCCGAAATACGATCCCGATACCGGTCCGGTCTATCTCTACGGCCTGCATACGGTGCGCGCCGCGCTGGACAATCCGCTGCGCGAGCGACGCAACCTGCTGGTGACGCCGAACGCGCTGATGCGGCTCAAGGAAACCGGCACGGTGGAGATGCGCTACACCGAGACGACGCCCAAGGAGCTCGACCGGCTGCTCGGCGCCGATGCGGTGCACCAGGGCGTGGCGCTCGAAGTCGAGGCAGTGAGCCGGTTCGGGCTCAACGATGTGCCGAACCCGCGGCTCGTGGTGATCCTCGATCAGCTGACCGATCCGCATAATGTGGGCGCGATCCTGCGTACGGCTTGCGCATTCGGGGCTGATGCGGTGGTGACGACCGCACGGCATTCACCGCGCGAGACCGGGGTGATGGCCAAGGCCGCCTCAGGGGCGCTCGACCTGGTGCCGATGATCGAGGTGCGCAATCTCGGCGATGCCATCGAGAAGCTGAAGGACCGCGGCATTACGGTGATCGGCTTTGATTCCGAGGCGCCTCAGCCGCTGCGGCCGCGGACCGACGACGTGCCAATGGCCATCGTGCTCGGCGCCGAGGGGAAAGGGCTGCGGCAGCGCACCCGCGAACTCTGCGACGAGATGGTGCGGCTCGACATGCCCGGGCCGATCAAGTCGCTGAACGTCTCGAACGCTGCGGCGATTGCGCTGTTCGCCGCCACGGCGGGACGCGGGCCGGCGTAACCGGCCCGCTACAGTCGCTTACGGCAGCACGCAGCGCACGAGCGCCGCGCCATCCACGGTGATCGCATCCGGACCGGTTTCGACGACCTCGAAGGTCGTCGCACCGGCAGTCAGGCTGGCCTTGCCGTCGACAGCCGGGGTCGGGTTCAGGATCGAGATCTCGCCGCCCCTGCGCAGGCTGACGCGCGAGATGACCACGAGCCCTTCGTTGTTGCCCTGGTCGACCGTGGCGCAGTCGGTCGAGTCTGGCACCCAGACGCCGAGATAGCCGATTTCGCCCGTGGCGCCGGCGGCGGCCGCGATGCGGGTGTCGGGTTTCAGGCCCTGGGCTGGCAGCGTGCCGGTGGCGGCGGCGGGCGCAGCCTCGGCCGTCGTGACGGCGGCCGCAGCATCAGCGGCACCTTTTGTTTGTGCAGTGGTGGCGGTGGTGGCCGCTGTCGTTGCGCCACCGGCTGCAGCAACGGCAGCCGCGGCGTCGGCCGCGCCTTTGGCCTCGGCATTTCCGGACGGCGCAGTGGCCGCCGCGACGGTCTCCGAGGCGGCGGCGGCAGCAGCAGCGTCGGATGCGCCCTTGCTTTGCGCATCAGCCGCCTCGGCAGCGGCTGCCGCAGCAACGGCATCGGCAGCACCCTTGGCTTCGGCCGTAGCCGCACCGGCGGCCTCGGCGGCGGCGACAGCGGCATTGGCGTCTGCCGCGCCCTTGGCGGTGGCGACGGCAGTCTCAGCCGCATTGCGTTCTGCTTCCCCCTCGGCAGCGGCGGCGTCTTCTGCCGCCTTGCGCTCGGCGGCAGCCTTCACCTCGGCCGCAAGCCACTCTTCCTCGGCTTTCGCGGCAGCAACTGCCGCTTCCGCATCTCCACGGCCCTTGGTCCGGGCAGCTTCGATGGCGGCAGCGCGCTGGGCCTCAACCTGCGCTGCGGCAGCGGCCGTAGCGGTCGCAACGGCGGCCTCGGCGTCGGCTCTGCCCTTCGCGCCTGCGGCTTCGAGCGCCGCCACGCGATCAGCTTCGGCCTTCTCGGAAGCTGCGGCCACGGCGCTCGCGATCGCGGCCTCGGCATCCGCCTTGCCCTTGGCGGCGGCAGCCTCAAGGGCCGCAACGCGCTCGGCCTCTGCCTTGGCTGCCGCAGCTTCTGCAGCCTTGCGCTCCTCCTCTGCTTTCGCAGCGGCGGCAGCTTCCGCGGCCTTGCGTTCGTCTTCGGCCTTTGCCGCAGCTGCGGCTTCCTCGGCGGCCTTCGCGTCGGCAGCCGCCTTGTCGGCGGCTGCCTTCTCTTCGGCTGCCGCCTGCTCCGCTGCAGCCTGCTCGGCCGCGGCGTCTGGGGACGGGGTAGCGGCAGGCGCCTGCGCTGCGGGCGCAGCCGGCGTCTGCGCGGGCGGCGGGGCCGGCTGGTTATTGTCGCAGGCCGCGAGCGTCAGGCCGGCCGCGACCAGGGCGGGCAAGGCAAGAAGGCGAAGAGGCGTCATCATCGTTTCCTCGTTGCAGGCGGCGCCGACAAGGCTGTCCCTCGGCTGCCGAATAGACCATCTGGCGCGAAGCTGGGCAATTGGTCAGCTGCCCGCCAGGGTGACGACGACGTTGACAGTCGCCGCCACGATCACCGTGTTGAAAAAGAAGGAGAAGAGCCCGTGCAGCATCACGCGCTGCCGCATCGTGCGCGAGCTCACGGCAACATCGGCTACCTGTGCCGTCATGCCGATCACGTAGGCGAAATAGAGGAAGGCCATGCCATCGGGCTTGTCGCGCCCGGGAAAATCCAACCCGCCGAGCACGGCGTCACCGCCGGTCGCGGCATCGTCGCGATAGTATTCGTGGGCATAGTGCAGGGCCGCCATGGTGTGCACTGTGAACCAGCCGAGCAACACCGAGACGACACTGAGCACGATCTCAACAGGATCGGCCGAGCTGCCGCCGTTGAGGGTGAGAAACAGCGAACCCATGGCGACCAGCACGACCAGCCCGGTGACGGTGAAGATGGCGCCGATAGGCGCATCGGCATCGTCCGGCCGCTGCATCAGGAACGCGGCGCTCAGATGCGGCAGCACGAGGGCGGTCAGGACCAGATAGACCGCGAACATCGCATTCGCGCCGATCGCGACGGCATAGGAGGGAAGAAGCCACAGGCCGAGGGCCAGGCCGATCGCCCCTGCCCCGGCGCCAAGATAGAAGGCCAGGTAGCGCGGCCACGCCTTGACCTTCGCTGCGAGCTTCGAGCGCTTCGCCATCGGCGCCTCCCGACCGAATCGCACCGGCCAGCGGGGGCCGAGCACAGCTGAGCGTTAGCGAAAGCGGCCGGCCGCGTCACGCCCGCCCCGCCTTGCGCCCCGCCCCGCCCGATGTTATCGACCGCCTCGCGCCGGTATAGCTCAGTTGGTAGAGCAACTGATTTGTAATCAGTGGGTCGCGGGTTCAAATCCTGCTGCCGGCACCACCCATCCCAGGCGGCCGGTCAGCTCTTCATCGCTTCTGCATGAAGACCATCAATACCGTATTCAGCGCCGGTGGCGTGGCGGCCTGGAAGAGCTCGATCAGCGAGAACAGGACCGGGTTGCCGCCGCTATAGGCGGGCGGCGCCGAGCAGGAATAGGAACAATCGATCCAACGGTCCTCGCTGAACGCGCGGCGGATGGCTGGGAGCGTGTTGAGCCGGTACATCTTGGGAAAGACGTCGCGCTGTTGGCGGCCGGGCTGCAGGCGACGCAGGAAGGCGCCCTCGAGCGCATCGGGAACGGCGCGGGCGCTGAGTCCGATATAGCCCCACTTGTTGGGCGTGCGAGCGCAGAACCAGCCGCCCGGCTTCAACACGCGACCGACTTCCGCAACGAAGCTTTCGACATCGGCAATGTGTTCGATCACCCAGTCGCTGTAGACAAGATCGAAAGTGCCATCCTCGTACGGCAGCGAACCGCCGGGACCGAGGGTGCGCCGGTCGTCGAGATGCTCGTTCTGCAGCACGGCCTCATCGACGTCGCAGCCCGAGAGCCAAGCCACCCTGCCCTTGAGCCGCGACAGCGATCTTGGGAAGTGGTCGGCAGTCTCGAGCCCCGCGCCGCGCCCGGCGCCGAGGTCGAGAACCGTCGACTGCTTGGAGATCAGCGCATTAATGCGAAGATAAAACGCGACGGTGGTGTCGTCGCGGGCATAATTGCCGGCTCCCATTTCGGGGCGCTTCTGCTGCAAATCCAAGGACGCCTCCGGCTCAGCCAGGAACTATCGAGTGGCGTTACATGGCAGTCGACGCGTTCCACGGGCGTGACTTTGGCGGCGAAGCTCTAGCCGGCGCTGTGCTTCTTCCAACGCTTGACGATAATTTCGCGCTTCAGCCGCGACAGACGGTTGAGGAAGAACACGCCATTCATCTGGTCGATCTCGTGCTGGGCGATGCGGGCGGGCAGGCCCTCGAGCCGTGCGGCTTGACGTGCGCCGGCTTCATCATCCCACGAGACCTCCGCCCAGATCGGACGGACGATCTCGGCCTCGGCCCCCGGCATCGACACCGAGCCCTCGGTGCCGGGCGCGGTTTCCGTGGCAAGCGCATCGATGGTCGCGTTGTAGAGCACACGATGGTCGCGCCTGGCCGGATCCGGCTCAAAGCTCACCACGACGACCGGGGCCACGGCGCCGATATGGACCCCGGCGAGACCGTAGGCGTTGGCCGCCCGGGCCGCCTCGAGCAGGCGCTGGCCGATGGCGCGCAGTCCGTCGTCCACCGGCCGCGGTTCAGCCTTCCGTTCGAGCCGCGGATCGGGCCAGTTCACGATCACCGCTAGAACAGGCCGCCGCGACCGAAGTTGAAATCATTGAAGCCGCCGCCCGGATCCTGGTTCTGCTGCTGGATGGCCTGGAAAGCGTTGGAATCCACGCCGATCACCGAAGTGACGAGGTTGGGGCCGGTGCCCGGCTTGAAGGCTTCATAAATGGCGACATCGCCGCCATTGGCCTTCACGCCGCTGCCCGGATTGATCCAGACCTGGTTCATGCCGCCGGGCATGTTGAACGGGGTCGGGGGCTTGCCGGCGAGTGCCTTCTCCATGAACTGCGTGAAGATCGGCACCGCCATCTCGCCGCCGGTCGCCTGACGCCCCATGTTGCGCGGCGTGTCGAAGCCGACATAGACGCCCACCGCCAGCTCCGGCGTGAAGCCGATGAACCAAGCGTCCTTGTAGTCGTTCGACGTGCCGGTCTTGCCCGCGACCGGGCGGTTGAGCACCTTGGCGGCGGTGCCGGTGCCGCGTTGCACCACGCCTTCCATCATCGAGGTGATCTGGTAGGCCGTCATCGGATCGAGCACCTGCTCGCGGTTGTCGATGATCAGCGGTTCGCCCTGGCTGTGCCAACCATCGGCGACGCAGCCGTCGCAGACGCGCTCGTCATGCCTGTAGATGGTCTTGCCGTACCGGTCCTGGATGCGATCGATCAGCGTCGGCACGATCTTGCGGCCGCCATTGGCAATGGTGGCATAGGCCGCCGTCATGCGCATGTCCGTCGTTTCGCCGGCGCCGAGCGCCATGGCGAGGACCGGGTTCAGATCGTCATAGATGCCGAACATCTTGGCGTAGTCCGAGATCAGCGGCATGCCAAGATCCTGCGCCAGGCGCACGGTCATGACGTTCCGGCTCTTCTCGATGCCGACACGCAGGGTCTGCGGACCATAGAAGCTCTGCGCATAGTTCTCGGGCCGCCAGATACTGCCGTCGGCATTCACCACCTCGATCGGCGCATCGAGCACCACCGAGGCCGGCGTATAGCCATTGTCGAGCGCGGCCGAATAGACGATCGGCTTGAACGAGGAGCCTGGCTGCCGCATCGCCTGGGTGGCCCGGTTGAATTCGGATTCGGCGTAGGAAAAGCCGCCGACCATGGCGAGCACGCGGCCGGTGCGCGGATCCATGGCGACGAGGGCGCCTTCGAGCTCTGGCACCTGCTCGAGCGTGTAGGCGCCCTGCTTGCCGGCCACCGCCGAGACGTAGACGACGTCGCCCGGCTTGAGGATGGTGCCGAGCTTCTGGCTCACCCATTTGATATCGGGACCGGCGAGAGTGCCGGTTACGCGCTCGGTCGAGACCTTGCCGCCAACGTCGGTCTCCGGGCGAAGGCCGATCGTGCCCTCGTTGTCGCCCATCTCGAGAACGACCGCGAGACGCCACTCGGGCACGTCGCTGAGGGGACGCACCTCGTTGACGGCAACACCCCAATCCTCGGCGATATCGACGGTCGCGACCGGCCCACGGAAGCCCTCGTTGTGGTCGTATCGGATCAGGCCGTCCATCAGGGCGCGGCGCGCCGATTCCTGCAGGTGCGGATCGAGCGTGGTGCGCACGCTGAGGCCGCCGCCATAGAGCTCGGATTCGCCGTAGAGCTTGCCGAGCTGGCGCCGCACTTCCTCAGTGAAATATTCGGCCGAATAGAGGCGCGTGCCGGTATCGCGCGGCGTGACCACCAGCGGCTCCTGCTTGGCCTTGGCGCCATCCTCGGCAGTGACGTAGCCATTCTCGACCATACGGTCGAGCACCCAGTTGCGCCGCTCGATGGCGGCCTTGGGGTAACGGAACGGATGGTAGTTGGTCGGACCCTTAGGGAGTGCAGCGAGATAGGCGGCCTCCGGCAAGGTCAGCTCGTAGAGCGCCTTGTCGAAATAGTTGAGCGCGGCCGCGGCGACGCCATAGGTCTGGCCGCCGACCGAGCCGAGGAAGATCTCGTTGAGGTAGAGCTCGAGAATCTTGTTCTTGCTGAACGTCGACTCGATCCTGAGCGCCAGGATCGCTTCCTGGATCTTGCGGTCCCAGGTCTGCTCGGAGGTGAGCAGGAAGTTCTTGGCCACCTGCTGCGTGATGGTGGAGCCGCCGCCCTGGATGGCAGAATTGCCGTCGATGCGGGCCATGACGTTGTCGCGCAGGGCGCGGACGATGCCGTCCACGGCAAGGCCGCCATGCTTGTAAAAATCCTTGTCCTCGGCGGAAAGGAAAGCGTCGATCACCAGCGGCGGGATGGTCTCGATGGGCTGGAACAGGCGGCGCTCACGGGCATATTCGGCGAGCAGGGTGCCGTCGGCGGCGTGGACGCGCGTCGTTACGGGCGGCTGATAGTCCTTCAGCACGGTATAGTCGGGAAGCTTGGCCGTCAGGTCGTTGAGGTAGACCGCGCCTACGGCGACCGCACCCAGCGCACAGAACACACCAAATCCGAAAAGCCAGCCGAGCAATCGCAGCATCAGTACCTAAACCCTGGAAACAAAGCCCCGACGTTAACCCGGCCGGACGAACTCGACAGCGGAATCATAGCAGACAAGGGCGGAATTGTGGACATCACGCGCACCGGAGCACGTAAGCGCCGCCGATGGTGCGCGCCGGTCACTGCGTCGCCGTCGCCGCGGTTTTCTGCGTCTGGTCGAAATAGTCGGCAATGCCGCGAGCCAGCGCATCGACCGTACGGTCGCGCCAGTCGCTCTGTTGCAGGTTGGCGATGTCGGAGGCGTTGGACAGAAAACCGAGCTCGACCAGCACCGACGGCACGTCCGGTGCCTGCAGCACGAAGAAGTCGGCCTGGCGCACCGGGAACGGACGCAGCGTCACGCTCGGCTCGAGCTGGTGGATGATGGACTGGGCGGCAAGGAAGCTCGACTTGCGCATCTCGCGCCGCATCAGGTCGACGAGGATGTCCATCACGGCCGGGGTTGCTTGCGGCACGGCGAAGCCGGCGACGATATCATAGCGGTTTTCGCCATCGGCCAGTACCTTGTCGAGCACGTCGGTGGCATTCTCGTCGCGGGTATAGACCGAGGCGCCACGGATTTCGGGCTGCTGAAAACTGTCGGCGTGGAGCGAGATGAAGATGTCGGCCTTGTTCTGCCGAGCCAGATCGACGCGCTCATCCAGCGAGAGATAGGTGTCGTCCTCGCGCGTGAGCGCGACGTCGAACTTGCCGGTCTCGATCAACACCTTCTGCAGCTGCAGCGCGAAGGTGAGCGTGATGTCCTTCTCGTGCACGCCATTGGGGGCGCTGGCGCCGTTGTCGACACCGCCATGGCCCGGGTCGAGCACGACCAGCGGCCGTGTGGCGGCCACGGTCGCGTGCGTTCCGGGCGCGGTCGAAGACGCTTCGGGCGCCGTGCCGCGGTTGGCAAGCGAAGCAGCAAGGTCGGCAGCGACCTTCTCGGTGAAGGCTTCCGGCGTGGTCGGAATGATGTCGACGACGAGACGAGCCGGCTGATCGGCCACGGCGTCGAGGACATAGGCCTGCTGGACGAGCGCCGGCGCCGCCAGCGTCAGCGTCGTGCGGGCCCTGCCCTTCTCGGCCATCTCCACTGCGTACGAAGTGACCAGGCCGCTGCCGGCAACGTCGGCGGGCGCCAGAATCTTCACGTCGAACGCCTTGACGTCGATGGCGAGACGGTTCGGCTCGGCGAGGGTCGCTATGGCGAACTCGGTGGGGCCGCTGAGATCGATGATCAGGCGGGCGCGCTCGGCCGTGGCGGTGACGCGAGCGTCGATAACGTCCGGATAATCCTCGATCGATTCGAGCTGCGCGAAAGCCGGCGCGGCCGCGAACAAGGCCAGCAGCATGGCCGCCAAGGCCATGCAAATCCTCATGAAGCCGCCGGTTTTACCGCCGGGCCCGGCAGATTTCAGCAAGTCGGTATCGCTCCCCTGAACAGGCGCCAAGAGCCCTATCACTCCGGCGATTCTGCGGCGTTACGGCGACGAAGTCGACAATGCAATATCGTCCTGCCTGTCAAACCCGCCTGCCCACGCAGCTTCTGACTTTCCTGTTGCCAATTTGCGGCAACAACCCTAAAGCCATCTTGAGGCGGCCTGCTGCCCCTCCCATATGCCGGTATGGCGCATCGTGCCCCAAGGGGCCGGGATGGTGGCAGCGGCGGACCCTAGCTGGTCCGAAGTGCGGCACATTTGACGCCTCGCGTAAGAATCTCGATTCCCACGGGGATCGAAGAGCGGGCAGCAAGAATTCGCTGGCCTGTTCTCAAGGAAGAGGTCTGATGGCCACCGGACGGACAAAGTTGGACGCGATCCCGAATAGCGGTTGCGCTTTTGTCATCGACTTTCCGGCTGCCAACGCTCTCCACTATCGCAACGGCGTGTTCGCCGTCGCTCCTCCCGGCGCACTAGGCGCCCCTACCCCAGAACCATTCGCCTCGCATGGCGCCACACGGGGAGGCCCGGCTCGCCGGGCTGCCGCTGTCGGCGCGCGAAGGCGCGGAGACTTAGTCTATGGCTACAAAGCGCATGTTGGTGGATGCCATCCACCCGGAAGAAACACGGATCGTCGTCACCAGCGGTAACCGGCTCGAGGAGTTCGATTTCGAATCCGCCACCCGGCGGCAGCTCAGAGGGAACATCTACCTCGCCAAGGTGACGCGCGTTGAGCCGTCCCTGCAGGCGGCCTTCGTCGAGTATGGCGGCAACCGCCACGGCTTCCTCGCCTTCTCGGAAATCCATCCCGACTACTACCAGATCCCGATTGCCGACCGCGAAGCCCTGCTGCGCGACGAGGAGCATGAGGACGAAGAGCACGACGCCGCTCCCGCCGCGACGACCGAGGCGGAGGCCCCCGCCGAGGCCGAGGACGACGAGGAGCATAGCCACATCGAGCAGGCGCCGGCCAATAACGAGCCGGTCGAAAGCGTCGGTGGCGGCGACGCGCTCGAAGACGCGCAGGAGCGCCGCCGGCCCTCGCAGCGCCGGCACCAGTACAAGATCCAGGAAGTGATCAAGCGCCGGCAGGTCATGCTGGTGCAGGTCGTGAAGGAAGAGCGCGGCAACAAGGGCGCGGCTCTGACCACCTACCTGTCGCTCGCCGGCCGCTATTCGGTGCTGATGCCGAACACGGCGCGTGGCGGCGGTATTTCGCGCAAGATCACCAATGCCGCCGACCGCAAGCGCCTCAAGGAGATCGTCGGCGACCTCGATGTGCCGCAGGGCCAGGGCATCATCCTGCGCACGGCCGGTGCAAGCCGCACCAAGGCCGAGGTGAAGCGCGACTTCGAGTACCTGCAGCGCCTGTGGGAGAATGTCCGCTCGCTGACGCTCAAGTCGCAGGCACCTTGCCTCGTCTACGAGGAAGGCTCGCTGATCAAGCGGACCATTCGCGACCTCTACAACAAGGACATCGATGAGCTGTACGTGGCAGGCGACGACGCCTACCGCGAGGCCAAAGATTTCATGCGCATGATCATGCCGAGCCACGCCAAGAACGTGCAGCTCTACAAGGAAGATGCGCCGATCTTCTCGAAATATTCCGTCGAGGGACAGCTCGACCAGATGTTCTCGCCCACGGTGAACCTGCCCTCGGGCGGCTATATCGTGATCAACCCGACCGAAGCTCTCGTCTCGATCGACGTGAACTCGGGCCGGGCGACCAAGGAACACAATATCGAGGACACCGCGCTCCAGACCAACCTGGAAGCCGCCGAGGAAGTGTCGCGGCAGCTTCGCCTGCGCGACCTTGCGGGCCTCATCGTCATCGACTTCATCGACATGGTGGAGAACCGCTCCAACCGGGCAGTGGAGCGCAAGCTCAAGGAAGCGCTGAAGAACGACCGGGCCCGGATCCAGGTCGGCCGCATCAGCCATTTCGGCCTGCTCGAGATGAGCCGCCAGCGCATCCGCTTCGGCGTGGTCGAGAGCTCGACGCACAAGTGCCCGACCTGCCAGGGTACCGGGCTGGTGCGCTCGGTCGAGAGCCTGGCGCTGATGGTCATGCGCAACGTGGAAGACTACGTGCTGCGCAAGCCCGGCCAGTCGATCAACCTGCGCGTCCCCACCGACGTGGCGCTCTACATCCTCAATTCCAAGCGCGGTACGCTGAACCAGCTCGAGGCCAAGTACGGGCTGTCGATCACCATCGTCGCCGATGACCATGTCGGTCCCTCGCACTATGCCATCGAGCGTGGCGAGGCCCGCCAGCTCGATCGCAGCGAAACCGCCGGCACGCATGTGCGGGTCGATACGTCCACTCTCATCGAGGCCGATGTGGCCGACGCTGACATCGTCGACGAGGACGAAGACGAGGCCGAAGAGACGGCCGCGCGTTCCGACGAAGGCAACGGCGAGCGCTCCGGCCGCCGTCGCCGCCGCCGGCGCGGCCGTGACCGCGATCGCGGCGAGCGCAGCGACAATGGTCAGCAGCGCCAGCCCGCCGCCGAGGTTTCGGCCGATGCCGAGGGCGGTGATGAGGATGGCGAGGCCGAGAGCGCGCCGGGCACCGTGGGGGAAGACGGCGAGCCGCGCCGCCGCCGCCGTCGCGGCCGTCGTGGCGGCCGTCGCAACCGCCGGCCCGAGGATGGGGTCGAGCAGGTGGCAGCCGACGCCGAAGCCGGCGCACCCGAACAGGATGCGGAAGCTGCTGCCGTGGCCGAGCTGGTTGCCGAGGCGGACGTGGTCCCTGCCGTTTCGGTCGAGCCTGCACCGGCTGTGACCGAACCCGTTGCCGAAGAGGCGCCCAAGCCCAAGCGCGGCCGTCGCAAGAAGGCCGAGCCGGTAGCTGAGGAAGCTGCCGCCGCCCAGGCTCCGGCTGTGGTCGAAGCACCCGCCGCCGAAGAAGCCGCTCCGGCCGAGGAGGCACCCAAGCCGAAGCGTACCCGTGCCCGCAAGCCCAAGGCAGCGCCGGCGGCTGAGGAAGCCGCCCCTGTGGTTGCCGAGGCTGCTCCGGTAGTTGCCGGGGCCGAGGCTGCTCCTGTGGTTGCCGAAACGGAACCCGTCGTTGAGACAGCGACCGAGGAAAAGCCGAAGCGGCGCGCAAGGAAGTCTATCCCCGAGGGCGAGATCGTGGTCAGCACCACGGCTCCCTCCGAAGAAGCCGCGGCGGAGGAAGCCAAACCCAAGAAGGTCGGCTGGTGGCAGCGCCGCCTGGGCCTCGGTGGCTGAATGAACAAAGGGCGGGAGTGATCCCGCCCTTTTCGCATCCCGGCGCCAGCGCCTGTCGCTCATTGTTTTACATTCGAAGCCGTCCCCAAACTCCGGCGTCATCCCCGCGCAGGCGGGGATCCAGCAGCCGTAGGTCCGGTGGCCGACTGGGTTTTCGCCTGCGGGAATGTCATTGCGGATGAGGCGCCATGTCGTCGCGCTTGGCGTCAAGGCCCACGATCGGAGGATCGCGAAGGCCGTGGCCCCCTCAGCGTCCCTTGAGGAAGGTTTCGAGCCGGTTGAGGCCTTCGTCGATGGTGGCGCGGGTGCCGGCGTAGGAGAAGCGGACGAAGCGGTTGCCGTTTATGCGGTCGAAGTCGATGCCCGGAGTGGCGGCGACGCCGACGGCGTCAAGCAGCTCGATGCAGAAGTTCAGGGAGTCGTTGGTGTAGCGGGAGAAATCGACATAGGCATAGAAGGCGCCGTCGCCCTCGCTGGCGGTCGCGAGGCCGAACTGGGCGAGGCCTTCAGCGAGCGCGTGGCGGTTCTCGGCATATTGCGCCTTCTGGGCTTCGGCGTAGTCGCGCTCGCCCAGCGCCACGCGGCCGGCGATCTGGCTGAGGGTCGGAGCGGCGATAAACAGGTTCTGCTGCAGGATGTTGGTGCGTCGGTTGACCGCCTCGGGCAGCACCATCCAGCCGATGCGCCAGCCGGTCATGCAGTAATATTTGGAGAAGCTGTTGATCACGATGGCCTGGTCGGTGAACTCGAGCGCCGAGACGGACGGGGCGCGATAATCGAGGCCGTGGTAGATTTCGTCGGAGATGAAGCGGATGCCGAGGCGGGCGCAGGTGTCGACGATCTCTTTCAAGCCGTCGCGCGTTACCGCCGCACCGGTTGGGTTGGCCGGCGAGGCGAAGAGCAGGCCGTCGAACTGTTCGCGGGCATAGGCGGCTTCGATATCGGCGGCGATGAGACGCCAGCCGGCGGCGGCTGTCACCGGAATCTCGACCGCCTGCATGCCGAGGCCGTCGAGCGTGTTGAGATAAGCAGGATAGCCCGGGCGGGTAACGGCGATCTTCGCGCCGCGACCGAAGGCGGCGAGGAAGGCGAGAATGAAGCCCGAGGACGAGCCCATGGTGACGACGATCGCGTCGGGATCGACGGTGGCGCCGTGCTGGTCGTGGTAGTAGTCCGAAAGCGCTCGCCTCAGCTCGATCTGGCCGGCCGAGTGCGTGTAGTGCTGCGGTAGGGCGAGGGCCGCGGCCACTGCCTCACGCACCTTCGGTGCCGGTGGAGCGCCGGGCTCGCCTGATTCCATGTGCATGATCGTCCGACCGCTCGCCTCGGCCGCCTTGGCGCGGGCGGTGATCTCCATCACGTAGAAGGGCCGGAGGCCCGTGATCTTGCTCTCGTCCATATCCAGACTGGCTAAGTGATCCGCGCCGCCGGCTCAACCAGAATTGAAGCGGGCCGGCTTCGTGCGGTGGCAATTTCGTGGTGGTCTGATAGAGCGTTGGGCCAGAAGTGCCCTGGAGTTGCCATGTCCCGCCTGACTACCGCCCTCGTTGTTCTCGCCGGCGTCCTTGCGGGCGGACTCGGGATGTCGCTCGCGACCCGCCCCGCCATGGACGAGGCCGCGGTGCGCTCGATTGCCGAGGAGGTGGTTGCTACCGCGCCCAAGGCCGGACTCGACCAGCCGGCGGTGGAAACCATCGTTGCCGACTATCTCGCCCGCCAGCCCAGGCAGTCGGCGGCACAGCTCGATGCGGCGACACTCAACCCGATGATCGAGGACTATCTGCTCGCCAACCCCCGCATCCTGCAACAGGTCGATGCGGCGCTCGAGGTCGAACTGACTGCCGAACGCAAGGCCACGACGGCGACGGCGCTGGCCGAACTCAAGCCGGCCATCTACGAGGCCGAAGGCCAGGTGGTGCTGGGCAATCCCGAAGGCGACGTCACGCTGGTCGAGATGTTCGACTATAACTGCACCTACTGTCGGCAGGCCCTGCCCGCGCTGGCGCAGCTGCTCGAGGAGGACAAGGGCGTAAAGCTCATCCTCAAGGAGTTCCCGATCCTGTCGCAGGGCTCGCTGGATGCCGCCAAGGTGGCGATCCAGGTAGCGGACGCTGACGTGGACTACTGGGGCTTCCACCAGGCGCTGTTCACCGGCCGCGGCCAGGTCGATAAGGCAGCGGCGCTGAAAGCCGCGTCCGATCTCGGGCTCAACCCGATCACGCTGGAGATGGGCATGGGCACGCCCAGGGTCGCCGAGGCAATCAAGACCAGCTACACGATCGCCGACAAGCTGAAGATCACCGGCACGCCGACCTTCATCATCGGCGACGAGATCATCCCCGGCGCCGTGCCGCTCGACGTGCTGAAGGCCAAGATCGCCAACATGCGCGCGTGTGGCTCCACCACCTGCCCCGCGACGCCCGGTTAGACCTCGCGCGTCTCCACACCCAGCGAACGCAGCGCGTTCCAGTATTCCGGATAGGTCTTGCCCACGCATAGTGGGTCGAGGATCGTGATGCCGCCGACCTTCAGCGCGGCGAGCGCGAAGCTCATGGCGATGCGGTGGTCCTCGTAGGTCTCGATCCGAGTCGTGGCGTTGCGGCGAGGCTCGGCGAGTGCCGGGTCGGAATTCACGATCAGGTCGTCGTCCTCCTCGCGCGCGAGGCCGGGCCGGATGCGGTTGAGCTCGGTGGATAGCGCCGAGATACGGTCGCACTCCTTTACCCGCAGGTTGGCGATGCCGACGAAGCGAACCGGCGTCTCGTTGAAGGCAGCCAGCACGGCGAGCGTGGGTACGGCGTCCTGCATCTGCGAGCCGTTGATGACGGCCGGCATGCGCGGGAACTGCCGGATCAGCTTGGCGGCCTCGGCGTCAGGCTGGGTGAAGGACTCCATCGGCACGCCGAGATCGATCTTGCCGTGGGTCAGCGCTTCGGCGGCCCACAGGTAGGTCGCCGCTGAGGCGTCGGGCTCAATGTGGAAATCGGTGGCGCGGTAGCCGGTGGGCTCAACGCGCCAGGTCATTTCGTCGATTTGCTCGACGCTGGCGCCGAAGGCGCGCATGGCGGCGAGGGTCAGGTTGACGTAGCCACGGGCGTCAAGGTCCTTGCCGGTCAGCGCGACCTCGATCGGGCCTTCGCCGAACGGCGCGGCCATCAGCAGGGCCGAGACATACTGGCTGGAGAGGCCGCCATCGATCTCGACGCGGCCGGAGCCGAAGGTACCGGTGCCGTTGATCGTGACAGGCGGACAGCCGGTGGCGCTGGTGGCGTCGATGCCGAGCGAGCGCAGGGCGACGAGCAGCGGCTCGATCGGACGCTTGCGCATGGCTTCGTCGCCATCAATGACGACGCGGCCGGTGACGAGGGTCACGGCGGCGGTGAGGAAGCGGGTGGCGGTGCCGGCATTGCCGAGCATCAGCGGCTCGGTGGGGGCCTTGAGCGTGCCACCGCTGGTGACGATGAAGCTCGTGGCATCCGGTTCTTCAACCGAAACACCCATCTGGATCAAGGCCTTGGCCATGAGCTGGGTGTCGCGGCTCTTGAGTGCGCCGGTGAGGCGGCTGGTGCCTTTGGCGAGGGCGGCGAGCAGCAGGGCGCGGTTGGTGATCGACTTCGATCCGGGCGGCGTCACGCGGCCGACCAGCGGATGGGCAGGCGGAATGATCGTCAAAGCCTCGAGCTTTGAGGGCGCATCAATAGTCATGGAAAACCCCGTCACAGCGGCCTGAAGCCGCGCTCACTCCGGCAGTGCCGGACACATCGATCTGTCGAATGGCCCGGTCCTGTCGCCGGGGTGAGGTTGAAGCAAGCCGGATGGGTGTAGCGAATTGGCGGACGCGCTGCAACTGGGGCGTAGGTTAGCATGGCCGACCTATTGCGCTACGGATTATGAACCGATCATTGACGCGATCTGAACGGGCTTTCGCACCATCGCGGAAGACGCCGCGGCATCTCGGGATGGGCCCCGGCCTTCGCCGGGGTGACATCGTGGGTGGGGGAGATTGAGCGGACGGGCGCTTACGCGTGCGCGGCGGCGCGGGCGTCGGCCAGGGCCTTGAGGTCGGCGGGCTTGAGCTGGACGCTTTCGCCGCAGCCGCATTCGCCGGTCTGGTTGGGGTTCTTGAAGGTGAAGCCGGACTTGAGGATGTCTTCCTCGAAATCCATCACCGTGCCGAGCAGGAACAGGGTCGCCTTGGGCTCGACATAGACGTGGACGCCCTTGTCCTCGATGTGGTCGTCGCCTGCTACCGGCTCGGCCACGTAGTCGAGGGTGTAGGACTGCCCGGCGCAGCCGGCATTCTTGATGCCGACACGCACGCCGGTGACCGGCTTGTCGCTGTCTTCCATGATCTCGCGCACCCGCTCGGCGGCTGCGTCGGTGAGGCTCATGATCTTCAATGGCATCGGACTCGGACCTTCATCGTAACCAGACGATATATAGACCTAACGCTTCGAACTTACCACCAGTTCAGCGCGACCTGGGCCTCTTCGCTCATGCGCGAGGCATCCCATGGCGGATCGTAGACCATGTTGACGGTGACGTTCTGGATGCCCTCGACGCCGAGCGCCGCGTTTTCCACCCAGCCCGGCATCTCGCCGGCCACCGGGCAGCCCGGCGCGGTCAGCGTCATGTCGATGGTGAGGTTGCGGTCGTCGTCGAGATCGACCTTGTAGATGAGGCCGAGTTCGTAGATGTCGACCGGGATCTCCGGATCGTAGACCGTCTTCAGCGCGCCGATCAGGTCGGCGGTGATGCGCTCGACTTCCTCGGGCGCCATCGTGCCGGCAATGTTGGGCGTGATGCGGGGCGTGTCGCCGGCATTGGGTTCGGCCACCACTTCCGTCGCAGGCGCCAGTTCCTTGCTTTCGTCCGTCATATCAATCCTTTAGGCGACAGATTTCGCGCCTTACGAAAAGAAGCTGCGCGCTTTTTCGATGCCCTCGACGAGCGCGTCGATATCGTCCTTGCCGGTATATAGGCCGAAGGAGGCCCGGCAGGTAGAGGTGACCCCGAACCTTTGCAGCAGCGGCATGGCGCAATGGGTGCCGGCGCGCACGGCGATGCCGTAGCGATCGAGGATGGTGGACACATCATGGGCGTGGGCGCCCTTGAGTTCGAACGAGAAGATGCCGCCCTTGCCCGGCGCGGTGCCGATGAGGCGCAGCGAGTTGATGCGGGTGAGCCGCTCCATCGCGTAGGCGGTGAGGTCGGCTTCCTGCGCTTCCATCGCCTCGTGGCCGATGGCCTCGACATATTCGATGGCGGCGCCGAGCCCGATGGCCTGGACGATGGGCGGCGTGCCGGCTTCGAAGCGGTGCGGCGGCTCGTTGTAGGTGACGGTGTCGCGGGTGACGACATCGATCATCTCGCCGCCGCCATTGAAGGGCTGCATGTCGGCGAGGAGGTCGTAGCGGCCATAGAGCACGCCGATGCCGGTGGGGCCGTAGAGCTTGTGGCCGGTGAAGACGTAGAAATCGACGCCGAGATCCTGCACGTCGACCTTCTTGTGCACGGCGCCCTGGCTGCCGTCGACCAGCACGGGAATGCCGCGAGCTTGAGCGATCTCGACGATCTGCTTGATCGGCGTGACCGTGCCCAGCACGTTCGACATGTGGGTGATCGCGACCATTCTGGTGCGCGGGGTCAGGGCCTGCTCGAACGCATCGAGGGAGAAGCTGCCATCGTCGCCAACATCGACCCAGTTCAGCACAGCGCCCTTGCGCTCGCGGTGGAAATGCCAGGGCACGATGTTGGAATGGTGCTCCATGATGGAGAGCACGATGTCGTCGCCCTCGGCGATGCGCGGGCCGAGGAAGGAGGCGGCGACGAGGTTGATCGCTTCGGTGGCCGAGCGGGCGAAGATGATTTCCTCGGGGCGCGACGCGTTGAGGAAGCGCTGCACGGCCTGGCGGCCGCCCTCGTAGGCCTCGGTGGCGCGGTTGGCGAGGGTGTGGAGGCCGCGGTGCACGTTGGCATAGGCATGCCGGTGCGCCCAATCCATCTTGTCGAGCACCGGGTTTGGCTTCTGGGCCGAGGCGCCGGAGTCGAGATAGACGAGCCGGTGGCCGTGGATCTTTTCATCCAGGATCGGGAAATCGGCGCGGATTTTGGCGAGGTCGAAGGTCATCTGCTTTCCAGTGGGAGCGCGAAGGCCCCCTCACCCGCCGCTGCGCGGCGACCTCTCCCCCAAGGGAGAGGTGACTTGAGGCACCATCTCACCCCAGCACCACCTCTCCCTTGGGGGAGAGGTCGGAGCGCAACGCGCTCCGGGTGAGGGGGCCTTTTCTGCCGGCCCTACCCCCGCGCCAGCCAATCCTCGATCACCGCGGTCAGCGCTTCGTTGAGGGCTGCGTCCTCGATGGGGTCGATCAGTTCGGCGAGGAAGGCACGGACCAGCATGGTTTCAGCCTCGGCCTTGGGAATGCCGCGGCTGAGGAGGTAAAACAGGTGGTCTTCGTCGAGCTGGCCGGAGGTGGCGCCGTGGCCACAGACCACGTCGTCGGCGTAGATTTCGAGTTCGGGCTTGGCGAGGATCTCCGCCTCGTCCGACAGCATCAGGCCCTGGCTCATCAGCTTGGCGTCGGTCTTCTGCGCGTCGCGCGCTACGACCAGCCGGCCCTGCACGATGGCCTTGGAGCGGCCACGGGCGATCGACTTGAACAGCGGCTTGGACGAGGTGTGCGGCACGGCGTGCAGCGCATCCATGGTGATGTCGGTGTGCTGGCCATCGGACACGAGGTTGAGGCCCGTGACGTCGGCATGCGCCCCTGCCCCGGCATAGCGCGGGAAGAGCTGGGTGCGGCTCAGGGCACCGCCGGCATTGATCACCAGCGTGCGCAGCTGCGCGCCCTCGCCGAGCTGGTACTCGTTGGAGGCAAAGTGCGTCGCCGACTTGCCGCTCAGGTTCACCGTGATGTGGGTCACCCTGGCGTTCTTGCCCAGCGCCAGATAGGTGGCGTGGTTGCCCAGGTGCGCCTCGTCGGAGCCGGCATAGGTCTCGACGATCACCGCGCTCGCGTCGTCGCCGACGAAGATCTTGGCCGCGCTGGCCGAGTGGCCGGCGGCGCCTTCGGTGCGGCGGTCGATCTGGATCACGGGGTCGACGGAGCCGTCGAGATCGAGGGTCAGCGCCTCGCTGACCAGCGCGTTGTTGAGCCGGGTGACGATGTCGTCGCGGATCGAGAGCACGCCGCCCTTGGTGGTACCGGCAATGACGCCGGCCGGAGCGGTGCCACGCTTCTGGACGCGGCCATTGGCGATGACCAACTGGAAGGCGCCGGGCACGGTGAGCGCGGGAGGCGTCGTGGCGATCGAGCCATCAGCGCCGGCAGCAAGTGGATCGCCAGCCAGCTCGGGCACGGCGCGCAGCAGCTGCTTCAGGTCGGTGTAATGGTAGGACTCGACGCGACGGGTCGGCAGGCCGGAGCCGCCGAGGCGGGTTGCCTCATCGGTCGCGCCGGCAGCGTTGAGCTGCTCGATCAACTTGGTCTCGGCCGGGCCGAGACGAACGGGGATAGCGATGCTCACGCCGCCTTCTCCTCGTCGAAGCCGGCATAGCCCTTGGCTTCGAGCTCGAGCGCCAGGTCCTTGCCGCCCGACTCGACCACGCGGCCGTCGGAGAAAACGTGCACCACATCGGGCACGATGTGGTTGAGCAGGCGCTGGTAGTGGGTGATCACCAGCATGGCGCGCTCCGGGCCGCGCAAGGCGTTCACGCCCTCCGAGACGATCTTCAGCGCGTCGATGTCGAGGCCGGAATCGGTCTCGTCGAGAATGCACATCTTGGGCTTGAGCAGCGCCATCTGCAGGATTTCGGCGCGCTTCTTCTCGCCGCCCGAGAAGCCGACATTGAGCGCGCGCTTCAGCATGTCGCTGTCGATATGCATGGCGGAACCGGCTTCCTTGACCGCCTTCATGAAGTCCGGCGTCGAAATCTCGCCTTCGCCGCGGGCCTTGCGCTGGGCATTCAGCGCGGCCTTGAGGAAGGTCATGGTGGCAACGCCGGGGATTTCGATCGGGTACTGGAAGGCGAGGAACAGGCCGGCGACGGCGCGCTCGTTGGGCTCCATCTCGAGGATGTTGACGCCATCGAGCAGCACTTCGCCGTCGGTGACCTCATAGTCTTCCTTGCCGGCGAGCACATAGCTCAGCGTCGACTTGCCCGAGCCGTTGCGCCCCATGATGGCGTGCACTTCGCCCTTGGGGACGATCAGGTTTACGCCCTTGAGGATTTCGCGTTCCTCGATCCGGACATGCAGGTTGCGGATTTCGAGCATCGGGGTGGTCATTCGGTCTTCTCCAGTATCGCCGGGCCGTTCAAGGCGGCGGGCGAGGATAATGTTTGAGGCTCAGCCGTTCTGGACGCGGCCTGTTTTTGTCTCAGGCGCCGAGGATCAACCCACGCTGCCTTCGAGCGAGATCGAGATCAGGCGCTGGGTTTCGACCATGAACTCCATGGGCAGGTGCTGCAGCACATCGCGGACGAAGCCGTTGACGATCAGCGCCACCGCTTCCTCTTCGGAAAGGCCGCGTTGCATGGCGTAGAACATCTGGTCGTCGGAGATCTTCGACGTCGTCGCCTCGTGCTCGAACACGGCGCTCGAGTTGCGGCTTTCGATATAGGGCACGGTGTGGGCGCCGCACTTGTCGCCGATCAGGAGCGAGTCGCACTGCGTGAAGTTGCGCGCGCCCTTCGCCTTGGCGTGAGCCGAGACCTGGCCGCGATAGGTGTTGTCGGAAAAGCCCGCCGCGATGCCCTTGGAGATGATCCGGCTCGTGGTGTTCTTGCCGAGGTGCAGCATCTTGGTGCCGCTGTCGACCTGCTGGTAGCCGTTGGAGATGGCGATCGAGTAGAACTCGCCCGACGAGTTGTCGCCGCGCAGGATGCAGCTCGGATACTTCCAGGTGATGGCCGAACCGGTTTCCACCTGGGTCCAGCTGATCTTGGAGTTGTCGCCACGGCAGTCGCCACGCTTGGTGACGAAGTTGTAGACCCCGCCCTTGCCGTCCTTGTCGCCTGGGAACCAGTTCTGGACGGTCGAGTACTTGATCTCGGCATCCTTGAGGGCGACGAGCTCGACCACGGCAGCGTGCAGCTGATGCTCGGCGCGCGCGGGGGCGGTGCAACCCTCGAGATAGGAGACGTACGCGCCTTCGTCGGCGATCAGCAGGGTGCGCTCGAACTGCCCGGTCTTGGCCTCGTTGATGCGGAAATAGGTCGAGAGCTCCATCGGGCAACGGATGCCCTTGGGCACGTAGCAGAACGAGCCGTCGGTGAAGACCGCGGAGTTGAGCGTGGCGTAGTAGTTGTCCGAGACCGGTACGACCGTGCCCAGGTACTGCTTCACGAGGTCCGGGTATTCGCGGATGGCCTCGCTGATCGAGCAGAAGATGATGCCCATCTTGTTGAGCTCGTCGCGGAAGGTGGTCGCGACCGACACGGAATCGATCACCGCGTCGACAGCCACCTTGGGCTGCTCGACCCCGGCCAGCAGCTCACGCTCCTTCAGCGGCACGCCGAGCTTCTCGTACATTTCGAGCAGCGCCGGATCGACCTCGTCCAGCGACTTGGGCCGGTTCGAGCCCTTAGGCGCGGCGTAGTAGTACATGTCCTGGAAGTCGATCTTGGGGTAGTGCACCTTGGCCCAGGTCGGCTCGGTCATGGTGAGCCAGCGACGATAGGCCTCGAGCCGCCACTCCAGCATCCACTCCGGCTCTTCCTTCTTGGCCGAAATGAAGCGAATGGTGTCCTCGTTCAGGCCCTTGGGGGCCTTCTCGACTTCGATGGCGGTCTCGAACCCGTACTTGTACTTTTCGACATCGAGCGCGAGTACCTTCTCGACGGTATCGTCCTCGATCTCTTCCTTGAGCGTCGGGATATCGTAGCGAGCCATGGTCTTCTTCCTAAGCTGCGACGCCGTGGCGGGCGCGATGACGCCCGACGACTTCGCCAAAACCCTTGAGATAGGCTTCGACGTCCCCGATGGAAGAGGACCAGCCGAAACTGATGCGCAGCGCGCATTCACTTAAGTCTGCCGGCACGCCCATGGCATTGAGCACATGGGACGGGCCGACCTTGCCGGACGAGCAGGCCGAACCGGACGAAACGGCGATACCGGCGAGGTCGAGCCCCATCATCGCCACGGCGTTCTTCAAACCGGGCACGGCGAAGTTGGAGGTGTTGCCGATGCGATCGGCCGCCTCACCGAAGACAACGAGGTCGGGCGCGATCAGTCGCATGCCATCCTCGGCGGTCCGGACCAGCTCGCTGACATTGGCGTGGTAGAACTTGTCCGCGAAGACTTCCGCTGCCGCGGCGAAGCCGGCGATGGCCGCCGCATTCTCGGTGCCACCGCGCCGGCCGCCTTCCTGGCCGCCGCCGGGGATCAGCCGCACCTGGTCGGCGTGGCCCTTCATCAGCAGCGCGCCAACGCCGGCGGGGCCGCCGATCTTGTGGGCGCTGACCGCCATCAGGTCGGGCGCGCGGGAGGCGAAATCGAGGCCGATCTTGCCAAAGCCCTGCACCGCATCGACGAACAGGTAGTGCGGGCTGGGGCCAACCAGCACCTCGATGCGATCGACCGGCTGGATCACGCCGGTCTCGTTGTTGACGAGATGGACGGCGACGAGGAGGCGCATGCCGACCATGTCGGCCTCGGCAATAGCGCCGGCGATCTGCTCGAGGCGGATCAGGCCGTCGGCATCGAGCCCGACCTTCTTGACCGGCAGGCCGGTGGCCTCGGCGGCCTTGAGGACGGCGGCGTGGTCGCCCTCGGAGACAACGATGGCATCGACGTTGAAAGCCCTGGCGCCGCCGACGATGGCCTGGGTGATCGCCTCGGTGGCCGAGCCGGTGAACACGACCTGGTCGCGCTCTGCTCCGGCGAGCCGCGCCACCTGGGCGCGGGCCTTGTCGATAGTGGCGCGAAGCGCCCTGCCCTCGGCATGCACGGAAGACGGATTGCCGACCAGACCGAGCGTATCGATCATCGCGGCGCGCGCTTCGGGGAGAAGCGGCGCCGACGCGTTGTGATCGAGATAGATCGTCTGTCGGCCCATCGTCCTCGGACCCGAGGGCCCGCCTTCCGCATCAATGGCCTTGCCGGAACGCGACTCGCGCTCGCTCGGACCATGAAACAATTCTTGAAATCGGGCGCTCACTTTCTCTACAAGGAGCGCTCACCAGCAACCGGAAGCGGTTGGAACACCAACTGCCGCCTTCGAAAACTCAGTTTAGAATTATTCGAAACTGGAGTTTTCGGCCCATGTTTTAGGCAGCGGCGTATCATTCGTCAAGCCGCGAGGCCCGACCCGCGCGTGAGCTATGAGCCACGTGCATGGGATTGGCGGGCCAGGGAAAGAACCTATGCCAGAAGTCATCTTCAACGGACCCGAAGGCCGCCTCGAGGGCCGCTACCAGCAGGGCAAGGACCCAAACGCGCCGATCGCCATCGTGCTGCATGCCCACCCGCAGTTCGGCGGGACGATGAACAACCAGATCGTCTACAACCTATTCTACATGTTCGCGCAGCGGGGCTTTTCGGTGCTGCGCTTCAACTCGCGCGGCGTCGGCCGTTCGCAGGGCATTTTCGACCATGGCATCGGCGAACTCTCGGACGCGGCCGCAGCGCTCGACTGGCTGCAGACGCTCAACCGCGAGTCGCGTGGCTGCTGGATCGCCGGCTTCTCGTTCGGCGCCTGGATCGGCATGCAGCTGCTGATGCGCCGCCCCGAGGTCGAGGGCTTCATCTCGGTGAGCCCGCCGGAAAACCTTTACGATTTCTCGTTCCTCGCGCCCTGCCCCTCGTCGGGCCTGATCATCCATGGCGACAAGGACCGCGTGGCGCCGCCGCAGTCGGTTCAGAAGCTGGTGGACAAGCTCAAGACGCAGAAGGGCATCACCATCGAGCAGCAGATCGTGGAAGGGGCCAACCACTTCTACGAGAACAAGATCGACGAACTGACCGAGCGTTGCGCCGAGTATCTCGACCGTCGCCGCGCGGATATCGCGGCGGGCAAGGGGCGCTGAGCGTCCTGATGGGAGCCTTATCCCGTCCCACCACCGGCGTCATTCCCGCGAAGGCGGGAATCCCTGTTTGAGGCGAGCGCCGGCCGAACGGAGATCCCCGCTTCCGCGGGGATGACCCGGTGAGAAACCGAAGCCCCACAGCGCAACCGTCAGAGCCCAGCCATGGCCGCCAAGTTCAAATCAGACTTCCTCAACGTCCTCGATCAGCGTGGCTTCATCCACCAGATCTCCGACCCCGAAGGGCTCGATGCCCTGGCGGCCAAGGAGACGATCACCGGCTATGTCGGCTATGACGCGACGGCGACCTCGATCCATATCGGCAACCTGATCACCGTCACCCTGCTCTACTGGCTGCAGGAAACCGGTCACCGGCCTATCAGCCTGATGGGCGGCGGCACCTCGATGGTGGGCGATCCGACCGGTCGCGAGGCCGAGCGGCAGGTGCTGACGGTCGAAAAGATCAACAGCAACATCGAGAGCATCAAGAAGGTCTACAGCCGCATCCTGCGTTATGGCGACGGCCCGACCGACGCGATCATGGTCAACAATGCCGACTGGCTGCTGAAGCTCAACTATGTCGAGTTCCTGCGCGAGATCGGCCGCTATTTCTCGGTCAACCGCATGCTGAGCTTTGACTCGGTGAAGATGCGGCTCGAGCGCGAGCAGTCGCTGACCTTCCTCGAATTCAACTACATGATCATGCAGGGCTACGACTTCGTCGAGCTCAACAAGCGCTACGGCACCGTGCTGCAGATGGGCGGCTCGGACCAGTGGGGCAACATCATCAATGGCGTCGACCTGAGCCACAAGATGGGTGGCGCGCAGCTCTACGCACTGACGACGCCCCTGCTCACCAAGTCCTCCGGCGAGAAGATGGGCAAGTCGGCCTCCGGCGCCGTCTGGCTCAATGGCGACATCTACTCGCCCTACGACTTCTGGCAGTATTTCAGGAACACCGAAGACGCCGATGTCGGCAAGTGGCTGAAGATCTTCACCCGCCTGCCGCTCGACGAGATCGCCAAGCTCGAGGCGCTGGGCGGGTCGGAGCTCAATGAGGCGAAGAAAATCCTCGCCACGGAAGTCACGGCGATCGTCCACGGGCGGGAAGCGGCGGAGCAGTCGGCTTCGACTGCCTCGGCGACCTTCGAGGCCGGCGTCATCGACCTTTCGCTGCCGACGTTCGAGGTGTCGAAATCCGACCTTGCGGCCGGGATCGGGTTGCTCAACGCGCTGGTGACGGCCGGGCTCGCCGGCTCGAACGGCGAGGCGCGCCGGCACGTGCAATCGGGCGCGGTGCGGGTGAACGACGAGGGGGTCAGCGACGAGCGGGCGACGCTTGGGACGGCGGCGGTGCTGACGGAAGGCGTGATCAAGCTCTCGGTCGGCAAGAAGAAGCACGCGCTGTTGAAGCCGGTTTAGGAGCCGGCTTCAGGACCATTGCCTCGCAGAGCCCGTTCCCAGTCCTGACCACCATAGAAGACCCGCGTTACGATGATGCGGGTCTTTTCCACGCGGTAAGCGATCATGATGCGGCGCTCGAAGCCTATTACGCGCAGCTCCGACCCATCTGCTTCGAAGGCGCGGCCAGCTCCGGGCACATCGGTCAGGCCGGCCAATCTTGCCTTGATCCGCTGAACGTAGCGCCTGGCGGTGTGCGGGGCGCCGGCCTCACTGATTCATCGCGCAATCTTCGCCAGATCTGATAGAGCCGTGCGGGAAAGAACGACCCGGCGGTTCATGCCGAGCGCTTCTCAAGCGCATCAAGTTCGGCCAGGATTTCTTCGAAAGCGTCGTCGATGTCGATGAGGTCTTCTTCACCGGCGTCGATCCGTTTCAGCGTCGGAACTACCTCCTCGGCGATCCAGCGCTGAATTGCTGCTTCGTCTTCCTGCAGGCCCCGCAGGCCCTCGCGGATCACCTCACTGCCCGAGACATAGCCGCCAGACTCGACCTTGGCGTCGATGAAGGCGGCCTGTTCTTCAGTGAGGCTGAAGGTGCGTTTGACGACTTTGGACATGGCTGACCTCCATAGGTGGAGATCAGCCTAGCATGCGGTATGACTATTTCATACCACCAGGCACTTAATCAGTCGCGCTCTCGAACCAGAAAAGTCTGCAGCTTTTCTTGAAAGCGCTCTAGCGAGTGACCAGCACCGGGATCTTGGTCTGAGCCAGGACGTTGTTGGTCTGGCTGCCCAGCAGCAGGCGGCCGAGGCCGCGGCGGCCGTGGGAGCCCATGACGATCAGGTCGGCCTTGGTGTTCTGGGCGGTGAGGATGATGCCCTCGGCCGGGAAGCTGTCGTTGACGTAGACGGTCTTCACCGGAACGCCGGCGCCGGTGACCTTGGCGCTGGCCTTGTCGAGCAGGCCCTTGGCCGCCTCTTCCTGCGCTTCGATCAGTTCGGGGATCGGATCGACGATGGTCCCGGCGACCGCCGAGTAACCGGCACCGACTACGGCGGCAGGCTCGCTCACCGTTACGATGGTGATTTCGGAACTGAGCGCCTTGGCCAGCGCAATGGCTTGATCAAGGGCGCGATCGGCCAGTTCGGAGCCGTCGGTCGCGACGAGAATGTGAGCGTACATAATCAGTTACCTCCAGATTAGAGAGTATGTCGTGAGCCTGTCACCGTCGTTCAACTCATACTTTGATCGAGATCAACCTACTCCTCACGCGGGATTTCGCGCGCGCGATACTCGAACAGCCGGCGGAAAGCGCCGGGCACCAGGGCCGACATCGGGTTGATCTTGAAGTCGGGCTTGTCTAGCGGTCCGCGCACCGCGAAGGTGACCCCGAACAGGCCCTCGCCCTGCCGCCCCGCGAGCGGTCCGAGAATACGGCCGAAGGCGTTGTTCAGCCCGAAGAGCGGCACATAGGTGCCCGTGATGTCGTATTCGCGCCGGTCGGTATAGATGAAGCCACGCGCCGTGCCGCCCACAGTATTGCCGGCGAGCACGGCATCGACCAGCTCGACGCGGTCGCTGCGACGGATGAACTGCGCCTGGGCGCTGCGGAATTCGAGTCGGCCCGAGCGTGCGACCTGCCGCGACGAGTTGTCGTTGGCGAGGATCTGCTGCACTGCGTTCTCGTTGACGAAGGCGAAATTTCTCAGCGTGAACAGGCCCTGGTCGAGCTTGCTGTCGTTGATGGTCTCGAGCACGAGGCTGCCCTCGCCGCCCTCGATATTGGGATAGACGTTCACCAGCCTGAGCAACGTGCCGAGGTCGTTGAAGGCGACCGACATCACCTTGCCGTCGGGCGTGGGGTTGGTGGTGACCGAGACGTTGCGCTCGCCACCGAGATTGGCCTGAAGATTGACCCGCTGCAGGTCGGAGCCGCGAAGCACGAGGTCGAGATTCAGGTTGTAGGCAGTGGTCTTGTAGAAGCCGAGGGCGCGCTTCAATTCGACGTCCAGCGCGATGGTCTGGTTGGTGAGCGAGGACTGCGGCCCGCCGGTCGAGTCGCCGGAAAGGCTGAACAGGCGTTGCAGCATGGGCTTGAGGTCGAGCTGGTCGCCACGCAGGCGCAACTCGTAGCCGTTGCGGATCGGGGTCAGCGAGAGCTGGGCCTGATCGCCAGGGCTGAGCGAAAATGACGTGAATTCAGCCGATTGCAGGCCGTTCTTGATGTCGATTCCGAGCCCGCCCTCGATGCTGACATCGCCAAAGCCGAGGTCGAGGCGGCTGATGTCGATGATGTCTCCGTCCTGCTTGATCTGGGCCTGCGCCTGCCCTGGTACGCCCCTGGCCTTGCTTATTCCGAGATCAGCGATGCTCAGTCTGGCGTCCGTCAGGTCGGCGACCATCTGCACGCTGCCGTCGGGCATGGGTTTTGCCACGACCGTCAGAGGGCCGTCGAGGAACGACGAGACGTCGAAGCCGAACTTCTTGAACGCGTCGGAATCGACCGTGGCGCTCAGCATCAGGTCCGGTTGCTTGGGATCGAGCTTGCCCTTGGCGGCGACGTCCGCCTCGACGCCGTCGAACTCGGTGGTGCCGTCGATGCTGAAGCCAGCCTGCGTGACCTGGAACGAGAGCTGGCCATTGCCGACTGTGTGGCCCTCGATCGGGGAGGCCGTGGCGAGATCCTGCACCTTGCCGTTGACGGTGTAGTTGATGCTCTTGGCTTCGTTGGTGGCCTTGTCGGTGATGATGGTCGCGACCAGCCCCAGCGACAGGTTGCCGTTGATGACATCGAGATTGACCGGCAGCGCCACCTGCTTGAGCGCATCGGGCTGGTTGGTCCGGGTCCAGTCGAGCAGTGCCGGAATGCCGCCCGACAGTTGGCCCGAGATCTCGAACAGGCTTTCGGTGTCGCTGTTGGCCCCGATGACGAAGGCGGCGTTGGCGATGCCGATATTGCCCTTGGGCGTCGGGATGGTCGCACCGTCGGCCGACATGGTGATGTCGGTGTCGCGCATGGTCAGCTTCATCTGGCCGTCAATGGCGATCGGATCCATGGTCTCGAGCGCCTTGATCTTCACGCCGACCCCGGTGATGTCGATCGACATGGCGTTCTTGGGCATCGGCTTGTTCTCGCCCGGCGCCCCGAGCGAGCCGACCGGGAAGGAATAGCGCATGGTGGAAGCGGTGATGTGCCCGCCGACCACGTTCTTGACGAACCAGTCGCGCGACTCCTTGGCGAGGAAAGCCGGCCACAGCCGCTTGATGTCGTCGGCCGAAAGCCCGTCGCCGCCGACGCGCAGGTCGAAGCCCGTGCCGCGCCGGACCATGTCGACGCGGCCGGTGGCGACCAGCTGGCTGCCATCGGCCTTCCTGGCTTCGAACTGGTCAATGCCGGTGGCGCCATAGAGCGGGGCCGACCAGCCTTGGAAGCTGACGGCGCTGAACGGCTCGGGCGGTGCACCGGTCTCGTCGTGGATGGCGACATCCCTGGCCGAGACCGAGATGCCGACGATAGGACCGTAAAGCTGGTCGAGCCCGAGCTTGAACACGCCGCTGACCGTGCCGGTGCTTTCGGCGACGCTGACCCGTGTATCGGCCATGGTGAACTGCCCGATGGCGGGCTCCCACTTCACCTCGGCGATGGAGGTGGCGATGGGGAAATACTGGTCGTTCACCCGTACGTCCATGCCCGTCATGTCGAGATGGAAGATGCCGTCGGTGATCTTGCTCTCGCGGGTGAAACCGACATCGATCGATACCGACATGGTGCCGGCAATGCCCATCGACTGCTCGGCGGCGAGCGGCGCGAAGGCCGAAGGGTCGAAATTGGTGATCGACATCTTCATGCGGGCGGCATTGTCGGGCTGCTCCACCCACTCGATGATGCCGTTCATCACCGAGCCGCCGATGGTGGCGGAGAAATTGCCTGCGGCCCCGTCGCCATCGGCGTTGGCGGCGATATCGATGGTGATGTCGGTGAAGTGGCGCAGGATGCCGTAGAGCGCGTCGTTCATGTCGAGCGCACCCTTGCGCACGATCAGCCGGGAGAACGTCCCTGCCCGCGCCTGCTCGACGATGCCGGCGACGCCCTTGGCGGCGGCCTCGAGGTTGTAGATCAGCCAGTCGTTGTCGGAGCGGATGCCGAGATTGGCGTCCGGCACCTCGCCTTTGACGGCGAGCCCCTCGGGCGACAGGTTCACCTCGGGGAAGCTGTGCTGGCCCTCGATGATGCGCACGGTGCGCTCGCCGTTCGGCTCATCGACATACTCGAACTTGGCAAGGCGCGGCCCGAACAGGTCCTGGTTCACCTGCAGGTGCGGGCCGACCACGGTGACGATGGCGCCGGGCTGCCCGACCAGCATACGCGTGGGCGAAATGCCGACCTCGAGCGCCTCCATGCTCACCGAACCGCCGTTGAGCGTGTCGGTATAGACGACCGGGCTGAACTTGATCACCGGCAGCGCCAGGCCCTCGAGCGCCAGCGCCATGTCGCCGAGCTCGAGTTGGCTGCCCTCGGGCATCGAGCTCAGAACGAGGTTGCGGACCTGCGAATTGACGAGGGGCAGCGGGATCGGCGTGAGCAGCAGCACGGCATACAGAATGACGAGCAACACCAGTGGCGCAGCGACCAGCGCCGCGGCGATCTTGCCCAGGGTGCGCCATGCCGAGCGCTTGCGGAGCTGGGAACCGGGGGCCGGTGTAGGTTTCACTGCTTTCCGACTTGAGACTGCTCGCCCTGCCGCCCTATCGTAGAATCAAACCGAGCAGCGGTGCAGTGCCCAATGATAGGGGCTTGAATATGGCACCAAAAGCCCGCGCGCCGCTGTTTTGAGCCAGTCCTTCCACCGATGCCAGAGACCATGAGCCTCATTTCCCCAGGTGATGTCGCCCCCGACTTCGAGCTGATCACCGATGCCTACGAGAAGTTTCGCCTGTCCGACCACCTCGGGCACCCGGTAGTCCTGTATTTCTATCCGCAGGACGACACCGAGGGCTGCACGCTTGAGAATATCGAGTTCACCGACCTGATGCCGCAGTTCAAGAAGCTCGGCGCCGTGGTGGTCGGCATCTCGCCCGACACGGTGGAGAAGCACTGCACGTTCCGCGACAAGTATAATCTCGGCGTACCCCTCGCCGCCGATCCGGAGCGCAAAGCCATCGAGGCCTATGGCATCTGGCAGCTGAAGAAGCTGTGGGGCACCGAGTTCATGGGCGTGAAGCGGGTGACGGTGCTGGTCGGGCCGGACGGCAAGGTGGCGGGCGTGTTCCATGCCACGCGGATCAAGGGCCATGCCGAAGAGGTGCTGGAGGCGGTGCGGGCGCTGTCTCCTGCCGCGGCGGCAACGAAGGCACGCAAGCGGGTCTGACGTGTGCTTGCCACCGAAGGAGCCTCTCCACGGTGTCATTCCCGCGCAGGCGGGAACCCAGTCGAGCACCGAGTGTGGGGCTACTGGATCCCCGCCTTCGCGGGGATGACGCCGGAGTTTGTGGACCGCTTCAACGTGAACCGCCGGACACGGGCCCCGGCCACTTTTCGCGTTTGTTAACCCTAACGGATCATGATCGCGACAGTCGAGTAGCGTCCCGGAGTCGCGGTCGTGCGTACGAAATCCGCAGGCGTCCAGCCTCCTCCCAAGGTCTTCGGTTCAGCCCCGAAGCCCGCGACCAGAATGGTCGCAGGTATCCGGCCATGGGTGTTCTACCTGAGCTTCGCCGTGCTGTTCGGCACCAACGTGCTGACCGCCGTCGGCTTGATGATGTCGCCCGACATCGCGGCCCTCCTCGGCGGGCAGAAGGAACTCGTGGTCGCTGCCTATGAGGACCGGATCGCGCAGTTGCGCGTCGAGGTCGATCGCCTGCATTCGCGGCAATTCGCGCAGGCCGGCGACATCAACCTGCAATTGCAGGAGCTGACGCAGCAGCAGGAAGTGCTGCTCGAGCAGCACCAGTTCGTGCAGCAACTGGCGCAGAAGGCGGCCGAACTCGGGATCGAGACGGCGAGCCTGCCGGTCTCCATCGACGATGCTCCCGTAGTGCCGGTGCCCGTCGCCAGGAGCGGCGACCTCGCCGAGATCGGCGCGTCGATGACTCGCATGATGGACGACAGCCGCCTCGCTCTCGCCGCCCTCTCCGAGGAAGCGACCCGCTCGACTGACGATATCCTCGTCGCGCTGAACGGCATCGGCATCCAGCCGGTCATGCCGGAGCAGGACGCCGTCGGCGGGCCATTCGAACCCGCGGTGGACGATAGCGATTCGGACGGCATCGTCGACGATGCGAGTGCGGCCTATCTGGCGCTGGTGCGCTTCAAGGCGGCCCGTGGTGCGCTCGACCTGGCGCCGATCCACGAGCCGATGGGTGGACTCGACCGGATCAGCTCCAATTTCGGCAATCGCAAGGACCCCTTTACCGGCGGCCGCGCCTTCCATGCCGGCATCGATTTCCCGGCGCCCCGGGGTACGCCCGTACTGAGCGCAGGCTATGGCAAGGTGAGCTATGTCGGCGAGCGGGCCGGCTACGGCAAGACTGTGGAAGTCACCCATGGGCCGGGGTTGCTGACGCGCTACGGGCATCTGAGCGCCTACCTCGTCAAGGAAGGCCAGGTCGTCAACACGGGTACGCCGATCGCCGAAGTCGGATCGACCGGCCGCTCGACCGGACCGCATCTGCACTTCGAAGTCCGCCGTGCCGACAATGCCGTCGACCCCGGCAAGTATCTTGCGGTGGGCAAGAAGCTGGCGCACCTGATCGGTACCTGACCTTGCCGTCGCAACCCGGCAACGCGCCGAGCAAATCAGCCATGCATCCGGCCAAAGCCGGATAGTTGTTCTGGTTTTTCATTTGGGGCGGGTTTAGGGTCCGCACGCAATGCTGATGACATCAGATATTCCGACGATGCTGCGGCTGCACCGCGCAATGTTTCTGGCGCGGGAGATCGACCGCGTCGAGCAGGACCTGGTGAAGCAGGGCCTCGCGCATTTTCATGTCTCGGGCGCCGGCCACGAATCGACCGCGTTGCTCGCCGACTTCCTCAATGGCGACGACTGGCTGCACCTGCATTATCGCGACAAGGCGCTGCTGGTGGCACGCGGCATGCCGGTGGTGGAGTTCTTCCGCAGCCTGCTCGCCACGGCGGGATCGCATTCCAACGGCCGGCAGATGAGCGCCCACTACGCGGCGCACGACCTCAAGGTCGCCTCCATGGTCGGCCCGGTGGGCAATAATGCGCTGCATGCGGTGGGTAACGCGCAGGCGGTGAAGTTCCATCCCGACGCCCCGGTGGTGATCTGCTGCGTGGGCGATGGCACGACGCAACAGGGCGAATTCCTCGAGGCGGTGGCGGAAGCCGTGCGCAGCGAAGCGCCGGTGGTGTTCGTGATCCAGGACAATCGCTGGGCGATTTCGACCAAGACGCCGGGGCAGACCTTCTTCGACCTGCCGACCGGCCCCGCCGACAGCTATCTCGGCCTGCCGATTCGCCGCGTCGATGGCGTGGACCTGACGGCGACGCGGGTGACCTTCGAGGCGGCGGTGACCCATGCGCGCGCCACGCGCGGCCCGGCCATCGTGCTGATGGAGCTCGAGCGGCTGTCGGACCACACCAATGCCGACGACCAGGCGCTCTACCGCAGCGCCGACGACCTCAAGGCCGGCACAGGCCGCGATCCGCTCGAGGCGATCCGCCAGTCGCTGCGCGAATCGCAGATGGGTGATGTGGCGCTGACCCAGCTCGAGACGACGCTGATCGCCGAAGTGGCGGCCGCGGTGGCCGAGGCGCGGGCCGACCAGACACCGCAGACGGCTGGGGCGGCCAAGGCGCCCTACCCGGCGGAGTTCGCGACGACCAAGGAATATCGCGGCGACGCCGCGGCGCCGAACCTGACCATGCGCGAAGCGCTGAACCGGGTGCTGCGCGAGCAGCTTTCCGCGCATCGCGACATCCATGTGCTGGGCCAGGACATCGAGGACCCCAAGGGCGACGTGTTCGGCGTCACCAAGGGGTTGTCGACGGCCTTCCCGGGCCGGGTGCGTAACGCGCCGCTGTCGGAATCGACGATTGTTGGCACCTCGATCGGCCGTGCCTTTGCCGGGCAGCGGCCGGTAGCCTTCATCCAGTTCGCCGATTTCCTGCCGCTGGCGTTCAACCAGATCATCTCCGAGCTCGGCTCGCTTTACTGGCGCACCGACGGGCAATGGCAGGCGCCGGTGATCCTGATGGTGAGCTGCGGCGGCTACAAGGCCGGGCTCGGTCCGTTCCATGCGCAGACGCTCGAATCGGTGCTGGCGCATGTGCCGGGCATCGACGTGGTGATGCCGTCCTCCGCCGGCGACGCGGCAGGGCTGCTCAACGCCGCCTTCGAGAGCGGCCGGCCGACGGTGTTCCTCTACCCCAAGAGCGCCCTGAACCTTTCGGATCGGCGCACCTCGGATGATGTCGCCAAGCAATTCGTGGCGCCGGGGCGTGCCCGTACGGTACGGACCGGCAATGAGCTGACGCTCGTCACCTGGGGTAATCCGCTGGCGCAGTCGGCGCTGGCGGCCGAGACGTTCGAACAGGCCGGGGCTGAAATCGAGCTCATCGACCTGCGCTCGATTTCGCCGTGGGACGAGGAAGCCGTACTGCGTTCGGTGCGAAGGACGAAGCGCCTGCTGGTCGTGCACGAGGACAACCACACCGCCGGCTTTGGCGCCGAGGTGATGGCGACGGTGATGGAACGGGCCGGCATGCCGGTGACGGCCAGGCGCGTGACGCGCGACGATATCCATGTGCCGTTCCAGTTCGAGCGGCAGATCGAGACCCTGCCGTCATACCGGCGCATCATGGAAGCGGCCGCAGCGCTGCTCGAGTTCGACCTGAGCTGGGAAGCGCCGAAAGTCGAAACCGGCCCGGCGGCGATTGCCGCGATCGGCTCGGGACCGGCGGACGACGAAGTGGAAATTGTCGAGCTGCTGGTGAAGCCGGGCGACGTCATCAAGACCGGCGACCTCGTCGCGGTGGTGGAAGCCACCAAGGCGGCTGTGGACGTGCAGGCGACGGTGTCGGGCAAGGTGCTGTCCATCGCCGTGGCATTGAAGGACAAGGTGCCGGTCGGCGCGCCGCTGCTGTTCGTCGAGGCCGATCCGGCTTCGGTGAAGCAGCAGACCACGGTGACGGCCGAGCGCATCGACAAGGCGATCCTCAAGCGCCGGACCGCGGCCGTTGCCGCTCCGGTGATCGCCGGGCGTGCCGAGGTGGCGGTGGGCGTTGTCGGGATTGCCGGCGTCACCGGCGCCCGAAAAGTTCACAATTCCGACCTGCGCGGCAACTGGCAGACGCGCGACGTGGCCGATATCGTCAAGCTCACCGGCATCGAAAGTCGCCGCTGGATCCAGCCGGGCGAGACGGTGCTGTCGCTCGCGACCGCGGCGGCCAAGAAGCTGCTCGAGGAGCAAAAACTCGAGATCGGCGATATCGATCTCGTCATCGCGACGACGGGTACGCCGGACGTGATCACCCCATCGCTGGCCTGCCGGGTTGCCGATGCGGTGAGCACATCGGGCCGGGCAACGCTGCCGGCCTATGACATCAACGCGGCCTGCTCGGGTTATCTCTATGCGCTCGCCAATGCGCGCGACTATGTGCGCAACAATCCCGATGCGCGCGTGCTGGTGGTGACCTCGGAAGTGCTGTCGCCGCTGCTCGACCAGAACGATTTCAACACCGCCGTGCTGTTTGCCGATGCCGCCACCGCCTCGCTGGTGCAGGGCGCGTCGCATGGACAACCGCTGCTCTTCACCTACGCGCAGCCGACGATTTCCGGCTCGCCCGAATCCGGGGAGTTGCTCAGCGTGCCGCGCGCCGGCGAGGGCTATGTCAAGATGAACGGGCGAGAGGTGTTCACCGATGCGGTGCGCGCCATGACCGCGACGCTCACCTCGGCCTGCGCCGCCGAAGGCATCAGCATGGACGATATCGATCTGATGGTGCCGCACCAGGCCAACCAGCGCATCATCGACGCCATCGCCCGCCGCTCGGGCCGGCCGGCGCATTCGATCATCAAGACCATCGGCAATACCAGCTCGTCGACCATTCCGCTGGCGCTGATGGACGCCCTGCCCGCGACCAAGGCGGGGCAGCGGTTGGGGCTGGTGGCGTTTGGTGGCGGGATCACGTACGCCGCGGCGGTCGCTACGGTAGTGGAGCCGAGCTGAGGCGGCTCGCGCGCCAAGCTCTGTCCCAAACTCGATTGTCATCCCTGCGCAAGCAGGGATCCATTTCACCGCCCGCGTTGGTGGAGAGGTGGATCCCTGCTTTCGCAGGGATGACAGCTGGTGGTTGGGCGTGGTCTCGCCCCTGCCACCGTCATGCCTGGGGCTTGACCCGCGGACCCATGCACAGCCTCAGCGTCCTATGGGTCCGCGGGTCAAGCCCGCGGATGACGACCGAGAGGGAGGTGCGTGTGGCCGCCCCCTCCACCAGCTTCGCTGGTCCCCCTCCCCCGCCACGCGGGGGAGGATCGCGGAGAGGCCGGTGCCCCTGTCTTACTTGCCCAGCGTCGACGGCCAGGTGCCGTGCTGTTCGCCATCGCGGTCGGTGAGGATGAAGCCGTGGGCGCCGAAGAAGTCGCGCTGGCCCTGGGTCAGGTTGGCGGTGCCCTGGGCCTGGCGGTAGCTGTCGAAATAGGCCAGCGAGGCCGATAGGCAGATCAGCGGGAATTCGCCGAGCGCAGCGGCCGAAACGACCTTGCGCAGCGACTTGTTGGCCGACTTCATGATCTCGATAAAGTCCGGAACCATCAACAGGTTGGTGGCGCCGCCCTTGGCGTAGGCAGCCGACATCTGGTCGAGGAAGCGCGAGCGGATGATGCAGCCCGCGCGCCAGATCTTGGCGATGGTGGCGAGCGGCAGGTTCCAGCCATTCTCCTCAGACGCCTTGGCCATCACGGCAAAGCCCTGCGCGTAGGAGACAATCTTGCCGGCGAGCAGCGCCTGCTCGAGATCGGTGAGCGACACATCGGCCTTGCCGGCGGCGGGCTTGCCGTAGACGGCTTCGGCGGCGACGCGCTCTTCCTTGCGGGAGGAGATCGAGCGGGCGGCGACGGCGCCCTCAATGGCCGTGGCCGGGACGGCGAGCTGCTGGGCGGCGATGGCCGACCAGGTGCCGGTGCCCTTCTGGCCGGCCTTGTCGAGGATCAGATCGACCAGCGGCTTGCCGGTCTTGGGCTCGACGGCCTCGAGTACGAGGCCGGTGATTTCGATCAGGTAGGAGTTGAGCGGGCCCTTGTCCCAGTCCTTGAACACTTTTGCGGCGGCGGCCGGGTTCATGCCGAGCCCGTCGCGCATCACGCCATAGACTTCGGCGATCATCTGCATGTCGCCGTACTCGATGCCGTTGTGGATCATCTTGACGAAGTGGCCGGCGCCGCCTTCGCCGAGATAGGCGCAGCACGGCTCGCCGTTGAACTTGGCCGAGATCGCCTCGAGGATCGGCTGGGCGTTCTTCCACTGCGCCTCGGGCCCGCCGACCATGATGGAGGGGCCGTGGCGGGCGCCTTCTTCACCACCGGAGACGCCGATGCCGAGGAAGCCGATGCCCTTGTCGCGCAGGTACTCGAAGCGCCGCTGGCTGTCGGTATAGAGCGAGTTGCCGCATTCGAGGATGGCGTCGCCCTTTTCGAGGTGCGGCAGCAGCTGCTCGATCATCTCGTCGACCGGCTTGCCGGCCTTGACCATGATGATGATCGAGCGGGGGCGCTTCACCGACTGGATGAACTGCACGAGGTCGGCCTCGGGCACCACCTTGCCATCGAGCCCCTCTTCCTTCGCGGTCGCGACGAAATCGTCGATACGGGACGCCGTGCGGTTGTGAACCGCAATGGTGTAGCCCTTTTCGGCGATATTGAGCGCCAGGTTCGAGCCCATCACAGCAAGGCCGATGAGGCCGATATCGGCAGACGCCATATTCATTCTCCGTTGGGAGTTATTCAGTTCCGGGGCGGCTTTGTGGCATGGCGATGGCAGGAATGCCACCCCTCAGCCCCCCACCATCGGACTAGGGAGAGCGCCGGATTGGCAGTTTACCGGCAGGGGCGCGATCCACTAGTGTCGCGCCAATTACGGAGGGGCAGCTTGGATACGCTTTCGCACTTCAACCTCAAGGGCAAGCGGGCGCTGGTGACCGGCTCGAGCCGGGGCATCGGCTTCGGCATCGCCGAGGCGCTGGCCGGCGCCGGGGCCGAGATCATCATCAACTCGCGCAACCCCGAAGCGCTGGGCGAAGCGGCGGCGCGGCTGGCCGAGGGCGGCGCGCGGGTGAAGGCGCTGGCTTTCGACGTGACCAGCGAGGAGAGCGTCGACGACGCCATCTCGCATGCCGAGACCGAGATCGGGGCGATCGACATCCTGGTCAACAATGCCGGCATGCAGCACCGGGTGCCGCTCGAGGACTTTCCGCTGGAAAAGTTCGAGCAGGTGATGTCGACCAACGTTACGTCGGCTTTCATCGTCGGGCGCGCCGTGGCGCGTGGCATGATCGCGCGCAAGACGGGCAAGATCATCAACATCTGCTCGGTGATGAGCAATCTGGCGCGGCCCTCCATCGCGCCCTATGCGGCGAGCAAGGCGGCGATCGCCAACCTGACGCGCGGCATGGCGGTGGACTGGGCCAAGTACGGGCTCAACGTCAACGGCATCGCGCCGGGCTATATCGCCACCGAACTCAACCAGGCGTTGCTGGACAACAAGGAATTCAGCGCCTGGGTGGAAACGCGGACGCCCATGGGCCGGTGGGGGCAGCCAGCCGAGCTGGGCGGCGCGGCCGTGTTCCTCGCCTCCGAAGCCTCCTCCTTCGTCAACGGACACATTCTCTATGTCGACGGCGCCTTCACAGCCACCGTTTGAGGGGGCCCGCATCATCATCGCCATGGGCGTCGCCTCGTCGGGCAAATCGGCGAGCGGCGCGGCCATCGCGCGGCGGCTGCACGCACCCTTCCTCGATGGCGACGGCTACCATCCGCCCGCGAACAAGGAGAAGATGCGCTCCGGCATTCCGCTGACCGACGAGGATCGCTGGCCCTGGCTGGAAACGCTGGCCAAGGCGCTGGCGGAAGCCGCGGAGCAGAAGGGCGTGGCCGTCGGGGCATGCTCGGCGCTGAAGCGGGCCTATCGCGACTATCTCACCGAGAAGGCGGGCGAGCCTATCCTGTTCGTGTTCCTCGATGGCGACATCGAAACCATCCGCAAGCGCATCGAGGCACGGCAGCACGAGTTCATGAACCCCAAGCTGCTGGACAGCCAGTTCGCCACCCTGGAGCGGCCGGCGGCGGACGAGAACGTGCTGAAGGTGGACGTGGACGATCCGGTCGAGTCGATCGCGACGAAGGTGACGAAGGAACTGACGTATCTGAAGGTGTTCAAGCGGGGGCAGTAGTTCGCGAACTACGCCACACGCACAGGGTCACCCCGGCGGAGGCCGGGGCCCATCCTGAGGTCTTTCCACATCCACGGCGCGTTGCGGCATCTCAGGATGGATCCCGGCCTGCGCCGGGATGACATCGTGGGTGGCGGACGATCACGCCCCAGCTGCCAAACTCAGAACCCGAAGGAAAACTGCCCCGTCGGCGAGGCGGCGTGCTCCAGCGCCAGCATCTGCATCTTGGTGCGGACGCCGTTGGGGGAGGAGAAGCCGCCGGTCTTGCCGTCGGCGGCGAGGACGCGATGGCAGGGGATGACCAGCGGGATGGGGTTGGCGCCCATGGCGGCGCCGACGGCGCGGGAGAGCGCGACATCGCCGAGCCAGCGGGCAATGGCGCCGTAGGTGGTGGTTTCGCCCCAGGCGAGTTGGCGGATGCGCTCGTAGATGCGGCGGTTGACGTCGGGGACACCGTCGAGGTCGACGGGGAGATCGGCGAAATTGTCCTCGGCGCCTTCGGTGTAGGCTTCGATCCGGGCGACAAGCTCGGGCTGGGCGGCAGATTGCTCGGTGCGGCCCTTGCTCTCCATGCGCTGACGCATTTCGGCGGGGGATTCGCCGGGAAGCATCAGGCGCGACAGGCCGATATCGGTCCAGCCGATGGCCATTTGTCCGAGCGCGGTATCGATGATGCGGTAGTGCATCCTCTCAAGATAGGCGCTTGGATGGGCGGATTGAACCCGGATTTGACGGAAGCTAAGCGCCGATCGTGTGCAGCCAGTCGCGCAGTTCGCGCCTGAGGTAGCTGCGTAGCGTGCCGTCGCGGGAAAAACCCCACCACAGGATGGCGCCCTGCCACTGGCTGGCCATCAGGCGGCCGAGGTGATCCTGCCTCGCCGGATCGCTGGCGAGGCGGCGGCCGAGGGCATGGCTGAGCGCCTGCTGCCAGGCGGCACCGCGGGCGCGCAGCTTGGGATCGCGAAAATCCTCGCGCAGCAGGAGCAAGCCCTGCCCGTGATCGTCGGTCGCGCCGTAGCCGGTGGACAGCCGGACCAGCAGCGCGATGGCACCCTCGGGGTCGCGCGGGTGAGCCGCGTCGGCGGCGGCGGTTTCGAGATCGAGCTGATCCCACATCCAGAGGAGCGCGGCTTGCATTAGGGCGTCGCGGTTGCCGTAGCGCTGCACCAGCGTGGCCGGCGACAGCTTCGTCGCCTCGGAGGCGGCAGCGAAGGTGAGTGCCGCGGGCCCCTCGCTCGCGAGCAGGCCGGCGACGGCCTCGATGACATCTTCGTCGGAAATCTTGCGTGGCCTAGCCATGCCAGCTATATAAACGAACGTTCGTTTACAAACAATGGAGACCCATCATGGCCCGCATCGTCGGTTATATCGCTACCAGCCTCGACGGGTATATCTCCGAGCCGGAGGAGACGCTGGACTGGCTGACGCAGCGCACGGACATGCAGCTGGGAGAGTTCGACTACAACCTGTTCATCAAGCGCATCCGCACCGTGGTGATGGGGCGTTCGACCTATGACTGGATGGAAAGGAACGTCCCCGACTGGCCATACAAGGAGCAGCGCAGCATCGTCGTCACCTCGCGGCCGATCGACAATCCCGTGGCACCGGTGGAGATCCGCAGCGACGTTCCAGCGTTGATCGAGGAGCTGCGTGCGCTCGACGACGGCGATGTGTGGATGCTGGGCGGCGGACAGCTGCAGATGGCCTTCATCGAACGCGGCGCGCTCGACGAGATCGAGGTCTATGTCATCTCGCAGTTGCTGGGCGGCGGCGCGCTGCTGTTCCCGCCGACCGGGTTTCGGAAGAGCGTGAAGCTGCTCGAAGCCAATGTGCTCGGCACCGGCTGCGTCCGGCTGCACTACAGCTTTGCGTAGCCCCTGCCCGGCTAGAGAGGCTGGCTCTCGACCTCGATCTCCCACTGGTCGCCGAGCGCGATCTGCAGTTCGGAGACGACGAAAGGCAGCAGCGCGTTGAATTCCTTGCGGTCACGTTCGGACATGCGCCAGGTCGGGTCGGCCGGATCGTCCCAGTTGATCTGGCGGTCGTAGAGCTCGTTCAGGCGGGTGAGCCGGCGGATAATGTCGCTCGACAGGCCCCAGAAGCCCAACTCGGTGGCGTGTCCATCGACAAAGAGCGGCGCGAGCCCGTGGCCCACCATGCCGTAGTCGACGAGAAAAACCACCTTCTTGGGCACATTCCGACCTTCTGGCTGGTGGGTCCAGTTGCCAGTCGGCGTCAGGTCGTCCCAGCCCAGCGCAACCTGCTTACCCGAGGTCATGTTGGCCTGCCTGTTGGCCGGAAATGGGGCGCGATACGCGGGACGCGGCCACGAACAGACTTGCCCACCAGCCGACGCCCCGCCCCCTGGACACGTCACGCATCGGAGAATACCCCCAGATCACACCGCCTCGACAGACTATCCAAGTTGTACGAGCGCGGCAATTTCTGCAGTGCAATAGTCAACGCCTGTGAATAAGTTCAGCCGAGCCAGACGCCAAGCAACGCAGCTACGGCCGGAATTGTTTGCACGAACAATATCTTGCGGCTGGCGGTGACGGCCCCGAAGACGCCGGCGACGACAACGCAGCCCAGAAAGAATGCCTTGACCGGATCACCCGCTTCGCCCAGCCAGATGCCCCAGAACAGGCCCGCCGCGAGAAAGCCGTTGTAGAGTCCCTGGTTTGCGGCGAGCGTCCTGGTCTGCTCGGCGAAGTCGGGGGTCAGGCCGAATGCCTTGAGCCCCTGCGGCTTCGTCCACAGGAACATCTCGAGCACGAGGATGTAGACGTGAATCAGGGCGACGATGCCCGTGAGGATGCTGCCGATCATGTGTCCGCGACTCCTGCCGGTTGAGCCAATCTAGCACGGCTTCGCACGCCTCGGCTCGTCGCGCTGAACGGCTGCCTACGTGTTTCGCGGAATGAGGTTCTGCTGCCACGACAAGCGCTTGGCGGGCACTCAGTAAGTCTCGTCTCGATTTGCGTGGAAGCTGCGAGGGCCGGCTTTACCCCCGGTCAACCAGCCGCAGCGGTAAGCGCACCGAATGTGGAAACCCGGTATTCCTTCCGCCGTTTTTGGGGAGGCTAGCTGGGGGCGAAAGAGGTGAGCATGCCCCAAAGCATCGATATCCAGGACCTGCTGATCTGGGCCTTCCAGGCCGAGCAGGTCGAAAGCCGGCGCCATGTGGACCCGGACGCGCTGACCGTCTACTGGGCGGTTCTCGCCCTGCCCGCTCCGCATGCCACGGTGATCAGCCGCTTTGCCCGCGAAGCCAAGTGCCCGGACTGGCGCACCGAGGTGAGCCAGCGCTGCGTTTCCCTCGACCGCGTGCGCCGCTGCCGGCGGCTCTACACCGAGTGGGTGCGCGCGCTGGCGGTGCTGCAACAGACGTTGTCGGGGGCGCTCACCCGCTTCACCGTCCTCGGCCCCAATCTCGACGAGCAACCCTGGGTGCAGGAGCGCAGGCGCGCCTAGTCGCCGGCGTAGCTGACCTCGATGCGCTGGAACAGCGGCCCCTGCTTCATGGTGTCGAGCCATTTGCGGAACTCGGCGACGTCGCGGAAGCCGGCCTTTTTCGCATCGGCCTCGGTGACATCGTCAGGCGACATGTCGTCGATACGGCCGATCTTCAGCAGCCCGACCTTGGTCTTCAGCGTGCCGCCCGGCTTCACGGTCGGGCGCGTCCAGCGACGGAACTGCAGCGTGATGTCGCCGCGCTTGATGGCTTCGAGAACTTCCAGCTTGAGCAGCATTCCGGCTCCTGTGGTGCGGGCGGTGGGACTCGAACCCACACGGGTGTACACCCTCGGGATTTTAAGTCCCGTATGTCTACCATTCCATCACGCCCGCGCTGCGACAGGGCTTCCCACAAAGATGGCAAAAACTCAAATGCCAACAGGCTGATAAAGCCTGACATCGGTTGTCAGGGAGACTCCCTTACCGTGTCAGCCATCGATTTTGGAGGCCTGACATGCAGTTCATCGACCGCTACCCGATCATCGTGACCGACGCCTTTGCCGCCTGCCGCGACTTCTGGGTGAAGCACCTGAGCTTTGCCGTGGTGTTCGAGAACGACTGGTTCGTCTACATGCAGGCCGATGGAGCGAGCATCGCCTTCATGTCGCCCGGACATCCGTCCTATCCGCCCGGGCCGGAGCCGTATTTCGCCGGCGCCAGTATGGAGCTCGAGGTGAAGGACGCCGCGGCCGCACTCGAAGAGGTCCGCGCGACCGGGCGCGAGCCGGATTATCCGCTCACCGACGAGCCGTTCGGCCAGCGCCGGTTCAGCCTCAAGGACCCTTCGGGGCTGTGGATCAACGTGGTGCAGCAGCTGTGACACCGTCAGTCCGTCGCGCCCGAGATTGGCGGGACGTAGGCGACGTCGAGGTCCCAGGGGAAGAAGATCCAGGTGTCCTGGCTGACTTCGGTGATGAAGGTGTCGACCATCTCGCGGCCCTTGGGCTTGGCGTAGACGGTGGCGAAATGGGCGCCCGGCAGCATGTCGCGGACGACGCGGGCGGTAGCGCCCGTGTCGACGAGGTCGTCGACGATCAGAATCTTGCCGCCGGTCTTCGCCTTCGCCAACAGATCGTCGGTGATGGGCTTCAGCACCTTGATGCCGCCCTGGTTCTGGTGGTCGTAGCTCTTCACGGCCACGCTTTCGACGACGCGGATGTTGAGCTCGCGCGCGACGATGGCTGCGGGTACGAGGCCGCCGCGGGTGATGGCGACCAGCGCATCGAACGGGCCGAGGCTCTGTAGCCGCCAGGCGAGCGCGCGGCTGTCGCGGTGGAACTGGTCCCACGTCACGGGGAAGGATTTCTGGGCGGTCTGCGTCACTTCAGGTCTCCTGGCGGCGGCGCCGCATCAAATCAATAGGGTTCGGCATCGACCGGCAGGCCGGCGGCGCGGTGGGCTTCGGCCACCATTTCCCGCACCCGGCCCGCCGCGAGTTCCAGACGCGCATCGTCGGACGAACGCAGCACCAGCTCTGTCATTACGCTGGTCGAGCCCATGCGGGGATAACTGCCCATCTTCACGTCCGGGAAATCGGCCTGGATGCGACCGAAGGGCCCGCCGATCGTGCCTTCGCCGACGCGGCAGGCAATGCTGACCGACTTCATCTTCCGGCCGCCCTCGAGCGTGGGAGCGATGGCTTCGAGCATGGCGAGCATGATCTTTGGGACGCCGGCCATGACGTGGACATTGCCGATGCGGAAGCCGGGCGCGGCGCTGACGGAATTGACGATCAGCGTGCCGCCTTCGGGAATGCGGGCCATGCGCAGGCGCGCTTCGTTGACCTCGGTGCCGGTCTGCTTCCAGCGCTCTTCGAGCATGCCGCGGGCTTCGGGGTTGATCGGCAGGGCAACGCCGAAGGCCTTGGCGACCGCATCGGCGGTGATGTCGTCATGCGTGGGGCCGATGCCGCCGGTGGTGAAAACGTAGGTGTAGCGGGATCTTACGGCATTCACCGCGGCGACGATCTCGTCCTCGATATCGGGGACGATGCGCACTTCGGAAAGCTCGATGCCGAGCTCGGTGCAGAAATCGGCGGTGGCGCCGATGTTCACGTCCTTGGTGCGGCCGGACAGGATTTCGTCGCCGATGACGACGAGAGCGGCGGTGACGGTGGTTGCGGACGACATATCTGCCCCTGCGAGAGGCATTATGCATTGCCCCGAAGAGGCCCGGAAGGTCAAGCAATCCGCGGGGAATGCCACAGCATTGCTGACCCGATGAACGGCCCTTTCCATAGCCAACATGAACGCTTACTTTCAGCATTCTGAACGGAGTTGCCGATGATCACCTATGTCGATGCAGAGACCAAGTCGCGCCGCACGGCGGGCGTTATCCCGCTGCATGGCGAGGCGGGCTTTGCCGGCATGCGCAAGGCCTCGCGCCTGACCGCCGAGGCGCTCGACCTGCTGGTCGACGCGGTGCAGCCGGGGGTGACCACGGCGGCGCTCGACAAGCTCGCCTACGAGTTCGCGCGCGACCACAACGCCATTCCGGCGACGCTGTTCTACAAGGGCTATCGCTACTCGATCTGCACCTCGATCAACCATGTCGTCTGCCACGGCATGCCGGACGAGCGGCCGCTGCGCGAGGGCGACATCGTCAATATCGACCTCACTCTAATCGTCGACGGCTGGTACGGGGATAGTTCGCGCATGTACCCGGTGGGCGAGATCAGCCGGAAGGCCGAGCGGCTGATCGAGGTGACCTATGCGGGGCTCGAAGCCGGCATCGCGGCGGCCAAGCCCGGCAATACCACCGGCGATATCGGGGCGGCGATCCAGACGCTGGCGGAAGCCGAGCGGATGAGCGTGGTGCGCGATTTCGTCGGACACGGCGTGGGCCAGCTGTTCCACGACGAGCCCAACATCATGCATTTTGGCGTGCCTGGCACGGGCGTCGCGCTGAAGCCGGGCATGATCTTCACCATCGAGCCGATGATCAACCTCGGCCGCCCGCACGTGAAAATCCTGTCGGACGGCTGGACCGCGGTGACGCGCGACCGCACGCTGTCGGCGCAGGCCGAGCACTCGATCGGCATCACCGAGACCGGCTGCGAGATTTTCACCGTCTCGCCGCGCGGCCTGTTCAACCCGCTCGAAGCCCGCCGCTGACGCCATGCCGAGGGGGGAGAAGCCAGCGCCGGACGGACTCGGCGAGGCAGCCCCTGCCCTCGATCACCGCTCGGGCCATCGCGAGCGGGCGCGGCAGCGCTTCCTCAAGGTGGGCGAAGAGGCGCTCGACGACTATGAACTGCTCGAGCTGATCCTGTTTCTCGCCATCCCCCGCCAGGACACCAAGGCGCTGGCCAAGGAATTGCTGGCGCGCTTCGGCAGCTATTCGGCGGTGTTGAGCGCGCCGCCGGAGCGGCTGGCCGAGGTGAAGGGGATCAGCGCATCGGTTGCCACCAACCTCAAGATCGTGCAGGCGGCCGCGCAGCGCTTCGCGCGCCACCGGGTGGATCGCGAGCTGCCGATCCTCAGCTCATGGTCGGCGCTGATCGACTATGTGACAGCGCAGATGGCGTTCAACACGGTGGAGCAATTCCGCATCCTGTTCCTCGACAAGAAGAACCGGCTGATCGCCGACGAGGTGCAGCAGCAAGGCACGGTGGACCACACGCCGGTCTATCCGCGCGAGGTGATCAAGCGGTCGCTGGAGCTGGGGGCGACGGCCATCATCCTCGTCCACAACCACCCTTCGGGCGACCCCTCCCCTTCCTCCGCCGACGTGCAGATGACGCGGCAGATCAACGACGTGGCACGACCGCTGGGGATCACGCTGCATGACCACATCATCATCGGCAAGGCAGGACACGCGTCGCTGCGCGGGCTGAAGCTGATTTAGCTCAGCCGAACTGCTGCAGGACCGGAAACGTCTCGAGGAACCAGTACGAGATGCGGGTGAACTGGCCGGTGAGAAACAGGAGGCCGGTGACGACGAGGAGGCCGCCCATGATCTTTTCGACGGTACCCAGGTGCTTCTTGAAGCCCGAGAAGAAGGTGAGGAAGGGACCGATGGCGATGCCGGCGAGGAGGAAGGGGAGGCCGAGGCCCAGCGAATAGAGGCCGAGCAGCGCGGCGCCGTCGAGGGCGCTTTCCTTGCTGGACGCCACGGCGAGGATGGCCGCGAGAACCGGGCCGATGCACGGGGTCCAACCGACAGCGAAGGCGAGGCCGAGCAGGAACCCGCCGGCCGGGCCGCTGGCGACGCCGGGGCCGTTGTGGCGCAGCTGCCGGTCGAGCAGGCCGATGCGGTAGACGCCGAGGAAATGCAGGCCCATGGCGATGATGACGATGCCGGCAAGCGGCATGAGGATCGGTAACGCCTGCCGAAACGTCTGACCGAGCGCGGTGGCAGTGGCGCCGAACAGCACGAAGACGATCGAGAAGCCGGCGATGAAAAAGAGCGACGTGAAGACGCTGCGCCGCCACAGGACGCCGGCCGAGGCGCCATCGGCGCGCAGCTGGTCGAAGGAGGCGCCGCTCATATAGGTGAGATAGGGCGGCACGAGCGGCAGCACACAGGGGCTGAGGAAGCTCAGCACGCCGGCGCCGAAGACGAGGGGGAACGAGAAGCCTTCCATGCGCCGCTCTGTAGCCGGTTTCGCTGCGCCGGGGAATGCGACACGCCAGTCAATGGCGTGTGATGAACTCGGGGGCTTCGTTCAGCGCCAGTCGGTCCGCCGCACCTGCAGCGGCGGGGTGCCGCAGAACTGCACGAGCGCATCCACGTCGTGCAAAGTCATGATTCCGTCGCGCAGGGTGACGAGGCCAAGCGCCCGCAGATGTTTCAGGCTGCGATTGGCATGGACCACGCTCATGCCGGTGGCATCGCCAAGGTCCTGCTGCGTCATCGGCAGGCCAAAAGACCTGATCTCATCGTCGCGGCCCATCATCAGCCGCCGGTAGAGCGACAGCAGGAAGGCGCCCATCCGCCGGCTGCCATCGGACCGACCGACGGCGGACAGACGATGCATCAGATCCACGCGTTCCTCCTGCGACCACAGAAAGAGCAACGCCCCGAACCGCGGACGCTCGCGGAAAATTCGGCCGAACACCTCGATCGGAATGACTTCAACCGTGACATCGGTAAGCGCCTGGATCGTCTCGACAGCCTCGGGGCAGCCGATGCTCGAGGTCACGAGATCGCCGGGCAGATGTACCTTGCAGATCTGCCGGCCGCCATCGCTGTTGCCGACACTGGCCACGAGCCACCCAGCCCGCAACCGGTAGATTTCCGGCGCGGGCGAGCCCTCGTGCCTCAGGAAGCTGCCGCGCGGGTGGGTGCGCTGTGGCCCGGTGAGCAGCCGAAATCCCTCGAGATCATCGGCATCGATGCTGTCGAAGGCCGCGAGGCGAGACTGATCGGAGGTCAGCATTGGCGTGGGCGCCGGCCAACGGAGTCACAACAGGCCCTGCCCGCGGCTGACGCCAGCGTGCACGTCGCCATCGCAGAAAACTGAACCTGAACAAGCCCCATGGACTCGCACCTAGCCCGCGCGCCGTGCCGCGGAAATAACATTGGTTAATCAGCACTCTGCGGCACGCAGATGCCCACAAGCCGGAACGTCGCAGCCGATCTTCAGATAACTTGACGACGACAATCATCTTTAGAAGATTGCGTGCCATCTACTGGGTTCGGAGAATTGAGAGATGAACAGGCTGATTGCGGCGCTCGCGGCGCTGCTCGTGCTGGCGCTGCCAGCGCTGGCGCAGGAGTTTCCGGTGACGGTGGAGCATGTCTACGGGAGCACCACAATCGCGGCAAAGCCCGCGCGGGTGGTGTCGGTGGGCATGCACGAGCAGGATTTCCTCTATGCGCTTGGCATTGCACCCGTAGGCGTCAAGGAATGGTGGGGCGAGCACCCCTATGCGACCTGGCCGTGGGCGGAGGAGGCGCGCAAGGCGGTGAACGCGACGCCCGAGGTGATGAATGCCGATGGGGTGAACGTCGAGTGGGTGGCAGCCCAGAGGCCCGATTTGATCATCGCCATCTACGTCACGATGGACGAGGGCACCTACAAGATGTTGTCGCAGATCGCCCCGACGGTGGTGACGCCTGCCGGCTTCGAGCATTGGGGCGCACCATGGCAGGCCGAGCTCGAGATCATCGACCGGGCCACCTCCGGCACGACCGCGAAATCGGAGGCGATCGTCGCAGAATTCGCCGAGCGCTATGCGGCGGTGCGGGAGCAATATCCGCAACTCGCGGACAAGACCGGCACGAACGTGTACCTGCGCGACGACGGCAGCTTCGAGGCCTGGAGCAGCAACGACCTCGCCAGCAAATTCCTGATCGACCTGGGGCTGACCTTCCCGCCCGAGCTCGACAAGCTGGCGCAGGACGACAACCGCATCACCGTCAGCGCCGAGTATATCGACATGATCGACATGGACGTGGCGATCTGGCCGACCGACGACGCGACGATTCAGGAGAAGGTGGAGGCGATGGGGCTCTATCAGGGCCTGCGGCTGGCCAAGGAAGGCCGCTCGGTGTGGCTCGACGACGGCGACGGGCTGGCCTCCGCGGCGACGGGCTGGCCTCCGCGGCGATGAGCTGGCAGACCCCGCTGTCGCTGGGCTATCTGCTGGACCTGCTGCCACCCAAGCTCGCCGCGGCGGCGGATGGGGATGTCGGGACGGTGGTGCCGTAGGGACTCGCACAATCACCGTTCGTGCAGCAAACCCGGTGTCATCCCGGCGGAGGCCGGGATCCAGCCTGAGGTGGCCGCTGCCGTCATTGATCGTTGAACGACCTCAGGATGGGCCCCGGCCTGCGCCGGGGTGACCCAGTTGGTGGGGATGGGTCGAGGCCTCTCCTCCACTACGATTGTCATCCCTGCGAAAGCAGGGATCCATGTCACGGTCCGCACCTGTGGAGAGATGGATCCCTGCTTTCGCAGGGATGACATCGGGATTGGGGCGGGGTAAGCAGCGCTTGTCCGTCAGACTGCGCACGTGGAAACTGACAGGCGCAACACACAGCTGACGAGCTCGCCATGACCCGCCCGATCCGTATCGCGCCGTCGATCCTGTCCGCCGATTTTGCCCGGCTGGGCGAGGAGATCCGCGCCATCGATGCCGGGGGGGCGGACTATATTCATGTCGATGTGATGGACGGGCATTTTGTGCCCAATATCTCGATCGGGCCGCTGATCGTGTCGGCGATCCGGCCGCTGACCAGGAAGATCATCGACGTGCACCTGATGATCGCGCCGGCGGATCCGTATCTGAGCGCGTTCGCGAAGGCCGGGGCGGACAGCATTACCGTGCATGTCGAGGCTGGGCCGCATCTGCATCGGTCGCTGCAGGCGATCCGGGCCGAGGGCAAGCGCGCCGGGGTGGCGATCAATCCGGCGACGCCGGTGTCGGCGATCGAGCATGTGATCGGCGATATCGACCTGGTGCTGGTGATGAGCGTCAACCCCGGGTTCGGCGGCCAGAAGTTCATTCCCGAGGCGCTGACCAAGCTGCGGCAGGCGCGCGAGCTTATCGGCGGCCGGCCGATCGACCTCGAGGTCGATGGCGGTGTGAGCGTCGACAACGCCAGGGCACTGGCGGAAGCGGGCGCCGACCTTTATGTGGCGGGCACGTCGGTGTTCGCGGGCAATGACCCAAAAACCTATGCCGGCCGGATCGCGGCGATCCGTAACGCCGCCATGACCGTTACCGCGTAACTCGTCCGTTACGCAAACAAAGAGCGATAAGCCCATGATTCCGCGCTATTCCCGCCCCGAGATGGTTGCCGTCTGGTCGCCCGAGACCCGCTTCCGCATCTGGTTCGAGATCGAGGCGCATGCGACGACCAAGCTCGCCGAGCTGGGCGTGGTGCCGAAAGAGGCGGCCGAGACGATCTGGGCCAAGGGCCGTGATGCGACATTCGACGTGGCGCGGATCGACGAGATCGAGCGGACCACCAAGCACGACGTGATCGCGTTTTTGACGCATGTGGCCGAGATCGTCGGGCCGGAAGCGCGGTTCCTGCACCAGGGCATGACCTCATCGGACGTGCTCGACACCTGCCTTGCGGTGCAGATGGCGCGGGCGTCGGACATCCTGATCGCCGATATCGACAAGCTGCTGGTCGCGATCAAGAAGCGGGCCAAGGAGCACAAGTACTCGATCACCATCGGGCGCAGTCACGGCATCCATGCCGAGCCGACGACCTTCGGGATCAAGCTCGCCGAGGCCTATGCCGAGTTCGACCGGGCGCGGGCGCGACTAGTAGCGGCCAAGGCCGAGATCGCGACCTGTGCGATTTCCGGCGCCATCGGCACGTTCGCCAATATCGATCCGCGGGTCGAGGCGTATGTGGCCGAGCAGCTGGGGCTGACGGTCGAGCCGATTTCGACGCAGGTGATCCCGCGCGACCGGCACGCCATGTTCTTTGCGACGCTGGGCGTCGTCGCCTCCTCGATCGAGCGGGTGGCGACCGAAATCCGGCACTTGCAGCGCACCGAGGTGCTGGAGGCGGAGGAGTTCTTCTCTCCCGGCCAGAAGGGCTCGTCGGCCATGCCGCACAAGCGCAACCCGGTGCTGTCGGAGAACCTCACCGGCCTCGCCCGCATCGTGCGCGGCATGGTGACGCCGGCGCTCGAGAACGTGGCGCTGTGGCACGAGCGCGATATCTCGCATTCCTCAGTCGAACGCATGATCGGGCCCGATGCCACGGTGACGCTGGACTTTGCGCTGGCGCGGCTGACCGGGCTGATCGACAACCTCCTGGTCTATCCCGACAACATGAAGCGCAACCTCGACCTGCTCGGCGGGCTGCATAACAGCCAGCGCGTGCTGCTGGCGCTGACGCAGGCAGGGATGAGCCGCGAGGATTCCTATGCCGCCGTGCAGCGCAACGCCATGCAGGTGTGGCAGCACCGCGGCGACCGGGCCGGACTGTTCGCCTCGCTGCTGAAGGCCGATCCCGAGGTTTCGGCCAAGCTGTCGGCGGGCGATATCGACGCCATGTTCGACGATTTCTACCATCTGAAGCATGTCGACGCGCTGTTCGAGCGCGTGTTCGGGCCGGAGCCGTGAGCCAAGACCTTCGCAACGAAGACGTCGTTTACGCGCGCGAAGCGGCCCTGCCCGTCGACGACTATGTCGACGTGGTAGGCCACAGCGCGCTGGGCCCGACGCGGCCGATCGGGGATCGCGAGCGTGTCGCCGAGATGATTGCGGGCGCGGACCTGATCGTGTCGGCCCGGATCGACGGGCGCTGCGTCGGCGTGGCGCGCTGCCTCACCGATTTCGCCTGGGTCGCCTATTGCGGCGATCTCGCCGTGCATGACGAGTTCCAAGGCCGCGGCATCGGCCTCGGGCTACTTCAGGCCTGCCGCGACATTTTGGGCGAACGGGTCGGTACGGCGCTCATCTCGATGCCGGGCGCCGTCGGCTTCTACGACAGCCAGGGACCGAAAGTGGATCTCCACCCCTGCCCCGATGCGTACTTCATGAAGCGCAGGCGCGGGATATGAGGATCAGCGACGCGGACATCCTGATCCTGCCGGGGCTGGGCAATTCCGGGCCGGGCCACTGGCAGCGACGCTGGGCGGAGCGGTTTTCGACCGGCCGCGTGGTCGAGCAGGACGAGTGGGACAATCCCGACGTGCGCGACTGGACGGCGACGATCGTCGAGGCGGTCGAGACGGCGGACAAGCCCGTGGTGCTGATCGCGCATTCGCTGGCGGTATCGGCGCTGGTGCATGCCGCGGCGCGGCTGCCCAAGGGCAAGGTGAAGGGGGCGTTCCTCGTGTCGCCGCCAGATCATGAGGGCACGGCGGTGCCGCGCGAGGCGCTGAGCTTTGCCAATGTACCGCTCGACCCGCTGCCGTTCCCGTCGCTGCTGGTGGTCTCCAGCAATGACGCGCTGGTGTCGCCGGAACGGGCCGCCGACATGGCGACGGCCTGGGGCTCGGAGCTGCATTTTGCCGGCGAGGCCGGCCATATCAACGTCGCCTCAGGCCACGGTCCGTGGCCCGAAGGACTGCTGATGTTCACGCGGCTGATGCAGCGGATCTGATTGCACGGCTGCGCCAGAAAGTGTAGCCTATGGGCGACATGCGAGGGGCAGCATGCCGTTGATAGTTGAACAGAGCACCGAGTTCCAGGCTTGGCACGAAGGGCTCAAGGACGAGCGCGCGCAACGCCGGATCACCTCGAGGATTGGCCGTGGGCGTGATGGTTTGCTCGGTGATGTCAGGTCGCTCGGCGGCGGACTGTCGGAGCTGAAGGTCGACTATGGGCCGGGGTATCGGCTCTACTTCACGATCCGCGGCGAGCGGTTGTTGCTGCTGCTATGCGGCGGCGACAAATCCTCTCAGCAGCGGGACATCGAGCGTGCGCGAGCGATGCTGAAGGCGAAGGAGACATAAGTTGAACGATGTGGAATTCGTACCGTTCGATGCCTCGAAATTCCTCGGCAGCGATGACGCGATCCGAGAGCACCTCTACGATGCCATGGAAAGCGGCGATGCGCGGGTTATCGCTGGAGCAATCGGCGACGTGGCGCGTGCCAAAGGCATGAGCGCGATTGCCCATGAAACCGGCATGTCGCGCGAGAGCCTGTATCGGGCGCTCAGCGAGGATGGCAATCCGCAACTAGCGACCGTGCTGAAGGTGCTGGAGGCCATGGGACTCAAGCTCTCGATCGAGCCCAAGGCCTCCGATGCGGCTTAGCCCTCGCTGAGGACCTGGTCGCGGGCGACGTTGACCAGTTCGGCCATTTTCTGGCGAATCATGTCGTCGGACACCGAGGCGCCCTTGGCCTTGAGGTCGGACGAGATCTTGCGGAACACGTCCTCGTCGCCGGCTTCCTCGAAGTCGGACGCCACCACTTCGGCGGCATATTGCTTGGCGTGCTCTTCGCTCAGACCCATGTGCTCGGCGGCCCACAGGCCGAGCAGCTTGTTGCGGCGCGCCTCGGCGCGGAAGCGGAGGTCGGAGTCATGGGCGAACTTGGCCTCATAGCCCTTTTCGCGATCGTCAAAACCAGCCATCGTTCACTCCGCTTTTCCGGCCCGCTGCGGGCGCCCTCGTTGGGTTCGACATAAGCTGGCGCGCCGGGCAAATCAACGGGCGCGGCGCGCGGCAAATGGTCAGCGGAGCAGAACGCGCGGACCGGGCTGGCGGATGCACCGATCATGCGGGTTCGATTGAAGTGCGCGACGTGGTGAGTTGGTCGGCTCCGGCCCTAGCCGGGGCGGGTAGCTATCCGTTAAATAGCTTGCATTGGCCGGGCATTCTGGCGCATGAGAGCCGCAATTCCCCACATTCGCCAAGAGGCAGGGCTCATATGAACCGTCGCCGCAAGATCTATGACGGCAAGGCCAAGACCCTCTATGAGGGTCCCGAACCCGGGACGCTGATCCAGTATTTCAAGGATGACGCTACCGCCGGAAACGGCGCCAAGCACGAGATCATCGACGGCAAGGGCGTGCTCAACAACCGCATCAGCGAGTACATCTTTTCCAAGCTGAACGGGCTGGGCATTCCGACCCACTTCATCCGCCGACTCAACATGCGCGAGCAGCTGATCAAGGAAGTGGAGATCATCCCGCTCGAAGTCGTGGTGCGCAACGTCGCCGCCGGCTCGCTGACCAAGCGCCTCGGGCTCGAGCCAGGCACGCAGCTGCCGCGCTCGATCATCGAGTTCTACTACAAGGACGATGCGCTCAACGACCCGATGGTGTCCGAAGAGCACATCACCGCCTTCGGCTGGGCCACGCCGCAGGAGCTCGACGACATCATGGCGCTCGCCATCCGGGTCAACGACTTCCTCACCGGCCTGTTCATGGGCGTCGGCATCCAGCTCGTCGATTTCAAGATCGAGTGCGGCCGGCTCTATGACGGCGACCTGATGCGCATCGTGCTCGCCGACGAGATTTCGCCGGATAACTGCCGGCTGTGGGACATCAAGACCCGCAACAAGCTCGACAAGGACCGCTTCCGCGAGAACCTGGGCGGGCTGGTCGACGCCTATCGCGAAGTGGCGCAGCGGCTCGGCATCCTCGTCGAAACCGACAACGCGTTGACCACCGGTCCGCGACTCGTGCAATAGCCCGGCAGGGCCAAGCGCCCTGCCCTTGTTTCGGGAAATTCGATGAAAGCGCGCGTCACCGTTACGCTCAAGGCCGGTGTGCTGGACCCTCAGGGCCAGGCCATCCAGGGTTCGCTCAAGAGCCTCGGATTCGACGGCATCGGCGCCGTGCGGCAGGGCAAGGTTTTCGACCTCGTGATCCCTGATGCCGATGTGACACAGGCCGAGGCCAATGTGCGCGCCATGTGCGAGAAGCTCTTGGCGAACACGGTCATCGAAAACTACACGATCGAAATCACGCCTTAAGATTCACCGCCTATGGTGCTGCCGCTCGCGTAACTGAGCCAGTACCAGTAAAGACCACTCCGATGCTCAAGACGTTCTCGCTGTCGATCGCCTTCTTCCTTGCGCTCGGGCTGCTTTTCGCAGCTTACGCATCGGTTCCGGTCTAAGATCCTCCCCTGCCCCATCGCTGTCGGATCGTGGTGACGCCGGGCGTCGCCGTGATGTTGCATACGCACAGGGGCGAAGTTCAGCGACAGATGTGATCGGGCGCGGCAGGCATTAACCAGCCGGGTTCAGACTGCGTTCAGGAGTTTGGGCGCATTCCGGGCATGCGCCACCGAACGGCGGCGTCGCACTGGAATGCCGGTGCTTTCTCAAGCTTCGTCCGAACCAAAATGATCAAGACCTTCTCGCTGTCCGCAATGTTCTTCCTGACCCTGGCGATCCTTGCCGCTTCCTACTCGACGCTCCCGGTCTGATCACCGGCGTGTGATTAAAGCCTTACATATTAAGCACTTGGCTTAAGGCTGACGGCAGAGTTCACACACGGACCGGCCGAACAGGGTTAAGAAAGCGGCAACCATAGCAGGATTGCCGCCATGCCCGCCCCCTCCTCCCAACGCCTCGACTGGGTCGACGCCGCCAAAGGCCTTTCCATCATCCTCGTGGTGATGATGCACTCCGCCTACGGGGTGGGTGAGGACCTCAACGGCACCGGCGTTCTCCACTACATCATCGGCTGGGCGACGCCCTTCCGCATGCCTGAGTTCTTCCTGATCTCGGGCCTGTTCCTGTCGCAGGTGATCGCGCGGCCGTGGGCGCACTATGTCGACCGGCGGGTGGTCCACTATCTCTATTTCTACGCGCTGTGGGCGGCGCTGCAGATCGTGTTCAAGGTCGGGCTAGGCACGGGCGATTTCGCCAGCGTGGGCAGCCAGATGGTGCAGGCGATCTACGAGCCGTATGGCGTCTTGTGGTTCATCTACATGCTGGCGGTCTACTCGCTGACCACCAAGCTCCTGTTCACCGCCCGGGTCCCGCATTGGCTCGGCTTCGGCGTCGCGGCGGCGCTGCAGATCGCGCAGATCGAGACCGGCATCTCGCTGATCGATCATTTCGCGGCGTATTTGGTCTACTACTATGTCGGCTATGCCTTTGCGCCGGTGGTGTTCCGGATCGTGGGGCATTTGCAGCGCAACGCGTTGCTGGGGACGGCGCTGCTGCTCGGCTTCGGGCTGCTGCTGGGCTACCTGGTGTTCGCCGGCGGGTCTGAGATGCATCCGCGCGGCATTACGCTCGGCTATGCCGGGCTGCCCTTCCTGCACTTGGCGCTGGGGCTGATCGGCTCGGTGGCGGTGTGCCTGACGGCGGCGCTGCTGGTACGGCTGCCGCGCATGGACTGGCTGCGCTGGCTGGGCGAGCACTCGATCGTCGTCTATCTCAGCTTCTCGATCCCGATGGCGGCGAGCCGCGTGCTGCTGCTCAAGACCGGGGTAACCGACGATGTCAGCCTCGTCAGCGTGATCGTGATGAGCATCGCGCTGGTTTCGCCGCTGGTGCTGTACTGGCTGATCGAACGGACGGGCTATGGCCGTTTCCTGTTCGAGCGGCCGGCCTGGGCGCATGTGCCCGGCACGCCGGGCAGCCGCGGCTTCGTGAAGCCGGCGGCGGTGCAGCCGGCCGAGTAGTCGCGAGGCGGGACGGAACGCCGCTCCCCCTTGCTTTTGCCACCAAGACTCATCAAAGGATCGGCAACTTCCATGGAGTTGCCGATGAAAGCCGCCGTCGTCGTGTTTCCGGGCCTCAACCGCGACACCGACATGATCGATGCGCTCGAAAAGATCGGCGGGCAGAAGCCCGTGGTGATCTGGCACAAGGATGCCGAGATCCCCAAGGTCGACCTGATCGTGATCCCGGGTGGTTTCTCGTATGGCGACTACCTGCGCGCCGGCGCCATCGCGGCGCGTTCGCCGCTGATGCAGACGATTCGTGAGCGGGCGGACCAGGGGGTTCGCGTGCTCGGCGTCTGCAACGGCTTCCAGATTCTCACCGAGGCGCAGCTGCTGCCGGGCGTGCTGATGCGGAACGCGTCGCTGAAATTCGTCTGCCGTGAGGTGAAGCTCTCGGTGGAGAATGCCGAGACCGAGTTCACCCGCGGCTATGCCAAGGGCCAGGTGATCCGCACCCCTGTGGCACATCACGACGGCAATTATTTCGCCGATGCCGAGACGCTGGCGGCGGTCGAAGGCAATGGGCAGGTGGCGCTGCGCTATGCCGAGGGGACCAACCCCAACGGCTCGATCAACGATATTGCCGGCGTGCTGAACGCCAAGAAGAACGTGCTCGGGCTGATGCCGCACCCGGAGAATTTGATCGAGGCCGCGCATGGCGGCAGCGATGGCCGGGCGCTGTTTGCGGGGTTGTTGGCGGCTTGAGGTTGCCCGAGGCGCACCCTCTCCGAGCTGCGCTAGTTCGCTGACGCTGGCAAGCTTCGCTTGCCTCCCCCCGGGCCGGTGTTTGTGGTCGCCCCCTCCACCAGCTTCGCTGGTCCCCCTCCCCCGCCTCGCGGGGGAGGATAAGCGTGCCCAACTCATGGGTAGCGCGATGCGTTCGGCGGGGCTAACCTCGCGGGATTGCGGCCGTTATCTCGAGTTGATCCGTTGCGTCTGGTTATCGCGCTTGCCGGCATTGTGGCCGGCCTGGTTGGACTGACCCTCGACTGGGTGTCCATCTTTCCGTCTGTCATGGTGGTGTCCGAGACCAATCCGGTGGCGCGGTCGCTTCCCGACGCGTTCATCTACTTCTGGACCTATTTCACCCACCTGACCAACCTGTGGCTGCTGCTGTCCTATGCGGCGGTGCTGACGGGATGGCGCTGGATCAGCGGGTTTGGGCGGCCGGTGATGCTGGTCTCGGCCGCGACCTTTATCACGCTGGTGATGCTCTACTATCACTTCATGCTGCACCCCTATTACACGTTCGAGGGCAACCTGCTGATCGCGACTTACCTGCTGCACTATGTGGCGCCGATCATCTACCTCGCCTGGTGGCTGCTGTTCGCGCCGCATGGCACGCTGCGCTACGGGCAGATCCCGCTGATCCTCCTGCCCGGCGTCCTCTATGTCGCGTGGGCGCTGCTGCGCGGGGCGGTGGTGAACGAGTACCCATACGACATCCTCGACGCCGGCAAGTTCGGCTACGGCACGGTGGCGATCGGGGTGGCGGTGCTGCTGCTGGCCGTGGCGATCTTCGCGCTGGTGTTCGTGACCGCCGACAGATGGCTGGCGCGGCGGGCCGCCACGGCATAGCCGCGTGCCTGGTGACTTGTTTATGACACAGGCGTTTGCATAAGGTCGCGCCGAAGCACCACGGGCGGGAGCATCCATGAGTTTCCAGTGGTCCCGGACCGACCGGTCGGCCGGCGAGGGTTTTCTGCGCATCGCGCGCGAGCAGATCGCCAAGGCGATCGATGTCGCCGAAGCCGTTGCCGATCCAACCGACAAGCGGGTGCATGAGGCGCGGCGGCGCGCCAAGAAGCTGCGTGCCTTGCTGCGGCTGGTGCGTCCCGATTTCCCCGAATATGCCGAAGAGAATGCGTTCGTGCGCGACGCGTCGCGCGGGCTTTCGGGCGCGCGCGACCAGCGCGTGGCGGTCCAGACCTATGCCGACCTGATGGAATGGGCCGGGCGACCGGTGCCGAAGGCGGCGAAGGAAGCGGGCGACACCGACACGGCGGCCGAGGCGGCGGCACTGGCGACGTTCGCGGCACAGATGCGGCACCTGCAGGCGCGCTCGACCCGGTGGTCACGCGACCGGATCGATCTCGATACGCTGGCGACCGGCCTCAAGCGTACCTATGAGCGCGGACGCTGGACCCGGCGGTTCGCCGAGCGGCACCGGACGGACGAGGCGTTCCACGAGTGGCGGAAATACGTGAAATACCACTGGAACCAGCTCGGGCTGCTCGAGGAGTGTGCCGAGGACGTGCTGCCCTCGGCACACAAGAGCGCGGGCGACCTCGCCGACGCGCTCGGCCAGCATCACGACCTGTCCGTGCTGGGGCATATCCTCGTCACGGCGCCACGCGAGATCGGTTCCGACATCGATGTCGAGGCTGCGCTCGCGGCGATCGTGCCGCGGCGGACCGAGCTAGAGGAGCGGATCGCGGTGCTGGGCCAGCAGGTCTTCGCGGAAACGCCCAAAGCCCTGAAGGCGCGGTTCGTCGCCTATCTCGAGGGCTGGTCGCGGCGCGAGGCGGCCGAGTAATGGCGATCGAGATCGAGCGGAAATTCCTCGTCCTCAACTCGGACTGGCGCAACAACATCAAGAGCAGCCATGTGCTACGCCAGGGCTATCTCACCACCGGCGGCACCGGCGTGACGGTGCGTGTGCGCACGATCGACGACGTCAAGGCCTTCATCACCATCAAGTCCGGCGGCTCGGCGCTGGCGCGGGCCGAATTCGAGTACGAGGTGCCGATCGCGGACGCGCGCCACCTGCTCAGGCTGAGCCGCGGCTCGCAGATCGAGAAGTTGCGGCACGAGCTCGATCTGCCCGGCGGTGACTGGGTGGTCGACGAGTTTCGCGGCCGCCATACCGGGCTGATCCTCGTCGAGGTGGAGCTGCAAAGCCCGACGGCGGCGCTCGACCTGCCGGCGTGGATCGGGGTCGAGGTCACGGGCGACCCACAATACTACAATTCGAGCCTCGCCATGCTGGTGGGCGGGGAAATCTAGGAGCTTACATTGGTCGCGTCGTGGAGCCGGAAAGCTCTGCGCGCTCCGCGGATTTTTCGTGTCATCGGCCCGTCGCATCCGCTATAGCGGGCGAGACCCCAGCCAGGCCGGAATCGCATGACCTTCGACAACCATATCGCCATCACGCCGCAGCTCGTTGCCGACCATGGACTGAAGCTCGACGAGTACCAGAAGATCATCCAGTTGATCGGCCGGGCGCCGACCTACACGGAGCTGGGCATCTTTTCGGCGATGTGGAACGAGCACTGCTCGTACAAGAGTAGCAAGAAATGGCTGCGCACGTTGCCGACGACCGGGCAGCTCGTGATCCAGGGCCCGGGCGAAAATGCCGGCGTCGTCGATATCGGCGACGGGCAGGCGATCGTGTTCAAGATGGAGTCGCATAACCATCCCAGCTACATCGAGCCCTACCAGGGCGCGGCGACGGGCGTGGGGGGCATCCTGCGCGACGTGTTCACCATGGGCGCGCGGCCGGTGGCGGCGATGAACGCGCTACGTTTTGGCGCGCCCGAGCATGAGAAGACCAAGCATCTGGTTTCGGGCGTGGTGGCGGGCGTGGGCGGCTATGGCAACTCGTTCGGCGTGCCGACGGTGGCCGGTGAGGTGGAGTTCGACGAGCGCTATAACGGCAATATCCTCGTCAACGCGTTCGCGGCCGGGCTGGTGAACACGGATGCGATTTTCTACTCCAAGGCCGAAGGCGTCGGCCTGCCGGTGGTTTATCTGGGCGCCAAGACCGGGCGCGACGGCGTCGGTGGCGCGACGATGGCCTCGGCCGAGTTCGGCGACGATATCGAGGAGAAGCGCCCGACCGTGCAGGTGGGCGACCCGTTCACCGAGAAGCGCCTGCTGGAAGCCTGCCTCGAGCTGATGGCGACGGGCGCGGTGATCGCCATCCAGGACATGGGCGCGGCGGGGCTGACCTGCTCGGCGGTCGAGATGGGCGCCAAGGGCGACCTCGGCATCGAGCTCAACCTCGACAATGTGCCGGTGCGCGAAGACGCGATGACGCCGTACGAGATGATGCTGTCGGAAAGCCAGGAGCGCATGCTCATGGTGCTGCATCCGGAAAAGGAAGCCGAAGCGCGCGCCGTGTTCGAGAAGTGGGAACTCGATTTCGCGACGGTCGGCCACACGACCGACGACCTGCGTTTCCGGGTAATCTGGAAGGGCGAGGAAGTCGCCAACCTGCCGATCAAGCAGCTGGGCGATGAGGCGCCGGAATATGACCGGCCATGGGTGGCCCCGGTGCCGCCGCGGGCGCTGGCCGCCGACGACATTCCGCAGATGGACGTGGCCGATGCGCTGCTGCGACTGCTGGGCTCGCCTGCCCTGTCCTCGCGGCGCTGGGTTTACGAGCAGTATGACACACTGATCCAGGGCAACTCGCTGCAGCGGCCGGGGGGCGATGCCGGCGTGATCCGCGTTGCCGGCCACCCGACCAAGGCGCTCGCCTTCACCTCGGACGTGACGCCGCGCTATTGCGAGGCCGATGCCTATGAGGGCGGCAAGCAGGCGGTGGCCGAAGCCTGGCGTAACCTGACAGCGACCGGGGCCGACCCGCTGGCGGCAACCGACAACCTCAATTTCGGCAATCCCGAGCGGCCCGAAATCATGGGCCAGCTGGTGCATGCAGTGAAGGGGATTGGCGAGGCCTGCCGGGCGCTGGGCTTCCCGATCGTGTCGGGCAACGTGTCGCTCTACAACGAGACCAATGGGCGCGGCATCCTGCCGACCCCGACCATTGGCGGCGTGGGCCTCATCCCCGACTGGGGCCGCATGGCGCGCGCCAGCTTCGCCGCGGAAGGCGAGGCGATCCTGCTGTTCGGCGCGCCGGACTGGTGGGGCACGCATCTGGGCCAGTCGATCTACCTGCGCGATCTGTTCAAGCGCAGGGACGGCACGCCCCCGCCGGTGGACCTCGAACATGAGCGCAAGGTCGGCGACCTCGTCCGCATCCTGATCCGCGACGGCGTGGCGACGGCGGCGCACGATCTCTCCGATGGCGGGCTCGCTGTCGGCCTCGCCGAAATGGCGATGGCCTCGGGCATCGGCGCGACGGTGAACCAGCTCGATGGCGGCGACCCGATCCCGCTATTCTTCGGCGAGGACCAGGGGCGCTACATCGTCACGATGACGCGCGAGAATCTCGAGAAATTCTATGCCGAGGTCTATCCCTATGCCGGCGTATTCGCGCCGTGGATCGGCAATACCGGTGGCACGGAGCTGAAGCTGGGCGAAGCGCGTCCGGTGCCGGTCGCCGAGCTGCGCAAGGCCCACGAAGGGTGGTTCCCGGAGTTCATGGCGGGCGAAGTCTTCGACTGACCCCCTCTCCCAAATCCGTGTCCAGATGTAACATTTCGCCTCGACCGTGCGTATATAGGGCGTATCCAAACATGGAGAGCGCATCATGACGACCAATACCGAGCGGGCGGTTCTTGCCGGCGGGTGTTTCTGGGGCGCGCAGGAATTGCTGCGCCATAAGGACGGGATCATCTCCACCCGCGTCGGCTACTCGGGTGACGATGGCAAGGCGAACGCCACCTATCGCGACCATGGCGACCATGCTGAGGCCGTGGAGATCATCTTCGATCCGAGCCGCATCAGCTATCGCGATATCCTCGAGTTCTTCTTCCAGATCCACGATCCTTCGACGAAGAACCGGCAGGGCAACGATATCGGCCGCGCCTATCGCTCCGCGATCTTTTACGAGAACGCCGAGCAGAAGGCGGTGGCGGAGGACACCATCAAGGATGTCGACGCCTCGGGCCTGTGGCCCGGCAAGGTGGTGACCGAGCTGCAGCCGGCCGGCCCGTTCTGGCAGGCCGAGCCCGAGCACCAGGATTATCTGCAGCGCATTCCCAACGGCTATACCTGCCACTGGGTGCGGCCGAACTGGAAGCTGCCCAAGCGCCAGGCCGCCTAAGATATCGAAGCATGGACGCCCGCCCGAAAGAGCGGGCGTCTTCGCGTTGAAGCTATGGCGGGCGCATGCCATATCTCGGGAACGTTCACACCGCCGGGAGACTCGCCATGGCCATGGCCGCGCATGAGATCGAAAAACGCATCATCGCCGCGATCCCCGATGCCCAGGTGGAGATTCGCGATCTCGCCGGTGACGGCGACCATTACGCGGCGACGGTGATCTCGGAGAGTTTCCGGGGCAAAACCCGCGTCCAGCAGCACCAGATGGTCAATGCGGCTTTCGGCGCCGACATGGGCACCGTGCTGCACTCGCTGGCCCTGCAGACCAAGGCACCGGATTGAGAACCGTTCTCTTCGACGTCGATGGCGTCCTGATCAACGGCTACACCGCCAATCCGGCGCGGCTGGTCCGGTGGGACGCGACCATGGGGAGGACATGGGCGTCGATCCCGATGAATTCAAAAAGGAATTCATCTTCGACATCTTCGTCAAGAAGGTGATCGTGGGGCAGATGTCGCTGCTGGAGGCACTGGATCGCACCCTGCCCCGGCTTGGCTATCGTGGGCCGGCCATGGCGTTTGCCGGCTACTGGCTGGCCAAGGACAGCAATATCAACGAGCCGCTGCTCGAGGTGGTGCGCAAGCTGAAAGAGCGCGGCGACATACGGCTCTACATCGCCACCAACCAGGAGCACATGCGGGCACAGTGGCTGTGGCAGCAGCTGAAGTTCGGCGAGGTGTTCGAGGACATCTTCCACTCGGCGCGCGTCGGGCACACCAAGCCACACAAGCCCTATTACGAGTGGGTCAGCAACCGGATCGGGCCGCAGGACGAGCCGCCGCTGTTCTTCGATGACAGCGAAGCGGTGATCAAGGGCGCGCGCGAGCATGGCTGGGAGGCCGTGCAGTATGACGCGCTCGAGCACGTGACCGAGCATCCGTGGATCAAGGCTCGGCTGGGCTGACGCCCGGCACGGTGGCCTGACCGAAACAGAGATTCCCGCTTTCGCGGGAATGACCCGGTGGGTTTGGTGAAGAAGAGGCCCCCAGCGACTGACGCTCCATCGTCAAATACCGATGAGCACATCTCGACAGCGCCGCATTGCGGGATTATCTAGCGAGAGACGCGCCGGTCTCCTCCCCGGCGGCATGAAAGGCATTCACATGAGCGACATCAACGCGCTGATCGACGAGCAGGTGAAGGGTAACGACGTGTTCCTGTACATGAAGGGCACGCCGGATTTCCCGATGTGCGGCTTCTCGGGCCGCGTCGTGCAGATCCTCGAGTATCTGGGCGTCGACTATAACAGCGCCAACGTGCTGGAGAGCCAGGAGCTGCGCGAGGGCATCAAGGCCTATACCAACTGGCCGACCATTCCCCAGCTCTACGTCAAGGGCGAGTTCGTCGGCGGCGCCGATATCCTCACCGAGATGTTCCAGGCCGGCGAATTGCAGACCTACCTCGGCGACAAGGGCGTGCCGGTCAAGCAGACCGCTTGAGCGAAACCGGCTCCTGCGCCTTGAAATCGGCCGCGTAGCGGAGCTCCCGCAGCGGCCGAACGCGTCTGGTGGCCTCGGCATAGAGCGGGTGGGCTTTGTAGGCGGCCAGGGCCGCCTCGTCGGCGAACTCGGCATAGACCACCACGTCGACCTCGTTGCCGTAGAGATCGACCTTGTCGTTCCGCATCACCTCGAAATGCCCGGAGTGCGGGATCTGGCCGAGCAGGCTCAGTCCCTCGACGACCGCATCGAGGTTTTCGGGCTTGGCGGTGAAAAAGACAATGTGGCGGATCACGCGACGACTCCGGTTCGTCCCCTAAATAGTCCGCGATTGCGGCGGATCAACTGCGGCATGGCGTCCGGCGATCAACGGGCGTGATCGCAGCCATAACGGAAATCCGTTTCACCGCCTCCGCGCGCGGGTGTAGATACACGGCTTCCAACGACGAGTCTTGCCATGTCTTCGCTTACTGCGCCCCGCTCGCTTGCGACGCCGCTCATCGTCCTGATCATCGCCGGCTGCGTGATCGCGGCGGTGACCAACGGCATCCGCACCAGCTTCGGCCTGCTGACGCTGCCGTTGACGGCGGATCTCGGACTGACGCGGGAGGCCTGGGGCCTCGCCATGGCGATCCAGAACCTCGCCTGGGGCATCGCGCAGCCGTTCGCGGGAGCGCTGGCGGACAAGCATGGCACGGCCAAGGTGATCATCGGCGGGCTGCTGATCTATGCGGCGGGCCTCGCGCTGATGGTGGTATCGCCGACCGGCACGCTGCTCAACCTTACGGCCGGCATCATCGTGGGCGTCGGCATTGCGACCTCGTCCTTCTCCATTGTCATGGTGGCCTTCGGGCGATCGGTGCCGCAGGAGAAGCGCTCGCTGATCTTCGGCATCGCGACCGCCGCGTCCTCGTTCGGGCAGTTCGCCTTCGCCCCGATCGGGCAGGGCTTCATCGGCGCCTTCGGCTGGCAGAGCACGCTGCTCTACGCGGCGGCGTTGCTGGTACTGGTGATTCCGTTGACCTATGCACTGCGCGGCCGTTCGGAGCGTGCCGCGGGTTCGGTGGAGATGCCGTTCGGCGTGGCGCTCAAGCGGGCCTGGAGCGTCAACTCCTATCGCCTGCTGGTGATCGGCTTCTTCGTGTGCGGCTTCCACCTCGCCTTCATCAACGTGCACATGCCGGCCTATCTGGTGCAGTGCGGGCTGTCGCCGGAAGTGGGCAGCTGGGCCATCGCGGTGATCGGGCTGTTCAACATCATCGGCTCGCTCGGCGCCGGGTATCTGGGCGGGCGGGTGTCGAAGCCGCTGCTGCTGGCCTCGATCTATTTCATCCGCGCCGTGGCGATCGCGCTGTTCGTGTTCCTGCCGGTGACGGAAGTGACGGCCTTCGTCTTTTCAGGCGTGATCGGACTATTGTGGCTGTCGACGGTGCCGCCGACGGCGGGGCTGGTGACACTGTTCTTCGGCGCCCGCTACATGGGCATGCTCTATGGCGTCGCCTTCCTCAGCCACCAGGTTGGCTCGTTCATCGGGGTATGGCTGGGCGGCTATGTGTTCGACCAGACGGGCTCGTACAGCCTCGTGTGGTATCTGGGCATTCTGCTCGGGCTGGGGTCGGCGGCGATTCATCTGCCGATCAAGGAGCGGAGCGCGCCGGCATTCCAGCCCAAGGCGGCCTGATCACAAGCGTCTGCCCACCGAAAGATTAGGACCCTAACGGGTTGCCAAAGCGCGCCGGCAAGAGCATGTTGCGGCTCTTTTCGGCCGCCTCCTCCCATTTCCGGCCACGAGAACCACATGTCCGATACTACTGCACAGACGCGGGAGCTCTCCCGCGTCGAATTCATTGCTCTTGTCGCCGCCCTGATGGCGCTCAACGCGCTGGCCATCGACGTGATGCTGCCCGCCCTGCCCTATATGGGCGAAGCGCTGGGCATCAGCCACGAGAACGAGCGCCAGCTCGTCGTCAGCGCCTATATGTTCGGCTTCGGCATCGCCCAGCTGGCCTTCGGGCCGCTGACCGACCGGTTCGGGCGGCGCGCACCGCTGCTGGTCGGCATCGGCATCTACCTTGCCTGTGCCTTCGCAGCGACGTTTGCGCCCAATTTCACCGTGCTGCTTGCGCTCCGCTTCGTGCAGGGGCTGGGGGCCGCGGGAACGCGGGTGATCGCTACCGCCGTGGTGCGCGACAAGTATTCGGGCCGCGAGATGGCCGAGGTGATGTCGCTGACCTTCATGGTGTTCATGGCGATCCCGATCCTCGCGCCGGGCATCGGCCAGATCATCCTGCTCGCCGGGCCGTGGCAGTATATCTTCCTGTTCATGACCGCACTCGCTGGCCTGTTCGGCATCTGGGCTTTCATCCGTCTGCCCGAGACACTGCACCCGGAGTACCGTCGGCCGCTGAGCCTGCGCAGCGTGATCGACGGCTTCCGCATTGTGGTGACCAACCGGCAGGCGCTGTTCTATGGCCTCGCCGGCACGTTCCTGTTCGGGGCGATGTTCGGCTTCATCTCGGCCAGCCAGCAGATCTTCGTCGAACTCTACGGGCTGGGGCCGTATTTCCCGGTGGCTTTCGCTGTGATGGCCGGCGCCATCGCGGTGGCCCAGTTCGTCAACTCGCGGGTGGTCAGGACCTATGGCATGCGCCGGATCAGCCATACGGCCATCCTCATCTACCTCGCCGGCGCGGTCATCTGGCTTGGCCTCGCGCTGATGGGGCCGATCCCGTTCCCGGTTTTCTTCGGGCTGTTCGTCGTCATCCAGTGGATGTTCGGCTGGGCCGCCTCGAACATGAACTCGCTGTCGATGGAGCCGCTGGGTGCGGTGGCCGGCACGGCGGCCTCGGTGTTCGGCTTCACCCAGACGGTCGGCGGGGCGCTGATCGGCACCTATATCGGCCAGCATTACGACGGCACGCTCGTGCCCAATGCGACCGGCTATGCGGTGATGGGCGCGCTGGTGCTGTCCTGCATCCTCATCGCGGAGCGGGGCCGGCTGTTCGGGGTGAGCCCGCAATATGCGCAACCGGCGCAGGATGCGGGGCACTAGGCACACACGCTTCGTGCCGTAGTCTCCACAAGCTCGATGTCATCCCCGCGAAAGCGGGGATCTTCGTTTCTGGCCAAGGAAACAGAGGTTCCCGCTTTCGCGGGAATGACCCGGTGGTTGGGCTACCCCTTCTTCCTCCCCACCAAGATCGTCCAGCCGAGCATGGGACGGATGGTGCGCTGGTAATACATCCAGTCCTCCCGGCTCTTGTCGAGAACCTGGGCGTGGTCGGGATGGTCGGGATTTTCGCGGGCCCAGGTGAGCGTTGCGTGGCGATGATGGCTGGCGTAGCGCTCGAAATCGGCTTCCGAGGCGCTGATGGTGGCCAAGACCTCGGCGCCGTGGCGCTCGACGATGCCGATCATGCCGAGCGTATCGGGCGGCAGCACCAGGCCCTTGGGCACGGCGGGCGGATGCTTCAGCACCAGATCGCCGATCACCAGCCGTCCGCCGGGTTTGGCAGCGGCGGCCATCCACTCGATGGCCTGCGGCACCTCGCCGATAACGAAGGAGGCGCCGAGGCAGATGACCACGTCGTAGCTCGCCGGCTCGACGCGAAAGCCCTTGACGGCCGTGTTGTGGAACGTCAGCCGGCCACGGGCTGGCGCCTTGCGCCGCGCCACCTCGAGAAAGCGGGCATTGATGTCGATGCCGACACCCTCGATGGCGTGGCGCTCGGCCCATTGCCGCATCAGCCAGGCCTTGCCGCAGCCGATGTCGAGCACACTGAGGCCATCGCCGATATCGCAATAGTCGTCGAGCAGCCGGAGCTTGCGGTCGGTCACCGGGTTCTGGATCTCGATATCGCGCTCGGCGATCGCCCAGTAGTTCAGATGGTCCAACCGCGCCTCCCCTCGACGATCAGGAGGCTACTATAACGTGAAGACCTCCCGCCGGAGCAACTGCCAAGTGTCCGGATCGGTTGCGATAATCAGCCCGCCGCTGAGATGCTCGGGGCGATAAGGCGAGCCGTCGAAACGGCGGACATAGCCGCCGGCCTCCTCGGAGATCAGCGAGCCGGCCAAGTGGTCCCACGGCATCAGCTTGTTGAAGGCGACGAAATGCGAGTGGCCCGAGGCGAAGGTGCGGTAGTCGTGGCCGGCGACGCGATAGTTGGCCGCGACCCGCACCTTGGCGAGGTTGGAAAGCACGCGGGCCTTGCTGTCGCCCGGCAGGTAGGTGATCGAGACGTGTCCGACCATCTGCTCGAGCGCTGGTGCGGTCGCCACCTGCAGCTGCCACTGCGTGCCGTCGGGGCGGCGCTGCCAGGCGCCGGCGCCCTTTTCGGCCAGCACCCAGTCGTCGCCCATCGGATCGTAGATGATGCCGGCGACGGTCTCGCCGTTGACCACTACGCTCGCCATGGTGGCGAACAGCGGCAGACCAGCGGCGAAGTTGGCGGTGCCATCGACCGGATCGACGATGATGGCGAAATCGGTGTCCTTGAGCTTTTCGAGCAGAGCCGGATCGGCCGCCACCGACTCCTCGCCGATGAACAGGGCATCGGGCCATTCGGCGGCGACGGCTGCCTTGATGTGGCGCTCGGCCTCCTCGTCGGCTTCGGTGACGAGGTCGATAGCCTCGGATTTCTGGCGCACCATGCCGCTATCGAGATGGCGGAAACGCGGGTTGATCTCGGCCTGCGCAGCCTCGCGCAGGATGGTGGCGAGGCGGGCGATATCGATGCTGGTCATGATGGTCCGCTAAGAAGGGGGTCGGCCGACTATAGCCGCCGGCGTGAGGGGAACTCACTGCGCCGTTAGTCGCGCGCCTTGCCGAGGCTCAGGAAGTCGAACAGTTTTGGGTCCAGCAGGTGGCTGGCGTTGACGTTGCCGAGGGCGCGGATCATCACGTCCTTGCGGCCGGGCATGCGCTTTTCGATGTCGTTGAGCATCGCCTTCATGGCGTTGCGCTCGAGCCCGTCCTGGCTGCCGCACAGGTCGCAGGGGATGATCGGGAAGGCCATGTGCTCGGCGAACTTTTCGAGATCCGGCTCGGCGCAGTAGATCAGCGGGCGCAGCACTTCGACGTCGCCATCGTCGTTCATCAGCCGCGGTGGCATGGCGGCGAGCTTGCCGCCGTGGAACAGGTTCATGAAGAAGGTTTCGAGGCTATCCTCGCGGTGGTGGCCGAGCACCAGCGCGGTGCAGCCTTCCTCGCGCGCAATACGATACAGATGGCCGCGGCGCAGGCGCGAGCAGAGCGAGCAATAGGTCGCGCCCGCCGGCAGCTTGTCGGTGACGATCGAGTAGGTGTCCTGGTACTCGATGCGGTGCGTGATGCCGTTGGCGGTGAGCCATTCGGGCAGGATGTGCTTGGGGAAGTTCGGCTGGCCCTGGTCGAGATTGCAGGCGATGAGCTCGACCGGCAGCAGGCCGCGCCATTTGAGATCGAGCAGCAGCGCCAGCATGCCATAGCTGTCCTTGCCGCCGGAGATGGCCACCAGCCAGCGCTCCCCTGCCCGCACCATGCCGAACTTGTCGATCGCCTCGCGCATGTTGCGGATGAGGCGCTTGCGCAGCTTGTTGAACTCGACCGACCGCGGGGCATTGGCGAAAAGCGGATGGGCGCCGGAAAGATCTTCGGCATCTTCGAACTGGGCGGGCGGGGCGATCTGGTTCATGGGCAGCCTGATACCAGAGCGCGCGGCTTACCGAAAGCTGGCGGGTCCATTACATGATGGCAAGGTGCGCTTCCGTCTGTTGCCCGGCCCCAATTTCGTCAGTTAGATGACAGACGAGTTTCCGGAACCCCAAGGAGTCGCGCGTGTTCCGCTCGTTTTTCCCCGCACCCAGGTTGTTCTTCGCGTCGGCTTTCGGGCTGCTGCTTATCGGCATCCTGCTTTTTTATGCCGGCGGCGACCCATTGCGGAGCGCAATCAGCGTTGACCGCTTCCTCGCCCCCCAGATCTGTGCACCCGGCCAGGCGCCCGCCGGATCGACCGACACGCCAGCCGCTCCCGCGGCCGGCGAAGAGCTCACCAATCCCAACGCCCCTGCTCCCACCGATCCTGCGGCAGCGGCGGCGCCAACGGCAGCGACGCCCGCCAACTGCGTCGTCTCCGATCCAAACTTCCTCAACGGCGGGAAGATCTGGGAGTACCAGTATATCCTGATGCTATCGGTGCTGTTCTGCGTGTTCTGGTATTTCTACCGGCGCAGCGAGTGGTATTGGTGGAGCGTGGTGGGCAGCACCGTGCTGATCCTCGCCGTCTACGCCCAGGTGCAGATCAGCGCATGGGTCAACGACTGGCAGGGTCGGTTCTTCGACCTTCTGCAGCAGGCACTGAGCCAACCGGGCTCGGTGCCACCCGAGCAATACTGGCCCTACGTCGTCACGCTGTTCGCCGTGCTGATGCCGAATATCATCTTCCTGATCCTGCTCAACTTCTTCACCTCGCACTATGTGTTCCGCTGGCGCAAGGCGATGACGTCCTACTACATGGCCTACTGGCCGGAGATCCACACCACCGAAGGTGCGGCGCAGCGCGTGCAGGAAGACACGATGCGGTTCGCCTCGATCATGGAGGATCTCGGCACTGCCTTCGTCAGCTCGCTGATGACGCTGGTCGTGTTCCTGCCCATCCTGTGGGACCTGTCGGTCAACATCACCGAACTGCCGATCTTCGGCAACCTGCCGGGCAATCTGGTCTGGGTGGCCCTCGCCTCGGCCGCGCTGGGCACGGCGCTCCTCTGGGGCGTCGGCATCAAGCTGCCGGGACTCAATTTCCAGAACCAGAAGGTCGAGGCAGCGCTCCGCAAGGAGCTCGTCTATGGCGAGGACCATGACGACCGCCCGACGCCGGCCACGTTCCGGGAGCTCTTCTCCAACGTCCAGAAGAACTACTTCCGGCTCTATTTCCACTACACCTACTTCAACCTGGCCCGCTACGCCTACCTCAACGTCGCCGGCTACATCCCTCTGCTCGCGCTGTCCCCGTCCATTCTTGCCGGCACCCTCACGCTGGGCATCTACCAGCAGGTGCAGAATGCCTTCGGCGAGGTCGCATCCTCGTTCCAGTTCTTCGCCCGAGCCTGGACGACGATCGTCGAGCTGATGTCGATCTACGCCCGCCTGCACCGCTTCGAGAGCTTCATTCCGCTCGAACAGCAGCCGATCAAGGAATCGCTGTCTGACGCCACTCCCGCCTAAAGGACGAGGGCTGCCGCAGGCAGCTCCCGCTCCAGCCCAAACAAAAGGGCCGCCCAATCGGGCGGCCCTTTCCAATTCCGTCGGATGTCCCGCGCGATTAGCGCGAGTAGAATTCGACGACGAGGTTCGGTTCCATCTGGACCGGGTACGGCACGTCGGCGAGGGCCGGGACGCGCACGTAGGTCGCGGCCTGCCGGCCGTGATCGACCTCGAGATAGTCGGGGATATCACGCTCGGCGAGCTGGTTGGCCTCGAGGACGATGCCCAGCTGACGCGAACGCTCCTTGATCTCGATCTTGTCGCCGACCTTCACCTGATAGGAGGGAATGTTGACGCGCTTGCCGTTGACCAGGATATGGCCGTGGCTGACGAACTGGCGGGCGGCGAATGGGGTCGCCACGAACTTGGCGCGGTAGACCACCGAGGCCAGGCGGCTCTCGAGCAGCCCGATCAGGCGCTCACCGGTATCGCCCTTCACGCGGGCGGCCTCGATGTAGAGCTTCTTGAAGGCCTTCTCGGTCATCGTGCCGTAGTAGCCCTTGAGCTTCTGCTTGGCGCGCAGCTGCAGGCCGTAGTCGGAGGTCTTGCCCTTGCGGCGCTGGCCGTGCTGGCCGGGGCCATAGGCACGGTTGTTCAGCGGCGAGGACGGACGGCCCCACAGGTTTTCGCCAAGACGGCGATCGATCTTGTGCTTGGACTGAATGCGCTTCGACATCGTAATCCTTTCAGAACGTCGAAAGTGATTGCGCCCTCCTCTGCCCTGCCTTGCGGTCAGGGCCGACAGATTCCTCAGGTTCAGGGAATCCCGGGTGCGCTCGTCGGACCGGCTGCGTCCGTCAAGTGGGCGCGTGATAGTTGGATGACACGGCGGTGTCAAGCGCCGCGGGCTTCTGGACCGGCCGGATGCCCTATCCCTCAACCATCTTCTTGTTCAGCGTGCGCTGGTTCCTGAGGCTCGGGAACATCGCCGCCCAGGTGCCGGCAACGATGATCGAACCGATGCCGCCCAGCACCACGGCCGGGACCGGGCCGATGAGGTGGGCTACCGTGCCGGCACGGAACTCGCCGAGTTCGTTGGACGCCCCGATGAATACCGAGTTCACGGCGTTGACGCGGCCGCGCACCTCTTCCGGGGTCCACAGCTGCATGATGGTTTCGCGGATCGTGACGCTGACCATGTCGGAGGCGCCGACCAGCGCCAGGGCGATTACCGACAGCCAGATCGAGGTCGACAGGCCGAAGATGATGGTGAAGCAGCCGAACAGGCCGACGAACAGGAAGAGCAGCTTGCCGGCATGGTCGCGGATGGGGAAGCGCGACAGGATCACCGCCATGACGATGGCGCCGACACCGGGGGCAGCGCGCAGGTAGCCGAGCTCGGCCGGGCCGGCATGGAGGATATCGCGGGCGTAGATCGGCAGCAGCGCGACGGCGCCGCCCATCAGCACAGCAAACAGGTCGAGCGAGATCGCGCCAAGCACGACCTTGTTGGAGAAGATGTAGCGGAAGCCGGCGAGCAGCGTGCCGAGGCTGGTCGCCTGATGCGACTCGCGCTTGGGGGGCCTTGAAATCATCAGCACCGAGCCGATGCCGAGCACCAGCAGCACCGCAGCGGTGCCGAAGGCGACCGACGGATGTACGCCATAGAGCAGCCCGCCGACGGCCGGACCGGCAATGGCGGCGAACTGCCAGGCGGACATGTTGACCGTGATGGCGTTGGCCAGAGCCTCGGAAGGCACAAGGTTGGGCGCCAGCGACTGCGCCGCCGGGTTCCAGAAGGCGCGGGCCGTACCAAGCACCACGAGGATGGCGAAGATCGGCCAGACTTCATGCGCCTGCGCGTTGACGAAGGCGAGAAAGCCCAGCGCGCAGAGCAGCTCGACGCCGAGGCAGATCGCCATGATCAGGCGGCGGTTGAAGCGGTCGGCGGTGAGTCCGGTGACGAGGATGAGCACCAGCGCCGGCAGGAACAGCGACAGCCCGACGAGACCGAGCAGGAACGGCTCGCGCGTCACATCGTAGATCTGCCAGGCGATCGACACCGACATGATCTGCACCGCGAAGCTGACCAGCAGCGTCGTAGCCCAGAAGAAGCGGAAATTGCGGTAGCTAAAGGCGAGCTTGTTCGGCTCGGCGGCGGAGGTCGTGTCCATGGTGAGGCGCCATGTCGCACGCCGCACGACGGGCGTCAAAGGGTCACGCCTGCCCCTTTCGCTCTATTCTTCGCCGGTCTCGCTCTTGCGGGCCAGGCGGCCATGGCGGAGGTGTACGCGATCGAGCGAGGAGATGACGCCACGCAGGGTGCGGATCTCCTGGCCTGAAAGCTGGGCCCGGGCGAAGGCGGCGCGCAGGTTGTTGACCATGGCCGGGCGCTTGTCGTCGGTCTTGAAGAAGCCGGTGCGGTCGAGCGTGGTTTCGAGATGCTCGAACAGGCCGAGCAGTTCGCCGCGCGGCGCAATCGGGTCGAGCCCGCCCTCGAAGGGCAGCACCTCGCCCTTGTCGTACTGGCGGCGCCACTCATAGGACATCAGCAGCACGGCCTGGGCGATGTTGAGCGAAGCAAAGGCGGCCTCGACCGGATAGGTGATGATGGCGTCGGCGAGCGCCACTTCCTCGTTATAGAGGCCCCAGCGTTCACGTCCGAACAGGATGCCGGCCTTGTGCCCGCCGGCAATGTGGGAGATGGCGCGCTGGGCGCCCTCCTCCGGCCCGTAGACCGGCTTTTGCATGTCGCGGCGGCGGGCTGTGGTGGCAAACACCATCGAGAGGTCGGCAATCGCCTCCTCGGTCGTGGCGAACACGCGGACCTTGTCGATCACGTGGTCGGCGCGCGAGGCGGCGGCGATGGCGCGCTCGTTGGGCCAGCCGTCGCGCGGGTTGACGAGTCGCAGGTCCCACAGGCCGAAATTGGCCATGGCCCGCGCCGTGGTGCCGACATTCTCGCCCAATTGCGGCTCGCACAGGATGATCGCCGGGCTCGGCCGGTAGACGAATTCCTGCGACTTGTCGGTTCCGGCCATGCTGCCAATCAACTCCGTTGGCGGCGGCATAGGGCGGAACGGGCGTCGAGATCAAGTATCGGCCGGCGAACGGATCACACCCGCCGGGTGGCGATGCGGTTGCGGCCGGCGCGCTTGGCCTCGTACATGGCGTTGTCGGCGTGCGAGATCAGCGCACCGAGATCGCGCTCGGCGGTACCGGCGTAGGCCAGGCCGACGCTCACAGTCACGAGTTGCACCATGCCGCTGTCGAGCACGACGCCGAGATTGGCGACGGCGACGCGGATGCGTTCGGCGGCGTTTTCTGCCTCGTCCCCGGCGATCGAGGGCAGCAGCAGCGCAAATTCCTCCCCACCCAGCCGGCCGAAGAGGTCGCTGTCGCGGATGCAGCCGCGGATGGCCGTGGCAACCGCGACAAGCACGCGGTCGCCGGCCTGGTGGCCATGTGTATCGTTGATCTGCTTGAAGTGATCGGCATCCAGCAGCAGCAGCACAGCGACAGGCTCGCCGCGGTGCGCGAGGCTCGCCATCATGCTGCTGGCCCGATCGATGAAGGCGCTGCGCGTCAGGGCTCCGGTGAGCGAGTCGTAGCGCGCCAGCCGCTCGAGCTCGTCGATCTGTCGGCGGCGCTCGCTGCTGACGCTGGCAACCGCGAGCGGGCCGAGCGCCAGCAGGGCGACGCCGATATGCACGGCGAGGACCGCGTGGGTGTCGAGCCCGCCCGAGGACAGATCGAACAGGCCGAGCGCGATGCCGACCATGACGAAGGTCGAGTAGGCCATGACCGCGAGCGCGGCGCCGAAGAGCGGCAGGGTCAATGTGCACCAGATCAGCGCCGGCAGCGGAAAGGCCAGGGCGACGGGATGCGCGAAGCCGGCGCTGATGGCCATCGCCACGAGCAGCAGGGCGATCGGGGCAGCGGAGACGCGCCAGGCGCCACGCGGCACCCGCCATGGTCGCAACCAGACGAGCAATCGCGGCGCCGTGAGAATGACGGGCAGAATGGCGAGGTAGTTGACGAGGTCGGCGGCGAACCAAAGCATCCAGCCGCTCAGATGCGGATTGCCGAACAATGCGCCGAGCGCCATGGCTCCGCCAAAGCCGCTGACGGCGGACGCGCCCGCCGCCACGACCAGCAGGAACAGAACGCCCTGCGGCCGCGCCAACTGGCGATCGAGCGGATCGAGCGCGCCGAACAGCAGCACGAAGCTTAAGACGCCGGCGAGATTGGCGATGTTCAGCAGCAGCGCTATATGGAACTCGTCGCCGACGATGAAGGCTGCTGCGACATAGCCTGCGATAGCGCCAAAAATCACCGACAGGCGACGGAACTGGCGCTTTCGCACCATCAGGCCGGCGAGAATCGCGTTGGCTGGCCAGAACGAGGCGAGAAAGCCCGTAGGTCGGGTGAGGCTGCCGAGCAGCGCCGCGGCGAAGACGACCACGGCGATGAGCAGGACGTTGCGCGAGAGGCGGACCAGGGCGCTGGTGGCGCGTCCTTGCCGGTAATTGGCCGCGGGCATCAAGGCCATGAGGGGTCCCCAAGTAGTCGTCACTAAGCGGCGTCGCGGCGAAACCCAGATCCCCTCGATCCTGATTTCCGCCCGGCGCGAGCCCCGCAAGAACAAGTAAAGCAGAAACGCCGCGCGCCGTAAGGAGTGCAGCATGGCTGCCATGCGATTTTTTGGTATCGTCAGGGTATAGGTCGGGCCATAAAATTACGCCCGCGCGAAGAGTCGCACCCTGTTCAGGCGACCTTGTGCCGGCTCAGTTCCTTCACCTTGCTGCCCCGCACCCACTCGCGATCGAGCACGGCGAAGTGCAGTTCTTCGTCCCACTCTCCCTGAAACAGGGCATGCTCGCGGTAATGGGCCTCGAGACGCATGCCGAGGTGCCTCAGCAGCTTGGCTGAAGGTTCGTTGCGGGCAGAACAGCGGGCGAAGACACGGTGCATGCCGAGTTCCTCGAAGCCGAGATCAAGCACAGCCCGCGCCGCCTCGCGGGCATAACCGTTGCGGCGGGCATCCGGGCTGACGATGAAACGGATCTCGGCTTGCCCGGCGGTGGCGTCGACCCAGCGCAGCGAAATATGGCCGATCAGCTTGTTGTCGCCCTTGCGGATGATGGCCAGCGAAATGGCATCCCCTGGACGATGCATGCGCTGCTCGCGAATCATGGCCTCCAGCGCCGATTTTGCCTCCTCCTTGTCGCGCGCCTTCCAATCCAGGTAGCGCTGCACATCGGGCAGGGCGAGATAGGCTGCGACGTCCTCCAGATCGGATTTCCGGAATGGCCGAAGCATCAATCGCTCGGTCTCTATGGGTAGTTCTGGCTTGGTCATGATGATGTTCCCCGCACGGAATAACTTGTGAGAGGCAACGCCACCGCACTGGAGCGGTTCCGGCTTATTCCTTGAAATATCTTACCAAATCTGGCTGCCTGAGCCGAATAGACCTGAGCGCGCGGGCACTTAGCCCTCGGCGTGCCATTCATGTTCGAGAATGGCGTAGATCATTTCCTCGTCCCACTCGCCCTTGACGAAAGCGTGCTCGCGGAAGTGGGCCTCGCGACGCATGCCGAGCCGCTCCATGACGCGCCAGGAGCCGATATTGGCGGCGGCGCAGCGAGCATAGATGCGGTGCAAGCCTGCCCCCGCAAAACCCATCGCGAGCAACATCCGGGCTGCCTCGGTGGCGTAGCCGCGGCCGTGATGGTCGGGATGGAAGATGTAGCCGATCTCGCCCTGGCGCCAGGGTTCGCTCCTGAGGATCAGCGACAGCTCGCCGATGACGCCGTGCTGGTCTTTCAGCTCGACGGCGAGGAAGATCTTGTCGCCCTCCACGCGCAGCGCCTCCTGCCCGACCCGCATTCCTAGCGCCTCGGCGACGCTCTCATGGGTCATCGGCCCGTCCATGAGGTAACGGGCCACATCGTCCCGGCGGCGGTATTCGAAAACGGCATCGACATCGCCGCGCGTGAAGGGGCGCAGGCGCAGGCGTTCCGTCTCGATCGGGAAGCTCGGGGCATAAACCATGGCACTCGTCTAGTGTGGGCGCCCTGCCCGATCAAGCACTTGCGCGCTCAAGCGGGCTGGTGTCAGCTTCCGGCATGTCCTCTCCGGCACGACCCAGCATCGAGCTCGAAACCAGCTGTGCCTGCGGCGCGGTTTCGGTGCGGATCGCCGGCACGGTGAAGTCGATGTTCATGTGCGCGTGCCTCGATTGCCAGCGGGCCAGCGGTACGGGCCATTCGGCTGTGGTCGCAATGGCCTCGGGTGACGTTACGATTGCCGGTGAGACGCGCTCGTTCGACCGGCCGTCGGCCTCGGGTGCGACGATGACGCGCTGGTTCTGCCCGGCCTGCGGCACGCCGCTGCTGGCGCGCTCGAGCCGGGCGCCGGAGCTGACGCTGGTGCCGGCCGGACTATTCGCGGGCGCCGGGTGGTTCGTGCCCAACCAGCTGATCTTTGCACGCAGCCATCACGACTGGGACGCGCTTCCGGCCGGGCTGCCGCGCTGGCAGACCTATCGCGAGCAGGAGTCATGACGCCGGCCGACAGCCTTGCCGCCCGCATCCGGCCGCTGCTGGCGATGGACGGGGTGCGTAAGCAGAAGATGTTCGGTGGTTATGGCTTCATGCTGCATGGCAACATGCTGGTGGCGGCGATGAAGGGCGGCGAACTGCTGGTGCGGGTGTCGCCGGAAACGACCGCCGAGGCGCTGGCGCAGCCAGGGGTCGGCACGATGAAGATGGGGGCGCGCGAGATGACGGGATTTGTTGCGGTCGCGCCCGATGCGGTAACCGACGATGCCGCGATATCCCGCTGGATCGCGTTCGCCGAACCCTACGTCAGGAGCCTGCCGCCCAAATGAAATCGGAAGCCATGGACCATGTCGCCGACCGCGTCCGCATGCTGGTGGGCGACGATCCGCGCATCAGCGAGAAATACATGTTCGGCGGGCTCACCTTCCTGCTCAACGGGCATATTCTCGTGGGCTGCAAGAAGGATGGCGGCATCCTGATCTCGGTGGGCAAGGCCAACCACGAGGCCGCCAAGGCCCGGCCGGGGACCAGTGAGATGATCCATAGCGGCCGGGTGATGTCGGGCTTCTTCTGGATCGATGCCGACGCAATCGAGGACGACGAGGCGCTGGAGGACTGGGTCCGCTTCGCGGAGAAAGCCGTGGCCCAGCGCCCGGTCAAACCGGAAAAACCGAAGAAGCCCGGGGCCGCTAGATCGCGGAAAACACCAGCGACGCGTTAACACCGCCGAAGCCGAAGGCGTTCGACAGGGCGTGGCGCACGGTCTTCTGCTTGGCCACCTTCGGGACGAGGTCGAAGCGCTCGCCGACGTCGGGATCATCGAGATTGCGCGTCGGCGGCACGATGCCGTTGCGGATGGCGAGCACCGAGAAGACCGCCTCGATGGCGCCGGCGGCGCCCATCAGGTGTCCGGTGGCGGACTTGGTCGAGGAGATGGCGAGGTCCTTGCCGCGATTGGCGAAGACCGCGCCGATGCCGGCCAGCTCGGCGGCGTCGCCGACGCTGGTCGAGGTCGAGTGGGCGTTGATGTAGTCGATCTCGCCCGGCGACACGCCAGCCATCTTCAGCGCATTGCGCATGGCCACCTGCGCCCCTGCGCCGGTCGGCTCTCCGGCCGTCAGGTGGTAGGCGTCGGCCGAGGTGCCGTAACCGGCAAGGATCGCGAGCGGCGTGGCGCCGCGGGCCTGGGCGTGGCTCAGCCGCTCGATCACCATGACTGCGGCCCCCTCCGCCAGCACGAAGCCGTCGCGCTTGCGGTCGAAGGGGCGTGACGCGGCCTGCGGATCGTCGTTGAAGGCGGTGGCGAGCGCGCGCGCCGCGCCAAAGCCGCCCACCGAAATCGGGTCGATGGAGCCTTCGGCGCCACCGACCACGGCGACGTCAGCCTCGCCGGTAAGGATCAGCCGCATGCCGTCGCCAATGGCCTGGCCAGAGGCAGCGCAGGCGGTGACCGGCGCGCCGATGGGGCCCTTGAAGCCGTGGCGGATCGAGATCCAGCCAGCCGCGAGATTGGCGAGGAAGGCCGGCACGGTGAAGGGCGAAAGCCGGCGCGGGCCCTTTTCGATGATGGTTTCTACCGCCTCCGCCATGACCGGCGAGCCGCCGACGCCGGTGCCGATGATGGTGGCGGTGGCAGCCTGCTTCTCCGGCGTATCGGCGACCCAGCCGGACTGGCTAAGGGCCTCCTGTGCAGCGACCAAGCCATACTGGATGAACAGGTCCATCTTCTTGATGTCCTTGGGGTCGATCGCGACCAGCGGATCGAAGCCTTCCGGGTCGGTCTCCTTCGTCGGCACCAGTCCCGCGATCTTGGCGGTGAAGTTGGTGACGTCGAACCGGGTGTTGCGGACGATGCCGCTCTGGCCGGCGATGAGGCGCGACCAGACGGTATCGACGCCGGTGCCGAGCGGGCTCACCACCCCCATGCCCGTGACGACGATGGGATCAGCCTGAGCGGTCATGTCATTCTCCTCGTGTAGATACACGGTTGTGGCGGCACGAGATGGCCGCGATGTGGAAGTTCAGATGGAGGCGAGGCGCTGCAGTGTCTTCAGGGTTTCGTCAAAGCCCTCGGCGCCGAGCTCCTCGCGGATCTCGGCCTGGGCCTTGCGCCAATAGGGCAGAAGCTGTTCGACCAGCGCCTCGCCCTTGGGCGTCAGCCGGCAGAGCCGGCCGTTGCCGTGCTCGGCGGCACGGGACTCGATGAGCCCCATCTTCTCGAGCCGGTCGAGATTGCGGGTCAGCGTGGTGCGCTCGAAGCCGCGCGCCTCGGCGAGCTCGCTCACCGTTTGCTCGCCTGAGGCTGTGATGACGCCAAGCAGCGAGAACTGGGTCGAGGTGATGCCGAACTGCCGGGCATAGGCGTCGTAGCGCCGGGTGATGGCTCGCGCCGCCATCCGGGTATTGGACACCATGCATTGAGTGAAGTCGTCACGCATGGCCGATAGATGGCTGTGTAGTTACACGGTGTCAAGTCCAGGCTGTGGCGTGCTCGATGCGTGAGATGAGAGTTTCAAGCTAAGACCTTAGTCCGTCTAGGAAATGCAGTGGAGATCGCCAATTGTGGCAACGCTCGAGTCGTGTCCACAACATGCTTTGGGCGGGCGGGCGGTGTCGCTATGGCGGCGCCGCCCGCCTTACCCCACGCAAGTCTCGTCGCCCCCCGGCTTCCGTGCGGGCGATTTCATGCTATTAGCCCCGGCATCAAACCATAGCCGCCCGAGGAGCTTGAAGCATGGCCAAGATCAAAGTCGCCAACCCAGTCGTCGATCTCGACGGCGATGAGATGACCCGCATCATCTGGCAGGCGATCAAGGACAAGCTGATCCTCCCCTATCTCGATCTCGACATCGAGTACTACGACCTCTCGGTCCAGAACCGCGACGCCACCAACGACCAGGTGACCGTGGACGCGGCCAACGCCATCAAGAAGCACGGCGTCGGTATCAAGTGCGCGACCATCACGCCCGACGAGCAGCGCGTCGAGGAATTCGGCCTCAAGAAGATGTGGAAGTCGCCCAACGGCACCATCCGCAACATCCTGGGCGGCGTGATCTTCCGCGAGCCGATCATCATGTCGAACGTGCCGCGGCTGGTGCCCGGCTGGACGCAGCCGATCATCGTCGGCCGCCACGCGTTCGGCGACCAGTATCGCGCCACCGACTTCAAGTTCCCCGGCAAGGGCAAGCTGACGATGAAGTTCGTCGGCGATGACGGCACGGTGCAGGAATATGACGTGTTCGACGCGCCGTCGGCCGGCGTTGCCATGGGCATGTACAACCTCGACGACTCGATCGCCGACTTCGCCCATGCCTCGTTCAACTACGCCATCAATCGCAAGGTGCCGTGCTACCTCTCGACCAAGAACACGATCCTCAAGGCCTATGACGGTCGCTTCAAGGACATCTTCCAGGAGATCTTCGACCGCGACTACAAGGCCAAGTTCGACGAACTGAAGATCTGGTACGAGCACCGCCTGATCGACGACATGGTCGCCTCGGCGCTGAAGTGGTCCGGCGGCTACGTCTGGGCGTGCAAGAACTACGATGGCGACGTGCAGTCCGATATCGTGGCGCAGGGCTTTGGCTCGCTGGGCCTGATGACCTCGGTGCTGATGACCCCCGATGGCAAGATCGTGGAAGCCGAGGCCGCGCATGGCACGGTGACCCGGCACTACCGCCAGCATCAGCAGGGCAAGGAGACCTCGACCAACTCCATCGCCTCGATCTTTGCCTGGACGCGTGGCCTCGCCCACCGCGCCAAGCTCGACGACAACGCCGAACTCGCCAGGTTCGCCGAGACGCTGGAGCAGGTGTGCATCGACACGGTCGAAGGCGGCCAGATGACCAAGGACCTGGCGCTGTTGGTCGGCCCGGACCAGAAGTGGCTCTCGACCCTCGCTTTCCTCGACGCGATCGACGCCAATCTCAAGAAGGCCATGGCGGCATAAGCCTGGACCTGCCCATCGGGCAGGCTCTTCAGCCCAATAGACGGCCCGTTCTGATCGTCGGAACGGGCCGTTTTTGCGAGCATCCAGCCACACTTGGGCCATGAACGCCGCTGAGTTTGCCCTGCGTTTTTTGGGGGCGGCATGCGCTGGTTGTGGCGAATTCTCATTGCGATCGCTGTCTTTGCGGTTGCGGTCATCCTGTTCAACGGATCGTGGTGGGCGGCGCCTCCAGAGGGCGGCGTGCAGCTGATCGCGCATCGCGGCGTCCACCAGACCTTCGACCGCGCCGGCCTCGATAACGACACTTGCACGGCCGAGCGCATGGATCCGCCGACGCACGAGTTCCTCGAAAATACAATTCCCTCGATGCAGGCAGCCTTCGCGGCCGGCGCCGACATCGTCGAGCTCGACGTGCATCCGACCACCGACGGCAAGCTGGCGGTGTTGCACGACTGGACGGTCGACTGCCGCACCGAAGGAGAGGGCGACACACGCAGCCACGACATGGCGTACCTCAGGACGCTCGACATCGGCTATGGCTACACCGCCGATGACGGCGCGACCTACCCGTTCCGTGGCAAGGGCGTCGGCATGATGCCAGAGTTGGAGGAGGTGTTCAGCGCCCTGCCCGGCCAGCGCATCCTCGTCAACTTCAAGAGCAACGAGGCGCGCGAGGGCGACATGCTGGCGGCGGTGATCGCCGCCCATCCGGAATGGCGCGAGAACGTGTGGGGCGCCTACGGCGGGGATCCGCCGACCCTTCGGTCCCAGGAGCTGATCGGCGACCTGAATGTGTGGTCGCGGCGCGGGCTGATCGACTGCGTGCTCAACTACGCGGGAATCGGCTGGACGGGAATTGTGCCCGAGGCATGCCGGAACACCGTAGTGATGATGCCGATCAACGTCGCTCCTTTCCTGTGGGGCTGGCCCGACCTGTTCCTCAAGCGCCTGAGCGACGCCGGCACCGAGGTGATCCTGCTCGGCCCGTATGGCGCGGGCGATCCGGGCACGGCCGGCATCGATACCCCGGAACAACTTGCGCAGGTGCCGGACGGCTTTACCGGTTACATCTGGACCAACAAGATCGAAACCATCGGCCCGCTGGCAAATGCGCGTTTCAAGTAACGGCGCGTTCAAATAGAGACGAAATAATTAGCCAGTGTGGCTTTGGCACCCATCGACGGAGTCGGGAGCGCGGCGTATAGGGTGGCTAACATACTAGTCGACCACCACCCTCGTCCCCCGGATTCCCCAGATGCCGACCGGCGTCGCCTTATCGCTCGTTGCCTACCTGCTCTACTCGTGCTGCGATGCCATCATCAAGGGGTTCGGCGGTAGCCTGAGCGTCTTCGAAATCGCGTTCTGGACCGCCTTGTTCTCGTTCGTTCCGGCGATTTTCACCAAGCCCAAGGGCGAGCACTGGCGGCAGGTGCACAAGATGCGCCATCCCTGGCTGGTGCAGCTGCGCTCGACCACCGGCGTGATCGGCAACCTCTGCATCATCTACGCCTTCACCCATATCCCGCTCGCCGAAGCCTATTCGATCGCCTTCCTCGCCCCGATCTTCGTGGTGGCGCTGTCGCGCACGATCCTGCGCGAAGAAGTGACATGGCATCGCTGGTTCTTCCTCGGCGCGAGCTTTCTGGGCGTGTTGCTGGTGGTCCGGCCGGGCTTCCGTGAGCTGCAGTTGGGACATCTGCTTGCGCTGTTCGCGGCGCTGATGGGCGGGATCACCACCACGACGCTGCGCAAGATCGCACCGGTCGAGGCCCGCGTCAGCCTTCTCGGCTGGCCGCTCGGCTACATCGTCGTGATCAACGGCATCCTGATGCTGCCGACCTTTCACTGGCCGACCTGGGAAGAGTTCGCGCTGCTGATGACCATCGGCGCGCTCGGCGGCACGGGCAACATCGTGTTCATCGCGGCCACGCGACGCTCGCCGGTGAGCCAGATCGCGCCGGCGCAGTACAGCCAGATCGCCTGGGCGATCGTCTTCGGCGCCCTCTTCTTTCACGAATATCCCGACATGGTCGCCTATTGCGGCCTCGTCGTCGTGGCGCTCGGCGGCATCATGAACGTCATGTCCAACGAGACACGCATCCGTATCTTCTCGCGCCTGTCCATCTTCGGCCCGGCGACCGCCATTTCCGAGATGAGCCGGCCGCTCGGCGACGACGCCGAGGAACAGCGCAAGGCGCAGCCCGGCGAGGCCATGGCCGGCAAGTAGATGTTGCGCTCGCTTTCACCAGTTTCGCTCGGCGTGCTCTGCGCCTTGGTCGCCATGGCCGCATTCTCGACCGGCGACGCACTGATCAAAGGGCTGGGCGGCTCGCTCAGCACGTTCGAGATCGGCTTTTTCAGCACGATCTTCTCGTTTCTGCCAGCGCTGTTCTCCAAGCCGAGGGAGGAGCGCTGGCGCGACACGTTCAAGCTGAACCGGCCGGCGCTGATGATCCTCGTTGCGGTGTGCCGAACGCTCAGCGCCATCCTCATCACCTATTCCTTTGTCACCATTCCGCTCGCCGAGGCCTATTGCCTGGTCTTCCTCATCCCGGTGCTGGCGACCATCCTGTCGGTCATCGTGCTCAAGGAAGAGGTGTCGCTCGATCGCTGGCTGCTGGTGGTGCTGAGCTTTCTCGGCGTGCTGCTGGTGGTGCGACCCGGCTTCCGCGAGATCCAGCTCGGGCATCTCACCGCCTTCATCTGCGCGCTGGCGGCAGCGGTGTCGCTCACGGTGATCCGGCTGCTCTCGGGGGCCGAACGACGGGTGACCCTGTTCGCCCTGCCGGGCCTGTTCACCCTCGGCGCCAATCTCATCGGCATGGCGATCATCGGCTTTACCTGGCCGTCATGGCCGTTGCTCGGGTTGCTGCTGATGGCCGGCGTGCTGGGCGGCATCGGCTACATGCTGCAGCTCAAGGGCGTCGCGCTGGCGCCTGCGAGCCGGGTCGCACCGATGCAATACAGCCAGATCATCTGGGCCCTGCTCTACGGCGCGCTGTTCTTCTCCGAGGTCCCCGACGCCATCGGTCTTGCCGGATTGGGCGTCGTCGTCGCCGCTGGCCTTGCCAATGTGTTTGCCGACGGGGCGCGGGCGCGGATCGCCGGGCGCTGGTCCGAATATCGGGCGCGCCGCGATAACCCCTCGCCGGACGATTTCAAGGGGCCGGGGCCAGACCCGGTCTAGAGCGCTTCGGCCTCACACGGGCTCGTAGTCGATCTCCAGGAACCGCTCCACCTCGCGCTGCCAGCGCTCCTGCACGAACTTCACGTGCTTGGGGTGGACATTGTAGGCGTCGTAGGCGGCCTGGTCGGCGAACTCCATCGAGAAGCCGAACTCGTAGTCGTTCTTCTTCGAGACCTGGCGCAACTGCTCAAACTTCTCGACACCCGGAATCTCCGTCAGCACCATCGCGTCACGCAGGAACGCCTTTTCCTGCAGCGAACCATGCGCGTGCTTGAGCACGAAGATAACGGAATGGCGGATCATCAGGCTCTCTCTCCCAGGGCCACCGCTTCACTGGCGGCGATTGCCGTCATATTGACGATTCCGCGGCTGGTGGTCGAGGGGGCAAGGATGTGGGCCGGCGCGCGCGGACCCATGAGGATCGGCCCCACGGCGAGCGCGTTGTTCATTTCCTTGAGCAGCGTCATCGAGAGGTTGGCGCTGTCGAGATTGGGGAACAGCAAGAGGTTCGCTTCGCCCTTCAGCACCGAGTCCGGCAAATAGCGGCTGCGCAGCTCCTCGTTGAGGGCGACGTCGCCCTGCATCTCGCCTTCTAGGATCATCTCCGGCGCGACGGCCTTGAGCTTGCGATAGGCCTCGCGCATCTTGAACGCGGTATCGCCGTCTCGTGAACCGAAGTTCGAGTAGCTGAGCAGCGCCGCGCGCGCCTCGATGTTGAAGCGCTTGAGATGATCGCGCGCCTGCAGCGCGATCGCCACCAGCTCGTCCGGCGTCGGGTCCATGTTGACGTACGTGTCGGCGAGGAAGAACGCGCCCTTGGGCATGATCAGCATCGAGAGCGCCGAAACATCCTGGACGCCGTCCTGCAGGCCGATGATCGAGCGGATGTCGCGCACATGCTTGATGTAGCGACCCTGGAAGCCGCACAGCATGGCGTCGGCATCGCCGCGCTTCACCGACAGCGCCGCGATCACCGTGGTGTTGGTGCGCACGATGGTGCGGGCGATGTCCGGGGTTACGCCGCTGCGGCCGACCAGCGAGTGGAACAGGTCGACATAGTCGCGATAGCGCGGATCGTCCTCCGGGTTCACTACCTCGAAGTCGCGGCCCGGCTTGATGGTGAGGCCGAAGCGCTGCAGCCGGCTCTCGATCACCTGCGGACGTCCGATCAGGATCGGCTGCGCCATCCGGTCCTCGATCAGCACCTGCGCGGCGCGCAGCACCCGCTCATCCTCGCCGTCGGCGAAGGCGACACGCTTGGCCTGCCCGATGACCCGGTCGATCACCGGCTTCATCACCAGGCCCGAGCGGAACACGAAGCGGTTGAGGCTGTCGTGATAGGCCTGGAAATCGGTGATCGGGCGCTTCGCCACCCCCGACTCCATTGCCGCCCGTGCCACCGCCGGCGCGATGCGGAGGATCAGCCGCTGGTCGAACGGGTTGGGAATGATGTGATCCGGCCCGTAGACCGCCGGCGCGCCCGACGGCGACACTTCGAGGCCCGGATCATGCGCCAGCCTGGCGATCGCCTGCGAGGCGGCGAGCTTCATCTCCTCGTTGATCGTCGTCGCGCCGACATCGAGCGCGCCGCGGAAGATGAAGGGAAAGCAGAGGACGTTGTTGACCTGGTTCGGATAGTCCGACCGTCCCGTGCACACCATGGCGTCGGGGCGCAGGTCCTTGGCCACTTCCGGCATGATTTCGGGATTGGGATTGGCCAGCGCCAGGATCAGCGGCTTCGGCCCCATCTTCATCAGCATTTCCGGCTTCAGGGCGCCGGCCGCCGACAGCCCGAGGAAGATATCGGCCCCCTCGATCACCTCGGCCAGCGAGGTCGCCTCGCTGTCATGCCGGCAGAACTTGCCGCGCCACTTGTCGTTGACGTCGTTGCGCCGGTAGGTGAGCAACCCGTCCTTGTCGGCCACCCAGATATTCTCGAGCTTCGCGCCGAGCGCGAGGAGGATGTTGAGGCAGGCAATGGCGGCAGCGCCCGCGCCGGACGTGCAGATCTTCACGTCCTCGATCTTCTTGCCGGCCAGTTCCAGCCCGTTCAACACCGCCGCACCAACAATGATCGCGGTGCCATGCTGGTCGTCATGGAACACCGGGATATTCATGCGCTCGCGCAGCGCTTCCTCGATGGCAAAGCACTCGGGTGCCTTGATGTCCTCGAGGTTGATGCCGCCGAAGGTCGGCTCGAGCGGCCGCACCACTTCGACGAATTTCTGCGGATCGGTCTCGTCGATCTCGATATCGAACACGTCGATACCGGCGAACTTCTTGAAGAGCACGGCCTTGCCCTCCATCACCGGCTTACTTGCCAGCGCGCCGATATTGCCCAGCCCCAGCACCGCCGTCCCGTTCGAGATCACGGCGACGAGGTTGCCGCGCGAGGTGTATTTGGTGACGGCCTCCGGGTCCTGCGCGATCTCCTCGCAGGGCGCCGCGACGCCCGGCGAATAGGCGAGCGACAGGTCGCGCTGGTTGCCGAGCGGCTTGGTGGCCTGGATCTCGAGCTTTCCGGGCTTGGGGAACTGATGAAAATGCAGCGCCGCCTCACGCAGCGCCTTCCTCTGTTCAGTCATGTCGGCCGACATCGCACCCTCCGGAAATTGGACAGTGTCAGTGCCACTAATCGATGGCGATTGAAAGCCGCCGCCGCGCGCATTTCCGTCTGGCGGTTATTTCCAGCGCCCGTAGGTCCACGGCAGGTACCAGTGCGCCTGCGCGGGCAAAGTTTCCGGCACCGGATCGTAGCCATGCGTGCCGCCCGGCCGGCAGCGGACGATGCGGGCGAGGCCCATCCAGCCGCCGGGCCAGAAGCCGTGCCGCCAGATCGCGTCGCGGGTGAATTCCGAGCAGGTCGGCGCGTGCCGGCAGTTGCGGCCCATGAACATGCTCAGCGAGTAGCGATAGCCCTGGATAAGCCCGTACGAGACGACCTTGAACGGCCAGTCCACGATGCTCCAGAACAGCTTCAGGCCCTGCCCCATCAGGCGGTCGCCTTGGCCTCGATCTTGTCGAGCGCCTCGCACACGGCATCGAACACCAGCAGCGTCGAGGTGTGCCGCGGCCGGTATTCCCGCACCGGCTCCAGATATTTGAGGTCGGCCCAGCGCTCGCCCGAAGGCGGCGGCCCGTCGGCCTTCAGCATCGCCGTCATCTCGTCGCGCACGCGGCGGAACTCGCCCGCCGTGGTGCCGACGACATGGCTCGCCACCACCGCCGCGGAGGTTTGCCCCAGCGCGCAGGCCTGGATGTCGTGGCCGTAGCCGGTGATCACGCCGTCATCCAGTTTGATGTCGACTTCGATGGTCGAACCGCACACACGACTCACCTTGCGCGCTGTCGCGTCGGCATCGCTCAGCCGGCCCGGGCGCGGCTGATTTCCAGCAATCTCGAGAATTTTGTCCGAGTAGAGGTCCGTGAGTTCCATTTGGCACGAAACTGTTCCTTGGCCCGACGCGTTTCAACCCTATATAGTGATGTGCATTCAGCAAGTCAGTGGCGTCCACGTCTCTGATGATCCGTGAACCGTTAGGCGACAATGCCACCTGTCGCCGGAAATTGACCGGGAGTTCAGCAATGGACGCCAGCGCTAAGCCGCACCAGCCTGTCACGCTCGTCGCTCATTACCCCAAGCCAAGCCGCGAGGAAGCCGAAGCGGCCGTCCGCACGCTGTTGGCCTGGGCCGGCGACAACCCTGAGCGCGAGGGCCTGCTCGACACCCCGCGCCGCGTCACCAATGCCTATGGCGAATTCTTCGCCGGCTATGCGCAGGACCCGGCCGAAATCCTCTCCACCACCTTCAAGGAGGTCGGCGGCTACGAGGACATCGTGCTGGTCAAGGACATCCCGTTCTCCAGCCACTGCGAGCACCACATGGTGCCGTTCTTCGGCAAGGTACACATCGCCTACCTGCCACAGGATGGCGTCGTCGGCTTGTCCAAGCTCGCCCGCCTCGTCGAGGTCTATGCCCGGCGCCTGCAGGTGCAGGAGAACATGACGGCCCAGATCATCGACGCGCTCAACGAGCACCTCAACCCGCGCGGCGCCGCCGTGCTGATCGAGGCCGAGCACATGTGCATGTCGATGCGCGGCGTACGCGCCCACGGCGCCCAGACCACCACGCTGCGCTTCACCGGCGTGTTCGCCGAGGAACGCGACCTGCAGGACCGCTTCTTCGCCCTGATCGGCAAGCGGGGCTGACCTCGGGTCAGCGTGGATGGCGCCAGACCCGCCTCACACGCGGTGTCATCCCAGCGAAAGCTGGGATCCAAGCCTCCACAAGCGCGGGCTGCAAGTTGGGCCCCAGCTGTCGCTGGGGTGACTGCCGGTGGGTGGGGCAAATGGCGGAACATCGACCCTGTCCGCCACCGCAACCGCGATCAAATACGCAAAAGCCGATGGTGGCATATGATCGGAGCCTCGTAGACGGAGCTTCGACATGACCGCCATCGCCAGGACCATCTGGCTCATCGAGACGCATTTCGGCGTGCCCCTGAGCCTTGACGAGATGGCCGCCCATGCCGGCGTCTCCCGCACCTACCTGTCCCGCATCTTCCCGCTCGCCACCGGCCACTCCATCTCCGGCTATACCCGTGCCCGCCGCCTCACCGAGGCGGCCAAGGCTCTGGCCAATGGAGCTCCGGACATTCTCGGCGTGGCGCTCGATGCCGGTTACGGGTCGCACGAGGCATTCACCCGCGCCTTCCGCGACCAGTTCGGGCTCACCCCGGCTGACTTGCGCAAACGGCGCTCCCTCAGTGACCTGAACCTTGTGGAGCCTCTCCCGATGCACACCGAAACCGCCGTCAAGCTCGCCCCGCCGCGCATCGAGCACATGCCCGCCCGCCGCATTGCCGGCCTCCTGCAGCGGCACGACATGCGCGATTCCAACTCCATCCCCGCGCACTGGCAGCGCTTCCAGCAATATCTCGGCCATATCCCGAACGCCGTGCCCCACATCGCCTATGGTGTCGTCGCAGACGGCGATGGCGACTACTGCACCTATATGTGCGGCCAGGAAGTCACCGCCACCGACGACCTGCCCGACGGCTTCGAGGTGCTCGAACTGCCCTCGCGCCGCTGGGCTCGCGTCACTCATTCTGGCCATATCTCGACCATCCGCTCGACCATCCAGGCGATTTTCGACCAGTGGCTGCCGCAGTCCGGATACACGCAGGCCGAGCAGATCAACTTCGTCGAGTATTACGGCCCCGATTTCAACGCGGCTGCCGGGCTCGGCACCTGCGAAATCTGGATCGGCCTCGCCGACTGACGCTCTGGCGCCCCTGCATGGGCCGGGCTATATCCCGGCTCATGAGCACGCCGTCCTTCACCGATCCCACCGCCCTGAGCCACGCCGACCTCGAGGAAGGCACCGTCTTTGCGCCGAAATTCGACGCGCACGGCCTCGTCACCGCCATCGCGCAGGAAGCCGGCAGCAATCGCGTGCTCATGGTCGCCCACATGAACGCCGAGGCTCTGCGCCTGACGCTCGAGAGCGGCGAAGCGCACTATTACTCGCGCTCGCGGCAAAAGCTCTGGAAGAAGGGCGAGAGCTCGGGCGAGATCCAGAAGGTGCTCGAACTGCGCACCGACTGCGACCAGGACGTGATCCTGATGCAGGTCGAGCAGACCGGCCGCGGCGCCGCCTGCCACACCGGCCGCAAGAGCTGCTTCTACCGCGTGGTCGAGCCCACCGGCACGCTCCACGACACGGGCGAGCCGCGACTATTCGATCCGGCTGAGGTCTACAAGGCTCAGTAGTGCGGCGGGGGCGGCTCCGCCTGCGGCGCCAGGGCAGGATGCGCTTCCACGTCGCGCAGTTGCGAGCCGAGATTGTGCAACTCGCGCTTCAGCGCCTCGATCTCCTTGAAATGGAGGGCCAGCGCCTGGTTCAGGTCCTCGATCGCCTGGTCCTGGAAAGCGATCGTCGTCTCCAGCTTCTCGATGCGGGCCGATAGGTCTTCGCTCATGCTGTCGTCTCCCTCGGGCGGCGATCAAAGAGCGGGACCACCAGCAGCCCCGCGATGAACCCGCCCAGATGTGCCTGCCAGGCAATCCCCGCTTCTTGCCCGGTCAGCAGCGGCAGGAACGGCACGGCGGCGTTGAGAATGACCCATACTGCAATGAAGAAGGCCGCCCGCTGGTTGCGTATCAATTCGGCGAGACTAGCCGTACGCCGCCCCAGCACACGTGGCTCGCCCGTCTCCGGATCGCGGGCGAAGAGCACCGGCTGGAACATGAAGCGGCAGGCCGCCCCGGTCAGCCCCGCAATGCCACCCGAGGCGCCAAGCAGCACCTGCAGATGCGGCAGCGTCGTTGCCGCGAAGAACAGTGCGCCCGCCAATGCGCTCACAAGGAAGAGAATCACCGTGGGAATCGCCCCGTATCGGCGGGCCATCGGGGTGCCGAAAATGGCGAGCCAGGCGCAATTGATTAAAAGGTGCTCCCATCCGGCATGCAAAAAGGCGTGCGTGAAGGGAGTCCAGAGGAGCGGTATCCACCCCCAATCGAACTCCGCCGGAATGAGTGCGCGCAGCGGGATGAACCCGAACCAGTAGACCAGCGTGATGTCCCCGGACTCCTTAAGAACAAAGGCTCTCGCCAGGTGGATGGCGACCATGAGGCCCACCAGCGCGCTCACCACTCCGGGCAACAGGAACACCGGCTGGCGTCCCTCATCGCTCTGAATCTGCTCGCCTTTTTGCTCGTCGCTCATCGAAACTCCCGGATTTTCGGGCTTTCTAGCCCAATCCCCTGACTTATCCACACGCCCCCTGCGGCGTTAACCCTAACAATTGATTAAAGGCGATTTCCCAAGCGCCTTTTGTCACTCTTGGTGTCGGCGGCGCTCGTTCCCCTACAGAGAGCGGGCTGGGTTACGAAACAAGGTAGAAGATGCAAAAGGCCAGCACCAAGGCGTTGTTCGACTATTGGAACGCCCTGCGTGGATCCCGCAGCGCGCCTGACCGGCGCGACATCGATCCCACGCGCATCCGCTCGGCCCTCGCCAACACCTTCATCCTCGAGTTCAACGACCGCCACGAGTTCGATTTTCGCCTCGCCGGCTCTCACCTTTGCACGGCCTATGCCCGCGAGCTCAAGGGCCGTTCCTTTACGCGTCTGTGGCACGATCGTGACCGCGACGCTATCGACACCCTGATCCGCGCCGTCACCGAGGATCATGCGGTTGCCCTCGTCACGTTCCAGGGCACGACGGCGGTGCACACGCGCCTGTCGGTCGAGACCATCCTGCTGCCGCTGCGTCACAACGGCAGCACGCAGTCGCGCATACTCGGCGCCATGACGGCGCTCGACGAGCCCTACTGGTTCGGCGTGCAACCGGTGCTCGAGCAACGCATCACCGGGCTGAGGCTGATCTGGCCCGACGATGTGTCGCTGGACGATGTCGCCCGCGACATGCGCTCCGTCGTGCCGTCCGAGGAGCTGGCTTTCGGCATCGCGCCACACGTCCCGCCCCCGATGTCGGCGACGGTTTACGGACGCACCGCGCGCCGCTACGCCCATCTCGCCGTCATCGACGGTGGCCGGCGCTGAAAAAACGCCGGATTCCGGCAATGTTCAGGCCGCCTCGAACGTTCAGTTAACCAAGCGTGGATTAGCCTGTCCCGGTCAATGACTTGGGACCCGGCGGTCGCAGCATGCTCACCGACAACACCCGGCTCGCGCGGCCGGCCCGCAACTACGCTCAGCTCCCGCAATTCCAGCGGGTGAGGGTGTCGATGCTCGGCCGCTACATGCTGTCCGACCGGCGCGAATTCCCCTGCCAGGTCCTTGAAATGTCCCCGGGCGACGCGCTCGTCATCGCCCCGGTTGCCGGCCTCGCCGGCGAGAAGGTCATCGCCTATCTCGATCATCTCGGCCGCATCGAGGGCGATGTCACCGAGGTCATCGAGGGCGGCTTCCACATGGGCATCGCCGCCACCTCGCGTAAGCGCGACAAGATGGCGGCCCAGCTCACCTGGCTCGCCAACAAGGACATTCTGAACCTGCCCGAGGACCGCCGCCATGAGCGCGTCGTCCCCGACAATCGGCACTCCTCCGTCGTCCTCGACGACGGCCGCCGCTACAACTGCAAGATCATCGACATCTCGCTGTCGGGTGCCGCCATCGAGCTCGCCGTCCGGCCCGCCATGGGCACGCCGGTCACGCTCGGCCGCATGCGCGCCCGCGTCGTCCGCCACTTCGGCGACGGCGTCGCCGTCGAGTTCGTCTCCGCCCAGGAAATGCTCACCGTGGTGCAGCAGAACCTGCGGATGAACTGACGGATCCGGCAACAGCGGGCCTCCTGCCGACTGGACTATCCCACCCACCGGGTCATCCCCGCGAAGGCGGGGATCTTTGTTTGGGCTGCGCGAACCGCAAACAGAGGTTCCCGCTTTCGCGGGAATGACTCCGTGTTTGGCGCGCCGACCAGCGGCCACCCCAAATTCATGCCTAACGAAGCGTGACCGCAACGCATTGAATTCGCTTAAAAACTAGCTTGCAGTTTTTCGGTCGGGGCAATTCGCCCCCGGCATCTTGGTCACCGTCAGGGGACTTCAAAGATGTCGAACACCACCAAGCAGCTCTTTTCCGTCGCAGCGGCCTTCGCCATGGCGATCTTCATTCTTGCCATTCCCGCCCGCGCCGACCAGATCGATTTTGCCAACCCGGCCTTCGCGCCTGCTGGTGGGCTGACCAGTATCCCGGTGGGCGCTTCGGACTTCTGCAAGGCCAACCGCGCCGAGTGCACCGCCAACCCCAATGCCGTCGAAGCCGCCTCGCTGACCGACAAGCGCTGGAACGAGCTGGTCGACGTCAACAACCTGATCAACGCCGCCGTGACCCCGGTCTCCGACAAGGACCTCTACCGCGTCTCCGAGCTGTGGGCCTATCCCGATGCCGGCTACGGCGACTGCGAGGACTTTGCCCTCGCCAAGCGCAAGGCGCTGATCGAGATGGGCTGGAACCCCTCGACCCTGCTGATGACCGTCGTCCGCCAGCCCAACGGCGAAGGCCATGCCGTGCTGCTGGTCCGCACCGATCGTGGCGACGTGGTGCTCGACAACCAGGACGGCCGCGTGCTGCTCTGGAACGAGACGCCCTACACCTACCTCAAGCGCCAGTCGCAGGCCGACGCCGCGCAGTGGGTCGACCTGATCGACGAGCGTGCCACTTTCGTGGCGTCGAAGTAAGTCGGCCGAACGCCAGACCTCAGGTCGTCAGCGCAAAATACCCGCCGACCCAGAGCAGGCCGGTGATGAAGGCCCAACCGAAGGCGACGAAGGCCGCCACCAGGGCCATGGTGATCGACAGTGTGCCGCTGCGATCCTGCTGCCAGCCCATCTGCAGCATGATGTAGGGGCCGCACACGAAGCTAACCCCGAGATGACCGAGCGTATGCAGGAACGTTCTGCCGTCGTAACGCAGCATGGCCTGCGTCCTGGCAAGGCCCTGGTAGAGATGCGTGCCCATGCCGGCCACCGTAAGCCCGACCGCCATGATCAGTCCGGCCAGCATCAGTTCTCTCAGCATCGGCGCCCACTCACCACATCTTAACGCTTTGTTAAGCATAGCAGGCGCCTGTTTGACTGTCATCCGACGCCCGCAGCGACTGGTTAATTCCCACATGTCCGGCAATGCCGAGGCCCCTGCCCCGCCCCACCATCCGGTTGGCTTCAACCTCGCCGGCATCGCCGCCCTGCTGCTGCTCGGCGGCATCGGTGTCGCCTATCTCATCGATGGCGCCGGCAGCACTGCCCGCACCGAGGCGCACCGGCTCGATGCCGAGACGACGCTGACCCGCTCGCTCGGTGGCGTCGAACTCGAGATTCCGCTCGCCTGGTTCCGCTACGATGAACAGCGCATCGAGGGCTTCGCCAAGCAGATCGACCTGCGCTTCGACCTGCCGCTCGGCCCCGATGCCGCTGTCGAGGCGGTCGACGTCACGCTACTGCCACGCAGCCGCGTCCGCCCCAGCGCCGCCCTGCTCGATGGGGTCTACCTGCATCAGTTCATGCCGGAACAGCTGGAAGGCCCGCCGGGCCTCGTGGGCAAGCCGCTACGGCCCGTGGAGGGCTATGCCGACGAAGCCGTGTGGTACGACGCCCTCTCGGCCGATCCGTTCGTGGCGAAGTGTTCTGCGCTCGTGCCGGGCGGCCCGGGCCAGTGCCTCAGGACCGTGCACCTGGGGCCAGGCGTCGCGGCCGTGTTCACGTTCCCCGAGGCTGCGCTGGCGCATTGGCGCGAGTTCGACGAACTGGTCGACGCGCGGCTGAACCAGATCGGGGCGCTGTAGAGAAAAACCGCTGGCAGACGACCCCCTACCATCCTCCCCCATAAAGGGGGAGGTGAAGAGTCGAGGCTTTTGCCGGGATGGCGCCCAACACACCGGTCGGGCACCTCCCCCTTTATGGGGGAGGCCGGGAGGGGGCCGTCTCTCTCGGTCGGCCCGGCGTCCCTGGATGCGTCAGTGGATCTCGTCCAGATCGACGTCGAGGATCGCCATCTGGAAGTTGTACGAGCGGTCGCCGTCCTCGTCGTCGACATAGATCAGGCCGAGGAATTCCTCGCCCAGGTACACTTCCACGCTGTCATTCTGCTTGTTGCGCGGGCGGACGTCGAGGTTCCGGTTGTTGAACTTCTGCTGCAGGAATTTCTGCAGCTTGATGATCTCGGGGTGGTTCATGGATGCGGCCTCCGAAGCGGTGATTTTCGCGCACAATAGGCATTGCGCCTTATCGGGCAATCCCGGCAAGGCGCTTTTTTCGCTCAGATAACGCTTGCCACCCGCTCCGGCCTCAGCCGGTCAGGTCCTGTACGCCGTGCGTCTGGTCCATCACCGAGGCCGGGTGCGCCGTGCCGGCTTCGCCGATGACGCGGGCCGGAACGCCCACCACCGTCACCCGCGGCGGCACTTCCTTGACCACCACCGAGCCGGCACCGATGCGCGCGCAATCGCCGACCTTGATATTGCCCAGCACCACGGCATGGGCACCGATCAGCACGCCATTGCCGATCTTGGGGTGCCGGTCTTCTTCGGATTTACCCGTTCCGCCCAGCGTCACACCCTGCAGGATCGAGACATTGTCGCCGATGGTCGCCGTCTCGCCGACCACGAACCCGGTTGCATGGTCGAGCAGGATGCCCTTGCCGATCCGCGCCGCGGGATTGATGTCGACCTGGAACACCGAGCTAGACCGGCTCTGGAGATACAGCGCGAAATCCTTGCGCCCCATGGTCCACAGCTGGTGCGCGAAGCGGTGCGTCTGGATGGCGTGAAAACCCTTGAAATAGAGAAAGCCGTCGACGGCCTTGTGCAGCGCCGGATCGCGCTCCAGCGTCGCCGCGAGGTCGGCCCGCGACTCGAGCCCGATCTCCGGCCGCGCGCTCAGGGCATCGCGAAAAGTCTGGCGGATCAGGTCGGCGGACACGTCGGCATGGTCGAGCCGCTCGGCCAGCCGATGCGCCAGCGCTTCCTCGAAATTCGAATGGTTGAGCACGTTGGAGTAGACGAGATTGGCGAGCGCCGGCTCAGCCTGCGCGACCTGTCGCGCCCCCGAGACCACCGCATCCCACACCGGATCGATCGCAGCGATCTCGACTGATTTGAGGTTGGTCGTGGTCATAGGTCTCTCCATCGGCAGGTGCCGATATAAGCCAAGTCATGCTCCGATACCAACCCCTAGCGCACAAAAACGTTCGCCGGGGAAATCGATCGTCGAATAGTTACTTGGGCTCAGTGCCGGGCGAGGAATTCCAGTGCGGCGGCCTTGAACAGCTTGTCGCCTGTCGCCCGCATGTGGTCGCGCCGCTCGATGGTGAAGGCCTCGCCCTGCGGCAGCATCGCCGCCAGCGCCTCGGCCGAACCCGCCATGTCGTCCTCGCTCCCCACCGCCACCAACACCGGGCCGGCGATCTTCCGGACGCTCGTTTCCGGCATCGGCTCGCGCGAATTGACCATGCAGGCAGCGAGCGCCGCCCGGTCGGCCTTGTTGTGATCGGCAAAGATGCGGAACTGCCGTGCCATCCGTCCCCTGACCTGCTCCAGCGACTCGGCCGTCAGGCCCTCGATGATCTCTTCGCTGTCCTCGAGCCCAGAGATCAGGTTGACTCCCATGCCGCCCCACACCGCGCAGCTCACCCGCTCGGGATGGTTCAGCATCAGGTAGGCGGTGATCCGTGCGCCCATCGAGTAGCCGATCACCGGCGCCGCTTCGATCTTCAGATGGTCGAGCAGCCGCCGTGCGTCCTCGGCCATCTCGTGCGCATAATAGAGCTTGGTGTCGTAGAGCTTTCGCGAGGCGCCGTGGCCACGATTGTCGAAGGTGATCGGCTGGTAGCCGGCCTCCTTCAGCGTCTCCACCCAGCCGGTATCGATCCAGTTGATCTTCCCCGACGAGCCGAAGCCGTGGATGAGCAGGATCGGCCTGCCCTCGCCATGCACCTCATAGGCGATGCCGATACCGGCGGAACTGAACTCGGGCATGGGAAACTCCGGACGGAAGCACTGCCCCGCCTCATACACACGCTGTCATCCCTGCGAAAGCAGGGATACGTCTCGCGGCAGCAGCCGTGCCGAAGATACCCCCACCCCTGTCCCCTCCCCGCAAGGAGGAGGGAGCCCCTCACACTAGCTCGGTGCGAATGGAACGACAGCGTGCGAGCGCACGTCGCCTCCCCCCTTGCGGGGGAGGGACAGGGTGGGGGGTACGTTTCCCGCACCGGCCCTGGTAGCCGCCCTTCCCTTCCGCCCCCTGCGCGACTATGTTCGCGCCGATTTCCACCCCGGGGACTTTTCCGATGGCACACGAGAGCACGCCGCACTTCCACAATACCGAGGGGCTGCGCAGCATCCAGATCGGGTCCAAGGAGTTCCAGTGCGTCGGTGCCCTGCCCCCGTTCGATCACCCCCATATCTATCTCGACATGGGCAAGGACAACGAGATCGTCTGCCCCTATTGCTCGACGCTCTACATCTACAACCGGGAGCTCGCGCCCGGCACTTCCGAGCCGCTCTCGGCCATCTTCCACTCCGAAGCCGCTTGATCCGCTGACATGTCCGGCAACGGACGCACCGTCTACATCGCCGGCGCCGGCATTGCCGGGCTGACGCTTGCCCTCGCACTCGCCAAGTTTGGCACGACCGTCGTGGTGCTCGAGCGTCGCGAGGCCGTGCAGGAAGTCGGCGCAGGGCTGCAGATCAGCCCCAACGCGCGAAAGATCCTCAACCGCCTCGGGCTCGACCGCGCACTCGCCGCCGTCGCCTTCGAACCGGCCGGCATCGACGTCGTGCCCTATGGCGCCCGCGAGCCGCTGCTGACGCTGGAACTCGGCCGTGTCGTGGAGGAGCGCTTCGGCGCCCCCTATGCGGTGATGCACCGCGCCGATCTCGCCGACGTGCTGTACCGGGCCTGCAAGCGCTTCGCCAATATCGACATCCTGTTCGGCGTGCGCTCCTATGACGTGGTGAGCCATGCCCGCGGCGTCTCGGTCACCGTCGATGAGGCGGACGGCAAATCGCGCTCGGCCCGCGCCTTTGCGTTCATCGGCGCCGACGGCGTCAACTCGCGCACCCGCACCGGCATCCTGATGGGACCCAAGGCGACCTACACCGGCGCGGTGGCCTGGCGCATCACGCTCGAGCAGACGGCGCTGGCCGGTGACATCCGGCAGGACCGCACCACGCTGCTCTGGGGCCCGGGCTACCACGCCGTCACCTACCCTCTGCCGCATCGCAAGCAGGTCAACGTCGCCCTGTTCGCCAAATGCAAACCGGAGATCGCCTTCGGCGACGACCCGCCGCACGCGCCGAAGCTGCCCTGGGCCGCCAGAAAGAGCCGCCAGTTCGAGGCTATCCTCGCCGCCGCCGGCGACGCCTGGGGTTTTTGGCCGCTCTCCACCGTCGAGGCGCCGAAATGGTCTGAGGGCAGCGTCGGGCTCATCGGCGATGCCGCGCATGCCATGATGCCGTTCCAGGCCCAGGGCGCCGTCATGGCCATCGAGGATGCCGCAATCCTCGCCCCGCTGCTGATGACCGAGCCCGATGCCGAGCAAGCCCTCCGCCGCTACGCCGCGATCAGGCAGCCACGCGTCGAGCGGGTGCGGAAAATCTCGAACTCCAACGGCTTCGCCTTCCACCTCGAGTGGCCGTTCACGCTGGCTCGCAATGCCGTGGTGAAACTCCAGGGCCCTCGCGGACATTTGGATCGGCTGGCCTGGCTCTACGGTTACGACGTCGCCCCCGATCCCACCCCTCTGGTGGCGCCGCGCTGACCTGCCGCGCTTGCGCAACTGCCGGTCGCTGTGTCAACTGCGCCCAATTCTGGAAAACTCGCCTGATGCCCGTATCGCCCCAGTCCAACCTCACGCTTGCCTGCGTGCTGATCACCATCTTCCTGGACATGCTGGGCTACGGCATCATCCTGCCCGTGCTGCCGCAGCTGATCGGCCAGTTGTCGGGCGGCAGCGTCGCGCAGGCCGCCGTGATCGGCGGCTATCTCGTCTTTGCCTATTCGCTGATGCAGTTCCTGTTCGGCCCGGCACTCGGCAACCTGTCGGACCGCTTCGGCCGCCGCCCGATCATCCTGATCGCGCTCGCTGGCCTCACCATCAACTACACGACCATGGGATTTGCCAATGCGATCCCGCTGATCTTCGTCGGGCAGATCATCGCCGGCATTTCGGGCGCGTCGGTCGCGACCGCCACCGCCTACGTCGCCGACATCACCCCGCGCGACAAGCGCGCGCATCGCTTCGGCCTCATCGGCGCCGCCTTCGGCCTCGGCTTCATCTTCGGACCGGTTGTGGGCGGTCTCCTCGGTGAGCTCGGCCCGCGCTGGCCCTTCTATGCTGCCGCCGCGCTCGCCGGCGCCAACCTGCTGTTCGGCTTCTTCGTGCTGCCCGAAAGTCTCGGCAAGGACAAACGCCGCCCCTTCGACATCCGCCGCGCCAACCCGTTCGGAGTATTGCTGAGCCTTTCGCGCAACCCGGTGGTGCTCTGGCTGCTCGGTACGCTCGGTATTTTCGTGCTCGCCAGCCAATCCTTCCCCTCGGTGTGGAACTTCTTCACCATCGAGGTGCTGAATTTCTCGTCGGCCCAGATCGGCATCGCGCTGGGCTGCTTCGGCATCGGCTTTGCCGCCAGCCAGGCGCTGCTGGTGGGGCTGCTGACCAAGAAGATCGGCGAATGGTCGACGGTGCTGCTCGGCATGCTGGCCGCCTCGATCGCCTTCATCGGCACGGCCTTCATCCACTCCGAACTTCCGCTCTACGGCTTCCTGATCTTCGGTTCACTCGCCGGCATGGCCGGTCCCGCCATCAACTCGCTGATGTCGCGACAGGTGCCGGACGACGCGCAGGGTGAACTGCAGGGCGCCATCAACGCCACCAATTCGCTGGCCTCGATCCTCGGCCCGCTGCTCGCCACCCAGCTGTTCAGCTTCTTCACCCGCGCCCCGAAAGGCGCACCGGACTATTTCCCCGGCGCCCCCTTCTTCGGCGCCGGCGTACTCGTCCTCATAGCCGCAGGCCTGTTCATCTACACCGTCCGCCGCTTCGACCTGATGCACCGCCCGCGCGTCTCCAAGAAAGACCACGTGCACGAGATGGCCCAGCCCGGCCAGCAGCAAACCCCGCCGCATGCCGAGAACGGGAACGGCAACGGCAACGGCAAGTAGGCCGCGCTAACCGTCCCTCTCGAAGCCCGCCGCCCCCCACCGGGTCATCCCCGCGAAAGCGGGGATCTCTGTTTCACCGCACGCTCCGCAAACAGAGATTCCCGCTTTCGCGGGAATGACTCCGTGGGTGACAGCGGCCTGGAGTGCCATGAAAAGAAAAGGGCGCGGCCTCGGCCACGCCCTTGTTCAATCCGCGTCGCGAACCGCTTAGTCCACGTCCGCCACGCGATCCGCATATCCGGTCACCCGCGCCGCCAGCGAGGCTTCCATGAAGTCGTCGAGGTCGCCATCCAGCACCGCGCCGGTATTGGACGTCTCGTGTCCGGTGCGCAGGTCCTTCACCATCTGGTACGGCTGCAGCACGTAGCTGCGGATCTGGTGGCCCCAGCCGACATCGGTCTTGGCCGCCGATTCCGCGTTCGCCGCTTCCTCGCGCTTTTGCAGCTCGATCTCATAGAGCCGCGCCTTCAGCATGTTCATCGCCGTCGCACGGTTCTTGTGCTGGCTGCGTTCCTGCTGGCAGGCGACGATCACGCCCGACGGAATATGCGTGATGCGGATCGCCGAGTCGGTGGTGTTCACGTGCTGGCCGCCCGCACCGGACGACCGGTAGGTGTCGACCTTGAGGTCGGACTCATTGATCTCGATGTTGATCGTGTCGTCGACCACCGGATAGACCCACGCGCTCGAAAAGCTCGTGTGCCGCCGCGCCGCGCTGTCATAGGGCGAGATGCGGACCAGCCGGTGCACGCCCGATTCCGTCTTCAGCCAGCCATAGGCATTGTGCCCGGAGATCTTGACCGTGGCGGACTTGATGCCGGCCTCTTCGCCGTCATGCATTTCCATCACTTCGATCTTGAACTTCCGCCGCTCGGCCCAGCGCGTGTACATGCGCAACAGGATATTGGCCCAGTCCTGGCTCTCGGTGCCGCCTGCGCCCGAGTGAATCTCGAGATAGGCGTCGTTGCCATCCGCCTCGCCGGACAGCAGCGTCTCGACCTGGGCCGAGCGCGCGTCCTTGAGCGCGGTCTGGAGGGCCTCTTCGGCTTCCTTGACCACGTCGGCATCGCCTTCCGCCTCGCCCATCTCGATGAGCTCGGAGTTGTCGCGGACCGCTGCCTCGAGCCGCTTCACCGCGCTGATCTGGCTATCCAGCTCGTCGCGCTGCTGCATGATCGGCCGCGCCTTCTCGGGATCGGCCCAGAAGTTCGGATTTTCGGTACGGGCGTTGAGGTCGTCTAGTCTTGCCTGGGCTGTATCCCAGTCAAAGATGCCTCCTCAGCAGGCTCAGCACCTGCTCGATTTCAGCGATGGTCTTGGTCGTCTCGGCGCGCATTCCATGTCCTCAAATGCTTTTGGGCTCATGTAGTTGAGACGAAGGTTGCGATCAACCCGTTCTTCCCCGCGTCACCCGCCCATGCTAGGCACGCGGAGTTTGAGAGGCGGGCCGTGGCCGAACCCATCCAAGGTGTGAGCTTCGTGTCGAGTGGCACGCCGGAGGCCGATCGGGCCGCCGCCATGCTGCGCGAGCGCTATGGCGATTGCGGCTTCGACGAGGCCCAGGTGGTGGTTGCGCTCGGCGGCGACGGCCTGATGCTGCAGACCCTGCACGACAAGATGGGCACAGGCGTGCCCGTCTACGGCATGAATTTCGGCACTGTCGGCTTCCTGATGAACGACTATGCCGCCGATGGCCTGATCGAGCGGCTCAGCGCCGCCAGCCCCACCGACATCTATCCGCTCGAAATGCATGTCCGCCTTGCCGACGGCAGCGAGGCGACCGCCCTCGCCCTCAACGAGGTCTCGCTGTTCCGTATGAGCTACCAGGCGGTGAAGGTCGAGATCCTGGTCGACGGCAAGACCCGCCTCGACGAACTCATCTGCGACGGCGTGCTGCTCTCTACCCCTGCGGGCTCGACCGCCTACAACCTCTCGGCCCACGGCCCCATCCTGCCGATCGAGGCCAAGCTCCTCGCCCTCACCCCGATCTCCCCCTTTCGCCCCCGCCGCTGGCGCGGCGCCGTGCTCAACAACGACGCCGTGGTGACCTTCCTCACCCGCGAGCCCGACAAACGCCCGGTCGCCGCCGTCGCCGACAACGTCGAATTCCAGCGCGTGCTCGAGGTAACGGTGCGCGAGAATCGCAGGCAGAAGGCCACCCTGCTGTTCGATCCCGGCTCGGGGCTCGAGGAGCGCGTACTGGCGGAACAGTTCAGCTACTAGGCTGCGGCTCGAGGTAATACTCGGCCTCATCGGCGGTGGCGATGCCCGCCACCTGCCACATCTGCGCAATCCGCTGTTTGTGCTCGCGGCCGAGAATGGGCAGCCGGAGCCGGTGGAGGCCAAACATGTTGACCTCCGGCCGCGACACACCGTCCAGCACCCGTCCGATGACAGCCGCCTCCTCGGGCCACTTGGCAAACAGCGTAATGCAGGTCCGCGGCCCGTTCACATAGCGGCCGGCGATCTCCCCGCGCCACCTGAGATAAGCGTAGTACAGAAGAAACTCACCGAAGCCCTTGAGATTGATCAGGAAGGCGCGTGCAAACGGCATACCCTCACGCTTTTCCACCTCGTCGAGCAGTGCGCGCGCCATATCGGTATACATGAGGTAGGGTGTGATGGTCGGCATGGCCTCGGCCATCGCCTCATCAAGCGAAATGCCGAAATATGACGCCGACGCCACCAGCAGATACTGCATTGCCGGACTGGGACGGTCGAACAGCGTCAGCGCCTTGCCGTCGCGGAAGAAATCGGCCGCCGATGCCGGGCGGATGAAGTGGTTCTTGGCGTCGAGCACCAGATAGGTGAGCGCGGCGATCCGGCGCGAGACGAGCAGCTTGATCACCTGCTGCCCACGCCAGCCTCCGAGCTTCTCGGTGGCGAGAGTCGAGGCCGGCAGGATCCTCACCTTGTCCCGGAGAGCTGGTCGGAGTCTGTCGACAAAGCCACGTAGCCCTGCCTCGAAACCATCTGCCTCCCCGTTCGGGATCAGCCAGTAGGTTCCGAGCGTATCGAGGTCGAACAGGCGATCGATTGAGACGAGCTGCAGCTCGAGCAGCCGCACGTCCCCCTCGAACACCACGCAGACAATGTCGACCTGTTGCATCGCACTCAGGCCGCGGGCAAGGCCAGCCGGTCTTCGGTCTCGATCCGAGGCAGCGGCATCGGCGCCTCGGCCCCCACGGCGAAGCCGGCCATCACGCCGCGCGCGGCCTTGCGGGCGAGGATCACGTTCTGCTCGCTGAGATAGGCGAAGGCCTCCTCGAGCTCGGCGGGAATCGAGCCAGCATGGTCGGCGATCAGTTCCTCGGTCAGCGCCGTCACCACGAAGTGGCGCGCCGCCAGATCGTCCGCAAGGTCTGCCGAGCGTGCGTGGAAGATAAGCCTCGCCAGCAGGTTCCGCACCGCCGGGCTCAGGCCGCAGCGGGCGAACAGCGCGTTGAGCGAGGCGCGGCTGCCGCGATCGAGCAGCGTGAACACCTTGTCGCGCACCACGCCGCTCAGTTGCGCGATGCAATCGGCAAAGAACAGCACATGGCCCTGCACCAGGGCGTGCAGCATGACGCGGGTCGAGACTTCCTCGGCATCGATCAGCTCGGCCGCATAGGGCGCTCGGCCCGAGGCCGCCTCTTCCTCGCCGATGGCGGTGAGGGCCGTATCGGTCGCGTCGCGCAGCAGCCGCCCAAGCCGGGCCGGCGCAATCGCGCCACTGACGATGCGGGCCCCTGTCAGGGCCACCGCTACCGCCTTGACCAGAACCAGCCGTGCATCGGCCGGCAGGTCGTCGCGATCGAGCAGCAGCCCGCGCACCTCGGCGTCCTCGCTGCCGAGGCCTCGAGCGAGCGCACTGAAGGTCACCGCCGACAGAACCACATCCGGCCGGGCCAGCAGAGCCACCAGCACGGCCCGGTCTCCGCTCGCCACCAGCGCTTCGCCCAGCCGCAGGCTCAGCCGCTCGCGCATGGCGATCGCCAGGAGCAGCGTCGCATCGCCACCGCGGACGACTGTCAGCAGGTCCGTATCGACCAGCGCCGGCGAGTACTGCACCACCGCCCGCGCGATGATGGCGCTGTCCTGCAGCAGGGCCAGCAGGATCGGGCGCGGCGCGTCCATCGAGTGCAGCAGGCCGTAGGCCAGCGCTCCACGCACCCGCACCGACGGGTCGTCGAGAAAGCCGATCAGCGCTGCGTAGAGCGCCGCATGCTCGTCGGCCGGACCATAGTGGTTGAGATAGGCGAGAGCCGCCAGATGCGCCGCCCGGCCACGCTCTTCGCTGTCATGCGACTGGCTCAGCGCCACGAAGTCCTGGTAGGCGACCATCAAGCTCTCCGGATTGTGCCAAAGACGCTATCCGCCAAGCCTTAAGGAACGGTTCACCATAATTTCAGCGCCGATCAAGGAGCTTTGCCCTGCCCGTAGAGCTGCACGAATAGCGCCCCGCCCTGCGCTTCGTCGGCGGGGCTCAGCAGCACGCGGCCGGTGACATCGCCCTCGTTGGAGAACATCGAGGTGAAGCTCATGTCGTCCGGCCCGAAGCGCGACGGCACCGCCACATCGGGCCACTTGGAGGGATCGTCGCCCAACTGCTGCGCGGTGAAGCGGGTATCGGCTACGCCATCGTGCTTCCCCACCAGCGACAGATACACCTCGCGGATCGTCCGCGCCTTGCCGTCGTCGTAAAAAATCGTGGGGTTGGCCTTGGCCTGCCTGGGAAACAGCCTGGCTGCGATCTGGTTCGGGTCCGCGAGTCCGGCCGTGAACAGCTTTTCCGCCCCTTGCGCCCCGAGGAAATGCGCGATGTAGAGCTCACCGGGGCTCGGCATCCGCCCGAACTTTTCGAACAGGTATTCGCCGTTGGAACGAGTGAACGCCGCCGCAAGGTCCGAGGCCACGGCCGGGTTCTCGCGCAGCGCCAGGATCTCTTTCCTCAGGCCCTTGTCGGCGACGTAGTAGTCACCGTCCGTATCGACCTGGATGGCGTCGGCATAGGCCTGATAGCCCAGCCGCGGCCCCTGCTCCTTCATCACCTGCAGCCAGGTGCTGTCGAGGAACTGGAACAGGCCGGTGGCGCTCGAGGTGCGCGCCTTGGCTTCCGGGTTGAGGCTGCTTTCGCGAATTGCCGTCTGCAGCAGGTAGTCGAAATCGACGTCGCTCTTCGCCCCTGCCGAATCAATGGCATAGGCGAGCGGCTGCGGCACCGATATCGGCTTCACGCCCATCGAATCGACGAGACCCGGCTGCTAACGATCGGTTAACCAATCGCCCGCAGCCGGTTAACGAAAGGTTACCCGCGCCACCAGGTCGCGATCTTCTCGACGCTCGGGCGGTCGCGATCCTCGATCACTGCGGTCGGCGTGCCGATGTGAATGAAGCCGATGAAGCGCTCGCCGCCGCGCGCGCCCAGCATGGTCTGGGCTTCCGTGTCGAAGCCGTACCAGCGATTGGTCCAGGTGGCGGCAAAGCCCATGGCGAAGGCGGCGTGCGAGAGGTTGAAGCACACATTGCCGGCCGAGAGCAGTTGCTCCATCTCCGGGGCCTTGGGATTCGGCTTGGGCGACAGCAGCACGCCGATGGTCACCGGCGCCGGCAGGAACTGGCGCCGCTCGATGTCGAGCCCGGCTTCGTCGAGCTCGGGCCGTCGGCGTTTCATGATCTCGGCCAGCTTTTCGCCGGCTTCGATGCGCGCGTCGCCTTCGATGACAATCAGCCGCCACGGCTCGAACTTGCCATGGTCGGGCACCCGCACGCCGATGGTGATGATCTCGCGAAGTTGCTCGGGCGTCGGACCCGGATCCTTGAGGAAGCCGATGCCGACCGAGCGGCGGGTCTTGAGATAGTCGACGACTGCGGAGTTGATGGTCATGGGTCTGTCCTTGCGAGAGTGCGGACCTTATGACACAGCTTTTCCCCAATCCAAGCGTAGCACGCGCGGTATTTCGAAGCGTCCCGCTGGGGCGTCGGTTGCGGGGACGGCAGGTGAAACTCAGGGCATTGATCGGCATGCTCGCGCTCGCGGCCCTGCTCGCACCGGCTTTCGCGCAGGATGCGCCGGTGCCCCTGCCCCGCCGCGCCGACCGCATGCCCGAGGGCGCGGTGCAGCAGCCGGCCGCCGACCCCGCCGCTCCCGACCAGCTGGCCGCCGCTCCCGAAACGCCGACACCGTCGCCCGAGGCCATCGCTTCGGCCGCGGCCGCGGCTGCCGAGGCGGTCGCGGCGAAACTTGATCCGCAGCCGGTGACGCTGATTGCCCGCATCACCGAGGAGGGCGCTGCCCTGCCCGATGGTGTCACCTGGCGCGTGTTCGAAACCCGCACCGACGCCGCCGGCGACCTGATCCTCGCCGAAAAGTCCGACGAGGCGACCGCGCATATGCAGCTCGCCCCGGGCGACTATGTCGTGCACCTCGCCTATGGCCGGGCCCAGATCACCGACACGCTGACCGTGGCGGAAGGCGACAATACCAAGCAGCTGATCCTTGATGCCGGCGCCATGCGCCTCAGCGCCGCCGTCACCGGCGATGTGGCGATCCCCATCAACCTGCTCCGCTTCGACATCTACACCGCGGGCTCCGAATCGAGCCGTACGCTCGTGGCGCAGAACCTGAGCCCCGACGACATCGTGACGCTGAATGCCGGCACCTATCACATCGTCTCCTATTTCGGCGACGTGAACGCCGTGGTGCGCGCCGACCTGCGCGTCGAGCCGGGCCAGCTCACCGAGGCGACGCTCTACCACAAGGCGGCGCAGGTCTCGTTCAAGCTGGTCAGCGAGGCCGGCGGCGAGGCCATCGCCGACATCGACTGGACGGTGAAGACCACCGACGGCCAGACCATCTTCACCGAAACCGGCGCCTTCCCCTCGACCGTCCTGGGCGAAGGCGACTACCTGGTTTTGGCCAAGCGCGGCGACCAGGTCTACAACCGCGAGTTCCAGGTCCAGGCCGGCCCGCCGCGCGAAATCGAAGTGCTGACCGCGGTCTACTGACGGCCACGTCCGCCACTCCGGCACATCCACCGCTCCCCGCTCCACCCACCGGGTCATTCCCGCGAAAGCGGGAACCTCTGTTCTCGGTGCGTGCGGCAAGCCACTTCCGCAGGGATGACGCCGAGCGCCGGATCGCCTCCCGCAAAAAATCGAAAAATCTTCATCGCCCGTGTCGATTCCGGCGGAGGCGCTTCGTCGTGTCAGTGAAAGCGGCCATAACAGCATGCGCCGCGCCCACAGGAGACAGACAAAATGCGCTTCATGATCATCGTCAAAGCCACTGCCGACAGCGAAGCCGGCATCATGCCGGGCCCCGAGGCGTTCGAGGCCATGGGCAAGTTCAACGACGAGCTGATCAATGCCGGCGTCATGCTGGCCGGGGACGGCCTCTATCCCTCCAAGGACGGCGCCCGGATCACCTCCACGGGCGGCAAGCTCGAGGTCAAGGACGGCCCCTTCGCCGAGACCAAGGAGCTGATCGCCGGCTTCTGGATCATCACCGCCAAGGACAAGGAAGAAGCGCTCGGCTGGGTCAAGCGCATCCCGTTCGAGGACGGCGAGACCATCGAGCTGCGCCGCGTCTACGAATCCGCCGATTTCGCCGACGTCGCCCCGCCTGAGCTGATCGAGAAGGAAGAAGCCTGGCGCGCCGCCAACGAGAAGCCGGTCACCCGCTGACCATCGCGACGACGAGGATACGCCCATGCGCTTCATGATCATCCGGAAGGCCGACGCCGAAACCGAGGCCGCGGTCCTGCCCTCCACCGAGCTCATCGAGAAGATGACCGCTTACAACGAGAAGCTGGCCAAGGCCGGAGTCCTCGTCGGCGGCGACGGCCTGCTGCCGAGTTCGCGCGGCGCCCGCATGACCTTCCGGGCGGGCAAGCCGACGGTGCTCGATGGCCCCTTCGCCGAGGCCAAGGAGCTCATTGCCGGCTTCACCATGATCGAGGTCGCCTCCCGCGCCGAGGCGATCGAGTGGATGAAGCAGTGGCCGCCCGAGGACGGCCACGGCAATGTCGAACTCGAGCTGCGCCAGATCGCCACCGCCGAGGATTTCGGGGACGCCATGACCCCGGACCTCATCGAGCGCGAGGCGGCCATGGGTATGGCGTTGAAGTCGCATAAATGACCGGGTTGCGGCGGCGGATCGGATTTGGTCTGATCCGCCGCCATGCAAGCAACAGCCAGCCCGGTCGCGCCCGCCGCGACCACCCAGCGCGAAACCCAGCGTGCCATCGAGGCGGTGTTCCGCCTCGAGCAGGCCAAGCTGATTGCCGGCCTGACCCGCATCGTGCGCGATGTCGGCATGGCCGAGGAGCTGGCGCAGGACGCGCTGATCGTGGCGCTGAAGACCTGGCCGGACACCGGCGTGCCGCGCAATCCCGCGGCCTGGCTGATGCAGACCGCCAAGCGCCGCGCCATCGATTATTTCCGCCGCAACAAGATGGCTGCCAGAAAGCTCGAGGAGCTCGGCCACGACCTGCGCGAAGAGGAGGAGACAGCGCCGGACTACGACACCGCGCTGGACGATGACGTGGGCGACGACCTGCTTCGGCTGATCTTCACCTCCTGCCATCCGGCGATCTCGCCGGAGGCGCGCGTGGCGTTGACCCTGCGCCTGCTCGGCGGCCTCACCACCGACGAGATCGCCCGCGCCTTCCTCGCCGCCGAGCCGACCATCGCGCAGCGCATCGTGCGCGCCAAAAAGAGCCTCGCCGAAGCCGGCCTGCCCTTCGAGGTTCCGGAGGCCGACGAGCGCGCCGAGCGCCTCGCCTCCGTGCTGGAGGTGCTCTACCTCATTTTCAACGAAGGCTATTCCGCCACCGCCGGCGACGACTGGACCCGGCCCCAGCTTTGCGAGGAAGCGATGCGCCTGGGCCGCATTCTCGCCAACCTCATGCCCGCGGAGGCCGAGGTGCACGGCCTCGTCGCGCTGATGGAAATCCAGGCCTCGCGCCTGCGCGCCCGTACGACGCCTGAGGGCGAACCCATTCTGCTGCTCGACCAGAATCGGGCGCTCTGGGACCAGCTGATGATTCGCCGCGGCCTCAACGCGCTCGACAAAGCCGAAGCGCTGCACGGCACCGGCTCCTACGCACTGCAGGCCGGCATCGCCGCCTGCCACGCCCGCGCGAGAAAGGCTGCCGACACCGACTGGTCGCGCATCGCCGCGCTCTACGACATTCTCGCCCAAACCGCGCCCAACCCGGTGATCGAGCTCAACCGCGCCGTGGCCCACGCCATGGCCTTCGGCCCCGCGGTCGGCCTCGCCCTGCTCGACGCCAACCTCACCGACCATCCCTCGCTCGCCGGTTATCACCTGCTGCCCAGCGTGCGCGGCGATTTCCTCAAAAAGCTCGGCCGCAACGAGGAGGCCCGCGCCGAATTCGAACGCGCCGCCGGCCTCACCCGCAACGAACGCGAGCGCCGACTGTTGCTCGATCGCGCCGCCGAGGCCGGCTAGGCCGGTCCGCCGCAGAGGCACTCCCTCTCCAGTCCACGCCGGCTGTCACCCCTGCGAAAGCAGGGGTCCAACTCGCAGCCCGCTCTGGCCGATAGATGGATCCCTGCTTTCGCAGGGATGACAGCCGGTGGAGAGGCGCGATCCACGGCACTACCTACCTTAGGCGCGTGCCCGCAAGACTGTATTCGCACGCCCTATCCCATCGTTTTCGCTACCGAATGTTGCTGTGTCGCTATCGGTGTCACAATAGCTGGTGCTATATGGCGGAATGCTTGCAGCAGAAGCATTGTGATGGTTCAGCCCGACCGGAGATTGGTCCCCATCGTATCGCTGGACGTGGTCGGCTACTCCCGCCTCGTCGAGCGCAACGAACGTCAGACCCTGCGCCTCGTGCAGCGGGTCTATGAGCGTCTCGTCACGCGCACCATCGGGACTGCCGGCGGCAAGGTGTTCAAGACCATGGGCGATGGGCTGCTCGCCGAGTTCTCCAGCGTCGTCGCCGCCGTGCAGTGGACCGCTGACCTGCAGCGCGAGATCCATGATCGTAAGATCCACGCGCCGGGCGGCGAACTGTTCCAGATTCGCGCCGGCATCGTGCTCGCCGACGTGCTGGTGGCCGGCAACGACCTCTACGGCTCGGGCATCAACCTCGCGGTGCGCGTCCAGAGCCAGTCGCCGCCCGGCGGCATGTCCATCACCAAGTGGATGTACCAGTATCTCGACGGCACCATCGATCTGCCCTTCATCGACATGGGGCCGACCGAGCTCAAGAACATCGCCAAGACCGTCCGCATCTATACCTGGCACCCCGCGGGCATCGTGCGTCCGCAGTCGGGCGATTCGGCGCCGCCTGCCCCGCCGAGCAACCGCCCCTCGGTGGTTGTCCTGCCCTTCGACAATCTCTCCGGCGAAGCCGACCAGAGCTACTTTGCCGACGCCGTGGTGGAGGAGATCACCGCCACCCTCAGCCGGGCGAAGGATTTCTTCGTCATCGCCCGCAACTCGGCCTTTGCCTACAAGGGCCGCGCCGGCATCGACATCCGCCAGATCGGCCGCGACCTCGGCGTGCGCTACGTCGTCGAAGGCTCGGTCCGTCGCGTCGGCGAGCGTGTCCGCATCACCGCCCAGCTGGTCGAGACCGAGACCGGCAGCCACATCTGGTCCAACCGCATCGACGGAGCCGTCGCCGACCTGTTCGACCTGCAGGACCGCATGGCCGCCGAAGTCGCCGGCGCCATCCAGCCCTCGATCCGCCGTGCCGAGATCGAGCGTGCCCGCAAGAAGCGGCCCGATATGCTGGCGGCTTACGACCTCGTCATGCGCGCCTTCCCCCACCTCTGGGCTCACAGCCCCGAGGACAACGCCGAAGCCATCGCGCTATTGAACCGCGCTCTCGCGCTCGATCCGGACTATGCGCTCGCCGCCTCGCTGGCCGGCTGGGCCCACGGCCAGCAGGTGGTCTACAACTGGACCATGGATTTCGCCGGCGAGCGCCGGGCCGCCAACCGCATGATCGAGACCGCCGTCCGCACCATCGGCGACGACCCTACCGCGCTCACCGCGCTCGCCTCGGCCATCATGATGGTCGGCCTCGACGTGCCGCAGGCTGCGGCTCTCGCCGACCGGGCGCTGGCGCTCGATCCCAACCATGCCTGGGCCTGGATGCGCCGTGGCTGGGGCCAGGTCTATCTCGACAATCCCGAGGAGGCGCTGGCTGCCTTCGAGCGTGCCACCCGCCTGTCGCCGATGGACCCGTTCGCCTTCAACATCCATATCGGCGTCGGCCTCGCCCATTTCGCCGCCGGCCGCCCGCAGCAGGCGGTCATCTGGGCCCGCCGCGCCATGTCCGAGCGGCCGGGCATCACCTGGCCGTGGCGCGACTTGGCCACCTACTACGCCAATGCCGGCGATCTGGCCGCCGCGCGCGATGCCGCCGAGCGCTTCGTCAAGACCCAGCCCGACGTGACCGTGGCCAAGGTCGGCGACGGCCTGCGCTTCATGTACCCCTCGCTGCTCGCCCGCTATCTGCAGGGCCTGCAGCTCGCCGGCATGCCTTGAGCGCCGTTCTGCGCAAGTTTACCAGCCGCATAAGTACTTCTCTCATACTGCGACGGCATGGTGCCTCGACCTGCTAGAGGACTACCGCTTTGGACGTACGGCTCGAAAAACGCCTTTCCCCGCGCCGCAACACCATGATCGAAGCGACCATCGTGTTCGACGGTGGCCGTACCCGTATGCGCTGCATCATCCGCAACCTGTCCGAGACCGGCGCCAAGCTCGAGGTCGCCTCGGTGACCAAGATCCCGCGCACCTTCGATCTGCTCGTCGACAAGGTCCGCCCGCAGGCCTGCGCCGTCGTCTGGCGCTCGATGAAGGAGCTGGGCATCCAGTTCCTCGGCCCCGGCACGATGTAAAGCACATCAGGCGCCCCGGCGGTAATTGTCGCCGCCTGCGATAGTACCTATCTTCTTCCCCAGGCAGTCGTTCAAATGCTGTTCAGGTGCGTCCCGCTACGCCACCCGGACGGAGAACAACTTCTCGCGGGGAGAGACTCGGAATGTCGAGGCACGCATTCTTCATCGCCGGCGACCGTGTCGTTGACATCGCCAATGCGTCGGGCGCCGGGTTTCAGTACCAGGCACAAGCCCATCTCGTCCTGCCCCAGGTGCAGGTCGGCCCCTTCCGGCACGAGCACGCCGAAACCGTGATCGTGGTCAAGGACGGCCTGCTCGAGGTGATGGTCAACGGCATGGCCGGCTTCGTCGGCGCCGGCGCCTTCATCCGCGTCCCCGCCGGCATGCACTTTGCCTACCGCAATGCCGGCGACGATCCCGCCCGCGTCCTCTGCCGCACCGCCCCGGCCCCCGCCGTCCGCGAAGGGATTCGCGTTACCGTGGAACTCACTGCCGCCTGAGCGGTCTGACTGCGCACGGCACGGCGCGCTCTTCCGCAACACCCCCACCCACCGGCTGTCACCCCTGCTTTCGCAGGGATGACAATCGAGATTGGGACGAGGCTCAAGACCATCCCACCCACGGTGTCACCCCGGCGCAGGCCGGGGCCCATCCTGAGGTCTCTCGACCCTCACCAGAGGCGGAAACATCTCAGGCTAGATTCCGGCCCTGCGCCGGAATGACCCTGTGATTGAAGCGATACCCACCAAAGCAAAGGGGCCGCTCGAGAGCGGCCCCTTTTCATTCTTACGCAGCCTCGGCCTGCTGCTTCAAATCCGGCGGCACTGCCTCGGCCATCAGTTCGACGATCGCGTCGGTTGCCGCGATCACCTTCTGGCCCTCGGTCCCGAGCCGGCGCACCGACACGGTGCCCTCCTCGGCCTCGCGCTTGCCGACCACGAACATCAGCGGCACCTTCTGCACCGAGTGCTCGCGCACCTTGTAGTTGATCTTCTCGTTGCGCGCGTCGAGCTCGGCTCGGATGCCGCCGGCCTTCAGCCGATCGACCAGCTTCTGGGCGTAGTCGTCGGCCTCCGAGACGATGGTCGCGACCACCACCTGCACTGGCGCCAGCCACATCGGCATCTTGCCGGCATGGTGCTCGATCAGCATGCCGATGAACCGCTCCAGCGAGCCCAGGATGGCGCGGTGCAGCATCACCGCGTACTTCTTGGTCCCGTCCTCGGCGACATACATCGCGCCCAGCCGCTCGGGCAGCACATAGTCGAGCTGCAGCGTGCCCACCTGCCACGACCGACCGATCGCGTCCTTGAGGTGGAACTCCAGCTTGGGCGCATAGAACGCCCCTTCGCCCTCGGCGATGACAAAGTCGTAGCCGGTGGCGCGCAGCGCATCGCCCAGGGCCTTCTCCGCTGCGTCCCAGCGCTCGATGGTGCCGCCGAACTTTTCCGGCCGCGTCGCGAGCTTGATGACGACATTGTCGAAGCCCATGTGCCCGTACACCGAATAGAGCAGGTGCACGAAACGCTCGGTCTCGGCCTGGATCTGGTCCTCGGTGCAAAAGATATGCGCATCGTCCTGCGTCATCTGCCGCACGCGCAGCAAACCATGCAGCGCGCCATGCGCCTCGTTGCGGTGGCAACAGCCGAATTCCGCCATCCGGATAGGCAGATCGCGGTAGGACTTGATGCCCTGGTTGAAGATCTGGATATGCGCCGGGCAGTTCATCGGCTTGAGCGCCATCAGCTCCGCCTTGCCCGACAGCACCGGACCCTCTTCCTCCGTGCCGGGGATTTCGTCGGGGACCACGAACATGTTCTCGCGGTACTTGCCCCAGTGGCCCGAGGCCTCCCAGAACTTGGACGACATCAGCTGCGGGGTCTTCACCTCGTTATAGCCGTTGGCGTTCACCCGCCGGCGGATATAGGCCTCCATCTGGTTGTAGAGGACATAGCCCTTGGGGTGCCAGAACACCGACCCCTGCGCTTCTTCCTGCAGGTGGAAGAGGTCGAGGTCCTTGCCGATCTTGCGGTGATCCCGCTTCTCGGCTTCCTCGAGCATGTGCAGATACTCGTCGAGCTCCTTCTGGCTCGCGAACGCCGTGCCGTAGATGCGGCTCAGCACCGGATTGTTGCTGTCGCCACGCCAGTAGGCGCCCGCCACCTTGGTGAGCTTGAACGCCGTGCCGACATCCTTGGTGGAGCGCATGTGCGGTCCACGGCAGAGGTCGAACCACTGGCCCTGCTTGTAGATCTTGATCGACTGGTCCTCGGGGATGGCGTCGACGAGCTCGACCTTGAAGTTCTCGCCTTTCGACGCGAACACCTTCTTGGCCTGGTCGCGGGTCCATACTTCCTTGGTGAAGGCCGCACCGCGCGAGATGATCTCGGCCATCTTCTTCTCGATGGTCGGGAAATCATCCTCGCTGAACGGCACCTCGCGCTTGAAGTCGTAGTAGAAGCCGTTCTCGATCACCGGCCCGATCGTCACCTGCGTATCGGGCCACAGCTCCTGCACCGCTTCGGCCAGCACGTGCGCCGCATCGTGCCTGATCAGGCCGAGCCCGTCGGCGCTGTCGCGCATCACGAACTCGATCGCGCCGTCCGCCTCGAGCGGATCGGACAGGTCCGACAGCACCCCGTTCCACTTCATGGCGACGGTTTTCTTGGCGAGGCTGGGGGAGATGGATTCGACCACGGTGGTCCCGGTGGTGCCGCGCGCAAAATCGCGAACTGCACCGTCGGGGAACGTCACCTTGATCATTTTCATCTCCAATGGGAATTGCCGAGCGGAATGCCGGCAAGGCGCGGTGTCTAGCATGCAGGGGTTACTGTAGCCAAGCTGTGCGAGCCGGGAGACAGCCATCGCGCCGGCGCCGGCTATATGGTGCTCCACCCGCCGGTTGTCATCCCAGCGAAAGCTGGGATCCATCTCACCGCCAGTGCGTGCCGAAACTTGGATCCCTGCTTCCACCCCGGCGAAAGGCCTGGGCCCATCCTGAGGTGTCTCCACCCGTTCAGATGGTCGCGGCATCGGATCCCGGGCCGCCGCTAAGCCACCTGCACCCGCAGTGCCCCCGGCTCCGCGGTGGGTTTGGGGTTCAGCGCTGCCGCCAGTTCCTTGAACGCGGCGGCCCGCAGCGGTGGGGCGAACAGGTAGCCCTGCGCGTTCACCACGCCGCGCGCACGCAGGTAGATCGCCTGCGCCTCCGTCTCGACGCCCTCGACCACCACGTCCTGGCCCAGCTCGCGCGCCATGTTGATCAGCCCGTCCAGCACGGGCACCGGATGCGACCCATCGGCGACCATCTCGACGAACACGCGGTCGATCTTGACCATGTCGATGCCCAGCGTCGACAGCACCGCAAGGTTCGAGTGCCCGGTGCCCGCGTCGTCGAGCGCGATCCGGCAGCCGAGCGCGTGCAGCCCGCCGATCACGCTGTTGGCTTCCGCCATCTTCTCGAGCGGCTTGCGCTCGGTGATCTCGAACACCAGCTGCCGGTACTCGATAGCGGATTCCTTGAAGATCGCCTGCACGTCCTCGACCAGCTGGCCGGTGCGGAAATGGCCCTCGAACAGATTGATCGAGACCTTCAGCTCCGGCATCTGCCGGCACAGCTCGTTGAGGTCGTTGCGTGTCTGCCGCATCAGGCTCTGCGTCATCGGGATCGCAAGCCCGGTCATCTCGGCGAACTCGATGAAGGCCGATGGCGGCACGATCTCCCCGCCTCGCTTCTCCCACCGGCACAGCACCTCGCACCCCGCCAGCGCCCCGGTCCTCAAGTTGATCACCGGCTGGTAGAACGGCTTCAGCTCGCCCGCATTGATCGCCCGCTCGAGGTCGAAGGCCGGCAGGTCCGAGCGCCGCACATATTGCAGCGCCAGCACGAGGAACGCCCCGCACATCAGCGCCGCGACGATGGTGAAGCTCGCATCGAGGTCGCCGTAATCGGCCCTGAGGATCGCGAACGGCACCGCCGCCGCAACGCGGATCGGCAGCTCGCCGGCAAAGCTCTCAGCCGCCACGAATTCGGTCTTGCCGCGCTCGTCATAGGCGCGCGGATCGCCGGCCGTGACGATCTCCACCCCGTCGGTCAGCGCCACCCGCACCATCGCCGTCGGCTTCAGCGCGCCGATCAGGGATTCCACCTCGCTCGCCAGCACCGGCACGAAGGCCGACACCCGCCGCGCGCTGCCGAACGATTGCGTCACCTTCAGCGCCGGCATTCTGAGACCGGCGAACCGCACCACCTCGATGGTCTCGGTATGGTTGGGGATGGTGATGGGCTTGCTGAGCGCGGTGTATTTCACGTCCTTGCCCAGCGCGTCGCAATACTGCACGCCGTCCGAATTCTCGACCAGCACCTGCCTTAGATAGAGGCTCTGCTCGATCTGCCGGTGCACATTGGCGATGAAGCTGGGCGTGCACAGCGACGGGCTCTCGGCGAGGATGCGGCGCAATCCCGCAATCCCCTCATAGGCCGTGGCCTGCACCTGCGCGGCAACGCCATCGGCCGCCTGCTCCAGCACCACCCGCTCACGCGCCCGCACATAGGAATCGAGCACGAAATCGACCGCGAGCACGGGCAGGAACGCCGCGATTGCAGCGATCAACATCAGTGCGTTGGAGTACTTGGACTTCACCGCGCGAATCCGGCCCCACGGAACTAGGCAACATCTGCCTATCTACGCATGGTTACCGGATCGTTAACGCCGCCATTTGCCACCAGCCTCGAAGCTCCTCTCCCCCTTGTGGGGAGGGGATGGGGGTGGGGGTCCATCGGTGATCACCGCACCACCCCCACCCTCGATCCCTCCCCGCAAGGGGGAGGGAGGCCTGTGAGACCGAGCCCCAACGAAAAGGGCGCCGAAGCGCCCTTGCCGATTACTGCGTGATCACCCGCACGCTCAGTTCCCTGAGCTGCTTGGGCGAGGCCGGGCTCGGGGCGCCCATCAGCAGGTCTTCGGCCTGCTGGTTCATCGGGAACAGCGAGATCTCGCGCAGGTTCTGCACGCCGCACAGCAGCATCACCACGCGATCGATGCCGAATGCCGCGCCGCCATGCGGCGGAGCCCCGAACTGGAAGGCGCGATAGAGGCCGCCGAATTGCTCGATCACTTCCTCGCGCGACTTGCCGGTCAGCTCGAACGCCTTGACCATGGTCTCGGGCAGCTGGTTACGGATCGAGCCCGAGGCGATCTCGAAGCCGTTGCACACCGCGTCGTACTGGTACGCCTTGATCGACAGCGGCTCCTCATTGTTGAGCGCGTCGATCCCGCCCTGCGGCATCGAGAACGGGTTGTGCGCGAAGTCGATCTTCTTTTCGTCCTCGCTCCACTCGTAGAACGGGAAATCGACGATCCAGCAGAGCTCGAACTTGTCGAGCTGCGTCAGGTTGAGGTCGAGCCCCACCTTGTTCCGCGCCTCGCCGGCGAACTTGTACATCTTGTCCGGCCGGCCCAGCACGAAGAACACCGCGTCGCCGTCGGCGAGACCGAGTTGCGTGCGCACCGCATCGGTCCGCTCCTCGCCGATATTCTTCGCAATCGGGCCCGAGCCGGCTCCGTCCTTGAAGAAGATGTAGCCCAGACCCGGCTGGCCCTGCCCCTGCGCCCAGGCGTTCATGCGGTCGCAGAACGCGCGGCTGCCGCCGGTGGGAGCCGGAATGGCCCACACCTTGACCTTGTCGTCGCTGGCGATCTGGTTGGCGAACACGCCAAAACCCGAGCCGCGGAAATGTTCGGTGACATCCTGCATGACGATCGGGTTGCGCAGGTCCGGCTTGTCCGAGCCGTACTTGCGAATGGCCTCGTCATAGGGAATGCGCGGCCAGTTCTTGGTCACCGGCTTGCCGTCGGCGAACTCCTCGAACACCGAGGTCATCACCGGCTCCACCGTCTCCCAGATTTCTTCCTGGGTGACGAAGCTCATCTCGAGGTCGAGCTGGTAGAACTCGCCCGGCAGCCGATCGGCGCGCGGATCCTCGTCGCGGAAGCACGGCGCGATCTGGAAATAGCGATCGAAGCCCGCCACCATCAGCAGCTGCTTGTACTGCTGCGGCGCCTGCGGCAGCGCGAAGAATTTGCCCGGATGGATGCGGCTCGGCACGAGGAAGTCGCGCGCGCCTTCCGGCGAGGAGGCCGTCAGGATCGGCGTCGTGTACTCGGCGAAACCGGCATCGCCCATATGGCGGCGCATCGACGATATGATCTTTGTACGCTTGACGATATTGGCGTGCAGCGTTTCGCGGCGCAGGTCGAGGAATCGGTACTTGAGCCGGATGTCTTCCGGATAGTCCGGCTCGCCGAACACCGGCAGCGGCAGCTCGATGGCTTCGCTCAGCACTTCGAGCTCGCGGATGAACACTTCCACTTCGCCGGTCGGCTGCTTGGCGTTCACCGTCTCGGGCGTACGCGCCTTCACCTCGCCATCGACGCGGATCACCCATTCCGAGCGGACCGTCTCGGCCAGCTTGAAGGCGGCCGAGTCCGGGTCGATCACCAGCTGGGTCATGCCATAGTGGTCGCGCAGGTCGATGAACAGCAGCCCGCCATGATCGCGCACGCGGTGCACCCAGCCGGACAAGCGCACATTATTGCCCACGTCACCCGTGCGAAGGGCGGCGCAGGTCTGTGTGCGATAGCGGTGCATTTTGCTCATCTCTCAAGGGTTTTGCAGGCGGATTCAGGGGCCGGACAAGCGCATGCGAGGTCGCCTTTGTCAAGGCGAACGGCGGCCAGTGTTGCCAATCGGCACCAGCGGGACTGGTCGAGCCACAAAACCCCTGTTATTCAGGATAGAAAAGCCTCGTGACGAAAGAGTCTGATGGAGACTATTACTGCGACCGACGAGCTCGCCGCCTTCTGCAAGCGTGCCGCCGGCTATGAATTCGTGACGGTCGACACCGAGTTTCTCCGCGAAACGACTTACTGGCCGAAACTGTGTCTGCTCCAGGCAGCCACTGATGACGAGGCGGTCCTGATCGATCCGCTCGCCCCGGGCCTCGATTTGTCTGCCTTCTTCGCCTTGCTTGCCAACGGCAAGGTGCGCAAGGTCTTCCATGCTGCCCGGCAGGACATTGAAATCTTCGTCAAGCTGACCGGCAAGGTCCCCGTCAACATCTTCGACACCCAGGTCGCCGCCTCGGTCTGCGGCTTCGGCGACAGCGTCAGCTATGACAACCTTGTCCGCTCGATCACCAAGGTCGAGCTCGACAAGTCTTCGCGCTTCACCGACTGGTCGGCCCGCCCGCTCAGCGAGAAGCAGAAGACCTACGCGCTGGCCGATGTGACCCATCTGCGCGACGTCTACCGCGCCCTCGTCAAGCAGGTGAACGATGCCGGCCGCTGGGACTGGGTCGAGGACGAGCTTGCCGTGCTCGAGTCCATCCACACCTATGTCGTCCAGCCCGAGCATGCCTGGGAGCGACTCAAGGCCAAGCTGAACAAGCCCCGCGATGTCGCGGCCCTGCGCGGCCTAGCCGCCTGGCGCGAGCAGAAGGCGCAGGATACCGACCAGCCGCGCAGCCGCATCCTCAAGGATGACGCGCTGATCGAGCTGGCCATGCAGCGTCCGCTGAACCCCGAGAGTTTCGACAAGCTGCGTGCCGTACAGCGCGGCTATGGCCGCTCCTCGGGCGCCGCCGAAATCATCTCGATCCTCAAGGACGTCGAAGCACTCGGCAAGAATGACCTGCCCAAGCTGCCCGAGCGCTATCGCGGCCCCTCGCCCAAGGGCGCCGTCGGCGACCTGCTCCGCGTACTGCTGAAGTCGGTCTCCGAGGACAACGGTGTCGCCTCGCGCATCATCGCCACCTCCGACGACATCGACGCCATCGTGCTCGACGACGAAGCCGACGTTGCGGCCCTGAAGGGTTGGCGCCGCAAGCTGTTCGGCGACAAGGCGCTGGCCATCAAGCACGGCAAGCTCGGCCTCGCCGCCAGCAAGACCGGCATCATCGAGATCGAGATCATCGACGACGACGAGGACTGAGGCCAACTGGCGATGGGGCGCACTGTGGCTCCCAGACACCGGGTCATCCCCGCGAAAGCGGGGACCTCCGTTTGCGGGCCTCTCCTACGCCTCAGGTCTCAGCCTTTGCGGCCGTGGACGTGACGATCCGTACAACGCGATCACGCGGGAAAAACGGATCAAGAAATGGTACCGCGCATGGAAGATCGAACTGATTGAAAAGACCAATCCCGACTGGGATGATCTCTACGACAATCTCTTTACTTGAACTGGCCTCGCGGCAGCCTCGCGCCGCTCAAGCGCAAAAACAAAGGTTCCCGCTTTCGCGGGAATGACCCCGTGGTTGGGGCGAAAAAGGGACCAACCCCTATCCCGTAACCACATCCGTCAGCTTGAAGCTCGCGACGCCGGCGAGCTGGTCCAGCCGTCCGCGCAGGTGCTCGCCGTCGAGGAAGGCCAGGTCCTCGGGCAAATGCAGCTTCAGGATGCCCTTGTCCTCATTCACCGAGAAGCGCACCCGCGGCAGCACTCCGGGCATCGCTGCCGACATCGGATAGCCGACGCGGAAGACAGCGCCGAGCAGCCTGGCCCTTGCACTCATTTCAGGGCCGGACAGCGCCAGCAACGTGGCGTTGATCGATTTCTGCTTGAGCCCCATGTAGCGCACCGCCAGCACCTCGGCGAGGAAGGCACGCCCCGGATGGTCGACGCCGGTGGCCGAGCCGTAGGCGACCATGTCCACGGCCTGCTCGCCGCGATAGTCGGGATGCCCGCGCCAGCCGATATCGGCCAGGTAGCACGCCACCCTGCGCAACCGTTCCTCGTTGGCCGTTTCCTTGATGCCGGCTGCCTTGAAGAGATCGCTGCTGAAGTCGATCAGATCGTCAGCATGCACGGGGGCGCGCGAACGCAGAACATTGATCTGCTCGGCCATCTGCATCAGCGGATCGACCGCCTGCTCCTTCTCGTCGAGCAGGCCATAGAGATAGCCTTCTCGGACACCCAGCGCCGAGAATACCACCTGATCGAACTTGCCGGCCCGCAGCACCTCGAGCAGCACCGCCGCGCCGTATGGTACGAGGTCGCGCCGGCTCGAACTCGCCTGCTCGGCACCGGGATAGCTCTTGCCCGTCGAGGCGGCCCCGATGATCTGCTCGCACAGCTCCATCATGTCGTCCGCCGCGACGGTATAGTGCTGCACCATATGCAGCGGGTAGTTGCGCAGCACCTGGTGGATCTTGGCGAGCGAGCGCCATGTGCCGCCGACAGCACAGAAGGCGCCGCCCTGCCCGACCAGGAGCTTCGATTTCTTCAGCCGGCGCCTGGCCACCGCCTGCGCCTTGGCCGGCTCGTTCCCCGAATCGTCCTGTACGCGGATCACGCCGAGCCCGTGCGTCTCCCCGCTCGCATCCGATCCGCCGGTGATCTTCGACAGCTCGAGGCTGCCGCCGCCCATGTCGCCGACGACTCCGGTGAAGCCGGGGATGCCCGAAATCGCGCCCAGCGCGGCGAAATGCGCCTCCTCGGGACCCGAAAGCACCGACACCTTGGTGCCCATGATCTCTTCCACCGCATCGACGAAGGCCTTGGAATTGCTGGCTTCGCGCACCGCTGAGGTGGCGAGGATATGGGTCGCTCCCACCCGCATCAGCCGCGCCACCAGCGCGAAGCGCTGGATCGCCGTCAGCGCCCGGTCGATGTTTTCGTAGGCAATCTTGCCGCTCTTGCCGAGGCCGCGCCCCAGCGCGCAGGCGGTCTTTTCGTTGTAGAGCGGGGTCAACGCGCGCGAGTGCCGCTCGTAGACAACGAGGCGAACCGAGTTGGAACCGATGTCGAGAACAGCCACGGGGCGGGCGCCCTTGATACGGCCCTGCGCGGTCGGATCAGCGTCAACGCCCCAGTATTGATTCACTCGCTTCTCTCTTCCTTGTCGCGCTTGAGCGCGGTGCCGCGGCCGGAAAGGCTCGGGTTCGTCATGAAGTAATCATGCGCGTTGTAGGGTTCCTTATCCTCCTTGGCCTTTATCCTATCGGAGCTGCCATCGGGAAGCACTTCCCAGCTTTGTTGATTGTCCTTCAGGTAGGCGACCATGGTGCGGTCGAGAATCTGCTCGTGCACCGTGGCGTTGAGAATCGGCACCATCACCTCGACGCGCCAGTCGAGGTTGCGCTGCATCACGTCGGCCGAGCTCATGTAGACCCGCGCCCGCCGGGACGGCAGGGCCGCGCCATTGCCGAAGCAGAAAATCCGGCTGTGCTCGAGGAAGCGCCCGACCACCGACTTCACCCGGATATTGTCCGAGAAGCCGGGAATACCCGGCCTGAGGCAGCAGATGCCGCGCACGATCAGCTCGATCTTCACGCCCTTGCGGCTGGCGTCGTAGAGCGCGTCGATGATCGCCGGATCGACCAGCGCGTTCATCTTCATCCAGATATTCGCCGGCTCGCCGCGTTCCGCGAACTCCACCTCGGCCCGGATCGAATCGAGCAGCGTCTGGCGCAGCGTCACCGGCGAGAAGGCGATCGCTTCCATTTCGGTCGGCCGCGCATAGCCGGTGATGAAGTTGAACACCCGCGCCACGTCGCGCGTGATCGCCGGCTCGGTCGTGAAATAACTGAGGTCGGTGTAGATCTTGGCCGTGATCGGGTGGTAGTTGCCGGTCCCGAGGTGGCAATAGCTCACCAGCTTGCCGTTCTCGCGCCGCACCACCTGGCTCATCTTGGCGTGTGTCTTGAGCTCGATGAAGCCGAACACCACCTGCGCCCCGGCCCTCTCGAGGTCGCGGGCCCAACGGATGTTCGCTTCCTCGTCGAAGCGCGCCTTCAGTTCCACCAGCGCGGTCACCGACTTGCCCGCCTCGGCCGCCTGTACCAGCGCCTTGACGATCGGGCTGTCGCGCGAGGTGCGATAGAGCGTCTGCTTGATCGCCACCACGTCGGGGTCGCGCGCCGCCTGCATCAGGAACTGCGCCACCACGTCGAAACTTTCGAACGGGTGGTGAACCAGCAGGTCCTTGGCCTTGATGGCGGCGAAGATGTCGCCGTTATAGTCCTTGATGCGCTCGGGGAAGCGCGGCGTATACGGCGTGAACTTCAGGTCCGGCCGGTCGATCGAACAGATCCAGCTCGCGTCCGCCAGCCCGAGAAAGCCCTCAACCTCGAACGTATCGGTCGGCCCCACGCCAAGCCGCTCCGAGATGTCGCGGCGCAGCGCGCGCGGCATCTTCTTTTCGATCTCGAGCCGGATCACCATGCCGCGCCGGCGCTGCCGCAGGGCGGATTCGAACTCGACCACGAGGTCGGCCGCTTCGTCGTCGATTTCGATTTCGCTGTCGCGAATGATGCGGAAGGCGCCCGAGCCCGACACTTCGTAGCCCGGAAACATCTTGCCGATGAACAGGTTGATCAGCGTATCGACCGTCACCACCTCGACCCGCCCTCCGGCCGAAAGATCGGCCGGAATTGTGATGAAGCGGTCGAGGTTGGAGGGCACCCGCACGAGGGCCGTGAGCGTCTGCGTCGTCCCCTCGCGCACCATCTCGAAGGCCAGCGTGAAGCCCAGGTTGGGGATGAACGGGAACGGATGCGCCGGGTCCACCGCGATCGGCGTCAGCACCGGGAAAATCTCGTCGCGGAACAGCCGTTGCAGATACTTGATCTGCTCCGGCGTCAGGTCGTCCTGTTCGTGGATCACCACGTCCTTGGCGAACAGGTCCTCGCGCAGCTGCTGCCAGTGATCCTGCTGTTCGAGGTGCAGGTGCTGCGCCAGCGTCGCGATCTCCTCGAGCTGCTCGCTCGCCGTCAGCCCGTCGGCACTCTTGCTCGAGAGCCCGGCCCGCACCTGACCCTTGAGTCCAGCGACGCGCACCATGAAGAACTCGTCGAGATTGTTGGCCGAGATCGAGACGAAACGCAGCCGCTCGAGCAGCGGATGGTTGGTGTTCCCCGCCTCCTCCAGCACACGCATGTTGAACTGCAACCAGCTGACCTCGCGGTTGACGAAGCGGGCCGGGCTCTGCCGCAACTCCGCGGTGTCGGGCGCCTCGACCGGGGTTTCGGCGATTTCGCTCAGGTCATTCATCGTCGTCGGCTTCGCTTTCGAGCTCGAGTTCCATCTGATCGTCGTCGCCGCGCGCCGCGTCGCGCTGCCGCAGCGCCTCGCCGGCGATCGCTCGCGTGATCGCCGTGCCGCGCTCCAGCGCCATGCGATCCATCAGCGCCGCCAGAGCAACGGCTTCCTCCGACGAACGCTCCATGCGGGCCACAAGATAGGCGATGATCCGCGGATCGACCGCCACCTGCCGGTCGCCGAACAGCTTCACGAACATCTGCGACAACTGGATGTCGTCGCTCAGCTCCACCGTGAAGTGCGCGGCGAGTCGGGCCCGCGACTTCAAATCATCGGTTGCGAAGGGCCAGTTGGCAACCGGCTCCCGCGCCGTCATCAGCAGCGGCCGCCGGTCCCGCATCGATTGGTTGATGAGGTGGAACAACGCGGCCTCGTCGTAGCCCGCCCGCTCGATATCCTCGAGCACCAGCGGCCGGTCGCCGCCGTCGCGCGACAGCCCCTCCGCCGTCGCGGGCGTCGCCTCCCCAGCCTCTGCGATCTCGGCCCAGATGCGCGTGAGATGCGACTTGCCCGCGCTCGCCGGCCCCACGATCAATGTCAGCGGTCCCGGCCAGTGCGGGAACGCCAGCACATGCGCATGCGCCAGCTGATTGCCGTCGCCGACGATGAAATCGGCCGCCGCATGCGATGGCTCGTGCCCCAGGTCGAGCGCCAGCTGGCGCCGATCCGGCAGGCCGCTTTCGTCGATCGTCATTTCTGCGCCGCGGCGCGAACTTTCCGCACCGCTCTCGGCGCGGGTGCCGGGGCCGGGGCCGGCTCGGGTGCCTCGTCGGCCCCCAGATAGAGGCTCGACTGCTGGTACTTGGCGAGCGCGTAGCGCGTCAGCACGCCGGTGATCGCGGCCAGCGGCACGGCAAGCAGCAGGCCCACGAAGCCGAACAGCAGGGCGAAGGCGAACAGGGCGAACATCAGCCAGACCGGGTTGATGTTGATGCTCTGCCCCACCAGCTTGGGATAGAGGATGTTCGCCTCGAGAAACTGGCCCACTAGGTAGATGGCGAGCACGATCAGCACGAACAGCCATTGATCCGGCCAGAACTGGACCAGCGCGATGGTCATCGACAGCGCGAAGCCGATCAGGAAGCCGACATAGGGCACGAAGCTGAGCAGGCCGCCGATCAGCCCGATGGCAAGGCCGTAGTTGAGCCCGGACAGCGTCAGGGCCGTGCAATAGTAGATGCAGAGCACGAGAATCACACCGCCCTGGCCGCGAATGACGCCGGCCATGGCATTGTCGATGTCGGAGAGGACGCCACGGATCTCGTCGCGATACTTGCGTGGCAGCAACTCGTCGCCCCGCTTCAGCATCCCCTCCCAATCCACCAGCAGGTAGAAGGCGACGACCGGCGTGATGAACAGCACGGCGATGGTATTGATGACGGTGAGTCCACTGGCCGCGAGGGTCGCGGTGACGAGGCCGGCAAATTCCACGCCGCGCCCGATCAGGTCCGACAGGCTGCCTTCGAGTTGCGCCGCCCGGTCCGGTCCGATCCACTCGGTGAACTGTGGCATCCACTCGCGGATCAGCGCCTGCAGGTCGCTGACATAGGTGGGCAGTCGCGAGACCAGCCCGCCCACCTGCTCCGCCAGCAGCGGCACCAGGGCAAGGAGCAGGCCCATCAGCAGCACCAGCACGCCGAACAGGACCAGCATCGCGCCCCAGCTGCGCCCGATGCCGACGCCCTGCAGCCAGTTCACCACCGGGTTCAGCAGGTAGGCGAGCGTCAGCCCGACCACGAATGGCAGCAGGATCGAGCGGAACACCCACAGCAGCAGGATGGCGGCGACGAACAGCCCGGCCCAGATCATCACCTGGTTTCTCAGGCTCATCGTCCGGGGCGTCTCTTGCGTCACCGAGGTGGAGCGGTTATCAGCGCTCGGCAATTCCGCTACCTCTCAAAGTCTGGCGAACAGCCCATGTCCGACGCGCAAAACGTGCCATCAAACGGGCTCTCGTACAAGCAGGCCGGCGTCGACATAGACGCGGGCAACGCCCTTGTCGAGGCCATCAAGCCCGCCGTGCGCTCCACCCGCCGCAGCGGCGCCGATGCCGAGATCGGTGGTTTCGGCGGTCTGTTCGACCTCAAGGCCGCCGGCTTTGTCGACCCCATCCTCGTAGCCGCCAATGACGGCGTGGGCACCAAGCTCAAGATCGCCATCGACACTGGCAACAATGCGACCATCGGCATCGACCTCGTCGCCATGTGCGTCAACGACATCATCGTGCAGGGCGCCGAGCCGCTGTTCTTCCTCGACTATTTCGCCACCGGCAAGCTCGACGTGACGACCGGCGCCGCCATTGTCGAGGGCATCGCCGAAGGCTGCCGCATCGCCGGCTGCGCCCTGATCGGCGGCGAGACCGCCGAAATGCCCGGCATGTACCACGGCAAGGACTACGATCTCGCCGGTTTCGCCGTCGGCGCCGCCGAGCGTGGTAGCCTGCTACCGCGCGCCGATGTCGCCGCCGGCGACGTGCTGGTCGCCATCGCCTCCTCCGGCGTCCACTCGAATGGCTACTCGCTGGTCCGCAAGATCGTCGAGCTCAGCGGCATCGACTGGTATCTCGAAGCCCCGTTCGAAAAGGGCAGGACTCTCGCCGAGGCCCTGCTCACCCCCACCCGCATCTACGTGAAGCCGCTGCTCTCCGCGCTCAAGGCCGGCATCGGCATCAAAGCCCTCGCCCATATCACCGGCGGTGGCTTCATCGACAACATCCCGCGCGTCCTGCCCGATACGCTGAGCGCTCATGTCGACCTGAGCCGCATCCGCACCCCGAAGGTGTTCTCGTGGCTGTCGCGCGTCGGCGGCATGGACGAGCGCGAAATGCTGCGCACCTTCAACTGCGGCGTCGGCATGCTCTGCGCCGTGGCGCCAGAGGATGCGAGCCGCCTCGTCGAGCACCTGGCCGCCGCCGGCGAGACCGCCGCCGTCGTCGGCGAATTGCAGCCGCGCACCGGCGAGCCGGTGACCTTCGAAGGATCCCTGGCGCTGTGACCGAGCCACGCAAACGCGTCGCCATCCTGATTTCCGGCCGCGGCTCCAACATGTCCGCGCTCATCGAGGCCGCCCGCGCGCCGGACTACCCGGCCCAGATTGTCGGCGTCTTCTCCAACAAGCCCGATGCCGCCGGCCTCAAGATTGCTGGCGCCCACGGCATCGCCACCGCCTGGCGCTGGCACAAGGACTACCCCAGCCGCACCGGCTTCGAGCTTGCTCTCGCCGATGTACTGAAGCTCTGGCGGCCCGACATCATCGCGCTCGCCGGCTTCATGCGCATCCTGACGCCGGAATTCACCGAGAAGTGGAAGGGCCGGCTGATCAATATCCACCCCTCCCTGCTCCCCGCCTATCGCGGCCTCGACACCCACGCCCGCGCGCTCGCCGACCGCGTCACCGAGCATGGCTGCACCGTGCACTTCGTCAGCCCCGGCGTCGATGAAGGCCCCACCATCCTCCAGGCTCGCGTCCCGGTCCTCCCCGGCGACACCGCCGAAGCCCTCGCCGACCGCGTCCTCGCCGAAGAACACCGCATCTACCCCGAAGCGCTGGCGCTCGTGGCGAGAGGCGCCGCGACTTACACGGGTTGATCGGGCAGCCTGGCTGATCCGCGATACCTCCTCACCTACCGGGTCACCCCGGCGCAGGCCGGGGCCTATCCTGAGATGCGTCGATCTCCCACCGTGATCGGTCGCCCTCACGCCGCCTTCGCCCCAGCCCCCCGCCAGATCATGTACACGTTCGCCCGCGCATAGGGCGTCCCCTCCCGCACCGCCGGCTGATGCTCGAAGCCGGCGCTCTCGTAGAGCCGGATCGCCGTGGCCAGTTTCGTGTTGGTCTCGAGATAGAGCTCCCGCCCGCCGATGCGCTGGAACTCGGCAATCGCCGCATCGATCAGCATCCGGCCGATCCCGAGCCCCTGTGCCGCGGGCGAAACGCCCATCTTGGTCAGCTCGAACTCGCCCGGTGATTCCTGCTTGAGCGCGCAGGTGCCCACCACTTCCTCGCCCAGCATGGCGAACAGCACCGCGCCACCACCCTTCAGGATCTTCTCCTCCGGGTTGGTCAGCACCGCGATATCGGCCGGCTCCATCGTGAAGTAGCGCTCCACCCACTCGGCATTGATCCGGTAAAAATGCTCGCGCAGCTCCGGCCGGAACGGCATGATCCGCACCGCCTCGCGCCGGTAGCGCCGCACCTTGAGCGCCACTTCATCCGCCATGCCCGGCCGTGCCACTGTCGCGAGCCCGTCGAGCGTCTGCTGCCCGTCGAGCCCGGCTGCGCGCACCCGCTCCTCCAGCACCTCCTGCATCGCGCGCCATAGCGGCTTGGCCTCACGCACCATCGCCGCCGCCTCCGCCGTCAGCGCCAGCCGCCGCGTCCGCCGGTCGCCGGGATCGCTCGAAGTGCTGACCCAACCCTCGCGCACGAGCTTGTTGGTCAGCTGGCTGATCGCCGAATGTGTCTGCCCCACCGCCGCGGCGATCTCCCCCACCGTCATCGGTCCTCGATCGTGCAGCAGCTTGAGGATCGGGAACCACCGTCCCTGCAGCGGAATGCCCGCCTGCGCATAGGCGGCGTCCGCCATGACGTAGAGCTGGTCGCTGATCGCCTTGAGCTGGCTGCCCAGCGACAGCACGCCCATGTCGGAAAGATAGCTCATTTCAGTCTCGCACCAGATATGTAAGCACTAACATATCTTGTCGCGCGACCGTTCCGCAAGCCGTCGCGAGACGCTACTCGGCCAGCGCGTAATCCGGAGCGTAAACTGTGAGCACCTTCCCCGACCCGGGCCAGCTCTCGCTGCGGACCAACCGCAACGGCACCGCCGGCCGCTCGGCAAACAGTGGTTTCCCCACCCCACCCACGATCGGAAAGAAGGTAATGTGCAACTCGTCCACCAGCCGCCTTGCCAGGAGGTCGCCCCACAGCAGGCGGCTCAACAGCACGAGAATATCCCCCTCGCCGCCCGCCTTCAGCGCCGCGACCCGCTCCGCTGCCATGGCTCGGGGGATGATCTCCGTGTTTCCCCACGGCCCGAGTTCATCTGCCCCCAGCCGGTTCCGAGATCACCAGCTTGGGCCGCTCCGCGATCAGCTCGGCAAACTCCCGCCGCACCGCGCTGACCTCAGGGCTGCCGCGCACCCCGGTCCAGTATTCCCGGTTGCCCAGGAACGCCTTGCGGCTCAGCAGCAGGTAGTCCGCCGCCTTGAGGCGCTCGAGGTTATAGACGTCGAAGCTGCCGTCGGCATGGTAGTCCGGATGAAGATATCGGAACAGCGGCCCGATATCGCCGGCCGGCCCGTCGAACAGCCCGTCCAGCGTCGCGAAATTGCTCACTACGAGTTTGCGCATGCTGTTCTCCCCTTTGGAGCCGCGACGCTATCACCGGAATCGATGGCTCCCATCGCTAAAATCGGTTCGACCGGCACGCCGCCTTGCGCCATCTTCCGCGCCTCACGGGAACAACCCCATGCCCTCGACTCGCATCGAAACCCGCGCCGGCTGGATCGGCGACCGCCACGCCGGGCTGATCGCCGCCGTCCAGCGCGCCCTCGTCGAGGGCATCCGCATCCCCGAGGATGACCGTTTCGTGCGCATCCTCGAATATCCGGCGCACGCCTTCGCGGCAGCACCGGATCGCGGTCCCAACTACACCATCGTCGAGATCTCGATGTTTGCCGGCCGCTCGCACGATGCCAAACGCCGTCTCTACGCCGCGCTGGCCCGCGAGTTCGCCGCCTTCGGCGTGCCCTCTTCCGATCTCAAGATCGTCATCCACGACGTCCCGCGCGAAAACTGGGGCCTGCGCGGGCAGTCGGCCGCCGACATCGAGCTCGGCTTCACCATCGAGGTCTGACCCATGCCGCTGCGCTATTGGCTGCTCATCATCCTGCTCGGCGCCGTCTGGGGCTGTTCGTTCCTGTTCAACGCCATCCTGATCCGCGAGATCAGCCCGCTCTGGGTCGCGGCCGGCCGCGTCAGCATCGGCGCCCTCATCTGCTGGCTGGTCTTCGTCGCCACGCGCAAGAAGCTGCCCACCGATCCGAAGCTCTACCCGCAGTTCCTCGTTCTCGGCATCCTCAACTACGCCATCCCCTTCGCGCTCTTCCCCTTCGCCGAGCAGACCGTCGCCAGTTCCATCGTCGGCGTCATCAACGGCATGACGCCCATGACCACGGTGATCGTCTCCCAGCTCTGGCCCGGCGGCGAGAAGGCCACCTGGAACAAGGTGATAGGCGTCGCCGTCGGCTTTGCCGGCGCCGTCATCCTGTCGCTGCCCTCGTTCGGAATGGGCGCCTCCGGCCAGGTCATCGGCATCCTCGCCGCCCTCGCCGCCACCTGCTGCTACGCCCTGACGCTCAACTATGCCCGCCGCTTCGCCAAGGTCGAGCCCTACGCCGTGGCCTCGGCCTCGCTCACCGGCGCGGCGCTGGTGTCGATCCCCCTGGCGCTGCTTTGGCCGATCATCGCCGGCCTGCTGACCGGCGCGCCTGCCTTCGCCCTCGACATTCCCGTGATCACGCGCATCGAAACCTGGGGCGCGCTGTTCGGCATCGCCGTATTCTCGACCAGCTTCAGCTTCCTGCTCGTCTATTGGCTGCTGCCGCGTGTGGGCGCGACGAATCTGTCGCTCAACACCTTCATCACCCCGATCTCGGCGATCCTTCTGGGCGTGCTGGTGCTGCATGAGCGCTTCGAGCTCACCCACATCATCGGCATCCTGGTGATCTTCCTCGGCCTCGTCTTCATCGACGGCCGACTGGTGAAGGGTTTCCGCAAGGCCCCCGCGTAACCGGACGAAGCCCGCTTTCGCCTCTCCACGCTTGCTTTCCCACCCACCGGGTCGTCCCCGCGAAAGTGGGGATCTCGGTTTGCTGCAGCGCCGAAAACGGAGGTTCCCGCTTTCGCGGGAATGACTCGGTGGCCATTGCCAGGAAACGCGCCGGGGGGAGACCGCGAGGCCGTCCCTACATCACCGACGAGCCGCCCCGATCCTCCGGCTGATCCTGGTCGATCGCCGTCCGCCGCTCGGTCTCGACGATCGTCACGTCCTCGCGCTTTGCCAGCTCCTCGGTAGGGGTCGACACGTCGATCACCATGCCATTCATGTCGCGGATCAGCCCGCGCGTCTGCCCGTAGTCCAGTGCCACGGCCTCCGACACGATCTCGGCGCCCATCTCGCGCGCCCGGTCCATCACCGCGAATACGTCGTCCACCACAAAGGTGAGGTAAGTGCCCTCATGCATGCCCCAGGCATGCCGCGGCGTGAACTCGCTGACCTGGTCGATCAGCCCGATCTGCACATTGGGCTGGCCCGGCGGCGTCAGCACCACGAACCAGTCGCTCTCGTAGATCGGGTCGAGCCCGAACAGCTTGCGATAAAAAGCGACGCTGTCGCCGAGATCCTTGCACAGCACGTTGAACAGCACGCGGTTGAGTACGGACATGGTCGTCTCCGAATAGTCGATAACCCCGCACAACGGCGCGCCCACCCTTGCGGTTCCGTTCAAGTCCGGTTCACCCTGCCCGCTCCAGCCGGCGCGCGAGGCAGAGGGACCCAGCGATGTATGTGAAGACGATTACCCCGGATGAGGCGACCGGCGAGGTCGCCGAGCTCTACAATGCCGAGATCGCCGTAATGGGCACGGTGATGCAGGCGACGAGTTGCTGGTCGGCCCGCCCCGACATGCTGCTGCCCATCGAGCGCCTGCTGCACCAGATGCGCGACGGCTTCTCGCTCGGCCTGCTCAACTTCCGCCTGATCACCTTCATCGCGGCGAAATACGTGCCCTCGAGCTACTGCTCGCACGTCTATTTCCGCTCGCTCTCGGGCATGCTCGGTCGCGACCAGGTGCTCGCCATCCACCGCGACTACCGCAACGCCGGCCTCACCGAACAGCAGGTCGAAATGCTCGCCTATGCCGAGCAGATCACCCGCGACGCCTCACAGATCACTGAAGCCGACATCGCCCGCCTCCGGGCCGTCGAGCTCACCGATCTCAACATTGCCGACATCGCGCTCGCCGCAGCCTACCGCAACTTCATGAGCCGCTACTTCGACGCCGTCGGCGCCACGGCCGAGGCGAGCTTCCTCGACGCGGACCCCGCCGTGCGTGACCAGCTGGCGGTGGGCAAGAAATCGGCCTCAGCGTCGTGAAGGACAGCGCCCTCGACTCGGCGTATGCAGCCCCGAGCACGGAGGGTTTCATGCGCGATTACGTCCGCTGGCACGACGACTATGCCGATCCCACGTCGAACAACTCGGCCCGCCTGCGCCGCGTCCGCGGCCTGATCGCCGCCGAGCTCGACGCCCGCTCCGGCCCGCTGCGCCTGCTCAGCCTCTGCTCCGGCGATGGCCGCGACATCCTCGGCGTACTCGACGAGCGGCCCCAGGATGCCGCCCGTGTTTCTGGCCGCATCGTCGAGCTCTCGCCCGATCTCGCCGAAACCGCCCGCCAGCGCGCCGCCCAGATCGGTGCCGACATCGAGGTCGTCTGTGCCGATGCCGGCGACCCGCGGAACGCCGTCGGCGCCATCCCTGCCGACCTCGTGCTGCTGGTCGGCATCATGGGCAACATCAGCGAGGACGACATCCTCTACCTCGCCGGCACCTCCGCCAGCTTCTGCGCTCCCGGCGCTTATCTGATCTGGAGCCGCGGCGGCCAGTACACCGATCTCAACGCCCGCATCGACGCCAGCTTCGCCGATGCCGGTTTCACCGACCGGCAATTCTTCACCGAACCCCCGCACAAATACGGCCTCGGCACCGCCCGCTGGCCCCATCCCGAGACCCCGGCGCTCCCGCTCGACCGCCAGCTTTTCACCTTCACCCGCTGAGCCTGAGCCCGTCGGAACCAAGATCGCCGGTTGTAAACCGGCCCGCGGCACACCAGTTACGTAGAAGTTCCCGCGCGGTTCGGTCCTTCCGCGTAGCGCAGGACCTTCCCGTTTTCGGGACGAAGGGCGAACGATGACATCGAAGACTTCTGAGCAGCTCCGGGCGGAGTTGACCATGATGATCTACGGGATCGACCCCGCCACGCATCTGGTCGAAGAGGTCGCGGTTACCCGCGGCGGCACCATCACGCTGACGCGTCTCGATCGTCCGCCCTCGAGCTACCGCATCAAGGGCGGCAAGCCGCCGCTCGCCGAGGTCTCCCGCGTCTTCGGCCTCACCGATCTGGTGGCCATCTCCGCCGGCGGCGCGCCGCACCTGCACAATGCCGGGCATCCCTCGCTCTCACGGCTCGAGGACATCGCCGCAAGCCGGCGGCACCAATCCCGCCACGAGACCGATTAGCCGACATGGGGGACCGAACCGTGGACGAGCATAGACCTTTCTCGCACCAGCTGATGGAGGCCGCCGGCCGCGTCGACGACCTGTCGCGCGATGAGCTTTCCCGCCTGCTCTATAAGGCGGCGATCCGGCTGCGGGCAGTGCAGCTGGTCGGCTTGCGGCTCGAGCACGTTCCGGTGTCCGCCTATCACCTGCTGCGTCAGCTCGCCCAGGGCCCCATTGCGATGAAATCGCTCTCCGGCCGCGACGGCGATGCCGCAGCCGCCTTCCTCATCTCGCGCAGCCTCGCCGAACCCGATGACAGCAAGCGGCATCTCCGGATCACGCAGGCCGGCAAGGAGGTCGGCGAGATCGCCGACGAGCAGGAAGGATAGCCGCGGCGCCGATGGGCGTCCGGTGCAAGGCCTTCAGGCCTTGCGGAGCCACCGCAACTTGCCGGCGGCTCCGGGTGTGAGATCCGCTAGAACGCCTCGGCGAGCTTCAGCTGGCATGCCTCGGCCAGGGCGCTGTTCGGCTTGTCCGCGCCGAGCGGCGTGGCCCAGCCAGCCTTCTCCACAATTCCCTTGCGCGAATAGGCCGACGCGTCCTTGAGCGCGGTCATCGCCGTCGCATCGGCCGCCCCGGCGCGATCGACGCAATACGGGATCAGCGCCGATGCGACAGCAGCATTGGCCGCCTTCGTCGCCATGTCCTTGGCCGCGCCACCCGTCACCCAACCACCCCAGTTGAAGCCGATGATGGCCAATGCGATTGCGCCTACACCCACGCCCATCAGGCCGGGTTTCACCCAAGTCGGGATCTGCATTTGAAGTGTCCGATCTTTGTCAGACGAGCGCGCGAAATGCGCGCAAGTTCGACAGGCTATCACGCCACAGGCACTGGATGTGATTTAAAGCTGTAAAGCGCACTTCTTTCACTCGATTTCTGGGCCATAGCCAAGATTTTCAGGGCGCAGGAAAATATTCGGCAATATTTTCCGGACCTTCGCCTTGATTTTGGCCAACTGCATCGCCATCTAGAGAGGACGTTAAGCCATCGTTGGCTTCTGATCGTCCGGCTCGCCGGCTGTTGGTTTCCGTGCTTTGCAAACGTTTAGGCCTCTGCCGCATGTCGCGTCGGAGCAACGAGTGCATTCGCCAAACGGCGCGGCCTCACAATCGAAAGCTAATGTCATGATCAATGGCACCGTCAAATTCTACAATGCCACCAAGGGTTTCGGCTTCATCGCCCCGAGCGATGGCAGCAAGGACGCCTTCGTCCACGCCACTGCCCTCGAGGCGGCTGGCATCATGGGTCTCGCTGAAGGCCAGAAGGTCACCTACGATCTCGAATCCGGCCGCGATGGCAAGATGTCGGCGACCAACCTGCAGCTCGCCTGATTGCCAACGGCCGGACCCTCGCGGTCCGGCCGATCTCCCCGCCACGATGCCCTGAGCCGGGCCCCTACCCCGAAGGGATAGTCCGATGGATGATTTCAACTACGCTGCCGCCGCCGAGCTCTATCCCAGCCGCCGCTACGCCAAATCGGCCCGCGAACAGTACCGCCGCTTCAAGACGGCGGCCGACGCGCTCCAGTACATGATGGAAGACGTGCCCGCCTCCTGGCTGATCGGCTCGTTCCTCGAGGTCGACGAGCGCCGCTACGACGGCGCGGCGATCCGCGCCCTCTACGAGGCCGAGGCATACCCCCTGCCGCGCCAGAAGGCAGCCGCATAGCTGGCCGACCGCCAAGGCTACCCGCCAAAGGAACTCATCATGATCGACAGTCTCGATCCGCCCCAGCCCACCCAGTACACGGCGGGCTTTCTCGCCAACTCCTTCGGCCTCACGCTGAAGCAGGCGCGGGAAATTCTCGACAAGGCCAACGGCGACCGCGATACGGCCGCCGAACTGGCGCGCCGGCTGCGCTACACCCAGCCCTAGCCCGCGGCCCAACCGGCGCGGATTCCGTTCGCGTGACTTCTAGCGACACACCCAAGGATTTCCTGTGCCCGATCAGATCAGACAGGCCAATGCCAAGGCGGCCGCCTTGAAGTACGCGCCCAAGCCCGACGGCTCGGCCATTACTTACGGGTTGATCGCCGTTTCGGTTCTTGCGGTGGCGCTCATCTTCTATGGTGTCTTCTACAGCGTCGATATGCTGGCCCAGCCGGTGGCGCTGGGCCTCGCGGTCCTCGCGGCATTCGTCAGCGGCGTCGGCGTACGCCTCTGGATGAAGCGGCGTCATCGCGTCGCCTATGAGGCCGAGTACGCATCGCGGCAACCGGGCGATCCGAACGCCGGCTGACTTAGCCGTCGAACCCTTCGACAATGGCGAGGTTCGCACTACTCGCCCCCAGCCGTAGCTTCATGCCCTGCTGGTATTCCGCCGAGTTGTAGACCCGGCTCGCATGCTCGTAGCTCGGGAACTCGATCACCACGACCCGCGAATTCATCGTCCCCTCGACCACCTGCCGCTCGCCGCCCCGGATCAGGAAGCGGCCCTCGTTCTCGGCGAGGAACGGGCGCACGAACGCCTGATACGCCTCCGGGTCCGAAACCTCGAGATCCGCTACCCAGTATCCTTTCGGCACGGTCATCTCCCCTTGATCGGCCACCCCATCGGCAGGACCGTACCCCGCCCTGGCAGCCGCGTCGCCTCGCCGCGCACGTATTGATCGTTTCGATCAAGGTTGACGCCAGCCGCCCGCTCCGCTGCATTCCGCGAAACCGCAACAGGAGCATGCGCATGACCACCAGCCGGCCCACCCTGCTCGTCACCGGCGGTACGCGCGGCATCGGCGCGGCGATCGCCCGGCGCGCCGCAACGCTGGGCTACGCCGTCTGCGTCACTTATCGCAGCGACGATGAGGCGGCGGCCGAGTTGCTGCGCGAGCTGGAGGCCGGCGGCACGCGTTGCACGGCGATCAAGGGTGATGTCGCGGAGCCGGATTTCGCCGAACGGGCCTTCGTCGAGGCGGAAGACAGCCTTGGCCCGATAACAGCCCTCGTCAACAATGCCGGCATCACCGGACGCATCGGTCCGTTCGTGGATACGACACCCGAAACCTTGCAGGCCATCCTTGCGGTCAACCTGCTCGGCGCCATGCTGATGTGCCAGGCGGCGCTCCGGCGCTGGCAGCCCGCCGGCATCCGGGGCAGCATCGTCAACATCTCGTCGATCGCCTCGACGCTCGGCGCGCCGCATGAATATGTCGGCTACGCCGCCTCCAAGGCCGGCGTCGAGGCGCTGACCATCGGCCTCGCCAAGGAGGTCGCCAGCACCGGCATCCGTGTCAATGCCGTGGCGCCCGGCACCATCTATACCGACATCCACGCCACTGCCGGCGAACCCGGCCGGCCGCAGCGCGTCGTCTCACGCGTGCCCATGGCCCGCATCGGCGAACCCGACGAGATCGCCAATGCCGTCATCTGGCTGCTGTCCGAGGAAGCATCCTACGCCACCGGCGCGGTCCTGCGCGTCTCGGGCGGCCTCTAGCCGCTCCCCTGCTCGGCCCGGAAGCGCGACGCCCATTCGGCATTGGTGGCATCGGTGAGCTTGGCAATGCCCGGCCTACTCGATGCCGAGCTTTTTCCTCAGCAACTCGTTCAGCGCCTGCGGGTTGGCCTTGCCGCCCGAAGCCTTCATCGCCTGCCCGACGAACCAGCCGAGCATGGTCGGCTTGGCCTTCACGGCTGCCACCTGCCCCGGGTTCGCGGCGATGATCTGGTCGATCACCGCTTCGATGGCGCCCAGATCGGTCACCTGCTTCATGCCGCGCCGCTCGACGATCTCGGCCGGCTCGCCCTCAGGCTCCTCGGCTATGATCACCTGCAGCAGGTCCTTGGCGCCCTTGGACGAAATCGTCCCGGCCGCGACGAGATCGACGATGCCGGCAATCTGCCCCGGCTTGATATGCGTCTCGAACGCGCTCAGCCCCTGGCTGTTGGCAAAGGCCGCGATGTCGCCGTTGACCAGGTTGGCGACTGCCTTGCCGTCGCGCTTGGCGCCGCCGAACTTAACCGCCGCCTCGTAATAGTCGGCCGTCTCGCGCTCCAGCGTCAGCACCATCGCGTCATACGGCGTCACGCCATACTCACTGATGAAGCGCGCCTGCTTGTCGTCGGGCAGCTCCGGCAGGTGCTGGGCCAGGCCATCGATGAAGGCCTGGTCGAATTCCAGCGGCAGCAGGTCCGGATCGGGGAAGTAGCGATAATCGTGCGCCTCTTCCTTGGACCGCATCGAGCGCGTCTCTCCGGTCTTGGGATCGTAGAGCCGCGTCTCCTGGTCGATCGTGCCGCCATCCTCGAGGATATCGATCTGCCGCCGCGCCTCGAACTCGATGGCCTGTCCGGCAAAGCGGATGGAGTTGACGTTCTTGATCTCGCAGCGCGTGCCGAACTCGCCGCCGGGCTTGCGCACCGAGACGTTGATGTCCGCGCGCATGGAACCCTGCTCCATGTTGCCGTCGCAGGTGCCAAGGTAGCGCAGGATCGTGCGCAGCTTGGAGAGGTATGCCTTGGCCTCGTCGGAATTGCGCAGGTCGGGCTTCGACACGATTTCCATCAGCGCCACGCCCGACCGGTTGAGGTCGACAAAGCTCATGTTCGGGTGCTGGTCATGGATCGACTTGCCGGCATCCTGCTCGAGGTGCAGCCGCTCGATGCCGATCTCGATCCGGCCCTCAGGCATGTCGAGGAACACCGAGCCCTCGCCCACGATCGGGTCCTTGAACTGCGAAATCTGGTAGCCCTGCGGCAGGTCCGGATAGAAGTAGTTCTTGCGATCGAAGATCGAGCGCTTGTTGATCTGCGCCTTGAGGCCCAGCCCGGTCCGCACCGCCTGCCGCACGCACTCGTCGTTGATCACCGGCAGCATGCCCGGCATGGCCGCATCGACGAACGACACGTTGGAGTTGGGCGGCGAGCCGAACTCGGTCGACGAACCGGAAAACAGCTTCGATTCCGAGGTCACCTGGGCATGCACTTCCATGCCGATGACGATTTCCCAGTCGCCCGTCGCCCCCTTGATGAAGCTCTTGGGGTTCGGCGTGCGCGTATCGATAAGGGTCATGGGCTCAGGCCTCGAATTGAACCTCGAAGCCATAGTGCGACCTCGCCGACAAGGCAACACGTTCAGGTCGGATCGAGGTTCTTCGGCAGCTTGCTATCAACACGCCCTCAGTCGTCATCCGCGGGCTTGCCCCGCGGACCCATAGGCAGCCCGCTATGCATGGGTGCCCAGGGCAAGCCCGGGCATGACGGTTTCCCGGGAAGGTGGCGCGCCCCAAGCTACCCGCAATGGGCGCAAAGGACTCCGCCTCAGTCCTCGTCGTTCAGCGGACCGCGCCAGGGGTTGAGCCGCTTTTCGAGCCGGATACTCAGTTGCGGATCGCTGCCCTGCCCGCCTTCGCGCTTCAGCACGAGTATGCGGTAGCCCTGGTGCTGGTAGAAATTCACCGCCCGCACGTTGTCGCTCAGCGTATCGAGCTGCACCCGGTCGTTGCCCTCGAGCTCGAGCACCGATTCCATGCGCCTGAGCAGCAGCTTGCCGATGCCCTGGTTCTGCAGCGACGGGGTCACGAACAGGTACGGGATATAGGGCCGGCCGCGGGCCCGCGCGCACCAGCCCACCGGCACGCCATCAATCTCGGCGACGATGGTGCGATCGAGCAGTTCATGCACCGCCATGCCGAGCCGGCGCCTCTCGTTCTGACGGCTCGCCGCCTCACCGCTCAGGAAGGGGCGCAGGTCGCGCTCCCAGGCCAGCAGGGCCAGATCGGTGAGCCGCTCTGCCTCGCTCGCCACAGCCTTCCGAACAGTGATCTCGGTCGTCGTCATACGATGACTCCTGTCGCGCGGGACAGCCGAGCCTAGCTCAGCCGTGCCGCTTGCGCGCAGCGATAATGCCCTTTTCGTAGTTCACATTCCAGTTGATCAGCGTGCGCCAGATCAACTCCGCCTGGTCCTCGTCGAGGTCCAGTTCCTGCGCCCGTTGGCGCTGCCGCGCGATGATCGCTTCGATGCGTACCGGATCGAACGCCTCGTGCGGGTCGGTCTTGATCTCGGCGACACGCGTCACATAGCCATGCCGCTCGGCGAGCAGCGCCAGCAGCTGCTGGTCGATGCGGTCGATCTCGACGCGAACGTCGTCTTTGCTCTGGCACTCGGCGGGGGTTTTGGTCACTGGAATAGTCTCGGCGGGATATCGAACGTTGCTGGTTTGCACCGCGCCGCCGCCGATTGCAATTGGCCTCTGGTCCACTGCCGGTTCAACCGCTATTCATCGCCCGTTCAGCCTGCGCCGTGCATCAGGTCAGCGCTACTGACGGAGTGTCCTTATGTCTAGCCAGCCGGAGATTGCGTAACACCAACGCTACCGCTTGATCGCCTTTCGCGATCAACGAGTTGGCGTTGGGTTTGAAACCAGACGGCCGCCAAGCGCGATGCTGGCGGCGGTCCGTGTTCACACGCACCTCCAAGGCACTGACAATAAATGGATATCTCCCGCGAGGAACAGCGGGTGCTGCACGCGCTCGCACAGGGTGGCGCCATCCACGCCCTTAAGACCGAATCCGGTAAGATCAACGGCATCGAACTCTACAGCCGCGACGGCTGGCTCATGCCCTGCACCCTGGGCATGTTCAAAAAGCTAAAGAACAAGAAGGCCATAGCCTCGTCCGACGGCCGCCCTTACCGCATCACGCGGCGCGGCCTCGAGCTCGTTCGAGCCGAACTGACCAATCGCTGAAAACAAAAACGAGGGGGAATTATCCCCCTCGTTCCAAGCTGTCGTATTCTGCCGGCCTAATGCTGGGTCACGCCGCTCAGTTCGCGGGCAATATGCTCCCACTCGGCAGAAACGCTCGCCGTGGCGCGCTTGCGGCCGGCGCGGCGGTACCAGTAGTCGGCATTGCCCATGTCGGCCTCGATCCAGTGCAGCAACGCATGCACCCAGTCGAACTCGAACGTGCCTTCCATCGACTGCACGATCCGGTGCGCCTCTTCCCATTCGGGACCGACGCGCAGCCCGCCCTTCTTCACCCACCACAGCGCCTGCAGCGGTTTGGACATATCCTTGGGCGGAGCCGACCAGTCGAGGGTGGTGAATACATCGGCCATGGAGCCAGTCCTTTGAAACGAAATCACCGGCCTGACCGGCATTTCGACAAGTCTCAATTTGCGCATGGCGGGCAAATAGGGCTGAAACCGCTAGGCTTCAAGCGGATTCAGCCAACGCAAGGCAGGGCCGGCAATAGCTGCAGACCCCACGACGCCCGCCTTACCACCACTTGTCGGGCGTAAAGTCGATCCCCGCCGAGCGCTCGATCACCCGGCCCGCCGCGAACAGCGTCTCCTCGTCGAACGGCTTGCCGATGAGCTGCAAACCGAGCGGCAACCCCGCCCCGTCCTTGCCTGCCGGCACGGCGATGCCCGGCAGCCCGGCCATGTTCACCGTCACGGTGAACACGTCGTTGAGGTACATCTTCACCGGATCGGCCTTCATGTCCTCGTCGCCGATTCCGAAGGCTGCAGAAGGAGTTGCCGGCGTCAGGATGGCATCGACGCCATCGTTGAACACGGTCTCGAAGTCGGCCTTGATCAGCGTGCGCACCTTCTGCGCGCGGACGTAATAGGCGTCGTAATAGCCGGCCGACAGCACATAGGTGCCGATCATGATGCGGCGCTTCACCTCGCGCCCGAACCCATCGGCGCGGGTCAGCTCGTAGAGGTCGGTGATGTCCTTGCCCGTGTCGCGCAGCCCGTATTTCACACCGTCATAGCGCGCGAGATTCGACGACGCTTCCGCCGGCGCCACGATGTAATAGGCCGGCAGCGCATACTTGGTGTGCGGCAGCGAGATGTCGCGCACCTCGGCGCCCTCGGCCTTCAGCCAGGCAATGCCCTGCTGCCACAGTGCCTCGATCTCGGCCGGCATGCCGTCCATGCGATACTCGCGCGGAATGCCGATCACGAGGCCCTTCACGCCGCGCTCCACTGCCGCCGCGAAATCCGGCACAGCGAGCTGCGCCGAGGTCGAATCCTTGGCGTCGAACCCCGACATCGAGCCGAGCATGATCGCGGCATCCTCGACCGTGCGGGCGATCGGCCCGGCCTGGTCGAGCGAGGAGGCGAACGCCACCACGCCCCAGCGCGAGCACCGCCCATAGGTCGGTTTGATGCCCACGGTGCCGGTCAGCGCCGCCGGCTGGCGGATCGAGCCGCCGGTATCCGTCGCCGTCGCCGCAGCGCACAGCCACGCCGCCACCGCCGCCGCCGAGCCACCCGACGAGCCACCCGGCACCAGCTGGGCATTCGAGTTGGCGGACCGCCACGGGTTGATCACCGGGCCGTAATAGGAGGTCTCGTTCGACGAGCCCATGGCGAACTCGTCCATGTTGAGCTTGCCCAGCATCACCGCGCCGTCGCGCCACAGATTGCTGGTCACCGTCGATTCGTATTCCGGCTTGAACGCATCGAGGATGTGGCTCGCCGCCTGGGTATGAACGCCCTTGGTGGCGAACAGGTCCTTGATGCCGAGCGGCACGCCCTCGAGCGGCCCGCCCTGCCCGGCCGCGAGCTTGTCGTCACTCCGCTTGGCCTGTGCCAGCGCCTGCTCTCCGGTCACCGCCACATAGGCATTGAGCTTGGGGTTGGCGCCCTCGATCGCCGTGAGGTAGGCGCCGGTCAGTTCGCTGGACGAGAAATCCTTGCGCTTCAGCCCATCGCGGGCAGCAGCAAGGCTCAGGTGGGTAAGGTCGGTCAATTCAGGCTCGCGGGAAGGACGCGGGAAAGGTCCCGCCGTTCCTATAGTTCTGTTGCGATAATCGCAACATTGCGTGCTGACGTTGCGATTATCGCAACATCGCGCAACGGATCACGCAACAGCAGGCTGCCTGATCCGCTTCTCGAAGAACACCGACCACTCGCTCTCGGGATAATCGAGGAACGGCCCGCGTTCGTTGAAACCCGAGTTGGTGTAGAGCCGGTGCGCCCCAGCCATGCCCTCGCCGGTGCCCGTCTCGAGCAGGAGCAGCGACATGCCCTTGTCGAGCGCCAGCGCCGTGATCGCATCGAGCAGCGCCGAGCCGACACGCTGACCGCGCACCGACGGGCTCGTGTACATGCGCTTCACCTCGCCCGCCTCGGCCGAGATCACCCGCAGCGCCCCGATTCCCACCGCCGCGCCGGCCTCGTTGCGCGCCACGAACACAGTCGTGTCGGCATCCGCCATCTGCTCGACGGTCATCTTGAACTGGAACTCGATCGGCGACAGCGGCAGCAGGTGCTCGTTGAGCTCGTGCACCAGCTGGCGGATATCGTCCTGCAGCGGCGTCTCGATGGCGATGCTGACGGCCATAGCGCTTACTCGACGACCTTGGGCACCATGAAGAAATTGTCTTCGGTGAGCGGCGCGTTCTTTACGATCTTGTCCGGATAGCCGCCGTCGGTGACCTTGTCGTCGCGCCGGCGCAGCTGCATCGGCGTCACCGAGGTCATCGGCTCGACACCTTCGACATTCACTTCGCCGAGTTGCTCGACAAAGCCCAGGATGGCGTTGAGCTCGTCCTGGTACTTTTCGACCTCGCTTTCTTCGATCCGGATCCGGGCCAGGCGCCCGATACGCTTCACGGTGGCAGCATCAACCGACATGGGTCACTCCGAAAGTCACATTTTGCCGCCTTCTAGCAACGGAAAGCGGCGGAGAACAACGAAATCCCTTGATGGGCGCCATCAAACTTCCAGCGCCAACCCGGCCTCGAGCGAAGTGAGTCCCGTTCCGTCCAGTCGATCCTTCAGCACCGCAATCGCCCGATCGACGATAGCCTCCGGCGCGGCAACCGCAATCAGCTGCGGCCCGATCTCGTCAAGCACGGCCTCCGCCAGCCGATCGGCCTCATCCCCGAACACCACCACGACAGCATCCCGCCCCCAGCGCCCGACCCGCGGCAAAGCGCCGGTCACCAGCAGCAACGGCGCCTCGCCGGCCACGGAAACAATCGCTCCGCCTTCGACGCCGAGTACCTGCACCGGAGCCGCCTCATTGAGCATCGTCCCGGCCCGCTCCGGCTGCCAAGCCGCCGGATCGACCCGCTCCAGCCCCTCGGACATGGCAAAGACCCGATCCGCCCCCGAAACCAGCTCGTCCGGATCCACCCCATTTGTCCCCGCCGGATCGCAGACGAGTATACTGCCGCCGATATGAACACGGACGGTCGTGCCGCCAAACCAGGTGAGTTTCATATGACCGGCAATGGACCTAACTGGCCTTCTTCTGATGCTCGATAAGATACCGAACGGCCAGACCTACCGTCTCAGGAATCGGCTTGTCACGGCGGTAGTCTGCGATCAAACGCCTAGACAACCCGAGACGCGCAGCCATGCCCTCCAGAGTGTAGCCAAGCTCATCCATGGCCGCACGGAACTCCGTATTAGCAAGAGCAGTCGGAGCCAACCTTTCAAGCCAAATAGCAGTAAGCTCCGCGCCGTCTGCCCATTCAATTGCGTTGCCGTCCTCGTTGACCTGCAGAGTCCTGAACAGCTCATCATCCGTACGCAACTGCAGAAATATACGGCGGCTGGCCAATGCCGGCGCGACATCAATATCCTGCGCAACACCGCCTCGCCACACGATGCGCACACGGCGACCGTCGAGGGCTTCTGCACTTTCAATCCGGGGAAGCGGGGCTTCCTCGTAAAGGTCGTCAACGCTCATTCTGCCTTTTCCACTCGCCACGCACGAAGTCCAAGTTAGCTTGGATCCATGCCAGCGCGTCCGAGATTTCCCGACGATAACGGACGCCCTTGATGATTGACAAATCGTCCAGACTGACAAGGACTTCGAGATCCGGCGAAATGACATGACAGTGCCACGGATAGTGGTCGTCGGCGTAGACCTGTATTTTGAGCTTCCCGATCCGTTTGATGGTCGACATCCCTGCCCCCACAGGAATAGTGCACCAATTGCACTTTCAAGATCGACGGATCGGTGTAAACACGCAACCGAGTTAGACTACCTATGTAATGCTACGTACGTCATCTCGCATAGGCAGATGATCACGTTTTGTTCCTCCACGCAACAGGTGTCTTGCCGTGCCGGTAATTGAAGCCATCTCCCTCCTCCCCCCCACCGGCAAACTCCTCGGCCTCGACCTCGGGACCAAGACCATCGGCGTCGCCATCTCCGACGGCATGCGCTACTCGGCCACCCCGCTCGAAACCATCCGTCGCACTAAGTTCACCGAGGATGCGAACCGGCTGCTCCAGCTGATCGCCGAGAACACCGTTGTCGGCCTCGTGCTCGGCCTGCCGCTGAATATGGATGGCTCGGAGGGGCCGCGCGTCCAATCCACCCGCGCCTTTGCCCGCAACCTCGCGCAGAAGACCGATGTCCCCATCGCCTTCTGGGACGAGCGGCTTTCCACATCCGCCGTTACCCGCACCCTGATCGAGGCCGATGTCCGCCGCGACAAGCGCGCCGAGGTCGTCGACAAGCTGGCCGCCAGCTATATCCTGCAGGGCGCTCTGGAGCGTCTCCGCAGAGGCGCGCTGTAGCCGGATCACATACGTGGAAAATGCTGCGTGAGGCTGTACACGCTCCCCACCCCGCGCTAGACCCGCCGAACATCCGGAACGGAGCGGCATGGCTACTTCCTCGCCAGCATCGGTCACCGTGGGCCAGAAGGCCTCGCGTCCCCCATTCCGCCATCGGCACCTGCTCGGCATCAGCCAGCTGAACCAGTACGAAATCGTCGAGCTGCTCGATCGCGCCGAGGCGATGATCCCGATCTCGCGGCAGCCCCGCAAGATCCTGCCCACCCTCTCAGGCAAGACCCAGATCAACCTGTTCTTCGAGAACTCGACCCGCACCCAGTCGAGTTTCGAGATCGCCGGCAAGCGGCTCGGCGCGCAGGTCACCAACATGTCGGTGAAGACCTCGTCGGTGGCCAAGGGCGAAACGCTGATCGATACTGCTGCGACCCTCAACGCCATGCGCCCGGACGTCATCGTTGTTCGGCACGGCTCGTCGGGCGCGGTGGAACTGCTGAGCCAGAAAGTCGGCTGCTCGGTGATCAATGCCGGCGACGGCAGCCACGAGCATCCGACCCAGGCGCTGCTCGATGCGCTCACCATCCGCCAGCACAAGGGCTTTCTCGCCGGCCTTACCGTCGCCATCTGCGGCGACATCGCCAATTCCCGCGTCGCCCGCTCGAACCTGCTGCTGCTCGGCGCCATGCAGGCGCGGACCCGCGTCGTTGCCCCGCGCACGCTCCTGCCCAAGGGCATTGAGGCGCTGGCGACCGAAACCTACACCGACATGCGCAAAGGCCTCGAAGGCGCCGACGTGGTGATGATGCTCCGCCTCCAACACGAGCGCGCCAGCGGCCGGATGATCCCCTCGATCCGCGAATACTACCACTTCTATGGCCTCGACGCCGAAAAGCTCAGCTACGCCAAGCCCGACGCCATCGTCATGCATCCGGGCCCAATGAACCGCGGCGTCGAGATCGACCCGGCCATCGCCGATGGACCGCGCTCGGTGATCACTGAGCAGGTCGAGATGGGCGTCGCCGTCCGCATGGCCGTGCTCGATACCCTCCTCGCCGATCGCGAGGAGGCATGATGAGCGCAAAACCCTTCGTCATCACCAATGCCCGCATCATCGATCCGGCCTCCGGCCGCGATGCCCCCGGCGCCCTCCTCGTCGAGGACGGCAAGATCGCCGGGCTCACGGATGCCGGCCCGCAGGGCATCCCCGACGGCGCCGAAATCTACGATGCCCGCGGTCTCGTCGTCGCGCCCGGCCTCATCGACATGCGCGTCTTCACCGGCGAGCCCGGCCACGAATATCGCGAGACCCTGCAGAGCGCCGCCGATGCCGCGGCCGCCGGCGGCGTCACCAGCTTCGTGCTGATGCCGGACACGACGCCCGTGATCGACGATGGTGCGCTGGTCGATTTCCTGCTCCGCCGCGCCGGCGCCACCGCCGCCGTCAACATCCTCCCCGCCGCCGCGCTGACCCGTGGCCTCAAGGGCGAGGAGATCACCGAGTATGGCCTCCTCAAGGAGGCCGGCGCCGTGGCGCTGACCGACGGCCGCCATTCGGTGCAGTCCGCCGGCCTGCTGCGCTCGGCCTTCACCTACGCAGCCAACTTCGACCTGCCCGTCATCCACCACCTCGCCGACCACACACTCGTCGGGGATGGCGTGATGAACGAGGGCACGCTGGCGACCGTCTCCGGCCTCAAGGGCATCCCGATCGAGGCCGAGACCATCCCGCTCGCCCGCGACCTCCAGCTCGCGGCGCTGACCGGCGTACGCTACCACGCCGCGCAGGTCTCGACCGGCGCCGCCGTCGACCTGCTCGCCACCGCCAAGCGCCGCGGCAAGGCCATCTCCGCCGGCATCTCGATCAACAACCTCGCGCTCAACGAGAACGACGTCGCGCCCTGGCGCACCTTCTTCAAGCTGTCGCCGCCGTTGCGCTCCGAAGATGACCGCCAGGCCGTTATCGCCGGCCTCAACTCCGGTGCCATCGACACCATTCATTCCGGCCACGATCCGCAGGATAGCGAAGTGAAGCGCCAGCCCTTCGCCGAAGCCTCGGACGGCGCGGTCGGGCTCGAAACCCTGCTCGCCGCCGCCCTCCGCCTCGTCCATTCCGGCGACGTGCCGCTGCTGACGCTCCTCCGTGCCATGACCAGCCGCCCGGCCGAGATCCTCGGGCTGAGCTCCGGCCGCCTCGCCGTCGGCGCTCCCGCCGACATCATCGTCATCGATACCGACTTCCCCTGGGTGGTGAAGGATCGCGAGCTGCGCTCCCGCTCCCGCAACACAGCTTTCGAGGGCGCCCGCATGCAGGGCGCCGTCATGCACAGCTTCGTTGCGGGCAAGCCGGTCTTCAGCCATGCTGCGGTCAAAGAGGGCGCTTCCGCATGAACTTCCTGATCGCTGCCGCGATGGGCTACCTGCTCGGCTCGATTCCCTTCGGCCTGCTGCTGACGCGCGCCGTCGGCATCGATATCCGCTCGATCGGCTCGGGCAATATCGGCGCCACCAACGTGCTGCGCACCGGCAATCGCTGGCTCGCCGCCGGGACCTTGCTGCTCGATGCCGGCAAGGGCCTCGCCGCCGTGCTGATCGCCCGCTGGTTCCTGATCTCGACGCCCGGCGTCGATGCCATCCTCGCCGACAAGTACATCGTCTACACCGCCGGCATCTTCGCCTTCCTCGGCCACATCTTCCCCGTCTGGCTCGGGTTCAAGGGCGGCAAGGGCGTCGCCACTTATGTCGGCGTGCTGCTGGGGTGGGATTGGCGCGTCGGCCTGATCTTCTGCGGCGTTTGGCTGCTCATCGCCTTCACCCGCAAGTTCTCCTCGCTCGCCGCGCTCACCGCCGCGGCCACGGCCCCGCTCTTTGCCTATGGCCTCGCCGCCAGCGAGAACTACGCCCTGCTCTTTGCCTCGGCCTGCGGGCTGCTCACGCTGCTCATCTACTACAAGCACTGGCCCAATATCCGGCGGCTGTGGAACGGCACCGAGCCCAAGATCGGCTCCGAGAAGAAGCCGGGCTGATCCATGTCCTCCGGCGGCATCGAACTGACGCCGTCGCAGCGCATCGCCTGGCTGCGCCTCATCCGCACCCCCAATGTCGGCCCGCAGACCTTCCGGCAGTTGATCAACCGAGAAGGCTCCGCCGAAGCGGCAATCGCCGCCCTGCCCGGCCTGCTCAAACGCGCCGGCACCGCCGCCAGCATCCCCACTGTCGCGGAAGCCGAGGACGAGATCGCCGCCACCGCCAAGCTAGGTGGCCGCCTCGTCGGCTCGGGCGAGCCGGGCTATCCGCCACTACTGCGCTATATCTCCGGCGCGCCGCCCATGGTCACCATCTCCGGGCGCGACAATCTCGACTGGTACCGCACCGTCGCCATTGTCGGCGCCCGCAACGCCTCCACCGCCGGCCAGAAATTCGCCCAGATGCTCGCCGCCGATCTCGGCGAGGCCCGCTACACCGTGGTCTCCGGCCTCGCCCGTGGTATCGACGCCGCCGCGCACCGCGCCTCGCTGCGCACCGGCACGGTCGCCGTGCTCGCCGGCGGGCTCGACCACATCTATCCCGACGAGAACCTGCCGCTTGCCCGCGACATCTATGCCAATGGCGGCGCGCTGCTCACCGAAATGCCGCTCGGCTGGGAACCGCGTGCCCGCGACTTTCCGCGCCGCAATCGCCTCGTTTCCGGCCTCGCCTTGGGCACGGTCGTGGTCGAAGCCGCCAAGCGCTCCGGCTCGCTGATCACCGCCCGCCTTGCCCTCGAGCAGAATCGCGAGGTCTTCGCCGTCCCCGGCTCGCCCCTCGACCCCCGCGCCGAGGGCGGCAACGCCCTCATTCAGCAAGGGGCAAAACTGATCACCGGTGCCGCCGACATCATCGAAACCCTGCGTGATGCTGATCCTTCGCGCACCAGCCTGCTCGAACCTGACTGGCTGCCCGACGGCGAGAGCTTTGATCCCGCCCCGCCGTCCGACAACGAGCGCGCGCTGCTGATCGAGGCCCTGAGCCTCACCCCGGTGGCCGTCGACGACATCATCAAGTCAACCGGCATAGCCATCGCCCGGGTCCAGACGCTCCTGCTCGAACTCGATCTCGAAGGTCGCGTTGAATGGTCGAGCGGACAGCTGGTGGCGCTGAAACCCTGAGCGACAGATTCTTCCCCCTTAGGGGGAATGGCGGACCCCGGTTTTGGCCCGGTTGACAGCCCACGACCGCTTCACCATGTTGCGCCGCGTCCGGATGCCACTCCCGAAAGTATGTGAATGAAGCTCGTCGTCGTCGAAAGTCCCAACAAGATCAAGACGATCAGCTCGTACCTCGGCAAGGATTACGAGGTCATGGCCAGTTTCGGCCACGTCCGTGATTTGCCCGCCAAGGACGGCTCCGTGCTGCCCGACGACGACTTCTCCATGAGCTGGGAAGTCGACACGGCCTCCAGGAAACGCCTGGCCGATATCGGCAACGCTCTCAAGAACGCCGACGAACTGATCCTCGCCACCGACCCCGATCGCGAAGGCGAGGCAATCAGCTGGCACGTGCTCGATGTGCTGCGGCAGAAGAAGCTGATCAAGGACAAGCCGGTTCGCCGCGTCGTCTTCAACGCCATCACCAAGGATGCCGTTACCGAGGCGATGCGCAATCCGCGCGATATCGATGAGCCGCTGGTCGATGCGTATCTCGCCCGCCGCGCGCTCGACTATCTCGTCGGCTTCACGCTCTCGCCGGTGCTGTGGCGCAAGCTGCCCGGCTCGCGCTCGGCCGGCCGCGTCCAGTCCGTGGCACTCCGCCTCGTCTGCGACCGTGAAAGCGAGATCGAGCGCTTCCGCGCCCAGGAATATTGGTCGATCGGCGCCCGTCTCAACGAGAAGGGCAAGAGCTTCGAGGCCCGCCTCTACTCCGTCGACGGCAAGAAGACCGACAAGCTCGATATCGGCAGCGCCGCCGATGCCGAGGCGCTGAAGGCCGCCATCGAAGCCGGCACGTTCTCGGTCACCGCTGTCGACAAGAAGCCGACCAAGCGCAATCCCTACGCCCCGTTCTCGACCTCGAGCCTGCAGCAGGATGCCTCCTCGCGCCTCGGCTTCTCGCCGTCCCGCACGATGCAGATCGCCCAGCGCCTCTACGAAGACGGCATCATCACCTATATGCGTACCGATGCGGTGCAGATGGCGCCCGAGGGTATCGACCAGGCCCGCCGCGCCATCGTCAAGAATTTCGGCGCCGACTACCTGCCCGAGAAGGCCCGCATCTATTCGACCAAGGCCAAGAACGCGCAGGAGGCCCACGAGGCCATTCGTCCCACCGACATGTTCCGTCATCCGGACACCCTGCGCGGCGATCCGGATCGGCATCGCCTCTACGAGCTGATCTGGAAGCGCACCCTCGCCAGCCAGATGCGCTCGGCCGAGATCGAACGCACCACCGCCGACATCGCGGTCTTTGCCACCAGCCGCGACATCGCGCTGCGCGCCATCGGTTCGGTCGTCACCTTCCCCGGCTTCCTTGCGCTCTATGGCGTCGAGGCCAAGGAGGATCGCGATCCTAACGCGGAGGAGGACGAGGATAGCCGCGAGCTGCCGCCGCTCAATGTCGGCGACCGGCCCAGGCTCGAGCAGGCGCTGATCGAGCAGCACTTCACCCAGCCGCCGCCGCGCTACACCGAAGCCAGCCTGATCAAGAAGATGGAAGAGATCGGCATCGGCCGGCCCTCGACCTATGCGGCGACCGTCTCGGTGCTGCAGGACCGCAACTACGTCCGCATCGACAAGCGCGCGCTCGTTCCCGAGGATCGCGGCCGCATCGTCACCGCCTTCCTCGAAAGCTTCTTCAACCGCTATGTCGAGTACGGCTTCACTGCCAGTCTCGAGGAAAAGCTCGATCTCATCTCGGACGGCAAGCTTGCCTGGAAGGATGTGCTGCGCGACTTCTGGCGCGACTTCCAGGGCCATGTCGAAGAGATCAAGGACCTGCGCGTCTCCGAAGTCCTCGACGCGCTGAACGACCTGCTCGCCGACCACATCTTCCCGGCCAAGGCCGACGGCTCCGATCCGCGCCGCTGCCCCAACTGCGGCGAAGGCCAGCTGTCGCTGAAGCTGGGCAAGTTCGGCGCCTTCATCGGCTGCTCGAACTATCCAGAGTGCCGCTACACCATGCAGCTCTCCGACGCGGCCACCGGCGGCGCCAGCGAAGCCGGTGCCGGCGACGGCATACTGGGCACCGATCCGGCGAGCGGGCTCGAGGTTGCCTTGAAGTCCGGCCGTTTCGGCCCATATGTGCAGCTGGGCGACGGACCCGAACCGAAGCGCGCGTCGCTGCCCAAGGGTTGGACTCCGGACAGCCTGACGCTCGACAAGGCGTTGCAGCTTCTCACCCTTCCCCGCGAAATCGGCCTTCACCCGGAATCCGGCAAGCCGATCAGCGCCGGCATCGGGCGCTACGGACCCTTCGTCCTGCACGACGGCACCTATGCCAACCTGCCGGACGTCGAAGAGGTCTTCACCGTCGGCATCAACCGCGCCGTCGACCTCATCGCCCAGAAGGCCGCCGGTGGCGGACGCTTCGGCAAGGGTCGTGCCGGTGCTCCGGCGGCGATCCAGACCTTCGAGCACGATGCCGGTCCGATCACGGTTCGTGCCGGCCGCTATGGCCCCTACGTGAATCAGGGCAAGGTGAACGCCACGCTGCCCAAGGAGTTGAAGCCCGAGGATGTAACCCTCGAGCAGGCACTCGAGCTCATCGCCGCCAAGGGCGGCCCGAGCGCAAAGAAATCCTCGTCGCGCACCGCTGCTGCTAAGAAGGCACCGGCGAAGAAGGCGGCGACCAAGAAACCCGCGGCCAAGGGCAAGTCGACCACGACAAAGCCCAAGACCGCATCGAAAAAGACTGCGGAGGCCTGATTACTCGGGAGGTCGTTCAGACCCCCGGGTCATTCCCGCGAAAGCGGGAATCCCCGTTCAGAGCCGCCGCCACCGGAGGTCATTGAGGACCTCTGAGAAGTGAACATGGCTCAGAAAAGCAAAACGACTATCAAAACCACAAAAACCCCGCGGCAGTTTGCCGTGGGCGCCCTGCCCTCGCGCGAGGCTGTCCTCCAGGCGATGGCGGAAAATCCCAGCCTCGACGGCAAGCGCGACCTCGCGCGCCATTTCGGCATCCACGGCGACATGCGCACCCCCTTCAAGGTGCTACTCAAGGAGCTTGAGGGCGACGGACACCTGTCCCGAACCCGCAAGCAACTCCGTCGCACCGCGGCCCTGCCCGCCGTGACCGTCCTCGACATACCGGCCGACGCCGATCCCGACGATCTGCACGCCTTCCCGGCGCAGTGGAACACCGAGGAAGGCCCGGCCCCGCGTGTCGAGGTCCGGCAGCCCAGGAATGCCCGCGTCGTCCCGGCGCCTGGCGACCGCATTCTCGCCCGCATCGATGCCGGCGAAGGCGACGTGCCACGCTACACCGCCCGCACCATGAAGATCCTCGACAAGCCGCGCCGCGGCCAGGTCGGCATCGTGCGCATGGACGAAGGCGGCGCCCGCCTGATCCCGGTCGACCGCAAGCAGAAGGAAATGCGCATCGACGGCGGCGATCTCGGCGATGCCCGCGATGGCGACCTCGTCGAGGTCGAGGTGAAGTTCACCGGCCGGCTGATGATCCCCAAGGCGCGGGTCACCAACGTCATCGGCAACCCGCAATCCGAGGGCGCGATCTCGATGATCGCCATCCATAACCTCGAGATCCCCTACCGCTTCCCTGCCTCCGTGCTGAAGGAAACCGAGGAGGCCAAGGAGGCCGAACTCAAGGGCCGTGAGGACTGGCGCCACATCCCGCTGATCACCATCGATCCGGCCGACGCCAAGGACCACGACGACGCCGTCTATGCCGAGCCGGACACCGATCCGAAGAACGAAGGCGGCCACATTGTCTACGTGGCGATCGCCGACGTCGCCGCCTATGTCCGCTCCGGCACCGCGCTCGACCGCGAAGCCTATATCCGCGGCAACTCGGTCTATTTCCCGGATCGCGTCGTGCCGATGCTGCCCGAGCGCATCTCGAACGACCTCTGCTCGCTGAAGGAAGGTGAAAACCGCCCCTCCCTTGCCGTGCGCATGGTCTTCGACCGCAACGGCAAGAAGCGCAGCCACAGCTTCCATCGCGTGCTGTTCCGTTCGGCCGCCAAGCTCAGCTACCAGCAGGCCCAGGCCGCCATCGACGGCAAGCCCGACGACAAGACCGGCCCGATCCTCGACACCATCCTCAAGCCCCTGTGGGCCGCCTACGCCACCATGGCCAAGGCCCGCGACGCCCGTGGCCCGCTCGATCTCGATCTGCCCGAGCGCAAGATCATCCTCGACAAGGCCGGTATGGTCGTCGACGTGAAGGTGCCCGAGCGCCTCGATGCGCATCGTCTCATCGAAGAGATGATGATTGCCGCCAATGTCGCGGCCGCCGAGACGCTGGAGAAGCACCGCAGCGCCCTGCTCTATCGGGTGCACGATACGCCCAGCCAGGAAAAGCTCGTCGCCCTGCGCGACTTCCTCGCGTCACTGTCGCTGCCGGCGCCGAAATCCGACGCGGTCCGCCCGTCCGATTTCAACCGCATCCTCGACAAGGCGCGCACCGACGGCAAGATCCAGCAGGTTTCGGAGATCATCCTTCGCACCCAGGCGCAGGCCGAGTACGCGGCCGAGAATTACGGCCATTTCGGCCTCAACCTCGATCGCTACGCTCACTTCACCTCGCCGATCCGCCGCTATGCCGACCTCATCGTCCACCGCGCCCTGATCGGCGCGCTGAACCTGGGAAATGACGGGCTGACCGAAGGCGAGATCGCCAAGCTCCCCGGCATCGCGCAGCACATCTCCTCCACCGAACGCCGCGCCATGCTGGCCGAACGCGAAACCAATGATCGGCTGCTGGCGCAGTTCCTTGCCGCCCACGTCAACGCCAGGTTCGAGGGCCGCATCTCCGGCGTCACCCGTTCAGGTCTGTTTGTCCGGCTGAAGGATACCGGCGCCGACGGCTTCATCCCGGCCTCGACCCTCGGCCAGGATTATTATCGCTTCGTCGAGGAGATGCAGGCCATGGTCGGCGACCGCACCGGCGAAACCTTCCGCATCGGCGACGATGTCGAAGTCCGCCTGCTCGAGGTTGCACCCATTGCCGGCGCCCTGCGCTTCGAGCTTTTGAGCGAAGGCAGCCGCGGCGTTCCGTCATCTGGTGGACGGGGCCGCAAGGGACCATCTAGGTCTGGCAGAAGTTCACCGACTAAGCGCGGATTTTCGCGCGCCAAGAGATAGACAAATGGCTGTCGAAGTTCAGACGTTTCGTACGCCCCGCCCCCTGCTGAAGGCCATCGGCAATGGCCTGCTCTGCCGCTGTCCCAACTGCGGCAAGGGCAAGCTCTACCGCAAATACCTGAAGCTGAACGAGTCCTGCTCCGAGTGCGGCCTCGATTTCAGCCAGGCCCGCGCCGACGACTTCCCGCCCTATATCGCCATCTTCATCGTCGGCCACGTCCTGGTCGGCTGGATGCTGCATGCCGAAATGGGCGGCCCCGTCGACCCGATGTTTTATGTCTGGACCATGATTCCGGCGGCGATCCTCTTGCCGCTCGTCATGCTGCCCTCGATCAAGGGCGCCGTGGTCGGCCTGCAATGGGCCAACTACATGCACGGCTTCGACCCGGCCCGCGCCGACCACAGCCGGCACGACGCTTAGTCCGTACACCCGGTGTCATCCCCGCGAAAGCGGGGACCTCCGTTTCGCCCCGCCGCGCGTTGTCGGCACGTCATCCACCTTGACACCGGCCGGAAAATCCGTAGTTTCCGGCCAAATTTCGTAAGGCCCTTTCGGCCGGGTAATTCAGCGCCGCGCGAACACCCCGCGCGGCAAGCCGTTTCAAGGAACGTGAATCATGGCCAAAGCCGTCTCGCTCAAGATCAAGCTCGTGTCCACCGCCGACACCGGCTACTACTACGTCACCAAGAAGAACTCGCGTACCCAGACCGAGAAGCTCTCGTTCAAGAAGTACGACCCCGTGGTGCGCAAGCACGTCGAGTTCAAGGAAGCCAAGATCAAGTGATCTGACGACGCTGCTTGCGTCCAAACGAAAAGCCCCGCGCCAGTCGCGGGGCTTTTCGTTTCAAACTGTCTCTTTTTGGGAAATCCATCACGAATGCAAAACGCCCGCCCCTATAGAAGGGACGGGCGTTCTTGAAAGCGGCCGGTCCGAGCGGCATGTCGAAGAGGCCACTCTTGACCACTGCGGACCGGCCTCCCTACGGACCCAGGAGTTGCGGCGGACCTGAGGAGAACCGTAGGGGTGACTGCCAACGCTTGTGTCGGCGTTGTCTTGTCATGTGTATAACTTACCGTTTTATCGCGCCTAGTCAAATGGCTGCGACGAAACGTTACTAAAGCTTAACCTTAATTCTGCAGTGCGGCATCTTCGTCACGCCGCGTCGTAGACCACGCGGTTCCTGCCACCCCGCTTTGCGCGGTAGAGCGCCACGTCGGCTCGTTTCAGCAATAGTTCGGGCGTATCGGTTTCGTGTTCGTTGAGCGCCAGCCCGACGGACACAGTAACCGCCAGTGGCCGGCCATTCCCTACGTCGAACGCCTTTTCAGCCACTGCAGCCCGCACACGCTCGGCCACGCCATGCGCCTGGCGGGAATCGGTGTCCGGCATCAGCACCACGAACTCTTCGCCGCCGAATCGACAGGCGAGGTCTACGCCGCGGATATGGCGCCGCAGCCGGTCGGAGAACTCGCGCAGCACGGCGTCGCCGCTGTCATGGCCATGCGTATCGTTGACCGACTTGAAGTAGTCCATGTCGATCAGCATCAGCGCCATATCGCGCCCCTGCTCCTGCGCCTTGCCCAGCAGGATCGACAAATGCCGCTCGAAATAGCGCCGGTTGTAGAGCCCGGTCAGCTCGTCCGTCACCGCCAGCGCCAACGTGTTGCTGACGCTCTGACGCAACTCCACCGCATAGCGCTGCCGACGTATCTGCGTGCGCACCCGGGCCAGCAGCTCGTTGCGCTCCACCGGCCGCATGATGAAGTCGTTGACGCCCAGGTCGAGGCCGCGCACGACGCGCGGCCGGTCGTCTTCCTCGGCCATCAGGATGATCGGCAGCGAACGCGTCTGCTCCGCCGTCCGCATCTGCGAGCACACCCGCAGCGGGTCGAAATCCTTCAGCGCCATCGACACCAGCGCCAGTTCGTACTCGCCCCCGCTCACCGCCAGTGCCGCGTCGGCCGGATTAGCCAGCACGTCGACGCGATTGTTGGCCGCGAGATAGCCGCGGATGCGCTCGGCGTGGCGCGCATCGGTATCGATCAGCAGCACGTGGCCGTTGCTGTGGTCCACTCTATCCATCGCCAGCTGCGCATCTTCGATAGCGATCTCTTGCCCGGTGCGGGCACGGGCCCGCAGCTCGTCGGTCAGCGCCTTGAGGCGCACCAGGCTCCTGACCCGCGCCATCAACTGCACGTCGTCGATCGGCTTCGAGATGAAATCGTCGGCCCCGACCTCCAGCCCGCGCACGCGATCAGAGGGCTGGTCGAGCGCAGTCACCATCAGCACGGGGATATGGCTGGTATGGCGGTCGGCCTTGAGCCGCCGGCAAACTTCGAACCCGTCCATTTCGGGCATCATCACGTCGAGTAGCACCAAGTCGACGGCGCCCTCGGCGCAAACATCGAGCGCCTGCCGGCCAGAAGCGGCGGTGACGACCTCAAAATACTCGGCCGAAAGCCGCGCCTCGAGCAGGCGGACATTCGTTGGAATATCGTCGACGATCAGCACCCGTGCCGTCAAAGACCGCAACCCTCGCAATGTGAGGAGACCTGCCGGGATTCCGGCTAGTTGGCGGGACCAATGTAGTGGGCAATCGTTTCCAAAAAGTGAGGCACTGAGATCGGCTTGGAGATGTATCCCTCACAACCGCCCTGCAATATCCGCTCCTCGTCGCCCTTCATGGCGAAGGCCGTGACCGCGATCACCGGAATCGCGGCCAGCTCGTCGTCTTCCTTGAGCCACTTGGTGACCACCAGCCCCGATACCTCGGGCAGCTGGATATCCATCAGGATCAGGTCCGGCCGGTGCGCCCGGGCAAGGTCCATCGCCTCCAGCCCGTTGCGGGTCTGGATGATGGAATAGCCACGAGATTCAAGCAGATCGTTGAAGAGCTTCATGTTGAGCTCGTTGTCCTCAACGATCATCACGGTCTTGGGCATGGAGACTCAAATCTGCCCGTAACCGGGCCGGGGACCCTCGTGTTCTGCCCCAAGTTCGAGGTAACATCAATCTGTTACACTCCTGACCAGCCCCTGAGTCCCTCCGTGCCCAGATCCATCGAACTCACCGCGCGGACCCTGGGCGACATGTGCCTGCACTATCTCGCCGAAAATCCGGCCCAGCTCGCCGAGTTCATGACCATGACCGGCTACTCGCCCGACGCGCTGCGCAAGGCTGCCGGCGGCGCCGGCCTCGACCGTGGCCTCGTTGATTATGTCGCCAGCAACGAGCCGCTGCTTCTCGCCGTCTGCGCCAATAACAGCCTGAAACCCGACGACTTCATGCGCGTCTGGGCCAAGCTCAACCCCTCGGGATGAGCCATGCTCTCGCTGTGCCGCGATTGCTCGGCTACCTTTGACACTCCCGAGCCCCTGCCCCGCTGCCGCGCCTGCGGCTCGCCGCGCATCATTGCCCATGCTGAGCTCGGCGTACTCAGCATCGCCCATGTCGATTGCGACGCCTTCTACGCCTCGATCGAAAAGCGCGACAATCCGAGCCTCGTCGACAAGCCGCTGATCATCGGCGGCGGCACCCGCGGCGTCGTCTCCACCTGCTGCTATATCGCCCGGCAATATGGCGTGCGCTCCGCCATGCCGATGTTCAAGGCGCGCGAGCTTTGCCCGCAAGCCGTGGTCATCCCGCCCGACATGGCGAAGTACGTGGCCGTCAGCCGCCAGATCCGTACTCTCATGGATGCGTTGACCCCATTGGTAGAACCGCTCTCGATCGACGAGGCGTTCCTCGACCTCACCGGCACCGAGACGCTGCATCGCGCACCGGCCGCCGTTGTCCTCGCCCGCTTCGCCCGGCAGGTCGAACGCGAGATCGGCGTCACCATCTCGGTCGGCCTGAGCCACAACAAGTTCCTCGCCAAGACCGCCTCCGACCTCGACAAGCCACGCGGCTTCGCCGTTATCGGCAAGGCCGAGACGCTGGACTTCCTCGCCCGCCAGCCGGTGAGCCTCATCTTCGGCGTCGGCAAGGTGTTCTCCGAAACGCTGCGCAAGGACGGCTTCGAGTCGATCGGCCAGTTGCAGCAGACCCCCGACATCGAGCTCATCCGCCGTTACGGCGATACCGGTGCCCGCCTGGCGAAACTTGCCCGCGGCGAGGATGCCCGCTCGGTGTCGACCGACGACCGCATGAAGTCGGTTTCGTCCGAGACCACCTTCAACACCGACCTCAAGGGCTATGACGAACTCTCGACCGAGCTGCTCGCCATGTCCGAGCGCCTGTCCGAACGGCTCAAGGCCAAGGGATTGGTCGGCGACACGGTGACCCTCAAGCTCAAATCCGCCGGATTTCGCTTGCGAACCCGCGCGCGGGCCCTGATGATCCCGACACAGCTTGCCAGCGTGCTCTACGAAACCGGCCTGCAGCTGCTCGCCCGCGAGGTGGATGGCACTGCTTTCCGTCTCATCGGAATCGGTGTCAGCGGCATTTCGGCGGCCGACGGGATCGACCCGGTCGACCTTATCGAACCCGGCATTGCCCGCCGGGCTGCTGCCGAGCGGGCCATTGACCGTGTACGCGACCGTTTCGGCCGCGACGCAGTGATCCGCGGCAAGCTATATGATCGCGTGAAGGCACGTGCCGAGCGCAATAGCGACAAGACAGACGAAGAGAACCAAGATGACCAGCCCCCTCGATAAGCTCCGCGAATATGGCTACGAGCTGCCCATGCCGAAGGCGCCGGTTGCGACCTATATCCCGGTCACCCGCACCGGCAACATCGTCTACGTGTCCGGCCAGATTTCGTCGGACGCCAGCGGCGTCTCCGTCGGCAAGCTCGGCGACACCATGAATGTCGTCCAGGGCGGCAATGCCGCCGAACTGGCAGCGGTGAACTTCCTCAGCCAGGTCGTCCACTCGGCCGGGCTCGACCTCACCAAGATCCGCGTGCTCAAGCTCACCGTGTTCGTGAACTCGACCCCCGAATTCTCCGAGCACCACCTCGTCGCCAATGGCGCCTCGAACCTCATCGTCGGCGTGCTCGGCGACAAGGGCCGGCACGCCCGCTCCGCCATCGGCATGGCGGCCCTGCCGCTCGGCGCCGCCGTCGAAGTCGAGGGCATCGTCGAGGTCGAAGGCTGACGCAAACAAACTGTCATCAGGGGCTGCTAGCGCCCGGGCACCTGCAACCCCATATGACGGCTTAAGACCATGTGCGCCAAACCCGTTTTCGATCGTCCCATCGCCCATCGCGGCCTGCATGACCGCAGCCGCGGGATCATCGAGAACACCGCCAGCGCCTTCGCCGCCGCGATCGAGAAGGGCTACGCCATCGAGTGCGATGTCCAGCTCAGCCGCGACGGCATCCCGATGATCTTCCACGACGACGATCTGGACCGGCTGACCGGCATCGCCGGCCCGGTCGGCGCCAAAACCATGGCCGAGCTCGCGAGCTACACCCTGCTCGACAGCACCACCGGCGACACCCCGCAGCGCTTCAGTGAGTTCCTGGCCCAGATCGCAGGTCGCGTGCTGCTGCAGATCGAGTTAAAGCAGCAACCCGACCAGGCCTCCACCGAGGTCCTGGCGCAAACCGTCATGGATGCGCTCAAGGGCTATCGCGGCCCGGTCACCATCGAGTCCTTCGATCCAAAGCTCCTGGTCGAGGTGCGCAAGCGCGGCGGCACCATGCCGCTCGGCATCGTCACCTATGGCTATGACGAGCCTGAGTGGGACCAGCACCTCTCGGGCGGCGTCAAGTTCGTGCTGCGCAATCTGCTGCACTACCCGATGACCCGCTTCGATTTCATCTCCTGCCGCGACCAGTCGCTCGACCTCGCGGCGGTAAAATTCTTCCGCGCGCTCGGCATCCCGGTCACCGCCTGGACCATCAAGACGCCCGCCGCCGCGCTCGCTGTCATCGGCAAGGCCGACCAGATCGTCTTCGAGGGTTTTGAACCGCCAAGTGCCTGACAACTCGCTCAGCGCCCGTTCCGTCTCGTCCATCGCCGACATCCCGGCGGGGGTGTGGAACAGCTTGGCGCCGAACCATGACGGCGTCGTCGACAACCCGTTCCTCGACCACGCTTTCTTCCTCGCCGCCGAGCAGTCCGGCTCAGCCAGCCACCGCACCGGCTGGCAGCCGCAGCATCTCGTTCTCGAGGACGAAGCCGGCGCCATCGTCGGCGCCATGCCGCTCTATGCCAAGTCGCACTCGCAGGGCGAATACGTGTTCGATCACGGCTGGGCCGATGCCTTCGACCGCGCCGGCGGCAACTACTATCCGAAACTGCAATGCGCCGTGCCCTTCACCCCGGTCACCGGCCCGCGTTTCCTCGCCACCGACCCGGCCATCCGCACCGCACTGATGCGCGGCTCGGAAATGCTGGCGACGCAGAACAACATCTCGTCGGTCCACGCCACTTTCGTCACCGAGGAGGAGGCCGAACTCGCCCGTGCCTCCGGCTGGCTGGTCCGCCACGACACCCAGTATCACTGGCACAACGAGGGCTTTTCGAGCTTCGACGATTTCCTCGAAACCCTCTCCTCCCGTCACCGCAAGGTTACCCGCCGCGAGCGCCGCGACGCGCTCGAGCCCGAGGGACTGACCGTTCGCTGGCTCACCGGCGCCGACCTCACCGAGGATGTGTGGGATCACTTCTTCGAGTTCTACCAGGATACCGGCAGCCGCAAGTGGGGCCGGCCCTATCTCAACCGCCGCTTCTTCTCGCTGCTTTCGGCGGCCATGGCCGACCGCATCGTGCTGATGTTCGCCTATGACGGCGACGAGCCGATCGCCGGCACGTTGAGCCTGATCGGCCACGATAGGCTCTATGGCCGCTACTGGGGCGCCACCCGGCACGTGCCGTTCCTGCACTTCGAGCTCTGCTATTACCAGGCCATCGATTTCGGCATCGCCCGCAAGCTCAGCGTCGTCGAAGCCGGTGCGCAGGGCGAGCACAAGCTCGCGCGCGGCTACGCCCCCGCCACCACGCGCTCGGTGCACTGGATCGGCCACCCCGGCCTGCGCGACGCCGTTGCTCGCTTCGTCGCCTCCGAACGCGCCTCCGTCGCCCGCGAGCAGGAGCAGCTCGAGCGCTACACCCCCTTCAGACATGGGGACCGCCAATAGGAGCGCTTGCCTGCCCGTTTCGCCTGTGCTTCCAGTCACCCGACTGGACGCGCACGGGTCCCGCGCGGTATTTTCCCCGCCTCAGCACAGCCACACTCCTCGCTAGAAGGAGAGGCCCGTCCAGAGGCGGCGACATGGAGACGGCATGAGCAAGCGCATCGCGATAGCAGCGATCGGCACGATGGGCGACGTCCAGCCCTTTGCCGCGCTGGCGCTCGCCCTCAAGAAGCGCGGCCATTCCGTTGTCCTCTGCGCCACCAACGACTTCGAGAACTTCGTCACCGGGCAGGGCATCGAGTTCGCGACGCTGGGCAGCGACATCCAGGCCTTCATGCGCCAGAGCCAGTTCGATCTGGTGATGTCGAAGAACTCGCTACTCTACGCGCCAAAGCTGCTGCGCGACGGCCAGAAGATCATGAAGGAAGCCTGCCGGCGCCTCTGGGCCACCGCGCAGGATGTCGATTGCATCATCTTCCACCAGACCACCAATTTCGCCGTCGATATCGCCGAGGCGCGCGACATCCCGGCCATCATGACGGCCTTCCAGCCGATCAACCCGACCGGCGAGTTCCCCTATTTCGGCTATGACGGCCCTGCCCCCGAGCCGCTGTTCAACCGCATCAGCCTCGATCCGCTGTTCAACCGGTTGAGCTACGTCGTCCAGGCCGCGCATCAGAGCTATTACGATTTCCCGCGCGACCGCATGCGCGCCAAGCTCCTCGGCCTGCGCAGCCGCAAGCGCTCCGGCTTCTCCAAGAATGCCCGCGGCGAGCCGATCCCGGCCCTGCACGCCTATTCGCGCACCATCTCCCCACCGCCCGGCGACTGGCCCGAGACCACCACGGTCACCGGCTTCTGGCGCCTCGACGATACCTCCGGCTGGGCCCCCGACGCCGATTTCCAGCGCTTCCTCGATGCCGGCGATGCGCCGATCTATCTCGGCTTCGGCTCCATGCCCTGGGGCGCGGCGCGCAACACCGAGATCATCACCCGCGCCCTGCGCGAATGGGGTGGCCGCGCCGTGGTCGGCAAGGGCTGGGGCGGCATCAAGTCCGAGGACCTGCCCGACACCGTCTATTCGATCGACAAGGCCCCGCACACAAAACTCTTCCCGCTGATGAAGGGCCTCGTCCATCACGGCGGCGCCGGCACCACCTATGCCGGCCTCTTTGCCGGCCGGCCCACCTTCGTCGTCCCGCACTTCTTCGACCAGCCCTACTGGGGCCGCCGCGTCTACGAACTGGGCTGCGGCCCGGCCCCGGTGAAGCTGAGGAAACTCACCCCGCACATCCTCGCCTCGGCGCTGGAAGAGCTGTCCACCGACGCCTCCTTCGCCATCGCCGCCACCGAAATGCAGGAAAAGCTCATGCTCGAGGACGGCACGGGGCTTGCCGCCGATATCGTCGAAGAGACAATTGAAACCTATCCCGGCAACTATTATCCCGAAGACCAAGCTTTGGGAGCCGCCTCGTGACCACCTACGACCCGGGAAACATCTTCGGCAAGATCATTCGGGGCGAGATTCCCTCGCACAAGGTCTACGAGGATGCCGACGTGCTGGTGATGATGGACATCTTCCCCCAGTCCAAAGGCCACAGCCTCGTCATCCCGAAGGCGCCATCGCGTAACCTGTACGATGCCGATCCGGCTGTCCTTGCCAAGGCTATCGGCCACGTGCAGCGTGTCGCCAATGCCGTGCGCCGGGCCTTGAGCCCCGACGGCATCCGCATCGCCCAGTTCAACGAAGCACCGGCCGGACAGTCGGTCTTCCACCTCCACTTTCACATCATTCCGGTCTACGAGGGCGTCCCGGTCGGGCGCCATGGCGACAGTGGCAAAGCCGATGACGCCGAACTCGCCGAGCAAGCCAGGGCGATCGCCGCACATCTGAAGTGACGCCCACACCCCATCTCTCCCTCGGGCTCGTGCTGACTGCCACGGCCGGCATGATCGACGTCGTCGGCTTCATCGAGTTGGGCGGCTTCTACACCTCGTTCATGAGTGGCAACACCACTCAGCTCGGCGCCGGTCTCACCCACATAGGTGCGGGCTTGCTGCTGCCCGCTGGCCTCATCGCCATGTTCGTGATCGGCAGCTTCCTGGGCAGCCTGATCTCGACCATCGGCGGTCGCCGCGGTCGCATCGGCACCCTTACCTTCGTCATCGCCGGTCTGCTCGTCACCGGTGCGCTCTACACCAACGGCTTCACGCCGGCACAGGCCATGCTCACCCTCGCCGCTGCAGCCGGCGCACAGAACGCCGTGCTGCAGCCGGCCGGCGCCGTCCGCCTCGGCGCCACTTTCGTGACCGGCACCCTCTTTGCCGTCGGCCAGGACCTTGCCCGCGCCGTCCATGGCGACGCGCCGCCCTGGCGCTGGGTCCAGCACCTGCTGGTGTGGTTCTCGCTGCTGCTCGGCGCCGGCATTGGTGCCTTCGCCTACAAGGAACTGCACGTGGGCGCGCTATTCATCCCCGGCGCCATCTACCTGACCTTCCTCGTCGGCAACATCATCCACGCGCCGCGCCCGAACTCGCCCTAACCCGGCGACTTCCCGGTTCGCCCCAAAACTGCTACGACTCGTAGCTGATGCGTGACGCATCAGTTCGTCGACTTTGTGCGCTAGACTTCCCCGTCCAGGCGTTAACACTGATGATGACTGCCGCCCAGTTGCGGGCCGCCCGCGCCCTCCTCGGCATCGACCAGAAGACTCTGGCCGAAATGGCCGGCGTGTCCCTGCCCACTATCCAGCGCATGGAAGCCAGCGACGGCAATGTCCGCGGCATCGTCGATACGCTCACCCGCGTCGTCGAAGCGCTGAACGCAGCCGGCGTCGAGCTCATCGGCGACAATGCCCGCAGCGAAACCGGCGGCCGCGGCGTGCGCCTCCGACAACCACAACCCAGGACGAACTAGGCAAATTCCAGGGCGATCGCGGCCCAGCCCACGCATCGCCGCATTGTTCGCGAAAGGGCGAATGATCCGATGGCCAATACCGCCTCCAGCCCCAGTTCCGGCGCCACCGAACCCGCGCCGATCGACCTGTTCACCCCCAAGCTGGTCACGGTCCTGCGCGAAGGTTACCGCCTGCCGGATCTGCGTGCCGATATCCTCGCCGGCCTCACCGTCGCCATCGTCGCCCTGCCGCTGTCCATGGCCATCGCCATTGCCTCGGGCGCTGCGCCCGAGCGCGGCCTCTTCACCGCCGCGATTGGCGGCTTCCTCATCTCCGCGCTCGGCGGCAGCCGCTTCCAGATCGGCGGCCCGGCCGCTGCCTTCACCGTCCTCGTCGCCAGCACCATTGCCCGCCACAGCCTCGACGGGCTGTTCATCGCCACCATCATCGCCGGCCTGATCCTCTTGCTGATGGGCGTGTTGCGGCTCGGCAGCTACATCAAGTTCATCCCCTATCCGGTGACAGTAGGCTTCATTTCCGGCATCGCCGTCATCCTTTTCATCGGCCAGATCCACGATCTGTTCGGCCTCACCCTCATCGGCGAACCGGCCGAGATCGTGCCCAAGCTCGAGGTCCTCGCCGGCGCCATCGGCACCGCCAACCCCGCCGCCATCGGCATCGCCGCGCTCAGCATCGGCGTCATCCTCGGCTTGCGCCACTGGCGCCCGCACTGGCCCGGCATCCTCCTCGCCGTGATCGTCGCCTCTCTCGCCGCTGCCCTCCTCAACCTGCCTGTCGAAACCATCGGCACGCGCTTCGGCGGCATCCCCAGCACCCTGCCTGTCCCCTCGTTACCGCCGCTCTCGCTCGAGAAGATCCAGGCCGTCCTCCCCGACGCCATCTCCTTCGCCCTGCTCGGCGCGATCGAATCCCTGCTCTCCGCCATGGTCGCCGACGGCATGACCGGCCGCCGCCACCGCTCCAACATGGAGCTCGTCGCGCAAGGGATCGCCAATATCGGCTCGGCCCTGTTCGGCGGCATCTGCGCCACCGGCACCGTCGCCCGCACCGCCACCAATGTCCGCTCCGGCGCCCGCAGCCCGCTTTCCGGCATGTTCCACGCCGCCTTCATCGTGCTGTTCATGCTGGTCGCCGCCCCGCTCGCCAGCTACATCCCGCTTGCCGCGCTGGCCGGTGTGCTCGTCATCGTCGCCTGGAACATGGCCGAGCGGCATGCCTTCGCCATTCTCGTCCGCTCCTCGGTCGGCGATGCGATCGTCCTCCTCGCGACCTTCGGCCTCACCGTGTTCCGCGGCCTCACCGAGGGCATTGTCGTCGGCTTCGCGCTCGGCACCCTGCTGTTCATCCACCGCATGGCCGCCTCCGCCAATGTGGAGGTGCACGTACCGCCCATCCCCGAGGACCAGCCCGACGATACCGGTGCCGATCGCCAAGCCTATGATCCGGCCATCGCCACCGACCCGCAGGTCGCCGTCTATCGCATCACCGGCGCCTTTTTCTTCGGCGCAGCCGCCACCGTCGGCAACATCCTCGACCGCATCGCCGACCAGCACCGCGCCTTCGTCATCGACTTCTCGGCCGTGCCCTTCATCGACTCCACCGCCGCCAACACCATCGAAGGCGTTACCCGCAAGGCTGGCCGGCACAATGTCTTGCTCTACATTTCCGGCGCCAACCCGGCTGTCCGCAAGTCGCTGACCTCACACGGCGTCAAGCCGCCCGCCGCCCATTTCGAGCGCAGCATCGACGACGCCATCCGCGCGGCACACAAGGAGATCGCCAGCCGCGACACAACCGAGCGGGCGCCGGCCTAGCCGAGAAACTCCGTCCGCGCCCGCTCGATCACCAGCGAGCGGATCGCCACGTTGCGCGGCTGGCCAAGCACGTAGAGGATCGCCTCCACCACGTCGCGCTCGCCCAGCATCTCATCCTCGCCGCGCACACGGTCCCAGCCGGCATCGAGGGGCGAGACACTCTCGATGATCCCCGGATAGACCGAGGTCACCCGAACTCTGGTGCCGACCAGTTCCTCGGTCAGCGCCTGCACGAAGCCCGTCTGCGCATGCTTGGCCGCCACGAACGGCAGCCGACGTGGTCAACCGCACATAGGGCAGCCCGTTCGTCGATACCACCGTGTGGATGTCCGCCTCCGGCCTAGCCCGGAGCAGCGGCAGCAACCGCCGCGTCAAAGCCATCGTCGCAGTAACGGTCGACCCCACCACCGCCGCGATCCGGCTATCGCTCATCGCCTCGAACGCGCCGCCCGCCCATTGCGAACCGGAATTGACCAGCACATCCAGCTCCGGATGCACCATGGCGATCCGGTCCGCCGCCTCAGTCACCGACTGCAGATCGGCGAGGTCACACACGAAAGCATCCGGCCGCCTGCCCGTCCGCGCCTGGATGGCATCGGCTGTCACGCTCAACCCCCGGTCATTCCGCCCCAGCAAGAGCGGGATCATGCCTCTGTCCGCCGCTACGATGGCGAGCGAAGCGCCTAGTCCGCGTGCCGCCCCGGTAATCGCGATCGTCCTGCCTTCGAGTCCATGGTCTGCTCCGTAAAGAAAAGGCCGGGATCGCTCCCGGCCTCAATTCCCTGCATGGGAAACTATCAACGACGTCAGTTCTTTTCCTCGGCCGGCTTGTCCTCGGCGCTGTCCGCCGCGGCCGCCTTGGCCTTTCGGGTCTTGGGACCCGGGATCGCCTTGGGCCGTGCCGGACGCGGGGGCACCGCGATCAGCTCGAGCTTGGCATCGGGGCCGACGCCAACCACAGCCACCGTCACCGAGCCGCCGTTCTGCAGCTCGCCGAACAGCACCTGGTCGGCCAGCGGCTTCTTGACGTGCTCCTGGATCACCCGGCCCAGCGGCCGCGCACCCATGCGCTCGTCATACCCGCGGATCGCCAGCCACTCGGCCGCTTCCGGGGTCAGCTCAATGGTTACGCCACGCTCGGCCAGCTGGCCCTCGAGCTGCAGCACGAACTTCTCGACCACGCGACGGACGACTGCCGGCGGCAGCGGGCCGAACGAGATGATCGCGTCGAGCCGGTTGCGGAACTCCGGCGTGAACATCCGGTTGATCGCTTCCTCGTCGTCGCCCTGCTCGCGCTTGCGCCCGAAGCCGATGGGGCTCTTCTGCAGCTCCATCGCGCCCACGTTCGAAGTCATGATCAGGATCACGTTGCGGAAGTCGACCGACTTGCCGTTGTGGTCCGTCAGCTTGCCGTGGTCCATCACCTGCAACAGGATGTTGAACAGGTCCGGGTGCGCCTTCTCGATTTCATCGAGCAGCACCACGCAATGCGGATGCTGATCCACGCCATCAGTGAGCAGGCCACCCTGGTCGAACCCGACATAGCCCGGAGGGGCGCCGATCAGGCGGCTAACGGTGTGCCGCTCCATGTACTCCGACATGTCGAAGCGCAGCAGTTCCACACCCAGCGTATCCGCCAGCTGCTTCGCCACCTCCGTCTTGCCCACGCCGGTCGGACCGGTAAACAGGTACGAACCGATCGGCTTTTCCGGCTCGCGCAGGCCGGCCCGGGCCAGCTTGATCGCCGACGCGAGGGCCGTGATCGCTACATCCTGGCCGAACACCACCGTCTTGAGGTTGTTCTCGAGATTGGCGAGGAGCTCGGAATCCGACTTCGACACCGACTTGGGCGGGATGCGGGCCATCGTCGCGATGGTCTGCTCGATATCCGGCACGTCGATGATGGTCTTGCGGTTCTCCGGCGTCAGCAGCATCTGGCTCGCGCCCGTCTCGTCGATCACGTCGATCGCCTTGTCGGGGAGCTTCCTGTCGTTGATGTAGCGGGCGCTCAGCTCCACTGCGGCCTTCAGCGCCTCATCGGTGTACTTGAGCTTGTGGTAGTCCTCGAAATACGGGCGCAGGCCCTTCACGATCTCGATCGCATCCGGAATGGTCGGCTCGGCGACGTCGATCTTCTGGAAGCGCCGAACCAGAGCCCGGTCCTTCTCGAAGAACTGCCGGTACTCCTTGTAGGTGGTCGAGCCGATGCAGCGGATATTGCCCGAAGCCAGGGCCGGCTTCAGCAGGTTCGAAGCATCGAGCGCGCCGCCCGACGTGGCGCCGGCGCCGATCACGGTGTGGATCTCGTCGATGAACAGGATCGCGTCCGGGTGCTTCTCGAGTTCCTTCATCACGGCCTTCAGCCGCTCCTCGAAGTCGCCGCGATAGCGCGTGCCCGCAAGCAGCGAGCCCATGTCGAGCGCGTAGATCACCGATTCACGCAGCACTTCGGGCACGTCGCCCTCGACGATCTTGCGCGCCAGGCCCTCGGCGATGGCGGTCTTGCCCACGCCGGCGTCACCCACATAGATCGGGTTGTTCTTGGAACGGCGGCACAACACCTGGATGGTGCGGCGTAGTTCAGGATCGCGGCCGATCAGCGGGTCGATCTTGCCGGCGCGCGCCTTGTCGTTGAGGTTCACGCAGAAATCGGCCAGCGCCGAGCTCTGCCCGTTCCCCGAGCGCTCGCCTTCCTCGCCCTGGTTGCCGCCATTCGGGCCACCCTCGGAACCGCGGACGCGCCGCTCCTCGCTTGGTCCGGACTTGGTGATGCCATGCGAGATGAAGTTGACCGCGTCGAGCCGCGTCATGTCCTGCTGCTCGAGGAAATAGGCAGCGTGGCTCTCGCGCTCGGCAAAGATCGCGACCAGCACGTTGGCGCCGGTAACTTCTTCCTTACCGGAAGATTGCACGTGGATGACCGCGCGCTGGATCACGCGCTGGAACGCCGCTGTCGGCCGCGCGTCCTGCCCGTTGGGCACAACGAGGCTGTCGAGCTCTTCGTTGATGAAATCCTCGAGGTCGCTCTTCAGCGCCTCGATGTCGACGTCGCAGCCATTGAGCACCGCGATCGTGTCGCGATCGTCGGTCAGGGCCAGCAACAGGTGCTCCAGCGTCGCGAACTCATGCGCCCGCTCGCGGGCCAGGTTCATTGCCTGATGGAGGGCCTTCTCAAGTCCGCGGGAAAAAGAGGGCATATGTCGGTTCCTATTGCTTTTCCATCACGCACTGCAGCGGATGCTGGTTCTTGCGTGCGGCATCCATGACCCTGGTGACCTTGGTCTCGGCCACTTCGAACGGATAGACGCCGCATTCCCCCACGCCATGGTTGTGGACATGGAGCATGATGCGCATGGCGTCTTCGCGGGTCTTGTTGAATACGTCCTGCAGAACCAGGACGACGAATTCCATGGGTGTGTAATCGTCATTGAGCAGCAGCACCCGATAGAGGCTGGGTCGCTTGCTCTTCGTCCTGGGCTTGGTGATGGTCGCTGTATCTTGCTTGCTCGACCCGTTCCCCCGCTTGTCCTGCCCGTCATCCTCCGCATTACGCAGCGGAGTGCCGGAAGTGCCCGCGAACCGGGCGCTTTTGGCGATGTCGGCACGCATGGCTCGGGTCTGGGAAAGATCGGGTCGAAGCAGCATGGTGAGGCCATTATGTAGTCATGGGCGTCCGCTTGTTAAGTGGCCACGTACCTAAACTTTGGCGCAGGTAAGGGTTCCCCGACCCGCCTCACAAATGCGTCGCATTTTACGAAAAGGTAAGGCGCGCCAGCCTATTCTCGCTGGCAACAGGGAGCAGGCACGGGCCGGTTGGGGCGGTCCGGAAAGCTTCTGAAGGCGTTGCGTACGGGCTTTTCGACCCGATTGTTGTTTGGAGTACCGGGTGCTTTCCCAGAAGCATTTTTCCCATTTCGTCGGGCGCGCTTGGCGCATTCTCGCCGCGACCGTGGTCGCCGCCGCCCTTGTCGTCAGCACTGTCGCCACGGCTGAAGCGGCCTCGGTGCCGCGCAAATTTGCTGGCATCGTGGTCGACGCCAAGTCCGGTAAGGTGCTCTACGAGAGCTCGTCCGACGCCGCCCGCTACCCCGCCTCGATCACCAAGGTGATGACCCTCTATGTCCTGTTCCAGGAACTGGAGGCCGGTAACATTACCTTGAAGACCAAGTTCAAGGTCTCGAAATTCGCCGCTTCGGCCGTGCCGACCAAGCTCGGCATCAAGGCCGGCTCGACCATCACCGTCGAGAATGCCATCAAGGCGCTGGTCACCATCTCGGCCAACGACATCGCCCGGGTCATCGGCGAGAACATTTCCGGCTCCGAGAGTGCATTCGCCAAGCGCATGACCGCCACGGCCCACGCCCTCGGCATGACCAGCACCACCTACCGCAATGCCTCGGGCCTGCCCGATAGCGGCCAGGTCACCACCGTGCGCGATCAGGCGATCCTCGGCATTGCCATCTACCAGCACTTCCCCAAGTACTACGAGTACTTCCAGACCAAGAGCTTCAGCTACGGCAAGCGGACCTACGGCAACCATAACCGGCTGCTCGGCAACAACGGTGTCGACGGTATCAAGACCGGCTACATCAATGCCTCGGGCTATAACCTCTTGACCGCAGCGCGTAAGGACGGCCGCCACGTCGTTGTGGTCGGCTTCGGCTTCGACACTGCCGGCAGTCGTGATGCCAAGGTACGTGAACTGGTCAAGACCTATCTCCCCAAGGGTCGCTCCGGCAGCTACGTCCAAACCGCCATGATTCCGCTTCCCGGCCGCAAGGGCGCGACCGTGATGGTCGCCTCGACCGAGCCCGTGCCGGTCATGCCCGCGCCCTACCCGTCCTTCCGCCTGCAGGCCGTCGCCGAAGCCGCCCAGCTTCCCGATGCGGTCGCCGTTGCCGTCGTCGGCGATGTCGCCCCGACGCCGGAGGCACGCCCCGCCGATCTCGGCTTCGAGCCCGCCGTGCAGGCAGCGACCAACCTCGCCGGCCCCGCCACCGCCAGCATGGGTGGCGACGATCGTCCGCTCGATGTGATCGGCGCCTGGCTCAGCGACACCTTCTCGCTGGGCGCCGCCCCGGCCCCGCTCGGCCAGACCGCGCCCTCCGCCCCCTTGCCGCCGGTCGGCATCGGCGAGGAAGGCGAGCCGATCGACCTGATGACCTCCGGCGGCATCGGCGACACCGCTCCCGACATCATCGAGGACCAGACCGCGCCGGCGCCCCTGGCCGTAGCCGAGGCTGCCCCCGCTGCCGGCCCCGTCGCGAGCGGTTGGGTTGTCCAGATCGGCGCAGCTCCGTCCGAAAGCGGGGCCAACTCGCTCATCAGCGACGCCTCGGCCCGTCTCGCCACGCTCGGCGGCTTCCGCCCCTATGTCGAGCGTTTCGAGAAAAACGGCCAGACCTTCTACCGCGCCCGCTTCGGCGGTTTCGGCGGTCGCGAGGACGCGACCGACATCTGCAGTGAACTCAAGAAAGCAAAGATGAGCTGTCTCGCGATGCAGTCCTAGGAGCGCTTTCAGGAAAAGTTGCAGACTTTTCCGGTTCGAAAGCGCGACAGACGAAAAACCGCACCGAAGAAACAGCCTCCCCAGGGAAGCGAGTTTGTGGCCCGTGTTTGGAGTAGCCCAAATGAGCGAAACGTCCAGTCTATCCGAGCTTGCCCGTTTTGTCGGCCGCTCGGCCCTCGCCGCCGACGATCACATTGAGCGCGCCGAAGCCGTCAACGCCATGGTGGCGCGGCTCAACCCGAGCCTCAAGCGCCGCAACGTCTCCGACCTGCTCGGTGTTGTGCTCGCTCTCAGCGCCCGCACCCGCCGCATGCTGATGCCGCATGTCGAGATCGATCTCGACGTGTTCAGCCCCACCGGCAGCCGCGCCGTGCGCGTCATCCTGCCCCGCCGGACCGCAGCCAAAGAGTTCGCCTGACGCGCCTGTCTGGTTTCGAACCCGCCTCACACCACCAGGTCATCCCCGCGAAAGCGGGGATCTCCGTTCCGTCAGGTGCTGAAACAAAGATTCCCGCTTCCGCGGGAATGACTACGAGTCTTGGGTTCGGGGCTAAGGCCTACTCCCCCGCCATATGCTCAAACGCCACCGGCTCGCTGGCGCTCGCCGCCAGCGCCTTCTCCCCCTCGATACGGGCCTTGGCCCGTTCGCTCACCGGCAGCTTCAACGCCTCGACCAGCGCCCGGTATTCCTGCCGCGCGCTCAGATGCGACATCGAGGGCAGTCCGCCCAGCATCTCCTCGTCGAGCGGATCGAACACCGTCATCCCGGTCGGAAATAGCGAGCGGAAGATTACGCGCTCGGCGATCCCGTCCGCCACCCGGCAGCCCAGCCGTATGGCGATCTTCTCGATCGCGCCCTGCACCACGCGCGTCGAGCGCGACGGCAGCATCGAGATACGGTTCCTCACGATCACCCAGTCGATGGTACGTCCGTCGATCGACAACCGCTCGGTCCGCGCCCGCTGCACGAGCCGCGCATAGTGGCTCATCTCGCGCGGGTCGCCCGTCACCGGATCCACATGCGCCATCACGTCGAGGTCGATGATCGAGTCGTTGAGCGGCGTCACCAGCGTATCGGCCAGCGAGTGCGCCAGCCGCGTCAGGTGCGTGTCGAAGCCCGGCGTATCGACGATGAGGAAATCGGCTTCGCCCTCCACCTCGATGATCGCCTGCCGAAACAGGTCGAACTCGACCCGCTGGTTCTCCTTCACCGAGTCCGACTTGGCCAGCGGCAGGTGGTAATGCGTGGCGTGCGGTACCTTCAGGTCATGCGCCTGGGCCCAGTTGCGCCGATTACGCACATACTGCGTCAGCGTCTGCTGACGGCTGTCCACGTCGATCGAGGCGACGCGAAAGCCCTGGTACATGAGGAAGACGGCGAGGTGGAAGGCAGTGGTAGACTTGCCCGACCCGCCCTTCTCGTTGCCCACGACGATGACGTGCGTCCCCGTCCTGCCCATCGGTCTCCCCTGCCCCTCAGGCGCCCCGGCGGCGCCATCCCGGGATTCGGTCGCTACCCAAAAGTATGAAGGGGATCGCTGACCCCATTCAAGCGCTGTTTCACCAGCCCCCGATGACACAGGCGCGACGCGGCATTCCTGCCTCAGATCAGCCCCAGCCGGGCCAGTTCCTCGGCCAGCTCGACCGAACCTTCATCCGCAAACCCGCCCTTGTCGAGATCGGCCGGCGCATCCTTCGGGTCGAGATAGCGCCAACCCTGGAACGGCGATTTCGGCCGCGGCACCGTCCGCACCATGTCGGGCGCCATGATGATGTCGCAGCACTTGAGCCCCTGCTCGTCCACCGCCTCGGCCAGCCTCAGGATCGGCTGGCGACACCGCACCACGCCCGAGATCACCCAGTAGATCGAGCCGATGCCCTCCATTTCGGCGCGCCGCTTCGGCATGGTGCGCGTGCGATGGACATGCACGTCCTCGCCATAGTCGGCCCCCCACCAATGGGCGCGCTCGTTGCGATAGCCCTCGAGCTCCTCCAGCGTCGCGACCCCGACGCAGAGCTTGATCATGTGCATCATGCGTTGCCGGCCGCGCCCCGCTTGGCGAGGATGATGTCGATCTCGTCGTGCTCGACCACCCACGGCTCCTTCACCGCCTCGGCGAACCATTCCTGGAACGCCGGCAGCGCATAGATCGCCTCGACATACTCCATGGCGACATCCGTCACCGGCAACTCGTAGGTGCGGATGCGCGTCGCCACGGGCGCGAACATCGCATCGGCCGCCGTGAACGTGCCGAACAGATACGGCCCGCCCGAGCGCGACAGCAGGTCGCCCCACAGCCGCTCGATGCGCTTGAGGTCATCGGCGACGAGGTCGATATCCACCTTGCCCGGGTGCGAGCCGCGCAGGTTCATCGGCGCCTCGCTGCGCAGCGCCGAAAAGCCGCCATGCATCTCGGCCGCTGCCGCGCGCGCCAACGCCCGTTCGATCCGGTTCGATGGCCAGATCCCCTTGGCCGGGTATTTGTCGTTGAGATACTCGATGATCGCCGTGGTCTCGGGCAGCACCAGCTCGCCGTCAATCAGCACCGGCACCTTTCCGCTCGGCGACTTCTTGCGGATGTTTTCCTTCCAGCCCTCGCCGTTGAGAAGCGCCATCTCCTCATCGAACGGGATGCCGAAATGCTTGAGCACGAGCCAGGCGCGCAGCGACCAGCTCGAGTAGTTGCGGTTCGCAAATATCAGTTTCATGGGAGCCTCAATGCCGAAGGGCGCCGAGTGGCCCGGCGCCCTTCCCAATCTCTTTACTATCGACGACCCTGCTGGGTCCAGTTGCGCCCCGTCCTTAGGCGCCGGCAACGATAGTGAACACAAGTGACATTGCCAGCAGGCAGACCAGTGTCCAGGACACTGTCGGGACTGCAGAACGCCACCACTGGGTCTTTGAAGTACGCATCAAAGCTCCTTCTTGCCGTCTTCGGGTCCTGCCGCAACCACGAGAGTGACGGAATTGCGACAGCAATGATTCGTTAACCCGGATACGACCTTGGTGGAAGTGGCGGGAAAGCCACAGTGGATAGGTCGAGATTAGACCTAAGAAGTATGGCTAGAACAGCCCGAACCATAGCCCGGCAAGCGCCAGAAACGCAAAGAATCCAATGACATCCGTCACTGTCGTGACGAACGTGGACGATGCGATGGCCGGATCGATCTTCATCCGGTTGAGCGCCAGGGGGATCAGAATTCCAGCGCTGCCGGCGGCGACCATGTTCACGATCATGGCCATGCCGATGACCACCCCGAGGCCCGGATTGAGGTAGCGCGCCCACGTGATTCCGCCGATCAGGATCGCAAAGATGCATCCATTGACGAAGCCGCCCGATACCTCGCGCAGGATCAGGCGACGCACCCGGCCCCGGTCCAGGTCACGGGTCGCCAGCGCCCGCACCGTCACCGTCATCGTCTGCGTGCCCGCATTGCCACCCATCGAGGCGACCATCGGCATCAGTGCCGCCAGCGCCACCATCTGCTCGATGGTGGCGTTGAACAGGCTGATCACGAACGAGGCCAGCATCGCCGTAATGAGGTTCACCACCAGCCAGGGTGCACGGCTCCGCACCGTCGACAGCAGGCTGTCCGAAATCTCTTCGTCGCCCACGCCACCGAGCAGCTTGATGTCCTCGGTCGCCTCCTCGTGGATCACGTCGACGATGTCGTCGACCGTGAGCACGCCGACCAGCCGCTTGTTCTCGTCCACCACGCCGATCTCGACGAGGTCGTAGCGCTCGAAGTCGCGCGCTGCTTCCTCCTGATCCTCGGTCGCCTCGACCGTCAGGACGTCGTGGTTCATCAGGTCCTCGATCCGCACCATGCGCTTGGCGCGTAGGAACTTGTCGAGCGGGATCGTCCCCAGCACCCGGTAGCTCGGATCGACGACGTAGAGTTGGAAGAACTCGTCCGGCAGGTCGCTCTCGGCCCGCAGGTAGTCGATCGTCTGGCCTACGGTCCAGAACGGCGGGATCGCGATGAAATCGGTCTGCATCCGCCGGCCGGCGGAATCCTCGGGAAAGTCGAGACTGCGCTTGAGGCTCAGCCGCTCGAAGGCCGGCAAGGCGGCGAGCACCTCCTCGCGGTCGCCGGCGTCCATGTCCTCGAGAATGTAGACGGCATCGTCGCTGTCGAGTGTCGCGACACCGCGCGCCACTTCCTCAGCTGGCAGCTCCTCGATGATCTCGTTTCGGACGGAGTCGTCGACCTGGGTCAGCGCCAGGTAGTCGAACTTGTCGCCCAGCATCTGGACGAGCGCTACACGCTCTTCGGCGTCCAACGCCTCGAGCACGTCGCCGGCGTCAGCCGCGTGCAGCGGCTCCATCATCTCGGCGAGGTCATGCTCCTCGCCCGCCAGTAGGTGGGCACGCAGCTGCTCGATCCAGGCCGGATTCAGCTGCTCTTCCGCGTCGCGAAAGGCGTTCGGGTCGGGCCGGGTTTCCCCGCTTTCCGCGATATCGGCGTCATCGGTCATGGAGGCCCCGGGAGGCTGGCGCTTCGGGTTCAAGGCTGGTGTAGCCAATCGCCTCGATATGCGCCAGACTCCGGATCGGTCCAAGGCGGTTTTTTGCTGGATTGTGAGGGAGATGGCGATGGCGGCGCGCGAAACCGAAATCGGCCGGATGCTCCGCCTCTGCGCCGAGCGCCAGCTGCCCGAAGTCACCCAGTCGACCAGCTACGGCGCGCCCTCGCTCAAGGTGAAGACGAAGAATTTCGCCTCGGTCCGCGGCCCCAGCGAAATGGTGCTGCATTGCCCGCTCGAGCAGAAAGACCTGCTCATGGAAATGGCACCCGACATCTACTGGCAGACCGACCATTTCAAGGGCTGGCCCGGCCTGCTCGTCCGCATGGACATCATCACCGACGAGGAGCTCGGCCTCCGCCTAGAAGACGCCTGGCGTTTTCGCGCACCCAAGCGCCTGCAACAGACGTTCGCGGATAGGAAGGGGTGACAGGCGTACCGACGGGCACGCTCCCCTCCCCCTTGGGGGGAGGGGTTGGGGGTGGGGGTCCATCTTTGATCGCTGCACCACCCCCACCCTCGTTCCCTCCCCGCAAGGGGGAGGGAGGCCCGACTGTCTACGTCCGGGTGGTGATGGCACCCTACGGCGTCAAATCCCGCGGCGGCTCCAGCCCATTGATCAGCGACGCCGTCGTCACGGTATTCGCCAACAGGCACACGATGGTCATCGGCCCCACCCCGCCCGGCACCGGCGTGATCGCGCCCGCCACCTCGGCGGCCGCGGCATAGTCCACGTCCCCCAGCAGCCGTGTCTTGCCCTCGCCGCGCTCCGGCGCCGGAATGCGGTTGATGCCCACATCGATCACCGTGGCGCCGGGCTTGATCCAGTCGCCCTTGATCATCTGCGGCCGACCAACCGCCGCCACGACGATATCGGCCTGACGCACCACGTCGGGCAGGTTCTTGGTCTTCGAATGCGCCACCGTCACCGTGCAGTTCTCGCGCAGCAGCAGCTGCGCCATCGGCTTGCCCACGAGGTTCGAGCGCCCCACGATCACTGCGTTCAGCCCCTCGAGCGAGCCCAGCGTATCGCGCAGCAGCATCAGGCAGCCGAGCGGCGTGCAGCTCACGGGCCCCGGCAGCCCGATCTGGAGCTTCCCCACACTGGCCGGCGTAAAGCAGTCGACATCCTTGTCCGGCGAGATCGTCGCGATGATCTTGTTGGGGTCGATCTGCTTGGGCACCGGCAGCTGCACCAGGATGCCGTGGATCGCCGGATCGGCGTTCAGCTTCTCGACCAGCGCCAGCACCTCGGCTTCCGGCGTATCCTCGGGCAGCTCGTACTTTTCCGAGTGCATGCCGACCTCGACGGTCTGCTTGGCCTTCTGCGAGACGTAGATCTCGCTGCCCGGATCGTGCCCGACGATCACCACCGCGAGGCCCGGCGTGATGCCGTGCTCGGCTTTCAGCCGCGCGACATGGCCAGCAATGCGGCCGCGCAGCCCCTCGGCATAGCTCTTTCCGTCGATGATCTTTGCAGTCATTGGCAGCCTCCGTGTGGCGCCGCCGATATGGCCCAAGTCAGGCCGAACCGCAACCTCAGTACGGCGCCTTGACCGCGATCCCCTCACGCTCCAGCGCCTCGCGCACCGCCCGCGCGATCGCCACCGCCTCGGCCGTATCGCCATGGATGCAGAGCGATGTCGCCGAAGTCTCGATCACCGTCCCGTCGATGGCCACCAGCTCGCCGGCCTGCGCCAGCCGCACCGCCCGCTCTGCAATCTCGCCCGGATCGTGCAGCACCGCCCCTGGCGCCGCGCGCGGCACGAGCAGTCCGTCGGGCAGATAGGCCCGGTCGGCGTAGGCCTCGCGCACCACGCGAAAACCCAGCGTTTCCGCCACCTCCACCTGCGCGCTGTTGTCGATGGCGAGCACCGCCATGTCGTCCACCAGCCCCGTCACCGCCGCAAAGCACAGCGCCGCTACCGCCGGCTCCTCGGCCGCCATGTTGGCCAGCGCCCCGTGCAGCTTGAGATAGCGCACCGGCACGCCCTCCTCCTCGGCGATCTCCACCAGCCGCTTCACCTGCGCCCGCACCGTTTCGTCGAGCTCATTGGGCGGCAGCATCAGGCGCTTCCGCCCAAAATTCTCCCGATCGGCAAAGCCCGGATGCGCCCCCACCGCCACGCCCCGCGCCGCCGCGGCCCGTAGCGCCGCGCGCATGGTCTCATCGTCCCCCGCATGCCCGCCGCAGGCAATCGAGGCCGACGACACGATCTCGAGCAACGCCTCGTCCCCCGGCATGCCCTCGCCTAGATCGGCATTGAGATCGAGCACGTTCATTTCAGCATCCTCGCATGGGCAATCGTCACCGGCTCGAACCGTACCTCCGCGCCCGGCCGCAGCTGCGCGAACCGGTCGAGATCGGCCGAGACAATCGTCGCGATCCGCGGATAACCCCCGGTTGGTTGGTGGTCCCGCATCAACACGATCGGCGTCCCATCACCAAGAATCTGCACATCTCCCGGCACCACCGCATCCGACACCAGCGACAGGATCCGCTGCCCCGCGAACACGCCAGCCTTGTCGCCCAGCCGCACGCCCATCCGGTCCAGCTGCGGCGTCACTACAAAACCCTCCGACACGAAACGCTGCCGCACCCCGCCATCGAACACATTGGCATGAATGCCCCACACCACCCGGATCGGCCCATCCACGACCGCTGTCGTCCGCGGATGCGGTGCCATCGCCCGCACCAGTGCCGGCCCGAAGCCCAGCACATCACCTGCCGCCAGCGCCCGCCCGTGAAAGCCACCGAGGCCGGCAATCGAACTCATTGCCCGGCTTCCCATCACCGCCGGTACATCGACCTCGCCATCGAACCGCAGGTAACCGTAATTCCCCCGCGCCCCAGGCGTCACCTCGACCACCATGCCCGCCTTCAGCACCGCCCGCCCCGGCCATGACTTCTCTGTGCCGTCGATCCGCATGGCGAACGTCCCGCCGTCCCACGCCATCCCCAGCGGCCCGTCTTCGACGACGAAGCTCAGCCCCGCCCTGGTGAACTCGATCCCCGTCGCTGCGGCATTGCCGAGCCAGCCTCCTGCCCGCTCGAACGCCGCTCGATCCATCGGTCCTGACGCGCTTATACCATCGCGCAGGAAACCCGGCCGCCCGGCATCCTGCAGCGTCACCAGCGGCCCGGCCCGAACGATGCGCAGCGCACTCACCGGGCCACCTCGAACCGCACGCTGTCGCCCGCCCGCACGTGCGTCGGCGGCGTCGCGGCAGCATCGAAATTGCGAAACTCGGTCCGCCCGATCACATGCCACCCGGTCGGGATTGGCGTCGAGGTGATCGCCGTCTGCCCCGCTGCGAACAGCACCGTCCCCGCCGGCACCTGCCGCCGCACCACCGCGCGCCGCGCCACCACCAGCGCCGCCCCATGCATCCCGCAATAGAGGAACCCCGGCGCAAACCCCGTCGCCAGCACCCGCAGCACCCGCGCATTATGCGCCGCCACGAACGCCTCGGTGCTCAATCCCACCAACGCCGCCACCTCTTCGAGATCGGCCCCGTCGAATGTCACCGCCACCCGATGCTCGGCCCCCGGCGACACGGCGCCCTCGCCCGGCCCGAGCAGCCGCACCTCACCCGCCAGCCGTTCGAAATCCGTGACGTCCGGATCAAAACGCAGCAGCACCGAAACGAGATTCGGCACCACCTCCACCACTCCGGCAATCGCCGCCGCTTCCACCCGCCCGGCAAAGCCGATGGCCGCCGCGTTGGTCGCATCATCCAGCCGCTCGCCGAAGCGCACGAGCAGCGCCCGGTCGCCCAGCGGCATGATCAGTGGCGATCTCTGAGAGGGATAAACGGCAGACATGTGCCTCCCCTAGCACGCGCGCTTGCGGGCTGTCCCGCCGCGCGCTACAGCGCCCCCATGTCCATCCCCGGCTCCAGCGTCATCGTCGAAGGCCATGCCATCATCTCGGTCGACGGCATGATCGCCGCAACCGACGGCACCATGCCCCCGGCGCTGCGCAGCGAGGCCGATTGGCGCCTGTTCCAGGCCGCGCTCGATGCCTCGGTGCTCGTCGTCCTCGGCCGCCTGGGCCACGCCAACCACAAGAATCCCGGCCGCCGTCGTCTCGTCCTCACCCGCTCGATCCCCGATCTCGCCCCCGACCCGACCGACCCGCTGGCGACGCTGTGGAACCCCGCCGGCCTCGACATCGCCGCCGCGCTCACTCGCCTCGGCATCACTGAAGGCACGGTCGCCATCACCGGCGGCACCGGTGCCTTCGACCTGTTCCTGCCGCACTACGACCGCTTCATCCTCTCCGAAGTCCGCGGCCTGACGCTCCCTGGCGGCATCCCCTGCTTCAGCAAGGACCACCCCCGCTTCGTCCTTCCCGGTGCCGGCCTCGAAGCCCGCGACATGGCAACGATCGATCCCGGCGTCGTCCAGACCACCTGGGTGCGCGCAACTGGACAGCCGCGAGCCTAGAAGCTAAAGCGAGCGCCACGGGCAGGTGGCAGAGCGGTTGATTGCTCCGGTCTTGAAAACCGGCGAACGTGCAAGCGTTCCGGGGGTTCGAATCCCTCCCTGCCCGCCATCACCTCACGGCAATAGCAGCGTCGACCCCGTCGTCTCGCGTGCCTCCAGCGCCCGATGCGCCTTTTCGGCCTCCACCAGCGGGAAGGTCTGGTCGATGGCGATCTTCACCTTGCCCAGCGCGATCACGTTGAACAGCGCCTCCGCCCCGATGCGGATATCCTCGGCCGTACGCAGGTACCCGCCGGTGGTCGGGCGGGTCAGGAACAGCGAGCCCTTTTCGGCGAGGATCGTCAGCTTGGGAATCGACACCGGTCCCGACGCGTTGCCGAAGCTGACCATCAGCCCACGCACCTTGAGGCAGTCGAGCGAAGGCTCGAAGGTCGCCGCACCCACGCCGTCATAGACCACGTCCACGCCCTTGCCGCCGGTGAACTGCTTCACCTTCTCGACGAAGTTCTCGCTCTTGTAGTTGATCACGAGGTCGGCGCCGTTCTTGCGCGCGATCTCGCATTTCTCGTCGGACCCGGCCGTAGCGACCACCGTGGCGCCGATCGCCTTGGCCCACTGTGTCAGGATCTGTCCCGTGCCACCCGCGGCGGCGTGGATGAGGATCGTCTCGCCCGCCTTGAGCTGATGCGTCAGGTGCAGCAGATAGTACGCCGTCAGCCCCTTGAGGATGGCCGCCGCGGCCACCTCGTAGCTGATGCCGTCGGGAATGCGGACCGGCCGGTCGGCCGGCAGCAGCCGTTCGTCGGCATAGGCGCCCACCGCGCCCTGGTAGGCGATCCGGTCGCCCACCTTGAACGCCGTGACATCGGGCCCAACGGCGATCACATCGCCCGCTCCCTCATTGCCGGCGACGAACGGCAATTGCAGCTTGTAGAGCCCGCTGCGCTGGTAGGTATCGATGAAATTGAGCCCGATGGCCCGGCTCCTGATCTTGATCTGCCCGGGCCCGGGCGCACCGACCTCGATATCCTCGAGCGTCAGCTTCTCGGGGCCACCCAGTTCATGAACGACGATTGCGCGACTCATTGGCTTACTTCCTCGGTGCGGACTTGGGACGCGATTGGGCGCGCGAAGTCGTGGTCGAACGCGCCTTGGCCCGGGGCTTTGCCGCGGGGGCGCCAGCCGCGGCCGCGGGAGCCGGCGGCGGCTCGTGCGACAGCTCCGCGATCACCGCGGTTGCTGTCTTTGCCACGGGGCTGCGCCGGTTGCGACGCTCCTTGGCGATGATGTTGATCGCCTCGACCAGCACCGAAAAGCCCATGGCCGAGTAGATGTAGCCCTTCGGAATATGGAACCCCAAGCCGTCGGCCACCAGCGAGGTGCCGATCAGCAGCAGGAAGGCCAGCGCCAGCATCTTGGTGGTCGGATGCTTGGCGACGAAATCCGCCACGGGGCCGGAAGCCACGAACATCACGCCGACGGCGACGATCACCGCGGCGATCATCACCTCGACATGGTCGGCCATGCCGACCGCGGTGACGATCGAATCCACCGAGAACACCAGGTCGATGATGATGATCTGCGAGATGATGGCCGCAAACGCCATCGATGCCTGCTTCTTCAGGTCGTCGGCATGCTCATGCGGCTCTTCGAGCTCGGCATGCATCTCGTGGGTCGCCTTGTAGACGAGGAAGGCGCCGCCCAGGATCAGGATCAGGTCCTTCCACGAAGGCGCGAAGCCGAGGATGTCGAAGGCCGGCTGCGTCAGCCCGATGATCCAGCTGATCACCAGCAGCAGCAGGATACGGAAGATCAGCGCCAGTGCCAGGCCGAGCTTGCGGGCACGATCGGCCTGCTCCTTGGGCAACCGCGAGACCAGCACTGAGATGAAGACGATGTTGTCGATACCCAGAACGATTTCCATCGCCGTAAGGGTCAGGAAGGCGGCCCACACATTGGGGTCGGCGAGTAGTTCCAGCATATCGGCTCCCATTCAGCTGCTGAGTGGCGACATATTTAGGGCGCAGCTTCGAATGTGGAAAGAGCGCACGAGCGTTGACCACGGTAGGGCCGGCGGCCTGTGCTACCATGTCGCTGGCGGGGGCTTCTACGCACTGCTACTCCGTCATCTTTGTCGAAGGATCAGCAATGGCCAGCCCGATGAGCGCGAATTACGAAGCCGTCGTCGTCGGTGGCGGCCTCGCCGGCGTTGCCGCCGCGGTGGCCGTGGCCCGCTCCGGGCTGGCGACCCTCCACCTCGCGCCAAAGGGCCCGCCCGATCGGCGTACCTCGGCATTGATGGGGCCCAGTGTCGACTATCTGCGCGGGGCCGGCCTCGTGCCCGACCCGGCCGCCATCGGCCATCGGCTGTCGCAAATCCGCATCATCGATGCCACCGACCGGCTGATCCGCGCGCCCGAAACGCTGTTCGACGCCGGTGAGGCCGGCCTCGACGCCTTCGGCTGGAATTTTCCCAACGCCGCGTTGCTCGCCGCCTTCGAGACCACGCGCGGAACGCTGTCCAATCTCGAAACCCGCGACCTCGCCCTGACCGCCATCGAGCCCGACCCGGCCGGCGGCTGGTGCGTCACCCTCACCGATGGCACGGTGCTCACCGTTCCGCTCGTCATCGGCTCGGATGGCAAAAAGTCGCTGGTCCGCGTCGCCACTGATTTTCGCGCCCGCGAGCACGGCTTCACCCAGGCCGCGCTGGTCTGCGATCTCGAGCTATCCCGCCCGCTGGGCGGCTGCTCGGTCGAGTTTCACTATGAACAGGGGCCCTTCACCCTCGTCCCGGCCGGCGGCAATCGTGCCAACCTCGTCTGGATCGATGATCGCGACGTGCTGAAAGCTGCCCAGGCCGGCGGCGCCGAAGGCCTGCGGAAAACCTTCCTCGATAAGTCGCAGCGCCTGTTCGGCGACATCAAGCTGCTGACGCCCGCCCACATGTTCCTGCTTTCGACCCTCACCGTCGACAAAGCCGGCATGAACGGCGTGCTGCTCGTCGGTGAGGCCGCGCATGCTTTCCCGCCCATCGGCGCCCAGGGCCTCAATCTCGGCCTGCGCGACGTCGCCGATCTCGAAGCCGCCCTTGCCGGCGTCGACCGCACCCAGCCCGGCTGGGTAATTGCCGTCAGCGAGGACTATGCCCGCCGCCGCACGGACGACCTGCAGCGCACCGGCGCCATGGTCGACGCACTGTTCCGTTCGCTGCTCAGCGACTTCCTGCCGTCCCAAGCCCTGCGCGCCGGCGGTCTATGGGCCCTGCGCATGCTGCCACCGCTTCGGCGCACCGCCTTCGGCATCGGCATGGGCAACCGCTGACCAGCGCGGCCGCAAAAAGAAAAGGGCGCCGCGAGGCGCCCTTTCTACATCTCGTCCAGTCGGCCGCTTACGGCGTCGCAGGGGCCGGAGCCGGCGCGGGAGCCGCACCGTCCGCCGGCGGCGTTGCGCCATCACCCGACAGTTCCTGGCGGAGCTGCTCGGCACGATCCTGCAGTTGCTGCTCGAGCGCCGACGGGGTCGTCGCCTGCTTGTTGAACTCGTCGAAGGTCATCGCCGCTTCGCCATCATAGACGGCAGTGAAGCCGCCGAGGTTGATGTCGATGACCAGATCCTTGTTCTGGCGATTCTTGGCGGTCAGGCGCAGCGTGCCGCCCTTCTTGAGGCTGTTCACATAGGCCTCGTTGATCACCAACTGGGTGGCGCAGCTCTGCGGGTCGCACAGCATGAACGGCACGCGGATCGGCTTGCCGCCATCGATCTGCCAGGTCAGGCCGAACGGCAGCAGCACCCCGAGCGGCACCGCCGCCACGGCGAGCAGGCGGCTTTCCTGGCCCGGATCGTCGCGCAGCAGGAACGAGCCGAGGAACTGGCCGTTCGCCACCACGACCTGACGCATGATGCAGGCCTTCTTGTTGTCCGCGATCGGGTCGCAGACCTTCAGCCAGTTCTGCGCCGGAGCGGCATTGGCTGCCGGGGCGGCCGCCGGAGCGGCGCCCTCCTGGGCCGGAGCAGCTGCCCCCTCGGCGGGAGCGGCGGGTGCGGCTTCCTGCGCCAGCGCCCCGAAGGTGGGCATCATCAGCGCGGCTACCGCAAATCCGGCGACGGCGAGCTTCTTGAGCGTCATTGAGATTCCTTGTGGTGTCCTACCAGCGGTGGCTCTCACGCCACCTCAATTGCGTGTTCTTCAATGCACGAAATCGGGCAATAGCATGGCCACTGCGACTTCCGAAAGTCTTAACCTGAAACTGTTGCGGCAACGCCCGATTCCGCGGCCAAACGGGCCATCCTCGAGAGAATCGCAGCCGTTCCCTTCAGTCTCGCATCTGCACTTGGCCAATCTCTGGCGAACACGAGTTTCTGATCGGGTTTGATCCGCACTTGCATCTGCGGGTCCGAAACCATGCGCACCAGCCCCGCCGGATTGGGGAATTCGTTGCGCCTGAGCGTGATCACCGCTCCCTTCGGTCCCGCGTCGACCTTCTCGACATTGGCCTGCCGGCACAGGGCCTTGACGAGGATCACCTTGAGCAGTGCCTCGACCTCCGCGGGCAGCGGCCCGAAGCGGTCGATCAGCTCGGCGCCTGCCGCGTCGATCTCGCGCGGATCGGCCAGGTCGCCGAGCCGGCGATAGAGCTGCATGCGCACCTGCAGGTCCGGCACATAGTGCTCCGGAATCATCACCGGCATGCCCAGCGAGATCGTCGGGCTCCACTCGTTGCGGTCCTCGTAGTCGGCATCGCCATCGCGCAGCGCCGCCACCGCCTCCTCGAGCATCGCCTGGTAGAGCTCGAACCCAACTTCGCGGATATGGCCGGACTGCTCGTCGCCCAGCAGGTTGCCCGCACCGCGGATATCAAGGTCGTGGCTGGCGAGCTGGAAGCCCGCACCGAGCGTTTCGAGCGATTGCAGCACCGTCAGCCGCCGCTCTGCCGTGTCGTTGAGCTTGCGATCGGCCGGGATCGTGAACAGCGCGTAGGCGCGCTGCTTGGCCCGCCCGATGCGGCCGCGGATCTGGTAGAGTTGCGCCAGCCCAAAGTTCTCGGCCCGGTGCACGATCAGCGTGTTGGCGTTCGGAATATCGAGCCCGGATTCGACGATCGTCGTCGCCAGCAGCACGTCGAACTTGCCGTCGTAGAAATTGTTCATGATGTCGTCGAGCTCGCCCGGCGGCATCTGTCCGTTGGCGACGACATAGCTGACCTCGGGCACCTGCTGGCGCAGGAACTCGGCAATATCGGGCTGATCCTTGATCTTGGGCACCACGTAGAACGCCTGCCCGCCACGATATTTTTCGCGCAGCAGCGCCTCGCGCACGCTGAGTGCGTCGAAGGGCGAAATGAACGTACGGATCGCCAGCCGATCAACCGGCGGCGTCGCCAGGAGCGATAGGTCGCGCACCCCGGTAAGCGCCAGCTGCAGCGTGCGCGGTATCGGCGTCGCCGTCAGCGTCAGGACGTGCACGTTGCCCTTCAGCTCCTTGAGCCGCTCCTTATGCGCCACACCAAAGTGCTGCTCCTCGTCGATGATGAGCAGGCCCAGATCCTTGAACTTGATCGATTTGGCGAGCAGCGCATGCGTGCCGACAACGATGTCGACCGTGCCCTTCTCGAGTTCTTCCCGAGTGCCCTTGAGCTCGCTCGCGGATACGAGCCGTGACGCCTGCCGGATGCGCAGCGGCAATCCCGAAAAGCGCTCGGTGAACGTCTTGAAGTGCTGCCGCGACAGCAGCGTCGTCGGCACCACCACCGCCACCTGCCGTCCCGACATGGCGACGGCGAAGGCGGCGCGCAGCGCCACCTCGGTCTTGCCGAAGCCGACGTCGCCGCACACCAGCCGGTCCATCACCTTGCCCGACGACAGGTCCTCGAACACCGCCGCGATCGCCGCCAGCTGGTCCTCGGTTTCGTCGTAGGGGAAGCGCGCCGCGAACTCCTCGTAGAGGCCGGTCTGGATGTCGATCGGCGGCGCGGTCACCAATTGGCGCTGCGCCGCGATCTTGATGAGCTGGTCGGCCATCTCGCGGATGCGCTTCTTGAGCCGGCTCTTCTTGGCCTGCCAGGCCACGCCGCCCAGCTTGTCGAGTTCGATGACCGCGTCGGCGCCATAGCGCGACAGCAGCTCGATATTCTCGACGGGCAGATAGAGCTTCGTGTTGCCCGCGTACTCGATCTCGACACAGTCGTGCGGCGCGCCCTGCACCTCGATGGTCTTGAGCCCGAGGAACCGGCCGATGCCGTGGTCCACATGCACCACAAGATCGCCCGCGGCGAGGCCCGCCGCCTCGGTCAGCGCGTCGGATGCGCGCTTGCGCCGCTGTGGCCGCAGCAACCGCTCGCCGAGAATATCCTGCTCGCTGAGCACCAGCATGTCGTCGGTCTGAAAGCCCGTCTCGAGCCCCAGCACCACCAACGCCGTCGTTTCCGCCGAAGTCGTCTCCGCGTCGCGCCAGTTCTCCGCCATGCGCGGATGCGCCAGCCCGTGGTCGGCCAGCACCTGCGCCATGCGGTCGCGCGAACCTTCCGACCAGCACGCGATGATCGTCTTGCGCTTGGCCTTCCGCTCGCGCGCGAAGAGGTTCACGACCGCCTGGAACAGGTTGACGTCCTGCGCCTGCCGCTCCGCCGCAAAACTCGGCGCCACCCGCCCGCCTGCATCGTCGGCGCGCTTGGTGTCCGGCGTCGCGAACGGCGACAACTGCACCACCCCGCCCTTGGGCGCGACCTCGTAGATCGCCTTGCCCGTCTCGTAGAGCTGCTCCGGCGGCACCGGCTTGTAGGGCGGGCCGGAGTTCGGCGCCTGCTTTTCGTGCCGCGCATCCTCGCGCGCCTGATAGTAATCGGAAATCTGCGACAGCCGGTCGACGAAGGCCTCCTTGGCCTGGTCGTCGAACACGAACGGCGCGGCCTCGGTGTAGGCGGTGAGGTGGTCGAGCGCCTCGTAGAAGAAGGCCAGCCAGTGCTCGACGCCCGGATAGCGCTGCCCAGCGCTCACCGCCGCATAGAGCGGATCGTCCACCGTGTTGCCACCGAACATCGTCGTGTAGCGCGCCCGGAAGCGCTTGATTGCCTCATCGCTCAGCAGCACCTCGCTCATCGGCGCCAGCGCGATGCGCTTGACGTTGCCGGTCGTGCGCTGTGTGTCAGGATCGAAGGTGCGGATGGTCTCGAGCTGCCGCCCGAAGAAGTCGAAGCGATAGGGCTGCTCTGCTCCCGCCGGGAACATGTCGATCAGCCCGCCGCGTACCGCATACTCACCGGTCTCGCGCACCGTCGGCACACGCAGATAGCCATTGCCCGCCGCCCAGCCGACCAGCTTTTCGCTATCGACCACCTGCCCGGCCGCCGCGGCAAAGCTCATCCCCGCCACCACGTCGCGCGGCGGCAGCTTCTGCGCCAGCGCATTGACGGTGGTGACGACGATCGCCCCCTTGGCCGCCCCGCTGGCAACGGTCGAAAGCGCCGTCATCCGCGCCGCCACGGTCACCCCGTTCGGCGACACGCGGTCATAGGGCAGGCAGTCCCAGGCGGGGAGCGACAGGATCTGGTGCCCCGGCATCAGCTGCTCGAGGATTTCCAGCATGCGCTGCATGCGTCGCCCGTCGCGCGCAACGAACACCGCCGCGACACCCTCGTCCGGCGCCTGCTTCAGCCTCTCCTCGACGAGCCGCGCGAACGCGACGGGCTGCATCCCGTCGGGCACGTTGGCAATGGTGCGATCGGCGCGCAGTTCGGTCATTTCGAGGTCCGGAAGTTGAGAACGTCCGCGAGCAATGCGTGGTCGGCGTCCGCGGGTGTTGGCTCCTGGCCCATCAGCCACTTGAGCAGGTCCGTATCGGCCTCCTCCAGAAGCTGCTCGAACCGGTCGAGTTCCGCGGCACTCATCGTGCCGAGCTTGGCGTCGGCATAGGGCCCGAGCAGCAGGTCCATCTCCTTGGTCCCGCGATGCCAGGCGCGATAGCGCAAACGGCGCTCGCGCAATGCAGAATCTTCACCGGCGTCTTTTTGAAGGGCCATGATCGGGTCGTCTCGGGGGATGTGGGAGGCGTGTTTACGCTCTCGGCGCGCCCCTGTCCACGTGAGGCTTGACCCATGCCGGGCGGCCATCACACATGGCAGGCATGGCGCGTCCACCCATCCTCGATCCGCTGTTCCGTTCGCTGCACTCCATCAAGGGCGTGGGCCCACAGCTCTCGTCGTTGCTCACCCGCTTCTTCGGCGCGCCCGAGGGGCAGGAAGCCATCGCGCTCGACCTGCTCATGCACATGCCCTCCGGCGTCGTCGACCGCCGCCGCATGGAGGGCATTGCCGGCGCCGTGCACAACAACATCGCGACGCTGAAGCTGCATATCGACCGTCACCAGCCCCCGCCACGCGGTCGCCCCAACGTGCCGCATCGGGTCTTCGCCCACGACGAAACCGGCGAGATCCAGCTCGTCTATTTCCGCGCTCAGGGCGGCTGGGTCGAAAAGCTGCTGCCCGTCGGCGAGGATCGCTACGTCTCGGGCACCATCGGCTTCTTCAACGGCGAAAAGCAGATCACCCATCCCGACTATGTCGTCGAGGTCGACAAGTTCGAGGATATGCCATTGGTCGAGCCGGTCTACCCGCTCACCCACGGCCTCGCCTCCCGCGTCCTGATCAAGCTGATCCGCCAGGTGCTCGGCACCCTGCCCGAGCTGGCCGAGTGGATGCCGGCCGAGCGCATTGCCGAGTTCGGCTGGCCCACCTTCCAGGCCGCCATGACCGCCTCGCACGCCCCCGACACGCCCGACGATGCGCAGCTCTGGTCCAAGAACCGCATGCGCCTCGCCTACGACGAGTATCTCGCCGGCCAGCTCGCGCTGCTCATCGTCCGCTCGCAGCTCGTCTCGCCCCGCGGCATCCCCCGCACCTTCACCGGCGAGATCACCGCCGCGGTCACCGCCGCCCTGCCCTACACCCTCACCGAAGGCCAGCGCCTCGCCGTCGAGGATATTCGCCACGACCTCGCCGCCCCGGAGCGCATGTCGCGGCTGGTGCAGGGCGATGTCGGCGCCGGCAAGACCGTCGTCGCCCTCATGGCCATGGCCGCCGTTGCCGAGAGCGGCGCGCAATCCGCCATGATGGCGCCCACCGAGCTGCTCGCCGCCCAGCACTACCGCTCACTCGCCCCGATCTGCGTGAAGGCCGGCCTCGGCATCGAGCTCCTGACCGGCAAGATGCCCGCTGGCGACCGCCGCGCCGCCCTCGAACGGCTGCGCACCGGCGAAAGCCACATCGCCGTCGGCACCCACGCCCTGTTCCAGTCCGGCGTCGAGTTCCACAATCTCGGCCTCACCGTCGTCGACGAGCAGCACCGCTTCGGCGTCCACCAGCGGCTCGCCCTCAGCGAGAAAGGCGCGCATGCCGACCTGCTGGTGATGACCGCGACCCCCATCCCGCGCACCCTCGTCCTCACCCATTTCGGCGACATGGCCGTCTCGATCCTGCGCGAAAAGCCGCGCGGCCGGCAGCCCATCGACACCGCCGTGCTCTCGATCTCCGAGTACGACCGCGTCATCCAGCGCCTCAGGGCCCGCATCGACGAAGGTGCACAGGCCTTCTGGGTATGCCCGCTGGTCGAAGAGAGCGAAACCCTCGAAGTCGTCGCCGCCGAGGACCGCTTCGCCGAGCTGAAGAAGGTCTTCGGCGACCAGGTCGTCCTCGTCCACGGCCGCATGAGCGCGGCGGCGAAACAGGCCGCCATGGACCGCTTCCAGAACAACGAAGCCAAGATCCTCGTCGCCACCACGGTGATCGAAGTCGGCGTCGATGTGCCCAACGCCACCATCATGATCATCGAGCATGCCGAGCGCTTCGGCCTCGCCCAGCTGCACCAGCTGCGCGGCCGCGTCGGTCGCGGCAGCCAGCGCTCCGCGTGCCTCCTGCTCTACAAGGAGCCGCTCAGCGAAACCGCCGAAGCCCGCCTCGAAACCATCCGCAAGACCGAGGACGGCTTCGAGATCGCCGAGAAGGACCTCGAGCTGCGCGGCCAGGGCGACGTGCTCGGCACCCGACAGTCCGGCATGCCCGGCTACCATCTTGCCGTCCCCGACGTGCACCGCCACCTGCTCGAATGGGCCCACGAGGACGCTCGCAACGCCCTAGGCCGTAACCCCGGCCTTACCGGTCCCGACGGCGACGCCCTCCGCATCCTGCTCTACCTGTTCCGCAAGGACCTCGCGATCCCCCTGCTCCGCGCCGGCTGACCGGTACTGGGGCCTTGTATCCAACGGCAACCCCACACACCGGCTGTCACCCCAGCGCAAGCTGGGGTCCAACTCACAGCCCGCACCGATGCACAGATGGATCCCTGCTTTCGCAGGAATGACAACCGTGGTTGCGGCTGCCTCGCTGCCCCAGCAAACCCCCGCCAAACCGCCCGCCCCGATTAGCCGAACCTTAACCCGCCGCGTACGACATTAGCCGCCGAACGCGTACCCGACTCTGCCCGTAAGCGGCAGCGGCATCCGGAGCGATGCTGAAGGGTCTCGCAGAAGCGAGTTTATGACTGGGCACTGCCGTTCGGACCCTCCTTCCGACCATGCGGTTCCCGTTTTGAGTACGGGGCGTCACGCGTATGCGGCTCATCGTCGGTATTGTCGTTATCTTTGTGTCCGTGCTCGGTGGCTACATCGCCATGGGCGGCCACATCGAAGTGCTGATCCAGCCCTTCGAAGCCGTGATCATCCTGGGCGCTGCCTTCGGCGCCTACATCATCGGCAATACCGGTCCCGTCCTGAAGCAGACGGCCGGCTTGTTCGGCATCCTGTTCCGCGGTCCTCGCTACAACAAGGAAGCTTATGTCGAGCTGCTCGGCCTGCAGTTCACCCTGTTCAAGCTGGTGCAATCCAAGGGCGTCCTCGCCCTCGAGCAGCACATCGAGGATCCTGAGAACTCGCCACTGTTCCAGCGTTTCCCGACCTTCATGAAGAACCACCATGCGGTGGTGTTCATGTGCGACTACCTGCGCATGGTCACCCTCGGCTCCAACGTGGTGCACGAGATGGAATCGCTGATGGACGAGGAACTCGAGACCCACCACCAGGAGAACGAGCGCCTGATCGGCGCCGTCCAGTCCCTCGCCGACGGCACCCCGGCGCTCGGCATCGTCGCCGCCGTGCTCGGCGTCATCAAGACCATGGGCTCGATCAGCGAGCCCCCCGAAGTGCTCGGCCACATGATCGGCGGCGCCCTCGTCGGTACCTTCCTCGGCGTGTTCGTTGCTTATGGCTTCTTCGGCCCCATGGCGCAGTCGCTGCGCAATATCTTCGAGGCCGAGTCCAAGTATTTCCTGTCCATGAAGGTCGGGCTGCTCGCTCACATGTCGGGCTATGCCCCGTCCATCGCCATCGAGTTCGCCCGCAAGGCCCTGATGAGCGAAGTCCGCCCGACCTTCGCCGAGATCGACGAAGCGACCGCGAACCTGCCTGCGCTGACCTAAGGAGCCCGTCGTGGCCCTCCCCGGCAACCAGCCGATCATCGTCAAGAAGATCAAGAAGAGCGGCCACGCCCATCATGGCGGCGCCTGGAAGATCGCCTATGCCGATTTTGTGACGGCCATGATGGCCTTCTTCCTCCTGCTCTGGCTCATCTCCATGACCACGCCCGAGCAGAAGAAGGGCCTCGCCGACTATTTCGCTCCACCCAACGTCTCCGAAAGCACCAGCGGAGCCGGCGGCGTCATGGGGGGACAGGCCTTCACGGCCGATGGTGCCAAGATCGCCGTGGATTCCAGCAAGGACGCGCTGACCGCCCCCGAAAGCAGCCAGGCCGGTCCGCAACTGGAATCGCGCGGCGGGACCGACGACGCCGGCGGCAGCCCCAACGAGGCAACACGCGCTTCCACGGTGCCGATGCAGTCGCAGTACAACACCGATTTCCACAGCGCTGCCGCGAGCATCCGGCAAGCCTGGCAGGCCGATCCGGAGATCACCACGATCTCCGACAGCCTCCTCGTCGAGGAGACCGAGGAGGGCCTCAATATCCAGATCATCGATCAGGAAGGCCGCCCCATGTTCCCCGAGGGCTCAAAGTTCCCCTACGAGGAAACCCGCAAGGCCATCGCCGCGCTTGGTCCCATCCTCGAGCGCCTGTCGCGCCCGATCGCCATTTCCGGCCACACGGCCGCTGGCGCGAGCTATCCCAATCCGCGTTACGGCGCCTGGGACCTGTCGAGCGACCGCGCCAACACCGTCCGTTCCATCCTCGGCGAGTTCGGCCTGTCGGACGACCGGCTGCAGTCGGTGACCGGCCAGGCCGCCGCCGATCCGCTCTTTCCGAACGATCCCTATCTTGCCGGCAATGGCCGCGTCGAAATCACGGTCAAGTACGAAGCGCCGCCCGTTCCGGCAAACCTCGCCCCGTGAAACGAAAAGGCCCGGCGCTTGGCCGGGCCTGTCCCTGTAAAGCTGCCGAATCAGCCGCGCGGCGAGCACTCGGCGACGAAGCGGCGACCGTTGCGGTCTTCCCACACGCACTTGGTGGGATCATCGCGATAGCGACCGACCAGCGAGCCAGCAACCGCACCAGTGAGGCCGCCGACCGTCGCGCCGACAACAGCGCCGCCGAGCGAGCCGGTAGTAGCGCCGCCGATGACTGCGCCGGTGACTGCACCGACACTCGCCGCCTTTTCCGTGGTCGAGCACGCCGAAAGCGTGAGTGCCGTGGCCAGCACGGCAACAGAGGATAGGATTTTACGCATGGGAAGATTTTCTCCGCAGGTGTTTTGACGCCATGAACCCCTGAGCATGAATGCACATTTCGCCGTTTAGTTCCACGCGCTTGTGAGACCTTTGTGATTGGGCTAAGCGTCTCGCCCGCGAGTGGAATGCCAAATGTCTGAACAAGTTGCGGCGCCGGCCTCCGGCGTCGGCGAAATCTCTTCACGTGGCTGGGCCACCGAGTTCCGCGCCAGCCTTGCTTTGGCGTGGCCGCTGATCATTGCACAACTGGCCCAGAACCTGCTCTTCACCACCGATGTGGTGCTGATGGGCTGGCTCGGCCCGAAATATCTCGCCGCCGGCACGCTGGCCGGCGCATTCCTGATGCCCTTCCAGCTCACCGGCATCGGCATTGTCGGCGCCGTGGCGCCGCTCGTCGCCCAGGCCCGCGGCCGCGGTGACACCAAGGCCGTGCGCCGCATCGTCCGCCAGGGCTTCTGGGTCGCGATCCTCATTTCCACCCTGCTGGTGCCGATCGTCCTCAACATCCGCCCGATCTACCTCGCCATCGGCCAGGATCCCGAGGTCACCGCGCTCGCCGAAAGCTACATGCTGGCCGGCTTCTGGATGCTCTATCCCGCGCTCGGCATCGCCGTGGTGCGCTCGTTCCTGTCCGCCTTTGCGGCGACCCGGGTGATCCTCGTCGTCACCGTGCTCGGCGTCATCGTCAACGGTCTCGTCGCCTGGGTGCTGATCTTCGGCCATTTCGGCTTCCCGCGGCTCGAGCTGCGCGGCGCCGCCATCGCCACCGGCTTCGTCAACCTGTTCATGTTCCTCGCGCTGCTCGGCTACGCCGTCACGCACCGCAAGCTGAAGCGCTTCTATATCCTCGCGCGCTTCCTCAAGCCCGATTGGAAGCACTTCTTCGAGGTCCTGCGCGTCGGCGTGCCGATTGGCCTCACCGTCGCCGCGGAAGTCGGCCTGTTCTCGGTCGCCGCCATCCTTATGGGCCGGCTCGGCACCAACGAGGTTGCAGCCCACGCGGTGGCGCTGCAGCTCGCCTCCACCGCCTTCATGGTACCGCTCGGCCTCGGCGTCGCCGCCACCGTGCGCGTCGGCCTCGCCGCCGGCCGCCGCGATCCCGAAGGCGTGCGCCTTGCTGGCTGGACCGGCCTCGCGATGGGTGTCGGCTTCATGGCGCTCACCGCGACGCTGTTCCTCGTCGCCCCGCACGCCCTGGTCGGCATCTTCCTCGATGGTTCCGACCCGGCCAATGCCGCCGCCCTGATGTTCGCCGCCACCTATCTCGGCATTGCCGGCATCTTCCAGCTCGTCGATGGCGCCCAGGTCGTTGCCGCCCACGCCCTGCGCGGCCTCTCCGACACCCGCACCCCGATGTTCCTCGCCATCTTCGGCTACTGGTGCGTGGGCCTGCCCACCGCCTACCTGCTCGGCTTCGTCGCCGATCTGCGCGGCGTCGGCATCTGGCTCGGCCTCGCCGCCGGCCTCGCCTTCGTCGCCATCCTGCTCGTCGGCCGCTTTGCGCTGCGCGAGCGGCTTGGCCTCGTGCAGAAATTCATGGCAGACAACCCCGCATGACCCAGCTCAAGCCCGCCGAACAGCGCGTCGCCGACGCCCTTGCCCGCCACGCCCTGCCCGGCCAGGTGATCGTGCTCGATCAGCTCGCCACCACCGCCCAGATGGCCGCCGACGCCCTCGGCATCGAGGTCGGCCGCATCGTCAAGTCGCTGCTGTTCAAGGGCAAGGACAGCGGCAAGCCTTACCTCCTGCTCGTCTCCGGCAGCAACCGCGTGCACGAAAAGCGCGCCGGCCAGCGCATCGGCGAGGCGCTCGAGCGCCCCGACGCCGATTTCGTCAAGCAGCATACCGGCTTTTCCATCGGCGGCGTCTCGCCCTATGGCCACCCGGCCCCGCTGCCGACCTATCTCGACGAAGCGCTGCACGGCTTTGCCACCGTCTGGGCCGCCGCCGGGGACCCACGCTCGGTCTTCGAGATCACCGCGGCCGACCTCGAGCGCACCACCGGCGCCACGCGCATCGACGTCACGTAACTACTTTTCGAGCAGCCCCGCGTCGATCCAGCGCGCGATCAGCGTGATCTGGTCCTCGCCCAGCGGATAGCTGAGGAACGGCATGCGCGGCGTCTTCTCGCCCTTGAGCCGCTGGATCAGCTCGCTATGGGCGGCATCGCCCGCCAGCACCACCGCGCCGTTCTTGCTCCCCGCAACTGCCGAAGCGTAGCTGTCGAGATGCAGCCCGTTCGCCGCGCCCTGCGGCCCGTGGCACATCACGCAATGTTGGGTGAAGATGGGCTGCACGTCAGCCCAGGCCGGAGCAGTCGTGTCCTCGGCCCAGCCTGGGAGTGCCAGCAACATGCCGATAGCGAACACGAATATCCGCTTCACGTCGTCCTCCGCAGCCGCGCTGTGTACAAGTCGTCATATAGCCAATCAATAGCACATTCCCGACAGCGTGGGTAAATCTCCAGCGCGCGGAAATCGCGCTACTACCACCGCGGCTAAGTCTTTGGTGATATGCTTCGCTGCGCGTCCATGTCGTGCGCCGGTTCTGACGAAGTGCTAATCTCTCCCGCACAACCGTGGACATCCCGCCCGCGTTTGACTGTTTGAGGAGGGTACAGTGAAGGCACTTGCAGTTTTTGCTCTGGTGACATCGCTTCTCCCGACGGCTGCCCTGGCCGTCGACGTCGATCTCGACCAGTTGCGTGACGCCGTAAGCAAATACAAGGACGTGAACGTAGCACTGGCGGATGGCTACATCCTGCCCGAGGACCATTGCGTGTCAGCCGCCGAATCCGGCTTCCCGGCTGAGCTCGGGGCCATGGGGCTGCACTACATCCACCCCGGCCTGCTGCAGATCACCGCGACCGCGCCACGGGTCGACGGCGGCTCGACCTATACCGACTGGATGAAGCCATCCATCCTGATCTACGAGCCCCAGGCCGACGGCTCGCTTGAGCTCGTCGCCGTCGAGAACCTCGTCTTCGAAGCCGCCTGGGACGCCCAGGGCACCCCGGATCAGCTGGTGCTCAATGGCCGCAACTGGGACCACATGGCCGACGACCCGGCCACCCCCGGGGATGAAGCGCACGGCTTCGCCCCGCATTTCGACCAGCATGTCTGGCTGTTCCGCGATAACCCGATGGGCGAGCTCATGCCCTTCAATCCCGCCGTCTCCTGCGAACACCATGCCATGAAGCACTGATCGAAGGCGCCGGCCCGAACCTCGCGGCCGGCGCCTTACACCGCCACCCGGTTCCAGTCTGCCATCCGGTTGCGGAACCATGTCCGTTGCCGCTTGGCATATTGCCGCGTCGCAATCACCGCCCGCTCCATCGCCTCGTCCTCCTCGATCTCCCCCGCGAGCAGGGCAGTGATCTCCGGCACCCCGATCGCCTTCATTGCCGGCAGGCTCGGATCGAGCTTCAGCGCCAGCAACGCCTGCACCTCCTCGATCGCCCCGCCCGACATCATCGCCGCAAACCTGGCCGCGATCCGCTGCCGCAGCACCTCGCGGTCCGGATCGAGCACCAGCTTCTCGACCTCGAACCCATCCAGCAGCCCGGCCTGCGCCTCGTCCTGGAAGCTCGCCAGCGACCGCCCGGTCGCCCTCAGCACCGCCAGCGCCCGCGTCACCCGCTGCGGATCCGGCGCCTTGAGCCGCGCCGCCATCACCGGGTCACGCGCCGCGATCAGCGCCCCGCGCGCCTCGCGGTCGAGCCCGGCGATCTCGGCCTCCACTTCGCGCACGATCTCGCCCGGCACCTCCGGCACATCGGCAAACCCGTTGAGCAGCGCCTCGAAATAGAGCCCGGTGCCGCCCGTAAAGATCAGCACCCGCCCGTCCGCCTCGGCGATCACGGCCATTGCCGCCCGCGCCCAGTCCCCGGTCGAAAACCGCACCGCCGGCGGCACCTCGCCGTACAGCCGGTGCGGGGCCAGTTCCATCTCGATCGCCGAGGGACGCGCCGTGATCAGCCGCAGCCCGTCATAGACCTGCAGCGCATCGGTGTTGACGATCACCCCGCCTTGCTCGCGCGCCATCGCCAGCGCCAGCGCCGACTTGCCGCTGGCGGTCGGACCCGCTATCAACACCGCGCGTTTCCCGGGGCTGACGCCCATATCTCCGGCCTTTCGACGATATCCATGACGGTACTCTGCCTCATCGCAAATCCCGCCGACCCGGCGCTCGACTCCGCCCTGGTCGCGGCGATCCAGCACGAGACCGGTGGCGAGATCAACTGGCTGCACCAGCGCGTCGCCTGCGAGATCGAGCGCCCGAAGGTCGCCGATCCGGTCGCCTCCGCCCGCGCCATCATCGGCGACAAGCCGGTCGATACCGCCCTTGTCCCCGCCGAGAATCGCAAGAAGCTCGTCCTCGTCGCCGACATGGATTCGACCATGATCGAGCAGGAATGCATCGACGAGCTCGCCGATGCCGTCGGCATCAAGGCCGAGGTCGCCGCCATCACCGAGCGCGCCATGAACGGCGAGCTCGATTTCGAGCAGGCGCTGCGCACCCGCGTCGCCCTGATCAAGGGCCTCGAGCGTCACCTCATCGAGGAAATCCGCCGCGAGCGCATCACCCTCGCCCCCGGCGGCCGCGCCCTCATCCACACGATGAAGGCCTACGGCGCCTACACGTCGCTGGTGTCGGGCGGCTTCACCTTCTTCGCCGATTACTTCGCCAAGCGCATCGGCTTCGACGAAGCCATCGCCAATGTGCTCGAGTTCGATGGCGACCGCCTCACCGGCACGGTCGCTGACCCCATCGTCGACAAGTCGACCAAGCTCGCCCGCCTGCGCACCCTCACCGCCGAGCGCCACCTCGACATGGCCCTCACCATGGCCGTCGGCGACGGCGCCAACGATCTCGACATGATCAAGGCCGCCGGCTGCGGCGTTGCCCTCCACGCCAAGCCGCACGTCGCCGCCCAGGCCGACGTCCGCATCGACCACGCCGACCTCACGGCGCTACTCTATCTACAGGGCTACACGGACGAAGACATCGTCCGCTGATCGGCATGAGGACCGACGCGTGTCGAAGGCACTATCTCGCCACGCCCGGGTGGGTATGTGGCCCCTACCCCAATCGCACCGCAATAAACCGGCTCGTCCCCGCCGGATCGGTCACCTTGAACAGCACCGCCGGCCGTCCCGCCTCGCGCGCCTCGGCGACCAGCTGGTTCAGTTCGTCCACCGAGCCGATCTGGCGTTGGTTCACCTCGGTCACGATCAGCCCCGGAATGAACCCCTTCGCCTGCGCATCCGAGCCGCTGCGCACCGTCGTCACCACGATGCCATTCTCGCTTTCGGCGATGTCGAACTCGCTCCGCCGCGCGTCGTCGATCGGCGCCACCTCGAACCCGACCAGCTCGGTCAGCCCCTCGGGCGCCGGCGACACCTCGACCTCTGCCTCGGGCGCGGGTGCATCGGTGGCCGGAGCCTCGGCGTCCGGCGTCACCCCCGCGAGCAACTGCTCGCCCAGTTCCAGCCGCCCCAGCGTGATGTCGATCGTGAGCTCCGTCCCATCGCGCAGCAGCTTTACCGGCACGGCCTTGCCCACCGCAGTCTCAGCCACCACCCGCGGCAGGTCGCGCATCCGCGCAATCGCCTTGCCATCGAACTCGAGGATGATGTCTCCTTCCTTGACCAGCGTCTCGGACGGCCCGCCCTTGGTGACGTTGATCACCAGCGCCCCCGATGTACTCGTGAGGCCCAGGCTGTCGGCAATATCCTCGCTGACCTCCTGGATGCCGACGCCTAGCCAGCCGCGCCGGGTCTCGCCGAACTCGCCGAGCTGGGCGATCACCGGCTGCGCCAGATTCCCCGGCACCGCAAAGCCGATGCCCAGCGACGAGCCGCCGCGCGCGATGATCGCGGTGTTTATGCCGATCACCTTGCCGTTCATGTCGAACAGCGGCCCGCCCGAATTGCCCTGGTTGATCGCGGCATCGGTCTGGATGAACTGGTCATACGGACCCGACTGGATGTCACGGTTGCGCGCTGAAACGATCCCCAGTGTCACCGAACCACCGAGCCCGAACGGGTTGCCGATCGCCATCACCCAGTCGCCCACCACCGCCGTGTCGCTGTCGCCGAACTCGACAAACGGCAGGTCGCGCCCTGCGTCGACCTTGAGCAGCGCCAGATCCGTCTTGTCGTCCCGTCCGACGATCGTCGCCGGCAGCCGCGTCCCGTCGGTCAGGTAGACCGAGATTTCCTCCGCTCCGTCGATCACGTGGTTGTTGGTCACCACAGTGCCGTCAGCGGAAATGATGAACCCCGAGCCGAGGCTGCGCGCCTCCTGCATCTGCTCCTCGCCCAGCCCCTCATTGGGGTTGTGCTCGTCGAAGAATTCCTGCAGCGGCGAGCCTTCCGGCAACTCCGGGAACGGCACGCCCGGTCCGCCCAGCACATGCCGCGAAGTCCCGATATTGACCACGGCCGGCGACAGCTGTTCGGCGAGCTTGGCCACCGAGCCCGGTCCCTGCGCCTGGGCCAGCGCCGCGCCGCTCAAAGGCATCGCCAGCCCCGCGGCCAGCACTACCATCCCGAACAAACGCCCCGCACGCCACATCGACCGCACTCCGATTCACCGGGATGACCTATCCATGTCCCGGCGCCGAGCTTATCCGCGAAGCCGACGCAAGAGAACAAGTCCTCGTCCGCCATGCGCATGCGCCGCCGCACGAATGGTTGATGCGCAACACTTGGTGTTGCCCGAAAACGAAAGCCCCGGCACTGGGCCGGGGCTTTGAGGATCAGGGAGTCGCCGCCGGTGCCGCGCCATCGGCGGGCGCCGGGACCGGAGCCGGCGTCGTCTCCGCCGGGGCAGCCGGGGCCGGCTCGGGAGCCGGCGCCGGAAGCTCGGGAACCACCTCCACGGGAGGCGGCACTTCCGTACCCACCGTCGGCGCCAGCGTCTGGCCGTTGTCGAGCGTCAGCTCGGGCACCGGAGTTTCCTCGATACCCAGCCCGTCGAGCGCCGGCCCCTGCGTGCGCGGCACCGCGGTCTCGGGCACAGGTGCCGTCGCAATCGGCGCCGCCGGGCTCGGGTTGCGCGCCGGCAGTTCGCCGTTCGAGCCGAAATAGCGGAAGAACTCGCTCTCGGGCGACAGCACCATGGTGGTCCGGTCCCCGCTCATTGAGGCACGATAGGCCTGCATCGAGCGGAAGAATTCGAAGAACTCCCGGTCCTGGCCGTAAGCCGCAGCAAAGATCCGGTTCCGTTCGGCGTCGCCCTGACCGCGGATGATCTCGCCGTCACGGGTAGCCGCCGCCTCGATCTCCACCGCCTGGCGCTCCGCGATGGCGCGCAACGTCTGGGCTGCTTCCTGGCCGCGCGCCCGGATACCGGCCGCCTCGGCAAGACGCTCTTCGCGCATGCGGTTATAGGTGCTCTCGAACACCTCCGCATCGAGATCGGTTCGCACGATACGCACGTCCAGCACCTGCACGCCGAGATTTTCGACGTTGGGGCGGATCAGGTCACGCGCCTCCACCATCATCTGCGCGCGCTCTTCCGACAGCGCATCATCGAAGTCGCGCAGACCGTAGACCTGGCGCAGCACGGCCGCAAAGCTCGTGCTGATGCGATCCTCGACCACCGACAGCTGGCCCAGGGCGCGTTCGCGGAACAGGCGCGGGTCGGTAATGCGGTAGGTCAGGAACGCATCCACGATATAGAACGCGCCGCCCTGCACCTGCACGCGCAGATCGGTGATGTCGACGCGCAGCAGCCGATCGTCGATCAGTTGCACGGTGTCCACGATATCGGTCGGAATCTTGAAGTAGACGCCCGGTTCGCTGCGCACGTCGGTGATCTGGCCGAAGCGCAGCACGATCGCCTGCTCGCGCTCGTTGACCACGTAGAGTGAGGAGAAGAAGACGTAGATGAGGGCGACGACGGCAATGCCGGCAACAACAAGTCTGTTCATGGCTTACCTCGGCGCAACGTCGGTGGTCGGGGCGCCGCTGGTCGGCGGTGTCGTCCTGAGCTCAGGCAATGGCAGATAGGGGATTACCCCGCTGCCGTTCTGTCCTGGTTCGATCAGCACCTTCTGCGAGCCGCCCAGCACTTCTTCCATCGTCTCGAGGAACAGGCGCTGCCGCGTCACATCGGGCGCATTCACGTACTCGGCGTAGATCTGGTTGAAGCGCTCGGCCTCACCGGTGGCTTCCTGCACCACCTGGTTGGCGTAGGCCGCCGCCTGCTCCCGTACCGCCGCGGCCTGTCCGCGCGCGTTACCGAGGCGGGTATTGGCATCGCGCCGCGCCTCTTCCTGCACGCGCGTCTCGTCCTGGCCGGCGCGCTGCACTTCGTTGAAGGCCTCGACCACCGCTGACGGCGGCGCCGCATATTCGATGTTGATCTCGCTCACGGTGATACCCGCGCCATAGCTGGTCAGGATTGCCTGGGTGATGTCCTGCACCTGGCTCGCAATACCGCCCTGGTCGTTGCGGAAGATGTCGTCGGCGGGCCGCCGGCCCACCACTTCGCGCATCGCGCTTTCGGCCGACAGCCGCACGATGTCCTCGGGCTCACGCACATTGAACAGGTACTCGATCGGGTTCGCCACCGACCAGAACACGGTGAACCGCACGTCGGCGATGTTCTGGTCGCCCGACAGCATCAGGCCCTCATCGCTGGCCCGCGCACCTGAAGTGCCACCGATCGTGGTCCGGTTCAGCGCCACGGAGACCTTCTCCACCGTCTCGACCGGCCACAGATGGAAATGCAGGCCCGGATTGGAAAGCTCGGGCTTGGGCTTGCCGAACTGCAGCTCGACGCCGACTTCCGCAGGATCGACCGTGTAGATCGAGTTGAACAGCCACACCGCGATCAGCAGCACCGCGCCGCCGACAAGGCCCCAGCGCCCGCCGGGAATCCCCCCCTGGAAGCGGTCGCGGCCACGCGAAAGAATTTCCTCGAGACTGGGTGTCCCGCCCCCGCCACGGCGATTGCCACCGCCGCCGCCACCGGACGGTTGTCCCCACGGGCCGCCATTATTGCTATTGCGGCCGCCCCCGCCCGTATTGTTGTCCCAAGGCATGCGTTACCTTTCCAAGGGTTTTGACTTGCCGCCCTATATAGGGGGCGCGCCCAAGCCGATCAACGTGCGGCCGGTGAACGCCGACGATAGATTCTCACTGAGAATTCCGCGCTGTCGCGCTCGGTACGAGCAAGCAACACCTCCTCGGCAACTTCCCATTCCTTTGGGTCTATTGCCGGAAAGCGAGCATCGCCCTCGGGAACTGCCGCCACATGTGTGACGTAAAGTCGCTCCGCCAGTGGCATCGCCTCCCCATAAATCTCGCCGCCGCCCCCGACAATCACCTCGGAAGCTCCGTCTCGCGTCGCAATCTCCTGCGCCACCGCGATCGCTTCCCCCAGATCGTGCACCACCACCGCGCCCTCGGGCGCATAGTCGCGCCGCCGCGTCACCACGATGTTCGTGCGCCCCGGCAGCGGCTTGCCGATGCTCTCGAAGGTCTTGCGTCCCATGATCACCGGCTTGCCCAGCGTGGTGCGCTTGAAATGCGCGAAATCGGTCGGCAGCCGCCACGGGATCTGGCCCTCGGCCCCGATCACCCCGTTCTCGCCCACCGCCGCGATCATCGCGATGGGGACGCTCACGGTGCACCCAGCCTGGCCAGCGCCTCACCCTCGACGCGCACCTTGGTCCATTCGTCCTGCATCACCCCGCCTTGCGCCTTGTAGAAGTTGATCGAGGGCTCGTTCCAGTCGAGTACCCACCACTCGAACCGCCCCAGGCCCTCGCGCACGCAACGCTGCGCCAGGCTCTTGAGCAGCGCCTTGCCGATCCCGAGCCCGCGCGCCTCCGGATCGACGTACAGATCCTCGAGCCAGATGCCGTGCCGGCCCTGAAACGTCGAGTAGGTGTAGAACCACAACGCAAACCCGACCGGCCGCCCCTCATGCTCGGCAATCTCGCAGAACACCTTTGGCGCCTCGCCGAACAGGTCGCGCAAAATGTCAGCCTCGCTCGCTTTGGCCTCATGCGACAGCTTCTCGTACGCGGCGAGGTCGGCGATGAAACGGATTATGAGCGTCGCGTCCCCGGGGACGGCGCTGCGAATCGTTACGGTCATGGAGTGCTCACCCGACGGTCGGTTCCGGATTCTGCCGGTTGAGGATCAGCACCTCGAGCTCGCGGCCGTAGGGCGGCCACCAGTCCTTGGCCTCCATCTCGAACGTCGTCGGCCCGGTCTTTGTCACCTCGCCGTCCCAGCAGAACGACACGAGGTTCTGCGGCAGCACCTTGTCGATGGTCAGGTGGAACGTCCCGATCGGCCCGCTCCAGTTCGATCCCGTCGACCACACATAGCTGATCCAGCTCTCGGTGAACGGCGCGCCATAAGGCTCGTCCGGATCGGGCAGCGTCTTCTTCACCGCATTGATGAAGCTATCATCGGTGCAGTATTTCTTCGCGTACTCGGTCTTGGGGTCGTAGTCGTCGTAACCCTCGCCGAGGAAGGTCACCGCGACCGTGCCACCGACGCTGGGCTTGTACTGGTGCTCCACCACCACCGTCTCGCCGGCCGGAAAGCTCGCTTCCCAGCTATAGGTCGAGCGCAGCGTCCACACCGGCACATACTCGGTCTGCATCCCCTGCCCGATGTCGTATTCCATCGGGATCACCAGCCCGCGATGCAGCAGCTCGGCCTTCTGCTCGTCGTCGAGCGCGTTGATCGCCGCCTGCGTCGCCTGCCCGAACGGCAGCAGCGGCACGCCGAGATCCTCAAGGAACGCCGTGTAGTCGATATTGGTCGCGAACGCGTACTGGTGCAGCTCGCTCTGCACCGGCTCGCCGTTCACCGTCGTCTCGAACCCGAAAATGTTGGCGGGATCCTCGCTCGGCACCGCCGTCATGAAGTCGCCGTCGCCGGTGATGTCGGGCAGCGGAAACGCCACCAGCGCCTCCTGGTCCTCAGCGCCCTCGTTGCGGAACTCGTACTTCACCCGGATCTGCTCGGGCGAAACATACAGGTCCTCGCGCACCATCTTCACGTCGGGCGACTGCAGGAATACCAACCCGCCGGTACCCAGCGTCGCCATCGTGTCGTTGGCCAGCGCCGGCGCGGCCAATAGCAGGGCAAGAGCCAGTCCCAGCAATCTCATACCGCAATCTCCGCCTTGATCCGCTCATGCGGATCATAGCCGGTGATCATGAAATCCTCGAAGACGTAGTCGAAGATGTCGGTCTTGTCCGGGTTGATCGTCAGCCGCGGCAGCGGCCGCGGCTCGCGCGTCAGCTGCAGCCGTACCTGCTCGAAATGGTTGTGGTAGATGTGCAGGTCGCCGAACGAATGCACGAACTCGCCCGGCTTCAGCCCGGTCACCCGCGCCATCATCTCGGTCAAGAGCGCATAGGACGCGATGTTGAATGGGATACCCAGGAACAGGTCGCCCGAGCGCTGGTACAGCTGGCAGCTCAGCTTGCCGTCCGCCACATAGAACTGGAACAGGCAGTGGCACGGCGGCAGCGCCATCTCGTCCACCTCGGCCGGGTTCCACGCCGAAACGATATGCCGCCGCGAATCCGGCTTGGTCTTGATCGACTCCACCACGTTGCGGATCTGGTCGATGGTGCCGCCATGCCCGTCCGGCCAGCTCCGCCATTGCGAGCCATAGACCGGCCCGAGATCGCCGTTCTCGTCGGCCCACTCGTTCCAGATCCTCACCCCGCGCTCCTGCAGCCAGCGCACATTGGTCTCGCCGCGCAGGAACCACAGCAGTTCGTAGATGATCGACTTGATGTGCAGCTTCTTGGTCGTCACCAGCGGAAAGCCCCGCGACAGGTCGAACCGCACCTGCCGCCCGAACACCGAGCGCGTCCCGGTTCCGGTCCTGTCCGACCGGTCGGTCCCGTTTTCGAGCACGTCACTGAGCAGGTCGAGATACTGGCGCATGGGGCTGAACGATTCTGCGGGAAAGATGGGTCCAGTGTAGTCGCTCGCGCCCGCACGAGGAACCCACAGCCCCGACCTCGTTTGTGGATACGATCCAGGGACATCCAACGGCTGCCCCCTTTGCATCGCCCACCCATCGCGCCTATATAGAACCTGCCGGGTGACCGGCTATGGCGATAAACGGCTATCGTAATAAACCCATTGGACCCGGGGGCAGTGCCCGGCGTCTCCACCAGATCTCCCCGTCGTGGCGGGTTGCATGGGGACGAAACAGGATCGACAAGGGCGTAAAGGGTAGACTTTTGCTCGGCATGGTACCACCGATATCGGGCCATCCTAATAGTTGCCAACGACAACTATGCTCCGGTTGCTGTCGCTGCGTAATGCGGCGCTAGCACTGGGAATTAAAGTCCTCCGCTCCTAGCAGGGCGGCAGGCGGGGTTCGCAGGCACCTGGCAACAGAAGCCTGCACTTCCCTCCCCATCGTTCAAGGCTCGCCTAATGACCCAAGGCAACCGGCCGCTTTTGCCTTGAACTGCTACCGGCACACCTGAGATATTAACGCCAGGCGGGGATTCACCCGCGCTTGGAAACGCTCAATGGCCGAAGACCTCATCCGCTACGACATCCTGGCCCAGGAGGCGCTGCGCGGCGTGGTCCGCAAGGTGCTGTCCGAAGTGGCGCGGACGGGTCTGCCCGGCGAGCATCACTTCTTCATTTCCTTCGTCACCAAGGCGCCCGGCGTGCGGCTCAGCCAGAAGCTGGTTGAGCAGTACGACAAGGAAATGACCATCGTGCTCCAGAACCAGTTCACCGGCTTGAAGGTCACCGAGACCGGTTTCGAGGTCGAGCTGTCCTTCGATGGTCGCGGCGAACTCCTCAGCATCCCCTTTTCAGCCATCAAGGGCTTCTTCGATCCGTCCGTGCAGTTCGGCCTGCAGTTCGACGTCGAGCGCGTCGCCGACCCCGAAGCCCATGACGAGCCCGCTGCTGCTCCCGCCGAGGTCACCGAGCTCAAGCCCGCCGCCCCGACGCCCGAGGCCAAGGGCGAAAAGGTCGTCAGCCTCGACAGCTTCCGCAAGAAATAGCCGGCCGCGCGCGTGGAAAAGCGCTCGCTGACCATCGCCGGTCACCGCACCAGCATCGCCGTCGAACCCGAATTCTGGGCCGGCCTCGAACGCCTCGCCGCCGCCCGCGGCATCACCCTGCCCGTCCTGATCGGCGAGATCGACGAAGCGAGGGAAACCCCCAACCTCTCCTCCGCCGTTCGGCTGGCCGTCCTCGCCTGGTACCGTGACCGCGCCGGCTGACCGCTCGCCGACAAGGTGGACACTCCACTCTCCAAGTCCACTGATCTCCCTCCCCTCTGATGGGGAGGGCTCGCGAAGCTTGGCCGCGCCCGGCGCGGCCTTAGCGCAGCCGGGTGGGGTGGAGCCCCACACTCGAAGTCCACGGGCCCGGCCCAGCCCCGGCGCCCCTAGTTCCCAAAGCCAATATCCACCGGCCGATCCTTCAGTGCCTCCTCGACCGCCCGCCGCGTCGCTTCATCTTCCTCAACCTGCCGAGCCGCCTCCGCCGCGGCTGCCTCCCGCGCCGCCTGCTCCGCGGCCGCCCGTCGCTCCGCCTCTTCCTCGGCCGCCTTGCGTGCAGCCTCCTCCTCCGCCGCTTTCCGCGCCGCTTCCTCGGCTGCCAGTCGCGCAGCCTCCTCCGCCTCGGCGGCCTTGCGCGCCTCGTCCTCGGCCCGCAGCTTTTCGAGCCGCGCCACTTCGGCCTCGTACGCCTTGACCATGATCGTATCGACCAGCGCCGACACATCGAACGACCGCTCCGGCGCCAGCAACGTGCCGCCGAGCCGCGCCACGATCTGCCCTGCCCCCACGTCGCTGCCCATCGCAGCCGGTGTGATCGCCGTCGGCGTCAGGCTGTAGCTCCCCGAGAGTCCGAGGTCCGCAAGCCGGATCGACCCGCTGCCGAACAGCCGCCCGCCCTCGCCCTCGATGGCCAGGTTCGGGCTGCGCAGCGTGCCCCCGGCAATCGTGTAGGTCCCCGCCACCTCCGGGCTGGTGAACGGCCCGTCATCGAGCCGCTCCTCGATCAACCCGACGACCTCCTCGGGCTGCATCTCGAGGATGTTTTCGAGCCCCGTCACCGCGCGCGGCGCCTGCGGATTGAGCCGCGCAATGCTGAACCCGGACACGTTGAACGTCCCGTCCCCGGTCATCGCCCCGAGCAGCCCGGCGATGCTCTCAGCCGTGCCGTTGATCCGCCCGTTCATGTCGAGCTTGCCGTCGAGCGCGGCAGCCACAGCGGGCGGCATCACCTCGTCGAGCGCGACGTCGTTGAGTGCATAGCGCCCGCTCACCTGCTTGGCCGGCAACGGCCCGGCGCAGCACACCGTCAACTCGAGCTCGGCCGTCCCTTCACCCAGCTTGGCGCGGGCATTGCGCAGCCGCGTGCTGGTCCCGTCCCAATCGAAGCTGAGCCGCGCCTCGCTGCCGATCTCCCGACCCGCCACCGTCAGCACTGGCGCCGTCACCGCGATTCGCCCCGTGCTCGTCCGCGCCGCGTTGCCAAGCGTCAGCGGCCCTTCTGGCCAAAGCCCCGTGCCCTCCAGCAACGCCGCCGGCCCCGCCACCGCACCGACCAGCCCGGCGACGTCGATCGCCTGCAGTTCGAGCGCCCCGGCCGCATCCAGCGTCTCGCCCCGCCGCGTCAGCGCCAGCTGTCCCTTGAACGGCTGCCCGGCCGAATTGCCCTCGATCCCCCCGAACGAAATGTCGTCCGACCCGTCGAACACCACCGAGGCCGACCCGCTCAGCGCCGGCAGCGAAATGCCCTGCGCGCCCGCCAGGTCGGCGAGCGCTGAGGCGTCCGCAAGCGCCACCTTGAGCGTGCCCCGCCCGCTGAACGCCGCCGGATCGGTGACCACGACGTTACCCGAAAAACCCACCGAGTCCGCCCCGCTCGCCAGCCGCATCGTGGTCTCGAGGCTGTTGCCGACATTGCCGTCGATATGCACCACCAGCGTCCCCGGCGCCCCCGCCGCAAACATCTCGCCACTGGGCAACCCCAGCTGTTGAGTCAACGCCGCGGCGTCGGCGGCACGCGCATTCAACCGCACCTGCAGCGAGCCGCTCAGCGCCCGCAGGAAGCCCGCTTGCAGCTCCGCCTCCGCCGTCACATCCGATCCCGCGGCCGTGCCGCTCAGCGTCAGGCTCTGCGCCCCCTCGCCATTCGGCGCGTCCAGCCTCAGCTTCAGCGCCACCGGCAGCGATGGTCTGAGGAACTGCGCCACCGCATCCGACGTCCCGAGCGCCGCATAAAGCTGTGCCAGCGCCGGCGCATCGGCACTCTCCACCGCGATATCGGCCGTGCCCGACAGCTCCGGCTTCACGATCGAGCCGAACGCCGTCAGCGTCGCACTGAACCGCGCCCCGCCCAGGTCGCTCGCCGATACCTCGTCCACCACCAGCACGCCGCCGTCCCACGAACCGCGTGCCACGAGGTCCGATCCGTCGAGCCCGGCAATCTGCGCCCGCGCCGCGCTGAGCTCGAACTCGCCCTTCGGAAACGTCACCGGAAACGCGATGTCGCTATTGAGGTCCGGCAGCAGTGCCAGCAGCGCAGCGCTCCGCGCCGCATCGAGTTCGCCCACATCGGCGCTCAAGTGCAGGTCGCGATTGGCCCCGAGCCCGATCTGTGCCGAGAACGGGATCTTCTGCCCGTCGAGCTCGACGCTCGCCTCGCTGATGCTCAGCGTCTCGCCCACGAGGTTCAGCCGCGCCGCGATCCCGCCCGGCATGCCGAATAGCGGGTTGCCCTCGGCCAATCCTCGCCACATCGTGGACAGCGCATCCAGCCGCTGCGAGCGCACCGCAAGGCTGCCCGCAAACTCGGGCTTGCCCGTCGACACATCCACATCGCCGCTCAGCGTCACCGTCGCATCGCCCGGCAGCACCCCGGTCAGCTGGCTGATCGTCCAGCCGCTGCCATCCGTCGCCGCGTCGAGCCGCACGTTGCGCAGCGCAAAGGCCCGCAGGCCGACCTCGGCGATATCCATGCCGATCGTCCCGGGAATCCCCGGCGCCGGCGGCACCGGCAATTCCTTGATCAGCCGCACGATCTCATACGGCTCGACCGCCTGCTCGGCCGTGGCATCGCGCGGCGGCAGCGCCAGCACGCCGCCAGAGATCACCGCGTTGAAGGCGACATTGCTGCCCAGCGACACCTCGGCCGCGCCCTGCAACCGCGTCGCCCCGCGGTTCTCGTCGGGCACCACCACATAGTCGGTGAGCAGGATGCGCGACGTCGTCGCCGCCACCTTGCTGGTCATCACCAGGTCGCCCTGCCCCGCATCGACCGGCGCCTCGCCCACCAGCCGCACCGGCGGCTGTCGCCAGGTCATCGTGCCGGTGAAGCCGGGGTTCGCTCCGGTCTCGATCGTCCCCTCGGCCGAGAGCGTGAACCGATCGTCCGTCGGCCGCAGCGATAGCGCCAGCGTCCCGCCGCCCTCGGCTGTCAGCGCTCCGGTCGTCAGTCGCAGCGCGTATGACCGATCCTCGAAGCTTCCCGTCCCCTGGAACGAGAACGGTCCCCGCAGCGCGTCGATCCGGAGCTCGCCCGCCACATTGGTCGCAACCAGCTCGTTACCGGTCCGTGCATCGGCCACCGTCACCGTGCCACCAGTAATCGTCGCGTTGGCGACGGAGATATTGCTCTCCACCGTCTGCGCCAGCGCCACGCTGGTCGCCAGTGCCCCATCCGCCCCGATACCGATACGCACCGCCGGATGGTCGAGCACCAGCCGGGTGACGTTGTAGCGGTCGCGCAGGAAGTCGATCAGCGAGAACTCGGCCTCGACCTTGTCGATGGTCAGCGCCGGCTGGTCCGCCGGCCCGGCGCTCACCGCCGAGAACTGCAGCTTTGGCTGCGGCAGCAGCGAGAAGGCGACATCGCCCTCGATCCGCACCGGCGCACCCAGCACTTCGCCGGCAATCGTCGCCAGCCGCTCGCGATAGTCGCCCCAGTTGATGAAGCTGGGCACGACGAAAGCCGCGGCGATGGCAAGGATCGCAAGCACGCCGATGATGATGAAAAGCCGGTTCAGCACGGGGCCGCGTGAATCTCCGCAAAACTCGGCAAAGTGTAGGCAAAGCCCGCAGATACGTCACGGGCTGTTCGCGGGTCATCCCTCACGATCGTGTTGTCCGTGCCACAGCGCTCGTCACCTGAACATCAGTTCAGAAGCCATTCATGAATGCGGCAGACTTGCAGCGAAAATAGGTACGGTCCACTGACCTGACCGGCTATCCCGGGCACTGTCGGCGCCACGACGCCGGTCCCGTCCCGCTTCGAAGCGCCCGAGAAACCGCCCCTCCGCCCGACTTATCCTCGCCATCGTGCAGCATGCGATAATCTGCTCACGGGCAAACGAAATAGGGCGATGTCGATCTTGAGCAACCGAACTGAACGAAGTCGGCCATCGCCGTTCAATTCCGCGTCACAAACGATCAGGGCCGGCCCTCACGGACCGGCCCCGTCAAACAGTTTAGCGCGTCTTACTCGACCTTGAAGGTCCAGAAGAAGGTCTCGCCCGAGCTGTCATCCACACCGTCATTGTCGGTGATGACATAGGCAGTGCCTTCGCTGTCGATCGCGAGGCTTTCGACCTTGTCGACCACGTAGCCGTTATTCGCCTTGAGGTCAGGGATCAGGTCGCGGACGAGTTCCTTGGTCACGACCGGAATCTCGCCATCGAGCGGCGCGGCCACGAGCTCGGACACCGGCACGCGGTACACGGCCTTCAGCTGGGCCTTCTCGCCAATCTGGTTGTCGCGCTCGATCAGGTACACGTAGTCACCGTGCACGGTGATTTCCGAGAGCCCGACCCAGCCGCCTTCCGGAGCCTTCTCGAGCGGATAGCGCACCGCGCCCCATTCTTCGCTGTCGGTGTTGTAGGCCAGCAGCTTCACAAAGCCCTTCTCGTCATCCTTCCACTCGCGCTGGATGGCGATCCAGAGCGTGTCGTCGATCTTGGCGATGCCTTCCGAGCCCGAACGGGTCTCGCCCTTGAGCAGCGAGGCCGGGTAAGCGAACTCGTCTTCGATCTCGCCATCGGCATTGACGTGGTACAGCGCATGCGGCGTCAGCTTGGCCGTATCGCCTTCCGAAGCCAGCCAGAAGCCGCCTTCACCGTCCTGCGTGATGCCTTCGAGGTCGAGCTTCTGGGCCGGATGGCCATTCCGCGTGACCACGACCTTGTTGGTGATCTTGGCCGGCTTCTGCGTGGCGTCGACCGTGTAGATCGCCGCTTCCGCAAAGGCGCTGTCGGTCACGGCATAGAGCGTGCCCGGCTTTTCGGCATCGGCAACGGCGCCCGACAGCGCAGCCCAGCCCAGCGGCACGCCGTCGACCATGTCCGACGCGATCTGCGGGTAGGCCGGAGCATCGCGCTCGGCCAGCTCGAAGATCATGACATGCGAGCCGGCGAGACCATCGACCGACAGGTCGGTCTCGTTGGCGGTGACGTAGAGGTTACGCGACGGAATGGCCAGGGCGCCTTCCGGGCCGACGCCCGACGGGAGCGACTGGATGTATTCCGGCTCGGCGCCGGTATCCTTGTAGACGGCCACGAGCGACGCGCGCTCCTGGTTCACGAAGATGTACTTGGTGTCGCCGAATGTGCCGACTTCCATGCCTTCCGGCTCGACGCCCTTGGCGTCCGAACGGCCTTCCGGATAGTGGCCGAGCGTGGCCGCGATATAGTCCAGCGCCGGGCCGCTCTCGTAGAGCTCGGTGCCGTCCTTGTTGAAGATGGTGAAGCCGCGCGAACCGCCCTTCCAGTCGCCTTCATTGGCGATCACGATGCGGTCGTCGTCGAGCCACTGCACGGCGTCCGGCTCGCGCAGGCGCCCGTCCTGGCTTTCGGTGAAGCTCAGCACGCCGTCTTCGGTGGCGTCGATATTCTTGAGGTCGACCGCGCCGGCGGAGAAGTCGTTGATGATCTCACCGGTCTCGCCGTTGATGATCACGATGTGGTTGTTTTCCTGCAGCGTGAGCGCGAGTTCGTTCTTGCCGTTGAAGTCCGTATACTCGGGCTCGGCATCTTCCGGCGCGATATCGGCAACGCCGGTCAGGTCGGTGACGCGCATGGTCGAGCAGTCGATCGCACCGCCCTCGCCCACGCTGAAGAACGTCACGTTGCCACCCGGCAGCTGCGGGATGTCACCGTCGTTCACGTCCTCGTTGCGCTGGTTCTCCATCGAGATCGCGATGATCGAGGCATCGTGGCTCTTGGCCACGGCATCCGGCTGGCCGCCCAGGTCGCACTGGGACTCGAGGGTCTTGGTCGCGATGTCGACGATGGCGAGATAGCCGGTCGGCGCGGTGAAATCTTCAGTGGTGTCGACGGTAACGAGCGCACGGCCGCCGATCACGGCCACCGAGGTCGGGCTGCCTTCGAGCTTCACGAAACCGCCGGCCTGGGGGGCCTTGGGGTCGGTGATGTCGACAAAGCCGATGCCGCCCAGCAGCGCGTTCGAATAGACGAGCGTCATGCCGTCTTCGGTCGCGGTGATGATTTCCGAGGAATTCTCGGTGCTGCCGACTTCAACGTCGGGGTTGTTCAGCGCCACCGGAAAGCTGGCGATGCGGTCGAAATACTCGGCGCCGATGGCGGAGCCGGCGAGCAGGCTGGCCGAAAGGCCGAGCAGAATTGACTTTTTCAGCATGTAGTCCCCCTTGAAAAGAGGGCTGACGCTTAGGCAGGCCGCACAACGCTTGCGTGACAGTCCCATGACAGTCCTGTGACATGCCCGGAACGTATACATCGGCCGCCCCACTCCCTATATTCGCCGATGAGAACGAAACAGGATTCGTCAATCCCGTATGGCATCTGAACCGCAACGCCTCGACCGGCCCGCCGCCGGTGCGATCACCAGCCAATTGGGCCGCAAGCCCGCTGTGGCCGGGCTCGGCTATCTGAAGGGGCTGAACGAAGAACAGCGCGAGGCCGTGCTCAGCACCGAGGGGCCGCTGCTGGTCCTCGCCGGCGCCGGGACGGGCAAGACGCGCGTGCTCACCACCCGCATCGCCCACATCCTCAATTCCCGCCTCGCCTGGCCGTCCGAGATCCTGTCGGTGACCTTCACCAACAAGGCCGCCCGCGAAATGAAGGAGCGGATCGGCCACCTCGTCGGCTCGGGCGTCGAAGGCATGCCGTGGCTGGGCACCTTCCACTCCATCGGCGCCCGCATCCTGCGCCGCCATGCCGAGCTGGTGAAGCTGCGCTCCGATTTCACCATCCTCGATACCGACGACCAGATCCGCCTGATCAAGCAGCTGCTCGAAGCCGAGAACATCGACGAGAAGCGCTGGCCCGCCCGCGTCTTTGCCGGCATGCTCGATGGCTGGAAGAACCGCGGCTGGTTACCCGAGGACGTGCCGCCGGCTGAAAAATCCGGCTTCGCCAATGGCCGCCTGCCCAATCTCTACCACGACTACCAGGCCCGGCTCGCCACCCTCAACGCGACCGATTTCGGCGACCTGCTGCTGTTGAACATCAAGCTGTTCAAGGAGCACCCGGATGTGCTCGCCGAGTACCATCGGCGCTTCAAATACATCCTCGTCGACGAGTACCAGGATTCGAACACCGCGCAGTATCTCTGGCTGCGCCTCCTCGCCCAGGGCCGCCCGGCCTCGGAAGCCAATATCTGCGTTGTCGGCGACGACGACCAGTCGATCTATGGCTGGCGCGGCGCCGAGGTCGACAACATCCTGCGCTTCGAGAAGGACTTTCCGGGCGCCAAGGTGATCCGACTCGAGCGCAACTACCGCTCGACCTCCAACATCCTCAAGGCCGCCTCCCACCTCATCGCCAACAACCAGGGCCGCCTAGGCAAGACCCTGCACACCGATGTCGGCGAGGCCGGCGACCTCGTGCACGTCACTTCCGTCTGGGACAGCGACGAGGAAGCCCGCCAGGTCGGCGAGGAGATCGAGCAGCTCCAGCGCGGCGGCGACGTGCTCAACTCCATGGCCATCCTCGTGCGCGCCTCCCACCAGATGCGCGCCTTCGAAGAGCGCTTCATCACGCTCGGCCTCAACTACCGCGTCATCGGCGGCCCGCGCTTCTACGAGCGCAAGGAAATCCGTGACGCCATCGCCTATTTCCGCCTGGTGGTGAACCAGAACGACGACCTCGCCTTCGAGCGCATCGTCAACGTCCCCAAGCGCGGCCTCGGCGACACCACAGTGAAGCTGCTCCACGAAACCGCCCGCCTGCAGGGCACGACGCTGACCGGCGCCGTGCGCATGCTCATCGAAACCGAAGAACTGAAGGCCAAGCCGCGCACCACCCTGCGCGAGCTGATGGCCCAGTTTGACGACTGGAACTGGCGCATGCAGACCCCGCCCGGGGGCGAAAAGCAGGTCGACGAAGATACCGCCCCCGGCATCCCCCGCCGCAGTCCGTGGCATGCCGAGCTCGCCGCCCAGATCCTCGACGAGTCCGGCTACACCGAGATGTGGCAGAACGATAAGTCCGCCGAGGCCGAGGGCCGGCTCGAAAACCTCAAGGAACTCATCAACTCGATGAGCGAGTTCGACTCGCTGCAGGGCTTCCTCGAGCACGTCTCGCTGGTCATGGACCGTGACAGTGGCGAAGCCGAGGACGCCGTCTCGATCATGACCCTGCACTCCGCCAAGGGCCTCGAGTTCGACACCGTATTCCTCCCCGGCTGGGAGGAAGGCCTGTTCCCCAGCCAGCGCACCCTCGATGAAAGCGGCCGCGCCGGCCTCGAGGAAGAGCGCCGCCTCGCCTATGTCGGCCTCACCCGCGCCAGAAAACGCCTGCGCGTCTCGCTCGCCCAGAACCGCCTCACCCACGGCCTCTGGCAATCCGCCATCCCGTCGCGCTTCCTCGACGAGCTGCCCGCCGCCGCCGTCGAAGTGAAGGACACCGGCTCCTCCTACGGCGGTTACGGCTATGGCGGCCGCTCCAGCAGCCGCTTCGACACCCGCGACCCGTTCGATTCCCTCTACGAAACGCCCGGCTGGCAGCGCGCCCGCGCCCAGGCCAGCTCACGCAAATCGGCCGGCCCGATCACCATCGACGGCGACCTCGTCGCCCGCTCCACCGACGACGGCCGCGGCTCAAAGTACTCTGTCGGCCAGCGTGTCTTTCACTTGAAATTCGGCTACGGCACCATCGAGCAGATCGAAGGCAACAAGCTCTCGATCGACTTCGAAAAAGCCGGCAAGAAAAAGGTGCTGGAGAGCTTCGTCCAGAAGGGATGACCCTCAACCCTCAGCGGGGGCACAATCGCGCCCACCCACCGGGTCATCCCGGCGCAGGCCGGGATCCCATCCTGAGGTAGATGCCGCACTCACAGCGCGAGGAAACCTGAGCCACCCTACTGCGGCGGACTAACCTCGCTCGCCCGCTTCCGCTCCAGCCCCAGCCGGTGCTCGCGGTAGATGATGAACAGCCCCGACGCCACCACGATCGAGCCGCCCACCAGCATCGGCAGGCTCGGCACCTCGGCAAAGAAGAAATAGCCCACCGCCACCGACAGCAGCAGCGAGGCATACTCGAACGGCGCCACCACCGACATGTCGGCATGCCGGTAGGATTCGGTGAGCAGGATCTGCCCGATCCCGCCAAAAATCCCGGCCGCCACCAGCAGCGCGAACTGCTCGGTCGTCGGCATCACCCAGCCGAACGGCAGGGTGCAGAGCCCGAGCAGCGCCGAGATCGAGGAGAAATAGAGCACGATCGTCGCCGAGCGCTCGGTGTCGACCAGCCGCCGCACCAGCACCATGGCGGTCGCCGAAAAGCAGCACGATACCAGCGCCGAGATCGCCCCCAGCGTTGCCCCGGTCAGGTCCCCGACCCCGCCAGAGAATACCGTGAGCCGCGGCCAGATGATGATCACCACGCCCACGAGCCCGACCAGCACCGCGCTCCAGCGGTAGAGCCGCACCCGCTCGTGGTAGAACAGTGCGGAAAACACCACGATCAGCAGCGGCGTTGCATAGTTGATGGTGATCGCCTCGGGCAGCGGCAGCTGCGTCAGCGCGAAAAACCCGGTCATCATGCCGCCCGTGCCGACCAGCCCGCGCCACAAATGGCTCACGGGATGCTTGGTCTGCAGCCCCACCAGCAGCTCGCGCCGGTAGATCAGGTAGACGATGATCGGCAGGATGGCGAAGGCCGAGCGGAAGAACACCAACTGCCCGGCCGGCACGTTCTCGGCCGCCTTGAGGAAGCTCGACATGCCCAGGAACAGGCATACCGAACCCAGCTTGAAACCGATCCCAGCCATCGCGTTTTCACGTGGGTTGGGCGTGGGGGTCGACACGGCAAGCTCATTGTGGGGGAAATCGGCAGGCAACCCCACAATCGCGGCGTTCGTTGGTGGACGCAACTCCCATCGCGCCGGTGGTCGGCACTAGCCAGCGGCGAACGATCGGATATTAGTCTTAGGCTGGCGGTGCGGGAGGCTCGATGGGCGAAGTTGTCGACGTGACGGAGATGGCGGAAAGCGTCATCGAGAGCATCCCCATCATCGCCATGGTGCTGGCCGGCTTCTATGCCCTAGCCATCATCTGCGCCGTTCGCGAGATCAGCGCCTCGCGCACCTCGCAGGGCTCGATCGCCTGGCTCGTCTCGCTCGCCTTCCTGCCCTTCCCCACGGCACTGGTCTATCTCGTCTTCGGCTGGAAGCATTTCGACAGCTACGCCAACACCAAGCTGCAGGTGCGCCATTCCCGTCTTTTGCGCAGCGAGGATCTGGCCGTCATCGACCGCGAAACGGGCGACGAGTGGCCGGTCCAACGCCGTGCCGCCGGCATGCCCTTCATCGCCGGCAACAAGGTGGACCTGCTCATCGACGGGAAGGCGACGTTCGATTCGATCATCGCCGGCATCGCCGAGGCCCAGGTCTACGTGCTGGTCCAGTTCTACATCATCCGCCACGATGCCCTCGGCCAGCGCCTGGCCGACGCCCTCATCGAGCGCTCCCGCGCCGGCGTGAAGGTCTATGTGCTTTACGACGATGTCGGCAGCACCCGCCTTTCGGGCGCCTACAAAAAGCGCCTCAAGGACGAGGGTGTCCTGATCTACGGCTTCAATCACCGCCACCAGCTGCTGCGCGTCTTCGGCCCGATGCGGATCAATTATCGCAATCACCGCAAGAACGTCGTCGTTGACGGCAAGGTCGCCTGGACCGGCGGCGCCAATGTTGGCGTCGAATACCTGGGCGAGGACAAGAAATTCGGCGCCTGGCGCGACACCCAGATCCGCATCGAAGGTCCCGCCGCCTCGTCTCTTTCACTGATCTTCCAGGAGGATTGGCTCTGGGCTACCGATCATGCCCTCGAGCTGCCGCCACCCGAACGGGTCGAGGAAGTCGGCGACGTCTCCACGCTCGTCATGGCTACCGGCCCAGCCGACAAGCTCGAGGCCAACGCCATCGCCTTTGCCGATATCATCGGCCAGGCCCGCCGGCGCCTGTGGGTCGTCAGCCCCTATTTCGTGCCCGACACCGATATGCGCACAGCTCTCTACGCTGCCGTCATGCGCGGCGTCGATGTCCGAATCATGCTGCCAGCCAAGCCCGATCACCTGCTGGTCTGGCTCGCCAGCAATGCCCATGCCGATGCCATGGTGGAACACGGCGTCTCCATCTACCGCTACCATCGCGGCTTCCTGCATCAGAAGGTGCTGCTGATGGACGACCGCATCGCCGGCGTCGGCAGCGTGAACTTCGACAACCGCAGCTTCGCCATCAATTTCGAGATGACCGTCTGGATGACCGACAAGCAGGTGATCGAGGACGTCGAGAAAATGCTCGAGACCGATTTCACCCATTGCCGCAAAGTCACCCGCGAAGAAGTGCAGAAGCGCAATCCCTTCGCCCGTTTCATCGCCAATGCCGGACGGCTTTTGTCGCCAATCCTCTGAGTTCTCATGGTCAAGGTCGCCTCCTACAACATCCGCAAATCCATCGGCACGGACCGCCGCCGCCAGCCCGATCGCATCCTCTCCATCCTCAATGAGCTGAACGCCGACATCATCGCGCTGCAGGAGGTCGATCGCCGCTTCGGCCAGCGCGTTACCACCGTGTCGGCCGATATGATCGTCGACCACACCGACTACCTGCCCGTCCGCTTCGGCATCCGCGAAATGAGTCTCGGCTGGCACGGCAACGTGCTGCTGGTGCGCAAGGGTAGCGAGATCAGGAGCACCCAGCGCATCGAGCTGCCCGCCTTCGAGCCGCGCGGCGCCGTCATGGCCGACGTCGTCGTCAACGGCTCGGCCATCCGCGTCGTCGGCATGCATCTGGGCCTCATCGGCAACTGGCGCCTGAAGCAGGCCGAAGCCGTCGTCGGCTATCTCGAAAAGCTCGAGGCCAGCATGCCCACCGTCATCATGGGCGATCTCAACCAGTGGGCCGAGGATGGCGGGTGCCTCGCCGAATTCGCCCGCCACCACGACATCGTCACCCCGGGCCCGAGCTTTCACTCGCGTCGGCCCATGCTGGCGCTCGACCGCATCATCCTCAGTCGCGATTTCCGCGTCGACGCCATGGGCGTCCACCACACCGCGCTCGCCCGCACCGGCTCCGACCACCTGCCCGTCTGGGCCGACCTGACCCTGCTCGACAACGCAGCCGCCGCTTAACGATCCACGTCGCCGGGCATTGACTTCGCCCGGCCCGCTGCCGAAACAGCGTCAAACAGGACTTCTTGCCCCATGACGCTCTCCCAGCTCTCGACCGCCCTCACCAAGGATCAGGCCTACGCCCTGGTCGATGCCGTGATGGCCCGCGACGATCTCGCCATCACCGCCTCCGCGCACGAGGACGCCGATACCGGCGAGTGGGTGTTCGAAGCCACCTGCGACAGCGAGCCCGACCTCGACGCCTTCAACGCCCTCGCCCGCGACACGCTCGGCGGCGATGTCAGCTTCGCCGTCGAAGCGATCGACCCGGCCGTCAACTGGGTCGCAAAATCCCTCGAAGGCCTGAAGCCCGTCATCGCTGGCGGCTTCTTCGTCTATGGCAGCCACGAGGATGCCGTCCCCACCTCCGGCGTCACCCCGATCCGCATCGATGCCGCCCAGGCCTTCGGCACCGGCCACCACGAAACCACCACCGGCTGCCTCGAAGCCATCGACCGTGCCCTCAAGCGCCGCCGTTACAGCCAGATGATCGACGTCGGCACCGGCACCGGCGTCCTCGCTATCGCGCTCGCCAAGCGCACCCACCTGCCGGTGCTTGCCACCGACATCGACCCCATCGCCGTCACCACCACGGTCGAGAACGCCCGCGACAACGGCGTCGGCAACTATGTCATCGCGCTCGAAGCCACCGGCCTCGACCACCGCCAGATCGCAACCGGCGCGCCCTACGACATGGTGGTCGCCAACATCCTCGCCGGCCCGCTGGTCGCCCTCGCCCCCGGCATGCGCAAGATCACCGAGCGCGGCGCCACCGTCATCCTCTCGGGCATCCTCAACACCCAGGCCAACCGCGTCATCTCCGCCTACGCCCTGCAAGGCATCGTCCTCAAGCACCGCATCGAAAAGAAGGAATGGACCACCCTGGTGCTGGAGAAGCGCTAGCCCCACCCACCGGCCTCTCCGCGATCCTCCCCCGTTCACGGGGGAGGGGGACCGCCGAAGGCGGTGGAGGGGGCGGCCTCACCCACCGGCCCCCACCTCCCCCTTGATGGGGGAGGCAAGCGAAGCTTGGCAGCTCAGCTGCTGCCTAGCGCAGCTCGGAGGGGGTGGAGCCCCACGCTCCATCACCCCCAAAAACAAAATCCCCGAACTCACGTCCGGGGATTCAGCTTCGGTCAATACAGGCGACTGCCGCGCATTCCGCGCGCAAACCGCTTAGTTCGGGCGCTTGGTCAGCGCGCCGAGCAGAAGATGTTCGCGGGCGCGGGCAACGCTGCGAGTGGCTTCGCGGCCACGTGCATCGATCACGCCGGCAAGCGCCTTGCGAAAGTCGTTCTTGTTCTCGGGCATCTCTTTCTCCCGGTCTAGTGAAACTGGTGCGGCCACTTCTGCCGCTTGAGCTTGCATATAGTCCCGGCAGGCCAAGCCGGTAAGGTGTTGTTTTTGAAGGGTAGCCATGCTGGCCATGCAAGGCGCCTTAACGGCCGGTGAATCGCTCCGCACGCGCGGCGACATTCGGCTGCCGGGCCTTGAGGTATTCGGTGATTTGGCGCTGCGCCTCGTTGGTGCGGCGTTCGATCATGGATGCGAAGACCCGGCGGAACAGGGTTTTGCGGTCGTTCATTTCGATCTCCCGTTACCCCGCGGCGGCTAAATGCCCCCGCCCCGGTGAACCGCGCCTGAACGCGCCGCTCAGGCTTTTGGCCCTTTGGTGGCAGGATTGGCTCTGCTAGGGTTTCGGCACATCCCACCGACGAAAATCCGCCATGAGCCCCAACGACTTCGCCCCCGCCGTCTACCAGAACTTCGACACCCGCACCTCGCCCAAAACCGTGGCCGGCCGGGTGAAAGCGCTGCGCGCCGCCATGCGTGAGGCCGGGGTCGATGCCTTCCTCGTGCCGCGCGCCGATGCGCATCGCGGCGAGTCGGTGCCCGAGAGCGAGGCGCGCCTCGGCTACGTTACCAGCTTCACCGGCTCGGCCGGCCTCGCCATAGTCGGCGCGAAAAAGGCCGCCCTGTTCGTCGACGGCCGCTACACCCTGCAGGCGCCCGCCGAGACCGACACCACAATGGTCGAAGTCGTCGAAGCCGTGCAGGGCGGCATCCCCGCCAAGATCGCGGACTACGTGCCTAAGTCCGCCAAGGTCGGCTTCGATCCCTGGCTGCACACGCCCAGCGAGATCGCCGACCTCGAAAAGAAGTTCGCTGGCAAGTCCGCCACCCTCGTGCCGGTCGCCAACCTCGTCGACACCATCTGGGCCGACCGCCCTGCCCCGCCCAATGGCGCCGTCGAGTTCCTCGGCCACAACCGCGCCGGCAAGACCGCGCCCGACAAGCTCACCGAACTGCGCGCCATCCTCGCCGCCGACAGCGCCGATGCGGTCGTCCTCACCGTCCCCGAATCCATCAACTGGCTGTTCAACCTGCGCGGCCGCGACGTGCCCAACGTGCCTGTCATGCTCGGCTTCGCCCTCGTGCCCAAGACCGGCATGCCGACCCTGTTCGTCAACAAGGACAAGATCACCCCCGAGCTGAGGAAGGGCCTAGAGGGCCTCGCCAAGGTGGCCGACGTCGCCACCATGATCGCCGCTCTGCGCAAGCTGGGCGCCGCCGACAAGCGCGTGATGATCGATCCCGGCACCGTCCCCGTCGCCGTGGTCCAGGCCATCAAGGGCGTCAGCGACGCCAGGCTGATCGAAAAGCGCGATCCCGTCCTGCTGCCCAAGGCGATCAAGAACGACGCCGAGCTCGCCGGCATGCGCGAAGCCCACCGCGCCGACGGCGCCGCCATAGCCAAGTTCCTCTGCTGGTTCGATGCCGAAGCCCCCAGGGGCCAGCTCGACGAGATCGGCATCGTCACTGCGCTCGAAGGCTTCCGCCGCGAGGACCCCAGCGTCGTCGATGTCAGCTTCGACACCATTTCCGGCGCCGGCCCGAACGGCGCCATCATCCACTACCACGTCAACCGCAGCACCAATCGGCAGCTGAAACCCGGCGAACTGATGCTGGTCGATTCCGGCGCCCAGTACCTCTCGGGCACCACCGACATCACCCGCACCATGGCCACCGGCAAGGTCACGACCGAGCAGAAGACCCGCTTTACCCAGGTGCTGCGCGGCATGATCGCCATCTCGCGCGTCCGCTTCCCCAAAGGCACCACCGGCGCGCAGATCGATGTCCTGGCCCGCCAGTTCCTCTGGCAGGATGGCGTCACCTACAATCACGGCACCGGCCACGGCGTCGGCGCGTTCCTCTCGGTGCACGAAGGCCCGATCGGCATCTCGTCGCGCTATTCCGTGCCGTTCGAGCCGGGCATGATCACCTCGAACGAGCCCGGCTTCTACAAGCAAGGCGCCTTCGGCATCCGCATCGAGAACCTGTTGAGCGTCATCGAAAGCCCGGTCGGCGACGGCAAATTCCTCGAGTTCGAGACTCTCACCCTCGCGCCCATAGACCTTCGCCTCGTGGACGAAGCGCAACTCTCCGCTGACGACCGCAAGTGGCTGAACGCCTACCACAAGCGCGTCTTCAAGGAGATCGGCCCCCTCGTCACCGGCGAGGTTCGTGCCTGGCTGAAAGAGGCAACTCGCGAGATCTAGCTGGACAGCGGCCGCTCCCCGCGCCTACGCCACCAAGTCAGGCGGTCGGCGTCTCATCGGCGCCGGCCTCGGCCAGCGCCTTTGCCCGGCGCTTCTCGACCAGCGAAACCGACCAGATCGAGAGTTCGTAGAGCAGATACATCGGCAGCGCGAGGCCGATCTGTGAGATCGGGTCGGGTGGCGTAATGAAGGCCGCGAACACCAGGATAGCGACGATGGCGTAGCGCCGCCCCTTCTTCAGTGCGCCGCTGCCGATCAGGTCGATCTGGGCCAACAGCGTCAGGATCACCGGCAGCTGGAAGCAGATACCGAAGGCGATGATCAGCGTCATCGCCAGCCCCAGATACTCGCTGACCTTGACCAGCATCTGGATCTCGTCGGTCTCCATCATGGCGAAGAAATGCATCGCCATCGGCAGCACCGCGAAGTAGACCATCGCCGCACCGAGCACGAAAAAGATCGGCGTCGCCACCAGGTACGGAATGAAGGCGCGGCGCTCCTTCTTGTAGAGCCCCGGCGCCACGAACCCGTAGATTTCGACCGCCAGGTACGGAAAGCCGAGGAAGATCGCTCCGAAGAAGGCGAGGCTCAGCTGCGTGAAGAAGAATTCCTGCGGCGCCGTGTAGATGAGTTCGACCGGCTCCGGATAGACCGCGTTGCGGTACGGCTGCACGAGGATATCGAAGATCGAGCCCGAGACGAAGAAGCAGGCGATCAGCAGCACGAAAATCACGATGACCGACCGGATCAGGCGCTTCCTGAGCTCGATCAGGTGATCGAGCAATGGCGCTTCGCTCCCGGCGAGCTCGTCCGTGTCGACTTCAGGTTCGGGCGCAGCGAGTTTGGTCTGCTCGGCCATGGTCAGGTCGGTGTCTTTGGTGTGGCCCGCTTGCGCAGGGCGGGCTTCTTCGCCGATCCGTCAGGCGGCGCTACGGACTTCGCGCGCCGCGATGGCACGGCCTTCTTGACCGGCGCAGCGGCGGCGGTCTCGGCCGGTGCACCGGTTGCCGCCTTCTTCTTCGCCGCTGGCTTCTTGGTGGGCGCGATGGCTTCGACCGGAGCTGGCGACTCGATCGGCTTCGTCGTCTGGGGCTTTCGCGCCGGCTTTACCGGCTCGATCTCCCCGGCATCTACCGTGCTCTCGCTCGGCGCCTTGATCTTCCTGGGGGCGGCCTTCACCGGCGCCTTGGTGGCACTTGCCGCCGGCGCCTTGGCGACGGCGGGCGTCGACACCTCGGCCGCCTCGGTCGCCTTCGCGGCGGCCGCAGCAGCGGCCGTTAGCGGCAGCGCGGCCGGCTTCGTCATCCCGGCCGCGGCCTTGATCTCGTCGACCACGCTCTCGGCCTTCGGATCAGCCGGCTTCAGCGCGCCCGAGGGCGTCACCTGCCCCGTTGGCGATGTAGTGTTGAATTCCTTGCGGATCGCGTCGGCAGTCGCCTTGAGCGGCTGCGTCACGGACTCGCGCAGGTTCTTGATCTCGTTGAGACCGGTGGTCTTGTTCAGCTCGCGCTGAAAGTCCTGGCCCATGCGACGGATCGTGCCGGCAAACTGGCCGACCTTGTGCATGAGTGCGGGGAGTTCTTTGGGACCAATGACGATCAGGGCAACCACCCCGATCAAAAGCATTTCGGTCCAGCCGACGCCGAGCATGAATATGGCTCCGGGGAGCGGCCGTCAGACGATCAGGCGTCCTTGGCCTTTTCGGGTTCGCGGGCCGGCTCGGCGGTAACCGAAGCGTCGATCTGCGGCGTGGGCTTGGTTTCCTCGTCGCGCATGCCCTTCTGGAAGGACTTGATGCCCGAGGCGACTTCACCCATGAGGCCGGCAATCTTGCCGCGACCGAAAAGGACGATCACGACGATCGCTACGACGATGATGCCCCAAATGCCTGGCGCGTGCATGCTTAGTCTCCGAGATATGCCTTACGCGGTTACTAGCACGCAGAAATAGGTTCAATCCTTGGCAAACACAAGGACGTGTTCCGGATTGAGCGTGAGGAAAACGTCGGAGCCGACGCCGAGGTTTCGGTCGGCCCGCCGCCGGATCTGGATCGGCCGGTCGATCCCCGCCACGCTCACTTCGCACAGGTCGATCCCGATCGCGTCGCGCTTGGCCAGCACGCGCCCCGGCGTTCCGGGCGCCTCCGTCCGCACGTCGAGCGCACCGATCGGCCGGATCGCCACCACCACCCGGCTGCCCTCGGCATGCCCGGGGGCCGCAACCGGCCCGAGCGGCGTCTCCACCCGGCCCCCGCTCACCTTTGCGTCAATTTCGCTCAGCGGCGAGAAAAAGCGCGCCGCGTTCAGATCCACCGGCCGATTGTAGATCGCCGATGCCGTATCGATCTGCGCCAGCCGCCCATGCCGCAAGAGCGCGATCCGATCGCCCAGCAGCATCGCCTCCTCGGGGTCGTGCGTCACGATGATCGTCGTCGCATGCGTCTCGCGCAGCACCGCCAGCGTCTCGTTGCGCACCGTCTCGCGCAGCCGCGCGTCGAGGCTCGAGAACGGTTCGTCGAGCATCAAAATACCCGGCCGCGGCGCAATCGAGCGCGCCAGCGCCAGCCGCTGCTGCTGCCCGCCCGAGAGCTGGTGCGGATAATCCGCCTCGCGATCGTCGAGCCCCACCCGTTTCAGCGCCTGCCGTGCCTGCGCCAGCGCCGCCGCCCGCCCGAGCTTGCGCAGCCCGAAGGTCACGTTCTGCAGCAACGACAGATGCGGGAACAGCGCAAAATCCTGGAACATCAGCCCGATGCCGCGCCGATCCGGCTTGAGGTGCACGCCCGGCCCGGACACGATCTCGTCGTTGATCCGCACCGTCCCGCCATCGATCCGCTGGATTCCCGCCGCCACCCGCAGGATGGTCGACTTGCCCGAGCCGCTCTCGCCGAGCAGGCACACGATCTCGCCCGGCACCAACGCCAGCGAGAAATCGCGCAGCACCGGCCGCCCGCCCAGCGTCACGTTGACATGGTCGAAACGCAGCGCCGCGGCAAAGGCGACGCCGGCCGTGCCGCGGGGGCCCCAGTCCTCAAACTCCTCGGCTTCAGTCATTCGCCGTCGTCGCTCTCGCCCATGTCGCCGGGATCGAGTGGATCCTCGTCGTCACGCAGCGCACCGTCGAAAGGCAACGGCACCTGGAAGGCCGGCGGCAGCCGGCTCGACAGCAGCCCCGAGCCCTTCAACTCCTCGAGCCCCGGTAGGTCGGCCAAGCTCTCGAGTCCGAAATGGTCGAGAAACGCCTCGGTCGTGCCATAGGTCACCGGCCGCCCAGGCGTGCGTCGCCGCCCGCGCATGCGCACCCAGCCAGTCTGCATCAGCACGTCGAACGTGCCGCCACCGCTCGCGACACCGCGCACCTCTTCCACCTCGGCCCGCGTCGCCGGCTGGTGATAGGCGATGATGGCTAGGGTCTCCAATGCCGCGCGCGACAGCTGCCGGCTCTCCGTCTCCTCCCGCCGCAGCAGGAAGGACAGGTCATCCGCCGTCCGGAACGCCCAGCGGTCGCCGCGCTGCACGAGGTTCACGCCCCGCCCGCGATAGCGCTCGGCCAGTTGCAGGAGCAGCACCGGCACATCGGCGCCCTCCCCCAGATATGGCGCAATATCGCCGACCGACAGCGGCTCGCTCGACGCGAACAGGATCGCCTCGAGAATCCGCAGATTCCGCTCGGCTATCTCGCCATGCTCGTCGATATCGATGTCCCGCACCCGGGCGTCGTTCATTGCGGCTTCTTTCCGTCACCGGACTTGTCCCCCTGGCGCCGCCGCATGAACAGCGGCCCGAAGGTCAGGGTCTGGCGCAGTTCTATTTGCCCCTGCCGGGCCAGTTCAAGGCTAGAGGCAAAACTCGAGGCCGTCGCGGTCTTCCGCTGCTCCGGGTCGCTCAGATACTGGTCCAGATACGCATCGAGCGGCACCCAGTCCATGCTCTCCCCGATCAGCCGCGTCAAAATCTCGCGCGCCTCCTGCAGCGACCACACGCTGCGCTCGAACAGGTGGTAATCCTGCGGCATGCCGCGCTCGCGCCCGTTGGCATAGGCCTTGAGCAGGTCGTAGAGGCTCGCCTCGTAGAGGTTGCGCCGCTCGACGACCACCATCTCCGGCTGCCCGCGTGCAAAAACCTCGCGCCCCAGCCGCGGCCGGTTGACCAACTGCATCGCCGCCTTGCGCATCGCCTCGAGCCGCTTCAGTCGGAACTGCAGCAGCGCTGCCATCATCTCGCCCGACGGTTCGTCGTCGCTGGGCAGCTGCGGCACCATCAGCCGGCTCTTGAGGTAAGCCAGCCACGCCGCCATCACCAGGTAATCGGCCGCGATCTCGATCCGCTTCTCGCGCACCGTCTCGATGAAGCCCAGATACTGCTCGGCCAGCGCCAGCACCGAGATCTTGCCGAGATCGACCTTCTGCCGCCGCGCCAGATCGAGCAGCAGGTCGAGCGGCCCTTCATAGCCGGCAACGTCGACATAGAGGATTTCGTCGTCGCGCGGCGTGTCGGGCGATACGAACCAGTCCGAAGGTGTCTCGCTCATCAGCCGCCCGCCCGAGCCGTCGAGCGCTTCCAGGAAAAGTTGCAGGCTTTTCCGGTTCGGAAGCGCGCCAGATGACCGATTTGCGCCCTATCAGCGGCGGACGTCAAGGAACCGTCGGCGGCGATCAACCGCCGATCGGCACGCAGTCGATGCCGTTATTCTTGAGCCCGGCACAGGTATCGGTCGCATCCTGGAACGTCGGCACCGGCAGCACCACGCGATACCACGTGCCCTTGGCACCCAGGTCGACCTGCCGCACCGCAAGGCTGCGCCCACCCAGGATGTTAGCGAGCCGGTTCTGCGTCGAACGCAGCGCGTTCTCGGCATCCGCCTGGCTCGGCTGCGAACTCAGCTGCACGTACGGACCACTGCCGCTCGGCGCCGCTGGAGCAGCAGCCACGGGAGCCGGAGCAGGCTGGCTTGCACCGAGATCGACCGGCTGCACGCTGGCAACGGTCGAGTTAGCTCCACCACCGAGCGCCGCCCGATTGGTCGGCCGCGCCACCGGGATCGGCGCGACGATCGAGGGATCGATCGTGGCCCCGGGGCTCGGCGCAAGAGCAGCAACCTGCGTCGGATCAGCGGGCAGCGGCTGTCCGCCGGTAGCCGCGGCCGCATCGACAGCGCTCGGATCGGCCGGCATCGAAGCCAGCAGCTCGGACGGCTGCACGTCGGCGCCCGGCAGATCCGGCACGTTCGGCCGGTCCACCGGCAGTTCTTCGTTGCCGGCGACCGCTTCGTCGCCCGAGACGATGGTGCCATCCGGACGTACCGTCACGGTGCGAACCTTGCGATTGGCCAATTCGCTCTCGCTCGCGGCCTCCCCGCCCTCGCCGACCGTACGCGCCACATCGGCGACGCTGGTTTCGGCGCTGTCGTCTCGCGACACGAGCTGCTCGTCGGCCGGCACGGTGGCGTTGCCGCCACCCAGCTCATTGAACACCACCGCGCCCTGCTGCGTCGTGGTCGTCGCCGGCGCGGGCGGCGGAACTTCCTTCACCGGCGTCGCATCGGCAGTCAGCACCGGCGCATCGGCATCGCTGCCGCGCCCCATGCCGAGCACCCAGTAGAGCCCGAAGCCGGCGGCCAGCAGCAGCGTGCCCGCCACCGCCATGCCGACATATTGGCGCATGCCGCCCGACCGCCGCTCCGGCTTGGCCTTGACGCGCTTGTACGGGCCAGGCTCGCTGGCCACGCTGTCAAGACGGCCGACCTCGGCGCCGCTGGCAGCGGCGGCCGCAAGGATCGCGGCCTCGGCCGAGCCGACATCGCCGTCCTTGTCCTTGATGGCGGCGCGACGCGGCGGAATGCCGGCGGTCAGCGGAGGCACGGCGGGCGCGCTCTGCGCGTTCGCCCGCACCATCGGCGCGGCTGGCACGGGTGCCGGAGCCGGCGTCGGCTTATCGGTGGTCAATTCGACCCGCACCGCCTCGCCGATCAGGCTCTCGATTTCTTCCATCGGATCGCTGGCCGGCTGCTGCGGACGCGCCGCAACCTGCGAACGGCCGGCCCGCCCGAACACTGGGGCAACGCCGAAGCGATCCTCGGGCTTGCTCGCCTGCGGCTGCGCCGGGACCGATGCCTGGTTCGGCCGGAACGGCACGGGACCAGCCTGTACCGGCCGCTGCTGCGGCGTGGGACCACCCGCCGGCTGGGGGAAGCTGCGCGGTGCCGGCTGCGCGGGACGCGGCTGCTCCTGCGCCGCTTCGGCATCGGCCGAGTCGAGTTCGGCCGCGATCAGGTCGGCGATCGGATCTTCGGACGACGCGGCAGGCGGCACTGCCGCCGGAGCGGGCTTGGACGTTTGCCCTCCGATCGGCTCAGGCGGGTTGGTGGCAAAACCGAAGTCGAAGTCGAAGTTGTCGGCGGCCGGCGAGGCCTTGGCCGCCTCCACCATCGGACTGACCGGCGCGGGCGCGCTCGCACCCGGCTTTGGCGTCGGCGCAGTAATGCTTGGCTCGACCCGCGGTGACGGCGTCTCGGCCTTGGGCATGGCCACGGACGAGATGGCCGACGTGCCGGGCGAAACCGCAGGCGCGACCGGCCTGGGCGGCTCCGGTGCAGCTGAAACAGGCGGCGGCGCCGGGTGCGACGGCACAGGCTTGGGGATCTCGCGATCCTGCCAGCTCGACATCGGCTCGGGCTTGAAAGTCGTGGCAGCGGGGGAGCTGCCGAAATCGAACGATGCGGCCGGCTTGGCCTCAACCGGCCGCGGCGCGACAGGAACCGGCGCCGCACTGACTGTCGGCGCCGGGGAAGCAGCAACCGAGGGCGCAGGCGCACTGCCGATGGAAGGTGTCGGCACGTTGCCGGCCGGGGCAACCGATACCGGGCGATCCATGCCCGGAATGCGCAATACGCCCGGCGTCACCGGCGCCGGCTGAGCCGGAGCCGACTGTGCGGGCGGCGGCGTCACGGTCGGTGCAGATTGAACCTGTGGCGTGGCGGTAGCCGGCGAGTCCATGCCCGGGATACGGATCGGCGCAGGCGCCGCCGTTTGCGGGGCATCCGGCAGCGTAACCAGCTTGGGCGCAGGATTGCCTTCGGGCTCTGGGGCCGGCGTCGTGTTGCTGGCCATCAGTTTGGCCAGTTCGGCAATCAGGTCGTCGGATTTATCCTGGCCATCAGGCATCTACTGCGGTCTCGCTGTCATGAAAGCAGCGCCCCTGTACTCGTGGTCCCCGGCGTCCGTACAAGTACCCCCGGACGAAGAGCCGGCCACTCTACAAACTAATACGCCCGAATTATGAAAGCTCCTCGGGCGCAGAAACGCCAAGCAAGTTCAAGCCATTGACGAGCACTTGCCGGACAGCCGCGACCAGGGCGAGTCGAGCTGTCGTCAGCTTTGAATCATCGGCGTTAACAAAGCGTAAGGCAACATCCTGGTTACCTTTGGCCCAGAAACCGTGGAACGCGCTGGCCAGCTCGTACAGGTAGAACGCCACCCGGTGCGGCTCATGCGCATGCGCCGCCGACGCGACGATGCGCGGCCACTGCGCGAGCGCCTTCACCAGCTCGAGATCGGCCTCCGACGACAGCAGCGACAGCTCCGCCGCGCGCAGCGCCGCCGGCGACACGTCGAGCTGCGGCATCTCCTCGGCTACCTTGCGGAACACCGAGTATGTCCTGGCGTGCGCGTACTGCACGTAGAACACCGGGTTGTCCCGGGTCTGCTCCTTCACCACGGCGAAATCGAAGTCCATCGCGGCGTCGTTCCGGCGATAGAGCAGCATGAACCGCGTCGCGTCCGAGCCGACTTCCTCGACGACGTCGGAAAGCAGCACTAGGTCGCCCGACCGCTTGCTCATCTTGAACGGCTCGCCGTTCTTCAGGAGCCGCACCAGCTGGCAGATGCGCACGTCGATATCGGCCTCGCCATGCGACACGGCCTTCACTGCCGCCTGCAGACGCTTCACATAGCCCGAGTGGTCGGCGCCCAGCACATTGACCATGTGGGTGAAGCCGCGCAGGTACTTGTTGCGGTGGTAGGCAATGTCCGCGGCGAAATAGGTGTAGCTGCCATCCGATTTGACCAGCGCCCGGTCGACATCGTCACCGTAATTGGTGGCCCGGAACAGCGTCTGCTCGCGGTCTTCCCAGTCCTCCGGCGTCTTGCCCTTGGGCGGCTCGAGCCGGCCCTGGTAGACCATGTCCTGCGAGCGCAGCCACTCGAGCGTCGCGTCGATATCGCCGCCCTGCCCGTGCAGCTGCCGTTCCGAGAAGAACACGTCGTGATGCACGTTGAGCCGGGCCAGGTCGGCGCGCACGAGGTCCATCATCGCCGCCAGCACCCGGTCCTTCACCAGCGCCAGCGCCTCGGCCTCAGGCTTATCCAGCAGCGAGGTGCCGAACTCCGCCTTCAGCGCCTGCCCCACCGGGATCAGGTAGTCGCCCGGATAGAACCCCGGCGGGATCTCGATCGTCTCGCCCAGCGCCTCGCGGTATCGCAGCAGGGTCGAGCGGGCGAGCGTCTCGATCTGGCTGCCCGCATCGTTGATGTAGTATTCGCGCGTCACGTCATAGCCCGAATACGCCATCAGCGAGGCCAGCGCGTCGCCGAACACCGCACCGCGCGTATGGCCCACATGCATCGGCCCGGTCGGGTTGGCCGAGACATACTCGACATTCACCCGCTCGCCCTTGCCGATATCGGACTTGCCGAACGCCTCGCCCTGCGCCGCCACCGAGGCGAGCACCTTGTGCCACACCGGCGTCGCCAGCCGGAAATTGAGGAAGCCGGGCCCAGCGACCTCGACTGACAACACGTCTGGATCGTCCTTGAAATGCTTGGCCAGCGCCGTCGCCACCTCGCGCGGGTTCTTGCCCAGCGGCTTTGCAACCACCATCGCGGCATTGCTCGACAGGTCGCCATGCCCCGCATCTCGCGGCGGCTCCACCGCAGCTCGGGCCAGCACATCCTCGGTGATCGAAGGATAGAGGGCCTTGAGTGCGTCGGCGACGCGGGTGTCGAACAGCGCGAAGACGTTCATGTTGTGCTCACTTGGATAGCCAAACCCACCGGGTCATTCCCGCGAAAGCGGGAACCTCTGTTTGCGGTGGCAGGGATAGGCCCGAAAACGGAGATTCCCGCTTTCGCGGGAATGACCCCGTGGCGGGGTTGGGAGGCCCTACCCTAACTGTTGGACTCCGTCAAACAGCCGGGCATGCTGCTCTTCGGCGTAAGGATCGGTCATCCCGGCGATGAAGTCGGCCACGATCCCTGCCCGCACCCCGCGATCGGCCGCGCCCCGCGCCGCCTCGCCCCACCGTCCCGGCATGTCGGCAGTCGCCATGTAGTGGTCGAACAGCTCCGCTACCACCGTCTCGCTGCGCCGCACCGGCCCCATCACCTCGTCGCTGCGATAGACCCGCTGGTACAGGAACTCCTTCAGCGCCTTCTCGGCCACCGCCATCGCCGACGAGTACCCGATCAGCGTCCGCCCGGCGAACCGCACCTCGTCCGCCGATTGCGGGTCAACCTCGGCGATCCGCCGCGTGCTTTCGGCAATCACGTCCTCGATCTGCACCGTGATCAGCCGCCGCTGCAGCTCATGCGCCTGCCGGCTGCGCTCGATATCCGGCCAGCGCGTCAGCACCTCGCGCGCCAGCGGCCCGACCAGCGGCACCTCGACCAGGTCCGGCAGCTTCACCAGCCCGGCCCGCAGCGCATCGTCGATGTCGTGCGAGTTGTACGCCACATCATCCGCAATCGCCGCCGACTGCGCCTCGAGGCTCGCGTGGCTCCACGCCATCAGGTCGGCGCTCGCCGGAATCTCGGCGAGCCCCTGCGGCACCGGCTTGTCCGCCCGATACGGCCCACCATCGCGATCGATCAGCGGCCCGTTGTGCTTGAGAATGCCCTCCAGCGCCTCCCAGCTGAGGTTCAGCCCGTCATGCTCGGCATAGCGGTTCTCGAGCCGCGTCACCACGCGGATCGCCTGCATGTTGTGGTCGAACCCGCCCCACTGCGTGAGCTTTTGGTCCAGCACCCGCTCGCCCGCATGCCCGAACGGCGTGTGCCCCAGGTCATGCGCCAGCGCCACCGCCTCGGTCAGGTCCTCGTCCAGCCCCAGCGACCGCGCCACCGAGCGCGCCATCTGGCTCACTTCCAGCGTATGGGTCAGCCGCGTGCGATAATGCTGCCCTTCGTGGTGCAGAAACACCTGCGTCTTGTACTGCAGGCGCCGGAACGCGGTTGAGTGGATGATGCGATCGCGGTCGCGCTGAAACTCCGAGCGCGTCGGGCTCGAACCGGGATCGTAGAGCCGCCCCCGGCTCTGATGTGGGAAGGAAGCATAGGCGGCATGCTCAGCCATTATGCGCTGAACCCTTTTCATCGTCGCTCGACGATATTAGATTGTTACTCATCGCTGCCGGCTCCGGCAGCCGAGAGGTATACGATGTCGGAAGTTGCTCTAGCACCGAACAATGTCATTTTGACAGACCGCGCCGCCAAGCGGATTGGCCGCATCCTGAGTAAACAGGGCGAAGGCACCGTGCTGCGCATCGCCGTCGCCGGCGGCGGCTGCTCGGGCTTCCAGTACGAGTACAACCTCGTCCAGGAACAGCCGGCCGCGGACGACCTCGTCCTTCAGAACGGCAACGCCACGGTGCTGATCGACTCGCTCAGCCTCGAATTCCTCGGCGGCGCCGAGATCGACTATGTCGACGATCTCATCGGCCAGAGCTTCCAGATCAAGAACCCCAACGCCGTCGCCGGTTGTGGCTGCGGCACCAGCTTCGCCGTCGCCTGACGCTTTTGCCTTTCGGCGACTTGTCCGTGGCAATCGCGGACCTTAGCGTCCTACCAAAATCTGGGAGGATTTCATGAGCTTGCAGTCGAATGTGGATGCGGCGATCGGCGCCGCGCTGGTCAGCCGCATCGTGGGCTGCGTCGTGCTGGTGAACCGCGACGGCAAGGAGATCTACGCGCGCACGGCCGGTCTTGCCGACCGCGAGTCCGGGCGAAAGCTCGAACGCGACGCCATCTTCCGCCTCGCCTCGGTCACCAAGCCCATCGTCGCCACCGCCGCCCTCAAGATGATGGAGGCCGGCCTTCTCAAGCTCGACGACCCTGTCACCAAATACTTGCCCTACTTCACGCCGCCGAGCCCCGATGGCGTCGTGCGGCCGATCACCATCCGGCAATTGCTCGCGCATAGTTCCGGCCTCTCCTACGAAACGACGCCGAAGAACGTGGCGCCCGGCATGTCCGGCCCCTACATCCCGCTCGAGGAGAACCTGCGCCGCCTCGCCACGGCGCCTCTACTCTTCGCGCCCGGCACCGGTTGGGCCTATGGCACCAGCATAGACGTCGTCGGCGGCGTCATCGCCGCCATCAACAACTCGACACTGGAGGCGGCGGTGAACAAGTACGCCGCCGGTCCGCTCGGCATGGTCGACTGGCGCTTCACCCCCACCGACGCCACCCGCCTTTCCGCCAACTACTTCAATGGCGACCTGCCCAACCCCTCCATTGTCCCGCCAGCCCGCATCACCATGGACGACCACCGCGGCACGGGCTGGGAGGTCGATCGCATCCTGCGCGCCGATGCACCGCAGTCCGGCGGCGGCGGCTCGTGCGGCACTGCCGATGACGTGATGAAGATGCTCGAGGTTTACAACGGCGGCACGTTCCTCAAGCCCGAAACCACTGCCGAAGCCTTCATCAACCAGATCGGCACCCTCCCGCGCCGCGAATCCGATGCCGGCAAGCGCTTCACCATCCTCGGCGCCATGATCGAGGACCCCAGCGCGGCCCGCAGCCCCTGCCCCGTCGGCACGCTCGACTGGGGCGGCGCCTGGGGCCACAACTGGATCATCGACCGCACCAACAAGCTATCGATCGCCGTCCTCACCAACACCGCACCCGAAGGCTGCAACGGCCCATTCCGCGAGGACATCCGCGACGCAGTCTACGCTTCGCTCTGATATCCCGGAGCAGTTCAATTGAGCGCCAAACTCTACTAGGGTCGGCTCAAACGGAGTCGACCCATGCGCATCGCCACCTGGAACATCAACGGCGTCAAGGCGCGCCACAGCGCGCTGCTCAAGTGGCTCGAAGAAGCCTCGCCCGACATTGTCTGCCTGCAGGAAATCAAGATCGTGGACGAGGATTTCCCGCGCATGGAAATCGAGGGCCTCGGCTACAATGTCGAGACCTTCGGCCAGAAGAGCTGGAACGGCGTCGCGATCCTCTCCAAGCACCGCTTCGACGAAGTCACCCGCGGCCTCCCCGGCGATGACGGCGACGAGCAGTCGCGCCTCATCGAGGGCGTGTTCTCGGTCGAGGGCGGCGTGGTCCGCGTCTGCTGCATCTACCTGCCCAACGGCAACCCGGTCGGCACCGACAAATTCCCCTACAAGCTCAGCTGGATGGACCGGCTTCACACATTCGTCGAGGAGCGGCTGAAGCTCGAAGAGCCCTTCATCCTGCTTGGCGACTACAACATCATTCCCGCCGCCATCGACGCCAAGAACCCCAAGCAGTGGGTCGGCGACGCCCTGTTCCGCCCCGAAAGCGCCCAGCGCTGGCGCGCCTTGCTCAACCTCGGCATGACCGACGCGCTACGCGCCGTCACCGACGAGCCGCTCTACACCTTCTGGGATTTCAAGACCTTCGGCTGGGACCGCGACGACGGCATCCGCATCGACCACCTGCTGCTCTCGCCGCAAGCAGCCGACCGCCTCAACGACGTCATCATCCACCGCGAGGTCCGCGGCTGGGAAAAGCCCAGCGACCACGTCCCCGTCGAAGGCGATTTCAACTTCTAGCTGTTCGCTTGCCGGTCATCCGCTTGGGGTACTGGCCTCGACCACGCCCTCCCACCAGATGTCATCCCTGCGAAAGCAGGGATCCAACTAGCCACCGGCGCGGGCCGCGAAATGGATCCCTGCTTTCGCAGGGATGACAATCGCGTATTGGGCACGTACCGGCCACACCTCCCCCTTGATGGGGGAGGCAATCGCAGCTTGTGAGCGCAAGCGAACTAGCGAAGCTCGGAGGGGTGGTGCGCCGAGCACACCGCACAACGCGACTACCGCAGATTCTGCGACAGCCCCTTCTGCGTGTCGGCATGCCCCTTGGACAGCGCCGCCACCTGCACCGGCTCGTCGCGGCGATCGAAGAACTTCGTCACCACGACACTGGCGGTGCGGACCTGAGCCGAAACATCATCCACCAGCCCATGAACGTCCTTGGGCAGCGTGATGACGACGATAAGCGCGAGAATGATCGGAATACGCATGGCACTGGTCCAACGGGTCTGTTGTCCATTGGTTGCCACACCCCGGCTGAATTGGGTCTGAACGCTGCTGTTAGGGTACCGGGCTGCGCCAGCCACGCTCTCGCCCACCCACCGGCTCATTCCCGCGAAAGCGGGGACCTCAGTTTTCTTGCCGCACCCCCGGCAAACGGAGGTTCCCGCTTTCGCGGGAATGACTCCGTGCCCGGGATCAGCTTGTGAGCGTCACAGCCCGCCGAAACGCGAGCCCAGCGTATCCGCCTGCTGCACCGCCTGCTGGCGCTGCTCGGGCGTGGCGATCGACATCGCGTTGTTGAGCAGGTCGTCGATCCAGCCCTGGTCGATCGTGCCGGCGGCACGGCGCGAGGCGATCGTCAGCCACATCAGCCCCTCGATCGGGTCGGCTTCGAGCCCCTCGCCGTTGAACAGTATGTCGCCGAGCTTGGCCTGTGCCCCGGCATGGCCCTTGCGGGCCGCGAGGTTCAGCCAGCGCGCGCTCTGCAGCGGGTTGTCGCCCAGCTCGTCGTCGCTGAGATAGAGTTCGCCGACTTTGAACTGCGCGTCCGCATCGCCGAAATAGGACGCGGCATGCAGGATCAGCTTGTTCGAATAGGCTTCGTTCTTGGGGATGCCCGCTTCCGGCAGCCCGGTGCGGTAATACTCGCCGACCTTGAGGAAGCTCTGCGCCACGATGTCGGCTTCGACGCCCTTGGGCGCGGTGTCGGCATGCTCGTCGGCAATCTGGCTGAAATAGCCGAAGGCCTTGACCGGATCCTTGTCGACGCCCTCGCCCGCCTCGTACATCAGGCCGAGCTGATAGAGCGCCATCGGCTGGCCGGCCAGCGCCGCATCCTCGAGCGCCGCGATCAGGTCGTCGCTCGAAATGCCGCCACCGGCGCCATCGAGCTTGTTGGCCATCGCCAATGCCGCGTCGGCCGCCGTTTCTGGCGTTGCCGGCAGCGAAGGCAGCACGCCGCTCACCTGCGCGGCGGCCGGGGTGGCTACGCCCGCAATCGCGAGCGCAGCCCAAAATGCAACGGAAACAAGGGCTCCTGCCCTAGATGTCCGCATACTGCTCCTTCTCGCCCTTGGCACCCGGGTTGGTCAGCGCGCCATAGCGTGCCGGCCCCACCAGTTGGGCATACTTCCAGATGGCGCCCGAGCCATACTCATGGTCGCGCGGGACCCACGAGGTCTTGCGCCGGGCAAACTCTTCCTCGCTGACATTGACCGAGATTTCGCCGGTCACGGCATCGAGCGTGATGATATCGCCGTCCTGGATCAGCGCGATCGGACCGCCGATCGCCGCTTCCGGGCCGACATGGCCGATGCAGAAGCCGCGCGTCGCGCCGGAGAACCGGCCGTCGGTGATCAGTGCCACCTTGTCGCCCATGCCCTGGCCGTAGAGGGCCGCGGTCGTGGACAGCATTTCGCGCATGCCGGGGCCGCCCTTGGGGCCCTCGTAGCGGATGACGAGCACATCGCCTTCCTTGTAGAGGCGCTTGTCGACGCACTCGAAGCACTCTTCCTCACGGTCGAACACGCGGGCCGGACCAACGAAGCGCTGATTCTTGAGCCCCGCCACCTTCACGATGGCGCCATCGGGCGCGAGGTTGCCGCGCAGCGACACCACGCCGCCAGTGGCGGTGATCGGATTGGAGGTCGGACGGATCACGTCCTGCTCGGTATTGAACTTCACCTTCTCGAGGTTCTCGGCCACGGTCTTGCCCGTGACGGTCATCACGTCGCCATGCAGGTACCCGCCCTCGAGCAGGGCCTTCATCACCAGCGGAATGCCGCCGGCCTCGAACAGGTCCTTGGCCACATATTTCCCGCCCGGCTTCAGGTCGCCGATATACGGGGTGCGCTTGAAGATCTCGCCGACGTCGAACAGGTCGAAGTCGATGCCCGCCTCGTGCGCCATGGCCGGCAGGTGCAGCGCTGCGTTGGTCGAGCCGCCGGTAGCGGCCACGGTCATCGCGGCATTCTCGAAGGCTTCGCGGGTGACGATCTGGCGCGGACGCAGCTGCATCTTCAGCAGCTCCATCACCTGCTCGCCCGCCTTGGCGCACAGCGCATCGCGGATTTCATAGGGTGCCGGAGCGCCGCAGCTATAGGGTAGCGCGAGGCCGATGGCTTCCGCCACCATGGCCATGGTGTTGGCGGTGTACTGGCCGCCGCACGAACCGGCCGACGGGCAGGCGACGCGCTCGAGCTCGTCGAGCGTCTCGTCGTCCATCTTGCCGACCGAGTGGAGACCGACGGCCTCGAACAGGTCCTGCACCACCACGTCGCGGCCGCGGAAGCGGCCCGGCAGGATCGACCCGCCATAGATGAAGATCGACGGCACGTTGAGGCGGATCATCGCCATCATCATGCCCGGCAGCGACTTGTCGCAGCCGGCCATCGCGACCAGCGCGTCATAGGAGTGGCCGCGCATCGTGAGCTCGACCGAATCGGCGATCACGTCGCGCGAAGCGAGCGACGACTTCATGCCGGCATGGCCCATGGCGATGCCGTCGGTCACCGTGATGGTGGTGAATTCGCGCGGCGTGCCGTGGTTGGCGGCAACGCCCTTCTTCACTGCCTGCGCCTGGCGCTGCAGCGAGATGTTGCAGGGAGCTGCCTCGTTCCACGCCGTCGCCACGCCGATCAGCGGCTGGTGAATCTGCTCGCTCGTCAGCCCCATCGCATAGAGGTACGACCGGTGCGGTGCGCGCTCCGGGCCCTCGGTCACATGCCGCGACGGTAGTTTCGACTTGTCGACGTAGTTGGATGCCATTTCCCTGTCCTGCCTGTCCGCTCCGGTTGTCCGGTGCCAATGAAATGGCGCCGTTTATGTGCCCCGGTCGGGCAGGCTACAAGGGCGGGAAGCGCACGAATGGTTCGGTCCGGACACCGTGCAGTGCCCGTCCATCCTCGCAGCCCGTCCCCTGCTTCGTCCTCCGCTTCTTTTAGGGTCACATTGTGGCGGGCATCCTCAGCAAATCGTTGATCGCCGGGAGCGGCAAACGGGAATCAAACTTGCTGTTGCAAAAACGTCACGAGGGATTCACTTGCGGTTCAGAATTCGGGGAGCGGCGGGGAGTTGGTGCGTCGCTGAGGCGGACGGCCGCTCCCCTACCGCCCCCATGATGGGGTGAAGAGTCGAGGCTATTGCTTCGATGCTACCCAGCCGCCGCAAGCGGGGTGGAGATAACCATGCCTCAAACTCGATCGTCATCCGGCGCACGCCGGGACCCAGTGCGCGGAGCTAGCCCGCGCACTGATGGTGCCGACCTTGCCGGGATGGACCGGCGCGGTGTGGGTCTGGATCGACGAACTGAGCAGTGGGTCCCGGCGTGCGCCGGGATGACGGCCGGTGGAGTGAGATCGCCAGGTGCCCATAGGCGCACAGATGCATCCGGCGGCCACTGGCCCCCCGGAGGATGTCAAAGAGCGAAGCGACGTGCCGGGGAGGCGTTTGCCCTCGCGGTTAGTCCGCAATGTAATTGAGGCTCACGCCTCGCCGGCCGATCGGGGTTTTGGGCTTATGGCACGTGGGCCCGGGCGCATCCCGTGCCGCATCGCGAACTGCCCGAAGCTGAGCTGGCTGCCGGATTCCGCGCTCACCAACCTTCACCCCCCGCCCGATGCGGGCAGTTGCAGCCTGAGACCGGGCGTGCATCCGCCAAGTCCCCCGCGTTGTTAGCGGCGTCCCCGGCGAACCGGATCGTGCCGACGTGCTTTAGGCCTGGACCGGCACGACTACCGACCCACCCAATCTCCACCACACCAACCACTCGTCATGATCTCGCTTTTGGTGCAGCGAACGAGGGGGAGACTCGCATGGGTTTGGGGGTGAGGGGATAGATATCTGTACTGAGTTTGTCGCCCACCCAGTGGCTTCGCAAGTCGACCGGATGACGGGCATTGATGCCCCGCCTACATCCACTTCCGCTTGCGCATGAACAGGTAGATCGCGGCGCCCAGCACCGCGAGGCCGCCCGTCACCACCCAGAACGCGGCCGGGCTGTCGTGGAACGGGATGCCCTCGACATTCATGCCGAGCAGCCCGCTGATCACCGTCAGCGGCATGAACACCACGGTCGCCGCCGCCAGCACCAGCATATTGCGGTTCATCTCTTCGGCGCGGGTGTCGAGCAGCTGTTCGTGCACCAGCACGGCGCGTTCCGACAGCGTCTGCATCTCGTCGCCGAGCCGCGCCGTCCGCGCCGCCGCCTCGCGCAGGCGCACCCGGTCGCGCGCCGTGAAGAAGCTCAGGTCCTCGATTTCGAGCGTCGTCAGCACGTCGCGCTGCGGCCAGATCAGCCGGCGCATGTTGATCAGCGTGCGCCTGAGGTGCGCCAGCCGGGCCCGCGCGTCATGCGTGCGGTCGGCCATCACGTTCTCTTCGACCGTATCGAGCTGGTCGCCCAACCGTTCGGTCAGCGGCTCGATGCGGTCCGCCGCCCGCAGCGCCAGACGCGCCACGAGGTCCGCCGGCGTCAGCGGCGCGTGGTGCGTCTGCTGCCACTGCGTGATGCCCAGGAACTCGACGATGTTGAGCTCCGACGCGATGATCACCCGGCCCTTCTCGAGCCACAGGCTCAGCAGTTGCCGGCCGACATCCTCTGGATCGGCGCTCGGCCGCGCCACCCGCAGCACGATCAGCGCGCGATCGTCGAGGATCGTGCATCGGCTGCGCGTCGACGGCACGGTGATGAGGTCGGCGTTGAAATCGCCGAGCTCCTTTTTCAACCACACCTTGAACTCGGGCGCCCGCGAGTTGCCCGAGATCAGCGCAAAGCCCTTGGGCGGGGTGACGAAATCGGCTTCCTCGGTTTCTTCCAGCTTGCGCACGCCGCCCTTGCCGTCGAACTGGACGATGGTCATCCAGTCCTTCACGGGCGGACGCTGGTTGCTGGCCGGTAGCGTTTCGCCCATGGAGGGCTCCTCTGAGCGTTTTCAGGAAAAGTTGCAGACTTTTCCGGTTCGAAAGCGCGACAACTAGGAAGTCTAGCTCAAGCGCGCGAGCGCCTCTTCCAGCCGCTTGATCCGCTCGACCGCCTCGGCCCGGCGCGTGCGCTGCTCCTCGACCACCTCTTCGGCGGCCTTGGCCAGGAACTGCTCATTGCCCAGCTTCTTGTCGATCTTGTCGATCTCGACCGTTTCCTTGGCGATCTCGCGCTTCAGCCTAGCGCGTTCCGCATCCAGATCGATGACACCCGCAAGCGGCAGAACGAAGGTCGCCTCGCCAAGGATGATCTGCGCCGAGTCGCGCGGCACGTCCGAGGTGTAGTCGACGCTCTCGAGCCGGGCGAGCCGAGTCAGCGAATTGAGATGCGCCTCGACGCGCGTGCCCGTCTCCTCCCCTGCCTCGACCACCAGCAGCTTGATCTTGGCGCCGGCCGGCACGTTCATTTCCTGACGCACCGAACGGATGCCCGAGATCAGCGCCACCAGCCAGTCGAGCTCGGCCTGCGCCTGCTCGTCCTCGAGCCCGGCCAGTTCCGGCCATTCCGAGATGATCAGCAGCTTCTCGCGCGCCGGCCCGGTCTTGCCGGTCTCGGCCCACAGCTCCTCGGTCACGAACGGCATGAATGGGTGCAGCAGCTTCAGGATCTGGTCGAGCACGAAGGCCGCGGTCGCCTGCGTCTCCGCCTTGTCGGCCTCGCTGCCCTCGGTGAACACGGGCTTCGCCAGTTCGATATACCAGTCGCAGAACGTGCCCCAGACATAGTCGTAGGCAACGTTGGCGGCTTCGTTGAAGCGGTAGTCGGAGATCGCCGCCGTCACATTGGCGGCCGCGCGCGCCGTCGAGGCGATGATCCAGCGGTTGAGCGCCAGCGTGTTGGCCTTGGGATCGTAGGCCTCGACTCGCACGCAGCCATTCATCTCGAGGAAGCGCGCCGCGTTCCACAGCTTGGTGACGAAGTTGCGGTAGCCCTCGACGCGGCTGATCGCGAGCCGCATGTCGCGCCCCTGCGCCGCCATGGCGGCCAGCGTGAAGCGCGTCGCATCCGCCCCATACTCGTCGACGAGGTTCAGCGGGTCGATCACGTTGCCCTTGGTCTTGCTCATCTTGGCGCCCTTCTCGTCACGGACGAGGGCGTGCATGTAGACCGTGTGGAAGGGTTCGGTGCCGGTGAACTCCAGCCCCATCATCATCATCCGCGCGACCCAGAAGAAGATGATGTCGAAGCCGGTGACCAGCACGTCGGTCGGGTAATACTTGGCCAGTTCCGGCGTCTGGTTCGGCCAGCCCATGGTCGAGAACGGCCACAGCGCCGACGAGAACCAGGTGTCGAGCACGTCTTCGTCGCGATGCAGCGGCACCTTGCTATCGCTCAGCTCTGCGAACGGGTCGCGCGCCTTGCGCATCGACCAGGTCGTCGGGTTCAGCCGGTCGCGCTGCGTCGTATCGAACGCCGACATGTCCTTGGCGAACTCGGGCGAGTTCAGCCCGCCGCTATGCACCTCGATCTTGCGGCTGCCATAATAGGCCTGCGCCAGCTTGATCGCCTCGGCCTCGCTGTCGGCCACGAAGCATTTCGGCCCGGCCTCGCGGTTGGAGAAGTCCGGATCGGTATTGAGCCGCGGCCCATACCAGGCCGGAATCTGGTGACCCCACCAAAGCTGGCGCGAGATGCACCAGGGTTTGATGTTCTCCATCCAGGCATAATAGGTGTTCTCGTACTGCTTGGGCACGAACTTGGTCCGGCCCTCCTTCACCGAGGCCAGCGCCGGCTCAGCCAGAATATCGGCCTTCACGAACCACTGGTCGGTGAGGAACGGCTCGATCACGATCTGCTTCGACTTCTCATCGTAGGGGACCATGATCTTCTTGTCTTCGACCCAGACGAGCACGCCCGACTCTTCCAGCTCGGCAACAATCCTGTCGCGCGCCTCGAACCGGTCGAGCCCGCGATAGGCCTCCGGCACCGAGCTGTTCAGCTTCGCCGTCGAGGTGAAGATGTTGATCGGCTTCAGCCCATGGCGCTGCCCGACCTCGAAATCGTTGAAGTCATGCGCCGGCGTGATCTTCACCGCGCCCGAGCCCAGCTCCGGATCGGCATATTCATCGCCCACGATCGGAATGCGCCGTCCCACGATCGGTAGGATCACGAACTTGCCGATCAGGTGCCGGTAGCGCTCGTCCTCGGGATGCACCGCCACCGCCACGTCGCCGAGCATCGTCTCGGGCCGCGTGGTGGCGACCGTGATGGTCTCCTCGCTCCCCTCGATCGGGTAGCGCAGGTGCCACATCTTGCCGTTGGTCTCGATATTCTCGACCTCGAGATCCGAGATTGCCGTCTCGAGCCCCGGGTGCCAGTTCACCAGCCGCTTGGCCCGGTAGATCAGGCCCTTCTCGTAGAGCCCGACGAACACTTTTCGCACCGCCTCGGAGAGGCCCTCGTCCATGGTGAAACGTTCACGCGACCAATCAGCCGATGCGCCCAAGCGCTTGAGCTGATTCAGGATTGTGCCGCCCGACTCCGCCTTCCACTCCCACACGCGTTCGAGGAATTTCTCGCGGCCCATCTCGCGCCGGCCCGGCTGCTGGCGCTCCATCAGCTGGCGCTCGACGATCATCTGCGTCGCGATGCCGGCATGGTCGGTGCCCGGCTGCCACAACACGTCCTTGCCGCGCATGCGCTCGAAGCGGATGAGGATATCCTGAATGGTGTTGTTGAGCGCGTGCCCGATATGCAGCGAGCCGGTGACGTTGGGCGGCGGAATGACGATCGAGAAGGTCTCGGCCCCCGGCTTTGCCCCTGCCCCGGCCTTGAAGGCCCCGGCCTCCTGCCACTCAGCATAGATGCGGGCCTCGACGGCGGCCGGTTCGTAGGTCTTCTCGAGCATAGGTGGTTTCCAACGGCGCAAAGCCCGCCGCGATGCATTGCTGCCGGGCGGGCCACGAAATTCGGTGGCTAGGGTCTTAGGAAAGGCGGGTGCTGAAAGTCAACACCGACGCATATGGTGGCGCCGTCGGCGTCCGCCAAGTCCGCGTTACTTGCCGCCGCGCGACACCCGGGCGATCTCGCGCTCGACCATGCGCTCGACAATGGTCGGCAGGTTCTCGTCCAGCCAATCCTTGAGCATCGGCCGCAACATCTCGCGCATCATCTCCTCGATGGTCACGCCCGAGCCCACCGTCTGCATGCTCGACAGCCGCGCAAACGTGCTCTTCACCGCCGATTGCGTGGTCGGCTCGAGCAGTTCCTCGGCGAGATCGGCAGTGAGCTGCGGATCGGGCAGCGGCGCTGCAGCCGCAACCGGACGCGGCGCCGGCCGCTCCATCGCGGGGCGCGGCGGCGTGAACACCGGAGCAGGCGCCGGCGTTGGAGCGGGCTCGTCGTCCTCGTCGCTCTCGAACGCAATATCCTCGGGGTCGACCATGGTAGCCTCGAAATCGCCGGACGTGTCGGCGCCGCCCAGCAGCTCGGAATAACTGAGCCCCGGACGCGCCCCATCCTCGACCGCTGTCTCGCGGAGGATCTGCTCCGGCGACAGCGCCAGCGGCTCGGCCTCCTCCAGTTCAGGCGTCGGCGGAACGGCCTGCGGCACGAAGCTGCGGGCCGGCGTCGGCGCCGGCATCAGGGTCGGCGCCTTCTTGACCGCAGCGCCCGCATCGTCGTCGGCGATGATCTGCCGGATCGAGGACAGGATCTCGTCCATGGAGGGCTCTTTGGGCGCCGGCTTATTCATAACTGCCTCACATTACCCGCCGATACGCGGCCGCACATTCCGAGGAGACTCGGGCGTCGATCCGAATCGTTACTTGTCAATCTAGTGCAAGCGGTCGCGGTTTGTGAATCGGCGGCACACTACCGCTTGCGTCTTCCCCAGCGATTTCCGGGGGAATACGGCAAGGTCGGGTCTTGACCTGATCGACAGCCCGGAAACGACAGGGCCGCCGTGCAAGTGCACAGCGGCCCTGTCGAAACCTGATCCGCTTGCGACGGAAGCGGCTAGCGGCCCTCGTCGAGCGCCCGCATTTCGAGCCAGACGTCTTCGACGCTGGAAATATAGCCGTCCGCCGAATGGACCGCGACATTGAGGCCCAGATATTCCGGGCTGAGCTTGCCGGCCGACGACATCAGCGAGAACGCCGCGATCATGCGGGTCGAACGCGCCGAGATCAGCGCCTCGCGCGCCGTGGTCAGTTCGGCCTGGGCATTGAGCACGTCGAGCGTGGTCTTCTGCCCGACATCGCGCTCCTGGATCGTGCCTTCGACCACCAGCTGGTTGGATGCCACCGCTGCGTTCGCCGATTCGATCTGCGCCGAAGCATTCTGCAGCGTCGACCACGCCGAGATCACCGCCTCGCGGATCTGGTCGCGCGCCGACAGCGCATCGACCTCGGTCTGGATCTGGCTGATATTGGCCTTGCGGAGGTTCGCGCTCATCGCCCCGCCCGAATAGATCGGGATGGACAGCGACAGCCGCGCCGAACCGCCGAGGTTGCTGCTCGAACCGCCCTGCGGCGGATCCGCGCTGCTCCAACCCTGCGTCGCATCGATGCTGGCGACGAGCCCGAGCGTCGGGCCAAAGGCGGCCGCGGCGGCATCGGAACCGGCCTGCGCGACGCGGATGGCGGCGCGGGCGGAGAGCAGTGCTGGATGGCGCTCCTCGGCCGAGCCGATGGCACTGTCGATCGAGGTCGGCAGCATCTTGCCGAAGTTGAAATCCGAGCTCAGGCCCGATGGCTTGTGCCCGACCCAGCGTTCATAGCTCGCCTGGCTGGTCTGCAGCGAGGCGACAGCCGAACGATAGGACGAAACCGCCGCGGCCTGGCGGGCCTTGGCCTGCGATACGTCGATGCGCGTGCCTTCGCCCAGCCGCAGCCGATCTTCAGCCGAGCTCACCTGCGCGTCGAAGAAGGCCATGTTATCGGCCCGCAGCTGCACCAGCTGGGTGTCGCGGATCACCGCGAAATAGGCCTGCACCACCGAGAGCAGCACGTTCTGCTCGGCGTTGCGCAACGCGTATTTCGATACCTCGACGCCGGCCCGGGCCTGCTCGATATCAGCCTCGGTCTTGAAATTGTCGAACAGCGTCTGGTTGTAGCTGATGCCCAGCGACTGGCTGAAGCCGGTGGTGAAGTCGCCGCCCTGCGGCAGGTCCCACGACCCGCCGACGCTGGCCGAGGCCCCGATGGTCGGCAGCTTGCCCGATTTGGCGAGCGCGATGTTCTCGGCGCTGGCCTTTACCGCAAGCAAGGCGGACATGATGTCCGGATTGTTCTGATAGGCGCTCTCGAGCGCCGAACGCAGGCTCTCCGCATTGGCTGTCGATGACAACAGGCCAAGAATTACGGCAAGGGCGCCCGCCCGCACTGCCCCCAGATAACGCATATTCGACCTCTCTGACGCGCCCGCAAGGTTACGTCGACCACATGGGACGCACAACATAGCAACTCAAGGCTTGCAAACATTTAACCTTGGAAAAGTGCAGGCACGTGACGGACGGGCAACACTGCCGGCCATCTGGTCAGTAACATGCCCGGCCACCGGAGGCCTTCAGAATGTGAAGGTTTCCATCCGTTCCGGCCGCGCCAGCGGTGGCAGCGAGGTGTTGAACTCGCTGCGCGCCGTCACATCGTCGCCGCCCCGCACATAGATCATGGCGACCGCCGGCCCCTGGCTGCGCACCAGTGCCACGAGGCGACCACCCTCGTTGAGACGGCTGAAAAACTGCGTCGGTTCGGCGTCGACGGCGCCCTCGATGACAATGACGTCGTAGCTTTGCGACAGGCTGCTGCCATCCAGCGGCCCGACGATGACGCCGGCATTGTCCAAACCCTCGAGATTGACCTTCGCCTGCTGCGCCAGCGCCGGGTCGGATTCGAGCCCCGTGACCGCCGCGCCCAGCCGCGCCAGCACGGCAGTGCTGTAGCCGGTGCCCGCGCCGACGTCGAGAATGTGGTCGGCCTGCTTGATCTCGGCCAGCTGTACGAGCCGGGCGAACGGCGCGGCCGGCCCCAGATACCTGTCGCCACCGAGCGCATGGGCTACATCGGCATAGGCCAGCGCCTGCCGGTCCGCCGGCACGAAGCGCTCGCGCGGCACCTCCCCGATCGCCGCCAGCACGCGGTGATCGTTCACCGCGCTGGTGCGCAGCTGGTTGTCGACCATTTTCAGGCGGGCGGCGGCGTAGTCGACCATCGGGCGATCCTTTGGCTGGAAATATGTGGCGAGGTGATAGCGCCCCGCCGCGACCGCTTCAAGAACGGTCGCCTGGACGGCATAAGGAAGAGGAAGGATGGAGGCCACGACCGGAATCGAACCGGTATACACGGATTTGCAATCCGCTGCGTAACCACTCCGCCACGTGGCCTCAACGAGCGCGGTTCATAGGCGAAGACAATAGGTTGGGCAAGAGCCTGCCTGCTGCTGTTGCGCCGGCCCCGAGAAGATGCCGCCGGGCTTCGGAACGCATTCCGAAATCTGGCCAGATGGCGACGGCGCGGGCTCAGCCGGGATAGCGGTGTGGTTGCGACGGTGGGAGGAAACGCCTACCTGATCCCGCATGACGTCAAGGACGAACGACTCCTCCCATCTGACCAGCAGCTGGACCTTGCCCCATGCCGCGAGGCTAGGCTCGTCGGTTCGCTCCAAGGGCCTGTACATGCAGGTCCGATCCCAGCTTCCGGTGGCGGCCAGAAAGTTGCTCACGGTGAAGGCCGGCGAACTCACCCTCAGTATGCCGAGGGGGGCGGAGGATGAGTTTGCCGCCGCCTCGGCGATCGTCTCCAGGGCGCTGGTGGGCATCGAAAGCCGACCGGTGATCCCGCGTGAGATCGAAGACATTCTTGGAATCTCTTCGACCGAGCGGCGCCGGTGGCTCGAGGACGGCCGGCTGCCAAGTGCCGGCACGAGAACGGTGAAGCTGCGTGGGCGCGGCACTATCACGTTCCATGTGTTCGACCCCGAGTTTGTCGAGGACGCGCTCAACCGTGACCTGGTCGTCGAGTGGCGCGAGCAGGATGCGGAAGCCGCCGCCGAGAGACGGCAACGGTCGGCATGGAAGGCAAGGCAACGCCGCCTGCAGGCCAGGAAGGCCGATCCGGGCGAGGCAACCGAAGATGAGGCCTCCGCCGACCTTACCGGCTGGGCTGAGTTCCAACGCACGGGACTTCCTTAAGGCATGCGCCTCAGGCGCGGAGTCATTCCCGCGAAAGCGGGAACCTCTGTTTTCGGTGCGTCCATCAAACGGAGAGTCCCCCTTTCGCGGGGAGACCCAGTGGATAATGCGTCCGGAGTGACACTCCCGCTTGATCGGGAGGGTAGTTGAGCTTGCACGCGGCGCCCCCCGGGAGGCGCAGGCCTGAACACAGTGCGTGACATGTCTATTTAGGACGGACCCTAGGCCTTCGCCTCGCCATGCCCCATCAGCGCGCCGCGCAGGCGCTCCATCAGGCTCTCTTCCTTCTCCGGCGCATGCGTTGCCTCGGCAAGCAGCGCCGACGTCGTGTCGAGGCGCTGGCAGAGCAGCGTCGCGAGCCGAAGCGTGATCATCGGCTGGCGCTCGAGGACGAGCATGGCGTCGTCCACCATGCGGACACGCGCGTCGGTCTCGGCCCGCACCGTGGCGCTGTGTGGCTTGTCGAGCAGCAGCGACATCTCGCCGATCAGCGAGTCGAGCTGGTCGATGGTGGCGATCTTCACCCCGTCGCGCTCGACGGCCAGCGTGCCGGAGTCGAGAACATAAAGCTTGCCGTCCTTCTTGCCCTGGTCGATCAGGATGTCGCCCGCGGCGAGCTCGAGCGTGGGCGCGGCATAGGTCAGTAGCAGCAGGCTCGTCATGGATTGACCCTCGATCTTGGCGGAGTGACTTTAGCGCCGTCGCTCGCGCCGGATAAGTGCCCATATGCAAACGTCAAACCCCGCCACGATTGCCGGCCTGATCCTCGCCGGCGGCCGCGGCGAGCGCCTGGGCGGCGCCCTCAAGTCCGAACTCGTAATTGGCGGCCGGCGGTTGCTCGAGCGGGTGACGGACCGGCTCGACGGCTGCACGCCCCTGCTCGTCGCCCATGGCCGGATAGCGCCCGAATTGCTTCATCTGCCGGAACTGATGGTGCCCGTGCCGGACCTCGACGGCGACTATGCCGGCCCGCTCGCCGGGTTCGCCGGTGGCATGACCTGGTGCGTCGCCCGGCCGCACCCTCCCGAATTCCTCGTCAGCGTGGCCGTGGACACCCCGTTCCTGCCGCCCGACTATGTCGACCGGCTCGCCGCCGCTATCGGCGGTAGGGACGTTGCGATGGCGAGCTATGGCGGCCAGCCTTATCCCACCAACGCCCTGTGGCGCGTCGTCCGCTTCCTCGACCTGCCGGCGCAGGTGACGGCCGCTACGGCGCCACACAGTCTCAAGCGGCTGGCCGGTTCGGCTTCGGCAGTGATGGTGGAATGGCCGGAAACGGCGACCGGCGACCCGTTCGCCAATATCAACACACCGCAGGAACTGGCCGCAGCGCGCAGCCGTGCCCAGACCCAAGGCGCTGATATTTAAGGAGGATTGGCTCCGCGAGCTGGACTCGAACCAGCGACCATTCGATTAACAGTCGAACGCTCTACCAACTGAGCTATCGCGGAACACGGGGTGCCTCGTTCAAGGCCGGGCCCATGTAGCGGGTTTGTTTTCCTTTGCCAACCCCGAATTTGCGTCTGGGGAAACCCGGTCCGTGACGCCTACATGACGGGCTTGCCGCCGGTGACGGCAATCGTCGCGCCCGAGATATAGCTCGCCTCGTCGCTCGCCAGCAGCACATAGGGCGGCGCCAGCTCCGCCGGCTGCGCCGGCCGCTTGAACGGCACCTGCTCGCCGAACTCCGCGACATTCGAGGCCGGCAGCGTCGCCGGCCCGAGCGGTGTCCACACCGGTCCCGGCGCCACGGTGTTGGCGCGTATCCCCTTCTTCGCCAGCAACTGGGCAAGGCCGGCGCTGAAATTCTGGATCGCCCCCTTGGTCACCGCATAGGCCAGCAACTCGGGGCTGGGCTCGTCCGCCTGCTTGGACGCGGTGTTGATGATGGAGGAACCCGGCTTCATGTGCGGCACGGCCGCCTTGGTCAGATAGAACATCGCCGAGATGTTCACCGCCATCGTCCTTTCCCATTCCTCGTCCGGGATATCCTCGATGGCCTCGAAATAGCCCTGGTGCGCGGCGTTGTTCACCAGCACGTCGAGGCCGCCGAATGCCTCGACGGTCCTGGCGATGATGTCGCGGCAATGCGCCGGATCAGCGAGATCACCGGGCAGCAGCAGGCACTGGCGTCCGCAATCCTCGATATCGCGCTTGATATCGTGCGCATCCTCGTCCTCGCTGAGATAGGAAATGGCGACGTCCGCGCCCTCGCGCGCAAAGGCCAGCGCCACGGCCCGCCCGATACCGGAATCGCCGCCCGTGACCAGCGTCTTCTTGCCCTCGAGCCGCTGCGAGCCGCGATAGCTGTCCTCGCCATGGTCCGGCACCGGGTCCATCCGCTTGGTAAAGCCCGGATAGGGCTGCTGCTGCTCGGGAAAGGGCGGCTTGGGGTACTCGATCGGCATCTGAAAACCTCCGGCTTGATGCCGTTCCAACGTAGCTAAAGCCGTTCGGTTCGCCGCCCGCGACCGCGTTTCAAATCGGTCACAGCGCATGGCCCACCTGCCCGTGGGCCGATTGCCAGTATTGGCCGCCTCGCCTATAGAGCGCGGCGAAACAGGGTTATGATGACCAGGCTGTCCGTAATTGTTCCCGCGCGCAACGAGGCAGGGAACCTCCCCTCGCTGATCGCCGAGATCGAGGCCGCGCTCACCGAATATGCGCCCTATGAGATCATCGTCGTCGACGATGGCTCGACCGACGGCTCGCCCGATATGCTGGCGCGCCTGGCGACCGAAAAGCCGCATCTGCGCGTGCTGCGGCACGAGCGGTCCGGCGGCCAGTCGGCGGGCATCCACACCGGCGTCAGCGCCGCGACCGCGCCGATCGTCTGCATGCTCGATGGCGATGGCCAGAACCCGCCGGCCGAGCTGCCCAGGCTGGTAGCGCCGCTCTTTGCCGCTGGCAGCACCGGCCTCGGCCTCGTCGCCGGCCAGCGCGTCGGCCGGCAGGACACCTGGTCCAAGAAGGTCGCCTCGCGCCTCGCCAACGGCATCCGCTCGTTCCTGTTGAAGGACGGCACCCGCGACACCGGCTGCGGGCTCAAGGCCTTCCGTCGCGACGCCTACCTCGCCCTCCCCTATTTCGATCACATGCACCGCTACCTGCCGGCGCTGTTCAAGCGCGACGGCTGGAATGTGGCCCTGGTCGACGTGAGCCATCGCCAGCGCGGCGCCGGTCGCTCCAACTATTCCAACTTCCAGCGCGCCCTCGTCGGCGTTGTGGACCTTTTCGGCGTCATGTGGTTGATCCACCGGCGCAAGAAGACCCGGCCGGCGGGCGCGACCCAAGGAGACAGCTGACCCATGGCCGAATGGCTGATGCAGATCTTCCACGTGGAGAACCAGATTGAGCTGCTGTGGGTGGTCTTCGGCCTGCTCGCGCAGGCCATGTTCACCGGCCGCTTCCTGGTCCAGTGGATCGCTTCGGAACGCCAGCGCAAATCGGTCGTGCCAACCGCCTTCTGGTACTTTTCGCTCGCCGGCGGCGTCATGCTGCTCGCGTACGCGCTCTACCGGCAGGATCCGGTCTTCATCCTCGGCCAGCTGTTCGGCGTCGTGATCTACGCACGCAACCTGTGGCTGATCTACGCCGAGCGGCGCCGTGACGCAGTCGGCGGCTGACCGGCAGGGCTGGGCCTGGCCGGTCGCCGCGCTTGTCGCGGCGGTGGTCGTGCTCCGCCTGGTCGTCCTCGCCTTCGACCGCACCGATCTGTTCGTCGACGAGACGCAGTACTGGCTCTGGGGCCAGCACTTCGAGTGGGGCTACTACTCGAAACCCCCGCTGATCGCCTGGCTGATCGGCGCTGTGACCACACTCGCCGGCAGCGATGCCCCATTCTGGGTGCGCATGCCCTCGGCGGTGCTCAACGGCATCACCGCCTTCCTCCTCGCCGCGCTCTCGGCCCGCATCTGGGGCCCGCGCTCCGCGATCTGGGTCGCGGCGGCCTATCTCAGCATGCCGATGGTCGCCTTCGGCATGATGCTGATCTCCACCGATTCGGTGATGGCGCCCTTCTTCGCCGGCGCCCTGCTCGCCCACTGGCACCTGAGCGAGACCAAAAAGGCCCGCTACGCCCTCCTCGCCGGCGCGCTGATCGGCTTTGCCTTCCTCGCCAAATATGCCGCCATCTACTTCCTCATCGGCGCCGGGCTCGCCGCGATCGTCTTCCCGCAGGCCCGGATCGGCTGGCGCAACGCCGCGCTGCTCGGCCTCGCCTTCCTCGTCGTCATCGGCCCCAACCTGCTCTGGAACGCGCTCAACGGGCTGACCACACTGCAGCACACCGCCGACAATATCGGCTGGATTCGCGGCGCAGCCAACGCGCGGCAGACACCGGGCCTCGGTGGCCTCGTGACCTTCGTGGGCAGCCAGTTCGGCGTGATGGGCCCCATCCTGTTCGGGGCCCTGCTGGTCGCGTTGGCGCGCTTCCGCAGCTTCGGGCCGCTGGCTGCCTTCGCCGTCGTGCCGCTGATTGCCGTGTCGGGGCAGTCGATCATCGATACCGCCTATGCCAACTGGGCCGCCGCGGCCTACTTCTCCGGCGTCCCGCTCGCCATGGCGGCGCTGGCGCGCGTTCCCTGGCTGCGCGCCGCCGGCCTCGCGCTCAATGTCGTGCTGGCGGTGGCGATCACCCTGCTGACCCTGTGGCCGAACACGCCGATCCTCGGCTTCGATCCGCCGCTCGAGCGCTACACCGGACGCACGACGACCAGCAACGAGATCATCGCCCTCGCCCAGGGCAACGGCGACGTGCCGATCTACGCCGAGAACCGCGATATCCTCGCCGATCTGTTCTACACCGGCCGCGACGCCGGGCTGGCCATCTACGCCCGCCGCCCCGCCGGCCGCCCGATGCACCATTACGAGCAGGAATATCCCCTGCCGATCGACTTGGCCGGACCGATCCTGGCGGTCGTGAGCTACACGGTCGATTGCCCCGAACTCGCCCCACCCATCGAGGTAGGGCGGACGTCCGGAGCCTATCGTCGCTACAACCTGACGGCACGCCTGGTCGACGCCGCCTGCCTCAACGGCAGGCGCTAGCAGCCTACTTCGAGAACGGTACCGAAGCGGTCAGGATCTGGCCCGAGTTGTTGAACTCGACCTGGAAATCCACCTGGATCCCGCCGCCCTGAAGGATCAGCAGCGAGCCGATACGTACGTCGTTGCCGCCCCGGTCGGTCTGGCGCTCGGCGAGATCGAAGCTGATGCTCTGCCCGCGCTCGCGGCCGACCGCCACGCCGGTGAAGCCGGCATTCGAGCTCATCACCGCCTTGTAGTGGCTGGCCGCATCGTCATAGGCGATGGTGCCAGAAACCGAGAGGTTCATGTTCACCAGGCTGCAGCGGCCGGCATAGTTGACCTTCTCTTGGTTGCCCCTGGTTACGGTCAGCCGGCACTTGAACGGCTCGGGGGCCTCGCCGCCCACCAGGGCGCCCTGCCCCTGCCAGTTGCCGATATAGGAGAGGAGTTTGTCCAGCTCCGCCGGCCCTGCCTGCGCCGGAACCGCCGCGAGGCCCGACAGTCCAATGATCGCCGCAAGTGCGATCGCCCGATACGATTTCAGCATGTCCCCTACCGTTGTTGCTCCCACCCGTCGGCAGGACCCGGCGATCGCCGGTGATAAATCCAGATGGCTTTTGACTCGCCGGCCTCAGGGTGTCAGACCTTCGCAGGCTGCAAACCTGGCCTGGCCATCAAGGCTAGTCGTCGGCACGTGGCGCGCACAATCATTCGGTTTGTTACGCTCGGCAAGTCCCCTGCATCATGCTCACTTCCAATTCTACGACAGATGTGGCGATTCAGCATGACGCGCCGATAATTTCTGCGTCATCGATCAACTATACGCTCGATATAGCGGGCCACCCGCTCCACATTTTGAAGAACGTCTCGTTCGATGTTCAGCCTTCCCAGGTGGTCGCCATTGTCGGCCCCTCGGGCAGCGGCAAGACCTCGATGCTCATGCTGCTGGCAGGCCTCGAGCGCCCGACGTCCGGCGAGATCATCGTCGGCGGACACAATCTGGCCGGCCTGAACGAGGACGAACTGGCCCTGTTCCGGCGCGAGACGCTCGGCATCGTGTTCCAGAGCTTCCATCTCATCCCCTCGCTGAGCGCACTCGACAATGTGGGCCTCGCGCTCGAGATCGCGCAACCGAACCTGCCGCTGACCGAAGTGCGCAAGCAGGCTGTCGACGCACTGACCGCGGTCGGCCTCGGCGACCGGCTGCACCACCGCCCCTCCGCCCTCTCGGGTGGTGAACAGCAGCGCGTCGGCCTCGCCCGCGCCATGATCGCCAAGCCCAAGCTGCTCCTCGCCGACGAACCGACCGGCAATCTCGACCAGGCCACCGGACAGGTGGTGATCGAGCTGATGTTCGATCTGGCGCGCCAACAGAAGACCGCCGTCGCGCTGGTAACCCACGACCCACAACTCGCCGCCCGCGCCGATCGCGTCTTCACCATGACGCGTGGCGAACTGGTCGAAACGACGACGAGACGCACCTGATGCGTGCGATCCTCGCCGCCATCCGCATCGGTCTCATCGATATGCGCGGCGATCTCCGCCGCTTCGGCCTTCTCGTGGTCTGCCTCGCGGTCGGCACGGCATTGATCGCCGGCGTCAGCTCTGTCGGCACCGCGATCCGCACCGCCGTCGAGCGCGATGCCGCCGTGCTGATGGGTGGCGACGTCGAGCTGTCGCGCACCGACCGCGGCGCCACCCGCGAGGAGATTGTCGCCTTCGAGACCTATGGCCGCCTCGCCTCGGCCATCGACACCAACGTACGCGCCGAGCTGGGCGACAAGGATGCCTTCGTCGACCTGATCGCCATCGGCCCGAACTACCCCCTGCTCGGCCAGGTGACCAGCCCGGACCTCGTGGCCGGCCAGAACGTCCATGGTCGCCTCGGCCTCGAAAATGGCATGTTCGGCGCACTCGTCAGCCCGATCATGCTCGGCCAGCTCGGCATCGGCGTAGGCGATACCTTCACGCTCGGCGGCACGCCTTTCCAGGTCCGCGGCATGCTCGCTGGCCTGCCCGATTCCGCCGTCCGCGGCTTCCGCCTCGGCCTGCCCGCGCTGATCTCCGCCGAAGGCCTCGCCGTGCTGGGCGACCGAACCTCCCCGCTCCCCGGGCTCGGCACCTTCTTCCGCTACAAGCTGCTGCTCAACGTTCGCGACGCCGAAGCCGGCAAGGCGGCCCTGCAGCAGGCCTTCGGCGACAGCGGCTGGACCGTGCGTTCGGCTCGCGACGGGCTCGGCCCGATGGTGCGCTACTACGACCTGTTCATGCGCTTCCTTGTCATCGTCGGGCTCGCCTCGCTGCTGATCGGGGGCGTCAGCGTGTGGACCTCGATCTCGGCCTATATCGCCGAGCGCTCCAGCGTCATCGCCGTGCTGCGCTCCATGGGCGCCACGCGCACCCGCGTCTTCCTCCACTTCTTCGCCCAGGTCGGCGCGCTCGCCGCCGTCGGCGTCGGCGTCGGCCTTGTCATCGGGGCGACTGTGGCGCTGATCGCCATCCCCATCGTCGGCAGCGCCGTCGGTGTCAGCCTTGCGCCCACGCTCTACGCCCAGCCGCTGCTGGTCGCAGCCGGCGTCGGCCTCGTCACCGCCTTCGCCTTTGCCTACCTGCCGCTGCAGCAGGCCCAGAGCATCCGCCCGGTCACCCTGTTCCGCGCCAAGGGCCTCGCCGCCCCGCCCATCGACTGGCGCGCGCTGTTCGGTTCGTTCCAGTTCATCCCGCTGCTGCTCGCCGGCGCCGTCTTCATCTGGCTCGCCATCCTGATGACCGACGACGTGATGCTGGTGCTGGCTTTCGTCGCGGTCAGCGGACTGTCGGCCGCCCTGTTCCGCCTCGCCATCGGGGCAGCGCAGGCCCTGCTCCACCGGGTCCCGGAAACAGGCGTCAGACCGCTACGCTACGCGCTGCGCGGCATCTCCGGCGAAGGCTCCAATGCCCCTTCGGTGGTGGTGTCGGTGGCCATGGCTTTGACCATGCTGGTCGTCGTCCTCGTGCTCGAGGTGAACCTGCGCAACGAGTATCTGGGCGCTTCGGTGTTCGATGCGCCTAGCTTCGTCGCGTCCGACCTCTTCCCCGACGAGGTCGCGACGCTCGAGGCCATGCAGGCCGAAGGCGGCGACGTCACCGCCTTTACCGCCACACCCATGCTGCGCGGCGAGTTCGCCGCGGTGAACCAGACGCCGACCGCCAGTCTCTCGCCGCAAGGCCCCGAGGCGCTGTTCCTGCTCTCGGGCGAAATCCCGATCACCTACCGTTCCGTGCTGCCCTCCACCTCGCGCGTGGTCGAAGGCCAGTGGTGGGACGCCGGCCATAGCGGTCCGGCCCTCGTCTCGCTGCACCAGAGCCTGAAATCCGGATTGGGCGTGAATATCGGCGACACTGTCACTTTCACCATCTTCGGCGACAGCGTCACCGCGACGGTCGCCAACTTCCGCGACTATTCCTGGCAAGGCGGCATCGATTTCCTCGCCACCTTCTCGCCGGGCGTGCTCGAGGATTATCCGGCAACTCTGCTCGGCGCGGTCACGGCCGAACCCGGCAAGGAACGCGCCGTCGAGCAGCGGCTGGCCGAAGCCCTGCCGGACGTGCGCTTCATCGCCATCGGCGAAACGCTCGGCCTGATCACGGCGGCGCTGAGCCAGCTCTCGCTCGCCTCCTCACTGGTCGGTGGCCTTGCTGTCGGCAACGGCCTGCTCGTCCTCATCGGCGCGCTCGCCACCGGTCGGCGCCAGCGCCAGGCCGACGCCGTGATCAACAAGGTGCTGGGTGCGACCCAGCCCGAGATCGTCTCGGTCTCGATCCTGCAATATGTGATCCTCGCCGCCTTCGCCGCGCTGATCGCCACGCCCGTCGGCATCGCCCTCGCCCGCATCCTCACCGGCGTGCTGCTCGACGTTGAGTTCACCGTGAACCCGACCACGCTCTCCATCGTCGGCATCGGCGCGGTGCTGCTCACCGGCCTGTTGGGAGCGGCAACCATCTGGCGCGCGCTGGCCACGCGGCCGGCCCACCTGCTGCGCGAACCGTAGGGCGGTTTCGCTTCCTGCACCGGCGGTGGTGTTCACGGGGGCAGAACCGGTCTTTGCACCTACAAATTGAACTCGGAGTCATTCCCGCGAAAGCGGGAACCTCCGTTCAGGTGCGTGCGGCCCAACGGAGATCCCCGCCTTCGCGGGGATGACCCGGTGGCAAATCGAGGCCGAGAATTCCACCTGCAAGCGCCCCGCCCATCACCAGGCCAGCGACTTCCCGTCGAGCGCGGCCAGCAGCTTTTCGTCGTGGCCGTAGATGTCCGAGCTGAAATGCACCCCGTCCGGCTCGGCCCAGGCGGTGAGATAGGTGATGTGCACCGGCAGCGGCGTCTTGAGGTTCACCACGGTGTTCTTGACCGATGCCACGACGTTGTCGATTCGCCCCATCGACCAATCCGGCACGCCACCCGCCGCCAGCACCTGCTCAGCCAGTTCGAGCGGCCGCGACAGCCGGATACAGCCATGGCTGAAGGCCCGTTCGGCCCGCCCGAAGAGGCTGCGCGACGGCGTGTCGTGCAGGTAGACATCGTGCTGGTTGGGGAACATGAACTTCACCCGTCCCAGCGCATTGTTCGGGCCTGGCTTCTGGCGCAGCCGGAATGGGAAGCGTGCCGGCGAGACCTGCGCCCAGTCCACCTGACGGACGTCGTAGACCTCCTCGCCGCGCACCGCCTCGAAGCCCGCCGCCGCGACCGATCCCGGGTTGGACTGCAGCTTGGGCAACTCCTCCTTGGCGGCGAGTCCGGCGGGCACATTCCAGTATGGGTTGAACTCGAGATAGCGGATGGCATCGCTGAACACCGGCGTGCGGCTATAGGGCTTGCCCACCACCACGGCCATGCGCTCCTCGACGACGCCGTCCCTGACCCGCTCAAGCTCGAAGCCGGCGATGTTGACGATGATGTACTGCTGGCCCAAATCGTCCGGCATCCAGCGCCAGCGCTCCATGGCGAAGGCGATCGATTCGATGCGCGCCTCGATCGGCACGTTCATCGCCACCAGCGACGCCGGGCCGACGACGCCGTCGACCTCAAGCCCGTGCCGCGCCTGAAAACGCTTCACCGCTTCGACCAGGGTGTCGTCGTAGAGTTCCGGCACGCCGGGCGCTTCGGACGCGGCGCCATCGGTCACCGCCAGCCGTGCCCTGAGCGCCGGGATGCGCGGATCGCTCATCCCCGGCTTCAGCGTCTCCCCCAGCGGCACCGTGCCCCAGCCACCCAACACCGCCAGCGCCCGATAGTCGTCGAGCGCCTGATGCAGTGCGGCATACTCGGAGCTCTGTGGCTCGAAGCGGTGGAAGGCCGTGTCGAGGTCTACCTCGGACGCAACGGTGTCGAGCGCCGCCGATTCGTCGATCTGGCGCGGCGCGAGGAAGAAGTTGGGATCGATCTTGTTGGGCAGGAACCGCCCCACCCGCAGGTCGGATGCATATTCGAGGAAGGCCGCCGAGAAATATAGCTCGATGATCGCGAGGCTCCGCTTGTCGGTAGCCCCCGCCGCGGTCAGCAATTCGCCCAGCCGCGCGCCCGGATAGTCATCGGGATTGAGCCCGTCATCCTCGGCGTTGACCAGCCGCGCGACCATTGCCGCCCCGCGCGAGCTGCCCAGCCAGATCAGTTCGCCACCACGCTCCTCGTAATACGCGCGCAGCACGTCGCGGCGCTGCCGGATCGGCAGTGGCAGGCGCGGCTCGTTGGCCAACAGGTCGATGATATTGATGCGCACGACGGCGAGGTCGCGGGCCGACATGCCCGAGATGTCCTGTGCCAGCGCCGGCACGCACCATAGCGCGACAAGCGCGATCAGCAGCTCACGGCATCGGCGGAGCATAGAGCAGCCCACCCTGGTTCCAGAGCGCGTTGACGCCACGGCTCAGTTGCATCGGCGTATCTTCGCCGAGATGGCGGTCGAAAATCTCGGCATAGTTGCCCACCGCCGCCAGCACATCGATCAGCCAGTCCGCATCAAGGCCGAACGCCGCCACCGCAGGCGCCCCTACACGCCGCGCCTCGTCGGCCTTGGCGCCCGCCACCGCGGCCGCATCGAGCCCGCGCTCCTCGGCGTCGATCAGCGCCAGCAGCGTCCAGCGCACCAGGCTGGTCCACTCCTGGTCGCCGTCCCTCGTCACCGGGCCGAGCGGCTCCTTGGAGATCACATCCTTGAGGATCACGTGGTCCTCCGGCACCGCTAGCAGCGAGCGTTCGGCTGCAAGCGCCGACCGGTCCGCCGTATAGCCGTCGCACTGCCCCGCCTCGTAGGCCGCCCGCGCTTCCGGCCGCTCGTCGAAGGGCAGCACCGAGACACTGAGCCCGGCGGCCTCGAAATAGGTGGTGAGATTGGCTTCGGTCGTCGTGCCGCTGACGAGGCAGATCGTGGCGCCGTCGAGCTGGAGCGGGCTGGTGGCGCCGAACAGCGCCGGGATCATGAAGCCCTGCCCGTCATAATAGCTGACGCCTGCGAACTCGAGCCCCTGCTCGAGATCGCGGGTCATCGTCCAGGTGCTGTTGCGCGAGAGCAGGTCGATCTTGCCATCGGCGAGCGCCGCGAACCGGTCCTCGGCCGAGAGCGACACATACTCGACCTTGCCGCCGTCCCCGAGCACCGCCGCAGCCACCGCCTTGCAGAAGTCGACATCGAAGCCGACCCATGCACCGCTGTCGTCCTGTTCGGAAAAGCCGCGCAGCCCCTCGCTGACACCGCAGTTCAGCGTGCCACGCTCGCGCACATCGGCCAGCGTGCCCGCATGCACGACGCCGGCACTACACAGAAGCGCCGCCGTCGCGGCCAGGATGGCACCCCGCATTTGCGCCCCTCTCCGACGTATCGCGACGCCGAGTTTGACCGCAACCGGTCGGGGGCGCAACCCGCCTCAAGACGTAGGCGGGCGAAAACGTTGTCATACCCGCGGCGGCAGCCTGGTACGGGCGCGCGGCGCCTGGCCGATCAGCCCCAGCTCCTCGAGTGCGCGGGTGATCTCGGAATGGGTGTACGGCTTCTCGAAATAGCGTGCCCCCAGCGGCAGGTCGGGCGTCTCGCCCGCGCGCGGCTGCGACACCACGATGATCTCGATCGTCGGCCAGCGGATGCGGATGGTCTCGGCGAGTTGCGGACCATCGAGCGTGCCCGGCGCATCATATTCGATGAACGTGATCGCGATGCCGGAGCGACTCTCCAGATGCGCCACGGCCTCGTCCGAGCTGAACGCGACGAGAGCCTCGAAGCCCGCGGCCTCGAATAACTGTACCGCCCCCAGCATGATCATGGGTTCGTCCTCGACAATAAGGACCAGTGGCCGGCTGCTTCCGGTGGATGACAATCGATATGACCCGCTGCTGCTGTTACCCAAGCGCTTGGCGTGCAACGCCCCGCGCCAATGAGCCGAAGGCACCTTCGACTCTGCCCATGCGAATTCTTTCGCGCAACGACGGCAAAAGCGCGGCTGCCCTGCGCTTCCCGCGTCCCACGCTCGGCATGTGGCGAAAACCGTCGGCGAATCCTTCCCGGAATCGCCGCGGGATTACTTAAAGACTCGAACGAAAAGCCTGGAACTACAGCATTTCCGGCTGCAGCGGCGACGCTGGCCTCACCCTTCGAAGGACCGGAAGGGTCAGCGGCGCTGGCCGATTGGAACCACAAAACCTGCCCACAATTTGAGCAGCGCGATTCCGGCCCCGACAGGTCACATTCTTTCGCCCTAATTCCACCACGCTCCGGTCCCGCTTGATCAACGCAACGTGAACGCCGAAACCTGCGGCCCGCCTGCGGTTGGATGACGCAGGAATGCAAACGTTAACGTTGCATGACATCCCGCTGACATGCGCTGGCGGAATGGCTCGTATGAATCGCCATTGCTTCTCAGAAATGGGGCCAGCACACAGGCTTTCCCTCACGAACGGACAGTCATCGCCGATCCCAGCGCGATACTTCCGAAACTAAGTGTCTACTTCGAAGCTCCAGCGGTGGAGAGATCGATAGGAGGCACTTGGCGGAACGAGGCCAATGAGCTTGTAGCTCGTCGTTCTGTTGCTTCATCGCCCCGCATAACTTGCCCCTCGGGCGAGAACAATACTGCTCACACTTCTGAGAGAGGACTGTCGTGGCCAAAATCAGCGTCTTTGGAATTGGATATGTCGGTGTCGTGTCGGCCGCGTGCCTCGCCGACGACGGGCATGAGGTGATCGCGGTCGACCTCGACCCCGCCAAGGTCAGCGCCGTCAATGCGGGCCTGTCCCCGATCGTCGAGAACGGCCTCGACGAGATCCTGGCACGCGCCGTGGCGTCCGGCCGCCTGCGCGCCACCACCGATGGCCGCCAGGCCGTGCTCGACACCGACGCCAGCTTCATCTGCGTCGGCACCCCCAGCGACGACACCGGCGCCGTGGGCCTGAAATACGTCAAGGGCGTCTGCGCCGACATCGGGCAGGCGCTCAAGGACAAGCCGAGCTTCCACTCGGTCATCATCCGCTCGACCATCGTGCCCGGCACCATGGACGAGGTCTGCGTGCCCGAACTCGAGCAAGCCAGCGGCATGGTCGCCGGCCAGGATTTCGGCGTCGGCTACTACCCCGAGTTCCTGCGCGAATCGACCGCGATCGCCGACTACTACGATCCGGGCCTCATCGTCTTCGGCGCGCTCGAGGCGCGCACTGAGGCCATCCTCAAGGAAGTGAACTCCGGCATGCCGGTGCCGTCCAACGTGGTGACGCTGCGCACCGCCGAGGCCGTGAAATACGCGTCGAACTCCTGGCGCGCCGTGAAGGTCACCTTCGCCAACGAGATCGGCAACATCGCCAAGGCGTCGGGCGTCGACGGCCAGCAGGTGATGAAGCTCATCTGCTCGGACACCAAGGTCAACATCTCCCCCTACTTCATGCGTCCCGGCTTCGCCTTCGGCGGCTCCTGCCTGCCCAAGGACGTCCGCGCCCTGCAGCATCTCGCTGCCCAAAAGGGTGTCGCCTCCCCCCTCCTCGACTCCGTGCTGATCGCCAACGCGGCCCAGATCGACCGGGCTGAAAAGATGATCGCCAGTTCCGGCGCCAAGTCGGTGGGCCTCGTCGGCATCGCCTTCAAGCCCGGCACCGACGACCTGCGCGAAAGCCCGCTGGCCGAGCTCGCGAGCCGGCTCATCTCCAAGGGCATGGAGCTCAAGGTCTACGACCCCTACGTCTGGCAGGCGGTCGAGGGCGGCGTCTCCGCCATGGGCCGTGGCAACGATGTCGTGCCCGACCTGCCGCAGCGTCTCGTCGGCAAGATCGAGGACCTGATCTCGTCCTCCGACGTGATCCTCGTGGGCAATCGCTACGAGGAAACCATCGCCCCCCTCAACGCCGTCTCCGAATACCGCTCGCTGGTCGATCTGACCCGCATCAACGCCAGCCTGCGCTCCAACGGCACCTACGAAGGCATCTGCTGGTAAGCGCCATGAACCCGCTCGCGCACATCATCTACGTCCTTGCCGTCGCCGCAGTCGCCAGCGCCGTCCCCTCCTCCGCCTTCTCGGCCGGCGCCGGCGTCTTCCTCACCCTCGGGGTGATCGGGCTGTGGCGCTACGGCTGGGCCCTGATCAACTTCGTGCGCGGGCACCTCTATATCCGCATCGTCTATCCGCGGCGGCGCGCCGCCGCCGCGGCCCTCTATGCCACCCGCCGCCCGGCGCACGCCTTCATGCTGGCCACCAGCTACAAGATCGACGCCGACATCACCTCGCGCGTCTATCGCTCCATCTTCCAGGCTGCCCGCCGCTCTCCCGGCGGCGCCACTGTGGTGGCCTCGGTGGTCGATCTCGCCGACGAGCGGCTGATCCGCTCGGTGGCCCAGCAGGTGCTCGGGGATATCAATACCGTCGAGGTGGTGATCGACCGCATCGACGGCACCGGCAAGCGCGACGCCCTCGCCACCTCGCTCCGCTCCATCGCCCGCCGCTACCCCAGCGCCGACGACGTCGTGCTGCTCATCGACGGCGACACCCAGATCCCCGAGGACATCGTGGCGCGGGCCGCGCCGTTCTTCGCCAGCGGCAAGGTCGGCGCGCTGACCACCCACGAGCGAGCCGAGATCGAGGAGACCCCGATCTTCCGTGACTGGTTCAAGCTGCGCTTCACCCAGCGCCAGATGATGATGTCGGCAGTGGCGCTCGGCGGCCGCGTGCTGACCCTCACCGGCCGCATGTCGGTGTTCCGGGCGGACCTCGCCACCGACCCCGAGTTCATCGCCTCGATCGAGCAGGACTATATCGATCACTGGCGCCTGGGCCGCGTGAAGTTCCTCACCGGCGACGACAAGTCGACCTGGTTCTGGCTGCTCAAGCACGGCTTCCAGATGGCCTACCTGCCCGATGTTGCCTGCGTGTCGATGGAAACCCAGCCCAAGCCGGGCTTCGTCGAGAGCGCCGTGACGCTGATGCGCCGCTGGTTCGGTAACATGCTGCGCACCAATGGCCGCGCGCTGGCGCTCGGGCCCCAGAAGATCGGCCTCTTCACCTGGTGGTCGATCCTCGACCAGCGCGTCTCGATGTGGACGACGCTGACGGCTCCGGTCGGCATCGTGCTTTACGCGGTGTTCGTCGATCCGCTGATCGCCGTTGCCTACGTCGCCTGGGTCATGGCCACGCGCTATGTCTATTGCTGGCTGCTCGCCAGCTTCGGCGGCCCGTTCCCGATCACCTACCCGTTCCTGCTCTACTTCGGCCAGCTGTTCGGCGCCGCGATCAAGACCTCGGTCATGTTCCGCCTCGACCGCCAGCGCTGGACCCGCCAGTCGACCGCCATTGCCGGTGCCGGTGGCAGTGAGGGCCGGATCCGTTCCCTGACCTCCAGCTACATGCACGTGCTCGCCCTGGGCCTGCTCGTCGCTGGCGTCCTCTTCGTCACGGGGCTGCTGAGCCCCCTCCCGATCCATGCCAACTGAGGGCTTAGTATCAATGACCGAAGCGCATGCTGAACTCGAACAGAAGACCAGCCCGGTCGCGCCCCCGCTGAGCGATCTCGCGGTGCATGGCGACCACCCGGTCATCCGGCTGCCGTTCAACGTCCTCATCAACGGCCGCTCGTTCCAGGGCAATGGCCTGTCGGTCGTGGGCGCCGAGGCCACCGGCCTGATCGACCCGCACCTGCACGGCCGCGTGCAGGTGGTCGTGTTGTCGTTCAATTTCCCCGGCTACTCGATCAGCCTGCCGGTCGATGCCGCCATCGGCGCCGGCTCGCCCGAAGCGGGAACCGTCTCGTTGCGCTTCCTCGAGCCGACCGGCCCGCATCTGCCGCAACTGCGCTACATCCTCAACTCCTACGTCGGTGGCGACCTGGTCGGCGTCGACGGCCTGATCCGTACCGGCGACAAGGTCGAGAAGGCGCGTAACGATGTGCCCAGGGCCAAACCCTCTGCCGGTCAGGGCCTGCTCAACGGGCTGCGCTGGGGTCTCTTTGCCGGCCTTGGCCTGCTGCTGGTCGGCTTTGTCGGCGTAAAGCTCTACGAGCGCCTGTTCGTGACACCGGTCACCGGCCTCTCGACCATCACGCTCGACGGCATGGACCTGCGCGCCATCAGCCCCGGCCAGCTCGATTTCGTGAATCCGGCCGCCACCCAGGGCGAGATCGCCTTCGCCATCCGCACCACGGCCGGTGAAGTGCTCGCGGTGTCGATGCCCTGCGATTGCGTCGTTTCCCCTGGCGCGGCCCAGTCGGGCGCCACGGTCCTTGCCGGCGATACCGTCATGACCGTCGCGCCTGCCGACGCCCAGGCTGTGATCACCTCGCATGTCGACGGCAATGGGCTCAGGAAGCTCGCCTCCGGCGCCCATGCCGAGGTGCACCTGCCCAATGGCTCGGTGACCAGCGCCACGCTCGACCCGGCCGAGCTTCCCGGCCTGCTGCGTACGGCCAAGGCCGGCGACGGCACTGCCATTCCGGTGACGCTCGTTCCCGCGACGCCCCTCGAGCCATCGCTCGTCGGCGCCCCGGTGGATGTGCTCATCACGGCCGATCCGCTGGCGGCGGTAAGCCGGTTCTTCTCCTTCAAATGACGGCGAACAAGACAGAGGGCCACTCGAAAATGAACGCCATCCATCCGGTCATCCTTTGCGGAGGTGTGGGTACACGGCTTTGGCCGCTGTCCCGCGGCCAGCAGCCGAAGCAGTTCCAGCCCATCGACGCCGAGGGCTCGATCACCTTCTTCCAGACCACTGTCCAGCGCCATCGCGGCGAGCTGTTCCACGATCCCGTCGTCTCGGTGGCGAGCGGGCATCTGGGCACCGTGCGCCGCCAGTTGCGCGACATCCAGCGCAACGCGCGCATCATCGCCGAGCCGGTGGCACGCAATACCGGCCCTGCCGTGCTGAGCGCCGCGCTGCTGATCGCCCGCACCGATCCCGACGCGGTGCTGCTGATCTGCCCATCAGACCATGTGATCGACGGCGACCTCAACGGCCGCGTCCGCGCCGCCTGGAAGGCCGCGATGGACGGGCTGATCGTCACCTTCGGCATCAAGCCGCGCTACAACGAGACCGGCTATGGCTACATCATGGACGGCGGCGAGTTCTCGAACTACCGCGGCGTCCACCGCGCCGAGCGCTTCGTCGAAAAGCCCAATGCGCAGATCGCCCAGTCGCTGATCGAGACGGGCCTCGCCTACTGGGCCTCCGGCATCTCGTTGATGCGTGCCGACACGGTGATCGAGGAATATCGCCGCTTCGACCCGGTGACCTTCGGCGCCGTCAGCGCCTCGCTCGCCAATGCCGAGCTCGATGACGGCGCGCTGCTGCTCGAGGAAGTCAGCTTCGGCTCCGCCGAGAGCCTGCCGACCGAACGCGCCGTGTTCGAGAAGTCCAAATCCGTTGCGCTCGCTCCCGCCGATGTCGAGTGGGACGATGTCGGCGCCTGGGCCGCCTTCCACACCATCGGCAACAAGACCGACGAGGGCAACGTCGTCACCGGTGACGTGCTGATGGTGAACTCCCGTGACTCCTATGTTCGCGGGTCCGATCGTCTGGTCGCCGTGGTCGGCGTCGACAACCTCGTCGTGGTGGACACCAAGGACGCGCTCCTCGTCACCACCAGGGACAAGAGCCAGGACGTCAAGAAGGTAGTCGAGCAGCTCAAGGCGCAGAACCGCCGCGAGGCCGATGACCACGCCTTCGGCACCACCGACTGGGGCCGCCAGGGCAAGCTCGCCTCGGGTGCCGGCTACATGCTGCGCCACCTCACCGTGAACCCCGGCGCGACCCTCCCTGTCGAACGCGGCGCTGACTTCCGCCGCATGATGGTCGTCGCCTCGGGCTCGGGCACGCTGCAGATCGGCACCCGCCAGCGCCAGGTGCGCGCCGGCGCCACCTTCGAGGTCGGCCCCGAACAGGACGCACAGGTCACCAATGACGGCACCGGCCCGATGCAGGTGATCGAAGTCGCCTGCCATGTGGACGGTCCGCTGACCCACCTCACTCCGCTCCTCGAGCTGGCTGCGGTGGGCGACGGGAGCCGCGAACATGCGTAAGGCAGGAGTCCGCGCTGGTTTCGCCATCATGGCGGCGTGCCTCCCCGTGGCCGCCACGGCGGCGGACTATGCGCGGACTCTCGCCTTTGAAAAGACCGTGGACGAGGTCACGGCGATGGTCGGGGAGGCCCGTCCGCTCGACGAGCTGCGCGCCGCCCTCGCCCCCCTCGGCCTCGAGTTCCGCAATGCGCCGACCGGGTCCCCCGGCCGGCCCCGGCTCGGCGGCGTGACCGTGAGCTCCGCCGCGCTCGACCTGGTGCTGAGCCAGCTCGCGCTCCAGGCCGGCGCCAATTATCACGTCGCCCTGCGCCAGGCGCAGGCGGAGCCCGAAGTGCTGCTGGTCGGCAGCGGCGTCGCCAGCCTCGCCCAGCTGCAGGAAGCCGCCCAAGCCGCGGGCCTCACCGACGCCATCGAGAAGACCCCCGACGGCTATGTCGCGCACCTGCCGATCGCGGTGTGGAACGGCGCCACCCTGTTCATGCAGCCGGGGGAGACCCTGCTGCTCGACCGTTCGAGCGGCGCATTCCTGCTCTCGGCCGGCAACCTCATCGGTACCGATGCGAGCATCGGCGTGACCGGAGCCGAGAACCCGCGCCTCAAGGATTTCAATCCCTTCGTGGTCGTCGCCATGTCGGGCAACGCCCAGTTCGAACGCATGCAGTTCGCCGATCTCGGCTTCGGGCTGTTCCCGCCGATGACCGGGCTGACGCTGCTCGAGAGCGGCTTCTATAACCGCACCGGCAGTTCCTTCATTCGCGACAGCCGCTTCACCGATGTCGGCGCGCTGGCGCTGATCGATGCGACCGGCGCCATCGTCGACAACAACATCCTCACCGGCACCACCCTGCTGCTGAGCGGCGGCACCACGCTGGTGGCGCGCGGCAATGTCGTGCTGCCCGGCCCCGATGCCCACGGCATCAAGGTCACCAACGCCGCCAACGGCGTCGACCTCACCGGCAACATCATCATCGACGCCGGCCTCAACGGCATCTTCGCCGATGCCGGCAGCGCCGACCTGAAAATCCGTAGCAACCTGATTGCCGGATCGAAGCGCTCGGGCGTCTCGGTCGCCTCGGCCGATTGCATCGCGGTCGCCGACAACCTGCTGCTGCAGAACGCCCAGTCCGGCCTCGCCATCCGCGACAGCGCCGGGCTCGATGTGCGGACCAACCGGCTGATCGACAATGGCAATGCCGGCATCACCGTCACCCACCAGCCCGACTACGGCGTGATCGAGATCGCCTCCAACGAGCTCGACGGCAACCGCGTCGGCATCAAGGGCTCGACCACGGCGCGTCTCGCCTTTGCCCAGAACGATTTCACCGGCCAGGCCCCGCGCCTGCTCGACGGCGAGCTGGTCCAGTTCACCGACCGCTTCTTTGACCTGCGCGCCGACGCGGGCGGTCCGACGATCATCGACGGGCTCGAGCTGAAGTCCGGCGCCAAGCTCACACCCAACGGCGCCCTGCGCCCCACCACCTGTACCTTCGAGGGGGATGCCTGATGGTCTTTTCGTCCGAGACGTTCCTGTTCCTGTTCCTGCCGATCTTCCTGGCAGCCTACTACCTGACGCCGAACAAGTACCGGAACTTCACGCTCCTCATCGAGTCCTACCTGTTCTACGGCTGGTGGCGCTTCGACTTCCTCGTGCTGCTGGTCGCCAACACGCTGTGGGCCTACGTTTTCTCGATCCTCGTCGGGAAGTACCGGGGCACGCCCAGGGCCAAGCTCTTCCTCGCCATCGGCGTCATCGGGCACCTCAGCGTGCTGGGCGTCTTCAAGTATCTCAACTTCTTCGTCGACAGCTTTGCCACGCTGTGGGGCACCACGCCCGATGCGCTCGGCATCCACTGGCAGCTGCTGCTGCCCATCGGCATCTCGTTCTATGTCTTCCATTCGGTCAGCTACCTCGTCGACGTGTACCGGGGCGACGCCAAGGTCAGCTACAACATCATCGATTTCGCCGCCTTCCTCGCGCTGTTCCCGCAGCTCGTGGCCGGCCCGATCCTGCGCTACAAGGACCTCGCCCCGCAGTTCGCCAAGCGCGAGCATAGCTGGGAGCTGTTCAACGCCGGCTGGCAGCGCTTCCTGATCGGCCTCTCCATGAAGGTGCTGATCGCCGACCCGGTCGCGCCCCTCGCCGACGCCATGTTCTCGGCCCCCAACCCCACCGTGGTCGAAAGCTGGCTCGGGGCGCTGGCCTACTCCATGCAGCTCTACTTCGATTTCGCCGGCTACTCCGCCATGGCGATCGGCCTCGCGCTGATGATCGGCTTCCGCTTCGCCGAGAACTTCAACATGCCCTACATCAGCCGCTCGATCACCGAGTTCTGGCGGCGCTGGCATATCTCGCTGTCGGTCTGGCTGCGCGACTACCTCTATATCCCGCTCGGCGGCAACCGGAAGGGCGTCGCCCGCACCTACGTGAACCTGTTCATGGTCATGCTGCTCGGCGGCCTGTGGCACGGGGCGAACTTCACCTTCATCCTGTGGGGCGTCTGGCACGGCGGCATCCTCGTCATCGAGCGCCTCACCGGCTTCGACAAGCGGGCCCCGAGCCTGTGGTGGAGCCTGCCCGCGACCTTCATCGCGGTCGTCCTCGGCTGGGTCACCTTCCGCGCGCCCGATCTCGGCCAGGCCTTCCAGATGTATGCCGGCATGTTCGGCTTCAACGGCATCGGCATCCGCCCCGAAGTCGCCTGGATGGTGAGCCGTGAGGCCATGACCATGCTGGCGGTCGCCATCGCCATCACCATCGCCGAGCCGCGCGTCCGCCAGTTCTACGAGCCCCAGATCGCGGTGAACGGCGACGGCACCATCGCGGTCACCAGCACCACCGGCCTCGTCAAGGCCGCGGCGCTGAGCGCGCTGGCCATCTTCTGCCTGATGCGCCTCGCCGAGCAGACCTACTCGCCCTTCCTCTACTTCCAGTTCTGAGGCCGACAATGTCCAACACGATGAGTGCAAAAACCCTCGCGAGCTTCGCGCCCGGCTTTGCCCTGCCTGTGCTGTTCCTCGGCTACGCCGTGGTCGCCAACTACGAGTTCGTCTCGGGCTTGGGTCGCGACATCGCCGAAATGCCGAAATCGGCCTCGGCCTATCTCAGCGGCGAGGCGGCCGAGCAGATCGACAGCTACTACAAGAAGATCATGCCGCACCGGCTGCCCTCGATCGACCTGATGGGCGCCGGCCGCTACCTGGTATTCAAGGAAGGCCGCCCCGGCGTGGTGGTCGGCGACAATGGCTGGCTCTTCTCCAAGGAGGAGTTCGACGCCACGCTCAAGCGCACGCCCGACCTCGCCGAGGCTCTGGCCGGCGTCACCGAGATCCGCGACCAGCTCGCCGCCAGGGGCATCGAACTCGTGGTCGTGCCGCTGCCGACCAAGGCCGACATCTACAGCGAGCATGTCAGCTACGCCGCCATCCCCGGCGATCTCGAGCGCCTTTACACCGATTTCCGCGCCATGCTCGACCAGGCCGGCATCCGCAACGTCGAAACGCGCACCGCGCTGCTCGACGCCAAGGCCCAGGGCCAGCTCTTCCTCAACACCGACACGCACTGGACCCCGCTCGGCGCTTCCGTGGTCGCCGATACGGTCGGTGCGGCCCTGGGCCGGCGCGACACCGCCTACACTCTCGCCGACGCCGCCCCGGTCGAGCGCGAGGGTGATCTCTCCAAGTTCATCGTCACCGGCGGGTTGGCACCACTCGTCGGTCTGGGTCCGGAGACTGTCGTGCCCCGCACAGCCATCGCCCCCCCTGAGGCTGCGCCCGCCGACATCTTCGGACCCTCCTCCATACCGTTCATTTTGACCGGCACGAGCTACAGCGCCAACGAGCAGTGGAGTTTTGGCGAGAGCCTCAAGGTCGCGCTCGGCTCGGACGTGCTGAACATGGCCGAGGAAGGCAAGGGTCCGATCGCCCCGATGCGCGCCCTGCTCGCTTCCGACACCCTGCGCGATACCCCGCCCGAGACCGTGATCTGGGAGTTCCCGATCCGCTATCTCGGCCAGGTCGAGCTCTGGAACCGGGCCCCGGCAGCGACGGAGGAGGCCAGCCCATGAAGCCGCTCCTCGCCCTCGCTCTCACCGCCATGGTTGCCGGCCTGCTGGCCCAGCCGGCCGCTGCCCAGGACAGGGCGTTCGAGCGGCTCAAGCGCACGAACGATCCGCCGCGGCATATCGGCAAGCCGCCGCCGCGGGCGCCGAAGATCCGCATCGCGAAGCCGGTCGACCCGATGAAGGCGCTCCGCACCAAGATGCTCGAAGGCAAGGCCAGCTACGCCGAGATGCGGCGTCTCGCCGAGTCGGGCGACGACCTCGGCGCCTACTACCTGGCCAAGTCCATCGTGGAAGCGGGCGATACCGACGAGTTCGGCACCGCCGGTTACTTCTACATGCTGGCGCTGCGCGGCGGCCGCATGGCCGCGGTCAAGCCACTCGTCCGTCTGCTGGAATCCGGGGCGCTCGTCGAGCAGCCCAAGAATACGGCCGAGTCCGAGGAGCTGCTGGCGAAGGTCGCCGCCAGGGGCGATGCCGCGGCGCGTGACGGGTTGATCTCGATGTACCGCAAGGGCGTCCCCTTCGGTCCGCAGCCTGAAAAAGCCGAGGAGCTGCTCACCGCTGCGGCGGAGGGTGGTGACAGCAAGGCCGCCTTCGACCTCGCCGTCTCCCTGCTCGGCGGTACGCCCGATCCGACGACCCTGGAGAAGGCCAAAAGCCTGCTCGAGATCGCCGTCGCCGCCGATGAGCTCAACATCCGCACCATGGCCGAGAACATGCTGCGCAACCTCGACCCGCAACTCACCGCCTCCACGGAGACCGCGCCATGAACAAGCTGCTGATGCTCGGCGCCGCACTCGCCGCCATGCTGAGCGCCGCCCCCGCCCTTGCCATCGATTCCGCCTTCGGCTGCAAGCATCTCGAGGACAACCCGACCCTGCCCTCGGTCGAGGGCAAGGATGGCTTCTTCTTCCGCATCTTTGCCGACCTGCGCATGCAGCATCCGCTCACCGACGTGACCGCGGACCAGATGAGCCAGCTCGCTGCCGCGTTGAAGGCGCGCGGCACCACCATGCTCTACGTACCGATCCCGACCAAGAGCGTGACCCTGCCAACCTTCCTGCCCGAGGAGGCCTCGCTCTTCGGCTTCAACGAGGACATCGCCGTCGCCGTCTACGAGGATCAGGTCGCGCGCCTCAATGAGAAGGGCGTGCTCGCCGTCGACCTGCTCAAGGCGCTGCGCACATCCGATGGCAGCGACCCGCCATTCTTCCGCTCGGACTTCCACTGGACCTCGCGCGGTGCCGAACGGGCCGCCCAGGCCATCGGCGGCCTGCTCAAGGACCTGCCGGAATATGCCGAGATCACGCCGGTGAACTTCGAAACCCGCCCGACAGGCAGCGAGCTTGCCGTCTCCGGCATGCGCCGCACGCTTCAGGCCTTCTGCGTCCAGAGCCTGCCCCCCGTCATCTCCACTGCCTACGAGACCGTGGAAGTGGCCAGCGCCGATGCCGCGCTCGACATCTTCGGTGACAGCGGCGGTGGCGAGGAAGGCGGACCGAGCGACGAGATCGCGCTGGTCGGCACCTCTTTCTCCGATGCCGAGGTGCCGAACTTTGCCGGCTTCCTCGCCCAGTATGCCAGCATGCCGGTGTCAAACTTCGCCATCACCGGCGGCAACCAGTTCGGCGCCATCACCTCCTACCTCACCTCGCGCGAGTTCCAGGAGAACCGGCCCAAGTTCATGGTCTGGGAAAACCCGATCTACAACAACCTCGCCCAGTTCGGCACGGGGTCGCTGACCGAGCTGATCGCGGCTGCGCGCAACGAGTGCCAGCCGGTGGCCTCGACGCCGGTGATCGACAAGGCCCAGGGCCTGTTCGAGGCCGATCTGAGCGGCACATCGATCACGCCCAACCAGGTGCTGCTGGCCGATGCCGGCGACAACAACAGCCGCGACGTCGTCCTCAGCTTCCAAAGCCGCGACGGGCGCACCTTCACCCGCGAGGTGCATCGCGGCGACCGCTTCCGCGGCACGGGACGCTTCTACATCCCGTTGGAGTCCCTCGACAGCCTCGAGCTGGCCAAGGTCTCCATCAAGTACGACCGCCTCTCCGAAGAGAACGCGGCGATTTCCATCTGCAACACGTAAGGCAAAGGAGAGCCAGAATGCTGCGCTCAACTCCCAAACTCATGACCCTCGCCGCGGCGATGCTGCTCGGTTCGGCCCCGCTCGCGATCGCCCAGGACGACGGCCTCTATGACGCTCCGGTCGACCCCAACTCGGCCTTCGTGCGCGTGCTGGTTCCGGGCGCCGCCGTGGCCGTGGTCAACGGCACGACCGTCGACAACGTCAACGATGGCCTCTCGGCCTACGTCAATGTGCAGCCGGGCGACATTGCGGTATCGGCCGGCGACGTGTCGGGCAGCGTGACCGCCGAGCCGGGCACCTACTACACCTACGCCTGGAGCGTCGAAGGCGAGCCGCTGGTGCTGCAGGACGCACCGGCGAGCGATCCCAGCAAGGCCACAGTCTACTTCTACAACCTCTCCGACCTGGCCAGCGTCGACCTGTTCGTGCCCAGCGCCAACACCAAGGCGATCGAGGCCATTGCCGGCGATACGGCGAAGTCCGTCGCACTGAAGGCCCCGCTCACCCTCGACTTCGAGGTGCAGGCCGAAGGCCAGCCGGTCGCAACCGTCGCCGCGCTCGACCTCAAGCGTCGTGGCGGCGTGTCGATCGTGTTCACCGGCTCGAACGGCACCTACACCGCGACCGCCGTCGAAAACGCGTTCTTCGCCGCGCAGTAAGCGACTCTAAACGGAGGCAATGATGCCCGCTCCCGTCTCTCGCCTTTTCGCCGCAGCGCTCATGCTCGGCGCCAGCTTCGTGACCCCGGCATTGGCCGAGCCGGTCGATGTCGTCTTCCTGCCGCCGGAGATTCCGGCTCAGGAAGTCTGCATCGCCAAGAAGGCCGATCCCGAGGTCGTCAACCGCTGGCTGGCGTGGGATGGGGAGAGCATTCCCGAAGGCGATCCGGAGGCGGTGCTGCGCGATGCGCGTCGCCTCCGCGACCTCAATCCGATCGGCAACCTCGAGCTGGTCGACAAGATGCTCACCGTCGCCACGAAGATGTCGGCGCCCAAGGTGCCCGACACCACGCTCGATCGCGTCAATCTTTACCTCAAGGCCGGCAAGATCCCGCAACTGCGCGAGACCGGCATCATCGAGGGTCTCGAAGCCAACCAGGCCGGTCTTGCCCCCAAGGCGCTGAACCTGCTCGGCACGCTCTATCTCGACGGCATCGTGGTCAAGAAAGACCAGGAAAAGGGCCTCGGCTACATGACCCGCGCGGCCATGGGCGGCAATGCCGACTCCCTGCTCCGCCTCGCCACCATGAACATTGCCGGCCAGCAGGTGACCGGCTGGGACCTCGACCCCAAGCTCGCCGTCACCATGGCCTTCGGCGCCCTCGTCGGTAAGCTCGACGGCGAGATCTGCGACCGCATCGGCCGCATCGCCCGCGAATATTCCAAGGGTCTCGTGGTCAAGCAGAACCACGACATTTCCGAGCAGTGGCTGCGCCTCGCCGCCGATCTCGGCGACCCCAGCGCCGCCTGGAAGGTGGCGCAGCTGCATCTCGAGAGCGAGCTGATCGTCAAGGACAACGACAAGCTGCTCAAATACCTCAACATGGCGTCCGACCGCGGCGTCGCCGCCGCGCAGGTAGAGCTGGGCAAGTTCTACGAGGCCGGCGCGCTGGTCGAGAAGGACCTCGAACGGGCCGAAAAGCTCTACGCCCAGTCCTCCGACCTTGGTAACCGTACCGCGCTGTTCCGCCTCGCGACGCTGCTCGAGACCGAGCAGGCCAAGCCCGAAAAGCGGGCCGAGTTCAAGGCCCGCCTGACCCAGCTGGTCGAGATGCCCTCCCCGCCGGGCTGGGCCTTCTCCAAGCTCGCGACACTCGTCCTCGACGAAAAGGGCCGCTGGGCCGGCGAAGCCGAAGCGCAGGCACTGCTCGAGAAGGGCGTGGCGCTCGACGATGCCGACAGCGCCCAGGAGCTTGCCTTCATCCTGTTGCGCCACCGCGACGAGCCGGGCGTATTCGAACGCGCCACCGAGCTCATGAGCTTTGCGGTGACCGATGCCGGCAAGATCGACCCGATGACCGACCTCCGCCAGGCCTATCTCTGCCGCGCACCGGAAGGTTCGGACATGCGCCTCGCCGCCTTCTGGCAGCGCACCGAGGATGCTGCCGGCAACTCCACCGAGTTCATGGACTCCGACGATATCGGCGCGCTCGATCCGAACGCCGATCCGATCGCGCTCGCCAAGCTTCAGACCCACGCGCTCTACGGTCGTCCCAATTCGGTCGCCTACTATGTCGACTACCTGCATCGGAGCGGCGCGAGCCAGCAGATGCTCGACTTCTGGCAGTCGCGCATCGATCCCATCCCCGCGACCATCGACGCGCTGGCCCGCCACCGCCTCACCGTCGATCCCTCGCCCGAGATGATCCAGCAGTCGATCGACATGCTCCAGGATGCCCGTGCCCGCGGCCTGCCGCGTGCCCCGGTCGATCTCGCCGCCGTGCTGCTCGACTATTTCCCGGGTGATCCGGCGCGTGAGCAGGAGGCCATCGGCTATCTCACCGAGGCAGCCGACCAGGGCTCCGGCGAGGCCATCCTGCGTCTCATCCCGATCTTTGAATCCCAGGGCAAGACCGAGGAAGACCTGCTCGCCCAGTATCACCAGGCGATCGAGGAGCGCGGCGACGCCGACGCCCTGATCTTCGCCGCCTCGCACGCCACCGACGAGGCGATGAAGCACGACTATCTCTACCGTGCCGCCAGCGTCATCGACTGCACTTTCGAGAACACCAACAAGCTCGCCGGCGCCTTCATCGCCACCGCCGACGACGCCGAGACCGACCACTGGCTGCAGGTCAGCCTGATGCTCGCCGGCGAGGACGGCTGGCGCCACACCGCCATCGCCGACCGCTATGTCGCCATGGGCGGCGAACAGAACGCCCAGACCGGCATCGAGCTTTACGAAAAGGCCGTGGCCCTCGGCGACGACACCGCCGTGGGCCGGCTGGTCAAGATCTACGCCGACCCCGACAGCGAGGACTACGCCCCCACCAAGGCGGTCGCCATGTTCAAGCGCATGATCGAGGAGGCCCCCGTCGCCGATCTCGGCAAGCTGCGCGAGCGCGTGCTGAAGTCGCCGCCCGCCATCCAGACCGCCGTCATGGCCGAGGTCGACTGGACCTCCCGCTACGCCGCCGCCGCCGCCGGCGGCAGTGCCGAGGCGATGCGCGAGATGGGCCTCTACCTGCGCACCAACGGCACCCCCGCCGACGCCCGCGACGCCTCGACCTGGCTCAAGCGCGCCGCCGATGCCGGCGACGTCACCGCCATGGTCGAGCTCGCCAAGGCCTACGCCATGGGCATCGGCATCCAGCCCTCGATCCAGGAGGCGACCGTACTGCTCAAGGACGCCGCCGGCCGCGGCAATGCCGAGGCCCAGCGCCTGCTCGCCTCGATGGCAGTGGAGAACTAGATGCGTATCCCGTTCGGCATCGCCCTGGCGATGACCACCCTCCTCGGCGTGACATCCCTCCGCGCCGAGGAGGCTCCCTTCGCCTGCGAGGCCGCGCCCGCGCCGGTGGTGTCCCTGGCCTTCGGCAGCCGCTACACCGACGACAGCAAGACCCGCTCGGACATCGACGAGGCTTCCAACGCCGAAGTCGACAAGGTGCTGAAGCCGGTCGAGGATTTCATCGGCGACCTGATGCGCATGACTAACACCGCGCTCGTCGAAAACGACACCGCCCGCGCCGCCTGTGCCCTCGACTGGCTCGACAGCTGGGCCACCGCCGGTGCCCTATCGGACCTCGAAACGCTCAACGTCCAGCTCGCCATCCCGGCCCGCCAGGCTGGCCTCGCCATCGCCCTGCTGCAGGCCGATGCGGTCGGCGGCCTCGATCCCGCGAGGCGCGCCCGCGTGCTCGGCTGGCTCAAGGCCAATATCGAGGCGACCATGCTGTTCTTCGACGGCGAGGCTCCGCCCAATGCCTCGCGGAACAACCTGCGCGCCTGGGCCGCCCTCGCCGCCGCCGCCACCGGCCGGCTCGACGGCGACCCGCAGATCCTCGACTGGGCCCGCATGAGCTTCGAGCTCGTCGCCTGCCAGGCCAGCCCCGATGGCAGCCTGCCGCTCGAGATGAACCGCGCCGACAAGGCCATGAACTACCAGCTCCACGCCACCGCCCCGCTGGTGCTGACGGCCGAGCTACTCGCCGCCACCGGCTACGACGCCTACGCCGCCTGCGACGGCGCCCTGACCCGCATCGCCGCGTTCAGCCTCAAGGCCGCCGCCGATCCTGCGGTGGTCGAGCGGGTCGCTGGCGTCGAGCAGAGCTACCAGACCGGCAAGCAGAAGCTCGAGCCTTTCGCCCTCGCCTGGCTCGAGCCTTACCTCCGCCACCAGTCCGGCGCCGAGGCCGAAGCCCTCGCCGAAAAATACCGCCCGCTCTCCCATGCCAAGCTCGGCGGCAACCTCACCCGCATCGGCGACTGGATCGCCCGTTTGCCCGCAACGGCCGGTTAACCTCCCGGGCCAAATCGTGGCGCCGCTGGTCCTGTTTGGGGGCAGCGGCGCTTTTCATGTTCCGTTCAGCTGGATAGATGTAGTCGCGCGGTAGAAACCTGCGCTAAAGCTTCGTGCATTGAAATGCGATGGCGCGCTTTCCGAATGAAAGCGAAATTTTATCTTGTCGAACAACGCGCCCTTTAGAGCTTCTGCAGTAGGCCCGCGCTCCAACAGCCCGGGGCCAACCCGGCTTTCTCATTCCCTGACCGAGAGTGTTGCCGTGGACCCTGCCGCCGATGCGGGCGCGCCTGCCGATCTGGCTGAGCGCTTTTCCGCCGTCCTGTCCCGACTCGACGGGCGCTCGGTGAGCACCGATGCGCTGTTCGACACCTTGCGGCTCGAGACACTCGACTGGGGCGTCGACCGCAACATCGACACCGAAACGGTGTGCACGGCGGAAATCGCAGTCCCGGTGAGCGAGGATCAGGCCTGAAGCAGCCGGATGCAGCTTTTGCAGGTTGCGTCGCTTCGTCGCACAATATTGAACGAGAACGAAATCGGAACCCGTCTTTCGATCAACAATCGATCCGCTGATACGACGATAGTCGTAGATGAGATGTGGTCGATAACATCTGCCCTACGTACATCAGTAGATCGGGCTCAGGACTTGTTCGCAGGGCCGCGAGGACCTCAGGTCCTTACTCTCCGGTGACATAGCAGCCGCCGCCATCGGCCTTGATAGCAGAACAAACCGTGTTCGCCCGTTCCGCCGATGGCATCGGCAACTGCACGCGATACACCCGGTCGGCGAGTTCGATCTCGGGCTTCACGTCACCGAACAGCGTGCCCCAGCGGCCGGCAAGATAGTCGCGCGAGCGCTCGGCCTCGCCCTGCGAGCTGCTGCTGGTCAGCTGCACGAAAGCGGCCGGCTTGCCGCTCTCGAGATAGGCGCCGCGCTTCCCGTCGAGGCTCACCGGCGCACTCAGCGCCACGGCAACCTCGATCGGATTGCCCAGCTGGATATTGTACTCGGTCAGTTGTTCGGCGCTGAAGATATACATGTCGCTCGGCGGCGTGCGCAGCATGTGCGAGATCACCTGCGGATGTGCGCCGAAGCTCTGCAGTGCATCGATGACGTCGCCCAGCGTCGTCTGCGCCAGCACCAGGTCCGCGATCTCGGACGAGATCTGGTGCACGCCGAGTTCGCCCGACACCTGCCGTTCCGTGCCGGCAAAGAACATGTAGGCACAGGCCGAATAGCACCCCATCCCCGCCGGAACATAGGTGGCGAGGCCGCGCTTGTGGATCTCCCAGGCGACGGTGATCGCGGCGTCCACCGAGCCACCCGGGCTGTTGAGCGCCACGATGCGCGCCTCCGGGCGGGCCTCGAGCGCCTGCCGGAAGGCGCGCGGCGTGCCCTCGTCGATCTCGGCGTTGAGCACGATCAGGCCGGGTTCGTCGGCCGGCAGGTCGAACTGTCCTGCGGGCGGCGCTCCGGCCCCGCCCTCGGCCTTCTCCAGGGCCGGTGGCGGCGGCAGGTTGCTGAGCGGGTTGAAGTTCGAGGCAAGATAGATCGAGGCGATCGGCCCGACCGCCTCGTAGGTCTGACCCCAGGCCAGGGAGTAGCCGATGGCCTCGTCTCCGGCGCTCACGAACATCGTGTAGAACGAGTAGTCCCCGATCTGCCCCGAGACGACGAAGCGGCCGGAGCCGAAACTGCGATAGGTGACGATGCGCTCGGGATCGGGCGCGGTCATGGCCTCGAACAGATCCTCGAACGAATGCTCGGTCAGCGCCGAGTGCATCGTCTCGAGCGAGATCTCGCCATCCTCGCTGACATAGGAGGTGCCGGTGCCGGTCGCGCTGCGGATCGACAGCAGCCGGCCCGGAATCATCATCGCAACCCGCGCCTCGGCGTCGCTGACCAGCTCGATGCCGAAGCGGCTGTCGACATCGCGCGCCAGGTCGCGCAGGCGCTGCCGCTCGCTCGACGACAGCACCCCCGTCGGCTGGCTGCCCTGGCTGCGCTGGAAGGCGGAGATGGCGTCGAACGTCCCCTGCCCGAACTTGCCGTCGACGAGATACTCGTAGTGGCCCAACAGGATCAGGTCGGTCTGTGTCGCGGTGCGCTCCTCCGGGCTCAGTTGTTCGAACCAGACGCGCGAGTCGTCGATTGCGGCGAACGACAGCCCCACCCAGGAAAACAGCAGAAAGAGTGCAAGCCGAACCGCGGTGCGCATCAACGAGTAGCCGAACCAGAGGCCGGCATTTTTGCACCTTACGTCCCGCCGCACCAGCGCCGGGACGTGAGTTGTTACAGGCTGGAAGAAGCATTCACCGATTGGTTGTACCAGCCCGGCGGTTCGCCCTTCTCACCGACTGTCGTCCCTGCGAAAGCAGGGATGACAGCCAGTGCGAAAACTAGATCGAGTAGCCCAGGTCCCACTCGAACACGCGGGCGTAAAGATCCTCGGCCATCTGCACCGGGGTGTGGGTGCCGCCATGCAGCATGATGTCGGGCTTTTCCGGCGCTTCGTACGGGCTCGAGATGCCGGTGAAGTTCTGGATCTCGCCGCGCCGCGCCTTGGCGTAGAGGCCCTTGGGATCGCGCGCCTCGCACACCTCCAGCGGTGTGTTCACGAAGACCTCGGTGAAGCGGACGTCGCCGGCCACTTCGCGCGCCAGCCGCCGCTCGTTGCGGAAGGGCGAGATGAACGAGACGAGCACGATCAGCCCGGCATCGGCCATCAGCCGCGCCACCTCGGCGACGCGCCGGATGTTCTCGACGCGCGCTTCGTCGGTGAACCCGAGATCCTTGTTGAGGCCGTGCCGCACATTGTCGCCGTCGAGGATATAGGCGTGCCGGCCTTCGGAGGTGAGGCGCTTCTCGACGAGGTTCGCGACGGTCGACTTGCCCGAGCCGGAGAGGCCGGTGAACCACACGATCTGCGGCGTCTGTCCCTTGAGGTCCGAGCGCACCTTCCGGTTCACGTCGAACGACTGGTAGCTGAGATTCTGCGCCCGCCGCAGGCCGAAATCGATGACCCCGGCGCCCAGCGTGGCGTTCGAGATGCGATCGATCAGGATGAAGCTGCCGGTCGGCGCGTTGTCGCCATAGCTGTCGAAGGCGATCGGCTTGTCGGTGGCGATGGTCAGCGTGCCGACCTCGTTGAGCTCCAGCGTCTTGGCCGCGCTTTGCTCCAGCGTGTTGACGTTGGTGCGGTACTTGAGGTCGGTGATCGACGCCGGCACCACCTGCGAACCGACCTTGAGCAGGTAGGAGCGACCCGGAATGGCCTGCTCCTCGCTCATCCATACCACCCGGGCCTGGAACTGGTTCGAATACTCCGGCGTCGCGCCCGGATGCACCAGCACGTCGCCGCGCGACACGTCGATCTCACGGTCGAGCACGAGGGTGACTGCCTCGCCGGCAATGGCGCGCGGCTGGTCGCCGTCCATGGTGACGATGCGGGCAATCTTGGCCGGCTTGCGCGAGGCCGAGACGAGAACATCGTCGCCGACCTGCACCACGCCCGAGGCGACGGTGCCCGAGAAGCCGCGGAAATCGAGATTCGGACGGTTCACCCACTGCACCGGGAAGCGCAGCGGCTTGTCGGCGCGATCGGTGGCGACCTCGATGCTCTCGAGATACGGCACCAGCTGCGGGCCGCGATACCAGGGCATGTTGGCGCTGGCACTTAGGATATTGTCGCCCTTCAGCGCCGACACCGGAATGGCGGCCAGGCTCGAAAAGCCGAGATCCTTGGCGAAGGCCCGGTACTCGCTCTCGATGGCGTTGAATACGTCGGCGTCATAGCCGACGAGATCGATCTTGTTCACCGCCAGCACGACATGCTTCACGCCGATTAGGCTCAGGATGAAGCTGTGGCGACGGGTCTGCGTCAGCACGCCCTTGCGCGCATCGATCAGTACGATGGCGAGGTCGGCATTGCTGGCGCCGGTCGCCATGTTGCGGGTGTACTGCTCGTGGCCGGGCGTGTCCGCCACGATGAACTTGCGCTTGTCGGTGGAGAAGAACCGATAGGCGACGTCGATGGTGATGCCCTGCTCGCGCTCGGCGGTCAGCCCGTCGACCAGCAACGAGAAGTCGATGCCTTCATCGCCGGTGGTGCGGTTGCGGCTTTCCTTGCGCAGTGAGGCGAGCTGGTCGTCGAGGATCAGCTGGCTGTCATAGAGCAGCCGGCCGATCAGGGTCGACTTGCCGTCATCCACCGAGCCGCACGTGAGAAAGCGCAGCAGGCTCTTGTCGGTCTGCTCGGCAAGCCACAGCTCGAGCGCGGTTTCGGCGGCGGTGGGGGCGGACATCGGCACAGTTGCCATCAATGCTGCCCCTCACCGTGAAGTTGTCCGGTTGCCGGCCACAAGCACGGAGTCGTTCCCGCGAAAGCGGGAACCTCAGTTTGCAGGGGGTGCGGCCAAACGGAGGTCCCCGCTTTCGCGGGGATGACGTCGGTGTGTGGGGTGAGAATGGAACGCGGCACGGTTGCCATCAGAAATACCCCTCCTGCTTCTTTTTTTCCATCGAGCCCACGCTGTCGGAATCGATCAGCCGGCCCTCGCGCTCGGAGGTTCGCGATGCCTGCATCTCCATGATGATCGAGGGCAGGTCAGCGGCATCCGACCGGATGCCGCCCGACAGCGGGTAGCAGCCGAGGGTGCGGAAGCGGATCATCTCCTCGCGCGCCGTCTCGCCGGGATTGAAGCGGAAGCGGTCGTCATCGACCATGATGAGCGTACCGGCCCGATCCACCACCGGGCGCTTGCGGGCAAAGTAGAGCTCGGGGATAGGGATGTTCTCGGCGTAGATGTAGGTCCACACGTCGAGCTCGGTCCAGTTCGAGATCGGGAACACGCGCATGCTCTCGCCCGGCGCCAGCCGGGTGTTGAAGATGCGCCACAGCTCGGGCCGCTGGTTCTTGGGGTCCCAGGCGTGCTGGGCGTTGCGGTGCGAGAAAATGCGCTCCTTGGCGCGCGACTTCTCCTCGTCGCGCCGGGCGCCGCCGATTGCCGCGTCATACTTGCCGGCGTTCAGCGCCTGGCGCAGCGCCTGCGTCTTCATGATGTCGGTATGCACCGCCGAGCCGTGGTCGAACGGGTTGATGCCCTGCGCCAGCCCGTCCGGGTTGGTGTGGACGATCAGGTCGAGATCGTGCTCGCGTGCCATGCGGTCGCGAAACTCGATCATCTCGCGGAACTTCCACTTGGTATCGATGTGAAGCACCGGAAACGGCACGCGGCTCGGAAAGAATGCCTTCCGCGCCAGATGCAGCAGGACAGAGGAATCCTTGCCGATCGAATACATCATCACCGGCCGCTCGAAGCTGGCCGCGACTTCGCGGAAGATCTCGATGCTCTCGGCTTCGAGCGATTTGAGGTGGGTGAGGCCGCGGGGGCCGGTAGACGTCATGGCGCTGGGCAGATGGCTGGGTTGCAACGGGCTGTGAAATAACGGCTCGGCCGGAGGGCGGCAAGCGGCGCAAGACGACCAGATTAGTCAGGTATCCCCGACATTTGCGCCGATCTGCCGCTATAAAGGTGGAGCTTGTCTTGCTTCTGTCACCGTCGAAACGCCCGCGCCACGACGGCATGGCAAAGGAAAATCTATTTCACGCGAGGACGAAATCTATCCGCCGGCCGGTATCCGGCGGTCATCGGCGGAATGGACTGCTCAGGACCGGGCCGCTTCCGGCAAAACCTGCCACTGCCGGTCGCGGCCGGAAAATCGCATACCATTCCGAGGCTTGAGCCTTGGCAGCCGCGCGGGTGCCGCCTAGTTTCCAAGCCAACCTCCACAGCCTCCCGTCCCCCATGACCAACCACCGCGACGTCATCTCCGCCATCGGCAATACGCCCCTCATCCGGCTCAACCGCGTCTCGGACGCGACGGGCTGCGAGATCTGGGGCAAGGCGGAGTTCCTCAATCCCGGCCAGTCCGTAAAGGACCGGGCAGCGCTCTACATCATCCGCGACGCGGAGAAGAAAGGGCTGCTGCGACCGGGCGGGACGATCGTCGAAGGCACGGCCGGCAATACCGGCATCGGCCTGTCGATGGTCGCCAACGCGCTCGGCTACAAATCGGTGATCGTCATCCCCGAGACGCAGAGCCAGGAAAAGAAGGACGCCCTGACCCTGCTCGGCGCCGAGCTGATCCAGGTCCCGGCAAAACCCTACAAGAACCCGAACAACTATGTGAAGCTGTCGGGCCGGCTCGCCGAGAAGCTGGCGCGCGAACTGCCCGGCGGCGCCATCTGGGCCAACCAGTTCGACAATGTCGCCAACCGTCAGGCCCATGTCGAGACCACCGGCCCGGAAATCTGGGAGCAGACCGGCGGCAAGGTCGACGGCTTCATCTGCGCCGTGGGTTCGGGCGGTACGCTGGGCGGCGTCTCGATGGCGCTGAAGGCCAAGAACCCGAACGTGCAGATCGGCCTCGCCGACCCCGAGGGTGCCGCGCTCTACAACTACTACGCCCATGGCGAGCTCAAGAGCTCGGGCAATTCCATCACCGAGGGCATCGGCCAGGGGCGCATCACCGCCAATCTCGAAGACGTGGTGGTGGACCGCGCCTACCAGATCCCCGATGCCGAAGCCCTGCCCTATGTGTTCGACCTGCTCGAACATGAGGGCCTGTGCCTGGGTGGCTCGTCGGCCATCAACATCGCCGGCGCCGTGCGGCTGGCGCGCGACCTCGGGCCGGGCAAGACGATCGTTACCGTGCTGTGCGACTACGGCAATCGCTACCAGTCAAAACTGTTCAACCCCGAATTCCTGCGCTCCAAGAACCTGCCCGTGCCGCACTGGCTGGAAAGCCGCGCGCCGATCGACTGGAAGGCCGTCGTGGAGCCGGAGCCGGTCGCGTGACCGAGTTCGTCTTCCGCGACGACAGCTACGCCCAATCGCTGCCGGCCACTGTAACCGCGGTGACCGAGGGCGGGGATATCATTCTCGACCGCACGATCTTCTACGCCACCTCGGGCGGCCAGCCCGGCGACACCGGCCGGCTGGAGCTTTCGGACGGCTCCTCGATCGCCATCGGCGAGACGATCCACCCCAACGGCGATAAGCTGGCGATCTTCCACGTACCAAGGCGCGATCAAGCCCGGATCAAGCCGGGCCAAGACGTCGTAGTCCACCTCGATTGGGACCGCCGCTACAAGCTGATGCGCATGCACACCGCGCTGCACCTGCTGTCCGTCGTCTTCCCCTTCCCGGTCACCGGCGGCTCGGTCGGCGAGGACAAGGGCCGGCTCGATTTCGACATGCCGGAGGTTCCGGCCGATCTCGCGGCGCTCGAAACCGAGCTGAATCGGCTGGTTTCCAGCAATCACGACGTCACCACCCAGTGGATCACCGAAGCCGAACTCGAGGCCAATCCGGGCCTGGTGAAGACCATGAAGGTCAAGCCACCCATGGGCCAGGGTCGCGTCCGGCTGGTCCGGATCGGCCACGTCGACCTGCAGCCCTGCGGTGGCACGCACGTCAAAAACACCAGCGAAATCGGACGCTTAAAGCTCGGCAAGATAGAGAAGAAGGGCGCCATCAACCGCCGTGTCAGTCTCCTGTTCGACCCGGCCTGACAGCGGCTCTCACTCCACCGGCGGGGCGTAGAGCTGCCCGCCGTTGATCCACAGCGCGTTCTGGCCGCGCACCACGGCCGCGCCGGTTGTGGGGCCGAAGTTTCGATCGAAGATTTCGCCGTAATTGCCTACGGCCTTTATCACATTCGAAATAAACATGCGGTCGAGCCCGATACCCGGACCGAACGTCCCCTCGAGCCCGAGGAGGCGCCGGATGCGGTGCGTCTTGGCAGCGGCAAGCGACTCGATATTGGCGGAGGTCACGCCCGATTCCTCGGCGTTGATGAGCGCGAACAAAGTCCAGGCGACGATCTTGAACCACTGGTCGTCGCCGGCGCGGACAACCGGACCGAACGAGTCCTTCGAGATGCGCTCGGGCAGGATACGATGCGTCGCCGGCTCCGGCAGCGCGCGGCGCATGGCGTTGAGAAAGCTCGCCGACGCGGATACGGCGTTGCACATGCCCTGGGCATAGGCAACGGCGAGATCCTCGCGATCCTCGTACAGCACCTCGGTGTAGGTCGCCTGCGTGGTGAAGAAGAACTCGCGCAGGTTCGCGAGCGGCTCGGGCTCGTCGAGGATGCAGACATTGACGTCGTCAAGCTCGTAGGCGGACACGAACCCCAGCGACTGCGGCACCATGAAGGCTTGCCCGTCGAAGAACGAGGTCGCCACGTAGCGCACGCCGTAGCCCGTATCGCGCCGCATGGTCCAGGGCGCATTGCGGGCGATGAGGTCGATGCTGCCGGTCTGCAGCTGGGCAAAACGGCTGTCGCCCGACAGCGGCACGAACTCCATCTTGCTCGGATCGTTGAAGATCGCCACGGCGACGGCGCGGCAGAAATCGACGTCGAAGCCAGTCCAGAGCCCGTCCGCCCCCGGCTGGGCGAACCCCGGCAGCGGATCGGCCGTGGCGCAGATCAGGTGGCCGCGATCACGGATCGCCTGCAGCGTCGGCCCGGCAGGCGCCGGTTGCTCCTGCGCAGCGGCCAGCGCCGGGACGAGCACGGCCATCAGGATGAAGAGGCGGACGAGGCGCCGCCGAACGGCCGCAACCGTCATGGTCAAATCGCTGCTCCTGTGCGCCCTCGGTCGGGATATATCCCGATCCGGTCGGGTGGGGTCAAGGCAGCATCGGCCGAACCCACTGAACGAACGGTGCCCATTTCGTTCATTTCATGCATATGCCGGTTTTCCCGTTGCCTGGCCTCGCTGGCGATCATTGTCGCATGCGGGTGGCGGGCGGGGGACAGAGGTGAAGGAAAGTTCGGCGATCCGGGCGTTTCGGACGGGTCGGAGGAGGCGGTGCCCGCCGCTGCTCGGCCAGTAAGGACAGCAGCGCTGCCGCTCCGGGCGGCGCTTCACGAACCGGTCATTGACGGCCGATGAATGAGGCTTTGGCCGCCCCCTCCACCAGCTTCGCTGGTCCCCCTCCCCCGCCACGCGGGGGAGGATTTGAAGAGGCCGGTGCTTGCGGCTCCACCCCCTCCGAGCTGCGCTAGGCAGCAGGCTGCCAAGCTTCGCTTGCCTCCCCCATCAAGGGGGACGTGAACGGGCTTCGCCCGTCCTCAGTGCAGGATCTGGCTGAGGAACAGTTTCGTGCGTTCGTGCTGCGGGTTGGAGAAGAACTCCTGCGGCTCGTTCTGCTCGATGATCTGCCCCTGGTCCATGAAGATGACGCGGTTGGCGACCTGGCGGGCAAAGCCCATCTCGTGGGTCACGCACAGCATGGTCATGCCTTCCTCGGCGAGGGAAATCATCACCTCGAGCACTTCCTTGACCATTTCGGGGTCGAGCGCCGAGGTCGGCTCGTCGAACAGCATGATCTGCGGGTTCATGCACAGCGAACGGGCGATGGCGACGCGCTGCTGCTGGCCGCCCGAGAGCTGGCCGGGATACTTGCTCGCCTGCTCGGGGATGCGCACCCGCTCGAGATACTTCATGGCGGTCTCCTCGGCCTGGGCCTTGGGGATGCCGCGCACCCAGATCGGGGCCAGCGTGAGGTTCTGCATGATGGTCAGGTGCGGAAACAGGTTGAAGTGCTGGAACACCATGCCGACCTCGCGCCGCACCTCGTCGATGCGCTTGAGGTCGTTGGTGAGCTCGGTCCCATTGACGATGATCTGGCCCTTCTGGTGATCCTCGAGCCGGTTGATGCAGCGGATCAGCGTCGACTTGCCCGAGCCCGAGGGGCCGGCGATGACGATGCGCTCGCCCTTCATCACCTTGAGGTCGATGTCGCGCAGCACGTGGAAATCGCCAAACCACTTGTTCATGCCGATGATCTCGACGGCGACATCGGTCTTGCTGACCGACATGTTCGAGCGGTCGATATCCCGGTCGACGGCGGAGAGTTCGGTGGTCATTGCTTACCTCTTGTGGCCGGTGTTGAGCCGGCGCTCCATGAACATCGAGTAGCGCGACATGGAGAAACAGAAGACCCAGTAGATCATCGCGGCAAAGACGTAGCCGGTGATCGCCTGGGTGGGTGAGAACCAGTTGGCGTCGGACGTGCCCGCCTGGATGGTGTTGAGCAGGTCGAAAATGCCCACGATCGACACCAGCGAGGTATCCTTGAACAGCGAGATGAAGATGTTCACGATGCCCGGGATGACGTGCTTGAGCGCCTGCGGCAGGATGATGAAGCCCATGCGCTGCCAGTAGCCCAGCCCCAGCGAGGCGCCCGCCTCGTACTGGCCGCGTGGAATGGCTTGCAGGCCACCGCGGATCACTTCGGCCATGTAGGCGGAGGCGAACAGCGTGACGCCCACCAGCGCACGCAGCAGCTTGTCGATGGTCGTGCCCTGCGGCAGGAACAGCGGCAGCATGATCGAGGCCATGAACAGCACGGTGATCAGCGGCACGGCGCGCCACAGCTCGATGAAGCAGACGCACAGCGTCTTGATCACCGGCAGCTTCGATTGCCGTCCCAGCGCCAAGAGGATGCCGAGCGGGAGCGAGCCGAGGATGGCGACATAGGAGATGATCAGGGTGACGAGCAGGCCACCCCACTGCTCGGTGGGCACGCGGCTGAGCCCGAACCAGCCGCCCGACAGCAGGACCACCGTCACGATCGGCAGTGCCACGAAGAAGAGCAGCGCGTTGATCAGCTTGAACGGCGCCTTCGGCATGGCCAGCGGCACGATGAGCACCGCGGCCATGGCAAACACGATGTTGGGGCGCCAGTACTGGTCGATCGGGTAGAAGCCGTAGATGAAGAAGTTGACGCGGGCCCCGATATAGGCCCAGCACGCCCCTGCGCCGATCTCGCGGCATTCCTCCACCGTTCCGCCCGGCCACACCGCATTGGTGAGCAGGAAGCCGATGAGCGGCGGCACGGCCCAGGCGAGGAACAGCAGCCCCAGGATGGTGAGGCCCGTATCCACCGGGGTGGCGAACAGGTTCTCACGCAGCCACAGCACGAAGCCGCTGGTCCGGCGCGGCGCCGGCAGTGCGGGCGCCATCTCGGTACGAACGTATCCGGTCATTGCGCCGCCCTCACCGTTCGACCAACGCCACGCGGGCATTGTACCAGTTCATGATCGCCGAGGTGAGCAGCGACAGCGTGAGATAGACCGCCATGGTCATGGCGATGACCTCGATCGCCCGGCCGGTCTGGTTCAGCACGGTGCCGGAGAACACGTTGACGAGTTCGGGATAGCCGATGGCGGCGCCCAGCGACGAGTTCTTGGTGAGGTTGAGATACTGGCTGGTCAGCGGCGGCACGATCACGCGCATGGCCTGCGGGACGATGACGAGGCGAAGCCGGTCACCCTCCTTGAGACCGAGCGATTGCGCTGCTTCGGTCTGGCCGTGGCTGACGGCCATGATGCCGCCGCGCACCGTCTCGCCGATGAAGGCGGCGGTGTAGATGATGAGGCCGAAGGCCAGCGCCACGAATTCGGGCGGCAGTTCGAGCCCGCCCGAGAAGTTGAAACGCTGCAGCACCGGCGGATCGAAGGCCACCTGCGCGCCGCTGGCGAACCAGACGATGGCGCACAGCCCCAGGATCAGGGCGAGCGACGCCCAGAAGGTGGGGAAGCGCTGGCCGGTCGCCTCGAGCCTGCGCTTGGCCCAGATGCCGAGGCCGACGGACAGCACGATGCCGATGAAGAAGGCCACGACCACATACCAGAACTGCTCGTCCGGCAGCGGCTTGGGCACGAACAGCCCGCGCTGGTTGATGAAGACGTCGAACGGCAGCGCCAGCGAATTGCGCACCGCCGGCATCGCCTTGAGCACGGCGAAGTACCAGAAGAACAGCTGCAGCAGCAGCGGGATGTTGCGGATGGTCTCGATATAGACCGTCGCGAGCCGCGAGATGATGAAATTGGAGCTCAGCCGCGCGATGCCCAGGACGAAGCCCAGGATCGTCGCGAAGAAGATGCCGATCGCGGCCACGAGGATGGTGTTGGTGAGCCCGACAAGGAACGCCTCCCAATAGTAGGAGGTGCGGCTCCACGGCAGCAGCGAGAAGCTGATGTCGAAGCCGGCGGTCTTGCCGAGGAAATCGAAGCCCGAGGTCTTGTTCTGTGCCTGGAGGTTGGCCGCCGTATTGTTGACGATCCAGACCAGGAACAGCACCACCAGGATCGCGACGACGACCTGGTAGAAGACACCGCGAATGACGGGGTCATTGAGGGAAAAGCTTCGAGTCGGCGCCGGTTGCGCCGTTCCGATTGAGGCCATAGGCGGCGTATCTCCCCTGCCCAGGAGAAAAAGTCAGTCCGGGCAGCGTTCCGCCGAGCGCCCGGAAACGGACAACCCGGCGCCACAGGATGGCGCCGGGTTGCAACGAAGCTTAGCGGATCGGCGGCGAGTACTGAATGCCGCCGTCTTTCCACAGCGCGTTCAGGCCGCGCTCAAGACCGATCGGGGTCGCCGGGCCGACATGCTTCTCGTAGCTCTCGCCATAGTTACCGACCAGCTTGATGATCTGGTAGGCCCAGTCCTTGGTGAGGCCGATGGGCGCGCCGAAATCGCCTTCGACGCCGAGCAGGCGCTTGATGGCCGGATTGTCGGAAGCGAGCATGTCGTCGACATTGGCCGAGGTTACGCCGAGCTCTTCGGCTTCGAGCAGCGCGAAGTAGGTCCAGCGGGCGATATTGAACCAGCCGCTGTCACCCTGGCGCACCACGGGGCCGAGCGGCTCCTTGGAGATGATCTCGGGCAGGATCACATGATCATCGGGAACAGCGAGCTTGGAACGCTCGGCGGCGAGTGCCGAGGAGTCCGTGGTGTATACGTCGCAGCGGCCATCTTCGTAGGCCTTCACCACTTCGTCCTGATCGACGAACACGACGGTGTTGAACTCGAGGTTGTTGGCAGCGAAGTAGTCGGCGGCGTTGAGCTCGGTGGTGGTACCGGACTCGATGCAGATGGCGGCGCCGCTCAGCTCGAGAGCCGAGTTGATGCCATCGGCCTTGCGGACCATGAAGCCCTGGCCGTCATAGAACATGGTGCCGATGAAGCTGATGCCCAGCTGGGTATCGCGGCTCATGGTCCAGGTAGTGGTGCGGCTCAGCACGTCGATTTCACCGGCGGAGAGGGCCGTGAAGCGCTCCTGGCTGGTGAGCGGGGTGTAGCGGACCGCATCGGCGTTGTTGAAGATCGCGGCAGCCATGGCGCGGCAGAAATCGACCTCGAGGCCCGACCAGTTGTTGTTGGCATCGGGTGCCGAGAAGCCCGGCACGCCGCCGGTCACGCCGCACTGCAGGTAGCCCTTCGCCTTGACGGCATCGAGCGTAGCCGAAGCGGCCGCCGTCTGCGCGTGCGCGGCGGTGGCGGAAAGCCCCAAGCTTGCCACCAGCGCAACGGAGAGAAGCGATTTGATCATTGTTTTACCTTGTTTCCTGACCCTGTTTTTGGCCGGAAAGACTGAGCCCAGCCCCCCTCCGGCGGCACCTCCGCCTTTTAGGACGGGAGTGATGCTGATAACCATCGAAGCGACAATTGACGGTTGCGTCAAGCTCTATGGCCGAATTGGGGCAGTACACCTGACTGTTTTTTGTTCAATTACCCGTGCCGGCTGAGATTTTGAGCAGAGTGCCAAATGACTGAAAAGACTACGAAAACCGGCTTGCCGCTGGCTGCCGAAACCATTCTTACACATGGCGGACGTGCGTCGTCAGAGCATCTCGGCTATGTGAATATGCCGGTCTTCCGGGGCTCGACGGTGCTGTTCGAAACCCTCGACGAGCTCGAAAACTACAAGGCGCCGATCCGCTACGGCCGCAACGACAACCCCACCACTGCCGCGCTGGCGGATCTGGTCAGCGAGCTCGAAGGCGCCGAAGGCACGGTGATCTGCCCCTCCGGCCTGTCGGCGATCTCGACCGCCCTGCTCGCGGCGGTGTCGGCCGGCGAGGAAGTGCTGGTGACGGATTCGGCCTACGACCCGACGCGGATCTTTTCGACCGAGGGGCTGGGCCGTTTCGGCATCACGGCAAAATTCTACGACCCACGCATCGGCGCAGGCATCGCCGGGCTGATCACCGAGAAGACCAAGGCTATCTTCGTCGAGAGCCCGGGTTCGCTGACCTTCGAGATGCAGGACCTGCCCGCCATCGCCAGGGCTGCGCATGAGCGCGACGTGACGGTGATCGTCGACAACAGCTGGGCCAGCCCGCTGTTCCACAACCCGCTGAAGCTGGGTGCCGACATGGTGATGCATGCTGGCACCAAGATGTTCGTCGGCCACTCCGACGTGATGGTGGGCACGGTCTCGGCCAACGCGAAGCTGTGGACCAAGCTCAAGCGCACACACCGCATTCTCGGCGTCACCATCTCGCCCGACGATGCGTACTTGACGCTGCGCGGCATGCGCACGCTCGGCCTGCGCATGAAGCACCACCATGCCCAGAGCGTCGCGTTCGCGCGGTGGCTCGCCGAGCAGCCCGAGGTGGAGGAGGTGTATCACCCCGCCCTGCCCTCGAGCCCGGATCACGCGATCTATGCGCGCGATTTCACCGGCGCCGGCAGCCTGTTCGCAATGCGCCTTCGCCAGCGCACGCGCGACGCCACGGCTGCCATGGTCAACGGCATGGAGCTGTTCGGCATGGGCTATTCATGGGGTGGCTACGAGAGCCTGTGCCTGCCCTTCAACCCGTCCAACATCCGCACCGCCGTGCCGTGGACGGCGGAGGGCCAGATGTTCCGCCTGCATGTCGGGCTCGAGGACATCGAGGACCTCAAGGCCGACATGGCGGCCGGGCTCGAGCGCTACCGCAGCGTCAATTCCTGAACAGGGCCGGGATATGCGTGAAGGGCTGGCGCAGCGTCAGCCCGTCTCTGGTGCTGAACAGCCAGCCGCGCCGGACGAAGAATGCCCGTACCGCGTAAGCGCCGAGTACGCCCAGCACCGCCCCGGCGGTGATGTCGGTGGGATAGTGCTGGCCCAGGATGATGCGGGAGATCGCGATGGTGGCGGCGAGCACGATCGCGACCCAGAACGCGCGCGGCCAGAGCAGCGCGATCACGGCCGCGAGCGCGAACGAAGTGGTCGCATGGCCCGAGGGAAAGCTCTGCCAGTCGTAATTGCCCCAGCTGAACGGCCGGAAGGCGATCGGCGCCTCGGCCGTCCACGTCTCCGGGCGGCCACGGCCGAAAATGCGCTTCAGGAGCGCCGACATGAGGCCGGGAAAGCCCACGCCGGCGAAGATGAAGCCGGACAATGCGGCGAACTCGCCCAGCGCGGCCTTGAGCTTGTCGCGGGTGACGATGCTCAGCAGCCACGCGATGAGCCAGCCGGCGAAGGTGGGGATCAGCACCCAGTCGGATTCGCCCCAGCGCGTGATCCAGCGAAACACCCGGCGCACATCGGCGGGCAGACCGGTGCCCAGCACCGAGACTGGCCGGTCGAGCAGATAGAGCAGCGCGATCAGCACGGCAAAGCCGAGCCCGAAATAGAGCGCGTTGCGCCGCGACAGGCCGAAGGGCCAGGGTTTGCCGAAATCGTTCATGCGTCCTGTGTGGGCGATAGTCGCAGGCGTCGTCAATGGCGCCGATCGGCGTGTCCCAGCCTTGCTCTTTGGCGCGAGTGCAGCTAACGGATGACATCAGTTCGGGGTATAGCTCAGCCTGGTAGAGCACCGGTTTTGGGAACCGGGGGTCGAGTGTTCGAATCACTCTGCCCCGACCACTACAAAGAGGAAGCGATGACGGCACGTATCTTCCGACCTGCACCCAACGCCATGCAGTCGGGCCGGGGCAAGTCCAAGGAGTGGGTCCTGGTGTATGAGCCGGCCACTGCCCGGGAGATCGAGCCGCTGATGGGCTATACCTCCAGCACCGATACGCGCGCGCAGATCCGGCTCAACTTCGAAACGCTGGACGAGGCGACCGCCTATGCCGAGCGCAACGGCATCCCCTACCAGGTGATGCCCGAGCACAAGTCCACGGTTAAGCGCTCGAGCTACCCGGACAATTTCCGCTCCGACCGCAAGACGCCCTGGACGCACTGACGATGGGCGGAGCCGACCGCCTCCGCCAGCTTCTTCTCGCCAGCCTGACCGCGCTCGGCCTTGCAGGCCCCGCCACCGCCGACCCGGCCATCTGGAAGGTCAGCGATGCCGACAGCTCCATTCATCTGTTCGGCTCGGTGCATGTATTCACGCGCGATCTCGACTGGCGCACTCCGCAGTTCGACGCCCTGCTCGCCGCCGCTGACTATGTGACGTTCGAGCTGGTGATGGACGTCGACGCCTATGCGGTGGCGTCGCAGATGGGAATTACCAAGGGTCGGCTCTCCGGCGGCCAGACGCTGGCCGAGCTACTCGGCCCCGGCGACTACGAGCGCTTCCGCTCGGTCGCGAGCGGAGCCGGCCTCGATCCCGCCGCCTTCGACCGCATGCAGCCCTGGCTCGCCGCCCTTACGCTGATGTCGCCGGGTGGCGTCGACATGCGGGCGGGCGTCGAGCTGACGATCGAGCCGACGTTACCGGCCGACCGCAAGCGCGGACTGGAGACGGCGGCCGAGCAGATGGGCTTTCTCGCCGATGCGCCGATCGACGAGCAGTTGGCAAGCCTCAGGTCGACGCTCGACGCCATGGAGGCCGGCGTGGATTTCGCCTTCGAGCCGCTGGTCGATGCGTGGCTGCGCGGTGACGCCGATACGCTGGCACGGCTGGTGGAAGATCAGATGCAGGCCGGCACTGATCCGGTCTACGACCGCCTGATCACCCGGCGCAACGAGAGGTGGATCGCCCCGCTCGAGCAGATGCTGGCCGACAATGACGATAGCCTCGTGATCGTCGGCGCCGCGCATCTGGTGGGCGCACAAGGCGTGCCCGCCCTGCTCACTGCCAGAGGCTATACGGTCGAACGGGTGGACGCGCCGGCCTTCGATACCCGATCCGGGCCGCTGGGCGGCGCGCTGGGACGGGCGGCCACGCGGCGCTGAGCTGAACTACTCGTTGGCCCCCGACTCGCTTTCCCACCGGATCATCCCCGCGAAAGCGGGGATCTCCGTTTGGCCTCACGCACGGAAACCGAGGTTCTCGCTTTCGCGGGAATGACTCCGAGCTTCAATTGCGCCTGCGGGAGTCGGCGGACGCTTACACGTCGCTGAGCTTGGTCCACTTGCCGTCGTTCTGCGACGACGTCACCGAGGCGATGATGAACTCCATGCCCTCGACGCCATCGGCCATGCTGGGCAAGAGGCCCGCTACGTCCTTGCCCTCGCCGCGGATCACCTGGGCGAACTGGCTGTAGAGCGTGGCGAAGGCTTCGAGATAGCCCTCGGGGTGGCCGGACGGAATGCGGACATTCATCGAGGAGGCGGGATCCGCCGAGATGGCGCCACCACGGGTCAGCAGTTGCTTGGGTTTGCCGAACTCGGTGTACCACATGTAGTTCGGGTTATCCTGCCGCCACTCGAGGCCGGCCTTTTCGCCATAGACGCGCAGTTGCAGCCCGTTCTCGCTGCCGACCGCGACCTGGCTGGCCCACAGCATGCCGCGCGCACCGCCGGCGAAACGCAGCATGATGTGGACGTTGTCGTCGAGCTTGCGGCCCTTGACGAAGCTCTGCAGGTCCGCGCTCACCGCCTCGGTCTTCAGACCGGTGACGAAGCGGGCGAGATTGTAGGCGTGCGTGCCGATATCGCCGATGGCGCCGCCGGCGCCCGAGCGCTTCGGGTCGGTACGCCAGGCCGCCTGCTTGTTGCCGACATCGGCGGCCACCGCCAGCCAGTCCTGCGGGTACTCGACCTGGACGACGCGGATCTTGCCGAGCGCGCCCGACTTCACCAGCTCACGCGCCTGCCGGACCAGCGGGTAGCCGGTATAGTTGTGCGTGAGGAGGAATTTCGCGCCCTTCTTGGGCTTGATGGCAGCGAGGGCACGCGCATCTTCCAGCGTCGAGGTCAGCGGCTTGTCGCAGATGACGTGGATGCCGGCCTCGAGGAAGGCCTTGGCCGGGCCATAGTGCATGTGGTTGGGCGTGACGATGGCCACGGCCTGGATGCCGTCCTTGCGCGCCGATTCCTTGGCCGCCATCTCCTCGTAGGAGGTGTAGATGCGGTCCTCGGCGAGGCCGATGTTCTTGCCGGATTCGATCGCAACGTCCGGCCGCGACGACAATGCGCCGGCGACCAGCTCGTAATCCCCGTCGATGCGGGCAGCGACGCGGTGGACATAGCCGATGAAGGCTCCCGTTCCACCACCAACCATGCCCAGGCGAATGCGCGGTGCGCCGTTTTCTGCCATTTGTCCCTGCTCCCTAGTGTGTTCCGACTTCTCCCCTATCACCGGGTGTCACCCCTGCGAAAGCAGGGGTCCAACTCGCAGCCCGTGCGGGGCGGAGGAATGGATCCCTGCTTTCGCAGGGATGACATCCGGAGGTGGGGGAAGCTCCGTGGCCTTGCTTAGCTGATCCCGAGAATCTTGCGGTTGGCCGCCTGGTCGGTGCCCGACGAGGCGAAGTCGTCGAACGCCTTCTCGGTGACGTTGATGATGTGGCTGGCAATGAACGGCGCGCCTTCCTCGGCGCCCTGCTGCGGCGACTTGATGGCGCATTCCCATTCGAGCACGGCCCAGCCGTCAAAACCGTACTGGCTGAGCTTGCTGAAGATGCCGGCGAAATCGACCTGACCGTCGCCGAGCGAGCGGAAGCGGCCGGCGCGGTTCACCCAGCTCTGGAAGCCGCCATACACGCCCTGCTTGCCGGTCGGGTTGAACTCGGCGTCCTTGACGTGGAACATCCGGATCCGGTCGTGGTAGAAATCGATGTACTGCAGGTAGTCGAGCTGCTGCAGCACGAAATGGCTCGGATCGTAGAGCAGGTTCGCGCGGGCGTGGTTGTTCACGCGCTCGAGGAACATTTCGTAGGTCACGCCGTCATGCAGATCCTCGCTCGGATGGATCTCGTAGCAGACGTCGACGCCGTGGCGGTCGAACTCGTCGAGGATCGGGGTCCAGCGGCGCGCCAGCTCATCGAAAGCTTCTTCGACGAGGCCGGCCGGACGCTGCGGGAACGGATAGAGGAACGGCCAGGCGAGCGCGCCCGAGAAGGTAGCGTGCGCCTTGAGCCCGAGGTTCTTGCTTGCGGCAGCGCACCACTTGAGGTGCTGCACCGCCCACTCCTGCCGCGCCTTGGGATTGCCGCGCACCGCCGGGATGGCAAAGCCGTCCGACAGCGTGTCGTAGACCGGATGCACGGCGACCAGCTGGCCGATGATGTGGCTCGCAAGCTCGGCGATCTCGAGCCCGTGGCTGTTGACGATGCCCTTCACCTCGTCGGCGTAGGTCTTGGACGTGGCCGCCTTCTCGACGTCGACGAAATGCGACGCCCAGGTTGGGATCTGCACACCCTTGTAGCCGAGGTCGGCGGCCCAGCCGCAGATATTGTCGAGCGTATCGAACGGTGCCGCGTCGCCGGCGAACTGGGCCAGAAAAATGGCCGGCCCCTTGATGGTGCGCATCGAGAATCCTCCTTTGCGGCGCGGTCTGCGTCGCGCCTTGGTGCACGTACCTCAGCGGGCGACCCGCCAAGAATTTCGGGGGCTTACCTTCACTGCGGGCGGGCAACTGTCAAGGCGACGCCGAGGCCCCGGCGCGCCTCCCGGCAAATCTTGCACGGTTACAGTTCTGTAAACTCGGCTGCCCTAGTATTGGCAACGGTTGTACTTGCGCAGGGGACAATTCAACCCGCTCGCGAGTAATGGGGGGTCGACGAGTGAAGCAGATCCTGGCGGCGCTGGCTCTCGCCTGTGCAGGCGCGACATCGGCATCGGCCGAGACATTGACGCTGACGCTTGGCGGTACCTTCTACGAAGGCGCGCCGGAATACGAAATCGTCGCCGACGGCGTCGTAGTGGGAAGCGGCACGGTCGCGCGTGAGCGGGACGACGTGGTGCGCTTCGAGGTGGGCGAGCCCAAGACGCTCGCCGTGCGCTTCACCAACGACTTCTCGGCCCGCGCCGATGCCAGCGGCAAGCGTCCGGCGGGCATGGACCGCAATCTCATCATCCAGAAAACCGACTTCAAAGGTCAGACGACTATGGGCTGGGAGCTGTTCCGGCCTCGCGGGGTGAGCCGCAGAGGCGATTTCGCCATCGTCGCAATCAACCAGGCGGTCGAGATTCCGATCCACGTTCCGGCTCCGGTCACGAGCCTTGCCACCGGACTGGCACCGTCACCTGTGGTCACGCCGTCGGCAGCGAAGGCCGAACCAGTGCCAGCTGTCGTTCTATCGGCGTCGTTCCAGACCCTCGGACCGCCGCAACCCGGTGGGACAATCCTGATGCTTCCCACCTCAAAGCCTGTCAGCTTTGCGACCGTCGCACCGCCGATCGCCTTGGCGGCCTCGACACCTACTCCGTGAACCGGACCGCGCCGATATAGCCGAGGTTGCGGTTGCGCTGGGCGTAGTCGATGCCATAGCCGACGACGAACTTGTCGGGGATTTCGAAGCCGATCCAGCGCGCCTTGATGTTCACTTCGCGGCGCGACGGCTTGTCGAGCAGCGCGCACGCTTCGACGCGGCGCGGATGGCGCGTGGCGAGGATGTCGAGCACGTGCTTCAGCGTGTAGCCGGTATCGACGATATCCTCGACCACCAGCACGTCGCGGCCTTCGATCTCGCCGCGCAGATCCTTGAGGATGCGCACTTCACGGCTGGATTCAGTGGAGTTGCCGTAGGACGAGACTTCGAGGAAGTCGACCTCGACCGGCAGGTCGAGCTCGCGCACGAGGTCGGCGATGAAGACGAACGAGCCGCGCAGCAGGCCGACCACCACCAGCTTGTCGGTGCCGTCGAAATGAGCTGAGATCTCCTTGGCCAGCGACTCGACGCGCGCCGCGATGGCTTTCGCCGAGATCAGTTCGTCGATGACGTATGGCCGTCCGCTCATGCCTATTTCAGCGCTCCCTGGGTGAGTCCGCGGACAAAGTACTTGCCGCCGAGGAAGTAGACCAGCAGCGGCGGTACCGCGGCGATCATCACGGTGGCGGCGGAGCCGCCCGAGCGCACGCCCATCATGGCGACGGTGATCGGCTGCTGGTCGCCCGAGGTGAACACCATGCCGAACAGATACTCGTTCCAGATGGTGGTGAAGGTCCAGATGGCGGCGACGGCGAGAATCGGGCCCGAGAGCGGCAGCACGACCTTGATGAAGATGCGCCAGAAGCCGGCCCCATCGATCTGCCCGGCCTTGATGATCTCGTCGGGCAGGCCGGCATAGAAGTTGCGGCAGAACAGCGTCGCGAACGAAATGCCCTGCACCGTGTGGATGAGCAGCAGGCCCATGACGTTATTGGCGAGGCCGAGCTGGCCCATGATCCACGCCCACGGGAGCAGCGCGATCTGGCCGGGGATGAACACGCCGAGGAAGATCATCGTGAAGATGAAGTTGGCGCCGGGAAAGCGCCATTTGCTGAGCACATAGCCGTTGATGGCGCCGAGCAGCGTGACCACGACCGTCGAGGGCACGGTGATGATCAGCGAGTTGAGGAAGTTGGGCGCGATGCCGCGGCAGGTGCCGCTGACGCAGGCCTGGGTCCATACGCGCACGTAGGAATCAAAGGAGAAGCTGCGCGGGAAGTTGATGACGCCATACTCGCGCAGCTCGGCCGGGTTGCGGAACGAGTTGAAGAACACCAGCAGCGCCGGGACGAGGTAGATCAGCGCAAAGAAGGCCAGCACCGCGTAGATGGCGATGCGCGAGTAGACGAAGCGGCGACGGGCGATCTGTCCGTCGCGCTCGGCATAGTCGAGGGCAAGCGTGGTCACGGCAGGGTCTCATCCAGCCAGGCGACCTGCCGCCGCTCCTGCCAGGTGCCGCCGCCCTCGTGATTGTTGAAACTGTAGGTCTCGATGCTCTTGGGCCCGGCCCAGGCATTGTAGGCGGCGTAGACCGTGGAGGGCGGGCAGACATCATCCATCAGGGCGACCGAGAACAGCGTGGCCGCCTGGGCGCGGGCGGCGAAGTGGACGCCGTCAAAGTAGTTGAGGGTGGCGTAGGCGGACTGGGCCTTCTCGCGGTGCACGGCGAGGTAGCGCACGATCTCGCCATAGGGGTCACGGGTGGTGAGGCCGACGGCGCGGGGGAAGTCGCAGAGGAATGGAACATCGGGCATAGCCGCCCTAACACCGGGGTGAAGTCCGGCGACAGCAATGGATATGCCACCACCCTGGCTGCCTCCGACCACGGAAAGTCTGGCCGGATCGGTCTCGGCGCGGGTGAGTGCGGCTTCAACGGCGCGAACACCGTCGGTGAAGACGCGGCGATAATAGTAGTCGCGCGGGTCGTTGATGCCGCGGGTCATAAAGCCTGGATGGGCCGGAAACGAGCCGGTGGGATCGGGCGTGTCGCCGCGCGACCAGGCGGCGCCCTGCCCGCGCGTATCCATGACGAGCAGCGCCCGCCCTGTGGTGGGCCACAGCAGGTGCTCGTGCGGCAGGGCACGGCCGCCGCCATAGCCGATGAATTTCACCACCGTGCCACGCGGCGCGACGCCGGCAGGCTTGAGGTACCAGCCTTTCACCTTGTCGCCGTTGAAGCCGGAGAAGGTGACGTCATAGGCCTCGACCAGCTTCAGGCCGGCATCGACCTTCTCGAATGTGGCGTCGAGCGGCCTGGCGCGCGATTCTTCGAGCGTGGCCGCCCAGAAGGCGTCGAAATCGGCAGGGGCGACGGCGCGCGAGCGATAGGTCTCGAGTTCAGACTGCGGCAGGTCGAAAAACGGCATGGCAACGGGCGATCCGGTTGGGGCAAGGATTTTGCTGGAATGGGCCGGATCATTGGGCGGGGCAGACGAGCCGCGTGCATCCTCCCGAGTGCAGGGCTCCGGAATGTCCGGTGTAGCGGGAGAGTAGCGAGGGTGGATCGGCGGGGCAACTCGTCGTGAGTTGGATGGGGACGGGTCAGTCTGAGTGTTTGGTCGCCCCCTCCACCGGCTATGCCGGTCCCCCTCCCCCGCCCCGCGGGGGAGGATCAGGAGAGGCCGGTGCGTCGCCGTCACTTCTCCCCCAGCATCTCGAGATAGTGCGGGTTGTGCATGAAGCCGAGGAGGTTACCGAAGGGGTCGATGACCGTGGCGCCGACGAAATCGCTGTCGGGTTGGAACTGGCGGGGCGGATGGTGGATCCTGGCGCCGAGCGCGACGGCGTGGGCGAGCATCGCTTCGAGATCGTCGACGTGCCAATAGGCGATGGCGCCGGCACGGCCGTCGTGGGGGACGACGTCGCCGCCGAGATAGCCGGCATATTTGCCATCGAGCAGGCCGAGCTCGTGCTGGTAGTCGCCGATGCGGAACTCGGCATAGCCGGGGCGATCGAAATAGGGCTCGGTGCCCAGCAGCTTGCTGAACCAGGCCTTGGCGGCGTCGTGGTCGTCCGAGGTGTAGGCGATGGTGCACAGGCCGCGAAGCTGGGAGGTGGTCATGTATCGTCTCCTCGTTTGTCGATGTGAGGAAACTACGCGACACCCCGACCGGTTTTTGTCAGCATCAGCCGAAACGCCCATGGCGCAGGGCGTGGCGCGCGCGTATAGCTGCCATACTAGCTAATTTCCCGATTGCCATGCCGACGTCCCTCAGCCCGCACGCCCGCAACGTCGCCCTCGTGGTGGCCGCCACCCTGTTCATGCAGTTCCTCGACGGGGTGATCATCGTCACCGCCCTGCCCCGCATGGCACGCGATTTCAACGTCGGCACGCTCGAGATGAGTCTCGGCGTCACGATCTACATGCTGGCGGTGGCGAGCTGCATCCCGGCGGCCGCCTGGCTGGCCGACCGGTTCGGCGCCAAGCGCGTGTTCATGGTGGCGATCGCCCTGTTCACCCTCACTTCCATCGCCTGCGGCGCGGCTGCCGATCTCGGCCAGTTCGCCATTGCCCGGGCGCTGCAGGGTGCCTCGAGTTCGGTGTTGTTCCCGGTTGGACGCATCATCGTGCTGCGCACGGCGACCAAGGCAGAGATCGTGCCGGCCATCGGGCTGACCATCTGGCCGGCTCTGTTTGCGCCGGTGCTCGGCCCGGCGCTGGGCGGCTTCATCACCGAGTTCGTCTCCTGGCACTGGAACTTCTGGATCAACATCCCGCTCGGCATTCTCGGGCTGGCGCTGGTCGCGGCCATCGTGCCCAGGGACACCGAGTTCGCCGACCGGCCGTTCGACGCGCCGGGGTTCGTCCTGACCGCGCTCACGCTCGGTTGCCTGCTCTACGGTTTCGACGCGCTGGTCCAGGGCACGCTGCCCCCGCTGGTCGCCTCCATCCTGATCGTCATCGGCTTTGTCGTCGGCACCGCCGCGGTGGCGTGGCTGCTGCGGGTGAAGCATCCGCTGATCGACCTGCGCACGCTGAAGATCCGGACCTTTGCCGCCACCGACGCCAAGGCCGGCGCGATCATGCGGACCGCGATCAATGCCACCCCGTTCCTGCTGCCGCTGATGTTCCAGGTCGGCTACGGCATGGACGCGCTGAGCGCCGGCGGGCTGGTGGTGATCTATTTCTTCGGCAACCTCGCCATCAAGGCGGTGACGACGCCGACGCTGCGCCGCTTCGGCTTCCGCTCGATCCTCACCGTCAACGGCGTGCTCGCCGGGGTCTCGGTGATGGCCTGCGGGCTGTTGAGCCCCGACCTGCCCTACGCGCTGACGGCGATCATCCTGTTCGTCGCCGGCTGCACCCGCTCGATGCAGTTCACCGCGCTGGCGACGCTGGCCTTTGCCGATGTCGAGGCCAGCCAGCGCAGCTCGGCAACGACCATCTCCTCGATGTCGCAGCAGCTCGCCATGGTGTTCGGCGTTGCCGTGTCGGCGGCCTGCCTCAACCTCTCGCAGATGTGGCGCGGGGCGCCGGTGCTGGGCCCGATCGATTTCCAGATCGCCTATATCATCATGGGCGCGGTGATCGTCGCCTGCTCGCTGCAGCTGCTGACGCTGGAGCGCAATGCCGGCGCCGAAGTGTCCGGCCACCGTCGGGCGCAGGCGGCATAGGCAGCCGGGTTCACGCCGACGGGCGGATGCGGTTCAGGCGGACACGGTTTGGTGGCAAGCAGGGGACTAACCGAATGGACCTTCCATCGGCACTTGCCGATGGAAGCGACCGGATGCATGGTGCGAGCCCTTCCAAGACTTGCAGCAGACCTACTCCATGTCCCAGCTTTTCTCGCCCTACACCCTGCGCGGACTGACCTTGCGCAACCGCACGGTGGTCGCCCCGATGTGCCAGTACACGGCCAAGCACGGCTTCGCCAATGACTGGCATCTCGTCCATCTCGGCCGTTTCGCCATTGGCGGCTTCGGCCTCGTCATCCTCGAGGCCACCGGCGTCAGCCCCGAAGCCCGCATCTCCTACGGCGATCTGGGCCTGTGGGACGACGCCCAGATCGAGCCGCTGAAGCGCATCGTCGACTTCATCAAGGCCGAGGGCTCGGCGGCGGGCATTCAGCTGGCGCATGCCGGCCGCAAGGCCGCGACGCCCATCGCGTGGCGGCACGGCTTCGACGAAACCGAGGCCGACAAGGTCGAGTATGCCTACGAGACCTGGGTGCCGGTGGCGCCAAGCGCCGAGGCTCACAACGCGAGCCCGAACTTCCAGACCCCGACCGCGCTCGACCAGGCGGGTATCCGCAAGGTGATCGACGATTTCGTGTCTGCGACACAGCGTGCCCAGGCGGCGGGCTTCGACGTCGTCGAGATCCACGCCGCGCATGGCTACCTGCTGAACCAGTTCCTCTCCCCCCTCGCCAACCACCGCACCGACGAATATGGCGGCAGCCGCGAGAACCGCATGCGCCTGCTGTTCGAGGTGACCGAGGCAGTGCGTGCTGCCTGGCCCGAGGACAAGCCGCTGCTGGTCCGTATCTCGGCGACCGACGGCGTCGAGGGCGGCTGGACGGTCGAGGATTCGGTCGTGCTCGCCGGCGAGTTGCAGGCCCGCGGCGTCGATGTGGTGCACGTCTCGTCCGGCGGCTTCGAGGGCAACAGTTTCAGGGTCGGTCCGCTCTACCAGGTGCCGCTGGCCCGCTCGGTGCGCCAGGCAGGCGTCGCCACCATGGCGGTGGGCCTGATCGACACCCCCGAGGATGCCGAACGCATCGTGGCCGATGGTGATGCCGACTTCGTCGCCTTCGCCCGCACTGCGCTCGATGATCCGAACTGGCCGCTGCATGCGCGCCACGCGCTCGAGGGCGCGGCCTACGATCTGTGGCCCAAGCAGGCGCGCGATCGCATGCGCGCCAAGGACAAGGTGCTCGGCCGCTTCCAGAACGCCTGAGCGGCTGCGCTCATTTTCCGTTCATTTACGATGCCTATCAATGGCGCCACCGACACGTGGCGCCATTTTCTTTCGGCGCGGCCATTGTGCCGCCCCGATCAGCGCCCCAACTGAGATCGAGCCACGGAGACAAATCCCCATGACCAGCAAAGCCGCCCTGTTCGCACTGCTCGCTTTGTGGGGTGTCGCCTCCACCGGCGCCCTGCCCGCCATGGCGCAGGAGGCCGCCGAGGCGACCGCGGAAGACGGACGCATCGACAAGCCGGGCCTCACCGACCGGGTGTGGACCAAGACCGACGGCGACCTGCCGGGCGTGATGCGGATTTTCCTCTCCGACGGCACCTTCGTGCAGGATTCGTGCTGGGAGACGCACCGGCTGTCGAAATGGCAACTGACCTCGGACACGTCCCTCAGCTGGGACGAGGACGGCATGGAGATCGCGGCCGACATCGTGTCGCTGACCGATGCGGAGCTGGTGCTGAACCTGAAGCTGGGCAGCTCCGTGCAGGAAGAGAAATACGCGGCGGCGACGGTGCCGTTCCTTTGCCCGGATATGCCGAAGTAGTTCGAACGGCGCGCGCGGCCCCACCCTCATCCGGGCTTCGCCCACCTTCTCCAATCCAGGGAGAAGGCCACCCCGCCGACATCTCAGTCAGGCCTTCTCCCCTTGTGGGAGAAGGTGCCCGGAGGGCGGATGAGGGGTAGCACCACGCACCGGCGCCTGCTTGGGCGCCTCCCTCCCCCTTGAGGGGAGGGAACGAGGGAGGGGGTGGCGCGGTGATCACCGATGGACCCCCACCCCCAGCCCCTCCCCTCAAGGGGGAGGGGAGCCGATCGAGGCTTATTCCGCCGGCGCGCCGACGACCTGCGTGGTGGTCGTGCGGATCGTCACCTGGGCGATGAGGAACGCGGCGAGCGCGCAGATGGCGAAGCCGAGGACCATCGGGATGGCGGTGCCATCGTGGAAGGCGCCGACAATGCCCATCACCACTGCACCAGAGATCATCTGCAGCGTGCCCATCAGCGCCGAAGCGGTACCGGCGATGGCGCCGTGCTCTTCCATGGCGAGGACGCCGGTGGTGGGGAGCACGAGGCCGAGGAAGCCGAAGGCGACGAACATCAGGCCCGAGAGCACCCACATGCTGTCGATGCCGGCGACGAACAGCGCCGCGAGCAGCACCATGGCCGAGGCAAAGCCGGTGACAGCCCAGCGCACGAGGCGCTGCAACCCGAACCGCTTCACCATATAGCCGGTCGACTGCGAGACGGCGAAGAACGAGATGGCGTTGGCGGCGAAGGCGAACGAGTACTGCGTCGGCGTCAGCCCGTAATGCTCGATGTAGATGAAGCTCGAATTGCCGATGAAGGCCATGAAGCTCGACATGCCGAAGGCGCCGATCATCACGAGGCCGATGAAGTTCCAGTCGCGCAGCAACGTGCCGTAGCTGCGCAGCGCGCCGCCAATGCTCGATTCGGTGCGCAGGTGCACCGGCCGGGTCTCGCGCAGGGCGAACACCGTGAGCGCAAGGCCGAGCAGGCCGACAACCGTCATCACCCAGAACAGCAGGCGCCAGTCGCCGAAGGCGATGACGAGGCTGCCGGTGAGCGGCGCGAGGATCGGCGACACCGAGAAGACCAGCATGATCAGGCTGAACAGCTGGGCCGCTTCGGCGCCGGTATACTGGTCGCGCACGATGGCGCGCGGCAGCGAGGCCGAGGCGCAGGCGCCGATGCCTTGGACGAAGCGGGCGACGATCAGCCATTCGATCGACGGCGCGAGCGCACAGCCGATCGAGCCCAGCATGAAGATGCCGAGGCCGAAATAGAGCGGCGGCTTGCGGCCGACCATGTCGCTGACCGGGCCGTAAAAGAGCTGGCCGATGGCGAAGGCCGCCATGAAGGACATGAGGCTCAGTTGCACCGTGGAGGTGCTGGCGCCGAGCTGGACGCCGATTTCCGGCAGCGCCGGCAGATACATGTCGATCGCGACCGGACCGACGACCGACAACAGGCCGAGAATGACGGCCGTGCCCAAGATTTTCGCGTTCATTGCAGCAATTCCCAACTGCTCAATTCGTAATGTTCGACAGCTCGCGGGGCCCTCCCCCGCAAGGTTCCTGACGGCCGGACCATCGCGCGCCATCACCCTGGCGCGTCCGTTCGGTCTCCGACCAACCTCGATGTGCTGCTGCCTTGCGACATGAGCGTCCACAAAAATGGACACTCGTGTCAAAGTTACTTTTGGACACTCTTGTCCAATTCGTCAAGTGCGATTATCCTCTAGTGCATGGAATTGAGCGATACCGTCCCTCGCAGCCCTGCCATGCAGCGGGGCAACTACAACAAGCGCTGCGCCATCATCGCGGCGGCAACCGTGGTGTTCGTCCGCGACGGCTATGTGGGGGCAAGCATCGACACCATCGCCGAAGAGGCGAGCGTGTCGCGCCAGACCATCTACAACCAGATCGGCGACAAGGAGAAATTGTTCGCCGAGGTGGTGCGCGGCATCAACGAACAGTCGAGCGCCCGCATGGTCGAGACGCTGGCGACCTTCCCCGACCATCCTGCCGATATCGGCCGCGAGCTGGTGGATTTCGCCGTGCGGCTGACCGGCAACTGCCTGTGCGACGCCAATTCACGGGCGCTGCGCAAGCTGATCGAGAACGAGGGCGCGCGCTATCCCGAGCTGTTCGAGACCTGGAAGGACTACGGTCCGGGCAAGAACTGGCCGGCTATTTCCGGCCGGTTTGCCCGGCTGGCCCGTTCCGGGCAGATCGAGGCCGACGACCCGGACCTTGCGGCGCGGCAGTTCATGGCGTTGATCAGCGCCGACCTGCCCAACGAGCCGGGCACCCGGGTCAGCGAGGAGCAGGTGCGGGCGGCGGCCCGCAACGGCGTGCGGACGTTCCTGCGGGCCTACGGCAAGCGGGACGTGGCGATCCCGGCCTAGGCCCATTCATGTAATCGCGGGGCGAGCCACAACGCCCCCTCTCCCTTAGGGAGAGGGTGGGGTGAGGGGGTCTTGCCGCAAGCTCGGTGCGTGGAGAAGGCCCCCTCACCCGGCCCTTCGGGCCGACCTCTCCCCCAAAGGGAGAGGTAAGAAGGCTGTCGCAGCCGGGCCACAACGCGAACTGCAACTGCCGCATCGGAATTGACGAGCGCGCGCGACTGCCCGATGTTTCTCGCCAATCGCCGCTGTGGCCGAGGAGAATGAGATGAAAGCGATCCTGTCCCAAGAGATCACCCGCTTCATTCAGGACAGGACATTCCATGTCTCCTCACTCGCAGCGCGCGGAGCAAAAACCGCAGCGCCGTAAAGCCGCCTCTTCCGCCTTCACCGCTACGCCGGATGCCGCCCAGCGGCGCGGGTCGCGCTGGGGAAAATTCCTCTCCTATTATCGCCCGCATCTGCCGCTGCTCGCGGCGGACTTGGCTTGTGCCGTGCTCGTTGCCGGCACCGCGGTGGCGCTGCCGCTCTGCGCCAACTTCGTGACCACGCGCCTGCTGGCGCTCGACAGCGCGCCGGATGCCTTTGCGCAGATCCTCACCATGGGCGCGGTGATGCTCGCCATCCTCGCGGTGCAGGTGGCGGCGGTGTTCTTCGTCGACTACCAGGGCCATGTGATGGGGGCCAGGATCGAGGCTGCCCTGCGCCAGGAGCTGTTCGAGCACTGCCAGAAGCTGTCGTTCAGCTTCTATGACCGGCAACGCACCGGGCAGCTGATGAGCCGCATCACCAACGACTCGCTGTGGCTCGGCGAGCTGTTCCACCACGGCCCGGAAGATCTCTCGATCGCGGTGCTGAAGTTCCTCGGCGCCATGGTCGTGCTGTTCTTCATCGACCCGGCGCTGGCCGGGCTGATTCTGCTTATGACTCCGTTTGCCGTGGTTTACGCGCTGCATTTCAACCGGCGCATGAACCGCGCGCTGGAGCGTTCCAAGCAGCAGATCGCCGCGGTGAACGAGCGCGTTGAGGATGCGCTGGCCGGTATCCGGGTGGTGCAATCCTTCACCAATGAGGGGCTGGAGACGGGGCGGTTCGGCGAGCAGAACCAGAAGTTCCTCGAGAGCCGGGCCGACGGATATCGCTCGGAGGCGTGGTTTTCGGTGGGCACCGAGACGTTTGCACAGCTCGTCACCATCCTCGTCATCGTGCTGGGGGCGCTGCGCATCCTTTCGGGCGAACTGAATGTCGCCGAGATGCTGACTTTCCTGCTCTGCGTGGCGGTGCTGGTCGATCCGGTGCAGCGGCTCGCCAACTTCGTGCGGCTCTGGCAGGAGGGCTATACTGGGTTCGTGCGGGCGATGGAGATCCTCGAGGTCGAGCCCGACATCGCCGATCGGCCCGGCGCGATCGAGTTGCCGCTACCCGAGGGGGCAATCCGTCTCGACCAGGTCGGCTTCCGCTACGAGGCGGACGGCCCGCATGTGCTCAACGATCTGTCCCTCGATATCCGGCCGGGCGAGTTCGTGGCGCTGGTCGGCCCGTCGGGGGTGGGCAAGAGCACGCTCTGCGCGCTGATCCCGCGCTTCTATGATGTCGATGCCGGCGCCATCCGCATCGACGGGCGCGATATCCGCGATGTGACGCTGAGTTCGCTCCGCCGGCATGTCGGACTGGTGCAGCAGGATGTGTACCTGTTCGCCGGCACGGTGGCCGAGAACCTGCGCTATGGCCGGCCGGACGCGACCGACGAGGAGATCGTCGCGGCGGCCCGGGCGGCCAATGCGCATGAGTTCATCACCGCCCTGCCCTTGGGCTACGACACCGATATCGGCCAGCGCGGCGTGAAGCTGTCGGGCGGGCAGAAGCAGCGGCTGACCATTGCGCGGGCCTTCCTCAAGGATCCGGCCATCCTGATCTTCGACGAGGCGACGAGCGCGCTCGACAACGAGAGCGAACGGGCGGTGCAGCAGGCGCTGCTGACGCTGGCCGAGGGGCGGACGACGATCGTCATTGCCCACCGGCTGTCGACGGTGCGGCACGCGGACCGGATCGTCGTGCTCACCGGGGATGGGATCGTCGAGGAAGGCACGCACGAGGTGCTGATGGCGGCCGGCGGGGTTTATGCCGGGCTGCATAGTGTGGGGGCGAGTATTTGAGGGATGCGGTGGGCGTGGCTACCCCCACCCACCGGCTTCGCCGGTCCCCCTCCCCACAAGGGGGAGGGACACCCGACTGAAGCTTCCGTGCTGGAGGTTGCCCGCGATTTTCCCTCCCCCTTGTGGGACCACGCGCAGCGTGGTGGGTGGGGGTGGGCCGCCCTGCCCCTGCCCTACAGCACCAGATACCCCCGATACGCCACCAGGCGCCCGATCAGGGGCAGGATGATTTCGACGTCGAACCTGTGCCGCCCACCCTCGTCGACGCGTTCTTCTGCCCTGATGCGGGGGAGCAGGAAGCCTGGGAGCGGCACACCCCAGACGCTGCCGCCGACGCGCTGCATGTCGAGGCCGTCGGTGCGGCCGATCAGCCGCATGCGGATGGCGACGGGGCCGAAGCGTTCTTCGATGAAATTGCCTTTGGTGAGGCTCATGGTCGAGCGCATCGGGCGGTCGGCGAAGAAGCGGGTCCAGTACTCGCGGCCGTCGCGGCTTTCGATGATGACCCGCACCGGCAGGCGGCCCTCCTCGCGCGGCAGGCCGAACAGGCGGGCGAGCGCGCGGGTCATGGCGTTTTCGGCTGGTGCGATCACGGCTTCGCCTTCGGCGATGATGGCGGGGCGGCCGCGATGGATGTTGCGGGTGACGCCGGGCAGCTTGTCGAAGCCTTCACCGAGGGCGCGGCGGTAGAGCGGTTTCTCGCCGCGATAGGCGACCTGCTTGATCTCGATGGCGAGGCCATCAAACCACGGCCTGATGTGCTCGAGCTTCAGCACGCCGGCAGCAGGGCGAGCGCCGGCGCGCACGCCGTAGCCGAGCGCCAGCGCCTCCACCAGCGCGGCGGCCGGCGCGACCGGGACATAGGGGCCGTGCCCTTCCTTCGCGGTCAGCGACCAGCGCATGACGCGGGGCTCGCCGCGCATGTCCTGGCCCGCCATCTCGACCAGCATGCCGCCATCGGCGGTGCCGAAGCGCTCGAGCCAGTTGGCGACGGTGAGGCCGATGCCGGTGAACATCCGCGCCGACGGGGCGAGACCCCAGCGGACGACGAGACCGGCGAGGCCGATCAGGCGGTTGAGCGGCTCGAGCTCGAGCCCGGCATCGAACTGGGCCCGGATACGTGGGCGGAAGCGGGCCGGCAGCATGTCGAGATCGGGCACATCGGCGAGGAAGGCGCGGCGCGGTTTCAGACCCTCGATGCTGACACGGCGTCCGCCGCTCCAGCCGCGGCCAGTGGCCCAGGTGCCCTCGTGGAAGACGCGGATGCGCTGGCCGACCCAGCCGAGCACCGATTCGACTACGGCCCTCCCGCGCGGCGTTCGGTTGCCGGGCACGACGGCGACATCGACGCTATCGACCGACAGCCAGGCCTCGGTGGCGGCCTCGACCACGGCATGGGTCAGCGCCGGGGTGGTGCTGGCGCCGGCGATCACCGCGATGCCGACGGCGCGAGCGGCGCTGTCGAAGCGGCCGACCGAGGCGACGAAGGCGCGGCTGTCGGCGAGATCGACATAGTGGCAGCGGGCGCCGATAGCGGCCTCGATCAGCTCGGTGCAGCCCTTTTCGAACGGGCCGGCGCAGTCGATCACCACCTGGCAGGCGATTTCGCGCAGGCGCTCGATGCCGATGCGCTCGCGGTCGATATGGACGAAGGCGAACTCGCCCTGTTCGTCGACGAGCCGCAGCTCGCGCTGCAATGTCAGCACCCGGCCCTGCGTACGCCCACCAAGGCTGATGCGGAACGCCTTGCGCCGGGCGAGGAGCCGCGCCAGCCGCGAGCCGAACACGCCGGCGCCGCCGACGATGAGGATATGCGGCCGAGTCACGCTGCCACCTCGCGCGACCGTTCCGTTTCCGGTTGCAAGCGACTGAGAGGACTCAGCAATTGCCCACTCACCATGCCCGCGAGCAGCCACGGCACGGACAGGAACCGGTAAAGGCGGACATGCCAGCGACGCAGCTCGGCGTAGCGCGCCAGCGCGTCGGGGACCGAGTCGGCAGCGTCGAGCGCGGTGGCGAGTGCAGCAGCATCGCGCACGGCGAGGCCGGTGGGCTGCAACATGGAGCCCGAGCCGACTGGGCGTGGCTGCTCGAAACGCTCGAACAGCCGCACACGGTGGCCGGCGCGGCTCAGGAACAGAGCCGTGGCGAGCCCGCCCGGCCCTGCTCCGGCAATCGCGATGTCGAGCGTCTTGCGCAGTAGAAGTCGTCCCGGCGGTTACCCCGGCCCGACTAGATCACCACCTGCGTGCCGATTTCAACCACGCGACCGGTCGGGATGTGGAAGTATTCCGTCGCATCGGTGGCGTTGCGGGCGAGCGCGATGAAGATGCGGTCGCTCCACAACGGCATTCCGCCCTTGCGTGAGGGCTTGAGCGAGCGCCGTGACAGGAAGAACGACGTCGACATGATGTCGAACTTCCAGCCGAGCTTCCTCGCCAGTGCCAGCGCCTTGGGAATGTTCGGGGTTTCCATGTAACCGAAGGTCACGACCACCCGGTAGAACAGGTCGTTATAGGCATCGATGGTGACTTTCTCGTCGTCCGAGACGCGCGGCGCCGAGGACGTTACGACGGTGAGGATGACGTTCTGCTCGTGCAGCACCTTGTAGTGCTTGAGGCTATGCAGCAGCGCGGTGGGTGCGCCCTCGATGTCGGACGTGAGGAAGATCGCCGTGCCGGGCACGATGGTCGGTTTCTTCTTGGCGAGATTCTCCACCAGGAACTGCAACGGCACCTCGTCGCGACGGGTCTTCTCGGAGAGAATCGCCCGGCCCCAGATCCAGATCGTCATCAGGCCGGCCAGCACGGAGGCAACGATCGCCGGGACCCAGCCGCCCTGCGCCAGCTTGACCGCGTTGGCGACGAAGAAACCCAGGTCGATGATGAGGAACGGGATCATGACCAGCAGCGTCGCCACCGGGGGCCAGCGCCAGACCCGCCACATCACAATGCCGAGCAGGATGGTCGTCACCAGCATGACACCGGAAACCGCAATGCCATAGGCGTGCGACAGCGACGATGAATCCTGGAAGCCGACGACCAGCAGGATCACCAGCACCATGAGGATGCCGTTGACCTGCGGCACGTAGATCTGCCCGGACTGCGTCTCCGAGGTGTGCAGCACCGTCATGCGGGGCAGCAGGTTCAGCGCGATGGCCTGCTGTGCCAGCGAATAGGCGCCGGTGATCACCGCCTGGCTGGCAATGATCGTCGCCACCGTGGCGAAGATGATCATCGGCAGCCGCGCCCAGGGCGCCCACATCTCGTAGAACGGATAGGTGACGTTGGTCGGCCCGACCGACAGCACATAGGCCCCCTGCCCGAAATAGTTCAGCAGAAGCGCCGGAAACACCAGCGAGAACCAGGCGACGACGATCGGCCGCCGGCCGAAATGGCCGAGATCAACGTAGAGGCCCTCGACGCCGGTGACGGCGAGGAAGATGGCGCCGACGACAAGCAGCGCAATCTCGGGATGGGTGAAAAGGAACGTCGCGCCATAGGCCGGATTGACCGCGATCAGCACCCCGGGATTGTGGAGAACCTGCAGCAGCCCGCCGATGCCCAGCGTGAGGAACCACAGCGCGGTGATCGGTCCGAACACGCGCGACACGCTATGCGTGCCGAAACGCTGGACCATGAACAGGGCGACAATCAGTACCACCGTAGCCGGCACGACCCAGCTCGACAGATTCGGCGCGATCAGGGTCACGCCTTCGACCGCCGACAGCACCGAGATCGCCGGGGTGATGATGGCGTCGCCGAAGAACAGCGCCGCGCCGGCAATACCCATGCCGAGAATCCAGGTGGGGCGTTTGGCAAGCCCCTTCGAGGCCAGCGCCATGAGCGACAGCGTGCCGCCCTCGCCCTTGTTGTCGGCGCGGGTGACGAAGAAGATGTACTTCACCGTCACCGTGATGGTGATGGCCCAGACGATCAGCGACAGCAGGCCGAGAATCTCGATGGCCGTTTCCTGCTCGGCCGGCCGCGACGCCAGCGCCTCGCGGAAGGCGTAGAGCGGACTGGTGCCGATATCGCCATAGACGACGCCGATGGCGCCGATCACCAGACCCGGCAGGGCCTTGTTCTTCGCATCGCTGTGACTGGAATCGGTGGTGTCGGATTGTACGGCAGCGTTTGGCACGTTTGCCATGAAGAGCTCCGGATACGGGCGGCGCGCTGTCTACACCTAACATCGCCCGCACTCAACACGAAGCCTGCGCCGGGGTTGCATGGCAACCTTAACATGGCGGCGTCGGTCATATCCAAGAGAAATAGCGCAGCGCCTCCGGAGAGCACCGCAGCGTGTACGCAAAAAGATGAGGCGGCGCCCTGGAGAGCGCCGCCCGTCACCAGTCAAGAAATGAGGCGGCGCCCTGGAGAGCGCCGCCTCTGGGGGCCGGGGTGCGAAAGGAGGAGAACCCCGGCGAAGGCTATTGGCCCGATCAGGCGGCCTTGGCAGCCGCCGCCGAGTCGGCGTCGCGGGCGGTCTTGGTCGCCTTCGTCCACCAGACCAGGTTCTCGAGGAAGTCGGGGACGAACTGGTCGAAGTTCACCTTGGTCTCATCCCAGGTCTTCTGGCCGAACATGATCGGGGCAAAATCCGAGCCGCCGATGTGGATGGCGTGGCGGACCGGCACGGCCTGCAACTCGACGACGATGTTGCGCAGGTGCTCGACGGCACGCGCTCCGCCCACCGAACCGTAGCCGATGAAGGCGACGGCCTTCTTCATGAACGGCTTGTAGGCCCAGTCGATGGCATTCTTCAGCGCGCCGGTGATCGAGCGGTTATACTCGGCGGTGACGATGATGTAGCCGTCGAACTCGTTGAGCTTGGCCTGCCACTTGGCGGCAACCTCGTTCGGGGTCGGCATCCAGAAGTCCGAGGCTGGGGCATCGAACAGCGGCAGGTCGTAATCGCGCAGGTCGACGATTTCGACGTCGATGTCGCCGCGCGCCTTGGCATGTTCAGCGATCCAGGTTGCCGGCTTGTCGCCGAAGCGGGTCGGACGGGTCGAGCTGATGATTACTGCGATCTTCGGTTTGGTCATTTCTGCTGCACTCCAGTATCAAAATGTGACTAGAGGCAAATAAGTGCCCGTACACCCGAGCTGCAAGCAGGCACCTAATGGGAATGAGGGCACAGAACACTGCCCCGGTTACACGCCTGTGCGTCAGGTTACACGCTTGTGTGTAAAGGGATTTCCGGGGCTTTGACCACACGACTGGCGGCCTCGAACAGGACGCCGGCGTTATTCGTGCAGAAAATGAAATGCAGCGTTCACTGAAGGTGAACGATGGCGCTCAGCGCAGCCCGAACGCAAAAGTCCAGGCCAGCGCCTTCAGACCCGACTCGTCGAGCTCGGGATGGCGTGGGCGGAGCTGCTCGATGGCGCGCTCGGTAACGCTCTTCCTGGACCGCTTCTCCGGCCCATCGACCGGCTGCTGCAACTCCTCGAGCAGCTCGAGGATGCGCTGCTTGAGGGCGTTGCCCTCGTCATGTCCGAAGCGCTGCACCAGATGCGGGGTCTTGGCGCGCGGAAACGGTGAACTGCCGAAGCCCGTGTAGAGCACCAATGCCTCGTTGATCGGATCGCTCATCGCCATCTCGTACGCCAGTGCCAGCACAGCCATATGCAACATACCCTTGTCTTGGAAGACCGAACCCTGGACCATCCACGGTTGAAGCGGGCTTGGCGCAAATGGCGACAGTTGAGCGGAATTTGTCCGCCCGAGGCTGGGTGTCGTTAACCCGGAAAAGAAGTGATCCTACGTGTTAGCGCGACGGTAGGATGTCGGCCCGCCACAGCCAGCCGCCGAGCGCGGCGGCGGCAAGCGCCCCGATGAGCTGGGCGATGATGAAGCCCGGCGCATCGGCGGGGCTGATGCCGGAAAAGCTGTCGGTGAGCGCCCGCGCAAGGGTGACGGCCGGATTGGCGAAGCTGGTCGAGGCGGTGAACCAGTACGCGGCGGTGATGTAGAGGCCGACCAGCCACGGCACGCTGTCGGGCCGGGCGCGGAGGCCGCCGAGGATCACGGCGACGAGGCCGAAGGTCGCGACCGCCTCGGCCAGCCATTGCCCTGCCCCGCTGCGCGCTTGGGTCGAGAGCTGGAGAAGCGGCAGCTCGAACATGGCGTGCGCGAGCAAGGTGCCTGCGATGGCGCCGGCGCACTGGGCGAGAATGTAGGCCAGCGCGAGGCTGGCCGGCAGCTCGCGGCGCAGGGTGAAGACCAGCGTCACCGCCGGATTGAAATGCGCGCCCGAGATCGGCCCGAGCACGGTGATCAGAACGACGAGGATGGCGCCGGTCGGCAGGGTGTTGCCGAGCAGCGCCAGCGCGCCATCGGTGGTGAGCGCGGCGGCCATGATACCCGAGCCGACCACGGTGGCGACGAGCAGCGCCGAGCCGAGCGCCTCGGCAACGAGGCGCCGCGGAAGTTCGGTCATGGGCGAGGTCACGCGACCTGCGGGGCCTTGACGGTGGCGCCGTCCATGGCGCCGATGCCGCGCAGCTTCGACGTCAGCGTCAGCCGGTCGATGCTGGTGAGCGGCAGGTTGGTGAAGGCGGCGATGCGGTTGCGCATGAAGCCGAGCGCGGCCTCGAAGGCAGCGCGCTGCTGGAACTCCGGGCCGGTGACGGCGGCGGGATCCTCGATGCCCCAGTGGGCGGTCATCGGCTGGCCCGGCCAGATCGGGCAGGCCTCGCCGGCCGCTTGGTCGCAGACGGTGAAGACGAAATCCATCTTCGGCGCGTCGGGGGTGGCGAACTCGTCCCAGGCCTTGGAGCGCAGGCCCTCGATCGAGATGCCGGCATCCTTGAGCACCTCGAGCGTCATCGGGTGCACCTGGCCCTTGGGGTGGCTGCCGGCCGAATACCCGCGAAAACGGGTGCCGCCGACGTGGTTCAGCAGTGCTTCGCCGAGAATGGAGCGGGCCGAATTGCCCGTGCAGAGGAACAGGACGTTGTAAGGGCGATCAGCAGGCACAGGCGGTCTCCTTGGTGGCGGGGGCGCAGCAGGATGCGGCGACGGCAGCGGCAGGCAGGCACACTTCCGGGTGGCCCTGGCAGCAGTCGCGCATCAGGAATTCGACGAGGCCGCTGAGCCCGTCGAAATTGGCGGAATAGATGATCGAGCGCGACTCGCGGCGCGATTGGACGAGCCCGGCGCGTTCGAGATGCGACAGGTGGAACGAGGCGCTGGACGAAGATGCGCCCACCGCTTCGCCGATGGCGCCGGCTGCGAGGCCGGCCGGACCGGCAACCACCAGCGCACGCACCATCTGCAGCCGCGTCTCCTGCGAGAGGGCGCCGAATGCATCCAGGGCTTGCTGTTCGTCGAGTTTCATTTCAATATCTCAAGAGTCGTTGAAATGAGGATAGCGCACGATGAACGCTCACGCCAGCCCCCTGATTGCAGACACATCCCTGAGCGCGCTGCTGGCGCTGCTCGCCCCGCATGACGACAAAGCCCTGGTGCTTGAATATGGCGGCCGGCGCGTGCAGCCGGGCTATCACGTCACCGAGGTAAAGGCCGGCTCGTTCGTGACGCTCGACTGCGGCGGGAATCCCGATGCTTGGCGGGAGACCATCCTGCAGGTCGAGGACATGCCCGCCAAGGAGGGCCAGACCTTCCTCGCGGTCGGGAAATTCCGCGCGATTCTCACGCAGGTGGATCGCAAGATCCGGCTCAGCGGTGATGCCCGTGTGACCATCGAGGTGAGCCGGCCCGACGAGGCGATGCAGGTCTATGACGTGGCGGGCATCGGCTTCACCGATACCGAGGCGGTGGTGCAGCTGGGCGAACGCCCGGCCATCTGCAAGCCGCGCCATCGCGCGGCACAGGCGGAAGCCGCAGCGTGCTGCTCGCCCTCCGCGGCGAAATCCGGCTGCTGCTGAACCACCAGGCCCGGGCGAACAATGAGCGAGCTGAGCGCAAACACGCGCCACCGGGTGATCTGGGCCCTCGGGCTGACGCAGGTCATCGGCTACGGGACGCTCTATTACAGCTTCAGCGCGCTGGCGCCGGCGATCGGCCGCGAGTTCGGTTGGTCGCTGGAATGGGTTTATGCGGCGCTGTCAGTGTCGCTGCTGGTGGGTGGCGTTGTCGCGCCGATCTCGGGCAGCTGGGCCGACCGGTTCGGCGCGGCAAGGCTGATGGCGTGGGGCTCGGTGGGGGCGGCGCTCGCCCTGGCGCTGATGGCGCTGGCGCCCAACGGCCCGGCATTCGTCGCCGGGCTGATGGCGGTGGAGATCGCCTCGGCCTTCGTGCTCTATTCCACCGCATTCGCCGCGCTGGCCCAGTTGACGGGGCCGGGAGCGCAGCGCGCCATCGTGCACCTGACGCTGATCGCCGGCTTTGCCTCGACCGTGTTCTGGCCGCTGACCACGGCGCTGCACGCGACGCTCAGCTGGCGCGAGGTCTATCTCGTTTATGCCGCGCTGAACCTCGTCGCCTGCCTGCCGGCGCATATCTGGCTGGCGCGGCAGGGACGCCGGGCGCCTGACAAACCGCAGGCGACGACCGCGAGCGAGCACCCTGCCCTCGTGCCGCCTTCGGCCGAGACCGGCGCCCAATTGCTTATGCTCGCCGGGTTCGCGCTGCTCGGCTTCGTCTCCTCGGCCATCCTCATGCACATGATCCCGCTGTTGACGACGCTGGGCATGGGTGCGGCCGGCGTGATGGTCACCACGCTGTTCGGGCCGGCGCAGGTGCTGAGCCGGGTGGTGAACATGCAGTTCGGAAAGGGCCTGTCGCAGGCCGCGCTCGCCGCCATCGCCGCCGCTTTGATGCCGCTGGCGCTGGTGCTGCTCGCCACCACGGCGCCGTGGATGGTTGGCGGCGCCGCCTTCGCCATTCTGTTCGGGCTCGGCTCGGGGCTGTCGAGCATCGTGTCGGGCACGCTGCCGCTCGCGCTGTTCGGGGCCGGCCGCTACGGACGGCGACTGGGGCTGATCAGCTCGGCGCGACTGGTGGTTTCCTCCTTCGCGCCGGTGGTGTTCGCGATCGTCGCCGGGATGTTGTCGACGCAGGTGGCGCTGTGGCTGGTGGTACTGACCGGGCTGCTCGGCTGCGCCTGCTTCATCGCCCTGTGGCTGCGCTTCGACCGCCCCATGCTGGCAACCCGCGTCGCCTGACTCAGGGTGGCAGCCTGCCCTGCGGCGCGACGAGCTGGATGCGGCTGGGATTGCCTTGCGGCAACGGCATCTCGGTGGGGGTCAGCCGAAGGCCCGGGATCGCTCCCGGGCCTTTGTCATTTTCCGATGCGAACAGGCTCAGCGGAGCAGCGCGCGGGCCTCATCCGGGCCGAAGGCGGCCGGGCGTTCGCAGGTGGTTTGCAGCGTGATCACCTGGCCGGTCTCGCCGGCCTTGAGGATCGACACCATGACGTCGACGGCGTGCAGGGCCGTGTCGAGGTCGCAGCGGGCGTGCCGGCCGGTCTCGAACGCATCCATCATGTCGGAGAGGCCCGCATTGCGGTAGTTGGCGCGCGGGTTGGGGGTATCGAGGCCCTGGTTGGCGACGCCGAACGGGTGATCCCACGGGGTCACCTTCTCCTTGGCGCCGGTAATGTCGGTGATGGTGACATCGCCGTTGAAGAAATTCGGATCGGGCACGTAGACCGAGCCTTCGGTACCGTAGAGCTCGATATTGTGGTGGCCGTGGCTGGCCACGTCCCAGCTGGCGCCCAGCGTGATGATCGCGCCCGAGTGGAACTCGAGGATGGCGTGGATGGTCGTCGGTGTGCCGACCTTGATGAAGGTGCCCTTGTACGGGCCCTCGGCGGTCACTTCACGCTCGGCGCGCGCCATGCCGGTGAAGGCCGAGACGCGCTTGATCGGGCCGACGAGGCTGATCAGGTCGGTGATGTAGTACGGGCCGAGATCGAGGATCGGGCCGCCGCCGGGCTGGAAGAAGAAATCCGGATTGGGGTGCCAGTGCTCCATGCCGCGGCTCATCACGTGCATGGTGCCCGAAGCGATGCGGCCGAGCTTGCCCGAATCGATGATCGAGCGGGCCTGCTGGTGCGCGCCGCCCAGGAACGTGTCCGGAGCCGAACCGACCTTGAGCCCATGCTCGGCGGCGAGCGCCTTGAGCTGGATGCCCTCCTCGACCGACAGCACGAACGGCTTTTCCGAGTAGGCGTGCTTGCCGGAGGTGAGGATGTCCTTGGACACCGAGAAATGCGTCGAGGGGATCGTGAGGTTCACGATCACGTCGATCTCGGAGTTCTTCAGCAGCTCATCCGGGGTCTGCGCGGCGACATTATACTCCTCGGCCCGCTTCTTGGCGGCTTCTGGCAGAATGTCGGCGATGGCGCGGACTTCGAGATTCTTGAACAGCGGCGCGAGACGCAGGTAGGCGGCCGAGATATTGCCGGCACCCATGATGCCGACGCCATAGGTCTTTGCCATTTTGGATCAGGCTCCGAGGGTCTTGATGAAGGCGATCGAGCGCGAGGCGAAGCGATCGATGTCGTTGGGGTTGTCGTGCTCGGCGACGAAATATTGCGCGCGGGTCTGGTTACGGACGATCGGCCACAGCTTGGTCCAGCCGACGGTGCCGTGGCCGGCATCGGCCCAGCCACCCTCGTCCTCGGCTTCGCCGGCGGGGGCGAGGTCCTTGACGTGGACGGCGACGATGCGGTCGCCGAACTTGGGCAGCCAGGTGGCCGGGTCGGCCTTGCCGCGCACGATCCAGGCCACGTCGGCTTCGACGTTCACCGCGGGCGCGGCTTCGAGCAGGATGTCCAGGGCGTAGCGGCCGTCATAGGTCGCGAACTCGAAATCGTGGTTGTGATAGCCGAAGGTGAGGCCGGCATCCTGCAGCGGCTTGCCGATCGCCTGCAGCTCGGCGCCAAACTGCTTCCAGCCCGCCGCGCTGGTCGGGCGCTGCTCGGGCGCGAGCCAGGGGCAGACGGCGACCTTGATGCCGAGCGTTTCGGCGAGCTTCAGGGTCTTTGCCGTGTCCTTGAGGTCGTCGAGGCTGATATGGGCCGTCGGCATGGTCAGCCCGTTCTGGTCGAGCAGTGCCTTGAGCGCGGCCGGATCGGGGTTGGCATAGAGCGCGCCATAGCCTTCGACATGGGTGTAGCCGAGTGCGGCTACCTTCTTCAGCACCTCGGCGAGCGGGTAGTTGCGGGCGCTGTAGAGCTGAAAGCCGATATCCATTGGACTTCTCTTATTTCCAGGCGTTGACGGAAGCGATCGAGCGCGAGGCGAACCGGTCGACGTCGGCCGGATTGTCGTGCTCCATCACCCAGTAGCGGGCATTGGTGTGCTGCTTGATGGCGGTCGAAAGCGCTTGCCAATCCATGGTGCCGTGGCCGACATCGGCCCAGCCGTCCTCGTTGGCATTCTCGCCGGCGGGCGCGATGTCCTTGACGTGCACCGCATTGATGCGGCCGCCATACTTCTTCATCCAGGCGATCGGATCCTGGCCGCCCTTGACCACCCAGGCGACGTCCATTTCCCACTCGTTGTGGGCGGCGGTCGTGAGCAGGATGTCCATCGGCAGCTCGCCGGTCGGCAGCGGGGTGAACTCGAAATCGTGGTTGTGCCAGCCAAAGCCGAAACCGCGCTTGCGGAAAGCTTCGCCGAGCTTTGCGAGCGTCTCACCGAGCTCGACCCAGCCGCTTAGCGGCTTGCCGGTGCGCTCTTCCTTGGGGATGGCCGGGCAGTAGAGGTAGCGGATGCCGAGCGTTTCGGCGGTCTTCAGCGCAGCGTCGGTATCGAGCAGTTGCGACAGGCCGAAATGGCCGGTCGGCATCGTGAGATTGTTGGCCTTGAGCGCCGCGGCGAGGGTCTCGGCATCGGCATAGAGCCCGCCAAAGCCTTCGACCTGCTTGTAGCCGAGCTTGGCGATCCGTCCGAGAACCGCGTCGAGCGGCGGAAAATTGCGCGCGCTATAGAGCTGAAACGAAAAATCCAATGATCGTCCTCCCGTAAAGCGGCCGCCCCGGTTTGGGCCGGGGCGGCGCCGATTATGTGCTTGGACATTGCACGTCGCGGGGTGGTACCGCCACGCGACGGGTAATGCCAATCCGGCAAAAGGTCAGATGCGCTCGCCGCTCTGCGCGTTGAACACCGACCCGCGGGCCGGATCGAAGCCGATCAGCACCTTCTGCCCGGGCTCGAGATGGACCTCGGCTGCGGCGCGGAAGGTCAGCTGCTGGCCGCCAACCTTGGTCCAGGCCACGGTATCGGCGCCCATCGGTTCGACGATCTCGATCTCGCTTTCGATCTGGAACGGCATGCGGCGGGCGTCCTCCCCGACGACCACATGCTCGGGGCGGATGCCCAGCACCGCACCGCCCTCGGCCTTGCCCGCGAAGGCATAGTTGGCGAGCGGAATGGTGGTGCCCGACACGTTGATCGCGCCGGCGTTGAGATCGCCGTTGAGGAAGTTCATCGACGGCGAGCCGATAAAGCCCGCGACGAACAGGTTCCTGGGCTTGTTGTAGATGGTGTGCGGATCATCGAGCTGCTGGATGACGCCGTTGCGCATGATGGCGATACGGTCGGCCAGCGTCATCGCCTCGATCTGGTCGTGCGTGACGTAGATCATGGTGTTCTTGAGCCGCTGGTGCAGGCGCTTGATCTCGACGCGCAGGTCGTTGCGCAGCTTGGCATCGAGGTTCGACAGCGGTTCGTCGAACAGGAACACGTCGACGTCGCGCACCAGCGCTCGGCCGATGGCGACGCGCTGGCGCTGGCCGCCCGAGAGCTCGACCGGCTTGCGCTGCAGCAGCGGCTGGATCTGCAGGATCTCGGAGGCCCGCTTCACGCGCGTCTCGATCTCGGCCCTGGGCATGCCCGCGACGCGCAGGCCGAAGCTCAGGTTCTTTTCCACCGTCATCTGCGGATAGAGCGCATAGGACTGGAACACCATGCCGATGCCGCGGTCCTTGGGCTCCTCCCAGGTGACGTTCTTGCCCGAGATGTGGATCTGCCCGTCGGAGACGTCGAGCAGGCCGGCGATGCAGTTGAGCAGCGTGGACTTGCCGCAGCCCGAGGGCCCGAGCAGCACGATGAACTCGCCGCGGGCGACTTCGAGATCCAGCTTCTCGAGCACCTTCACGGGGCCGAAGTTGAGGCTGAGATCGCGGATGGAAACACTAGACGTCATTGGAGGATTTACCCCTTCACCGCGCCGGCAGCGATGCCGCGGACGAACCACTTACCGGACACGAAATAAACGATCAGCGGCACCGCGCCGGTAAGCACCGTCGCCGCCATGTTGGTGCTGTATTCGACCGTGCCGGTCGAGGTGCGCACGATGTTGTTGAGCTGGACCGTCATCGGCATGTTCTCGCGGCCGGCGAACACCAGGCCGAAGATGAAGTCGTTCCAGATGCCGGTGACCTGCAGGATGACCGCTACGATGGTGATCGGCACCGACATGGGCAGCATCACCGAAAAGAAGATACGCCAGAACCCTGCCCCGTCGACGCGCGCCGCCTTGAACAGCTCGCCCGGAAGCGAAGCGAAGAAGTTGCGGAACAACAGCGTCAGGATCGGCATGCCGAAGATGGTGTGGACGATCACGATGCCGGGCAGCGTACCGAACAGGCCGACGCGGCTGAGCGCGAAGATGATCGGATAGACCAGCACCTGGAACGGCACGAAGGCGCCGAACACGAGGATGCCGAACAGCAGCTCCGAGCCCTTGAAGCGCCAGAAGCTGAGCGCGTAGCCGTTGACCATGGCGAGGATGATCGAGACCGGCACCGACAGCGCGGTGATCTTCACCGAGTTGAAGAAGCCGGGCTGGAGGCCGAAGCAGTCGCGACCCGTGCAGGCCGAACTCCAGGCTTTCACCCAGTAGTCGAAGGTCGGCTGCATCGGCAGCGCGAAGATGTTGCCGCCGCGAATCTCGTTCATCGACTTCATCGACGTCATCAGCATGACGATGAGCGGAACGAGGAAGAACAACGCCGCGATGATCAGGAAGGCATAGATGCCGACGCGGGCGGGCGTCAGGCGTTTGGGCTTGGGGCCGGTCGGCTCCATGCCGGCAGTGGCGACTGCGGAACTCATGTGGTGCTCACCTTGCGCGCAGCACGCCAGCGGAAGAACGCCTGGATCAGGATCAGCGCCAGGATCGGCAGCAGCATGCAGGTTGCTGCGGCCATGCCCTGCGCCACGTTGCGCGAGTTGATGTTGTCGATGACGTAGGTAGCCGGCATCTGCGTGGAGATGCCCGGACCACCGCCGGTCATGGCGATGACGATGTCGAAGGTGCGCACGACGTTGACGACGAGCAGGATCGAGGCCGTCGCGACGGCGCCGCGCATCATCGGGATGACGATCGAGATGTAAGTGCGCCAGGTCGGGATGCCGTCGATCTTGGCGGCCTTCCAGATTTCCTCGTCGACACCACGGAGGCCGGCCAGCAGGATCGCCATGGTGACGCCTACGCCGTTCCACACCGACGCGACGATCATGCCGAGCAGCGCGGTATCGCCGCTGGCGAGCGGGGCGAACGTGAAGTCGGGATAGCCGAGGCTGCGCACGAAGGCTTGGAGGCCCCAGATCGGATCGAGCATCAATTGCCAGACCAGACCCGTGATCACCGCCGACAGCGCGAAGGGGTAGAGGAAGATGGTGCGGAACGCGTCTTCGCCGCGAATGCGCTGGTCCATCGCCACCGCGAGCAGGAAGCCGACGCCGAGGCAGAGCGCGATATGGCCGAAGCCGTAGAACCAGATGTTCTCGACCGACTGCAGCCAGCGCGGCGTCGACCACAGCACCTGATACTGTCGCAGCCCGACGAAATCGATGTTGATGAGGAAGAACTTGGTGTTGGTGAAACTCAACACCACCGTGAAGGCGATGCCGATGACGAAGACGCCGAGCGCCACGATGGTCATCGGCAGGGTACCGACGATCGCCGGCAGTTTGCCGAGGAGTTTTCGGCGGTTGGCCCTGGATTTGAGCTGGCCCGTGGTCAGGCCCTGCTCATCGGCAACAGTAATGGTCACGCCTCAATTCCTCGAAGACATGCAACAGAAATGGAAACGGCGGCCCAGCATAGCCGGGCCGCCGCGCTTTCGACACACCTTACTCGGCGTTCTGCAGCAGCTGCACGAACTGCGCCTGGGCCGCTTCCGGGGTGGTGGCAGCGTTGTAGATCAGGTCCGAGAAGATGGCGTTCTGGGCCGTAGCGAAGGCCTCGTTGCGCCACACGTTCTGGTCCGGAACCACCGCGCCGTCCTTGCCGAGCACGGAGATGGCGAGCTTCATGCAGTCATTGGCGAGCGACAGGTCGACGTCGTCGCGGATCGGAGCTGAACCCTTGGCGGTGTTGAACAGCGCCTGCACGGTCGGGTTCACCATCATCGAGGCCAGCGACAGCTGGGCGCGCTCGACTTCCGGATCGTTCTGCTTGAAGAACACGAAGATGTCGCCACCGATACGGACATTGGTGGGCTCGGGAAGCAGAGGCCCGAGCGAGCAGGCATAGTCGACGCCCGGCTTCTCGCCGGCGACCTGGAACTCACCCTGAGCCCAGTCGCCCATGACCTGCAGGGCCGCCTCGTCGGAGATCACCAGCGAAGTCGTGTCGCTCCACGAGCGGTTCGGCGAACCGGCATCGGCGTAGGAACCGAGGGTCTTCAGATCGGTGAAGGCCTTGAGCACTTCCGGGCCGCCGGCCAGGTCGAGATCCTTGTCCTTCCAGATCTTTTCGACCTTCTCGGCGCCCAGCTGGGCGAGGATCAGGCCGTTGGCCAGCGTCGAGATCTGCCAGCCGCCGCCGTCACCGCCGACGGCGAACGGGATGACGCCGGCATCCTTCAGCTTGGGCAGGTCGGCGATGTACTCGTCCCAGGTGGTCGGGACCGGCAGACCGGCCTTTTCGAACGCCGGGATCGAGATCCAGGCCCAGTTGTTCATGTGGATGTTGACCGGAACGCACCACCACTTGCCGTCGATCTTGCACGGAGCAACGGTATCGGCGGGACGGATGAAATTGTCCCAGCCTTCCTGCTCGGCGAGCGGCGTCAGATCCAGCAGCAGGCCGGCCGCGATCAGTTCTTCATACTGACGGCCCGGGTTGAACTGCGCGGCATCCGGCGGATCGCCGCCCAGCGCGCGCTGCATGATCGCGGCACGGGCGGTTTCGCCCAGCGCGATCGCGTTGTCGACCCACTTGTCGCCGGTCTTGTCGAACTCGTTCGCGAAGACCGACACGGCCGCCTGCTCGCCGCCCGAAGTCCACCAGTGGATGACTTCGACGTCAGCGGCGCGAACAGCCGTGCTGCCAAGCAGGGCGGCGGCCGCAACGGCCACCACCGACACGAAAGATTTCATAATGTAGTCCTCCCAACGTTCACCAGAGGAGCGGTTGCCCCCTTGCGAAATTTCATCGGCGGTGCAGGACCCCATCTTTTTGGATGCAGTCTCCGCCGATTGCGTGTAATCGATTTCATCGGCGCTTGCAGAACCTGATGCAATCGATTGCAGGGACTTTCCGACATTCCTTGCCGGACTGTCAAGAACGAATTAGACAGAAGTAGCAGGCGGCGCCGAGGGAGAACCGCCCGACAATGAACACGTCGAGAAAAACACCGACAATTCAAGATGTTGCGCGACACGCCAATGTGTCCGCAGCCACTGTCAGCCGTGTGCTGAGTGCCCCCGAACGAGTGTCCGAGACGACCCGCGAGCGGGTTCACGCCGCGGTGCGCGAAACGGGCTACACCATCAACCAGGCAGCCCGCTCCCTACGCCTAAAGGCCGCCCGCACGATTCTGATGGCGGCCCCCAATATCGGCAATCCGTACTATTCGACCATCGTCGATGCGGTGATCAGCGAGGCCTCCGAACGGGGCTACAGCGTGATGGTGGCCTCGAGCATCGGCGACGATCCGAACCTGTGGCTGCGCGACTATCTGCTCTCGACGCGCGCCGACGGGCTGCTGCTGTTCGACGGCTCGCTCGATACCAACCGACTGCACGGCATCGGCCAGGCCGGCATCGCCCTCCCCCTCGTCGCCGCCTATGACGAGCTGCCCGATGCCAAGATCAACTCGGTAATCACCGACAACCGCGCCGCGGCCAAGCGCGCCGTGCAGCACCTGGTCGCCCTCGGGCATCGACGCATCGGCCATATCAGCGTGCCCTCGCGCAACCAGAACCCGCATGAACGGCTGCTCGGCTACCGCGAGGCCATGGCCGAGGCGGGCCTCGAGATCCGTCCCGAATGGGTGGCGATGGGCGCCTACAACATGCCCTCGGGCCAGTCGGCCGCCGATGCCATCCTCGCCTCGGGCGAACTGCCCACTGCGATTTTTGCCGCCACCGACGAAATGGCCATCGGCTTCATTCACCGCGCGCGGCAGGCGGGCATCGAGTGCCCGCGTGACATCTCGCTGATCGGCTTCGACGATATCGCGGTCGCCGAATATTTCGACCCGCCGCTCACTACCATGCGCCAGCCCCGCGAAAAGATCGGCCGCATGGCGACGCGCACGCTGATCGACATCATCGAGGGTATCGCCTCCGAGAACGAGCCGATCCACGTGGTGCTGACCTCCGACCTGATCGTGCGCGAGAGCACGGAGGCGATCTGAGCATCCTTGTATGTCGCCGCTCCGGGACTGACATTTGCCCGGCTTTGCGCTACATCGCGCTCACGGCCTCGTAGCTCAGGGGATAGAGCAGCAGCCTTCTAAGCTGTTGGTCGGAGGTTCGAATCCTCCCGAGGTCGCCAGCCTTTCTCGGCATCCGCCCATTTGCTGCCACGGCGCGGCAATGGCAGGGTGGCGGCCCCGTCGGAGGTCCCTGCCCTGTTCCCGTACTTCACCCGCATCTTCTGGTTGCTGGCGCAACCGCTGTCGCTCGTCCTGCTGCTGCTTGTGCTTGGCCTGCTGCTGAGCTGGCTGAGGCGGCGCTGGCCGGCGCGGGTGGCGATCGCGGCGGCGTTGCTGCTGCTCCTCGTGTGCAGCTTCACCACCTTCGGCTACCTGCTGATCACTCCGCTCGAGCAGCGTTTTGCCCGGCCGCCTGAGCCGGCCCGGATCGATGGGATCGTGGTGTTGGGCGGCGCCATGGATGGGGAGGTGAACGACGTGCGCGGCGGCTGGGAGCTGAACCGGTCGGGCGACCGGTTCGTGGAAACACTGCGGCTGGCACAGCGACATCCCGAAGCGCGGGTGCTGATCGCCGGCGGACAACCGGCGCTGGTCGCGCAGGAAGCGGAAGCGCTGGCCGGCAAGCGCTTCTTCGAGGCCTTCGGCATAGCGGCCGACCGCATCCTCATCGACGACAGGTCGCGCAATACCGAGGAGAATGCGCAGTTCGCCAGGGCCGTGGCCGGCACGACCGATGGCCAGACCTGGCTGCTGGTCACCTCGGCCTTCCATATGCCGCGCTCGGTCGGCCTGTTTCGCCGGGCGGACCTCGCCGTCGTGCCGTGGCCAGCGGACTATCTCGCCAGCGGCAGCGAAGGCATCCGCTTCAAGCCCGATCAATCGCCCGAAAACATGGCTGTCGCCACGATCGCGCTGCGCGAGTGGGCCGGGCTCGCCGGCTATTATCTCACCGGCCGGATCGATGAGTTGGTGCCCGGGCCCTAGGCCACACCGCGACATCTCAGGATCGGCCCCGCCCGACGGCGGGATGACGCGGTGGTAGTGGATGGCGTTACGCCAGCCGATGACCCTAGAGATCGAAGAAGGATAGCTGCGGCGGCGCTTGGGCGGGCGCGGTCGGCGGTATGACGATTGGGGCTTCGGCAGGTTTGACGCGAACTGATACGGACTTCGTCTTTGCCAGCGGCCTGGGTGCAGCCACCGGTTCGACTGCTTTGACGATGATCGGCTCGGGTGCGACGACCGGCGCGACGGCTTTCTTCGCGGCCTTCGCCTTGGCCGCGGGTTTGGCCGCGTGCTTCTCGATCCACCCTGCCCCGAGCTTCAGCGGCTCGCGCGTGAACGAATAGACGTTCTCGCGCCCCTGCTTGATCTCGGTGACCAAGCCCGCCTCCTTGAGCACGCGCAGGTGCCGCGAGATGGCGGGACGGCTGATATCGAAGGCGGCGGCGAGCTCGTGCACCGGGCGCGCTTTTTCGTGCAGCAGCTCCAGCACGCGCAGCCGGGTCGGATCGGCCAAAGCCGAGTAGAGCTCGGGGAGACTCATTTCGCGTTCCCAAACAAGGCGATGGCCGGACGTTTGTAACAACTGCGTTACGTGTCAAGCACCCACACCGCCGAATTGCTTGACTATGACAGTCCGATGACGGGATTGTCACAGCTTATTCAATTTGAGGGATCGCCGCGCCTGTGACGACCGAGACGACCATTGCCCGCACCTGGTGGACCCGCGGCCGCCCGTTCACCCTGCCCGAGCTGATCGCCGACGGCATCGTGCATGGCATCGGCATCATCGTGGCCGTTGCGCTGGGCGCCGTGCTGCTGGCCTTCGCCGGCTTCGAGACCGCGCCGGACGAGCTGCCGGCGCTGGTACTCTATGTCGGAAGCCTGTTGACCGTCCTGGGCGTGTCGCTGGCGTTCAATCTCTGCCCGATCACCGCGCCGGCCAAGCGGACGCTGGCCCGGCTCGACCAGGCGGCGATCTTCCTGTTCATCGCCGGCACCTATACGCCCTTCCTCGTACTGCTGGGCGCGACACCGTCCGCCATCGTGATGGGCCTGCTGATCTGGGTCGCAGCGCTCACCGGCATGGCGCTGAAACTGTTCGTGCCACACAGGTTCGGACGCGGAGCCATCGTGCTCTATCTCGGCATCGGCTGGAGCGGCGTGTTCGTGTTCCAGGCGCTGGCCGCGCACCTGCCGGGCACGGCGCTGTGGCTGCTGGTGGCCGGCGGCGTCTGCTACAGCGTCGGACTGATCTTCCATTTGTGGGAGCGGCTGAGCTTCCACAATGCGCTCTGGCACGGCTTCGTCGTCGCCGGCGCGAGCCTCCACCTCGTCGCGGTGCTCGACTGCATGGTGATCAGCCGGCTGGCTTGATCCGTGGGTGGACGACGGTGTCGCCCGGCTTGAGCCCCAGCTCCACCGAACGGCCGCCCGGGATTTCGAGCACGAACATCACCGGCCCGTCCGACGGAATACCCGTCGGATCCTGCGGGATGGCGTTGACGTGGATATTGGCCACCACCCCGTCGGCGCGGATGAACACCATGTCGAGCGGGATGAAGGTGTTGCGCATCCAGAACGAGACCGGCCGGCTCTCCTTGAAATCGAACAGCATGCCGGCGTCGGGCGCCAGCGACTGCACGAACATCAGCCCGCGGGCCCGCGATTCCGGGGTATCGACGACCTCGACGGTGAAGGTGTGATCGCCATTTGCGGACTTGATCACCAGCTGGCTGTCATCGGCCGAGCAGGCGGCGAGCGGCATGACGACCAGCGCCAGCAGCGCGGCCTGGATGAGCTTGAGCAGTTTGAGCATGGGAACCCGCGGAAACGAAACGCCCGGGACCATAACCGGGCGATCGCGGCGCGTGTAGGGCGAAAAAGGTTTTGGCGCGCGGCGTCGGTGGGGTGGCCGCTCGACTAACGTGCGCCCTCACCACCGGACGTCACCACTGCCGGAGCAGGGTCAACGCGCAGCCCGCGCTGTTGGAGAGGTAGATCCCTGCTTTCGCAGGGATGACAGCTGGTGGGTGGGCGGCGCCCCTGCCCCAAACCGTGGGAGCGTTGGCCGGACCATCTCAGGATGGATCCCGGCCTTCGCCGGGATGACCCTGTGGCGAAGAGAGGCCTAGTGCCTCAGTGCGAGGACGGGGCGTCGCCCCAGCCGTCGGGGCGGATCTCGGCGACCATCAGGCCCTTGGGGCCATTGCCGTACCGCACGAGCACATACTGGCCGGGGCGGAGCTCGGTGATGCCGAAGCGGCGCAGCGTTTCCATGTGCACGAAAATGTCGGGCGTGCCCTCGCCGGCCGACAGGAAGCCGAAGCCGCGAATGCGGTTGAACCACTTCACCTCGAGCCGCTCGAGCTTGCTGGTCGGCTCGACGGCCACATGGGTGCGCGGCGGCGGCAACTGCGCCGGATGCCTGGCGGTCGATTCGTCCATCGAAACGATGCGGAAGGCCTGCAACCCCCCGGGACGGGCCAAAGCCTCGACCACGATACGGGCGCCCTCGTAAGCGGTCTGGTAGCCGTCGCGCCTGAGGCAGGTGACATGTAGCAGCACATCGGGGCGGCCATCATCGGGGACGATGAAGCCAAATCCCTTGGCGACGTCGAACCACTTGATGGTGCCGACGATCTCGATGACATCGAGCCCGCTATCGGCGCCGCTCTGCTGGCCCAAGTCGTGACGATCCTCGGAGCGTGCTCCGGCATCGTCGCCCTCGGCTGAATACTTGGCCCCCATGCCAATAAGCCTCTTCGTACTCGCCCCGCCGCAAGACGGGGTACGCTACAAGACCGCTTCACTCTGTCCGATTCATTGCCGGAAGTTAAGAAGCGTTTACCATTTTCTCTGCCTTTTCCACCCACCACGGCGGCAGTGCTGCGGCGGACACTAGTGCGCATGGCGCAGTTGCCCCACCTGCCCCTCGCCCCTAGAGTGCGCCCGCTTTCGGCCGGGGCTCCTCCGGCCATCTACGAGGAGGTCTCCCGTTGAAATACCTGCACACCATGGTTCGCGTCACCGATGTCGATGCGTCGCTGCGCTTCTATCGCGACGGCCTCGGGCTCGAGGAAATCCGCCGCACCGAGAACGAGAAGGGCCGCTACACGCTGATCTTCCTCGCCCCTCCCGGCCAGCATGAAACCCCGGTCGAGCTCACCTATAACTGGGACCCCGAGGTCTATACGGGCGGGCGCAATTTCGGCCACCTCGCCTATGAGGTCGATGACATCTACGCCTTCTGCAAGCACATGCAGGACATGGGCTACACCATCAATCGCCCGCCTCGCGACGGCAACATGGCCTTCGTGCGCTCGCCCGACAACATCTCGGTCGAAATCCTGCAGAAGGGCTCGCCCCTGCCGCCGGCCGAGCCGTGGGTGTCGATGCCCAATACCGGCGCCTGGTAACGGCTCGCTAACCACGCGGCTTAGCCGCCGGTTAGCCAAGCCTATGTAGCTTTCCCGACAACGAGGCCGGCCGGGCAAGGGCCGGTCTCGACCATACCGGATCCGACAGGTCGGGGATCAGAACTACATGCTACGTCTCGTCGCTGCGCTGTGGTGCGCAACGCTCCTGTCCGGCTGCTTCTTCCTCGGCGGTGGCGGCGGCGCCTCCTACAATGGCTTCGTCGTCCGCAACGGCATGTACCTGTCGTCCTGGGACGTGGACAATTCTTGCGTCAATCCCAAGCTCAAGGGCGTGATCGGCTCGTTCGAGCGCCGCTTCGGCAAGAAGATCGTCGTAAACTCGGCCTATCGCGATCCGATCCGCAACATTATCGGCGGCGGCGTCGATTCCAGCATGCACATGAAGTGCCTGGCGGTGGATTTCTTCATCCCCGGCGTGCCCAAGAGCCAGCTCATCGCCTTCGCCAAATCCAACCGCGACGTCGGCGGGCTCGGCTGCTATCCGGGGCGTAACTTCATCCATGTCGACGTGCGCGACCGTCCGCGCGGCTGGAACAAGCCGGTGACCTTCTCAGGCTGCTGAAACCTTCCACAGCCCGGAAAATGGCTCTTGCCAGCTTGGGTGAACCCCCCTATAGGGACCACCACCGCGGCGCCCTTCGTCTATCGGTTAGGACGGCACCCTTTCACGGTGCAGAGAGGGGTTCGACTCCCCTAGGGCGCGCCACTTCCTCCACATGGGGTAGTGTTGACGTGGTTGGCGTAGATCGCCATAAGAGTTCCGCCGCGCCCTTCGTCTAGCGGTCAGGACACCGCCCTCTCACGGCGGGAACAGGGGTTCGATTCCCCTAGGGCGCGCCACTCTCCTTCCCCAACATCGCTGCAGACCATCCTTCCACCTGATGGAAGCAGACCATTGGTGACTGGCGCGGGCGGTGGGCGGCGGCTACACCGGGAGCGTCGGAGCTGGCGCGTGGACTGGCGGACGAGTGGGATCTTCGCTGGCATGAGCAGCCTCGCAGCCGATGACATCAGGCACATCCATCCCCTTGCGGCGATCTACGCGCTGCTGGTGGCGGGCATCTTCACGCTGATCTTCGTGTCGGGGCGCATTGTCGGCGACCTCGCCTCGCCGCTGCAGATCATGTTCCTGCGCTATGTCGGCGGCTTTCTCACCATCGTCGTGGTCGCGCTGCTGCGCGGCGAAACCTGGCGCACGTTGAAGAGCCCCAAACCGATGCGCCATGTCTGGCGCGCCCTTACCGGCGGGCTCGGTGGCGCCACGATCATCTACGGCAACACGCAGATTCCGGTCGTCGACGTCACTGCCATCTCGCAGCTGAGCCCGGTGTTTCTGATCCTGCTCGGCATCTCGGTGCTGGGCGAGCGCATGACCGGGGTGCGGCTCGCGGCCGTCGCGATCAGCCTCGCCGGGGCGGTGGTGATCGTCCTGTCGCGCGGCGCCTTCTCCGCGGCTGATGCGAGTTACCTGGTGCCCATGCTGGTGGTGGTTGCCGGCAGCTTCCTGCTCGCGCTCGAGGGACTGTTCATCAAGATCCTGTCCGCCACGGACCGGCCGCTGGTAACGCTGGCCAGCGTGAATTTCCTGGGCATGATGATCCTGCTTGTCCCTGCCCTCCTCACCTGGCGCTCGGCCGGCTGGGTGAACCTGGCGCTGCTCGGGCTTGGGCCGCTCGCCATCTTCGGGCAATATCTCAATATCCGGGCCAACATGCTGGCGCGGGTGTCGGCGCTGGCGCCGTTGTCCTATTCCTCGCTGGTATTCGCCGCCCTCGTCGGCTGGCTGCTGTTTGCCGAGTTGCCCAATGAAGGCGTGGTGGCGGGGGCCGTCATCATCGTGATCGGCGGGCTGGTGCTGGCCCTTGCCGGCCGCCGCCTGTCCGGGAGGAGGATCGCATGACAAATACCTTCGGCGCGCAGCACGCGGCCTCCTATGTGGAGGGCCCGCCGCGGCAGGTTCCTGGGCATGCCGGCCTGCTGCGCATGACCACCATGCTGCTGGCCGAGCGCGTGCCGGTCGACGGACGCGTGCTGGTGCTCGGAGCCGGCGGCGGGCTGGAGTTACGCGCCTTCGCCGAGGCGCACCCGGGCTGGCGGTTCGATGGCGTCGATCCCTCGGCCGACATGCTGCGGCTGGCCGCGCAGACGGCCGGTGCTCATGCCGACCGGATTGCGCTCCATGAAGGCTATATCGATGCGGCGCCCGAAGGGCCGTTCGACGGCGCGACCAGCATCCTGACCTTCCACTTCATTCCGCGCGAGCAACGGCTGCCGACGCTGCAGCAGATCCGGCGGCGGCTGAGGCCCGGTGCGCCGTTCGTGCTGGCGCATGTCAGCTTCCCGCAGACCGAGCCCGAGCGTTCCGCCTTCATCGCCCGCCATGTCGCCTTCGGCGCACGCGACGGTGCCGATCCGGCGAGCCTCGAGCTCGCACGGCAGGCCATAGGCACTCGGCTGAGCATCCTCGCTCCGGAAGAGGAAGAAGCTATGCTCCGCGATGCGGGGTTCGGCGGGATCAGCCTGTTCTACGCGGGCTTCAGCTTTCGGGGCTGGGTGGCCTATGCCGGCTAGGCTATGGCTCGCGGTGACGGCAGTCGCGGCGGCGATCGTCGTGCTGCTGGCGCTGCCCGTCATAGTGCCGGACCGGCGCACCCCGAGCACGCTGCCGATCGCCGCCTGGGGCGACAGCCTGACCGCGGGAGCAGGCGCGGGCAGCACGCTCAGCTACCCCAGGCTCGCGAGCGCCATGTTCGTGCCGCCGCGCGTCGTATCCGTGCACGGTTTTGGCGGGGAGACCTCGACCGAGGTCAGGACGCGCATGCTGGCTGCATCGGCGACCGAGCGTGGCGAAGTCACCTGGATCTGGGTTGGCCGCAACAACTACGACGAGCCACAGATCGTGCTCGCCGACATCGCGCAGATGGTCGCCGCGCTGGGTCACGATCGCTATCTCGTCGGCGCGATCATCAACGGCAACTATGCCGTCGAACGCGCCGGCACGCCAGGCTATGCACAGTTGCTGGCCCTGAACGCGCGGCTCAAGGACACCTATGGCAGCCGCTTCGTCGACCTGCGCGCGGCGCTCATCGCCGCCGCCTCTCCGGACGATGCCGAGGACGTGCGCGCCGACATCGTGCCGCGCTCGCTCCGCTACGACAACATCCACCTCAATGCCGCGGGCTACCAGGTGGTCGCCACGGCAATGCATGATGCCGCCGTACGGCTTGGCTTCTAGCGCGGCGGGCCCCCTGCCCGCGCCGTCGCGATGAAGCGCGGCTCGCCCATGGCCGGTATGCGTACGGCGGTGAGGCGTCCGGTGGCGAAGGCGGCGGTATCGACGCAGATGCGGGCCGGCGTCACCACCGGTTCGCTACCGGGAGTGTGCCCGTGGACGACGACCACGCCGTCGGCTACCCGAGCGGTGCTGAGGAAGGGCTCGCGGATCCAGATCAGGTCGGCGTCGTTCTGCCGTGTGACCGGCACGCCGGGCGCGAGGCCAGCATGAACGAAGGCGTAGCCCGGCACGGTCAGCAGGGTCGGCAGGTTGGCGAGAAGCTCGCGGTGCTCGATGGGCATCAGCGCTTCGAGGGTGGCGGCGGCCGGCAGCGCGCCGCGCCGGGCAACCAGCGGATCAGCGCCATAGGAGGCGAGCGTCGCCTCGGCGCCGAAATCGAGCCAGGATTCGCCGCGCCGGGGCGAGGCGAGGAAATCGAGCAGCGCCTGCTCGTGGTTGCCGCACAGCGCGATGCGGCGAAATCCGGCCGGCGGCGGTTCGAGCAGATGGTCGAGCACCTGCGCGCTACTCGGCCCACGATCGACATAGTCGCCCAGCATCACCAACAGCTTATCACCGGGGGTGTCGGCAGCATCCTCGGCGATCAGCCGTTCGAGCTCGACCAGTTCCGCCAGGCACCCATGCACGTCGCCGATCGCGTAGATCAGTGCCGGCCGTTCGGCGAGTTCGATGCGAGGCCGGCCCGGGACAGGATCGGGTCGGCCGAACAGGCTGGTCAGCACGCGCAGGACGATTTTGGTGTGGCTCCTCGTTGGTGCCATAGTGCCGCCTGCGCCGTTGCCCGGCAACTGCCGCCTATTCGGTGGGATAACGCAGCCCGATCTGCGCCCGGATCTCGTCGAGGCAGGCCATGATGGCGACACTCTCGGCGGGCGGCAGGATCGTGCCCGCGGTCTCACCGGCGGCGACCAGCCGCTCGAGCTCGGCGGCCTGGTACTGCATGCCGCGCCCGGTGACGTTGGACGTGTAGTGCTCGACCAGTTCGTCCTTGCCCTTGTAGTGGCGGAAGCTGGTCGGGGTGTACCAGACCGTGTCGATCTCGATGCGCCCGTCGGTGCCGTGGATGGTGGCGATGTTGCGCCCGGCCGTGTCGCTGGCCGAGATCGTCATGGCGATGGCGCCATCGGGATAGGTGAACATCGTGGCGACGGTGCCGTCGGCGCCGGTGTCCTTGAACCGCGCCCTGGCGACGATCGTCTCGGGCTTGCCGAGCACATCGAACACGAACGAGATCGGATAGATGCCGAGATCGAGCAATGCACCGCCGCCCAGCTCCAGCGCGTTGAGACGATGCTTGGGATCGTCCGGCAGGTCCTGCACATGCTCGGCGACCACCGAGCGGATTTCGCCCAGCGCGCCGGAGGCGAGGATTTCGCGGATGCGCAGCATGTGCGGCAGGAAGCGCGTCCACATCGCTTCGAGCACGACGAGGCCCTTGCTGGCCGCAAGGTCGACGAGGTCCTGCGCTTCGCGGGCGTTGACGGTGAAGGCCTTCTCGATCAGCACGTGCTTGCCATGCTCGAGCGCCAGCTTCGCGTTGGCGTGATGCATCGGGTGCGGGGTCGCGACATAAATCGCATCAATCTCGGGATCGGCACACAGCGCCTCGTAGCTGCCGTGGACCCCGCCTATGCCGAAGCGGGCGGCGAAAGCATCGGCGCCAGCCTGCGAGCGCGAGCCGACGGCGGTCACCGTGTGGCCGTGCTGCTGCAGGTCCTGCACGAATTTCGACGCGATGCCACCCGTCGCCAGAATGCCCCACCTCACCTTGCCGGCCATCGCGATGCTCCTCTCGTTTGACGCGAGCGGAGGTGTAAGCGATTGGCGCATAAGTGCAACCGGGCAGAAGGCTAAGGCCGCGGCTGATCCAGCGCCGCCACGTTGGCGTTGCGTACGCGCCGGCCGGCCGCCGCGACATCGGGCACCGCGCCGCCCCCTGCGGTGACGTTCACCTGCACCGCCATGCCGCGATAGTCGGCGCGATCGCCGATGAAGCTGCCGCTGAGCGGACGTGCCTGTCTCGGCTCCCGGGCGACGCCGACGCGGATCAGGTCCCTGCTGCCGACAATGCCGTTGGTGGGATCGAACTCGACCCAGCCCGCGCCAGGCAGGAACACCTGCACCCAGGCATGGGTAGCGCCGCCACCGCGCAGCACGCCGCCAGCATCGCGCGAAGGCGAATAGATGTAGCCGGTGACGAAGCGCGCCGCCAAGCCGAGCGCCCGGCAGGCCTCGATCATCAGCAGCGCGTAGTCGCGACAGGTGCCCGAGCGCAGGGTCAGCGTATGGAGTGGCAACTGCGTGCCCGGCTCGTTGCGCCGCACATAGGTGAGGCTCTCGCGAATGCCGGTGGTCATGGTCATCAGCAGGTGCCCGGTCTCGGTCTCGCGCCCGGCGCGGGTGAATTTGCGGGCGAAAGCCTCGACCTCGGGCGCCGGGTGATGCGGCCGCATATAGGCGGCAAGATCGGGCAGGCACTCCTCGTCATACTCGAACGGCCACAACTTGGCGCGCGGCTCGGTCTCGAAGCGCGGCACCATGTGCGGGGTATGGTCGAGCACGATATTGGTCTCGAACCGCAGCTCGGTCGCCCTCACATCCGGAAACTGGGCGATGGTGATGCAGTTGCCGAACACGTCGTGGATCCAGTGCAGTTCAGCCTCGGGCGACACCTTGACGTCGGCGCGCAGCATGCGCTGGTCGTGACTATCGCGCGGCCGAAACAGTAGCTTGTGCGGCCCGAAGCGAACCGGCCTGGCATAGGCATAGCTGGTGACGTGACGCACATTGAGGATGGTCATAGGGCGATCCGGCCGGACGTGGATACCCGAAAAACCGGTGCCGAACCCGATTGGTTCCGGAACCCGGCGAGGCCCCTGCGAATTGAGCGCACATTCAAGGGGCAAGCACATGCGCTTTTCGGTCGGCTGCCAGCTGCAATACGACGTCGTCAGCGAGACGACGCTTATCCTCAATATCGAGGCCCAGCGCGCTGGCGGCCAGGTGTTGACTGGCGAGGCCTATGACGGCCCGGCCGGCGACGTGCACGAGGTCCCCGAGACCGGCAACCGCTATCGCCGTATGGTGCTGCCGCCGGGTACGCACCTGATCAGCTACAGGGCCGAAGTGGACACTCAGCCCCATGTGATCGGCGACACCGAGAGCTTGGACGAAGTGCCGATCGCCGCCCTGCCCTTCGACGTGCTGCCGCACCTCGCCCCATCGCGCTACTGCCAGTCCGACCGGCTGGCGCGTTTTGCCTGGCGGCAGTTCGGCTCCCTCCCGGCCGGGCACGAGCGCGTACAGGCGGTCTGCAACTGGATCTTCGAGAATGTCGATTATGTCGAAGGCTCGAGCGACAGCCTCACTTCGGCCTATGAGACCTTCACCTCGCGCGCCGGCGTCTGCCGCGATTTCGCCCACCTGGGCATCACGCTGGTTCGCGCTCTGGGCATCCCGGCCCGCTTCGTCTCGGCCTATGCGCTGGAACTCGTGCCGCAGGACTTCCACGCCGTGTTCGAGGCCTATCTGGGCGGGCGCTGGTACCTGTTTGACGCCACGCGGCTCTGTCCGATCGACGGCATCGTCAAGATTGCCGTCGGGCGCGACGCCGCCGACACAGCCTTTGCCACCTATTACGGTCAGCTCGACGGCCCGCCCAAGGTGGTGACCGTGGAGAAGCTGGAGGAGGCGCCGCCACGGGACTGGACCGTCGACGCGGTGAGCATCTCCACGCACTGATTTCACTTAATCAATCACTTATCTATTGACACCATGATCGCATCGCGATACTTAAGAGTATGCTTAATCAAACACCCGAACCGCTCGATCTCATGTTCCAGGCCCTGGCCGACCCGACACGGCGGCATATGGTGGAGCGATTGAGCCGGGGGCCGGCATCGGTGAGCGAACTTGCCGCGCCGTTCGACATGAGCCTGCCCGCCGTGGTGCAGCACCTCAAGGTGCTGGAACACAGCGGGCTGGTGAAGACCGAGAAGGTGGGCCGCGTGCGCACCTGCACTATCGATACGGGAGCGCTGAGCCTGGCTGAGAAGTGGATCAATGATCGGCGCATCGGCTGGGAGAAGCGGCTCGACCGGCTTGGCGCCTTCCTCGACGCGATGCCCCTCGGCAACGAGTCCAAGGACTAGTCCGTCCGATATTTCATCACGGAGCCTGTGCCGGCCACGAGCCGGACCGGTTTCTTACGCCCGCATGCCGGGCAAATCAGGAGAAGAAAATGACCGAACGCTCAATCGTCCATGGCACCTTCACCGTCGAGCGCACCTATCGGCACGCCCCCGCCGTAGTGTTCGGTGCCTGGTCCAAGCCAGAGTTCAAGCGCCAGTGGTTCGGCAGCCCGAAGGAAGGCAGCGCTGACGACATCTTCGAATTCCGCGTCGGCGGCCGCGAGTTCAACGAAGGCAAGATGGGCAACGACGTCTACAGCTATGACGTGCTGTACCAGGACATCGTCGAAAACAACCGCATCATCTACACTTACCAGATGAAGCTGAACGGCCAGCGCATCTCGGTGTCGGTCGCCACCATCGAACTCCGGCCGGAAGCCGACGGCACCAAACTGGTGCTGCGCGAAGACGGCGCCTTCCTCGACGGGCTCGACACCGTCGAGCAACGCGAAGGCGGCACCAACTACCTCATCGACCAGCTCGGCGCATGGCTCGACAAGCAATGAGCAGAAGCTGAGCTACTCACCGTCGCCGATGGCTCTTCCTGGCCCATCGGGGACTCGTGCAGGATTTCCTCGCCCGCCATGCCGGTCAGTTGAACCAGAAGGCGTAGCCCCACAGCGCATCGCCGAACACGTCGGTCGCCGCGCGGAAATTCTCCGTGCTCGCGATCGGCCCATCCTTGAGGAAGGGCAGCGCGTCGTAGCCCGTGATCAGCATCATGAAATCGGTGCGCTTGGCGCCCTCGAAATAGGCCTTGAGGTCGAACCCCTTGGCGAAGCGCCAGTGCGGGATGAGCAGCTGGCCCTCGAGGATCTGATCGACCGCATCGAGCGTCAGGCCCCAGGCGTTGATCTGTTCCTGCGTGATCTTGGCATCGGGCGTGAGGCCCACCTGGTTCGGGTTGGGCAGCAGCTCGTGGTCGTTGTCGGTCTCGGCGAGAATCGCCTCCCAGTTGCGGCGGGAGAGCGTCGTGATGTCCCGAAGCCGCTCGCGCACCCGCTTCAGCCGATCGGCATCGACGACCGGGAAGTTGAGGTTGTGGATGGCGGCGAGCGCATCGGCGATGGCGTTGTCCGATGCCGGATCGAGCATCAGCGAACCGGTCGAGGTGACATAATCCTGCATCGGCAGCCCGGCGCGCGGGAAGAAGCGATGGAAGGTAGTGTCGAACAGCGCCCGGAAATCGTGGGCGAGCAGGAAATCGGCCTGCGCCGCGACCACCTGGGTATAGCCGGCGAGCCAGATGGCATCGGCACGATCAAAGCCGATGGTAATCGGCTGTGGCGCCGGTGGAGTGGGCGGCGGCGCACCCGGATCGGTCGGGCCGGGAACGGCGGCGCCACCAAACATGGCCTGCATCACCGCGCCGATGGTCTCGCTCTCCGAGCCGCTGCCATTGCCGTCGAGATCGATGCGAACCTGCAGGATATCGACCGGCACGACATAGTCGCCGGATTCCCCGGCAGCAAGCAGCGCCACGCGGGCGGCATCCATGTCCTCGACCAGCCGCTGCAGCAAGGCGCGGAACCTGTCGTAATCGAGCGGTTCGGGATTGGCGTTCACCGGCACCGGCATCACCAGCGGCGAGCCCATCACCGGACCGGCATCAGGGGCCGTGAAGCCGTGGCGGTAGAGTCCCTGCGCAAAATGCTCGAGCCCTTGGGTGAAGCTCATCAAGCCCACGCCGAAGCGACCTTCCATGTCGCCGCGCTCGTAGAACGGCCGCAACTGGTTGAGGCCCTCCCCCAGCGTGCCGGCGTAGAGATGCGTGCGCGTGATATCGCCGGCCTCCCCCGCCACCGCGGGCAGGCACAATGCGGCAAACAACAGAGCGGCGACCCGCTTCAGCATCCTCATCCCCTTGGCGGTCATTTGGCCGCCAACTCAAGCCACTGATCTTCGTCCAAAACAAGGATGCCCAGCGCCTGCGCTTCCTTGAGTTTCGAGCCCGCTCCCGGACCGGCGACGACGATATCGGTGTTTTTCGACACTGATCCGGCCACTTTGGCGCCCAGCCGCTCGGCCATGGCCTTGGCTTCGCCGCGGGTCATTTTCTCGAGGCTGCCGGTGAACACCACCGTCTTGCCGGCGACTTCGCTGGTGGCCGAAACGGTAACGACATAGTCGCGCGGCTTCACCTGCTCGAGCAGGCGATCGAGCACAGCGACGTTCCGCTCGTTCTCGAAGAAATCGCGCAGCGCTTCCCACACCGTGTCGCCGATACCGTTCACCGACGGAAAAACCTCGTGCAGGTTCCCGCCGGCGGCAGCCGCTTCGAGCCCCTTTTCGCGCAGCGCGGTGATGCTGGAGAACGTTTTGGCCAGTACGGCGCCGGTGGTTTCGCCGATGTGGCGGATGCCCAGCGCGAAGATGAAGCGATCGAGCTCAGGCTCGCGCCGCGCGTCGATGGCGTTGAACAGCTTGTCGAGGCCCTCGAAGCTGCGCTCCTCGACCGAGCGCGTCGCCTTGCGCACCTTGCCCGAGGCTTCTTCGCGCAGGCGCGACTGCTCCTCGCGCCGGGCGGCAAAGGCCGCCTGCACCTCGGCCCGGCGGTCGCGCAGAGTGAAGATGTCGGCGGCCGTCCTCACGAGGCCCGAGTTGAACAGCAGATCGATATTCTCGGCCCCCAGGCCTTCGATATCCATGGCGCCGCGCGACACGAAATGGCGCAGTCGCTCGACCGCCTGGGCGGCGCAGACCAGCTCGCCGGTGCAGCGGCGGCGCGAATCTTCCTTGCCGGTCTTCTCGTTGATCTCGCGCGTCGCGGGCGAGCCGCAGACCGGACAGACATGCGGGAACTCGTAGGGCACCGCATCGGCCGGGCGCTGCTCCAGCACCACCCGAACGATCTGCGGAATGACGTCGCCCGCGCGCTGGATGACCACGGTGTCGCCGATACGCACATCTATCGGTTCGTCGCCGCGGATCGGCAGGCCGTTGCTGTCGATGCCCTTGATGTAGTCCTCGTTGTGGAGCGTCACGTTCTCGACCACCACGCCGCCGACGCCAACGGGCGCGAGGCGCGCCACCGGCGCCAAGGTGCCGGTGCGGCCGACCTGGATATCGATGGCGCGCACGGTGGTGAAGGCCTGCTCGGCCGGGAACTTGTGCGCCACGGCCCAGCGCGGCTCACCGCTCGAAAAGCCCCAGCGCCGCTGCAGCTCGAGATCGTCGACCTTGTAGACGACGCCGTCGATGTCGTAGCCGAGCGAGGAGCGCAGTTCCTCGATCTTCTTGTACTGCGCGATCAGCTCTTCCATCGAGGTGGCGCGCACCATCAGCGGACTGATGGCAAAGCCCCACTCGCCGAACTTCTGTACCGCTTCATACTGGGTCGGCGCGGGATCAGCAGTGGTCGCCCCCCATGCATAGGCGAAAAAGCGCAGGTTGCGGCTGGCGGTGATCGACGGGTCCTTCTGCCGCAGCGAACCGGCCGCCGTGTTGCGCGGGTTGACATACTCCTGCCCGCCCACCGCCGCCGAGCGCGCCTTCAGCGCCTCGAACTCGGTCATGGTCATGTAGACTTCGCCGCGAATCTCTATGGTCTCAGGCCAGCCCGAACCCTTCAGCCTGTGCGGGATATCGGCGATGGTCTTGAGGTTGGCCGTGATGTCCTCGCCCACCGCGCCATCGCCGCGCGTCGCGCCCTGCACGAACACGCCGTTCTCGTAGCGCAGCGAGGCCGACAGGCCATCGATCTTGGGCTCGGCGGTGAAGGCGAGCTTCAGGTCCTTGTCGCGCTCGAAGAAGCGCCTGCCGCGCTCGATGAAATCGACCACGTCCTCGTCGGTGTAGGCCTTGGCGAGGCTGAGCATGGGCACGGCGTGCCGCACCTTGGAAAAACCCTCGACCGGCGCGCCGGCGACTTTGTCCGAGAGGCTGTCGCTGCGCTTGAGCATGGGGAAGGCGATTTCGAACGCCTGGTAACGGCGCTTCATGGCGTCGTACTCGGCATCGGTGATCGTCGGCGCATCCTGCTCGAAATAGGCTCGGTCGGCCTCGGCCAGCAGCTCGTGCAGCCGGTCGATCTCGGCCCGGGCTTCGGACTCGCCAAAACTCTCGATTTCGCGTTCGGCACCGCTCATCGGGGATCCTCCTGGTTCGGCTGAGGATACCCATCCGTCGCCGTAAGTCACGCTGTGGCTTATGAGACTTCGGAAATCAGCTTACCCGCGGCGGCGCGTGCCTCGTCGGTCACCTTGGCGCCGGCGAGCATGCGGGCGACCTCCTCGGTTCGCGTCTTGCCATCAAGGCGGCGGACATGGGTGCGCACGAAGGCGCCCTCCTCTATCGCCTGCTTCTCGATCAGCAGATGGCTCCTCGCGCGTGCCGCCACCTGCGGTGCATGGGTTACAGTGAGGACCTGTACCTTGCCGGCGAGCCGGGACAGCCGCCGCCCGATGGCATCCGCGACCGCGCCGCCGACGCCGGTGTCGATTTCGTCGAAGATCAGCACCGGAGCCGAGCCGCGATCGGCCAGCACCACCTTGAGCGCCAGCATGAAGCGGCTCAGTTCGCCGCCCGACGCGACCTTGAGGATCGGGCCGGCGGGAGTGCCCGGATTGGTCTGCACATGGAAGGCGATCTGGTCGAAACCGGAAGCAGCGACCCGCTTCTCGTCCACCTGCCGGTCGACGATGAACTTTGCCGCTCCGAGCTTCAGGTCGGGCAGCTCGGCGCCCACCGCCTTGGACAGCGCTGCCGCCGCCTTTTCGCGCGCCGAACTCAGCGCCGTCGCGGCGGCAGTGTAGGCGGCGCGGGCAGTGACGGCGGCAGCTTCCAGCGCCTTCAGCGATTCCTCGCCGCTCTGCAGCATCTCGAGGTCGTTGCGGTACTTGGCCAGCACCTCGGGGAGACCATCGACCGTGGTCTGGTGCTTGCGGGCCGCGGCGCGGAGGGCGAACAAGCGCTCCTCGACCTTCTCGAGATCGGCCGGATCGAAGGCCATGTCGCGCTTCAATGCCTCGAGCGCGTCCGAAGTCGCATCGAGCGAGACGAGCGTGGCGTCGAGCGCCTCGACGATCGGCTGGAACACCGCTGCGCCGGCATCGGCCTTGCGCATCAGCCGCCGCATCAGACCGGCCAGCACCGGGCCCGGGGCGGTCGGGCCATTGAGCATCTCGTCGGCGTCGCGAACTTCCTCGGCCGCCTTTTCCAGCGTCATCAGGCGCTGCCGGCGCTCGGCCAGCACTTCTTCCTCGCCGTCCTCTGGATCGAGCTCGCCCAGTTCCTCGACGACATGGCGGGCATATTCCTCGCGCGCCTGCGCTTCGGCGATGATGGCGCGCTGCCCGGCGACCGCGGCTTCCGCCTCGACCAGCATCTCGTGCGCGCTCCAGGTCGCGCCCACGAGCGATTCGTGCCCGCCGAACGCATCGAGCGCGGCACGATGCGTATTGACGTCAACGAGCGCCCGGTCGTCGTGCTGGCCGTGGATCTCGACGATCAGCCTGCCCACCGCCTGCAGTAGCCCGGCCGATACCGGCTGGTCGTTGATGAAAGCGCGCGTGCGGCCATCCGAGAACTGCACCCGGCGCAGGATGATGTCCTCGTCGTCGGCGATGGCGTTCTCGCGCAGCGCCTCTCGTGCCGGATGGTTGCGCGGCAGCTGCAGCACGGCGACCACCTGGCCGCTTTCGGCCCCCGAGCGCACCAGCGAGGCGTCGCCGCGGCCACCCAGCGCCAGCGTCAGCGCGTCGAGCAGGATCGACTTGCCGGCGCCGGTCTCGCCGGTGAGCGCCGTCAGCCCTTCGTCGAGGGCCAGGTCGAGCTGATCGATGAGAACGATATTGCGGACCGAAAGCGCGTTGAGCATTCGGGCATGGCCCCTTGCGAGATCGACCGGCCCAGGCCAGCCAAACAGATCACGTTTCGAAATCTACCAGACGCGAACAAAACGGCAACAAAAAAGCACGCCACCCACAGGATGACGTGCTTTCGAAGAGAGTTCTTGCGACCTAGTTCGCTTTGAGCGACGCCAGCGGGCTCGAGGCGTTGACCTGCGGGCTGACGCCCTGCTTGGCGAGCAATTCGTAAGCGCGCTTGTACCATTCGCTGGCCGGATAATTGTGCCCGAGCACCGCGGCGGCGGTCTGCGCCTCGGAGACGAGGCCAAGCTGCAGGTTGGCTTCAGTGAGGCGGTATAGCGCTTCCTCGATGTGGGTCGAGTTCTGGTAGTTCTCGGCGACCTGGCGGAAGCGGTTGATTGCCGCCGGATAGTTGCCGTTGCCCAGATAGTACCGGCCCACGGACATCTCCTTGCCCGCCAGCTGGTCAACGCCGATCTTCAGCTTTTCCTTGGCATCCTTGGCATACTCGGACTGCGGGTAGTTGTTGATCACCATCTGGTAGGTGTTGATCGCGTCCATGGAGATCTGCTGGTCGCGCGTCGTATCGGTGATCTGGGCGAAGTACGAGTTGCCCTTGATGTAGAGTACGTAGGGCACTTCCTTGGACGACGGGTAGAGCGCCAGGTAGCGGTCCGCGGCGAGGAGCGCCTCCTCGAACCTGCCGATTCGGTAGTTGGCGAACATCTCCATCAGCTTCGCCTTCTCGTTGTAGTCCGAGTAGGGATGCTGGCGCTGCAGCCTCTCAAGCGTCTTGATCGCGGTCTGGTAGTTCTGCTTGTCCATCTCGCCCAGCGCCTGCTGGTAGAGCTGGTCGGGCGGAACGATCGCCTCTTCCTTGATCTTGGGCGAACCGAACAGGTTGCAGCCAGCCAGCAGCACAACCAGAACGCCGATCGCGGCAAGCCGCGTGAATCGACCCGAATAACCTGCAAGCTGAGAGATCGTCACGACCTGCCCCATCCCTTACGCACCACCTGAATTGTGGCAGGCGAACTACTGATAAAAAAGATCAAAACTGTGGCCGGTCACCCGACCGAGCGCAGATAAGTCTGGACGCTGAGCCCTTCCGGCACATCGTCCAGCGCATCGAAGGCCACCGGCAACTGGTCCGCGGTGACGATCTCGTAGTTGGCTTCGCTGGCGAACAGGCCCTGCAGCACCAGCGCGTTCAGCGCATGGCCGCCCTTGTAGGAGCGGAAGCGGCCGTAGATCGGCAGGCCGCACAGCGCCAGGTCCCCGATGGCGTCGAGCAGCTTGTGACGGACGAACTCGTCCTCGTAGCGCAGGCCACCGGGGTTGAGAATCTTGTCCTCGTGCACGGTGATGGAGTTTTCCATCGACGAGCCGAGGGCGTAGCCGGCCTGCCGCAGCACCTTGGCATCGCGCACGAAGCCGAAGGTACGGGCGCGCGACACATCCTCGAAATATTTGCGCGGGGTCCAGTCGAAGATCATCCGCTGGCGGCCGATGACGCGGCTGTCGAAATCGATCTCGAGATCGAACTGGCGGCCGTTATACGGCTCGAGCGCGGCCGAAGCCTCGTTGTTGCGCACCAGCACCTGGCGCATGATCTTGATGTAACGGCGCGGCGCCGGCTGCATCATCAGGCCGACCGACTGGATGCCCTGCACGAAGGGCGCGGCGCTGCCGTCGATGATCGGACATTCCGAGCCGGTCAGAATCAGGTGGGCGTTATCGACGCCCATGCCGGACAACGCCGAGATCACGTGCTCGACAGTAGCAACCGAGACGCTGTCGCCCAGGTCGATCGTCGTGCACAGCGTCGTGCGGGTAACGCGCGAGAAATGCACCGGCACCGGACCGACCTTGCGGCCGGTATCGAGCCGGCGGGTGATCGTGTAGCCGCTGTCGGGAGCCGCAGGTTCGATGACGAGGGTAACAGGGGCGCCGGAATGAACACCGAAACCGCTGAATTCGAGCGCATCGGCCAAGGTCCGCTGCCGCGCCGAAAGTTTATGCATGCTTTATAGACTCCAGCCCGTCTGCGGCCCCGAGGCAGTCATAGACAATAAAATCCCGGCGCGGAAGCCGCACCGGGATCTGGCGAAAGGGCTTTTCCCCCGCGGCCTCAGCCGTGTTTCCTGAGGAAAGCCGGAATCTCGATCTGCTCCTTGGCGGCCGGCTGCGCCGCTTGGCGCCCGTGCTGGTCGAGGTTACCACGGGCACCCTCGGCACCAGCCGAAACTCGCGGATTCCGGGCCCCACCGGCCTCGATGGCGCTGCGCGCGGCAGCGTCGTCGGCGCTCGGTTCGAGCTGCGGAGCAGTCCGCACCGGCTCGTTCGACTTAAGGCCAAGGCCGACATTCGAAGCGAGGCGCTTGAACAGGGCGCGGGCATTGCGCGGTTCGGCTTCCTGCTTTTCTTGGCCGCTGAGTGACTGCCTTGCAACAGCCGGGAACTCCTCGGTACGCGGCATGCGGCGCTGCCCATCCGGACGCTCGGCACTCGACGGGACGTAGGCGCTCGGGATCGGCGTATCGATGAGTCGCGGCGCCTCTTCGAGTTGCGTATGGCTTGCAGCCGGCACGTAGGGCTCGACGGTGATGCCGTCATCCTCGTCGCCATAGGCCGAGGCGTAGTCGGAGACGTCATGGCTGATCGCCTCAGCGACCGCCTGCTGCACCTGCTCCTCGAACTCAGGCTCATCGGCGAGCTCGACCGGCGCAGCGATCTGCTGCGGCTGCCGTTCGGCAGCTGCCTGGCGAAGCGCCGAAGCCTGGAGGGGCTGACGAGTCGGATTGGCCTTCATCGGCTCGAGCGCCTGCACCATGGTCGCGTCGGTGCCGGTCGCAACGACCGAGACGCGGATCGTGCCGGTCATATCCGGATCGAAGGTGGCGCCGAGAATGATGTTGGCATCCGAGTCGACTTCCTCTCGGATACGGCTTGCGGCCTCGTCCACTTCGTAGAGGGTCAGATCCGGACCACCAGTGATCGAGATCAGCAGACCGCGGGCGCCGTGCATCGACACATCGTCGAGCAGCGGGTTGGCGATCGCCGCCTCGGCAGCGTGGCGGGCGCGATCGTCACCGGAAGCTTCGCCGGTACCCATCATCGCCTTGCCCATGCCGCGCATCACGGCGCGCACGTCAGCGAAGTCGAGGTTGATCAGGCCTTCCTTGACCATCAGGTCGGTGATGCAGGCGACGCCCGAATAGAGCACCTGGTCAGCCATCTTGAAGGCGTCGGCGAAGGTGGTCTTCTCGTTGGCGACGCGGAAGAGGTTCTGGTTCGGGATGACGATCAGCGTATCGACATGGCGGTGCAGCTCGTCGATGCCATCCTCGGCGAGGCGGGCGCGACGGTTGCCTTCGAACTGGAACGGCTTGGTCACGACGCCGACGGTCAGGATGCCCTGCTCGCGCGCGGCGCGGGCCACCACCGGGGCTGCGCCGGTGCCGGTGCCACCGCCCATGCCGGCGGTGATGAACACCATGTGGGCGCCCGACAGATGGTCGTTGATCTCGTCGTAGCTTTCCTCGGCTGCGGCGCGACCTACTTCAGGGTGCGAACCGGCACCGAGGCCTTCGGTGACCGAAACACCGAGCTGGATGATCCGCTGCGCGCTGGCGAGTGCCAGCGCCTGCGCATCGGTATTGGCACAAACGAAATCCACACCGGACAGCCCCGAGGCGATCATGTTGTTGACCGCGTTGCCGCCTGCTCCGCCGACACCGAACACGGTGATGCGGGGCTTCAGTTCCTGGATATCGGGGATGGTGAGGTTGATCGTCATGATGGCCCCATGAGTGGCGTGTGGGACCAGTATTAGTCGCCAATTCGTTAATCAGACCCTAACAATGCCGCCGAAACCGTTAACGTGATGGCAAATTGCAAGGCTTGGCAACGCGTTGGTTACCTGAGGTTAAGCATGAAGTTGAGGGACGCCTTACCGCCCTGTGCGGCTCGGCGGAGCTGGCCTCCGCCTAGAAACTCGTACGCAGCCAGCTGCCGACGCGGGCAAAATATCCGTCCGTGCCGGTGAGCCGGGCCGAGCGTTGCGGCTCGACATATTCCTGGCCGCACACCTGCGGGTACACCAGCATGCCGGCCACGGCGGCGAAGGCCGGGCCCTTGGCGAGATCGGGCAAACCGGAGATGCCCATCGGACGGCCGTTCCGCACGTTGCGGGCGAGGATTCGGCGGGCGACTTCCGGCAGACCAGTGAGCTCGCTGGCACCGCCGGTCATGACGAATCGCCTGCCACAGACATCCATCATGCCGGTGGCCTGCATGCGATCCTTGATGGCGGTGAGCACTTCCTCGACACGCGGCCGGATGATCCGGGTGATGTGCGAGCGTGGGATCTGCCCCGGCGCTTCGTCGGCCGTGGCGCCGACCGGAGTGATCGGGATCAGGTCGCGCTCATCCGCCTGCCCCGGCAGCACCGAGCCGTACATGGTCTTGAGCCGCTCGGCATCGGCAATGCCGACCGAGAGCGAACGGGCGATGTCGAGCGTCAGGTGGTGGCCGCCGATGGCGATGGCGTCAGCATAGACGAGATGCCCCTCGGCAAAGACCGAGACGGTCGTGGTGGCGCCACCGAAATCGACGCAGGCGACGCCGAGCGACGCCTCGTCGTCGACGAGTGTCGACAGGCCCGACGCATATGGCGTTGCCATCAGCGCTTCGATCTGCAGGTGGCACCGATGCAGCACCAGTTCGATGTTGCGCATGGCAAGCGTCTCCGCCGAAACCACCGCCACATCGATGGACAGCTTTTCGCCCACCATGTTCTTGGGATCCTTGATCCCCTTCTGGCCATCGAGCGAGTAGCCGATGGGCAACGCATGGACAATCGAGCGCTCCTGCCGCACCGAACGCTCGTTGACGGCGCGCAACACGCGCTGCACGTCACCGCGCTCCACTTCGGAGCCGCCGAGATTGACAGTCGCCGAGAACGTCTCGGACCCGAGCCGGCCCGCCGTAACGTTGACGATCACCGACTGCACGGTCAGGCCTGCGGCCCGCTCGGCAATGCCGACGACCGTGCGCACCGCCTGCTCGGCCTTGTCCAGATCGGCAATGACGCCCGACTTTATGCCGGCCGACGGGCCGTAGCCGAATCCGATCACCTCGACATTGTGGGTGCGGCCCTTCAGCGCCTTGCCCTCGGCGCGCGGCACCAGGCGCGCGATCACGCAGCAGATCTTGGTCGAGCCGATATCGAGCACCGTTACCAACGAGGTGCGACCCGGCTGCAGAGGCTTAAGCCGCGCGGTCAAGGCATCGGTCATCATGGTCTTTACTGGGTCCGTTTCACTGGCACGACCGGCACTATGCCCGGCACGGCGCCTGCCGCCTGCGTTACCTTGATTGCCGGCGCGGCTGGTTTCTTCACCGGCTTCTTGCCGTTGGCGACCGCGATCTGCTCGGCTGCGGCTTCGCCCGGCTTGAGCGTCACGAAGCCGGCGACGCGCAGATCGATCAGCGTCACGTCACGATCGAGCAGCGCATAGTCGCGCTGGTACATTTCGAGGTGGCCGAGCGCCTGTGCGATGCCGCTCTCGGGCAGCTGCACGCGCAGGCCATTGCGATACATCAGGTCCCAGCGCCGGTCGCCGATGCGGCTCAGCGCGGCGAGGCCCTCCTTGAGGTCGGGATGTCGCTCGAGCACGCGCACCATGGCGACAGCGTCGTCCGCCGCGCCCTCGCCGATCACCAGTGGGAGGTCGGTATACGAGGCGATGTCGGTGCCGATCTTCTTGCCCCGCTCGTCGATCAGCCAGGTCGTCTCCCCGACGCGCCAGCGCACCACGGGCACGCGTTCGACGATCGAGACGATGACCTTGTTCGGGTAAACCTTGCGGACCGTCGCCGACTCCACCGCCCGCAGCCACTCGAGCCGCGCCTGCGCCTTCTGCGCATCGAAAGTCAGCGTCGAATTGCCGGTGCCGACGGTGAGGAGTGCGATCACGTCCTTGTCGGCGGTCAGCGTCTGGCCGGTGATCTCGATGGCGTCGATGCCGAAGCCGACCTCGGCGAACTCACCCTGCACGAACCGGTAGACCGCCGTGCCGGCCGCGCCGATGAAGTTGCGACCTTCCCAGGCGCCGACGGCAAGCAGCAGCGCAAGGATGACCCCGAGCACCCTGAGGATGACCTTGCGGTGCAGCACCCAGACGTGGCTCGCCTTGACGAGCGCGTTACGGCTGGTGCGGGGAATGACGACGGGGAACTGGCGCGGATCGACAGGTTGGGCGTTGGCGAAACTCTGTGCCCCTACCTGTTGCAACTCGCATCCTCCACCATCCAGGCAACCAGCTCCTCGAACGAATGGCCGGCAAACTTGGCCTGTTCGGGAACCAGCGACGTCTCGGTCATGCCTGGCTGGGTGTTGATCTCGAGGCAGACGAGTTCACCGTCCGGCCCCGCCTGGTCGTTGTAGCGGAAATCGCTCCGCGTCACGCCCCGGCACCCGAGCGCAGCATGCGCCTTGAGCGCCATCTTCTGCACTTTGTCGTAAATTTTCGGTTGCAGTTGTGCTGGAACGACGTGAAAGGAGCCGCCTTTGGCGTACTTGGCCTCATAATTATAGAAGGCGAGGTCGGTGACGATCTCGGTGACCCCGAGCGCCACGTCGCCCATCACGGCGCAGGTGAGCTCGCGGCCTGGGATATAGCGCTCGACCATCACCTCCTCGCCCGAGTTCCAGTCCTCGCGCAAAAGCTCCTGCGGCGGGTGCGACTGGTCGGCCTTGACGATGAAGACACCAAAGCTCGAGCCATCGGCAATCGGTTTGACCACATAGGGCGGCGCCATGACGTGGCCGCGCGCCACCTCCGCGCGGTTGGCAATCGTGTGGTCGGTGACCGGAATGCCTGCAGCCTTGAACATGATCTTGGCCTGGTGCTTGTTCATCGCCAGCGCCGAGGCCAGCACGCCCGAATGCGTATAGGGAATGCGCAGGAACTCGAGCACGCCCTGGATGGTGCCATCCTCGCCGAACGGGCCGTGCAACGCGTTGAAGGCGACATCCGGCTTCAGCTCGCGCAGCTTTTCGGCGATGTCGTAACCGACATCGACCTCGGTGACGGTGTAGCCGGCATTGCGCAACGCACGCGCGCACTCGGTGCCCGACATGATCGACACGGGCCGCTCGTTGGCGAGCCCGCCCATCAGAACGGCGACGTGCTTCATGGCAGCTCGACCTCTTTACCGATGATGGCGCCGAGCTCGTTCGGCAGCGCAGCGGCCCATTGCGTGATGTTGCCGGCGCCGAGGCAGACGACGTAATCGCCGTCGGCGGCGCGCGCCGCGAGCAGCGGTGCCAGCGCTTCGGGACGGTCGATGACCATCGCGTCGCGATGCCCGCGGGCCCGGATGCGGGCCACCAGCTCCTCATGCGTCACGCCTTCGATCGGAGCCTCCCCCGCCGCATAGATCGGGGCGACGATGACCGTATCGGCATCGTTGAAGCAGGTGGCGAATTCGTTGAACAGGTCATGCACGCGGGAATAGCGGTGCGGCTGCACAACCGCGATCACGTCACGCCGCGCCGACTGTCGCGCCGCCCGCAGCACGGCGGCGATCTCCACCGGATGGTGGCCATAGTCATCGATGACGGTGATGCCGCCGACCAGACCGGTCCGGGTGAAGCGGCGCTTCACGCCCGAAAAGCTCTTCAGCCCTTTGCGGATCGCCTCGGCCGGCACCTTCAGTTGGTCGGCCACCGCGATGGCGGCCGTGGCGTTGAGCGCATTGTGCTCACCCGGCATGGGCAGCTCGAGCTCGTCGATCCTCAGATGCGTCATGCGGATGCGGTCACGGATCTCTACCGAGAAATGCTGGACCCCGTCACGGTTCTCCAGCTCCAGCAGCCGCACATCGGCCTGCGGATTGCGGCCATAGGTGATGACGCGGCGGTCCCGGATCTGGCCAACCAGCGCCTGCACCTCGGGATGATCCAGGCACATCACGGCAAAGCCGTAGAACGGCACATTCTCGACGAAGGTGATGAAGGCCTGCTTCACCTTCTCGAAGTCGCCGTAATAGTCCAGATGCTCGGGATCGACATTGGTGACGATGGCAACGTCGGCCGGCAGGCGCACGAAGGTGCCGTCGGACTCGTCGGCCTCGACCACCATCCACTCGCCACCGCCGAGGCGGGCATTGGTGCCATAGGCGTTGATGATGCCGCCGTTGATGACGGTCGGGTCGTAGTTCGCCGCATCGAGCAGGGTCGCGACCAGCGTCGTGGTCGTGGTCTTGCCGTGCGTGCCGCCGATGGCGATGGCGTTCTTGAACCGCATGATCTCGGCCAGCATCTCGGCGCGGCGCACCACCGGCAGGCCACGGGCACGCGCGGCGGCGAGTTCCGGGTTACCCTTCTTGATGGCGGATGAGATGACGACGACTGCGGCGTCCTTGAGGTTATCGGCCGACTGCCCGATCGCCACCTCGATGCCCATCGAGCGCAGCCGCTGCACATTGGGATTCTCGGCGCTATCCGAGCCGCGGACCTTGTAGCCCTGGTTGTGCAGGATTTCGGCAATGCCGCTCATGCCGATGCCGCCGATGCCGACGAAATGCACCGGGCCGATATTGCGGGGCATCTTCATTGTGTTCTTTTTCCCTTGTCCGCGAGGCGTTCTGCCGCGTCGGCGAGCTTGGTGACGGCGTCTGGCTGGCCCAGCGCCTTGGCAGCCGCCGCAGCCCTCTGCAACGCGCCCGGATCACCGAGAAGTGAGGTCAAGCGAGTGGCAAGCGATTGGGGCGTAAGCGTGGCCTGCTCGGCGATCCAGCCGCCGCCGGCGGCTTCGAGTACGAGCGCATTATTCTTCTGGTCGGCGTCGATGGCGCCCGGCAGCGGCACCATGATCGCCGGCCGGCCGATGGCGGTGAGTTCGGTGATGGTCGAGGCGCCGGCGCGCGAGATGACGAGGTGCGAGGCGGCCATCCGCTCGGGCAGATCATCGAAGAACGGCGCGAGCTCGACATTCACCTTGGCCTGCCGATAGGTCTCGGCGACGCGATCGAGGTCCTCGGGCCGGCACTGCTGGGTGATGAACAGTCGATGGCGCAGCGCTTCGGGCAGCGACGCCACCGCCGGCGGCACGAGATCGCCGAACACCCGCGCGCCCTGGCTGCCGCCGAACACCAGCAGACGAATGGGGTTGTTAGCTTCGATTGCGGGATACGGGGTGCGGGCCGCCTGCCGCGCGCGGTCGCGGATGGGGTTGCCGACGAGCTCGCTCTTGGCGGCGAAGGCTTCCGCCTTGGCCGTCCGGGGGAAGGTCAGCCCGATGGCCTTTGCCATGCCGGCCAGCGCGCGGTTGGCGCGTCCCATCACGGCGTTCTGCTCGTGCAGCAGGCCGGGGATACCGCGCAGACTTGCCGCCATGAAGGGTGGGTAGACCGGATAGCCCCCGAAGCCGACGACCGCGTCCGGCTTGATGCCACCGAGCTTGAAGAAGGCGACCCCGATGCCCCAGGCGATGGTGATGCCGGCGACGACGAACTTCACTGGATTGCGCACCGAGGGCGTCGCCGAGGGCACGATATGCGTCGCGCTGGCGGGGAAATCGCCGCCATAGCTTTCGACCCGGTGGTCGGTCATCAGCTGGACGTCATGGCCGCGCCGGCGCAATTCCTGCGCCAGCGCCATGGCCGGGAAGAGATGGCCTCCCGTGCCGCCAGCCATAAGGACGAATCTGCTCATTCGGCGGGGGATAGCACTGCGGTGCGATAGACGGGAAGTCCGCTCGCCAGCCGCTCCTCCGGCTTCTTGCGGGTAAGCGCCAGCATCAGCCCCATGCCGAAGGCGACGGCCAGCATCGAGGTGCCGCCATAGGAGACGAAGGGCAGCGTCATGCCCTTGGGCGGGATGAGGCTGAGATTCACCGCCAGGTTGATCGAGCATTGCAGCCCGAACTGGATGGCGAGGGTCGAGGCGGCAAGGCGGGCGAACAGGCTCGACTGCTGCTGTGCCCCGATCAGCGCCTTGACCACGATATAGCCGATCAGCACCACCAGGCAGAGGCAGAACAGGATGCCGAACTCGCCCGCTGCGGCCGAGAATACGTAGTCGGCATGCGCGTCGGGGATCTTCTTGTTGGCAAAGGACTCGCCCGGCCCGCGCCCGAACCAGCCACCCTCGAGCAACGAGCTCAGCGCCTTGTCGACCTGGTAGGTGTTACCGCTCTCGGGATTGATGAAGGTGTCGATGCGCCGCGCGAAGTGCGGGAAGAACATGTACGCGCCGAACAGCAGGCCAACCGCCCCTGCCCCGAGCCCGAAGATTACGAACCACGAAATGCCGGACAGGAACAGCAGCGCGCCCCAGGTCGCCAGCACCAGCGCCGTCTGGCCGATGTCGGGCTGCAACAGCAAGCCGCCCACGATCGAGACCATGATCAGCGTCGCGAGGATGCGGGCCGGCACGCCCTTCTGCTTCATCGCTTCGGCGAACAGCCACGCGCCGATCACCGCGTAGGCCGGCTTCACGAACTCGGACGGCTGCACGGTATTGCCGGCAATCGAGATCCAGCGCCGCGCGCCCTTTACCTCGACGCCGAAGCGCAGGGTCAGCCACAGCATGATGATCGAGACGACCAGCACACCAAGCGCTGCGAACCGAGCCGTGCGATGCGGCAGGAAGGACGTGACGATCATCACCGGCAGCGCCAGCGCCGCAAAGATCGCCTGGCGCACGATGAAATGCCAGGGCCCCAACCCCAGGCGCTCGGCCACCGGCGGGCTGGCTGCAAAACTCAGCAGCACCCCGACCAGCATGAGCAGGATCAACGCGGCGAGCAGGGACTTGTCGATCGTCCACCACCACTCCGCGATCGGCGTCTTGCGCTCGCGTGAAAACATCTGAACCGACGCCGCCCTGGTTTGGACGGCCTCCCGTACGCACAACTAGAGTTAAATTGTACGGGCTGGGTGGTTACCAAGTTCGCAACGGATTCGCGTTTTGCGAATCCTGCGCGGAGCAAACAGCGACGCACCCTCTCCCCCCTTGCGGGGGAGAGGCGAGACTTGCGAGCGCAGCGAGTTAGTCGCAGCAGAGAGGGGGCTGATGGGCAGAGTGGCTATCAGAACCACCCCCTCTCTTGCGAAAACTAAGGACTTAGCTGCGCTAAGATCCAAGTTTTCGCTTTCTCCCCCGCCAAGGGGGAGAGGGGGCCGGTGCACGTGGCGCCTAGCGCAGCTTCAGCGAGCTCAACCCGATCAGCGCCAGCACGAAGCTGATGATCCAGAAGCGGATCACTACCTGGCTTTCGGTCCAGCCCATCATTTCGAAATGATGGTGGATCGGCGCCATCTTGAACACGCGCTTGCCGGTGAGCTTGAACGAGACGACCTGGACGATCACCGACACGGTTTCGAGCACGAACAGGCCGCCGACGATGGCCAGCACGATCTCATGCTTGGTCGCAACCGCGATGGCACCGAGCGCGCCGCCCAGGGCCAGCGAGCCCGTGTCGCCCATGAAGATCTGCGCCGGGGGAGCGTTGAACCACAAAAAACCCAGGCCTGCGCCGATCAGGGCGCCGCACAGCACCGAGAGTTCGGCGGTGCCGGCGACATAGTTGAGCAGCAGGTACTCGGAAAAGTTCGACGAGCCGACGAGATAGGCAATCAGTCCGAAGCAGGCCGCCGCGACCATCACCGGCACGATGGCGAGGCCATCGAGGCCGTCGGTAAAATTCACCGAGTTGCCGGCGCCCACGATGATGAAGGCGGCAAAGAAGTAGAAGAAATACCAGAGCGGAATTCCCGAGCCCTTGATGAAGGGGAACATCAGCTGCGTGGCGATGGCCGGGTCGGTGACAGAAGCCATGACATAGGCCGCGATCAGCGCCACGATCGCCTCGATGATCAGCCGCTGCCGGCCGGAAAAGCCCTTGTGCGAGGCTTTCGTGACCTTGAGGTAATCGTCGTAAAAGCCGATGGCGCCGAAGGAAACGGTGACGAACAGCACCGCCCAGACATAGAGGTTGCTGAGGTTGGACCACAGCAGCGTCGAGATCACCGTACCGGCAAGGATCATCAGCCCACCCATGGTGGGCGTGCCCTTCTTGGTCAGCAGGTGCCCTTGCGGGCCATCCTCGCGGATCGGCTGCCCCTTGCCCTGCCGCACCCGCAGGCCCGCGATCATCGAGGGGCCGAACAGGAACACGAAGAACAGCGAGGTCATCACCGCGCCGGCAGTACGGAAGGTGATGTAGCGGAACACGTTGAAGGCGGCGAGGCTATCGCCCAACTGCCCGAGGAAATACAGCATACTACCGGTGTCCCACCCGTCCCGCCCTTAGGCGTTTTCGAAGCGCTCGCGGATCTTCTGCACGAGAGGGGAGAGCCGGACGCCTTTCGACCCTTTGACCATAACTGCGTCGCCGTAGGCAAGCGCGGAGAGAATGGTATCTCCGATCTCCTCGGCGGTGGGCACGTGGGTCACGGCCGGCGCGTCGCGGTCGGATTCCCGGACCCGGATCAGCTCGGACGCTAGCGCCCGCATGGCCGTGCCGACGAGGTAGACTTCGCTCGCCCCGGTCTTCAGCACGGCCTTCAGCAGCCCGGCATGGAGCTGCGGTCCCTGCGGACCCATCTCCAGCATGTCGCCGAGGACGAGGACCTTGCGGCCGCCCGGCGGGGAGACTGAGGCGTAGAGGTCCATCGCCGCGTTCATCGAAGCGACATTGGCATTGTAGCTCTCGTCGACCAGCAGCAGCGGCTTGTCCTTGGGGCCGAGCCGCAGCGTCAGCCCCCTGCCCTCCGGCGCGCCGAACTTGGCGAGGGCTGCGACGGCCGGCTGCGTCGCCTCGCCCGATAAGGACGCGACCGCGAGCGCGGCAACGGCGTTGGCGACCATGTGCCGGCCGGGCACCTGCAGTTCCAGCCGGAAGCGCTCGCCATCGTGGGCGACATCGGCGAGCGTCTTGTCGCCGGCCGTGCCGACCGAGGCAATGTGCCAGTCGGCGCTGTCATCGAAGCCATAGGTCACGACCTTGCCCACGCCGGCCGCCCGAGCATGGGCGAAGAGGATGTGGAGATAATCGTGGTCGGCGTTGAGCAGCGCCACCCCGCCCGGCTCGAGCCCGAGGAAGATCTCGGCCTTGGCGGCGGCGATGTCGTTGACCGAGCTGAAGAACTCGAGATGGGCGGCGGCGACGGTGGTGATCACCGCGATATGCGGGCGCACCAGCTTCACCAGCGGGGTGATCTCGCCGGCATGGTTCATGCCGATCTCGAACACGCCGAACTGCGCCTCGCGCGGTAGCCGCGCCAGCATCAGCGGCACGCCCCAGTGGTTGTTAAAACTCTTGATCGAGTAGTGCGTCTCGCCGAAGGCGGCGAGCGTGGTGCGGATCGCTTCCTTCGTAGTGGTCTTTCCGGCACTGCCGGTTACCGCGATGATCTGCCCTCGATTGCGCTGCCGCGCTGAGACGGCCAGGGCTTCGAGGGCCTTGAGTGGATCGGGAACGACGATCAGACCCTGCCCGCCCTTGGCCTTGAAATAGGCCTCGGAAACGAGCGCCGCCGTCGCGCCGGCCTCGAGCGCCTTGCCGACGTAATCGTGCCCGTCATGCACATCGCCCTTGATGGCGACGAACAGCGCTTCGGCGGCGATTTCGCGGGAGTCGATCGAGATCGAGGAGATCGGCCCATCCGACACGCCTTCCGGGTGGCCGCCGGTGGCTTTGACGACCTCGGCGACAGTCCAGAGCGGTCGCATGCGGCTATAGTCCTTTCAACGTCTCCAGCACCACCTCGTGGTCCGAGAAGTGGTGCTTGGTGGTGCCGATGATCTGATAGTCCTCGTGACCCTTGCCGGCAATGAGCAGCACGTCGCCGGGCTCGAGTTCACCGATGGCGGTCTCGATGGCGAGGCGCCGATCCCCGATCTCACGGGCGCCATCGGCGGCGAGGAGGATCTGCTTGCGGATCGTCGCAGCGTCTTCGGTGCGCGGATTGTCGTCGGTGACGAGCACATCGTCGGCCAGCCGTCTCGCCGCCTCGCCCATCATCGGGCGCTTGCCCTGGTCGCGATCGCCGCCGGCGCCGAACACCACCTTGAGCCTGTTGCTGGCATAGGGGCGGAGCGACTCGAGCGCTGTCTCGAGCGCCACGGGCTTGTGGGCATAATCCACGAAGATCGCCGCGCCGTTATGCTCGGCGACAAGCTCCAACCGGCCCCTGGCACCCTTGAGATGCGCCAGCGCCGCCACGGCCTTGTCCGGTTGCGCGCCCGTTGCGATGGCCAGCGCCAGCGCCACTGCTGCGTTACTGACCTGGAACGCGCCGGTGAGCGGCAGGAAGAAGCTGACCGGCTCGCCGACCATGCGGACGGTGACGCGCTGGCCATAGCCTTCGTTGCGGATATCGGTGAGTTCGAGGAAGGCGCCCTCGCGCCCCACCGTCATCAACGTAGCGCCACGGTCGAGCGCGGCGAACAGGAACGGCATGTGCTCGGGATCATCGACATTGATCACCGCGGCGCCACCATCGGCGAGCAATTCCCTGAACAGCCGAAGCTTGGCCTCGCGGTAGGTTTCCATGTCGAGGTGATAGTCGAGATGGTCGCGGCTGAGGTTCGAGAACGCCACCGCGTTGAAGCGGATGCCGTCGACCCGGCGCTGGTCCAGCCCCTGACTCGAGGCCTCCATCGCTACATGGCCGATACCGCGCGCCTTGAGCGCGCCGAGGTCGCGATGCAGCGACAACGGATCGGAAGTGGTGAGCTCGCGCGGCTCGATGCCGGCCTTGGTCTCGACGCCGACGGTGCCAAGGCTGGCGCCCTCGATGCCGCAGGCGGTCCAGATCTGGCGCACGAAGGAGACGATCGAGGATTTGCCGTTGGTACCGGTGACCGCGACATTGACCTCGGGCTGCGGCGCGAACTGGCGCGCGGCGGCGCGGGCATAAGCGGCCCGCACATCGTCGACCAGTACGACCGGCACGCCGGGAGCGATCGCAGGGACGCGGTCGGTGATCATCACGGTGGCGCCACGCCCCACCGCCTGCGCGGCAAAGCCGTCGCCATGCACGCGTGTACCCGGCAGGGCGAAGAAGGCCTCGCCCGCGCCAATAGCCCGGCTGTCGGCATTGATGCCTTCGACGGTGAGCGAGGGCACGTTGCCGGCGCCCGTTCCTTTGAGCAGTTCGTCTAGCGCGAAAGGCACGCCTGTGATTTCTCGGTCGGCTTCAGCGAAGCTCAGGTGGGACAAGATTCTGGTCCAGTATTTCGCTGAAGTCTGGCGCGATTCCAAGCATTGGCGCGACCCGTTGAATGACCCGTCCCGTAATTTCGCCCGCATTATAGCCCGCGGTGTTCTGGCTCGACATCAAACCGGCCTCGGCCTTGGGCTCATCGACGATGATCACCATGGCGTAGCGTGGATTGTCGAGCGGGAAGGCCGAGGCGAAGGCGTTGAAGTTGACGGCGGACGAGTAGGCCCCATTCACCACCTTCTCGGCCGTGCCGGTTTTGCCACCGACCCGATAGCCGTTGGCGAGCTTGTTCATGCGCGTGGCGGAGCCGCCGGTGTCGATGGCGTTGAGGCGCATCAGGTAGCGGATCTGGGCGCTCGTCGCTGGCGAGATCACCGGGACGTAGGTCTTGCGCGCCTCTTCCTCGCTGCGCTTGTAGAGGGTCGGCACCACCATGTTGCCATCGTTGACGAAGGCCGCCATAGCGCGAAGCATGTGCAGCGGCGATACCGACAGGCCGTGACCAAAGCTGGAGGTCGCAGCGACGATCTCGGAGAACTTGTCCGGCACCTTCGGCTTCCGCATCTCGGGCAGTTCGAACGGCACGGGCTGGTCCATGCCGATCCGGCCGAGGAAGTCACGGAACGCATCCTTGCCCAATTGCTGCATGATCTTGATCGTGCCGATATTGGACGAGTATTTATAGACTTCGGGCACAGCCAGGATGCGGTGCTTGCCGTGGAAATCGTCGATGGTGAAGCGGCCGAACCGCACGCCGAAGCGCGCATCGAACTGGTCGGTGATGCGGACCCGGCCACTGTCGAGCGCGCCGGCCATGGTCACGGTCTTGAAGGTCGAGCCGAGCTCGTAGATGCCCGAGGTGATGCGATTGAAGCGGAAGCTCTTCTTGCCCTGGAAGTCCTGGAACAGCGTCGCAGGAATGTTCGGGTCGTAGTCCGGCAGCGACACCAATGCGATAATCTCGCCGGTCCTGACGTCGATCATGGCGCCCGCCGCGGCCACCGCCTGGTAGCGCGTGAAGGCGTCCTGCAGCTCGGCATACATGGCGTGCTGGACACGCAGGTCTACCGACAGGCTCACCGGCGTCATGTCGGCATCGCGCGCCAGGCCCGTGGCCTGCAGCACCGCGAGGCTGTCGTCGTCCATGTGCTTTTCGATGCCCATGGTACCCTGGTTGTCGATATTGACGCCCCCCAGGATGTGCGAGGCCTCCTTGCCCGACGGATAGAAGCGCTTGCTCTCGGTGACGAAATCGAGCCCGGGAATGCCCAACTGGAAGATGCGCTCCTCAATGGCGGGGGTCAGTTCTCGCTTGACCCACACGAAGCCCTTGTCGCCGGTGAGGCGGTTGCGCAGCCACTCCTCGTCGAGGTCAGGCAGCACGGTCCGGAGTTTCTGCACCGCCTCCTCGACGTCGATGATGCGGCGCGGCTCGGCGAACAGCGACGGCACCCGGATATCGACCGCCATCTCCAGCCCGTTGCGGTCGAGGATTGGCGGGCGGCTGGCCGTGATGACATCACGGGCCACCCCCTCGATGGTCGAGTCGGTGACAGTGGCGCCCAGTTGCACGAGGCGGCCGCCGACCACGGCGAACACCAGCATCAGCGCCGCGATCACCCAGCGGATGCGTGCCTTGGTGAGATTGCCACGCGCCTTGCGCCCGCCATCGAGCGAAATGCTGTCGGCACCGGCTGTCATGATCGCCATCAGTTGGCCTCGATCAGTTGGCCGATCGGGTCGATACCCTGATCGAGTGCGTTGAGGAGATCGTCGAGCGCCGCGGTATCGGGCGCGGCCGGGCGCATGGGCAGGTCGCCGATGCTGCCGATCTGCTTCTGGTTCGTGGTCACCAGCCCCATCGCTTCCTGGTGACGCGCGACGATCGGCGCCACGTGTGCGGGCTGGTTGAGATAGGACCAGTCGGCCTGTAGCAGGCTGAGCTCACCGGCCTGCCGATCGAGCTTGCGCTCGAGCGCCACCTTTTCGGCCGCGATGTCCTCGACCGAGTACTTGAGACCGTAGACGCCGACCAGCACCACGAGGCTGGAACAGACCAGCACCACATTGAGAATCTTGATCATGCCGCCCCTCGCCAGGTGGGAACGCCGAGGCCTGCCAGCGATACCGCGCGGGCCGCAGCCGCCGTGCGAAGCCCGGACCGCAGCGTTGCCGAACGCGAGCGTGGGTTGCGCGCGAGTTCGGCAGCTGACGCCTTGATCGCCTTGCCGGCGCGGCCCCAGCGCAGCGCCTCCTCGCTGACCTGAGGCAGGTGGCGCGACTGCGCTGGGCCGCCCTTCTGCGGATCGAAGAAGCGCTTCACGATGCGATCCTCCAGCGAATGGAAGGTGACGACCGCGAGTCGCCCGCCCTCGCCGAGCAGCCGCTCGGAGGCAAACAACCCCTCGACCAGTTGCTCGAACTCGCCGTTCACCGCGATGCGCAGAGCCTGAAAGCTGCGGGTCGCCGGATGGGCGTCGCCGGGCTTGCGGCCGATGGCCTTCTCGATCAGCCGGGCCAGCTGCGTCGTCGTGGTGATCGGGGCCGCGGCACGCGCAGCGACGATGGAATGAGCAATACGACGCGACTTGCGCTCCTCGCCAAAGGCGAACAGCAGGTTGGCGAGCGTCGTCTCGTCGAGATCGTTGACGAGGTCGGCGGCGCTCTCCCCTTCTGACGACATGCGCATGTCGAGCGGCCCTTCCTGCATGAAGGAGAAGCCGCGCTCGGCCTGATCGAGCTGCATGGAGGAGACGCCGATATCGAGTACGACGCCATCGACAGGCCCGCCGGCAAGCTCATCCAGTTCGGAAAAAGTCCCCGGCACGAAGCTGAATTGACTCGGGAAATCGGCGCTCAACCGCGCGGCATGAGGCAGCACGGACGGGTCGCGGTCGACCGCGACCACGGATGCGCCGGCTTCGAGCAGTGCACGGGAATACCCCCCGGCCCCGAAGGTGCCATCGAGGATGCGCGCACCATCGAGCGGGGCCAGCGCCTCGAGCACCTCGGCCAGGAGCACCGGCACATGCGGCACCTGACCGTCGCTGCCTCTCGGCTCACTCATCTTCCGCCCGAAACTCCACTCCGGCCAAGCCGGCACGCGCAAAACTCCCCGAAGGGGATGGCCGCACTTTGGCGGGCCGAGATTAAGATTCTGTTGAGGTTACGGCACGTTCACCACGAGCGAGCCGACCTGGTGGACAGTCTCCACGCCGGTGTACGCCGCCGGCTCCAGAACGGGCCGAGGGGGCGGGCTTTCGCCCACCCCCTCGATATCCATCAGTTGGCCTGTAAGCCGGGTTCTGTAGGGCCAGCTTGCGCTGACGTGGCGGCCATTCATCTTGAGCCGGCATTGCTGCCGGCTTCATGCACTCAACCCGGACGACCGGCCTCGAAATCGGCTGGAGCTTGCGCTCCGCGTCGTCCCTATTTGAGCTTGCTCCCGGTGGGGTTTGCCGTGCCGTTCCTGTTGCCAGGCCCGCGGTGCGCTCTTACCGCACCCTTTCATCCTTACCGGCCGGTCTACCGAAGCAGACTTGGGCAGGCGGTTTGCTTTCTGTGGCACTTTCCCTGGGGTCGCCCCCGGCGGCCGTTAGCCGTCACCGTATTTCGATGGAGCCCGGACTTTCCTCCCCGCGTGCTGGAGCGCACGGAGCGGCCACCCGGTCAACTGACGGGCGCATATGGGGGAGCATCAGGCAGCGCGTCAAGCGGCCGAGCCGCTTACGCCGCCGCCTTCATGATCTGGTTGTAGGCATTGTTGATCGCCGCCATGCGCCCGGTGGCGACATCGATCAGCTCTTCCGGCACGCCCTTGGCGATCAGCCGGTCAGGGTGATGCTCGGCCACCAGCAGGCGGTAGACGCGCTTCACCTCGGCCCTGTCGGCCGTCGGCGCGAGGCCGAGCACGGTGTAGGGATCGACGCCCCGCTCGAACAGCACGTGCTGCGCCGTCAGTTGCTCGAACCGCGCATCGTCGAAGCCGAAGATATCGCTGACATTCTTGAGATATTCGAGCTCGGCGTCGTGGATCATGCCGTCGGCCGAGGCGATGTAGAACAGCCCGTCGAGTACGTGCTCGAGCGTATCCGGGCTGTCGATGAAGAAGCGCCGGATCTTCTTGGCATAGGATTCGTAGCCGGCCACATCCTGCTGGGCGAGCTTGAACAGCCGGTCGACCTGCTCCTCGATGCCGGGCGAAATCTCGACGGTGCGCTGGAAGGCGCGCAGCTCGGACGCCGTCACCACGCCGTCCGACACCGCCATCTTGGCCGAGAGCGCGATCAGCGCCAGCGTGAAGGCGGCATCGCGCCCGCCGGGCAACCAGTTATCGGGGTCGAGCGCATTCACCAGCGAGCCGACGAGACCCGTCCGCTGGCTCGGAGACCCGAGGAATGCGCCCAGACGCTGCCAGACCGACATGTGCTTCTCCGAACGGGGCGAACAATATCGGGCAAGCGCGAAATTCATAGACTTGAGACATGCGGCCGATTGCACCTGTCACCCCCTGACAGTGCGGCCGCCCGGAAGCGGCCGATATTGTTGCTTAGAACAGCCAGAATTCATCGAGCCTGCGCCGCTGCTCCGGCTGCTCGACATAGACTTCCCGCTCCGCCTGCGGCTGACTGCCCGACATCAGGCCCTTGCGCTCGAGATAGTCGGCGAGCGAGCCCGAATCCCACTCTTCCAGCTGGTCGCCGGTGACGACCTCGTTGTCGCTGAGCGGGAAGCGGTCGACGGCAGCAGCCGGCTGCTCCTCGACGATGAGCGGCGGCGCCTCCTGGCGCGGCAGGGTGGCGACGGTCGTAGTTTCAGGCCGGGCGCTGCGCGGCAGCGGGACCGGCGGAGTTTTCTCGACCGGAGCGGCGGTGGCGACCTGCGTCGGCGTCGTCACGGGCTGGACGGGCTTGACCGTCACCGGAGCCGGCGTGGTCTTCACTTCGTCGGCATCGGAGATGTAGGACGGCAGTTTCTTGCCGGATTTCAGGAAGTTATCGACCGGAGCGCTCTCGCCCGTGCTGGCCGTCTGCACCGGATCGGTGCCCACGGCGGGCTTGGCAACGGGTAGCTTGAGGCCCGGTTTGCCGGCGGTTTCGGCAGTGGTAACAGCGGCGCTGGCGGTCGCGCTGGAGGCGCCCTGCTGGCCGAAAAGGATGTCAGCCGCGGGTACGGCGAGGATGACGATCAGACCGGCCCAAGCCAGTCCGCCCTTCACCTTGGCATCGAGTTTCATTGTCTGCTGTCCTTCAAAAGTGGCCCCGTCCACCCTCACGGGAATCCTACGCGACTTAGTGGCCATGTTGTGGCCACCGGCTTGCCCCGAGGGTGAACGTTACCTGAACGGACATGAATGCGCGCTGAACGCTTTTGCTTTCAATCCGGCCGGTAACCGAGCAGCCGAGCCAGCGCCAGGACGAGGTTGGAGCGGTTCAGCGTGTAGAAGTGGAACTCCGTAATCCCATTATCGACCAGTTCCAACACCTGCTCGGCGGCTACCGCCGATGCAACCAGTGCATGGGTCTCCGGGTCCTCCTCGAGCCCCTCGAAGCGATCGGCGACCCAGCCCGGGATCGACGCACCGCAGCGGGCTGCGAAACCCGAGATCTGCTTGAACGAGTGGATCGGCTGGATGCCCGGCACGATCGGCGCAGTGATGCCGGCCGCCCGGGCACGCTCGATGAAGCGGAGATAGTCGTCATTATCGAAGAACATCTGGGTAATGGCGCGGGTCGCCCCGGCATCGAGCTTGCGCTTTAGGTTGTCGATATCGGCGTCCCAGCCCGGGCTCTGCGGATGCTTTTCCGGATAGGCGGCGACCGAGATGTCGAAATCGCCGATCTTGCGGATGCCGGCGACGAGCTCGGCGGCATTCCTGTAGCCCTCCGGATGCGGGGTGAACGGCTTGCCCACGCCCTCCGGCGGATCGCCGCGCAGCGCCACGATGCGGCTGATGCCGGCTTCCTTGTAGCCACGCACCACCGCGTCGACTTCATCGCGCGTCGCCGACACGCAGGTGAGGTGGGCTGCCGCATCGACACCGGTCTGTGCCTTCACTTCCTTGACCATGCGCAGGGTGCGCTCGCGCGTCGAGCCGCCAGCGCCGTAAGTCACCGAGACGAAGCGTGGATGCAGCGGGGCGAGCTTGTGGATCGACTCCCAGAAGCGCTCCTCCATCACGTCCGTTTTGGGCGGGAAGAACTCGAACGAGACAAGGAAATCGGGCCGCGCGTCCGGGCTCATGCGGCTCGGGCGATCGGTATAGTCGGTGCTCATTTGGGTCGATCCGTCTCGTCGGTGAGGCGCCAGAGGCAGACTGTCAGGCCTTCGGCGGTGTTGGTGGGTGGAAAGCTTTCGAACGAGGCAACGCCGAGGTCGGCGGCGCGCGCCCAGGCGGCCATCTGCACCTCGCCGATGCCGAGCCGGCGATGCGCGTGATGGCTGCGCAGGAACTCGAGTCCGTGCGGGGCGAAATCGACGATCAGCAGCTCGCCGCCCGGCTTCAGCGCGCGGCGCGCCTGCAGCAGCACGCGGCCGGGATCGTCGAAATAATGCAGCACCTGGTGGATGATGATGAGGTCGGCCTTGAGCGCACCGCTGTCGAGGTCGGAGATGTCGCCGAGCCGCACCTGCGCGTGGCCCACGGCGCTCGCAGCCAGCTTGGCGCGCGCCACCGCGAGCATTTCGCGGCTCGCATCGATGCCGATACCACGACGATAGTGACCCGACAGCAGCTCCAGCATGCGGCCGGTGCCGGTGCCGAGATCGATAAGCGTATCGACGCTGCGGCCGGCCACGGCCTTGAGGATCGCGGCTTCCACCGCTTCCTCGGGCACGTGCAGCGAGCGCAGCAGGTCCCAGCTGTCGGCGACCTTGGCGAAATACGAGGCGGCCTGCTCGGCCTGCGCCAGACGGACGGCCTCGAGGCGCTTGCGATCGCGCAGCCGGTCCGGATCCTCGGGCGAGAGCCGGCCGATGAGCCAGCGGGCCAGATCACCCCCTGCCCCGGCATCGGCGAGGCAGTAATAGGCCCAGGCGCCCTCGGCATTGCGATGCACGAGCCCGGCATCGGCGAGCAGCTTCAGGTGCCGCGATACGCGCGGCTGGCTCTGGCCGAGAATCTCGGTGAGGTCCTTGACCGACTGCTCGCCATCGGCCAGCAATGCAAGCAGCCGCAGCCGGGTGGTTTCCCCCGCCGCGCGCAGTACGCCAACCAGATCGGCCGTATCGCTCATCGGTCCTCGCATCAGATATAAAGATATCTTTATATCTCGCGAGCCGTGAGGTCTAGTGCCTGCTCAGCGGCGCGCGAAATGGCGCGCGCCGGCAAGGCAGCCGATCACCCCGACCGTGACCAGCAGCATCAGCGGCGTCACCGCCTCGTGCAGTGGTGTCGTCACGTTGGGTAAGCCAGCGACACATCACCTAGCTCTTGCGCTTAGTATCTAAGATTGATACTTAGCCTTATGGCTCAGCAATTTTCACAGCTCGATTCCGTCTTCCAGGCCCTCGCCGATCCGACCCGGCGCGCCGTGATCACGCGCCTGGGCGTGGGTTCAGCCAGCATCAGCACGCTGGCCGAGCCGTTCGACATGGCCCTGCCCTCGTTCATGAAGCACATCCATGCGCTCGAGGAAGCCGGGCTGATCCACACCAGAAAGGATGGCCGGGTGCGCACCGCCAGCATCGACAGGGACCGGCTGCAGCTGGTTTCGGGCTGGCTCGACGAGCAGCGCGCGCTCTGGGAAGAGCGCACCGACCGGCTCGAGCACTTCGTCATCCGCGCACTCGACAAGGACCGAGAAAAATGAGCCGTACCATCGACAAGAACCTCGACCTCGAGTTGAACCGCATCATCAAGGCGCCACGCAGCGCCGTGTGGTCGGCATGGACGACGCCCGCAGCGTTCGAGCAATGGTGGATCCCTGCCCCGGCCCTGTGCCGTGTCGCGGCGATGGAGCTACGGCCGGGCGGCGCGCTGATCACCGAAATCGACGAGAGTGGCACCGGCTTCACCCCGCACCTATCGGCCTGCTACCTCGCCATCGAGCCTGACCGGCAGCTGGTGTTCACCAACGCGCTAACCGGCGGCTGGCGCCCCGCCGAGCAGCCCTTCATCACCGCCGTGATCTCGCTGACCGACCATCCCGAGGGCACGGCGTACCACGCCCACGTGATGCACAAATCCGACGCCGACCGTGCCATGCACGAGCAGCTTGGCTTCCACGACGGCTGGGGCACCGTGGCCACCCAACTGGCACAGTTCGTCGAACGGCAGGTGCAGTAGCCCTCTAGGGCAGCTCGAACTCCGTCGACAGCCGGACGAGGCTGAACCGCGTCTTGCGGATATTGAGCTCGAGCTGCCAGCGGCCGGCAAGCGGCAGCTGCACGCCGCTGACCTGCCAGTCCACCCCGTTGGCGGCGGCCTCGGCCTTGAAGGGTTCGATGCCGAGTGAGGGTGACGAGATCGTCACGGTGATCGCCTCGGCCACCAGTGGGTTGCCGTCGTGGTCGGAGAGCGAGATATCGAGCGACACCTGTCCGGCCTGGCCGGGATCGAGCGTGACCATCGCCATGTCCTCGTCCCCCATCAGGTGCAGCAGCAGCGGCGCGGTGGCAGTGATCGTCGCCGCCTCGGCGAGCGCTCGTGGCGGCGGCGTGAACCGCCATCCGGCGACGAGCCCGAGGATCAGCAGGACGAGCACGATCTCCGCCCGCACGGACAGCATGAGCCGCCGTGGTGCTCCCGGGGCACCGGCCAGTACTGGCTTGGTCAGCCAGCCGCGGTTCCACACGGCGAGCCCGAGCAGCGCCACGAGCAGGCCAAGCTTGGTCGCAAGGATGAGGCCATAGGGCGCGAGCCATTGCGGACCGGGTGCGCCCATTTGCACCACGGCCAGCGCCGCACCCGAGATCAGGATGGGCGCGACGGCCAGCGGGATGATGCTGGAGAAATCGGCGAGCGCCCGATCGGCTTCCGGTGTGCGCTCGCGCAGGTGCACGAAGAGCGGCACCAGCGCGCCGACCCAGAAGACAAGACCGCTGACGTGCAGGAACACCATGGGCCGGGTCAGCAATTGCGGCTCGGCCGCCCCGGCATGCCCGCTCAGCGACAAAGCCAGCCCGGCCAGCGGCCAGGCGAGCCACGCGACCACGCCGAAGCGGGGGCGTAACAGGGCCAGCAACGCCAGCGCCAGCGCCGCCGCGGCGATGAGGACCGTCGGGCCGTAGCTGGTGGCCAGCGCCGTGGTCCATGGCGGACCACTCAAAATAGCGCCAAGCCCAAGACCAAGCGCATCGAGGCCGTGGAGACCCAGGCTCGCGGGTGCGGCGATGAGGCCGACAAGCGTCAACGTGATGGCCGCTCGGCGCGCACCAAGCGGTTGCGTGGCGATGAGGCCGAAGACCGCGCCGCCGAGGCCGAAGAGCAGGCCGATGAACAACGCAAGCTTGCTAGCCCAGAGCGCCACGGAGACGACCGCGTCCGCGGCAGGCACCGTGATGGTGCCATCGCCCGACACGGCGCCGACCGAGAAGATCAGCGAGCCGCCGATCGGATGCGCATCGACCGAGATCACCCGCCAGCTCAGCACATGCGTGCCCTGCCCCAGCCCCTCCGGCAGCGTGACGGTCAGCGTCTCGCCGCTGGTGGTCTGCCCGAGCAGGTCCTGATGCGTTCCGTCCGGCGCAATGAGCGTCACGACCAGCGCGGTGACCGGCTCGCTGAACATCAGCTGCGCCATTTCCGGCGCCTCGGCGACCACCACGTTCGGTGCCGGCGAGCTCGACAGCAGCTGCGCGTGCGCCATGGCGGCGGTCGCCGAGGCGAGCAGCAGCGCGACGGCCATCACCACGGTGCGGATCAATCCGCTCGGCATGCCATTCTCCATCGGAAAGGCGGGCGCGGGACTGACCGCGCCCGACCCGGATCAGTGACCAGCCGCGCCGGCAGGAACGAGTTCGAGGCTCGGCGCCGGCATCTCGGCATCATCGTCGCCGGTGACGTCGATCCAGGCCTCTTCGCCATTGGCGCATTCCTGCACCAGCGGGAAATAGAACCGCCCGGGCTCGAGCGAGCCGGCGAAGGTGCCGCGGAACACGAACTCGTCGTACCACTCGTTGGGCAGGTTGCCGTCCTTCCAGACGATCTCCTTCACGCCCTCGGTGAGCGGCGTGCCGTGATTGTCATAGGGTTGCGCGTAGGGCCCGGTGACGGTTTCCAGCGTCCAGCCGGCCTTGGGCATCGGCTTGACGGCAAAGAACCCCTCTGGGATCTGCACCCGGACGGTGTGGGTCGCCTCAGCGCCGCAGCCATGCGGAACGCGCAGCACGGCCTTGTAGGTCGAGCCGATCGCCGCCTGCGGCACCTCGAGAGTGACGTGGGCGAAGGCCGGAGCGGCAGAGGCGAAGGTAGCGACGGCCACGGCCGCGCAGGAAAGCATACGGATCATCATTGATCTCCAGTCGATTGAGGTCTGTGCGGCAGAAGACTGCCAGTCAGAATATCAGACCAAGGCTGGAGGGGCGCGGGGCTGCCCGAAATGATCCGGCGGGCTGGTCGACGCCGGCGTCGCGGGGAGCAGGTGCCGGATGGACTCGGCAACAACTGGCGCGGCAATGGTGATGGCTGGCGGCAGCAGCGCCGCAAACTCGTATTTGCCGATGCCCGCTGCTGGGCACTTGACCGCCGCCGGCTCGGGTTGGTCTCCGCCCTTGTCGGTCGGGACAAAATCCTCGCAGACGGACCAGGCACCGATGGTCTCGTAGCCCAGTGCGGCAAGGTCCCGCTGCAGCCCGGCGGCCTGGTGCATCGGCAGCAGCAGCGTGAGAACGTAGATGGCCAACACCGCAAACGCGGTGCCGACCTCCCGAACCATGCGGCGTGCTCTCGGATTCATCTTGCCCTCGCGAGGCAGGTACCGCGCCGGTGCCCACCGTGCAACCGCACAAGTGTCGCGGGTCGACGCAGGCTAGACCGGCGTTTCCGCCTTTTCCGTGCGGTAGAGGCTGACCTCGACGCGCACCGGCGCCATCCGTGGCCCCCGCGCGACCTTGCGCCAGGCCTTGAGCGCCGCTTCGTCGCGCCAGCGTTCGAACAGGTTGACCCGCCGCTCATCGACGGCATCGGCAGAGATCGCGAAGTCGAGGCAGCCATCCTGCTGCCGCGCGCGCTCGACCATTTTGGCAAAGCCCGCGACGGCGGCGTCGCGCTCGCTGACGTCCCTCGTCTCGGTGTGGCCGGCGATTATGATCATCGCGTTTCTCCCCTGTCATCATGCGGTCGCGGCTCCGCCTCGGGCAGTGGAGCGATCTGCCCTGGCACCTTGGCATAGGCCAGCGCCTCGACGATCTTCCCGTCGCGCACCTGCATCAGGCTCACGCCGCGGAGGGAATCGTTCTCCCCGAAGTGCAGGCGCCAGCGGATATTGGCGCGATTGTCCATCACCACGGTCTCTTCCACCTCGAACCGCGAAGTGGCATCGGCCGCCAGCGCACGCCAGAACTCGAAATTGGTCTCATATCCTTCGTAGCGCTCCCCGTCCGGAGCCGGCTGGATGGTTTCCATCACGCAGTCGGCGGCAATCAGGCCCTCGAGCAGCTGCGGATCGTGCTCCGCGAACGCCTGGTTGAACCGGCGGATGACCTCCGCTGTGTCGTTCGATTGCATTTCCGTCTCCTATCAAAAGATTTGATCCAGGAACCGATGGCCGCCGGCCTCGGAAACGCTGAGCTAGCCTTGGCCATCCAGCATGTAGTCCGCGACGCCGTAGCAGTGGCTCGCCTGATAGGCGTTCCGCCCCCGGTTCATGTGCGTCAGGTTGAATCTGCGAATGGCGCGCAACACGCCGGGAACCGAGAGGAATTTATCGATCGAGGCGGAGCCGCGCACATTGATGCCGAACATGTCCTCGCCGCGCGGGAAGAAGTAGCTGACGTCCTCCGGTGTCGTGACGCTTTGCTCCAGCAGGGTCTCGTCCACGTGGCCCTCCGCCTGTGAGCGGTCCGTGCTGAAATCGGAGAGATGCACGATGAATCGGGCGCGGACGCCGTCGCCGTCCGCGTAGATCGTGAACAGCTCCATCCAGCTCGCGTTGACGCGGACCAGCGGCTTGTCTGAGGTCGACGGCAGACACGATACCGACCAGTATTCTCGTTCCGTTCTGCGTGGCATGGGAATGCAGTTCTGGCTGTACAGCCTGAGGATGCTCAGGACTGCCTCGGCCTGCGGTCGGGCAAGCAGCTTCTGCAGCCGCGGCGCGTACTTGAACCGCTGTTCCACGGAATCCGACCGTTCATCGGCATCGGGCGGGGCCGACTTGCCCTCCATCCAGTTGCGCTGCTGCTCGATATCCAGGAACTGGCGCAGACCAGTGCTGTCGCGGAGCCTCTTGCTCATTTCTGTCCCTCGGTTACCGGATGTCCGGCCGACTATGGGGCTTTTCCCACATCGAGTTGTGCCGCAGGGGTATGTCGGAGGGCTCGACACCCATATCCACCAGCTGGCGCTCGCTCAACGCCGACAGCCGGGCCAGCGTCTGCCGACGGCAGTGCCAGCGCTTCACCGACATCAAGACGCCACGAAAGAGCCCGCCATGGAAGGCCTCTGCGCCGGAATGTCGGGCCGTCAACGCCTGGAGTTCGAGCACTGTCATTTCTTATCTCCGATCGTCGGTCTCCGATCTCAGCACACACTAATGAACAGATCGGTCTGTATGTTGTACTGTACAGACCTGTCTGTTATAGTCAAGTGGTGAAAACGGGAGGCTTTGGAACGATGAACACGCCGGCAGTCAGTCCCGCGCGCCAGCGCCTGCTCGCCACCGCAACCCGGCTATTTTACGCCGAGGGCATCCACGCCGTCGGCATCGACCGCATTATCGCCGAGGCCGGCGTCGCCAAGGCGACCTTTTACAACCACTTCCCGTCCAAGGATGACCTGGTGGTCGCCTATATCGGGGAACAGGATCGGATCGGCCGGGCTGCCGTCGCCGCGCTGCCGCCTGGGCCGCCGCGCCAGATGATTGCCGCCATCCTCGGCCGGATCAGCGACGCCGCGATCGGCGGCGGCTTCCGCGGCTGCCCGTTCCTAAATGCCGCCGCCGAATATCCCGACCCCAGAAGCCCGGTGCGACGGGCTGTCGATGCACGGCGGGCCTGGTACCACGACACCCTGCGTGACCTTTCGGCTGGCGCCGGAGACCCTGCCCCCGCGATAACCGCCTCGTTGCTCGTCGCACTGTCGGACGGCCTGCTCGAAATCGCCTATCTCGGCGATCCGGCGCAGGTCCCCGCGCTGGTCGAGGAAGCACTCACAAGGCTGCTGCCCCGCTGAACTCAGCCCTTGCCGAACGGGCGCACCTCGACCGGGACACGGCAGGCGATGGCGGCTTTGCGGCCCCATTCGAGCGCCGCCTCCATGTCGGGGAGCTCGAGCACCCAGAAGCCGCCGATATGCTCCTTGGTCTCGATGTATGGACCATCGGTAACCACGACCTGGCCATCGGGCCTGACGCGGATGGCGCGGGCATCGCTGACCGAGGTCAGCCCGCCGACGAACACGCGGATGCCGGCAGCGACCATTTCGCGGTTGAGCGCGCTGACATCGGCGCGCGTCGCCTCGCTCTCCGAGGACGGCTTGAAGTCATCGGGATGGTGGACGGCGACGAGATATTCGGTCATGGCAGATCCTCAAACGATGTGGCAGCGGACCCTGTTGCGCTGCCTTCACACCATAGCCGAACAGGCCGGCTGCAATTCGACACGGCATCGGGAAAGTCGCGCCCGGCTCGCGCAAGCGCAGGCAGTAGACCCCTGCCGGCGCGGCGCATAAAGTACCTGCATGGCAATCAAGCGGATGGACAACGTCGGAATCGTCGTCGACGACCTCGAGGAGGCCGTCGCCTTCTTTGGCGAGCTCGGCCTCGAGCTCGAAGGCCGGGCGACGATCGAAGGCGAATGGGCCGGGAAGGTCACCGGGCTGGGCGACCAGCATGTCGAAGTCGCCATGATGCGCACCCCGGACGGCCACAGCCGGCTGGAGATCTCGCGCTTCCTGCGGCCGGCCGTCGTCTCGGACCATCGCAGTGCCCCGGTCAACGCGCTGGGCTATCTGCGCGTCATGTTCGCTCTGGATGATCTCGACGCCACGCTGACGAGGCTCGGCCGACGCGCCCAGCTCGTCGGCGAAGTGGTCGACTACGAGGGCATCTACCGGCTCTGCTATATTCGCGGGCCCGGCGGACTGCTCATCGGACTGGCGCAGGAATTGCGCTGAGCGCACGAGAAAACGGCGACCCGGGGGTCGCCGCAGAGTTTCTCAGACAGGCTTTGGAGTCGTTGTCAGGCGGCGCCGGCCGCATCCTCGGTGGGCTGGCGGCGACGGAAGGCGTGGCTGCGCCACGTCTCGAATATCTCCGACGCTTCGTCCTGGCTCAGCGCCTCGAAGCGCTTGCGCACATTCTGCAGGTCCGGCTGGGTCGGCAGGTCGCGCCACGGCATCGAGGCGGCCATGGCCTCGAACAGGTCCGGTGCGATACCGAGCGCTCGCAGCGCCACGGTGATGGCGACGTAGTCCTGCATGGCCAGCCACTTCACGAAGACTTCCGGGCCGACACGCAGCAGGATGGTCAGCGCCGCAGCGGTGTGGTGGCCATAGCCGAAGCGGGCGAAGCGGATCAGCGCGCGCTCATCGAGCTGCTTGCGATCGGCGAGTGCCTTGACCTGGTTGTAGGCGACCTTCCACTCCTGGCTGGAGAAGCCGGCACGGTTGCGCATGCGGTTGTAGACCACGGCTTGCACCTTGCCGACGGTGACCGGATCGACCTGCGGATCGATCTGCACCATCGTCTCGCGCACCCGCTGGCCAACCTGCTCGATCTTGGTGCCGACTGCCGACCAATCGATATTGGGGCGGCCGCGCAGATCGGCGGCGATGGCGGCATCGGAGGCGGCGCGCTCGGCCAGCCGGCGCAGCGTCGTGGTGCCCAGTTCGGCGCCTTCGTTGCGCACGAGGCGCGTCACGGATTCGGTCTCGCCATGCTCGACGATCGCCTCGCCGACGCGCTCGGGCACCTGCTGGCGACCGGCGATGGCGACACGGTGCGCCTCGGACTGGTTCATGATGATGTCGATGAGGTCGTCGTCGCTGAGCACGTTGGAGAATTCGAGCAGCGGCTGCGCCACCTCGATCAGGTCGTTGGCGAGCTTGACCACGACATTGCCCGGCGCGCGGTCGAGTGGCGCCAGGAGCTTGGCCACGTGCGAGCGCGCCTCGGCTTCGACCAGTTCGGCCAGCTGGCACAGCACCTCGTCATACTGCGCGACCTGCTCATCGTCGCAGCGATCCGAAACATAGGAGTAGAGCTGGGCCATGTTGCGGAACAGCTGTTCGCGTTCCACGATATTGGAATCCCCGTTCAGCACTCTGAACGTCGAAAAGGCCCGCGTTGCGCCTTCTTCCATTTCACTCATCGTCACTTCCCTCCGGCTTCTGCCGACGCTGGAGGCGACATTGGGAGGACAGATCGGAGTGTCCGCTGAAGGTGAACGGGCGGGTTTGATTCAAATTTTACGAATTGGGCACGGAGCCCATCTCTCCCCTGGCGGGAGAGAAAGCGATTTCTTGGGTTTAGCGTTTGCTAAGTCCTAGAAATCGCAAGAGAGGGGGCGTGGGAGGTACGGTGCCCGCCACGCCCCCTCTCTGCTGCGACTAACTCGCTGCGCTCGTAAGTCTCGCTTCTCCCCCGCCAAGGGGGAGATGACGACTGCGGGCGCCGTGAACGACCTCAGGCGAGATCGAACCGGTCCGCGTTCATCACCTTCACCCACGCGGAAATGAAGTCCTTGGTGAACTTCCCAGCCGAGTCCGACTGCGCGTAAACCTCAGCCAGCGCGCGCAGCTGCGAGTGCGAGCCGAAGATCAGGTCCGTGCGAGTGCCGGTCCACTTGAGCGCACCGGACGCCCGGTCGCGACCCTCGTAGACGCCTTCCTCGCCGGCCTTGGGCGCCCAGACGGTGTCCATGGTGAGCAGGTTGAGGAAGAAGTCGTTGCTCAGCGTCCCCGGACGGTCGGTGAACACGCCGTGGTCGTTGACGCCGACCTTGAGCACGCGCAGGCCGCCAACGAGAACGGTCATTTCCGGACCCGTGAGCCGCAGCAGCGCGGCGCGGTCGATCAGTGCTTCCTCGGGCTCGAGGAAACGGCGAGGGCCGAGGTAGTTGCGGAAACCGTCGGTGCGCGGCTCAAGCGCGGCAAATGAGAGTGCGTCGGTCTGCTCCTGGCTGGCATCCATGCGGCCCGGCGTGAACGGCACGGTGACATCCTGCCCGGCGGCCTTCGCCGCCTGCTCGATGCCGACGCCGCCGGCCAGCACGATCAGGTCGGCCAGCGACACGCGCTTGCCGCCGGCCTGGAAATCGGCCTGCACGCCTTCGAGGACGGCGAGGACCTTCGCCAGCTGCGCCGGCTTGTTGACTTCCCAGTCCTTCTGCGGTGCGAGGCGGATGCGCGCCCCGTTTGCGCCGCCGCGTTTGTCCGATCCGCGGAAGGTCGAGGCCGAGGCCCACGCGGTGCCAACGAGCTCGGCAACGGTGAGGCCGGTGGCCGCGATCTTCTGCTTCAGCGTCGCGATGTCGGCGTCGTTGACCAGTGCGTGGTCGACGGCCGGGATCACGTCCTGCCAGATCAGGTCCTCGGCCGGCACTTCCGGGCCGAGATAGCGGACCTTGGGCCCCATATCGCGATGGGTGAGCTTGAACCAGGCGCGGGCAAAGGCGTCGGCGAACTGGTCCGGGTTCTCGAAGAAGCGGCGCGAGATCTTGCCGTACTCGGGGTCGAAGCGCAGCGACAGGTCGGTGGTCAGCATGGTCGGCCGGTGCTTACGGGTCGCATCGAACGCGTCCGGGATCACCTTGTCGTCGGTCTTGGCCACCCACTGCTTGGCGCCGGCCGGGCTGGTGGTCAGCTCCCACTCGTAGTTGAACAGGTTCTCGAAGAAGAAATTGCTCCACTTCACCGGCGTCTGCGTCCAGGTCACCTCGAGGCCGGAGGTGATAGCGTGCGCGCCATGGCCGGACTCATACTTGCTCTTCCAGCCCAGGCCCTGGTCCTCGAGGTCGGCGCCTTCCGGCTCGGCCGCGATCAGCGACGGATCACCCGCGCCATGGGTCTTGCCGAAGGTGTGGCCGCCGGCGATCAGCGCAACGGTTTCCTCGTCGTTCATCGCCATCCGGCTGAAGGTTTCGCGGATATCGCGCGCCGCCGCAACCGGATCCGGATTGCCGTTCGGGCCTTCCGGGTTGACGTAGATGAGGCCCATCTGCACCGCGCCGAGCGGCTCGCTCAACTGGCGCTCGCCCGAATAGCGCTCGTCGCCGAGCCAAGTGCCTTCCGGCCCCCAGAACAGCTCTTCAGGCTCCCACACGTCGGCGCGGCCACCCGCAAAGCCGAAAGTCTTGAAGCCCATCGATTCGAGCGCGACGTTGCCGGTGAGGACGAGCAGGTCGGCCCACGAGATGGCGTTGCCGTATTTCTGCTTGATCGGCCAGATCAGCCGGCGCGCCTTGTCGAGATTGGCGTTGTCCGGCCAGCTGTTGAGCGGGGCGAAACGCTGCTGCCCCTGCCCCGCGCCGCCGCGGCCATCGGTGATGCGATAGGTGCCGGCGCTATGCCAGGCCATGCGGATGAACAGCCCGCCGTAGTGGCCGAAATCAGCCGGCCACCAGTCCTTGGAGTCGGTCATGACCTTGACGAGGTCGGCCTTCACCGCGGCCAAATCGAGCTTCTTGAATTCCTCGGCGTAGTCGAAATCCGAGCCCATCGGGTCGGACAGGGAGGAATTGCGGTGAAGCATGGAAAGGTCGAGCTGCTTGGGCCACCAGTCACGATTCCTGCGCCCGGTGCTGCCATGCGGAACCGGGCATTTGCCCGCGCCACCATCACTGCCTGCGTCCATGTTCGTCTCCGTCTGTCTGTCGTTGGATAGTAGGCCGAGGTGACACGGCGGTGACTGCAACGCCGACCAAATGCGGCGCGCAGACGGATCGCCATGCCCCCGCGACCACTCTTTTGGAATGATTCCATTCTGGCCAAGGGCGCGGCATAATGCCAATTGATTGCACTACTCACGTTGATAATCTAAGCTTATCATGATCACCCTGAGGCAGATGCATTATGTCGCCGTGCTGGCGGAGACCGGCCATTTCGGCCGCGCCGCCGAGCGCTGCAACGTCACCCAGCCGGGGCTGAGCCAGCAGATCCGCCAGCTCGAGGCGCATTGCGGAGCGCCCCTGTTCGACCGGCTCGGCAAATCGGTGCGGCTGACCCCGCTCGGCCGCGAGTTCATCGAGCGTATCCTCCCGATTCTCGAGCAGGCCGACGCGCTCGAGGGCTTTGTCAGCGGCGCGCGCGGCCACCCGACTCGGCCGCTCCGCTTCGGCGTGATCCCGACGGTCGCCCCCTATCTCCTGCCCCACATCTTCCCGGCGCTGCAGCGGGAGCTGCCGCAACTGAGCTTCACCGTGTCAGAGAACCGCACCGAAGCGCTGGTCGAAGCGCTCGCCGATGGCAGCCTCGACCTCGCGCTGATCGCCAGCGAACCCAAGGCCGGCGGCCTGCGCCTCACCCGCGCGCCGCTGTTCGACGATGAGTTCGTGCTGGCGACTGCCGCCACCGAGCGCACCAGCGAACCCGTGCCGCTCGCCGCCATCGACGGCGACCGCATGCTGCTGCTCGATGAGGGTAACTGCCTGCGTGACCAGGCCATCGCGGCCTGCGCCCTCGATGCCGACACGGCCCGCCACACCTTCGCGGCGACGTCGCTGTCGACGATCGTGGAGTTCGTCGCCAACGGCCAGGGGATTACGCTCCTGCCCGAGATCGCGCTCCGCAAGGAGGCGACCGGCAACCGCATCAGCATCCACCGCCTGAAATCGCCCGGCGCGCGCCGCCACCTGTCGCTGGTCTGGCGCGAGGCGACGCCCTTCACTGCCGTGTTCGAGGATGTGGCCGCCACCATCCGCGGTGCGCGGCAGGCCCTCAATCAGCCTGCCGCGGCGTAGATCGCCTGCCGCCAGGTGCGCACCCTCACCTCGTCGCCGAGCCGGACGGCGCCTTCGCGCTCGACCCAGCCGACCAGCCCGCGCTTGCCCAATGCGGCTTTGACAAAGGCGAACTCGACATCCTTGCGATCCGGATGGTGCTCCATGATCGAACGGCCGGAAATGCGGCACGGTCCGTTATCACCGTCGACGCGGATGGTGGCTCCGCTCGGGAACATCAGCAGCGTGCGCGGCGGCAGCTTCGAGAACTCCGGAACGCCTGAGAGCACGAGGTTGGCGCCGATCCATTCGGCCGGCAGCCTGGGCAGCTTCAGCGTCGCCCCGACCTCGACCAGTTCTTCGATTGACAGCATCGAAAGCTGGCGCTCGTTGCGCATCTTGGTGCCGCGCGGATACCACGGCTCGCGCGCCCCGCTCGGCCGCGTCAGCCCCTCGTGCCGGTCGCCGACGACGCCCGCATAGGTGAGCTGAATCTCGGGTTTCGGCGTCGACTCGACAGCTTCGGTCTCGACCACGAACACGCCCTCGACCCGGGCGGTGAAGCTGAGGGCGGGCAGCTCGTCCGTCATGCCGCTGCCTTGCGCAGCCGGACGATCGAGTCGGCGGTGTAGACCAGCAGCGACAGCCAGATCAGCCCGAAGCTCAGTAGCCGCGTGCCGTTGAGATGTTCGCCGAACAGCGTGATCGCCAGCAGGAACTGGATGGACGGCGCGATGTATTGCAGCATCCCGATGGTGCTGAGCCGCAGCCGCTGCACGGCAAAGGCGAACAGCAGCAGTGGCCCCGCCGTCGCCGGCCCGGTGGCCGCCAGCAGCAGCAGCGTGCCCGGATCGGCATGGACGCCGATGCCGCCATCGCGCACGAAGGTGTAGAGGATGTAGCCCAAAGCCACCGGCGACAGCAGCAGCGTTTCGACGAAGAGGCCGGTCGCCGACGAGGCCTTGGCGGTCTTCCTGAGGTAGCCGTAGAGCGCGAAGGTGATGGCGAGGCTGAGCGCGATATAGGGCACGCCGCCCAGTCCCATGGCCTGGATGCCGATCGCCACGGTGGCAATGGCCACCGAAACCGTCTGCCAGCGATTGAGCCGCTCGCCGAGCAGCAGCATGCCCATCGCCACATTCACCAGCGGGTTGATGAAATAGCCGAAGCTCGCCTCGAGCACCTGGTTGGTCTCGACCGCGTAGACATAGATCAGCCAGTTCGCCGCGAGCAGGACTGCCGCCAGCCCCATCGAGCGCACCGTGCGCCAGTCGCGCAGGATGGCGCGGACTTCGGCAGTGCGGCCGGCAACGATCAGGATCGCGCCTACGAGCAGCAGCGACCACAGCGTCCGGTCGGCGACCAGCGTCGTCGCCCCGACATGGCGCAGCTTGTCGAACAGCAGCGGTAGGAAGCCCCAGAGCAGATAGGCGGTGAGGCCCGAGACGAGCCCGGCCTGCATGCGGTCATCCGGCGATGAGGTGGTAACGGACGCCAAGGCGTGTCCTTTCGGCCGCTGGCGGCCCAATATGCCGCGGCTTCTAGCAGCGCGGCGCAGGCGCGGCAAATCAGACTTTGCGATGGCAGTCAGCAGTCGCCTTGATGGAGATCAAACCAATCCCCACGTCCAGCGTTAGGCTTGGGTCATCAGCAAAATGGAGCGTGCCATGAAAGCCAAGGTCACCTGGATCCTCATCGCCGACGGCGCCACCGCGAAGGTGTTCGAGCATCGTCCGCGCGAGGGCTTTACGGCTGTCGACGACCTGATGTTCGAGCAGGAGCCGCTGAAGGCGGGCGAGATCATGGCCGACAAGCCGGGCCGCAGCTATTCCTCGGGCTCGGATGGCCGCAGCGCCATGGAATATTCCTCCGATCCGGTGGCCGTGCGCGAGCGCCGCTTCGTCGAGCGCGTGGCCGAAGAGCTGGAGCGCAAGCACCAGGAAAAGGCCTTCGACCAGCTGATCATCGCCGCCGCCCCGACGGCGCTGGGCGATATCCGCCCGGCGCTCAGCAAGGAGTTGAAGTCGGCCATAATCGCCGAGCTGCCCAAGGATCTGACCAACATCCCGACGCCCAAGCTCGAACAGCACTTCGCGGATATCCTGGCGCTCTAGCGCCGGACCATCACCCAAGCGGCGGCGCATCGCGCGAACCACGGACAGCAGTCCCACTCACAGGGTCACCCCGGCGAAGGCCGGGGCCCATCCTGAGGTTCTCCACCTCCGCTGAGAGCAGAAACATCTCAGGATGGATCCCGGCCTGCGCCGGGATGACGCCGTGTTTGTGGGTCGGTCAGCATGCAATCATGGGCCAGTGTGCATCTGGCACCCTACTCCGCCGCCGCCAGTTCCGGCGCGATGCTGCCAGGCGCCTCGCCGGTCGCCAGCGAAAACCCCTCGTCGAGCCAGCCAGTCACGCCTCCGATCATTTCCTTGACCGGCCGGCCGAGTTCGGCGAGCCGCAGCGCCCCCTTGTTGGCGCCGTTGCAGTGCGGGCCGGCACAATAGACCACGAACAGCGTCGCCTGCGGCCACTCGGCCATCTTGCGGCCGGTGATCTTGCCATGCGGCAGGTTGATCGCGCCCGGCACATGGCCGGCGGCATAGAGCGCAGGCCCGCGGACATCGAGCAGCACGAAATCCTGCGCGCCGCGGCTCAGCGCCTCGTGCACGTCCCAACAGTCGGTCTCAAAGCCCAGCCGGGCCGCAAAATGGAGCCGCGCCTCAGCTGAGGATGCGGCGGGAAACAGCGTCACGTTGCTTTGCATCTGTGCCTCCATGGCTTGCATGGCCGGATGCTGCCGGAGAATGGCGGGATCGGTGAGTGGCCGGAATGCCAATATGCGGTAATATCCCGCCATCATGAAAAACCGCCACGTCGCCATCCTCGCCTACGACCAGCTCTGCATGTTCGAGTTCGGCATCGCCGTCGAAGTCTTCGGCCTGCCACGGCCGGAATTTTCGCATCTCGACTGGTACAGTTATGAAATCGTCGGCATCGAGCCCGGCCCCTATCGCTCGACGGGCGGCATCATGATCGACACCGCGCACGACCTGAGCCGGCTCGAGGATGCCGGCCTGATCGTTGTCCCCGGCTGGCGCGGGGCGAAACAACCGATCCCCGATGTGCTCGGCGACGCCCTGCGCCGGGTCAGCGCCCGCGGCGCCCGCATCGCCACGCTCTGCTCCGGTGTGTTCGTCCCCGCCCGCGCCGGCCTGCTTGATGGCCGCCGCGCCACGACGCACTGGCGCTATGCTGATAGCCTGCGCGCCGAATTCCCGACCATCACGGTCGAGCCCGACATCCTCTATGTCGATGACGGCAACGTGCTGACCGCCGCGGGTTCCGCCGCCGGCATCGACCTCTGCCTTCACATCGTCCGCCAGGATTTCGGCGCCGAGATCGCCAACACTGTCGCCCGCCGGCTGGTGCTGCCGTCCCACCGCGAAGGCGGCCAGGCGCAATATGTCGCGCGCCCCGTCGCACGCGAGCGCCGCGGGCAGGTCGGCCCGCTGCTCGACATCCTGCGCGAGCGTCTCGACGAGGATTGGACGATTGCCCGGATGGCAGCCGGCGCAAGGCTTTCCGAGCGCAGCTTGATTCGACACTTCAACGATGCCACGGGCCTCAGCCCGCTCAACTGGCTGATCGCCGAACGCGTCGAGCGCACCAAGGAACTGCTCGAAACCACCACGCTCGGCCTCGACGCCATCGCCGAAGCCGTGGGCTTCAGGACGCAGGAAACCCTGCGCCACCACTTCCGCGGCAAGACCGGCGTCAGCCCGACGGCATTCCGCCGCGCCTTCGGACGCGTTGCGGCTTAGGCCTCGTAGCTATCCTCGTCGTCCTCGCCCTGCCCCGTCACCGCCTCGAGAAATTCGAGCAGGATCGGGTTGAACAGGTCGGGGCGCTCGAGGCTGGGGAAATGCGCCGTGTCTTCGAGCACCACGGCGAAGGCGTTCTCCATTTCCTCGCTCAGATCCTCGTGGCGGTCGACGATGTCGGGGAAATCGAGCTCGCCCACCACCAGCAGAGTGGGCGCGATGATGTTGCCGACCGCATCGATGGCCGACTCCGGCTCTTCTTCCTGCGTCAGCTTCGGATGGTTGAGCTGGATCGCATCCATGGCGAGAAACAGCTCGCGCACTGGACCCGAAACGCGCCCGGCCTCGCTCAGCGGTCCGTCGAGCCACAGATGCGCGAGAATCTTGTTGGCGCTGTCGAAATTGCCGCGATCGATGGCGTACTCGTAGGCATCCTCGAGATCGGCCGCCTCCTCGGGAACCTCCGCATCCTCGCCGCCGCTGATAGCGGTGCCGATCAACGCCAGCGCGATGGTCCGCTCGGGATGCTCCAGCGCGAAGTCGATGGCGAGCCCGCCGCCCATCGATGAGCCCACGAAGATCGCCGCGTGGATGCTGAGCTGGTCGAGCACCGCTTCGAGATCGATGAGATGGCTGAACGGCACATTCTGCGTTTCGGTCTGCCCGTATCCGCGCCGGTCATAGCTGACGACGTGGTAGCCCTCCGCCGCGAGCTCGGCCATCTGCTCGGCCCACATGCGCCGGTCGGTAACGCCGGAATGCAGGAACACGACCGGAATGCCGAACCCATCCGCCTCGCCTCGGATCACGGCGCCATCAAAGTTGATTTCGAACGGGGCGGACATGGCCAAGACTCCGGCTGCACTGGAAAAGCGCGGCTTACCATCGGCAGCCGGCGCGGGCTAGGCCCCGGCAATCGGCGCGCCGTGCGCTATCGCAATCCCGCCCGGCGCGCTACGCTTACCCAAGACGACAGGAGGCAGCCTTGCCCAGCCTACGCCTGCACCATGTTTCGATCATCGTTCGCGACCTCGATCGCGCCCTCGGATTCTACCGAGATATCCTCGGCCTGAACCCGTTGCTGCGACCTGATTTTCCGGTGCGCGGTGCGTGGCTGGCCTGCGGCGACCGGCAACTCCACCTCGTGGTGCATGATGGCGAAACCTTCCGCCGCAGCGACACCGTCGACAATAATGACGGACACTTCGCCATGACCACCGACGATTTCGAGGGTGTCGTTGCCCTCCTCGCCGATCATGGCTTCAGCGAGCACGCTCCCGATGGCGACCCACGCCGCCTGCTGGTCAAGCGCACCGGACCAGCCGGCTTTGCCCAGCTCTACGTGCTCGATCCCGATCGCAACATCGTCGAGATCAACACCGCACCCTAACGCCCGATAACCATGAACAGCCGCGGGAAACGCAGCAGCACCTTGCCGTCCGTGGTGGGCGGATAGGCTTCGGCGATGTGCTCGAGATAGCGGGTGAGGAAATCCTCGCGCTCGGCGGGCGCCAGCGGGTCGATGAACGGGCGCAGCCCCGTGCCCTTCACCCACTCGACGATGGCCTCGGGGCCATCCAGCACGTGGTTGTAGGCGATGTGCCAGATATCGATGTGGCGCGCCACCGGACGGAAGGCGTCGTAATAGGTGCGCACCGGCGGTAGCGGCAGGCGGGCGGCGCCGCGCAGCCGCTCGGCCCACGGGCCCTCGGCGGCAGTCTGGCGCATCAGGACGTGGCTGGGTTCGGCCATGTTGTCCGGCATCTGCACGGCCAGCACTCCGCCTTCGGGCAGCGCTTCGACCACGCGCGGCAGCTGCGCCAGATGATCCGGCACCCACTGGTAGATGGCGTTGGCGAAGACGAGGTCGGTGCCCGGCTCCGGCACCCATGTACTGGCATCGGCATCGGCAAAGCGCGCGCCCGGCAGACGTTTGCGCGCCTCGACCAGCATGTTGGGCGAGTTGTCGAGCCCGGTGACCTCGGCCTCCGGGAAGCGCTCCACCAGAAGCTCGGTGGAATTGCCCGGCCCGCAGCCCATGTCGACCACCCGCTGGGGCGCCGTCAGCGGCACGCGGGCGAGGAGGTCATGCGAGGGGCGCGTGCGCTCGTCCTCGAATTTCAGGTATTGGGACGGGGACCAGTCGGCCATGGCGCTCTCTCGCGACGGTTGCGGCCCCTTCGATAACGGCAGCCGGCCGTCGCGTCCACGCCTACCCGGCGCCAATGACGTTCACGGGACTGTTCAGCGCCAGAGCCACCGGAGCGTTGCCGCGAACACCGCCGCGCCGTGCCGCAGGTCGTGTGCGCCCAGCCCGAACTCGAAGCGGTAGTCATAGCCCTTGAACGCCAGCGCCGTGGCCATGTCGAAATTGGCCGCGGCCCAGTTGCCGGCTGGCCGGTCGAGATCGTCGACGCCGCTCTGCAGGAACAGCTGCAGCGGCTTGGGCTCGGCCGCCCGCACCCTCGACGGATAGACATGCCCGCCCCGGATATTGGTGAAGCTGCCGCAATGGCTGATCACCTTGCCGAACGCTTCGGGCCGCTCCCACGCGGCATTGAACGCACAGATACCACCCGAGCTCATGCCGCAGATGGCGCGCTGCGCCGGGTCGTTCGAGATGTTGAGCCCCGCCAGCGCCTCGGGCAGCAGTTCCTCGAGCAGGAAGGTCACATAGGCCGGCCCGAGCGTATCGTACTCGACCGACCGGTTTCCGCGGCTCTGCTCCGGATTGCCCGGCAGATCGCCCGGCTGCACGAATACCGCAACGGTCGGCGGGATGGCGCCGGCCGCGATCAGCGCATCGAGCACGGCGGGCGCACGGAACTTGTCGTCGGTGTAGAAGCGGCCATCCTGGAAGACGAGCAGCGACGCCGGGGTGGTGGGATCGAGATTGGCCGGAACGTGCACGGCGTAGTCGCGCGACACGCCCGGGTACACGGTGGTGCCGGTGTGGCGGCGCCAGGTGAGCGCCGTTGAGGTCGAAGCCTCGGGCGGGAGCACCGGATCGGCGGTCTCACGCGCGGCGGTGAAAATGGCTTCGTCGGCCGCGGTGGTGATGGCCGCGGCCGGGTTCTCATGCTTCAGGATGTTCATCGGTGCCTCCTCGCGCCGCTTCTTTTGGCAGGTAAGAAGGGCCGTGACATCTAGCCATTCGGCGAGCCGATAAACAAAAACGGTCCGCGGGCGAGAAGCCACACGGACCGTTTGAAAGGGGTCTGGACGCGTTACCGCGTCAGCTTCTTATACGTCACCTTGTGGTTGTTCACGCTGTCTGCGCCGAGGCGGCGGATCTTGTCCTGTTCGTAGTCCTGGAAGTTGCCTTCGAACCACTCGAAGTGGCTGTCGCCTTCGTAGGCCAGCATGTGGGTCGCCAGACGATCGAGGAACATGCGGTCGTGGCTGATGATCACGGCGCAGCCGGCGAATTCCTCCAGCGCCTCTTCGAGCGCGGCGAGGGTTTCGGTGTCGAGATCGTTGGTGGGCTCGTCGAGCAGGAGGACGTTGGCGCCCGATTTCAGCATCTTGGCGAGGTGCACGCGGTTGCGCTGGCCGCCTGAGAGGTTGCCGACCTTCTGCTGCTGGTCGGAACCCTTGAAGTTGAAGGCCGAGGTGTAGGCGCGCGAGTTCATTTCGCGCTTGCCCAGCATCAGGATGTCGTTGCCGCCCGAGATCTCTTCCCACACCGTCTTGTTCGGCGCGAGCGTGTCGCGGCTCTGGTCGACATAACCGAGGTTGACGTTGTCGGCGATGGTGATGGCGCCCGAGTCCGGCTTCTCCTGCCCGGTGATCATGCGGAACAGCGTCGACTTGCCGACCCCGTTCGGGCCGATAATGCCGACGATGCCGCCCGGCGGCAGCTTGAAGGTCAGGTTGTCGATCAGCACGCGATCGCCGTACGACTTGGTGACGCCCTCGAGGCTGATGACGTTCTGGCCTAGCCGCTCGCCCGGCGGGATGATGATCTGTGCCGTGTTCGACATGGTGCGGGCCTCGTTGACCTTCACCAGTTCGTCATAGGCGCGGATACGCGCCTTGGACTTGGCCATGCGCGCCTGCGGGCTCTGGCCCATCCATTCCTTTTCGCGCTCCAGCACTTTTGCGCGCGCCGCGTCTTCCGACTGCTCCTGCGCGAAGCGCTTGGCCTTGGCGCCGAGATAGGCCGAGTAATTGCCCTCGTAGGGAATGCCGCGGCCGCGATCGAGCTCGAGAATCCAGCCGGTGACATTGTCGAGGAAGTAGCGGTCGTGGGTGATGATCAGCACCGCGCCGGGGAATTCGCGCAGGTGGTTTTCGAGCCACGCCGTAGTCTCGGCGTCGAGATGGTTGGTCGGCTCGTCCAGCAGCAGCAGGTCGGGCTGGCTGAGGAGCAGGGCGCAAAGCGCCACGCGGCGCTTCTCGCCGCCCGACAGGTTCTCGACCGACGCGTCGCCCGGCGGGCAGCCCAGCGCCTCCATGGCGACTTCGACCTGGCTGTCGAGATCCCACAGGTTCTGGCTGTCGATGATGTCCTGGAGCTTGGTCGCCTCGTCGGCAGTCTCGTCGGAATAGTTCATCATCAACTCGTTGTAGCGGTCGACGATGTCCTTCTTCTCCTTGACGCCCGTCATCACGTTGCCCTTGACATCGAGCTGCGGATCGAGCTGCGGCTCCTGCGCCAGGTACCCCACCTTGGCGCCCTCGGCCACCCAGCCTTCGCCGGTATAGTCGGTGTCGATGCCGGCCATGATGCGCAACAGCGTCGACTTGCCCGAGCCGTTGGGGCCGAGCACGCCGATCTTGGCATCCGGGTAGAAGCTCAGGTGGATGTTATCCAGGACCTTCTTGCCGTTGGAGTAGGCCTTGTTGAGGCCGTGCATGTGGTAGATGAACTGACGCGCCATGAAGCGTACGGGTCCCAAAACTGTGTGCTGAATTTCGTGCGCCGTATGTAGGGGAAGCCGCGCGGCGGGGCAACCACCGCTAGGTCAGCGGCCAGACGATCTGCAGCAGCGGCACGGCCACCAGCACCACGAGAATGGAAAGCGGCAGCCCCAGCCGCCAGTAGTCACCGAATTTGTAGCCGCCGGGCCCCATCACCAGCGTGTTGCACTGGTGCCCGATCGGGGTGAGGAAGTCGCACCCGGCCCCGATGGCCACGGCCATCAGGAAGGCTTCGGGCCGAAGGCCGAGATCGGTGGCGAAGGTTGCAGCGATCGGCGCCATCACCAGCACGGCCGCCGCATTGTTGAGGAAGGGCGTCACCGCCATCGCCGCGACGAGGATCAGCGCCAGCGCGCCATAGGGCGGTAGGCCGGCAGCAACCTGCGACAGCCACGACGCCATAATGTCGGTAGCGCCGGTGGTACGCAGCGAGTCGCTGACCGGGATGAGCGCGCCGAGCATGACGAGGATCGGTCCGTCGAGCCGCCGGTAGAGATCCTGTGAGGGCAGCGCTCCAGTGAGGACGATCAGTACCGCCGCGGCGAAGAAAGCGACTGCCACCGGCAGCCAGCCGAGGCCGGTCGCGATGATCGCGCCGGCGAGAATGAAAAGCGGCAGGAAGCGGTTGCGGCTGCCACCAAGCTGCAGGTCGCGGTCGGCCAGCGGCAGCGCGTCGAGGTCGCGCAACTGCTCGGCCAGACGCGGCCGGGTGCCGCGCAGCAGGATCACGTCGCCCGGCTCGAGCCGGATCGTACCGATGCGATCGGTGAACCGGCTTTCGCGCCGGGACACTGCGACGAGGTCGATGCCGGTCCGCTCGTAAAGCGCATAGTCGCGCGCCGAGCGACCGATCAGAGGCGAGTTCGGGCCGACAATGGCCTCGGTGACGACGAGGTCGACGCCCGGTGTGTCGGAGCGGTCGGAGAGCGCCAGCCCGCCCTGCGACACGAGCTGATTGAGTGCGTCTGGCTCGCCCTCGAGGATCAACCGGTCGCCCAGCCGCAGCACCGCATCGGGCAGCGGCGTACGCCGGCCCCCCTTGCCCGAAACGATGGCGGTGACCATGGCGCGATCGCCGCCCAGCTTGTGCAGCGCTGCTACGGTCTCGTCGAGCACGGCCGAGCCTTCGACCACCGCGGCCTCGGTAGTGTAGTTCTTGATCTCGATCGCATCCTTCACCGACAGGCTGTCGCGCTTGCGCTGCGGCACCAGCCAATAGAAGGCGGCAAGGAAGATCACGCCCACCACGGACAGTGCGATGCCCAGCGGTGCGAAATCGAACATGCCGAAACTCTCACCGGTCAGGTCCTCGCGCATGCGGGAAACGATGATGTTGGGCGAGGTGCCGATCTGCGTGACGAGCCCGCCCAGCAGCGCCGCGAACGACATCGGCATCAGGAACATGGACGGCGAGACTTTCGAGCGCTGCGCCATCTGGAACGCCACCGGCAGCATGATGGCGAGCGCCCCGATATTCTTGACGAAGCCGGAGATCGCCGCAAGCACGGTGACGAGGATCAGCAGTTGCACCCAGGGCGCCGTGACATTGGGCGCCACCCGCGCGATCACCGCGTCGACCACGCCCGAGCGCGATACCGCGGCGCTGACCACCAGCGCGCTGCCGACGATAATGACGATGTCGTCGGAAAAGCCGGAAAACGCCTCTGCGGCCGGTACCACGCCGAGGATCACCGCCAGCAGCAGCGCACAGGCGGCGACGAGGTCATAGCGCACCCTGCCCCAGAGAAATGCCGCCATCATCAGCGCGACAATGGCGAGGGCGGTCAGCTGCGGCAGACTCAAGGGCGATACTCCGTGCTCAGGCCAGTGATAGCCGAAGGGTACGGCACGAAACGACCTGAACAATGCGGAAAGGGACGCACGAGGGACCTTGACCTGCCGGCTCGCCCACGCGAACGGTTTCGCACAACCTCTCCGGCCCGCCAACGGTTCCTCGCCACATGACCAAGCCAGATTTCACCCGCCGTGGCCGCAGCCTGCAGCCGGGCCAGCGCGCCGAACTGACCATCGCCGATCTGGGCGGCAACACCGAAGTGATTTTCACCGCTGAGGAGGTGATCGAGGCGCCGAACTGGACGCCCGATGGCGCCGCGCTGATCTTCAATGCCGGGGGCGAGCTGTGGCGCATCCCCGCCGATGGTTCGGCCTCGCCCGAAAAGATCGACACGGGACACCTGCGCGACATCAACAACGACCACGTGCTCTCGCCCGACGGCCGGACGGTCTATGTTAGCTCCGACGACGGCCATCTCTATGCCCTGCCCGTCACCGGCGGCTCGCCGCGGCGCGTCTCCAACACGCACGACCACCCGCATCACTACTACCTGCACGGCATCTCGCCCGACGGCGCGACGCTGAGCTACGTCGCGGTCGAAAATCGCGGCAGCGGCCGGCAGGTGAACATCTTCACCATCCCTGCAGCCGGCGGGCCGGATACGCGGCTGTCCGATGTCGCCTACCCCAATGACGGGCCGGAATACTCTCCCGACGGGCAGTGGATCTATTTCAGCGGCGAGCGCGCGGCGGCCCAGCCAGGCCACGCCCAGTGCTTCCGCATGCGCCTCGACGGCACCGGCATCGAGCAACTGACCTTCGACGCCCGCGTCAACTGGTTCCCGCACGTGTCGCCGGACGGCGCGTCGATCGTCTACCTGAGCTATCCCGAGGGCACGCTCGGCCATCCGCCCGACAAGGACGTGATCCTGCGCTTCATGCGGCCCGATGGCAGCGGCGAGCGCGACCTCGTCAGCTTCTTCGGCGGCCAGGGCACGATCAACGTTAATTCCTGGGCCCCCGACAGCCGGCGGTTCGCTTATGTGGCGTATCCGGTGGGTTGAGGTCTGGCCTCTGACTCCACCTACCCCACCGGTTGTCACCCCTGCGAAAGCAGGGGTCCAACTCACAGCCCGCGCTTGCGGCGCGATGGATCCTTGCTTTCGCAGGGATGACAGCTGGTGGATAAGGCAACAACCTGCCCTGCCCCTTCGCAGCCTCAAAACTCCAGTGGCCGGTTGTCGGCCACTTCCTTCATCACGAAGAACGTCCTTGTCTGGCGTACACCCGGCAGCGCGATCAGCTGCGTGCCGTGCAGCCGGTTGAAATGGGCCATGTCGCGGACGCGGATCTTGAGGAAATAGTCGAAGTCGCCGGCGACGAGGTGACAGTCGATGACGAACTTCAGCCTGGTGACCGCCGCCTCGAAGGTGGCAAAGCTCTCCGGCGTCGAGCGATCCAGCACCACGCCGACCAGCACCAGCGCGCCGAGCTCCAGCTGCTGCGGATCGACCAGCCCGCGCACCCCGGTGAGATAGCCCGCCTCGAACAGGCGCTGCGTCCGCCGATGGCAGGTCGCAGCGCTGACCCCGACCTCCTCGGCCAAATCGGCATTGCTGATCCGCCCGTCGCGCTGCAGGGCGCGCAGCATTTTGACGTCGATGCGATCGAGCTCCGCCGCGGAAGTTTCTTTCATGGATGGACGCCCTGTGGAGAGATGTACGCCGAATACGCCCTGACGCCGTAGCACGGACCCAGCCTATGCCTCAACTTGGGAAGCACCTTTCGCCCACGCCTTGCTAACTTCGGCGGACCCTATCTCGAGGCCTTGCACATGAATCTCGCAAAATTTCCGCGCTATCCGCTCACCTTCGGCCCGACCCCGATCGAAAAGCTGTCGCGCCTCACCGAGCACCTGGGTGGCGACGTCGAGATCTATGCCAAGCGCGACGATTGCAATTCCGGCCTCGCCTTCGGCGGCAACAAACTCAGGAAGCTCGAATATATCATCCCCGATGCCATCGCTTCGGGCGCCGATACGCTGGTGTCGATCGGCGGCGTGCAGTCCAACCACACGCGCATGGTCGCGGCCGTCGCAGCCAAGATCGGCTTCAAATGCCGGCTGGTGCAGGAGGCCTGGGTACCGCATGAGGATGCGGTCTACGATCGGGTCGGCAACATCATGCTGAGCCGCATCATGGGCGCCGACGTGCGGCTGGTCGATGACGGTTTCGATATCGGCATCCGCGACAGCTGGAAGAACGCCATCGCGGAGGTCGAGGCGACGGGCGGCAAGCCCTACCCGATCCCGGCCGGCGCCTCGGTACACAAGTTTGGCGGCCTGGGCTATGTCGGCTTTGCCGAGGAAGTACGGGCGCAGGAAGCCGAGCTCGGCGTAAAGTTCGACTATGTCGTCGTCTGCACCGTCACCGGCTCCACCCATGCCGGCATGGCGGTCGGCTTTGCCGCCGACGGCCGCGCCGACAAGGTCATCGGCATCGACGCGTCATTCACGCCGGCCCAGACCCGCGCCCAAGTGCTGCAGATCGCGCAGGACACGGCGAGGGTGGTGGAACTCGGCCGCGACATCACTGGCGACGACATCGTGCTGATCGAGGACTACGCCTACCCCGTCTACGGCGTGCCCTCCGAGGAAACCAAGGAAGCGATCCGCCTCGTCGGCCGGCTCGAAGGCATGATCACCGACCCGGTCTACGAGGGCAAATCCATGCAGGGCCTGATCGACCTCGTCGGCAAGGGCTACTTCCCCAAGGGCAGCAAGGTGCTCTACGCCCACCTCGGCGGCGCCCCTGCGCTGAACGGCTACGGATACGCGTTCAGGAATGGGTGAGCGCTGCCGCTCTTGATCCTCCCCCGTTTACGGGGGAGGGGGACCAGCGAAGCTGGTGGAGGGGGCGGCCACACACGCCGGCACTTCCCGTCCCCCCCTCCACCGCCTTCGGCGGTCCCCCTCCCCCGCTGCGCAGGGGAGGATCACAGCGGCCGCTGGATCACCACGCCGGTCCAGCCCATGCCGTCATATTCCTGGTAGCCATGGGTACGGGCGAAGGCGACGAGCGCTCCGTCCGCATCGACATAGCTGCCGCGCTTTTCGTCGGAGGCGAGGCGGAACGGCTGGAACAGCCGAGCCTTCTCGGTCGTCGCGATCACCCGGTTCTTGCCGTCGAGCAGCATCACGGTGGTGCGCTCCTTCTCGCCGGGCGCCATGGCGATATCGTCGGTGACGAGGTTGGTGCCCTGCTGCTCCCAGTCGAAATAGACCCCGAGCGCCCCCAGCGTCTGCCCGTGCGTGGCGCCGCCGGCGCGCACCGCCGTGCCGTAGATCAGCACCTGCCGGCCCGATTGCGAGCGGCTCTGGCGCACGTCGTCGGCGACATACTCATCGCCGCTCTGAAGCCCGATCGCCTCGCGGAACCACACCGCCGTCTCGTAGTCGAGCGCCGTCACCTTGGCCGAGAAGACGGGGTTGGCATTGGTCACCGCCCGCCCCGCGGCATCCACCAGCACGAGATCGGAATAAACCGAGTAATAGCGATGGATCACCTGCAACCGCGCGCCGGCATGCGCAATGGCCTCCGGCGTCGGCTCCGCCAGCGCCTGCCACAGCGCCGCATCGGTGGCCCACCAGCGCACGTCTGCCGTCCGCTCATAAAGGTTACGCACGATCAGTTGCACCAGCGATTGCGCCATATCGGTGAGCCGGACCGCCTCGAGCGTGCCGACTAGGCTGCGGCTCTCGCCGATCCGCGCCTGCACTTCGCGCTGGAAGCTGGCGGCCGTCTCGGCCTGCTGTTCGGCGAGCCGCTGCACTTCGTGTGCAACGACGGCAAAGCTCCGCCCGGCCTCCCCTGCTCGCGCTGCCTCGATAACCGCATTCAGCGCCAGGAGACGCGTCTGCGTCGCCACCTGCTTGTTGCGCGCGCCATAGCGCTCGAGGTCGGAATTGATCTGTTCGATGACGGCGCGCACGCCATCCTGCGCCTGCGCGCCTGCCGAAGTCATGACTGAAACCCTGCTGCATTCCCGGCCTGAGTTACGCACGAGCCCCCGATGCAAAAGGTAAAGCATGATGACGTTTGTCATGCGCCACTGGTATGGCAGCTATGTCAGTCCGCCACTTCGTCGGCGATCCATTTGCCGATCGGCCAGGTGTCGGCATAGCGCCGAACAAGCTGGTCGATGAAATCGGGCTCGAGCGCGGCGGACGACGGCAGCTCGAAGCCGGCATGCAGGCCCTCGTAGAGCAGCAGCTCGGCCCGTTCCGGCGCGATCTCCAGCCCGGCTGGCGGGCGCTTGCGCGTCTTGCCGCCGATCTCGTAACCCTTGGCGCTAACCTCGGCCATCGCCGCCATCAGCGCCTTGCCCGAGCGCGGGTGGATGGCGGACTGGCGGAAGCCATCGAGCTGTTCGCCCATGAACTGGTAGATGCCGGTGCCGCCAAAAGCCTTGTCGGCGCTGAGGCTGAACCAGAAGCCCGGCCGGTCCCAGCCTTTGGTGTCGCCAAGCCAGAACCACAGGTCGAGATGGTCCTTGTAGGGTCGCTTATCGTTGGAGAACCGGATGTCGCGATTGATCCGTCCGATCGAGCCGTTGATCCGCGGCTCGAAATGCACGTCCGGCGCGATGGCGCGCAGCCGCTCGCCCAGCATGCTGACGAAGGCCTTGGCCGGCTCGACATAGCCGGCTTCATAGAGTGGTCGGTTGGCCTCGAACCACGCCTTCTCGTTGTGCGCGGCGATGCCCTTGAGGAAGTCCAGGGTCTTACTGGTGAAGGCGGTCATTGGAAACTTCCGAACCGGTGTTCAGGCTTCGATCCAGATCGGCACGGATTTGAAGGCGGGGGTCTTAGAGCGCGGATCGACCGCCGTCCCGCACAATACGTTGGCCTCGGGGTAGTAAGCCAGCGCGGAGCCGGGAGGCAGGTCGAAGGCCGTGGCAGTGCCTTCCATCCGGCCATGGTCGGAGGCGACGGTCACCCGCTGCCCATCGCTGAGGCCGCGCGCCGCCATGTCCTCGCGGCTGAGGAAGATGGCGTCGCGGCCCGCCTTCAGCCGGTAGCCGTCCTGCTCCTCGTAGATGATGGTGTTGAACTGGCCTTCCGAGCGGACGGTGGCGAGCGTCAGCCGGCCGGGCGGCCTGGGCAGCGGCGTCACCACGAAATGCGCCTTGCCATCCTTGGTGCCGAACTCCGGCGCGTGCATCACCCGATTGCGGATGTGGAACTCGCGCTTGGCCACATCGATATCGGCTAGCTGCTCCATGCCGGGAACGATTTTCGCAATCGCTTCACGGACTTGCCGGTGTTCCTTGAATCGTTCGAACGGGATCGGCGAGCCCGGCAGCAGCTGCTGGGCGAGGTCGGAGAGGATCACCGTTTCGGGCCGCACGTTGCTCAGCCGATTGATGCCGCCATCCGACAGGCGGACATAGTTGAACATCGATTCCTGTGTGGTCGGCGACCATTCCTCGTCGCGGGCGGTGACGGGGAGGATCAGCACCTCGCCCTCGCCCAGTCCATGCACGTGGCCCCGGTTGAGCGTGGTGGTGAGGAACAGCTTGAAGCCGATGCGCTCCATGGCGCGGGTGGAAAAGGCCGTGTCGGGCGTTGCGCCCCAGAGGTTCCCGCCCATGATCACGGCCGCATCGATCTCGCCGCGCTCGGCTGCTTCGAGCCCGGCCATGGTATCCAAGCCCTTGGCGCGGCTGAGGTTTATGCCGAAGGACTGCTCCATGGCGGCGAACACGGACTCAGACACGACCGGCTTCACCCCGATGGTACCGATGCCCTGCACGTTCGAGTGCCCGCGCAGCGGCAAGAGGCCGGAATAGCGCTTGCCGATCATGCCTCTGAGCAGCGCCAGGTTGGCGATGGCCTCGACATTTTCGACGCCGTGCAGGTGGTGAGTCATGCCCATGCCCCAGGCGAACACGACATTCTGCCGGCGGGCATAGGCGGTGGCGACACGCTCCAGACTTTCGACCGTTACACCGGTGACTTCCGCCACTTGGTCCAGGCTTAGTGCATGAAGATCGGCCAACAAATCGGCGTAGCCCGACGTGTGTCGCTCGATGAACGATTTATCCTCGGCGCCCATCGCGAGGATGGCCTTCATCAGCCCCTTGAACAGCCAGACATCGGTGCCGATGCGCGGCTGGAGATAGTCGGACGCGATCTCGGTGCCGCCCGACAGCATCGAGCTCGGCGACTTCGGCACGGCGAACTTCACCAGCCCCGGCTCGCGCGCCGGGTTGATGACGATCACATCGCCACCCCGGTCGCGGCAGTGCTTCAGCATGTGGATGAAGCGCGGGTGGTTCGACGATGGGTTGGCGCCGATGACGAAGATCAGGTCGGCGCCGGTCAGGTCCTCGAGCTCGACCGTGGCCGTACCCTTGCCGATGGTGGTGGCCAGCCCCTCACTGGTCGCCTGGTGGCAATAGTAGGAGCAGTTGTTGACGTTGTTGGTGCCCCAGGCGCGCGCCAAGAGCTGGAACACGAAGCCGGCTTCGTTGGACGAGCGGCCGGAGGAGTAGAAGAACGTCCGGTTCGGTTCGGTGGTCTTGAGGTTGGCCGCCGCATGGGCGATGGCAAAGTCCCAGTTCACCGGCTCGAAGCGGTCGGCGCCGCGCGCCTTGAATAGCGGCGTGTTGAGCCGGCCGAGCTTTTCCATCTCGCGACCCGAGAGCTGCTGCAGGTCGCTGAGCGGATGGAGGAAGGCCTCGTCTGGAATGGCCGGCTGGATATCGGTCGATTGCGCCTGCACCGACTTGTTGCAGACCGACGGGAACTCGCCCAGCTCGTTGGTCATGCCGCCGCGCTGGCCGCCCATGCCATAGGCGCAGGCCTTGCAGGCATTGTGCGAAGTGAGTGCCTTGGCCGCCTTGCCGACACCCATCTTGCGGATGGTCTCGACCGTATACAGAAGCTTCTTGGGTCCGCCACCGACGATGCGGGGCTTGTCGTCGATCGTCATGGCAACTCCTCGCAAGCAGGCTAGCATCCGTAGGGCATCCGTCAAAGCGGCTGCAATCGGCCTTGCGCAGCAGGGTGCGGCCACGCTCGACATGGAGCAGGTCGCGCAGCCCAGCGCGATCCGTCGGGTCTGACGGAACGGAGCCACCTGAACGGCGTTCCTCTTCATTGCCAGGAGGAATTTGATGAAACGCCACGCCCTTGCGCTTGCCGCCTTTGCCGCGCTGACGCTGCCGGCCCTTGCCCAGACTGGCGCGACAGCCGTGATGATGGACCAGTCGGGCACCTCGCTCGGCACGCTGGAACTCACCGAGATGGAGGGCGGAGTCCATATCACCGGCGAGTTGACCGGCGTGCCCAATGGCGACCATGGCTTCCATATCCATGAGACCGCCATGTGCGACACCGTCACTCAATTCGAGACCGCCGGCGCGCATTACGAGCCGGCCGACCACAAGCACGGCATGGAAAATCCCGAAGGTCCGCATGCAGGGGACCTGATGAACATCACCGCCAACGATGACGGCGAGGTTACTGTCGACCTGCACAACGAGAACGTCACCCTGGCCGAGCTGCTGGAGGGCGACGGCTCGGCGCTCGTCGTCCACAACGACCCTGACGACTACAAGACCGACCCCTCCGGGAACTCCGGCGATCGGTTCGCGTGCGGCATCATACAAGGCAGCCAATGACGCACGGAACCTCCGGCAGGCGGTGACGTTCATCGCCTGCCGGTCGTAGCTGTGGGAGGCCACTTCAAGTGAACGTCGCTTACGCGTATGCTCGCCCCATGAGCGATCCGTTCGATCTGGTCCTGAAGGGCGATCTCGACGGCCTGCGCGCCGCCCTCTCTTACGATCCCGGGCTGGTGGACACCCGCCATTCCTCGGGCGCCTCGCTCGTCGCCTGGGCTGCCTACATGGGCAATGTCGGCGCCATTTCCGCTATCCGCGCCCGCCTGCGCGACCTCGATCCGCATGAAGCGATCATCCTCCGCGACGGCGCCCGGCTGGAAGCCGCGCTCGCCTCGGGCTGGGATGCCAATGCCCGCTCGCCCGACGGCTTCACCCCGCTGGCGCTCGCTGCCTTCTTCGAGAATCCGGAGGCCTTCGACCTGCTGCTGCCGCTGACCCGCGACATCAACGCGCCGGCCGAAAATGCCCAGAAGGTTGCGGCCTTGCACGCCGCCGCCGCCAAGCGCTGCGCTCCCATGGTCGAGAAGCTGCTGCGCGCCGGCGCCGACCCCAACCAGGTCCAGGCGGACGGCTTCACGCCGCTGCACGCCGCCGCCCAGCATGGCGATGCGGCCATGGCCGGCCTGCTGCTGCTCTATGGCGCCGACGCCAGTCAACGCAACGCCAAAGGTGAGGATGCGGCGGCCATCGCCCGCGCCGCCGGCAACGACTGGCTGGCGGACCTGTTGCAGCGGCACTAGGGTCGGGACTCAATAGCGCAGCGCACATGTCGAGGCTGCCCGCCTCCTCGCCCCGTCGGGGAGAGGAAGTGAGGGGCTGAACCTCAGTGCCCGGCCGACAGGCCACGGCAACGTTACTGGGAATTAATGTGCTGCTCATGGCGCGGATGGTATCGTCCGCCCCGATTTGTGCCCCGCCTCGAGCGGGCTGAGACTCTTGGGATATTGGATTGATCCGGCAGGTATTGCTTTCGCTCGTCATCGTGGGCGCGGCTGCGGCGGCGTATGTTTTCTTCGTGCCCGGCGCCCCCGACATTCTTCGGCGCTTCGGCGTTGATCTACCCTTCCTGCAACAGGCGGAAGCTGCCACCGGTCCCGCCAGCCAGCGCGGCGGTGGCCCGGGCGGTGGTGGCCGCGGTGGCGCGCGCACCATGGTCGTGGTCACCGCTCCGGTGGTGCTGGCGACCATCAACGACAAGCTCTCCGCCATCGGCGAGGGCGCTGCGACCCAGTCGGTGACGGTGATGTCGCCGGCGACCGGCACGCTGCGCGAGCTGCGCGTCTCGCCCGGCCAGGAGGTCGCCGCCAACGACGTGATCGGCGTCCTCGATGCCGATGCCGAGGAGATCGCCGCCGAGCGTGCCCGCCTCGCCTTCACCGACGCCGAGACCGCCCTCACCCGCACCAACGAGCTCGCCCGCGCCAACAACGCCACCTCCGTTTCGGTGGCCGCGGCCCAGCTCGCCTACGACAACGCCCGGCTCGAGCTGCAGAATGCCGAGCTGGCGCTCACCCGCCGCACCATCACCACCCCCATCGCCGGTACCGTCGGCCTGTTCCAGGTCAGCGCCGGCAATGCCGTGACCGCGCAGAGCGTCGTCACCACCATCGAGGACATCTCGTCGATCAAGGTGAGCTTCTGGGTGCCCGAGCGCTATGCCCCCTCGATCGCCGTCGGCATGCCGCTGACGGCGAGCGCCGTGGCCCTGCCCGGCGTCGGCATCGACGGCACGGTCAGCGCCGTCGACAACCGCATCGACACGGCGAGCCGCACGCTCAAGGTCGAAGCCATGATCCCCAACGAGGACGGCCGACTCCGCCCCGGCATGAGCTTTTCGGTCAGCCTCGGCTTCCCCGGCGAGGCGTTCCCGGCCGTCGACCCGCTCGCCATCCAGTGGTCGAGCGAGGGCAGCTACCTGTGGAAATACGCCGACGGCAAGGTCGAGCGTACCCCGGTCGAAATCATCCAGCGCAACTCCGACGGCGTGCTGGTGAAAGCCGAGCTCGCTGGCGGCGACCAGGTTGTGACCCAGGGCGTACAGCAGCTGAGCCCGGGCGCCACCGTGCGCCTGCTTGATGATACGGGTACGGGTGCTGATGCGGGTGAAGGACAGCGCCAGGGCGGGGGGAACCCGTCATGAGCATCGAGTGCGTAGCCACCCCCCTCCCAACCTCCCCCACAAGGGGGGAGGTGCCTGCCGGTGCACGAGGCACGATCGAGCCACAAGCCCCGCTCTCCACCTCCCCCCTTGTGGGGGAGGCCGGGAGGGGGGTGGCCGCACACTCTGACACCGGAGCCGCCTCATGAGCATCCAGTCCCAGAACGAGCGCGGGGGCGCGATTGCCGGGCTGTTCGTGCGCCGGCCGGTGCTGGCCATCGTGGTCAGTGCGCTGATCATCGTTGCCGGCCTCGCCGCCTTCATCGGTGTCGAGGTACGCGAGCTGCCCAGCGTCGAGCGCCCGACCCTGTCGGTGTCGACCAGCTTCTCCGGTGCCTCGGCCGAGACGGTGGATCGCGAGATCACCGCCGAGATCGAGGGCGTCGTCGCCCGCGTGCAGGGCGTCGCCGAAATCTCGTCGGACTCGAACTACGGCCGCAGCCGTGTGTCGATCACCTTTGCCGACGGCACCAATCTCGACAACGCAACCTCCGACATCCGCGACGCGCTCGGCCGCATCAGCAACCGCCTGCCCGACGATGCCGACGATCCGGTGATCGTCAAGGCGGACTCCAACGCGCAGGCGATCATGCAGCTTGCCGTCACCTCCGACACGCTGAGCCGCGACGAGCTGAGCGAACTGGCCGAGACCACGATCTCGGAGCGCCTCGCCTCGATCCCGGGCGTCGCCGACGTGCAGATCAATGGCAGCCAGACGCGCGTGTTCGAGATCGACGTCGACCAGGTCAAGCTCGCGAGCCTGGGGCTGACCGTCGCCGACATCCGCTCGGCGCTCTCGACCATGGCCTTCGACAGCCCGGCCGGCTCGATCAACGGCACCAACCAGAACATCGCCGTGCGCGCCGTGGCCGAGGTGAACACGCCCGAGCAGTTCGAGAATATCGTCATCAAGGACGGCACCCGGCTGGGCGACGTGGCGAGCGTCGTGTTCTCGCCCGGCGCCTCCAACTCGGGCCTGCGCTCCGACGGCAAATCCGGCATCGGCGTCGGCGTCGTGCGCCAGGCGCAGTCCAACAGCGTGCAGATCTCGGACGGCGTGCAGAAGGCGGTCGAGGAGCTGAAGACCGCCCTGCCCCCGGGCGTCAACATCAAGATCTCGTCCGACGAGTCCGTGTTCATCCGCGGCGCCATCCACGAGGTCGAGCGTTCGCTGCTGATCGCCGTGGTCGGCGTCATCGCCATCATCTTCCTGTTCCTGCTCGATTGGCGCGCCACCTTCATTCCGGCGCTCACCATGCCGGTGGCGCTGATCGGCACGGTGGCCGGAATCTATGCATTCGGATTTTCCCTCAACATCCTGACATTGCTGGCGCTTGTGATCGCCACCGGGCTCGTTGTGGATGACGCGATCGTGGTGCTCGAGAACATCACCCGCCGCCGCGCCATGGGGTTGGGACCACGCGCCGCCGCCGTGCTCGGCACCCAGGAAGTGTTCTTCGCCGTCATCGCCACCTCGGTGACGCTCGCTGCGGTGTTCATCCCGATCTCGTTCCTGCCGGGGCAGACGGGTCTGCTCTTTCGCGAGTTCGGCTTCACCCTCGCCATCGCGGTGGGCCTCTCCGCCGTGGTGGCGCTGTCGCTCGCGCCCATGCTCGCCTCGCGCATGCTGAAGCCGCATGCCGAGCGGCCGCCCAACCTGGTCGAGCGCTTCGGCGGCGTGCTCGCCGGCATCTACCGCGTCACCTTGCGCTGGGCCCTGCGCAATCCACTGGTGGTGATCATCGCCGCCCTGGCCTTCGCCGGCGCCGCCTGGCTGGTGTTCGGCACGCTGCGGCAGGAACTGACGCCGCCCGAAGATCGCGGCTCGGTGTCGATCAGCGTCAACGCGCCCAATACGGTCAGCCTCGATTTCACCCGCACCCAGATGCAGAAGATCGAGGAGATCCTGCAGCCCTATGTGGCGAGCGGCGAGGCCACCAGCATTTTCTCGGTCTCGGGCTTCGGCTCCAACACCAGCAACGGCTTCATCGCCATGACGCTGGCCGACTGGGAGCATCGCGACCGCAGCCAGCAGCAGATCACCGCCGAGATCACCCAGCAGCTGGTCAACGTGCCGGGCGTGCGCGCCAATGCCCGCTCCGGCAACAGCCTGGGCGTGCGCGGCGGCGGCTCGGGCCTGCAATTCGCCCTGCTCGGCGACAATTACGAGACCCTGTCCACCGCCGCCAACGCGATCAAGACCGAGCTCGAAAAGGACGAGAAATGGGGCCGCGTCTCGGTGAACTACGAGACCACCCAGCCGCAGCTGACCCTCAGCATCGACCGCGAGAAGGCGGCGCAGCTCGGCATCGACATCAATGGCCTGTCGACGACGATGCAGGCCATGATCGACGGCTCCGACATCGGCACGGTGTTCATCAACGACCAGAGCTACGACGTGCGCATGCTGTCGACGGCGAACCCGGTGAACGATCCGGCCGACCTCGAGTCGATCTTCGTCCGGACCGCCGACGGCCGCTACGTGCCGATGTCGACCATTGCCAGCCTGCGCGAGGAGCCGATCGCCCCCTCGCTCGGCCGCGAGCAGCAGCGCCGCGCCGTGACCGTGACCGCGGCGCTGACCGACGGGTTCGCGCTCGGCGACGCCTACAACGAGGCGGTCGCCATTGCCCAGCCCATGCTGCCCGACGGCGCCGGCATCGTGCCGATGGCCGAGGCCAAGACCCTGGGCGAGAGCAATAACGGGCTGATCGTCACCTTCGGCTTCGCGCTGGTGGTGATCCTGCTCGTGCTCGCCGCGCAGTTCGAGAGCGTGTGGAGCGCCATCATCGTCATGGCGACGGTGCCGTTCGGGCTCGCCTGCGCCGTGTTCGCCATGCTGCTCACCGGCGTCACCATGAATGTCTACAGCCAGATCGGGCTGGTGCTCGTCGTGGGCATCATGGCCAAGAACGGCATCCTCATCGTCGAGTTCGCCAACCAGTTGCGCGACCGCGGCCAGACGGTGCCCGAGGCGATCGAGAACGCCGCCAATATCCGCCTGCGTCCGGTGGTGATGACGATGATCGCCACCGTGCTAGGCGGCGTGCCGCTGATCGTCGCCGGCGGGGCCGGCTCGGAGGCCCGCGCCGCGCTGGGCTGGATCATGGTCGGCGGCCTGAGCCTCGCGGCGGTGGCGACGCTCTACCTCACCCCGGTCGCCTACCTGCTGCTCGCCGGCTTCGCCAAGCCCAAGGCCGAGGAGGAGGCGCGCCTCGAGCGCGAGCTCGCCGACGCGGCGAGGGCCGAGGCCGGCGCCCCCCCTGCCCCGGCGGAGTAGCTTCACAAAGAGAAGGACGCAGGAGCGAGCCAGCTCCTGCGTCCCCTCGAATGTTCCGGCTGGGGGTGGGTGCCGGAACCTGGATGAGGGCGGGCGTCGCGGCCCGCCCACTGGGCGTCAGATCGTGTAGACCACCACCTGGCCGCCCTGGATCGTGGCCGAGACGACCGCGGAACGCGGGCCGCTGCCGTTGAACGCGTTGTTCGCATTCAGCACCGTCTGCACCGCACGCACCTTGCCGCTCTTGGCGAGGATGGCGAGCACCCGGTTGCGCAGCTCGGCGCACAGGTGGATCGGCACGACACGCACGGTCGGCGCGACGCGGTAGGCAACGAGCAGGCGCCGATCGATCCGGGCCTGGCCGGCCAGCGCGATCACCTTCTTGGCCTCGGCGACGTCGCAGTTGGCATTGGCCATGTTCCGCATGACGCTGGCGCTGCCGCCACCACCGCCGTTACCGCCGGGGCCACCGGGACCTCCCGGACCGCCAGGACCGCCGGGGCCTCCCGGACCGCCGGGACCACCAGGGCCACCAGGACCGTTGTCGCCGCCACCCAGGTCGATATCGATGCCGCCGAGGTCGATACCACCCAGATTCAGCAGGTTGCTGAGGTCGAGGTCGCCCAGATCGAGCAGGCCGACATCGCCGAGGTCGAGCGTATCGTCGAGGTTCAGGCCATTGCCGAGGTCGAGCACCCGGCTGACATTGAGCCCGTTGAGCAGGCCCTCATCGCCGGTGAGAATGCCGAGGTCGTTCAGCACGCCCTCGTCGCCAGTGATAAGGTCGAGATTGCTGAGCAGGCCCTCGTCGCCGCTCAACAGGTCCAGCCCGACATTGTTCAGCAGGCCTTCATCGCCGGTCAGCAGATCGAGCCCGGCATTGCTGAGCACGCCTTCGTCGCCCGTCAGCAGATCCAGCCCGACGTTGCCGAGCAACCCGTCTTCACCGTTGAGGATGCCGCCATTCAGCACGCCCTCGTCGCCGGTGAGAAGGTCGAGTCCGACATTGCCCAGCAGGCCGTCCTCGCTGTTGAGGATACCGCCGACCCCGTCGCCAAGCAGGTTGTCGAGGTCGATGTCGCCGACCAGCCCGTCACCGCCGAGGATGTCGCCGACGCCGACATTGCCGAGCAGGCCTTCGTCGCCGAGCACACCGCCACCCAGGATGTCGCCACCCAGGAGGCCATCGCCACCGAGCAGGTTGTCGAGATCGACATCGCCCAGCAGACCTTCTCCGAGTACGTCCCCACCGAGGATGTCTCCACCCAGCAGGCCATCGCCGCCAAGCAGGTTGTCGAGATCGACATCCCCGAGCAGGCCGTCGCTGAGCACGTCTCCACCGAGCAGCCCGTCGCCGCCGAGCAGATTGTCGAGATCGACATCACCCAGCAGGCCATCGTCACCGAGGAGCCCGTCATCGCCGAGCAGGCCGTCGTCACCGAGCAGGTTGCCGAGCAGGTCCTCGTCGCCGTCGCCCAGCCCCAGATCGTCGAGCAGGTTGTCGTTGCCGGTCAGGCCGAGATCGATGTCGCCGAGATCACCAAGACCTCCGTCGCCACCCAGCAGGCCATCGAGCAGGCCATCGTCGCCGTCACCGCCGCCGAGCACGCCGCCCAGCAGGCCATCACCGTCACCACCGCCGAGGACACCACCGAGCAAGCCGTCGTCATCCCCGCCACCGCCGAGGAGGTTGCCGAGCAGGCCATCGTCGTCATCGTCGTCGTCGCTGCCGCCGAGAATGCCGCCAAGCAGGCCGCCATTGTCGTTATCGGAACCAAGGTCGACGCCAATGTCGTTGTCGTCGCCATTCCCCAGGTTCACACCCAGGTCGGTACCGCCGTCACCATCGTCATCGTCGCCGAGATCGAGGTCGACATCGTTGTCGTCATCGCCGCCGCTGCCCAGGTTGATACCGATGGAACTGTCGTCATCGCCGCCCAGGCCGATATTGATGGCGGAGTCGTTACCCGCGTTACCGCTGTCCACGCTGATAATTCCGCCAAGGTCAAGCGCGCTCGCCGATGTGACTAACGCGCTAGTAGTAAGTAGAAATGCAGCCAGTATGGCGCAGCTACTCCGTCGCATGACCTATCTCCTTTTGCCACAACGTAGCATCGAGCCTAGGAGCGCCAACCTGACAGGAACCTATCAGTTACAGTAAACCTTCATGCGTGCGGATACGTACTTCGGATCACGTGTTTATACTTGTTACGAACGAATTTGGATTTCGCGTTAATCAAAAAGAAAGGGCGCGGAAACCGCGCCCTCAGGGAACTGACCGTTCGGGAGGAGGAGGGTCAGTAAACGTAGACCACGAGCTGTCGGCCGCGCCGCTGCACGGCCGCCACATCGCGGGCGTCGTAACTGGTGCGGTTCAGCGAGGCCATGATCAGGTCGTCGGTGGTCACCGCACGCTGCAGCAGCAGGATCTTCTTGCTGCGCGCGAACAGCTTGGCGATCTGCGACTTGGCCTGCGGGCACAGCTTGACCGGGATGATCTGTACGTTCGCGGCCCGTCGCCAGGCCTTGATCTCGGAGGCAGTGAGCTTGCCGTTGACCGCCACCTGCAGCAGCGTCTTGGTGTTGTTCACGGCACAGGTCACCGTGAAGGTGGAGCCGCCGCCCAGGCTGCCGACCAGCACCGGGTTATTCGGATTGTTCGGGTTCTGCGGCCCGTTCGGATTGCTGGGATCGGAAATGCCGATCTCGAGGTCGACGTCTAGGCCGAGCGCATCGACGTCCAGCGACACCAGGTTCCGCTCGTTGAGCAGGCCGACGCCCGCACGCACCAGCGGCTTGCCATCCGGTCCCACCGTGGCGGTTACCAGGTTCTCGCCCTTGGTCGTGAGGTTGACGAGCCCCTCGGGGGTGTCGTCGTTGATGGTCACCACCTTGTCGACGGTATCGCCCAGCTTGGTGCCGGCCGCGTTGTCGACGGTACCGGTGACCTTATCGACGGTCTTGTCGACCGTATCGACCACCTTGTCGACCGTCTTCTCCACAGTCTTGCCAAGATTGCCGAGCAGCCCGGCGCTCGCCGGTGCGGTAGCCAAACCCACCGCGAACATCGCCGCTGTTGCAAGAACCAAAATATTCCGCGTCATCCCACTCACTCCGTTACGTCGGCAAGCCTTCTGCCAGCCATGAAATCTAGTTGGCCACCAACAGTTGCAATACGATAGCTGATGTTTCCGGCAATGGTTGCATCGCGGCAGCTTAGTTTGAATCAATTGCACTAATTACGCAAATGCGCCTAGCACGGTTATTTGACGATCCTTATACGCGATAACGCGTACAATTGACGCCACTACCAATAGCTTGCGCCTAATGACAACGACGACCTCATAGGGATTGCGGCGAGAAAATGCCAGGCAACAGCGGGGATTCACACAGAATCCCGCAATTGGACAAAGAGACGGGCGCACGGCCGTTGCTTGACGTTATTTCTGAGGGCAAGTGATTGAAATATGCGTGATCGGGTCGCTCCGCCGCATGCCGCCATCGCCAACGAACGCTTACCTTGCCGTTACGGGTCGCCACATTCCGGCTAAGCGTCGCCACTTATGTGGCGAAAAAAAGAAGGCGCGAAGCCGAAGCTCCGCGCCCCACCGGCGTCGATCGAAAAGGGAGCGTCAGCCCTTCCCGCCTCGGCCGATAGTCCGTCGCCGATCTGTGTGTCGGCGTATCGAGCGAGTAACGAGACACCGTGCAGGTTGGTTGCAGGTCACGCGGACCCGATTCACTGCTCCAGCGGCTGCAGCGCGTGCGTGGCCTTGATCGCGGCGGAGGCGCGGTTCTCGACCCCGAGCTTGGTGTAGACCTGCTCGAGGTGCTTGTTCACCGTACGCGGGCTGAGCCCCAGGATATCGCCGATATCGCGGTTGGACTTGCCGCGCGCGATCCACAGCAGCACTTCGCTCTCGCGCTGCGTCAGCCCGAACAGCTGGCGCAACAGGTTGTCCTGGTTCTCCCCGGACGAGGCGATGAGCCGGAACAGATGCTCGTCGCTGCCGACGGCGCCGAGATAGAGCAGTTGCAGCCCGCGCGCCGCGGTCGGCTCGAGCGCAAAGCTTTCGCCTACGCGCCCCTCGGGCGCCGTAGTCTCGCCGATCCAGTTGCCGGCGCGCTGCGCCACGAGGCGACTGCCGGCCCCGCCCGGCCCGAGCGCATCGAGCAGGCGGCTCGCCTGCGGCGTCGTCCACAGCATCTCGCCATTGGCGGCGACCGCCATCAGGTGCCGCCCCGCCGCGTCGAGCGCAATGCGCGCACTTTGGGCCGAGCGCGCATTGGCGAGATGCACCCGGATGCGGGCGCGCAGCTCGTCGATGTTGATCGGCTTGGTCAGGTAGTCGACCCCGCCCGACTCGAGGGCATGCACGACATGCTCGGTCTCGGTGAGCCCGGTCATGAAAATGATCGGCACATGCGCCACTTCCGGCAGCTTCTTCATGCGCCGGCAGGTCTCGAAGCCGTCGAGCCCCGGCATCACGGCGTCCATCAGGATGATGTCGGGCACCACCTGTCGCGCAATGTTGAGCCCGGTCTCGCCGCTGCGCGCCACCAGCACCGTAACGCCCGCCGCCTCCATGGCCTCGGTGAGAAAGCCGAGCGCCTCGGGCGAGTCGTCGACGACCAGCACGATCTCGCGGCTGCGCTCCTTATCGATCATCACCGCCCACGCTCTCCAGCACCTCCCGATAGCCATCGAGGTCGAACACCTCGATGCGCGCCCGCAGCAGCTCGACCAGTGGGCCGTTCTCCGGCGCTGCCGCCAGCGCCTTCAGCTTCACGTCGATGCCCCGCACATGCCCGATTTGCCCCAGGTCGAGCAACTCGCGCAGATGCTCCGGCCCCGGCGACACCAGCTTGGCCTCGCGCTTGCGCGGGGCCGGCTTCCTGCGGCCCTGCGGCTCGTCGAACACCCAGTCGAGCTGCAGGTGCGTCGCGACCTTGTCGAGCAGCTGGTTGAGGCTGAAGGGCTTGGCGATCGCGTCGTTGTGTCCGGCATCGGAATTGGTCTTGGCCGCGCCGTCGCCGATATTGGCCGAGAGCATCAGGATGGGGGCAGCCTGCCCGCCATCGCGCAGTCTTTCGACCAGCTCCCAGCCGTTCATTCCCGGCATCAGGATGTCGACGAAGAACAGGTCGGGCCGGATATCCTGCACCAGCGTCAGGCAGTCCGGCCCATCGACGGCGGTGAGCACGGTGAAATCGAGCGGCGACAGCATCTCGCGCATCAGCTCGCGATGCTCGGCATTGTCGTCGACGACGACCACGGTCCGGCGCAGCCCGGCATAGCCGACGATCCGGCGATCCGCGGCGGCGGCTGCGACGGCGCGCTCCACCTTGGCCAGCATCAGCCGCACCTGGAAGGTGGAGCCCTGCCCCGGCGTGCTCGTCACCGTGATCTCGCCGCCCAGCGTCTCGGTCAGCAGCTTGGTGATGGTCAGCCCCAGGCCCAGCCCCGGCGACAGCTTGTTGCGCTCGGCACTGCCGCGCTCGAACGGCTCGAAGATGCGGCCCAGATCGTCGGCGAGGATGCCGTGGCCGCTATCGGTGACGCGGAAGGTCGCGACCTGCATGCGATACTCGACGGCGAAATCGACAAAGCCCGCATCGGTGAACTTGATGGCGTTGGAGAGCAGGTTGACGAGGATCTGGCGCAGCCGCTTCTCGTCGGTGCGCACGAATTGCGGCAAGGCGGGCGCGCGCGAATGCCGGAACTCCAGGCCGCGCGCCTCGGCCTGCAGCCGGAACATGTCGACGATCTGGTCGAGGAAATCGTGGATGTTGATCTCGTTGGAATAGACCTGCAGCCGCCCCGCCTCGATCTTGGAGATATCGAGCAGCCCGTCGATCAGCCCCGATAGATGCTCGGCCGAGCGCCGGATCACCTGGATCGAGCCCTTGCGATGCTTGGGCACCGCCTCGTCGCGCTCGAGGATCTGCGCATAGCCGAGCACGGCATTGAGCGGGGTACGCAGCTCGTGGCTCAACCCCACCACATAGCGCGACTTGGCGAGATTGGCGGCCTCGGCCTTCTCCTTGGCCTGCTGCAGGGCGGCGTCGGTGCGGCTATGCGCGGCGATTTCCTTGAGCAGCAGCGTGTTCTGACGCGAGCTCTCCTCCTCGGCCACCACCCGGCTGTCCTGCGCGAGGACGAAGAACCAGGTGACGATGCCGGCGACCACCGCGAAGACGAAGAAAACGACCGCGATGGTGCCGCCCACCACCTCGGCCGTCTCCGGCGCGGCGCGCGAGGCGAAATAGTAGATCAGCCCCAGCAGCGCCCCGATCGCTAGCGTGGAGACCCCGGCAAGCACGCCGTAGCGCCCGACGCGGGTCTGGAGCTTCTGCACCGCCCATTCCGGCAGGATCGTCGCCGCCACCGCGTGCGCCTGCGCGCGCAAATGCGCGTTGGGTTTGCACAGGTCGTGGCAGCGCGCATCGAGCGAGCAGCAGAGCGAGCAGATCGGCGCCGCATAGGCCGGGCACCACGCCATGTCCTCGGGCTCGAACGGATGCTGGCAGATCGAGCAGGTGATCGACTTCTCGTTCGCCCACGCCTGCCGCGGTTTTCGCGCCAGGTAGTACTTGCCCTTGGTGGCCCAGGCGATGGTGGGCGAGGCGATGAAGGCGACGACCAGCGCGATATAGGGTGCGAGCGACGAGGCCAGCGGCCCGAAGGCGCCGAAATGCGCCACCAGCGCCACGGTGGCGGAGATCGTCATCGACCCCAGCCCGACCGGGTTGATGTCGTACAGATGGGCGCGCTTGAACTCGATGCCGGGCGGCGCGAGCCCCAGCGGCTTGTTGACGAACAGGTCGGCGGAGATCGAGCACAGCCACGCCATGGCGACGATCGAAAAGATCGTCAGCGTCGCCTCGAGCAGCTTGTAAATGCCCAGTTCCATCAGCAGCAGGGCGATGGCCACGTTGAACAGCAGCCAGACGACACGCCCCGGATGGCTGTGCGTCAGCCGCGAGAAGAAATTCGACCATGCCAGCGAGCCGGCATAGGCGTTCATCACGTTGATCTTGAGCTGGCTGACCACGACGAACACCGCCATCAGGATCAGCGCCAGCGTCTCGTTGGGAATGATGTAGCCGAAGGCGATGGCGTACATCTGCCCCGGCTCGGAGGCATGCTCGGGCGCCACCCCATGGGTCAGCGCCAGCACGGCGAGGAACGAGCCGGCCAGCAGCTTCGGTGCTCCCACCACCACCCAGCCGGCGCCGGCGAGGAACACCGCCAGCGTGTGGCGCTTCTTGTTCGCCTTCCAGTCGGCCGGGAGAAAGCGCAGGAAGTCGACCTGCTCGCCGATCTGCGTCATCAGCGCCAGGATCACTGCCGAGGCCGCGCCGAATTTTGCGACTTCGAACGGCGCAAAGGTCCCCGGCTCGGCGGCTGCCTGGTGCAGCCCGGCAAACGCCACCCAGATGTCGATCTTCTGCCAGTCGACCAGCGCGATGGCGATGAAGGGCAGGATGTTGAGGATAATCCACACCGGCTGGGTGATCAGCTGGAAGCGGCTGATCAGCTTCACCCCATGCGTCACCAGCGGGATCACCACCACGGCGCTGATGATGTAGCCGAGCCAGAGCGGGATGCCGAATGCCAGTTCCAGCGCGCTCGACATGATCGAGGCCTCGATGGCGAACAGGATGAAGGTGAAGCTCGCATAGATCAGCGAGGTGATGGTCGAGCCGATATAGCCAAAGCTCGCCCCGCGCGTGAGCAGGTCGACATCGACGCCGTGCCTGGTCGCATAGTTCGCGATCGGCAGCCCGACGGCGAGGATCGCGATCGAGGCGATGACGATCGCCACCATCGCATTGGTCGTGCCGTAGCTGAGCGTGATCGCCCCGCCGATCGCTTCGAGCGCAAGAAACGAGATGGCGCCGATGGCCGTGTGCGAGATGCGCGTAGTCGAAAACTGCCGCGCCGATTTAGCGGTGAAGCGAAGCGCGTAATCCTCGAGGGTCTGGTTGGCGACCCACCGGTTATAGTCGCGACGAATGTGAATAATCCGCTGTCGGGCCATGGGCAGTGTCTACAATCTCACCATTCTGGACTACTGCTCAAAAAAGCGCCGCTGCCCTGTTTAGCACGGACGGAGCGGCAGTCACGCGGAATCCATGGACTCACCGATGTCCGCGATGATCGCCTCCCTCCCCCTTGAGGGGAGGGATCGAGGGTGGGGGTGGTTCTGTGATCACCGATGGACCCCCACCCCCAACCCCTCCCCTCAAGGGGGAGGGGAGCGCGGCATCGCGGGTCTACTACGCCGACCTACGTCAATCGACGTATAGGGCCCCTCCCGGTTTCGTCCCACGCTGCCCTCCTGTGACCTGCGCCAAATATCGGGGGCCGTGGGCATTGGGTACCTGTGAGGGATCAAACAGATGACAATGAAATTCGCACGCGGCGTGATGCTCGCCGCTGCGTTGGCCGGGTCGATGGCCGCGTCCATCGTGCCGGCCTTCGCGCAGGACGACACCATCAAGGTCGGCATCCTGCACTCGCTGTCGGGCACGATGGCGATCTCGGAGACGACGCTGAAGGACACGATGCTGTTCCTCATCGACGAGCAGAACAAGAAGGGCGGTCTGCTTGGCAAGAAGCTGGAAGCCGTGGTCGTCGACCCCGCTTCGGACTGGCCGCTGTTCGCCGAAAAGGCCCGCGAGCTGATCGAAGTGAACAAGGTCGCCGCCGTGTTCGGCTGCTGGACCTCGGTGTCGCGCAAGTCCGTGCTCCCGGTGTTCAAGGAGCTGAACTCGATCCTGTTCTACCCCGTGCAGTACGAGGGTGAAGAGTCCGAGCGCAACGTGTTCTACACCGGCGCCGCGCCGAACCAGCAGGCCATCCCGGCCGTCGACTACCTGATGAACGAAGAAGGCGTCGAGCGCTGGGTGCTCGCCGGCACCGACTACGTCTATCCGCAGACCACCAACAAGATCCTCGAGCAGTATCTCAAGGACAAGGGTGTCGCTGCCGAAGACATCATGATCAACTACACCCCGTTCGGTCACTCGGACTGGCAGACCATCGTCTCCGACATCAAGGCTTTCGGCTCGGCCGGCAAGAAGACCGCCGTGGTCTCGACCATCAACGGCGACGCCAACGTGCCGTTCTACAAGGAACTCGCCAACCAGGGCATTTCGGCCGAGGACATCCCGGTCGTCGCCTTCTCGGTGGGTGAAGAAGAACTCGCCGGCTTCGATACCGCTCCGCTCGTCGGCCACCTCGCCGCCTGGAACTACTTCCAGTCGGTCGATACACCGGCCAATGCCGAGTTCATCGAGAAGTGGCGCGCCTTCATCGGCAATCCCGAGCGCGTGACCAACGACCCGATGGAAGCCCACGTGATCGGCTTCAACCTCTGGGTCCAGGCCGTCGAGAAGGCCGGCACCACCGACACCGACGCCGTGCTCGACGCCATTATCGGCCTCGAGACGCCGAACCTGACCGGTGGCGTCGCCAAGATGCTTGCCAACCATCACATCACCAAGCCCGTCCTCATCGGCGAAATCCAGGCCGACGGCCAGTTCGACGTGGTGTGGGAGACCGACGGTGAAGTCCCCGGCGACGCCTGGACCGACTTCCTGCCCGAATCCAAGGTGCTGGAAGCCGACTGGGTCGACCTCAAGTGCGGCAACTACAACACCGAGACCAAGACCTGCGGCGCGATGTAATCGCCCGGCGGTTCCCGGCGAGGGCGCCAGCGCCCTCGCCTCTTTTCCATTTTTCGGGGCATTGCGGTGAACTACGGTCAGATCGGGCTTGTGGCCTCCCCCCTCCCAACCTCCCCCACAAGGGGGGAGGTGCCGAACTGTGTGAATGGCGCGATCGCGCCAAACGCACCGGCTCACACCTCCCCCCTTGTGGGGGAGGTTGGGAGGGGGGTGGCGACACGCTGGATACTCGCGGTCCTCACGCTCCTCGCCCTGCTCTTCCCGCTCACCCCCGCCCTCGCCCAGGTCGACGACGCCACCTTCGCCCCGCTCGTCGACGCCCTCGCGCCCGGCAATTTCCGTGATCGCGAAGCGGCCGCCTCGGCGCTGGCCGCCACCGGCGATCCGCGCGCCGTGCCGGTGCTGCAGACCCTGCTCGACGGCGAGCTGTATGTGATCGAAGCCACCAGCAAGGTCCTGCTCGGCGAAGGCGCCGATGCCATCGACCCGGTCACCGGCGCGGCCTTTGCCGGCGCCGCCGAAGCCGACATGGAGAAGGTGCGCGTCAACAATGGCCTGCGCCGTGGGCTGCGGACCATCATCGGCCAGATGACGCTGATGAGCGACGACCGCGCCACCCGCCTCAGTGCCGCGCAGTCGGTGTTGCGCGACGCCAACCCGGACAATCTCGAACTCCTGACCACCGCCATCGCCGCCGAGGCCGATCCGCAGGTCAAGGCCGTGATGGAGAGCGCCCGCGCCGCCATCATTCTCAAGACCGACGCCTCGCTCGAGGAAAAGACTGCCGCCGTCGAGGCGGTGAAGGCTCGGGGTGGCCGCGACTCCATCACCCTGCTGTCGGGCATCCTCGCCACCTCGCCGCCGGAACTGCAGCCCACCATCCAGGCGGCGATCGACTCGCTGAACCAGACCCAGCAGGCCTGGGGCATCGCCCAGAACGTCTGGTACGGCATCTCATTGGGCTCGGTGCTGCTGCTCGCCGCCATCGGCCTCGCCATCACCTTCGGCGTGATGGGCGTCATCAACATGGCGCATGGCGAGATGGTGATGCTGGGCGCCTACACCACCTTCACCGTGCAGGAGATCATCCGGCGCAGTTTCCCCGGCATGCTCGACTATTCGCTCGCCATCGCGCTGCCGCTCGCCTTCCTCGTCACCGCGCTGGTCGGCATCGCCATCGAGCGCGGTATCATCCGCTGGCTCTATGGCCGCGCGCTCGAAACCCTGCTCGCCACCTGGGGCCTCAGCCTCATCATCCAGCAGGCCATCCGCACCATCTACGGACCGACCAACAAGGAAGTCGCGAACCCCAGCTGGATGTCCGGCAGCTTCGACCTCGGCGGCCTGTCGATCACCTGGAATCGCTTCTGGATCGTGATCTTCGCCATCGCGGTGTTCCTGGCGCTGCTCGCCGTGCTCAACCGCACCCCGCTCGGCCTCCAGATGCGGGCTGTGACCTCCAACCGCCGCATGGCCAGCGCCATGGGCATCCGCACCCCCTTCGTCGACGCCATGACCTTCGGCCTCGGCTCGGGCATTGCCGGTCTCGCCGGTGTGGCGCTGAGCCAGATCGACAATGTCTCGCCGAACCTGGGCCAAAACTACATCATCGACAGTTTCATGGTCGTGGTGTTCGGCGGCGTCGGCAACCTCTGGGGCACGCTGGTGGGGGCCCTCTCCATCGGCGTCGCCAACAAGTTCCTCGAGCCTTATGCGGGGGCGGTGGTGGCCAAGATCATCATCCTGATCCTCATCATCCTGTTCATCCAGCGGCGGCCGAGAGGGCTGTTCGCGCTGAAGGGTCGGGCGGTGGAGCAGTGATGATGGCATTCGCAAATAGGGCCGTCGTCGCCTCCCTCCCCCTTGCGGGGAGGGAACGAGGGTGGGGGTCCATCGGCGATCCCCGGACTACCCCCACCCCCAGCCCCTCCCCGCAAGGGGGAGGGGAGCGCCAGCCCGGAGCGTCCCATCAATGATCACCCAGCTCCTCTTCCGCGCGCTCGACCGCAAGGCCATCTGGCTCGTCGCCATCCTCGTCGCCATCGCCATTGCCGTGCCGGCGCTGAACCTGCTGGTGCCGCCCGGTCAGTTCGGACACGTCCCCGGCTACGCCGTGACCCTGTTCGGCAAGTATCTCTGCTACGCCATGCTGGCGCTCGCGCTCGACCTCGTCTGGGGCTATGTCGGCATCCTGTCGCTCGGCCATGGCGCCTTCTTCGCGCTCGGCGGCTACGCCATGGGCATGTACCTGATGCGCCAGATCGGCAGCCGTGGCGTCTATGCCAACCCGATCCTGCCCGATTTCATGGTGTTCCTGAACTGGAAGGAACTACCCTGGTACTGGTTCGGCTTCGACATGTTCTGGTTCGCCATGCTGATGGTGATCGTCGTACCGGGGCTGCTCGCCTTCGTCTTCGGCTACCTCGCGTTCCGCAGCCGCGTAACCGGCGTTTATCTCTCGATCATCACCCAGGCGATGACCTTCGCCCTGCTGCTCGCCTTCTTCCGCAACGATTTCGGCTTCGGCGGCAATAACGGGCTGACCGACTTCAAGGACATCCTCGGCTTCAACATCCAGGCGCCGGCGACCCGCGCCACCCTGTTCGCGTTGTCGGCGCTATTCCTCGCGCTCTCGGTGTTCGTCTGCTCAATGATCGTGAACAGCAAGCTCGGCAAGGTGATGGTCGCCGTGCGCGACGCCGAGAGCCGCACCCGCTTCCTCGGCTGGCGGCCGGAGAACGTGAAGCTGTTCGCCTTCACCGTTTCGGCCGTGATGGCCGGCATTGCCGGCGCGCTCTACGTGCCGCAGGTCGGCATCATCAACCCGGGCGAGTTCGCGCCCGAGAACTCGATCGAGGCGGTGATCTGGGTCGCGGTTGGCGGGCGCGGCACCATTGTCGGGCCGATCATCGGCGCGGTGCTGGTCAACCTGGGCAAGTCCTACTTCACCGGCGCCCTGCCCGAATACTGGCTGTTCGCGCTCGGTGGCCTGTTCGTCGTGGTCACCCTGTTCCTGCCCAAGGGCATTGTCGGGCTGTTCGCCAAGCTGCGCACCCGCAAGGGCAAGGAAGCCTCGTCCGCCGCCGAGGCCGATGAAGACCCCGCCACCCTGCCCCAGGCCAAGACCCATCCGGAGCCGGCCGAATGACCGACAAAGCCGACACCATGCTCTATCTCAACGGCGTCTCCGTCAGCTTCGACGGCTTTCGCGCCCTGAACGCCCTGTCGATCATCGTCCATCCCAACGAGATGCTGGCGATCATCGGCCCCAACGGCGCCGGCAAGACCACGATGATGGACATCATCACCGGCAAGACCCGCCCCGATGACGGCGAGGTCTATTTCGACGGCCGCACCGACCTGACCAAGCTCGACGAGGCGCAGATCGCCAATCTCGGCATCGGCCGTAAATTCCAGAAGCCGACGGTGTTCGAGAGCCACACAGTGTGGGACAATCTCGTCCTCTCGCTGAAAAAGCCGCGCGGCGTCTTCGCTGCCCTCACCTACAGCCAGAGCGCCGAGGACCACGCCCGCATCACCGAAATCCTCGAGACGGTCCGCCTGATCGGTCGCAAGGACGAGCTCGCGGCTGACCTCAGCCACGGCCAGAAGCAGTGGCTCGAGATCGGCATGCTGCTGGCGCAGGATCCGAAGCTGCTGCTGGTCGACGAACCGGTCGCCGGCATGACCGACGCCGAGACGGTCGAGACGGCGAAGCTGCTCAAGCAGATCGCCCAGAAGCACTCGGTGGTGGTGGTCGAGCACGACATGAGCTTCGTGCGCGAACTGGGCACCCGCGTCACCTGCCTCGCGGAGGGCTCCGTGCTGGCCGAAGGCACGCTCGACCAGGTGAGCGCCAATCCGGTGGTGATCGAAAGGTATCTGGGACGATGAGGGCAGAACACCGCACTCTCGGTGATCCTCCCCCGTGTACACGGGGGAGGGGGACCAGCGAAGCTGGTAGAGGGGGCGACCACAAGTACCGGCGCTTCCCGTCGCCCCCTCCACCGCCTTCGGCGGTCCCCCTCCCCCGCTACGCAGGGGAGGATCACAAACCGAGAGACCAGCGCCCATGAGCACCCCCCTCGCCATCCGTTCCATCGACCTCCATTACGGCGCGGCGCAGGCGCTGCGCGGCATCACCATCGAGTGCAAGCCGAGCCGCATCACCGCCGTGCTCGGCCGCAACGGGGTCGGCAAGAGCTCGACCCTGCGCGCCATCACCGGCATCAACAATGTGTCGGCCGGCGAGATCACCTTCGGCGACGAAGTGCTGAAAAAAGCCCCGCCCTACAAGCGCGCCCGCATGGGGTTGGGCTACGTGCCGCAGGGCCGCGAAATCTTCCCGCTGCTGACGGTGAAGGAAAATCTCGAGACCGGTTATGCCGGCCTGAAGCCCGCCGACCGGAACGTTCCGACCTATATTTTCGCGCTGTTCCCGATCCTCAAGTCGATGCTCGGGCGACGCGGCGGCGACCTGTCCGGCGGCCAGCAGCAGCAGCTCGCCATCGGCCGCGCGCTGGTGACGCGCCCGAAAGTGCTGGTGCTGGACGAGCCGACCGAGGGCATCCAGCCCTCGATCATCAAGGACATTGGCCGCGCCCTGCAGTTCCTGCGCGACGAAAAGCAGATGACCATTCTGCTCGTCGAACAGTATCTGGACTTCTGCCGCGAGATCGCCGACGACATCTACATCATGGATCGCGGTGAAATCATGCATTCCGGCCCTGCGGCCGATCTCGACTTGCCGGAAGTGCGCCGGCATTTGATGGTGTGACGGTGGCGCCTCTGGATAGTCCGGTGCGGGAAACATACCCCCACCCCTGTCCCCTCCCCGCAAGGGGGAGGGAGACGCTCACATCCACATTGGTGCGATACGAAAACTTGCGAGCGCAGGTCACCTCCCCCCTTGCGGGGGAGGGACAGGGTGGGGGGTGTTCTTCCCGCTCGGTGTCGGCCGCATGACCGCCCTCCCCCTCCCCAATCACCAGCGCGCGCGCGGCACCGGCCGCATCGCCACGCAGGTGCTCGACGGCCGGACCCGGCTCACCACCCTCTACCAGGAGGGCTGCGCCAAGATTCGCCTGCCGCACACGCATGACCCGAGCCTGCAGGCTGTGCTGATCAACACCGCCGGCGGCCTCACCGGCGGCGACGACGTTTCGTGGCAGGTCAACGCCGCGCCCGGCGCGCGCATGGTGCTGACCACGCAGGCTTGCGAACGCGTCTACCGCTCGCTCGGCGACGACGCGACGGTACGCACCCGCATCGAGGTCGGCGCCGGGGCCCATCTCGACTGGCTGCCGCAGGAAACCATCCTGTTCGAGGGCGCCCGCCTCAACCGCAGCCTCGAGATCGACCTGGCGCCGGACGCGAGCCTTTTCGCCATCGAAGCGATCCTCCTCGGCCGCGAAGCCATGGGCGAAGCCGCCCGCAGCGCGCGGCTCACCGACAACTGGCGCATCCGCCGCAATGGCCGCCTCATGCATGCCGAAGCCACCCGCCTCACCGGCACGGATGCCGAGCGCGAAAACCTCGCTTTGCTCGCCGGCGCCAACGCCTTCGCGACGCTCCTCTATGTCGGCGCCGATGCCGAACTGAAGCTCGACCGCGTCCGCGAAAAGCTCGGGGGCGAGGCCGGCGCCTCCGTCATCGGCGAGCGTCTCGTCATCCGAGCCATGGCGCCATCCGGGCTTGCGCTGCGCCGGATCATCACGCCAATAATTGCCGATCTCTCCGGCGCGGGCGCCCTGCCCCGCCTCTGGCATTTGTAATGATGGGACCAATGGCCTCCTTCTCCACCGACGTCATCCCGGCGCAGGCCGGGATCCATCTCTCGGCCCGCGCGGGCGGCGAGATGGATTCCCGCTTTCGCGGGAATGACACCGTGGAGGTGGCACCTGTCATCGCCCCATCCATTGCCGTCATCCCCCCGCAGGCGGGGATCCAGTGCCCCACGAACGACACTCCCGCAGGAACGCCCGCATGAACCTGACGCCTCGCGAAAAAGACAAGCTGCTGATCTCCATGGCCGCGATCGTCGCCAGAAAACGCCTCGAGCGCGGCGTGAAGCTGAATCATCCCGAGGCCATCGCGCTGATCACCGACTATGTCGTCGAAGGCGCCCGCGACGGCCGCTCCGTCGCCGACCTGATGGAAGCCGGCGCCCATGTGGTGACCCGCGCGCAGGTCATGGACGGCATCGCCGAGATGATCCACGACGTGCAGGTCGAAGCCACTTTTCCCGACGGGACCAAACTCGTCACCGTCCACGAACCGATCAGGTGATCCCATGGCCTTCATTCCCGGCGAAATCATCACCGTCCCCGGCGAAATCGAGCTCAATGCCGGCGCGCCACAGATCACCATCGAGGTGTCTAATACCGGCGACAGGCCCATCCAGGTCGGCTCGCACTACCATTTCTACGAGACCAATGCTGGCCTGAGCTTCGACCGCGAAGCCGCGCGCGGCCTCCGCCTCGACATCGCCGCCGGCACCGCTGTCCGCTTCGAACCCGGCCAGACCCGCGAGGTGAAGCTCGTGCCGCTCTCGGGCAAGCGCGAGGTCTATGGCTTCCAGGGCAAGGTGATGGGCAAGCTCTAGCTGCCGGTGTCACCCGCACGCCACCGCGCGGTGGAATGCGCCTGCGAGGCTTTGGCAAGGCCGATGCTTTGGGCTAGAGAGGGCCGTTCACGAACGGAATGGCCATGCCGACCAAGGAAGACGATTTCAAGCAGCGCTTCGGCGCCATGATGCAGGATTTGCGCAATGGCCACAAAGCCGATCCGGAGGCGATGTTCCGGCTCGGCAGCCTCGCCGCCCGCCTGATCGACAAGGCCGGCGCCAAGGACTGGCGCAGCTACAAGGCCGCCCTGCAGCCCGCCCACACCCAGATCCTGCTCGCCGACTTCCAGAAGAGCGGCAATGCGCTCTACGCCGAGGGCAAGCAGAAGCAGGCCTATGCCATCCAGGTGCTGGCCATGTCCGTGGTCGGCGCGCGCTACAAGGATCCGATGCTGCAAAAGGGCGTGCGCGTACTCGACCGGCTGATCGGCTTTTACACCACCGCCTATCGCAAGGCCGCGGCGATGAGCCGGGCCGCCGGCTGACGGCGGCTCCGGCATCACCTCATTTCGCCGGCAGCGAGCGCAGGTAGACGATCACCGCCTGCACGTCATCCGGCTTCATCTTCGCATAATGACCGATCGACATCGGCGGCATCAGCGTCGTCCCATCCGGCCGCGTACCCGTGGTGATGATCGCCGCCAGCTGCTCGTCGGTGTATTTCGATAGCCCGGTCGGGGTGATGTTGGCGGCGACCGAGGTGCCCCACGGCCCGTGGAATTCCTGCCCGCCCGCGCCCAGCGCCGTATCCAGCATCGGCCCCTGCGGCCCGAAGGTCGAATGGCAGACCACGCAGTGGCCGACCGGCCCGGCGAGGTATTCGCCATATTCCACCGTCACGCCTTCCGGCACGTCGGCGACATGCTCGACCGGCGGTCCCCAGGCCGGTGGCAGCGGAATGTTGTAGACCGAGGTGCCCGGGTCGTTCTCCACCGCCGGCACGGTGCGCAGGTACATCACGATCGAGGCAAGATCGGTGTCCGACAGGCCCTTGTAGACCTCGAACGGCATCGGCATGCCGATCACCGAGCCATCGGGACGGATGCCCTCGCGGATCGCCTTGGCGAGCTCCGCGTCGCTCCAGTCCTTCACCCGCCCGGCCGGCGTGATGTTGGGAGCGATCGCCGTAAAGGCCGGTGTCTCCTCGACGACGCGCCCGCCCAGTTCCTGCTCGGCGATGAAGCCCTGCGGACCCATCGGCGTATGGCAGCTGCCGCAGGCGGCGATGGAATTCACAAGGTAGTCGCCCCGTTCCACCGAAGGCGCCGCGTAAGCGCTACCCGCGACGAGACCACCTGCCGCGAGCGCGGCAATCATCAGCAACCGATTCATGAAAATCCCTCAATGCGCCCAACCGCATGCCGGAGACATAGCTCGACGCGAGCCAGCCAGAAATTTGTTTCTACTACTCAAGTTTGAGATGCCGATTTTCTCGGCAACCCGCTGGACAGCCTCAATCTTAGGCGATTGAAATGGGAGGAACTGCTTCGCCCAGAGGACTCTCCATGCCGGCTCGCATCTCCCGCTCGACCTATGCCCAGATGTATGGGCCGACCACCGGCGACAAGGTCCGCCTCGCCGATACCGAGCTGTTCATCGAAGTCGAACGCGACCTCACCACCTATGGGGAGGAGGTGAAGTTCGGCGGCGGCAAGGTGATCCGCGACGGCATGGGCCAGAGCCAGATCACCCGCGCGGCGGGCGCCATGGACACGGTGATCACCAACGCGCTGATCGTGGACCATACCGGCATCTACAAGGCCGATGTCGGCCTGCGCGACGGCCGCATCCACGCCATCGGCAAGGCCGGCAATCCGGACACTCAGCCGGGCGTCGACGTCATCATCGGGCCCTCCACCGAGATCATCGCCGGCGAAGGCAAGATCCTCACCGCCGGCGGCATGGACAGCCACATCCACTTCATCGCGCCGCAGCAGATCGAGGAAGCGCTGATGGCCGGCATGACCACCATGGTCGGCGGCGGTACCGGCCCGGCGCATGGCACGCTCGCCACCACCTGCACCGGCGCCTGGCATGCGCAGCGCATGATCGAGAGCTTCGATGCCTTCCCGATGAATCTCGGCATCGCCGGCAAGGGCAATGCCGCGCTCCCCGCCCCGCTCGAGGAAATGATCCTCGCCGGCGTGAGTTCGCTGAAGCTGCACGAGGACTGGGGCACGACGCCCGCCGCCATCGACAACTGCCTGGCCGTCGCCGACGCCTATGACGTGCAGGTGATGATCCACACCGACACGCTCAACGAATCCGGTTTCGTCGAGGACACCGTACGCGCCTTCAAGGGCCGCACCATCCACGCCTTCCACACCGAGGGCGCTGGCGGCGGCCACGCGCCCGACATCATCAAGGTAGCGAGCCTACCCAACGTGCTGCCGTCGTCCACCAACCCGACCCGGCCCTACACGGTTAACACGCTGGCCGAGCATCTCGACATGCTGATGGTCTGCCACCACCTGTCGCCGTCGATCGCCGAGGATGTCGCGTTCGCCGAGAGCCGCATCCGCAAGGAGACCATCGCCGCCGAGGACATCCTCCACGATATCGGCTGCTTTTCGATGTTCTCGTCCGACAGCCAGGCCATGGGCCGCGTCGGCGAAGTGATCATCCGCACCTGGCAGACCGCCGACAAGATGAAGCGGCAGCGCGGGGCCCTGCCCGAGGAAACCGGCAACAACGACAATTTCCGCGTGAAGCGCTACATCGCCAAATACACCATCAACCCCGCCATCGCGCAGGGCATGAGCCGCCACATCGGCTCGATCGAGGTGGGCAAGCGCGCCGACATGGTGCTGTGGAGCCCCGCGTTCTTCGGCGTGAAGCCCGAAATGGTGCTGCTCGGTGGCTCGATCGCGGCCGCCCCGATGGGCGACCCCAACGCCTCCATCCCCACCCCGCAGCCCATGCACTACCGCCCGATGTTCGCCACCCACGGCAAGCTCAGGACCTCGTCGACGGTGACCTTCGTCAGCCAGGCGGCCTATGACAGCGGCCTGCAGGGCCGGCTCGGCGTCGACAAGGGCATGCTGCCGGTCGAAAACACCCGCGGCGGCATCACCAAGGCCTCGATGATCCACAACTCGGCCATGCCCAAGCTGGAAGTCGACCCCGAAACCTACGAGGTGCGGGCCGACGGCGAGTTGCTGACCTGCGAGCCGGCCACGGTGCTGCCGATGGCGCAGCGCTATTTCCTGTTCTGAGGTCGACGAGGCACAGCCGATCCACGATCGGTTTTAAAACCGACGACGGTTTGGTACTCTGCCGGCCATGAACAAGATCGATCTCAAGACGCTGACGTCGATTGATGACGACTTCGCGCTCTGGGCAGCCGAGCAGGGCGCGCTTATCCGCGCTCACAAGCTCGACCGCATCGACCTGGAAAACGTCGCCGAGGAGATTGAGAGCTTGGGGCGCTCTGAGGAACATCAGATCGACAGTCGCCTGGAGGTCTTGATAGCGCATCTTCTGAAGTGGGAATTCCAGCCTGCCAAGCGAAAGTATGGCTGGAAGTGGAGTATCGATGAGCAGCGTATCCGGCTGGCCCGCGTCCTGAAGAGGAGCCCCAGCCTCAGGAGCTACCCCGCCGAGTCACTGCGCGGCAGCTACATTATCGGTCGGAATGAGGCGATCACCCAGACACGGCTTCCCGAAGCTGCCTTCCCCGAGACTTGCCCCTACACGGTAGAGCAGATCTTGGATCCGAACTTCCTCCCCGGTCCCGCCGGCGAACTCTAGGCGTCCCGCAACACACAAGTGAGATCTGCGCGTGGTCGGCGGGGCGCGTTCCCGATCGGTGACCATGCCTGGCTTCCGATCCTCTGGTTGGCAGGGACGGCGCCCTGCGGCAACGGCGTAGCCGACCCCCCTCCATGCCGCCTGATCGCCACAGAATCAGCTAACCTTCGCGCACATCGCGATGGAGGGAAGCGCCGATGGAAGCTCTAGCCACTGCTGCCATGATGCAGAATGTCGATGTCTCGGCGCAGGTCGTGCTCAGCCTGACCGGCGATTTCGAGAAGACGACGCACCAGTATCAGTGCGAGGGGCTCGACCCGTTCACGGTCGAGTTCATCAACGCCGAGCCCAACTTTCTCGCCATCGTCCCCGTGGGCGACCGCAAGATGGTGTTCGTCAACGTCATCGCTGCCGATGGCGCGAAATATGTCGCCGGCCAGTATGAGTTCTGGACCCGCGGCAGCGACGCCACGCTGACCGACCTGCAGGCCGACCCGCAAGGCGTCGAATGCACCGAGGCGGTCAACACGCCCTGAGACTGCGATGGATCCTTCCGCCGCCCACGACGTGTTCGTCCACGTCCGCATGGTCATGAGCACGGTGGTCGGGCTCGGCCTGACGCGCCTGTTGCTGGGCATGGCGGGGCTGATCCAGCATCCCAGCCGGGCGAAGCTCTCGCTCATCCATATGCTCTGGGTGGTCTCGATGGTGATCGAGCTCATCCTGTTCTGGTGGTGGGAATTCGGCCTGACCGGGCTGCCGCACTGGAATTTCGGCACCTTCGCCTTCCTGATCTTCTACGCCATCACGCTGTTCGCGCTCGCCGCGCTGCTCTTCCCCGACCGGCTCGACGACTACGACGGCTACGAGGATTTCTTCATCAGGCGCCGCCACTGGTTCTTCTCGATCTTCGGGCTGACCTTCCTGCTCGACCTCGTCGATACGCTGATCAAGGGGACGCCCTATTTCGATGCCATGGGCATCCTCTACATCGCGCAGATTCCCTTCGGGCTGGTGTTCTCCGCCATCGCGATCTGGACGCCGAACCGGCGCTTCCACCTCGGCTTCGTGCTGCTGCACCTCGCCTACCAGGCCTGGGCCATCGCCTTCTACTTTGACACGCGCGTCTGAGCCGCTAAGCTGCCCGCCAAGGTTGGGAAGCCTCCAGACTTGGATTGATTGATGCCGCAGACCTTGCGCGCGGTCGGCTATGTGCCGCCCGGCCAGCTCGGGAAAATCCCCTTCGATCTCGCCATTCTTCCCCACGACGAGCGTCGCGTCCGCCGTCGCCGCATCGAGCTGGTGCACGGCGACAGCGTGCTGGTCGATTTCCCCGAGCCGATCACGCTCGAAAGCCACTCCGCCCTAAAGCTCGAGGACGGTCGCCTCGCCGAAATCGTCGCCGGCGAGGAGTTGCTCTACGATGTGCGCGGTACGGATCGCATCCACCTGATGCGGCTCTGCTGGCACCTGGGCAACCGGCACCTGAAAACCCAGATCGAGAACGATCGGGTCCTCATCCTGCGCGACCATGTCATCCGCGACATGCTGCGCGGGCTCGGCGCCAGCGTCACCGACGTGTCCGAGCCGTTCTTCCCCGAGGAAGGCGCCTATTCGCACAGCCATGGCGAGCCCGTGCACGCCCTGCTCAACCGATGACCGCGCCAGCCGCGCTGCAGAAGCTCGTCACCTGGCTGTCGCCCGCCTTCCCGGTCGGCGCCTTCGCTTGGTCGGCCGGACTTGAGACGGCAATTGCAGATCGTCGCGTAACCGATTCCGAACGCTTGCAAAGCTGGATTTCCGGGGCGTTGGAGCATGGGGGCATCCGGACGGACGCGATCCTCCTGGCGCATGCCTGGCGGGCGGGCCGGGGACAGATCGAGTTTGGGGCCTCCCCCCTCCCAGCCTCCCCCACAAGGGGGGAGGTGTGGGCTGGTGGATTCGACCAGATCGCGCCCCACTCACCAGCGGGCACCTCCCCCCTTGTGGGGGAGGCTGGGAGGGGGGAGGCCACAGGCACGGCCCTCCGCGACCTCGCCGATCTCTCCCTCGCCCTCATCTCCTCCCGCGAGCGCTGGCTCGAGACCACCATCACCGGCGACAGCTATGTCCGCGCCGCCGCGCACTGGCCCACCGAGACCATCGTCCGCCTGCCAGAACCCTGCCCCTACCCGATCGCTGTCGGCGCCATCGCCGCCGCGCACGACATCGACCTCGTCGACACGCTCCTCGCCTGGCTCACCGCCACCGTGCACGGCCAGGTCTCGGTCGCCGTCCGTCTCGTGCCCCTTGGCCAGACCGATGGCCTCGCCGTCATGTCCGCCCTCGAACCCAGCGTCGCGGCCCTCGCTGCGTCCGCGGCAACGGCATCCCTTGCCGATCTCGGTGCAATCGCCTACGCCGCCGATATCGCGCAGATGCGCCACGAGACGCTGGAACCGAGGATTTTCCGCTCATGAGCATGTTGGTCGCCGCCCTGATTTTCGTGGTGCTGCTGGCGGTGGCGATCGCCCATTTCCTGTGGGCCATCGGCAGCCGCTGGCCGATCCGCGATCCGGAACTGCTGGCGCGCACCGTCATCGGCCGACCCGGCGTCACCCGCGTGCCGCGCCTTGCAAGCCTCGTCGTTTCCATCGTCGTCCTCGCCGCTGGCGTGTTCGCGCTGGCGCTCGCCGATCACACCGCCGGCGGCCTGCTGCTGACGCTGGTCGGCGTCGTCCTCGCGGCAATCTTCCTCGGCCGCGGCGCCATCGGCTACACCGCCGGCTGGCGCGCCCGCTTCTCGGAAGAACCGTTCGCCACGCTCGACCGCAAGAATTATTCCCCGCTCTGCCTCGCGCTGGGCGCCGGCTTTCTCCTCCTCGTCATCATGAGGCTCATATGAAATCGCTCAACGGCCCCCTCCGCGTCGGCATCGGCGGCCCCGTCGGCTCCGGCAAGACCACGCTGTGCGAAATGCTGCTCAAGGCCATGCGCGAGCGCTACTCGATGGCCGTGGTCACCAACGACATCTACACCAAGGAGGATGCGCTCATCCTCAACCGAGTGCAGGCCATCTCCGAGGACCGCATCGTCGGCGTCGAAACCGGCGGCTGCCCGCACACCGCGATCCGCGAGGACGCCTCGCTGAACCTCAACGCCATCGCCGAGCTCAACCGCAAATTCCCCGATCTCGACATCATCCTGATCGAGTCGGGCGGCGACAACCTCGCCGCCACCTTCTCCCCCGACCTCGCCGACATCACCATCTACGTGATCTCCGTGGCCCAGGGCGAAAAGATCCCGCGCAAGGGCGGCCCCGCCATCACCCGCTCGGACCTGCTGGTCGTCACCCACACCGACATCGCGCAATACGTGAACGCGAGCCTCGAGGTGATGGACGCGGATACGCGGCGGGTGCGCGAAGGCCGGCCATACGTGTTCACCGACCTGCTGCGGCGGGAGAATCTCGACGAGATCATCGGGTTCATCGAGCGGATGGGCGGGCTGGTGCCGGCGGTAGCGGCGGAGTAGCCACCCTTATCCTCCCCCGTTTACGGGGGAGGGGGACCGCCGAAGGCGGTGGAGGGGGCGACCACACGCACCGAGTCCAGCCTCGCCCCCTCCACCAGCTTCGCTGGTCCCCCTCCCCCGCTACGCAGGGGAGGATGGGTGCCGGCGATCGCCGCCGGCGCCCATTCGCTGCATCAATACAAATAAACCTGCGGGTTCCCGTCCGGATCGCTCACCGCCACCACGCGGTTGATGTCGATATTGTGCGCCTTGAACCAGCCCGCGAGCCCGGCATCGGCGCGGATCGCCTCGCGGAAGCGGCCCAGCTGCTTCATCTGGCTGGTCTCGGCGCTGGCGATCTTCTGCAGATCGGCCGGGCTGTACAGCGTCTTGGTATCGAACACCTTGATCGAAGCGGCCTTGTCGAGGAAGTTGAGGTCGCCGGCCGACCACTCGCCGATCATCGGCGTCAGCGTGCCGACCGGCACGACGTCGGCCTTGACTGCGTTGACTTCCTTGGCGGGATCAACGGTCGCGGCGAACGCCGGAGCGGCGAGCAGCGCAGCGAGGACGAGCGCAGCAGTGGCTTTGAGGGGGAGGTGCATTTGAGGATCTCCATACGGATAGGGTTGGGCCGCAGGGCAAATCTTGCTTTGTCGCGCCACCGGTTGATCCGGCGGCGTTCCAGCGAGCGGTCATCGGCGTGACATCGCGTCGACGGGCCGGATCAGGCTCCCGCAGAGCGGCGGATGTTCGGAAGAACAAGGGTATGTTTTCGCCCGAAACCAGCCGGAATCCGGGCCTTTTGGAACCGCTCCAATCATGGACTGAAAGCAATCTTGGTAAGCTTGCGGCGCCCGACAAACCGCCCACCGCGGCCGCCCCCGGCCACATCCGTCTGCGCCGACCACTGAGCCTTTCGTCCCCCGCCATCGCGCTGCCGGAGGCCGTCCGGATCGCCACGCTCACGGCCGATGACGCCACCCGCGTCCACGCCCTGCTCCGGGCCGCCTATTCCACCGGCTTCGGCACCGTGCCCGAGCGCGCGCTCGACTGGTGGGGTGGCATCGTCACGGACAGCGAATACGACCGCAACCTCGCCTTCGTCGCCAGGGCCGGCGACGACGTCATCGGCTTCTGCCTGTGCTGGACCTCGAGCTTCATCAAGGACCTCGTGGTCGACGTCCGCTGGCGCAACCGTGGGGTAGGTTCGGCCCTGATATCGACCGCCATCACCGCGCTGCGGGCTCGGGGGGCCGAGGAAGTCGCGTTGAAGGTGGATATCTACAACGGCACGGCGCAGCGGCTGTATCGGCAGTTCGGGTTTGCGCAAGACTGAGGCTGGTGCGCCACCGCACCCCCTCTCTTGCGAAAACTAAGGACTTAGCTGCGCTAAGCCCAAGTTTTCGCTTTCTCCCCCGCCTAGGGGGAGAAGCCTTCCATCAGTATCGGATGCCTGCAGCGACGCACCCTCTCCCCCTTGGCGGGGGAGACGCGAGACTTACGAGCGCCAGCGAGTTAGTCGCAGCAGAGAGGGGGTCGTGGAAGCCACAGCCCTCAGTGCTGCCCTGAAACGAAGATCCCCGCTTTCGCGGGGATGACATCGTGGCTAGTCCAACCACCGGGTCATTCCCGCGAAAGCGGGAATCTTCCCTTGTGGCAGCCCTATTCCTTCGGCGTCGTCTCCGGGGGCTCGCTCGGCGGCACTTCGACCGGCGGATTGCCCGGTACGCTGTCCGGAGCCGGCGGCGGTTGCGGGGTCTCGGGCTGCACCGGCGTTTCCTCCGGATATTGCCCCGGCGTCGTTTCCGGCTTCTCCGGCGGGATCTGGGCCTTCACCAGCGCCACCACCGAGCGCGGCGGCAGCGTCGCTGCGCCGTCGGCGAGCGGCAGCACTGCCTTGTCGTCCGACTGCAGGCCCACCGTCCAGTAGCCTTCGGGCAGCCGCGCCAGCACCGGTTCGATCCGGCGGTTGAACCACACGATCAGTTCCTCGTCCGCCGTCTGCAGCCGCATGCCCAGCACCGAGGCGCCGTCATCGTTCCAGTCGCCGTCGGTCATCTCGCGGCCGTCCGGATGCAGCCAGGCAACATCGCGCACGCCCTTGCGGGTCTCGCCGGTGAGGAAATGGTCGTGCGTCAGCGCCGTATGCTTGCGCCGGAACTCGGTCAGCGCGGCGACATAGTCGACCAGTTCGCCGTCCGCCTTCTCCCAGTCGAGCCACGTGATCTCGTTGTCCTGCGCATAGGCGTTGTTATTGCCCTGCTGCGAGCGGCCGAACTCATCGCCCTGCTGCAGCAGCGGCAGGCCGCGGCTGAGGAACAGCGTCGCCAGCAGCGCCCGCACGTCGCGGCGGCGGGCGGCGTTGATGTTGGCGTCGTCGGTCGGTCCTTCGGCGCCGCAATTCCACGAGTAGTTGTTGTTGTGGCCGTCGCGGTTGTTCTCGCCATTGGCCTCGTTGTGCTTGTCGAGATAGCTGACGAGGTCGGCGAGCGTGAAGCCGTCATGCACGGCGAGCATGTTCACCCCGGCCGTCGGCTTGCGCCCGGCGAAGTTGAAGATCTCGGCCGAGCCGGCGACCTTGCCGGCCAGGGCCCCGATCTTGCCCTGATCGCCCTTCCAGAACGAGCGCACTTCGTCGCGGAACGTGTCGTTGTGCTCGTGGAATTCCTTGCCGAAGCGACCGAGCTGATAGCCGCCCGGACCCGGATCCCACGGTTCGGCCACGAGGATCGACTTGCTCAGCACCGGATCGGACTTGATCCGCTGCAGCATCTGCGCGTCCGGATTGAACCCCGGCTCGCGACCGAGCACCGGCGCGAGGTCGAAGCGGAAGCCGGACACGCCGAGTTCCTCGACGAAATAGCGCAGGCTGTCGATCACGAGGTTCTGCACCGCCGGATGGTCGCAGCGCAGCGTGTTGCCAGTGCCCGTGTCGTTGACGAGGTGCTGTTTCCCGTCGACCTCGACGAAGCGGTAGTAGGTTTTGGCGTCGAGCCCCATCATCGACAGCATCGGCCCGTCGGCGTCGCCCTCGCCGGTGTGGTTGTAGACCACGTCGAGGATCACCGAGATGCCCGCCTTGCGGTACATGTCGGTCATGGTGCGCAATTCCTGCGGGCCGCGCGGCGCGAGCCGCGGATCGAGCGCAAAATACGTCACCGGGTTGTAGCCCCAGGCATTGGTCAGCCCGAGCGCCGGCAGGTGGCCTTCATCGATCCAGGCCGCGGTCGGCATTAGCTGCACGACATCGACGCCCAGATACTTGAAATGGTCGATCACCCGCTGCGTCGTCAGCCCGGCGATGGTACCGCGCAGCGGCCCCTGCACCGAGGGATGGCGCATGGTATAGCCGCGCACGTTCAGCTCGTAGAACATCTGCGGCGCCTTGCGGCGCGGCATCACGGCCGTGTTCTCCGCGCCTACGACGATCGCCTTGGGGATCAGCGGCGCCGTGTCGACCGCCTCGTCGCGATGCAGGCGCAGCCGCGGCGAGCGCACGAAGGTGCGGTCGATGCGCCTCGCGTACGGGTCGACCAGAAGCTTGTTGGGGTCGAAGAAATAGCCCTGGTCCGGATCGTAGCGGCCATCGGCACGCAAGCCGTAGCGCGCGCCGGCGCCGATATTGGCGACCAGCCCGTGGTGCACGTTGTCATCGTGGCCATCGAGCTCGAAGCGCCCGATTTCCTTGTCCGTCTCGTCGTAGATCGAAACGAACAGCGCCGACGCCGTCTCGGAATAGACGGCGAAGTTCACACCCTCGGCGGTGATGGTGGCGCCGAGTTTCTCCGGGCTGCCGGCGCCCGGGATCAGTTCGGGTTTCACTAGATACGGGTCCTCAAGTGATAACGCTCGGCGCATCACGGCCGGTGCGGGATTTGATCCCGGCGACACTGTCTGCGATGGCGATGAGAGGGGCGAGTGCAGACTGGGTGTCGAGATCATGCTGTCCATGGGGCGGCTCGTAGCGTTCAAGGTAGATACGCAACGTGGCCCCCACAGTGCCGGTTCCGCTGAGCCGCAGCACGATGCGGCTGCCATCGGCAAAGCCGATCCGCACCCCCTGCCTGGCGCTCGTCGAACCGTCCACGGGATCGTGGTAGGTGAAGTCGTCGGCATAGGCCACCGCCCTGCCCTCGAGCGTCTGTCCCACCAGCGCCGGCAGTTTTGCGCGCAGCTCGTCCATCAGCGTATTGGCGGCCGCCGCGTCGACTTCTTCATAGTCGTGGCGGGTGTAATAGTTGCGCCCGTAGGTGGCCCAGTGGTCCTGCACGATCATGTCGACGCCCTGCCCGCGCGCCGCGATCACGTTGAGCCATAGCAGCACGGCCCACAGCCCATCCTTTTCGCGCACATGGTTCGAGCCGGTGCCCGCCGATTCCTCGCCGCAGATGGTGACTCGCCCCGCGTCCAGCAGGTTGCCGAAGAACTTCCAGCCCGTGGGCGTCTCGTGCATCTCGATGCCGAGCTTTTCGGCGACGCGATCGGCCGCCGCACTGGTCGGCATCGAGCGGGCGATACCGGCAATGCCATCTGCGTAGCCCGGCGCGTGCGGCGCGTTGGCAGCGAGGATGGCGAGCGAGTCCGAGGGCGTCACGAACCGGTTCTTGCCGATGATCAGGTTGCGGTCGCCGTCGCCGTCCGAGGCGGCGCCGAAATCCGGGCCGTCCTCGCTCATCATCAGGTCGTAGAGCTCCTTGGCATAGACGAGATTCGGATCGGGATGCCCGCCGCCGAAATCCGGCGACGGCGTGCCGTTGATCACCGTCCCCGCCGGCGCCCCCAGCATCCCCTCGAGGATGCGGTGGGCGTAAGGCCCGGTCACGGCGTGCATCGCGTCGAAGCGCATGCGGAAGCCGCCTGCGAACATGGCGCGGATTCTGTCGAAATCGAACAGCGTCTCCATCAGCGCCGCATAGTCGCTGACCGGGTCGATCACCTCGACCACCATGCCGGCCGAATGCTGCGTGCCGATGCGCGAAAGGTCCACGTCCGGCGCATCCACCGTCAGGTAGCGGTCGATGACCTTGGAGCGAGCGAACACCGCCTCGGTGATCTTCTCCGGCGCCGGCCCGCCATTGCTGACGTTGTACTTGATGCCGAAATCGCCGTCCGGCCCGCCCGGATTGTGGCTGGCCGACAGGATCAGCCCGCCGAACGCCTTGTGGTGGCGGATCACGTGGCTGGCCGCCGGCGTCGACAGCAGCCCGTTCTGGCCCACCAGCACCGTGCCAAACCCGTTGCCCGCGGCGATCCGGATGATCTTCTGGATGGCGACATCGTTGAAGTAGCGGCCATCGCCGCCGATCACCAGCGTCTTGCCCTTGATCCCCTCGAGGCAGTCGAAGATCGACTGCACGAAGTTCTCGACATAGTTCGGCACCGAGAACGCCTTGGTCCGCTTCCTTAAGCCGGACGTGCCCGGCTTCTGGTCGGCAAAAGGCGTCGTCTCAATCGTCAGTGTCGTCATTCTGTTTGTGCCCCAGGATTGACGCGTAGAGGTCGGCGTATTTTTCGGCGCTGAGTTCCCAGGAGACATCCGACTTCATCCCCCGGCGCTGCATCTTGTGCCACACCTTCGGCCGCGCATAGAGCGCCAGCGTCCGGCGAATGGCTTCGCCCAGAGCCTCTTCTGTGGCCGGCGAGAACACGATTCCGGTGCCGACGCCAGCCTCGATGGCGGCTTCGTTGGCGTCGATCACCGTGTCGGCAAGGCCGCCCACGCGGCTGACCACCGGAACGCAACCATAGCGCAAACCATAGAGCTGGGTCAGCCCGCATGGCTCGAAGCGCGACGGGATCAGGATCGCGTCCGCTCCGCCCTGGATCAAGTGGCTCAGCGGCTCCGAATAGCCGATCTCCACACCCACGCGCCCGGGGTGCCGCAGTGCGGCGCCGGCAAAGGCATCCTCGATATGCGGCTCGCCCGTGCCCAGCACCACCAGCCGCCCGCCCTGGGCGACGAGGTTGTCGATATGGGCCGGCAGCATGTCGAGCCCCTTCTGCCCGGTGAGCCGGCTCACCACCGCAAGGATCGGCCCCTCACCCGCCTCGAGCGAGAAATGCTGCTCGACCGCCTGCTTGTTGGCAGCGCGCTGAAAGATCGTGCTCGCCTGATATTGCTGCGGCAGTGCCGCGTCGGTCGCCGGGTTCCACTCTGCCGCGTCGATACCATTGAGGATGCCGTGCACTGTCTCGGAGCGCGATTGCAGCAGCCCCTCGAGCCCCATGCCGTAGTAGCCCGTGCGGATCTCGTGCGCGTAGGTCGGACTCACCGTCGTCACGATGTCGGCGAGTTGCAGACCGGCCTTGAGATAACCCATGTTGCCAAAATACTCGATCGAGCCGGTGCGGGCCGCCTCGTAGTCGAGCTTCAGGCCGTTGAACACGTCCCAGCCGAACACGCCCTGGAAGGCGATATTGTGCACCGTCAGGATGGTCTTGGCGCTGCTGCCCGGGTTGAACTTGATGTAGGCCGGCACCAGCCCCGCCTGCCAGTCGTGGCAGTGGACGATGTCCGGGCGGTAGCCCTCCAGCATGCCGCGCGAGATGTCGTAGCCGACAAAGCTCAGCGCCGCGAAGCGCTGCCAGTTGTCGGGCCAGTCCCGGCCATCCGGTCCCAGATACGGGTTGCCCGGCCGGTCGTAGAGGTGCGGCGCGTTGATGGCGATGACGTCGAGCCCCTTCGCCCTGCCGCCGATCAGCCGGGCCTCGCCGCCGAAGAAATCGTCGTAATACCAGAGCTCCCGGCCGCCCCGCAGGGCATCCATGACCTTCGGATAGCCCGGCAGCAGCACGCGCATGGACACATCATGCGGCGCCAGCGCCGCCGGCAGCGCGCCGACGACGTCTGCGAGGCCTCCCGTCTTGATCAGCGGGAAAGCCTCCGAGGCGACGGAGAGGACTTCGGTCATCGGTGCTCCCGCGGCGATCGGAGCGTGTTCAGGAAAAGTTGCAGACTTTTCCGGTTCGAACACGCGACAACTAAACGGACGTGAAGCCCTCGCTGCCCTGCAGCGCCTGAGGGCTTCATCGACTGCTGAGATACTTGTCGATCATCGGCTGGGTGATCAGCGTCACCCCGTCGGCGGTGCGGCGGAACCACTTGGCGTCGAACTCGGCATCTTCACCCACCACCAGTCCCTCGGGAATGGACACGCCCCGATCGACCACCACCTTCCTGAGCCGCGCCCCGCGCGCGATCGTGCAGTAAGGCAGCACCACCGCCTCGTGCAGCTCGGAATAGGAATGCACCCGGCTGCCGGTCGAGAGCAACGTGCGCGTCAGCTGGCCACCCGACACGATGCAGTCGCCCGACACCAGCGAGTTCACCGCGGAGCCGCGCCGACCCTCGAAATCATGCACGAACTTGGCCGGCGGGGTGATCTCGGCAAAGGTCCAGATCGGCCAGTCGCGGTCGTAGAGGTCGAGCTGCGGGGTGACGTCGGTGAGGTCGATATTGGCTTTCCAGTAGGCATCGACCGTACCCACGTCGCGCCAGTACGCGACTTCCTCGTTGGGCGAGCGCACGCACGAGCGCGGGAAGCGGTGCGCCCAGGCCGAGCCGTTCTTGACGATATAGGGGATGATGTCCTTGCCGAAATCGCGGCTCGACCCGGCCGTCGCCGCGTCCCGGCGCAGTTGCTCCATCAGGAAGCGCGTCTCGAACACATAGATGCCCATCGAGGCGAGCGCGTAGTCCGGCCGATCCGGGATGCCCGGCGGGTCCTTGGGCTTTTCGACGAAATCGACGATCCGGTCGCGCCCGTCGACATGCATCACGCCGAAGCCGGTGGCCTCCATGCGCGGCACCTCGAGGCAGCCGATGGTCACGTCCGCGCCCGTATCCACGTGCTGGCGGAGCATGATCTCGTAGTCCATCTTGTAGATGTGGTCGCCCGCGAGCAGCACGATGTAGCGCGGGCCGTAATCCTCGATGATGTCCATGTTCTGGTACACGGCATCGGCGGTGCCCTCGTACCACTGCGTTTCCGACACGCGCTGGCTTGCCGGCAGGATGTCGAAGCTTTCGTTGCGCTCGGTGCGCAGGAAGTTCCAGCCCCGCTGCAGGTGCCGGATCAGCGAATGCGCCTGGTACTGCGTCGCCACCGACACGCGGCGGATGCCGGAGTTGAGCGCATTGGATAGCGCGAAGTCGATGATACGCGACTTGCCGCCGAAATAGACGGCGGGCTTGGCGCGCCGGTCGGTCAGCTCGAACAGCCGGGTACCGCGCCCGCCTGCCAGCACATAGGCCATCGCCTCGCGGGCGAGTGGCGATGGAGTCCTGTAGTCAGCCATGTTTCCCTCCCCAAACCACGTGCCCGGAAATTTGCAGGCTCTTGTATCCGTTCACGCGACTGTCCCTAAGCACTGCCCCTCTCAGGAGGGGTCGTATTTCAGATAAAGCGTCGACATCGGCGGCAGGTAGAGGTCGGCATAGGGGCCAAGCCCCTTCACCGTGCTCTCTTTGGCCACCACCCGGCCCTGGTTGCCCTTGTTGGTCCCGCCATACCAGCCGGCATCGGTATTGAGCCGCTCCACCCAGTTGCCGGCGAGCGGCATGGGCACGCGATAATTCTCGCGCGGCACCGGCGTCATGTTGGCGATCACCACCACCGGCTGCTCGCCCGGGGCCTTGCGCGCGAAGGCAAACACCGAGTTGGTGTGGTCGTTGCCGATCAGCCACTCGAACCCCTCCGGCTCGTTGTCGCGCGCATGCAGCGCCGGCAGCTCGCGATAGAGGGCGTTGAGATCGGTCACCAGCCGCCGCACGCCTTCATGCGCCGGCGCATCGAGCAGCCACCAGTCGAGTCCCCTCGCCTCGTTCCACTCCTCGCGCTGCGCGAATTCCTGGCCCATGAATAGGAGCTTCTTGCCCGGCCAGCCCCACATGAAGCCGTAATAGGCGCGCAGGCCCGCGAACTGTCCCCAGTCGTCGCCGCCCATCTTCGAAAGCAGCGAGCCCTTGCCGTGCACCACCTCGTCATGGCTGAGCGGCAGGATGAAATTCTCCGAATACGCATAGAGCGCGGCGAAGGTCATGTCGCCATGGTGGAAGCGGCGGTGGATCGGGTTGCGGCTCATGTAGCGCAGGGTGTCGTTCATGAACCCCATGTTCCACTTGAACCCGAAGCCCAGCCCGCCCTTGTCCGCCGGCGCCGATACGCCCGACCACGAGGTCGATTCCTCGGCGATCATCATCACGCCCGGATGCTGGCGATAAGCCTCGGTGTTCACCCGCTTGAGGAACTCCACCGCCTCGAGATTGTGGTTGCCACCGAACTGGTTGGGCACCCACTGCCCCGGCTGGCGCGAGTAATCGAGGTAGAGCATCGAGGCCACCGCGTCGACGCGCAGCCCGTCGAGGTGGAATTTTTCCAGCCAGTAGAGCGCGTTGTTGACGAGGAAGCTCACGACCTCCTGACGCCCGAAATTGTAGATCGCCGTGTTCCAGTCGGGGTGATAGCCCTGCCGCGGATCCTCGTGCTCGTAGAGCGCCGTGCCGTCGAAACGCGCCAGCCCGTGCTCGTCGGTGGGGAAGTGCGCCGGTACCCAGTCGAGGATCACGCCCAGCCCCGCCGCATGCGCGCTATCGACGAACCTGGCGAAGCTGTCGGGATCGCCGAACCGGGCGGTCGGGGCATACATCCCGGTCGGCTGGTAGCCCCAGCTCAGGTCGAGCGGATGCTCGGTGATCGGCAGCATCTCGATATGGGTGAAGCCGCTGTCGGCGGCATAGGGGATCAGCTGCTCGGCCAGCTGCTCGTAGCTCATGAACGAGCCATCCGCCCGCCGTCGCCACGACCCCATGTGCACTTCGTAGATCGAGACGGGCTTCCGCCGCCAGTCGGTCCTGGCACGCTTTTCGAGATAGGCCGCGTCCGTCCACTCGAACGGCTTGGGATCGGTGACCACCGAAGCCGTCTTTGGCCGCAGCTCCGACTGCCGCGCGAACGGATCGGCCTTGAGCGGCCGCAGGTCGCCGTCGGCGCCGACGATCTCGTATTTGTAGACTTCGCCCGGAGCGACCCCGGGGATGAACACTTCCCACACCCCGGTATTGATGCGCACCCGCATCGGGTGCCGCCGCCCGTCCCACTCGTTGAACGGCCCGACCACGCTGACGCGCCGCGCATTGGGCGCCCATACGGCGAAATGCGTGCCCTTCACGCCCTCGAACTCGATGGCATGCGCGCCGAGCTTGTCGAACAGCCTCAGGTGCGAGCCTTCGCCGATATAATAGTCGTCCATCGGCCCGAGCACCGGCCCGAAGCTGTATGGGTCGAGGACGTTCCACTCGCCCCCGTCATTGCGCGCGTGATAGCTGACCGGCATCCGGCCCGTCAGCTTCACCTCGCCCTCGAAGAAGCCCTCGCCACGAGGGCTCAGCTCTCCGAGGATCCGGCTGTCGAGCGTGCGCGCCGACACCGACTCCGCGTGCGGAATGAAGGTCCGCGCCACCCAGATATCCCCGACCTGGTGCAGGCCCAGGATCGAGAATGGATCGGAATGTCGGCCGGCAACGATCGCCTGGACGTCGCTGTCAGCCGCCTGCCACTTGGACTTGGTCACCCGTTAACCCCCGACCGGCACGCCCCAGATACCCTTGGCATATTCCGTGATCGTCCGATCCGAAGAGAACCAGGCGACATGCGCAGTGTTCCGGATCGCCATGGAATACCATTTGCGTGGGTTGTTCCAGACCTGGTCGACGCTGCGCTGCGCGGCGGCATAGGCGTCGAAGTCGCGCGCCACCATGAACCAGTCGTGGTCGTAGATGCCGCCGATCAGGTCGCGGTAGCGGTTCGGATCGTCGGGCGAGAACACGCCCGACGAAATCGCCTCCAGCGCCTCGCGCAGCATCGGCGAGCTGTCGATGGCCGAACGCGGCACTTCGCTGCGCTGGCGCTTCTCGGCCACCTTGTCCGCCGTCAGCCCGAAGATCATCATATTCTCCGGCCCCACCTGCTCCAGCATCTCGACATTGGCGCCGTCGAGCGTGCCGATGGTGATGGCGCCATTGGCCATGAACTTCATGTTGCCCGTACCCGAGGCCTCCATGCCGGCCGTCGAAATCTGCTCGGAAAGGTCCGCCGCCGGGATGATCGTCTCGGCGAGGCTCACGTTATAATTGGGCAGGAAAACCACCTTCAGTAGACCGCGAACAGCCGGGTCGTTGTTCACGACCGTAGCCACGTCATTGATCAACTTGATGATGAGCTTTGCGTTCCAGTAGCCCGGCGCCGCCTTGCCGGCGAACACCTTTACCCGCGGCACCCAGTCCCTTTCCGGGTGCGAGCGGATCATCGAGTATTGCGCCACCGCCTCGATAACGTTGAGCAACTGGCGCTTGTATTCGTGAATGCGCTTCACCTGCACGTCGAACAGCGCGTCCGGCGACACCACGATCCCCAGCCGGTCCTTGATCACCTGCGCCAGCCGCGCCTTGTTGGCCCGCTTCACCGCCTTGAACTGGTCCTGGAAGGTCGGATCGTCGGCATGCGCGTCGAGCCCGCTGAGCAGCTCCAGCTTGTCCTGGAATTCCGGCCCGATCCGCCCCGCGATCAGCTTGGTCAGCTCCGGATTGCACTGCATCAGCCAGCGCCGCGGCGTCACGCCGTTGGTCTTGTTGTTGATGCGCCCCGGATAGAGCCGGTCGAGATCGGCGAACAGCGTCTTCTTGACGAGGTCGGAATGCAGTGCCGACACGCCATTGATCGAGTGCGAGCCGACAAAGGCCAGCTGGCCCATGCGCACGCGCCGGCTGCCATGCTCGTCGATCAGCGACAGGTTGGCGATCTGGTTGTCTGTGAACCCGCCCATGGCGCGGGCCTCGCCCAGTACCTCGGCGTTGATGGCGTAGATCAGCTGCATCTGGCGCGGCAGCAACCGCTCCAGCAGCCCCACCGGCCAGGTCTCGAGCGCCTCGGGCAGCAGCGTATGGTTGGTGTATCCGAAGGTCGCCTTGGTCAGCTTCCAGGCCGCCGCGAACTTCATGCCGTGGATATCGATCAGGATGCGCATCAGTTCGGCGATCGAGATCGCCGGATGCGTGTCGTTGAGCTGGATCGCCACCTTGTCGGAGAGCGTCCCCAGGTCGCCATAGGCCTGCATGTGCCGGCGCACGATGTCCTGCAGCGAGGCCGAGGAGAAGAAGAACTCCTGGCGCAGCCGCAGCTCCTGACCCGACGGAGTCGAATCGGCCGGATAGAGCACGCGGGTGATCGCCTCGGCCTTGGCGCTCTCCTCGAGCGCGCCGATATGGTCGCCGGCGTTGAACTTGTCGAGCAGGATCGGGTCGATCGGCTGCGCCGACCACAGCCGGAGCGTGTTCACGCGCTTGCCGCGCCAGCCCACGATCGGTGTATCGAAGGCCACCGCCAGCACATGCTCGGCCGGCCGCCATTCGAGCCGCGTCGTCCCGTCGGGCTCGGGCACCGGCACCACCTGCCCGCCGAAGCCGACCTCGTAGCTCGACTCCCGCCGCTCGAACTCCCACGGGTTGCCATGGGCGAGCCAGGTCTCGGGCAGCTCGACCTGCCAGCCGTCGCTCATCTCCTGCCGGAACAGCCCATGCACGTAGCGGATACCGTAGCCATAGGCCGGGATATCGACCGTCGCCATCGACTCCATGAAGCACGCCGCAAGCCGGCCGAGGCCGCCATTGCCGAGCGCCGCGTCGGGCTCGAGGTTGATCATGTCGTCGATGTTGACGTTGAAGTTCTTCAGCGCCGCCCGGACATGCTCCATGACGCCGATATTGTTCATCGCGTCGCGCAGCAGCCGCCCGATCAGGAATTCGAGGCTGAGATAGTAGACGCGCTTGTTGGAGGTGCGCCAGGTCTCCCGGCTCGACTCCATCCACTGGTCGATGATGCGGTCGCGCACCGCATAGATCGTGGCCTTCAGCCAGTCGTGCGGACGCGCGACGATCGGGTCCTTGCCGATGAAATAGGTGAGCTTTTCAAGGATCTCGTCCTGCAGCGCCTCGGTGGTCAGGGCGCGCTTTTCGGGGACGGGAGCATCCAATACGAGGGGCTTTTGCGGCATTGTCGCAATCCGGCATCACAGTAATGACGTTCCCCTCTATACGGTCACTGTTGCACTGAAACGCCACCGTGGGAAGCCCCGATGAGAATGGTTCTAAGGCAGCGTGCCTAGAGCTTGGGCGATTGTTCTATTGGGCCGGTGAGGCACGCTGTCGCCAACTCACCGCGTCACCCCGGCGCAGGCCGGGGCCCATCCTGAGGTCTCTCCGCCTTCACGGCGCGCTGAAGCACCCCAGGCTGGATCCCGGCCTGCGCCGGGATGACACCGTGGCTTGGCCGGCATCGGTGCCGAAAGATACCCCCACCCCTGTCCCCTCCCCGCAAGGGGGAGGGAGACGCTCACACAGCGCACGGTACCAGCGGGACGAAGACTTGCGAACGCAGGTCACCTCCCCCCTTGCGGGGGAGGGACAGGGTGGGGGGTATCTTCCCGCACTGACCTTCGCGAAGAACGCGGCCCCTACCCCTTCGCGACCTGCGCCGCATCCTCCGGCGGCGGCATGACCGGCGTAGATGGCCCCGTCACCGTGCCGCTCTCGCGCGCCTGGTCCTGCGCGTTGGAGATCAGCAGGTCGCGGCCGGCCATCAGGCCGCCGACCATCTGCGCGGCGAAGCGTTGCCGATCGCGCTCGCGCACGCCCTCGATGATCTCGCCCACCTCGACCACGTCGACATCGAGCTGGCGGAGCGTTTCGGCGCCGAACTCGAGGGCACTCTCGAACACTTCGCGCAACTGGTAGTCGGCCCCCGCCTGGATCAGCTCCAGCGCATGACCGCGATCGAAGGCGCGCGCCATCACCTTGGCCAGCGGGAATTCCGATTTGAGCAGTTCGACGATGCGCGTCGCGTCTTCCTTCTTGTCGACGCAGACGAGGACGAGGTCGGCGTTGCCGGCCCCCGCGGCATGCAGGATGTCGAGCCGCGTGCCGTCCCCATAGTAGATCTTGAACCCGAAGGTCTGGGCCACCTGGATCATCTCGACGTCGTTGTCGATGATCGAGATGGTGTGCTGCCCCTTGGCGATGAGCGGCTGGCTGGCGATCTGCCCGAAGCGGCCGAAGCCGATCAGCAGCACGTTGCCGCTCAACCCCTCCGGGATCTGCTCGACATCCGCCAGCGATTGCCTGGGCTTGGGCACGATCTTCAGCAGCATGGTCGAGAACGGCGTCAGCACCATCGAAATGATCACGGTCGCCGTCATCATGGCGTTCATTTCGGCCGTCATCAGCCCGCCCGCCGTCGCCGTGGTGAACAGCACGAAGGCGAACTCGCCGCCCTGCGCCATCAGCACCGCGCGTTCGATCGCATCGCGATTGTCGGACTTGAGCAGACGCGCGATGGCGTAGATCGTGCCGCCCTTCACCAGCATGTAGAGCACCACCGCAATCGCGATGAAGCTCCAGTTGGCCGCGACCACGTTGAGGTCCAGCGACATGCCGACGGCAAGAAAGAACAATCCCAGCAGCAGGCCGCGGAACGGCTCCACATCCGCTTCCAGCTGGTGCTTGAAGGTCGAGGTCGAGAGCAGCACGCCGGCGAGGAACGCACCCATCGCCATGCTGAGCCCACCCGCATCGAGGATCAGCGCCGCACCCAGCACCACCAGCAGCGCCGCTGCCGTCATGATCTCCCGCGCCTTGGATTCGGCGAGGATGCGGAACACCGGATTCAGCACCCAGCGGCCGGCGAAGATCACCGCGACCAGCGAGCCCGCCCCCACGCCCACGCTAATCCAGCGCTGCATCACGGTCTGCTCTGCATCGACCCCGGGCGACAGGAACGCAACCATCGCCAGCAGCGGTACGATCGCAAGGTCCTCGAGCAGCAGGATGGACACCATCTTCTGCCCCGCCGGTGACTGCAGCTCCCCGCGTTCGCTGAGGATCTGCATGACGATCGCCGTCGAGGTCATCACGAAGCCCAGCCCGCCCACGAAGGCGATGGCCGGCGGCAGCTGCAGCACGAACATGCCGACCAGCGTCAGTAGCAGCCCGCATAGCCCGACCTGCAACACACCGAGCCCGAAGATCTGCTTGCGCAGCCCCCACAGCTTGGCCGGCTCCATCTCGAGCCCGACGATGAACAGGAACAGCACCACGCCCAGCTCGGCTGCGTGCAGGATGCCCAGCGGATCATGTACGAGCCCCAGCCCGAACGGTCCGACCGCGAGCCCCGCCGCGAGATAGCCCAGCACCGAACCGAGCCCCAGCCGGCGGAACAGCGGCACCGCGATCACACCTGCAGCCAATAGCGCCACGACCTGTACCAGGTCGACGCCGCCGCCATGTGCCACCGCCTCCGCCGCCTGCGCTACCGCTTCGCCTGCCATCGCTCACCCGTGCTTGTTGGAAGCCCGCAAACTGCGGTCTGGTCCGCCGGGCGTCAAGGCTGTCCATTGGGCTAGTGTACGGGCTACTGGGCCGGCGCGGCCCGCTTCCGTGGCGTGCGCTTGGGTGCGGCGGTCTTGGGGGGCTGCGGAGGCGGCGCCAGGGGTTCGGCCTGCTCGACATCGTGGCGGGTCTTCTCGTTCACCAGCCGCCGTTCCTTGCGCGGCGGCAGCTGCCGCACCGGCAGGATGTGGGTGATGGTCGAGAGCAGGATCAGCAGCGAGGGCACCGCGATCAGACCGCCGATCGGCCCCCACGCCCACAGCCAGAAGGTCAGCGACAGAAAGATCAGGAACGGATTCACCGTCATCGTCGCGCCGAGCAGGTTCGGCGTCACGAAATTGCCCTCCACGAAATTGACTGCCCAGTACAGCACCACCGGCAGCACCGCCGCCTCGAGACCGCCGCCCGTCCCGAGCCCGGCAAGGAACAGGATCAGCGCCATGAACGCCTGCCCGACGAACGGCACGTAGTTGAGCACCGCCGCCATCGCGCCCCACAGGATCGGCGACGGCATGCCGATGCCCCACATCAGCACCGTCACCACGACCCCGACGCCCACGTTGACCATGGTGATGGTGAGCAGGTAGCGCGACACCTTCTGCTCCACGTCGCGGAACACATGCGCCGTGCGCCAGCGCATGCGCCGCGAAAAGCACAGCGACAGCGTCGCGATGCGGATGTTCTCGCGCGTGGCGAGGAAGAAGTAGAGCGAGACGAGGAAGACCAGCACCTGCGCGAGAAAGGCCGGCGCCATCAGCGCGATGCCGGTGACGGCGCTGCCGTCCTCGACCCGCACCTCCATGCCTCCCGACCCGCCCAGCACGCCCTTCACCTGCTCCTGCAGGTTGCCCAGCGCTGCCAGCGGCTCCTGCCAGTTCTGCATCTCGGCCTGCAGGTGCTCCCAGATCACCGGAATGCGCTCGGCCCACTCGCTCAGCGGCCCGTAGAACAGCGCCCCGCCCGAGACGATCACCAAGAGGAACAGCACCACCACCAGTCCCGCCGACACCCCCTCGGGCACGCCGCGATTCTCGAGCAGGTCGGCCACCGGCCCGAACACCAGCCCGATCATGATGGCGAGAAACACCGGCGCGAGGATCACCTGCGCCTCGCGGATCGCCACGAACGCGACCACGATGCCGATCGCCACCGTTGCCATCTTGGCAGCATTGCCGAGCACGCGCTCGAAATTGGTTCTCTCGATGTCCCTCGTCAGCCCCTTGCGGCGCTCGCCCGTAACCTGCTTCGTGACCATGTTGCTCCCTTCGCCGCGCTGCAACAAACGCAGTGCCGGCACTTGGCGTTCCCGCGCGTCCTCAGATCAGCGCCGCGGATGCCGGAAGGATGCCGCAGCCCGTCGACGCCGACCGAGCCGCCCGCTAGCATGCCGCCGGAATCAATCTCTGAGGGACCCGGGCTAAACCCATGGCGCGCAAGATCATTATCGACACCGACCCCGGCCAGGACGATGCCGTCGCCATCCTCATGGCCCTCGCCTCGCCCGCCGATTTCGATGTCCTCGGCATCGTCGCGGTGGCCGGCAACGTCACCCTGGCCCAGAATGCCCGCAACGCGCTGAAGGTGGTCGAGCTCTCCGGCCGCAAGGACATCGCCGTCTATGCCGGCTGCGAGCGCCCGATGCGCCGCACCCTCGTTACCGCCGAGCACGTGCACGGCGAAACCGGCCTCGACGGCCCCGACCTGCCGGCGCCCAAGCTGCAGCTTGAACCGCAGCACGGCGTCGATTTCCTGATCGAGGCGCTGCTGACGCACGAGGCCGGCACGGTGACGCTCGCCACCCTCGGTCCGCTCACCAATGTCGCCATGGCCATGATCAAGGAACCGCGCATCATCCCGCGCATCCAGGAGATCGTGATGATGGGCGGGGGCTATTTCGAGGGCGGCAACATCACGCCCGCCGCCGAATTCAACATCTATGTCGATCCCGACGCCGCCGACGTCGTGTTGCGCTCGGGCGTGCCGATCGCCATGCTGCCTCTCGACGTCACCCACATGATGCTCTCGACCCAGCCCCGGCTCGACCGCATCCGCGCCCTCGGCAACAGGGCCGGCGACGCGGTGGTCAAGATGCTGACCTTCTCCGAGCGCTTCGACATCGCCAAGTATGACAGCAAGGGCGCGCCACTGCACGACCCCTGCGTCATCGCTTACATGCTCGATCCAGACCTATTCCAGGGCCGCCACATCAACGTCGTGATCGAAACATCGAGCGAACTGACCGTCGGCATGACCGTCGCCGACTACTGGGGCGTCACCGGGCGGGTGAAGAACGTCACCTATCTCCGCTCCGGCAACGCCGACGGCTTCTACGACCTGCTCACCGAGCGCCTCAGCCGGCTGCCCTGAGGCTACGCGCCTCGCGCACGCTGAGCCACACCGCCGTCACGAGGAAATAGATCGCGCCGAAGGCGGCATAGCCGGCGATCAGCGCGATGCCGGGATTGGGCATGGTGCCCGCGGAGAACACGAAAAAGCCGCCCGCCAGAGCCGATTGCGCGCCGCTCAACACCATCGCCCACTGCCCGCCCGAGGCCCAGCGCCGCACCGCGGTGACGAGCTGCAGCACCCCACTCAGGATCGCCCACACGCCGAACACCACGACCACCGCCGTCATCCCCTGCCCCAGCGCCACGATCACCGCCAGCGTGGTGATGGCGCTGACGACCACATTGAGCAGATGCGAGCCGTTGCGCGCGAGCCCGCCATTGCGTTGCGCGTCGACCAGGTTCGCGACCGCATCCCAGGCCGGATAAATCACCAGCAGCACCGCCGCGATCGCCGGGTTGAGCGGCGCCAGCACGAACGCCGCCGCCACCCAGGCGACGGAAAAGCCGAAACGCACAAAAGCATAGGTCTTGAGCCAGCCGGCATTGCCCGGCAACTCAGTCTTGTTCGAGGCATTCATCTGATTGACCTTCTAGTAGGTAGGTTGAGAGAGCGTGTTTAGTCCGATCGATCGAGTGGGCCGCCATATCCTCCCCTGCGCAGCGGGGGAGGGGGACCAGCGAAGCTGGTGGAGGGGGCGACCCCACGCACCGCCCTACCCGCCTGCCCCGTCGAGAGTTCGTCAGCTAGCCATGAGCCGATCCAGCATCGGCCTGACGATCAGCCCGAAGATGGCTGGCGTCCCATAGGCGCGGGCCGACAGCATCGCCCCATGCACAATGGCCATGATGGTCTCTGCCTCGGCCTCGGCCGTCCCGCTGATCCTAAGCCTGCCCTGCTGCACGCCCCGCGCCACCACCTCGGTGAGCCAGCCGGCCAGCAACCGGAAATGCGCCTGCACCTCCACCGCGACTTCCGGCGGCAGCGCCGGCAGCTCCGCCGCGAGTTGCGCGCCGAGGCAGAACGGCATGCTGCCATCTTCGATGCACGCTTCCCACGTCGCGATATAGGCACGCAGCTGCGCCGGGGCATCAGGCGACACCGCCTCGAACTGGGCCAATCCGGCCGCCAGATCCTCGCGATACCCGGCGACCAGCGCCCGCACCAGATCGGCCTTGGCCGGAAAATGATGGTGGATGCTCGGCTTGCGGATGCCGACCACCTCGGCAATGTCCGCATAGCTGAAACCATTATAGCCGCCCGCGATAACCAGCTCGCGCGCCGTCTTCAGGATTCGTTCTGCCGTCTGCTGTTCCATGACGACTTATCTACCTATCAGTAGGTAGATTGTCAAGGTCGCGCGATTATGGGCGGGGATTGGTGAGTGCCCGCCCCCCACCACTGGGTCATCCCCGCGAAAGCGGGGATCCCCGTTTGACCGCACCCGCCGAAAACAGAGATTCCCGCTTTCGCGGGAATGACACCGTGGCTTGGGCGAATGGCGACCTGAATCCGCCGCGCCCGACGCCGTCGGCTCGCCGAACGCCGCGTGGCGAAAGCGCCGCCCCAACACCGCCACGAACACGGCCTGCAATGGCTGCGTACCGAGGGAGGATCGCATGCGCCTGCTTCTCGCCGCCCTGTCGCTCGCTGTCGCCGCGCCCACGCTGGCTGCCGAGCACACAGTCAAATTCCCCGCCGGCACCACCGGCACCACGCTGTCCGGCAGCGTCACCGGCGACGCCTCCGAGACCTACTATCTCGGCACCGGCGCCGGCCAGGTGATGGCCGTGAGCCTCCACCCCGACAATGCCGGCTGCTATTTCAACGTCTACGCGCCCGACGCCTACCCAGAGGCCATCTACAACGCCTCGATCGATGGCAACGACTTTACCGGCACCACCGCCACCGCCGGCGACTACCGCGTCGATGTCTACCTGATGCGCAACGAAGCCCGCCGCGGCGCCACCTGCACCTACACCATCGATTTCGCCATCGCCGCCGACGATGCCGCCGCCTCGAGCGCCGCGCCCGCTCCCGGCCAGCCGGTACCGCCCGACAGCATGGTCGCCTACTGCGTCGGCGAGGTCGCCGGCCAGTACGGCACGCGCCCCATCTACGTCACCCCGGGCGAGCTGCTCTGGTCCCCCGATGGCAGCGCCAGCATCGACGGTACCGTCGATAAGGGCAGCGAGGGCATCAAACAGTTCCGCTGCCGCTACGATACGAACAATGTCTTCATCGACGTGATGGCGCTGACCAGCGACGGCGAGTGATCCGAGCGCCCCTTCCCCGCCCTAGCAAATCCATAACCCGCAGGCGCTACCCTCGCCATGATGAGGGACAGCGAGCTCAGGACGAAATACCCGATCCTCCGCCGCAGCCGGCGCCGGACGCCCGCGGTCGTGGTCGTCGACGAGCGCCCGCATTTCGTCATCCGCATGGGCTGGCTCTGCCGGCTGGTCGTCGCCGCCTTCGCGCTGATCTACGCCGGAACGCTGCTGTGGAACGGTATCGGACTTGTCGTCCAGGGCGGCGAGCCCGTGCCGCTCGCCGGCGTCACCCTCGTCGTCATCGGCCTGCCCTGGACCCTGGGCGCCGCCATGTTTCCCGATCAGTGGCAACCGCTCGCCGCCGCCCTCGCCCCTGGGCTGACCCTGCTCTTCCTGTTCGCCGCCTGCCAACGCCGCAAGTGATTTTAGGTCAGCAATGCTGACGCTATTGCCTTCCGGCCGCGCCCGCAGTAAACCGTTGCGCCTTCCGGAGCGTCGCCATGGACATTGTCACCCTCATCGCCTTCACCATAGCCTATGCCATTGCCGTCATCGTGCCCGGCCCCGGCGTTGCAGCCGTGGTGGCGCGGGCGCTGGGCGGCGGCTTCCGCTCGGCCTTCCCCATGGTGCTCGGCATCCTCGCCGGCGACCTCGTCTATCTCGTCTTCGCCCTGTTCGGCCTCGCCGCCATCGCCACCTGGTTCGGTCCGATCTTCGTCGTGGTGAAATGGGCCGGCGCGCTTTATCTGCTCTATGTCGCCTGGCAGTTCTGGAGCGCCAAGCCCGGCACCGAGCAGATCGGCGCCAAGCGCGAGGAGAGCGCCTGGAAGACCTTCCTCGCCGGCTTCGCCCTCACCATGGGCAACCCCAAGACCATCGTCTTCTACCTGGCGCTGCTGCCCACCGTGATCCCGCTCGACCGCCCGATCACCCCGCTCGGCTTCCTCGAGCTCACCGCCATCGTGGTGGTCGTCCTCCTCGCCATCGGCTGCGCCTATGCCGGCCTCGCCGCCGCCGCCCGCGACTTCTTCCGCTCCAGCCGCGCCCTGCGCGCCCTGAACCGCACCGCCGGCGTGATCATGGCCACCGCGGCAGCACTGGTGATCGTGCGGGAGTAACCCCTCTTATCCTCCCCCGTTCACGGGGGAGGGGGACCAGCGAAGCTGGTGGAGGGGGCGGCCACAGGCACAGCCCCTCAACCCTTCGCCTTCTTCACCGGCTGCCCCGCCTGCTTTGCCTTGCCTTTGGCCGCTGGCTTTGCAGGTGCCTCGTTCTTCAGCTTCAGCCGTACCCGTCCAGAGCCCTCGTCATTGAGCTCCAGGCTTGCAATCTTGCGCACCAGATCACTGACCTTCTTGAACCCGTAGGTCCGCGGATCGAAGTCGGGAGCCAGATTGACGACCTGATTTCTGACCGAACTGAGCGCCACCCAACCGCCATCGGTCTCCATCTCGCCCATCGCCCGCTTGAACAGCCGTTCCGCATTGGCGATTGGCTCCAAAGGGGGCTTGGCCGTTTCAGGCGTCCCCGCCTTGGCTGGCGCATCCGGCAGCAGATTCTCTGTGTAGATGAACCTGCGGCACGCTTGCTTGAAGCTCTCGGGCGTCTTCTGCTCGCCGAAGCCATAAACATCGACGCCCTCTTCGCGGATGCGCGAAGCGAGCCGCGTGAAATCGCTGTCCGATGACACGAGGCAGAAGCCCGAGAACCGTCCGCTGTGCAGTAGGTCCATCGCGTCGATCACCAGCGCGATATCCGACGCGTTCTTGCCCTTCACATAGGCGAACTGCTGCTGTGGCAGGATGGCGTAGCGCGTCAGTACATCCGACCATGGCTTCGATTGCGGGCTGGAAAAGTCGCCGTAGATGCGCCTGACGCTGGCTTCCCCCAGCTTGGCAATTTCCTCGAACAGGCCCTCGGCGATCTTGGCCGATGCGTTGTCCGCGTCGATCAACACCGCCAGTCGCTTCGTACTGTCTCCATTCGCCACGTCATCCTCCTCAAAGGCAGGACAATCCTAGCGCGGTTCCGGGGCGGCGAGCACAACCGCCTGCCGATATGTCTTACCGTTCCCTACCGCACCACCGCGCTCGCCGCCGCCAACCCCCAGGCCAGCAGCTCCTTTGCCCGGCCTGGCGTCACGCCCTCGACATAGCAGCGCAACTCCGGCGCATTGCCCGAGGCGCGGTAGTGCACCGTGTCGCCGGAGACCAGCGAGAACCGCAGCCCGTCAATGCTCGAGACGCTCTGCACCTCGCCCACCGGCGCGAAGAATTCCCGGGCATAGTCGGGCTCCTCGCCCAGCCGCTTGAGCAGCGCCGCGCTCCGCTCGCTCGCCACATGCGCCAGGCGGTCGGCGAGCGCCGCGCGCACCGGCAGCGTCTTCACCAGCCCCGCGAGGTTCTCGCCGAGCTTGGCCGCCGTCGCCAGCACCGCTAGCATCGGCAGCACTGCATCGCGTGTCGGCAGCGCGGTGATTGTCTTGCCGTTCACCACCACATCGCTGCCGAGCAGCGTGCCGCCATTGGCCTCGAACCCGACCACCGCGCCGGGCGAACCCTGCGCCGCCGTTTCCATGCCCTCGATCACGAAGGGCGAGCCGACCTTCGTGCGATCCACCCGACCGAACCAGCCCACACCCTCGATCGCCGAGTTCGAGGTCACCGGCGTCACCACCCGGTCGGCGCCGAGGAACCGTGCCGCGATCATCCCCAGCACGTCGCCGCGCAAGAACTCGCCGGCTCCGTCGATCACCAGCGGCCGGTCGGCATCGCCGTCGGTCGAAACGATGGCGTCGAGCTTGTGTTCGTCGATCCAGCCAAAGCGCGGCTCGAACAGCGCATCCGAGAACGCCTCGGTATCGACCGCGACGAATTCTTCCGAGCGCCCCAGCCGCACCACTTCGGCGCCGGCGCGGGTGAGGAACGACACCAGCAGGTCGCGCGCCACCGAGGAATGCTCGAACACCCCGATGCGCCAGCCAGTGAGCGCGGTGACGTCGAGCAGCCCGCGATAGCGCTGCCGGTAGCGGTCGCCCGCCAGCGCAGTCTCGTCTTCCGCCCTGCCCTCGCCCTCCGGAACCGTCTCGCTCAGCGCCGCGGCAATCCCGGCCTCGTCGGCCTTCGTGATCTCGCCCGTCGCGGTGTAGAATTTCAGCCCGTTGCGGTCGGCCGGGATGTGGCTGCCCGTCACCATGATCGCCGCCCCGCCATTGGCCATGGCGTGGAGCGCCAGCGCCGGCGTCGGCAGCGCCCCGCAATCGACCGGCACCAGCCCCGCCGCCCGGATCGCCACCGCGCAATCCTCGAGGATCGCGGCGCTCGAAGCACGCAAGTCGCGGCCCAGATACACCCGCTTGCCCGCCGCCGTGCCAAGATGAGCGAGGAACGCCGCCGTGTAGCGCCGCGCCGCGCCGCCGACGAGATCGGTGGCGAGCCCGCGCAAGCCGCTGGTGCCGAACTTCAGTGAATCCATGCCGCACTCCTCAACACCTTTGCAGCCTTCTCATGGGCTTGCCGTCGCATGCAAGCAGTTCGGGCCGCGTTCAGGAGGCATTAATGATTGGTTCATCATAGCGCTCCACATTGGTCAGCATGATTGTCGAGAAGCGCTCCATGAACTGGCTGCCGCGCGCGTCGGTATACGACGAGATGCAGGCCAATGCCGCCAAGCGCCGCGCCGGCCTCAGGGCCGATCTCGCCAATTCCGCCAACACCAATGCGGCGCTGATCTCGGGCAATACCGACAGCTCGGGCGCGGTGAACCTCACCATCCAGATCGCCACCCAGCGCCTGCGCAGCGGCGTCAAACCCAGGATCTGACCGCCCCCTAGCGCCTTGCGCGGCATGGGCAATTTGCCCATCCTGCGGCCATGTCCCTGATCGATTTCTTCAACCGCGAAGTCACCCTCGTCGCCCGCGAGATACTCGGCGCCGAGCTCCTCGTCGATGGCGTCGGCGGCCTCATCACCGAGGTCGAGGCTTATCACCCGAGCGATCCCGCCTCGCATTCCTTCCGCGGCCCCACCCCGCGCAATGCCTCGATGTTCCTCGGCCCCGGCTTTGCCTATGTCTACCGCTCCTACGGCATCCACTGGTGCCTGAACTTCTCCTGCGCCGGTGCCGCCGCCATCCTCCTCCGCGCCCTCGAACCCACTGCGGGCATTGAGAAAATGGCCGAGCGCCGTGGCCTCGCCGACCCGCGAAAACTCTGCACCGGCCCGGGCAAGCTGGCCCAGGCGCTCGCCGTCACCCGGGCCCATGATGGCCTCCGCCTCGATGGCCCGCCCTTCACCATCCGCCTGCCGCAGGTCGCGCGGCCGGTCGTCGTCGGCCCGCGCATTGGCATCACCAAGGCCGTCGAGGTCCCCTGGCGATTCGGCATCGCCGGCTCGGCCTTCCTGAGCCGCGCTTTCCGCCCCGGGTGACGCGATGCCGCGCCGGGTTTCCCTTTGGCTTCGCTTCCATTAGGTTGCGCCCGAAACGGACAAGGAGATGCCTGTGCAGGTCGACGCGCTGATCAAGGAATTGCTGGCCACCGGCAGCATGAACGAGGACACCACCGCCGACCTGAATCGCTGGCTGGCCGAGCACGAAGCCGGCACGCTCCACGCCGATGACGCAGCCTATATCGCGGCCCTGCATGCGAAGGTCACCGGCGCCCCGATCCCCGAAGCGATCGAGACCGCCCCGGCCGAGCCGGCCCGCCTCGATGGGCTGACCCTCGAGGATTGGCGTGATCGCGCCCTGCGCGCCGAAGCCGAACTCGCGGCCCTCAAGGACAGCGTCGCGCCCACAAGCGCCTGATTCCTCACGCAGCTTTGACCGCCCCCGGCTGGTCAATCCCCACCGCCTCGCGTTGAGTTATGCTCAACCCGGGAGACGAGGATGCGGACCATGCTGCGACTGACGAGTTTTGCCGTGCTTATGCTCACCGTCTTCGCCAGCCCGGCGGCGGCGCAGCCGGTCGCATTGACCGCCGAGGCGGTCGTCGAAAATCTCGACCAGCCGCTTTTCGCCGTCGCGCCCTCGGACGACCCGCGGCTTTTCGTGGTCGAGCAATCGGGCGCCATCCGCATCGTCGCCGACGGCAACCTGCTCGAGGCGCCCTTCCTCGACCTCAGCGGCAATGTCTCGACCGGCAACGAGCAGGGCCTGCTCGGCCTCGCCTTCCACCCCGACTACGCCAGCAACGGCCGCTTCTTCATCAATTACACCGACTCGGCCGGCAACACCCAGGTCGTCGGCTATACCGTCTCGTCCGATCCCAACGTCGCCGACCCCGGCTCGGCCCAGACCCTGCTCAGCGTCGACCAGCCCTACTCCAACCACAATGGCGGCTGGCTGGGCTTCGGGCCGGATGGCTATCTCTACATCGGCATGGGCGATGGCGGCGCGGCCGGTGACCCCGAGAACCGCGCCCAGAAACCCGACGAGCTGCTCGGCAAGATTCTGCGCCTCGATGTGAACGGCGCCGCACCCTACGCCATCCCGCCCGAAAACCCCTTCGCCAATGGCGGCGGCGCGCCGGAAATCTTCGCCCTCGGCGCACGAAATCCCTGGCGCATCTCCTTCGACGGCAACGATATTTTCATCGCCGATGTCGGCCAGAACGCCTGGGAGGAGATCAACGTCATCACCACCGGCGACGCCGGCGCCAACCTCGGCTGGAACATCGTGGAAGGCCCCGAATGCTACGGCGCCGACACCTGCGAGCAGTCCGACTTCGTCGCCCCGGTCCACGCCTATTCGCACGCCGAAACCGGCGGCTGCTCGGTCACCGGCGGCTATGTCTACCGCGGCGCGGCCATCCCGGAACTCGCCGGCCATTATTTCTTCGCCGACTATTGTACCGGCATGATCCAGTCCTTCCCCTGGGCCGACGGCGCAGCCGGCGCGGTCACCGACTGGACCGAACAGATCGGCCAGCTCGGCAACGTGACCTCGTTCGGCAGCGACAGCGCCGGCGAGCTCTACATCACCACCGGCGAAGGCGGCCTCTTCCGCGTGGTGAAATCGCAATAGCGCAACCGGTTGACGCCCGCCCCCCGGCTGCTATGTCAGGCGCCGAGGGCCCATAGCTCAATGGTTAGAGCCGACCGCTCATAACGGTCTGGTTCCAGGTTCGAGTCCTGGTGGGCCCACCATCACCCTTCCGGCGGACCGATGCTTGTCCGTCGCTCCAGCGCCATTGCGCCGGCGATGAAGATGATGGCCGCCCCTACGATCGTCCACAGGTCCACCGTCTCCTGGAACAGCAGGAAGGCGATGATGATCGCGGCCGGCAGCCGCAGGAAATCGAGCGGCATCAGCACCGTCGCCTCCGCCAGCGAGTGCGCCGCCACGTAGCAGAGCTGGCACAGCGCCGCGAGTGCGCCCTGCAGCACCAGCAGCAGGATTACGTCCTGTGACGGCCACACCCACACGGGGATCGCGGTCACGAGCGCGATCGGCACCGAAATGATCAGGTTGAGCGCCACGATGCCGGCCGCGGGTTCGCGTGACGAACTGTACTTCATCAGCAGCGTCACCGCCGCCGCCATGATGGCCGCCACCAGTGCCACGATCGCCCCGGCCTCGCCGAGCCCGTCGCTGGGCCGCACCACCACCAGCACGCCGACAAAGCCCAGCGCCAGCCCGAGCAGCCGCCGCCTCCCCGCGCTGTCGCCGAACCACAGCATCGCCCCGATGATGACGAACAGCGGCGAGGCAAAACCGATCGCCGTCACCGTCGCCAGCGGCAGCATGGTGATGGCGAACATCAGCGTCACGATGCTCACCAGCTTGAGCACGGCCCGCAGGATGTGCAGCGGCAGGTGCGTCGTGCGCAGCGGGATGCGCTTGCCGATGACGAAGGGCAGCATCACCACCAGCGCGAAGAGGCAGCGGAAGAAGTAGATCTGCAGCGGGTGGAGTTCGCCCGCGACGATCTTGACGATCGCCCCGTCCACCGCCGTCAGCGACGCGCCCAGCACCATCAGCAGGCTTGCCTGGACGACGGCGGCGTTGCCTTGCGCCGCTGGTTTCATGCTCGCCGTCCCCTCGGCCACGATGACGGCCGGATGTCAAGATTTGTACGCCTACCGTACATCTGGAATGGACAATACGGGCACTTACGCACATGCGGTTTAGTCCAGTTTCTCTCGGTATTCCGCCGAATACAAGCCACCAGAAGGGACCACGGCCATACACCTACGTCGCATAGATGTAAAAACAGTTTGCATCTTTTTCCGGTTCTGCCATTCTCCCCCGCAACGTCGGAGGAGGTCAGATGGCGCCAGTTGCTGCAACCGAGCGTACGGGGGGACAGATCCTCGCTGACCAGCTGTTGCTGCATGGTGCGCGCATGGGCTTTTGCGTGCCCGGCGAGAGCTACCTGGCCCTGCTCGACGCGCTCTACGACGCCCGCAACCAGTTCAAGCTGGTCAACGCGCGGCACGAGGCCGGCGCCGCCAATATGGCCGAGGCCTATGGCAAGCTGAGCGGCCAGCCCGGCATCTGCATGGTCACTCGCGGCCCCGGCGCGACACATGCCGCGGTCGGCGTCCACACGGCCTTCCAGGACTCGACCCCGATGATCCTGATCGTCGGGCAGGTCGCCCGCGAGGCCGCGGGCCGCGAGGCGTTCCAGGAGATCGACTACCGCGCCATGTTCGGTGGCGTCGCCAAATGGGTCACCGAGGTGCAGCAGGCCGAACGCATCCCCGAACTGGTCAGCCGCGCCTTCCACGTCGCCACCTCGGGCCGCTCCGGCCCGGTGGTGCTGGCCTTCCCCGAAGACGTACTCACCGAACTGGCGACCGTGCCGGATGCCGTGCCCTACCAGCCAGCCAAGCCCCGCGCCGCCGATAGCGACATCCGGCGCTTCGAGAAGCTGCTGGCCGCCGCGCAGCGCCCGCTGCTCCTCGTCGGCGGCGGCGACTGGACCGATGCCTCGGCTGCGGCGATCACCAGCTTCGCCGAGCGCGCCGACATCCCGGTCATCTGCTCCTTCCGCCGGCAGGATGTCGTCGACAACGACTCTCCCGCCTTTGCCGGCGAACTCGGCACTTCCGGTCCGCCCACCCTGCCCGGCCGTGTCCGTGAGGCCGACCTTGTCGTCGCCATCGGCGCCCGGCTCGGTGAGATCACCACCCAGGCCTACGCCATCATGGCCGTGCCCGAGCCGGTGCAGACCTTCGTTCATGTCTATCCCGAGGCCGACGAACTCGGCCGCGTCTTCACCCCTGACCTGCCTATTGTCGCGAGCTCCGCAAGCTTCGCCGAAGCCCTCGCCGCCCTCGATGTGGCGCCCGTTGCCACCCGCGCCGACTGGCGCGAGACGCTGCGCCGCGAGTATCTCGATGCCGCCACCATCCCGCCCGCGACGATGGAGCTCGACCCGGCGACAATCATCGGCGAGTTGCAGCGCCAGCTGCCCGAGGATGCGGTGATCACGCTCGATGCCGGTAACCACACCGGCTGGCCCCAGCGCTTCTTCCGCTTCGGCCGCCCCGGTCGCGAGATCGGGCCGACCAGCGGCGCCATGGGCTACAGCGTGCCCGCCGCCGTCTCCGCCGCGATCAGCACCGGCCGCACCGTGATCGGCTGCGTCGGCGATGGCGGCTTCATGATGACCGGGCTGGAGGTCGCAACCGCGGTGCAGTATGGCGCCGCCCCGATCATCCTCATTTTCAACAACCGCATGTACGGCACCATCCGCATGCATCAGGAGCGCGAATATCCGGGTCGCGTCATCGGCACCGACCTGCCGGCGCCCGATTTCGTCGCGCTCGCCCGCTCCCTCGGCGCCGATGCCGAGCGGATCGAGCGCACCGAACAGTTCGCACCCGCCCTCGCCGCCGCGCTCGCCTCGCGCCGCGCCACGGTGCTCGAGCTGATGTGCGACCCGCGCCAGATCACCACGCGTGCCCGCCTCAAGGGCGAGCCGTGACATCGACTACCGCCCGGACAAGGACGAACAGGTCCGCCGGGCGCCACAGGGATGGACTAACCACACTCGCCCGCATCGCGAGCAGCAATCCCGCCGCGCGGCCCGCCCCGCCGGTGGCGGCCATGGAGGAGGGGCATAGCTGACTGCACCGCTTGCAGATCAACGGGAGGAAAAGTTGAAACTGACATGGAACCGACTGGCGCCTGCGGCGCTGGCGCTGTCTCTCGGCATCACGCCGGTCGCAGCACTCGCTCAGGACGACACTGCCATCACCATCGCTGCCTGGACCGAGCCCGATACGCTCGACCCGTGCGAGAACGGCCATGCCGCGATGAGCCTGATCACCAAGAACAACATCTCCGAGTCGCTGGTCGATCGCAACGCGACCACCGGCGAGCTCACGCCAAGGCTTGCAACCTCATGGGAGCTGATCGACGAGGATACCTGGCGCGTCAAGCTGCGCGAGGGCGTCAGCTTCACCGATGGCACCCCGTTCAACGCCGAGGCAGTGGTGTGGAGCATCGAGCGCGGCATGCGCGACGACTTCATCTGCTCGGTCACCACCAAGGCCTTCACCACCTTCAAGCTGACGGCCGAAGCGGTCAACGAGTACACCGTCGACATCACCGCCGACCGCCCTGCCCCGATCCTCGACCTGGGCTTTGCGGTCTATCCGATGATGTCACCCAAGACCGAGCAGACCACGCTCACCCGCAACCCGGTCGGCACCGGCCCCTACGTCCTCAAGGAATGGACTTCGGGCGTGCAGGTCGTGCTCGATCGCAACCCCGACTACTGGGGCGAGCAGCCGCAGGTCTCGCAGGTGACCTACGTGTTCCGTAACGAACCGGCCGTGCGTGCCGCCATGGTGGAAGCCGGCGAGGCCGACATCGCGCTCGAAATCTCCGAGCAGGATGCGACCAACCCCAAGACCGACTTCTCCTACTTCAACACCGAGACCACTTGGATCCGCATCGACGACCGCTTCCCGCCCTTCACCGACGCGCGCGTGCGTGAAGCGCTGGCCCTGTCGATCGACCGCGAAGCCATGCTCGGCTCGGTCCTGCCGGCCGACTCGATCCTCGCCGCCCAGCTGCCGCTGCCGGCCATCAACGGTCACAACCCCGATATTCCGCAGCGGCCGTTCGATCCAGAACGCGCCAAGCAACTGCTCGCCGAGGCTCAGGCCGACGGCGTCGACACCAGCGTCTCCATCCGCTTCCCGGGCCGCATCGGCGTGTTCGCCAATGCCGAGGAAGTCATGGAGGTCATCGCCCAGATGATCAACGATGTCGGCTTCAACGTGCAGCTCGAGATGATGGAACGGGCCCGTCACGCCAACTACCAGGCCCGCCCCTTCCCCGAGGATGTGGGGCCGAACATCAACCTGATCATGTCGGACAATGACCGCGGCGACGCCTCGTTCAGCCTGGGCAACTTCGAGTCGACCGGCAACCAGTCGGCGACCTTCAACCAGCCCGAGCTGGACAAGATCATCAACGACTCGATCGTCCTGACCGGCGAGGAGCGGACCGCTGGCTTCCGCAAGGCCTTGGCGTATGTCCAGGAGAACACCATCGCCGTGCCACTGTTCTATATGGTGTCCTTCGCCCGGGTATCCGAACGGCTCAACTGGGTCCCGACCTCGGAGACGGCCACCCAGATCGTCGTCCAGAACATGACCTTCAAATAAGGCCCTTGCGGCACGCGGACGGCCCGTCCCCCGCGTGCCGTTTCTTCTGACGAAGGCCGGAGGGAAGCATCATGCTCCAGTTTATCCTGCGCCGTGCACTGCACTCGCTCATCGCCCTGGTGGGCCTGCTGATCGCGGTGTTCGTGCTGACGCGACTGACCGGCGACCCGGCCGCGCTCTATCTGCCCGAGGAAGCCTCGGCCGAGCAGCGTGCCGCCTACGCCGTCCAGATGGGCTATTCCGATCCCATCTACATGCAGTTCTTCCGCTACGTCGAAGGCCTGTTGCATTTCGATTTCGGCATCTCGATGCGCCAGCAGCGCTCCGCCATGGTCGCCGTGTTCGAGGCCGTGCCGACGACGCTCCTGCTCTCAACACTGGCGCTGACCATCACTGTCGTGGTCGCCGTAGTCGTCGGCACCCTCGCCGCCAGCCGGCCGGGCGGCCTGTTCGATCGCCTCGCCACCACGCTTTCGCTGGCCGGCGCCAGCGCCCCCGACTTCTGGATCGCCATCGTCGGCATCCTGCTCTTCGCCGTCGCGCTCGGCTGGCTGCCCACCTCCGGCATCGGCGGTCCGGAATACTGGGTCATGCCGGTGATCGTCGTCGCGCTGAGGCCCACGGGCCTGCTCACCCAGGTGGTGCGCGGCACCATGATCAGCGTCTTGTCATCGCCCTATGTGAAGACCGCCAAGGCCAAGGGCCTCGGCCGCCGCGCCATGCTCGGCCATGCCCTGCGCAGCTCGTGGCTGCCGATCATCACCGTCGCCGGGGACATGGCCGTGGGCATGATCAACGGCTCGATCATCGCCGAGACCGTGTTCGGCCTCAACGGCATGGGCAAGACCCTGATCGATGCCATCCTGCAGCGCGATTTCGCCGTGGTGCAATCGGCTGTGCTGGTCATCGCCATCGCCATCTTCATCCTCAACATCGCGATCGACATCCTCTACGGGCTCGTCGATCCGCGCATCCGCTACACCCGGTGACCATGAGCACTCTCACAGCACCTGCGCGTCCGCGGCGCGAGAAATCCATCACGCTCTTCCGGATGCTCCTGCGCGATCCGTTCGCCACCGTATCGGCGATCTTCATCGCCATCCTCGTCCTCCTCGCCATCTTCGGCCCGTTCTTCCTGTGGGACGCGGCGACCGAGATGAGCCTGCGCAAGCGTAACCTGGCGCCCTTCTCGCTCGACCAGGGCTTCATCTACATCCTGGGCGCCGACAGCCTGGGCCGCAGCATGATCGCGCGCCTCATCGTCGGTGCGCAGACCAGCCTCTCGATCGCCGCCGGCGCCGTGCTTGCGGCGATGACGCTGGGCGGACTTATCGGCATCGTCGCCGGTTATGTCGGCGGCTGGGTCAACACCATCATCATGCGGCTGACCGACATCGTCATCAGCTTCCCCAACCTGCTGCTGGCGCTGATCGTGCTCTACATCATCGGCCCGAGCCTGTTGAACGTCGTCGCCATTCTCGCGCTCGGCGCCATGCCGCTCTACATCCGCACCGCGCGCGCCGAAACGTTGGAAATCCGCGAGCGCATGTTCGTCAGCGCCGCCCGCACGCTCGGCGTCGGCACCTTCGCCATAGTCATACGGCACATCCTCCCGCTGGTTGCGCCTACGCTCACCACGGTGGCGGCGGTCAACTTCGCCTCGGTCATCCTCGCGGAGTCCGGACTCAGCTTCCTCGGCCTCGGCATCCAGCCTCCGGAATTCTCGTGGGGGGCCATGGTGGCCGCCGGCCGCCAGTACCTGCAGACGGCCTGGTGGCTGTCCTTCTTCCCCGGCCTGATGATCATGGCGACGACGCTGTCGCTCAACCTGCTGGCCAGCTGGCTGCGTACCGTCACCGACCCTCAGCAGCGCTGGCGGCTCTCCATCGCCCGGAGCAACCGCCGATGAGCCAGCACCTGCTCGAGGTCAGAAACCTCAACGTCCGCTTCCTCACCGAGAAAGCGCCGATCGAGGTGCTGCATGATGTCAGCTTCCACATCGACCGCGGAGAGACGCTCGTCGTCCTCGGTGAAAGCGGCTCGGGAAAAAGCGTCACCGCGGCCGCGATCATGGACCTGCTGGATCGCCCGCCCGCCGAGATCACCAGTGGCGAGATTCTGTTCAACGGCAAGGACCTGCTCAAGCTTTCGGAAGCCGAGCGCGAGAAGGTCAACGGCCGCAGGATCAGCATCATCTTCCAGGATCCGCTGGCCCACCTCCACCCGCTCTATACCATCGGCCGCCAGGTCGCCGAGGCGATGATCGTCCACGGCGCCGCGCCCAAGGGCGAGGCCTGGCAACGCGCCGTGGACCTGCTGCGGCGGGTCGGCATTCCCGAACCCGAGCGGCGCGCTCACCAGTATCCGCACCAGTTCTCGGGCGGCCAGCGCCAGCGCGTGATGATCGCCATGGCGATGATCCTCAAGCCCGACCTCTTGATCGCGGACGAGCCGACCACTTCGCTCGACGTCACCGTGCAGCGCGAAATCCTCGCGCTGCTGCAAGAAACGACGAGCGAGATGGGCATGGCGGTGATGCTCATCACCCACGACCTGTCGGTCGCCGCCAACATGGGCGACCGCGTCGCGGTGATGCAGGGCGGCCGCATCGTGGAAACCGGCCCGACCCGCCGGGTCTTCGATGCGCCCGAGCACCCCTACACCAGGAAGCTGCTCGATGCCCGCCCAGATGGCGTCGCCAGCACCAAGGAGGCGGCGCGTGGTGCCGACGAGCTGCTGCGCGTCGAGCACCTGTTCAAGGACTATTTCGTCCCGCGCGGCTTCGTCAGCCCTGGCGTTATCCATGCCGTGAACGACGCCAGTTTCACCGTGGCGCGCGGCGAAACCCTCGCCATCGTCGGCGAATCCGGCTCGGGCAAATCGACGCTGGCACGCCTGCTCATGCTGCTCGATTCAACCACCAGCGGCAGCATCTACTATCGCGGCAAGAACCTGCTCGAGATGGACGGCAAGGACCAGCGCCGGTTGCGCCGCAACCTGCAAATGGTGTTCCAGGACCCCTACTCGTCGCTCAACCCCGGCCTCACCGTCCGCCGCATCATCTCTGAGCCGTGGACCGTGCACCGGGACATCCAGCCGCGCGAGCGCTGGGACGAGCGCGTCGCCGAACTGCTTGGCCTCGTCGGCCTCGCCCCCGAGCATGCCGACCGCTACCCGCATGAGTTCTCCGGCGGCCAGCGCCAGCGCATCGCCATCGCCCGGGCGCTCGCCTGCGAGCCCGAGCTCATCATCTGCGACGAGGCGGTCTCGGCGCTCGATCTGTCGATCCAGGCACAGGTGATCGCGTTGCTGGCCGACCTGCGCGACCGGCTCGGCCTGTCCTACATCTTCATCTCGCACGACCTGCACGTGGTGAAGCATTTCGCCAATCGCGTGCTGGTGATGAAGAACGGCGACATAGTCGAGCAGGGCCAGACCCACGCCGTGTTCAACAACCCGCAGCACCCCTACACGCAGCGCCTGGTCAACGCGACCCCGCGCCCCAAGTGGGAGGACGACCAGGAAGACCACAAGGAAAGCGAGCCCAGCCTGTGAACGCGCCCCTCCCCAACGAGCAGCACTTTGCCGCCGATCCGCTACAGGATTGGGCCGCCAAGGTTCTCGCCGCCTGCCGCATGCCCGAGGCCGAAGCCCGCATCGCCGCCGATGTGCTGGTGCGCACCAGCCTGCGCGGTGTCGACACGCACGGCATCTCGCGCCTGCCCAACTACGCGGACTCGCTGCGCGACGGGAGCATCAACCCGACGCCGAGGCACGGCGCCGAACTGCGCAACGGCATGATGCACTACGAGGGCGATCGCGGCCTCGGCCAGTTCATCGGCGTCGCCGCCGTGCAGGCCGCCATCGAGCAGGCCCGCACGCAGGCCACCGTTACCTGCCTGATCCATCGCTGCGGCCATCTCGCGGCGCTCGGCAGCTATGTGCTGCCCGCCGCGGAAGCCGGTCTCGTCGCCTTCATGGCGCAGGCCACGCAACCCTGGATGGCCCTGCCCGGCTGGACCAAGCGCGCCATCGGCAACAACCCGCTCGCCTTCGCTGTCCCCCTGCCCGGCCGGCCCGCGCTGGTATTCGACATGGCCGCCAGCGTCGTCGCCCGCGGCTACCTGCGCCAGGCCATCCGCGAAGGCACACCGGTGCCCGAGGGCTGGGCGCTCGCGCCGGACGGCTCACCCACCACTGACGCCGACGCCGCCTGGGCCGGCGCCGTGCTGCCGACCGGCGGCTACAAGGGCATGGGCCTTGCCATGCTGGTGCAGACGCTGGTCAACAGCCTGCAGGGCAACACCGCCTCGGTGAACTCGGGCACCCGCGACGGCACCGCCAGCATGGGTGGCTTCCTGATGCTGATCAATCCGGCCCTCGTCGACGACGCTTTCGGCGCCGATGTCGACACCTGGCTCGGCGTCTACGAGGACGCGGCAGCAACCGGCGATGGCCGTTACCCCGGTGAACGCGCCGCGGAGTCCGAAGCCAGGCGCCGCAAATCGGGCGTGCCGATTCCGCCGGTGCTGCTGCAACAGCTCAAGGACACCGGCACCTCGACCGGCGTGCCGTTCACGCTGCACCCACTCTGAGTTCCGGCCCTACCACGCCCACGGCGTCATCCCCGCGAAAGCGGGGATCTCCGTTGACCGGACGCTCCGCAAACAAGGATTCCCGCTTGCGCGGGAATGACTCCGTGCCTGAGGCACCAAGCGGCGGGGCTCAGTACCCCGCCGACTTCTCCACCTCGTTGACCATGGGGTCGCCGGTCCGGTAGCGCCGCAGGTTCTCGATCAGCATCTCGAGCCCGCGCTTGTGCGTGCCCGGCGTGGTCGCGCCATTATGCGGCGTGATGATCGTGTTGGGCGCGTCCCAGAACGGGCTCTCCGGCGGCAGCGGCTCCTCGCCATGCGCATCGAGCCCCGCCCCGGCGATCCTGCCGGATACGATCGCCTCAAGCAGCGCCGCGTCGTCAGCAATGCCGCCCCGCGAGAAGCACACATAGTAGGCGCTCGGCTTCATCGCCGCGAACTCGGCCGCCCCGAGCATGCCCAGCGTCTCTGGCGTGCGCGGCGCCGTGACCACCACAAAATCCGCCGCGCCCAGAAACTCATACAGCTGCTCGCGCCGATACATCCGGTCGAAATGCTCGGCCGGCTCACCACTGCGGCGCATGCCGATGACCTCCATGTGGAAGGCCTTGGCCTTGAGCGCCAGGTCGACGCCGGAATAGCCGGTGCCAATGATGGCGCAGGTCTTGCCGGCCAGCTCCTCGTGCGGCCGGTGCCGCCACACCTTCTGCCGTTGCTCGTCGAGCCAGCGCACCGCATCGCGCTGCAGCATCAGCATGAGCATGATGGCGTGCTCGGCGAGCGGCACCGCGCCATTTCCCTTGCAGCAAGTGAGGATGATGTCGCTGTCCTTGAACGCCGGATAGAGCTGCTTGTCCGGCCCGGCCGCCCACGAGTGCACCCATTTCAGCCGCGGCGAGGCCTGCGCCAGCGCCTCCGGCGCGACGTACCCGGCCACTACATCGGCGTCTGCAATCCGCTCCGGCAGTTCCGCGTCGGTCGCCAGATACTCGAACGTATCGTCGGGCGAGGCCTCCTCAAGCTTCCTGCGCCAGGCCCCGCGCCCCTCGGCGTCGGTGACGACCTTGTCAAGCTGCGGCTGAACGACGAGAACATGCATGGCGTGGGCTCCGGAAGTGATCAGGACAAGCGGCGGGAATTCCTGCAGCGGGACACGACCCTGGGGCGCGCACCGCTGACAGCCAAGTAAGTTGTCAACGTTATTGCCACCTTGTAGTGATCGCGCTGACAGGTAGCGGGAAACCGATGAAGAACATCAACATCCAGCCGGTGCCGAAGCGGCGGCTTGCCGATATCCTCTACGGGCAGCTGCTCGAGCAGATCATGCAGGGCGCGCTCGTTGTCGGCCAGAAGCTTCCCACCGAGAACGCGCTGTGCAGCGCCTTCGGCGCCTCGCGGCCGGTGGTGCGTGAGGCCCTGATGCGGCTGCAGGCCGACGGGCTCGTCGAATCTCGGCGCGGCTCGGGCACCTACCTCGCGCGCGCCCCCTCGCCGGACGTCTCGCGGTTCGTCGAGGCCCCCGACTTCGCCGCCTATCTGCGCACTTTCGAGGTCCGCATGGCGCTCGAAGCGGAGTCGGCGAGCTTTGCGGCCCGGCGCCGGACCGAGGAGGATCTGCTCCGCATCCGCAGCGCCATGAAGGCCTTCAGCACCGCCGTCGAAGCCGGCGAGCCGGCCCAGCATCTTGATATCGCCTTCCATCTCGCCGTAGCGTCCGCCACCGGCAACGAGCTGTTCGTTCGCCAGCTCGAGGACCTGACGGCCGAGGTCGAAGGCCTGATGAACGTTTCGCTCGGCCTCACCGCGCTCGGCTCGGAGGCAAGGCGTGCCGCCGTCGTGCAGGAGCACCGCCAGATCGTCGAGGCGATCGAGATGGGCGATGCCGATGCCGCTGCCCTCTATATGCGCTTCCATCTCAGTCAGGCCCGCCGCCGTCTCACCGACGTCACCCGCCAGCCCTGACCCTCAGGCCGCCAGCTCCTTCAGCGCCTGCTGGTTGAGCGCCAGCAGCTCGCGCGAAGCCTGTCCGATCCGGTCGAGCAGCCCCTTGTCCGTGAGATTGCTGAGGAACGGCAGCAGCGGCCCGGTCTTCGCGACGCCCGCGGCGTCCACTGCCGCATGCAGCACGCGCAGCGGCGAGTAACCGTCGCGCAGGTCCTCGAGCGGCAGGAACTTTGCCCGCAGCTCGGCCGCCCGCTTGCCATCCCCAGCCTTCAGCGCCTTCAGCAGCGCCGCCGACAGGGCCGGCGCTATGCACACCGAGCCGGAAGTGAAGCCGGTCAGCTTGAACTTCGTCAGGTGGCTGATCGCCGGCCGCTCGCCGATGCCCGAGACGATGAACTTGGTGTCCACCCGCTGCACCAGCTCGTCGAGGAAGCGGTCGTCATCCGGGTTGTCGCGCACCAGCGCATACTTGATCGCGCACACCGCGCCATCGGCCACCACCCGCGCAAGGTCGGCGGGCGTGATATAGTTGTCGGCCTTCACATAGGCAGTGATCGGCCTGCCATACCGCTCGGCGATCAGCCGCAGGCCCGTCGCGACGCCGGCACTGTCGGCCGGAAAGCTAAGCGGCAGTGCCATTGCGGTCGGGAACGCCCGGTCCCGCAGCATCCCCGCCTGGTCCAGCGCCTTGCCGAAATCCGGCCCGATCGACGGGATGATCCAGCTCTCTTTCGGCGCGACCTCCTCGAGCATGTCGAGCAACGGGCCGTACTCGCTCAGCGCCAGGTTGTAGAGGTTGGCATTGCCGCCGTAGAGCGCCGTGGTCACCCCGCCCTTGGCCAGATGCGCCAGGATCTTCCGGTTCTCCTCCTTGTCGAGCGCATAGTCGGCCCGGCGCGCCAGCGGCGGCACGGCGATGACGGACTCGGACAGGGTCTCGGGCGTAACCTTTGGCGTGCGCATCAAAATATCTCCTCGTCGAGGCTGGGTGGCGAGTTAGGAACGGGTGCGGCGGAGCGTGGACGCCCGTCGCAAGCGGGTCTGGAAATAGACGGACTCGCCATGCGTGCCCGGCTCGTAGACGCCTTCGTCGTTCCGCACGTTGACGCGGCTGGGATATTTCACGATCTCGTCCTCGACGATGTCGACGCCCAGCCCCGGCGCCGTCGGCAGCGCGATGTGGCCATCGACCACCTTGGGCGCCGGCGTGATCACGGTGTCGCGGCCCGGCCAGTCGAACTCGAGCCGCTCCAGCATCAGCGCGTTGGGAATGGTCGCCATCACGTGCAGCGCCGCGTATTCAGCCACCGGCCCGAGCGAACCCGAGTGCGGCGCCATGGTCATGAAGTGGGTCTCGGCCATCGCGGCCATCTTGCGCATCTGCGTGATGCCGCCGGCCCGCCCGGTATCGGGCTGGATCACATCGACCAGGTCGCGCTCGATATAGGGCAGGATGCCCCAGATGGCCGAAACGCGCTCGCCGGCCGCCAGCGGAATATCCACCGCATCGCGCACCCGCGCCAGCGCATCGAGGTTCTCCGGCGCCACCGGATCTTCGTAGAACAAGAGGTCCGCGTCCTCGAGCGCGCGCCCGAAGGCGATCGCGTCCTGCGCTGTCATCCACGACGGGCCGTGCGCGTCGAGCATCAGGTCGACATCCGGCCCTACATGCTCGCGGATCATGTAGACCCGGTCGATATCGTCCTTGCCGGCCAGCGGCAGCTTCATCGCCGAGTAGCCAAGCCCCAGCAGCTCATCGGCGCGCGCCTTGGTGCGCGCATGGCCATAGACCTTGATGCGATCACGGAAGCAGCCGCCAAGCAGGTTCCACACCGGCTGGCCGAGCGCCTTGCCCTTGATGTCCCACATCGCCATCTCGATGCCGGTCATGGCGCCGCCGCCGACCGTGCCGGTCATGCCGTGCCCCATCAGGCTGGTCAGCATCTTCTGCCACAGCCGGTCGATATTGCCGGGGTCCTCGCCGACCAGCACATGCGACAGGTCCTTGACCGCCGTCTCGATGACCTTGGGCCAGCCCGAGCATTCGCCGACGCCATAGATGCCCTCGTCGGTGAAGATTTTGACGAACAGCCAGTTGCGCGAACCGGCGAAATCGCCCTCCAGCACCGCAAGCCCGTTCTTGTCAGTCGGGCTGCTCGGGCGCGCGCCCACCTGCATCAGGTAAGTCTTGATCTCGGTGATCTTCACGGCGGCGCTCCCTCACGATGCTCACGGAGAGGCTACCCCTCCCTCACCGGTCATCGCGTAGGGCAAAGTTGTTGTCAACAATAATCTCTTTTTGAAGCCGATAGCCCGCTCAATCAGTACACAAAAATTACATCTCGCGCCGTCGATCTAACATCCGACCGCCTTCACTCGGCGTGAGCACGCAAAACAAGAAGGGCGGCCCGAGAGCCGCCCTTCTTTAGCCTGCCCTATGCGAGCAATCAGCTCTGCAGCTCGAGCACCACGACGCGGGCGCCGGCCTTGTTGTTGTTGGTCGAGAGCGCAACATTCTTGCCATCCGGCGACACGGCAGCACCGAAGAACTGCGCCCCCACAGTGTCGTTCGGCAGGGCGATGATGCCGTCCTCGCTGACCGTCGTGTCGAGCTTGCCCGAAGCGTCGAGCACGACCGCCGACGGGATGCCGCCAAAATAGCCGACATGCAGGGTGCGATCGCCCGGCAGTGCGACGAGCAGACGGCCGCGATCTTCGGCAGTGGTGAGCCCGAGGCCTTCCGACTGCACGGCCACCTGGCCGGCGCCGCCGTAACTGGTGTCGAGCGCGGTGCCCTTCACCTTGAACGAAACGATGTCGGGCGCCTCGGTGGTCTTGAAGCCGAGCGTCGAAGCAACGCCCTCACCGGTCGCGCCACCGTAACCGGTGGTCACCCAGCTGCCATCCGAGAGCTGCACGGCAGCGTAGCACTCGGCAAAGCCGCCATCGCCGACGAATGGGTTGAACACGGCCACACCCGGCGTGGCGGTAAGGCCAACTGCGGTCGCCGACGACTCGGGCGTCACGAACCCGCCGAAGCCGTCGTCGAGCGTGCCGTCAGCATTGAGGTGGATCAGGATCACGTGGTTGCGCAGCGAGTCGCCGAGATTGGTGTAGCCCGCGCTCATGATCGAGCCGTCGGCGCCCACCGTGACGCGACGGCCGCCTTCGTTGAAGGCCTGCGCCGAGTGGTAGGTATAGGGCTTGCCGCCGTTGAACGCCGGATCGACCGAGCCATCCGCTGCGAGCAGGCGCGTCACGAACCGGTCCGCATCGGTGCGGCCCGAGCCTTCAACGGCCGAGCCATGGCCGGCGACGACCAGCTTTTCGGTGCCCGAGCTGTTGTCGACCTTCAGATCCCAGGCCGTGTCCTGCGGCGGATTGTCGACACCCGGGAAGCCGTCATTGGCGGCATTGGCCCAGCCGAACACCACTTCCACCGCCCCGGTCTCGCCGCCCCAGGCGTCGCCGGTGACCTGCTTGCCGGTCGCGTCGAACTTCACGAGGAAAACCGAAATACCGCCATCCTCCTCATTGGCGTTCACCGCCGCGACGACTTCGCCATTGGCGAGCGGAGCAACGGCCAGCGACTGCTCGACGCCGGGGCCGAGGTCGACCGTGGCAAAGCCGCCGTTACCGAACGTGGTGTCCGGAGTGCCATCGGAGTTGAGGCGGCCAACCACGACAACCGTGGTCGGGTCGGTTTCAGCCGACGGGTCGCCGAGATGGCCAGAGACATAGATCTTGCCATCGGCGCCATAGGCGAGGCCGCGGAAATCATTGGCCTTGTCGGTGGTGAAATCGGCGACGGACGTGATGTCCTGGGCAAGCGCGGTGCCGGTCATCAGCACGGCGCCAAGGGTAACGAGGCTACGGATCAGCATGAGGGTGCTCTTCTGTTTTGTCCCGGGAGGCACGAACCCTCCGTGCTCCGTGGACTGACGCTGGATGCCGCCGGGCCCTGACCCCCGCGGCGGGGAAGGGTCGGCCGGCTACATGCCGGGGACGACGACGAGGATGCCGAGCCGGTTACCGGCCTGGCGAAGATCGCGGGCAAGATCGGTGAGCGCCCGCACCGCCGCCTCGGCAGCGGCGCGCTCGGGCGAGCCCGATGCGGGAGCAAGGAAGCGCTCGTACGGCGCATCCATCGCGGCGACGGCTGCTTCCGCTGCCTCGAACTCGGAGCGGATCTTGGCCCCGAGCTCGGCGTCGGTCGCATCGACCAGCTTGTCGAGCCCGGTCTCGAAATAGACCGCCTTGGCGCCGCCGAACGAGTGGGCGTTGTCCGCCTCCGACGTGCCGCTGAACGGCGACGGCTGGAAATTCTCATTGGCCGGGAACAGCCCCGCGCCGATGCGGCGCAGCGGGATTTCGTAGCCGAGCAGCACGGTCATGCCGTTGAAGGCGCGGCCGAGCGCATTGCGCTGGTCCATCTGCTCCACCGACGCGCGATAGTTGTTCTCGCCGGCCGCCCAGGCGGCGCTGACCACGGTCAGGTCGTTGACCAGCAACTGCGCCAACGCCTCGGCATACTGCCCACGCCGCGGCGCGTTGGTGAACGCATCGGCGGTCAGCCCGCCATCGGCGCCCCACAGCAGATACTCGAGCACATGCAAGCCGGTGGTGATCTTGACCGGCGGCTCGATCGTATTGAGCCGGGCAATGGCGCGGAAATTCAGCGACTGCGCCTCGTCGGCGATCAGCGCGTCGAGGCCCGCCGGATCGACCGGCCAGCCATTGAGCCGCGGGAACGGTCCACCCGGGCCGTCGACTGGTCCGGCATAGAACAGGAACGCCTCGGTATCGAGATAGGCGCTACGCGCCGCAAGCCACGCCGTGCGCGCGCCTTCGAGCGTCTCGGCCGACGGCGCGTCGGTCAGCGCTCCGATGGCGATACGCAACGTGGTCGCCGCGTCGAACGCCGTCGAATAAGTCGCGGTGACGAGGTCGACATAGCCTTCCACCTGAGCCTTGGCGTCATAGGCGAAGGCGCTCGCATCGTTGCTCGCGAGACGGAACTCGGTGATCGTCCCCAGCACCGGGCCGCCGCCCTCGTTGGGACCACCCTCGCCTGCCGCCTCGACCTGCGCCACATGGATGCGCCTGGTCGGCGCGAGCGCGCCCGTCTGGGCTGTCGCCGCTGGATCTGTGAACGAGCTTTCCCGTGCCAGCGCGATGCGCTCGACACTGGTGCTGCCGACCAGCAGCGCTGTGCCCAGCCCGATCCAGATTCTCGTCTTGCGTTCCACGCCAACCCCCGTGCGACCCAAAGTAGCTTGCCGTTCGGCGATGCAACGCGTAGGAAAACTGACTGTGACAGTCAACTATTAATCGGTGGACCTGAACCACCTGGAGTTTCTGGGAATGATCCTCTGCATCAGCGACGTCCTCGATGCCGCCGCCCTTGCCGAGCTGCGCAGTACGGTGGCCGCGGGTGTCTATGTCGACGGGGTCCTGAGTTCCGGCTGGGCCTCGCGGCTCGTGAAGCACAACGAGCAGCTCGGCGCCGGCCCGGCTCTGGAGGCGGCTCAACAAAAAGTGATCGCCGCACTCAAGAATAACCCGGTCTTTTCCGCCGCGGTGATGCCGCGGCACTTCGCGCCGCCGCTGTTTGCGCGCTATGAGCCCGGCATGGAGTTCGGTACGCACATGGACAACCCGTTGATGGGGCCGGATTTCATGCGCGCCGACATTTCGGTGACGATCTTCCTCGCCGATCCGGACAGCTATGACGGCGGCGAACTGGTGATGGAAACCACCGGCGGCGAAACCGCCTACAAGCTCCCAGCCGGCTCCGCCGTAACCTATCCCACCACCGTGATGCACCGCGTCGAGCCGGTGACCCGTGGCGTGCGCGAGGTCGCCGTCACCTGGGCGCAGAGCCTGTTCCGCCGCGCCGACGAGCGCGAAATCCTGTTCGATCTCGAGCGCACCGCCCGCGCCCTGTTCGAGCGCGAGGGCAAGTCCGAGCTCTACGACCTGATCAACAAATCGACGTCCAATCTCCGCCGCATGTGGGTCGACTAAGGAACTCTCTTCGATGCTGTCACGCCGTCTCTTCGCCGCCCTCGCCCTCTCGGTTCTCGCCATTCCGGCCGCCCACGCGCAGGACCCGGGGATCACCGTCTACACCTCGCAGCACCAGGCCCTGACCCAGGCCTGGGCCGATGCCTTCACCGCCAAGACCGGCATCCCGGTGGCCATCCGCAAGGGCACCGACATCCTGATGGCCAACCAGATCGTGCAGGAAGGCCTCAACTCCCCGGCCGACATCTTCCTCACTGAAAATTCCCCGGCCATGGTGATGGTCGAGCAGGCCGGCCTGTTCTCGCCCGTCGCGCCCGACACGCTGGCGCAGGTGCCCGAAGAATTCCGGCCCACCAGCGGCATGTGGACCGGCATCGCCGCGCGCACCACGCTCTTCGTCTACAATACTGAGATGCTGAAGGAGGCCGACCTCCCCAGGTCGATGCTCGACCTCGCCAAGCCCGAATGGGAGGGCCGCTGGGGCGCCGCCCCCGCCGGCGCCGACTTCCAGGCCATCGTCTCGGCCCTGCTGCAGCTTTCGGGCACCGACGAGACCGCCAACTGGCTCGCCGGCCTCAGGAAGAACGCCATTGTCTATCGCGGCAATTTCGAAGCCATGCGCGGCGCCAACATGGGCGAAGTCGCGGGCGCCCTGATCTACAATTACTACTATTTCGGCGACAAAGCCGCGACCGGCGAGAGCTCGAACAAGCTCAAGGACCTCTATTTCGGCGCCAACGATCCGGGCGGCTTCGTCTCGATCTCGGGCGGCGGCGTGCTCAAGTCGTCCGACAATCCCGAAGTGGCGCAGCAATTCCTCGCCTTCGTCACCAGCGCCGAGGGCCAGGCCGTGCTGCGCGACCACGCCTTCGAGTACACTGTCGGCAGCGGCGTCGAAGCCAACCCGATCCTGCCGCCGCTCTCGACCATTGGTTATCCCAAGGTCGACCCCTCGCTGCTCAACGCGCAGGAAGTCGTGCAGCTGATGACGGCCGCCGGCGTGATGTGACGTGAGCCTCGCCGAGCCCGCCATAGCTGTCGCGACCCGCGCCGAGCGCCTGGTCCGCCACCGCCGCACCGCCGCCCATCCGGCGGTGATCGCGGCGGCGGCGCTGGTTGCCGCCATCGCGCTGATCCCGGCCGGGTTCGTCGTCTGGGTGCTGGCCCAGGCCGGCTGGGACACCGCGGCGCCAATGATTTTTCGCCCGCGCGTCGGCGAGGTCTTCCTGTCGACGCTGGTGTTGCAGCTGCTGGCCGTCCCGCTCTGCATCGGCCTCGCCCTCGCCTTGGCCTGGCTGACCGAGCGCACCGACCTGCAGCTGCGCGCCCTCTGGCGCTGGCTCGCCGTCGCTCCGCTCGCCGTGCCGGCCTTCGTCATGGCCTATGCCTGGGACAGCAGCTTTCCCATGCTGCGCGGCCTCGGGCCGGCGGTCGGCATCTCGGTGCTCGCCTATTTCCCGCTGGTCTATCTGCCGGTGATGGCGCAGCTGCGCCGGCTTGATCCGGCGGTTGAAGATATCGCCGCAACCCTCGGCCATTCCCCAGCAAGGGTGTTCTTCACCGTGGTGCTGCCGCAGCTCCGGCTGGCCCTGTGCGGTGGCGGCCTGCTGATCGGGCTCCACCTGTTGGCCGAATACGGCCTCTACGTCCTCATCCGCTACGACACGCTGACGGTCGCCATCGTCAACCAGTTCCAGGCGGTCTATGACGGCCCGGCGGCCAATCTGATGGGCATCGTGCTGGTGGCCTGCGCCGTCGCCCTTCTCGCGCTCGAAGCCTGGCTGCGCGGCGATCGCCGTTATGCCCGCGTCGGCAGCGGCGCCGCCCGCACTGCGCCGGTGGCAAAGCTCGGCCGCACGGCCTGGCTGTGGATGCTGCTCCCCATCGCTACCACCATCCTCGCCGTCGGCCTGCCGATGGTGACGTTGATCCGCTGGATGTGGATCGGCGGCGTCGAGTCCTGGCACCTCGGCGAACTCGGCTCGGCCCTCGGCCAGTCCGCCTTCTACGCCGTACTCGGCGCCCTGTTCGTCACGCTGGTCTCGCTGCCCATCGCCTGGATGGCCGCCCGCGCCCCCGGCCCGCTGCAGCGCGCGCTCGAGAATGTGCACCTCTATGTCGGCGCCCTGCCCGGCGTGATCGTGGCGCTGGCGCTCGTCGCCATCACCGTCCGCGTCGCGCTGCCGCTCTACCAGACCGTGATCACCATGCTGATCGCCTACGTCCTGCTCTTCCTGCCCCGCGCCATCGTCTCGGTGCGCGCCAGCCTCGCTCAGGTCCCCGCCGAGCTGCAGCAGGCCGCCATCGCGCTCGGCCGCCCACCATTGGTCGCCGCCATCGGCACCACCCTGCGCCTCGCCATGCCCGGCATCGCGGCCGGCATGGCGCTCGTCGCCATGGGCATCGTCACCGAACTGACCGCAACACTGATGCTGTCGCCCATAGGCACCGAGACGCTGGCCACCCAGTTCTGGGCCCGAACCGGCGAGTTCGACCACATGGGCGCCGCCCCCTTCGCCCTCGCCATGGTTGTGCTATCCATCCCGCTCTGCGTCATTCTTCACCGGCAGGCGACCAAGGCCCGATGAGCATGCTTTCCATCCGCGGCCTCGGCAAGCGCTACGGCGCCGTTGCCGCTCTTGCCGACATGAGTCTCGACGTCGCCGCCGGCTCACGCACCGCCGTCGTCGGCCCCTCCGGCTCGGGCAAGACTACCCTGCTCCGCCTCATCGCCGGCTTCGAGATTCCCGATACCGGCGAGATCAGCCTCGATGGCCAAAGGATCGCCGACCCCGAAGCCGGTGTGCCGCCGCACAAGCGCAATATCGGCCTCGTCATGCAGGAAGGTGCGCTGTTCCCGCATCTCAGCATCGTCGACAACATTCGCTTCGGCATCCGCGAAGCCGCCGACAGCGAAGCGCAGGCGCTGAAACTCCTCGAACTCGTCGAACTCCCCCGCAGCGCGGCCAGCCGCGCCCCGCACCAGCTCTCGGGCGGCCAGCAGCAGCGCGTCGCCCTCGCCCGCGCTCTCGCCCGCCGCCCCCGGCTGATGCTGCTCGACGAGCCCTTCTCCGCTCTCGACACGGGCCTGCGCGATCAGCTCCGCCGCGCCACCGCCGACATCCTCACAGAGGCTGGCATCGCCTCGCTGCTCGTGACCCACGACCGCGACGAAGCCATGGAGTTCAGCCAGCAGCTGGTGGTGCTCGAGGACGGTAAGCTCGCGCAGGCCGGCCACCCCCGCGACGTCTACCTGATGCCTCGGAGCGAAGCCGTCGCCGCCTTCCTCGGCCCGACCATCATCCTCGACGCGGATATCCGCGCCGGCCAGACGCACAGCCTGCTCGGCACGATCCCGCTACGGCCCGAACAAGGACGACCCGACGGCCAGGCAAGCATCCTCCTCCGCCCCGAGCAGCTTCAACTGGTCCCCGCGAGTACCGGCGAATGGACGTTGCGCGCGCTGGAGCGCGTCGGCGGCCGAGCCGCCATCGCCATCGCACATGTCGGCGGTCACGCCATTTCGTTCGAAACGTCCCAGCAGGAGCTTCCGGATATCGGCGGCAAGGTCGCAGTCGCAGTCACCGGCGCCGCGTGGGCCCTCAGCTAGGCGGCGGAGCCGATCGCCGCCTGGCGCGCTGCCGCCACCGCCGCCTGAATCTCGGCGACGCTGGTTGTCTCCCGCGCCGTCCCGGCCGGCACCGCGACCGCGCGCAGCGGATCGACCCGCTCCAGCACCAGCTTCTGCCCCGGCTCGACGAAGCGCGCCGGCGCCTCGCCCGTCTCGTCGAGATTCCACGGCGTCTCTGGGTCTGGCGACGGCACCGCCTCGATCAGCGCCTTGGTGTAGGCATGCCGCGGCCGATGGATCACTTCCTCGGCTGCCCCGACCTCCATCACCTGCCCGCCATGCAGCACCACGATCGTGTCGGCCACCTGGTAGGCCGTGGTCAGGTCGTGCGTGACATAGATCAGCGAGATGCCCATGTCGCGGTTAAGACCGTAGAGAATCTCGAGAATGGTCGAGCGCAGCGAGGCGTCCACCATCGACACCGGCTCGTCGGCGAGGATGATTGCCGGATCGAGCAGCAGCGCCCGCGCGATCATCACCCGCTGCCGCTGCCCGCCCGACAGCTGGTGCGGATAGCGTCCCAGCGTCGCCGCCGGGTCGAGCCCGACGCTGCGCAGCGCCTTCTCGATCTTCGCATAGGACTCGTCCCGCGACCGGGTGATGCCGAACGCCGAGAGCGGCGACAGCAGCGGATGGTCGATCTTGTAGAACGGATTGAACACGTCGAAGGGGTCCTGGAAGATCGCCTGCACTTCGCGCCGGAAGGTCGCCTGCTCGGCCGTGTTCATCCCCACGATCGGCTTGCCGTCATAGAGCACGCTGCCACGCGTGGGCGCCTGGAAGCCGAGCAGCAGCCGGATCAGCGTGGTCTTGCCGCTGCCGCTCTCGCCCACCACCGCGGTGATCGCCGGGCTCGGCCCACCCACCGTCAGCGACAGATTCGCGAGCGCATGCTTCTTGTCCCGCCCGCCGAAGCCCGAGGAGAAGGTGACATCGACGTCGGCGATTTCGAGCCGCTTGCTCATGACGCGCCTCCGGAACTGAGAAAGTCTTCGGCCCGCGCCCCCGCGCCGCGGAAGGCGCCGGTCCGCTCGAACGACGGCAGCGATTCGATCAGCATGCGCGTGTAGGAATGCTGCGGGTTGGCGAACACCTCGCGCACCGGTCCCGTCTCGACCAGCTTGCCGCGATACATCACGCCGATCCGGGTGACGAAATGCGCCATCAGCGCCATGTCGTGCCCGATCAGTATGATCGCCGCGCCGAGCTCGCGCTGCACCTTGCCGAGCGTCCCCAGCACCTGCTTCTGCACCATCACGTCGAGCGCGCTGGTCGGCTCGTCGGCCAGGATCAGGCTTGGCTTCAACGCAATCGACATGGCGATGCAGACGCGCTGCTTCATGCCGCCCGACAGTTCGTGCGGGAAGCGATCCTGCACGCTCGCAGGCAGCCCGACGCGCTGCAGCAATTCGCCGATGATCCGCACCCGCTCGGCCCGGCCATGGCGCACGCCGTGATCGTCGAAAATGTCGCCGATCTGCTCGCCGATGCGCAGCACCGGGTTGAGCGAACTCATCGCCCCCTGCGGCACCAGCGACATCTCAGCAAAGCGCAACGCCCGGTAATCGCGGTCCGAAACGCCCAGCAGATCGCGCCCGTTGAGCCGCAGCGAGCCACCGGTAACTGTCCCGCCGCGCAGCATGCGCATCAGCGCCAGGATCGTTGTCGACTTGCCCGAACCGGACTCGCCGACAAGCCCTAAGCGCTCGCCCGGCTCAAGTGAGAAGCTTACGTCGTTGACGGCATGAAACGGGCCGGTGGGCGTGCGATATTCGATGGTGAGGTTGTTCACCTCGAGCACGGGAGCAGCCATCAGTTCGACCCCAGCCGCTTGTTGGCAAAACTATCCATGCCCGCCGATGTCAGCATCAGCCCGATGAAGATCAGCGTGATGGCGATGATCGGCGGACCCCACCACCACCACATGCCGCGGATGATGGCGCCATAGAACTGCGCCCAGTAGATCGTCATGCCGAGCGTCAGGTCGTTCTGCGGCCCCAGCCCCAGCGCCTCGAGCCCGACCGTCGCCAGCATCGCGTTCGAGACGGTGATGACGAAGCTCGCCGCGATGAACGGCAGGAGGTTGGGCAGCACCTCGACGAAGATCAGCTTCAGCCCCGATGCGCCGTTGAGCCGCGCGATCGCCACATAGCCGCGCTCGCGCAGCGACAGTGTCTGCGCGCGGATGGTGCGGGTCGCGACCATCCAGGAGAGGCTCGCGACGATCACCGCCATCAGCTCCACCGTCATCTCGCGCACGTTCGATGCCACCAGCACGAGGATCGCAATGCCCGGAATGGTCATCATCACGTCCGAGGCGAGCCGGATCACCGTGTCGACGATACCGCCGGTAAAGCCGGCGATCAGTCCCAGCGCCACCCCGACCGACAGGCTGATCAGCCCAGCCAGCAGCCCCACCTTCAGCGTCTGCGGCATGGCGAGGATCAGCACCGTGAGCATGTCGCGGCCCTGCCCGTCCGTGCCGAACCAGTGCTCCGCGCTCGGCGGAGAGCGCGGAATGGTGGCGCCGACCTGCGCCTGCGTCACGTCGACCAGCAGCGGTCCGACGATGGCAACGATGATGATCAGCCCGAGCAGCACGAGCCCCGCCAGCAGCGTGCGGTTGCGCGACAGTTCTAGCCCGGCGAGGGAGAGGAAATGGCGCATGGTCAGCGGCCTTTCGCCGTGATCCGCGGATCGATCAGCGGATAGATGAGGTCGAGGATGAACATGGCGATGGCGATCGATACCGAGAGCAGCAGCACGATGCCCTGGATGACGAAATAGTCCTTGGACTGGATCGCCTGGTACAGCCGGAAGCCGAGCCCTGGATAGGAGAAGATCACCTCGACCAGGATAGCGCCCGAAACGATGTGGCCGAGCGTCAGCGCCAGCTTGGTCAGTTGCGGCAGCAGTGCGTTGCGCATGCCGTAGCGGTTGAGGATGCGGCCCGGCTTGTTGCCCTTGGCCTCGGCGAGCGTGATGTAGTCCTCGCCTAATACGCTCACCAGCATGCCGCGCATGCCGATGGCCCAGGCGCCGATCTCGGCGATGATGATCGACAGCGCCGGCAACGTCCCGTGCCAGATCACGCCGCGCATGGTCTCGAGGTTGAACCCCGCATTGATGCCGAATGGCATGCCGCCGCCCGCCGGAAACCACCGGACCACGATGGCGAAAAGATAGAGCAGGATCATGCCGATCAGGAAATACGGCACGGACGAGAGCAGCACGACGCCCGACCCGAACCCGCGCAGCCAGCGCGGCGTCCGCGGCCAGCCCATCAAGCCGCCGAGCAGCGTGCCGACCGTGAAGCTCACCGCCGTCGCCAACCCGAGCAATCCCAGCGTCCACGGCAGGCTGTTGGCGATGGCAGCGTCCACCCGCTCGGGATAGTTGGTGAGCGAATAGCCGAGGTCGAGGCTGAACAGCGACTGCCAGTACGCCAGGTACTGATTCCAGATCGGTTGATCGAGTCCGAACCGCTGCTGGTAAGCCTCCACCATGGCGCTGATATCGCCCGAGCCGCCGCCGGAGGCGAGCAGCTGGCTGAGCTGCGCCTGGATCGGGTCGCCCGGCATCATCCGCGGCAGCGCGAAGTTGATCGACACCGCGAGAAACACGACCAGCAGCATGATGCCCAGCCGTCGCGCGACGTAACCTGCATACATCGGGGTCGTCTCCTAAACGGCCATCGCCTCGATGGCCGCCGCGCTGAGCCCGAGCCCGAAGCCCGGCTCGCCGTTCGGCACGAGCTGTCCGTTCACCGGCACCGCCATGCCGGGGAACACCCGGCTCTCCTCGAGCGGCACGCCCGGGCCGGAGCCGACGAAATACTCGCCCCAGCGCACGCCCGGCTGGCTGAAGCTGAAATGCTGGCCGTAGGGGTTGTTCATGCCCGCATGCAGCATCACCTCGATGCCGGCGCTTTCGGCGATATGGGCGATGCGCTGGCAGGCCGTGAACCCGCCGACCCAGCAGATATCGGGCTGGAAGATATCGGCGACCTGGCGCTTTGCCGCATGCGCGAAGGGCAGCGGCGAATACCAATGCTCGCCGGTCGCCAGCGTATGCCAGGGCAACCGCTGGCGCAGCAGCTCGTGCGCATCGAGGTTGTCGGGGTTGAGGCAGTCCTCGATCCACTTGAGCTTGTAGGGCCGCAGCGCCTCGGCCTGCCGCACCGCGAACTCGACGTCGAAGGCGAGCCAGCAATCGAGCATGAGCTCGACATCGTCGCCGATGAGTTCGCGGTTCTTGGCCACGAATTCGGCATTCTTCTTGATGGCGTCGAGCCCGTCGAACGTGCCGTAGGGACAGGCGAGCTTGGTCGCCTTGAACCCCAGCTCCATGTGCCAGTCGGTATCGTTGCCGGTGGCGTAGACGAACTGGCTCTCCCGCGCCGGCCCGCCGGCCAGCTCGTAGACGGGTGTCTTCAGGATCTTGCCCTTGAGGTCCCACATGGCCAAGTCGACGGCGCTCACCGCGTACGAGGTGATGCCGGTCGAGCCGTACGGCATCGACATGCGCATCATCATGTCCCACACGCGGTCGGTGGCCATGGCGTTCTCGCCCACCAACAGCGGCGCGAAATGGTCGTTGATCAGGCTGATCACCGGCTGCCCGTAGCGCGTCGTGCCGAACCCGGTGGTGCCGTCGTCGGCGGTGATCAGCACGCCCACCGGGCCATCGAAGCGCCAGCTCGAGCGCAGGCGCTTGAAGCGCGAATAGCCCGACATCGGCCCGGCCACCTCGGCATCCTTGGTCCAGGGCGCGCGCCGCGGCTTGGTCTTGGGCTGGTTGCCCTCGTTATAGAGTGCGCCGACCATCTCGTTGCGAATGGCGAACGCGCGGATTTCCTTGATCTTGACCATCGAGCTTCGTGCGACCTGAAAGAGAATGGATGGACCGGAGGCGGCGCGGCCGCCCCCGGAAACAGTCGGCTTACTGCGTCGGCTGCAGGCTCTGCACCACGCGGGCAAAGCCTTCCCACGGGATAAACGACGCCATGTAGGGGTTGGTGGCCGAGGGCCAGCCCGTCCAGTAGGTGGTGTTGTAGACCAGCGTCTGCGTCTCCTCGACCAGCGAGATCTCCGGCAGGTCGCGCGCGAAGATGGCCGTCGCCTGCTTCACCAGCTCGACATACTCGGCGTTCTCCGGCGAAGGCTGCATCTGCTCGAGCTTGTCGAGGATGCCGTCGAGCTCCGGATTGCCGTAGCGGGTCACGGCGCGCAGGTTCTTTGAGGCTTCACCGGCCGGCGCCACGTATTTCGAGTGGAAATGCTCGAGCGTCTGCCAGGGGTCATAGAGGCTGCCGCAATGCGGGCCCATGGTCATCTGGAAATTGCCGGCCGCCATCGAGTCGTTGAGCGCCGTGCCCTGCTGCACGTTGAGCAGCGCATCGAAGCCGGCCGACTGCAGCTGCTGGCTCAGCACCGGACCCGACGGATCGCCCTGCGCCACCTGCAGCTCGATCTGCAGCGGCGAGCCATCCGCGTTGGCCCACTTGCCGTCGCCGCCCTTGGTGAAGCCGGCTTCGGCCATGTACTGGGCCACCAGTTCGGGACTGTGCGCGTCGAGATCGGCAACGCCCGCCACATCCTTGAGCTGGTCGACATAGGCGAGCATGCCCGGATAGGACGAGAACGGCACCGTGGCGCGCATCATCGAGCCTTCATAGGCGAGGTTCACCACCTGGTCGCGATCGAGCGCGGCGTTGATCGCGTGCCGCAGCGCCGGATTGTCGAAGGGCGCAACCTGCGTGTTGAAGCGGATCGCGTAGGTGCAGCCATCCGGCCCGCCCCACACCGGGCCCTGCTCGTTCCACGCCACCAGCGCCGGGTTCTGTGCCCGGATCGCCTCGAACTGGCCCGCCTGGATGGAGCGGCCCATGTCGATCTGGTTGGTGGCGAACAGCTGCGGCATGGCTTCCGCCGTCGCCGGCACGTAGACCACGCGCTGCACCTGCGGCATCGCGGTGACGAGGCCGGCGTCGAGCGCCCACCAGCTGTCGCGCAGGTCGTAGAACAGCGAGTTCGCGTCGGATTTCACCAGCTTGTAAGGCCCGGTGCCGACCGGCCAGCCCTTGGCGATGTCGAAATTCGCGAAGGTCTTGGGGTCCTGGCCGCCCCAGATATGCTTGGGCACGGTCACGAAGCGGGTCGACTGGCCGGTGGCGAGGAAATCCTGCACCCAGCGCGGCCCCGGCTTCTTCAGCTTGACCACGACCGTCAGCGGATCGGTCACCGTCGCGGAGTCCACCCATTCGGCGATCTGCGAGGAGAACAGCAGCTCCGGCGCCGCCCCCTTCAGCATGTCGAAGGTGAAGGCCACGTCATCGGCCGTGAACGCCTCGCCGTCCGACCACTTCACGCCGTCACGCAGCTTGATCGTCACTTCGGTGAAGTCGTCGTTGTAGCTGTAGCTTTCGGCCTGCCAGCCGGTGGTCTCGTTGGTGTTGTGGTTGGTGTAGAACAGCACCTCGTTGACCGTGTAGTGCAGGCTGTTGCGCTGATGCAGCAGCACGCCGGCATACGGGTTGAAATTGTCGATCGAGGGCACCTGGTTGTAGAAGTCCCAGCCCTGGCTGATCAGAGTGCGGTTGCGCGGCACCTCGGGCACCGATTGCGCCCAGGAAAGCCCGGTCGTCGCCAGCAGCGCGGCGAGCGAAGCACCCAGCAAGGTCGTCGATAGTCTGCTCATCAAGTCCTCCCTTGATCGCGCCCTCTGTGGGCGCAGTACGTTCTGGCGTGAGCTCGCGGCCTCACGCCGTCAGATGAAACACATGCTCGATCGGCACCCGCACCGGCCGCTCGCTCTCCATCTCGAGGACGTCGGCCATGTAGGCCCGCCACTTGAGGAACACCGGGTCCTCCGGCGTGGGCGGGTCAGCCGGCCGGCTGCGGATCTGGTGGCCGAATACCTGCCGCCCCGCCTCGTCGAGAAAGATGTCGTAGTGGACGATGCCGGTGGCTTTCAGCGCAGCCGCCATCTCAGGCCAAATCTCGGCATGGCGCCGGCGATACTCCTCGGTGCGGCCCTCGCGGACCTTCAGCACGAAGGCGGTGACATGGAACTGACTCCAATCCATCTCAGATCCTCCTCTCTGATCGGTATGGACAGCGCTGTCCATACATCTCGCTCAAAGCCTCGCCCAGCTGCAATGACTGTTGCGAAGCACTTCTCGCTCGACTAGAGAAACATTCTGGACAGCATGGATAGCGCTGTCCAATCGAGGGCTGCGTAGCACCATGGATGAGAAGGCGTCAAGCGGCCCTGCCGCCAGCCCACCAAAAGTCGCACTCTCGCCCGTGCGCCTGCAGGAGGTCGCTGCGGCGGCGGGCGTCTCCACGATCACCGTCTCGCGCTGCATCAGCAACCCCGGACGGGTGTCGAAGAAGACCCTCGAGCACGTGCTAAAGGTCGCCGCCGAGCTCGGCTACATTCCCAACCGCCTCGCCTCCAGCCTGGCCTCGGCCAAGTCCATGGTGGTCGGCATCGTCGTGCCCACCATCGCCAACCCCATCCACGGCGTCATCATGCAGGGCGTCGCCGACCTGCTCGAACCGGCGGGCTACCAGATCCTGCTCGGCAACTCGCATTTCTCGAAACTCAACGAGATGGCGCTCGTCCGCACCTTCCTCGGCCACCGCGTCGACGGCATCATCCTCACCGGCAAGGACCACGCGCCCGAATGCATCGACATGCTGGCGCGCTCCGGCACACCGGTGGTCGAAATGTTCGACTACACGCCCAACCCGATCGACGTCAGCGTCGGCTCCTCCAACTTCGATGCCGGCGCCTCGCTGGCCCAGTACATGATCGCCCGCGACCGCAGGCACTTCGCCTTCGTGGGCCACACCGGCCTCGACGACAGCCGCATGATGGCCCGTCTCGATGGCCTGCGCCACACCTGCGAGGAAGCCGGCATCGCCCCGCCGCTCCACTACGAGGTCACCAGCAACCCCGGCACCCCGACGGGCGGCGAGGTCATCGGCGCCATCCTGCGTGAGGCGCCGCAGATCGACGCCGTGCTGTTCGCCGGCCACCTCGTCGCCGTCAGCGCCATCCAGTATGCCATCGATCTCGGCATCGACGTGCCCGGCCGCGTGGCCATCGCCGGCTTCGGCGACACCCCGATGGCACAGTGGATCAAGCCTTCGCTGACCACGGTCCGCTTCCCCAATCGCGAGACCGGCGTCGAGGCTGGCCGCATGATGCTCGAGCGGCTGGCCGGCCGGCCGCTGGCCACGCGGGCCGTCCGCCTCGGCTTCGAAATCCTCAGCCGCGAAAGCGCCTGAGGCCGCATTCACGACGGCACCGGGTTTATTGCCATCGCTGCGGAACTCGCTGAACCCCAACGCGTTTTCAGCTTCGCACACGCTGACTATTCCCCGGCGCGCCCAACGGCGCGACCGGGGACGTTTTGTGGGAGACTATTCGATGAGCGTCCAGATTGCTTCGGTGCATGGCTGGGAAATCCACTACCGCGAGGATGGCGGCTTCGGCGTCTATGACAGCCACGGCCTGGTCGCCGGCCCCTTCGGCACCAGGGAGGCCGCGATCAACGCCGCCCGGCTGCTGCCGGCCCACCGCACCACGGCCAGCGCCGCCGAGCCCATTCGGCAGTCCGCGTAATTTTTCGCGACGCATTGTCGATCCGTGGGAATGCCGCTCGTCGTGTCGATGAACGGCCCCTGTGACTGGCGGCCGGCAACAAGGAAAACGACATGCGCAAGATCACTGCAGGCCTCTTCCACTCCGTCGACGGCGTCGTCGAGGCGCCCGACCAGTGGCAGTTCGATGCCTTCGACAACGAACTCGGCCAGCTCCTGACCGAAGTCATGGGCAAGGTCGATACGGTCATCCTCGGCCGCGTCGGCTATCAGGATTGGGCCGGCTACTGGCCGACCGCCAGTGCTGATGGAGACTTCGCCGATTTCATCAACGGCGTGCCCAAGCACGTCGCCTCGCGCACCCTCAAGCCGTCCGACCTCACCTGGCAGAACTCGACCCTGATCGAGGGCGACCTGCTCGACTACGTCCGCCGGCTGAAAGCGCAGGACGGCGGCGAGATCGCGGTGATGGGCGGCATCGACGTCGCGCGCCAGCTCTTCTTTGCCGGTCTGCTCGAGGAACTGACGCTCATCACCCACCCGGTCGTTGCCGGCAAGGGCAAGCATATGTTCGAGCCCACCGATCCGGTCAGCCGGCTAAAGCTCCTGCGCTCGACCGTCACCCCCCAGGGCAACGTCGTCGTCACCTACGGCCTGAAGCCCGAGTAGCACCCGGAGGTGGCCACCACCATCACCGGCTCATTCCTACCACCATAGGGTCATTCTCGCGAAAGCAGGAATCTCGGTTTGGCGGAACGTGCCGCAAAACGAAGATCCCCGCTTTCGCGGGGATGACTCCGTGCATGATTGCTTCGAATGCGCTCTGACGCGCGACCGAACTCAGCCAGCCGCCGTATACGCCGTCTTCACCTGGGTGAAGAACTCCTTGGCATAGGCGCCCTGCTCCTTGGGGCCATAGCTCGAGCCCTTGCGCCCGCCAAACGGCACGTGGAAATCGACGCCGGCGGTCGGCACGTTCACCATCACCATGCCGGCCTCGGCATTGCGCTTGAAGTGCGTCGCATACTTTAGCGAGGTAGTCACGATACCCGCCGACAGGCCGAACTCGGTGTCGTTCGAAACTGCCAGCGCTTCCTCGTAATCCTTCACGCGGATCACTGCCGCCACCGGCCCGAAGATCTCCTCGCGCGCGATGCGCATCTGGTTGTTCACTTCGGTGAACAGCGCCGGCTGCAGGAAGAAGCCCGGGTTGTCGCGCTGCACCAGGTCGCCGCCGACGACGAGCTTGGCGCCCTCGTTCTTGCCGATCTCGATATAGTCGGTGTCCTGCTTGAGCTGGCCGGCATCGACCACCGGACCGATCTCGGTATCCTTGGCGATGGCATCGCCGACGCGCAGGTTGCGGATGCGCTCCGTCAGCGCCGCAACGAACTTGTCGTGGATGCCTTCGGTGACGATCAGGCGCGACGACGCCGTGCAGCGCTGGCCGGTCGAGTAGAACGCGCTCTGCGCCGTCGTCTCCACCGCCACCTTCAGGTCGGCGTCATCGAGCACGATGGTCGGGTTCTTGCCGCCCATTTCGAGCTGGATCTTGCGCATCACCTTGATGCCAGCCTCGGCAACCTTGCGCCCGGTGTTCACCGAACCGGTGAAGGTCATGGCGACGACATCCGGGCTCTCGAGCATGGTCTGCCCCACCACCGAGCCACGACCCATGACGAGATTCAGCACGCCCTTGGGCAGGCCGTTGCGGTTGAGCATCTCGACGATCGCCCAGGTGCAGCCCGGCACGAGGTCGGCCGGCTTGATCACCACGGTGTTGCCGAACGCCAGTGCCGGCGCGATCTTCCAGGCCGGAATGGCGATCGGGAAGTTCCACGGCGTGATGATGCCGACCACGCCCATCGGCTCGCGCGTCATCTCGACGCCGACGCCCGGACGCACCGACGGCACGCTCTCGCCATTGAGGCGCAACGTCTCGCCGGCGAAGAATTCGAAGATCTGCCCAGCACGGGTGACTTCGCCGATGCCCTCGGCCAGCGTCTTGCCCTCTTCGCGGCTCAGCAGCGCGCCGAGCTCGTCCTTGCGCGCGAAAATCTCATGCGCGGTCTTGCTCAGGACGCTCCAGCGTTCCAGCGGCGCCGAGCGCGACCAGGCCGGAAACGCCGCCTTGGCCGCCGCGATGGCGTTCTTGGTGTCCTCGGCCGAGGCGCGCGCATAGACGCCGACCACCTCGTTGGTGTTGGACGGATTGATATTCTCCGCCCCGTCGCCGCCGACCCATTCGCCGTTGATGAGGTTCTTGTGCAGTTCGGTCATCGGGTCGTTCCTTCGTTCAGTGCGCATGGCACAAGTTTCGTCATAACCGCCGGGTCATTCCCGCGAAAGCGGGAATCTCCGTTTGCCGCGTATGCGGCAAGCGCCGCAACAGCGTTCCCGCTTTCGCGAGAATGACTCCGTGAGCTTGCCTACAGCAGCCCGGCCTTCGCCAGATCCCGCAGCAGGTGGCTCGCGCCATAGGTCCATGGCGCCGCCTCGGTCGAGAGCCGAACCGTATTGCTGAGCGTCCCCAGCGATGGCGTCGAGATCGACACCACGTCGCCGGCCTTGTGGGTAAAGCCCTTGCCGGCGCCGCCGCGATCCTTCACCGGCGCGAACATCGTGCCGGTATAGAGCACAAATCCGTCCGGATACTGGTGATGCCGCCCGATCGAGGCCGCAACCAGCGATTCCGGCGAACGCGAGATCTGGCTGAGGTTTGAAACCCCGGTCAGCTCGAACCCGTCCTCGCCGGTCACCGACAGCGCGATATCCGCCGATTTCACCGTCTCGATGGTGAAGCTGCCGTCGAACAACCGGATGAACGGCCCCAGCGAGGCCGACGCATTATTGTCCTTGGCCTTGCCGAGCAGCAGCGCCGAGCGGCCTTCCACGTCGCGCAGGTTCACGTCGTTGCCCAGCGTCGCGCCGACGATTTCGCCGCGCGAGTTCACCACCATCACCAGTTCCGGCTCGGGATTGTTCCACTCCGAGATCGGCAGGATGCCGACATCGGCGCCATACCCCACCGACGCCATTGGCTGGCACTTGGTGAAAATCTCTGCGTCCGGCCCGATGCCCACCTCGAGATACTGGCTCCACACGCCGCGCGCGATCAGGGTCTTCTTGACCTCCATCGCGGCGGGCGAGCCCGGCTCGAGCTGGCTGAGGTCGGTGCCGACCAGCGTCAGGATATCCTTGCGCAGTGCATCGGCTTTGGCCTTGTCGCCACGCGCCTGCTCCTCGATCACCCGCTCGAGAAGCGACACCACGAACGTCACGCCTGCCGCCTTCACCGCCTGCAGGTCGATCGGCGAGAGTAGCGAAGCCTCGCTGGCGTGCGTCTTCGCCGCCCAGGAGTTGGCGAGCAGCTGGTGCACGCTGCCGATCACCTTGCCTTCGGCCGCATGCACGTAGCCGGCGGGATCTTCCATCTCGGAGATGTCACGCGAGGTCGGCGCGGCCTTTGAGGTGATGTCGACCACGTCCTCACCCCGCACGGTGACGACGCGTGGATGCTCGAACCCGGGCACGCGCGCCCGCCCCAGCAGCACGCCTTCGCTCGGTACGATCGGATTGGCCAAGACAGTTCTCCCAATTTTGGACGGCTACCTAACCCGCCACTCGAAAGCCTGTCCAGCAAGCGGCGAGGCACGTTCCTCAAACTTTCGTTCGATCGCGACCCAAGCTTTGCCACGCTGCCGGCGTCTCATCTTCGAAGCGGCGTTCAAACCCCATTCATCTGCGCCGCACTACCACCGCTTTCGGCTGGGCCATATTGCCCGCCTTAGGCCACATTAGGAGAGACGCATGCGTCCGTTTACTGCCGCCCTCATTCCCCTCCTCCTCGCCACCGCCCTGAGCGCTGCCCCGGCCCTTGCCCAGGATAGCGGCACCATCTCGATCAACGGCGTCGGCGAAGTCAGCGCAGCTCCCGACACGGCCTTCATCACTTCGGGCGTCACCACCCAGGGCGCCACCGCCCGCGAAGCGCTCGACGCCAACACCAAGGCGATGGCCGAGCTGATCGCCACCCTCAAGGAATCCGGCATCGAGGCGCGCGACATCCAGACCTCGGGCTTCTCGGTCAACCCGAACTACGTCTATTCCGACGCGCGCGACGCCAACGGCTACCAGCTGCCGCCCAAGATCACCGGCTACCAGGTGTTCAACACCGTCAACGTGCGCGTGCGTGAAATGGCCAAGCTCGGCGGCGTACTCGACAAGGCGGTGACCGTCGGCGCCAACACCATCAACGGCGTCAGCTTCGCCGTTGCCGATCCGAGCGCGCTCTACGACGAAGCCCGCAAGCTCGCCTTCGCCGACGCCCGCCGCAAGGCCGAGCTCTACGCCACCGCCGCCGGCGAGGACCTTGGCGGGCTGCGCAACATCAGCGAATCCCAGAACTTCAACCAGCCGCCGCAGCCCTACATGATGAGGGCAGTCGCCGACTCCGCCGCCGGCGCCGTCCCGGTCGAAGGCGGCGAGCTCAGCTTCCAGATCAACGTCCAGGTCACCTGGGACCTCGACGACTAAGCGGCGAAGCCTCTTGATCCTCCCCTGCGTCGCGGGGGAGGAGGACCAGCAAAGCTGGTGGAGGGGGCGGCCGCAAACACCGTGCTGCCCCTATCCCGCGACCACCTTCCACAGCATGTTCAGCCCCACGAAGGCGAGAAACGCTGCGAACGCCAGTTTCAGCGTCCGCTGCTGCAGCCTGTGCGCGATCGCTGCGCCTAACGGCGCGCACAGCGCCGCCGCGACCCCGATCAGCACCAGCGCCGGCAGGTTGATGTAGCCGAGGCTCAGCGGCGGCCGCCCCTCGGCGCTCCAGCCCGAAATGATGAAGCCGAGCGTCCCCGAAATCGCGATGAACACCCCGATGGCGGCACCCGTCCCCACCGCCCGGTGCATTGTCGCACCGAACGCATGCAGCGTCGGCACGCTCAGCGAGCCACCGCCCACGCCCATCAGCGCCGAGATATAGCCGACCACCGCCGCCGCGATCCGGTGCGTCAGCTTCGAGCCGCCCAGGTGCCCCATCAGCCGCTCCTGGAACGGCAGCAGGATGTTGGCCGCAATGAACAGCGCCATCACCCCGAACACGATGCGCAGCACGTCGCCGGTGAACAGGCCGGCCATCAAACCGCCGATCAGCGTCGCCGCGACGATGAACGGCGCCCACAGCTTCAGCACCTCGCGGTCCACCGCGCCGCGCCGGTCATGCGCCCGCGCGCTCGCGATGCCGGTGGGGATGATGATGGCGAGCGAGGTGCCCACCGCCACGTGCTGCACCACGTCGCTGTCAAAGCCCATGATGGAGAGCGCCGTCGCCAGCGCCGGCACGATGATGGCCCCGCCGCCAATGCCGAGCAGGCCCGCCGCAACGCCCGAGATCACCCCGGTCGCAAGCAGGCCGAGCGCGAACGGCCAGTAGGTAAGGACAAGATCCATGGCAGGCTCCCTTGCCTGCTCATGGCACGAAGCGCAGCCCGCTCCTAGCCCGCTTGCCGCGAACCGGTACGGCGCGAGCTGCGCCTTTCGCTCAATCCCCGCCTGGGATCGCCGTATGGCGGTCATAGGTACCAGGCGTCAGCGGGCCCGTATAGCGCAGGGTCAGCAGCTGCAGGCCCCTGGGGGTGCGCGACTCGGCGACGAACTCGAGCCCCTGCGGCAGGTCGGTATCGGTGAACAGCTTGCGGCCGGCACCGACCACCACCGGGGCAACGACGAGGCGGACCTCGTCGAGCAGCCCCGCCCGGAACATGGACGCGGTGAGCGAGCCGCTGCCGTGTATCTGGATCTCGCGACCGGGCTGCTGCTTGAGCTTCGCCACCTCAGCTTCCACGTCACCCGTCAGCACCGTGCCCGGCGTCCAGAACGGCTCGACGTTGCCGGAGCGGGTAGCGACATATTTCGGCAGGCTGTTGAGCCGCGCCGCATTGTGGTCCGCCGGATTGGTGACCGTCGGCCAGAATGCTCCGAAATCCTGGTAGGTGCGGCGACCGAAGAGGAAAGCATCGGCATTGGCAGTCCATGCCTCCACGGCCTGCTCGAAGCTGGGATCGACGAACGGAACAAGCCAGCCGCCACGGTCGAAGCCACCGCTGCGATCCTCGTCGGGACTGCCGGGCCCCTGATAGACGCCGTCCAGGGAGATGAACTGCTGGGAAACGAGCTTCATGATCGAGCCTTCCAATAGTTAGCTTGAAGGCTTCATATCCCATGACATCACTTAGCTCAATAGCTAAGTTATAAAATGCTCTACTCCCCGATCAGGTGCATCAGCACCTGCCGCCGATGCGGCCGCGTCCGGTGCTCGAACAGGTAGATCCCCTGCCACGTCCCGAACGCCGGCGCTCCATTCACGATCGGCACCCCGATCGAGGTCTGTGTCAGCGCTGCCTTGATATGGGCCGGCATATCGTCCGGACCTTCGGCCGTATGCACCATCCAGCTCGCGCCCTCGGGCACGAGCCGGCGGAAGAACGCGTCGAGGTCGCGCTGCACGTCCGGGTCGGCATTCTCCTGGATCAGCAGCGAGCACGAGGTGTGCCGGCAGTAGAGCGTCAGCAGCCCCGATTCGATTCCCGCCTCACCCACGAAGCGCTCCGCCGCCAGCGTGAACTCGTAGAGCCCTGCCCCGCGCGTCGTCACCTCGATCTGCTGCTGGAACTGGCGCAAAGCCTGGGTGCTCCTATCCGGTTGGTCCCGGAAAGCCGGGCCAGTGTCGCACTGGTGCCACGATTGCCCGATCCTGTCGCCGCTTGCTGGAACCTGTGCTTCGCCGCATGCGTTCGTGGGGTCCAGCGGGGGAATTCGATCCAGAGAAGTCAGCCGACGTTCAGGTTCGGTTCAGCAGCATAGCGTCACTTCTCGAGCAACTGACTCCAAAAACAAGGATAAAACCATGCGCTTACGCAACTGGCTTCTGACCGGCACCAGTCTTGCCGCTCTCGCCATGCTGCCGGGCACCGCCTTTGCGCAGCAGGCCGAGTATCAGGCATTCCTCGATGCCCAGGCATCAGGCGACGCCGATGCGATCGCCAACGCGCAACAGGCCTTTACCGAGGCCTGTATCGTCGCCGGCTATGGCAGCGTGGATGAATGTATCGCTGCCCTGACTGGCGGTGGCCAGCCGGCCGCCGCCGATCCGCAGGCCGACGCAGATGCCGAAGCCGCCGCACAGGCTGAGGCCGAGGCTGCTGCAAAGGCTGAGGCCGAGGCTGCCGCGCAGGCTGAAGCCGAGGCTGCCGCAAAGGCTGAGGCCGAGGCTGCCGCAAAGGCTGATGCCGAGGCCGCCGCACAGGCCGAAGCCGAGGCCGCCGCACAGGCCGAAGCCGAGGCCGCCGCACAGGCCGAAGCCGAGGCCGCCGCACAGGCCGAAGCCGAG